>NZ_CM152617.1:0-2937631 GCF_056583465.1 Lacticaseibacillus sp. YLM2-1
ATGCCCAATTTAGAGGAACTTTGGGCTTACCTGAATGATAAATTCCGTGAAGAATTGACCCCGGTCGGTTACAGCACATGGATCCAGACAGCAAAACCCGTCAAATTAACCAAAGATAAACTCGAAATTGAAGTCCCAGCTTCTTTACACAAAGCTTATTGGGAAAAGAATCTCGTGACCAAGGTAGTCGAAGGCGTTTACGAATTCGCGCAACTTGAAGTTGATCCCGTCATCATGACCAAGGATGAGTTGCAGCCAGCTCCGGCTACAGATCAACGTCCTGCGGTTGAGGAAGACGATCAAAATCTGACTTTTAAGGCAAAAACCCATTTAAATCCGAAATATACGTTTGACCGCTTCGTGATTGGTAAGGGCAACCAAATGGCCCACGCGGCTGCTTTGGCGGTTGCTGAAGCCCCTGGGACAACATACAACCCTCTGTTTATTTATGGTGGCGTCGGTCTTGGCAAAACCCACTTAATGCAAGCGATTGGTAATTTGGTGCTAGGTAATAACCCAGCAGCCAACATAAAATACGTCACCAGTGAGAATTTTGCTAATGACTTCATTAACTCGATTCAAACCAAACAACAGGAACAATTTCGGCAAGAATACCGAAATGTGGACCTGCTGTTGGTAGATGATATTCAGTTTTTTGGTGACAAAGAGGCCACACAGGAAGAATTTTTTCATACCTTCAATACGCTGTATGAAAATATGAAGCAAATTGTTTTGACCAGTGATCGCCTGCCTAACGAAATCCCCAAACTTCAAGAACGGTTGGTTTCGCGGTTTAATAAGGGCTTGTCTGTCGATGTCACACCGCCAGATCTGGAAACACGAATCGCTATTTTGCGGAATAAAGCCGATGCTGAAGATCTCAGCATTCCAGATGACACCTTGTCTTACATTGCTGGTCAAATTGAAAGTAACGTACGTGATCTCGAAGGTGCGTTAGTACGCGTTCAAGCCTTTTCAACCATGAAAAACGAAGATATCACGACCAGCTTAGCCGCGGATGCCTTGAAAGCCTTGAAACTTGATGACCGCAGCGGACAATTGACCATTCCGCAAATCCTGAATGCTGTCGCGAAATATTTTCAGCTGACGGTTCAGGATCTTAAAGGAAAGAAACGCGTCAAACAGATTGTCATTCCGCGCCAAATCGCGATGTATCTAGCGCGCGAAATGACCGATAACAGTTTACCGAAAATAGGTCAGGAAATCGGCGGCAAGGATCATACAACCGTCATCCACGCCCACGAAAAAATTATGGCTTCAATGACAACTGATGAGAATTTAAAAGCTCAAGTGATCGAATTGCGGAATATCTTAAAAAACCGCGGGTAATGCACATGTGGATAACCTTCAAAAACAAACCATTTTATCCGTCGCACTTATCCACAAGTGCATAACTTTCTCAGTTGTTGTTTCTCAAAGTTTTCCACAGTTTGAACACGCCCTATTACTATTACTTCAAAAGCTTTATATTATATATATAAAAGACGTTCAGGAGGCTCTTATGAAATTTACGATCACCCGATCCACATTCTTAAAAACCTTGAATGATGTTTCTCGGGCCATTTCAACCAAAACCACCATTCCGATTCTGACTGGATTGAAAATTGTGCTCAACGATAGCGGCTTAATCCTCACTGGTAGTGATGCCGATATTTCAATCGAATCACGGATCAACGCAACGGATGAAAATAATGATCTCCAAATCGGAAGCACTGGTGAAATCGTCTTGCCAGCGCGTTTCTTTAGCGAAATCGTTAAACGTTTGCCAGAAAGCACAATGACGCTGGAAGTTAAAGACAATTTCCAAACCGTCATCACGTCTGGGGCATCTGAATTTACTATTAATGGTTTGGATGCCAATAACTATCCGCGGTTGCCAGAAATTACAGCCGATGCAGCGTTGAGTGTTTCAGCTGATGTGTTACGTCAGTTGATTAACCAAACAGTTATTGCCGTTTCTAATCAGGAAAGTCGACCAATCTTGACAGGGGTTCATCTGACAATTACCGGCGATCAGTTGGTAGCTGTTGCGACTGATTCCCACCGCCTTGCGCAACGTAGCCTGACTTTACCAACAGCAAGTGCCTCGGATTATGACATCATTATTCCAGGGAAAAGTCTGACAGAACTTAGCCGCATGTTAAGCGATGACGTTGAAAAAATCGAAATTCGCATTGCGGAAAATCAAGTGCTGTTCGTGTTTGGGCAAACGGCCTTTTATTCACGCTTACTTGAAGGCAACTACCCTGACACAAGCCGACTTATTCCAACATCCAGCAATACGCAAGCGGAATTTGACGCACCAGCATTGCTGGCCTCCATTCAACGTGCCAGCTTGCTGAGTCACGAAAGTAGCAACAATGTGGTTCGGCTTGTCCTTAATATCGCTGATCAAAAAGCGACTATCTACGGTAATTCGCCAGATGTCGGTAATGTTGAAGAAGTACTTAGTTTCAACAAACTTAGCGGCGAGGATCTAGAAATCTCGTTCAACCCTGACTATATGAAGGATGCTTTGCAAGGATTTGGCCAAACGGCAATTGAAGTTGACTTCACCGCACCATTGCGACCATTCACTTTGGTTCCAACAGAAGACAAGGAACGGTTTATCCAACTCATCACGCCAGTTCGAACGTTCTAACTAAACATGACTTGAAAACGCCTTTACCGAAAAGATTCGGTGAGGCGTTTTTTTGACGAACTTATGCTTCATGAAATGAACTGATAATGTGCGCATCAAAATGCAAAGCAGCCACATGATCCGTTAGCCAACATCAGCTTTTTTGATGGTACTGAGTCGTTTTATGGGTCTTTTTTCGTCCCACTTTAATCAAAGGTGATGATAGCAGACTTTGATTGTTGGTTTGTTCACAAATGGAACAGTCATTTTTTCTGTAAACCTAGGTCAAACGGATGACTTTCATAAAGTTTCACGATCAATCGAATATTTCTATTTAGAATTCCTAATGACAAATAATCGAAAGTTGCGTTGAGAGCGGTCAAAATCGATAGAAATCAAAATTTAGCCGATTTTGGCCTTTCTGGGTCTTTTTAGTCTAGGGGGACGCACAACGTTCAGATTGCCTCAGAGCCGCTTTAATGCCGTTTTAGAATTGTGTTTTAAGTAGTATAAGGGTATAATTAATTTGTGTTCATTGACGACAAATCGCGGTTTAACGCGGTTTGTCTAGCACTTTTCGGAATGGAGGGCGACAGCAATGACAACAATCGAAATCACGACCCCTTTTTTGACCTTGGGCCAGTTTCTGAAAGAGGCGGGATTGATCGATAGTGGCGGTGCGGCCAAGTGGTATCTGGGTGAAAACTCAGTGACAGTCAACGGCGCAGCTGAGGAGCGACGTGGGCGTAAGCTGTATCCAGATGATCAAGTCAGCGTGGCCGGCCAAACATACGTGATCGTGAGCGCATGAAACTGGATCACTTGGTGCTGAAAAATTATCGCAATTATGCTGCTGTTGATACAACATTTTCACCAGAAATCAATGTTTTGATTGGGGCAAATGCTCAAGGCAAGACGAATCTGCTTGAATCAATCTATGTTTTGGCATTGGCTCGCAGTCATCGAACCAACAATGATAAGGAACTGATTCGCTTTGGTAGCGAGTTTGCACGGGTTTCCGGGCAAGTTTCGCGACAAAGCGGTTCCCATCAGTTGGAGTTGATTATCAGTCATCAAGGCAAGCGTGCCCGGATTGATCGCATCGAACAACCGAAGCTTTCCCAGTATTTAGGGCATTTTAATGTCATCTTGTTTGCACCTGAGGATTTAGCCATCGTCAAGGGCAGTCCGGCTGGGCGGCGTCGCTTCATCGACATGGAGTTTGGCCAGATGAGTCCCAAGTACCTTTATAATCTGAGCCAATATAAAACGTTTTTGAAGCAGCGCAATGCGTATTTGAAGCAGCTTAAGTATCATCAGGCCAAGGATCTGGTTTATCTGGATGTGTTGACTGACTCGCTTGCAGCTTTCGGGGCAGAGCTAATTACGGCGCGCGCTAAGTTGTTGGAGACGATGTCGGATTATGCTGCAACGATTCAGCAAGATATCACCAAGGGGCGGGAGTCATTGCATTTTTCTTATCAAACACAGGTTGACCCCAGTCTTCGCGGTGACAGTGAGCAGGTTTACACTGCTTTGGGCGAGATGTTTGCCAAGCAGCAAGCGCGCGAAATCGAACAAGGAACCAGTTTAGTCGGTCCCCAGCGAGATGATGTGTTGTTCATCGTCAATGATAAGGATGTTGCCAATTTTGGCAGCCAAGGGCAACAACGCACCACAGCATTGGCTGTTAAGCTGGCAGAGATTGACCTTATGAAGGATCAAACCGGCGAATATCCAGTGCTATTACTGGACGATGTGTTGTCAGAATTAGATGCGGCTCGCCAAACCCATTTACTTAAGGCCATTCAAACCAAAGTCCAAACCTTTTTAACCACCACAAGTTTGGAAGGCATTCAAAAAGAAATCATCGCAACCCCTGCAGTCTTTAAAGTTGATGAGGGGACATTAGCAAGAGCGTAAACCAGCCCGGTTAGAAACCGGAGTGTAAGCGGGCCTGAACGTGATGACCGTATTTTGGCCATTGCGTTCAGGTTCCTTACACGCAGGTTTCTGGGCTGGTGAACGCGTTTAAAGCAGAGCGTGAACAGGCACGTTTAGAAACCGGAACATAAGTGGGCTTGAACGTGATGGCCGGTTTTTGGCCATTGCGTTCAAGGTCCTTATGTGCAGGTTTCTGTGCCAGTGAACGCATTTTAACAAGGAGGATAACCAGTGACGGACAAGAAAGAAACGGCCGAAGAGAAGAAGGATGAACTGGCGGCTGAGTATGATGCCAGCCAGATTCAAGTACTTTCAGGACTTGAAGCGGTTCGGAAGCGTCCAGGAATGTATATTGGCTCGACAAGCAGCCAAGGCTTGCATCATTTGGTCTGGGAAATCATTGATAACGGGATTGACGAAGCGCTGGCTGGGTTCGCAACGCGGATTGAAGTTGAAGTTAACCCAGATAATAGTGTGACGGTAACAGATGACGGTCGCGGGATTCCAGTCGATATCCAGTCTAAAACCGGACGGCCAGCACTTGAAACGGTTTATACCGTTTTACATGCCGGTGGTAAATTCGGCGGCGGCGGCTACAAAGTTTCCGGTGGCCTACATGGTGTCGGGGCATCAGTCGTGAATGCGTTGTCGACTGATTTGGACGTCACGGTTACTCGTGGTGGCAAACGTTACTACATTGACTTTATTCGCGGCAAGGTGAACACGCCGATGAAAGTGATTGGCACGGCACCGGAGCACGAACATGGCACCAAGGTTCATTTTCTGCCTGATCCGGACATTTTTACCGAGATTAGAACATTCGATGATAAGATCCTGACCACCAGAATTCGCGAACTGGCTTTCTTGAACAAGGGTCTCAAGTTGACCTTTACCGACAAGCGCGCGGCAACGCACGAGAAGCTGGTGTTCCATTACGAAGGCGGCCTCAAGTCTTACGTTGACTTTTTAACTGAGAAAAAAGAAAACCTGTTACAAGAACCAATTTATGTGGAAGGACAAGACAAAGGCATCACGGTGGAAGTCGCGTTGCAATACACCAACGACTATCACAGCACCTTGTTGACGTTTGCCAACAACATCCATACGTATGAAGGTGGCACGCATGAGACCGGGTTTAAAACGGCGCTGACACGGGTCATTAATGATTACGCTCGCCGGTCTGGTGCGCTAAAAGACAGCGATGATCCGTTAAGCGGGGATGATGTTCGTGAGGGCTTGACGGCGGTTGTTTCCGTGAAGCATCCAGATCCGCAGTTTGAAGGGCAAACTAAAACCAAATTAGGGAACTCGGATGCCCGAACGGTGGTTGACCGTACCTTCTCTGACCACTTCAATAAGTTTCTCATGGAACACCCAGCTGATGGCAAGCTAATCATTGACAAAGCCATGCTGGCCAGCAAGGCACGTTTAGCGGCTAAGCGGGCGCGTGAAGTGACCCGGAAAAAGAGCGGGTTGGAAATTTCGAACCTGCCTGGTAAATTGGCCGACAACACCAGTAAGGACCCAGAGATCTCTGAATTATTTATCGTCGAAGGGGATTCCGCTGGTGGTTCTGCCAAATCAGGGCGTAGTCGCCTGACGCAGGCCATTTTGCCAATTCGTGGGAAAATTCTGAATGTCGAAAAGGCTTCAATGGAACGCATCTTGGCCAATGAAGAAATTCGAACCTTATTCACCGCGATGGGTACCGGTTTTGGGCAGGACTTTGATATCAATAAGGCTCGATATCACAAACTGATCATTATGACCGATGCCGATGTTGATGGTGCCCACATTCGGACTTTGTTGCTGACGTTGATTTATCGCTACATGCGGCCAGTGCTTGACGCTGGCTATGTCTACATCGCACAGCCGCCGTTGTATCGGTTACGCCAAGGCAAAATGACGCAATATATTGATTCCGATGAAGAATTGCAAGACATTCTAGGCCAGTTGCCGCCGAGTCCAAAGCCAGAGATTCAGCGTTACAAAGGGCTTGGGGAAATGGACGCCAACCAGCTATGGGAGACGACCATGGATCCGGATAATCGGCGCTTACTGCGGGTATCGCCAAAGGATGCCGAAGCTGCAGATGGCGTTTTTGAAATGTTGATGGGTGATCATGTTGAACCGCGGCGTAAATTTATTGAAGATAACGCTGTGTTTGTTGATCCGAACAACATTGATGCTTGATCGACTAGTTTAACTAAGTCAGCTTTTGCATGAGAATTTTTGAGAGGAGACTTTTCGCTTAATGGATGATCGCCAAGAAAGCCGAATTACCAATGTGAACCTCGGCGAAACAATGCGTAAATCATTCCTTGAATACGCGATGAGTGTCATTGTAGCGCGGGCCTTGCCTGATGTGCGCGATGGCCTCAAGCCGGTTCAACGGCGGATTCTGTACGGTATGAATGAACTCGGCGTGACGCCGGATAAACCGTACAAGAAGAGTGCGCGTATTGTTGGGGATGTCATGGGGAAATACCATCCGCATGGTGATAGCTCGATTTATGAAGGGCTCGTACGAATGGCACAGGACTTCAGCTATCGTTACATGCTGGTCGATGGCCACGGGAACTTTGGATCTGTCGATGGTGACGGTGCCGCTGCGATGCGGTATACCGAAGCTCGCATGAGCAAAATAGCAGTCGAGATGCTGCGTGACATCAACAAAGATACGATTGATTTTCAGGATAACTATGATGGCACGGAAAAAGAACCGGTTGTTTTACCGGCACGTTTTCCAAATCTGTTGGTCAATGGGGCGACTGGGATTGCGGTCGGTATGACGACCAATATTCCGCCGCATAATCTGTCAGAGACTATCTCGGCGCTGCACGTGTTGATGGATAATCCAGATGCCACGACAGCTGACCTAATGCAGGCACTGCCAGGACCTGATTTTCCAACCGGCGGCGTTGTGATGGGTAAGTCAGGCATTCGCCATGCTTATGAAACTGGCCGCGGCACGATTGTTTTGCGCGGGAAAGTTGATGTTCAGACGGAGAAGTCTGGCCGTGAACGGATCGTGATTACCGAGATTCCATATATGGTTAACAAAGCCAAAATGGTTGAACGGATCGCAGATTTGGTTCATGAAAAGAAAATCGATGGGATCGTAACCTTGCGGGATGAATCTGACCGTGACGGGATGCGGATCGTCATTGATGTGCGCCGTGATGCCAGTGCATCAGTTATTTTGAATAACTTGTACAAGCTCACGCCACTACAAACCGGCTTTTCATTCAACATGGTGGCAATCGTTAATGGTGCGCCCAAAGTGTTGAGCTTGAAACAGATCCTGCAATATTATCTGGATCATCAAGAAAACGTCATTCGTCGGCGGACGCAATTTGACCTGCGTAAGGCCAAGGCTCGTGAGCATATCCTCGAAGGATTACGGATTGCGCTTGATCATATTGATGAAATCATCACGATTATCCGTAGTTCTGAAACTGGCGACAAAGCAAAAGTCATCTTGATGGACAAGTTTAAGTTGTCCGACAAGCAGAGCCAAGCAATCTTGGATATGCGGCTGGTTCGGTTGACCGGTTTGGAACGCGAGAAGGTTGAAAGCGAATATAAAGATGTTGAAGCAGCGATTGCTGATTATACTGATATTCTTGCTAGACCAGAACGTGTTCATCAGATCATCTACAACGAATTGCTGGATATTCAGAAGAAGTTCGGCGATAAGCGCCGTACTGAATTACTGGTCGGTGAAGTGCTCAGTCTTGAAGATGAAGATCTGATCGAGCAAGAAGACGTGGTCATCACGTTGAGTCATAACGGCTACGTCAAGCGATTGGCAACCAGTGAATTCAAGGCACAAAATCGCGGGGGTCGCGGTATTCAGGGGATGAACGTCCATGATGACGATTTCGTTGAACGCCTGATTTCGACTTCCACGCATGATGTCCTGCTCTTCTTCACCAACAAAGGTAAAGTTTATCGCAGCAAGGGTTACGAAATTCCTGAGTACGGTCGAACCGCAAAAGGGATTCCAATTATCAACTTGCTTGGTGTCGGTGCCGGTGAAAAGATTCAAACGGTTATCAACGTGCATGAAGGCGAAAATGATGATCGTTATCTCTTCTTCGTCACGCAAAAAGGCGTTGTTAAGCGCACACCGGTGAAGGAATTCGCCAATATTCGCAGCAACGGACTGATTGCGTTGAATCTCAAGGATGAAGACGAACTGAATAATGTCATCCTAACGTCCGGACAAGATAATATCCTGATCGGGACGCATCTGGGTTACAGTGTGACCTTCAAGGAACAAGACGTTCGCTCAATGGGACGTTCAGCGACTGGGGTTCGAGGTATTCGCTTACGTGAACACGATTACGTAGTGGGTTCCGATATTCTCAAACCCGATTCCGAAGTCTTTGTCATTTCAGAAAAAGGTTACGGTAAACGGACGGCAGCGAAGGAATATCCGATTAAAGGTCGTGGCGGTAAAGGGATCAAGACAGCCAACATCACCGCCAAGAATGGTCCGTTGGCAGGGGTCACTACCGTTGATGGTACCGAAGATATTCTTGTTATGACTGATTCTGGTGTCATGATTCGCTTCAATATTCAAAGTGTTTCGCAAACTGGCCGAGCAACGTTAGGGGTTCGTTTAATTCGAGTTGACGACGATGCCAAGGTTGCAACGATGGCCAAGGTTGAACCGGAAAGCGACGATCCAGACGATGGCAGCAAGCCAGATCAGCCAACTAGCCCGACAGACGCTTCTGATGCACCAACCTCGCAGCAGCCAGCTGATGGTTCGTATGCTGGCGATGCCGATCAGCAAGTGAGCCAATTGCTTGATCGCGCTGAGGCTGATCAACCAGAGCAACATGATACTGGCGACCAGCCTGAATAATCTAATAATGCTAGCATCAATTGAGCTGATTCACGCTCAATAAAAATACCGGTCGAAATGGCAATTTGCCACTTCGACCGGTATTTGTTTGCGTACAGATAATCTCAAATCGTGAAGGTTGATTGGTTGCCCATGCGCGCCTTAAGTTCATGGATGATCTTAACGCCGCTGCTGGTACCGATGCGAGTAGCACCAGCTTTAATCATTGCCAAAAAGGTATCAACATCTCTGATACCGCCAGCCGCTTTGACTTGCACTTGATCGCCGACTGTTTCTTTCATCAAAGCCACATTTTCGACAGTGGCACCGGCTGGGCCAAAGCCCGTCGAAGTCTTAATAAAATCCGGACCGACGTCCTTAGCAATAGTTGCCATTTTGATAATTTCCGGCTTGGTGAGATAGGCGGTTTCAAAAATGACTTTGCACGGTACATTGACCGCATGACAGACAGCAACGATTTGACGCATTTCATTTTCAAGATAACTGTATTGCTGTTCCTTAAGCGCCGTGATATTGATCACGTAGTCAATTTCGTTGGCACCGTTTTGTAAGGCGTCTTTGGTTTCAAAAACTTTGGCCGCGATGCTCGTTTGGCCTAAGGGGAAAGCAATTGCGGCGCCAACATCAATGTCGGTACCTGCTAGTTGTTTCGCACAAAAAGCCGATTGGACTTGGTTAATCGCCACCATTTTAAAATGATATTGTTTGGCCTCGTTGCAAAGCTGGCGCAAATCTGCGTGAGTTGCATCTGCATGTAAGTTTGTGTGATCAATCATGCGACTGAATTGATCTAAAGTATAAGCTGTCATGATTTTTCCTCCAAAGTTGAATTCGGTTACATTTAGCATACCACTTTTTGCGTAATGTATATCTGACAGCGATAAATAGTACGGTGTTGTGCAAGCAACCATGCAGAAGAAAGGCCATTGCGGTCAAGGTCCTTATGTGCAGGTTGCTGCACCAGTGAACGCGTTTAAGGCAGAGCGTGAGCTGGTGCGGTTAGAAACCGGAGCATAAGCGGCCTTGGGCGTGATGACCGTCCTTTGGTCATTGCGGTCAAGGTCCTTATGTGCAGGTTGCTGCACCAGTGAACGCGTTTAGAGGAGGAGAAGCGAATGTTGAATAGTGTGAGTCTAACAGGGCGGTTGACCAAGGAACCTGAAGTTTTCCGAACGGCTAACGAGCTTGATATCGTCCGATTTACGTTGGCGGTGAATCGCGTTTTCAAGAATAAAACGGGACAGCGCGAGACTGATTTTATTGAGTGTGTCATTTTTGGCAAACGCGCCTTAACTTTTGCGGGATCAACTACCAAAGGGTCATTGTTGGGTATTTCAGGGCGGCTGAGTAATAATCATTTTGAAAATAAGCAAGGTGAGCAAGTGTGGCGGACCGCTGTCGTCGTTGATAATTTTGCTTGGTTGGAGTCGCGAGCCACGACGGAAAGCCGCCGGGCAGGGACCTTGCAGGCGACAGGAACAGACGACGTCATGCCAGTAGAGGAAGGCACCCCGCCACAGGTCGCAACCGACGATCTGCCATTTTAGTGGTGGTATTCGCCGCGGATCTATGCTACAATTTTAAATCGTGAGTATCCGGCTATTCTATAGCCTTAGTACTCTCCTTGCTCCGGCAAATGACCGGGGCCTAAAGTCCATAAGGAGGTGAATCGTCATGGCTGAAACCAAATATGAAGTCACTTATATCATCCGTCCAGATTTGGACGATGCTGCAAAGACTGAATTGGTTGAACGTTTTGACAATATTTTGAAGGAAAATGGTGCCAACATCATTGATTCCAAGGATTGGCAAAAGCGTAAGCTCGCATATGAGATCAACAAGTACAACGAAGGTCTCTATCATATCGTGAACTTGTCCGCAGAAGATGACAAAGCGATCAATGAATTTGATCGTCTTGGCAAGATCAACAACGATATTCTGCGTCACATGATCGTGAAGCGAGAAGACTAATCGTAACTTTTTTGAAAGGGGCGCTACGGCATGCTTAACAGTGTTGCATTGACAGGTCGATTAACCAGAGATGTTGATTTGCGTTACACGCAAAGTGGCACGGCTGTCGGTTCTTTCACGCTGGCCGTTGACCGCCAGTTCCGCAGTGCAAACGGCGAACGTGAAACTGACTTCATCAATTGTGTGATCTGGCGTAAGTCTGCAGAGAACTTTGCAAACTTCACCAAAAAAGGATCTATGGTTGGAGTTGAAGGCCATATCCAAACGCGTACGTATGATAACGCGCAAGGACAAAAGGTCTATGTGACCGAAGTCGTCGTTGAAAACTTTGCGTTGCTGGAATCCCGGGCAACGACTCAACAGCGGCCGTCCGAACCGGCAAATCCAGCTGGCCAAGGTAATCAGAACTATGGCGGCGGGCAGCAGTTTGGCAATAACCAACCGCAGAATCCGCCAAGTTTTGGTTCACAAGGCGCCCCGAACAATGCATCATCATCGAATCCGGGTCAAAATCCGGCAGCAAGTCAGAACCAAGGAGGCAACTCCGCGGCTAACCCTGCTAATCCCGATCCGTTTGCTAATAATGGCAAGCCGATCGACATTTCCGATGATGATTTGCCATTCTAAGGTGTGACGCAAAGTCGCACTAACCGCGGTAATCCCTTCAGGCGAAGGGTTATCTAAGTGGAATCTTTGATAAGGGAGGAATTCTCATGGCACAACAACGCCGTGGTGGCCGTCGTCGTCGTAAAGTCGACTTCATCGCCGCAAACCACATCGAATATATCGATTATAAAGACACGAACTTGTTGGATCGGTTCATCTCAGAACGTGGCAAGATTTTGCCGCGTCGGGTAACCGGCACCAGCGCTAAGAACCAACGTAAGCTGACGATCGCAATCAAGCGAGCTCGGATTATGGGTCTTCTGCCATTTGTTTCAGAAGATTAATTGGTATTCGAAAGGACGTTCCTGCTTAACTGGCGGGAGCGTCTTTTTTTGTGTGAGCGTGAATTGGCGCGGGTAGTAACCGGAGCGTAAGCGGCCTAAGTCGTGATGACCGGTCTTGGGTCATTGCGACTTAGGTCTTTACGTGCAGGATACTGCGCCAATTCGCGCGTTATGATGAATTTTGACGCCTTTAATTGTTATTTTCGATCCTGTCACAAAGAAGAGAAGTGTATGAGACCAATCGGTAAAATAGCAAGCCTTTTTCTCGAAATAAATTGAATACTGGCTAAAAACATTTTCTATCATGAAGCAGACCAATGTATGACGATTGCAGTATTTATCACAAGCTTATTGTTATATAAAATAACGAGATAGTTCTACAATAGCGGTGATCAGGAATACAGGGAAAAATGACATTATTGGTTAATAGAGGTGATCAAAATGGGGCTCACGTTAGCCACGATTCCGCTGGCTGTGACGAATCTGTCACGCATGCAGTTTGCGGTAACCGCGATCACGCATTTTCTATTTGTAACAACGACCATTGGCATGTTGTTGACGACGATGATTTTTGAATTTATGTACGCGTATGGCCGTGGCGATACTGAAAAGTATGGCCGGCTGACCTTATTCTTCAGTCGGATTTTCTTCTTCAGTTTTGGGACAGGTGTTGTTACCGGGCTGATCATGGAGTTTCAATTTGGGATGAATTGGTCGGCGTTTACGCGGTTGATGGGTGATGTTGCCGGTGTACCACTGGCGATCGAAAGTATGATTTCCTTCTTCGTTGAGTCGACCATCATCGGTTTATGGCGCTTTACTTGGGGTAAGTTGCCAAAACGAGCACATGCTTGGTTAGGCGTTGGGATGTTGGGTGCATCGCTTTTTTCCATTGTCTGGATCATTGCAATCAATGCATTCATGCAAAATCCTTATGGTTTCCGTCTGGAAGGTGGCCGTGCACGGCTCACGAGTCTGATTACGTTATTACAGAACCCGCAATATCGGCCGGAATTTTTGCATGTTTTATTCGCGATCCTGATCACCGGCGGATTTTTGACAGCAGGGATTGCTGCCTGGCAGATTCTGCACAAGCGTGATACGTCAGCGTTCAAAATTGCCGTTCAAATTGGCTTACTCATTGCTTTGCCAGCAGCATTCTTACAGCCGGCACAAGGCGACGATCAAGGTGCCGCAACAGCAGCGTTGCAGCCGATGAAGTTTACCGCAATTGAAGGCCGGTATGAGACCGAAGGTAGTCCCACAACTGGGGCACCTTGGGCGATGGCTGCGCTGATCAATGAAGACACGCACACAACCAAGGCCGTGTCGATTCCGAACATGGGGACTTACTTCGGCAAGAACACGTTCACTGGCACCATGCCGGGCATGAACGCTGTTGCCAAAATGTATCACGCAAAGTTCGATAAGACGGTTGCCAAGTCGTACGATGGCCAGATGACTTATTATCCGCCAGTGACCCTGCTGTTCTGGACCATGCATTTGATGGTTTATGCGGGGTACTTCTTCACGATGTTCGCGTTGTTTGCGACGATCATGCTGCATCGGCGGCAATCGGCAATCGAAGATCATCCCAAAACGTTGCGGACACTCGGTTGGGTACTATGGCTGCCATATTTGACCTTCACATCTGGCTGGATCGTTGCGGAAGTTGGCCGATATCCATTTGTGGTTTATGGGCTACTCACGCAGTACGATGCGGTTTCACCGAGTGTGACCGTCACTGAGGCTGGTACAAGTCTGGCCTTGTTCTTAATGGCCGATATCTTCTTAGTGACCACGATGATTTACATTTCACATCGCACTGTTAAACGCGGTTTGCCGCAAATCACCGGTGATTATCCAGAAGATCGCACAATTCCGGATCCATTTGCAAAGGAGGCGTTCAGTCATGCCTAGCCTTTCAAATTTACAAGTGATCTTTCTAGGTATCATTTCGACTGAGCTGATGCTATTCTTCGTTTTGGACGGCGCTGATTTCGGAGCCGGCATGGCGACATTCTTTGTTGGCGATGATCTATCCAAGCGTCAACAAATTATGAAGGTTACCGGACCAGTTTGGGGCGGTAATGAGACTTGGGCGGTCACCGCCTTTGCAGTGATGTTTGCGGCTTATCCGGGGTGGTACTCAGCGTTAACATCCGGTTATTACCCACTCATCTTCCTTATGCTGTTCTTTCTGATCTTTCGCGGGGTCTCGTTTGATTATCGCAATCAATGGCACAGTCGCCACTACAATCGCTTCTGGGACTGGGCACTTTTCATTGGCAGTTTAATGCCACCATTCCTGTTAGGCATTATCTTTAGTTCCACAGTAAGCGGCGTGCCGATTCGCAATGGCTTCGTCTACGCCAGCATGGGTGACATTCTGACGCCATTCAGTATCCTCGGCGGCATTCTGGCTGTTCTCTTAAGCCTGAATGTTGGTTTGAATCGGGTCATCAAAAAAGTTACCGAACCGGTAGCAACAAGTTTGACCGTTGCGTTAAAACGAACCACTTGGATCCTCTATCCAGCGCTCGTCTTGTTTGCCATCTTATTGCCGTTTAACACGCAGTTCTTTACCAACCGACCTGTCATCGTCACGTTACTGCTGATTTTACTGGTGGCCTTCCTCGGTGTTGAAACGTGGGCAATCAGCCAACAACGACGGCGTGTAGCCTTTTGGCTTAGTGTCGGCACCATGGCCAGCTTCATTTACACCATTTTTCTAGGGGTCTTTCCAACCCTGATTGTTGGCCGAACGGCGGGTACCTCCATTACGGCGTTAACAGCAACAAGCGGTCCGGTTTCTCTGTTATGGACAGCGTGGTTGTTCGGCTTCACGATTATCTTGATGGTGGGTTTGCAGGCAACAGCCTATCACCTAATCAATAAGTACTACCACGAGCCGGCATCGCCAATGATATGAGCGGCGGCGAAAGGAAGGTGCATATGATGAAAAAGATCTGGATCAATATCTTCTGGGGGCTGTTAGTCGTCAGCTTCTGGCTCTATCAGCTCTTCTGGCCATTATTCTGGAACCCGATCAGCAAGTTCTATGGCATGGTGGCGTTGTACAGCATTGCTGCCATTGCTTTCGGTTTTGCAGTTCGGGCTACACTTAAAGGCTATGGGCGCCAGAAGGCTTGAGTGTTATGAACAAAGAAAACCGCTGCGACTTCATGATCGCAACGGTTTTTTTGAATGCTGATTTGGCGTTGGTTATTGGCTGACTTGATCGCTATCTGAAGGCGTTAAAAAACTCAGGATGATCAAGCCGACAAAGGTGATTGAGATCCCAAGGGCTGGATAAAAATAGATGCCAATAGCAGTGATGCCAATTGATAGTGGGAAAAAGATTGAGGATAGAAATTTAAAAGGAAACATCTGCGCAATTTTTTGACTAACAGCAGTATGCACGTGTTCAGGTGTTTTTCTAATGGCATCTGAAAGCCATAGATACGATAAACTCCAAAAAATGAAGACAAACAAATATAGATACTCCGGTCCAGTAGCTTGTGGAAACTTCCCGACCCAACCAGTTGCGACAGGCAGTAAGGACATGCTAAAAAGCCACAAGTTGTTAATCCAATAAACCTTTTTTGATATTCTGAGGGCTAAGGCAAACATGTAGTGATGGTTGTACCAAGCCACCCCGACAAAAAGAAAGCTGACAATATAAGCAAAAAAATAAGGTAATTGATGGATAATACCCGTCCATTTTGCGGTTTCCGGGGTTTTAAACTCAAGCACCATAATGGTAAGGATAATGGCTACGACTGCATCTGTGAATGCTTCAACTCGACCTTTATTCATTTTTTCCTCTTTATCGTAAACTAAGAATGATTCGACAATAAGATCATTTGATCTGAGTTTACTACTGTTTGTTTCTGAGGACACTTTTTAAACCCCAAATATGGGTCTGAAGAAGCGGACAGATAAGCAAGCTCACTAAGCGTTTTTGAGTTTCTGGTGAAAAAAGTTTTATCTCTCTTAATATGAAAAAATTGCGACATCATTTGTTGGTGAGTGGCGCAGTAGCAAACGTTCATAAAGGTATATTTTTCATCGCGGTTTCCTACTGTTAATAATGTGTGATTTTCGACTTTTAGTCAAAGCCATAAAATTGAAAAAGCATGCGTTGGGAAACAACTGAAAAAGGTCGAAGCTACGTTAGCCAATCGACCTTTAAGTTGAGAAACGTGAATTATTTTATTTGTGTTTTTCGGAGACTTGAAGACTGACTAAAAGACTATTGGAGCATAATGAAAACAAAGGTATTAGAACAAATGCGTACCGTGATTTCATCAAAAAAATCGTTGCAAAACAAACAGTCATGATCAAGAGACTACCAACGTTTGAAAAAAGATACGGTTCATCACCCTTAATATGCTTAATAAAGTTAGCATTTCCATAGATAAGCAAGAATATAGGGATCATTAATAGTTCAGGACTGTGCAACATACCGCCGAGAAAAAAGGGAATATAACCACCATTCAGAGACAAGGCGATCTTACCAGTTTGATCTTCGGAAGTGTGTTGAGCCCATAGCAGCATGCCTAAAATAGAGAAACGCAAATACATTTTAAAAGTAACTTTATCAAGCAATAAATCACCCCGCCAAGAAAACGCTTTCTAAACGATAGGATACACAGAGGGAAACGACTTGTCAATGTGTTTTAAAATCAATTTATAACTATAAAAATATAATTAATATATAAATGAGGCGATAGTTATTGAATGTATTGCTTGTATAAACACACCTGAAATTTAAAAAGCGAATCAAAAGTGAAGCAATTGTTCAGTGTGAGACCGTCATTTCATCGGTGACTGCTTCTACGTTCATGTCTGCTGGCTCCCGCGATGGTTGCAAGCAGAAGCAGGACTGCCGCCGCCAAAGCAAACCAAGTCCAACCGGCAATGGGAACATGAGCATCTGCCAAATAGCCAAAGCCATACATGATAACAAGGTGGCCGCCAGCAAGGACTAGTGCAGCGAACGTCATGCTAAGGCGCTGCCAGATTGTGACGGCGTTGGTGAACCAAGCCGTGACCATGACTAGTAGCTGTGCCAGCAGCAACAAAGCCATGGGAAGCTGTAAAATTGAATTGAGATAAGCCATCGTATCTGTCTCCTTTAAGCGTGCCATAAAGGACGGATCAGTTTCGCATTTTGGTGCCTATATCCTAATCATACCAACAAAAATTCAGGCTTGATAGTGTTATACTACGTCTCAATTGCAGACAGGTAGCGGGGTTGGCATACTATGAGACATTAGCAGCCAGCAAAAATATCACGCAAAAAAAAGCCTGTCAGAGGATCAACTCACTGACAGACTAATTTTCTAAAGCAGACGTAGAGGAGTGCGTTCGTTGAAAAAACAATATCAACCACGTGTGGTTATCCTAATTGTTGGGGAAGACTTTTAAGATGATGTTTATGCAGACGCACGACAATCATAATAAGCAGAATCAGTAGCATTATTGAAATAGCCCCACGTTCAATACCAAAGACGCCGCCATTCAGCCATTGTGTATTCGATGTCGGTGTCGAGGTGATAAATAAGCGGATGGCAGGAAAGCCGGAGACGACTGTCCCGAAGATAATTCCCTCCGAAAAATGCCATGCTGCATTGATAGCGCTACACAGCCAAATATTACCAGAGATCAATCGAATTTCGGACATCAAAACACTGAATAAGAATAGACTTAGTGCAGCATAGACATCAAATCCTGCATTAACGACATGTAAAAAAACATACAAAATTGAGTTTGTTAAAAAAGCGAAGACAACACGTTTCTTTTTAAGCCAATACCCCATCAGATAGCCACGGCATATTAATTCTTCAGCGATTGCCTGAATCGTATAGCCAATCAAAAAGAGAAAAAAGACGGGTAGATAAGACCATTGATAGTTGAAGATTAGCTTGTAACCACCCAAAAGTGTGATGATGCCCCAGTTAATGAGAACAGCTGACAAGCCGATTAATGAACCTAACACACAAGTTTTAAAAGCGACTTTAGTTGAAAATTTGATCATTTGCAACTGGCTTTTATGACGTTGCCACATCAAATAGGCACCTAGAAATTGAGCTACGAAACCTATTAGTATGATAAAACGCGTATCCAACAGTGTTGCTGTATTCATGGATAGCAAACCAAGCAACATACCAACTGCAAGTGAAGGCAGAATTCCCCAGCCAATCGCTGTCAGTGACACCGCTATGATTTCTTTAAGCAAAGTTCTGTTATCGACCATATCCTCACCATAAAAAAGAGTCCTGTATAAAGTCTAATCTTCATAGAGGATTCTTCCCTTTCATGAAAAATAAGTAATATTAGTGACGTGGAAAATTTCGATGATTGCCTTCGTTAAACCCAGCGACAATATCATCAATGTGGCCAAATGCTTCTTGAGCTAGGCCAATTCCGATGTCAACCCAACCTTTGCGTTTGCTGCCACCGGTCACGGCAGCGCAATCTTGAAGTGAAAGCGTGGAAAACATAGTTAATGATGTCATGGAATACCTCCGATTTTTTCAGTATTTGGTAGCAACAGGGAAACACCAGATCAGCAATGACCAGGTCCGCCATATTTATGTGCCCGGCAGTAACCTGCATCACCTGCTGCGGCCCAAATGATACCTAGTTCTTTGCCGACGCCGCGCCAGAAGTCACTTGAGCCGTCCCCTCCAACTACGAGTTGAAGCTCTTGCATACTTAATTCGGTTAAAGATAATTGTTTTACCATTTTGTCCCTCCTAATATTTAGCCTTGCCTAACTTTTGAAACGCAGTAATTCAAGGAGCTAGCTGTCCTAAAAACAAGTTACAATAGTGCACAGGATTTTTGGTGAGTTTTATATAAACGCTTGTTATTCGCCGATAAACGTTAGAAAATTTGCTAAAATGCGTAAAAAGTGACGTTAAAAGCTATTTTTACGACGTTCATTTTTAAGAGACCATGCCCAATGGCTATTAGAAGAGGTAGATCGTGAGTAGTCCTGATTTAATCGGGCGAATAGTTTTTATCTCAACAATTGCGATACTGTGATGTTGCGTATGATTGCTAGCGGACGTCCCGAACAAGCAAACTAGTTGCTGATAAACTTTTCTCAATGCAAAAAAGAAGTCACAAGGAATGCGATCAAACATTCTTTGTGGCTTCTTTTAGATAACTCGGTAATTTTAGGTTGGGACCGTGATGTGATCCCAAGACGTGATTAAGGGTAGGTAAAAATTACCGGTGGATATAAACGTAGCTGCTTGCACCAGAGATGGTTTGGGTGTTCGGGCCGGTTGGTGAGCTGAAGCCCATGCCGCCTTGGCTGATCGTGACACTGTCACCAGAAACAGATTGGACATAAGCAACGTGACCATATGAACCATCGGCTGTCCATTGACCGCCAACGGATTGACCAGCGGCGAAGACGATGATTGAGCCGGCTGCTGGCGTGTGGTTAACAGTGAAGCCAGCTGCTGCGGCTGAACTGCCCCATTGTGCGCCGTTGCCCCAGCCATTACCAGCCCATGGTGCAACTGATTTGACGTACCAGGTGCACTGACCCCAAGGATAGGTGTTACCTGAACCACTGAAGTCAGCGTGGCTGCCACTGCCTGAAGCTGTGTTGTTGGTGATAACAGAAGAACTGTTGTTTGAAGAACTTGATGTGTTGTTGGCGATGGTGCTGGTTGAAGTTGCGCTGCTTGAACTGCTAGTAGTAGAAGAACTTGCGGTTGAAGCGGCAACGGTCTTCAAAGCGGCTTGGGTTGCAGCAGCTGCTGCAGACTGTTCTTGGGCAAATTGGCTTTGCAAAGCAACCAACTCATCTTTATGATCAGCAATTTGTTTATTCAAAGCATCTTGTTTATCGTTAGCATCTTTTTGTAGGGAAACCAACTGTGATTTCTGGGTTTCCAATGAAGCCTTAGTTGAAACCAGCGTCTGACGGGCATTTTCCTGTTCCGTCTTCAAGCCAGCTAATTTATCCTTGGCAACTGTCACGGCATCAAGCGCATCTTTGCTGGCTTGGCTAAGTTTGCCAACCGTCATGGTGCGGGCAATTAAGTCAGACAAGTTCTGGGAATTCAGAACAAAGTCGATATAGACATTGCCGCTGACAGAGTTGCCAGCCTTTTTTTGCAAGGAGATCAACTGATCTTTCAAGTTGTTTTTGCGTGCTGTGACATTCTTTTGAGCGGCAACAATTTCACCGCTGAGTGATGAAATCTTGGCATCAGTTGCGCTGATCTTAGCCGTTGCATCGCTGATTTGACCATTCTTGGTATCGATCTGCTTGTTCAAATTGATAACTTCTGTGTTCGCATCTTCAATTTGCTTCAACAGTGCATTGGTTTCGCTTTTGTTGGAAGCGATACTGTCGCTTGTATCAGCGAAAACTGGTGTTACGGCGCTAGCAGAACCTGCTAAGGTAACTGCAGCAACCAACGTGATCATGACTTTATTGAATTTCATTTTTGACCTCACCCTTAATTTGATTAACTAAAGGCTACTTTACTGTGTCAATGTTACGTCAGCGTTACAGGACTGTTAGGAGTTGGTCTCAATCTTCATTTGCGCTTCAAAATTGCGATCATGAACGTTTTTAATCCCAATTTTTGATGAATTTTGTATGAAAAAAGCAGCGCCGTGACGACGCTGCCTGACAAAATTGTAAGTTATTCGTTTGATTTCAGGGCTTCGACCATGTCCACCCGTTGGAGTCGACGATGCGTGAGCCAGGTGACGACGCCGGTGAAGGCCAACATGAGTAACGTGGCCGTGAGGTAGCCGACAATGCTGATCGTGAGTGGGAAAACCACGGCCTCGGTTTCGGCTTGATACAAAATGTAGGCTGTCAGCAAATTGCCGAGCAGATAGCCGAACACGATGCCGATCACTGTCAACACAATGCTCTCGCGACTGATGTACATGGTGACCTCGCGATCGAAAAAGCCCAGCACCTTGATTGTGGATAGTTCCCGAATGCGTTCCGAAACGTTGATGTTATTCAGATTGTACAAGACCACGAATGACAAAACCGCACTGAGCAGAATAAAAATCAAAACAATAGGATCTAACATACCGCTCATATTGCTTAACGTTTTCTTTGCTGTCGTCGTGAAACTAATCCCGACAATCGCGTGATGATTGAGCAATTGCTTAGCGAGTCGATCATTTTGTTTGCTGCTTTGGGGCTGCAAGCGGACTAGCAAGGTGTTTGGTTTCGCACTATTACCAGCGAGCTGGTGATAAGCGGTGTTGGAGAGATAGCCAAAATGGCCAACGTAATTCTTAGCAATGCCTTTAATTGTGAATCGCTTGCTCTGACCATTAGTTGTGGCGACTTTAAGGGTATCGCCCGTTGTCACGTTGAGTGCCTTAGCCAGTTTGCTGGTGATCACGATACCGTGGCGCGGCAAGGTCAGTTTGCGATTTGACGCCGTTGAACGGAGACTGACATAAGGTTCAAGATCGTTGCCGTTTGCTGGGGCAAACAAATTAACATCGCTCAGGCTATGGCCTTTAGCACTGAGCTTAGCCACCGCGCCGCTAACCGTGCCCGCGCTGCGATAAGCTTTGCTTTTAGCCAGAATGTCGCGGGCCGCAGCTGGCTTTTTGCCATCAGCCAATCGCACAATGGCTTGATAATGGATGACATCACCATACTGTTGAACACCAGTAGCAGTGATTGAGTCTTTGATGCCAAACCCGGTGAGGATCAAGGCGGTGCCGCCAGCAATCCCAAGAATGGTCATCACCAGCCGTGATTTGTATCGGAAAAGATTACGATAGCTGACTTTTTGGTTAAAAGACAGACGCGACCAAAGCGGCGTGATCCGCTCCAGCAAAATGCGTTTGGCTGATTTCGGTGCTCGCGGCCGCATCAAGGCAGCCGGCTTTTCGGTTAGTTCATTGCGGACCACAATGGCGGCGGCCCCTAATGTTGCGATCAGCGCCAATAACAATGACAAGGCGATCAACGGCCATTGCAAGGAGACGACTTGTTGGAGCGGAATGTAATTTTTATACAAGCTCAAGACAATGCGCGGAATGCTCAAGTTGCCAGCAAAAACCCCGATGATCCCACCTAATAAACCAGCTAAGGCAGCATAGGCGAGGTAATTGCGCGCAATCGCCCATTTGCCGTAACCAAGCGCCTTGAATGTGCCGATTTGCGCGCGGGCTTCTTCGACCATGCGACTGACCGTGGTGAAAGTAATCAGCGCAGCGACAAGAAAGAAGAAAACTGGGAAAACATTGGCAATGGCGGCAATTCGATCAGCAGAACCGCCGTAATCGCCAAAGCCAGGCAGATCTTCCCGAGTTTGCCATGTGAGGCTGGTTGACAGTTGTTTGCGAGCTGTGACAGTGGCCTGTTGCTGAAAGGTTGATAGTTGCGGCTTGATAGCTTGATCGGCAGCTGCGGCAACGGCGGCTGCCGGCGTGCCTGACGCCGCTAATTGTGCTTGAGCTTTGGCCGTAGCGGTTTTGACAATGTTGGCATATACTGCTGCTCGCAGATCCTTTTCGCCTTGCGCCTTCACGCGCTGTTTCACCAATTTCATTTTTGTGGCAACGGCGTCCTTGTAACGGTTGCTGAAGGTATCGCGTGTTTGCAAAGCTGGGAAGCGAATGTTGAGCTGCGAGGCGACCGGCATCTTCATCTGACTTGCTGGGATGTAGGCAAAATAACGCACGGTGCCATCACCGATATTCGCTGACCCACGACTAGTGTCTTCGATGTAGGCTGGCGAATCAGCAAAACCGCTAATTTTAAAAGTACGTCGAGCAAGCTTGCTGCCGCCGGTGAAGGTGTAAGTTTGACCAAGTTGATAGCCGCTTTTTTTAGCTGCCGTGTCGAGGACAATCTGATTGGCTTGCGTTGGCAGCTGTCCGCTGGTGAGATGCAGTCGATTGATGGTTGTCCCTTTTTGATAGCCGTAAAGGGCAACAACATCGCTGGCGCGGCCGCCGATGACATACTTAAACTTGACGGCTTCTGCCTGCACGCCGCTAACTGATTCAGCGGCTTTAACTTGAGCCTTACTGACACCAGTCGTTGCCAGCAACTGACTATCAGCCAGATGATCGGCTTTCACTGTGGTGTTTAGAGAATCCTTAAGTGCCGGCCCCGTGGCCTTGACGCCGACGAACAGCAGGACACCTAGCATGATAATAATGACAATGGCGATAAACCGGCCCAAAGAGTCGCGAATGTTACGCCAAAGATTTTTAGTTAGTGGTTTCATGACGTTACTCACCTACCACTCAATGTCTGCGACAGGCGTTGGCTGCGGTTCATCATGAATACTGCGAACCTGCGCATCATTAATTTCGATGATCCGGTCAGCCATTTTGGCAATCGCTGCATTATGGGTAATGATCATGACGGTTTTATGATCTTTACGACTGGCATCCTGTAACAACTGCAAGACTTGTTTGCCGGTTCGATAATCCAAGGCACCAGTTGGTTCATCACAAAGCAGCAGCTTCGGGTTTTTCGCCAACGCCCGAGCAATGGCCACCCGTTGTTGCTCACCGCCAGACAGCTGTGACGGAAAATTATCTAGTCGCGCACCTAGGCCGACTTGCTTTAAAACGGTTGTCGGATCCAAGGCATCTTTGACAATTGAGCCAGCCAGTTCAACATTTTCCCTTGTTGTCAGGTTCGGAATCAGATTGTAAAACTGGAACACGAAGCCAACATTATGCCGGCGAAAAGCGGTCAGTTGACGATCAGAAAAAGTCGCAATATCGGTGCCGTCAATCCATACCTCGCCTTCAGTGGGGGAGTCCATGCCACCGAGGATATTGAGCAAGGTTGATTTACCGGCACCGCTGGGACCAAGAATCACGGTTAATTTGCCTTGATCAGCCGTAAAATTAATGTCGTTATTTGCTGTAATGATGGTTTCGCCCATTTTGTAACGTTTTGATTCATGTTTGACTTCGATATATGCCATGATTGCCTCCTAGCGTGGATGGTGAGCAATGTGTGAAGTTCTTAGACGCGTTCACAGGCCCAGAAACCTGCACATAAGGACCTCAGGCGCAATGGCCAAAGCCCGGCCATCACGCCTGAGGCCACTTACATTCCGGTTTCTAACCGCGCCTGTTCACGCTCTTCAACACATTGTCCATTTCATAACATTATGTTAGATTTAAACCGGCCGTTCAAGGACAGAAATGGTCGTTTTGTTTTTAAATGGACAACTTGTTCAAATGATGTTCGGAGGATGACGATGTCGGGGACGAAGGATAATCGGCGGGTTCAGTATACGATGGACCGATTTAAAGACGCTTTGTTGCATATTTTGGCGACGAAACCGTTGGACGAGGTCACGGTGACTGAGCTTTGTCGACAGGCAGATTTGAATCGCGGGACGTTTTACTTACATTTTCAATCTCCACGCGATTTGTTCGAACGCATTGAAATGGATTTGGTCGAGGCAATTCGGCCTTATCTAACGGTTAAAATAAACGATATGGCCACATGGTTGGTGCCGATTTTAAATGTCATTGCCAATCAGCCGCAAGCAGCAGCGATTATTTTGAATAATCCTGATAGCGTGGTGTTGAAGAAGATAACGGATCCAATTCGACAAAAAACAGAAACCAGCTATCAATCGTGGTATGGTGAGACCGACAAAAGTGTTCTCACTTACTACTACGCGTTCTTCATTGACGGGGCAATTGGCGTGCTGACAAAATGGTTGAAAAATGGCACGGTTGAGCGTTCTGAACAGATTGCGGCGGTGATCGAAAATGTCGTGACTAAAGGCGCACCGCATTAAATTATAGCAAGTGAAATTAGACAAATAATATAGGGGAATTAGCATGCAGAATGTAAAATTAATTGCGAGTGACATGGACCAGACTTTACTGACAAGTGCAGGGACCTTGCCGCCGCACTTTGATCGCTATCTTCATCGTCTTGGCGAGGCTGGGATTGAGTTTGCCGTGGCCAGTGGGCGGCCGCTTTATACGCTACAGGAAACTTTCCCACACTTTAGTGACCGAATTTCGATGGTCTGCGATAACGGCGGCCTTGTTTATTCGCACGGTCAATTAATTGGTAAAAGCCTGATTCCCGAGGAAAAATATCGTGAGATCGTGCAATTTATCATGACGAAAACAGACGGTGTTCCTGTCCTGTGTGCCTTGGATGCCGCCTACATTAATGCTACTGATGCCCAATATTCACCAGCTCTTTTGCCGTTTTATCACCAATTGAAAAAGGTGCCGGATTTGTTAACGCAGTCGCTGGCAGTTGATAAGGTGACGATTTATTTTCCAAATAAAGACAGCCGCAAAAATTCCGAACGTTATTTCCGCCCAGTATTTGGCAAGGATTATACCGTTCAAGTCAGCGGTGAAACTTGGCTAGACATTCAGAACCTCGGCGTGAACAAGGGCCGCGGCATGCGAATTCTGAGTCGTCATTTTGATATTCCTACGACACAAATGATGGCGTTTGGCGATTATGATAATGATATTCCAATGCTCGAAACGGTTGGCTACAGTTACATCATGGCCAATGCAACGCAAGGCATGGCGCAACATGCCAAATATCGCACGCGGAGTAACGATGAATTCGGCGTCTTGCATGTGATGGATCAGGTGTTACAAGCGCAAGAAGGCTAGGCTAATGGCAGTTATCTCAATACGTGTGGCAATTGGTGTATACGGCTTTTTGATGTTATTAACAGCGTGGCAAGCATGGCAGAAAAAGCAAGGGGATATTCGTTTAGACCAACTGACGGCCTTAGCTGCGGCCTTAGTGATGACTGCGGCAATTATTCCTGATAAGTTCAGTGCGCTCACCGTTTTATTGATTGGGTTATTGGCTTTGTCCGCGGTGACATGGTTCAATGGCGTTGCGGTATACGGTAAACCGCATGTGAATCATCACATCATCAGATTACTGGTCCATCTTGTTTTGTTTGGGTTAGCGGTGTGGCTGTTCTGAGTAGCGAAATCAGATAAAAGGTTGGTTGTTGAATCAAGTTTTTTGGTAGCTAGTTGCTGATAGATCATACATAATGGGCAGAAGAACCTTAGACAACTTCTAAAAATTTTGGTTCAACAGCCTCATTGTTTTTTATGATTGTCGGTTGTTATTTGTCTTTTTAAAAGAACTGAATCATACAATGCCTTCAGATGTTAGAAATCTAATGAAAAGTGAGTGAAAAATGTGACTTTGGCAGCGAATTGGATTGTTGTGATCTTTTCATTACTTTTTGTAAGTCTCGGTTTGTCAGCTTATACGTATTACTTAAGATATAGGTTTAAATACGATCCTATGAGTTTAAGGCGGGCTTTTAAGAGTGATGCTACCAGCCCTTATCGATTTGGAGAAAGCAGCAATCCTCAAATAAGTGTGTTGGCACATTGGGCAAAGATCGTTCTAGTTGGTTACGCTTTAAGTGCCGTTGCTACGTTAGGCTTCCTTATGATCATTCTTACAGAAACTATTTCCACCGGTACGATAGACAATTCATTGTTGGCTATTGGCGTCTTCTCCTTTACTATTGTTTTGGGCATTGTATCCTATGTAATCAACCAAAAAAAGTTGATGCTCCAGATGAAGGAGTACCAACTTTTAAAAAAGACAGAAGAGATTTCTAAAACAATAAGGGAATTTTTTGAAGGGCAAACACCTTCAATTGGCTTGAGAATACTAAATCTAGGTATCATTAATTTAGTTTTCTTTGAATCAGATTTTAAGCCTTGTTTTAGGATGCTTTTGAACGATCCGTTAGAGTATAATCTAACGGATCAATTTTTGAAGGTTTATCAGTTAGTAATCATTGAGCCACAAGCTGTAGCCATGTTGTCAATATCGCAGTCCCAATCATTAACAGTATCTTGCTGAGAATCCAGCGTTTCTCTCCTGCAGTATTCTCCACTAGAGAAATATTAGACAAAGGAGAAGCCAACAATTTTTTGTGCCGAAATTCTAGCATCATCTGCACAATGGTTAAAATAACAAACAAGACAATTGATGTCCACAAAATCATTACACGGACACTGTCGTCCAAAGAAATTATCAGAAAATCGTTTATTGAATAGACTATCCAGCCGCCTAAGAAAAACACCAATGATAAAATCTTTGTTGTGCTTTCCAATTTGACCAATTGGTTTACCTTCTTAAATAAAGTTGGATTTTCACCCAGATATTTAGCTACTTCTATATAGGCTTCACTACGCTTTTGATGCGCAGCTTGTCGCCGTACCAGTGTTGTTAAAAAAAGAGAACTTAATAACACTGTGAATCCAAGCACACCAAGCATTAATTGTAACAACTCCAATTAATCACCTCCTTAAAAGCTAAGCAGCAATGAATGTCGCTGGTAATAGTTTAGCAGCCGTTCCAACAAGCGTAGCCGCTACTTCTGGAGCCATAATAATTGTTGCTATTAATACAACAGCTCCTGCCGCCCAAGGAATCCACTCCAGGTTTGGTTCATGTTCAGAAACGGGAACATAAATTGGTTTATAATCCTCAGCTGGGATCCCCAATCCATTTGGTTTAGTGTATATCTCAATACTCAATGAGGTTGTAACATTTTCCTGTTGGCCGTTAGTAACAACTGTTGTTGTAGACTCACAGACCACTTTAAACCCCAACATTCCATTTTTAGTTGACATTCCAACCTTTAGATTTCCATTGCCAATCATTGGCCCCAGTGTACCAAGCAAAGCCGTAAAGTCAAAATTCCTTGCAGCTTCGTGCGCCTCTTTGAATTTATCGATCTCAGATTGTACTTGAGTGCCTAATTTGCCATTAGAAATTGTAAAACCTAGTGGAGCCCCACTGTCGTTGCTCGCAAAAGTACTTGATAGTTTAATATAAAACTCTGCCAAAATAGTTGACACATGAATTTCAGGGCCATCAACCTCTAAGGTCGGAATATCTGGTTGTAATGGTTTTAACTGATAGGCATTATTAATTATGGTGCGGGCAAATTCAAGGCGTACTGCGTTAGGATCTACTTTAAAAGTTCCACTTCCTTGGTCTTTCCCTGAAGAAGCTACTTGGTCAATATCAACACCTGCAGCTGAGTATTCCACAAACTGATCAAAGGCCCAATTTTTGGGCATTTTAAAACCTAGGTTTCCGCTCCAGCCATATGACATATCAGCGACGTAGGAATAAAGAATATTGGTTCCAGATGCAGCGGTTACCCGATTACATACATTCCGTGTTCCATATATTCCAATTTTGAAAATACTATTGTTCATAGCTTGGCTAATACCACGGAAATAAGGAATAATTGTGCCATCTATATCGCCACTTTGAACATCCACATCAACTGCAAAGTAAATCGTAGTTGCAGCCGGAAACCCTAACTTAGCAGCAGTACTACTTGCAACAAATCCGTCATGAATTCCCTGCTGTAGACTAAAGTAATCAAGCTCATAGCCACCATCTTCATATATTGGCACAACTTTTAGTCCAGCCTCAGTAAGATTTGCAAGTTCCGTGGAAGTCAAGTATTTATCACGTTCGGCAGCCCCTGCACCAACGCTGCCAGTTAGATAACGAGCAACTATTGAAAAATCGAATTGCTTTAGTTGTTTTGCCTGTGCAGCACTTAATTGAGTTGCTGTATCAAAAGTATTTGAATCACGATTAGTATTGCCGTTGCTAGTCAACAATCCTTTGATGACGGTTAGGTCAGCTGTGCTATTAAATGGCGGTAAATTCATAAACTTTCGAAAAGCTACCACTGCCGTTGCTACGTCTGAACTAAAATAGCCATCAAATGCCCCTGTATAAAAGCCGTTCACATACAAGCCGTATTGGATGACCTGGACAACGTCGCTATTGGCTCCCTGATTAACAGTAGGTGTAGCGGCAATTGTCCCTGGACCATAGTTACCATTTGCTTGCGCAGAACTCATACCGATTGCTCGTTGTAAGGCATAAATCAACGCTGTATTGGTTGCTCGTTGATAAATTCCATCACACGGCATCAATTCTTGTAATTCCCCAGAGAATTTACGGTTGAGCGCTTGCTGCATGGTTCGAACCTTAGCATCGCCGCTTGAAACTAAGACGAAAGCTGCCATGTCAAACAAAGCCGCCATAAATGCCACTGTCACAGAGCCATCAGCCGCAATGCCAGCATCTTGCTGAAGTTCTTTAACAGCATTAAGGGTATTATTCGTGAACTCATTATTAAAGTCTACTGGACTAATTCCTTTGCACCAGAAAGCCCCTTGAATGAGTTGAGCAATGTTCCCCTTATATCCTGGTTTCAGACTACCTACAACAGGTGCTAAAGCATTTTTGGTCGTATCGCCAAAGCCTTCACCAATAGCACTAATACCGATTTCGTGCTGTAATCCCATTCTCAGGCTATAAATTGTTGGCCAACCTGTTTGTCCGTTTTCTGGAGCTGCGACAAAGCCAGGAACACTACCATACGTTTTGTTGAGCCATTTTTGAACGGCTCGTACTGCTTCATCTGCCATTTTAAAGTCTCCTTTATTATCAATGTGTGCAACACGTCTGTTGCAGTATAACGAACATGTGTTCGGTATCGTTCTACATCCATTGCATTCTTTTTTGCAAGGAAATGTTTTTGTTTTTGGGAGGAAGACCGTCTGCTCTTGACGCTCGATATTATCTCGGAAAGGCTTTGTAAAAAATTGCTGTGAATTGCTAAAAATATTGAAATAGAGTGGGTCATCAAAAAGGCTCGGCAGATATACAAGCATCTACCGAGCCTTTCACTTTATGGGTTCTATACCAATTCGCCAGGGAATCGGCTGTTTCGAAGGGACAAAAATAAATAATCCCATTTTTTGACCTATTCCTAAAGATAAGCCTGCGCAAATAACTTAGCTGCTAACAAAAAGGCTAAGGCTGCGATGATGAATCGCAACAGTTGGACCGGCAGGCGGCGGGCGATGATGGGGCCGATATAGCCACCGATGAACAGACCGATACCAAGCGGGATGACCATGAGCCATTCAATTTTGGTGGTGAAGGCGTAGATGACGGTGGCGATGGCATTGGCGGCGAATCCGGTCAGATTCTTCATAGAATTGGAGATGATGAATGGTTGATCAACGGTCAAGGTTAAGGTTGCCAGCATGACCACACCCGCAGCGGCCCCGAAATAGCCAGCATAGGCGCCAGTAACAAAAATGACGATGGTTTGAGCGGCTTCTTGTCCAAATGTTAAGGTGCGTGCAGGTTCTCCGGGACGATGTTCTTGCGTGGGCAGTCGGCCGCTGAAGAGTAGTAACAGGCCCGCGGCAATGATGAAGAAAGGCACAACTTTTTCAAATGTGGCTGCCGGGGCGATCAGCAACAAGGCACTGCCAAAAATACTACCAAGTGATACCAGTAAGATCAGCCGCCAGAGAAATTTACCGCGGCCACGGAGCTCTGGCAGTGAGGATACAGCCGAGCCAACCCCAGTGAAAACGAGTGCCGCGGTATTTGTGACGTTAGCAATGACCGGCGGCACGCCAATTGCAAGCAAGGCGGGGTACGAAACCAGTGAAGCCAAGCCAGCTAAAGTAGACGTTAACCCAGCACCGATCCCGGCAATCAGTAGAAAGGCAAAGATCGAAAAATTCATATTGCTCCTCCAAGAATTTGAATGGACGTCATCTAGCGCATCTAGAAATGCCATGTGTCAGGTCGTACTGTGACCATGGGGCACTCACAGTTTTTTTACGCTGGCGAACGTTGATAGGTCAATCATACGCTAAAGCACCGTCATTTGGGGTTATGATAAAAAGCGAAGAAGGGACAGATGCACATGTTTGAAAATAGTAAGAGCCGACTTGATGCCATTTCTGACGGCGTTTTTGCGGTTGTGCTGACATTAATGGTGTTGGACATTAAGGTGCCTAAAACACTGACCATAGCAGATCTTTATGCGACTGGTTTCTCTGTCGTCATTTACTTTATCAGTTTTGCGGTGGTCGGCCAATACTGGACATTTCACCAAGAACTACTACATACCGTTACGCAACCGAGCACTAATTTCTTAGTATTAAATTTTTTCTATCTTGTGTTCATCTGTTTAGTGCCGTTTGCGACCAGTTTCATCGGTGACCATCCAGGCAGTCGGATCAGTGCAACATTATTTGCCATCATTATTTTTATGGTCGATTTGTTTCAATTTATTTTGTTCCGATCCGTCATTGGCGAACAACCAAAAAAGGAAAACCTAAATGCCCATGATTGGGAGGAATATCGCGCGGTATCACTCATGGTGCTCGTTGCCGTTGTTTACATTCTTGTGGGCTTGCTGCTGCCGAAGTGGATTCTTGTTGTGATTGCCCTCGGTTTAGGCGCACGAACCTTGAATAATACAATTGGACGCCGGCTTCAGCGCCAAAGCAAAGTAAAATGAGCAGCGACTGAATGATTTGAATGCAATGTGATTGCCTGAATAACCAGGTTCTGAAATGAATAGCGAGATCTCTTTGAGAATTTAAGCACTTTACCAGTTAAAGGATAATGCTTGATAAATGGATCAGAATTTACAAAGTACTTTTTTGAAATAGTCATTATTTTTATATCATAATGATATTTTTAGAAATTATATAATACATCAAATGATCAATAAGTGGCTTTTTTAACTTAAAAGGACTACTTTCCTTGACTTCTGAAGATTGCCACTATATATTAATGCTACACTCATGAGTTTGTTGTTGATTTATCACTACGGTCACGAGAACGGAGGACTTACATGAAAAAAGTTAACATGCATAATTTAGGGACTAGTACCATTACCAAAGACGATATTCTTCTGAAAACAGTAGGTGGTCTCTTAACCCCCACTGATGGCGGCAGTAATGCTGGCGGCGGTGCTTTTCCATTAAAGCCAGCAGATCTTCCGGGACCGAAGGCTACACCATATTATGGTGATGCATATCAGTACAGGATTGCTGGTCGTAATTACGCGACAAACTAGTCTTCTAAATGCCAAGCGACAGCTAAACAAAAACTAGATCTATGAGCTAAAAAGGCGGATCGCACTCTTAAATCCGCCTTTTTGAATACTTTTTGGTGAATCAATTCGGCCACAACATCCCAGCTTTGATTTGGACGAGGAAGAGGTTAAAATTTATGCTTTTGAAGTTGAGAAACTCGAATCTTTTATCCATAGTTTTGGGAGCCAGAGGGACGTTTCTTATCTGCTTTATTTTGCTATCTTGTTATTTGCTTTATTCGGTTTTGGCATATACGTTTTTAATTCCAACGGGTAATTTTTTAGGAGACATACCATCAGTTTTAAGAGGAGAATTCTGGCGCATTATAACGAGCACAGTTTACCACTATGAATGGGAACATTTACTGAAAAACATGCTTGCCATCATTGTTCTTGGACCATTCATTGAATGGAAGACAGGAAGCTTTGCTCTGGTAACAAGCTTCTTTCTTTCTAGTTGGATCGGAGTTCTTTTATTTTCCTTTGGGTTTGGTGGATTTATTCAGTCAACCTTTGGAATAGGAACGTACATTTATTCATTTTATGGGGCATCAATGTCAGTGTATGGTTTATTTCCAATGGCTATAATTGCTTTATTAATAAAGAAACCGGCATTTTCTTTAATGACGAAGTTTGTTTTACTTGGCTCGTTTCTTTACTACTTCATAGTTGGCTTTTGGCCTAATCCAGACGCATCAGATACTGAAGTGGTTGTGCAAATTGCGCATTCATGCGGGTTTCTTGCTGGTCTTCTTTGTGTATTAATAATCTTAATCCTAAGAAATAGGAAGAAAATCTTTTCATACATGTCCTAGCCGATCAGCTAATTAGATCATAATAGTGGACGTGGCTTGATTGTCTTCCGAATGTTCTGGTAGTACTCATGTTTTGTGATTGTTGGCTGTATGATGAATAAATGCAGTGAAAATTAGAAAGAGTGCGGCATTCGGCACGGCAGGAAACCTTTTGCCTAGATTGTTCAATTTTTCCGAATGTACCGATTAAGCAGTAATCCCAATGCGATCCACAAGATGGCCGCGATGATAATCGTGATAATCCAGCCGAGTGGTTCGTGGGCGAAAGGCAGGGGCACGTTCATGCCAAAAAAGCCGGAAACGATGGTCGGCACGGTGAGCAAAATCGACCATACTGTCATGAACCGCATGATGTCATTCAAGTTATTATTCAAAACGGTGTTGTAGCTGTCCGTTAAGTGATCCAAGGTGTGGGAAGATAAGTTCATCATTTCCGCAATCTGATCGGCTTCAATGATGACATCCTCCAGTTGTTCCCCTTGTGTGCCAGTGATGCCAGGCACACGGGTTGACGCGTGGATCTGTTTCAAAACAGCAGCATTTTGGATTGTTGCTCGAACCAAAAAATCAGCGCTCAAGGCAAGTTCGGCGATTTTCAACAAGTCTTTTTTGGTCGTGTGTTCACGTAAGCGTGTGGCAATTTGACGACGAGTGGCGTCTTGCTGCTTCACCAGTGTGACAAAATTATCGGTGATAGCAAGCAGGCATTGCCACAAAAGGCTGTACACCGATTCGCTGCCAAATCGCGCAACTGTTTTGGCGATGGCGGCATTGGTATTGTTCACATCATGGCTGCCAACTGTGATGAGGCGGTCATCGGTGACGAGAAAAGCCATGGGTTCAGAAAGATAGCCATCGGTATCAGGTTTATCGCTAGGCACATTATAAATCAGCAGAAAAGTATCACTCTCTGCATCGTATTCCATATGCGGTTGCTCGTAATCGTCACGGGCGTATCCCAGCATTTCATCGGTGATACCAAAATCAATTTGTAATTGTGTCAGTCCTGACGCATCGTCGCGCGTGACCGGACGCCAGGTTTCAGTAGGGGTTGGCATTAGCAAAAGTCCTTTTCAAAACAGAAGTGAGCGGTAAGTAGCAGGTGGCTAGTTCGGCGATAAGGCCTTGATAGCGGCGGTGATCGCGTGATTGACGGTATTGGCGTCCAAAGGTTGGTCAAAATACAAGAAGCCTAAAATCAAGCCACCGGTCATCGACCACATTGTTCGCAGAATATCTTCAAGCGGCCAATCAACAATCAAACCGCGCTTTACCATCGCGTTCAGGTCATGTGTCATGGATTCCCAATATTGGGTGGTGAAACCATCAACGACCTGAGCCCGCACCTGCGTATCATTCAGTAATTCCGACAGTACAATTTTGATGATCTGGGCATTATCTTTTAAAAAAGTCACGCGATCCTTTATTAACACCGTCAAGAAAGTTTCCAATGAGACATAGTCCTGATGGAGGCGAGACTTAATGAAATCGTCCAACTCATCAGGGAACATTTGACTCAGCACCGGTGCGATGATGGCATTGAGCAAGCCGCGTTTATTGGTAAAGCGGCTGTAAATATTCCCCTCGGCCACCCCAGCTCGCAAAGCAATTTCTTTGGTACTGGCCGCGGCGTATCCTTTTTCAGCAAAAACCTCAATGGCCGCAATGATGATGAGTTTCTGCTTAGCGGTGAAATTGGTAAAAAGTTGCGTCTGATGCAAGATGTTGTCTGCTGAGCTGGCCATACGTCAGGATCCCTTCTCATGGGTTTGAGTGAAAACTTAAAGTCAACAAGTTGGTCCCATTATAGCACGCAGCCTGTTGCCTCAATAGCGATTTTGGCGAATAAGTTAAGCAAGCCTAACCTTTTTCTTGACCTGTATCCAAAAGGGTGTATATTTATGTCGGACGATGTTGAGTAAATACTCAAATTAGACCCAAATTTCAAGCCAATGGAAAGAGGGCTTCACACAATGGCATCAGAAGATAAAAAATCAAAACGCGAACACATTATTCACTTCGAAGATACGCCAAGCAAAAGTCTTGATGAAGTGAATGGCAGTGTTGAAGTACCGCACAATGCGGGCTTTTGGAAAACTTTAGCAGCTTACACTGGCCCAGGCATCCTAGTTGCCGTTGGGTATATGGATCCTGGTAACTGGATCACCAGTATTGCCGGTGGCGCTTCATTTAAATATTCCTTGCTATCTGTCATTCTTATTTCCAGTCTGATTGCGATGCTGCTGCAAGCCATGGCGGCTCGTCTTGGTATTGTGACCGGCAGAGATTTAGCGCAGATGACACGTGATCACACCAGCAAAGCGATGGGCGGTTTTCTTTGGGTCATTACAGAACTTGCGATTATGGCGACTGATATCGCCGAAATCATTGGCTCTGCCATTGCCTTGAAGTTACTGTTCAACATGCCGCTGATTGTCGGCATCATTATCACGACCGCTGATGTGCTGATCCTCTTACTGCTCATGCGCCTCGGTTTCCGTAAGATTGAGGCGGTTGTTGCGACCTTAGTGCTGGTTATCTTATTGGTTTTCGCTTATGAAGTGATTCTCGCGCAACCAAATGTCCCGGAACTGCTGAAAGGCTATCTGCCACACGCGGATATCGTGACCAACAAATCAATGCTCTATCTCTCTTTGGGGATTGTTGGTGCCACGGTGATGCCGCATGACCTGTTCCTCGGCTCCTCGATTTCGCAAACACGAAAAATTGATCGCACGAAGCACGAAGAAGTCAAAAAGGCGATTAAGTTCTCCACCATTGATTCCAACCTGCAACTGACCATGGCCTTCATTGTGAACTCACTGCTGCTGATTCTGGGCGCAGCGCTGTTCTTCGGCACCAGTAGCTCAGTTGGCCGCTTCGTTGATCTTTTCAACGCACTAAGCAATTCTCAGATCGTCGGTGCGATCGCCAGCCCGATGCTTTCCATGTTGTTCGCGGTTGCGCTGCTCGCATCCGGCCAAAGCTCCACGATTACAGGAACACTTGCCGGTCAGATTATCATGGAAGGCTTCATTCATTTGAAAATGCCGCTCTGGGCCCAACGACTTTTGACTCGGCTCATGTCCGTGACCCCAGTGCTCATCTTCGCGATTTACTACCATGGCAACGAAGCCAAAATCGAAAACCTGTTGACCTTCTCGCAGGTCTTCCTCAGTATCGCATTACCATTCGCCGTCATCCCGCTAGTGCTCTACACTAGCGATAAAAAAATCATGGGTGAGTTCGCCAACCGTGCTTGGGTGAAGTGGACAGCATGGTTCATCAGTGGGGTCCTGATCATTTTGAACCTTTACCTGATTGCGCAGACGTTAGGGTTTGTTAAATAAGTCATTGTAGCAAGCAAAAGCCGCTCGATTCGCTGATCGAGCGGCTTTTAGTGTCGATTTATTTAAAAAGGGGACAGTTGACTCATCAAATTTCGGCGTAAGGGCAGCGAGTGTTATTGGCGCTGATGTCCTAGTATATAGTGGCTGAACCAGAGCCATAGTCATTGTGATAACAGCAAGTATTGCCGTCACGAAGGAGAGTGGACCTGCGTTCAATTGACATCAGTTATACCAAGTCATGGTGGCAAAGCTCAAACCAAATGTCTGAACAGCGTAACGATTCGGCCGGGCACTCGTCATTTTGAGTTCTTCGTGGGAAACCGGTGAAGGCTTAACGTAATAGACAGTGCCATCATTGTCATGACTATACGCAGGAGCATAAGCATTTTCGGATGACCGCGCAATCTTCGCGCAAAAGGCACTTTGAAAGTATCCATGCATCAAGAGCTGCGTTCTGACTGCCAGTGTTGGCGTTAGGTGACCGAGCACGAAGAGGCCAATGATGGTGCCGATGATCAGTTTAAGTACTTGGTTCGACGAAGGTTTAGTATAGGAAAAAACGCCCATTTCTTGAACCGAAAAGAGAGCTTTATGAGCTTAAATCTTTCTCATAAGCCCCTTAAGCTAAGTCGCTATTTGATCTTAGCTCTCAATTGACTTTTGACATGCCATTAATTTATCAAGTGTCTCTGTATACTTTTTTCTGTCTGCTGCATTGAGGCCATTGAAAACGGTGATGGGGACAGAAGTATTGTACTTTTGAATTAGGTTAGAAATATCTTTGACTAACTCTGCCAGAACATTACTAGACTTAGTGTTTTCGTAATATCCACGTTTTGGAGAAACCAAACGACCGGTTGTCCGAAGTCGCCGTAATACGCCAGCGATTTGTCCGTCAGAAAATTCTTCTTTAAAAGCAGTGTAAATTTCTTCCGCTTTAACAATACGGTGCTTTTCTCCAACAAATTTTGTGATCTGAGACGCTAAATTATTTGATTCCATTTTGATTTTCCCCCTTGCGACTAAAAAGCCAGAAGTATAATTCATGCTACGGACCGATTTTATCCCCATATGTTCAACATGTCAAACGTTTAAACAAGCAACAATATCGACTAAATCATAAAATGCCAAACATTCCAAAAATGACCATCTAACTTACCACGTTCGCCTCTCCCTTTTACTTTTCAGCATCATTAGTACGAACCAGTGCTATCATAAAGTCATCTGAAAGGAAGCGTGGCTATGGATCAGTTTGTGAATCACTTGAGTTGTACAGCGTTGCTTGTTGGTAAGAAGGCGTCGGTTGATGGATCGACGATGATTGCGCGAAATGAGGATGCTAGCGGTGGGATTAATCCGAAGCGTTTCATTGTTGTGCAGCCGGCTGATCAGCCGCAACGGTACGTATCGACATTCAATGGGTTTCAGTTGGATTTACCGCAAACACCGTTGCAGTATACTTGCACGCCGGTTGCTGATCAAAGTCATGGGACTTGGGGTGAAGCTGGTATCAACAGCGAGAATGTGGCGATGAGTGCAACTGAAACTGAGTTCACAAACACCACAATGCTGGGATTGGACCCGCTTGAGCCGGACGGTATTGGTGAAGAGGCCATGTTGACGGTGGTATTGCCTTATATTCACAACGCTCGCGAAGGTGTCGAACGCCTGGGCGAGTTGGTCACCAAGTATGGTACCTGCGAAAGTAATGGGATCGCCTTTTCTGATGCTAACGAAATCTGGTATTTTGAAACAGTTGGCGGCCATCACTGGGCGGCGGAACGGATTCCTGATGATCGTTATGTGCTGGCTCCGAATCAAACTGGTATTCAGGAAATTGATTTCCAGGCACCGGAACATTATAAGTACAGCGCCGACCTTGAAGACTTTGCAGCTAAGTATCATTTGAATAAGGCAAAGGAAGGGTTCAATTTTCGAGACATTTTCGGTGAAGATACGCAGGCCGATCATTATTACAATACGCCGCGGGTTTGGTATGCCCAGAAAATGCTGAATCCTGAAATTGATCAAGATCCTGAAAGCCGGACGATGCCGTTTAGTCGTGTCCCGAGTCACTTGATTTCAGTCGAAGATGTAGCGATGGTATTGAGCAGTCATTACCAAGCCACCGACTTTGATCCTTACGGGCAGACCGGCACGCCTGAGACGCGGCGGCGCTATCGTCCGATTGGCATGAATCGCAATCAAGAAATGCATATTCTACAAATTCGGCCAAATATGCCAAAGAGTCACGCTGCCATTCACTGGCTTGCGGAAGGCGTTAATATTTTCAACAGCCCGGTGCCATTTTTCGCCAATTGCACAACGACACCGGAGAATTTCCAGTACACGCCGATTGATAAAAGTTCAACCGATAGCTTCTATTGGCTCAACAAGCTAATCGCTATGGTGGCTGATCCGTTGTTTGCGGAACATGACTGGGATGCCGAGTTCGCCGTATCTGAAAGTCGCAAGTTTGGTTTCGCTGCCGGCCGTGCCGCTGTGGCCAAAGGGGATGCGGCTTTTGCCGATGTCAAACCAGAAGATCTGCCAGCGTGGCATGATGCGTTGAACGCCGAAACGGCAGCGACGATCACGAATGACCTACAATACCTCTTACACCAGCTGGTTTGCATCCGCGCGGAGAAAATGACACCAAGCTTTGAAAAAGGCGGGGAGCTTTAATCGGACTGCGAACTTAGCGCAGGTGCGACCGGTAAAAGAAGCAGTATGTCAAAAAAATAAACGCTCAGTCCTACTGACGGATTTTCATCAGCGGGGCTGGGCGTTTATAATAGGCAATATGCTTTTGACAAGTATATTGACAGAAAGAAGGTCATCGCATTAAAAATACGAAAACGGAACGCTGGATCGGTTTGATGGTTGGCTTAGTTCTGAACGCTGCCGGAAATGGCCTTTGTATTGTTGGGGCTATGGGCAGTGGCTTATGGACGGCGGCCGCCATTAACTTGAATGACTGGCAAGGGTGGAATATTGGCGCGGTACTGTTTACCTTTGGGGTGCTGAATGCGCTATCGAATCTGTTGTTAATTCGGCGCTGGGATTGGCCGCGGTTGATCGGCGAAGTGATTTATACACTGTTCTTCAGCTATTTTGTCAATGTCTTTACTTGGCTATTCACATGGCTCGGACTTGGCAACTGGCCAATGGTGGCACGCATTTTCGTCTCCTGCTTCGGGGTCTTCTGTTTTTGTGTGGCGATTTCGCTCTATCAACGCGCCAACATCATCATGCATCCAAACGATGACACCACCAATATCCTGCGATTTCTCTATTTTAAAGGCAACGCCACTGCTTCTCAGATTACCGATTTTATCCCCCCAATCATCGTGATCGTGATTGCGTGGATCGCGACAGGTAAGCTCTTAGGCATCAACATCGCGACATTGTTCTCATTTCTTGGCAACGGCATCATCATTGCATGGGCAGACGAGCATGTTTGGCCGCGGTTGGTACATAACTTTAAGGTGAAGCCTAGCGAAGCGAAAAGATGATACCAACTGAAAGTTATGACACCAAAGAAGCGAGCAGCAAGCGAACAAGTTAGTCTAAATAACTGTTGTGAGTTAACATATTTCCCAGATTGGTACCAAATGGTTTAATTTTAATCAAAATAGGTTCCAAGTCGTCGTAAAATTTTGATGCGGTGGGCGTTAAGCCGTTTTTCATCGCCTCTTGTTGCAGACTCACAATGACTTGGTTGACCACAGCAACATCATATCGTTTCTTTTCTAAATCAGCTTTGGCCATCAGTCCAATTTTTCGTTCACGATCTGAAATATCAGGATTCAGAACGAAATCATATAAGTTACTCAATATGGTTTGATCGTCAATCTCGGCTTTTCCTCTAACCATGATCAGTCACTCCTAACGCTTAGTAGTCAATACTATCTGTGCAACATATTAATAATTGTGAAATTTCATTGCTAATAATTAAGCCATATCTTTATATCAACGCGAGTGTACTAGTATATAATAAATATGTAAAGTGTGAAGCGTTCAGAGATGGTGGGAGGCATTATTGTGACGAAAATGACGAGTAAGAATCGCCTTGTGCTCATTTCAGTTGTGGTAATCATCGCTGTTTTGGGTATCGCTAAGCTTATATCTGATCGGGTTTTCAATGTGCTTATTTTCCTACTCGTTGCATTTGCTGTTTTGTACCCAGTTTATCTGATATTCAAAAGTAATCATTATTTAAGACGCAAATAGGGCTATAAGCATGGCATATTAAAAGAAGGTTCCGCAGACAATCAAGTCGGCTGCGGAACCTTCTTTTAGTACATGGTTAATCGAATTTAAACTTACCGTGATCTTCGTGCTGATGACTGTAAACCAGTCGATTAAAAGAAAATCTTGGGTAAATAATACGGCGTTACTGAACTTGGGATGCCGTTGGTGACGGCTAGGAAGGTGAAACCATACACCACCATCAGGAACATAACTAGCATAAACAAGTAGCATTCTTTTTGTCGCTGCAAGATGGTTGGCGAAGTCCATAGCAAGTCTTCGGGTCGATGGCTGTCATCTTCAATGAGCGCCAGTAAGCGGGAATATTGATACCACCACGTCATGACACCAAAGGACCCCACGATGCTTGCCAAAATCAGCAGCAAATTCCGCGAGCCATCTGATTGGCTTAAGGTCCAGAGGCGAGTCATGCCAACAGGAACGAGATTGAAAAGCAGTCCAAACTGAATACTTAGTGCACCGACAAAAAGTATCGCCGTTATGATCAAGAAGATGAGCGAAATAATTCGCAATATTCTGAGTAGCAGATGCTGTGCGTAAATTGTTTTCTTATAAAAAACACGCGCGTGGTAGATTTGTTCTCGGGTCATCTGCGGAAGTCTTTCCTGCTGAAAGGAAATGGCTTTCTCATCTTCGACTCGAATGATTCGTGCTGGCACAAAGAAAATTGCAAAGATGACTAATATGACAATCAGATGCAACATGAGGAATCATTTCTGATGTTGATTTTGGGCTATTATCTTAGATAGCTTGATTCAAGAAAAAACAAACGTTTCTTTTGCGAAATGGTGAGATTGCTAAGATTGCTTAACACGGCTTAACTACGCATGAAATTTGATAAGTACCGTATGGATTTTTTGCAAGCTTTAGTATACCGTTAAGCAAGTATTACCTGATGTCAGTATGAGATTAAGAGGCATCTAAAGTCCCACGCAACAAAATAGAAGCCCTTTTGTTTAATGTACCCAATATTTAATTGTGAACAGGCCGAATGGCAGCGAGATGCCACCGTGTCATTAGCTAATGTACAGAAGACGGCTGGAGAAAGGAATTACAATATATGGATGTCTATATGCCTTTCATTGGCATGGTTTTTATCTGGCTACTATCGTCTGCAATTGTTTCAATTAGTAGGGGAAAACAAAAAAGTGCATTGCTGCGAGAAGGAAAATATACAAGTGAAAGTTATTTAGAAGCTAGGAAGCAAATGCAAAGATTTACCACAGATGAGTCAAATCATCTCTTTAATCATATTTACAACATTGTTATTGTCTGGTACTTTTTCATCGTTGTATTCTCATTAGGTGCGATAACGACCAACTTTTCAAGTGCTCCAGTTATCTACCTAATTGATACAATTTTCTTCTTCTTTTTTGCTTTTTTTAACTTTGGTGCATCCTATTATACACAACAGATAAGAAGAAAAATGAATAGCGGATTGCCGGAACTTACCTTTGTAGCGAAAGCGCTAATTTTAATTTTTCGAGACTTTGGCACTGCATTAATATTTTTGATTTCTTACTTGAGGGCATAGTTTGCTATAAAAGTGTAAGGCACATTTCAATTAGACATCTACGGGAAAATATTGACGTTTATACTTCCGAATGGTTTACACTTTTAGATCTTGGTCAATTGAAATGATTATACCACCAACATGAATTAGCATTTTTAGAAGTACTGTTGGCATATATGCAGAAAATCATATACCTTGAATGATTTAGGGAGGAAGAATGGACTATATCTATTTCGTACCGCATTTGCTCGTGATGATAATTTTTGCCGTCACGCTCAGAATTAAGAGTGAGGTGTTTAAAAAAGAGCGAATAGAAAGGGAAGATGCAATAAAAAAGATTGGTGCTGCAGACACCGTTGATCTTGAAGGCAATGATGATAATAGCTTAAACGTAATCATTGGTCGTAATCTGTATACTGAAAAAATGATGAATTCTCAGATGATCGGAAGCTATCTGGCAGTCACTTTCTTTTCTGCAGGGGTTATCTATGGTAACCCATCTTCCGGGCTCCTTCTTCTTCCCAGTATTGGCTTTTTTTTCTTTTTTGCGAACGTGATCTTTCTTGGTGAGGAACAAGTATTTCGCCTCATTAAACAGAAAAGGCTTGGAAAATTCCTGGAGAATTTTCCAAGCTTAATGCGTGTTCAGAAGACCGGTTCGAGGTGGTATTACCTCTATCTTTTATTGCTTGTCGTAGTTGGGGGACTCAATTTTGCCATATTCTATGCTGCTGCAGTTCTCTTCTACTAAAAAATCAGGCCAATGATGCGACATTGGTCTGATCCTAATAAGCTAATGGTAATTGGTTTGTGATTATTCTGGAGACGCAGTGCTGAACAATCCCTTTGAAAGCAGTGAGAAGAGGGCTGTTATTCCAGGGGTCGCCGTGCCACCGGATTGAACAAGCGCATAGGTTGACGCAATGGTCAAAAGTCCGAGGACGGTATAAGTTGCAACTTTTTCGAGATCAACCACGAAGACAGGATTCGGTTCGGAAATGGGTTGATAAACGGGGTTATAGTCATTCTTTGGAATCGAGTTTTGATGAATGTAAGTTTCTAATGTTAGCGTATATTTACCTTCAACAGAAGCATTCGAACCCCCGTTCTAGAGGGTGGTGTTTGATTTTTTCCGAGCTGTCTAATTCTTTTTCTTGAAACTAAAATTGACGAGGGATTTATATCTTCATTTACTAAGTTCTTGAGCTTTGACAAAGTAGTAATATGCCTCTGGACTAAATTTTTTGATTTTTGCCATTTTTTTAAATAGCGGCGTACCGGTTAGTTCGGGCAATTGTTCAGAAGAATTATAATGGTCAATAGTCGTTTGATTGAATTTTAACAAGGAGGCTAAATACGCGGCTTTAGAGGCACTGACCACAGCTTCTTCTACGATGTAGTTTCGATCAATGATGTGAGATTTGATTCTGCGGATGCCGTCTTCCAATTTTAAGAACGTTTCCTTGGCGCTACTACCTCGTCCCCCAATTATGCAAGCTGTTTTTAGAATATCTTCCAAAACATCAGCAGAATCCAGAGCGTGTAACCCACGATAAGTAAGTTCTTGTGCAGCGCATTTATTGAAAGCGGATTTAATTTCAGCCAAGTCATTTGCCTGATCAAATAAACTTTCAATATCAAATAACTGTTTGATGATCTCCATTTCTTTTCCCTTATTATAAGGAATTCCAGTAGTGTTTGGGGCAAATGCGGTTAGTTTATCACCCAGAATGCTTTCAACGTCAGGGACAAGAACAGTGTTATTTGGCGGCAAAGTTTCGATAAATGGACCATCAATCGATAACTCCATTAAGCGATTGTATGGGGATTTCTCAAACAAAACGTCAAGTAGTACATAGGATTCTGTACCATCTAATGGTGATGGATAGAAAAATTTAAAGTGAGCTTTTGGAATCCCTGATCGATATCGTAATTGTTCTTCAAAATGGGTGAAAAGAGATTGGTCAATAATTGTTTGAAACGTACTGGATAGATCATCCTTTGAAATTTCGTTAGTAATAATGATGTCGATATCAATGGAGAATCGTTTGATTTCTCTCAGTAAAAGAAGTAAACAGGTTCCGCCTTTGAAAACAAATTTTAGGTGAGTATCTGTGATGTTCTCCAGCAAGTATAAAGCGTGGGTTACTTTATCTAAAAGATTGTGGTCCAAGTTTCGATAATTTTTTTCCAAGGAGGTGTACCAGTTTGTAGTAAAACTAGATTCCTGAATCATCTTATTTCTCCTATAATAGACATTATTTCTTTTAGCCTGTGATGTTGATTCCTCTTTTTTGCATATCGGGTAAGCGTTGAATAATTAATGTTGTAAGTAGTGAGCGCAGTCGTAATAATTACTTGGACTTCTGCTGGATCGACTGGAAAAACAATTGGATTGTTCGCCAATAAATCAACGATTAATTTTTCTATCTTAGGAATATAAAAGTTTTTGTTAATTCTATTTAGGGGTGAATCTACGTACAACCTATTCACAATGATATTCTCTTTTGAGGGTTGAATATAATAATCATACAATTTTTGGCTTGGGGAAACAAAAGTATCAGGAAACTGTTCTTTCAAAAAGTGAAAGGCAGCGCTTAACACATCTGCATCAATTTCGATAATTAGATTGTTTGATTGATAGACGTGATTGGATAACTTTCCAATCCATTCGGTAGGATACATGCTAAAGTCCACATAAGGAAACTTGCTCTGTAAAAGATTGGCGACATTCAACATCCTTTCATCAGGCAATGGTGCAAATGTTTTCTTGTCATTGAGTGTATAGAGACCTATCTTGGGACTGTAGATGATCCCTTGCCGTTTCAGCTCATAGATACGCCATCGCAATGTGTTCACGGGTAAATCGGGAGTGAATTGGCGATAAAAGGTCAAAAGCTCTTTAGTAGAAGCAGGTGGTCTATTGGTTAAGAATGAGATCAAGTCATTCTGATGTAAGTTACTAGCCATAATAGTCCTCCCAATCAAATTGTTGGGTCTAAATGAATATTCCACCCGAATATTTGCTTAATTTTACCAAATTATTGGGTCTAATTCAAACTAAGACCCAAATATTTGGTTTTATGAGCTTGATCAAACCTTCATTCTCATTAGATTTCAGTTGCAACCCGCTTAGTAAATAGTACACTAACATTAATATACTAATGACGGAGGGACCAAGATGAATGATGAGCTGACGATTCGAAGTGGCATTCACGATGTTATGCCAACGGTGTTTGGGTATATTACGGTTGGGATGGCTTACGGGATTGTGGCGAAGACCGGGCATTTATCCCTGCTCATGATCGGGTTGATGTCCCTGATCGTGTATGCGGGATCAGCTCAATTTGTGTTGGTGAGCATGTTGGCGACAGGTAGTCCGATTGGGGCAATGGTTATTTCGACGGTGTTGATCAATGCGCGGATGAGTTTGATGTCAATGACGGTGGCGCCATACTTGAAAGACGAATCAATGACGCAGAATGTGCTGATCGGAACCTTGTTAACCGATGAAAGTTTTGCGTTGTCGATGAACAAACTCAATTACACCGATCATCATTTAAATGCCCCGTGGTTTCATAGTGTGAACGTTGGTGCTTATTTAGTTTGGTTTGTGGCCAGTTTACTAGGCGCGTTGATTGGTGGGCTGATTCCTAATCCAGACAGTTTTGGATTGGATTTCGCCGTTGTGGCCATGTTTATCGGGCTGTTGTACTTACAAATGATCACGGATCGGTCAAAGCCGTTTTTACGGCATCTGAGCGTCGCTGGGGTGGTGGCCGCGGCGATGGTGGTGTTGGTGCGGTATTTGCCAGGGACGACAGCGATTATCGTGGCGACAGTGATCGGTTGTTTGTTTGGAATGGGGGTGGAACGCCATGCAGAATCCTGAAACCTTTGCGGCAATCCTGAGTTGCGGTTTGGCGACTTGGCTGTTGCGGGTCGTGCCGATTGTCTTGGTCAAGCGGATGACGATCCCAAAATGGCTGCTCCATTTTCTCAGTTTTGTGCCGGTGGCGATTCTTTCGGCCATCTTTGTTGAAAGCCTGCTGGTGATTCATCCTGGTCAGTGGCCAGGCGTCAACTGGTCGAACCTATTGGCATCACTTCCGGCCATTGCGGTTGCCATTATCACGAAGAGCCTCTTCGCCGTTGTGGTCGCAGGCGTTGCTTCGATGGCAATTTTGCGGCTGCTGGGCTGGGCGTAGGACTGGAACGATAAGACGAAGGCAATAGGCTATAAGTCCTTCAAGCGTTTTAACGTTGACTAAAAATCGCTAGTCTGGTGCGCTAGGGTAAGATCGCCCGATTGTGTTTGCTAATCACAATTTTGCGGTCTTTTTACTGTTCATAAAATAAAGAACAGTATATCCAAAGGAAAAAGGATACACTGTTCTTGTCGATTGGGGCGGACATGTCATGACGCAAGCCGTTTATCAAACCGTTTACAATGAAATCACCCTTAGAATCTGCAAACATACGAGTACTAGCATGCCAAGTAGCGCGATCAAAAAGACGAGCGACCCTACCTTGGCAGCTTTAAGTCTAAAATATTCGTAGATGAGGTAAGTGATGAGAGAGAACGGGATGACAAAAACCCATATCATCTCTAGAACAGGCGATCTTTTAGGGAGTAGATAGGGCATGAAAATTACATAGAAACCGATCCAGAACGTTTGAAATCTGAGGACATGTTGATAGCGCTTCTTGAACAAGGCAGTCCCTTTTTCATTCATTCAAATCGCCTCGTTTTTGGTTAAGCACGACAAATGCAGAGATGCACAATTTGAGACGTTGCAGTGAGCCTACAACCAATTTTATTATAAGCTGGGATAATTGATTAGGTCAACAATTGGGCTTTCTGGATAATCTCCCACCTAAAAGCAATTTTAAGCATGAAGATGGAATCGGTATACTCGTCAAATTGACATAGGCAAGGATCAATTTGGTTTTTTGAGGCGGGTGCTTTTTATGATCGCAATAGCTGAGTGTCAGCAATTAAATACAAGATCATTGCTTGGTAGGCACACATGGAAGACGCTAGAATCAATCGTATGACTGAGTGTTTGCGTGGTCTTTTAGCGATTTTTAATGTAGAGAAACAATCCAGCCTATGACAATGACGGAAATGAGATAGAAAATCTGCAGAACGATTGCACCGGTTATCCATCCATTAAGCGCGATGAAATCCAAGGTTGAACGCCTTTTCGTGAAAAGATAAACGGCAGGGATCAGCCCGAAAATAGGCACAATCAATGCAACGATCAACAATACGATTAACCACATTTTTTCAATATTTGTCATGTTGAATCGCTCCATATTGCCATCTAGTGATAAGTCGAAATAACCTTATGGGCATGATTTTAGCACGAATCAACTCGCAGTCTCTTCAGTAGAGATCAGAAGCGAGACCACCAGTATCAACTCACGCTAGAACAACGTACTGCTCCTTTTGATATGGAGGGGATGGCACAGGCTATTGCAAATAAGTTTGTGTCTGGCATACCGTCGTGCTAGTGCTGGGTAGCGGCAGATGATGGCACTTAAGTTGAATGGCGTTGTCAGTCATCACAAATAAAAAGGCAGCGTCATCACGAACTGAAAAAGTTCTTGATAGCAGTGCCTGTTTTCTGGTAATGATCAAACTTAACAGCCGAATTTAAAAACCGGCGATAGTCGTACCGTATAACTTCCCCTTCTGTTTCTGTAACAGACTTAGAACCCAGAAGCTTAGGGCCAAGTATAACCCGATAGTTAGCCAACTGGCTTCGACGCCAAAAGTGCCGCCAGTAATGAATGGGCTCAAACCGGTATTCGTTGACTTCAAGATCATGCCTGAATCAGACAATCCGGGGACAGTCACACCAAACAACCTGCTTTCCGCGAAGTTCCAAGCGGCGTGGAAGGCGCCGCAGAACCAAATGTTGCCGGTGATTAATCGGATTTCTGACAAGAGCATGCCGAAAAGAAAAATGCCCAAGAAGGCTGAAACGCTAAACTCAGAATTGAAGCCGTTCATTAGGGTGAAAAAGATCGTATTCGCCAGACAAGCGGTTAACAACTTTTGCCGCTTTAACCAGTAACCCATGATGTAGCCGCGGCAGACTAACTCCTCAAACATGGATTGGAAAATGAAGCCGACTAAAAACAGTCCTAGGATAGGTATGCCGGAGAAAGAAAAGGCTAAACGGACGTGAAAGCCTTGTAGGCCAAAAATAAATAGCCAGTTTATTGCAAAGAGAAGGAGGCCAAATAAGAATCCTTTGGCATAGCGGTGAAGCATTCGTTTCTTTGCGAATGGTAAGTAGTAAGGATCGCCTTTGTAGCGAATGACGAGCAGAATAATACCAAATAGACTTGTCCAAAGCGTTAATAAATTGCCAGATGTTGAATTGAAGTTAAACTTTCTATCAAACAAAAGGATAGCAAGTATTGGGAATGCCGTAAGCATGAACCATCCGAAAGCAATAAAGAAAGGCAGCAGAAACCTTTTTACTTTTCTTATATTGATAATTTTTCTGAAATATCTATTCATAAAATAAATCATATCCCATCAAATAGTATTTTAAACCGTGCTGGACTTTCATTAGAATACGACTAAAGTCATTAATTTGTCTAGGCCTTTTTAGTCTGGATTACATTTAAAAACAGAGCCGGTAGCGCTTTCCTAGATTGCAATAATAAAGTTACCACCTAGAAAGAGGCTTGCTCACTGCTTGAACTGGGGTTTGCCAACGGAGACATTTTCTAGGTTTGTTATTGATAAGCGCTGTGGCTTGTTGAATATCGGTCTCTGAAACCTGATCAAACTGTGTTCCCTTCGGGAAATAGTAGCGAAGTTCTCGATTGAACCGTTCATTTGTGCCCCGTTCATTCGGGTGATAGGCGTGGCAAAAGTAAACCGGTATCCGATAGCGCTTTGTAAGCGCCTGATCGCAGGAAAACTCTTTACCGTGATCAACCGTCACTGATCGAACCGGACCCGGAAAGTCCACCATCAGTCTTGCAAATCCCTTGAGAACAGCATTTTGTGATAAGTTTTCAAGCTTAGTTGTCGCCATTAAACGTGTCACCCGATCGACAATGGTCAAAACAGCAGCCTTTGACCCGCGACCACCGCGAACTGTATCCATCTCTAAATGTCCTTTTTCGGTTCGCCGATTAGCTGACTCACTGCGAATCTCAATTGAGGTGCCTACTGCTTGGTTATAGCGCGACCGAAGGTCTTGTCTTCTTTTATGACGTTTACCGTGATCAAAGAGTTGGCTTGGCTGAAAATCGACTTGTCTTTGATAAATCCAGTGGTAAATCGTGTGTGGCGCACAGTGAACGGCATAACCGACCATTTCAGGGGACCAACCTAGGTTTAGCTTCTCAGTTACCATCCGCTTCAACTTAGGCGTTAAAATCGAGTGCCGACCACAACGATGCCGACAAGTATCGGCATGATCCTGAGCTATAATGGCGCAGTAATCACCTTCAGGGCAACGGTGAAGCTCATGCCTAATAGAAATACGAGAGCGGCCTAAGGTCGCGGCGATGTATTGAATCGTGTGGTGTTGCATCAGTTCTATCTGAGATCGTTCAATTAAGGTTATAATGGCCATGGGACCTGTCCTTCTCTCTAGATGGTATGTTATGCAAACACCATTTTAGCAAGAACGGACAGGTCTTTTTTCACATTTTCTGGGTGGTAACTTTAATTATGCAATCTAGGCTTTATTAACGAAAGATACACTAGATAATGGATTGTTTTCTCTGGAAAGCGGTATATCAAAAATTGCGCTGGTATAAGGCTTATGAGCACTTAGAGTGTCTTAATTGAAACTTTTTTAATAAAATAATAAATCAAACAAAAAAACACGGCTATCAAAAGTTGCCTTGATAAGTCGTGCTTTTTCGTTCAAACAAGTTTTTTAAGTTCATGTGCAGAGCTTACTTGCTAACCATAATCGCATCAAGCTTTGCCCGATACTTCTTTGCTGTTGCTGTGACACCGGCATAGTCACCGGTCTTGGCAGCTGCGGTGAGGTTGTTGCCGGCGCCGACTAGGGTCACGCCAGCATCAAACCAGGTTTCGAGGTTATTCAGTGATACACCGCCGGTTGGCATGACGGCTAGTTGTGGGAATGGGCCGTGGAGTGCTTTGATCATGGCCGGACCAGCAACGCTGCCGGGGAAGATTTTGACGAGATCCACGCCGGCTTCGAGTGCGGTTTGAATTTCGGTTGGGGTGAGGCAGCCTGGAGTATATGGAATAGCATAGAGATTACAGATTTTGGCAACGTCAGCGTTGAAGCTGGGGCTGACGATGAATTTGGCGCCAGCAATGATTGCCAGACGGGCAGTTGCCGGGTCAAGCACAGTGCCGGCCCCGATGAGAACATCTGCACGATCACCGTACTTTTCACTGAGTTGGTCTAATACACGATCAGCATGAGGTACGGTGAAGGTCAATTCAATCCCAGTAATGCCACCAGCGATGACAGCATCAACTGTTTTAACTGCTTCGGCAGCATCGTTGCCGCGAACAACAACAACACAGTTTGTCTTGATTAACCGATTGAGATAATCATATTTTTGCATTTTTTTATATCTCCTTAAATGTGTTCGATTAAGCAGAAGCGGATGGACTATGCTGATCGTAATTCATCTAAGGCACAGATACTTGATACTAAAATTCGCATCCTGCTGTATGAACTTGTTAAACTGAGACCACATCGTATATAAGGTACTTATTTAGTTGATCCCAGTTGAAAGGTCATTCTGAACGCAACGCAAGCATCACATTGTGCGTGTTCAACAAGTTTTAAAAGCCAAAACTGATATAACAGAACATCTCTCCACGAAAATGATAGCGTTTACTAAAAGCGCTGTCAATGTTTGCTAGAAGTCTCTATAATTTTGGGAGCGAAGCAACATCTTTCTAAAAAAAATAAAAGTGTTATACAATAAAATGGATAAAAAAGGAAGCGTGACGTACATGCAGATTTCGAATTATCAAGATGAGGCCTATACTGCCATCAAGCAAATGATTCTCAGCATGCAGCTGACTCCCGGGGAAAAGGTCGATAAATATGAATTGAGCACGCAGTTAAATATCGGCGTGACCCCGATTCGGGAGGCAATTATTCGCCTGCGTAGGGAGGGCTTATTTGATGTCATTCCACAAAGCGGCACTTATGTATCAAAAATTAATGTGGATGAAATGAATCAAGGCCGATTTGCTAGAGTCGAATTGGAAAAAACTATTATTGCTAGCGCTGCTGAGCGTATGACAGCGGATCAAGTTGACGAATTAGAACAGCAAATTGCTCTTCAGGGTGTCTATGAACATAATCAAGACTATGGGCACTTTTTCAAATTAGATCATGATTTCCATGAACTCTTTTACATTGCAGATCACAAACAATTTGTATGGACGTGGGTACAACAAATGAATCTGCAGTTTATTCGTTATCGCTATCTACAATTAGAAATAAACGGCATGCACTGGCATCACATTATTGCAGAACATCAGGCAATTGTGGATGCAGTTAAGGCAAAGGATACAGGGTTGGCAAGTCAGATGGCCATCGATCACTTGTTAGCAGTTGGTAAAGATGTCAAATCAGTTTTAACCACTTATCCTGATTATTTTAAAAGTCATGAATCGAACGAGCCTCAGTTAACCTGACTGTGTTCTTGCTCGCGGAATGATTCAGTTAATCAATGACGTCTGAAAACGTAGATTTTTAACAATCCTGTTTTCAGGCGTTTTTGTGTACGGTCAGCTAAGTTCTGTGCATCGTGGGTGCTGAAACTTCGTCAATAAAAAATAACGACAAGCCCGCTTATTGACGTTAATCGGCGAAAACCCAACGTTTATTTTTTGAGGAACACAAAATTGCCGTGCACGATTACAATTAAAAGAAGAATCGACTTTTTGCAGAATGCCGAGATGGAGCACTTTATGTCAGTTAAATCAGTCTGGAGAACGCATTATCAAAATGGCTTTCGTGTCAATCAAGAACTGGGGATGCCTTATCATTTGTATTGCGGATTAAAAGCCACACTGATGGCGCTGCCTTATGGTGTCTTCGTCAGTTCCTTAGGGCCAAACTGGTCGTGGTGGGGGCTTCTTTCAGGCGGCTTATTGTGGCTATTCTTTTGCTTCAATTTTGAGATATACGTTCATCAGCATATGCAAACAGGAACGCTCGCTGCCATGCGGGTTTCCAAGGGACTATGGCTGACGAGACTTGGGGGAACAGGCCTGATTTGTGGCGTTTTCGTCTATCTGCATATTTTTTTTATAGCAGCGCCATGACTTGGTTGCTTTGCTATTCAGAAAGTTGCTTGTAAATGGATAAGGATTAGAAAGCGAGGTTATTATGAAAGCTGTCTATAAAGGCCGTCCAGCTGACGTTTGGGAGATCAGTCAAACCAATGAACGACCGGCGTGGGTTAAAGCCGCTTTTGAAGAGAACTATCTATGTTGGTTAGACAATCACCTGCGCATTTTAATGAGTGGACTGAACCCGTCGCTCGGTGCAAACTTAAAAACCGCCGCGGTTGGTACGATCGGCGGCGGTTTTGCTGGCTATAACATGTATGCGCTTGGGTATCTAGGTGATTATCTAGATGTTACGAATCATCGAGTTGTTTCGAAGAAAAAGTTTTTGAAGCAGTATCAGATTCAAGGGAATGCCTAGCTAGTCATTTTTTGTATATTGATAAGCTGGCTTCAAGACAAAACAAAAGAATCTGAAATTCCTAAACACTTGGAATCTCAGATTCTTTTTCTTTCCTAAAACTTTTTTTCAAGCGGAGACCTATAAGCAATCCATTGGGTAATTCCCGCTGCTATTATTCACACAATCGAGGAGGCCAGCTTTTCGTTTCAAATATGATACAAGCCAAATTCTGGCAAATCTTTTTTTAAAGCGTCAACGAAGTCCACACAGTTTCCCGCCTTTAAAGCAGACAAAGCAGCACCAACTAGTTGTCTGCCTTCAGCTTCTTTCCCCGTCCTAAATAGCAATATTTCCTTATAGTAATTCAATAGCACGCGCTCTAATAGAAAAGATTCCGGTAAATCTTTTTGCTCAAGAACGGCTAGCGTTTTTAAAGCATGCTGGATTTGTCCGTACCGAATCAGCAGAGCAACTGTGTTTAGCAAGACATTCATACACGTCTCGTAAGTATTGGGTAGACCAATGTAAATAGCGCATTTGTCTAATAGGGTTTGTGAAAATACGGTGATGGTTTCAATGGGAAGCTGGGTCATGGTATTGCCATAGAGGACGAGTTCAAAGTTCCCCCAGTCCTCACACTGAAATAAATAATCCGTTAGTATATTCAAGGGAACATGGCTAGGTCGGGGTTTCTTTTCTACCTCTGCGCGAACACATTCAGCCATAATCCAGTTCAGCTGATCAAAAATCAAATGCGAGTTTTGGCAACGCGCATATTCGGTGTCGACTAAGTGATTAAGTCCTTGAACATTATGACTTAGAGCAAGTTGCGTTAATTCGGTTGATAACTTGTTATCATATAAAGGCTCAAAGTGGTTCATGACGATTGTAAATTCAAAGGGAGTGACATAGATTTCCTTAAGCAAATGAAAGAATCTTTTGGTTGATAGGTCTGATGTGCCATTCTCAAATTTCGAAATCATACCCTTTGATACAACATCGTCTGCTAAGGAGCTAAGGCTTATGCCTCGCGACTCTCTCAAGTACTTAAATGTTGTGCCAAAATTTTCGATGATGAGCATCTCCTCGTTTCGTTTTCGAAACATAACTATTGAAACTCAGTTTAGCGGTTATCGTATGAAGTATCAATAAAGGCCGGAGGGAGTGCTTAATCATGAAAACATATTTAAGACATCAGCGTGGCCGCACAGGGATCAACATTGTTTGGATTATCGTGAACGTCCTTTTGTACACAGGCACATCAGTTCTCTTAACTTTTACAACGAATGCCATTTTTTCGAGGGATATGATGGCACTCTTACTGTGGTCCGCCATTAATCTTTCAGTTTGGGGAACTTTTTTGATTAGCAATTATTTTCAGGCGGTTTTTCAAGAAAAACTCACGCAGCGGATTATGATTGATGTGCGTGATACCATTTCGAGAAAGATTGTCGGAAGTTCTTATGCACAGTATCACAAACAAACAACCGGAGAGTATCTTTCTGAATATGTTAATGATGTTGGCAACATTGAAAGTAACGCCATTAAGAACTTATTCTCGTTGCTGTCTGATGGGACTACCGTTGTATTCTCAACCATAGCACTTGCTGCTTATCACTTACTATTCATCCCAATGATTCTTTTCTTATCGATATTGATGTTGAAAATTCCTTCTCGTCTAGGTAAGCCAATGACCGTGGCGACGACAGAAATGTCAAAAGGGAATGCAGCATTCTCGAATCAAGTGACCAATGTTCTTAACGGGTTTGATGTTTTATTAAATGCAAATAAATTAAGCAAACTTCAAGAACTGGTAAAAACGGCTGCCAAAAAATATGCGGAAGTGAAAGTTTCATACACTAAAACCAACGCTCGAATTTCCAATTCAATAGCAGCTTTGAGCATCTTCTGTCAGGTCATGGTCGATATTATGACCAGTATTTTGGCCATCCTTGGTGCTATTCCACTTGGGGCAATTAGTTCAACCGGTAGTATTGCTGCTAGTATTTTTAATTCCTTGTCTAGCCTTAGCAATGATGCCGTGCAGATTAAAGCAACGCATCCATTATTTGATAAAGTCATTCAAGGATCTTCCAAGTCGGCAATGGCACACGAAAGCACCCAAGAACCAGCATTTCAGCACGCTTTAAAGGTGGTCGATCTTAGCTATTCGATTAACGGGAACAAGATACTTGATCATTTGAACCTCACATTTGAACGAGGAGGAAAATATGCGATCGTTGGTCGAAGCGGAGTCGGGAAGAGTACCTTACTGAAAATTTTAGATGGTCAAATTACGGATTATACTGGACATGTTTATATTGATGACCAAGATTTGCGGACGATGACAATGACAGCATTAACAAAGATTTCTCAATACGTTGATCAAAATGTCTATTTATTTAATGATTCAGTGGCAAACAACACCTCACTTTGGGCAAATAAGCAAAAATCTGGGGACAGTTTGCAACAGGCACTATTAAAGGCAAAGGTAGATTTCGTTAAGTCACCAGATCAAATGATTGAAGAGAACGGTCAAAATTTGTCTGGCGGCCAAAAACAACGCTTAGCATTAGCAAGGTTTTTCTACTCACCAAAACCAATTGCATTTGTTGACGAAGGCACATCTGCGTTAGACGCAGAAACTGCTAGACAAGTTACCAAGCAATTTTTGAATGACCCTAATATGACCTTGATTGAGGTAAGTCATCACCTTGATGCGCAGTTGAAGGGGGCTTATGATCAAGTGATTGATTTAGGCGCATAACTTGGCATGTTGCCAGACTTGGTCGAATAAATGTTTCAAAAAATACTCGGAACAGAATCTTTCAATGTCCCGGGTTTTTGTTTTGTACCAAAAAAATTCCCGATTTCTCGGGAATTTTTGTTGCTATTTGGTTTTCACTCTTTAACAAGGGAACTAAGACTGTAGATTATTCGCTTGCGACCCAACCGTAGTTGCCTAATTGCTTGAATGAAAAGACGTCATCCCAAAGAGCCTTTTCTGTTTCGCTGAATGAAAAACTATCAGACAGTTTCTTACAAGTAGGGTCTTTATGGCATCATAACGGCGCGAACATCCTAGACGCTCAGACGCTCTTTTAGACGCTGCTTACTGCTGATCCGCCCGCAACCGCCATTGCACAACAAAGGTCAACACAGCAAGTACCGCAAGTACGATGAAGTCGATCTGACTCCCTGTCGCGTCGGCACCGACCGGAGAGAGGCGGTGTTGTAAGGTGATAATGGCTGATAAGCTGGCAGTGCCTAGTGAGCCGGCGTATTGTTGAATGGTATTGAACAAGGCGTTGATATCCGCTTTGGCTGAGCCGGTTACCATGGTGCTGGCGTCTGACATGGTGTTGCCGAAGCCGAGGTTGAAGCCCATGCGGAAAATGATATAAAAGCCGACAATCAAGGGGATGCTCAGCTGGTGGGTGAAGATGCCGAGCAAGATAGCGCCGACGAACATGGCGGTATTACTTGTCAGGAGCAGGCGACGTGCGCCGAACCGATCATACAAGGCGCCGCCAATGGGTGAAACCGCCGCGCCGATCAATGAACCGGGCAGCAAAATCAGGCCGGCCACAGAAGCATTGGTATGCAGGACGTTTTCGGCGAAAATTGGAATAACGAAAGCAATGCCAATATTGCTGAATTGCAAAATAAAGAAGTTAATGGCGCGTGCCCGAATACCAGCCTGTTTGAAAAGCGAAAAGTTAAGCAGTGGCGTGGTTGTATGTTTTAAGTGATAGCTCATTCCAACAATGGCGACAGCCAAAGCCGCGACATAGCCCCAAAAGCCAGCAGTCAGCCCAGATGCCGTGAATTGATCCAGTACTTCGATGAGTGAGAAAAGGCCAAGTCCAAGCAGCAGCAAACCTAGAAAGTCAAAACGATCAGTCGTCGTCTGCGCTTTAACGCGAATCGTGGCTTCGCCCAAGGACCAGACGAGCAGGATAACTGGCAGTACCAGCCAAAAAATCATCCGCCATGAGGCATAATATGTCAGTAAACCGCCATAAGTTGGCCCAAGCGCAGGGGCAAGTGAGGTCACAACACTGGCCATCCCCACGTAAATCCCGAGGTGGACTTGCGGGATCATGGTCAGAATCAAATGAAACATCAACGGGGTCGAGACCCCAGTGCCAGGGCCTGCAACAAACGGCCAGCAAACAAGATTGGAAAACTCGGTGCCCAGATACACAATAAGGTTCCGGCCAGACTGCAAAGAATGGCGGTCCGAAACAGAAGCCGCGTATCAAACCATCGCAATAAAAAGGCGGTTGTGCTCATGACCAAGGTGACCATCAGCAAATAACCTGATGTGAGCCATTGCACTGTCGACAATGACACATGCAGCGTTTTGATAAGCGTTGGAAAGGTAACGTTCATGGAAGTCTCAACCAGAATACCGACAAACGTCAGTAATCCTGCTGATAAAATAGCCAATTGCGTGCGATGTGAAACTGGTGAAGTTGTCATGGGAGTGCCTTCATTTCTATCATTTAACCTGATACACATGCATCATGCAGCAACAGGTCACTGCTGACGATAGCAGATTCAAAAAAATGATGCAAAGGCAAGCGGTTTCATTTAAAGCAAAGTACAGTCTACATATAGCTGCTTAATAAACAATTTGGATGCTAAGGAATGGTTCCGTTAGTTACTGAAAGCCACCACTATGATCAGGATCGTCATAACTGCGAAAACGAGATACCAGAATAACCGGCCTGTTGGATTATTGGGGTTAACACTAATGCCAATGCCAAATCTTTTTGGGACGAACAACGGTTGCTGTTTTGTTTTTGGAGCGGGTGCGTAGTGTAAGAAGCTTAAGATAGTCAAAATAAGGACAAGGATGAGAGGGACAATTCTTGCTATCTTTGTATCTGAGCGCAAGGTCCACACAACGGAAAGCAGAAAAATGGCAAAGATGAAAAGTATGGTTAATGATAGTGGCTTGCCTGATTTGCTTGAGCGCACGGTCAACATCCCCTAGCGTTATCTTTTTGTAAACCACTGCTGAGACGGCTTTAGCGTATAGCAGTATTAGATTCATGGCAATAAGCGAATCATCACAATTTATGATTGAGGTGTGAAAAGAGGCAAAAAAGTCAGCGTTATGGCACGCAAAAAAGAAGCGTCAGGACACGCTTCTCTTTCGAAAAATGATTCGGGTGAAGTGCACTGCTGGCCATAGCAAAATTGACGCAATGATTAAACTTGCAATGACTTGTTTTGAAGAAACATCTGTTGACACACCAGGAATTATTGGAAAAATCACAGCTAGTCCTAGCAGATAGTTAGGAACAAGCAACAAGAATCTAGGAAATTTCGATTTTTTCGGATTCTTAATGTAGCCTAGTATATTGTCTGAAAACCAAAGAAAAATGAAGCTTATTATATCAAACAATGGAAAGCCTCTTTTCAAGTAGAGCCGTGATGGCATCACTTTTCTTCCAAAACAATCGAGAATGGCTGCCGTTTGTGGAAATTATTATTTTTATGGTGTCATCTTAAGCTAGCCTCTATATCTGTGTCAAAAAATAAACTTGGCGTGACTTATAGGTTTTGAAGTGGTTTTTTGGAGACGCGGATTCCTTTGGTAACAGTAAAGCTATCCTGTTTTAAAAGCTTTCAATCATACTGCTGGTTATTTGACTTGATGTACACCACGCTATGAGACTGGGTTTGGTAAAAAGCACTCAAACCAAAGAAAGTTTGGCATTTACATCAAAAAAGGATCACGCCAGTATCGTCCGGTGTGGGGTACACTCCCTTTTGGGTGGACAGACCAAATATTTAAGGTCTGTTCTCCTGGAAGGGAGTTTTTTTATGCGGCGGAAGGGAATTCGTTATTCTTTGGAAGAAAAGATTCAATTCGTTAATCGAGTTCTGTCTGGCCAATCACTCATGGATGTTCAGAGGTCTGGGGGACCCCGCCATGTGGCTTTAGGTCGGTGGGTGCACAGCTATCAGCAATGGGGAGCGGCTGGACTCGTCCCGAAGAAACGAGCAACGCGACGCCACCCACGTAAACACAAGACGTATTCCAGAGAGTTCAAGCTTCAGATTGTCCAAGAATACCTGGCGGGTGGGACGTCTTACCCTAAACTATGTGCGGAGTATGACATCTCCAATCCAGCAGTCGTTTACCAATGGGTTTCTCTGTATAATAGTGGTCAACTACTACAGACCACTAGAGGGAGTGCACCCATGACAAAGGGCAAGAAAACAACTTACGTTGAAAGAATCGAAATCGCACAGTGGATCATCGCACATGATATGGACTACCAAGGGGCCATTAAGCACTTTGGAGTTTCGTACGGTCAAGTCTATTCTTGGGTGAAGAAGTTTCGCGAGAGCGGCGAGGAAGGTCTTAAGGATCGGCGAGGTCAGCATAAGCCTGAAAACACCCTTGATGAGAATCAACGTTTAAAGCTTGAGAACAAACAAAGTAAGGCCAGGATTGACTATCTGGAGACGGAGAACGCTCTCCTAAAAAAATTGCAAAATGTAGAGAGAAGGAGTGCCGGCAACAACACCGACAATACCAATATACTGCCATTCAAGAACTCACCCAAGAGGTAACCAGGGTCACCAAGCGATACCATTCGGTATCGTTGTGCTGCCAAATATTCGATATTCCACGCTCTGCTTATTACAAGTGGCTGCACCGAGAACCAACTAAACAAGACATCATGAACACTGAGCTGGTTCGTTTCATCAAGAAATTAGAAGAAGACAATCACTACATTTATGGGGTTGATCGGTTAAGGATGATCATTAATCAGGAGACTGATTATCATGTGAACCCTAAACGGGTTCGGCGATTGATGCAAGATAACGGTATTCAGTGTTCAATTCGCCAGAAGAAGCATGATCGAGTAGCGGAAAAGAAGGAATACATCCTTGGAAATAAATTGCTTAACCAGGATGGCAGCCATGCCTTTCATCCTACCCGGCCCAATGAGGTTTGGGTCACGGACTGCAGCGAGTTGACGTATGGCTTCAATTCAGAGTGCCATTTGCGTTTGAGCGCAATCAAGGATCTCTACGACCATAGTATCGTGGCTTGGGAGGTCGAGCCGAGTGAGACCGCTACACTGGTCACTCAAACATTCAGAGCCGCTGCAGAGGCAGAGGAGACTTTGCCTGAGCTGCTGCACAGTGACCAAGGTTCCGGTTACACATCCCGACTATACAATACTGAATTGGCCGGTTCTGGTGTTATTCATAGCATGTCACGGCCGGGAACACCGGGAGACAATAGTCCGATGGAGAGTCTCTGGAGCCATGCGAAGACTGAATATTTTGACTTTGTCCATGCCAATACATACGAAGAAATGATGCAATTCATTGAAGAATACGTGTTGTGGTACAACGGTGATCGGCACCAAGAGACACTCAACGGGATGACCCCAGCGGAATACCGAAATCATGCCATTGAAACAGCAGCATAATAGTATTCTGTAAGAATCCACGAGGAGGAGAGCCATGATTCAAGAAGGACCTTTTGATTAGGAAAGTGCTTGGATCAAAAATGGCAGCCCAGGCGGACTGCCAAAATTAATGATTAATTTGTCCCTAACTTGGAAATAACACGAGAACAACTTTTTAATATTTGAGCTGTCCACTTGACGGGGCACCGCCCCGTGATCCTTCTTAGAGCTAATCTTGTTTTCGTCGTTCAGGTGGGACAGCCGCTAAATGAACACGCGGTTTCTGTGACGTGCGCGGTTCCGCCGGTGTTGCTGAATGGCTTGAGTTTGGGCCATTTGGCGTTGGTGTTTTAGGGCTTTTTGGTGACGCATGATCATTGTCGTCATGTGGGCCGGAGCCTTGCGGATGATTATTTTTGTTCATCTGCTTGTCAGTCAGGCTGATGACACTGGACATGACCAGTGGGAGCAGGAAGACGAGGAGGATCAGGCCGATGATGACGGCCAGCGCGACCTGAATCAGGGTTGTAATGCCGGATGGGATCATCGCGGCAAAGGTACCACTTAGGATGATGGCAGCGGAGATGACAACCGCACCGATGACGCTAGCGGCTTTGGCAATCCGATGCGTCATGGTGCCGCCTTCGAGGGCGTTATCACGGTAGCGCACCATGAGGAAGATACTGTAGTCAACGCCGAGGGCAACGAGCATGATGAAGGTGAAGAACGGTGTATTCCACGTCAGCATGTCGCGACCAAGCACGTAAGTTGAGAACAGTTTGGTGATGCCTAACGAGGTGACGTAGGCCAACAGCAACGTTGAGATAATGCTGATAGGTTGAATCAAGGACCGGGTGACGAAAATGAGGGCGATGCCGATACCGATAATCATGATCGCGGCGGTTCGTTCAAAGTCGCCATTAGCCAGTTTTTGCAGGTCGGCGGTTTGTGAAGTTTGGCCACCAACCGCGACTGTTGCATCGGCTAGCGGCGTGTGCTTTAATTTGGCCGTCATGTCAGTTTTAATCGCTTCGATCTGTTTGGCGGCAGCATCTGTGCTGGGATCGCCCTTTAGAACAACGGTCAATTTGGTAATCTTGTTGCCATCAGACATGTAGGTCGTTAACGCAGGCTTGAAGGTTTTACTCTTTAAAGTGGCGTTAGGGATATAGAACTTCTTCCCCAGATACGACTTTTGCAACTCGGTCAGGTATTGTTTCATGCTGGTGCTGCCGTCTGCAATCGTGCCGAGTGCTTTGTCTGCCGAGGTTAAGCCGCTTTGCATGGTGGTGACTTGTTCGGAGATTGCCTTCACTTTTGTGTTCAGGGTTTGGACACCGGTATTGATCTGATCGGCACCACTGGCAACTTGTGCCGCGCCACTATTGAGGGTGCCATTTTGCCCGGCGAGCTGTGAGGACCCCGTGTTGAGTTGGTTGACACCGGAAACAAGACTCGGTACTTGGCTGTTTAAGGAACCAATCCCACTACTCAGTTGGTGGGTGCCACTGGTGAGCGTACTGATGCCGCTGTTTAAGGCTGTCGTACCATTGTTCAGCGTTTTGATGCCATCGCCAAGCGAACTGGTACCGTTCGTCAGCTGTTGCACACCACCTGAAAACTTGGCGATTTCTTCTAGAATTGACTGTGTCAGTTGACTGCGATTGGGAAGTTGGTTAATTAAGGTAACGATTTGCTGAGCACTGCCGGTCAAGTTCTGAACTTGGCTGGCGAGCTTGTTCATCCCGCTAGTCAACTCACCAGATTTGTCGCTAAGTTGATTCATCCCGCTGGCGAGTACCGTACTATTCCCGCTAAGCTGATCCATGCCCTTAGCTAGTTGGGTCGAACTCGTGCTTAAGGTGTTCACCCCTGAACTCAGGGCCGGCAGCTGGCTGCTTAATTGGCCAATCCCGGTGTTTAACGATGCAACGCCGGAAGTATACTGGCCGATTCCGCTGTTAAGACTGGAGGCGCCGGATGAAAGGGTGTTGGTGCCATTAGCAAGGGTCTGCACTTGTTGCGTGCTGCCGGCGACATCAGCATTTGTAATTTGCGTATTGGCTGAGCTAAGGCCTGCTTGCACCTGCTTCAACCCTTTCACGCTGTCTATCAGGCCCGCATTAATCGTTTGGAGTTGATTGTCGAGATAGAGCGACTTAATCTGACTGCCGCCTGGTTGTGTCACAGAGGCAACTGTCTTAACGCCGTTCTCCTTTTGCAGGTAGGTTGTGAGGTCATCAATCGTACCAAGAACCGTTTGTGTATTCAACGGTTGCTTACTTTGAATATAGATGGTTGTTGGTGAGGCCATACCTTTTGAATAATGATCCTGAATCAGCTTATAACCGACCTTGGATTGTAACGTTTCCGGCAGTTCATCCGCGTTGTTGAAATTCAAGGTTTGGTTGGCATTCAGCAAAAATGGCACTGCGATGATGCCAATGATCCCGAGGGTGATGAGCGGTCGAGCGATGCCCATTTTGGACAGGCCGTGCCACAGTCGGCTGGTGCTATGACCGTTGAGATTCTTACTTGGCCAAAAGAGCTTTTCGCCTAAAGTGGCCATGAAGAACATGTTGAGCGTGAGCAGCACGGTCAAGAGGATCAAGACACCAATGGCCACGCCAACTGCGGAACGATAGAACTTGAAATTGGCAAGGCCGAGCACGGAGAAGCCGATTAGAACTGAGAGACCAGAGTACAGGATCGTTCGCCCACCAAAACGTCTGGCAACCCCGGCAGCTTTCGTTCGTGGAATGCCCTGTGAAAGGGCGGCCTTGAAGTCGTCGTATAGCAAAATATTATAATCGGTCCCAATTCCGAAAAGGACAACCACTAGGAAGACTTGAGTAAAGTTTGAGATTGGAAAGTTAAACTTGTCCGCCAAATTCATGATGATGTTCAAGGAAGTCATGAAGGAAATGGCAACGGTGAGCAGCGACACGAGCGGGACGATCGGGGAACGGAAGACAATGATGAGCACAATGAAAATGAAAATTGCCGCAATGATTTCTGTTTTCTGAATCCCTTTTTCAGTGACGGTCGCAAAGTCGTCGTTCAAGACATCACTGCCAGTCACATAGGTTTTGACGTTGCTAGTTTCGATTTGTTTTTCTAAATTGCGCGTTTGCGGCCCGACTTGCCCTTGGGCTTTCACATCGACCAACGCCATCTGAGTCGTACCGTCTTTGGCGTCTAGCTGTTTCTTAGTTTCGGCGTTGTCAGATGCTTGTGTGACGTTGATAATTTTGACAGCACCGGTACTCTTAAGGTTCTTGAGAGTTTGATCAATGGCTTGTTTTTGCGAGGCAGTCAGTTTTTTGTCACCATTGTTGAAAACCAGTGCATAAGAGCGAACCTTCTGATTATTGTTGGCTTTCTTTTCAATGTTTGCGGCAATTTGACTCTCTTCGTTTTTCGGCAGCGATAAGGCGCCTTTGTCTCGGACGATGCCGGAAACATCTGGCATGGTGATTAAGGTCATGATGATGACGATTAGCCAGAAAATAAGGGCCGGTATGTGACGATGACGAAGATTTTTCATTGAAAGATACTCCTTTCACAGGTTAAGCCGTTCCAGATCTGATTTTTTAGCTCAAGGGCTAACTGATCTTGATCGGGCACATGGCCTTGAAGTTGTTGTTGGACCCAAACGATGTCAATCATGCTGACGATGCTGCCGTATAAAATAGCTAACTGGGTGCGAACATCTGCTTTCACAATGACACCGTGTTCCTGACCTTCCATCAGCATATTGCTAATCAATGTGGTAACACGGTCGCGAGCAGCACGACTCTCTGGGCGTAGCGCTTCATTAAACACATTTTGTTCAATAAAATGCAGTTCAGTTGGGTAATGTTGCATGGTCAGTGCAGCGGCATCAAAGAGGTGGCTGAAAGTTGATTCGGGATCACTGACGTTGCAGTTGGCAGCGTCAGCCAGTGAGTCGTGAAAATAATGCATGATGTCAGTAAACGCGGTGTTAAGGATATCCTCTTTACCCTTAAAGTGACGATAAATTGTGCCAACCGCTACATTGGCAGCTTTGGCGATTGACGGTAAATTGGTTTCCGCGTAGCCGCGTTCGGCAAACAGCTTGACTGCTTGGGCGATGATTGGATCTGGGGTGGCGATGGGTTTCATTTTTTCTCCTCCGGAATGAACGTTCATTCGCATATATTAGAAGTTGTGAATATTCTTGTCAAGAGCATATTGAAAATTAACAGGGAGCGTCTACGATGTTGTAACTGGCACAATGTCTATAAAAGAAGCAATACAAAGATGGCAGGTGGCTATCATTTTCAAAAAAAACCACCATCAAAATCTTGATGGTGGAAGGAAAGGTAACTAGGTTAATTTTTACAACAGACTGTCACGATGTTCTTAACGAGACTCACTTTGAATAACGGCTCGGTTTTACCCGTGAAGTTTTGACTTTCTGATCCAGATTTTGTTCCGGTAAGCTGGCAGGCTCCTCGTGCACTGGTGTGGCATGGTGTGGCGTGATGGCCGCCTGCCAAGAATCAGGGGTTGGAGCTGCCAGCGGTTGGACCTGACTGGTCGAGATGGGAACGGCAGACGTCGACGGTTTGGCCGGTTGCGGATTCCCGGCTGTTAAGAGGCTGGCGGCGATGGCCAAAAAAGTGATACTCATAAGTAAGACTCCCTTCGATCATTTGACTGCTTTCATAACAGCCAATAGCAAAAGCTTACCGAAGGGATGAGACGGATTCGTACCGACTCAGTGGCGGTTTTGTTGAAAAAGGACGATGAAAACATGGCTTTTTGCTAAAGGAACCTTTAAGGGCCGTAAAAAAAGACGACCAGCAATGGCCGTCTTTAGGGTTAAATAAGGTTCAAGACGATTTTAAGACTCTGCTTTGCCTTTTGGTTCCAAGCGGCGCTCCAAGAAGCCCAGTACCAAATCAGAGATGATCGCCATTAACGCGGTTGGCAATGCACCGGCAAGGATGATGGCGCCGCCGTTGGTTGCGTTGGTGCCGCGAACAATGATGTCGCCCAGACCACCGGCACCGACGAAGGCACCAATGGCGGTGATCCCAATGGCCACGACCAGCGCGTTGCGAATGCCGGCCATAATGACAGACATGCTCAAAGGAATTTCAACCATGTACAGCGATTGCCAACGGGTCATGCCCATGCCTTTAGCCGCATCCATCAAGTTCTTGTCGACATTTTGCATGCCTGTGTAAGTATTCTTGATGATCGGCAGCAGCGAGTAGAGGAAAACAGTCACGATGACGGTATTCACACCCAGCCCGAGGCCAAGCATGATGATCGACAACATCGCCAGACTAGGAATTGTCTGAATGACGTTAGCGATGCCAATCACCGTGCTACTTAATGTCCGGTGCCGCGCAATTGCCAGCCCGATCGGAATCCCGATGATGGCGGCGATTAACACCCCATAAATTGAGATCAGAAAATGGCGAGCAAACTGACTCAGCACATACGAGCCATTATTGGCAAGATAGTACCAGAATTGCTGCCAGGTATCCATGTTGGCCATTAGTCGTCACTTCCTTTGAAATAGTTGTGTTTGGCAAGAAACTTTTGCGCGACCACGTTCGGTTCAAGCAGTTGATCATCGACTTGATAATTCAGCTCTTGCATCGTCTTCAGGTTGATTTTGCCATCTAACCGATGTAACAGCGGCTTGAGTTTCGGGTATTTTTTCAAAAAGCTGTTGTTGACGACGAGCGAACATTGATAAGGTGGGAAGAACTTTTTGTCATCCTTCAGCACTTTCAAGTTGTAACTGCGAATGCGGCCGTCTGTTGAGTAACCTAAGACCGTCTGCATCTTGTTGGCTTCGACCGCATCGTAAACCAGTCCGATCTGCATCGGGTAGACTCGTTTGAAATCGAACCCATACATTTTGGTGAAGTCGCTATAACCATCGCCTTTGCGGTTCATCCAACTGGAATCTACGCCCGCGTTGTAACGCGAAGCGACTTTCTTTAAATCGGAAATGGTGCTCAAACCGTCCTTTTTGGCTTCCTGTTGGGTCACCATGAAAGCATAAGTGTCGGAAAAACCATAAGACGGGTACCAAGTCTGGTCGTAACGCTTTTTGAATTCGCGCTTAACAATCGCCGTAGCTTCGGCAGGATCCTTGACGGGATTCATGCCTAAGGTACCGGTAATGTCGGTCCCAGTGTAACGGGTAGCACTGATGTCAGCATCGTTACGAATCATCGCTTGATGCACCACGGTACCAGAACCCAGGTTGTTGACCAAAGTCGTTTTGTAGCCGAGTTCATGATTAATGAGTTCGGCAATAATATTTGCCATGATCTGCGATTCAGTACTGGTTTGCGAAGCGATCCGCACAGTACCGTCATTACCAGAGCCGCCCAGTCCGGGAAAGCCGCAGCCGCCTAATAGCAAGACGGGGATGAGGAACAGCGATAGGAGCATTTTTCTGAATGTCTTCATCTCGCCACCTCCTAGGCCTGTTCGCTTACTGGGGTCAGCCGATGTTCTAGCCGGCCCAGCAGCCAATCAACCAAGAGTGCCAAGATGGTAACTGGAATCGTCCCGCCAATGATTAAGTCCGGCTGGAAGAGGTTCAAGCCGTTGAAAATGAGATCCCCAAGGCCGCCAGCACCGATGTACGATGCGAGGGTTGCCCAAGCGATGACATAAATGGCGGATAGGCGCACACCGGCCATGATGACTGGCATCGCCAGCGGCACTTCGACTTGTCGAATTGATTGCAAGGCCGTCATGCCCATGCCTTTAGCAGCATCAATCAAAACCGGATCGACATCTTCCATGCCAATATAAGTATTACGCAGAATCGGTAGCAGCGAGTAGATGAACAGCGCCACAATGGCCGGCAACTTGCCGATCCCAAAAATTGGAATCATTAAGGCCAACAACGCCAGCGATGGCACCGTTTGTAACATGCTGGCTAGACCGATGACAACTTTCGCCGTTTTAGGAAAACGTGTCAGCACAATGCCCAGCGGCACGGCTACCAGCACGCCAAGACCCAGTGCGATGGCGGAAATGTAGAGCTGCTCCCAAGTCTTGGTGATTAGCTCGCTGCCATGTGCGTTTAGAAATGCGAACATGGTCACACCTCCTTAGGCGTGTCACTGTTAGCAGGCGCTTCCGAAGCAGCAGTTGCTGAAGCGGTATTTTCGGTATCGCTATCAGCTTGGTCACTGTCGTTATCGTCAGATTTGTCATCGTTGTCGCCCCAGATAGTGTCGTAAACAACATCGACCAAGGCTGCTCGGGTGACAATGCCGACAAGTTTCTTATCATGATCGACAACAGGGACATATTTAAGCCCGCGTTTGAGAATGCGATCAGCGGTATCACGCAAAAGTGAGTCTTTATTCACGTAGAAAATACTGGTTTTAATGATATCGCCAACACTAGTGGCACTTTGATAACGCGTCTCAAGGGATTCAAGATCAATGAAACCTTTAAGATGATTCTCGTCATCTGTGACCAGCAGCGTATCAACGCGGCGTTTGCGCATCAGCAGAATCGCTTCAGCCAAAGATTTGCCTGGTGTGATGGCGGCTGGGTTTTTAAGCATGATTTGTTCAACGGTGGTGACATCGGCCCGCGCTTGAACAAGTCGGTCTTGCCCGACAAGATTTTCGACGAATTTGTTGGCCGGATGGGTTAAGAGTTCTGTCGGTGTCGAGTTTTGAATAATATGCCCATGATCCATGACCACGATTTTAGTTGCGAGTTTCAAAGCTTCGTCCATGTCATGGGTGACAAAGACCACGGTTTTACCGAGTTTTTCTTGCAAGTTCTTAATCAGTTCCTGCAAAGCTTCACGAGTGATGGGGTCCAAGGCGCCATATGGTTCGTCCATCAGAATCAGATCCTGATTGGCTGCTAGCGCACGGATAACTCCGATACGCTGTTGTTGGCCGCCAGAAAGTTCGGAAGGATAGCGATCAAGATAGTCTTCTGGAAGTTCAACTAAATCGAGCAGTTCCTTGGCTTTTTCCCGGCGTTTTTCTTCGGGCCACTTTAACAGCTTTGGCACGATGGTGATATTTTCATAGATCGTCATGTGTGGCATGAGGCCGATATTCTGGATGACATAACCGATTTGCCGACGTAGTTTAACGGCATCGATTTTATGAATGTCTTTGCCGTTAAACAGGATCTGGCCGCCGCTGGGCTCCAGCATTCGGTTGATCATCCGCATGGTCGTTGTCTTCCCGGAACCAGACGTCCCGATGAGACAGACAAAATCCCCCTTATGGATCTCAAGGTTGATATGTTCGACCGCGACATTTCCGCCTCGATAAACTTTCTCAACGTCCTTAAATAGGACCATTGGTTGTTCTTCTGGCATCTGACGCGTCCTCCTTTATTTGAATACTTCTATATTACCACATGGGGTTAATCAGATTTTAATACATTTGGGAACGGTTGTTTGTAGAAACGCCTTTGTTAGCTATTTCATTCAAAGTGATCAGAGAGTTCGGTGGAACTAAAAAGTCTGCTTCTCGAAAAGTGTGGGGCATCATTCCCTCGTAGGATTTGTGATTCATTAGATGTGGAATAATCGTAGGAAGGTGCTGGGCTAAAATTCTCTTGCCGTGCCAAACTCCGCAATCTCCGGCCAGCTGGGGCTGGAACGCTGTGACGGCGCTTCGAGCCCGCAAAGCCCGCGGTCTCGAAGTCGCCTAACAAAATCAGCTCCACAGCCCGTCGCTGTGTTGTTTGCACGGCTGAGCCCCATCTGGCCTACGATTGCTCCGCCTTGGCACTGGTATCTTTAAAATTCCAATAGACTACCCAAATGAAAGGACAAACAATTTCCGCACTTATAGACATTGCTGCAGAAATTGTTTGTCCTTTTATTTGGTGGCTGTGAATTATGGCCCAACCGCGTTCCCGTAAGCAACCGGCGTTCCCAAGAGACTGACTTCAAGTGTGTCTGCGACGGAAGTGTCTTTTTTCTTTCCCGAGATTCACAATCGCAGCATGACTAGTATTGTCACGATAATGTTATAAGTCATGTGTGATACAATGCTTGTTTTTATTGTTCCAGAAGCCCGATTGATAAGACTAAAACCAATTGCACAAAGAAGTAAGCACAATGAAGCAACAATCTCCAATCCGTGGAGAAAAACAAAAATGAGCGAGGTTATGAGAACTGATGGCCAATAGCCAAAAATATTTGCCAAATAATCTTGGATAACGCCCCTAAATCCGAGTTCCTCGCATATCGGGGTTAAGAAACACAGAGAGATAATCATTGGCCAGCGCGATGGGCCAGTTAATACTTTTGCAGTTGACGACTGCAACACATTGTCAGTGGGAGCCGGGAGAAATGGCAGATTATTGAGTGTTATTGTTAAAACAACAATGAAAATGGTCCAAATGACCGCCATATAAAAATAACGTGCTTTGAGTGGCTGATTAAGTTGTTGCGTTGAAGAAGGCTTTATATGACGATCAATGAATAGAAGTGATGGTATTGAGATACTGGCCGCAATAACAATAAATAGCCAGTTTAATAAGACACCTTCAAAAAAGCAGTCAACTAGGGAGACTCCAGAGGCAAGGAATAAGAATGGTATAAATAGAATGATCCCGATAACCAGCTGTTTTAGTTTATTCAAACATTTCTCCAATTTGTAGAAGCTTAAGAAACAGGTAGCATAATGCGCTGTTGATAATCTTGTCGCTACTGATGCTTACGGGCATGAAGCTTTGGATTAGACGCATACTTTTCATGCAAACATCTTATTAATACATAGATTGCCGCGCAGGTTACGATAGCGCTTAACCCCTTGAGCACATTCCCGAATATCATATTGTTCGTCCAGAGAGCTTCGATATATCTGAAGATGCTACGGTTAAAGAGCACTATCAGCAATGCACCCCAAACTTTTTTATCGCGATTCATTTTAGTATCATCTCCCAATTAACGCATCATCATGGCTGAGGATTGGTCATACTAGAAGACCACTACTCAAATATCTGTTATGTATACGAATGAAATCTTGCAGGAAATTCGATAAGACAGCAATTAAGCCCCAACAACCAAGATACCTTCAAGACTAAGCAAATTAATTGTAACTGAAACTGATGATGCTTCGTCAGTTTAAAAATAAACGTCGTGTTTTCAGCTTTTTTCGTCATAAACATGCTGGTTGCAGAATAATCGTGTGGCAAATCCCTAAAGTTGATCACCGTCAAGGCAGCTTTTTTCATCCCTCGGTACACTGGTCTCAAATGGAGGGATTAGCGATGCATTTTATTCAGACGCATAAACAAGAAGCGATGATTGCTGGCGGTGTGCTGACAGCAGGCGGTCTGATTTTTAGTCAGGCATGGGTGCTGGTGTTGGCGAGTTTGGTGGCGGGCTTGCCGATTGCGATCAATGCATTGGCGGCGCTGCGGTATAAGCAGATTAGTATTGAGTTGCTGGTGACGATTGCCCTGGTTGGCGCGGTGTTGATTGGTGAGCCGGTTGAAAGTGCTGTGGTCAGTTTTCTATTTTTATTCGGTGACTGGTTAGAGCAGCGCAGTTTGGCGAAGACGCGTTCGGCGATTCAAGGCTTGGCGGCTGCGGCACCGAAAACCGCGCGGCGACTGGATGGCACCATGATTCCGGTTGGTGACTTGGCAGTTGGTGATCAAGTCCGTGTACTGGCCGGCGAAACGGTACCAGCTGATGGCAAAGTGATCAGTGGGCAGGCGAATGTTGTTGAAGCCGCGATCACTGGTGAGCCGGATGCAAAAAGCAAGCAGGCCGGCGCAACGGTTTATTCCGGCACGCAGGTGAGTGATGGCACGGTGGCTATTGAAGTTGAGAAAACCGGCTACAACACGGTTTATCAACAGATCATTGATTTGATTGAAGATGCTCAGGATGCACAGTCACCAGTCGCCACTTTTATCCAAAAGTTTGCGCGGTGGTATACGCCGCTGGTATTGATCATTGCTTTGCTCGTTGGTTTGATCAGCCAAAATGTCCGACTAGCCATTACGATTTTGGTATTAGGCTGCCCTGGTGCATTGGTGATTGGCGCCCCCGTCAGCAATGTTGTCGGCTTAGGCTTTGGCGCTAAGCACGGTATTTTGATCAAAGGCGGGGATGTGGCCACCAAGTTGGATCAGATTGACACGGTTATGTTTGATAAAACCGGCACCTTAACCCAAGGCAAAATCAGCGTTGCAACGGCCCAATATTGGGCGAACGATGACGCCAAAGTTGCCGAGCTGGTGGCGGCGGTTGAGCAAGCAACGGCGCATCCGTTGGGGCAGGCATTGGTCGCCTACCTAAAGCCGCAAACAACACCGGCTGTGACCGACGTGAAAGTCACGCGGGGCATTGGCGTGCAGGCGCAAGTGGCTGGCCATACCGTTAGTATTGGGAACCAAAAGAGTCTGACGCAGCCACTGACCACCGCTCAGCAAGTTGCTATTCAAAACGTGATTAAAAGCGGTGCTTCGTTGGTCGTGGCGACAATTGACGGCAAACTTGCTGCAGTTTACGGCTTACGTGATCAGTTGCGCACCGATACCCCAGGCATGTTGGCGACCCTTCAAGCTAACGGTAAAAAGACGGTTGTGCTTTCAGGCGACTCGCAGGCTGCGGTTGAACACATGATGGCGGATTTGCCACTGAGCCAGACCCACGGCGGTTTACTACCAGTCGACAAGGTCACGGCGATCAAGGCAGCGCAAGCGCATGGTGAAAAGGTGATGTTTGTCGGTGACGGGATCAACGACGGGCCTGCACTGGCGCAAGCAGATGTCGGCGTGGCCATGGGCTCAGGGATGGATGTGGCCATTGATACTGCTGATGTCATTTTAACCAGCAGTCGCCTGACGAATCTCGGCGTTCTTTTCGATCTGGCTAAACGCATGGACAACAATATTAAACAGAATCTTATCATTGCGATCGGAACTGTTGCCTTATTGTTAAGCGGCTTGCTCATTGGGTTAGTTGATATGGCCAGCGGGATGCTGTTCCACGAAATTTCGATTCTGTTGGTCATCGCGAATGCCTTACGGTTACGGCACACCCCCCGAAAGTTACAAAACTTGACGACGATCAAGGACGCCGCAGCACAAACTGTTAATAATGAAGGTAAATAAACAAGAAAGGATTTTTAACATGACAAAATTAGTTTATCAATTAGATGGTTTAACCTGCCCAAGTTGCTTGCAGAAAATTGAAGGCGCATTAGGCCAGCAAGCCGGTGTCAAAACAGTGAAAGCCTTGTTTAACAGTAGCAAGGTCAAGGCTCAGATTGATCCAAGCGTGACCAACGCCGATGCTTTGAAAAAGACGATCACGGACTTGGGTTATACCGTTGTGAACGTGCGCAGTCAAGAAGCATAGAGCGAGAACTGGCGCGGTTAGAAACCGGAGCATAAGCAGCCTTGGGTGTGGTGGCTGAGCCAATTACCCCCAAGGTCCTTATGGAGGAGGTTTCGATGCTATAGAACGCTTTTAAAAATAAACAAGCGCGGTTAAGAGGAGAAGAACATGAGTGTAACGACAGGAATGAAAAGTATTACCGCTGATCAAGTTAAAGAACAGCAAGCAGCTGCTGCTAAACAGGCTGACCATGACCATCATGTGCCAACTGCTGGCGCGATGAGTGGCCACGTGTTGGCGAACTTGCAGGTGCTGATCCGCAAGCTGACGCAGTTTCGGGGGACCTTACGAGGTGTGGCCAGTGAAATCGATCGGCAACTGTTAGATCAGCTAATGCAACAAGCACAAGACCATTTTGACGACCTTGTGGCTGATTTAGCTGCCCAAGGCGAAGATTTTCCGACAACGACAGCGGAGTTTGGTGAATACACGATGCTCAAGGAAGACCCAGCGTTTCGTTTTTGGACGAATGATATGAAATTGGACGCCGTTGTCAATGATCTCGATACCTGCCAGTTGTTTGTCAGTCGGGCGATTCCGCTGGCCAACAAGGAGAACAAGGCTGTATTGGCAGCAGATATGTTACAATTGCAGCGCTGGCATGAACAAAGCATTCTGCGCTTGCAAACTCGACTTGGCCGCCAAGTGACGGCGGGGCGGGCATTGCTTGACGAGGATGAAGATGACGATTGATCAAGCTTGTTGACAGAGCGTGAGCAGGCGCGTTTAGAAACCAGAGCATAAGCGGCCTTGAACCTAAATGGCTGGGCTTTGGCCATTTAGGTTCAAGGTCCTTATGTGCAGGTTTCTGCGCCTGCGAACGCGTTTAGGAGGTGGCAACATGGCGCATAGTTGTACGGCGGTAGTGCCGTTATTCAAAAATTTAAATGATGAGGCGCGTGCCGCCATTGACGCGTTGACGCACGAACGCCAGGTTGAAAAAGGAACCGTTTTGATCAGCCCTGATACGGCGGCCCATTTGTTGGTGGTTGCGCACGGCAAACTCAAAACTTACCAGTTGGCCACCAATGGCAAGGAACAGCTGCTACGGGTTGATGGTGTTGGTGATTATGAAGGTGAAGCCGGCTTACTCAATATCGCTAATCCGAATGTCTATACCGAAACCCTGACGGCGGCAACTGTCTGCACCATCAGTGCCACTGACTTTCAACAATTGCTTCTCAAGCAGCCGCAAATCAGTCTCCAACTCCTGACTGAAAACGCCCGTAAAATGCAGGCGCTGGAAAAACAGGCCGGCTATTTGGGTAACGATTCGATCAACGTTCGGCTCACCCACTACCTACTGGACTTGCGTACCGCGGCGGGCCAGGACACCGTCACAGTTCCGATGGCATGGACACAATTGGCCGATTATCTCGGAACAACGCCGGAAACGGTCTCGCGCACTTTGAAACGACTCGCCGAGGAAAAACTCATTGAACGTTCAGGTAAGCAGGTAAGAATTCTGAATGCCGAGGATATGGAAGATTTTGCTTGGTGAGGTTGCCGAGTGATGTTTTTTAAATACAAAAAGCCACGAATCATGCAATCTAAACTAATTGCACGATTCGTGGCTTTTTCTTTGTTTTGCAAGAAGCGACATATAAATAAATCGGCACTGAACAAAATTTAACCAAAACAATTTTTCGTTTTTTAAGAAAGCCAGCAACCGCAACCTTCAATCAAAGAATACTTATTGACCACATACATTTAAATCTATAGACTGACCTTAGGCTTAGAGAAAGGACTAATTACCCTGTTTTCTTCGTCTAGCGGATTGGATGGCACACACCCCTCAACATTTTTGAGACGCGGAGGTGAGAGCCATGCCAAAACTAGGAGACGAAAGGGGTTCGCCGCGCTGGATGTGGCGTCGATTATCATCGCGCTAAGCATACTGGTTACCAGTATCGCCAAAGCGTATGCGATAATCAAAAAAGCTAACCGCAAGGATTAGCTTTTACCCAATTGTCATCTGAACCGCGTTGAGGTCATCGGGGTACCGCCCGGTGGCCTCTTTTCAACGACTTAATTATACACAAGATGCTAACAAGGCGTCAACATACTTACTTTAATGAAGTTATATGTGAACAATGCTGATCTTGGTCACACGATTATTTCACCGAAACTTGCTTTTTAGCATCAACGGCTACCCGGATCTGCTTAGTAAACTTTTCAATCGCAGCCGGTGCCTGTTGTTTTTCCTTCGCGACAAGATCAACGATGGCGCTGCCGATGATGACACCATCGGCGATGCCTGCCATTGTTTGCGCTTGTTCAGGCGTGTGAATGCCAAAGCCGATAGCGGTTGGAACATTGGTATACTGCTTAATTTCTGTGACTAATGCCTTTAAGCCAGCAAAGAATTCATCGCGTTCGCCAGTAATGCCCATTGATGAAACGACATAGATAAATCCTGAGGCCCTTTTGGCAATTTTTTCAATTCGATGACCGGAAGTTGGCGTGATTAACGGAATAATATCGATACCGTATTTTTCGGCAATTGGCACAATTTCATCGCGACTTTCATACGGCAGATCTGGGATCACCAAGCCGGCGACATTTAAATCCGCACAGCGTTTTAAGAAGGCTTCGTAGCCGTATTTGAAGACAATGTTCAAGTAAGTCAGGAAGACGATTGGCACCGTGGTTTCTTTGCGGGCGGCTTCAACAATGTCAAAGACCGTTTTGGTGCGAACGTTGGCCGCGAACGCTCTTAGGTCGGCGGCTTGAATCACTGGACCATCAGCGACTGGATCGGAAAAAGGAATGCCTAATTCCACGATATCGGCGCCACCTTTGGCAAGTGCGACCACGTTTTTGACGGTGGTTTCAAAATCAGGATCATCGGCGACGATGAAGGGGATAAAGACTTTATGCTTTTTAAAAACATCTGCTAACTTACTCATCAACATCGACTCCTTTGTATTTGGCAATGCTTGCGACGTCCTTATCGCCACGTCCGGACAAGGTACAGATAATGATTTGATCTTTTGCCATCTGTGGGGCAATCTTTTCAACGTAGGCGATGGCGTGACAGCTTTCAATGGCGGCAACAATGCCTTCTTGTTTCGCAATGTAGGTAAAGGCTTCAACTGCTTCGTCGTCGGTAATGCCAACGTATTGCGCCCGGCCTTCCTGAGCGAGAGCGGCATGCTCGGGGCCAACGCCGGGGTAATCAAGGCCGGCAGAAATGGAATATACCGGATCAATCTGGCCGTCTTCATTTTGCATGAATAAGGACTTCATGCCGTGGAAAATGCCAACGGAGCCGCGTTCGATGGTTGCGGCGGTTCTGTCGGTATCAACGCCTTTACCGGCTGCTTCAACGCCGACTAATTGAACAGAAGGATCATCAATATAAGCGGCAAAACTTCCAATGGCGTTACTGCCACCACCTACACAGGCAACGACCATGTCTGGCAGCCGAGCTTCTTTGGCCTGAAGTTGCTGTTTCGATTCCGTTGAAATGACACTTTGAAAATGTTTCACCATTTCGGGGAACGGCGCCGGGCCGACTGCAGAACCTAACACGTAGAAAGTGTCATCACTGCGACTCGCCCATTCTTGCAGTGTGGCGTTAACCGCGTCTTTTAAAACCATTGATCCGCTTGTGACTGGATGAACCTTTGCGCCGAGAAGTTCCATGCGATAAACGTTTAACTTTTGACGGTCAGTGTCTTCTTTACCCATGAAAATTTCACAGTCCATCCCCATGAGTGCGGCAATGGTGGCGGTAGCGACACCATGTTGACCGGCACCGGTTTCAGCAATCAGGCGCTTTTTGCCTAAATGTTTGGCAAGCAAGGCCTGACCGATGACATTATTGATCTTATGTGCACCGGTATGATTTAGATCTTCTCGTTTTAAGTAGATTTTGGCGCCACCAAGGTCTTCGGTCATGTTCTTGGCATAATAAAGCAACGAGGGGCGATTGGCGTAATTAACCAATAGATCATTTAATTCTGCTTTGAATTCAGGATTATCTTTTAAGTCATTAAAAGCCTTAGTGACTTTTTCAAGCTCGGTCATGAGGGTTTCAGGAATATACTGGCCGCCAAAGTCTTTTCCATAACGACCGGCGCGTGTTGGCTGTTGGGTTGTTTCGTTTAGTGTCTTCATAGATGGCTTCCTCTTTTGCTTGTTGAATGAATTGGGTGATTTTATCAGCATCTTTATGGCCGTTGGTTTCAACCCCGCTGGAGACGTCGACCATCGTGGGCTGAACGAGTTGAACCGCTTGGCGCACATTCAGTGGCGTTAGACCGCCAGCCAAAATGAGGGGTCGGCTGATGTGGGGGATAGCTTTTAAGTTAAGTAGTTGCCCGCTGCCTTTGCCGCTATCGACCATTAAATAATCAGCCATTGAGGTTAGATCAATGGCCTGGCGTTCAAAGACCTGGATCACTTTTAAACCGGCTTGTTGAAGTTGCGTGATTTCGGCTGGGGTGCTTTTCCCATGAAGCTGTGCAACATCAATGGCACCTGCTTGATAGATAGCCAGAATTTCGGCGACTGGCTCGTTGACGAAAACACCAACGGTCTTGATCTTGGAATGAAGCAACTGGTTTAAGGCCAACGCTTGCTCAAGCGATATTTGATGCCGCCCGGGAGCGAAGACAAAGCCGGCAAAGTCAGCCCCAGCAGTATTGACTGCCAGAATATCTTCCGAATGCATGAGACCACAGATTTTAACGAGTACCATTTTGGGAACCTCCTTAACCGCGCCAGTTCACGCTCTTTCTTTAAATGCTGCAATTAATTGTCTCTTTTGGTTAGATCGCATGAGTGTTTCACCGATGAGAATGGCATTGAAGCCAGCTGCTGCCAGTTTTTCAACGTCTTCCTGCGTCTTAATGCCGCTTTCCGCAACGACGGGGATGTTGTCGGGCACCATGGCTCTTAATTTCAAACTATTGTTGAAATCAACTCGAAAGTCTTTGAGATTCCGGTTGTTAATGCCGATTATCTTTGCACCTGACTGTAGTGCCCGTGTGACCTCAGCGGCTGTATAGGCCTCGACAATTGCGTGCATACCGAGTTTTTCAGCCAGTTGGCGATAATCGCGCAATTGCTGATCGGTTAGGATCGCAACAATCAGTAAAATAATGACAGCCCCGTTTGCCTTAGCCTCGTAGATCATATAAGGATCAATCGTAAAATCTTTTCGAAGCGTTGGCACCGACACTTGTTGGCTGATCTCCTTTAGATAATGAAGGTGGCCGTTGAAATAATCGGGTTCGGTCAAGACCGAGATAGCATCGGCACCGGCTTGATCGTACGCTTTGGCGATCGCCAAGTAGGGAAAATCTGTGACAATTGTCCCCTTTGATGGCGAGGCCTTTTTGACCTCAGCGATCACGTGTAGGCCAGGTTGTTTTAAGCGTGTTAGAAAATCCGGCTTGTGATTGCGCGGCATTTTGGCCACGGTTTGTTTTAAATCAGCAAGTGACTGTTGGCGTTGGTGATGCGCTAAACGAATTTTGGTCACAGCCACCAGATCATCTAAGATCATGCCACCACGTCCTTACGCTTGTCGGAGAAAGCCAGTAGGCGATTGAGTTCTTCAAAGGCTTTGCCATCGTCGATCGTTTTAGCGGCTAAATCAATCCCTGCTTGAATGGATAATGCTGGATGAGCCACGTGAAGCGCTGCACCGGCATTCAACAACACGATGTCGCGTTGCGGTCCGTGATCGCCGGCTAAAATACGCCGGGTAATGTCGGCGTTGGCCTCGGGTGTACCGCCAACCAGATCAGCCCGCTGACGACGTTTCAAGCCAAATTGCTCAGGTGTCACTGTGTATTTCGTTAAGTGATCATCCTGCAATTCAACCACCGCGGTTTCATCGGCGGTGGTCATCTCATCAAGACCATCGCGGCCGTGAACGACCATCGCGTTGGTGACGCCGAGCTTTTTCAAGACATTGGCTAATGGCTCAAGCAAGGTTTCATCGTAAACCCCAAGTAGTTGGTGAGTTGGGTGTGCCGGATTTGCCAGTGGCCCGAGGATGTTGAAAATGGTGCGGAAGCCAAGTTGCTTTCTAACAGGGGCAACGTACTTCATGGATTTGTGATATTCCTGTGCGAATAGAAAGGCCAAATTGTTTTCTTGCAGGCTTTCATAACTGACAGCGGGTGTTTCATTGATGTCCAACCCTAAAGCCTCAAGAACATCGGCGGCCCCGCTTTTCGATGAAGCGGCGCGATTACCATGTTTAGCCACTTGGGTACCAGTTGCCGCGACGACAATCGCGCTGGTTGTGGAAATGTTGAACGTGTTGGCATGATCACCACCAGTACCAACAATTTCAAGCACATCCTTGGTTTCGGGAAAAGCAAGCGCGTGGCTTCTCATGGAAGCAGCTGCACCGGCGATTTCATCAATCGTTGGATTCTTGGCGGTTAACGCGGTCAGTAAGCTGGCAGTTTGCACCTCAGATGCTTCACCGTTCATGATTTCATCCAAAACGGCTTCGCTTTCTTCAAACGTTAGGTTTTCGTGGTTCACGACTTTTTCAATGGCTTGTTTAATCATGATGAATGCCTCCAAATTGTGTTTTGACAGGGATTATTGTGAGTTTTAAGTGATTGAAAGCTATATAAAAATCGCCATCGTTTAATCTCGTTTGTCTGATTCATACCCAAGACCTCCTTCGATAACGCGTTCGCTGGCGCAGAAACCTGCGTGTAAGGACCTGAATCGCAATGATCAAAGACTGACCATCACGCTTCAAGCCGCTTACACTCCGGTTCCTAAGCGCGCCGGCTCACGCTCACAAAAAAATCCGCCCATAACTTTGAAAAGTTAAGGACGGATTTTCCGCGGTGCCACCTTAGTTCGATTAATTCGAGACTTCAACAAATAATAGCATCTGATTTGTCTAAAAATCCCCATTTAATCACGCTTAGCGAGAGACCAACATCTCTCCGACAACTGACGTATGCCTTTACGTTTCTCCGTACTTGAAGTTTTTCGGGAGAACCCTCCGTGGTCCATTTAATCATCTGCGTTCGATTGCACTCTCAGCACCGGCAACTCTCTTTGCGCGCACAATGATCTTGATCTCCACATCATCGGTTTCATGAATGAATTATTAATGGTTGATTTGAATATTAGAGGCTTCTCCAGAAAATGTCAACAATTTTAATGTGCGTATTCGTAAAAAAATGAAAGAGCATGAACAGCAGACAACTAACATGACACGTGATTTAAAGCGGTGAGATATTTCTCTAGATACTTGGTTTGATCTTTAGGATGATACTGTGTGATAAAACGAGGAGGCACGATTGTTTCAAGAATAATAGAAGCTTAGACTCAGTAACAATAGCAACAGCACCTAGACGTGGAGAAGGAGAAATGATGATGAACAAAAAGTTGAGCGTGGCAGTGTTGGCGCTCGGATGTTTGAGCTTACTGGCTGCTTGTCAACCGAGTAACGTTGTGAGCAGGGTTAAGCAGCATACAGTGACCGTTTTAAACCAAAAGGATCAAGTGTGGCGCGAAACTGAGGCGGTTTCTGCCACGGTAACGAGTCAGGGGAGTTTGAAAAACGAGCAAGTAAAACCGGACAACAAGTTGTCACCTGCTATCACGAATGCCGGTAAATTTTACAGTGTCGCTACTTTCAAACAGAGCGATTATGCCACGATCAAAAAGGCTATTCAGAAAAATGAAGCACAGCCTAAGACACTCCGCTTCGTCACAGTGAAGCAAGTGAATGCGACGCTTAAAGCGATGGGGGCAACCAAACAGATTAAAGCATTAACGGATTTGGTCTATACACAACAAGCGGATGGTCACACTTTTCCTAGTAATGATGGCTATCTCATTGAAGGCGATCATTTGTATGAAGTGATCATGGCTTACACGACAGGGGGTAATGCTAGTACCGTCAATCGCGGCAATGTTTACTCGCGGAAAATCAAGTACGGGACAACTAAGCAACTGACTTTCAATGAAGTGGCCGGCACTTGGCAAAGTACTGCAGGCGATCAAGCTACCGTGCGAGATGATCAATTGGTGACCATTCAGAACAAGTCGTATGTTCGCGGCAAAGTTGAAAATCTAAGTCACTTGCAAGGAGAAAAGTTATATCGAAACACGGCGTACTCCCTGCGACAGACTCAACTGGTCAAGCAAGATGCTAAGTTGACCCAGCAATCGTTGGTAGCAGGTGACTTGTATGACAATATGTATCTATTCCTATCAAAAACAAAGATGGCACGTGTGAATACTAACGGTGTGACCATTTTTACGAAAAAGGCAGATCAAAGCCAGATTCCTGATCAAGTTTTTGAGGTTTTTCGGTTATTAGACCAGCGCCATACAGACGAAGTCGCAGCTTATTTATTACCGCACGGGACTGACACTTATTCTGTGGCACTGACTCGTAGCATCAACTATGCAACGGTAAATTATGAAGGCGGCGCAACGGGAGCAGAATCAGTGTCGATTCAGGATGGCAAAATTAGTGTTGGACCAGACTTAAATCACAATTGAGCATGACTCACAACTTTACTCGCCCCAGTCAAAAATAAAAATTGGTCCATACTCAAAAAACATCAGCAGGCAGTGGTTGGGGCAACTGCATTGCTGATGTTTTTTGATTTCTCCTAGGCGATGAGAAATAGTCAAAGGGAATTATTCATGCCAAGCCGCCGATCCGTCCAAAAAGCCACTGGTGATAGACATAGGACAATCAAAGCGCCAATCAGGTACGTGTGACTAAAAGCCTGAGCTAAGCGGGTGTTTTTGCGTTGGGTAATGTCGTGAAAAGCGGTTTGCAGGGTTTGTTTCTGGGCGACTTGTTTGATGCCGGTCAAAAAGGCAGCTTGTCCCTGCGCCATGGTGGCAGCTCCCGAGCCTAGTTGTGCGAGACTGGCGGAAAGCGGTGAACGGGTTTGTTGAGCCGCCTTTGCCAGTGCTTCCGAGCCGTTTGCCAACTTGTTACTGCCTTGTTGTAAGCCTGCACTGGCATCATACAATTTGCGAAGATCACTACCAGCAGCGGGCTTTGGTAGATTAGTTTTAACTTTGGCTGCTTCTGAGATGGTTTGCCTCATCTTTTTCTGTTGGTGCTTTGTCGGGGTTGATGATCCGGCAAAGACCGCAGCGAGCTGCTGGTGAGCAACTGTTTTGACATGTGGCGACAAGGTTTTTGCCGCTATGATTTGGTCGCCAGCATGATGAATCTGCGTTTTTGCTGTGTCGATATTGGTATCCAATACGGTGACCAGAATCGCAATACCTAAACAGGTACCAATTTGCCGGGCTGCGTTGACAATACCGGAACCAACGCCACTTTTATTTTTGGGTAGATAACGGACCGAGGCGACCATTGAGACTGAGGCGAAGCCAAAACCGAAACCGTTAATGACGAGCAGCACCACGATTAAGGCGGTTGCTGTCTCTGTTTTGATGAGCGACAGCAGGAAAAGGCTGGCAGCCATGAGCAGCATGCCAGCTAAGGTAACCGGAATAGCGCCGATTTTGTCGAGTAGTTTGGTGCCAAGTGGCATGGCAATCATGATCGTTAGGGAAACTGGAATGATGATGAGTGCGGCATGCAAAGGACTATCGCCTAATACATTTTGGAGGAAATAGTTCAGAATCAGACTCGGTGCTACTAACGCAAAGCCGGTCATGAAGTAAACAATGCTGGAGGCACTCAACGTTTTTTCACGGAAAAGATCTAGCTCCAACAGCGGGTTCTTCACGCGCTTTTCGGTGGCGATGAACGCAATGAGGGCGAGGGAACCGCCGATTAAACTGGTCAGAATCAGCACGGATGTCCAGCCGTATTGGCGACCTTCCAACAGGCCAAATGTGACACCGCCAAGCGCGGCCGTTAGAAAGACAAGCCCCGGAAAATCGATACCGCCAGCGAGGGATTCATCATAGGATTCTTTTGCGCAAACGGCAATGAGCACGAAGGCAAGGATGGCTAAAGGAACATTGATGCCGAAAATCCAGCGCCAAGAAGCGACTTGCAGAATGATACCACCAATTGGCGGGCCGCCAGCCGCTGCTAGTGCCGTGACTGCTCCGACAACGGAAGCAACGCGGTTGATTTTCTCTTTACCGAAGACCTCAATTCCCATAGGCAAGACAATTGGGGTGATGATCGCGCCACCGAGACCTTGGAAGAAACGGAAGGTGATGAGCATGGACAGAGAAGTCGCCGTCATACAAGCAGCGGAGAAGCCGCCAAAGAGAAGGAGACCAAGTAGCATGATTTTCTTGCGGCCAAACCGGTCAGCAATTTTCGAAGCGGTAATCATGAAGACCGACATGGCTAAGGTGTAAATCGTCATGACCCAACTCGTATTAGCAAGCGAGCCATTGAGATCCGTCATGATTTTTGGAATCGCAATATTGACGATCGTGGTGTCGAGGGTTCCCATGAACATCGCGATCGTCAGGCCAATGAAGCAAAGTGCTTTGGTAAAACGCGTCATAGCATCCAGTCCTTTCATCTGATACGTTTGTGTCTATGTGACACATGTGTGACTTTCGAGAGCACTTTGAGTATACTGGGGCTTAAGAGAAGCGGCAATAGGTTGCAGACAAGTGCTACAAATTGGCAGTATTTGTGTCAGATAAGGGGATGCGAGCGATGAACGGTAAACAACGAATGGCGGCGCAGTCTAGACAGTGGTTGGTTGATGCCTTGATTGAGTTGATGCAACGCGAAGATGTGGCTGATATCTCAATCACGGAAATCGTGCAGACAGCAGATCTTTCACGAAAGACTTTTTATCGGGCATTTAAAACAAAAGATGACTTAATCGATTATCTCTGTGCCCAATTGACGGATGGCTATTTTGAAAGTTTGCAAAAAGCCACCCGCGATCAGGAACCGATTAGTTTTGAAACAACCATGGCAAATTTCTTCAACTTCTGGTGGCAGCAAAAAGACCTTGTTCGCTTATTGATTCGACAAGGTCTGTTTGATCGTTTGAACGGGGTTTGGCTGCAAGACGCGGTTGCTCACTACCGCGCGTTTCCTGCGCCTTGGCATGTCGCCGGTACCGATCAGGAAGTGAACTACATCATGGCCTTTGCCCTCGGTGGCTTCACGAATATTCTGCGCGTCTGGCTGGCACAGGATGAGCCAGAATCGCCAGAACAGGTGCAAAAAGGGGCGCTGGCTGGTTTTGGACAATTGGCGCGGAGCATTGGTGGGACGAATTAAGTACTTAACCAATAGTTTAATAGCTGAACTAATTGCGTATAAGTCTTTGTGGACAGTATGATGGGCATACAAATTAAGCTAGTATGAAAAACACACAAAGTTGAAGGAGTCCAACAAACTCATGAAAGCTCTCATTTGCCTCATTCTAAATGCACTTCCGTATGCCGGTATCGCCTTGTTGTTAAATTACTGGTATATTTCTGACGGCCCTGTATTGATATACTTTTTGGTACAATTAAGCATATCTCTATCAATATGCTTAATTATGAGGGAGGAGACAAAGAAGATGTGGCGCATACTGTTTTTCTCCCAGTTTTTATCATTGCTTCTAAATCTACTGACGTTATATGCTGGCAACCTGCCATTCTCAACCTACTTTAAACCATTTACTGTTTATGGCTGGTCTGTATTGACCCAAGTGTTTGGGTTACTGTTGCAGGTGGTAACGGCCGGGCTTTTCATTTGGGTGAAAAGGGTTATTAAAGATAAAAATTAATTGGTAACGTTAAGTCAGAGTTGTCAAACGTGAAACCATTTTGAATGGCCTTTTCTCGAGGAACATCAATCAAAAAGTTGATAGTTTTCTCTTCATTCGACTTGATCATCGGAAGCGGTGACTGCGGCTGTAGCGCGACTTGTTGATTGTCTGAATAGGCAGTGAAATTTGTTGGGGAAAACGTCAGCGGAATGGCGTAATGATAGTTATGGAAAGTGAGCGAAATGCCGGGCTTATTTTGAGGTGTGTTAGGTAGATACTTGGTTTGAATCGTAAATAGCAGTTGGCTGTTAGCGCCGTAATAAGTTACCTTGCTACCAATAGCAACTGGTTTTCGATAAACTGATCGGCGCGGAATTTCGTATGATTCAGGTAGAGGAATGATCTTTTTGCTAGTATGGCGGTGACGTGAAGTTTTCAAAATCAATTTTGTTGAGGTGGGTCGCAGTCGGTTTAAGCTCACCGTGCCCTTTTTAACCATCCCAGCAGCCAATTGATTGTTATTCAAATCTTTCAATGTATAGCTGGTATTTGGCTGGGCATGAAAGCTAAGTTTAAGGCCGTTATTGCCAGTCGTCACCTTTACTTTTTTCACGATAGACGGTTTCGTTTCATCCGTATTAGTCTTGGATAAAGCCGATTGTTGCGGCACTAAAAAGAAGACGGTTAGAAAGCTAATTAGCAGAACTAACATGCGTTTTTTCACGACTGAGGCCTCCTCGATTTTCGTGCGTTTTGACGCTAAACAGACAGTGTGCAAAGGTTATAGGGCAATAGGATTAATTATTAATAACTATATCATAAGGAAATTACGTTTTCTTGAATGGCTCAAATATGTGCCGCCGCCAAAAAACGTACTAGACGTCATGAAAGTAACAGTCTAGTACGTTCCAGAAAAATAGCGATCAGACCCGTTCAACACGACCGCTTTTAGTTGAATCTCTGAATGGATGCCAACTCACAAAATTCAATGAACTGATTACCTCAACAAGCAACAGGATCATGAACCAAATTACGATGACGAGTGCTCCTTGTCCCAATTGTAGTCCCGGCAAGTCCACGGACTGGGCAATCGTGCCATTCGCAATGCCCCACACATGAAAGAAACTCAGTGGCAACCAGCTAATTGGCGGGATCAGCAGTGCGCTAGCCACCACGAGCAACACAAGACTTGTCGTTAACCAAGCGTTTTTGGAGATGAGTGCTATACCAATATTCAACGCTGCAACCAGTGCAATCAGAAGCAACAAGAGGCCTGCAGAGCGAATCAATAGTTGTCCCCTAGTTGTAAAAGTTTCAGAAAAGCTGTTGAAGGCATCCTGATAGGTGTTATTCAGGACGGGAAATTCCCAGCTGCCAAAACCGCGTAGCAAACCGGTAACTAATGTTGTTAACGCCAGCGGTAGAAAAACAATCTCGGCTAAGGTCAAACTGATCGTTAAAAACTGCACCATCATCTGTTTGACCAGACCTTCACCTTGTAGCTGTAACCAATTTGAATGGGCGCGTTTATGGGCTAACTCTTTGGCAAAAAAACCACCCGAAACAATAATGCCGATGAGCAGAAGGTAAAATGGCACGTTTAGCTGGAAAAGATATTGTAAATAGTCAAAGCCGCGGACATAAAAAGTAGGGAACCACTCACGCACAAGCTTCTCGGTCTCATCTGGCATCGCTTGTAATTCTTGATCCGTAAATAACAGCCCTTGCGGATAGTATGCAGTTATTTTGTGCTGTGCGAGGATTTCGTTTTGCTGCACTGTGCGATTAACAGCTTCCAAGTAATCCAGTTTAGCAGCCCCATTCAAGACTGCAATTCGGTAATTGGCACCTTCGTTTTCTTTGGTAGCAGGCTCCTTACCACTGATAATTGGTAATTCTGCCGCGAACCATTGGTTATAGGCGGCTTGTGGTCCATTAAGTTTTTTGAACTCGGTTTTCAATGTTGCCGGTCCGTCCGCCTGATCCGCCCCTTGCTGAATTAACGCTTGGCGATACTTTTGAACAAATTCATTTTGGGCAGCCTGTTGTTGAAAGTTACCGAGAATGCCAACACCCGTCAAAACGGCAATAAACAGCCAAATCCACCAACGACTATTGCGCTTGGTAAATTCAAACTTTAGATAGTGAAAAAGCATCAGATCACCTCCGGATTTGGGCGGCAAACAGACAGAGAATTTGCCAAATAAAATAAATAAGGCCAAAGCGGACAACTGATCCAAGCAAGTTTTCTTGAAAGAGCGCCTTTAAAGATTGCGTGATATTAGTAGCGGTATTTTGCCATCCATGATGACCGTTGATAAATGGTTGACCCCAGATCTTGCTAATAAGCAAGCTTAAACTTAATGCGATACCCAGCATCACGAACCATGTGAGTAAGGCAACCAGAAAGTTCATACCAAGCCATATCCAACTATTGGGCTGGTTTAACATAACCCACTCATGTTGCTTGCCGAACCAAGATAAGGTCCAAGTCGTTGACAAAATCATCACCATCAATAAAATGACCGACCAGTGGCTCAACAGACCGCTGAAGTCTGTTAAGAAAACTGCTGGTAAAGTAGAACTGCCATTAATTTCATAACCCTGATGAGTGGTTAATAGTTTTCGAAAAAGGGATGCTTGGCGCTGATCGGCAATAAGATCGGCGCTAAAATCATCTGGACTCAGGTTCTTGAGAATTTTTTCTTGATCAAACACTTTTAAGCTGGTCTTCAAATAGTTTCGATTATCACCTTGGGAAAAAGCCTGCTTTTGCTGCTCATACAAACTCGTCAGTTTTTTGGCATGCTGCACTTTTTGCTTTGCTTGTGCCACGCTGACCGGATTTGTTTCATTTGGATGATTGGCAACGTAGATCCAACTGCCATTGGCTTGATTCAACGCGGTTTGTTTCGCCGTCATTTGAGCGCGTATCGCTTCATGGGTTTGCTGCTGGCGAACGCTGCTTATTAAAAAGAAAGCAATCGCACCGATGACGGCCAGGCCGAGCGCCAAGCTCAGGACAAAGCTTGCCGCCAAACGCCGCCACTCTAAAACAAAGAGCGCTTGCTTCATACTGTTGGTGCGAACAGCGCATTGTAGCGCGCTTCGGCCGAATCATGCGGACCTAGCACTTCTTCATGAATCTGATGTCCTGTAATGAAGAAATAATGCTGGGTGACTTTCATTAATTCGTCTAGATTATGCGATGAAATTAAGACCGTCACGTCTTGTTGGGCAAGATCAAGTAATGCCTCGCGAACAAGTTGCAAACTAGTTGGATCCAATCCATTCAGTGGTTCATCGAGTAAGAGGATTGTCGGTTTAACAACCAGCGCCATGACCAACAACAACCGTTGCTTCATACCTAACGAATACTTGCTCACCCGTTGGTTCAGAAAATCAGCTGTTTGTAATTGTCCAGCGATAGTCGCAACTGCCTGTCGATCAAGTCGATGAACCGCCGTCAAAAAATCTAAATGTTGCTGTCCCGTCAAATATGGATAGAGGACTGAATTATCTTGAAGGTAAGCAACTTTTTCAAAGATCAATTGACGACTCATTGATTGATCTAGTAATTGAATCCTCCCTGATTGTGGGTGCAATAATCCCGTCAGCAAATTCAACAAGGTTGATTTTCCGTAGCCGTTAGGGGCAACCAAACCATAGATAGCATGTTGGTTAATTTGCATACTTGCATGACTAAAAATCGTTTTGCCGCGGAATTTAAACGTCAAATCCTGCACAGATAGAATCATAGGGCCCCTCCAAAAATAACTTCGCTTGATATTAGCAGCGTCGCTAACCACTATTGAGATGATCAGAATAAAGACGATAAGAATGCTTGAGGTAGTTTGTGATCTTTTCTTTGTGGAAGAAATAGTTACTATCTTTGTTGCCTATACGATTTCGGGTGTTATTGAGAAAATAACTGCATATGCGCTCGCTAATTCAATTGTTATTCTCAACGAAAATAACGAGAGACAATTGATGGGACGCTCGATGCTCGGCTATTTAAGAGAGCGCTTACTAACTCTTAATTTAAAATAGCATATACCTTTTGAGCAATCAACGATTTTCTGCGAACGGGGTACGGAATACATGCCTTATTCCCGCGCCGAATATAAATATACCAATATTATAAAATTTGAGTTCTTTCATGAAGATGAAGAAGATTTTCTCATAAATAGACGTTGGTAGACGCAACTATTACCGAGCTTTAGATCTTCACAAAGAAAAAATCTGATGTGGCCGTTAAGTTAATCAGTCGACTAGGAAAATGGTTCAGTTTTGAATATGTTGTTTTCGGCAAGCTTACCCAATCGCTGCATACATTAGTCAATTTGTGACTTTGGGAAAAGATGATGATATGGATGTCATCTTGTCATTCGAAAGTGGCGTGTCAGAGTTTCCCTGAAGTGTTACGTTGTATAAAAATGTTGTGCTTGCTCTCTAGCCTGAGTTACTTGTAGCAAGAGAATGCAAAAAGCGCAACTTCATGTTGGCACTGAAGTTGCGCTGTGTTTCTGATCCGAGTGTGAGTCGTTCATGATGAAATCGGCTACTTGAAAAACCTTTCGCTAGTTAAAGAGATCAGTGGCAGCCTGCTTAAGCTCTTTCACCAAAGAGGACTTGGCATGGCCCACTACTTCAAGATGGCAAGCGGCGGCATCATAAGTTGGTAACTGCCAAAGGACGATATTCCCCTTAACGCCGCTCTCGAAGTCAGCAAAAGGTTTTAACATTTCGTTCATGAAGTTATCTGATGAAGTCACGAACATACCAATGACCATTCCTGTTGCCTCGTTATAATCGTCATTTGATAGAACAATGAGTGGTCGCCGAATGTTGCCGTTATTGAAATTGTGACCTCCGTATTCTTTGTCTAAATGCGGTTCAGCATCAACGAAAACAATGTCACCTTGTTTTGGCGTGTTCTGGGTCATACTTCTTTACCTCTTGATGGCTCTTCAGAAACAATTCCGATCTCTCTTTTCATCGCTTCAAAATCAATCTTTTGAATAGCTTTCGTGTGCCACGGATTAATTCGTTGTGGCTCGTACTTTAACGTACCATCGTCATCAACCAGTAAAAGGTATTCTTGACCCTCGTTAACGCCAGCATCGGCAGGTACTGTTAAACTTAGCGAGTTGCCAGATCGTCTAGTGGTAAAACGACCTAGTACGCGATCATGGCCTTTTTTTGTGTCCATTAGAATCCCTCCCGTAAGTACAAGTATATACGCTTTGCCTAGTAAGTACAAGTACATACGGGCATGTAAAAATCTTACGATTAAACATGGTTGCTAATCGTCACTGGCTCGGTGATTTATCAAAAATTCTAGACATGAACGATTGACCACTCGGAAACGAAAAGGCGCGTTGATGAGCTGACAGTGGGGTATCATTAGTGTTCACAATTTCTGATAGTAAATTAGAAACCCGAGTACAATCTGAGATTGATAAATTCAAACAGGCTCATGAAGCGGCAAAGAACTTTGATTTTATGTCTCTATTTAGTTTGCTGGGACCAATGATCGGAAATGGCAACTAAAAATGGTATCCTAGAATTTAAAGTGGTCTGCGAATCTAAGACAACAATAGTTGCTAGCGGACAGCAAGAGAATGTTACAACATCGTTGAGTATTGAAATATATACTAAACCAAACGGGCTGGGAATTCCGGCAGAGGATTACAAATCCATTTATGTTCCAGTTTCTGAACACGAACCGGATTTGAAATGGGTTGCTTATCAAGTGGCATTAGGAACACTTGTTATTGGGTTGACAATTTTTGTTGCCACTAATCCTGAAAGTGCACCGGTAGTTATTCCAACGATGGCGAAGTTATTGCCTGCTACATTCTAATACTGACAGTTTGGAGAACACATAATGGACTATATAATCTATGCTACTTTTGTGGTCATATTTATCTCTATGGGGACAGTGGTAATACTCTACTCAAGCCATATAAGAGCAAAAGCTTGGGCTGCTCTTAGCTTGGATTCAAAAAAGAACATTGCTGAGGCTGCTGTTACGTATGCAGCTTTAACCAATATAAAAAGAAAAGCAAAGATGATAAAGCTCTGTCGTTATATTGCGGTTGCAACTTTATTGTTGAGTTGGGCCTATTTTGTATCGAATAGTACTTCCAACGGCATTGGGTCAGATGAATTGCGTAACTGGATTCTCTTTTTAGGGAATATAATCTTTACGATAGCGTTGATAGTAGAGGTTTCTCTGAATGCATATGTGACTAAGGTAGCTAAGAATACAGTTCCATCTGTTCTGAGTGGTAAGCAAGCAAAGATGATATGGAGATTATATGTAATGAGTCGCATTTTCTTTGTAATAGGCTGTTCAGCAGGCTCTTTGTTAACGCATTCCGTTTTCTCTTAATTACTATTAAGAAAGTGATGAAGAGGCTGGGTCATAATTCCAGTCTCAAATCAAAAGAGCTTGGGACATAATTCTCAGTCGACAATTAAAAACGGCTCTACGTCAACTGGTGTTGAAGAATAAATTTATCATTTGAGGCGGTTCTCCATTTGGGGAGCCGTCTTTGTCATGTTATGCCGTGATTTGGTAGATTCGTTTGAAGAAGTTCAGCTGATTCTTGAAGCCAAAACAGGATCGTTTGAGTGACTTGATGAGGCGGTTAACGCCTTCGATCGGACCGTTGGAATAAGGGCTGGTGACAGCGGCGAGAACAGCGACTTTGTGTCGCTTAAGCGTCGCGATCGTCATGTCCATTGCCGTACCGTTTGGCTCGTAAGTAGCTAACAGGTTTGCCAGTTCCGCGGGATGTTTCTTCACCATCAAAGCATCATGAAGCGCTAAGTAGGTCTCGTAGGTTTGCTTGAGCTTGGGCTCAGTATCAAGTGCGATATCGATGGCCTCCTGTTGCGTGACGTATTCATTCAAACCAAACAGGAACTGTTTGTGTTTAGCGTCAGGCGCAGTTTGATGAAAAAGCCGCCAGTTTGTCTTCATGATCTTATAAGGACGGCTGTGTTTGTCATCAAGCTGTTTGAGCGCTTGGACGCGTACCTGATCAAGGGCACGAGCCGCAAGTTGAATGATATGGAACCGATCAATGACGACTTGGGCCTTGGGGAAAACCTCATGAATAATCGTCTGATAAGCTGCATTCATGTCCATGGTGACCGTCTGGACCCGAGTGCGTTCAGCGAGTGAATAATGAGCGATGAAGAAATTTTTAATCGTGCGGTTGAATCGGTCACCAAGCAAGGCAATCAGACGATGTGAATCGGCATCAAGACAGATAAACGACATCATGCCATGAGTGGAACGGAACTCATCAAAGCAGAGTCGCGTGGGTAGCCGGCGAGCCGGTCGGAGTTTGAGATTTTGGTCAATGATCCGTTGAACCGAGGAAGCTGAGATTCCGATAATACGGGCGATGGTTTTGACTGGCAACCGTTCATGCGCTAACTTCATGATTCGCTCTGTCATGTGAGCGGCGATCGTGTGGTTGGGTTGCACGAGTGGCGTCTTGGCACTGACTGTGTGGTAACAGTTATGACAGCGCCATCGTTGCTTGTGCAAGTCAATGACTGTCGGTATTTCAACCCCGTTGAGGACGCGCACGTGGGCCGTGTAAAACCCGTTAGGGTGCAAGGCCTCAAAGCCACACAGTGGGCACCGGGTTAACCGGTAAGTCAGCTCGGCATCAATCACATGATACTGGCGGCGACGTACCCCGTTGCCGCGATATTCATGACGAACAAAGGCAACTTTGATATTATGGTCTGGTATTCCAAGGACGGACAGTGTAGGATCGTATTGGGACATTTACTCATAACCTCGCTTGCTTTTGGTTTCGACGCTAACAAGCATAGCATGGACACTGAGTAGGTGTCTTTTTGCGTTATCCAAAAAGGGCCTACACGTTCAGTGTTGATTATTTCTCAACACCAGAAAGTGTAGACCCTTAAAAACGAGCAATTTTCCGTTGGGAAATTGCTCGTTTTTGCCTTCTCGTGGATGACTTATTGCCATTTTAAAGACCGTAGTGCCAAGGCGGAGCAATCGTAGGCCAGATGGGGCTCAGCCGTGCAAACAACACAGCGACGGTCCTTGGAGCTGATGTTGTTAGGCGACTTCGAGACCGGTTTTTGGGCTCGAAGCGCCGTCACAGCGTTCCAGCCCCGTCTGGCCGGAGATTGCGGAGTTTGGCACGGCAAGAAAGTGTTAGCATAGCACCTTCCTACGACTATTGGAATTTAATGAATCACAAGTCCGACGAGAGAATTATGGCTCAACCTTTTCGTTTATAAAAAATTCTCCAACCCAACAACCAGTTCATCAGCCGTTTGTACCTTACTAATCGCGACTGCGACGCCTTGCATGAAGCTTTGGCGGTCGAAGGAGTCTTGGCGGATGGTGAGGGCTTCACCGGGGCCGCCGAAGAGGACTTGTTCGTGGGCAATGTAGCCGGGTAGGCGAACGGCGTGGATCGGGACGTCATCGACACGTTGGCCGCGGGCATCATTGTCGATGGTTGGCAATGGCTTTTGGGTACGTCCGGCGGCGATTTTGTGGGCGGTGGCGATGGCGGTGCCAGAAGGGGCATCGGCTTTGTCCTGATGATGCATTTCGATGATCTCGGCATCAGGGAAGTAGGCAGCAGCTGCTTGTGCGAACTTCATCAAAAGAACTGCTGAGAGCCCGAAGTTCGGGGCGATCAAGCCACCGAGGTGTTTGGCATTGGCAAGTTTGATCAGTCGTTCCTGATTAGCAGGGTCCATGCCGCTGGTGCCGACGATTGGATGGATGCCGGCATTGATGGCAGCTTCAATGTTGGCAGCAACGGCGCTGGGATTGGTGAAATCGACCCAGACATCTGCTACGTGTGCATGAAGCTGGTCATAGGTGTTGAGTACTTGCACGTTGGTAGGCAAGTTGTAACTTTTTGGATTAAGGTCGGTAATTTTAGGGTCGAAAACGGCGCTTAATGCGAAATCTTGATGTGACTGAACCATTTTGACTGTTTTCTGACCCATGGCACCACGAAAACCGGCAACAAGAACCTGAATCATGCGAGCACCTCCGCTTCAATGGCTGATAGTTCTGGCACGCCCAGTAGATGGGCGAGTTCCTGCTGTTGGCTGGCGTTCAGGGGTAGTAACGGTAAACGTGGGCTGCCGACTTGAAAGCCTAGCGCATTGAGTGCAGCTTTGGTTGGCGCAGGGGATGGGAAATGGAATAGAGCCGCCATTTTTGGCAACAGTTGACGTTGCAAGGCGGCGACTGTGGTGATGTCGCCACGATCGAGTGCGGCGTACATTTCACGGATACTGTGAGCGTAAAGATGGGCTGCAACAGAAATGACTCCCATCCCACCGAGTGTCTTGATGTTGAGTGCTTGGGCGTCTTCGCCTGTCCAAACATTGAAAGCGTCGTGCTTGGTACGGTCAATGATGTCACTCAAGGCAGGGAGGCTGCCGCATTGCTTGATGCCTTGAATCATGGGATTTTGCGCCAGTGTCGCAACGGTTGCTGGTAACATATCAACACCGGTGCGGCCTGGAATGTTGTAAATGACGATCGGCTTCTGCGCCGCTGCAGCAACGGCTGTGTAATGGGCGATCATACCGTTTTGATCTGGCTTGTTGTAATAAGGGACAACAACCAAGGTGGCATCAATACCGGCAATGTCGCCAACTTCATGAGTGAAGGCGGCGGTTTCTTTGGTGTTGTTAGAACCAGAATTAGCAATCACAAGTGCGCGGCCATGAACCATATCGGCGAAGCGGGTATAAAGCGTGATTTTTTCTGTATGACTGAGTGTTGGTCCCTCGCCGGTGGTAGCACCGACGACAAAACCGTCAGTACCTTCTGCGATTAAATGATCGACAAGTCGCTGCATGACGCCATAGTCAATTTCGTCGCGATCATTGAATGGCGTCACAATCGCGGTGATCAGTTCTGCTTTTTGCATGATGACCCTCCTATAAACGCGCTACCCAGCCCAGAAACCTACACATAAGGACCTTGGCCGCAATGGCCACTTATGTTCCGGTTTCTACCCGCGCCAGTTCGCGCTCTGTCTTAATGTAACTACTAATGATAATTTGTGCTGGCTTACACTTTTTCAAGCATTCGATGTTCAAGAAAGTGCACAACGGCGGTGACACCGGGCACGAGTGCGGCTTCGTCAGGTGAAAAGTCGGCTGCATGTAGCTGTGAGTCAGGGTCATTGACGCCTAACCAGAACATGGTGCCAGGAATCTTATTTAATAGATAGCCAAAATCCTCACCTGTCATGACAGGCTTTGTATCGACAAATGTCACGTCAGGATCATCTTTCATCACTTGAATAAAGTTTTTGGTGAGTTTGTCATTATTTTCAACGGGATAGTAGCCGCCTTGGTTCAAGGCAACTTTGACTTGGCAGTTAAAACTGGCGGCAATGCCTTGACCGATGTCGCGTATTCGTTGTTGCAGAAAGTCAATCTGCTGCTGGGTGAAGCCGCGTAAAGTGCCTTCGAGATGTGCCCTGCCGGCAATGACATTGCGGATCGTACCTGCGCGCATCAAGCCAAAAGTAATCACGGCGCTGTCGGTTGGTCCGACATTACGGGCAACGACCGTTTGAATCTGACTGATGAAGCTTGCCGCCGCCACGATCATGTCAGTGGCATTTTGCGGCAAGGCAGCATGACCGCTTTTGCCGATGAGGTCAACGTTGATTTCGGTTGTGCCGGCAAAAAGGGTGCCGAGGCGTGTGCTGATCGTCCCAGCCGGTAGATCTGGGCGATCATGCAGGCCATAAAACTCATCAATGTGCCAATCGCCGGTGAATGCGCCCATATCGTAGGCGAGCTTGCCGCCATTTTTACTTTCCTCGGCTGGTTGGAAGAAAAAGATGAGGTTATCTTTTGGTTGATGTTCAGCAAAATAACTGAGGATGCCGAGGGCGACGGTCATGTGGATATCATGTCCGCAAGCGTGCGCGATGCCGGGATGCTTAGAGGCAAATGGCAACCCGGTTTTTTCGGTAACCGGCAACGCATCGATATCGGTCCGATAGCCAATCACACGCTGCGGATCGCGCCCTTGGACCTTGACGAGTAAAGCGGTTGGCAGGTCTGGCAAGGTGCGGATGGTGAGATATGTTTGGGGCAGCCCTTGAATGGTTTTTAGCAATAAGGCGTGCGTTTCTTTTTCCTGCAAGGCTAGTTCGGGGATTTGATGGAGTTGGCGGCGAAGGGTGATGAGGTCAGCTTCCTTCATTAATAAGTCACAGCTTTCTGAGTTCGTCGAGTAGGACGGTTTTGGCTTCGGTTTGGTCATTCACTTGTTTGATGACTTTCGCAGGAACACCAGCGACCACGGTGTGCGCGGGAACATCGTTAATGACAACCGCGCCAGCAGCAATGACCGCGCCTTCACCGACTGTGGTGCCTTCGAGGACAACGGCATTGGCGCCGATCATGACGTGATCACCAATCGTGACGGGCTTAGCTGAAGGTGGCTCCACAACCCCGGCGAGCACGGTGCCAGCGCCGATATGGCAGTGCTTGCCGACGATTGCCCGGCCACCAAGGACCGCTCCCATGTCAATCATGGTGCCAGCTCCAATTTCTGCACCAATGTTGATAATCGCGCCCATCATGATCACCGCATTGTCGCCAATGAGCACCTGATCACGAATAATGGCGCCAGGTTCAATGCGCGCATTAGCCGCCTTGATATCCAGCAATGGAACCCCGGTGTTGCGGCCGGCGGTTTCAACAAAATAGTCATCTAACTTGGCTTTTTTCAAAATGGGTTTAATTTCTGCCCAGTCGCCAATCACGGTGCCGGTATGTTTACCGATGAAAGCATGAACGCTTTTGGGGAAATGCAGCTCGCTGAGTTTGCCCTTGAGATAAACCTTAACTGGGGTGGTTTTTTTGCTATTAGCGATGGTGGAAATAATTTTTTGAGTATCTAACTGTGCCATAATCGGCCTCCTATTTGGTTGCGGCAGTGGCGTCGGTTTGAGCTGGAGCAGGCTGCTCAGTTGGTGCGGCGTAATGTAAGTCATTTTTAATGAGATCAGCATCGGTTTCGCGGGTCACGACCAACTGGGCTTGGCCATTTTCCACGAAAACAACGGCGGGTCGCGGATTGCGATTGTAGTTGGATGCCATTGAGTAGCCGTATGCGCCAGTGTCAAAAACAACAACGACATCGCCTGGTGTGGTTGTGGGCAGCGGTGCATCATCGATCAAAATATCGCCGGATTCGCAATACTTGCCGACCAAGTGGACATGTTCAGCTGGCGCAGCATTTGGCTGGTCAGCTAAAATGGCCGTGTAGGTTGCTTGATACAAGGCAGGACGAATATTGTCGCCCATGCCACCGTCAACGGCAACGTATGGCCGCAATCCCGGGACATCTTTACGGCTGCCGACGGTATAGAGACTATAGCCGGCTGGCCCGACAATCGAACGACCGGGTTCAATCCAGATGGCTGGCAACGGCCAGTTAAGCGTTTGACTTTGTGATTTCAAGGTTGCCAGAATTGCCTTAACAAAGGCTTCTGGTGGCAGCGGATCGTCTTGCTTGGTATAAGCAATGCCGAAGCCGCCGCCAACGTTCAGGACTTTGGGGATGAAGCCGAATTGCTGATGCCAGTTATTAAGGACATGCAGCAGCTTTTGGGTAACGGCTTCGAAACCTGCTACTTCAAAGATCTGGGAGCCAATGTGGGCGTGGATGCCAAGCAGGTTGAGATGATCGTCGGCTAAAATGCGCTTGGCGGCTTCATCTGCTTGACCACTAGCGAGATCGAAACCGAATTTACTGTCGGTTTGGCCTGTCTGGTCATAGGCATGCGTGTGCGCGCTGATACCAGGGGCGACACGGATTAAAACGTCCTGTTGACCAACGGTGGCACCTAAAAGATCATCAAGGAGATCCAGTTCGTGAAAATTGTCCACAATGATGGTGCCAACCCCGGCATCCAATGCTTGTGTCAGTTCAGCTTTGCTTTTGTTGTTGCCATGAAAACTGACCGCCGCCATTGGAAAATCGGCTGCCTGAGCGGTGTAAAGTTCACCGCCGGACACTACGTCAACGTGCGCGCCTTCTGACTTGGCGACTTCGTACATCGCAATGGTCGCGAAGGCTTTGGAGGCATAACTGACGGCATATGACACATCTGCTTCTTCAAAAACACGTTTAAATGCGCGAATTTGCTGGCGAATGGCGCCAACATCGTACACATAAAGTGGGGTTTGAAATGTTCGGGCCAACTGGCTGGCAGCGACCCCGCCGATGGTTAACTGGCCTTCATGATTTGTGGCAAAATCCATAAGTTCATCCTCCCGAATTTGGCAGGGCGATGGCAAACGAAAAGGGATCCTTTTGTTTGGCCACGCGTCAAACAAAAAGATCCCAACTTGCAATCTACTTGAATGATAGCGCCCCGCTTAGGTTTCTAAGCGACAGTACAGGATTTGTTCAATCCTGGCCCAACAGGCTTGCCGATCCCGGCGCGCCCATTTCGGCAACCGCCCCTTTGGCTTGATGTCATCACGAAGGATCCCGCTCGATCAAGCTACTCATGTTGGTTGCAACCTCTATCTGTTTGTCACCAGCCTATAATAAAAAGACGTGGACGTCAAATAAATAATGAGAGAGCGCGAACAGGCCCGCTTAGAAACCGGAGCATAAGCGGCCTCAAGCCTCAATGGCTGGGTCTTGGCCAGTGATGCTTGAGGTCCTTATGTGCAGGCTTCTGGGCCTGTTCGCGCGCTTTAAGTGAGATAGGTCTGTCTTTGAGGCTTTTAGTTCTCCTATAGTTGGCATTTGTCTGATAGTCCGAGCTGGCCCTGCGGTGACAGAGACTGGTGACTGTGAACTCAGGTCATTAAAAACAAATTTAAAAACATTGTCTCTATGCAGTAACCCGAAAACGTGTCATGTTAGCGACATGCTGGGGCTTGTGTTTCTGGGAGAGTCTGTTAAAGTACAGGATAAAATGACAAAGTTCTCATTTGTCGTGACGTCTAGGAGGCAGTTTATCGTGCGTGTCGTAAAATTTGGCGGTTCATCGCTAGCAAATGGTTCACAATTCGCCAAGGTCGTGGCGATCATGAAGGCTAACCCAGCTCGGCAGGTGATCGTGACGAGTGCGCCAGGTAAACGGCACCCGGGAGACACCAAGGTGACCGATTTATTGATTCAGTATGCACAGGCAGTGATGCGGCATGAAGCTGTGGCTGCCATTGTTGCAGAAATCGTTGCTCGATATCAGGCAATCGCCGATGATTTTGAGCTCGAAGCATCGATCATGGCCGCGATTGAAGAAGAGCTAGACCAGTTACCAAAGTTGACTTTCAAGAACAATGATTATTTAATGGCAGGCTTTAAGGCGCGCGGTGAAAAGTTGAACGCGTTTTTAATGACCGCGGTGTTGAATCATGAGGGGATTGAAGCTACCTATGGCGAACCGAAGTCGTTAGGAATTGTGGTCACAGATCATCCCAATGATGCCGAAGTTTCACGTGAAACCTATCGCAACCTCGCTACATTTCGACGACCAATCGGGGTTTTGGTTGTACCGGGATTTTATGGCTATACCAGCGATGACGATATTGCCACCTTTTCTCGTGGTGGCTCCGATATCACGGGAGCGATTTTGGCTAACGGTTTTCATGCCGACTTATATGAAAACTTTACCGATGTCGATGGCGTAGCGGCTGCTGACCCACGGGTGGTGGCGAATCCGCAAATGATTCGTGAAATGACCTATCGGGAAATGCGAGAGCTGTCTTATGGCGGCTTTGGTGTTTTTCATGATGAAGCGATTCTGCCAGCGATTGCTGGGCAGGTACCGATTAATCTTAAAAATACCAATCATCCTGCTGCTCCAGGGACAATGATCGTCCCAGAACAGCATTTTGTCCCGAAGCATGCCATTACCGGGATTGTAAGTTCCCAACATTTTGGGGCGATCTACCTGCATCGATATCTGTTGAATAAGGAAGTTGGCTTCACTCTGAAGATCCTTCAGGTGTTAGCCCACAATGGCATTAGTTATGAGCACATGCCCAGCGGAATTGATGATCTCACCATTATTTTAGATGATCGCCAGCTAACTGAGGCCAAACGCAAGACAATTTGTGCCGAGATTCAAGCGGCGGTTCATCCAGATGTGCTGAAGTGGATTGATGACTATGCGATCATCATGGTCGTTGGTGAAGGGATGGCGCAACGAACCGGATTGATTCAAACCATTCTACAACCGCTCGCAACCGCCGGTGTTCATGTCTCAATGATTAATGAGGGGGCCTCTCAGATTTCTCTGATGCTGGGAACCTCACGTGAGTCGGCCAATCGCGCTGTTAAAACGATCTACAATGCTTTTTTTATACCGATTAATCAACGTTTGGAGGTGCACTAACATGGTGACTTTGCAAAAGGTTCATGGTTCCGAAAATAGTTTCTTTCTTTTCGATGAAACGCAGTTAACTCAGCCGTTGACAAACACCCAATTAGCAACCGTGACCCAACAGCTAACGAACGCTGAAACAGGGTTGCTTGGCGGTGCGGACGGGGTCTTGGCCGTCACGGCGGCGCCGGGAACGGCTGGCAAAATGACGGTGGTCAACACTGATGGTAGTTTTGCTAAATTGTGTGGCAACGGTCTACGCACGGTCGCCCGTTATCTGAGTGAAAAAACTGGGCAAGCGACGTTCAAGGTGCACACGGATTTTGCTGATCTTGCCGTTGCTCGTCAGCCGCAACTGGCAGAAGGCGTACCGGCCTATTCAGTGGAAATTTCGCCGGTTAGTTTTGCGCCTCAGGACTTGCCGTTTGCCAATCTTGGCGTTGACCGAATTGTGGATACTGTTTTGCCAGCGATTCATCCGAGCTTGAAATTCACCGCCATTGCTGTGCCCAACCCGCACTTAATTGCTTTCGTCTCGCCTGAGGTATTAGCTGGGTCCGATCTCGAACGGATTGGCAAGATGCTGAATGCCAAAAATCCTTATTTTCCGGAAGGGGTCAACGTGACTTTTGCCGAAATCTTAGATAAGGATACCTTATTTGCTCGGACGTATGAGCGGGGTGTCGGGTTCACCAATGCATGTGGCACAGGCATGTCAGCAACGACCTTGGCTTTTATTTTGACGCATCCAGAGGAAGCTGCTTTTGATCGGGTCAATACCGTGTATAATCCAGGAGGAATGGTCAAAACAATTGTCCATCATGACGGCGAGCATTACTGGATTGAATTGATCGGGAATGCAACGGTCACGGCGACGATTACCTTGCCAGACACAGCGTTACTCGCTGGGGACTGGCAACAAGCTGAGATTCACGCGACTGGCGAACAGGCTGAGTATGAACGATTTATTGACGCACTGCCGCATCGGAAGTTAGCAAACACATTGGCAGAAGGAGTTTAGATCATGAGTGGTTATCACGTAGCAGTTGTTGGGGCAACTGGAGCTGTTGGCACCCGGATGTTAAAAATGGTGGCAGAAAGTAAACTGCCGATTGCGTCTGTCTTGGCACTTGCCAGCAAGCGCTCAGAAGGAAAGCAAGTCCCTTACCGTGATGGGACGCTGACCGTCCATGAGACGACCGATGATTCATTCAAGGGCATTGATATTGCCTTATTTTCTGCTGGCGGTTCAGTTTCCAAGCGATTTGCACCAGCCGCGGTTAAAGCTGGGGCTATCGTGGTTGATAATACGAGTGCTTTTCGAATGGAACCAGAAATTCCGCTGGTTGTCCCAGAAGTGAATCCGGAAGCGTTGCGGCAACACAGTGGGATCATTGCAAATCCAAACTGTTCGACGATTCAAATGGTCACTGCGCTTGAACCGATTCGAAAAGCCTTTGGTCTTAAACAAGTGGTCGTTTCGACCTATCAGGCTGTTTCTGGCGCTGGGCAATCAGCTGTCAATGAATTGCTTGATGAAACTCGCGCTGCATTGGACGACAAACCGCTTGACCCGCAGATTTTACCAACGGCGGGTGACAAGAAACATTATCCAATCGCCTTCAATGCCTTGCCGCAAATCGATGTTTTCGAACCGGATGGCTATAGCCATGAAGAATGGAAAATGATCCACGAAACCAAGAAGATCATGGCTGGGGATATGAACAGCGATACCATCAAAGTAACCGCAACCTGTGTTCGAATTCCGGTGCCAATTGCCCACTCTGAAGAAGTGTACTTCGAAGTCGAAGACGACAAGGCAACTGCCGATGATATTCGCGAGGCATTGGCGCATGCCCCTGGTGTCGTTGTTCAAGACGACCCAAGCAAACAAGTGTATCCGCAAGCGATGAACGCCGTTGGCAGCAAAGATGTTTTCGTTGGCCGCATTCGGCCAGATGCCGAAAACCCACGATTCTTCCATATGTGGAATGTTTCCGACAATCTATTGAAAGGCGCTGCTTGGAATTCCATGCAGATTGCTGAAACGATGGATGCCATGGGACTCATTCAACCTAAGTAAATCGTTCGGTAAAAAAACCGGTATCATCATTGTTCAGGAGGTTCTGAACAGCGACGATGACGGCTTTTTTGTTGCTTTGAGATTGTTCAAAAATAACACCCGGATTTCTTGCGAGAAGCTTAAGGTCGGTACGCAAAGATTGACCATCCAGATTAAATAACTATAATAGTTAAAAAACAAAGGAGCAGTTGTCAAATGAAAAAGCATCGTTTTGTCATCGCACTGGTGGGTCTGTCACTCTTTGCCGCCAGCAGTAAGATTGCGGCTGATATGACGCAGGCGAATATGGATCAACACAGTGTGACCTACACGATCAAAGGCGACGGGTTAGTCATCTTCGACAAAACTCGAACCTATCGAACAAAATCAACCGCTGCTGCCTATAAAGGAACTTTCGCCGCCGATGCACCAACGGCCAGCTTTGAAAAGGTCGGGACACTGGCTAACCACAAGGACTATCGCGTTACCCGCAAAATTAAAGTGAAAGCTAAGATGCAAGGCGCTGCTGCACAGACCTTTTTCTATGTGAATGGGCATGGCTGGGTTAAGGGCAGTGACTTGACGCGGGAGTGATTTGTTTTAAAATCAATACCTTCATCTAATTTAAATAACCGTGATGAATCTTTTATATGAAAAAGGTTCATCACGGCTTTTTATTTTCCTATCGGAGGTATGAATATATTTATGGTAATAATAGTTGACGTAGCACTGGCAGGCGCTATACAATCAAAGCTCTCTTGATGGACTAGTCTCATCACCTCATACGTGAGTGAGGCTTCTAAGCTAGAGATGACGCATCATCGTTTTATCTACTTCTAGAGGATGTTTGAAATGCGAGATAAGCAAAGGGGGGTATCCTGTGGTAAAGGTTCATTTTGGTCTCACTCATATAAAAGTTGATTCAGTTCTAATCATTCAATTCTTTAACGCCGGTATTATCTGGGTTCATAACTCAAAACGCCATTGGGAGTTGACTGGTGGCAAGTTAGAACCGGGCGAGACGATAGTGCAAGCAGCTGTCCGCGAATCGTATGAAGAATCAGGTGCTGTTGTTCAAGCCAGTGCGATTGTGCCGTTGGGCTACTATGTTTTACCCACTTGGCACACGACAGCGGTTGTTAGTGCTAAAGTTGAACGTTTGCAAGCTATTCCTGCGTCTTCTGAGATTGATGATCGGCAAGTATGGTTTAAGCCTGTCCCGGATGCTGAGCGATCTTTTCATGATGATATTTACGCCCAGATTTTTCAACATATCGGGTGGCCGGATGAGTAGCCGCCAATACGGGTTTCTGCTGAATATTTTATCGGTAGCCGTGATGGCTGTGACACCGGTCATGAACAAGTTCTCGATGATCACGCTCTCGCCATTAGCCGCAAGTTTCTACAATGCGCTAGTGTCATTTATCCTGACTTTGGGTACGATCGCCTTTACCAAAACAAAATTAGTTTGGATTAAGCAGCCGATTATTTGGACGTTGGGTTTGACGAATTGTTTAGGCATATTTTTGCAATATATGAGTCTTTTCTTCCTTGATCCGGTCAGCGTCGGGTTGGTCGGCAGGTTTTACATTGTCTTTGCGATATTGCTTTCAGTGCTTCTGCTACGTGAACGATTTGATCGAAAAGAGATTGTTCCGATCGTCTTATGTATGATTGGCACAGCTTTGGTATCTGACTTTTCCGGCGATGTTAATAACATACTAGGGCTGGTCTGTGCGCTCGGCTACACGTTTAGCTTTGCCCTGACCAACACCTTAGCCAAAAAAGCTCTTATCAACATAGACGAGAAGATACTACTCTTATATAACCAAGGCACCGCCGTCGTCATTCTGGGCGGTTTTTTACTCGGAAGTGGCCAATTATCCCTTGCGCCGAATCTTGGCATGGGTGCTGTCGCCATTTCAGCTTTTTGTTCTGGCTTTTTGGGACTGCTACTCTTTTATCGCGGCCTGAAGTTGATTTCATTTCGCGATGCTAATCTTATTCGGGCATTGAATCCTATTTTTGTCTTAGTGTATTCATTGCCGTTCTTCACAATTCAAATGACGCCAGCGTTTCTGCTTGGCGGTTTCTGTATCATTCTTTCGATTGTTTGGATGTCGTTGCCGATGAAGAAGGTTGGCGTTGATTGAGACGAATGTTTCAAGCGGTGAGTTTTTTGAAAAAAAGGAATTGTTCTCCTGGAAAATTTGCAAATGATCAAAATTTGAGCTGCTACATAACTTGTAGAATTTGAATAGAACAGCATATAACGGAAAGGAAGCAAGTGCACTTAAGATTAAAGCTCGATTATAGAGAAATCAGCTCATTCATGGTTTTCTTGACATAAACTCATACTGGGAGTAAAAATTTAACCATTCTAGGCTCGGAGTAACTTAAAGAAAACTGGACATTGCTTCTCTATATGAGGAAAGTCACCGTGGCAAATAAATCTGGAGACTCAATTATTAAACCGAATTGCTTCGGAACGAGCGCAGATGCAATTAGACATAACCAGCAAATTCATTATGTAGAAGAGATTATGCTATAGGCGTTGAATTACGGCAGATGTTATTGCTTTTCTAGAAGTTTTCTAGACGATAATAGCTGCTTTTTTGGAATTTCTTGGAGATGATCTGACTGATGAACCCAATTATAATAAGAACGCTAAAAAAGCATGGCGTTGCTTTTACGTTACTAGTAATATTTACGATTATAAGTACAGCACTGATCACTGGGAATACATATTTAGAAGGTAGATTGTTAGACAGTTTGGTTTATAGTCATAGACCGACACTTTTTATAACATTCTTTGTGCTTATGCTGGGGATTGGAATTCTTAGACTGTTTTTTTCGTTTTTTACAAGTCACATACAAATACTAACCAAACAAGAGACGGTGCTTGAGTTAAATAGAAAAATATTTTTTGAATTATTTAAGAAGGACACTCTTAGTATACTTAAATGGAGTCCAACCACCTTGAGTTCTCGTATTAATGATGATGTGACCGAGATAGTTTCCTTTTTCTCAGATACACTTGTTAAGCTGTGTTCCGTGATTGTATCCACGATCACGATCTCTGCATATGTATTCAGTGCAGATCCGAAGATATTCATCATAATGATTATCTTCATACCTATCTACTTTTTAATTTACATTGTGTTTCGTCCCAAAATATACAGTATAAACTTAACGATGAAAAATAAGCAAAACGAATACTATACGACGAGAAATGATTTCGTTGGTAGGTATATTGAAATCAAAGGATCTGGTAATTTTTCCAGTGAGAAGAAAAGGCTGCGCACAGTTGAGGATGGTTTACTTAAAACGTTTGTCAAAAGTTTTTGGGTACGATACTGGATGTCGACATCTCAAATAGTGATGCAATTAGTCTTTCAAGCCGTATTTTTCATTGTCGGAGGCTTGGCAGTACTACGGGGAAATATCACAATTGGCTTTTTCTCTATAGTTCTTCAGTATTTCGGACAACTTCTTAATTCAGTAGATCAGATTTTTGGAATTGCAATTGGAACCGAGAAATATCATGCGTCGCTTACGAGGATGAAAAGGATTTTCGACATTGCGGCAGATAAAAATGGAGACAGGCCTATTAGCAGTGTGAGAGCAATTGATATTAACAATTTTAATATAAAAATGTTTCCAGAAAGCAAGAAAGATTCAAAGATGTTCTATTCTCAAGATTTGTCGTGTTCATTCGAAAATCCAGGACTGTACGTTATTTCAGGCGATAATGGTATTGGAAAAAGTACATTCGTACGGACAATCACAAGAATTTACCAGCCTAAACTAAGGGGCAGTGTTTTGATCAATGGACTGGATGTAAATAAAATAGATATGGATGCATTGAGACAAAAAGAAATGGGATTCCTGTTTCAGGATGTACCATCGCCTCATATTACCGTGAGAGAATACTTGTCTGATTTAGAAAGAAATGGTTTCTTGAATGATTTAAAAGAATCAAGCCCTTTTTTAAATGTGTACTTTTCAGATGTATTCAATCTGGCTGATATTTATGAAAAAAAAGTAGATGTACTGTCAAGTGGTGAGTTACAGCTTGTTCGATTGCTTGCTGCATTGGGCAAAAAAGATGCCAGTATGTATATTTTGGATGAGCCTACCGCGAATATTTACCCACAAATTCGGTCTGCCGTGATTTGTTTGTTACAAGAATTAGGTAAAAGCAAATTGATTATTACCATATCGCATGACGAACATTTGATAGGCCTTGGTAAGTCAATTGTAATGGAATAGCAATGAAGAATCATTGAATATATGGTGAGATAATTCAATGGTTCAGTTATTTCTGAAGTGAAAGTACTGATATAAAGTGAGCTCATTCTAAGCTAGTTCTTCAATAGTGCTGTAATCAATTTTCTGAAATAGACGATTTAAACAAAATAATGATTTCTGATAAGTTCATAAGGAGTCGTTTCGGGGAGACGAAGATTTAAAGTATAGCGGGAAGATGTTTACTTTCTCCTCTTAATGTCTAATAGTTCATTTCTTTGTTGATGCGAAAAATGAAACGAAAAGTTGCCGCACAAATTCTCTAATAGCAGGTGCCACTACCAAGAGCTGAAGAAGCTTGGTAGTGGCACTTGTTTTACTTTGAAGATAGAGATGAACATTTTAGAATCATAAAAATCACTTAGTTGATAACCATCTATAAAATATCTATGCCACGATATTATCTATATTATAATTTGCCATAGATAATAAAATGGTTCTCTTTTGGTGGACTATTATGTATAATAATTGGCGTAAGCGCTTGCTTGTAGGCGATAGCAATGATAAGAGTAGAAAATATAGGAGGGGAATATGAAATTCTCTAAACGCTCAAAACGATTTGATATAATCAGGCGAAGTGCCGTAATAGTTTTTGCGCTGATCAGTATGACACTATTTTTTCAATTTAATAGTGGGGTTGAGGTCCACGCAACGACTAAGACTGAGTTTAATGACACTGAAATCAACAGAGAAACAAGTGAACAATTAAAAATGATCGATCCGTACTTAAAGAATGTTGATGGTATCACAAGTTTTGACTATGATGCTGCCATGCATGACAATGTTGATCCCGTTGTCCTAAAAATTGGCGCAGAAATAAATAAATGGGCTCGCAGTCTTAAAAATGATGGTCCAGAAAAAGGCATGCTGCTCTCAATGGCTAGGTTTAATTTGCTGGTGTATGGGAATTATTGCGGTAAAGGCAACAACGGCAAAGCGCCGATTGATGATCTTGATGGTGCATGCCAAGCACATGATACATGTTATGCGTGGGGCGGGAACAATGAAAAGTGTAATCAGGAATTTCGTCAACGCTTATTGACAATTATGCAGAAGACATCGCTTTTTGATTACAAGCACATTGTTGCCGTTGCGGCATATAAGTTGTTTGGTGGTTGAAAATCAATCATGAATAAGGGTTAGAAGAAGGCTTTCGTTTTATCTAAAGGGATCTGCCAAAGGCGCTTTTAATGGAGAACTGAAAAATGAAGACTAAAGCGAAAATGGTCATTGGTAATGGCGGTATCTTGACTGTTATATTTGCCTTAATGACCATCATAACTTTCTCTGGGAAAAAGAACTTCGTTGGAATCGAGCTTGGCACTGGGTTTATTGGGCTATTAGTGATTGCCTTGCTGATTATCTGTTGGCAAATTTACCTTTTATTAGAAAAGTCCGCCCTTGGCTGGAGCTTTAACATTATCCTCGGTAGTTACACATTGGTTGTTGGAGTAGCCATTTTTTTCATTGCCTCATTTTTCATTGGCTTTGCGCTATTTCCGTGATTTTCCCACCTAGGAATAACGGTGAAGGGCCTGGGCTATAATGCGACGTTACCAAACAGACTAGTGAGAATGATTTGCCATGTTTAGGCAAATCATTCTTTTTATGTTTCCATAAATAGTCTGGTTAAGTTTAAAGATTGTGGCGTATGGCATGGCAATCCACTTCATAGACCGGCCTTGTTGCCACTATTTTGTAAACGTGATGCTATCAAGCAATGGCTAGGTTACTCGCAGAATCCAATTGCACAGTATGGTAGAATAGCTAAAGAAATCCTTAAGTATCTGCGCTAAGTGAAAGCGAGTTTTTCTATATGAAGAAATTGTTTGAGCGGATTCGTATGCCGGAGTTTCTTGAAGACATGCGAATGCGATATGCAGCTATTGCGATGGTCGTGCTGGCGGTGATCGGTATTCTGATGGGAGCACTGATCCGTCCGTGGTTGGCTTTGTTGATGCTGCTGATTTTGATTAGTCTAGTGGCCACGATTTTTTATGCCCTAGAAACCATTGCCAAGAATACCAATCAGTATATTTCGGATCTCAGTTATCGGATCAAGCGTGGCGAACAAGAAGCGCTGATCAAAATGCCGATTGGGATCCTGATTTATGACGAGAATCTCAATATTGAATGGACGAACCCATTCCTGCAGAAGTATTTTGGCGACACTGACGTTCTTGGTCAGCCGTTGGAACATGTTGATGCGGAATTGGCGGAGTTGATTCGCAGCAACGAGAACACCAATGAAACGAAAATGGTGACTTGGGGCCAGCATCAGTTTGAGATTATCGTGCAAAAGAGTATCGGGGTTGTCTATCTGATGGACGTGACTCGATATGCTGAGATTGAAGAGCGGGCAGAAGACGAGAAGATCGCCATTGGCCAGATCTTCATTGATAACTATGACGAGATCACACAAACCATGGATGATCAGGTCATTACTAATTTAAATAGTTACGTCACGAATCAGCTGACGGATTGGGCCAATCAATTTGGCATGTTCTTGAAGCGGATTGACAACGATCGCTTTTTCCTGCTGGCTTATGCCAAGTCGCTGAAGGATGTTGAACGTGACAAGTTCAAAATTCTAGATGTGATTCGGGAAGAAACCTCGAAACAGAATTATCCATTGACGCTGTCGCTGGGGATCGCATATGGCGATGAAGACTTGGCTCAGTTAGCGGTGACTTCGCAGAGTAACTTGGATCTGGCGCTTGGTCGTGGCGGCGATCAGGTGGTGGTCCGCGCCAAGGGCCACGAAGCCCGTTTCTATGGCGGCAAGACGAATCCAATGGAAAAGCGGACGCGTGTGCGGGCGCGTATGGTTGCGCAGGCCTTGCAAGAATTGTTTAAGCAGACGGACAAGGTCTTTGTTGTCGGCCATAAGCGGCCGGATATGGATGCAGTTGGCGCCTCGATGGGGATTCGCCGGATTGCGCAGATGAATGGCAAAGAGTGTTACATTGTGATTGACCCTGACCATCTGCACTCCGATGTCGAACGCCTCATGGGCCAAGTGGGTCAAGATCCTGAAGTTGCTAATGCCATTGTGACGCCGGAAGCAGCGCTGTCGCAAGCAACGGATCAGAGCCTGCTGATCTTGGTCGATCACAGCAAGCCGTCGATCTCAGCGGCGCCTGACTTGTACAAAAGGTTGGCGGCAAGAACGGTTATCATCGATCACCATCGACGCGGCGAAGAATTTCCGGACAACCCGATGCTGGTTTATATCGAACCGTACGCCAGCTCCACTTGTGAGCTGATTGCGGAGATGTTTGAATACCAGCCAACAAATGTGCCAAGTCTTGATAAGCTTGAGGCAACGGCGATGCTGGCAGGGATCACGGTGGATACCAAGTCCTTCAGCCTACGCACCGGCACGCGGACGTTTGATGCTGCCAGCTATCTGCGTTCCATGGGCGCTGATGGCATGTTGGCTCAGAACCTGTTAAAGGAAAATATCGACAGCTTCATCCAACGGAATCATTTGATCGATACAATTGAAATGATTGCGCCAAATATGGCACTATGTACTGGGGAAGAGGATAAGCGTTATGACCCAGTGATTGCAGCACAAGCGGCTGATACCATGTTGTCACTCAATGGTGTTGATGCCAGTTTTGTCATCACCAAACGCCCAAGCGGTGATGTCGGCATTTCCGCCCGCTCGACTGGGGATGTCAACGTGCAGGTCATCATGGAAGCCATGGGCGGCGGCGGTCACTTGAGTAACGCAGCTACCCAGATTAAGGGCAAAACGATCACCGAAGTTCGGACTGATCTGCTTGCTCAGATCAAAAAAGCAGACGAAGACGCATAGAAAGCAGGGATTTTGATGAAAGTCATCTTTACACAAGACGTTCGTGGCAAGGGCAATCGCGGTCAGGTGAAAGAAGTACCTGACGGCTATGCTGAAAACTTTTTAATTCGCAAAGGGCTGGCTAAAGCAGCGACACCGCAGGCGATGAGTGCTTTGCGCGGCCAGCAGCGGCTTGAAGAGAAGAAGGAAGCTGAAAAGAAAACCGAGGCTGAGGCTATGAAGGCTAAGATCGAAGACGACAAAACCGTTGTTCAGATCCAAAGCAAAGCCGGCGAAGATTCCCGGTTGTTCGGTTCGATTCCTAGCAAGCAGATCGCGCAGGCTTTGGATAAGCAATATCAGATCAAAGTTGATAAACGTAAGATCGATCTGAAGCAGCCTATCCGTTCACTGGGTTTCACTAATGTCACGGTTAATTTATTCCCTGGCATTGATGCCCGCATTCGGGTACACGTGATTGAACAAAAATAAGAATAGTTATTCTGCCAGAAGACGCGACCAGATGATCGCGTCTTTTTGTCCATCTGGTCCAAATTAGTGGGTTGTGGACTGAGTCAATCACCGGTGAGAACAGCAGTGACCATTGCTTTTCGTTAAATTGTTTGTGTGGATCGACTGTATGCGGTGATGCTTGTCTTGACTGCGGGTTTAACGTAGACTGTTAGGGATAAGCGACAAAAAATTTTTGACGATTAATCTGAAGGAGGACGCGCATGGATAATCAATTAATTGACCAGCAGCCGCCGCATAGTGACGAAGCAGAACGTGCCGTCCTTGGCGGCATTTTTCTGAATGCTGACACATTGCCGGATGCACAAGAGTATGTCACGGCGGATGACTTCTATAAGAAAGCACATCGGCTGTTGTTCCAAGCTATGACCGATCTACAGGATAACGGCACAGCGATTGACACGGTCACGGTGTCGGATTATCTGGACAATCATAACAACCTCGACGATATTGGCGGGGTTGGTTATATTACAGATTTGGTTGCGGCGACGCCTATTGCCAGTAACGTGGTATACTACGCCAAAATCGTGCAGCAGAAGAGCACGTTACGCAAACTGATTAGTACGGCGCAAAACATTGCCAGTCGTAGCTATACGGAACAAGACGATGTTGAAGGGCTAGTTGAAGACGCCGAGCGCCAGATTATGGATGTCTCGGAGAACCGCAATCAGGCCGGCTTCAAACAGATCAAAGATGTGCTGAATCAGGCTATGGCGCAGATTGATCAGTTGTATCAAAATGATCAGGCAATCACCGGGTTGCCAACCGGTTTCCGTGATTTGGACAAAATCACGACGGGGCTGCATGAGGACGAAATGATTATTTTAGCGGCGCGGCCTGCTGTCGGGAAAACCGCATTTGCTTTGAACATTGCCCAAAATGTTGGGACGAAAACAGACAAAAGTGTCGCCATTTTCAGTTTGGAAATGGGCGCTGAACAGCTGGTAAACCGGATGTTGTGTTCAGAAGGTAGTATTGATGCTAATCACCTGCGAACTGGTCAGCTGAATGAAGAAGAATGGCAGAACTTGATTATCGCCATGGGTAGCTTGAGTAAGGCGAAGATCTATATGGATGACACGCCAGGCATCAGAATGGCGGAGATTCGCGCGAAGTGTCGGCGGCTAGCGCGTGAGCAAGGTGATTTAGGGCTGATTATCATTGATTATTTGCAGTTGATTGAAGGTTCTGGCCAAGAAAACCGCCAACAGGAAGTCAGCGCCGTTTCCCGGCAGCTGAAAAAACTGGCGAAGGAATTGCATGTACCCGTGATTGCGTTGTCCCAGCTGAGTCGTGGCGTTGAACAGCGACAGGATAAGCGGCCGGTGTTGAGCGATATTCGTGAATCCGGTTCGATCGAACAGGATGCCGATATTGTGGCTTTCCTGTATCGTGATGACTATTACCGCGATGCAGAAGGCGATGAGGATGACGACGATCAAGGCGGCAATGATGACGGGGATGACAATGTTGGTGAAGTTGAAGTCATCATTGAGAAAAACCGTTCAGGCCCGCGTGGTACCGTCAAGTTGTTGTTTGTGAAGTCGTATAACAAGTTTACGAATATTGCCTATAATGGTCCGGATCAATAAACCATTAGCAAGAAAGATTAGAAAGTTATTTTTAGATTTAAGCGCAAGAAAGTGAGGGATGCCGCATGGATGCCATTTTGATGAGTTTAATGACAGCACTCAATGAACACCTGCTGATCAATGTGTATCAGCGCGATACCGACGATTTTTACACCGGATACGTACAGGTGTTAGGTCATGATGCGGTTGTTCTGGGAACCTACAATGATTCAGGGATTGCCGATGGATGTGCCTTGATCGCATTTTCTGCGATTGATCAGGTTGAATTTGCCGGGGATGATCTCGATAGCATGAATTTTCGAATTAACTTGGCACAGGCCCAGCATTTCTTGACGCTGCAAGGCCAAGAAAAGCCATTGCAGTTCGATGCGACACAGAACTTAATTCAGCAACTGGCGACGCAGGCTAAGGCGAATGGTCAAATGGTCATGGTCGTGGTGGCCGATGATGATGCCTATCTTGAAGGGCAGGTAACAGCTGTGGCTGAGGATCGCTTTAGTATGGCGATCTTCAACAAATTCAACTACACCGATGTGCGCGCCTTGCAGGTTGATTTCTCGGATATTTTAGTCATGGAATTCCATGGCCTTGATCTCAAACTGGAAACGGAACTGGTCCGGCAACGTGATCATCTAAAGCACGTGGCCACCAAGCTGTACCAAAATGACGGTCAACTGGCTGGCGTGTTTCAGAATGCCTTGGCGAACAATCGCTTGATTTCAGTCGTACCCAAGGGACCGGAAGATCAGTTCTTTGTGGGTCGCGTCAAAGCGGTCAACGACCGGGTTGTGGTGTTGAGTCTCAAGGACATGGCCGGCCAGTTTGGTGGCTATATTTTACTGACGTTACCAAGCATCCAAAATGTCGCGACAGCCTCGGATTATTTGCAAACGATCAGCTTTTACGAAAAATGGGATCAAACCCATCACTTCAGCCAGCAGCCAGTGTTGAATGCTGATCGTGAGTTCGATCCAAATGATGACTTAATTCAGACCATCATCTCAGAGGCCGCTGGGTTTGAACGGGTGGTGCGCATTAAAGTAGCCGACAGCGATGAACATTTTCTGGGTTATCCGGAAAATGTCGGTGAAACCGATTTTGACTTAAACCTAGTCGGACCAGATGATGGCGAAACGGCGCAAATTCGCTATGGTCAGATTCGTGAAATTGCCTTTGGCCACATCTTTGCGTATTTGCAAGAGGCACAATTGAAAAATGCTGGACGCTAATCTGTACTTGGCACATAACAAGTCGAGCCATCGTTACCATCTAGGAATTGGGCTTTATTAGATTTTAAATACTCTGGGAAAAAATCTGGGCTAGAAGGTCCTTGCCGTGCCAAACTCCGCAATCTCCGGCCTGCTGGGGCTGGAACGCTGTGACGGCGCTTTTAGCCCGCAAAACGCGCGGTCTAAAAGTCGCCTAACAACATCAGCTCCAAGCTCGGTCGCTGTGTTGTTTGCACGGCTGAGCCCCATCTGGCCTACGATTGCTCCGCCTTGGCACTGAGATTTTTAAATGCTATCAGGGTATCTATCAAAAGACGAATTGTGTATCAACCGCAAGCAAAAAATCGTTCCTAGAGAAACTGTGCTTTCTCTAAGAACGATTTTTTTAGTTGGCACACACGATCACTCAGATATAAGGTTAAGTCAATCTGCCGTCGACTTTCATATACTAACCTTCTGATTGGCTGGTGACGCGCAGGACGTCTTCGCCAGCAGTGATCGATTGATCTGTGAAGCTGGTCATGGCGGTGACATGGGTCATGTTGGTGATGACGGTGATGATTGTCGTACTTTTGCCAGCTGTTTTGATGGCAGGTAGATCCATTTCGGCAATTTGCTGACCTGCCGTTACGGTTTCGTTTTCTGTCACATGAACAGTGAAGGGGTCACCGTTCAATGCGACGGTGTCTAATCCCATGTGGACGAGAATTTCAAGTCCAGTTGCCGTTGTCATAGTCAAGGCATGCTTGGTCGGCATGATGCTGACGATGGTGCCGTCAACAGGTGCGACAACCGTGCCATGACTTGGGACAATGGCAAAACCATCCCCCACCATTTTTTGCGAAAAGACATCATCTGGCACTTCGGACAAGGCTTGAAGTTGACCAGCGGCAGGAGCCACGAATTGAGTCGCGTCGGAGCTAGTTGCTCTAGCAGAAGGAGTTTCGGGCACGGTTGCTGTATCCACTGCGAGCGGTTCAATGATGGTGCCGTCCGCGCTGGTCGGCACCATCGCGCTTTCTGGTACACCGAAGAAGTAAGTCGCCAGAAAACCACCTGCATAGGAAGCCAGCAGGCCGAAAACATAACCCAGCCATTGGTGATTGGCGATGAGTGGGATCAGGGCCGCGCCGGAAGGACCAATGGTGATGGCACCGATATGGCCGATCATGCCGATAACGGCGCCGCCGATGCCACCGCCAATACAGGCAGTTACAAATGGCCGGCCCAGCGGCAGACTGACACCATAGATCAACGGTTCACCAACCCCTAAGATGCCGACTGGTAGAGCGCCTTTTATCAAGCGGACGAGCTGTTGATTTTGTCGACACTTGATCCATAGTGCAAGGGCGGCACCCACTTGACCGCCGCCAGCCATGGCCAAGATTGGCAGCAGGCCGGTGTAGCCAATGCTCTTGATCATTTCAAGATGAATAGGCGTCAGAATCTGGTGTAATCCCAACATGACCATCGGCAAGAAGGCGAGGCCTAAGATAGCGCCTGAGAAGGCACCGCCAACTTGTAACGTCCAGTTAATCGTGCCGACCAATGAACTTGAGACCCAACCGGCGAGTGGCATGATGAAGAAAATGGTCAGCAGCCCGATGGATAAGAGACTGAGCATCGGCGTGAAAATGATATCGATGGCGTCCGGAATAAGTCGATGCAGGCGTTTTTCAACCACAGCCAACAACCAGACGGCGAAAATGACGCCGATGATGCCACCTTGACCAGGAGATAACGGTTGATGGGTGAAGACGTTGTTGATCGTGATCGGGGCCACAACGCCAGGCAGATAGACTAAGCCGCCGATGATGCCGCCAAGGCCAGCGGTTGCGCCAAACTCGGTTGCGGCGTTTATCCCAACATAGATATTAAGAAAGGTGAAAAGCCCGCCGTTGATGACTTTTAAGACAGTAATAAATGACGCCCAGCTGGTTGGTAAATCGCCAGCGGTTAACAAATTGGCTAAAATACCAGCAACGCCGGAGATTAAGCCGGCACCGACGAAGGCAGGAATTAACGGAATGAAAATAGCGGAAATATGTTTTAAAGCAGCCCGCCACCAAGTTTGCTTTAACTTGGCTTTATGCGCTGCCCGAACCTCTGCGGCTTTAGCTTCAACTGCCGATTGATTCGATTCAACAGGCGGTTGCGTGTTGGCTGGGAAAGGGTCACCTAATGCAACCCCCACTCGATCAACCATGGCCTGTGCGACTTTGTTGACAGTCCCTGGACCAACAATGACTTGGAGCGTTTCTTCTTGGACAACACCCAGCACGCCAGGCACTTTTTTAAGTGCGGCTTGATCAACTTTGGCCTCGTCTTTGATCGTCAGCCGGACTCGTGTCATACAGTGGATCAATTTGGCCACGTTTTGCGGCCCGCCGATGTGGGCGTAGATACCATCGCCCATCGTTTGATACTTATCTTGTGCCATCTGTTTTCTCCTCCGAACTTGCTGTGACAGTTTGGCTAATGAAGCCGTTCGTTTGTGTCAGTAGTTTTTGAGCGTCCGTGCTGGATCGCTGTGTCAGAATCATGACGATCGCTAATTTAACGTGCTGATCGGCTGCTTCAAACGCCTTTGCTGCAGTGGCGGCATCGCAACCAGTGGCTTGTTGAATGATGCGCTGGCTGCGAACCACGAGTTTTTCATTCGTCGGCAGCACATCGACCATGAGATTTTGGAAAACTTTGCCAAGGCCGATCATGGCGCCAGTTGACAGCATATTCAAAACCAATTTTTGGGCAGTGCCAGCCTTGAGCCGAGTTGAGCCGGTCAAAACTTCTGGCCCAACAGATACTTCAATGGCGATCTGGGCGTGCTGGCTGATTTCGGCGTGGGTGTTGCAAGCGAGGCTGATGGTTGCAGCACCGACAGCTTGCGCATAATCAAGACCGCCGATGACATAAGGTGTACGGCCGCTGGCAGCAATTCCGACAACGGTATCGTCTGCGGATAGGTGCCGTTGCAGCAGATCCGTTTTCCCGAGCTCTTTAGAATCCTCTGCGCCTTCAACCGCGACAGTCATGGCTTTCATGCCGCCTGCAATTAGGCCCTGCACCATTTCTGGATCAGCACGCATTCTGCTGCATCTAAAACGCCCAGTCGGCCACTGGTGCCTGCCCCGATATAAAACAAGCGGCCATCTTTCTTGAGTGAATGACTGATCGTCTGAATGGCCGTTTCGATAGCTGGTAGTGCTTGTTGTACTGACTGGGCAACGGTTTGATCTTCGGCATTCATGACGGTGGCAAAGTCATGGACCGTCATCGTGTCTAATGCCATTGTTTTCTGATTTCGAGTTTCCGTCGTCATTTGATCTAAATTAATTGCCATGTTTTTAGCCTCTTTCTTTGGAAAATCAGTCTGATAAGTTGTCTGACAAACATTGCTTCAAGTTAAAAGGGCAGGTGCTGTCGAAAAATTGATGGAAGCCCTTTATTGATAAAAACGTACCTGATATTGCCTTTTATTTCAACTTATTTCTTTTAAAAGTGAAACAAAATTTCAAAAAAGACAAAAAAAGAACACGTCAGCGCATGCAGACGTGTCTGAAAGGTGAAAGCTTCCGGGACTTACTTAAAGCCGTTACGTAAAAATTCACGATAGGCAGTCACCGCAGCCTTTGATTGATCCGTGGCTATTTTTGCTGCATCGTAGTATCGGCTGACATAGGCATAGTATAGAATATCGATGAGCATAAACTGAGTGTGGAGTGATTGGGTAGCAGCGAAACGGTTGCGGGCCTCCATCGGTTGGGATGTTTGAATGCTCACATCAGCATACTTGGTGAGCGAATTTTTCCCGAGTTTGGTGGTGACAATCACCTGCAAGCCAGCCTTTTTGGCCAATTTGGCAGCTAGCACGACTTCTGGCGATTCACCTGAATTCGAAATGAACCAGCAAAGTGTCCGGTTGGCATCTGCAGTTGCTGCAAGTGGCAAGAACAAATTGAGGTCATCACTGACATGACAAGGATAGCCAAGCCGCCCCCATTTTTGGGCAATGTTTTGCGCTGCTAAGTAAGAAGCGCCCACGCCAAACACAAGCAGACGATCACTTTGATGAATTAAGTTGATAATTGTGTCGACATTGGCTTCGTTAAGCTGGTCGACGGTTTCACGCAAAGATTGGTTGGCATCTATGAGCAGTTTTTGCTTGATCGTTGTCAGGGTGGCGTTTTTTTGAATTTCTTGATCATCCGATTGATTGGTATCACCTTTCAGATCAGCCGCTAACTGCATTTTCAGCTCGTTATAGCCACTGAATTGCAGCCGACGCGCGGCGCGACTGACGGAGGCCGGACTGGTACCAGCTGCTTTAGCTAGATCATGAACACTCATCGTTAAGACTGCTTGACTGTGTGCTATCACATAATCAACGATTTTCTTCTCGGTTTCAGACAGCTCGCTGCGGGTACTTTGATAATTGCCTTTAACACTCATTTGAAGCGCCTCCTTGAGGAAATTGGATGCCAATTAGTCGACAGAGAAAACCAATGGGCTGGTGGTTGTCAGCGATAGACTGGACTGGCATATTTTCACAATCTATTTCTCTAATGCCAGTAATTGATAAGGGGACAGAAACCGAGTTTTCATTAAAATGTCAACAATTTCAGCCTCAGAGCGTGGCTGTGGCTCGTTAAGCCACAGTTGGATGATATCAATAATGCCATAAACGATGATCTGGCTGACGTAAGCATCTGGAATATCGTGGATAAAATGGGCTTCGCCTTTTAATTCGGCGAGATGGCCGAGAATTTTATCACGTAACAGTTTGGCGACGCGGCCAAGTAAACTCGGGTCACCAACTGGACTTAGTAAGAATTGACAAATATCGCGCCGCTGGTTAATTAAATGCACCATATTGACCATCAGCGGCGACTGCTTACCAGAGACGATAGCATTGGGATCCATCGCGGTATCCATGCCAAAGTCGAGGCCGCCTTCCAGTTCGGTTAATAGTGACGCTTCAACCTTGGCAACAAGGTCGTCTTTATCCAGATAATGCAAATAAAAGGTACCGCGGCTGATGCCGCTTGCCCTAGTGAGGTCAGCTACTGAGACCTTCGCTAGGGTCTTTTTTCGTCCCACTGTGATCAAGGATGCGATGAGTGCTTGCTTCGTCTGCGCAGTTTGTTCTGCTTTTTTCATGAGCTTGCTCCTTTACTGAACACTTTTCAAAAAATTGCACATAGTTATTCCCAAAAGTATGTTTTATGATGTTCCTCGTAAAGATGCTTAACACGATGTTCATGATAAATCGTTTTGGAGGTTATGACAATGGACAATTTCATCACGGTTAAAAATGAAACGCGTCAGTATGGTAGCGGTGAGCAAACTGTTTATGCCAATCACGAAGTTTCTTTTACCATCAAACCTGGCGAAATCACGGTTATTTTAGGCGCTTCCGGTGCTGGAAAATCAACCTTGCTCAATATTCTCGGCGGTATGGATCGCCCAACCAGCGGTCAGGTCGTGATTAATGGGCACAACATTGCGCAGTATGACGATCACCAGTTGACAACTTATCGCCGTGATCAGATTGGTTTTGTTTTCCAGTTTTATAACCTAGTACCGAATTTAACGGCTTTGGAGAATGTAGAGCTAGCGAGCGAAATTGCCCCGGATGCGCTAGATCCGAAACAGACGATGGTGGATGTTGGATTAGGTAAGCGGATCAATAACTTCCCGGCACAGCTATCCGGCGGCGAACAACAGCGAGTGGCCATTGCCCGCGCGATTGCGAAGAATCCATCATTGCTGCTAGCGGATGAACCAACAGGCGCGCTGGATTATAAGACTGGAAAAAGTATTTTGAAATTGTTTGAGGACTTCTCCCATCAAACGAATAAAAATGTGATGATCGTGACTCACAATTCGCTCATCAAGCCGATGGCGGATCACGTGATCGAGATTCACGATGGTAAGGTTCAGGCTGATTACCAAAATGAGCAGCCAACCCCAGTTGAACAACTGAAATGGTAGGTGAGGCGCGGTGAGCAAGAAAACACTTTGGAAAGACATCCGCAAGTCGTTTACAACTTCATGGGGGCGTTTCTTCTCAATCCTGTTACTGATGATGCTCGGATCTTTTGCATTGGTTGGTTTGTGGATTGCCGGTCCCGATATGCGAGCGACAGGTGAAACGTATTTCAAACAGTATCATCTAGCAGATTTGACAGTTATCGGCGAAGATGGTCTGGATGCACATGATCAAAAGACGATTCAGCGTGCTTCTGGCACAGAGCAAATCGAATTTGGTTATCTCAAAGACGTGACGCTTAAAGGTACCCATTCAAGCTTCCGAATCTTATCAAAACCAACTAAGATTTCGCAGTACCGGTTGGATTCCGGACGTATGCCTAAAGCAACCAATGAGATTGCGATTGATGCCAATTATAAAAGCAAGTACAAACTTGGCGACACGATCAAGTTTGTGCAAAGGGCAGATCAAACCGGCAGTAAGGTTTTGAAAAGAACAAGTTTCAAAGTTGTTGGGTTTGTGTATTCCCCGGAAATTATTTCGTCGATCAATAAAGGCAATAGCACCTCTGGCAGTGGTGATCTTAAGGGTTATGGTGTCGTTACAAGCAATAATTTTGATTCAGATGTTTATATGATGGCACGGTTAACTTATCGCAACACAAAAGGCTTGGATCCGTATTCGAGCCAGTACACTGACCGAATTCAAGCGCATAAGACGGCACTGAATCACTTGTTGCAGAACGCACCACAAGCCCGATTAGCTGCCATTAAGAAACAGTATCAAGCCAAAATTGATGCCGGCCAGAAAAAACTTGATGATGCTAAAGCCCAATTGAATGCAGCTCAGGAGCAGTTAACGACTGGGGCACAACAACTGGCGACGGCTAAACAACAAGTCGCAGCAAAACAGCAAGAACTGGATGCTGGCGTTAAAAATGGCCAAGCCCAAATTGCCAGTGGTGAAACGCAACTGCAGCAGGCATCGACCCAGTTGAGCCAGAGCCGACAGCAATTGATCACGGCAAAGCAACAGTTAGTAGCAGGTCAGCAGCAATTAGATGACAAGCATCAAGCACTAGTGGCGGCTAAACAGCAATTGGATGCGGCCAAGCAGCAACTAGACAATAGTCAACAGCAACTGGCTACCGCTAAACAACAACTGACGACCGGCCAGCAACAACTAAACGCGAAACAACAAGATCTAACGACTGCCAAGCAGCAATTAAACGCTGCCAAACAGCAGCTTGATGCCAGTCAACAACAGCTCACGATTGCTAAACAAAAGATTGATGCCGCTTTGGCACAAAACCCAGCAATTGCTGAGAATCCAGCTTTTCAACAACAGCAAGCCAGTTATCAAGCGGGGGTTGCGCAGTATAACGGCGGGTTAAAAACTTATAACCAGAACTTAGCTGTATACAACCAAAACATGGCAAATTGGACAGCTGCCAGCCAAGAACTGGCAAAGAAAATCAGCACCAATCAATCAGGTACTGCCCAGTACAGCAGTGGTTTAGCGACTTACAATCAAAATTTGGAAACCTATAACCAAAATGTTGCGGCTTGGACAGCTGCTAATCAGCAACTTCAGCAAAAGTCCAGCGAGTTCAATGCTGGGGAGGCTCAACTGCAGCAAGGTCAAGAGCAGTATGCTTCTAAGCAGGCGGCGCTAGCACAGGCCAAGCAACAGTTGGCAGCGACTCAGCAATCTGGTCAACAACAACTTGATGCAGCCAATCAAGAGATTGTAACTAATGAAGCAACCTTGAAAACCAAGCAAGCCGCATATGATAAACAGTCACCATCGGCCCAGAAGAAAATTCAAGCTGGCACAGTTACACTTGAGGATGCCAAGGAAGCCTTGAGCAAGCTGGAGGCGCCTACCTATACTGTTGATACACGCAGAGAAACACCAACCGGCCAGGGCTACACGGTTTACGACAGTACCTCTAATATTGTCGATTCGTTGGCCAATATTTTCCCGTTCTTTATGTATTTTGTGGCAGCATTAGTCACCTTCACCACCATGACCCGGTTTGTGGACGAGGAACGTATCAACTCTGGCACTTTAGTTGCATTAGGTTATACGCGTCGTGATGTCATCAATAAATTTACAATGTACGGTTTTCTTGCAAGTTTAATCGGTTCACTTTTAGGCATTACCGCAGGACACATTATCTTGCCAATGATTGTCTATCAGGCTTATCACAATGGTATCAATGTGCCGCCGATTGAGTTGCATTTCTATCCGGGTATTAGTGCTGTCGCATTGCTATTGGCGATGGTCAGCGCCGTATTGCCGGCTTGGTGGGTCGCTTCTCGAGAGCTAAATGCTCGGCCTGCTGAACTCATGTTGCCAAAGCCACCAGCTAACGGATCGAAGATTTTCTTGGAAAGAATCCCATTCATTTGGCGGCGCCTGAGCTTTACCCACAAGGTAACGGCTCGCAATATTTTCCGGTACAAAAAGCGGATGTTTATGACGATCTTTGGTGTGGCGGGGTCGGTGACACTTTTGTTTGCTGGTTTAGCCGTGCAGCATAGTATTAGCGGCGTCAATGATCGCCAGTTCAACGACATCATTAAATATGACATGATTGTCGCTCAAAAAAGTAATATCACCGATAAACAGCAGCAACAACTTGATCAACTGTTTCAAGAAAAAGCAGTTGAGCGCACCAAGTCAGTCTATTATGAAACTGTTACAAAGAATGCCGGTACAGACAATGATCGTCAGGATATTACCATGATCGTGCCTAAAGACCAGACCGGATTCAGCGACTATATTCGGTTAGCAACGCGTCAGGGTCAAACGAAACTGACATTATCAAATGACGGTGCAGTGATTTCTGAGCGGTTGGCTTCGCTTCTGAACGTTAAGATTGGAAGCACCATCACGGTAAAAGATGCGACCGGCACCAAGCATCAAGTCAAAGTGACGGGCATCACTGAAATGTATATGGGACACTTCCTGTTCATGAACAAAACGGCCTATCAAAAAGCGTTTAACACAGACTTTAAGCCAAATGGTCGGTTGGTGACCTTGAAGAACCGTTCCATTAGCAATACCCGGGCTGAAGCGGCTAAGTTTATGCAGGCCGGCGGGGTTGAAGGCATTCAGCAGAACTCAGCGTTACGCAGTCAAATTACAACGATTGTTCATTCACTGAATACGATTATGATTGTGTTGATTGTTTTAGCAGCAGTGCTGGGGGTGGTTATTTTGTATAATTTAACCAATATCAACGTTGCCGAGCGAATGCGGGAACTTTCAACCATTAAGGTGCTGGGTTTTTATAACCAAGAAGTCACCATGTATATCTATCGAGAAACAATTCTTCTGTCCATCTTTGGCATTTTCGTTGGCTGGGGATTGGGCGAACTGCTGCATGAGTACATCATCACAGTTGTACCACCGAATAACGTGATGTTTAACCCAGCGTTGTCCGCACTAACCTTCATCATGCCGACATTGGTCATTACGATCATCACCATTGCACTTGGCTTCTTCGTCAACAGTTCCTTGAAAAAGGTTGATATGTTGGCCGCGCTGAAGTCAGTAGACTAAGGTAGATTGATATAGTTATTTCATACCGGTCTTAAAAAAGCGTGGCGGCCTTGGTTTTTGACAGGGCCGCCATACTTTTGTCAAAGCAACATGGCTTTTGCAGGATTGCTTCAAGTTGAATTGAGAACGAGGAGAATACGCTATGGCAGAAATTATTGATTTTCACACACACTTCTTACCGCGGTTATATGCGCAAGCTTTGAAAAAGCATATTCCTGGCGATCCGGATGGTTGGCCCACGCCAGGCTGGGATGAACATCTCACGCTCGCTTTTATGAAAAAGAATCATATTGGCTACTCAATTCTGTCGCTTTCTTCACCGCACTTCAACTTTGGCGATAAGGAAGAGACGATCGCAATCGCAAGGGATGCCAATGATACTGGCGAGCGCGTCACCCAAGACCATCCTGATCAACTTGGTTACTTTGCCTCATTGCCGCTACCCTATGCCCAAGAAAGTGTGAGCGAAATTGATGTGGCATTGGCGCATTCGGCTTTGGGATTCACAGTTCCGACGAATAGTCGAGGGCTTTACTTTGGCACACCAATTTTTGATCCTGTTTATGCTAAATTGAATCAAGAAAAAGCCATTGTGTTAATGCATCCTAATCGCCCTGCACAAGGACCGATGAATGTTAATATTGATATGCCAATTCCGTTAATGGGTTTCTTCATCGACACGACGATGACGTTCATGAACTTGCTGCGATATCACTTTTTTGACCGTTATCCGGATATTAAACTCATTGTGCCTCATGCCGGTGCGTTTCTGAGCATCTTGGCCGATCGCGACGCGGCATTTGTCAAACAGCAATACAACAGCGATATGTTTGCGGCGTTGCGGCACGTTTATTTTGATGTGGCAGGGACAGTTTTTCCGCGCCAACTACCGATGCTGTTGACCCTAGCAGATGAACAACATCTCGTTTTTGGCAGCGACATTCCCTATACACCGCCATTGCTGGCAAGTCAGATGATCAAGTTGTTTAACGAAAGGGAGTATCATGACAAGATGTCGCGGCGGGTATCGCGACTGCAACGGTTTGACGGTTTCTTCAACCACTTTAAAAAGCTTCGGCCGCTGCCAACTGTGTTGAAGATGTCATCCAACATGCTGACAGGTGCCGAAATCCTAAGCCCGGAAATGGCTCAGGATATTCTGGTTAATAACGGTAAGCGACTGCTGGAATTAAGCTAAATAAAATCAATACGACGATTTTGTAGAAAGACCATGCCGAATGCGACATGGTCTTTCGTGTAGAGACGATAAAAAGCGCATTTATAATATTTTCGTTCGTTTTTTTGTGGAAAATGTTTTTCGTGTCATTTTAAAGTTCGGATTTTGCTTGTTTTCATACCGCTATCCTGTTAGACTACCAGATGGCGGGTAAAAATGCCCGCACTAAGCCGTGAGGAGCGATCAGTTAATGGGAACTGTAGTTATTGTCGGTACACAATGGGGCGACGAAGGTAAAGGGAAGATTACGGATTTCCTGAGCCAAGGCGCCAAGGTGGTCAGCCGTTATCAAGGCGGTGACAATGCAGGCCATACGATCCATGCAAATGGCGAGGTTTATAAGCTGCGCCTCGTACCATCAGGGGTACTCTACCCGCATCAGTTATCGGTGATCGGTAATGGTGTTGTTGTGAATCCTAAGAGCTTGGTCGGTGAATTGGCCCGGCTCGCAGAACAAGGCGTGACTGGCGAAAATCTGCGGATTTCAGACCGTGCTCACGTGATTTTGCCTTATCATATTAAATTAGATAAATTGCAAGAAGCAGCCAAGGGCGCCGACAAGATTGGGACGACCAATCGCGGCATCGGCCCGGCCTATATGGACAAGGCTGCTCGAGTTGGCATTCGGATGGCTGACTTGCTCGACAAAGAAATCTTTGAAGAACGCCTCAAAGCTAATTTGAAAGCTAAGAATGAAGAATTCGTCAAAGTTTACGATAGTACGCCGATGAATTTTGATGATATTTTTGAAGAATATTATCAATATGGCCAACAATTGAAACAGTATGTTTGCGACACCTCAATTGTGTTGAACGACGCGATTGACAAAGGTGAACACGTTTTGTTTGAAGGCGCGCAAGGGATTATGCTGGATATTGACCAAGGGACCTATCCGTTCGTCACGTCATCGAACCCTGCTGGTGGTGTGACGGTTGGTGCCGGCGTTGGTGCCTCCAAGATTGATCGGGTTGTTGGGGTTGCGAAAGCTTATACCTCCCGCGTTGGCGACGGTCCGTTCCCAACGGAATTGCTCGATAAAACCGGAGATTTCATTCGCAATGCTGGCCACGAATTCGGTACTGTGACCGGCCGACCTCGGCGGATTGGCTGGTTCGATGCTGTCGTTGTTCGTCATTCTCGCCGTGTTGCCGGGATTACGGATCTGTGCCTCAACTCAATTGATGTGCTAACCGGTTTGGACAAAGTCAAAATCTGTGTTGCCTACGAACGCGATGGCGAACGGGTTGAAAACTACCCAGCTTCGCTCAAGTTCCTCAGTGAATGCAAGCCAGTGTATGAAGAACTGCCAGGTTGGCAAGAAGATATTACCAAAGCCAAAACTTTGGATGATCTTCCGGAAAATGCGCGGCGTTACGTTGAACGCATCACAGAATTACTTGGTGTTGACCTGCTGACATTCTCAGTTGGCCCTGACCGTGACCAAACCAATGTCCTTGAGAATGTTTGGGATAAGGTATCGCGCTAGACGCACCGCGATTTGATAATTCAATAGCGATTTTTTAAGAGCTGCTAGGTGAAAATTCACTGGTGGCTCTTTTTTTGACAAATTAGGACATCATTCATTGGATTCTAAAAGAGCCCAGTGCCAAGGCGGAGCAAGTGTCGGCCAGAGGAGGCTCGAAGCGTCGTCTCCGCTCTACCAGTCCCATCTGGCCGGAGATTGTCGCAATCAAGGTATTTTCATGATTGACACCGTTCCTTAAAGTCGGTATATTGAAGATGATATATGAACGTATGCTCATATGAACATTAAATGTAAGGGCGGGATCAAAGATGAAAAAAAACAAGGCCATTATTTTTTATATGCTTGGCGTCATCACCTTCATTGGCGGCTTACTCATCACCCAACCGATAGCTCGCGCGGCGTTGTTGGTTTTTGCCGCGATTGTTGCGGGTTATCAAGTGATTGCAGAAGGTATCATGGCAACGATTCAAGCAACTAGAAAACGGCACCGTTTTTCGCCAAATATTCATCTCCTCATGGCACTGGCTGCACTTGGCGCCATTGCGATTGGCAGTTTTGAAGAGGCCGCGATGCTAATTCTGATTTTTGCTGGCGCGCATTTTTTGGAGGAGTACGTTGAAAACAAGAGTCGCAAAGAAATTACGGCACTGCTGGCTATGGCGCCTCAAGAAGCGCGGCGCTATACCGACACCGGTGCATTAGAAGTTGTACCAGTGACAGCATTAAACATCGGTGATCAATTACAGATTCTGAATGGCGCTCAGGTACCAACGGATGGCGTTATTATTGCCGGCACTGCTAGTCTCAATGAAGCTGCGATCAGTGGTGAAAGCATTCCCCGTGAAAAGCAAACCGGCGATGAGGTTTTTGGTGGGACCATCAACGGCAAGTCAACCTTTGATATGCGGGTTACCAAGTCAAGTGATGAAACAGTTTTTGCTAAAATTGTCCAGATGGTGCAGTCAGCCCAAGACTCCCCGACCAAAACAGCCAGCGTGATTCAACGTTTTGAGCCGATTTACGTGAAGGCGGTATTGGCTGTATTGCCGATTGTTTTACTTGCGGGACCATTTTTACTTCATTGGTCATGGGCAACCAGCATCTATCGCACGATCGTCTTCTTAGTGGCTGTGTCGCCGTGTGCCTTGGCCGCCAGCGCGGTGCCGGCCACATTGTCAGGCATTTCAAGTCTGGCGCGGCAAGGGGTTCTTTTTAAAGGTGGCAGCTATTTAGCTAATCTGACCCAGTTAAAAGCCATTGCGTTTGATAAAACCGGGACGTTGACGGAAGGCGTGCCAGTGGTGACGGACAGCGAATTTGTGTCGGATGTGGATGAAGCCGCCTTGACTCAGATTATTACAGCAATGGAAATGCAAAGTAATCATCCGTTGGCGAATGCGATTGTGAGCCATTATTCCAAAAGTGATGTACCAATCACGGATGTGCATAACGAAATTGGCAAAGGCTTGACCGCTGAGTATCAGGGACACACTTACACTATTGGTAAGCCGCAGCGATTCAAGCAAGTTGATCCGGCATTTCGCAAGCGAGCCGCAACACTCAGTAAGCAAGGCAAAACCGTTGTTTTCGTTGCGGTCGATCAAAGGGTTGTTGGCCTGATCGCCTTGATGGATCAAGCAAAAAGCAGCGCTAAATCGGCCATTAATTACCTTAAACGGCACGACATTCAACCGGTGATGATCACGGGGGATGCGCAACAAACCGGTGAAGCCGTGGCCGCCGACCTGGGAATTGATCAAGTGGTCGCTAATGTGATGCCCGAACAAAAGGTTGCCGTGGTCCGTGAGCTGCAGACCACCATGCGGCCCGTTGCCATGGTCGGCGACGGGGTCAATGATGCACCAGCCCTAGCCAATGCAGAGGTTGGCATCGCGATGGGATCAGGAACTGATGTCGCCATTGATGTCGCCGATGTGGTTCTAGTCGAAAATGACCTTTCACGCCTAGCATTGGCCCATCAAGTTTCAACTAAAATGAATCGCATTGTGATCGAGAACCTGCTACTCTCCATGGCTGTTGTTGTCATGCTGGTTGTCTTAAACGTCTTGCAACTCACCAACATTGCTTGGGGCGTCATGTTCCACGAAGGCAGCACGCTGATTGTCATCTTAAATGGCCTACGCTTGTTAATTCCGCAGAGAGCTTAAGGGAAAACTGCCGACATCCGCCCTCAGTGAAAAGTGCCTTTCGATACCAAAGTCTGTTAAAATGGGCCATAAGTATCTTAAGGAGCGCAGTGCTATGACAACTAATGATGTTCGTAATGCGGACATGAATGAGAACGCGGTGCCTAGTGACGCCGAATTGCGGGATGTGCTTGATGTGTTTAAAACCATGAGTGACCCGACCCGCATGCGGATTATTCTTGCTATTGCCAAGGGGCCAATTACAGTCACCGATCTGGCCGCCATGCTCGACCTCGGTCAGTCAGCGGTTTCCCACCAACTGCGCCTGCTCAAACAAGCGCGGTTGGTTGTGGGGGATCGCTCCGGCAAACAGATTTATTATCATTTGGTGGATGACCATGTTTTGGAAATCTACGCGTTGACGAAGGCACACATTGAAGAAAAGCAGCATGGACAAGAAAATTAGTCATTGCTTATTTTAAAAGCACACAAAAACCACCAGTCCGAATTTGAAGCGGATCGGTGGTTTTTTGGTAAACAAAGCACGCATTATCATGCAATCTTTAACCAACGAAAGACAGCAACTTTAAGGAAATCAAGCACGATTGTGGCTGCCAGTGTCAGTAGCAGAATGGTGACTAAAAGCGGTGAGCTGATGGCCGGCATGAGCCAGCCAGTCAAGGCTAACAGCGCAAAGATGACAATTGTGAAAAGATTGACAGCTAGCAGTGTGCGGCTTGGCCAAGATGTCCAAAAGTGGCTCCGTTCTCGGACGATCAGCAGCCGGAACTGGGAGTTGAAGACCAAACTAATTAAAACGGCGGTTTGCAAGACTGGCAAGCTGAGGTGGAACAGATTTAGCCCTAACCAAACGATCACGAGGTCGACTAAGGCAAACCACAAGCCCAAAACGCCGGAAGCCGCGGTTAACGGGCCGAGTCGCCATTGATTAGGACCGGCAGTTGACTGGACATTATCGGTAGCGATGGACATGGTCGCAAAGTCATTGGCGAACACGAGCAGCGACATCCCCAGCAGCGACACTAGGCTGACTTTTAACCAGAAGAAGCCGAGTGTAAACAAGATAATGATCTCAATGACTTTGGTGATTTTGTTGATGACCCAAGTCAGCATACGCTGGTAAGTTTGGCGACTGGTCGTGATAGCAGCGATGATGTCATGCAAGCCCGGGTGCGTCAAAATGATGCTGGCTGAAGCCTTGGCAACATCACTGGCGCTGCTGACGGCGGTCCCTAACTCTGCCTGTTTCAGCGCAGGGGCATCGTTTACCCCGTCACCGGTCATGCCCACGAGATGGCCATCTTCTTGTAACAACTTAACGATTTGATACTTGTCATCTGGAAAAACATTGGCAAACCCGTCACTTTCATGAATCAATTGAATTTTATCGGCTGCGGTGCCGGTTTTCAAAGCTTTGGCTGGTAGAATTTTGGTACCGATGCCAACTTGTTCGGCAACATCACGGGCAATCGGTACACTGTCACCGGTGATCATCATCGGCTTGATACCTAAGTTTTTTAGCCGTGCAAGCATGGATGCTGAATCCGCTCGCGGCGGATCGGCGATTGCCAAAACGCCGACTAACGCCATTTGCGAATCGACGACGCTTGCGACAGCTAGGGAACGATAACCTTTTTTGGCGTTGGCGGTTGCTAGTTGTTGAATAGCAGCGCTGGCAGGCGCAGTGTCAGCAGGATGCTGCTTGGCGTATAACGCCAGAATCGTCGGAACAGCACCTTTGATGACCCGCATTTGCCGGTGATCAGTGGTTGTGATGACCGCCTCGGTGCGCTTGGTGGCAAAATCGAACGGCGTGAACTGCTGCCGTTTAGAGAAATCGAGGGGATGCTTGATTTCGGCGGCATAGTTGAGCACCGCCTGGTCAATCGCATCAGGATGCTCTTGATCCGCCGCTAACCCTGCAGCATCCAACAGTTGCTCGGCAGTATAGCCGGTGAGCGGTTGGCAAGCAATGATCGACAATTTGTTTTGGGTGATGGTGCCGGTTTTATCAAAACAGAAAATATCGATTGAAGCTGCGTCTTCCAAACTCGTCAAGCGACTGACGATGATGCCTTTTTTGGAAAGTGCCATTGCCCCGACAGCCTGAACAATGGTTAGGACAGCAGGCAAGGCGACTGGCACGGAGCCAATCAGGAAAATGAGCACGAAGGACAGAATAAAAACCGGACTTTCATGCAGGTAAAGGCCGTAAATGGCGACAATGACCGATGCGGCAACGCCAAGATAGAGCATATAACGGACAATGGCAAGCATCAGTTCTTCTTGTTTTGACTTTGGCTTGGCGGTTTTCACCAACGTCACCGTTTGACCGAAGTAAGTCGTTGTGCCGGTGTTTAAGACGACGGCCTGAACTTCGCCGCTTTTGACAATGCTGCCAGAGTAAAGCAGGTCGCCAGCACTAGCAGTAGCTGGCAGCGATTCGCCGGTCAGGGCGGACTGATCGACGGTGACATTGCCAGCGATAATCGCAAGATCAGCTGGGACAATGGCGCCAATTTTCAGTTGCACGATATCGCCAGGCACAACTTGGCTAGCGGCGAGTGCTTGCCAAGCCTGATCGCGGCGAACAGTGGCCATAATCTCCAGCTTCTTTTTTAAAAGGGCAACCGCTTTTTGCGAATTGTTCGACTGGACAAAGCCAATCACCGCATTAATCGTCAGCAATACGAAGATGATGATGCTTTCAGTGTCATGGCCTAAAATCAAGGTCAGTACAATCGCCAATTCCAACAACCACGGCATTGGACCCCAATAGCGCTTTAAGAAATCAAGCAAGTTATTGCGCTTTTGCTCAGGAATCGCATTCGGACCATACTGAGCTAGTCGCTTTTTGGCTTCATTACTCGTGAGACCATCCGTTGTTGTGTTGAGTTGCTTTAACACCGCTGCCTGACTTTTATCTTGATAACTGCGAGTATCTGCAAGCATTCAATCATCCCATCCTGAATCAAAACATTAACGACAAAATTTTTAGTTGGTGCGAAACAGTTCCTGGACGTCGTCGACATGACTGACCAACTTATCAGCTGCTTCATCACACGCTTGTGACTCAAGTATAACGCGTGGTGAGCAATATAAAAAATACATATTCGAGGTACTATCCATACAATTTGTGTATAGTGGAGCTGAAGGATTGCGAAGCTGACGATTAAAAATGAAGGGATCAATCGCGATGAATCTCAAGCAAATTATCTATTTTTTAGCGGTAGCAGAGGCTGGCCAGATGACTGCGGCGGCGAAACAATTGCACATGGCGCAGCCGCCGTTGAGTTATCAATTGAAAGCACTTGAAGATGAACTGGGTGTACGCCTGTTTGAACGTGGGTCGCGCGGTGTCCGACTCACTGGTAGCGGCCAACAGTTTATGACATACGCACAACAGATCGTTGAGACGGTTGCGGCAGCTGAGAACGCAGCGCGGCGTAGCGGTGAAGGTGAGATTGGCACACTGGCACTGGGGCTGACTTCTTCGGCCGGTGATGTCCTGCCGAAGCAAAAATTGCAGGCCTTTAATCGCCGCTATCCGCAGGTCGAGTTTGCGCTTTATGAGGACAACACTTATGGCATCCTCGACAAGTTACGCCGCAACATTCTGGATTTGGCCATCGTCCGAACGCCATTTAATGATGACGGTCTAGCTTCATGTCGCCTAAGCAGTGACCACATGATCGCCGTTGCTGCCGCGTCGCAGCCCTTGCCAGCCACGCTAACCATTCCCGATCTCAAGCAGCAGCCGCTGATTGTGTATCGCCGGTTTAGTTCACTATTCAAAACCACGTTTGCCGAGTATGGCATCACACCGACAATTGCTGTGTTGTGTGATGACGCGCGCACGGCGTTGCATTGGGCCCAGATGGGGATGGGTGTGGCGTTAGTCCCGGCAACCATGGCCGCTTTGGCGAGTCAGCAAAGTCACCTTGCCGTGATTGATTATGAGCCGTGGGTGACGCACATGACGCTCGTTTGGCAGCCTGAGTCATTGCACAATCCATTGGTGGCAAGATTTGTGAAGCAACTTTCGGGTGGGAGAACTTGCTGACTATTTTTTTATCTATTGATGCAGAAACACTAGAAACGTTCAGAAATAAATAACTGATAAATGGGTTAACACAATTTTAGAAATATGCCTGTGTGTCTCTTTGAAATCAGATGGCCATTGCCAAGTGCAAATCGTTGACAACGATAACTATATGGGTATAAATTACATGTGTGAAGGTGGACTGAAAACGTCTTCACACTTAGATGCTTTAGAATAACCGGCCGGTATCATTCTAATAAACCATTTGTTTTTGTCTATCTTAGACAGGAGAGAACAAAAATGAAAAACACATTAATTGGGTTTATTCTTATTGGAACTTCAGCCTTGGCCATTGCATCATCTAGTGTTATTGTTTCAGCGAATCAGAACGACCCAAACACTGACACATCCGATTGGACGGCCAGTCAAATTACCGATTGGCTTAATTCTGGGCAGGATAAACAGGCGGACGCGCCTACAACTCCTGACACTAGTGGAATTGTATCTTTAGATCCATACGTGCAGGTCATCGACAATCAGTTTGTATTGAGCATTCCAACCGGTGTTCATCCGAATCCAGATCAAGTTCAAGCTGCAAAGAATGCCATCGCCATCACAAATAAGGCTATTAGTGAAAATGATGGAACTATCAATGCCACTACAAAAGAGGTTGACATTCCTCAAATTGAAACTAGAGCGGCTGAATACTGGGAGAGACGCCAATATTGGTGGGGAAATCGGTTGATTTTCCGGTCAAACGCACAAGTCAATACGTTTGTGCATCTCCTAAGAAATGGTGGGAATGGAGTAGGAATGTTTAATCTGCCATATATTGATCCATTCTCAGTGATTGCTAATCATTGGCGCGATATAGCGAACGCTGTGGAGAGCTATAACAACAGTCATCAAAGTGACAAGATCTATATTGATCTGCATAACAGTTGGGCCGACAACTGGGTGATTGGGGTTTGGCATGACTAGTCTGTAAGGAGGTTGACCTAGAATGACTATCTGGGACATTGTTCAAATTGTGTTCACAGCGATCGTTATTATCTGGATTATTGCGACTTCCAAGGGCAAGACTGATAAGAGAACCAAAGAGTTAATTTGGATTATTATTGTTCTAGTGATTGTTGGAAATGTTGCAGGTTATCTCATCGCAACTGAACGAAGCCAATGGGCAATGGCGTATAATTACTCCTTCACATTTATCCAATTAGTCATTTTATGGTCATTTGCTCGTAACTTTTAAATTTGAAGTACTTCAGTAGCTCAAGAAGCGCGGCCATTAGCCATGTTTCTTGGGCTTTTTTATATATATTCGAAATTCGAAAATTAGTCAAAGTAAACAAGGATGATAGATTACAAGTTTACTGATGGTTGATTCAACGATGGATAAGTTAACAACCACTCGATATACTTACCCATATTGAGCCGCTACAATGATAAGTGAAAAGAGGGAACAAGATGGAAATTAATGTCGGTGCTGTGATCAGCGCTAATCGGAAGCAAAAAGGCATCACCCAGCAAGCTTTAGCAGATTTTGTCGGTGTCTCCAAGGCCTCGGTTTCAAAATGGGAGACAGGGCAAAGCTATCCGGATATTACGTTGTTGCCGATTCTGGCCGCTTATTTTGACGTTAGCATCGACAAGCTGATGGCTTATGATGCGCAACTGAGCAGCACGGAAATTCGTCGCATCTATACGTCAATGAAGCAAGCCTTTGAAACCCAAACGGGGAAGGCGGTGCTGAAATCGATTCGTAACTTAATTCGGCGGTATTATGCCTGCTATCCATTTTTGCTACAAATGGGACTGCTGATTTTGAATCATTACGATCTTTTACCGGGAACGTCACAAACCGCGAAAGTTACTGAATATGTGAATGAGGCCCGCCTGTTGTTTGTCCGTGTGCGGCAAAATAGCCAAGAGGCGCAGTTAACGGCCAAGGCGGTCGAACTGGAAGGCTATAGTCTGCTGTTGCTCCAACGACCCGATGATGTGTTAGCGTTGCTGGGCGAATATGTGCCAGAACAACTGCCTGCAGACAGTTTAATCGCCGGTGCTTTTCAGCAAAAAGGCGACTTGCAGCGTGCCATTGCGACCAGCCAAAGCGGTTTGATGCAGGACTTGAGCATCATCATGAGTCAACTGACTAATTACATGACCTTGCTAAAGGATGATCCTAACCGGCTGGCGGCGACGTATCAACGCGGGCAAGCGATTGCCAAGGCTTTTGATCTGGCAACACTCAATCCGGCAGTCTGGCTCAATTTCCAACTAGCTGCCTTGAATGGCTTTGCGCAACAGGACAAAACGGATGAAGCCGTGGCCCTTTTGCAGGCGTTCACGCATGTTTTGACGGCAACCAAAATGCCATTGACGCTGCATGGCGATGCTTACTTTGATGCCATTGAGCCATGGCTAGAACAACTGGACCTAGGTAGTCAATCACCGCGGGTTAGCGGTCAAGCCAAACAGGTTCTGGCTGATTTCGTCTTGCAAAACCCGGCATTGGCTAAGATCAGAACACTGTCAGAAGTGCAACCGCTGTTGGCTGAGTTAAAGCAAGTGAGCGGGCATCGCTAGAACTCGTATATACGGGCATTCAGAATCTCAATAATTTAAATCAAAACAAACCTTTGGAGGAAAGAAAATGAATACCAATTGGCAACTCTTTGCAGACTACTGGCCATTTTTAGTGCCACTGATCATTTTAGAATTTGGCTTGATGATCGCTGCAGTGATTCATATCCTGCGCCATCAGCATTATCGGTTCGGCAATCGCCTATTGTGGCTGTTGCTCGTGATTTTCATTCAGATCATTGGTCCGATTGTGTACTTTGTCTTTGGACGGGAGGATGAGAATTGAACATCCTAACTTTGCAACATGTCAGCAAGCATTTTGGTAGCAAGCAAGTGCTGCAAGATCTGAATCTGACTGTGCCGGCTGGGTCGATTTATGGCTTTGTTGGCGAAAATGGTGCCGGGAAAACCACGACTATGAAATTGATTCTAGGCTTGGATCAAGCCAGCGCCGGAGCCATTGAAGTCGCTGGTCAGCCTGTGCATTTCGGTGAAACGGAGACGAATCGGCAGACAGGGTATCTGCCTGATGTGCCGGCTTTTTATGGGTACATGACGGCACCAGAATACTTGAAATTATGCGGTCAGCTGACAGGTTTGCGCGGCGCTGAATTGCAGTCGCGGGTGGCTGCCATGTTGATCCAAGTCGGTTTGGTAGATGCCAAGCACCGTATCAGTGGCTTTTCGCGGGGGATGCGCCAGCGCTTGGGGATTGCGCAGGCCTTACTCAACACCCCGAAACTCTTGATTTGTGATGAACCGACCAGCGCGCTTGATCCACAGGGTCGCACGGATTTTTTACAGTTATTGGCTAGTCTGCGTGGTCAGACGACGATTCTGTTTTCAACGCATATTCTGAGTGATGTGGAGCGGATTTGCGACCATGTTGGGATTCTACATCATGGCCGTCTACAAGTGAGTGCGCCATTGGACGATCTGAAGCAACAGTATGCTAAAAACCAGATTGCCTTGTCGTTTGCGACGACTGCCCAAGCGCAACAAGCCGCGCATTTGTTGGCAACCTTGCAGCAGCAGGGCCAGCTGACGCACCTTGAGCAACAAAAAAACAGTCTTCAAGCAGCATACACCGGTACCTATGCTGCCGCTGCTGATCGCGTCCCTACCATGTTGCTTGAAGCCAAACTCATTCCGATCACGCTTGCCCAGCAAGAAGCCAATTTGGAACAGATCTTCATGGAGGTGACGCGATGAACGCAGCCATTATTTTCACCAAAAAAGAACTGCTTGAAAGCTGGCGGACTCACCGCTTGTTGATTTTGACGGTTGTTTTCCTCATTTTCGGCATTTTGAGTCCGCTGATCGCCAAACTCATGCCGGAACTGTTAAAGGGTGGTCTTGGCGGCATTAAGGTGGCGGTCCCTAAGCCGACTTCGCTGGATGCATGGACCCAATATTACAAGAACATCACCCAGATGGGCATTTACGTGTTCGCCCTCATGCTTGGCGGTTGTGTCAGTCAGGAGATTCAACAAGGCACACTCGTTAACTTGGTCACCAAAGGCTTGCCGCGCTGGACGGTCATTGTTGGCAAAGCGATTGTCGGGATGTTGCTCTGGATCTGGATCACCAGCCTCGCCTTTTTGGTAACGTGGGCTTACACCGCGTACTACTTTCCTGATACGCGCAGCCCGCATGTGGTACTCGCGTTCTTACCATTATTAGTCTTTGGCTTATTCTTCCTCAGCCTGATCGTGTTTGGCTCCACACTAGCAACGAATAATTATGGCGGTTTGCTGCTGACGATTGTGGTGATGGCACTGTTGTATTTGGCACAAATGGTCAAAAGTTGGCAACATGCTAATCCGGTTGCCCTCATTGGCGACAATATGAAAATCCTTGTCAACAGTGATGCGCTAACGAAATTGATGCCGGCCATGGTCATTGCTGTCGTTGCCGCCGTTGTTTTATTTTTCGCGGCGATCAAGCTGCTGGATCGAAAAAAGCTTTAAAAAATTAGCCGAATTTTTGTTGATTAAACTCAAACTTCAACAAAAATATCGGTTATTTTTGGGCTATGATCAAACGATTTTTGAAAAAGCAGAAGTCGTGTTCACATGCGCAAACGTTATAACACTCGGGCTTACCGTCGTTATCGTCAAGATGAATCGTGAACAACCAAATAATGCAAAACACACTATATAGTGTATGCAGTCGATAATTAACCACAAAATTTAGTGGATAACCCGTTACTTTTCCTGCTGAGTCTTGTATACTAGATACATTGTTACAAGCACTTCAAGTTAACGTAATGGGGGATTAGCCATGATCGAATTTTATACACAAATCAAGAAACGAGACGGGCGCATTGTTGATTTTGATGCATCCAAGATCAGCACTGCAATCACGAAGGCGGCAGAAAGTGTGGCAAAACTGGCACCGAGTGACGTGCTGACGATCGATCACTTGACGGATACGGTCACGGCTAAGATTCGCGATCGCTACCACGATGACGTGGAAATCGCAGAGATCCAAACAGTGGTTGAGCAGACCTTGATCGCTGCGGAAAAATATAACTGGGCTGAAGCGTATACTGAGTATCGCTTGAAGCGTGATTTAGCCCGCAAACAGAAGCAAGATGTTAATTATAACGTCTCGCGCCTAGTGAATCGCGACGAAAGCGTTGTTAACGAAAATGCCAATAAGGACAGCCGGGTCTTTTCAACCCAGCGGGATCTAACTGCAGGCGCAGTGGCCAAGGCAATCGGTCTGAAAATGCTGCCACCTGCTGTTGCCAATGCGCATTTACGCGGCGATATTCACTGGCATGATCTTGACTACACCCCGTTTATGGCCGAAACCAATTGCTGCCTGATTGATTTTGACTACATGTTGAATCATGGCTTCAGTATTGGCAATGCCGAAGTTGAACCGGCCCATTCGATTCAAGTTGCTGTGACCCAGATGACCCAGATCATCGCTAATGTGGCCTCCAGTCAATACGGCGGCTGCTCCAGTGACCGGACAGATCAGGTCTTGGCGCCATTCGCCGAGAAAAACTATCAAAAACATTTGCGTGAATTCGGCAGCGTGATTGATGATCCGGCTAAGCTGGAAGCGCTGGCGGTGAAGCAGACTAAGAAGGATATTTATGATGCCTTGCAAACCTTGGAATATCAGGTGAACACCCTTTATTCCACCCAAGGCCAGACGCCATTTGTCACAGTCGGTTTTGGCTTAGGGACCAGTTGGATTGAACGCGAGATCCAAAAAGACATCCTGAAAATTCGAATTCTAGGCCTGGGTAAAGAACGGCGGACAGCAATCTTCCCGAAATTGGTCTTTACTTTGAAGCGCGATTTGAACCTGAAGCCAGAAGATCCAAACTATGATATCAAACAATTGGCGATCGAATGCGCCACCAAACGGATGTATCCTGATGTCGTTTCCTATGACACCATCAAGCGATTGACCGGTTCCTTCAAAGCACCAATGGGCTGCCGCAGCTTCCTGCAAGGTTGGACTGATCCGAAGACCGGCAAAGAAGTGAACGCTGGGCGGATGAATCTTGGTGTTATCACCGTCAACTTGCCGCGGATTGCAATGGAAGCCAATGGCGACAAGGCGAAATTCTGGAAGATTTTTGAAGAACGGATGCGCATCTGTAAGGAAGGCCTGCTCTATAAGGTTGAACGCACCAAACAAGCAACACCAGAAAGCGCACCGATCCTCTACAAGTATGGGGCCTTTGGTCACAAGCTGGCTGACACCGACAGCATTGACGATCTTTTCAAAAATGGCCGGGCAACGGTTTCACTAGGGTATATTGGTTTATATGAAGTCGGCACCGTTTTCTACGGCTCTGCATGGGAAAAGAATCCCGATGCCAAGGCATTCTCAGTTTCAATCGTGAAGGCTCTGGACGATCACTGCAAGGCTTGGGAAAAACAATATGGCTATCACTTCTCGGTTTATGGTACGCCAAGTGAATCGCTAACAGATACCTTCTGCCGAGCTGATACGAAGAAATTCGGTATCGTGAAGGACATTACGGACAAGGAATACTATACTAACAGTTTCCACTACGATGTGCGCAAATCACCAACTCCATTTGAGAAACTTGATTTTGAAAAGGATTATCCGCAATACAGTGCCGGTGGCTTCATCCATTATTGTGAATACCCGAACCTGAAGCAGAACCCAAAGGCACTGGAAGCCGTTTGGGACTATGCGTATGACAAGATCGGCTATCTCGGCACCAACACGCCAATCGATCAATGCTTCAAGTGCGGGTTCAAAGGTGAGTTCACCGCAACGGCCAAAGGTTATCAATGCCCAGAATGCGGCAACCACGATCCAGCCACTTGCGATGTCGTCAAGCGCCTCTGTGGCTACCTCGGCAACCCGAACAAGCGGCCAATGGTTCACGGTCGCCAGGAAGAAATTATTCACCGGAAGAAACATATCACGTTTAGCTTGAATCAAGTGGCTAATCGGCGCGACAAGTAGGCCTTAGCAAATGCTCAGGCTGGGATAGTCGCGTAACGAAAAGAGAATCGTCCTTCGTGGGCGATTTTTTTCGTGGTTTTGTATCATGAACCTTCCTCGAATATTAGATTTTAAGCTATCGTATTTTAAGCTAGACGGTTTTTATTCTGTTAGGGCGCGTGTACAATTCAAATCAAAAGTTGTGTCTAAATGAAGCACGTTCCTGTGGTGACAGGTTGGAGGTGCGCCATGGTAGCCGAGATTTTTACCGCCAAACAATGGCAAACAGCAGAGCAGTGGAATAATGGATGGCTTTTTGTGATGGTTGTTGTGATTTTGATTGTGATTATTCATTTGCAGATTGTCGGGTTTTATATTCACGAGCACTGGAAATGGTGGCTTATCGTGCCATTTGCTTTGGTGTGTATTGGACTGGCCGGGTTTAGCTGGGCGCGGACGGATAGTACCGCCAATGCCCAGTTCAATCAATGGGCAACGAAAATTACCCCACAGATTCGGACTAAGAAGCCAGCTTTATTTAAGTACGTACCTATTCCGATAGATGAAATTAGAACGTATGAGGGATTGAACGATTATCCAAGCTTAACAACCTTACCAATGTATACACGGCATCAAATCACCGCACCAGTCACGTATTTGGGCCGAGATGCGCATGAGGCGTATTTTAAGTTTCGTGGATTAGTGTATCGTTATGCCGGCCCGACTCATATCGGTCAAGTGGCTGCCTTAGTTGGATACCGATTCCATCTCAAAGATCGCGGCTATGTGCAACTGGGTTTCATTGATCCCGTCAAAACATTCACAGCAACACTCGTCATTCCTAAAGTACAAGCGAGCCAGCATTACACGCCAACAAACGAAGTGGTCGTCACGCTTAGTCAAATGGGCGGCGAATGGACAACGGAGAAGGTCTATCGTGGGTGATCTTTTGCGAGAATTAGCGAGCCTGTTGATGACGTGGCCATGCTGATTTAGTCATGAGGATCGTAACGAAGCCACTGAGCGTTATCAACAGCACTTGAAGATCAACACCTTGAACCATGATAAGGACGATGCCTGTCAGTAGAAAGATCAAACCGAGCACAGAAAAGCCGCCAGCAATCAGACTTCGACTTAAAACCGACCAGTCAGCAAAAATGTCCACCGATTTTGGACTGAGCATATAACCAAAAAGAAACAGAACTGCCACATAAGGCCACCAAATCAGCTGTGCGAGCCATTGTGGGAAGAACCCAAATAAGGTTGTTGCTGCCATCCCTGACATCATGGCAACAGCAGTCGTCATGACCGCCATGATCATCTGATGACGACTTATTTTGCTATCATGGATCAGTTTTTCGTTTAGTTTTGGATCGTCAAGAATCAACGTATCAAGAGAGACCTCAAATATCCGGGCAATACGCGTCACCATTTCTAGATCCGGCAAATTGCGGTCATTTTCCCAGTTGGAGACAGTATGGCGCGAAACGTGAAGCTGTTCCGCTAAGATAGCCTGCGTCATCTGGTGTGCCATGCGGATCTGATGAAGCTGCTTTGAAAAATTCATAATAATCACCTCGCTTGGCCTTATTTTGGCAGAGGTGGGTGGTGGCAGCAAGGTAGCGGGCTGGATAAGAAGGCGCGTTATTCGAGACAGGGTCATTACCCGGGAAATAGTGCTGGAAGAAGTCGGGCAAACGAACCCACATTCGTTCTTTTAGCTTTCGGTATAAACCGTTGGCGAGAAATAGTATCCTATGATTTTAAGAATTGCAACCTTTACGTAAGGGTGTATTCTATTGTGGTTGATATAATTGATGAATATCATTAATTACATAATAAGTGTTTCGCTGGTTGTTTAAAAAGACTTTGAATTTAGTTAGATGAATAAGGAGACGGTCAAATGACACTTGATATGAATGTTATGGCTTTCTGGCAAAATAAGTTAAAGGCTATCGGTCCGCGGCTAACAGCTACTGACAGTCACGCCAAATTTATTGAGTTATTACAAGACGAAATTAAGAATCTTGGTTTTAACACTATCGAATTTCCCTTTAAAATTAATAGGTGTATTCAAAGCAGCTGTTCCCTTGAGAATGATTCAACAAAAGAAAAGATACCAAATTTAGGACCAGTTCCATACTCTGGAATCACCAAAGAAATGGGTGTGAAAGGAGAAATTAGATTCTTTCAATCAAAACACGATGTGAAGATGAAGGGTAAAGTGGTCGTTATTAAAGTGAAAAACTTTACGATTCCTAAGCTTTTATTAATGCATCAGGTTGCCAAGTACCCTCGGCATACTCACATTGGATTTAGCATAAGACACCCATTAGTTGCAGCCACATTGACCTTAGGTAAAATTGAAGCCGCCAAAGATAATGGTGCAGTCGGCGTTATTCTGGTTTGGGACCACATCAGTGAGGATCTCGCTAACCGCGAAGTTCTACCTTTTACTAATAGTTATCTGGGGATTCCTTCTGTTTGGGTATATCAAACCCAGCTGGAAGCCTTGAAGCGATGTCGTGATAGAAAGGAACCAGTAAAACTAACACTAACGGGACAATATGAGACAAATGTAACAACGAAATCATTTGCTGTTCTTGTTCCGGGGGAAAATCGGGACAAACAAATCCTTATAAATACACATACGGATGGGCCGAACGATATAGAAGAAAATGGGGCAATTGCATTGCTCACTGTCTTACATGCCATTAAACATAACAACCTTAAATTTAAAAATACACTTGTGTTTGGATTTGTGAGTGGTCATTTTCAAATTCCACAAAGCGGAATTGAAGGAAGGCAAGCCACTTCGCGATTTCTGCGTGATTTAAGCATGTATGAAACTAGTCAGCATCTTGAAATGAAGAAGGCTTTAGGCCTAACCGTTGAACACTTAGGGGGCCTTGATTATGTTGATAGCCAAAAGGAAAACAAGCTTATTGCGACTGAATTATATGATCCTTTGTATGTATATGCTTCGACTAAAGAAAACAGGGATTTGGTTTTGAAGAGTTTAAGTGGTACCAATGTTAGTGGAAGATATCAAATCCTGAAGCCACGAAAAAATGCCTATTTTGGAGAGGGCCAACCCTTGTACCAAGACGGATGGCCAACAATTTCATTCATTGGCATGCCGCTTGCACTTTGCCAGATGGCATCTCCAATAACTGAACCAGATATTAAGAGTATGTTTGACCAAACGAAGTTGATTTTTCAAATACTAGTCGCAAGTGATCATCAGTTTTAAATCAATTGCGCTTATATTTTAGAATGATAACTTAAGCTATCGAACCAATGACTGACTGTTGATCCTGTTGATAGCTGTTGTTAGTATCGCACCCGGATTTTGAAAGTTAGGAATACGAGACCCTGCTTTTAATCTTTGTTAGGAAAGGTAATCATATTAATGAAAATAGCAGCATTATATGATATTCACGGAAATTATCCTGCTTTGAAAGAGGTTTTAAAACAGGTAAAGAAACTGTCTCCAGACTTAGTTGTTTTGGGGGGTGATCTGATCGCTGGACCTATGCCTTTGGAAACGTTGTCGTTATTAAAGCGCGTTTCCACCACATTCAAAACTGTGGGAATTATGGGAAACAACGATCAAGATATCGTTGATATTTATGCAAAAAAAAGAGTTGGACTATCTAGAAAGGCAACCGAGCAATTGACTTGGATAGCAAATCAATTGAGCTATAAGCAAGTGTCTTTCCTAAGAAACTTACTTCCCAGTATTAGTATTGGAAATTATTTCTTTTGTCATGCTGTAAAAAATGATAACACCACTGTTTTTTCTCCACGACAAAATAAAGCCTACATAGAGGCTTTATTTAAAGGAGTTCAAGAATCGTATATTATTTGTGGACATACTCATATACAGTTTGAATTGTCCTTGCCTAATAAAAAGATTATCAACGCAGGCAGCATAGGCATGCCATTCTCAAACCAATTTGGCGCGCAATGGTTGTGGCTGGACGATAGCAGAGTTGAATATAAAAGAACCATTTTCAATCAACAAGCTGCAATACAATTGATTAGTCAGACTGAATACCCCTTCAAGAACGAATTTATTGCGAATAATCTTCGAAGTACAATATCCTTGAGTCAAGGATATAGCATCTTAAATACACTAATTCGCGCCCAAAATGCGCAACACGATTTAAGTTAATACGTAAAAGCATCTGGAATTATTTCTCAATTAAGCCGCTTGATGTTAAAGATCAGTGAGTATGAATTCCCTGTTAACCGCCTTAGTGAATTCGAAACAGATTGCCTAGGACTCTTTAAAGTCATGGGTAATGACTGAAAATACTATTGAGGAGTATTGTCTATGCAACTTGGCAGCTAAGCGGTGATTTTACCACAGAAATAACGTTCGGTGGCATCGAGATTGGACACGTATTACCAATAGTGTCCTTGGTTAAACAGATGTTGTGGATCATACTTTGTTATCAGTTTTCTTAGTTTGCGACCTGTTTCTTCCGGCCAAATACGTTGACTTTCTTCTATCGATAGATCACTTGAGTAGGAACTATAGACACCCGTCCCTAAATCTTGTAGTGGGCCAAAAACCTCCTTAGCATGAGGCTCTGTGTCCTTTTGCAACCACATAGCTAAGAATACTTTAGCTTTTCGATCATGCCATGCAGTTTCATCAGCATTAATGGTATTTAGCGGGCCGTCAATTGCTCTCATTTCGATACCAATGATTCCTGGAGAAACAAGTATTTTGCTGATAATATCGCCAATATTAGGATTCATGGCATCCAGTAAAATATTTTTTACGAAAACAGGTTGTTGTCCAGAATGCGGGATATGAGGAGCCTTGACCAATTCAGCATAGCTTTTTGTCTCTAATTGATGTTTATTCACTTCAGAAAGGCTTAGAGCTGATTTAAACAAGGCTTTCGCATCAGAATTTATAGAACCTGCCCAAAAATTACTAGCATTAATGTGAACAGTATTTCTATTCTCGGCAGTCAACATGAGATTGCTGCTCATTTTACTAGATGCGTGAGTTATCCAACTTTGCCATTGCTGAATGAACTTTGTCAAATTGCTCGTTTGGGATTCAATGGTTTGTACACTAAATGGTAGCGAAATATCGGATTTCTCTTCAACCAACTTACTTGCTTTAAAAGTGAACGCTGTCACCATTCCTAACTGTGAATTTCCACCTCGAATACCCCAAAAAAGATCAGGATACTTTTGATGACCAGTCACACGGATCTCACCATCAGCGGTTACTAGTCTAGCGCTGACAATATGATCGATTGTCAACCCTAGACGATGAACGAGTAAGCCAATGCCACCACCTGTGGCGAGTCCACCAACACCTGTATCACCAAAATCACCACTTGAGATGATTAAATTAAACGGACGTAAAGCCTCGGCAACATCTCCCCAGACTGCGCCTGCTTGAACCTGAACCAATCCCTGTTCCGCGTCAGTGACAGTAACGCTATTTAACTGTGAAATATCTAAAATGATACCGCCATCATTCACCGAAGCCATTGAAATGCCATGACCGCCGCTACGAAATGAAAACGGAATACTGTGGCTAACATTTTCTCTAATTTTTTTGACGTATTGAATGCTAGCAATGACATCACGCTCTGTCGTTGCCCTTAAGATTAGCTTTGGACGACCGGTGACAAAATAGTTTGAACACATAAGTTCATAGTCATCAGAAGTGGGATCGATTGCGATCTTCTTTAGTGCTACTGGTAACTTAGGCCACTTGGCGTTAACATCATTATTCATCAAATTCCTCCTAAAAATTTTTTCATGGTTGGTAACAATTGCTCTTACAGATGCTAAAAAATGATTCATCATCAGCGACAGTCGTCTATGTTAGAAAACGCCTTTATTAGGCTCTGCGGCTAAACATTCTCATTCTAGTATACTTTTTGACGAGAAGTGAAAAAAAGAGACATGAAGACTTCAAAAACATAAAAACTCTTACCCTAGCGTGAACGTTGACTTCACAAAAGATCTTGATGTTTGTTTATCAGCAGCATTTGAAGACCAACACCTTGAACCGCGATGAGAACGATGCTTACAGTAGAAAGATCAGGCTAAGCACAGACAGATCGCCAAGTAAGGATCAAAGAAATTTGTTCTGGTATACTAACCAGAGGGGGTAGAATGCCATGAAAATTGTACTGATCATTTGCATCGTCATCGCGATAGCTGCTGGGTATGTAGCGAATAAGAGGCGGCAAAGACAATGATAACAGCTTCAATTTCTTTGCTTGTCATACCTCAAGCTTCCGTGCTATACTCCATGACGGTGCCAAACCACGGTGAGTTCGTAACGATCGGCGCGTAAGCGTTCAGAAGGTCGAAGCGGCTCGCCATTTTTTTGTCTTCATTTGGTACAAATGTTGGTGGTGAAAGGCGGATCTGACGGACAAGAACAACCTTCTTGGCTGCTAAGAAGGTTGTCAGAAGCATAGATAAATGTATCAAGGCAAACACAAGCGCATTAATCCTGACGCTTACTATCCTGAGCCTTCATTTTCTGCATCTCCCGCTTTTGCTTACTTAATTTTGATTGCCGTCCGCCTTCCCACAGGCTAATCAAAGTCAAAAGACCAATAATGGGCATAGCAATATCTCTAAAAGAGAGTTGAAGCAAACCGTTTGCTAAAAAGTAGATGTCTGCCACAATAACCGCGATTGGCAGAATGGCACCTAGCAGTTTATTTTCAATGTAGCCAAAAAAGGTTTGAAGAGAAATGACGATGATGATGATCAGTGTTTCAATCATTGGTAGTCTCCTTGTATTTTTGAATGATTTCTTGGGCCAAGGCTAAATCGAGTTTGTCGTCAATGACCATCTGCATGATGCTAACCTGAAACTTGTTTTTCTGATCCAATTCGGCCGCTTTTAGCTTGCGAATGACGCGATCCAAACGCAGCCGGATGGTTGGGTAAGAGACCGAGTACTTTTCAGAAAGCTTCTTGAGTGAACCGGAAGATAAAACGAATTGTCTGACAAACTCCTGATCGTCCTCATCTAGCAACAAAATTGGATTCAATGTCACGACCAACCGCCCCCCAACTTTAACTTTGTTGATATAATTTTAACAAAATGAAAGCCGCGGGTTCCAATAAACAGCTTGGGAACGGACTGTTACTCATATACCACAACAAAAAACCACAGCCCATCTTCACAAGCGGCTGTGGCGAAATAAATTAGCATTTTGATATAAGCGGTGTTGGTAAGTTGCGTTTCAGGAGATTGGTTCTGTGTTTAAGTTTTTCGCTGACGAGCGGGCGGTTAGGGCTTCCCAATCGACTAATGGTTGTTGTACAACCGCGGCTAGGATCAGAATGAGCGACCATGTGAGGATCAGACTCATGGTGACATCACCGGTGAAATGGGCGAGGATGCGCACGCGGGTGTAGGCCATGACGGCGCCGTAAGCGAAGGTGAGCCAAAAGACCAGCCGCTGGCGTTTTGGCTTGTCACGATCGACGAACCATGTCAAAGTTAGCAAGGTCGCGGCGGTTTGGGTATGACCAGATGGGAAGCTCATGTGACCATTGGCGCCGTTTGGCTGGAACCAGCTTGTGAAGTGGGTCGGATTGCCGTTTAATTCATAAGGACGGAAGCGGCCCCAGAAAGTTTTCATGGCATTGACGATTTGGTCAGATAGCAGGCAGACCAAGGTGGCAACAACGGCCATTTTCAATAAGTAATGAAGCTGTTCATCGGTTTTGTGGGCGAGCCAGTACTGACTGCCAACGAACACGGCGAGGTAGAGAACGAGGAACAAAATGATACTGGTGGCACCCGGCAGTGTCAGCTTGCTGCCGTCAGAGTTAGCCATGCCCATTGGTTTGCCAGCGTTGATATCATTCAGCGAGGTGATCACCATGGTCATGGCATACTTGAGGTAGCCGGCCCAAAGTTCCCAACCAGCGTAGATGACACTACCGATCACCATTAAGGTGCGGGTATACCACGCCAGCTGTTGTGAACGAATAGCATAATAACAAACAATGTTGCAACTGAGCATGATGATCAACGGTGCGGTCCACAGCCCAACGTCTTGGAACAAAGTGGCGAATGGGTCGTTCATATCACCAATGGTTTGCGAGATTTGCCAGTCAAAACCAGCAGCGGCAGCTAACAATAAAAGCAGTACACCAGCAACGATCAAGAAAATATGTTTGCGAATCGGAGCATTCAATTTTTGCGTTTGGTCCATAGCCTTTCCCTCCTTAGACGCGTTCGCAGTCGCAGAAACTTCCGTGTAAGGACCTTGAAGCAAAAGGACCAAAAAGGCGGTCCTTTCACTTCAAGGCCACTGACACTTCAGTTTCTCAGCGCTCCTGCTCTCGCTCTTTGAAAATAGCACATAGTTTACAGAAAAGGTCGGGATTTACGGTACCTGTACGCAACATTTAAGTGGTCGATACGAAGTTTACAACTTATCAGCAAAATAAGGTTCATCTACCGTAACTTGACGCTGATCGAAATCGACCGTCGTTTGCAGGCCGTATGGCAGGACGGTTCGCGGATAGGCGTGGCCAAAATTCAGGTTGTACAGAATCGGCGTCTTGTATGGTTGGGTGATATCAAGCAGCACCTGCTGGTAAGCGTCAAAGTAAGTTTCATTTTGGGGCTTGCCAACGAGAATCGCCTTCACTTGTGCAAGAACGCCATGTTCATCAAGATGTTCTAAATAGGTGCGGTAAGTTGCGGGGGTTATTTTGTCTTCTGATGTTTCAATGAAAAGGATCTTGTTGGTCCAGTCTTGCGGGAAGAGCTGGTACTTTTTGGCCACTTCTGGTTCGTCCTGATAGCGAACCGGGTAGATTAAGTCGTGGAGACTATCGAGACAGCCACCAAGTAAGGTGCCAGTGACCCGGCCTTGACCCCGCAGCGCGAGGTAGCCATGCTGTTCTTTGTGTGATTTTCGCGGTACCCCTAACTGACTTTCTGAAAAGTCCGTGCGTTCGTCGTACCAAGTCGGGCTGGAACTAATCGCCGTTGTGGCCGGATTTTTGAAATAATGCTGAAAACTGGCGGCGGTGTACGGCAACATGCGCGTGTCTAATTCAGCTAGATCATTTAAAAAATTAGGCCCATAAAAGCTAGTCATGCTTAATTGATAAAACATGAGATGGTCAATGGTCGTGTCGGAAAAACCAGTGAATAGTTTGGGATGATCAGCGACTGCTTGCGTGAAAGCCGGATCATCTAGCAGGTAAGGGATGATTCGGTAAGTATCATCGCCGCCGATGGCACAGATGATACCTTTGATGCTCGGGTCAAGGAAAGCGGCTTTTAAATCTGCTGCGCGTGCTTCTGGATGGGCTTTGAGATAGGCTTGGCCGCGTAAGGCGTTTGGCATAAAGCACGGTTCCAGCTTCATGGCTTTCAATCGCTCAGTCCCAAGTTGAAGCTGATGGGCTGCAAAGCTTTCACCTAGTGTTCCGGCGCTGAGGCTGACAATGGCAACTTGATCATGTGGCTGTAATGCTTGCGGTTTTATCATAAAGATCTCCCTGCTTTCTCATACAATGCATTAATTATCTATTGAACATGCAGGAAACGCAAGCGGGCAAAAAGATGACACCATCGTCGTTCTAACCGTAAACCGGTTGCTTGTTTTTCCGGCTGGCAACCTGTTACGATCGAATAGAAGACCTATCAGGAAGTGTTGGTTAATTAAACTGTGCGATTTTTAACAAGACACAGTATCAGGGGGAAAGCGATATGTATACCATCCAAGCGACTGCCACGATTACTGGGCGTGGCACAGTGATCACGATTGCGCCTCCGGTTGAACGCATTCAGCCGGGCGATCCGATCCGCCTTAATGGCACGACAACAGGTAAAGTCTGTGCGATTGAGAAGCGGCAACATCCGCACCATACTGACGAAGTCCCGTGTCTCGGGTTGCTCGTCACGGCACCTGTCAAAGTCGGGGATACAATTGAGTTTCCGCAGTCGCCACGGTGGGTGTGAACTGTAGGCGATACGCGCTCCCAGTTGCAGAAATCTGCTCGTACTCAAAGAAAAAGTCGCTATCTGAATCGTCAACGGCATCACGTTGATTTCAGATAGCGACTTTTTATGGTTACTTTGAGCAAAATGAAGATATATTTTGGCCGTTGTGGCTTACTTCGTTAAGAGTCCAGCCTCGGTCATGCCGTCAGCGTAGAGCTTGAGCTTGCCGTTGACAATATCCATCACCAAATCGCCGTAGTCAACACCGTCTGCTTCGGCTTCTTGCGGCAACAGTGACAGTGGTGTCATCCCCGGCAGGTTGTTGGCTTCAATGACCCAAACACCTTTTTCGTTGGCGAAGAAGTCGATTCGGCCGTAATTTTGCAGGCCCAGAACATCCATCGTTTGGACGGCAACATCTTTCATAGCCTGATGGACATCTTCATCGAGATCCTTTGGCGGGGTGATGAAGTCGGTGTAGCCGGCTTGGAATTTATGCTTGAAATCATACCAACCAGAACGCACCTTGATTTCAATGGCCGAGTAAGCGTGGCCATTGACAACGCCTAACGAGAATTCGCGACCTGGGGTGAACTCTTCAACAATGGCACTGTTGTCGAAGCGGAAAACATCTTCAAGACCACTTTCGAGTTCTTCCTGATTATGAATAATATGTGTCCCAACGCTGGAACCGCCGGATGTTGGCTTGACAACAACTGGAAAATCAAACGGGACCGTTTGTTTTGGCCCTTGATCGCGCTTGAATTCCTTGAATCCTGAAGTCTGAATGCCATGATACAACATGACTTCCTTACTGAAAACCTTGTTCATGGTGATGCCTGAAGCCAGCGGGCCAGAGCCAGTATACTTGACCCCGTTGATGTCAAACACAGCCTGAACCTTACCGTTTTCGCCATCGCCACCATGCAAAGCGAGGAAAACAATGTCCGCTGCTTTGCAGATCGCCATAACATTGGGACCAAATAGCTGGGTGCTGCCATCTGGCCGTAACTTATTGATGTCTTCATCAGTCAGAATCGCATCTGAAATATTCAGATCCTTGCTGGTGTTGGCGTCATCAAAAACCTGTTCGACCGTCTTCCCTTCGAGGTCGTAGCCAAGAAACAGGTCAATAAAGGTGGCCTGCTGCCCTTTTTGCCGCAAGGCGTTCGTGATCCGGTAGCCGCTAGAAATGGACACATTGCGCTCCGTGCTCCGGCCGCCTGCTAAAACGACAATTTTCATGTGATAGTACCTCCGCGTATTATCCGAGTTTGATAGAAACCTCAGTTTAGCACAATCCGGGCTCATCGGCGATAAAGATGCTAAAAAATGGTGTAATATTAAGAAGGCTTTTAAACCCTCTGCCATGGTTGTGAACGCGCTTTCTCTAAACAGCGCAGATAAGGAGTCAAAGAATGCAATACACACGGTTAGCAATGCCCAATCACGCCTATTTTATCGTGGCCGATCAAGGGAAACTGGCCTTCGTCGGGTCACCGGATGCGCCGCTTAGCGAGGCGGCTGATTATGTCAGCGGTTCACTTGAATTTAATCAAGAAGAGATGTTGCCGTTTCAAAACGCCATTGATGATTATCTTACTGGCAAGGCGCAAACCATCACAGTACAGGTGACTTACCATGGGACACCGCTGCAAGAAGCCGTTTGGCAGTATCTGCAGACGATTCCTTATGGAGAGACCCGAACGTACGCACAGGTGGCAGCCGCAGTCGGTCATCCGCATGCCTTCCAAGCAGTCGGCTCTGCGGTCGGGAAGAATCCCGTTATGATCGCTGTGCCTTGTCATCGCGTCCTGCGCAAAGATGGTGGTTTGGGTGGCTTTCGTGGCGGTTTGCCAATGAAGCGCGACTTGTTGGCACTTGAACAAGGGCAGCGGCCCATTTTTTAAAGATGCTTTTTCACAGAGGCATCTTGTATACTGGTGAGTGGACAAATTGGAAAGGAAGTTTAACACATGAAGATTATTGCTTACGGTGCACGCGTTGACGAGATTCAATATTTCAAGCAATGGGCCAAGGATACAGGCAACACACTTGAATACCATACAGAATTTCTCGATGAAAACACCGTTGAATGGGCTAAAGGGTTTGATGGCATCAATTCATTGCAGACAACGCCATATGCAGCCGGCGTTTTTGAAAAAATGCACGCGTATGGTATCAAGTTCCTGACGATTCGGAATGTGGGTACGGATAACATTGATATGACTGCCATGAAGCAATACGGCATTCGTTTGAGCAATGTACCGGCTTATTCGCCAGCAGCGATTGCTGAATTTGCTTTGACCGATACTTTGTACTTGCTACGTAATATGGGTAAAGTACAGGCGCAACTACAGGCGGGCGATTATGAAAAAGCGGGCACCTTCATCGGTAAGGAACTCGGTCAACAAACCGTTGGCGTGATGGGCACCGGTCATATTGGGCAGGTTGCTATCAAACTGTTCAAAGGCTTTGGCGCCAAAGTGATTGCTTACGATCCTTATCCAATGAAGGGCGATCACCCAGATTTTGACTATGTCAGCCTTGAAGACCTCTTTAAGCAAAGTGATATCATTGATCTTCATGTTCCTGGGATTGAACAAAATACCCACATTATCAATGAAGCAGCATTTGATTTGATGAAACCGGGTGCGATTGTGATCAACACGGCTCGGCCAAATCTGATTGACACGCAAGCCATGCTCAGCAATCTTAAGTCTGGCAAGTTGGCCGGTGTCGGGATTGACACCTATGAATACGAAACCGAGGACTTGTTGAATCTCGCCAAGCACGGTAGCTTCAAGGATCCGTTGTGGGATGAGCTGTTGGGGATGCCAAATGTTGTCCTCAGCCCGCACATTGCCTACTACACCGAGACGGCTGTGCATAATATGGTTTACTTCTCACTACAACATCTCGTTGATTTCTTGACCAAAGGCGAAACCAGCACGGAAGTTACTGGTCCAGCAAAGTAGTCAACTGAATAGCAAAACGTGCCCTGCCTATTGACGAATACGTTAATGGCAGAGCACGTTTTTTAATATTGGGATTGATTGCTTAAAAAATCGAATTGCCACGAATTGCCATGATATAAACGAACAAGGCAGCGCCATTGACGAACAAGGAGACGGCAATGATTGAAAAACGAATGGTGTACGGTCTGGCGCCTATGTCAGGATCATAAAAGCGTGAACGGCGTTTGCCACGGTAAGAGAAGAAAAAGCCTGCCAGAATAACGACAATGATGCTCTCAACAATCGTGAGCAACCAAAAAACCGGTTGCGTTGTACTGGCAGTGACCAGAAAGTACCCGCCAAGAGCGATAAGATCGAGCAGGATCGAAATGAGAACCATCGTAAATTCCTCCTTTAAAGTGAGCGTGAGCCAACGCGGGTGGAACCGAAGTGTAAGTGGCCTTGGGCGTGATGACCGTTCTTTGGTCATTGCGACGAAGGTCCTTACACGCAGGTTTCAGCGCTGGCGAGCGCGTTATGGCGAGCGTATCGCGAGTGGGACTAAGACTTGGGATGTAAAGGCTGAGCCGTCAGTTTTGTGAGTACCTGAATGGTAGTTTGAACATCTTGTGGATCAAGGGTATGAAGTACAGAGGCGAGTTGAGCATTTGTGTGATGATGCATTTGCTGATGTAAGGCAGCGACTTGTTGACCAAGCGGAGTTAGTGCAACAATGTAGGCCTTGCGATTGTCGGGCAAGGATAATTTTGTCAGCAAGTTTAATTGAACAAGGCGAGCAACATAGCGTGAGACTAGGCCTTGTGAGAACGGAACAGCAGCGGTTAAATCCTGATTGCGCAGTTGTTTGCGACTGCTTTGATCCAGCGTTGTGAGTAACGTCAATTGGGCATGATTAAACCGAACTGTTTGCATTTGCCGGCGAGTTTCAGAGGGTAAAGTTGCCAGCCAACGATCAAAAAGCACTTGCCACGCTTGCTCATCAGCAGCTCGAGTATGGGCATTGAGCAAGCGAATGGCTTGTTGTAATTGGGTGAAATCAGCGGCCATAAGTGCCTCCTTTTAATTACAGGTAATATATTTTGACAACAGAAGATTGTGGGGCTACACTCTAGAATATATTACAGGTAATTAAATTTCAAGAAACTAGGTGGTCCTTTGAAAGCAGCAATTGTAACTCATTTAGACCAAGCCCCCATTTATGGGGATTTTCCAGCACCGAAGCCAGCGCCTAAGCAGGTATTGATCACAGTTTTGGCCAGCAGTGTGAATCAACGTGTTCGTTCGCAGGCGGATGGGTCCCATTATACCCAAACCCCTGAGCTCCCATTTATTCCCGGACTCGATGGCGTTGGTCGCACCAGTGATGGGCAACTGGTTTATTTTCTAACACGCGATCCAAAATTCGGCGCTTTAGCTGAGCAAACAGTGACGCAGCAACAGCTAATGTTTCCACTGCCGGAAGATGCTGATCCTGCGCAAATTGCCGCGAGTGTGAATCCGGCAATGGCAGGCTGGATGGCCTTGCGCGTCAAAGCTGGGCAGGTTGTTGGCAAGCGGGTTCTTGTTCTGGGTGCAACGGGGGCGGCCGGAACTGCCGCTGTTCAAATTGCTAAAACAATGGGCGCTGCACATGTGGCGGGGGTTGGTCGAAATCGTGACAAGTTGGCGGCCTTAAGCGATCTTGGTGCTGATACGACAGTGCAGCTTGGTGACACTGCTGCCTTGGCGGCTTTACCGCCAGCCGACATTGTGCTTGATTTTCTATGGGGCGCACCCAGCGCAACCGTGATGATGACACTGCTAAAAGCGCGGCGTGATCATGCTGCCAAGTTGATTTGGATTGAGATTGGTGGTGCCGCTGGGCCAACATTGTCCTTGCCGGCCGCTGCTTTGCGCAGTACCGGATTAACGTTGGTCGGCAGTGGCCAAGGCAGTCTGACATTGGCTGACTATCAACGGGAATTGCCCGCTTTATTCACGGCTTTAGCCGCCGGAAAGTTTGTGACACCGACAACTGTCCTGCCACTCAGTCAGGTGCATGATCACTGGCAAGATCGCGGTGCGGCTCGACTCGTGTTCCAACCTTAGCCCATGCAAAAGGCGTTCTCGTTTGTGAGAACGCCTTTTGTCATGATCGTGGTTTTCATGATTCCGAAAAACGCATTAAGTGAAGCGTTCAGGATGCACATTGCACAGTGACTTAACGAATCAGTTAAAAGAATAAGGTCAGGCAGGTAAGGGCACCGGGAATTGCTTGCACAAAGTAGATCTTTTTGCTAACGGTCGCGCCGCCGTATAGACCCACGACGGTGACAAAGCCGGTTAACAGCCGCAAGGTAATCAATTGATCAGTGCCGTGCAGCAGTATTAGGCTGAGCAACATGACAACAGCGAGAGCACCGTTATAGATGCCTTGATTTTTCAATGCAATTTGAGCATTGGGTTGTTTAACAAAAGCAAGCGGCATGCTGAAGTTTTCGGCCTGACTTTCTGGTTTGCCGAACATTTCCAAAGCCATGATCGTCAAATGCAATAAACCGAGCAAGCCGACAAGTAAAGTGCTGATAAGTGACACGGTGTCACCTCCGTTTCTTTCTAAACGAAACTGGTTCCCGGTTTTTCTAAACGCGTTCGCAGGCACAGAAACCTGCACATAAGGACCTTCAACATAAATGACCAAAGCCCGGCCATTTATGTTGGAGGCCGCTTATGCTCCGGTTTCTAACCGTGTCAGCTCACGCTCTGTGATTAGATGAACGGTCGGAATTGGGCTAAGGCAAATCCAGCGACTGTCACCAATACTAACGCTGCAAGGGTGCTCCACACAATCGGTTTGCTCAGGCGATGGTCCTTTTTGCCGGCGAAGGCGATCTCGATTAAGCCGATGAGGCCAATTGCGATTAGAATTTTAACCACCGTCAACAACGGATTGCGCGCAAAAGCAAAGCGCATCAAGACAATGCCGCTCACAATGGAAACAAGATAACAAACGCGGGTGATCATCGTCCATAACAGAAACTGGCGAGTCTTGCTAAAAAGAGCGATCCCCGCTGCAATGATTAGAACTGCCCATGAAACAAGATGCATCCAGAGCCACATAAAAATGACCTTCTTTCTGTAAATGAATGTTGTAGTCTCATCATACCGCTTTCCGAAAAGCCTGACGAGCGTGTTTAAAATTAGGGAAAACACGAACATTAATCATAAAAAAAAGAAAAATAAACGTATTTTATATTGCAACTGCCGTCAGTCTCGGGTACACTTTTCATATTCACAGTTTAGGGGAGCGTGTCATGGAAAACTTTTTTCATTTGAAAGACAATAAGACCACGCCAATGACCGAGGTCATGGCAGGTCTAACCACATTTTTTGCAATGTCATATATTTTATTCGTTAATCCCCAAGTCCTATCACAGACGGGGATGCCGGCTCAGGCCGTTTTCTTGGCAACGATCATTGCCAGTGCGGTCGGAACGCTGGTCATGGGTCTTTTCGCTAATGTGCCGTACGCGTTGGCACCAGGCATGGGACTCAATGCTTTCTTCACTTATACGGTTGTTTTCGCGCTGGGATTCAGTTGGCAAGAAGCCTTGGCGCTGGTCTTCATTTGTGGCGTGATCAACATTTTAATCACTGTCACCAAAATTCGGAAATTAATCATTGTCGCGATTCCAGAAACCATCCAGCATGCGATTGGCGGTGGGATCGGGGTCTTCGTGGCTTACATTGGGATCAAGAACGCCGGCTTCTTACAATTTACTTCTGAAGCTTCCAGCATTAACACCATCAACGGCCAACCGTTGAAGGCGGGCGCACTGACGCTCAAACATGGGGTTGAATCGGTTGTTTCCAACGGTGGCATTGTGCCGGCACTGGTTAACTTCACCCAAGCAGGTGCTTTGCTGGCCCTGATTGGTTTGATCATCATGGTTATTCTGAACGTCAAAAAAGTTCCCGGCGCAATTCTGATCGGGATTCTGCTGACGACCATCATTGGGATTCCAATGGGCGTGACCAACTTGCATCTGAGCGCTGCAAATTCCTTTAGCAGCACTTTTGCATCATTGCAGACAACCTTTGGCGCCGCTTTTTCCGCTAAGGGGATGGGATCGTTATTTACCAGCCCAGACAAAATTGCCCTGTCAATCATGACCATTTTTGCTTTCAGTTTCTCCGACATTTTCGACACATTGGGAACCTTCATAGGCACAGGCCGGCGCACCGGGATTTTCTCGGATGCTGACGAACGTGCTCTGGAACAAGGTTCAGGCTTCTCGTCTAAAATGGATCGCGCCCTGTTTGCAGATTCAATTGCGACAGGTGTTGGCTCCATCTTCGGTACCAGTAACGTCACGACCTATGTTGAAAGTGCTGCCGGCATCGGTGCTGGTGGCCGAACTGGGCTGACTTCGGTTGTCGTTGCCGGCATGTTCCTGCTCAGCTCAGTCTTTGCACCATTCATCGCCATTGTACCGACCCAAGCTTTGGCACCTGCCTTGATCTTGGTCGGGATCATGATGATGAGCACCTTCAAGGAAATCGAATGGGAAGATCTTTCCCAAGCCGTTCCGGCCTTCATGGCATCCATCGTCATGGGCTTTGTCTACAACATCTCATACGGGATCGCGGCAGGCTTCATTTTCTATTGCCTGATCAAGCTGATCACCGGCAAGGTTAAGGAAATCCACCCAGTTTTGGCAATTGTCACAATCGGGTTCATTCTGAACTTCGTGATTCTGGCATCGCTGTAACACACAACTAACCGCTGTCTTTTAAAAGAAGCTGAAACAGACACTGCCACTGCGCTGTAACCAAACGCGCAGGGTGGCAATCTGTTTCAGCTTCTTTTTGATGGGCGACTCGTGGTATCCTCAAGCTGAGGTGAGACAAGATGACATTAAAAACGATTTTTCATTTAGATACAACTGAACGCTGGCCACACTTGGCGTCCAATCTCGACAACTATCTGGCGGCGGAGCCAGATGCAGACATCGAAGTGCTGGTGAATGGTGATGGCATCACCGTCTTTTTTGACCAAAAGGTAGCCGCCTTCATCGCTGCGCATCCTCAGGCTCACTTTTTTGCCTGCCACAATTCCCTACAGCAACGTCACTTGGACGAAACAAAATTACCGGCTGGCGTACCAGTGGTGCCGGTCGGGGTTGTTAAACTGGCACAAGCTGAGGCGGCTGGGTATGGGTATATTAAGCCTTGATAGAACGAAAATGAATGTAGTAAAAAAGGCCCAGTGAATTGATGAACAGATATTATTGATTAGAAAACCGCTCATTGACCGGGTCGGATACTAACCCTATAAAAAATTTATGCTTTTATATAAACAAGGAGGAACTCTACTATGAAGAAGGGTACTGCAGTAGGCATCATTCTCACGGTATTTTTTTGCGTGGGAATACTTGTTACTATTCCAGCACTGTCGAAACAAACAAATATACAAACCTCGCAGGAAAAGAAGGATACAACAACTTCACGTGATAAAGACGCTCGTGAATCAACATCCCAGGCCGAATCAAAACAACCAACAAAGAATGCGATTAGTGAGAGCGAAGCAGAGGAACCTTTAGATTCAAGTACGGTGTCGAGCAAAGGCGGATTTACGATTATCTATGATAAGGATGGTAATCAAGTGCCAGCGCTTGATAAGTATGGGAACGAAATACTGGTTGATGAAGTGACGCAAACACCTGATAATTGACTCCGAAAGTTAGCAGTTTGTTGTCCTGCTGTCTTTTTTTAACAAGGCTGGAAACCAAAAAACAACAAATTTTCAAAATATAAAGAGGACCACTAGAGCCACATCTTGTCCCTCGTGGTCCTCTTTGAGTTGAATAGAAATTCGTTTTATTTCATGCGGAATCTAAGTGACGTAATTTTAACAGATATTTTTAAGCAAACGATTTCGAAATTTCAAATAAGTAGGCTCTGCATAGGCTTGGCTGACAGGCTGTTGGAAAAAAGAATTCTTATACTCAGCTTTGATCGTACCAGGATGGCCATTAATAACGACAATTTGTTGACCAAGAAAAAGCGCCTCATCAATATCATGAGTGATGATAATCATAGCATTTTGAGTAGCACGCCAGAGATCAAACAATAGTGTATGCATCTCTGCCCGTGTATGGTTATCTAGAGCTCCAAACGATTCATCTAACATGAGTAACGGAGGATGGTTGATGAACGCGCGAACAAGGGCAACGCGTTGTTTCAGACCACCTGAGAGTGTATAAATTGGGCGATTAACATAATGAGTTAATCCAGCTTTTTCTAATAGCATGGTAAAATCGTCTGAAGATTGATGACGCATTTTTGGACCAAACAAAATGTTATCACGGACATTTAACCAAGGATAAAGAGCCATTGTTTGAAAAACAACGCCGCGCTTCCAAGATGGCCCTGTTATTGATTTGCCGTTCATGGTTAAAGTTCCTTGACTGGGTTTTAGATAACCGGCGATCAAGTTTAATAATGTGGTCTTGCCAATGCCTGAAGGACCTATAATGACAGTTGTTGAATTCGGACAGACAGTTAGACTAATGTTATGAATAGTAGGTGACGTTCCTTCGTTGTAACAGTAGTCCACATGATTTATGTCAAGTAGTGTCATCATTGACCTCCAGAATTAAGAAAGCGAACTGTGACAAATTGAGCACAGTCCTTCCGGCTAATTGGACGTGACAAGGTTTGCTGTTGCCACATGAATTGAGCAGTGTTAAAAAACTGGGTTCTAAAAGTGTGGGATATGAAGGCTTCTTGTTGATGGGTGTTAAGCCATTGAGAAGTTCCAATTTGTTTTTTGATCACACTTGTAGGCATACTAAGACTTTTTGCTGCATCGAGATATAACTCTTGTGGATCATTTTCAAATTGAAGATGAACTTTATTGAGGCAAGAGAGAATTGTTCGAAGTATATTCGGATGCGCATTTATGAATGAATTCGTGGCCAGTGTTACATTGGCTGTAAGATACCCACGTTGCGCCATTGAACGACTGTTGATCATAACTTTGCCGTCGGTTAATGCTGAGAGGCTTGGCTCCCATGTATATGCACCATCAATGTCACCCCGTTGCCATGCAGCAACAATTTCGGGAGTTTGCATATCTAAAACTCGAACTTTACCGGTCAAATGATGATGTTTCAATAACATCATTAGGCTATAGTGAGACGTTGAGGCAAAAGGTGTTGCGATACTTTTACCTTTGAAACTATCCCAATTAGTAATATGTGCTTTTCGACGCACGGTCAACGCCTCGTTACTACCAATAATGTCGTTAATCCAGACCAATTTGACTGGAATCCTTGCAGCCATGGCAACTACAGCATTAGTATGGCCCATAGTCGCAAGCTGAACAGAATTGGATAACAGAGCTTTATTGGCATCTACACCAGAATCAAATGTGATAAACTGGACCTTCATCCCATACTGCCGACATTTAGCTTGAAGCATTTTGCGTTCTTGTGCTACAGCGACGTCATTAGGGACCCTCAAGACACCAATCTTAATGGTTGTTGGCTTTGTGTTGGATGAAGAGCATCCTGTGAGAACAAGACAACAACACAGAAATAATAGCGCCTGTAAGGGCTTAAAATATTTTGTTAACAATGGATTACCCTCTTCCTTGCCATTGAATAAAGTGATGACTAAATTGCTTTAGAAACCAGTCTAACAACATACCGGTAATTCCCATGACAACAATATCTACAATCATGACATCAGTTTTGAGATAGTGAGAAGCGTCAATTACCATCCAACCAATACCGCTGGTTGAAGCGATCATTTCTGCAGATACAATAGTCGTATACGCCATACCAACTGCAGAGCGTACACCAGTCATGATGGCAGGTAATGAAGCAGGGAAAATGACTCGAAGAAAAATTTGCCAATAATTGGCTCCTAGTGAAGCGGCATTATTGCGATATTCAATATTAATCCCTGACACGGCATCGTATGCAGCTAGATAAATTGGAGGCAGCGCCGATAAAAATAGCAGCAATACTTTTGACGCTTCACCGATTCCTAGCCATAAGATTAATAGTGTATAATATGCCAATGGCGGTATAGGTCGGAGAAACTGAATAATCGGATCGATTAAACTACCGATTGTTGTATTATAAGAACTAAATAATCCCAAAGGAATGCCAACAATAATGGCACTACTGACGGCAACTCCCACTCGTGTCAGTGTGAGCAAATAATGCTGCCAAAAAGGAGTACCGTTATAACCAAATCTAAATAGATTTAACATGGCTATCCATACATCAGTAGGGGCTGGTAATAGAACACTTGACACAAGATGAGAGCTGGTTATACACCACCATAATCCCAAGATGCCTACTACTATGAGCGAACGTCCACTGAGGCTAGATAAATTTTTTCTAGGTGTCATCATGCAACCCCCCAAAGATCAATAAACAAAAATATCTAGACCGTCTAAGCCTAGACATCTAACTTTTCTTCTAAAGTAAGTCAAAGCGGTAATTTGTAACAATTGGTCTACGATTCTGAGTTTGATCTTCGAAATATTCGAATTCACAAAGGTCTAAGAAAGAACCCGCGATATTGTAAATATTGTGGTATCCACGATTACCCAGCGCACGGGCAACGTTGTAACTGCGCTGTCCACTCAGACAATGAATGTAAACGGGACGATCCTTGGGAATTTCCTTGAGATGGTCTCGAAATACGCTCATTGGAATGTTCTTTGCCCCGATGATATGACCTTCCGCGTATTCATCAGGCTCACGGACATCGATGATGGTGGCCCCAGCTTCAACAAGTGACCTAACATCTGTGACCATCACCTGTTTAAACTCATCGTTTAAGATGTTAGTGGCAACTAGTCCTGCCATATTGACAGCATTCTTGGCTGTACTGAAAGTTGGTTGATAGCACAACTCTAATGTTTCTAAATCTTCGACATAATTGTGGTTGGTAATTGCTGTAGCAATAATATCGATTTGCTTATCTACGGAGCTCTCTCCGATTGCTTGTGCCCCTAAAATTTCACCAGATGGATAAGCAAAAATTAGTTTCATATATAGTGGTTTTGCACCTGGAATAAGCGCTACCTTATCTTTGGGAATTACCATTGCGGAACGAAAATCGATTTCTGCATCTTGGCATTGTTGTGCAGTTAGTCCGGTGGAGGCAACGTTCGTATTGAAGACGGGTAAACATTGTGATCCAATGACACCGCGATTACGAATTTGCCGGCCATAAGCGTGGTCTACAGCCTGACGAGCTTGAAGCTGGGCAGGAAAAGCTAGATTTAGTCGAGTCGGTCGGCGTAGAAGGCGACTGTAAACTTCAATTGCGTCGCCCACAGCATAAACATGTGGCAAATTGGTTTGAAATGATTGGTTAACTTGAATACTGCCTGTTTTACCAAGTTTAATGCCACTTTTTCGTGCCAGTGTAGTATCAGCCTTGACACCAATTGCCATGATAACTATGTCACTGGGCAATTCCTGTCCGGAAGCTAGTGTAATGCTGTGTTTTCCGATGGCAGTCAATGTATCGCGGACAATTAGGTTGACCTTGTTATCTAGTATTGTTTTTTGAACCACCTGTGCCATATCTTGATCAATTGTTGCCAAGATGTGATCTGCGCCTTCAACTAAGTTAACGTGATAACCACCCTTCACTAAATTCTCGGCAGTTTCCACACCGATAAAGCCACCACCGATAACTGAGATGTTGGAGATACTGCACTTTTTAAGAACATCGCCTAAGGCTTTTATGTCGTCAACATTACGAATCGTGAAAACATTGGATCCATCAATACCCTTAATTGATTTTGGTAAAATTGGCACTGCACCTGGGGATAAAAACAAATCATCATAGTGATCGATTGCAGTTTCACCGGTTTGCATATTCTTAATTGTCACAGCCCGATTTACAGCATCAATTGAGATAACTTCGTGGTTAACAATGGCATCAATATTATATTGACGCTTGAACTGAACAGGGTCCATTAGCACAATGTCATCGGCATTTGGAATCATACCTGATAGGTGATATGGTAATGCACAATTGGAAAAGGATACATTTGGGCCTTTTTCATACATGATAATTTTTGCTGATTCATCTAGTCTTCGGGCTCGTGCAGCTACTGAAGCACCACCTGCAACACCACCGACAACAATAATTTTTTTACTCATAGGTAATATCCTCCTTAAGGACTTTCTTTGGCATGTACATAGGGCATAAATCAAGCTTTCCTTGGAATAGCTTGATTGCAAAGGCTGCCCCTAAAACAAGGAAAAACATAAAGATATATCCGTGCAATGAAAAGTTGGTGATGGAAGAGTAAAGTGCTCCAATATTGCAACCACGCGCCATACGTGAGCCTAGTCCCATGAACGCACCACCGAATGCATAGCCGCTAAAGTCTGCCCAAGTCATTTTGAGATTGGCTTTAAACCGACCTGCCATTAAGAATGCAATTAATGCTCCCAACACAATGCCAATGTTACGAATTGTTCCGCCATCCATAAGTAGTGGACCGCTCATAGCTTTTGCTGTTTCATCGAAAGCTGGCGAGTGGAACTGCATGCCAAATAATTGGAAAATTTTTTGATCAAGAGTGACGAAGGGAGTTGTAACACCCCAAGCTTTGTTTGTGGTAATCATGATGAAACTTGCGACAAGGGTAATGCCGATGCCACCAGTCAAAAAAGACCATCGTTCGATAAATAATTTATGGTAAGTTGTCCAAGACCACCATTTGAAGTGGTGTTTTTCATCAAGTGGTATTGGCTTTTCATAGTCTGCCCAGTCTGACTTTGGACTTAGCCAAGCTCCAGCTGCCTTTTTTTTATTTTCATAATATTTCGTTATGAGGTAAAGGACAAAGAGAATCGCTATTGTCAGTAAAAGTGCTCCCCAGTAACCAATGTATTGTGGTAGCCAAACATTAACCCCGATTTTGCCAATAGTTGTATTATCAAGAATATATCCAAAATATTGGCCGGGTGCAGCGAATAGAACAAAAAAAGGAAAAGCAATCCAAGCGTGGCCTTCGCCTTCACCGAAGTCGGATAGCGTTCCAGAAGCACAACCGCCAGCCATAATCATACCCATGCCGAAAAGGAAAGCACCAATGATGACTGAAATATTTCCAATTCGAACATTTTGCGTGCCAGGGATTAAAGCTTGTTTGGCACTGGTAATTTCCCATGCTGGTATAGCACCATTACTTGCTGCGAACCATTGGATACCAAAATTAATGAGTGCGGTTGTTGCCAGCATAACCAGCAACGCAATTGTTAGACTTCCTTCTCCTCGATAAAAGATTCGCTTGACACCTCCAGCAAAACCATATCGTGAGCGAGTCAGAGTATAACCAATCATTAACCCAGCAACCAGAGCCATTGGTAGTGATCCCGCTTTTTGATTTAATGTAATTGCCCAAACAATTGTTAATATAAGCACAATAAAGCCAACAATTGGTTGTCTCTTATCTAGACCATAACGATCAAATCCCATTGATATCATGAACACCCCTCCATTTCTGTTTACAAGTGAACTGTATAATATTTCACAAAATAATTGAAATACTTATTCAATTCCACTAGTATAACTTGTAGGGTATAGCGCTTTTTTGGGGGGTAGCCATGGTGAAAGATACAACACAACTTTTGACCTATTTGCGTACTATTATTTCTGCCGGTAGTGTGACGGCTGCGGCTAAGCGATTATATATCTCACAACCGTATCTTAGTCGATTTGTCACCGAAAACGAACGCCAGTTAGGATATCATTTGCTAGATCGTAGTAGGAGACCGATCGCGTTAACCTCAATGGGAGTCCAATATGTTCGCGCCTTAGAACAATTAAATAATCAGTACAATAAATTAATGCACGATCTTGAAAAGATGGCAGATGTGACTCATTTACGACTTGGGATCAATCAGTCGATGTCAACAAATGTTGCACCGCCACTACTCTATCGGTACCATCAAGTTCATTCGGAAAGTCAAATAGCATTTACCGAAGGAATTTCCAGTGAATTAGGAGATTTATTGTTAACTGGGCGAATTGATGCTCAGTTAAGGCTATTGCCAATATTTTCGAATGAGATTATGTATCATGCTATTTGCGAATTGCCAGTCTATTTATTGGTCAATGATAGTTCGCCACTTTTTACTTCAGGACGCCGAGAAATTCTGACATTACCAGTTAAGGCACCTCGGTTTCGTCAAGTTGATTACATTACATTAGATTCAGGATCGGGTTTTATGAGGCAACTAGATGTTTTCTTTGATGAACAGAGAATTCGACCAAAGACCATTTTTAATGTCCGTTTCATTCAAACAGCTGCAAATTTGGCCTATCATGGACTAGGATGTACTTTTGTACCACAATATTGTTTACATCGCCATTTCGATGCAACAAGATGCAATATCATCAAAGTACCTTTAAATCAACTCTCGGTTAAGGTTGTGATGGCATATCGCCGTGACTCAGGTATGGGAGACAAAGTTAAACAATTGATTGATGAGACCGAATTAAGTAAGCTGCTTCAAGATCTTTATCAAGATTGAGTATGCTAAATCTTGATAGGTTTCCTTTTTCAATGATGTTATATTTTTAACAAGCAATGAGGAATCCACTTAACGCCAGCGGATCAGGTTTTTACTTCTTCTTTCTAGCAGCGAGAACAAGTAAGACTGAATATGTTACTACTTTAAAAAAACACTCTGTAATGGGGCATACCAATATTTAGTCAGAATATGATGTTTCCTCTACTTCCCATCCCCAAGTACTGAGCCGCAATTTCAGTGAGAAAATCTACAACCTTTGGAGACAGTTTTTGTCCAATAGCTAAGGGTTGCAGTCCTGTTCTAATTTCGAAGGCGATTCCTTCCTCGTTATCACCCTTTTGTCGTCGAGTTTCAGCGTGTTTCAAGATTTCTAGTTCAGATCCAGTTGTAGTAGGATCTGCGATGAGTTCAGGAAGTTGACTTAAAATTGATTTTTTGCTTTTCATTTTGACAATTTCTTTCTCGTCATTGCACGAAAAAACCGTTCGAGAGTTTCAGGGTGTTTATTTATGGTGAAAGACTTATGCTCTTTGGTTAACACTTCATAAAAACTATTAAACTTCAAAGGTGTTCCGATAATTGCTCTATTTTACTATCAGCATTGATGTGAAATCAATTATCTCATCTTTTCTTTGGCTTTCTATCCCACGTCATATGATGGTCTCTGTTTTTACTTTAAGCTTAAGAATAAAAGACATTTTCACCATGGTCACTCTAAAGCTATTTCTTATCTAACGCGTCCTTACAAGTTAGGTTGACTCTGGAGCTGTCAAATCATTCCTTCCTTATCGAGAACAGAAGAAATCAAATGTCATTGATTAACCCGGTTTTTGGCGACAGCAAGCAGTAGCTTCATGACAGTAAACCAATATGCTTATACACAACGGTTGACGCGAAGTAAAAAAGATCCTGTCAGAAATTATTCAAGTTCTGACAGGATCTTAGCAGGTAAGGCTTATTTACAAGATATTGTGGACCCCAAGGTTTTTAAAAACTGAGCCGTCAATTCAGCCACCGAACTAGAACACTCGGACTAAATAACTATGCCTTCCCCGCCGTCTGCGGTTCCGTGTTAAATGGCACCAAATTCCGTTCGATTGCCTCGCGCTGATCTTCCAAGAATGGTGGTAATTCGAGGTGAACACCGGCTTCTTCGTAGGTTTCATCTAGTAGAAAGCCTGGACCATCTGTCGCAATTTCAAACAGAATGTCTGGAATTGGTCGGAAGTATTCGGAGGCGAAGTAGAAGCGATCAACGAAGCCTGACGAGTTCAAACCAGCAGCACCGATTTTTTCGATCCAATGCTGGAGGCTGTCGCGATCATCGGTGCGGAAAGCAAGGTGATGAACGCCGCCGAAGCCTTGATAAGCGGCTGGAATCAACCGTTGATAGTCGATAATGACTTGCGCACCGTGGCCGCCGTCATTGAGTTCAAGCAAGGTATATTGACCGTCTTTGGCGATTTGCTTGAAGCCAAGCAGATCGGTCATGACACCGACCAGTTCGTCGTAGTGGTCGGTGGTGATGTACGCTGGGCCAAGGCCGCCGATCGCAAATTGCGGGTCAACGGTTGAATGGCGCCAAGGCGTGCCTGCTGGAACACCATGGTTATGCTCGTCACTGATGAGTTGATACTGTTGACCGTCAAAATCATGGAAGCGGAGGATCTTCGCGCCGAATAAGTCGTCAATCGCATCGTGATGCACCCGATACGTATCAAAGCGATCGGTCCAATAGGTCAGCGCGGCATCAGACGGAACGCGAAAGCTGGTACGCGCGATCTCATTATTACCATGCTGAGCTTTTTGAATCCCCGGAAAGTCGAAAAAGGTGATGTCTGTCCCAGCAGTGCCCATATCATCGGTGAAATACAGGTGATAGGTTCGCACATCGTCCTGATTGACAGTCTTCTTGATAAGATGCAGGCCCAAAATACCGCTCATAAAATGAAAAATCCTTGGTGAACTTGAGGTGATGGCGGTCAAGTGATGCAATCCAGTGAGTTGATTAGCCATGGTCAGTGCTCCTTATACTTACATTTAGTAAGTATAAGGTACCACGTCTCTTGTGAAAAGACAAGGGTTGCGTTTTCGTTAAAGTGCTTAAGGTCTTTTCAAAATTCTTGGCTCTGAGGCTAATGGTCCTGGCAGGCGTGGTATGCTCTCGACATTGAAGACTTGTCAGACCAAAAGGAGCGCGTGCCAGCGATGTTTAATTTCTTGGATAATCCTGCAGAGTATAAACGATTGATGAAGATGGAGATTTTGGTAGCCGTCATGGCAATTGTGGCTAGTGTGGTCATGTTTCGATTGAGTGTCATGACTGGTGCTTTGTTCGCGGCCATTGCCGGGGCTTTCTTCATCATGGATGCGATTGTTGAAGGCTTGCGATTACTTGGTGCGTCACATGGTTTTAGCCGCTTGATGGGCACCTTAATTGCGATTCCGGCGTTGGCGGGGTATTTGCTCGTGATGATGACCTTGTTTCCGGCGCCAATGGTCTAACGATAGGCGCGTGCCAAGACTGGGTGTCAGTCGGCAGCCAAGTATGTTGAGCAAATGAGCATTAAAACAACGAAAAAGATCTTTGTACGGACGCGTGTGGCGTTCTGTACAAAGATCTTTTTTTGAGCGCGAGCAGGCGTGTTTGGAAGTCGGAACATAGGGGACTTGAAGCCAAATGACCCAGGCTTGGTCAATTAGCTTCAAGGACATCACCTGTAGGTTTCTGCAATGGCGAGCGCGTTATGGTGCGCTGATTAAAAATGAAAGGCGTCATTATCGGCAACAGCATCAGCCGACAATTCAAAGCGCGCCAGTGGAACTTTGGTGCCATCCGGTAAAGTGCGGTCGTGGTGATAATCACCGACCTGTGTGAAGACGTTGGCGGCTAACAATTTCGCTGCTCGTTCGTTGGTGGCTGGCAAAATGACATAAACCCGTTTGAGACCTAATTCAAAGAAGGCAAAGCCAAGCATCCGTTTGAGGACTTCACTCATAACGCCTTCACCTTGATGCTCGGCCAAGGTTTCGAAGCGTACTTGGGCAACGGTTTTCTTTTCACTGAAGTTCCAAATACAGAAACTGCCAAGAAAATCACCATTGGCACGATCCTTGATCCCGTATAACAAGGCGTTGTTACTCATGACGAGGCGCATGGAACGATTGATGTAGCGGGCCGTGTCGGTGATTTTTTGATCGAATCCACGGCCTGATTCTGCGGCAATTTGCCGATCGGCGCGTAACTGGAAAATATCCTTGATTTTAAATGTCGTCAACCAGTCCATGGTGTAATGCACGGACATGATTGGATGGTACTTCTCAAAACTTTGCATGTTATAGCCTCCGTGATGGTGATGACGTTAGCTTACCATAGATTGCGCAACATGCGTGCTTTGAGCCTAATGGCGAACAATCCGTTGACGCTGCGATTATTAAAAAACGCTGATTTCATTTTTGAGATATCAGACCATCTGTCAAGACACGATGCCCTTAGTGGTTATTGATGGTCATTTGAGAAGTGGCCAAAAAGTGATTGTGTGAGGATTTACACAAATCATTTTTTATTTTTTCATGATTCAAATAAAAAGAAAAAATGACAGAATATAGAACTCGCTTATATAATCAATAACATTGAGAAGGGGGAGTGATACGAATGAAGCAGCTTTTTTTTGGCTTTTGTCTGGGTTGATGTTGTTACAGCCGCTTGTCTCAAGCGCGAGCACGCAACTTGCTAAATCGCTCATGCCAAGCGAGTCTTCAACCTCAGCGACTGACAGTTTAGTGTCTGGCGCTGAAAGTATCCTTGATTCAAGTAAGACATCTCAGCCTAGTACCAGTCAGCAGAAAACGACACAGGCGACCGCATCAAGTGCCAAAGCATCTGCCAGTGTCGAAAAACCGACGCAAGCCAAAGAATCGTCGGCAAGTTCTTCAAAAGAAGCTGTTGCATCTGCTAGTGTCGCAGTATCGGCGGCCAAACCAGAACCGCCAACTGCGGCCAGATCAAAAAGATCAATTGAAGATAGTCGGTTGCGATCTGGTGCAGCGCCAGTGTTTGATCAAGATCATCCATGCCCGGTGAAAACAACCGCCGAGTTAAAAGAAGCGATTGAGAAAGGGATTCCTTATGTGCGATTAACGGCTGACATCAATATTGGCCGCGAAGCGATTCCCGTGAAAAACTCAGTCACGATCGATGGTGATCACAAGTATACGTACATGTACAACAGTGGCGAAAGCTGGCATCGCGGCATCTACTTTAACGCCAGTAACATTAGCATCACCTTTAAGAACTTGAAAATCGGTGATCGTAATGTCGCTGAATCAGCCAATAACTACTATGGAATCGCACCAGCCGACAATCACACTGAAAACAGCAAGATCATCGTTGAAAATGTTGATTACTATTCTGATCGCGGCGCCCAACCATTCCATATCCGCAAGCCAAGCAACCAGATCGTTTTCAAAGGTAAGAATACATTTTATACGATGAAAAAAGGCGCGTTAGTTCAGGAATTTGCTGAAGCGACGAATTACCTTTTTGAAGAAGATTCGGATACCACGATTGAAATGGCGGACAATCCGTTGCTCGGAACATTCTGGGCATCAGCCGGATCGCTGAACTTGGAATTGAAGAAGCGCGCTCGTCTGAAAGTTGTGAGCAGTAATGCTCTGGTTTACACCGATGGGCTCGCTCATCACAACAATCGCATCACAATTGGTGAAGATGCAGTTCTGGATGCTTACCTGACGGACAAAAATGACGGTGCCCTCATGTATCACCATGACGATTTAGTGGTAGATGTCCAAAAGAATGGGCAGTTGTTGATCCAAACAACCAAAGCCACGCCATTTACGAAAGCATCAAGCATCAATCTTGGACCCGGCGCCAAGGCGGACTTAAAAAACCTTCGCGGTGATTTCTTCCACTCAGGAGATGGCACGATCAAGATTGACAATGCCGACGAGTTATCGTTCGGGTCTGGTGATCACGGTACTAAAAGTCCCACTGGTTTAACGGCAGGAAAGTCCGCGAATCTGATTTTTGCCCCGTTCAGTGCCGAGACAAAAGGTTATGACATTTATGCCGATAATCAGTTGTTAGAAACCCAATCAGATGATTCCGATTGGCAACTGAATGGCAAGAAAGTTGAACGTACGCCAACCAAGTTAGACAAATCGGCGGCGAATCGCATTCAAAAGAGCACAGCCTTGAGGTTTACCCGCAATGGCTCACCATTTAAAGCAACGTCTCCAGATGTGAAGCCGCCGGATCAACCGAAGCCAGATGAGAAAGACAAACAGTCGGGCGCATTAAAACTGGTGGAAGTGCCTGACTTTGATTTTGGCACCTTGCTCATTAGCGGTGAGACTCAGGTTGTGCGACCGCAGATTCGTGGGAAATTGTTAATTGAGGACAGTCGAAAGATTGCCAAAAAACAGTCTCGGCTATCGATGAAAGTGATTCAACCATTCAAAAATGGTGAGATCGATGTGACTGGCAACATGAGTTATATCAGTCAAACAGGGCAGGAACAGATTCTGTCTGACCAGAGCATCTTAGTTGAAGAAACAGCTGATGTTGATCAACGCGATGTCAGCAGTGAGTGGAATCAAACGATTGACAGCAGTGCCCGTGGGTTTAAGTTGACGATTCCAGTTGAGAAACAAAAACTGGGCACTTTCTCGGGAAAAGTAGAATGGTCGCTACAAGATGTGCCGGCTAATTAAGGAGGACAGAATGAAATGAAAAAAATGATTTTACTGACTGTCCTCTTATTGGGCTTCGCCTGCAACCCGTTTTCACGGGTTGATGCAGCCGAAGCAGGGGATGGCTATACCTCAGGCGCTGAAGTTGGCTTTTACGAATCACCGTCATCCGCTAGTACTGACAGTCAGGCTAAAAAAGCAGGGACAGGGCAAACTGATGGCGCGAAAGACAGGTCTGATGCGCAAACAACGAATGCAGATCAATTTGGCTTCATGCCACGGCTTGGTACAACGCAAGTTTGGCTTTGCAGCATGGCTGGCTTGTTGACGATACTCATTATCACATTGCTTTTGATTCTCAAACGAAATGGAAAAGACAAGGAAGAGGAAAATTAAAAAATGAAAAAAAGTTATCTAGTGGCATCACTGGCAGGGTTAACCCTGATTGGTCTCAGCAGCATGCCAGCCTCAATGGTTGGGGCAACGACTGAAGTTGTATCAGACGGTCAGGTGATGTTTAAAACCGATGTCACCCGGACACCAGCAAAGAATCCGCTTGATCCAGGCGACGCCAAGCCAGGTAAGCCGACTAATCCGACCAACCCAACTGGCACGGCAACCAATGGTACCACCGGACCACTATCCTTGGACTATGCTTCCAGTTTTACTTTTGGCGAAGCAATGATTAGCGCTGATGATGCTAAGTACTATGCGAAGCCGCAAGTTTTCTCACAGGATGACGGCAAGACCGTGGATCGTCCTAACTTTGTTCAGGTGACCGACAAGCGCGGGACGTTTGAAGGTTGGACATTGAAAGTGAAGCAAGAAAAACAATTTTCAGTTAAAGATGATGACACTAAGGAATTAACCGGTGCTCAGTTGAAGTTCTTGAATGGAGATGTGACATCAACAATTGATCAGCAGTATGCGCCGACTGGTCAAAAGGAAATCACGCTTGTGCCAGGCAGTGCTGAGGTCGCACCGCTTGCGGCTGCTAAAGATCAGGGCATGGGCACTTGGATTTATCGATTCGGGGATGAACAGACGATGGCCAAGTCAATTGAGTTGGCGGTTCCTGGAACTTCGCCGAAGATGGCCAAGGAATATGTCACCGAATTGACCTGGACGTTAGAATCAACGCCAACCAACACAACACCGTCACCAAAAAGTTAAAGATCAACGTGGAACAGTGATTCGGGGGAACTTAGCACCAAAGCAGCAAACTGACAAAGATCATTAGCTTCGCATAGCGTCATCACTGACAACAAAGATTGCTGGCACCTGACAAAGATGCACGATGAAAACTAAAAAATGGAGTGTTATGATGAAAAAATTTGTTTTATTAGCAGCCGCTGCAGCCATGGGTACCATGGCCGTCAATGCCACGACCGTACTCGCTGCCCAAACTAATGGTGGTGTGTACAGCACGAACGGTTCAATCGAATTTAAGCCAACAGAAAAAGTGACAAAACCAGTCGATCCGCTTGATCCAACTAAAACGGCCACCCCAATTGATGCGGAGGATCCGAAGAAGGTTGTTCAACCAGGGACACAAGGCCCATTGTCGATTGATTTTGCTTCCAGCTTCAATTTTGGCAAGCAAGAAATCACTTCTGAAACCAAGACTTACTTTGCAGCAGCACAAAAATATCAAGATGCTGCAGGTACGGAAAAAGTGGGACCCAACTTTGTTCAGGTCACCGATAATCGCGGCACCGAAGCCGGTTGGAAATTAGTTGTGAAGCAAAATGACCAACTCACGTCCGTTAGCGGGAAAGAATTAACTGGTGCACAAATTCGGCTTAAGAATGGGCATGTGGTCACCGCCTCCACCGCAGCACACCCTGATGGTACAGCCGAGATGACCTTGGTCCCAGGCGCAGAGCAAACGGTGATGAACGCTAAAACTGGGTCAGGTACTGGCACGCACCTATTGAACTGGGGCAAAGATGCCGATGATGCGGCACGCAGCGTTGAATTGACCGTCCCGGGCGCCACGACGAAATACGCTGAAAAGTATGCGACAACATTCACCTGGACTTTAACGGATACACCAGATAACAAGTAAGCTCATGATTCTCCGAAAATGTTGGACGCAATTGGTTTCCGTTAGCGCACATACATTTTCTAGCATCTAGTTCCAACTTGAATAGACATGACCGATCACATCTTAAAAGACAAGGAGATCCTTTGTGAAAAAAACAATTTTCTGTATAGCAGCGTTTGTTGCCATGTTGATGACCCCTGCAGCCCATGTTTTTGCCTCAGAATTGAACTTTGCGGCCAAGGCCCAGATGCCGGACAATCAGGTCAATAAAGGTGTTAGCTATTTTGACATCAAAATGGATCAGGGTGCTAAGCAGGCCCTGCATGTTGACTTGCGAAACGATACAGAAAAAGAGGTGGCTGTGGATGTTGGCATTGCCAGTGCAACGACGAATATTAACGGCGTGGTTGAATACGGTCAAAATGCCATCAAGCCAGCGAAAAGCCTTGCCTTTAACATGAAGGATTATGTCAAAACGCCAGCTCAGGTCAAGATTCCCGCTAAAGGCAGCACGGTTTTAAGTCTTGATGTGACCATGCCAAGCAAACCACTCCATGGCGTGATGGCAGGCGGCATTACCTTGAAGGAACATCAGCCAGGCGATCAAGCTGCAAAAGATGCAGGTAAAGGGGTTGCCATCAACAATCGCTTCTCGTACGTGATTGGCTTATTGATGCAACAAAGTACTGATCAGGTAGCGGCTCATGTGAAATTGAATGATGTTAAGCCGAGTCAGATCAATTACCGCAATGTGATCTTGGCATCCATGGAAAACGATGCCGCGACGTTCGTCAACAAAGTGGCGGTTGATGCCAAAATTACGGCTAAAGGTTCGGATAAATCTGTCTATCAAGTGGCTAAAGAAGGCTTGCAAATGGCGCCAGACACGACCTTCGATTTTCCAATTGCGTTAGAAGGCAAGACGCTTAAGCCAGGTACGTATGTTGCTCATCTTGAGGTGTATGGCAATCAGCAGGCAGATGGCGGGATGACTCGTAAAACAGCTGATGGCAAACAGCATTACCATGATCACTGGACGCTGACAAAGCAATTCACGATTACCGATAAAGTGGCCAAAAATCTGAATCAAAAAGATGTCTCGATTAAAAAAGATAATAGCTGGCAATTGTATGCACTCATTACTGTTGTCGCTGTACTGATCATGATTGTGGCGCTTCTACTCGTCATTGTTTTCAAACGAAAGAAGAAGGAGCAAGCGTCCTGATCAAGGATGAATAAGAATAATGGTACAATATTCGTAAGTATTCAGTGATTAAATTAGTCGATAAAACTAATGGACAGGGCTGCGAATGAATCAATGGCAACATTGAGACGTTGGCGAATTGGAACAGTCATCTTGAAACGGTATCTTGTGTCGAACCTAGGTCCGCATGGGATGCACCAACATTGTCGTGACACTAGATTGACTAAGAAGGAATATGAGAATTCGTGAAGGACACTGAAGCGGAAGAAAAAGCAGCCCAACAAAATTTGCACATTTGGTTATCGGACATGTTTACTGCCGATGACCAAAGTGTGCGAATTTTTGATGTGGACAGGTACAAACAAAGTGGGAAAACAACGCAACAACAGGCATATTTGGCCAATATTGCTTACCGTTTTGCTGGGAAAACATTGCTGGCACGTACAGGTACGATCTCAAAAACAAGGTGGATTTTGTGAAATTACTTGAACTGATGGAAAAGAACGATCAAAAGAAACTTCAGTTACTGTATTATCTTGATCAGCATCCGAATCGCAAATTGAAGAACAGCGAGTTGCAAGATAAATTGCAGATTTCATATTATCTTTTTAAACGCCAGACCAAAGAGATTGCTGAAGATATTGCAGCATTCGACTTGAGTGATTTTTTTGCGATCGAAGTGACGAACACTACCGTTATCTTGCATGAATATCACAATACGAATGCATCGGTTTTTTTGGAACATTATCTAAAGCAGTCACTTCAAATTAAGATCTTGATGACGCTGATGCACGAACCACCAGCATTTAATCTGACCGAATTTGCTGAGGAACACTTTGGTAGTTATGCCTTTATGTACAAACGGTATACGGCCCTGCGGGATACGCTCAAAAGTTGGGGCATTGTGCTGAGTAATGATGGCAAGCTGACTGGCGATGAATTGGCGATTAGACTGCTTTTGACCAAAATCATGGTGGTTGCGCATATTGATGAAACCGGGTTTGATGATAATGTCCGCAGTACGCTGCATGAGCTTTTGCAGTTGCTGAAGATGACAGAAGCAACGCCGTCAATGAGTCAGCTCATCGAGACTAAAGCGTATTTTTTGATCAGTTTGGTTAGATTCCAGCAAGGGCATGTCATTGCCACATCACCGGAAATTGTTGATTTGGTGCGCAATATTCGCGAGCGCACGCTGGAAACCAGAAAACGGGTTATTGCGATTTATCAGGCGCATTTTACCGCAAGCGACCAGACGATTGACAGCGAGTGCGATTATTTTGGGACGTTCCTTGCTATTATTGGCATTATTACGTCGGAGGAGATCGTTTTTCCCGATACAATCAAACAGCACGGCCGCGCTTTCATTCAAGGGTTTGAAGCCAATTTTGATGTACAGTTGACATTGTCTGAGAAGGCCAATATCGAATACGTTGTCAACAAGTGTTTGATTGATGTGCTGGCCTTGCCGTTTAGGAGTGAATTCTTTGATGATCATATTGAAGTCAGTTACTTCTTTAGAATGTATCCCGAATTCTTTGACTATTGTCAGCAATTTGTCCAGGCGCGGTCGGTTAAGTTGGATAGGAATCAGTCGAAGTTTATGTTTTACCATTGTCTGTTGACCTTGGCAGCCAATGTGCCTTTGAACAAGGTGCTGGAGCCACTTTATGTCTGTGTTGATTTCACGCTGGGCAAGGAGTACAACACCATTATTGAACGCGACATCAAGTACTTTTCAACATTGAACGTCAAGGTGACCAACGAAGTCCGGCCAGAAACTAAATTGATTATCACGGATTTGGTCAATGCTTATCATGATACGGACATTTCAAAAGTCATCTGGCTGTCACCGCCGCGACCAGAAGATTGGGAGAATGTCATTGAAGAACTGCTGGATTTGCGGCTAGCCGATCGCACGGTGAAAAAGGCATGATGAGAGCAGTGTGATCAACCTGTTCAGTGGCATGCCGAAGCCAGTGCATAAAATTCTTAAGTTTATGAAGGTTATAAAGTTTTGGTGAGATGACCGCAAATGGTATACTCGCCTTAACAAATACTTGGAGGCGAGGCACGATGAAAAGAGAAAACGATTTTGGGCCGGCTATTAAGGACTTTTTCTTTCGGGCCGGTGACTTTAAGGGTGTTAGTTCACGACCACAGTATTGGTGGCTTTTCCTTGCCCAATTTTTATTAGGGTTGGCTGCTGGTGTTCTGTTCGGCATTGCGATTCCATTTTCTCTCATGGATAGTCATTCGTTAGGCAGCAATATCATGTTCACGCTGACAACGTTGGCATTTTCAATCTTTGGGTATCTTGGCTATCCACAATTGAGCTTAACGATTCGCCGTTATCGTGACGCCAAAGTTAGTCCGTGGTGGTATCTGGGTATTATTATCATTAGTTTTATCGGCCCGTTACTAGCGGTTAGCGGCATGAGTTGGTGGTTAGCACTTCTGTTTCCTTTAATTGGCGGCATTGCTAACTTGGTCATTCTATTGCTTCCAAGTAGAGAACAGGAAGTCGTGCCGTTTCCGGCTCAACCTAACACGCGCGGTTCGATTGGTGTTGGTTTTGGCACGGCGGTTAAGGATTTCTTCATCCGCGGTGGTGACTTTACTGGTGAGTCCAGTCGCAGTCAATATTGGTGGAGCATTCTGTTTAGCGTGATTATCATTATCCCTACTTTTTTGTTTATGCTCTTCTCAATTATGTCAATTATTATTGGTGGCGCGGCAGTCAGCGGATTTAATAGCCAAAATGTTGACCATCTTGTCAATTCACTTGGTACTGGGGCGATCATCATTGGGTTCATTATTTTTGCCATTATTTATGCATGGTCAATGTTAGCTTTGCCAGCATTGACAGTTGGTTGGCGACGATTCAAAGATGCCGGCGTTAGTCCATGGTGGTTGATTGCGTTCAATGTTGTATCAGCATTTCTATCAGCTCTTGATCGAAATGCGGGTAATGTGCCGTTAAGCCTAATTGCTTTACTTCTTGTCATCGTCCAAATTGTCATTTTTGCTCTGCCAACCAAGTTCCGTGACGATGAGGCATAAGCACCACTCAATGTATAAAAAAATGCAGCCGCGGCTGCATTTTTTAATGAAGTAAAGGTCTCGTAACGTTGGCTAATAGATACCCTTTTCATCCTCATCTACTAGCGGATCATTGAAGTTTTTGTGGAAGTAGGTGCTGTCAATGATCTTGAATTTGCCATTGGTGAAGCGAGCGATGATCTCACCGTATTGTACAATCAATTGCTCCGTGTTGGGGATGTCAATTTTGAGACGGCCAATCGGAGTTTTGGTGAGGTATTGGTAGTTTGCGCCAAAGAAGCCTTTCAAGTCGTCAGCGCTGGTTTCTTGTGAGTAAGGTAAGAAGTGGGTCATTTTTGCAGTTGAAAAAGCTGCGAATTCACCTTTTGGAAATCCTTGTAGTGATGAAGGCATTTGTGTCATGGTGTGATTCCTCCTGATTAAAGTGCTTTGCTACTGTGGCCAAAACGCGTGATTCAGCAGCGCTGTTTGGTTATTAATTTACTTATCATGATGGTAACACAATAATAGAACAATTGAATGTTTGCGCCGCGGCCTGAAAACGCTTAATATTAAGTCTGGACGTTGATCGGAGGTGAGCATATGGATCAAAGTCTATTTCAAAATGGTAACTTCCAACCTTTGGCGAGTCGTATGCGGCCACAGACGCTTGATGAGTTTGTCGGCCAAACGCATTTGCTAGGGAAGGATAAGGTGCTCAGCAATCTTATCGAACATGACGAGATTAGTTCCATGATTTTCTGGGGTCCGCCTGGTGTCGGTAAAACAACATTGGCGCGGATCATTGCTCGGCGAACGAAGGCACAGTTTGTGACATTTTCAGCAGTCACCAGCGGGATTAAAGAAATCAAGCAGGTGATGAAAGAGGCTGAACAGAATCGCGAGCTGGGTCAGAAAACCATTGTGTTTGTTGATGAAATTCATCGTTTCAACAAGGCGCAGCAGGATGCCTTTCTGCCATATGTCGAACGCGGCAGCATTATCCTGATTGGTGCGACAACCGAGAATCCTTCGTTTGAAGTCAATGCGGCACTCTTGTCACGGACGCGGGTTTTCGTGTTGCACGGCTTGACCAGTGCTGAATTGGTTGACCTGTTACAGCGAGCGTTAAAAGATCCGCGCGGTTATGGTCTGCAGAAGGTTAAGATCGGCAAAAAGCTCTTAGCTCAGATTGCTGATTTTGCTAACGGGGATGCTCGAATCGCTTTGAACACCTTGGAGATGGCGGTGACAAACGCCGAAACCAAAGGCGGCGTGATAACGGTCACCCAAGCAGATGTGGCCCAGTTGTTGACGAAGAAAGCCTTATTGTATGACAAGAATGGTGAGGAGCACTATAATCTAATATCAGCATTACACAAATCAATGCGCAATTCCGATGTTGATGCGGCCATTTATTGGCTGGCTCGAATGCTGGAAGCAGGGGAAGACCCCTTGTATGTCGCTCGGCGGCTAGTTCGATTTGCGAGCGAAGATATCGGAATGGCCGACTCACGCGCATTGGAGATTACAATTGCTGTTTATCAGGCGTGTCAATTTATTGGGATGCCTGAGTGCACGGTTCATCTCACACATGCAGTCACCTATTTGGCACTTGCACCGAAATCGAATGCACTCTACACAGCGTATGAAGGCGCAAAGAAAGATGCGACCGAAACGCTGGCCGAACCAGTTCCACTTCAGATTCGAAATGGGGTAACGGATTTGATGCAGGATCTGGGTTATGGTAAGGACTATCAATATGCTCACAACACAAAAGATAAACTAACGACCATGCAAACCATGCCGGATAATCTTATCGGCAAAACGTACTATCATCCCACGACTCAAGGCAGCGAAGCCAAGGTCAAGGAACGGCTAGAGCAGATCAAGGCCTGGCATGCGCAACACCCTGACCCCGATTCGCCGAAAACCAAGAAAAAGTCATGATGCTGTGCGATTACGTGTGCGGCAATCCGACTACCCGTTTAGAGGAGGAAAAAAACAATGGCAAAAATTCTCGCAGTCAACGCAGGCAGTTCAACCCTGAAGTGGAAGCTTTTTGATATGCCAGCTGAGGTTCAGCTGGCAGAAGGTTTGGTTGATCGGTTGGGACAGCCGCAATCAAAAGTTAAAATTAAGTATGGTGATGGGCAGAAATATGAAAGCGATACGCCAATTGCTAACTATCAAGAAGCCGTCGCCAGTTTGATGGGTAACATCAAGGCGTTAGGGTTGGTTGAACATCTGCATGAGATTACTGGTGTGGGCCATCGTGTGGTAGCCGGCGGGGAGACTTTTGCCGAATCCGTTGTAGTTGATGATGCTACCTTGTTGCAGATTCAAAACCTGCGTGACTATGCGCCTTTGCATAATCCGGTTGAAGCAGATTACATTGATGTTTTCAAAAAGATGATGCCATGGGCCACAGAAGTCGCAGTGTTTGATACGGCGTTCCATCAAACCATGCAACCTGAGAACTTCCTCTACAGTATTCCCTATGACTATTACAAGAAATATGGTGCTCGCAAATATGGCGCCCACGGGACAAGTGTGCGTTACGTCAGCGCGCGGGCAGCTGAGATGCTTAACAAGCCGTTAGAAGACTTACGGATGATTGTGATGCATTTAGGCTCAGGCTCCAGTGTTACCGCAGTCCAAGGCGGGCAGTCTATTGATACTTCCATGGGCTTTACGCCGTTAGCCGGGGTGACGATGGGGACACGATCCGGGGATATTGACCCATCACTTGTGGCTTATCTCATGAAGAAACTTGATGTCCCTGATGTGGGGCAAATGATTCATATCCTGAACAACGATTCCGGCCTGCTCGGTATTTCCGGCATCAGCAACGACATGCGGGATCTGGAAGCTGACGAAGATACCAAGCCACGCGCCAAACTGGCATTGGATATTTTCGTTAACCGCGTTGTGAAGTACGTGGGTTCGTACGCAGCCTTGATGGACGGCGTGGATGTGCTTGTCTTCACAGCCGGGATCGGCGAAAACGGTGACGAGATTCGCGACAAGATCATGCGTTCACTCGATTACCTCGGCGCTAAGATCGACAATGACATCAACTACAAGTCACACGGCGTCGAAGCCGACCTCAGCACACCAGATTCAACTGTGAAAACATTGCTCGTACCAACCAATGAAGAACTGATGATCGTCCGTGACGTCATGGCGTTGAGCTAAGCGTTGACGATTTTCGCAATCAAAAAACCATCTCTCAAGAAAAGGGGAGATGGTTTTTTCTGTGTTGATCGCAGCGGTTCAATCAAAAATCTGAACATGATTGGCACGGGCCGCATTGACGATTGCTTCTGGCATCACTTTGTCGGTGGCAATGTAGTTGAGCGCATTCATCGGCGCACTCATATACAGTTGATGCTTACCGACTTTCGTGTGATCGACCAGCAACATGACGGCATCAGCATGGGCTGCAAAGGCCCGTTTGATATTAGCCTCTAGATCGTTGGCATCGTTGGCACCGGCACCGATCAAACCGCGACACGAAAAAATGGCCAGCTCTGCCTGATAATTTTCAATATCGCGAATGGCCTTGTCGCCACTGATGTTTTCCAGCATTTTATTGACTGCACCGCCCACAAGATTGACCCGCCAACCTGGCCGTTTTGAGGCTTCCAGCGCAATAAGAATGCCGTTGGTGACAATGTAGAGTTCATCGATATCCTTGAGTTCGCGAATAAGCACTAAGGCAGTCGTGCTCGAATCGATGAACAAACTCATGCCATTCTTGATGAGCCGACCTGCCCGACTAGCCACCATCCGCTTGGCATCGAGATTCAAGGTGACGGAGTAGTCATAAGGCACATCTTCCGGTTCCTGACTCAAGGTGACCCCGTTAAGAACCCGCTTGACCAGACCACGATTTTCCATGTCCAGTGTGTCACGGCGAACGGTGGCAGGACTGACAAAAAGTACCTTGGCTAGATCACTATAACGAGCAAATTGCTTGGTATTGAGTAATTTTAAGATCTGCTCCTGCCGTTGAAATGAGACCATAAGCGTTGCTCCCTTTGTTATTGATTCGTTTCATGCAAAATTATAGCATAAATGTGAAAATAAATGAAAAATTATCGACATGCTCGCCACCTGTTGTCAAAATTTTGCATGGCCCATATACTACGAGATGAAAGCGGTTTACGAAAACTAAAGGAGGTTCTCAACGTGGCACTTATGGGATTGGATCTCGGGACAACCGGGGTTAAAAGCACAATCACCGATAATCAAGGTAATATCCTATCCGCGGCCTATCGGGAATACGAAACAACGGTTCCCAGAGAGGGCGAGTATGAACTGGATCCTAGTGTGGTCTGGTCAGCGACAAAGGAAGTTATTCAAGAATCAAAGAAATTCGTGAAGGAAGATGTTCTGGCTGTCAGTGTCTCATCGTTTGGTGAAGCGTTTGTTGCAGTTGACGATCAAGGCCAGCCGTTGATGAACACCTTGCTGCAAACTGACAGTCGCGGCAAGGATGAGTTAAAAGATCTGTTGACCCGAATCTCGGCAGAAGAGATTCGCAACAAAACCGGCTTGAACCCAGCAGTTACCTTTGCGGTTCCGAAAATTATGTGGATCAAGAAGAATCGGCCAGAGGTTTATCAACGGATTCATCGCATTTTGCTTTATGGCGCGTACATCCTGTATAAGCTCGGCGGTGTTGATGCCATTGATTACACCTTAGCTGATCGCTCGTTGGCGTTTAATGTTTCAACGAATGATTGGGATCCCGACATTTTGGCTGCGGCAGGCATTGAGCGTAAATTGCTGCCGGATTGCTACCGATTGGGAACCGTAGTGGGCACCATCCAACCGGAACTGGCTTCGGAACTTGGCGTCAATGCTGATATGAAGCTAGTGACGGGCGCACATGACCAGATTTGTGTGTCAATCGGGGCCGGCACCATCGAAGTAGGCGACGCTACCGATGGCATGGGCTCAGTTGATAACATTTCACCGATTTTTACTGATACCAGTTACTTGGAGGAAAATGCCAAGAAGAATTATCCAACTGTTCCATATTTGGATGATAAATATACCACCATTGCTTACATGTATGACGGCGGCACGTCGCTTAAGTGGTATCGCGATACGTTTGGCTTTGAGGAAGTTCAGGCCGCTGAATTATCCGGCGTTAGTGTTTATGACATTTTCGATAAGTATGTTCCAAAAGAGCCAACTAAGTTATTGATTTTACCGCACTTTTCCGGTGCCGCCGTGCCGTACTTCGATGAAGATGCACGTGGCATGATTCTTGGCTTGTCGGGTGCCACACGTAAACCTGACATTTATCGAGCCCTGATGGAAGGTGTGTCCTTCGAAATGCGCATGAACCTGAATAACATGGAAGCTGGGGGGATGCACGTCAACAAGTTACGCGCGACTGGCGGCGGTTCACGATCCGATACTTGGCTGCAAATCAAAGCAGATGTGTTCAACCGTGAAGTTGGTCGGGTGCACATGAAGGAATCCGGGACGATGGGTGTCATCATCATGGCCGGGGTTGCAGTTGGTCTATTCGACTCTTTTGAAACCGCGATGAAGAAGTTAGTCACGATCGATAAGGTTTTCAAGCCAATTCCGGAGAATGTGGCGTTTTACAACCAGCAGTATAAGAAGTATCGCGAATTGTATGCATTTGGCAAAAAATTGCGCGAATTATAGGAGGAAATTAAAAATGGTTTTAGTTAACACCAAAGAAATGATTCAAAAGGCCAAGGCAGGTCATTACGCAGTTGGTTCATTCAATGTGACTGATATTGAAATGATTCGCGGGATTGTTGGTGCCGCTGAAAAAGAAAAGTCACCGGTTATCATCCAGTTTGCGGAATTGCATGATAAGTATGTCCCGCTTGATGTCATTGCCCCAGTGATGTTGAACATTGCTCGTAAGGCGACGGTGCCAGTGGCAGTCCATTTTGATCATGGTGAGACCTTCGACAATATCGTTCGCGCCATCCGTTTGGGTTTCACCTCTGTCATGGTGGATGCCTCCCAAGATGACTTTGCTGATAACTTGGCACGAACCAAGGAAATCGTCAAGATTTGCAAGCCGTTGGATATCTCAGTTGAAGCTGAACTTGGACCAATGAACCGCGAGGGCAGTGGTGATAAAAAAGTTGATTATGCCGATCTTGATAAAACATATACGAACCCACAGGAAGCCAAGCAATTTATTGAAGAATCCGGTATTGATATGTTGGCAGTTGCCTATGGTACCGTTCACGGCGTCTATACCCAGAAGCCGCATCTGAGCTTTAGTCGATTAAAGGAAATTGCCGACTTAGTTGACTTTCCATTGGTTGTTCACGGTGCGTCAGGCTTGACTGATGAAGAATATCGCAAGTCTGTTGATAACGGTATTTGCAAGATCAACTACTATTCTGAAATGGTTCACCGGGTTGCGCTGGGGGTTCAAAAGAAACTTGAACAAGATGACAGCGACAAGCAGTTATTCATCTCTGACGCCAGCATCTGGGAAACTGAAATGGTTGAAGAAGAAATCCGTGGTCGCCTGCGTGTCTTCGGATCGGCTGGTAAAGCTTAATCAATGAGCTTAGCAGGCGGATGATATGGCTATTCTGTAGGGAATGCTGTAATCCGCCTGTTTTCTAGAATTGAATGAGAGCGCTTTAGCTAGAGACACTTGCTAAAGGCGCTTCTACGATAACGCGTTCGCAGTCGCAGAAACCTGCGTGTAAGGGACCTTGGTCGCAAGGGTCAAAGTGCGACCATCACGTCCAAGGCCGCTTACACTCCGGTCTCACCCGCGCTGGCTCGCGCTCACCAATACTTATGAGGAGGCTTTTTCATGAAATTTCTGGTCGATATGCTCAGCCAGCCTTCAATCATTGCCGGGATTGTTGTCCTAGTTGGATTGCTGGCCCTACGAAAACCGTTAACTGAGGTCATCGGTGGCACGGTTCGGGCATTCATTGGATTCGTTGTCATGCTTGCCGGTACCAATATCATTGTTGGCGCTTTGAACAACTTCGCCAAACTGTTTACCAAAGCTTTCAATATGCACGGGATGATTCCTAGTAACGAAGCTGCTATTGGCGTTACTGTTGCCAAGTATGGGACTGTCGCCACGTTTATCTTCGTTTTTGGCCTCGTGTTGAACATCTTGTTGGCGCGGGTCACGAAGTTTAAGTACATTTTCCTATCAAGCGATCACGCCTTTTACATGGCTTGTTGCCTGACACCAGTTATGATTCTCGGCGGCTTGAACACTGTTGAAGCGATTGTATTTGGTTCTATGACCTTAGGCGTGATCCTCTGCGTCTTCCCTGCCATTGCTCATCCAACCATGAAAATTATTACTGGCCGCGATGATATGAGTTTTGCCCATTTTGGGACGTTGGAATATTGGATGTCCGCAAAAATTGGGTCACTTGTGAACAAGAATAAAAAGTCAAAATCGATTGAAGACATCAACTTCCCGAAATCATTAGCCTTTTTGCAAGATAGTAACGTCTCAGTCACCATTGTCATGACCATTTTGTTCTTTGTTGTCACCGCAGTTGCCGGCCCTGCTTATGTCGGTAAATTAACGGATCTGAATCCTTATGTTTGGGCGCTGCTTCAGGCCGCACAATTCACCGCTGGGATCATTGTTCTGGTTCAAGGGGTCAACATGTTGCTGGCCGAAATCACCCCAGCCTTCAAGGGCTTCAGTGAGAAAATCGTGCCGAGTGCTGTTCCTGGTTATCCCTTCGCCATCCTGTTCAAAGGTACCTCAAATGCCTTATTAGCCGGCTTCTTAATTAGTTTGCTTGGCGGTTTGCTTTCCATGGGTGTTCAGATCATCATTGGCACAACGATTGTTATTCCCGGGATCGTCATGCATTTCTTCTGTGGCGGGATTGCCGCTATCTTCGGTAATGCAACAGGCGGCCGAAAAGGTGCCTTGATTGGACCGTTCCTTGGCGGCATCATTCTGAGTTTCCTGCCGTTGGTTGCTACAAGTTTGTATGGCGGCTTAGGTTACACTGCCACATACTGGTCAGATAGCGACTTTAACACGATCGGCGTATTGTTAGGCTTGATTGCGAAAGTCGGCAAGTGGCCGATCATGATTGCCGCACTGGTTATCTTCGCTTTCCCATTTGTCTACAGTGCTTTGCACAAGAAGAACTTGGTGGACTAAGCTAGTTAGCATCAATATAAAAAATCAGCCGGTTATGGCTGATTTTTTTGTGTTGGTGACAATAAAATGATGATGAACGAGATTGGTAAACAGGCAATTAGATCGTGTTAATCCCCTGATCCGAATCAATCATGACGCCTTTTGTTTCATCGAAAACACAGATATTGCCGTAATTTTCTTTATAAGTCATATGATTGCCGCCATCGATAAAGTAACGTGGTGATTCTTCTGGATATTGAATGACTTTAACCGGGCATTTAGGATAACCGTCACTGAATGAAGTTGGTGGTAGAGATGGTTTGACATTGTTTTCATAGTCGCCATAAATCAAGGCGGTTGGCGTGTGACCGGTGACAATTGTTTTAGCGATCGGATTGTGAGCAAAAATGGGATGTTCCCGATTTTTGGTTTCATCCATATTATAGATATACGGCTCACGGACCCACATTCGATTAAATGGCGTCGTTTCTTTTAAAGGGTCTTCCAGCGAGAGGTCTAGACCGGCGTGGATGAGCAGCAGCTTGTCAAACTCAACAGCAGTTGGCATCTCGGCGATGAATTGAATCAGCGGTGACATGTAGGTCAACACGGCTTGTTGTAGGTTGCTTTTGCGTGCTTTAGCTGGCGCGTAATCTTGCACCATTTGACGTAAGGTAGCCTTGCCGCCATTGATGAACCATGGATTATCTTTGTCGGCGAGATAATCCAGCAGCATCTGATCATGATTGCCACGGATCGCGATTGCCTGACTCGCCTGCACCTGCTCGCGAATTTGAGTGAGCACCCGCCCGCCGTATGGATAGCCATCAATGTAGTCACCCAAATAGACGGTCAAAGTGTGGGGATACTTTGCTTGCATCGCCCGCACTCGATCCATTGTTTCCAGATGACCGTGAATATCTGAGACCACGATCATGGTCATAACGTTTGCCTCCTTATAAAACGCATGCTCCAGTCCCAAAACCTGCAGATAGGGGCTTTTGGTCGCAATAGTCAGCGCTTGACTGTCACGCTTAAAACGACTTATATTTCGGTTCCTAACAGGACTGCGCCGCGTTTTGCAAAAACTGCTGATAGGACCAGTTTACTTTATTTTTAGAAGAATGTGCGATATTAATAGGGGAATAGGGGTGAAAAGATGGATAAACGCTTAATCGTTATGCATAATCTGAGCCGTCATTATGGCAAACAATACTGGTGGCAGCAGAATTCATTGGAAGATTGGCTGATGATGATTCTCATTCAGCGCACCAGTTCAAAGAATGTTGCCCAAGCCGTGCATAATTTGCAACCTTACATGCAGGTTGATCGCTTGATGGCGTTATCGCAATCAGAGCTGGAAACGTTGGTGCGGCCAGCCGGTTTTTATCGGCAAAAAGCGCAGCGGATTCACGATCTATTGACGTGGTTTGTGGCCCAAGGCGGTAGTTTTGAGAAGATTGCAGAAAAACCGGCAGCTGAGTTACGTGAAACTCTGCTGGCTCTAAATGGCATTGGCAATGAAACGGCGGATGTCATGCTAATGTACACCTTTGGCAAAAAAACTTTTGTAGCTGATACGTATGCCATGCGTCTTTTCAACCGGCTCGGTTTTGGACCGTATACGAACTATGCCAAAATGCAGGCTGATTTTGCGCCAGCACTTGATCAAATCACGTTAGACGAAGCTCGCGAATGGCATGCCTTGATTGACGAACATGGTAAAACGCAAGTTCGGCATGCGTATGACGACCGGTTTTTACTGCAACCAGATTTGACTGAGGCTGCATGGCCGCCGGAAGCGGTTCAAGTGGAGCCGCCCCATGATGATCCGGGTAGCGGCAAGTGGCGGCACGCCGCCGATCCGTCAGCGATGACTCATAAATAAATGCTTTTTGCTCGTGAGTTGTTTTGGAAGTCTTGTCACAAGGGAGACCTAAAAATGAATGCTAGCGTTGCTGTGCAAGTGTTACCGATGTATCCAGAGAAACAAAAGGTCTTGGCAGTGGTTGATGCGGTGATCGCCTATATCAAATCAACCGGAATTAATTATGAAGTCAGTGCTTTTGAAACCACAATGGAAGGCGATTATGATCAGCTGATGGCGATTTTGAAAGAAATTCCGATTGTCACAGCGAAGGCAGGCGGTACTAGTCAAATGGTGTATGCGAAAATTAACTATTTTCCTGAAGATACTGGCTTGACGATTGCTGACAAAGTGACCAAGTTCAAGCATTGAAGAAAAAAGATCACGGCGATTGTCGTGATCTTTTTGCGTCTTGAAGCTTATTTTTCGACAGCTTGGAGCTTTTGATTGTCGTCGAGTTGTGAGATACCCATTAAGTGATGACGTTGTAAGAGAATCATTGTGCCCCACAGCAACATGAGCGAGCCGATCGTGAAGGCGATCAATACCATGAAGCCGAGGTTGACAGTGCTATTGGCAATGCCGCCGGTGAGCGCGTTCCGGAAATTCATAATGGAGTAGGTCATTGGCAGGAATGGATGAATGGCGTTGTAGAACTGATTGGTGATCTCCATCGGGAATGTCCCGCCGGCACCACCTAATTGCAGCATCAATCCCACCATCGCCACAAATCGACCAGGATTATCGAATGCCATTGAGAGGAACATAATCAGATACATTGACGTAAAGGAGAAGAGGATCGCGGTCAGATAGAACAAGCCGATGTTGTCGACCTTGAGACCAGTCGCCATCATCAGAGTTGCTTCGAGAACTGCGGTGCCAAGGGCGACAGCTCCGCCAATGGCTACTTTGCTCAGGAACCACTGAGTTGCCGTCCCGTCTGCTCTGGAAACCTTGCGAATTGGATAGGCAAAGTTGAAGACCAAGGCGCCAACGTAAAGTGCCAGACTCAAAACGTATGGGGCAAGTGCATGGCCGTAGTTTGGCACATAAGAATAATGCTTTTGCGCTGTCTTGGTGGGTGCAGCGAACATCTTTGCCGTATCACCGGTTAACGTAATGCCATTGACTTTACGGGCGCTGCTGGTAAGTGTCTTAGCGAACTTCTTGTCGCCGTCTTCAAGCTGACTGGAACCAGATTTGAGTGTGTCGCTCTTGTCATTGATTTGACCGGTTCCGTCGGCGAGTTGATTGACACCGGATACCAGTGTCGGCACACTAGCGTTTAATTGATTGACACCGCCAGCAACTTGGCTGGCACCATTGGTTAGCTGACCGACACCATTGGTAAGTGTCGGAACTTGGCCATTTAAGGTACCAAGACCACCGGACACTTGGCTGGAACCTGTGTAGAGTTGGTTGATACCACTGGTGAGAGCAGGAACTTGGCTGTTTAAGCTACCAAGGCCTCCTGAAACTTGGCTAGAACCGGTATAGAGCTGATTGACGCCACTAACCATTGCGGGTGTTAGTGTTGCTGCTTGGTTGATGCCATTGTCTAGCTTATTTGCGCCAATAATTAATTGATCGTTTCTGGCAGTAATTTGTTTTGAACCATTTTGAAGAACACCAATTTTTTCCGTCAGAATGGGCGCTTGTTGGTTAAGCTTATCGACGCCAGCTGCTAGTTGCGTCGAATAAGGGATCAAGCCTTGATTAAAGGTCGTTGCCATTTCTGTGCCGCTAGTTTCAGTTTGGTCAATCAAAGCATTAACGCTTGCCTGAATTTTTTCAAAACCAGCGATTAACTCCGGGTTTTGCTTTGATTCGGCTTCTAATTGGCTCTTATACGCTGCAAGACTTTCTTCGAGGGCTGGCAACTCTGTGGCCGCTTTCTGATTTTGATCATTAACAGTTTGGCCCATTTTTTGTAAAGACTGGCTTAGTTGAGTTGAACCACTCTGCAAGGACTTGGTATCTTTTGGTAAGTTGCTCGTCTGACCAGCAAGTTGAGAAATGCCATCAGAAAGGAAGGTTACTTGTTGAGTATAATTGTTGATGCCCTCTGTCAGTTTCTTTGAACCAGTTTGTAACTGATTAGTGCCAGCAACGAGTTGGCCTGTTTTGGTTTGCAAAGTTCCCAGCCCATTAGTCACTTTACTTGATCCGGTTGCAAGCTGCCCTACACCAGATTTAAGCGTTCCAGTCTGCGATTGCAAGGTTCCCAAACCGCTCGTAACTTGGCCAGATCCCGCCGCAAGCTGATTAACGCCACTTGCTAGGTTTGTCGTACTGCCATTGAGTGTTTGCAACCCACCTGCGACTTGATTAGCGCCGCTTGCGAGCTTAGGTATTTGTGAGGACATCGGTGCAACTTTAACCTTCATCGTTTGCACGCCGTCATTTACTTGCGAAACGGCGACGGTGTACTGATCAATGCCATCGTCAAGTTTGACTTGGCCAGCATCAATTTGGGTAGCGGCGCCGGCTGCCGTTTTCATGCCATTACCGATAGTCTTAATTTGATCAAAAACTGCGCTGGCATAAGCGTTGGTCACGTTAGCACGAATTTCGGAGTTGAGACTGTCAACGCCGATGCCGGAGATGACTTGGCCAATATAGTTGAGTGAATCATTTGTCTCGTACTTCAGCGTCATTTTCTTAGGATGCTCGTCTAAGACGGTGGCGGCATTTTTGGAAAAATCCTTTGGCAGCGTAATGACAGTGTAGTATTTGTCCGCTTTCATGCCCTTTTTAGCTTCTGCCTCAGAAACGAAATACCAGCCAAGTTGATGATTTTTCTTGAGCTTGGTCAAAGTCTGCGCACCAACATCAAGCTTTTTACCTTGATAGGTGACAGGTTGGTCAAGGTTGACCACTGCTACTGGCAAGTTCTTGGTATCGCCGTAAGGATCCCAGACTGACTTCAAAAAGAAGATACAGTAGAGAAATGGGATTAAGGTAATGACGAGAACTGAGAGCAAAATGAGTTTGTTTTTGCCGATGAACTTAAATTCATCTTTGATCATGTCGAGTTACTCCTTTACTTCACTGAGATAGAGATCCAGCAGGGATTCAAAAGTCGTATCGCGGCTAGGTTGGCCATCTGGCAAAAAGCCCATGACTTCCAGAACGGTAAAACCGAGCACGCTGCTGATAAAATTTTGGACGAAACTTTCTTTTGCCATGTGTTTGAACTCGGTATGGGTGATCAAGCGTTTTAATAAGCCGATCACATCGCCGGTTGCCTGAACAAATGGACTGCTTTCTGGAAAATGATGCACAAAGTAAATAATTTCATCCAATGATTGTTGCTGTTCGAAATAGCGATGCGTGGTTTGCGCAAAAGTGCGAATGGCGTCTTTGCCAGCAATGCCACTGACTTGTTCGATGAGTTCTTGATGTAAGTTGTGCATGAACTCAGTCCCCAGCGCCTCAATCACGGCATCCAAGTTACTAAAATAGTTGTATAGCGACTGGGAACGAATATTCAATTCCTTAGCCAGTGTCTGGAAGGTGAGCTCACGAATACCATCACGGGTCACCATCACCCGGGCAGCGGCGAGCACTTTTTCACGATCCAAAATACGATGCTTGATAGCCATGCGACCTCCTTGAGTTATCTATATTACGTTAGACGAATATACGCCGATGATTTGAAGAATGCAACCTACAGATTGTAGATTGTCAAAAAATAGGAGTAACCAGACGTGTGGTGTTGCATGTGCGTGGCTGTTCAGTGGCCGATCACCGATGTTTTTTTGTCATCATGCGCAGTCTGGAGACTAGCTGGTTGATCTGCGTGCACGAAAAAACCGCACCCAAATGTTGGATGCGGCTGATCATTTAACGGCGGTTTATTGAATGACGTGGCGATTAGGATCGCGCAAATTGAGGATAAACACAAGCACCATCACGATGACCACCATCACGAAAACACCGTGTAAGCCAGTGAGAATGGTGGCAGCTACCTGAGGATCGTGGCTTTTGGCGGCAGCATTAGCACTAATCGCGGCATTGACAGCTTTAAAAGTGGTACCGTGCAAATTAGCGCGAATCACGAGCGTCAAAGTGGCACCATAGATACCGGTCATCACAGTTTGCCCGAGCGAACGGCCAAGAGTTAGGATGCTGGTGGCGGAACCAACGTATTCTTTGCCAACAAGATGCTGGCTCAAAACGGTATTCATACTGATCACAATGCCCATCACCGTTCCGTTAATCATGGCAATGACATAAAAAGCCCAAACCGGAAAATGCGGGGAAGCAATGGTGAGCAATAAGTAAGCTAAGGTCAGAATGGCGACGAGCCAAAGTGTCATGGTTCGCGGCACAAAGCGTTTGATTAATGGACCGACCAAAAATGAAGAGGCGAGCCAAAGGACAGAACTCGATGTCACAACTAAACCAGCTGTTGTCGCGCCGAGATGATACAACGACTGAAGCCAGATCGGGAAGTAAACTTGATAGCCAATCAAGACACCGCTAAGTAACAAGGCAGTTAAAATTTGCACTGTGAACGTGAAGTTATGAAACATTTTCGGCGCGATGAGCGGATCGGGGGCTTTCTGTTCTTGATGGTACAATAGCAAGCCAGCCACAAGTGCCAACACCAACAAAACACCGGCGAGCACCGGTTGCCGATCAAGCGCCTGAATGCCAAGTAGAAGTGCAATCAGCGTCACCGCCAACCAAAGAATTCCTAACCAATCGATCGTGAGAACGCCGTGTTCACGACTAGGTTCCCGATAACCGATTTGAATAAGCAAAAAAACGAGAATACCAAGCGGCACATTAACGAAAAAGACCCAATGCCAAGACAATTGATCAACCAGAAAACCGCCAATTAGCGGTCCGACCAAGGCGGAAAGTCCCCAAGCTGTGTTATTAAGGGCTAAGACATTCGCCCGATGAGCAAAATCATAATAATCAGCAATAATGGTAAATGTCAGCGGCATCACGGCGCCTGCACCGATACCTTGGAGTGCCCGCGCCAAAATGAGCAAGAAGATATGCGGTGCCAACCCGCTTAACAGGGTACCAAGCGTGAACAGTACCACGCCCCACTGAAAAATACCGCGCCTGCCAATTGTGTCAGCTAATTTACCATAAATCGGTGTGGTAATAGCGGTTGTGAGCAAGTAGGCACTCATGATCCAACTTTGATATGCCAATCCATGCAGGTCACTAATAATCGCTGGCAAAGCAGTTGTGACAATGGTAACTTCAACGGAAGTCATGAATGTGGCGATAAAAACCGCCGCCATGACAAGCCCGCGGTTTTGAGGCTTTACTGATGTGGACATCTTGACATCTCCTTGATAAATCCATTTTACCAGTCAGGGTCAAGGCTGCAGCACAAAAAAACGCCCGGTAACTAACCAGACGCGTCGACGTTCTAGTGACATAGCAGGCAGCTGCGGTCAATACCGATGGCACTTCCATCAGGAAAACAATAATACCAGCAGCTGTCAATTGGCCAATGATTACAAGTCCAACACTTCCGATCAAAGCGAAGAGTCGCAATCACCAATCAAACTGTGACAATGACAAAACATCTCCGAATGTTCAAACTAAAAGTCAGTCCAAGAATCTTTGTTGGCCGGTGCATCATCAGGTGAAACATACACGACGAGTTCATCACTAAATCGTTTGAGACAGTAAGCGGCGGCGCCAATCAGCGTCACGGCCATGACCGTTTTTAAAAGATGTTTGCCCATAAGTGACCTCCTTAGTTTGCCTTGATTAGGAACCATTCATCATTACCTTCATTCTAGCACGGTAATGTTCAGGATGAGTCCAGTTTAGCAGCGAGCGTTTTCAGAATAGTTTCTCAGTAGGTGTTGTGCACGCTAAAATCTGGTACAAACCGATTTTTTAAAATATTTAAGGCATTTTAAGTGAATTTAAGTCAAAGTAAGTGCTTTTTTCGGAATCTGTGTTATACTGAGGTCATTAAAATCGAAAGTAGGTATGAGCATGGATACAAAAGTAAAGACTGTTGATTACTCATCCAAGGAATACTTTGACAAGATGACCGCTTATTGGCGGGCAGCCAACTATATTTCAGTTGGTCAACTTTATTTGAAGGACAACCCGCTGCTGGAACGGCCGCTGAAGAGCGAAGACGTCAAGCCGCATCCGATCGGCCATTGGGGCACGATTGCTGGGCAGAACTTCATTTATACCCACTTGAACCGGGTGATCAATAAGTATGACTTGAACATGTTTTATATTGAAGGCCCGGGTCATGGCGGCCAAGTGATGGTTTCCAATTCCTATCTAGACGGTTCGTATTCGGAGATTTATCCGCGTGTGTCGCAGGATAAAGAAGGCATGAAGAACCTATTTACGCAGTTCTCATGGCCAGGTGGCGTTGCTTCACATGCGAGTGCACAAACGCCAGGTTCCATCCATGAAGGTGGCGAATTAGGTTATGCTTTGAGTCACGCAACCGGCGCGATTCTTGATAATCCTGAGGTCATCGCGGCGGTTGTCACGGGTGATGGTGAAACTGAAACCGGCCCATTGGCTGCATCATGGTTCAGCAATACGTTCATTAACCCAATCACGGATGGCGCGATTTTACCGATTGTGCATATGAACGGGTTTAAGATTTCCAACCCAACTATCTTGTCACGTAAGTCAGATGAAGATCTAGACAAATACTTCAGTGGTATGGGTTGGAAGCCATTCTTCGTTGAAGGCGATGATCCAGAGAAGCTGAATCCGGAAATGGCTAAAGTTTTGGATGAAGCAATTGAAGACATTAAGGCCATTCAGAAACATGCACGTGAGACTGGCGACACCACGATGCCACACTGGCCAGTGATTATTTTCCGGTCACCAAAGGGCTGGACAGGCCCGAAGAGTTGGAATGGCGAACCAATCGAAGGTTCCTTCCGTGCGCACCAGATTCCGATTCCTGTCGACGCTGAAGACATGGAACACGCTGATTCCTTGGCAGGCTGGCTGAAGTCCTATCATCCAGAGGAACTGTTCGATGAAACCGGCAAGTTGATCCCTGAATTGGCTGCATTGCCGCCAAAGGGTGAGCAGCGGATGGCTGCTAACCCAATTACGAACGGTGGGATTGATCCGAAGCCGTTGGTATTGCCGGATTATCGCAAGTATGCGCTGGACAACAAGGAACACGGCAAGCAGATTAAGCAAGACATGATCGTGTGGTCTGATTATCTGCGTGATTTGATCAAGCTGAATCCGCATAATTTCCGGATCTTTGGCCCTGACGAAACCATGAGTAACCGGTTGTATAGCTTGTTTGAAGTGACCAACCGTCAATGGCTGGAACCAATCAAGGAACCGGCTGACCAATATTTGGCACCGGCTGGTCGGATTATTGACTCGCAGTTGTCCGAACATCAGGCGGAAGGCTTTAACGAAGGCTACACGTTGACCGGCCGTCATGGCTTATTCACCAGTTACGAAGCTTTCCTCCGGGTCGTCGATTCCATGCTCACTCAGCACTTCAAGTGGATTCGGAAGGCACATGAAGAACCATGGCATAAGGCTTATCCAAGTCTGAACGTGGTCTCAACATCGACTTCCTTCCAGCAGGATCACAATGGTTACACCCATCAGGACCCAGGTATTTTGACACACATGGCTGAAAAGAAGGCTGAATACATTCGCGAGTATCTACCAGCTGATGCCAACAGCTTGCTGGCCATTTCTCCGAAGTTGTTCAGCTCACAAAATACCGTGAACGTGCTCATCACATCCAAGCAGCCGCGGCCACAATTTTATAGCATTGATGAAGCCACTGTTTTGGCTAATTCCGGCTTGAAGCGGATTGATTGGGCTTCCAATGATGATGGCGTCGAACCAGACGTTGTCATTGCCGCTGCCGGAACCGAACCAAACATGGAAAGTCTTGCTGCCATTAACTTGCTGCACGACGCCTTCCCAGATTTGAAGATTCGCTTCATCAACGTGGTTGACCTGCTGAAGCTGCGCAGTCCGGAAATCGATCCGCGCGGTTTGAGTGATGCTGAATTCAACAGCTACTTCACCACCGACAAACCGATCCTCTTCGCTTATCATGGCTTTGAAGGGTTGATTCGCGACATCTTCTTCACTCGCCCGAATCGCAATGTGCTGATTCACGGCTATCGTGAAGAAGGTGACATTACCACACCATTTGACATGCGGGTACTCAACGAACTTGACCGTTACCACTTGGCCAAGGATGTTATTCAGCATGTGCCAGCCTACGCTGAAAAGGCTGCCGCGTTTGTTCAGAAGATGGATGATACCTTGCAATATCATCATGACTTCATCCGCGCAAACGGCGATGATATTCCAGAAGTTCAGGAATGGACCTGGAAACCAATTAAGTAACTTCAGTTGTCTTTCAAACACTTCTGCTTGCGCAGGGGTGTTTTTTTTGTGCCGGACTAGCAAGTTGGCGATGGCGTGGCGATTCACGAAATTCACATATTTAAAAAGTGGGACGTGAGACTTTGATGAGTAACTTCTGCTGCTAAAAAGGCCACGAAAACAAGTAATATCTGCAAATTTTCTCTTTACTTTCTTCATACTCTAATGTATTCTCAACGTAATATCATTTTGAGGGTGAGTAAATGAAAGTTAAACGATTGGTAGCAGGGGCAATGGTATTTGCCTCAGCTGCACTCTTGGCCGCATGTGGCAGCAAGAGTAGCAGCAGTAGCTCAGAAACTTTTAATCGAATGGAAAAAGATGTTATTTCCACAATGGATAATGCCCACATTACGGATGTTATTAGTGGGCAAGCCGCCGTTGATACTGGTGATGGGTTGTATCGGTATAAAGGCAAGAAATTGGAACCTGCTGTTGCCACTAAAGTCGTTAAGCCAACGAATAACGGCCTTACTTATACATTCAACTTGCGGAAGACGAAGTGGAGTAACGGCGATCCTGTTACTGCCAAAGATTTCGTCTTCGCGTGGAAGCGAGCAGCAGATCCGAAAACTAAGTCAGAATATGCTTATCTTTTCTCTGGCATTAAGAACGCGGATGACATCACTGCTGGTAAGAAGGCTGCTTCAACCCTTGGTGTTAAAGCAGAAGGCGATTATAAGCTGGTTGTCACGATGGATCGGCCAGTACCGTACTTTAGCACGATGATGGTCAATCCGGTCTTCTTCCCATTGAACCAGAAGACGGTTGATAAGTATGGCAAGAAGTTCGGTACGCAAAGCAAGTACTTGGTCTTCAATGGCCCGTTCAAGTTGACTAACTGGAACGGCACTGGCAATTCATGGGATGAAGTGAAGAACACTTCTTACTGGAACGCCAAGCAAGTTAAGCTCGATAAGATTCACGTTCAAGTGGTTAAGGATTCCAACACTGCCGCTAATTTATTCGCTACGAAGAAACTTGACGATGCGGTTCTGACCGGTGAAATTGCTAAGCAGCATGCCAAGGACAAGGATTACGTTGGCGACAAGCAAGGTCGGACCACTTACTTGGATATGAACGAAGAAAAGGTACCTGACTTCAAGAATCTGAAGTTGCGTCAAGCTGTTGCGATGGCTATTAATCGTGATGAGTTTGCGAATAAGGTTATTGGCGATGGTTCTTTCGGAATCTCAACGATTACACCAGAAAACTCTGGCAGTAATCCAAAGACTGGCGAAGACTTCTCTAAGGAAGCCGCTAAGGAATCTAAGACAGTTCAGACATACGATCTTAAGAAAGCTAAGCAACTTTGGGCTGAAGGCCTGAAGGAAGTCGGTAAATCTGGTGAAGATGTGACCCTGACGACCGATGACACAGACGTTGCTAAGAAGTCTGCTGAATATCTGCAATCTGCTTTGGAACAATTGCCAGGCATGAAGGTTTCCATCTCTTCTGTTCCATTCAAGACCCGGATCCAACGGTCATTAGCTGGCAGTGCCCAGTTCATTCTCTCCGGCTGGCAAGGTGACTTCCCAGATCCAATTTCCTTCTTGGATCTTTACACGACTGGCAACACTTACAACTTTAGTCACTGGTCCAATAAACAATATGATGATCTGATTAAGGCTTCTAAGGGAACGGATGCTAACAGCGAAACCAAGCGATATGATGATCTTCTGAAGGCACAGGAACTGCTTTCTAAGGAATCACCTGTTGCAACGCTTTATCAAACTGTTCAAGGCCATTTGCGCAATCCTAAGCTGAAAGGTGCTACCTTCAGCCCAGCCAACATGTATAACTTTGTTGGGGCTTATATGGCTAAGTAATATTATCAAAATCAAAAAACATCTCCATTTTGTTCAGTTCAAGGTAAGTTGACTGGCGATGGGGATGTTTTTTTGTTCTGAATAATGCTGTGCAGACAGACAAAACATGTCTTGGGTTGGTACCGAGGTGGGTAGGGATCGCCAGTCACTTTAAAATAACAAAATTATATTTATGTATCATTGACAATGATAGTGAGATCCGTTTATAAATCCAATGATGAAAAGGAAATAATAATCGAAGGTTGTGAAGAATCTCTAAAAATAAAAAACGATAAATGATTGACGTTTTAGTGAATGAAATGTACTTTTAACCATATCCAATGCAATGGCGTTACATCAAGGGCTTTATCGCTGCCGATTAGAAACATGGAAAAAGTGTAGGCTTGTAAGGAGGCTAACATTGGTGTTCAGTAAGCAGTATTGGAAGACTAGATCTACGATTGCTGCCTTCTTATTGGCGTTGCTGTTTCTCTTAGGGCATCTCTTGGGCAATCTTGGTTATGAAGTTAATGGTGGTAAGCAAGTGGCGGGATACTTCTTTTTCTCACCATACATGAACTGGCTACCAGTCGATATTTCCTCAAATTTACCGATTGCTTGGAACATGGCAGCACCGTCGTACACGGTCAGTGGCGTGTCCGGCTTCATTTTAGACAACCGATCACTAAACAAAATATGAAACATATGAAATTTCAACTTACCCAACAGCGGGAGGGGCGGGAAGTACCAAACGAACCACAAGCCGACTTGAGTCAAGATCAGAAAGTGATCACAATGATGGATGCGTACTATAGTCGGGCGACCGACAATCGGGTTGTGATCACGACCTTGCCACAAGCGCTAAACTCGCAGAATCTGGTTCAGATCGTGCCATTTGAGCCATCGAGAAAATAAGGCGCAGGCATGTGGTGTGAGTCACGTTTAACTGAAAAGAGGTTGATGATGTTGGTGCAAGAACCGAATGATTTACGCTTTCAAGTGAATCCACAGGCTAAATTTGATGTCCGGGCGGCGGTGTTGTTGGTGCATGCAGGCCAACTTTTAGCGGCAGTTAACTCGGCAAGCGGTATCGCCCTTGTGCCAGGCGGTGCGGTTAAATTTGGTGAAACGGCGGCAGAGGCGGCTGCCCGCGAAGTTCGTGAAGAGCTAAAGCTGAACGTGGTGCCGCAACTGGTGGGGATCGTGGAATCGTTTTGGCAACAACCTGAACGAACTTACCAACAACTCATCATGGTACATCGGGTGACGTTGACTGATGCACAAAAGGCTGGCTTGGTTTGGCAGAAAGGTTTGGAGGGTGAGTGGCTGTCATTTGCAAAGGCAGCCAGGATGTTGCAGCCGCGATCACTGGCACGGTTTTTAACCTCCGGCGATGCAATTTGCCACCTTATCGACCGTCATACGGAATGACGCTTAGGTTGACGCTGGTAGAGAGGTAAGGCTATTGATACTCGGATCGATAGAAGAGCCTAATTATAAATAGTATAATTAAAGCGGATTACTTTGCCTTTCATCGTTTTCATTGATACGCTTAAGATAGGCTAAAGGCCGGAAGGGAGTTACATCATGATGGATATGACGACTAGACCGACACTGCAGCACTTTTTATCTGACACGAAACATGGACCGTATGTTTCGCTTTATATGTCTTGGCCAGAGAACACCTCGGTTGAGGCCCTGAGGTTGCGGTTCAAAAACATGGTGAAGCATACCAAGAGCGTCATGACCGAGACTTATCCTGAAACGGACTTTTCGGCATACGCGGCTGAACTTGAGCCATATGAACAAGACCCAACATTCTGGCAAACCTGCGAAACAAATGGGTTTGGCATGTTGACAAATGGCGCGCAGACTTATGTGACGCCGATGTATGAAGAGGTTGATGAAGTGGCAATGGTTACTGACATGCCGCAGATTCTGCCACTGATGCTGGATGAGGCAACGGCAACCGACTTTGATATCTTAGCGTTAAATGCCGACAGCATTCAGATGTATCATAACCACGGGCATCAGGTGCGGCCGATATCGTTGCCAGACGATGCACCGCAGACTTTGAAGGGAACGCTAGGCACCGAAATTCGTGGTGGCGAAACGAACAGCGTGTCCCAAGGTGGCGGACGTGTGACCCATCACGGGCATAATGAGAAGTCAGCGGAAAAAGCCAGCGATCAGCGTCGTTTTTATCAAGCGGTGGATCAGTATGTGCTGGCCAATCACTCCAATCCACATAAAATGCCGCTCGTACTCATGGGCTTAGCGGAAAACGTGGCGGTGTTCCGCGAAATTTCCAAGAACCATCATCTGTTACCGAAGTTGGCTGTCGTTAAGAGCCCGGCCAACCTTGATTTTGTTGAATTAGACGACTTGTTGACGCCAGTACGCGACACCTTACGCGATCGCCGGCGCCAGAACTTTGCCGAGATCATCGAAAATGCTCGCGGAAATGACAGCTACACGGATCACTTGGAAGAAGTCGTTCAAGCAGCCGTTGCCGGACGAATCGCCATTCTTTTTGTCCAAGCCGGCGCACGGATTCATGCGCGTCTTGAAGGCACCCAAATTGAACGCGATTCGATCAATGCACAGCACGCTAATCTTTTAAATGACTTAGCTGACATCGTCCTTAGTCATGGCGGACAAGTTGAACTGCTGACAGAAGCCTACTTGCCAGTCGAAGTCGGTGCGATGGTACGTTACGCATAGGCTTTTTAGTTGAAATGAAAAAGCGACCCGCCAGTTGGTCGCTTTTTTTGTCCGAACGTTTCTGATGAGGGAACTTTGGGCTAAAATTGTTGCTTATAAAGATTGGCTGTTTTGTCACTCAACGAATCAAGGAATTCTGGTGCCACGAAAGGAGGAACCATCACTCTGATTGAAGGTTTAAAGAGAAACCGCTTATTATTTTTCATTGTCAAGATCTCCTTATGCTAGTTCAAGGGTGTCTGTCAGTTGTGCCCGGGTTTTTTTCGTCAGATTGTGGGTAATCATAATGACGGTTAGATCTTTCTCAGCGAGTAGTGCGTCCTCTATTTCTTGGGCGTTTTCACTATCAATACCAGCAGTGACTTCATCGACAATTAAGATGGGTTTATGAAAAGCGAGTGCGCGTGCTAAAGCCAGCTTTTGTCGCTGTCCGCCAGATAAATTACTGCCATGTTCTTGAATCTTTGTCGCTAAGTTTGTGAATTTATCAATCCCTAAGAAGCGTACAACGTCAGAAAGTAGTGCCTGTGATTTTGAATGGCCAAGCGTGATGTTTTCTTCGATACTCTCATTGAAAATATATGATTTCTGATCTACCAGTTCGATTTTGGCATTTAGCAGTGTCGCTGGCATTGATTTTAATTCGTCACCATCAACTTGGATAGTACCTGCATAATCACTAAGTCGTCCGCTGATAAGGTTGATCAATGTCGATTTACCGGCACCGCTTTTCCCAACGACAGCGTATTTGCCGCCTTTCTTGAAGTTATAGGAGATATCCTTAATGACGGGTTTACCTTCATAGCCAAAAGAAAGATGATCAATTGTCAAGGCATGATTAAACGAATCGTCTTCTGAAACAGTCTTAATTTTTGTTGCTTGTATGTCCTTATCAAGCAGTACTGCAACGGATTTCATTTGAAAAATGCTTTGAATCATGCCTGCAAGGTTATTGAACACTGTTCCTGCTAATGAACCACTGGCAGAGATGACCCCAACACTGAAATAGCCACCAATCACCAATAAACATGTTAGCGTCATGACTAGCATCTGTGCTCCGACATTAACCCCGCTAATGAGCAAATTAACCAATCCTACGTTTTTGGCGTAAAGAAGTTTTTCCTTTCCTTGATGATCGGAGGCAGTCGCCAGCTTCTTGGTGAGTGTGTTGCCAAGATTATGACTAAAAAATACGGAGAAACCACCGATAATGTCATCTGCTTTTCCTAAAAATGAGCTGTTCGCGGTTGCTAAGCGATTCGTTTCATGCGTCATGACTTTTGAGAAAAACTGGGGAATCGTCATCGTCAGAAGGCCTAGTACGATAGCGGCAAGCGCTAAACTGTAGTGATAGAAAGCCAGAGATGTGATGGCAAATAGTAAGGTCGTGGCACTACTTAGAAGTGAGAAGAAGGCCTCCAGTCCGTTCTGATCAATCATGTTAACGTCATTCGTTAGCCAAGAAACGTACTCATTATGATTGACTTTTTTGTAATCGGAAATTGGCACAGTATTCAAACCGTTGGCAATATCAACGCGCAGCTGATTGGTTACCTTACGAATAATCTGGGCTTTTAAAAGCGAGTTACCATAATTAACCATCAATGTGACGCCCCAAATGCCAATGGTAGCCAATAGCCAAAAAACCACGCCGTGAAGGTTTTTTGAAATGAGTTGATCAGTTAACGGTGCAAGTGTTAAAGAACTCGCAACCCTGCCGAGTGATTCAATAATTGTCAGGAATATCGTCAGGATGGTTAGTGCTTTCTGGTTTGTTAACAACTTACTTGTAGATTTCATGAGACAGCTCCCTTTCTTGTGGGGTGTGACTTTGTTGTTTTTGCTGACTCAAGTATATGTGCTAATATGGTGCCATTAAATGTTGTTTCATATATGAAAAAGGGGAACTGCAGCATGGAAAAAATTGGGGAACTCATTAATCATTTTCGCGAAAACAAAGGTATGAGTCAGGCGGAACTCAGCGAAGGAATTCTTTCGAAAGCACAGCTGTCGAAGTTTGAACGAGATTTGACGAAAATTTCCGTTGATAAGTTTCTGGCTTTACTTGAACGGCTCCATGTGACGTTTACTGAGTTTGGGAACGCTTTGGCAATTCAAGAAAGACTGTATGAACAAGCCATATTAGAGGACATTACAAAAGCAGTTATCAATAACAACAAAGACCAGGCGCAACTCGTGAAAGAACGGGCGGAGCAACATCTAAAAAAACACCATGGAAAGTATAATCAGCTCACGTTGATCATGGTCAAGGCGATGATTTGCGATATGGAAAAGGGAACCCTTCCAAAGGCTGATACTAAAGTCCTCGCCGACTATTTATTTAGTGTTGATGGCTGGACACACTTTGAGTTGTTGCTCTTTGGAAATACTATGTCAGCTTTGTCGTTGGTTACTGTCAACCAATTGGCGCGGGAGCTAGCCGCTCAAATCAATGAAGCATGGGCGATACATCAAAACTTTCAATTGACTATAAATTTGCTGTATAACGTCGTGATTTTAAATTTGTCCGCAAAAGACCTGACAACTGCCAGACTTTTTTTACGGGTTATGAAACATAGCCATGTTGAAGATAGTATGATGGCTGAACGATACCTGATTGCACTCGCAGACGCATTTTGTGACTACTGCGGAGAGCCAACAGTTGAACATGAAAATAACGTCAAAAGAATGATTGAAATTCAAAAAGAAATCGGATCGACAAATTTTTTTGTCGCTTTCAACAATCAAGCGAAGATGTTCATAAATGAAACGAAAATATCAAGCAACGATTCTGCTGGTAATGTTTGAGCCCTGAGATATTGCAATTCATCGAATTGGGAAAATAGAGGGTCCAGTGAGTGTTTTTACCAAGATAGAGAGCTTTTCCGCAATAGAAGTGGAGGAGTGGAACATCATTTACAACCGGCAAATAAAGAGTCTGGGACATAATTCTTAGTCGGCAAAATAAAAGCGAACAATTTTCCACTTAAAGGAAATTTGTTCGCTTTTGCCTGCTCATGGATTATTGATTGCGATTTTAAAGACCGTAGTGCCAAGGCGGAGCAATCGTAGGCCAGATGGGGCTCAGCCGTGCAAACAACACAGAGACCGGTCTTGGCACTGATGTTGTTAGGCGACTTCGAGACCGTGGGCTTTGCGGGCTCGAAGCGCCGTCTCCGCTCTAGCTACGCGTCGCCAGCCCCAGCTGGCCGGAGATCGCGGAGTTTGGCACGGCAAGAGATTAATCTTAGATGCTTTAATGCAACATACAACTTCACACTTCCCAAATTGTCTGCACAATCTGTTCTGCCGTTTTCAAACTAGTGTCATTGACCAGTGGCCGGGGGCTGGCAGTGGTGAGCCAATGTACGCCTTCAGTAGGGACGCCCCAGAAAAAGAGCCCAGGTTGAGGGTGTTCGTTGGCGTCAAGCAGTTGTTGGGTTTGGCGATCAACGGCGATGGCGCCGGATTGGAATCGCTTGTCAGCGTTCAACTGCAGCTCATATGTGTGCGCATAGCCGTCATGCAAGAGTTGCTGAATTAATGCGTTTTGCGCAGTTGGCGCATTGACAGCCGGCACACGCGCTTCGAGTAAGCTCTTGGCCTGAACCGAAAAGCTGGGATCACTTGGCGTTTTCAATAAAAATTGACCATCGATGCCTTTAATTTGCATCCCCGGTGGCAAAATGGTGACGATCCCAGCGCCTAGCAAGGCTTGCAATTGATCAATTCGCAAGGCAGGCGGCCCAATGGAGAGAAAGTCATTCAGCGAGTTGAACCAGCGCAGGAAGAAATCGAGGTACTGATCTTGGCTCAACAAACCGCGTTCGACGAGTTGGCGAATCGGGTCGCGCATATCACGCAAAACTTCTAGTGCACTAGTTAATGGCCCAGTTTTGGTGCCACGCATGGCCTCGCGTGCATCTCGACGCAGATAATGCCGCATAAAGTCCTGATAAGGCTGACCGCTTGGATGCCACTTGGTTGGATCAGCCAAGGCATCCCAATCAAGTCGATCTTTGGCGGCAATTGGCAATGTGCCTAGCGTCGTAACAGGATCGGCGACGAAGTCATGTTCAAAGGCAGTTACGTCTAGATCGGGGTAGCGTTGCACTAGCAGGAGCCGATAATAAACTAGTTCAACTTCGTGTTGCAATGCTTCCCAGAAGGTTTGACCGCTCACTTCGCCATGTGCTTGCCAAGTATTGATCTGTTCAGTCGTCAAAAACTGTGGCTCCCATTCTTCACCGGGTCCTTTTTGGTTGCGACCTTTTGCCCGGTAAGGAAAACCACGTCGAGAGCCAGTGAAAATATGCGGTTCACGACCACTAGGATGATAGGCCAGCAAGCCGTCTGCTGTTTTCTGGAAGCGGCCGCCGCGGCCTTCAGTTAACCTGCTCATTAAATCAAAGAAGCTTAAGCCCAGTCCGCGAATGATCACAGGTGCCTGCGGTTCGATGGTGCTAAGGTCACCTTCTTCAGGGAAACCTGGGGCAAGATAAAACAAATCGTGAGCGTGGGCGTAATTGTCCAATGCTTTTTGATCGCGCGTCAAGGAATTCTTGAGGTTGCCTAGCGCCATGACAACTTGGTCTGTGTGCCAGCTTTCTTGATCGGTGGTAATTGTGAAATTAGCGGCGTTTTTAGCTAAACTGACAACGGTTTGCTGCTTAAACGTGATGCTATTGTTACCAGCGCGGGCTACAAGCATGTCAAAGAACCAATGCTGGTAGACACCATAAAGTGCCCGTGAAGCGTAGTTGTTGGGTCCCAGTGCTGCTGCCTGCCGCAGTAGGATCGCGCGGTTATTGAACTCAGGGTGAGCATCAAGGTAACCAGATGCAGTTGTGAGTGCCCATGTGCTCAGATCAGGTCCGGTCAAGAATGGACCAACATCGGTGACCGTTTGATCAGTGAATAAGGTGATCTGTGACGCTGCTGTATTCATGATAAGGTTCGGATCTTGATCGATTTTCCAAACGCGTCCGCCAATTGGATAAGGATCGGTCAGAACGATGGTGAGTTGGCGTTTTGGAAAGCGATTTTGCTGCCAGCTGAGTAGCCGTTCTAAAATTAATAAGCCGCGAGGGCCGGCGCCGATGAGGGTGATGTGCATGTGCAGCGCTCCTTTATGAGTTGAATATTTGTGAAGCAACGATTTCATTATACTTGTAAGCGCCAGAAAGCGGTTAGCGACATGCTTTAGGTTTAGCCATTTTCGTGTCATAATGTCATTATTGACAATCTTGAAAGGAAGGCAGATGCTGATGAAAGTTGTCGTTGTGGGCTGTACGCATGCAGGAACTGCGGCAGTGCGCGAACTGTTGATGAAGCACCCAGAGACAGAAGTGGATGTCTTTGAACGGCGGGAAGACATCTCCTTTCTTTCTTGCGGCATCGCGTTATACCTTGAAGGTACCGTTGGCCGATTGGAAGATATGTTTTATGCTACGCCAGCTTCTTTAGAGGCGCTGGGGCCGCATGTTCACGTTCATCTCAAACATGATGTTTTAAGCATTGATGCCGCTGATCATCGGATTTTGGCCGAAAATCTTAAAACGGGCAACCAACAACATTATCAATATGATAAATTAGTCATGGCGACAGGCAGTTATCCTGTTGTTCCGCCGATTTCAGGTGTCAGTATTCCGCGGGTGCTGATGTGTAAAAACTACGATGATGCTCGGCGAATCAAAGAAAGTGCCAAGGATGCTGAGCATATTGCGATTGTTGGTGGCGGGTATATTGGTGTCGAACTGGCGGAAGCCTATAGCCGCAACCATAAACAGGTAACGTTAATTAATGGTGTTTCGCCTTTACTTAGTCATTATGTTGACTTACCACTTAGTCATGAAATCAGTGAGGCCCTGACAACACGTGGGGTTGAGTTGAAACCCAACACAGTTGCCAAGCATTTTGATAGTGACGAGCAGCATGTTTTTATTCAAACAGATAAAGGCGAAATACAGGCAGATTTGGCGGTGGTTTGTGTCGGGTTCCGGCCGATGACCGAGTTGCTGATCGGCCAAGTTGATATGAATCCTGATGGGTCCATTCACGTGAATGATTATATGCAGACCAGCAATTCGGATATTTTCGCCGCTGGTGATGCGGTCGCCGTCCATTTCAATCCCACTGGTAAGGACGCTTATGCGCCTTTGGCCACCAATGCTGTGCGCCAAGGGATGATGGTTGGCGCTAACTTGTTTAAACCAACGATTAAATATATGGGGACGCAAGCCACCAGCGCGCTGAAGTTGTACGATCATAACTTAGGTGTGACGGGTTTGACGCTTGCTCACGCCAAGCGCAACCACCTGTCGGCTGCCAGTGTCACGATGACGGATGATTTTCGACCGCCATTCATGCCGGACACCGTCAAAATTACGATGGTGCTCGTCTATGATACTGATGATCGCCGGATTCTGGGTGCCCAGTTTTATAGTCAATATGATATTGTAAATGCAGCTAATCTCATTTCTGTGATGATCCAAAATCGTAACACGATTGATCAGCTGGCTTATGTCGACATGCTGTTCAATCCGAATTATGATAAACCGTGGCATTATTTGAATCTGTTAGGGCAATTGGCTGTGACGCAAGCAGATAATACGACGGCGTAGGGGGAAAATTATGAATTCGTGGAATCTTATCGGACTGTTGGCATGGGTGATACTCATCGCCTATTTGATTTTCATCGTCTGGCACATTCGGCAACGGCACATTAAAGCAATTGTTAAATCCGGAAAGCAAGTTCGTGGCTCGGTGGTGTTAATTGACATTGCAGAAGTGCTTGTTTTTGCGATTGCCGCGATTGGCATGGTTTGGGTGAGCTGGTTACGGCCTATTGATTATCGTGATAGTCGTGCGGTAGCTATTAGCCACAGCGCAGAACATCTCATTTTACAAACTGGCGAGGATCATTCCTTTTATGTTCGTGTCCAAACAGGGAATGGTAAGAATCCAACCTTGTACTACACTTACTGGACTAACGGCGCTAAATACGAAAATACAAGTCACAATGCTGAAGTTAGTGCCGGTACACAACCGTTGACCCCGCGGGCGGCAGGCTATCCATGGTCGAAAAAAGACCTGAAAAAATTGGATCAGACGGCCGATCAAGCCTACGTGGCAACGGTCACTGCTCGTTACAAGCCAGGCTTTTTAAACGGTTTAGGTATGCATGTTGGCAACATTGCTGACCGTTTCTCGATTTTACGGGTACCAAATGATACGTTTGTGGAAATTGATCCCGTCAAGGATTAAATTCAGTCAAAGTTAGCCAAACGACCTTCTCGAAAGTGAGAAGGTCGTTTTTGCTGCATGGTTATTTTTGCCAGATGGCGTGTAAGCTGGTCGAAGGCTCATGGTATCATGAGAGCAACAATTGCAAATTTTGACAGCGCGACTCGATTCGATGAATGCGTCAAAACGCGTCAAAGGAGGTTCACATGCACAAATATCTTTGGTGGCTCATCCCGCTTGTCTTGCTACTTGGTATTGGGGCAGCAACGCAACAGTCGGTTCAAGCGGCTTCGGGAACATGGTATCGCGATGACGGTGACATGATGGGAGCTAAGAGCCAGGCGGCGGTCAATCGTTTGAATAATGAGACGTTTGCCAAGGTAAAGGGTCATCCTCAACTTGCAGTCATCACGGTCAAGTCGCTTGATGATGACGAAATCGAAGACTATGCCAATGATCAGTTTGCTAAATTGGGTATTGGCAAAAAAGGCTGGGACAATGGCTTGCTTCTTGTGCTTTCCCGCGAAGACCGTAAGTATTGGCTAGAGGTCGGCTATGGGTTAGAAGACGTCGTGCCAGACGGGAGCGCAGACGAGATTGTTACTTCGAACGTGAAAACACAGCTGAAGGCGCAGAACTACGATGAGGCAATCGCACTGTTTCTTGATCATATTGGTCAACGCGTGACAGCAAACCAAAGTGCCATCGCAACGCCTGCCCAAATAACCGCTAAACGGGCACGTGATGCTGCTATTCAGCAGGCAATCTTGATTGCTGCTTTGATTTTGATGGTCTTGCTGGTACTCTTCTTCGTAGTCCACATGGCGATGGCTGCCCGATTGCGTGATGCTATGCGTGATACCGTTGCGTTGGAGGCGATGCCGTTGTATGCGGCTGTGATGGCAGCAGGCATTCCGGTACGCCGACAGACAGCTTCCTTACCACTATTCAAATTCGCTTGGTCACATGCCAAGCTACGCGAAATCGGTCTGGCCAATTTGGCTCGTCGTGGTTTCGAGTCGTGGACGCGCGTGCTGCGGTTGACCGCACCATATCCTTATTGGTACTACTACCAAACAAGCAAACCACTGCGGCAATTAGCCGATCAAGATGTGGTGGCGGCCCCATCTGTTTCAGCATTAGCAGCGTTATTAACCCCCGCATTAGCTGATCGTTTTGCAAAAGGCAGACCTTATGAAGCCAGTTATGCCCAGTGGTTAGGCCAACAAAAGAATGTTGCTGGTCAAGCTGCGGTGACAACTTGGTCGAAATTTCTTGAAAATGTTAAAGAAACAGATCGTTTTTCAGCTGAAATGTTGGCTGCCACGTTTAGCGTTATCTTGTTCCATATTCGGCATCCAGAAAAAAATCAGGATTTAAGTCAATACGACTTGCCACTTTGGGTTGTATCCGACTTTGGGTCGAGTGCCAGCAGCGGTAGCAGCGGCGGTTCTGACAATTTCGGTAGTGGATTTGGCGGTGGCAGCAGTGGCGGTGGTGGATTTGGCGGCAGTTGGTAAGCAACGGGAATGATATTGAGGGCTTGAAACCTTGTTACCACGTGGGCTAACCTTAGAAAATAAAACAAATTGATGGCGATGTTTTCGTTGCCATCCTAAAATGCTGGAAAACGAGGCTAGATAAATGGAACAAATGATAATGTTAATGGTCACCGGTTTACTTGGCGGTATTCTCGGTGCCGTGCTTGGCATCGGCGGTGGGATGATTATTACACCGATTTTGACGATGTTGATGGGGTTGCCAATTCAATATGCCATCGGTGCTAGTATTGTATCGGTTATCGCTACCAGCTCAGGCGCCACCATTGCTTACTTAAAAGATGAGATGCTAAACTTGCGCGTTGCGATGTTTCTAGAAATTGCGACCACCGTTGGCGCAGTTATTGGTGCCGTTGTCACTGGTCTTGTGGACGGCAAAGTCTTATACGTCTTGTTCGGCGCCTTGCTGATTTTTTCTGCATTCAACATGATTCGTAAAATGCGGATGAAGGAGCCTGAAGAGCGCCAGTCAAAACCAGATGAGATTGCGACTAAACTGCGATTGAATGGCGCGTATTTTGACAAGGCGACTGGTAAAGAAATCAATTATACTGTGACAAATGTGCCAGGCGGATTTGCTATGATGTTCGGGGCTGGCATTGCCTCTGGGTTGTTAGGCATTGGCAGCGGTGCTTTTAAAGTGATTGCCATGGATACGATCATGCATATGCCGCTAAAGCCATCAAGTGCCACGAGTAATCTGATGATGGGGGTTACGGCAGCAGCAAGTGCGACAGTGTACTATTTTGGCGGACAATTGCAGCCGCAAATCGCGGCACCGCTCGCTATCGGTATTTTGATTGGGGCAACCGTTGGCTCACGCATCATGCCGATGCTGCCAACAAAAGTCTTACGTCTGATTTTTATTCCTGTTATTGGCTACATGGGTATTCAGATGGCGCTTAAAGGATTCGGGGTGAACATCTGATGGACAAAAAACTCAAAACTGAAATTGATGACGTTGAAATCATGATCGGTAAGGTCATGCAAATTGGGGTCGTTTTGTCGGCCTTGGTGATTATTCTTGGCCTGCTTTTATTGTTAGTCACTGGCTCAACGGGATACGCGACCGGCGTTCATCCAACACGTGTTGGTGATATTTTATCTGGCACGCTGGCACTGAAGCCGTATGCGGTTTTGATGACGGGCATCTTCTTGCTGATCCTGACACCGGTGTTGCGAGTGGTCGTTTCGATTTACGCTTTTGCAGTTGAACACGATCGGTTATATGTATGGATTACGACGATTGTTTTGATTATCTTGCTGGGTGCGATGACGATTGGCTACTTGGGTAATCTGTAGCTCATGAGTTAGCTATTCTGAGCCGGCAAACGAAAAGCGCCGATGCAAACTTTAATGAGTTTGCATCGGCGCTTTTCAGTGGCATCATTATTTGCCGCTTGGCTTATGTTCCATGTAATCCTTCAGTGTGGCGACGACGGAAGAATCCGGCATCTCACGCATGGATTTAATATTGTGGATATGTTCAACTGATACGTGGCTGTTTAGCGCCATCTCTGTGTCTGTTAGATGATTTTTGCGCTGGAAGTCAATAATCTCCCGTGAAAATGCACTGATTTGATCTTTTTCAGCCAAAACGATTCCTCCTCGTGAGCCTTTACTAACAGTATAACGATTTTTACCAGTCTGCGCACGTATGACATTCAATCGTAACGTTGTCAGACTGAGTTGCTTGATTAAAGCGGTAAAACAAACTTCTAATGGTCAATTTCAAAGCGACAGTGAACAAAGCTATTGCATTTACGAACGTATGTTTGTATAATGAGGTTGTACCAAAGGTTAACACCATATTGTTCTTGATCCGGTATTAACCAGATCAACCATTAGTACCACCGCCGATCCGGACTGGCCTGCCACCATCGCACGGGATGCTTAAGCAGTGGGTAATGATGCTGGTGCTTGTCCATGACGAAGGTCTGATCTGCTTTTGTGATAATCTGTGCCTGTCCTGATATGAGTTGATGGAAAAGCTGCCGTTTGCGAATGCGGTGGACAATATGCAAGACAATGCCTGCGATGACACACCAATAACTGATAACAATCAGTAGCATCCAACCGGTTTCGGCGAAGTTCAAAGATGTCAGTAACTGCCAGGTTTGCAAGATGGGATCAAGTAATAATAGCTTGCCAATATAACTTAGCAAAGCGAGCAACATACTTGGTTTTGATACCAGCAGCAGTGCAGTTAACCCGATGAAGTAAATGGCCCAAAACACATATGGGGCAATTGCTAGCAAGTAGATAAAATGAATGATGGCAGATGGTCGCCCAAAGCGCAGTGAGCGCCGGAATTTAGGCCATGAATATTGTTTAGTTTCGGAATTCGTCATATTGCCCCCTAGCGCCATTAGCGCATTGGTTGTATCAAGTTTTTTGGATCATTGCCTCTAGTTTAGCATAGACACCTAGGCGATGATGCTTCGTCGTTTGCTTGACGCAAAGACACTGTTAGCTTGCTGTCTTTTGTTGAAAGGTAAGGTGAGCTTATGGAACACTATGCTTATCTACAGGACTTGGCAGCTGATCAAAATGATCGGCAATTGCGAGTTCGAATTTGGGACAATAAGAATATCATCATTCGGCGTAATTTGGGTCAGCAGCAAGGCTTAGCCACACAAGTCTGGGATGCTTGGCTGCGTCAAGAGTTACGACGATTTAATGGTTTTGAACCGATTATCGAAATTGATGATTTTTCGGGTCATCAGGAAATTCGGTTTTTTAAGGAAAATGAGTTGGCAGATGCCGTTCATTTCATCTTGCAAGGTGAAGGTACTGTTGAAACTGCCAGTTGAACGTTTTTGTAGTGGCAACGTCGTGAGCATTCATGGAACTTGCCCGCTGTGAAAGCTGAATTTTTTAAGCATGTGCATGAAAAAACAACTTTTCGTGTACATGCTTTTTTTGAAAGCTTTTACAACCCTGATGTTATCAGTATACTGAAGGTAATGAGGTGAGGACGATGAAGGCAATCATTTTATATGCATCGATTACAGGCAATGCCAAAGGAATGGCACGGATCGAGCAGCAGTTCTTTGAACATTATGGTTGGGACGTGACCCTTGGTGAAATGATTCAAACCGACCCAACAACTATCAAGCATTACGATGTATTGGTTTTGGCCACTTATACATGGACTGGCGGCGTTATTCCGGAAGAAACCGAAGACTTTTACGAGGATCTCAGCAAGCTTGATTTTTCCGCTAAGCCTTTGGTATTTGGTGTGCTTGGCACAGGCGATCCGTATTATGGTAAAGATTACAATACCGCGCCAGAGTTGTTTGAAGCCGTGTTGGCGGCAAGTGGGGCGGTTCAAGGAGCTGACCCTGTGAAAATCGCCTTAAATGTCAAGCAAGAGGAGATGCCCCAGTTTGCAGCATTTACCAAAAGCCTGATAGCCAAGGCTGAGGCGCTTCAAGCTGATAAGTGAGACGATGTTGACGTGGTATAATGAAGCCAGAAAGCGAGGGGATCTTCATGAGCGAAGAAATTGTTTTCTTCAACCCCGGCGATGCAGTCGCCAATGATTTTGATTTCGCCGCGGCTCGACGCAGTGCCCAAATTTACAAAGCCGAACATGTTGTCGATGAAGGCTTGGTTGTCGCTAAAGATAAAGACGGCAAGTATTCCGTTTTTTACGAAGCTGCCGGAACGCCTGATTCAAAGGCTAAGGGTGACTATAAAGCAGTTGGCAAATATACGATTCTGGCTCATCTATGACGAAAACGGCGTGGTACCGTATTGTCTTGGTGCTCATTGCCGTGGGCTTAATTGGCGTTCTTGATCTTGTCATGACTCAAAATCAGATCGCCAATCCTTTTTTGGTTGGCGGTCTTGGTTTAACACTTGGCATTGTGTTAGCTTTGTTAGTCGCAAGCATTTGGCAACCGCGGAACTCGCGTAAGCCTTGATTAAATGAAATGGTATTTCATCCAAAAAGACGCCTGTTACCACACGCATTGTGTGACGACAGGCGCCTTTTTTATGGTTAGTCAACTCCAGCACTGATTAGGCATTGACGATGTACTCAGGCTGCTTACCAGCTAGAATGGCTAGTGTATTGTCAGTCACGATTTTGGCCATGGCATCCCGCGCTTCGACGGTGGCGTTTCCGATGTGCGGCGTCAGGACCACATTATCAAGCGCCTTGAGACCTGAACTGACATGCGGTTCAGCCTCATAGACATCTAACGCGGCGCCTGCTAACTTGTGAGCCTGCAATTGCTGAAGCAAGGCGGTTTCATCAATTAACGGGCCGCGAGCTGCATTGATCAGGTAGGCAGTCGGCTTCATAGTGGCCATTGCCTGCGCGTCCAGCAAATGATGCGTAGCTGGTACTAGCGGCAAATGTAAGGTCACGATGTCGCTTTCACGTAACAAGGTGGCCTGATCGGTGAAGGTTGCGCCTAGTGTTTGCTCTGTGGCCGATGTCAGTTGGTGGCGCTGGGTATACAGAATTTTTGCGTCAAAAGCATGCACGCGTTTGGCAACGGCCTGACCGATTTGGCCCATCCCGATAATCCCAACGGTTTTGCCAGCCAGTTCGTGACCAAGGAAAAAGGTGGGTGCCCAGCCGGCAAAACCAGCGCCGCGCATTAGCCGATCGCCTTCCGTGACCCGGTGTAAGACCGCCAGAATTAAGGCCACCGTGACTTCGGCAGTCGAAGTGGTCGATACTTTTGGCGTATTGGTTACAAGCACACCTTGGGCCTTGGCTGCAGTGACATCAATGTTGTTGAAACCGGCACCATAATTAGCGATCAGCTTCAGATGTGGGGCCTTTGCCAAGGTTGCCGCCGTTACTGGTGTGGACAAGGCGGTGATCAACACCTCAGTATGAGCCAAGTGTGTTTGTAAGTCGCTTTCGGTGATTAAACCACTGCCGGTATATGCTTCAAAATCCACGCCAGCTTTTTGCAAGGCAGCATTCGCCGATTTCGGCAATGCTGCAGAAATATAAACTTTTGCCATGGATCATTTTCCCCCTTAACCTTGTTGATCAGTCTTAACGTCTGCACAATCACTATGGGTGTGCGGTTAGCATCATCATGGCGGATTGCGTTACAAGTTCCCGAACTGATACTTTTAAGAGCCTAACTTAAGTGTAGTACAGGTTAGACAAAAAGAAAGAAATCACATCGGAAGTTTTGTCTTCTTAGAAATCCAATCATGGTTAAACCGTTGCCTAAAACCATATTTCTAGATATACACGCTCCCGTTCACCAGCCCAGAAACATACGTGTAAGGATCTTGATCGCAATGGCCAAAAACCGGCCATCACGCTCTTGACTGAAACGCGTTCGCAGGCGCAGAAACCGGAGTGTAAGGACCTCGGACGCAATGACCCAAACCCGGCCATCACGCCCGAGGCCGCTTACACTCAGGTTTCTAAGCGCGCCTGCGAACGCTCTGATATAAAAATATGACGAATCGTGGCTGATTGTGTTACACTCTTTCTGTTAACAAAAAGTAAGTAAAAGGAGATTGATCATTTATGGCAACTTTGACACAAGATATGAAAGACATGATCGGCGCACAATTGAACTATTTGGCTACTGCCGATGAAAATGGTAATCCACAAGTGGGTCCCAAAGGCACGATGCGTGTCTTCGATGATCATCACCTGATTTACAACGAAGAGACAGGTAAGCAGGCATGGCATAATTTGCAGTATTCTAAGAAGGCTGCGGTTGCGACGGTTGATTACAAGGCACTCAAGGGTTTTCGTTTTGAAGGGACCGTTGAATTCCATCATGATGACAAGATCTTTGAAGATGCTCAGGCATTCGCGAAGGCACATCATCTGCCAGCAGCCATCAGTGCCGTTTTGATTAATGTTGATCGTATCTATAAACTGGATGCCGGTCCTAATGCTGGCGATTTGATTGAAGGTTGATGGGCTGATTCCCGGACTTTAACGCGGAAAACGAGCAGCTCATGATGCCATGATTTTTAATTAAACAATTTATATGCCTATAACTTTGCAAATATGCATGGTTATAGGCATTTTTTGTATGCCTAGTAAAATACTAATTGTTATCATTAGCATATTTATTGCTTCGAATAACCTCGTTTCGTTAAGCTTAGGATAGTCAGAAGAAAGTCAACCAAAAGAAAGGGTGAGAACCATGATGCATTTTATTTGGACACTGATCATCGGTGCGGTGATTGGTTGTATTGGACAGCTGATCGTTGGGCGCGATATGCCACTCGGCTGGCTTGGTAACATTATCGGCGGCTTAGTCGGTGCATGGCTCGGCACGGCACTCCTTGGTGACTGGGGGCCTTCATTGGCCGGAATGGCCTTGATCCCAGCCATTATAGGGGCCATCATCGTCGTCTTCCTTGTTTCCCTGTTGCTGGGAACCACACGGCGCAAGGCATAGGAGGCCGATGATCATGAGACCCATCACAAAAATCATGCTTGGCATCATTGCCGTTGGCGGTTTATTGCAAAGTGTTGGTTTCGGGTTATTGCTTTGGCCAAGCCGTGAGTTTACGCGATTTTATCTGCAACAAGTCGTTTGGCTGCGGCCAACCATGATAGGCCTGACTGGGCTTGTCGCTTTGGTTTTCCTCATCATGCTATTGGTCGCCATTTTCAGGCGGTCAACCGCTCAGTCGCTGATTCTAGCTGGTGAAGATGGTGATCTGACGCTTGATAAAAGTGCGATCGAAAACACCGTGGCCAAAGCGGTTGTTGCGCAACATTTTGCCAAATCGGTGGCGGTAGCTGTTAGCATTCGCAAGAAGCAAGTCGCACGAATGCGGATTGAAGCTTTTTCCGGTAATAGCAAGGATCTGAAGGCAGAGGCCAAGCAAATCGAAGAAACTGCTCGCCAGAAGTTGCAGGCCTGTCTCGGTATTCCTGTGAAGCATGTGCGGGTGCATCTCTTGCCAGCCACAAAGGTCAAAGCGAAAACGGCCCGTGTGATTTAACGATGACAACACTGGGACAACAAGCAAATGGCATTCAAAGCGGACACTTTCCAAAGATGTTGATGCCTTTGACGACGTGCCCAGCTAGAAGGAGAGATGACAATGCAGCGAGGAATGATCGGTGCTGTGATCGGGATCGTGCTTGCCTTCGCCTGGATGCGATTCGGGTTTATGGGTATGCTGCTGGTCTTGATCTTCGGCGCAGCAGGCTGGCTGATTGAGCGTTACCTAGTACCCAATTGGCATGCATTTACCAGTTGGTTGACCGCCGGCAAAGATGCTTTCAGTAAAGGAAAGTAGGTGAACGGATGGACGCAGTTGCAACACCGCCAGTAGCAGCATCACCAGCTGTTACACGAGAAACATTGATGGCCAATAGTCGATTGACGTTTGAAGATAAAGTGATTGAAAAAATCGCTGCGCTTTGTGCTCGAGAGATTGATGGCTTGCTAGGAATGGACGGAACGATGATGGACAATCTGACCGAAACCTTTTCTAGCGGCGAGAATATCACCAAAGGCATCTCAGCTGAAGTTGGCGAGAAACAAGTAGCGATTGATATGGATGTGTTTCTGGCATTTGACAGTGATGCGCAAGCTATTTTTAAACAACTCTGCGAAAAAATCAGTGCTCAGATTACCCGGATGACGGGCCTACAGCTAGTTGAACTCAATCTGCATGTCAAAGATGTACTGACTAAACGCGAGTGGCAAAAAAAATGATGTTGAACCTTCATAAGACAAAGGAGAGATAAACATGGACAACACGAAAAACGCTGGCATCAATAAGGAATTGAAATTCGATGACGCTGTCATTGCAAAAATTGTGGGCATCACTTGCAATGAAGTCGAAGGCGTATACTCGCTTGAAGGCGGCATGATGGCAAATATGACCGATCTTTTCCGCAAAGATGAAGATCCGACTAAAGGTGTGGATGTAGACCTGAGCGATGATCAGAATGTTTCTGTGTCACTTGATGCCACCGTTCGATATGGTGAAAATGCACCGGAAATTTTCAACAAAGTTACGATGGCAATCGTCAAGAATGTCCGCCAAATGACCGGACTTAATGTCACTGAGGTGAAGATGACCGTTAAGGATATGCTCACCAAAGACGAAATTGCTCGTAACGAGGCTAAGAACAAAGATGCTGACAAAGAAAAGGATCTTCAGCCAGCATAATCGTGATATAAATTGCCAGTTCAGTCGTTGAACTGGCTTTTTTTGTGAGCGCGAGGCAGCCCGGTTAGAAACCGGAGTGTAAGTGACCTTGGGTGTGATGGTCGGGTTTTGACCATTGCAACCAAGGTTCTTATATGCAGGTTTCTGGGGTGGCGAGCGCGTTAAAATGAGCGCGAGGCAGCTCGGTTAGGAAACTAGTGACGCACAAGTTATTTTTATAGTTTGCACGATTGATAACCCCCCTTAACGAATTGACGCTGTCAACAACAACACGTAAACTGCTTTCATAGAACAAAGGGGGATCCTACATGGAATACTTAAAATTACTTGGCATTGTCATTATCGTTGTCGGGTTTGCATTGAAGTGGGACACGACAGCGGTAGTGGTTTTGGCAGCAGTTGTGACAGCAGTTTTTTCGGGCATGAGCATCCCGGCTTTGCTGACCACACTTGGGCAGAGCTTTGTCGATAATCGCATGGTGTCGTTATTTTTTCTGACCCTGCCGATGATTGGGTTAGTGGAAAGCCACGGTCTCAAGGAAGTTGCCGTCAATGGCATTCAGAAGCTAAAGAAATTGACACCCAGTCGTATTTTGAATATTTATCTTGTGATTCGCGAGTTAGGTGGTGTCTTTGGTATCTCGTTATCTGGTCAAGTGCAGTTCGTACGACCGTTGATCACGCCGATGGTAACGGCGGCGGCTGAAACCAAACGTAAGCTAACAGATAAAGATATCGACCTTATTAAGGCGCGTTCTGCGGCGACTGACAACTTTGGCAATTTCTTTGCGCAGAACCTGTTTGTGGCGACAGCAGGTGTCTTGTTGATCGCGAGCACGATGAAGAGCCTCAATCATCCAGTTGAGCCGATGCAGGTCGTTTTAGCATCCATTCCAGTGGCATTGATCACGTTGGTCATTGTGGCTATCTACAATCGCTGGTTTGATCGCCAATTTGAACAGCAGTCGCATAAGGGAGGCAAATGATCATGGTCAATACCCTTTTATTGATCCTTTATGCTCTGATTGGCGTCGTGATGGCGATTGCTGGTATTGAGGCGTTTCGCGCAAAAGATAATCCGGCACGTATCGGAACCGGTTTGTTTTGGGAGATCATGGCAGTGATTTTTGCCTTTGGGACCTTGATGCCCGCGATGGTCGTTGGTGTTCTAGTTGTTATTATCGGTATTTTGGCGTTGTTCAAGCAGATTCAGATAGGCAAAATTAAGCCCGTTGACGGCGCACACGCGGCAACAGCGGCCAAACGGCTTGGCGGTTGGGTATTCGTCCCAAGCGTGGTACTTGCAGTCGTTTCCATCGGTGTCGCCCAGTTTACCAAACTCGGTGGTCAGGTCGGCATTGGCATTGGTGCGGCGGTTTCGTTAATTGTGGCTATCATCATGACGAAGGCGCCAGGCAAAATGGTTTATAATGATACCCAGCGGATGGTTCGGTCAGTTGGTGCTGCTGGCATTTTGCCGCAATTACTAGCAACCTTAGGGGCAGTTTTTACTGCTGCTGGGGTCGGATCACTCACGGCGAAATTGATTGCCGGCTTATTCCCAACTGGAAGTCATCTTGGCGGCGTGATTCTATACTGTGTGGCGATGGCGCTCTTTACGATTATTATGGGGAATGCCTTTGCTGCGTTTGCCGTGATTACAGCAGCCGTTGGCATTCCTTTTGTCATTGCGCAAGGCGCTAATCCAGCGATTGTGGCGGCTATTGGCATGACCTCTGGCTACTGTGGGACCTTGCTCACGCCAATGGCGGCGAACTTCAATAGTTTGCCAGTCGCGTTGCTCGAAATGAAGGATCCACTTGGTGTTATCAAACAGCAAGCGCCAATTGCGATACTATTGTTGATCATTCAAATCGGCCTCATGTACTTCTTGGCATTTTAGAAAGGAAATCTTCTCATGAAAATTCTTGTTACCGGATTTGATCCCTTTGGCGACGATAAAATTAATCCTGCGATTGAAGCCGTGAAACGTTTGCCGGATGAAATTGCTGGGGCACAAATCGTTAAATTGGAAATTCCGACAAAGTTTAATGTTTCAGCCGATGTCGTTAAAGGTGCTATTGCCAAAGAAAAGCCTGACTATGTGTTGAGCATTGGTCAGGCTGGTGGCCGGTTTGAACTCACGCCGGAGCGAGTTGCGATTAACTTGGATGACGGTCGGATTCAAGATAATGCCGGGTATCAGCCACTTAATCACACGATTCATGGCGATGGCGAGAATGCCTACTTTACCCAGTTACCGATTAAGGCCATGGCCAAAGCCATTCGGGAAGCTGGTGTTCCGGCAGCAGTCTCCAACACAGCAGGCACTTACGTCTGCAACCACATTTTTTATCAGGTACAGTATATGCGGGATAAGATGTTTCCCGATATTAAGGCCGGCTTCATGCATATTCCATTTTTGCCGGAACAGGTTGTCACTCGTCCGGAAACACCAGCGTTGTCATTGGATGATGATGTTTTAGGCATCACTGCCGCTATCAAGGCCATCGTGGCCCGTGACGGCAAAGGCGATATCGAAACGATTGAAGGCAAGAATCACTAGATAGTTGTGGATCATTTTTTATTTGAACTGCCGCAGACTGCATGACGGGTGTGCGGCTTTTTGAGTGGGCTAGAATGCTTGCTGGCCGGTATTTAAAGAAGCAAGGCGGTATAATGAAGGTGTGATCTCAATAGAGAGGGTGATTAGATGACTATCGGTATTATTGGATCAGGTAATGTCGGCCGGGCATTAGGCCAACTGTTTAGTCATGTTGGTGAGCAGGTGATTATTTCACATCGGCATGGCGTGGCATCATTGGCACCGGTCATTGCAGAGATGCGCTCGACGGTCGAAGCTGGGACCGTTGCTGACGCGGCTAAACAAGACATTGTCGTGCTGGCCGTGCCATTTAATGCGTTGCCGGAATTGCCGACAAGCGTGGATCCGAAGACGATTATTATTGACGCGACTAACTATTATCCTAGCCGCGATGGCGACCAGCCAGCACTGGCAGCACATCAAGTCACGTCATCAGAACTCGTTGCTAAACATTTTGGTACGAAAAAAGTGGTCAAGGCATTCAATACAATTGCGATGACCAAAATTCGTAGTCTTGCCAAGCCAAGTCAGCCAGCAGGAAGAATTGCCATTCCGATTGCCGGGGATGATAATGCCGCTAAGCAGACGGTCACGACATTGATCAAACGAATTGGGTTTGATGTTGTCGATCTCGGCAGTCTATCAGATAGCTATCCAGCACAGGCGGATGGACCGTTGTTCTTATTTGCTGGCGATGCTGATCAGGTTCGTGCTCAAGTGCAACACTAAGGGGTTAACTGGGCGCCAAAGCTATATGAAATTCGTATAAAAAGAGCATTGCCCGTCTACTGCGGCAATGCTCTTTTAATTATGCAGGCTGACCCATCCGTGCCTTGTGATTTTTCACAATCATATTGGCGATCGCCTTCGCAATATTTTGATTCTTCAAAATGGGACCATGGGAGTAGCTGCCAATGGTATTTTTATAACGCATACCTTCGACACCGTCTTCAGGGTTATTCCCGTAACCTTCAATCATTTTGCCCAACGGTTTGAGCTTTTGCTTGTCGTCAAAATAAGTCCGGCCACTGTGATTCTCAAATGCGGTAACTGTCCCGAACTCGGTTTCGTACTTGGTATCACCGATCATGCGACTGTCTGGCTTGAAAACTGTGTGCAGCGGCAAAATGCCGAGGCCTTTGATGACTGAGCCTTCGCTAGTTTTGTAATAATCGCCAAGCAGCTGGTAACCGCCACAGATTGCCAGCATCGGTTTACCATTTTCGATATACTGGCCAAGTGTTTGGGCATGGCGCAACAAGTCTTTGGCTACCACGGTTTGTTCATAGTCCTGACCACCGCCGAAGAAGATAAAATCATAGTCGTCCGCATTAAAATGATCGCCAAGACTGACATTATCGACATCGACTTGGTAACCTTGTTGATTTAATAAATAACGTAGAATTTTGACATCGCCACTGTCGCCATATGTGTTCATGAGGTCTTCATAAAGATAAGCGATTTTAATTTTATCCGCCATTAGCCGGGTCCCTCCGTTTGTTTGACTGGCAACAGCTTACCACAAGTGTTGGCTGAGAGGAAAGAAAGTGCATAGTGCGGTTTTAATTAAAAAAACTCGAAACAGGATAAGTGTTTCGAGTTAGTCTGGTTATTAACGTTTGTGAGCCTTAATCCACGGTTGGGCTTTTTCCTCAATTGCCTTGTGAAGAGCATCCATATCCGCGTAGTCACTAATTTCGAAGACAAATTCATCTGGTTGATCGTGGAAGGTTGGCTTGTTGTTTAACGTGATGGTCAACTGGTCAAATTGATTATCGCCAGTATCTTTACGAATTTGATAAGTGAAAAAGGCAGCTTCATAGTTTTGACTATTGTCAGGTTCCTCGTACAAAACTTCCATGAATTGATGTTCAGTTCGGTAGTTGTCTTTTTTTAACTTATCCCACAAAGCCTCATACTGTTTGTGCAAATCGGCCAGCTGGGCATCGGTCAGTTGTTCATTTTCTTTGATTTCTTTACCGTCTAATTCCATTTTTCTCGCCTCTGAGTTTAGTTACCATTTCATTATCGAACTGTGAACGCGTTTTTGCAAGATGACAAGGGACCGTTCAGACAAATCTTGTGGTTGGGTAATTAGGTGAGTAGCGCGACCGCAGCCAGCCCAGATAGCGAATCTTGATTTGAGCAGTAAGGCATAACAGGTGTGTCAAAAAACTTGCGCTTAACGCCTGTTCTTTCCATATAAAGACGGTTGAGCAGAGGCCGCTTTTACGTTACACTTGACGGGTACGTGAAACCCTGTTTGTTCCACAAAATCAAGTTTACGAAAATGGAGGCAGGCATGGATCCAGCAGCTTTTGTCCAAGCCTTGGCTGATCACGGGATCGTTTTAAACGATCACCAACAGGATCAGTTTGCGGCATACTATCAGTATCTGATCAGTGAGAATGAAAAAATGAATCTGACTGGCATTACAGCTGAAGGGGACGTCTACCTCAAACACTTCTACGATTCACTAACGCTTGCGTTGGTGCTACCTGAGCTTCAGACACAAGTAATGTCAGTTTGTGATGTGGGTGCTGGGGCAGGTTTCCCATCAATTCCGTTAAAAATTGCGTTCCCGCAACTCAAAATCACCATCGTGGATTCTTTACAAAAGCGAATTGGCTTTCTCGAACGATTAACGGCGCGTTTGGAGCTGACAGATGTTCAGCTCTTTCATGACCGCGCCGAAACTTTTGGTGCCAAAAAATCGCAACACCGTGCCAGTTTTGATTTGGTCACGGCTCGTGCGGTTGCGGCATTGGATGTCTTGGCTGAGCTCTGTTTGCCACTAGTAAAGCCGCAAGGTCGCTTTGTGGCCATGAAAGCCGCGGCGACACCCGCAGAATTAATTGCGGCCAAGTCAGCGATTGGCTTACTTGGCGGCAAATTGGCCCAAGATGCTGCGTTGACGTTGCCGGAAACCGGCGATCCACGTCATTTGCTGGTCATCGACAAAGTTAAACCAACACCAAACAAATATCCGCGCAAGCCGGGGATACCGAATAAGCAACCTTTGGGAGGTGCATAACGCGTGCCATTATCATCCATTTTTGGCCATAAAAAGCCTGACGACGAAACGGTTGTTCAACAACTGCCAATGACCGCAATCGTGCCTAACCAATTCCAGCCGCGCAAAGTCTTTACGCCGGAATCGATTCGGGAGCTAGCAACGACGATCAAGGATCATGGCTTGTTGCAGCCGATTATTGTCCGTGAATATAAACCGGAAAAGTACGAAATCATCGCGGGTGAGCGCCGATATCGCGCGATGCAAACCCTGGGCTGGGAAAAAGCGCCAGCCATTGTGCAGAAAATGGACGACGACGAAAGTGCATCCATGGCACTAGTTGAAAATTTGCAGCGCGAAGGCTTGAGTGCGATTGAAGAAGGCCAAGCTTATGTGGCACTTATGAAACTCAATCACCTGACACAAGCCGCTTTGGCCGAGCAACTCGGTAAAAGTCAGGCATTTGTCGCCAACAAAATCCGTTTATTGAAACTAAGCGAGCCAGTTCAAGAAGCTTTAATGAAGTCGCGTATCAGTGAACGGCATGGTCGTGAACTACTGAAGTTAGACGAGAAGCAACAGGTTGCCGCCTTACACCAGATTTTTGCAGACGATCTGACCGTTAAAGAAACCAGTGCCCTTATCAATGAGATGTTGCGGCCTAAGAAGCCAACCCCAAAACCGAAACCTAAAGTTCGACGATCCGCGGTGAGCCATGATACGCGCATTGCTTGGAACACATTAAAACGTTCGGTTAAAATGATCCGGGAAACCGGTATGACGGTCACAGCAAAAGAAGAAGATACTGACGACGCTTACCGAATGATCATCGAGATTCCGAAAGAAAAGAGATAGGAGGAGCTCATGGCACATATCATCGCAGTCGCTAACCAAAAAGGCGGCGTTGGCAAAACCACCACCACGGTCAATCTGGGCGCCTGTTTGGCCAATCTTGGCAAGAAGATTTTGATTGTGGACGCTGATGCACAAGGCAATGCGACTAGTGGCGTCGGCGTTCAAAAGGCCCAAGTTGAAAAGGATATTTATGATGTGCTAGTCAACGAAGAGCCGATTACCGAAGCCATTCTGCCAACGAAACATAAGAACATGTCGATTGTGCCAGCCACCATTCAACTGGCTGGCGCTGAGATCGAGTTAACCAGCCAAATGGCGCGTGAAATGCGATTGAAGCTGGGATTGCATCCTGTGGAGGATCAATACGATTATATTTTGATTGATTGCCCGCCATCGCTTGGCCAATTGTCGATCAATGCATTTACAGCAAGCGACTCGATTTTAATCCCGGTCCAAAGCGAATATTACGCTCTGGAGGGCTTAAGCCAGTTACTAAACACGGTGCGGTTGGTTCAGAAACACTTTAATCCGAGCTTAGCGATCGAAGGGGTGTTGTTGACAATGTATGATGCGCGGACCAATCTCGGCGCACAAGTCATTGACGAGGTCCGCAAGTATTTTGGCGATAAAGTATATGCAACGGTGATTCCGCGGATTACGCGATTGGCGGAGGCGCCAAGCTATGGTCTGCCAATTGTGGATTTTGATCCAAAGTCCCGGGGATCAGAGGTTTACGAGGCTTTAGCCAAGGAGGTGCTGGCTGCTCATGGCGAATAAGAATAACAAAGGCTTAGGCCGTGGTATTGATGCGATTTTCAAAGATTTCGAGAGTCCAGATCTGAGTGCCAATAATACAGTTGAAGAATTACCGCTGATTGACATCCGACCAAATCCCTACCAACCGCGTAAAACGTTTGATGAGGAAGGCTTGAAGGAACTGGCTGGTTCGATCAAACAAACCGGCGTGTTCCAACCGATCATTGTCCGCAAGAGTGTTTCAGGCTATGAGATTATTACCGGTGAACGTCGCTTCCGTGCGTCTAAATTGGCTGGCAAGGAGACTATTCCATCCATTGTTCGGGACTTCAATGATCCCGAAATGATGGAAATCGCTGTGCTGGAAAACTTGCAGCGGGAAGATCTGACGCCGCTAGACGAAGCCCAGGCTTATGACACCTTGATCAAGCGTCTGAATCTGACGCAAGCAGAAGTATCGGCACGACTTGGCAAAAGCCGACCTTATATTGCGAACTACTTACGCCTTTTGACACTGCCGCAGCAAGTCAAACAAATGTTAAGTGCCAATCAGCTGTCAATGGGACAAGCACGGACGCTGTTAAGTCTCAAAGATAAGTCCAAAATGGTGAGTGTGGCCAAGAAGACAATCAATGAGAACCTGACTGTGCGCCAGCTAGAACGGCTCATTAATCAGATGAATGCTGGCAACACGCGCCCGGCAACCAAAGAAAAGCCAAAGTCGCCATACGTGCGGGCAACTGAGAACCAACTTGGCGAACGCTTTGGCACCAAGGTGAATATTAATGAAGGCAACAAAGGCAAAGGCAAGATCGAGATTGACTTCACTTCCGAAAAAGATTTGAATCGGATCTTGGCCATGCTCGACGTCAATATTGACTAACTAGCAGAGCGTGAGCAGCCCGTTTAGAAACCGGAGTGTAAGCGGGCTTGGACGTGATGGCCGGGTTTTTGGCCATTGCGTCCAAGGTCCTTACACGCAGGTTTCTGGGCCAGCGAACGCGTTTAAAAGCAGAGCGTGAGCGGCCCGTTTAGAAACTTGCGAACGCGTTTAATCCGGTCCGACAAGCACAACAACGCTGGAGGTGGACAAATGTATGATTTACATGATCTCGTTCAGATGAAGAAACCGCATGCTTGCGGTACCAACAAATGGGAAATTATCCGCTTAGGTGCTGATATCAAGATCAAATGTACCGGATGCGGTCATATTGTGATGATGTCCCGGCGCGATTTTGAAAAACGACTCAAAAAAGTGTTGGGTCATGTAGAGTAGACAGACTAAATAGAAAGTGTGAAGTAACCAAATGGCTTTAACAGCAGGTATCGTAGGACTTCCAAACGTCGGTAAGTCCACGCTTTTTAACGCAATCACTAAAGCAGGCGCCGAGATGGCGAACTATCCATTCGCTACAATCGACCCGAATGTCGGGATGGTTGAAGTGCCAGATAAACGTCTGGCACGAATCGATGAATTGATTCCGGCCAAGAAGATTATTCATACAACTTTTGAATTCACAGATATTGCCGGCATTGTTAAAGGTGCTTCTAAGGGTGAAGGACTCGGCAACAAGTTCCTTGAAAACATTCGTCAGGTGGATGCGATTGTTCATGTTGTCCGAGCGTTCGATGATGATAACATCACCAGTGTAACTGGCAAAGTCGACCCGTTAGAGGATATGGCGACGATTAATATGGAATTGGCCATCGCTGATCTTGATGCTGTCAATAAACGCTATGCTAAAGTTGAAAAAGTGGCGCGAACACAAACCAATGACAAAGAAGCGCAGGCTGAATTCAAGGTGCTCAAAAAGATTAAGCCCGTACTGGAAGATGGCGGGATGGTTCGCAGCATCGACTTTGATAAAGATGAGCTGAAGATTGTCAAAGGCTTGTTCTTGCTGACCAGCAAGCCAGTTTTGTATGTCGCTAACATTGCTGAAGAAGCGATGGCTGATCCGGATTCGGTTGATTACGTCAAGCAAATCAAGGCCGAGGCTGCCAAAGAAGGTGCCGAAGTGATTGCGATTTCTGCCAAAACTGAGGAAGAAATTGCTGAACTGGATGATGATGAAAAGGCAGACTTTTTGGCAGCAGAAGGTGTCGACGAGTCTGGGTTGGATAAGCTGATCAAGGCTAGCTATCATTTGCTGGGATTGGCAACCTTCTTCACAGCCGGTGGCAAAGAAACCCGTGCTTGGACATTTAGACAGGGAATGAAGGCTCCAGAAGTTGCTGGGATTATTCATTCCGACTTCGAACGCGGTTTTATTCGCGCCGAGACAATGTCCTTCACCGATTTAGACAAGTACGGATCTGTTCAGGCGGTTAAAGAAGCAGGCCGTTATCGATCCGAAGGCAAAGAATATGAAGTGCAGGATGGGGACATCATTGAATTCCGGTTCAATGTCTAACGCATAACGACTTAGGAGATAGGAGTTTCCAATGGCAGAGAAACATGAAGCAGAGACGAAACAGACGGCAACCGATGCTGCAGTAAATGGTAAAAATACTGCTACGACTGAACAAACAGCATCAAAAGTACAGTCGACAGCCACTGATGAGTCGTCAGCAGATCAAGCAACGGCGGCTAAAAATGCACATGTGAAACAGGAAAAGCCTGCGACCACTGTGCCAGAGCTGATTGCACGGCTCACTAATAAAAATGATGAATATATTTTTAAACTACGCCGTGAGTTAAAAGACGGCGGTATGAACGCGGCGGACGAAGAAGAACTACTCAAAACGATGTTGCCCGAGATCATCACAGCGCAACGACAAGGCAAGCCAGCCAATCAGCTTTACGGACCGGTTACGGTAAAGGCAGACGAAATTCTGCATACGCCAAAACCTGAGCCTAAAAAGCCAATGTGGTTGATGGTCATTGACCAAAGTCTGTTCTTCATGTCGATTTTAGCGGTTATGTATGGGGCACTTGCCTACTTCGATACCAAGTCGCAAAATGCCGCCAGCAGCAGTTTTGTTTACTTAGTGATGTTGAGTCTAATGGCTGGTCTCTTCTTCGTTTATTATGCTGACTGGATGCAGCAAGATAAAAAGAAACGCCGCAGTGCTTGGCTTGTCTTGGGCGGCGGTGTTGTCTTAGTCGTGTCGATCACGTTCATTGGCAGTGCCTTGGCGATGCTTGACACGCCGTTCACGCGCCCAATGCCGTGGTTCGTCAATATCATTATTGGCGCCATTGCCTATGGGATTCACTGGGTCTTACAGCACCGGTATCACCTCAAAAGCTTTTTCCAGAGATAAGCTGATAGTCCGATTTCAACATCGGGTATCTACTTTTTAAAAAATCCAACAGTCGCCGAAAATGGCGGCTTTTTTTGTATTGCCAGTGAGGGAAAACGGCAAATGTTCTTGTCATTTTACATGCGAAGGTTTTAGCGGGTAAAAAACGAATGATATTAAATGACACGTCGCAACACACGATAAAAGCCGAACATTATTTTGAGAAAGCTATAGCTGATAAAATTTTGTTCGGTTCCATATGAACGATTATGAGACTTTCTTTCATTTTTAAGCCTATGATACCGGCGTTTCGAAAAAAATGGTTAGACTTGTTTGACGTGCCTAAATTCCGGTAGTACATTAGTCAACAACTAAAAATTGAAAGAGGGATTACGCTATGAGTCTTTGGGATACAAAGTTTGCCCGGCGCGGTTTTACGTTTGATGATGTGTTGTTGATACCTGCAGAAAGTCATGTTTTACCTCACGATGTCGATCTGTCTGTACAACTGGCGGACAACTTGAAGCTGAATATCCCAATCATCTCGGCGGGGATGGATACCGTTACCGAGAGTGCTATGGCAATTGCAATGGCACGCCAAGGCGGGTTGGGCGTGATTCATAAGAACATGAGCATCGAAGCACAAGCAGATGAAGTGCTGAAGGTGAAGCGCAGTGAAAATGGTGTCATTGTCGATCCATTCTTCCTGACGGCCGATAAACCGGTTAGTGATGCTGAAGATTTAATGAAAAAATATCGGATTAGCGGCGTCCCGATTGTTAATAACACCACAGATCGCAAGTTGACCGGCATCATCACCAACCGTGATCTGCGTTATGTTGATGATAAAAGTGTGCTGATTGACACGGTTATGACCAAGGAAGGGCTTGTGACCGCGCCGGCTGGCACTTCAATCGAAGATGCCGAAGCTATTTTACAGTCTCGTAAAATTGAAAAATTACCGTTGATCGATAAGGAAGGCCGCCTTAGTGGGCTGATTACGATCAAGGATATTGAAAAAGTGGTTGAATTCCCGCATGCTGCTAAAGATGCGCATGGCCGTTTGTTGGTTGCAGCAGCGGTTGGCGTTACCTCTGACACCTTTGATCGGGCGCAAGCTTTGCTTGATGCCGGTGCCGATGCGATTGTGATCGACACGGCCCATGGGCATAGTGCTGGCGTGATTCGGAAAATCAAAGAGATTCGGGAACAGTTCCCATTAGCAACTCTGATTGCCGGTAATGTGGCCACGGCTGAAGCAACGGAAGCGTTGTATGATGCTGGTGTCGATGTTGTCAAAGTTGGCATTGGCCCCGGTTCAATCTGCACAACCCGGATCGTTGCCGGTGTCGGTGTGCCACAACTGACTGCCATCTATGATGCCGCCAGTGTTGCTCGTAAGCGCGGCAAGACAATTATCGCTGACGGTGGGATCAAGTATTCCGGTGATATCGTAAAGGCTTTGGCAGCTGGCGGCAATGCCGTTATGCTCGGTTCCCTTTTGGCCGGCACTGATGAGGCACCTGGCCAGTTCGAAATTTATCAAGGCCGCCGCTTCAAGACTTATCGCGGCATGGGCTCACTTGGCGCGATGGCGCAGGCCCACGGTTCTAGTGATCGTTATTTCCAGAGCGGGGTTAACGAAGCAAACAAACTGGTTCCTGAAGGCATCGAAGGCCGCGTGGCTTACAAGGGCAGTCTCGGCGATGTGATTTTCCAAATGCTCGGTGGTATTGAATCCGGTATGGGTTATGTCGGTGCACCGAATCTTCAAGAACTCCAAGATAATGCGCAGTTCATTCAAATTACCGGTGCTGGTTTACGCGAGAGCCATCCGCATGACGTGCAGATCACACGGGAAGCACCTAACTATTCCGTTCAATAAAAGATTGGTATCACAAAAAGGCTCGTACTGCCATTGGTTGCAGTGCGGGCCTTTTTTGGTGAACGCGCTATGATTAAGAGGCTACATTCGTGCCCGATGAATCACGTCAAGTAGTTCCGTGCTGAAAGTTGTGGCCAATGTCAATGGCCAAGCGGGATTAGTGGGTACAGTTGTCAGAATGGTTTGCAGCCATTGTGCAGTTGGCAAAAGTTTCACTAACTGATGACTGGAGAATTGCGTGAATAGCAAATTAGCACTATAAAAATCAATCAGACTTTGTTGCAACTTGGCATCATGGACAGGTAGCAATAAGTCATTACTATTGTTACGATCACCCAAGAAAAGCGGTAGCGGCGCAAAATCTTGTTGTAAACTAAAAGGGGTCATTTTATGAGTCGTGGCCATCTCGGGGGTCAGGCGCAGCATGAAGACCAGTTTACGCGACGCTGTCCATAGCAGCATGTTGGCAAGGGCCGTGTCAATTGCTGTAAAGGTATATGTGTTTTTGGCCGCGGCAGGACTCGCTAAGGCTTTTGTCAACACGGTTATCGAGTCGTGGCGGGCTGATGATGCTGGTAAGACAACCTGTAGCTGACGAACACCTCGTAACCAATGGGGATGTGTGGCAAGGCGTAAGGTGAGCCATTGGGAGGATTGCCTTAATAGCCAGTAAGTACTTCCGCTTGAGCGGGCAATGTTAATGCCAGCGATGTGCATGGTTGAGGGTAAACTTGCTGTGACCATTTTTGTCAAATCTTTCAATTAGCCGCCTTCTTTCGCGATCAAATCAACACTTTTGTACCTATTCTAGCCCTGTTTTCTTAGGCTTTTCGTAAAGAATTCCCCGGTCAACTTTGGTACAATGGACTTTGATGTAACAGACCCTACAGTTCTTCTCATAAACGGAGCCAATACAATGAAAATTTTAATTGTTGACGACGATAAAGAAATCGTCGAATTACTAAGTATTTACGTTAAAAACGAAGGTTACGAACCGATTCAGGCGTATTCCGGTAAGGAAGCCATTACTAAGCTTGTGACCAATCCTGATATTGCTTTGATGATCCTCGATATTATGATGCCTAATATGTCTGGGATGGATGTTGTCAAAGAAGTCCGCAAAGATTCACAGATTCCAATCATTATCGTCTCGGCTAAAACAGCAGATATGGACAAGATTCAAGGCCTTATTACTGGAGCAGACGATTATGTCACCAAGCCATTCAATCCGCTAGAGGTCATGGCGCGCGTCAAGAGTTTGTTGCGCCGAAGTCAAAATGAGGTGACCAATACGGAACCGGATGTGCTTGAAGTCGGTCCGCTAACGATCAAAAAAGATAGTCATGAAGTCACCACCCTTACCGGCAAGCAAATTCAGCTAACCGCGCTGGAATTCGGCATTCTGTACTTGCTGGCTAGCCATCCGAATCGTGTTTTCTCGGCTGATGAGATTTTTGAACGCGTTTGGCAACAGGAATCAATCGTCTCAGCGAAAACCGTTATGGTGCATGTCTCGCATCTGCGTGACAAGATTGAAGAAGCGACCGATGGCGAGAAGGTGATCGAAACAGTTTGGGGCGTCGGCTATAAGGTTGAGGCCTAACGATCATGAGTGAAAAAGTCAAACTAACTGGTAAGGAAAAATCCGAACTTTGGATTGAAGGCATCGTAACGGTGATTCTGCTGTTAATGCTTAATTTTGCCTTGCTGGTGTTGATTAATCAGATGATCGCGCACAATCCTGGTTTGGAAAATGCTATCTGGGGTGTGAAAACGAATCTGACGTTTGGCAGCCGTGGATTTCATTTGTGGAGCTGGTCCAATCTTTTCCTAGCACTGATGGCGATTGCTGATGTCATTGTGGTGTATTGGCGACTTGCTCGGCGATATCGGCAAATGCAAATGCGTCACGTCATTGCGGAGCTACATTTTATTGCCGATGGTCATCTTGATCATCGGATTAAGTTTGAGGTCAATACGGAGTTGCAAAAGGTTGTCAGCAGCATTAACGCGCTTGTTGATTCAACCGTCAATTCAATGGCCGAGGAACGGCGGATCGAACAGAGTAAAGATGAGCTGATTACTAATGTCAGCCATGATATTCGAACGCCGCTAACGTCCATTATCGGTTATCTTGGCCTGATTGAAGATCATCAATATCGCAGTGAAGAAGAGCTACTCAAGTACACGCACACGGCTTATTTGAAGGCTAAGCAGATGAAAGTACTGGTTGAGGACCTTTTTGAGTACACCAAGGTTAAATCGACCACGACCAAGCTGAATCCCGTACGTTTTAACATGATTGCGATGCTAGAGCAACTGGCAGCTAGTTTTGAGCTGGAGGCGCATAAGAAGCATATGCGGATTCTGGTCAGCGGGGAACCTGACCCGTTGATGATGGAAGCTGATACCGAAAAATTAGGCCGAGTGTTCAACAATTTAATTGTTAATGCGCTTAAGTACGGCCAAGGCGGGCGTCACATCTTTCTTGATGCACAACGTATCGGTAGTGAAGTCGTTGTTAAGGTCTCAAATGATGGCGCACAAATTCCGAATGATGCTTTGAGTCAGTTGTTTGATCGTTTTTATCGCGTTGAGGAAAGCCGATCGCAGGAAACTGGCGGGACTGGTCTTGGGTTAGCGATTGCCCAAAGTATCATCGCTTTGCATGGCGGGTATATTTATGCCGATTCTAGCCCGGAGATAACAAGCTTTGTGATTCATTTACCATTAAAAGTTGGCGCTTCGCTGACAGACAATAAAAATAAATCTAATGAGGAAGCAGGAAAGTCAAAATGAAGAAGTTGATGCGCGGGTTGATTGCCGCAGTGGTGGCGGTATTGATGATTGGGGGTGCTGCGCCAGCAATGTCTGTATCTGCGGCAGAGAGCAGCGATACCAATCTAGTTGACGCCAAGGCAGCAGTAGCCATTGAACCGACTACTGGCAAGATATTATATGCTAAGAATGCCAGCAGTGTTTTACCAATTGCATCTATGACCAAAATGTTGAGCATTGAGTTGGTGCTTGACGCAATTAAGTCCGGTAAGATCAATTGGGATGACAAAGTGACACTGAATAACGCAATCTGGGAACTCAGTCAGAATCGTGACCTTAGTAATGTACCGTTGCGGCGCGATGGCTCTTATTCAGTCCGCGAACTGTACGATGCTTCTTTAATTTATTCGGCGAATGCAGCGATGATGTTATTAGCTGAAAAAGTAGCGGGTAGTCAGGAGAAATTTGTCAGTCAGATGACTGCAAAACTCAATAGCTGGGGTATCACCGATGCAAAAATTGTCAACGTTACCGGTTTGAATAACAGCCAATTGAAAGATGCTAAGGTACCCGGTACAGATGATAACGCGGAGAACGAAATGTCCGCAAAAGATATGGCCCAGGTGGCACAACATTTACTGAAAGATCATCCAGAAGTCCTTAAGACCACGAGTATTGCTAAACAGACATTCCGTAAGGGAACCAGTGATGCGATCGATATGGAAAATTGGAACTGGATGCTCAAGGGCCTAGTGTCTTATGATAAGAACCTCCCAGTTGATGGCTTGAAGACAGGTACTTCTGATGCCGCTGGGGATTGTTTTACAGGGACGGTTGAGAAAAATGGCATGCGAATTATTACGGTTATCTTGCATGCAAATGGTGATGCTAAAACTCGCCGTTTTGATCAAACCAAAAAATTGATGACCAATGTTTTGGAAAATTGGAAAACGATGACGTTAGCTGAAGCTGGTCAGGGGATTAAAGGGTACGACAGCGTCAAGGTCAATCGTGGTCAATCACGGACAACGCCGATTGCGCCGTCAACCAAGGCTGTTGCTGTTGTGCCATCTAACAGCAGCAAACAATCACTTCAATATACTTACACGCCAGCAAAAGGCGTGAAGAAGAATACTGTCGAAGCACCAGTCAAAAAAGGTACCACGATTGCGCAGCTGGAAGTTAGCGCCAAAGGTGACAACCTTGGCTTTGTCGGCAGTTCAGCAAGCGAAGGCATTACCTTAAAGACCACCAAGACCGATAACAAAGCAAACTTCTTTGTCCTGATCTTCCGTGGCATTGGCGATTTCTTCAGCAATATTTTCTAGTCCAGCAGTTACCTCATTGATCCAAAAACGAAAAAGTGGTGAATGTCCTGAACTCTGAATGGAGATCATCACGTTCACCTTTTTTGCAACAAGTAGAGAGTTAGTTTTCAGATAAAAAAGAAGGCATTGAAATGGTCACCTATCACGAGATCACGCCAACAGGTTTGGCTAACTTGAAGCAGGAAGTTGAAGACCTTAAAACTATTCGGCCTGCAAAGATCAAGAACTTGGCCGATGCGGCAGCGTTGGGGGATCGCTCGGAAAATGCGGAATATAGCGCTGCTAAGCGTGAGTTGCGCCAGCTAGAAGGCCGATTGCGATATCTGGATAAACTCATTCGTTATGCTAAAGTCACGCACCCGGCCGCTAGTGATATTGCCGATATTGGCAATAGGATCACACTTAAGTTCGATGATGACGAGGACCAAGCGACTTATGAACTTGTCGGCCCTGCCGAAGCTGGGATGGGCCAAGACAAGCTTGCCATCAATTCTCCCTTGGGCGCCGCTATTCGGCAGCACCACGCAGGCGATACCGTCACGGTGACAGCGCCAAGCGGTTCGTATCAGGTGACGTTAATGAACATTGCATCTGCATAAAAAAAGATAATCAATGAACTTTGAGCATGAACCAAGACGGCACACAGATAGTCGTGACAGTCCGACTGGTTTAATGCCAGTACCGCGCTTATGCTATAATGAAGCTTGAATTCACGGCATATAAAAAGGAGTAGCAGCCCAATGGCACTATCACTTAGAGCATGTATCTTATTATTAAAGGAACATCATCTGCTAAAGAGTGCAGCAATTCAGAATACTGAAGATGTCGATATGACCGGCATCGCCTATGATTCACGCAAGGTCTCTGGACCAACGCTGTTTTTCTGCAAAGGCGATAAGTTCCGACCAATTTATCTTTCCATGGCCAAGGACAACGGTGCGCGAACTTATGTTGCCGAGAAACCTTACGTTGAAGGCAACGGCTTAAACGCCTTGATCGTGCGGAATATTACTAAAGCAATGGCGATTTTGAGCGCTGCTTTCTTTGATTATCCGCAAGATGATTTGTTTGTGATCGCTTATACAGGAACCAAGGGGAAAACCACAGCTTCCTATTTTACAGAAGCTATTTTAAATGAGGCTCGTCCACGACACATCGCGCTTTTTTCTACAATTGATACGGTTGTTGGTCCTGAGCCCGATCAGCGTTTCAAGTCTAATCTGACAACGCCAGAGAGCCTCGATCTTTTCCGCGATATGCGCGAGGCTGTCGAAAACGGTATGACCCATCTCGTGATGGAAGTGTCGAGTCAGGCATATTTGCGCAATCGCGTTTTTGGATTGACGTATGACGTCGGCTTCTTCCTGAACATTACGCCAGATCACATCGGACCGAATGAACATCCAACCTTTGCTAATTACTTACACAACAAGCTGCAATTGTTGGTCAATGCGCGCAAAGTGGTCATTAATGCCGAAACCGAGCATTTTGACCAGGTTTATGCTGCCGCAACGACCACCACTTATCCAGAAAGTATCTACCTGTTTGCCAGTGCTGGCTTCAGACCTAAACGCGATGATATCGATATTGATTTTCGCTTTGATAGTCAGGAAGCTGACGTTGCTGAGAGTCGTTTCACTTTAGTACCAGTCACGGAAAAAGCAGCAGCATTGAACATCGGCGGTCACTACTCGCTTGCTTTGATTGGTGATTTTAACGAAAGTAACGCGACGGCTGCTATTATTGGTGCTGGATTGGCTGGTGTGGATGCATCTGCCGCTGTTCCCGGTATTGCAAAAGTTAAAATCCCCGGTCGCATGGAGCATACGAAAGTTGCCGGACATGGTGCTGTCTATGTTGATTATGCGCACAATTACGCTAGTATGAAGGCGTTATTGTCGTTTTTGAAACACGCTTACAAGGATCCTCGATTACTGGTTGTGGTTGGATCCCCCGGTGATAAAGGTGTTTCTCGTCGTCCCGGATTTGCTAAGGTTCTCACTGAGTTTGCAACTGAGGCATTCTTGACTACCGACGATCCTGGGTACGAAGATCCAGCAAACATCATTGAGGAAATCGATAGTAAAATCGATCATAGCAAAGTTAAAGTACACAAAGTGCTTGATCGGCAAAGGGCCATTGCTGAAGCTATTAGCGACAGCAGACCAAATGATATCGTGGTGGTGGCTGGCAAAGGGGCCGACCCCTATCAAAAGGTACGCGGCGTCAACACACCATGGCCAACAGACATGGCTGTTGTAAAGCAAGTCGCTAAATCGCTACAGGAAGGCTGATACGAATGCGTCAATTTTTCACCGTTATTGGCGGCATGGGCACGCCGGCAACCGAGAGTTATGTCCGTTTGTTAAACCAGCGTACCCACGCGCACAGCGATCAGGAATATCTGAATTACATTCTGGTTAACGATGCGACTGTTCCTGACCGTACGGATTACATTTTGGATCATAGCAAGCCTAGCTTTTATCCGGATTTGTTGGAAGACATTCAAGATCAAAGTTTACTCAATCCGGAGTTCATGGTCATTGTCTGCAACACGGCTCATTATTTCTATGACCAATTAGCCGCAGCGACACCGATTCCATTGCTACACATGCCACATTTAGCCATCAGCGATATGTGTGAGCGTTTTCCAGATGAAAAGCGGGTGGGACTGATTGCGACCCAAGGGACGATCCAAGACGGCATTTACAGTCATGAAATCGAAACTAGCGGGCGTGAAGTCGTTCTTGGCGATCAGGCGCTGCAAGACATGGTCACTGAGTTGATTTATAAATACGTCAAGGAAAAGGGCGAAGTCAACGCGGCCCTGTATCATCGTATTCTTCAACGGATGCATGACGATTTTAATGTCAACGTTATTGTCCTTGGCTGTACTGAGCTATCGTTTGCACAGGAAAAAGCCGGTGATCATCCGTATCATGTGATTGATGCGCAAAGCATTATTGTTGATAAAACAATTGCGTTAGGCAAAGCTTTCCGTCAAAGTGAAGCAGCTGGAAAGGCATTGTTGAATCAAATGATGGCGCGTTAATAGCGTGTTAAAAGAAGGTGCTTGGTTTTGCTAGATGTCTTAGCAACCAAGCATTTTTTGAATGCTAAGAAAGACGACTGATCAGGATATCGCTATTTTTGACTGATGCAAGTGTGACGCTGGGCTGCTAACACATTCAATCAACTACTTACTTGTGGTAAGCTTATAGTAGTACCCAGTAAAGGAGATGCTCATTTTGGCACATTTAACCAAATTGACCGACACATATACATTAAGTAATGGTGTTAAGATTCCGATCGTCGGGTTCGGCACTTGGCAGACCCCTGATGGCGACGTTGCCAAGCATAGTGTCGAAGCGGCATTGGCTGCAGGCTATCGTCATATTGACACGGCGGCTGCTTACGGTAACGAAGAAAGCGTTGGTGCAGGTTTGCGCGCATCCGGCGTACCTCGCGATCAGATCTTCTTAACCACTAAGCTTTGGAATGGTGATCACGGTTACGAGGCGACTAAAGCAGCGCTAGATAAATCACTCAAGAAACTGGGCGTTGATTATGTGGATCTATATTTAATTCATTGGCCAAACCCGATTAAGTTCCGTGATAATTGGGAAGAAACTAATGCAGGGTCATGGAAGGCCATGGAAGAAGCCTACAAAGCCGGCAAAGTTCGAGCAATTGGGGTTTCAAACTTCCGCGCCAAGCACATTGACGCTTTGCTAAAAACAGCTACTGTTAAGCCAATGGTTAACCAGATTTTCTTGAATCCAAGTGATTTGCAGCCAGAAGTTGTGGCGTATAATGACGCCCATGATATTTTAAGTGAAGCGTACAGCCCACTTGGCACAGGCAAAATTTTCCAAGTTGATGCCTTAAGGAAAATTGCCGCACGCTATCACAAGAGTGTTGCTCAGATCGTCCTCCGCTGGTCATTGCAACATGGTTTCTTACCATTGCCAAAATCCGTTCATGACGATCGGATTAAGGAAAACACCGAGTTGTTCGATTTTGAACTGAGCCATCATGATATGACCTTGATTGATGCTTTGCACGGTGAAGCCGGCTTAGCAACTGACCCAGATACAACGGATTTCTAAGGCAAGCGTCTATATAAGGGGATTCAGTGTAACTGATTGCTTAATGATCAAGTATTCCTGATGAACTTATAAATAAAAAATGACTTCATTCCAAATTTTGGGGAATGAAGTCATTTTTGTTTTTATTGTGTGTCAGGTGAATGCCGCAACAGCTGATTGAGGCGTTCAACTAGATGAAAAGCGGGGTTATTTATCGGCTGACTCGGAAACGATGCTGCCTGTTTGTGCATTAATTAGCTGAACGTCATTTTCAGCAAGAAAGTCGATATACTTGGGCGCAATGTCGCCATAGGTGATAATGGCATCAATGTCCTTCAAAGTACCATAGGTCAGTAATGAAACACGATCAAACTTAGTGTGATCGATTAACAGTATTTTTTGATGCGCTTTTTTAAAAATCTCAGATTTAATCAAATATTCGTTATATTCAGAGTTTGACAGCCCTCTAGTAATAGAAATGCCTGTTGCTGCCATAAAGGCTTTGCCAATATTAAAGCGACTGAAAATATTCATATTGTCAATTCCTGTAAAGGACTGGGTTCGTCGATCAAAATTCATGCCAATAATGACCAACTTAATATTCCCAAGGGGAGCAGCTTTATTAATGATCTCTAAATTGTTAGTGACGAGTGTAAATGAAAACTCGGAAGGTAAATAGGCGCCCATTTCAGCCGTTGTTGTACCAGAGTCAATGAAAATCAAATCGTCTGGTTCGATTAATTGCGCAGCGGCTCGACCAATTTGACGTTTTTCGGAGGGAGCAGAAAGTTGCCGTTCACTATAGATGGTTAGCGCGTTGGGCTTCGCTCTGTTAAAGGTAGCAGTGACACCGCCGTATACTTTTTTGACAGTACCAGCATCGATTAAGTTAGCAAGATCTCTACGGAGTGTGCTAGGGGCTATAGAAAATTTGTCTTCGAGTTCCTTCATGGAAGCAGTTCTGACTTCGTTAATATAATGCTGCATCGCATCAATTCGTTCTTTTCTAAGCATGGATGTCACCTTCCTTTCTAAACAATTGGTCAACCTGATTATAGCATAAGGCGGTCAACTTAATGACCATATTTTGACTAAAAGAAGAACACCTATTTATTGATCAAGTGACTTTATCAATAAATTGAGAGTTTGGCTAATACAATCAAGCCTGAATGAATTCGACCGCGTGATTTTCGCCGTTGTCTCAGACATGATCAATAGCATCGATTAGAATCATGCGAAACCAAGTTCCTAAAAAATCTAGAAATCGTGATTCTTCGTAGGCAAGGGGATGGCCACAAATGAACGTTTAAACATACTGCATTTTGAGTGGTAGCATGCTGAATAACTGTTTGAACTGACTTAATCATACCATCGTGCGAATTCACATTTCATCTTTTAAGACGTATATAGATAAATGGTGAACATGTTGTGAACAAGTGTTGAGTACATTTTAGTTGACTTTGATCTGATTAAACTCTATGATGGCAATGTGATCATAAAGTAAGCGCTTAATTCGTTGCTCTTATAAAGCTTTAGTCAGTTTGGAGGGTTTAAGAAATGCGCAAAGAATTAGAAGCCGTTGCGAACAAAGCCGATGTTGCACTCGCTGCACAAAAAGAAGCGGCTATGCTTTCGGAAAAACTGCCTAAGTCAGCTCGTAAACGACTACGCATTATTTCAGTGATTGCCACTTTTGGCGGCATGCTGTTCGGGTATGATACGGGTGTGATTAATGGCGCACTACCATTTATGACGCGAGCAAGTGAACTTAACATGTCGCCTGGAATGGAAGGATTTGTTGCCAGCTCATTAACACTTGGTGCTGCATTCGGTGCAATGCTGACTGGGAGAATCTCTGATCGAAAAGGGCGCCATAAAGTCATCACTGGCTTAGCCATGTTGTTTGTCGTTTCAACCATTGCATCTGCGTTATCACCAAATGCCCCTATATTAGCTGGTGTTCGCTTTATTCTAGGGCTGGCAGTTGGCGGAGCTTCGGTGATCGTGCCAACATTCTTGGCTGAGGTGGCGCCATCGAACCTGCGCGGAAGAATTGTGACGCAAAATGAGTTCATGATTGTGTCAGGACAACTTTTGGCCTTTGTCTTTAATGCTATTTTGGGCACAACTTTGGGACACATTCCCGGCATTTGGCGTTGGATGCTCGTATTGGCGACCATACCGGCCATCATTTTATGGATAGGCATGAGCTTTGTGCCTGAGTCACCTCGATGGTTAGCAGCAAATGGTAAATTGGATCAAGCGTTAAAAGTATTGCGTGAAATCAGAACAGAAGCACAGGCTAAAGATGAAATGGAAAAAATCAAAATTTCATTGAAATCAGCGCAGGAAGTTGGAAATGCTTCGATTAAGGATTTAAAGATTTCCTGGATTCGGCGCTTGGTCTTAATCGGCATTGGGTTAGGCATCATGCAACAAATTGTCGGGATTAATGTCATGATGTATTACGGCACGACGATTTTGCAAACAACTGGTTTCGGACAAAATGCGGCATTAATTGCGAATATTTTAAATGGTGTTACGTCTGTCGTTGCAACCATTGTGACTATGCATTTGATGAGCAAGTTTAAACGGCGACAGATGCTTTTAACTGGTATCAGTGGAACGTTGTTTTCGCTGGTCGGCATTACGTTAACTAGCCATTTTCTAAATGGCAGTCCCTTGTTACCTTATGCGACAATTCTGTTGACCATCATTTATTTAGCCTTTTTCCAAGGAGCTTTAGGGCCGCTAACTTGGTTATTATTGTCAGAGATTTACCCAGCCCGTCTTCGTGGATTGGGCATGGGCTTTGCGACCTTCTTCTTGTGGATCAGTAACTTCTTTGTCGGTTATTTCTTCCCAGTTATGTTGGCAGGACTGGGCATGTCGAATACCTTCCTAGTTTTCGTTGGCGCCAATATTCTCTCATTGATCTTTGCTTGGAAATTTGCTCCGGAAACCGCAGGCAGATCTTTGGAAGAAATTGAACTGGATAATAAATACGATGACAAGTTTCCTGAAGAAAGTCAGATTAACAAGAACTAGCTAAGCATCATTTTCGGAATATTTGAAAGCGCTTTAATGAGTGCCGTTACTTCTGCATTGAAGGGAGAAACTCGAAATGGATACAACTAAGCAAAATGTTAAGACGCTAAAGAATTTTATCAATGGTAAATGGGTGGATGCAAAAACAGAAACTTTTGAGAATGTTTATAACCCGGCCACTGGAGATGTTTTGGCGCGAGTGCCACATTCGACTAGTGAAGACGTAGCAGATGCTGTTACGGCAGCAAAAGAGGCTTTTAAGATTTGGCAAAAGGTTTCAATTCCAAAGCGTGCGAAGATTCTTTTCAAATACCAACAATTATTGGTTGAGCACCAAGAAGAACTTGGGCGAATCGTCACTGAAGAGAACGGAAAAAGCCTTGACGAAGCAGTTGCTGAAGTTGGACGAGGTATTGAAAACGTTGAATTTGCTGCTGGTGTGCCGACTTTGATGATGGGAGATTCATTGTCATCAGTGGCCACTGATGTAGAAGCCACGAATTATCGTTATCCAATTGGGGTTGTTGGCGGCATTACGCCATTTAACTTTCCCATGATGGTGCCTTGCTGGATGTTTCCAATGGCTGTAGCAACTGGTAATACGTTTATTCTGAAACCATCTGAAAAAACACCGCTAACGAGTCAGCGGTTGGTTGAACTTTTTCAAGAAGCGGGCTTACCGGATGGCGTGCTCAACATCGTTAATGGTGCGGTTGATGTTGTTAATGGCATTTTAGATCATCCAGACATCAAGGCCATTAGTTTCGTTGGTTCTGAACGTGTCGGCGAGTACGTTTATAAACGAGGCAGTGACCATTTGAAGCGGGTTCAGGCTTTAACGGGAGCCAAGAATCATACGATTGTTCTGGCCGATGCCGATTTGGATGCAGCGGTTAAAGGCATTATTAGCTCCTCATTCGGCTCAGCTGGTGAACGATGCATGGCGACATCTGTCTTGGTCCTTCAAGATGAGATTGCTGACAAGTTTATGGCGAAGTTTACGCAAGCGGCAAAGGATATCAAGATTGGCAACGGCCTTGATAAAGGTGTCTTCTTGGGACCGGTTATTCGCAAAGAAAATCAAGAGCGAACATTGAACTACATCCAAACAGGGGTCAAAGAAGGCGCCAAGCTTGTGTTGGATGGTTCAGCAGAAGCCAAGAAACATGATGGGTATTTTGTCGGACCGACTATTTTTGAAGATGTCAAAACAGATATGACCATTTGGCATGATGAAATGTTTGCGCCGGTTCTCTCGGTTATACGGGCAAAGGACTTGCCACAAGCGGTTGCGATCGCCAACACGTCTGAATTGGCTAATGGGGCGTGCTTGTTTACAGATTCTGCAGCTTCCATCCGTTACTTTAGGGAAAATATTGATGCAGGCATGTTGGGTATCAATTTAGGTGTTCCTGCACCGATTGCAGTGTTCCCGTTCTCTGGCTGGAAACATTCTTTCTTTGGCACCTTACATGCTAATGGTAAAGACAGTGTGGACTTTTATACGCATAAGAAAGTTGTGACCGCTCGATATGATCAGCGGCGTTTCAAGTAGACGATGAACAGGATAAGGGTAAGACACTTACAAGGGGGATTATCATGAGCCTGTTATATCACAAGCAAAATCAGGAACTGTCTTCAGGTGTTCGGCTGATTCAGGATGTGAATGCAAGCAACTCACCGATGAAATATACAGCCGTCAAGGTTCTGGAATTTTCTGCAGATAGTTCGTATGAAGAAACCTTGGAAGCATTCGAAGCTGGCATTGTTGTGCTGGAAGGCAAAGTAACTATCACTGCTGACGATCAAACTTTTGAAGATGTTGGTCAACGAACTTCGATTTTTGACAAAATCCCCACAGACAGTGTGTATGTCAGCACGGGTTTAGCATTTGGTATTAGGGCCAAGCAGGCTGCCAAAATCTTGATTGCCTATGCACCAACGAATCAAACGTTTCCGGTTCGGCTAATTCGAGGGAATATTCATCAGGTTGAACATCGCGGGAAGTACAACAATAAACGGCTTGTGCAGAATATTTTGCCGGACAATCTTCCTTTTGCCGACAAGCTTTTATTAGTGGAAGTTTATACGGACTCGGCGAACTGGTCGAGTTACCCGCCTCACAGGCATGATCATGATGATTTGCCAGCAGAGTCACTGTTAGAGGAAATTTATTATCATGAAATGCGACCTAAACAAGGATTCGTTTTTCAGCGTGTGTACACGGATGATTTGAGTTTAGATGAAACGATGGCTGTGCAAAATCAAGATGTTGTTGTGGTGCCAAAGGGATATCACCCAGTGGGTGTACCTGACGGCTATGACAGTTATTATCTCAACGTCATGGCAGGCCCGACGCGTGTCTGGCATTTTCACAATGCGCCGGAACATGTGTGGATTATTGATCGGCAATAAGTAACCGAGATTATTTTTAAAGGAGGTAAACTTCAGATGCCACAAAAATTTGATTTGATTGCCATTGGACGTGCAGCTGTTGATCTGAATGCCGTTGAATATAATCGCCCTTTGGAAGATACGAAAACTTTTGCAAAATTTGTGGGTGGGTCACCTGCCAATATTGCGATAGGATCTGCCAAACTTGGACAAAAAGTTGGCTTTATTGGGAAAGTCTCTGACGATCAATTAGGCCATTATGTCACGCAATACATGGCTAGTGTGGGCATTGATACGTCCAACATGGTTAAAGATGACACAGGACACAAAATTGGACTAACCTTTACCGAAATTATCAGTCCTGAAGAAAGCGATATTTTAATGTATCGCAATGAAGCAGCTGACCTATATCTTAATGCGCATGAAGTTTCGAGGGCATATTTGGCTCAGACTAAAATGCTAGTCATTTCTGGAACTGGATTGGCACAAAGTCCTTCACGAGAAGCCATTCTTAAGGCATTGTTAATCGCTAAAGAGCTTGGAGTCGAAGTCATCTTCGAATTGGATTATCGGCCTTATACTTGGCAGAATGCCGAAGAAACATCTTTGTACTATCAACTTGTGGCTCAAAAAGCAGATGTCATCATAGGAACGCGTGATGAGTTTGACGTTTTGGAAAATCACCAAGGCCGGACAGATCAAGAAACCATTGCCACATTATTCCAATATGACGCGAACTTAATCGTCATTAAAAGTGGCATACAAGGATCCAATGCTTATACCAAGGCTGGCGAAACTTACCACTTCGGTGTCTTCAAGACAAAGGTATTAAAGAGCTTTGGGGCAGGCGATTCTTTTGCGGCGGGATTTCTGTACGCCTATCAGCATCAGTTAGGCCTTGAAACAGCGCTTAAATATGGCAGTGCAGCAGCCTCTATTGTCATTAGCCAGTTAAGTTCTTCAGAAGCAATGCCTAACTTAGACCAGCTAACAGCGTTCATCGAAAAGGCCGAAGCTCAGGAGGTGCATCAGTCATGACTGCGACGGAATTAAATGCACAAGTAGCTGCAGATGCTAAAAAAGAAACGATTCGACTGACTACAGCACAAGCCTTGGTTCGTTTTTTGAATCAACAATACATTGATGTCGATGGTCAAGTGACATCATTTGTTGAAGGCCTGTTTGCCATCTTTGGTCATGGTAATGTCTTGGGCTTGGGCGAGGCGTTGCAGGAAGATCCTGGTCATTTGAAGGTTTACCAAGGACACAATGAGCAAGGAATGGCTAGCACGGCAATCGCTTATAGTCGGCAATTATATCGCCACAAGATATTTGCAGTCACGGCTTCAGCAGGCCCCGGATCAGCTAACTTTGTGACGGCCGCCGGTAACGCATATGTCAATAGCATCCCAATTCTGTTTTTACCCGCAGACACATTTGCTACGCGCCAGCCAGATCCAGTTTTGCAACAAATTGAGGTTGACTACAGTGCAGATACGACAACGAATGATGTGTTGAAGCCAGTATCCAAATATTGGGATCGGATTGAACGTCCTGAGCAATTGATGAGTGCGCTGCTCAAAGCTTTTGAAGTTTTGACAAATCCAGCAACGGCCGGCCCCGTGACCATCGCCTTGCCTCAAGATGTCGAGGGCCAAGCCTATGATTATCCACTCAGCTTTTTCAAGAAGCGTGTTCATGTTGTTAAACGGGTTCAGCCTAGCTCAGCCGAGTTGGCTGGAGCAGTCGAACTGATTCAAGCAAGTCAAACGCCAGTCTTGATTGTAGGCGGCGGGGCAAAGTTTAGTGATGCTGGAGCTGCCATTGAAACATTTTCTGAGCGATTTAACATTCCGATTGTAGAAACACCCACCGGCAAATCAGCGATTTCTTCAGATTTTCCTAATAATATGGGAGGTACTGGTATCTTAGGCACTGCCGCTGCCAATGCAGTCATTACCAAAGCGGATTTGATTATTGGGGCTGGTACCCGGTATACGGATTTCACGACAGCTTCTAAGACAGCAATTCACCCGGGGAAAACGCAACTTATCAATATTAATTTGAATCGCATGCAATCGTATAAATTTGACGCTTTTCCAATTGTGGCAGATGTTCGGGATACGCTCAGTCAGCTGACAGAAAGTTTATCCGATTACCGAAGCCAGTTTACCGACCTAGCAACCATTAAAGAGGCGTGGCAAAAAGAGCGTCAACGTTTGGCACACACAAATTACGATGCTCCGGCATATGTACCTGAAGTCAAAAATCAATTTGATGCTAAAACGATGGCCGCTTATGCAGAGAAGTTGCAAACACACCTAACACAAACTGAGGCAGTTATTGCCGTTAACAATACGATTGATCCGACAAGTATCATCGTTGCAGCTGCAGGTTCCTTGCCGGGCGATGTGCAGCGGATTTGGGATCCAGTCGTACCAAATACGTATCACATGGAATACGGCTATTCCATGATGGGATACGAGGTGCCAGCTGCTTTGGGTATTAAGCTGGCCCAACCTGATCAAGAAAGTTACGCATTAGTCGGAGATGGCAGCTTTATGATGCTTCATTCCGAACTAGTGACAGCACTGCAATACCATAAGAAAATCAATATTCTAGTCTTTGATAATTCAGGCTTTGCTTCCATTAATAATTTGCAGATGGCGCAAGGGAGCAACAGTTATCTCACTGAATTTCGCACTGCGGACAACGATATTATGAAGACCGATTTTGCCAAAATTGCTGAAGGCTACGGGGCAAAAGCTTATCGCGCTAACGACCGTAAAAGCTTAATTGCGGCCATTGAGGACGCTAAAAAGCAAACAGTATCAACTTTGATCGATATCAAAGTCTTACCAAAAACAATGACTCAGGGTTATGGCCAAAGTTGGTGGCGCGTGGGAGTTTCAGAAATTTCCAATAATCCAAAAGTGCAAAAAGCGTATCAGGATATTCAAACGGGTATTGATAAAGCATTTAAATATTAAAGGAGTGACAAATATGGTTGTCAAAGTTGGTGTGATTGGAACAGGTGCTATGGGGCGCGCGCATATTGACCGACTGACAAATGTTCTCACTGGCGCAGAAGTTGTCGCTGTCACGGATATTGATCACGAGGCTGCAGAGGCCGCTGTGAGAGATTTTCATCTTAACGCTAAAGTGTACCCAGACGACACTAGTCTGCTACAAGATCCAGATATTGATGCAGTTTTCGTTGTTAGTTTTGGCGGGGCACATGAGGCGACTGTCCTGAAAGCGTTGGATACTGACAAATTTATTTTTACCGAAAAGCCGTTGGCAACCACATTAGAAGGTGCCAAACGGATTGTTGATAAAGAACTGACAAAGTCTAAAAAAGTGATTCAGGTTGGCTTCATGCGTCGGTATGATCAGGGCATTCGTGCACTTAAGGAAAAATTGGATACTGGGATCATCGGTGCGCCATTAGTTGTCCGAGCGAGTCATATTAATCCAAATGTAGCCAGCAATTATTCAAATGAAATGGCGATTACGGATACCTTGATTCACGAAATTGATGAAATGCATTGGCTGCTAGATGATGAATACACTTCTATTCAAATCACTTATCCAAGACAATCAGCAGAGGTTAGGAATGAAGGCTTGCACGATCCGCAGTTGGCAACTTTGACAACCAAAAAAGGGACAGTTATTCAGGTGTTGGTTCATGTAACGGCTCAGTATGGTTATGAAGTTAAGCTGGAAGTGATCGGCGAAACAGGCGAACTGCAGTTACCGAATTATGGCCTTGGACCGATTCTGCGCTCAAATGCTAATCAGCAAACGGCTGTTGAAATGAGTTGGATCAACCGATTTATTCAGGCATATAACACTGAAGTTCAAGAATTTATTGATCAGGTTGCTAAAAGCGAGCCACCGGTCGGACCGAGCGCATGGGATGGCTATATTGCCGCTATTACGGCCGCTGCTGCGAATCGGTCACAGAAAGATCAGGAAACTGTTCTCATCAATGTAGCCGGAACACCGACTTTTTACCAAAACAAAAACGCGATTCATGCTTAGTCTTGCTTAGACAAAATAGAAAGAGGTAATTGAAACGATGACTCAAAAAACGATTAAAATCGGCATTGTTGGTTTGGGACGGCTGGGTAAAATTCATGCGACAAACATTGCGACGAAGATTCAGCACGCCAAGCTGCAAGCGGCGACAAGTGTTGTACCCGCTGAACTGGACTGGGCAAAAAAGGAACTTGGCGTCGAAGAGGTCTTTGAAGATTTTGACGACATGGTACAACATGCGGACATCGATGCTGTCTTCATTGTTTCGCCGTCAGGATTTCATCTTCAGCAAATTGAAAGCGCTTTAAATGCTGGAAAGCATGTTTTCAGTGAAAAGCCAATTGGCCTAGATATTGAGGCAATTGAGCATACGCAACAGGTCATTGCGCAACATGCAAACTTGAAGTTTCAGTTAGGCTTTATGCGGCGGTTTGATGACTCCTATCGTTATGCGAAGCAGTTGGTAGATCAAGGTAAGATTGGTGATATTACCTTGATTCGCAGCTACAGCATTGATCCGGCGGCGGGGATGGCAAGTTTCGTTAAATTTGCAACATCTGCTAATAGTGGCGGGTTGTTCTTGGATATGTCGATTCACGACATTGATGTCATTCGTTGGTTTACCGGCAAAGAGATTGATAAAGTTTGGGCGATTGGTCTTAACCGTGCCTATCCTGTTCTGGATAAAGCCGGCGAGTTGGAAACAGGTGCAGCCTTAATGCAACTAGAGGACAAAACGATGGCCATTTTAGTGGCTGGGCGTAATGCCGCGCATGGCTACCACGTTGAAACTGAGATTATTGGGACTAAAGGGATGTTACGCATTGCTCAGGTGCCGGAGAAGAATCTTGTGACAGTCATGAATGAGGAAGGTATTATACGCCCGACTTCGCAAAACTTCCCGGAACGCTTTGCACAAGCCTTTTTAAGTGAAGAACAAGCTTTTGTGAATAGCATTTTGAATAATCAGGATGTCGGCATTACAGCAGAAGATGGCCTGCAAGGGACAAAGGCGGCATTAGCTTTGCAAGAAGCGTTTGAAAAGAATGACATTGTTCAAGTAGCGTCTGTAGACAAAAAGGTAGGTGCTTAAAGTGACGATTGAATTGGGTATTGCCCCAATCGGCTGGACAAATGATGATATGCCTGAATTAGGCAAAGAGGTTACATTTGAACAAGCCATTGATGAAATGACGTTGGCCGGCTATAAAGGGACAGAAGTCGGCAATAAATATCCTAAAGACCCGAAGGCTTTGAAACACTTTTTGGATCTTAGACATTTGAAAATTGCTAGTGCATGGTTCAGTGCTTTTTTAACCACTAAACCATACGAAGAAACAGAGGCCGCGTTTATTAAACACCGAGATTTTCTCCATGCCATGGGCGCTAAAGTGATTGTTGTCGCCGAACAAGGGCATAGTGTTCAAGGTTTATTAGACAAATCGGTTTTTGACGACAAACCTCACTTTACCGACGATGAATGGGAACGTTTAGCAACAGGATTGGAACGATTGGGTGATCGGGCCCGTGAAGTCGGGATGCAAATCGTTTATCACCATCACATGGGGACGGGGGTTCAAACAACTGCGGAAATCGACCGATTAATGACAATGACCGACCCGGACAAAGTATCGCTGCTATTCGATACAGGGCATTTGGTGCTTTCTGGTGAGGATCCATTGACCATCTTTAACCGGTACCAAGATCGGATTAAGCATATTCACTTCAAAGACGTTCGCCAACAGCAGGCAGACGAAGAGCATAAAGATCATTTGAGTTTTTTAGCAGGAGTTAAAAATGGGATGTTCACTGTGCCAGGGGATGGCATGATTGACTTCAAACCGATTTGGGAAGCTATTCAAGAAAGTGGTTATGATGGATGGATTATTGTTGAAGCTGAACAAGATCCAGCCAAAGCCAATCCTTTTGAATATGCATTAAAGGCGAAGAAATACCTGGATGCAACGATGAATATTCCTCAGTCAGCATAAGTGTAGAAAGGACATGGGGAAAATGGCATTAGTTTCTGCGACGTCATTAGTGGCACCGGCATTGGCAGATCGTTACGCAATTGGTCATTTCAATATTAATGGTGCTGATTGGTTAGAGACGTATCTGAAAGTTGCACAAACGACTAAGACACCGATCATTGTCGCCACTTCCGATCGTATCATTGACTTTCTAGGCGGCTTTGACTATATGGCTCGCTACGTACGGTTTATGATGCAAGCGCTCAGTGTGACAGTACCAGTTGCTTTGCATTTGGACCATGGGTTATCAGTTGACCATGTTTATCAAGCGATTGATGCTGGTTACACGTCGGTGATGTTTGATGGTTCAAAGTTGCCCATTGGCGAAAATGTGGCCTTAACTAAAGAAGTCGTAGCATATGCCCATGCACATCATGTTTCTGTCGAGGCCGAAGTTGGTAGCGTAGGTGGTAATGAGAATGGACTCGTCAATGGGATTCGATATGCAAGCGTTGCTGACGCTGTTGAGATGGCTTCAACAGGTATTGACGCATTAGCCGCGGCACTTGGATCCGTTCACGGTGATTACGTCGGTCGGCCAAATCTGAATTTTGAACGCATGGCCGAGATTGCAGCGGCTACTAAATTACCTTTAGTGCTTCATGGTGCGTCTGGCATTTTAGATGATCAGATCCAACAGGCGATTCAGTTAGGCACTGCAAAAATCAATATCAATACAGAAGTTAATACAGTTTGGACGAGTGCTGTGACCAAAGCCCTGCAAGCCAAACGTTCCAATCATGACCCGCAACCAATTTTAACTGCTGGTAAGCAAGCAATCGCGTATTTGGTAGAAGCGAAGATGAAGGCATTTCATGTGTTAGGGAAAAGTACTCGCCTATCTTCTATGAGTTGATGTGAACAACAAATTTATCCAAGAGGGAGAGATTAAGATGCCACTCATTCGTTTTGATATGATCAAAGGCCGATCACCTGAAGAGATTAAGGACATTTTACAAATTGCTCACGAGGTCATGGTAGCAGCTTTTGACGTGCCACCACGAGATCGTTATCAGATCGTTCATCAACATGAGCCTTATGAAATGGTCGTCGAGGACACAGGATTAGATATTCCAAGAACAGATAGGGTCATTGTCATATCGATTGTGAGTCGAGTCCGAACCATTCGACAGCTAAAGAAATTTTATCAAGATTTAGCAGATAAATTGGAAACTGCCGGATTAGTGGACAAGAATGACCTCATGATTAACGTTTCATTCAATGATGATCAAGGCTGGAGCTTCGGACAAGGGAAGGCACAGTTCCTTGAAGGTAGTCTGTAACGACAATTGAATTAGAAGCAAACGCAATATCGTTGACCACTTACGCAATAAATCTGAATTGGTTACGATCAGTGTTCAACGGATTTCTAAGGCAAAATCAGCGATATTAGGTTTTTAGTTTTTTCCATGAGAAAAGCATCTGCCATGAGGTTGCGGCAGATGCTTTTTTATATACTTTGAAAGATTGGGCAAGGGCAAGGCGGTGAGCTCAAGCGCTTAGTGCCGCGTTGCATCAATTGTTGCTCTTACTTGGCGGAAAAGCGGTGCTGTCTGACTATCGGTTTTGATGGCACTGATCATAAAGAGCGTGTCCATAATGCTGATTTCGGCAATCAGTGCATGAAGCGCCTCAGTGCGGTAGCGTGATTCTTCAGCAACTGCAACAAAGGCAGCATCTGCCATTTTGACTAAGCGCGAAGTTGGGGAACCGGTAATGACGATTAAAGGCACTTGTTGTTTCTTAGCTAGTTCAGCTAATGCAATGGCATCTTTGTCCTCTCCTGAATGCGATGTCAGGATCATCGCATCGCGCGGGCTAAGATGTGTGGCGGCCATTAGCTGCATGTGGTAGTCAGCCGCATAGGCCACGGGAATCGCCGTGCGCAAAAATTTATGGTAACCGTCTAGTGCAACAAGATTACTGGCACCTAGTCCAAAAAGTCCGAGATGCTCGGCATGGGTAATCCATTTAACAGCCTTGGTCAAAGCATCAGTATCTAGGTTTGCTAAGGTTGTTCTCAGTGCATCAATGTTGGAGGTGAAAATTTTTTGCGCTAGCGTATCAACGGAATCTTTGGGACTCAACTCAGCAAAAAGCGCATGATCATCCTCTGGTGAAGTCTGCGCCAACGCCATGCGTAAGGCCTGAAAGTTTGTGTAACCTAAGGCTTTAGCAAAGCGGGAAATCGTCGCTGTACTGACGCCGGTCAATTGGCTGAGTTCCGAGATGTTGGCCTGACTGGCATGGTCCGGGTGGGCTTGAAGATAGGCAGCTAGCTTTTTCTCCTGGCCACTTAGATTCGGTTTATAAATTTGCAGTTGTACCAGAAAGTCATGCATCTTGATCCCTCCTAAAAATACATTCACCAGAGCAGAAACGAGAATGTCAGAATTTTAAGTCGCATTGCCAGAGTGCGTTTATTGTCTAAGGCTGATGGTTAATTGCACCAAGCGAAACACCACTTTTCGAATTCAGTATAGCATGAATGATAGCGGTGTGAAAATAATTTACGGTCAAATTACTTGATTTTTGTAAACGATTTACATACAATGGCATCAGGATATAAGATAACCATCACAGAAGCGGTTTGTTTTTTTGAAAACGGATGGTCACAGGGTCAAATAACGAGGAGGCAGCAAACATGCATATTGGCATGGTTGGTTTAGGAAAAATGGGTATGAATCTGGTCGCAAATATGCGCGATCATGATATTGAAGTGACAGCATTTGATTTGAACGACAAAGCGCGAGAAGCGGTAGGGCAATATGGGGCCAAGGCAGTGGCAAGCCTGGATGCCTTGGTTATGAGCTTGGCATCTCCGCGGATCATCTGGAGCATGGTGCCTGCTGGCAAACCGACAGAAGCCACGATTAGTCAGCTAGCTAAACTGTTGCGGCCAGATGATATTGTGATTGATGGCGGCAACTCCTATTATCAGGATTCAATCGCACACGGAAAGCTGCTAGCTGCTGAGGGAATTCATTTCTTTGATGTCGGCACTTCAGGCGGCATGGCCGGTGCACGCGCCGATGGCAATTTCATGATTGGTGGCGACAAGGCGATCTTTAACAAGATTGAGCCGCTGTTCAAGGCGATCGCTGCAAAAGGTGGCTATCTGTATACTGGCCCAGCTGGATCTGGTCACTATTTGAAAATGGTTCACAACGGTATTGAATATGGGATGATGCAGGCGATTGGTGAAGGCTTCGATGTGTTAGCCCACAGTCCGTATGACTACGACAATGCGGCGGTTGCCAACATGTGGAACAATGGCTCGGTGATTCGCAGCTGGCTGATGGATTTGGCCGCCAATGCCTTTACCGAGGATGCGAACCTTGAAAAGATTCAGGGTATCATGCACAGCTCGGGTGAAGGTGCTTGGACCGTTGAAGAAGCCTTACGTCTACATGTTGCAACGCCGGTGATTGCCAGTTCGTTGATGATGCGCTATCGCTCTGAAGAAGCAGATACGATGACGGGTAAAGTGGTCGCTGCCTTGCGTAATCAGTTTGGCGGCCATGCGGTTGATCCAATTAAGTCAAAATAACTTGCAAAACCATCGTGATATCGCCATTTTAATAACTAAGTCAAAATTGATTAAGTAAAGGAGATAAGCATGGCAATCAAATATATGATTGGCGTTGATCTGGGCACTACTAGCACAAAGGTCGTTTTGTTTGATCTCAAGGGTCACGCAATTGCAACCGCTAACAATCCCTACCCGTTATATCAAGATACGCCCGACATGGCTGAGGAAGATCCGGAAGAGATTTTTGCAGCGACAGTTGGCGGTTTAACTGAAGTGATGCATCGCGGTAATGTCCAACCCGATGAACTTGGTGGGGTTTCCTTTTCCGCAGCGATGCACAGTCTGATTTTGATGGACGAAAATGATAAGCCGCTGACGCGCGTCATCACGTGGGCTGATAACCGAGCAGCAGCCTATGCAACGAAGCTGAAGCAAAGCGATTTAGGGATGACACTGTTTAAAAATACAGGTGTGCCGACGCACCCGATGTCCCCATTGGTTAAATTGCTTTGGTTGAGTGCCGAACATCCAGAATTGGTCGCTCAGACTTCCCACTTTATTGGCATTAAAGACTTTATTTTGTTCCGCTTCTTTGGCCGATATGTGCAGGATTACTCGCTGGCTAACGCAACTGGGCTCTTTAATATTCACACCATGGATTGGGATGACCGTGCACTTGATGTTGCCAATGTTCGGCGCGATCAATTGCCAGAACTGGTCGACACCAGTTATCAGTTGACAGGATTAAATGCCAACTATGCGGCGGTGACCGGTATTGATGCTAAAACGCCTTTCATTCTCGGTGCCAGTGATGGGACATTGAGCAACCTTGGCGTTGGCGCGATTGATCCTGGTGTCTTGGCGGTGACCATTGGTACGTCAGGTGCAGTACGGGTTGTGACTGACAAGCCGGTAGTTGATCCGCAAGGGCGCCTGTTCACTTACTACCTGTCACCGAATCACTGGGTTGTTGGCGGTCCAGTTAACAACGGTGGTATTGTCTTCCGCTGGGTTCGTGATCAACTTTTTGCACCAGAGAAATTAACGGCTGAGCAACTGCAAGTTGATTCCTATGAAATTCTGACAGAAATTGCCAGCAAGATACCCGCTGGTGCTGATGGCTTACTTTTCCATCCATATTTAGGCGGAGAACGGGCACCGATTTGGGATGCCAATGCACGTGGCAGTTTCTTTGGCTTAACCCGGCAGCATACACGTGCGCATATGGTGCGAGCAGCACTTGAAGGAATCGTTTACAACCTATATATGGTGATGCTGATGATCGAAGGTATCACTGGCAAACCAAAAGCCATCCAGGCTACTGGCGGATTTGCGCGCAGTGCACTGTGGCGCCAGATGTTGGCTGACGTTTTTGAACAGGAAGTCAATATTCCGGAAAGCTTTGAAAGTTCAGCCTTGGGAGCAGTTGTTTTGGGAATGAAGTCACTGGGACTGATTGACGATTTGAACGTGGTTAAAGATATGATTGGTGTCACCAATACCCATGAACCCAATGCTGACAATTTTCAAGCTTATCGTGAGTTGTTGCCAATCTGGATTCGATTGACGCGTAAACTTGGCAGCGAGTATCAAGCAATTGCCGACTATCAGCGGGCGCATCCAGATCCGAATGCCCATATAGCTGCTGAGGATTAGTCGCCAGCACTGCGCCTGTTGTCCGTGCTAAGACGGAATATGCTGGTTCGATGGGAAAATAGCGAGAATGAAGCAACTGGGTACACAGATCAAACGACATGTCTCGAGAAAAACGTCAATGAACGTTTTTCATAAATAAAATTGTAAGCGATTTCTTAATCTGTAAAATTTAGGGGGAATAGAAATGGATATACTCGTCCTGGTCTTAGGTATCCTGCTCTTGCTGGTGCTTATCATCAAGTTTAAGTTCAACACGTATGTTTCCTTGATCATCACAGCTGTCGTCGTTGCCCTTGGTTTGGGAATGGCGCCAGCCAAGATTGCGACCAGTATTCAAAATGGGATTGGCGCGCAACTAGGTGAGCTGGCCTTGGTCTTCGGCTTCGGTGCCATGCTTGGTCGATTGGTTGCTGATGCTGGTGGAGCTTACCGCATTGCGCATACCCTCATCAATGCCTTCGGTCGCCGCGGATTGCAACTTGCCGTTGTTTTGGCATCTTTCATTATCGGTATTGCTTTGTTCTTTGAAGTTGGGATTGTCTTGCTAGTTCCAATTGTTTTCGCCATTGCGGCTGAAGCAGGCGTTCCAATTCTGACACTTGGTATCCCGATGGCAGCGGCTTTGTCGGTGACCCATGGGTTCTTGCCGCCACATCCAGCTCCAACGGCGATCTCGACTGCATTAGGCGCTTCTGCTGGTCTGGTTTTGGCTTATGGCGTGATCATCGCCATTCCGACTGTTTATATTGCCGGACCGTTGTTTTCCAAACTTGCGCATCGCTTTGTGCCAGATGCTTTTGAAAGGCGCGGTAATTTGAAAGCATTGGGGCCGCAAAAAACCTTTAAATTGGAGGAAACACCAAGTTTTGGCATCTCCGTTCTCACATCACTTTTCCCAGTGATTTTGATGGCGATTGCCACGGTTTATGAATTGGTATTTCATGGTGGCAAACTTCCAAAGACACCAAATGGTCTTGATAACGTTATCGCATTCATTGGTTCACCAAGTATCGCCATGCTGATTTCATTGTTGTTCGCTATGTGGGCAATGGGCTATGCGCGCAAGCTGCCAGCCAAAGCCATTATGACAACCCTCGAGGACGCTGTGAAATCAATTGCGATGTTACTACTCGTCATTGGTGGCGGCGGTGCCTTCAAACAAGTCCTGATTGATGGTGGCGTCGGCGACTCAGTAAAAAATTTGTTCGTTGGCTCAGGCATTTCACCACTTATCTTGGGTTGGCTGATTGCGGTTGTCTTACGAATTGCACTGGGATCCGCGACTGTTGCGGCCATGACGGCCTCTGGACTGGTTCTGCCACTCATGCAAAGTGCTGGCATCCAGCCAGCTTTGATGGTACTGGCAATTGGTGCGGGTTCATTAGCTGCCAGTCACGTTAATGACGCTGGTTTCTGGATGTTTCGTGAGTACTTTGATTTGACCATTAAACAGACTTTGTTGACGTGGACGTTGTTAGAAACCATTATTTCAGTTGTTGGACTTGGTGGGGTGCTGTTGTTGAGTTTGGTGGTTTAAGTGAAGAAATTAAAAAACCGGCATTGCCGGTTTTTTTATCTGTTTCAAGATGAAATGAGGATGGATAAGTTCTTAGAGATACTGATGGTTTGGCACTATCCGACCCAACTTAGTAGACCGCGGTCACCGTTTTCCTGTCAAACCGGCCAGCATTCACGAAGATTAAAATGATCTCGATTCGCCCGACTGACCACAATATGATAAACTTACGCCATTCGCTAATACAGAAATGGAGATCGTTTACACATGTACGAACCAACAAAAAAACGCCGCGTTGCCGAAGACGTGGCCAAGGTTTTCCCTAAAGAAGTCACCAATCAGATTTTTGATGTGATCGCTGTGATGAATAAGGCTAAGCAAATTGTGACAGCACCAGTCGCCATTGCATTTTCGGATGATTATACCGATGATGAAATGTATGCCATGATCATTCAAGGCAATCTTGCACCAGCACAAGAGTTTCCGCTTACCTATGCTGGCGAAAAGCCATTTTTGGGTCATGGGTATATCCTTGTGGTCAAAGATAAGCCGAAAACAATTCGGCTGGATTTCAGTACGGCTAATCCGTTTAAGGCAGAAGAATCCAAATAAAACTGGCCTTTTCATGAAAAGTTCGATACAATAGTAAACCGTAATCGTTACCGTTTACTATTGGGAGGCAGCTATGAGCGAACCGATTTTGACCGTAAATCATCTCAGTTTTGGTTTTCGGGATCAACAGCTTTATCAGGATCTGAGTTTTCAGTTGAATGTGGGCTCAATGACAAGTCTTGTCGGTCCAAACGGGGTCGGCAAAACAACCTTAATTCGGTTACTAATGGCGCAACTAAAACCGCAAGCCGGAACGATTCGCTTTCGGCAACAGCCACCGGTTCGATTGGGTTATGTGCCCCAGTTCCGGAATGTTGATACGGAATTTCCGTTGTCGATCCGCAGTTTCATTCAACTCCGGCAGTTGGATCATCTCTTTTTCTGGCATACGGGTAAGGAGAAGGCTGCCTTGGATGCCGTGATTAAAGCGACTCACCTTGGTAAAATTGCTGACACGCGGCTTGGAATGGCGAGTGGCGGCGAAAAACAAAAGGCTTATCTGGCACAAGCTCTTTTAGATGATCCTAACTTTCTGATTCTGGATGAATCAACGGCCAGCTTAGATGTCAGCACGAAGCAGGAGTTGATGGATCTGGTGCAGGAGTTGAATCAAACGCGGCAATTAACGGTGCTATTTGTGACGCATGATCTGAGCTTAGCCAAAAAGTACACCCAACAATACTTACTACTGACCGGGTCAAGTTATGAGATGAAGCCAACAGCGCAAATGGATTTGAAAGCAATGCCAGAAGAATTACGCAATGATGCCGAGAATCGTGGGGTGATCGCATGAATTTATTTGCTTATGCATTCATGCAAAATGCATTCATGGCAAGTACGTTTATTGCCATTACCACAGGCATTGTCGGTGTGTTCGTCGTTGCGCGGAACATGTCGTTCTTAGCCCACACACTTTCTGAAGTTGGGTTTGCGGGCGCTGCGTTTGCGGTGTTTGCTGGCATCAGACCGTTAGACGGGATGTTGTTGTTCACAGCGATCAGTAGTATCAGTGTTGGCCGTATGTCCGTTCAAGCATCGCGGCGAGAAGCCTCAATTAGCGCGGTTTCTAGTTTGTTTATTGGCCTGGGGATTTTGTTTTTGTCACTTTCCAGCGCCAATGCCAGTTATGCAACTACCATTTTGTTTGGGAGCATTATCGGGATCTCCCGCGCCGATGTTTGGCAACTGGTAGCATTGGCGGCTGGCGTGCTGGTGACGTTGTATTTTGGCTATCGGCGACTCGCGTTTGATTCGTTCGATCCAGTTGGTTCAGCGGCACAGGGATTGAAAAGTAAATATATTTCCATTTACTTTCTGCTTATCCTTGCTGTTTCGGTTTCGATTGGAGCACAAATTGTCGGAAGTTTGTTAGTCTTTATCTTACTGACCTTACCGCCTAATGTCGCTAAGTATTTGGGTCGAACTTTACCGCAGATGATTGTGATTTCCGTCATTACCGCTTTAATCGGGGTTTGGAGCGGCTTGTATTTAGGCTTTTTGACGAACTGGCCGGTGACGTTTTTCATCGCTGCCATTGAATTTCTTTTTTATTTCTTGGCATTGTGGTACCATCACCGAACAAACTAAGCAATTGAAAAAGGACTCGCAACACAAACCGTATTGAGTAGCGGTTGTGTTGTGAGTCCTTTTTGACTTAGTAGTGTTGATGGCGATATTTGTGCAGAAATTCAGCAACTTCCTGTTGGTAATCGTGGCGCTGTTCGAATTGTTTGAGGTAAGCAGCATTGTGAGTGCTGGTGGCGCCAGTGTGGCGTAACTTCGTGTAAACCTCAGGATAAGGTAACTGCTGTTGCTTGGCTAGTGATAACTCTGCGGACACGTCGTAAGGCACCTGCCGCAGATCAAGATCGGTGATGGCACCATCATTGAGTTGCAGCAATGCATAGTCGGCGTAAGTGGTTGTTTGCAGGTGTGGCCGGGGTGAATAGGCTTGGCCAATAGAACCTGGATTGAGGATGACTTGACCGTTACTGGTGTAGCGCAGTAGCTGTTGGTGGGTATGCCCATAAACAGCTAGATCAATTTGCGAATCGGGGGCAATTTGGTCAAAGTTGAGTTGTGGTTGATCAGGATATAAGGCATGTCCTTGATTTTTGTCAGGAAGGTTATGTGCTAGACTGACGATCAAACCATCTTGCTCGAAAACTTCATGCAGCGGCCAATTTCGAATTGTTGCCAGATTTTCAGCCGTGAGGTGCGGCCACAGATAGGCAACCAGTCGACTAAAGTAAACATCTGTTGGCTGTGACAGATCAACTGGTCCATCCAGTACCCAGAATAAATCGTCATCCCAGTTGCCTTTAACGATATGTGTGGGTTTGAGTCCGTGCAGCGTCGCCCATAACTTATCAGAACCTGGACCGGGTAAAAACAGATCGCCTAGAAACCAGTATTCATCCGCCTGATGCGCCTTCGCATCCTGAATGACCGCTGAAAAGGCCGTCATATTGCCGTGAATATCCGATAAAATGGCGATTGTCGTCATACTTGATCCCACCTGTCGTTCATCGTAATCAACCCTTGCGTTCCGAGGTTGCCCTTACCAGTATTAACCATTTGTTCATACAGCTGTTTGGCCAATTGCGTGGCTGGCAGTTGTAAGTGCATGTTATCGGCTTCATCCAAAGCAATGCGCAGATCTTTTAGAAAATGTTTTGCAAAGAATCCCGGCGTATAGTCGCCTTGCAGGATACGTGGTCCGTAGTTGCTGAGACTCCAGTTGGCACCCGCACCACCGCCAACCACTTTAAGCGTTTCGTCAAGATCCAGGCCAGCAGCCTTAGCATAGACAAGCATTTCGGTAAGACCGGTCATAGTGCCAGCGATCATGATTTGATTGGCCATTTTGGCATGTTGCCCTGAGCCGGCCGGGCCAAAATAATTGACTGAGGCGGCGATGGGCGCGAAAAGTTGCTGCAATCGCGATAACAAAGTCTTGTCACCACCGACCATGATGGTTAGCGTGCCATTTTTGGCGCCGATATCACCACCAGAAACCGGCGCATCAACGGCTTGCAGGCCTTTCTCGGCAGCCTTAGCAGCAATTTTCTTCGCCAGAGTGGGGGTACTGGTTGTCATGTCAATGAGCAGTGCCCCTTTTCTTGCCCCAGCTAAAATGCCATCGCTACCAAAATAAATGGTTTCGACGTCTTGCGGAAATCCGACCATTGAGAGAACAATGTCGCACTGCGCAGCAACAGCGTGCGGCGATTCGGCCCAAGTAGCTCCAGCCTCAATGACTGGCTGGGCATGGGCCTGCGTTCGGTTAAAGACGACCACTTCTTGGCCATTCTTTAAAAAGTTCTTGATAATACCGGTGCCCATCACACCGGTGCCAATAAACCCAAGTTTCACACTGCTCATCCTTTCTGCAAAATTTTTTCTAATTCAGCGAGTCGTTGTTCAAATAGTGAGAAGGCGGCTTCTAAATAATCTGGCTTGGTCATATCAACGCCGGCCGCTTTCATTGTATCAATCGCATACTTGGAACTGCCAGATTTCAAGTAGCCGATATAGCGGGAAACCGCCTCTGGTTCGCCACCGCTGATGCCAGCGGCCAAAGTCGAGGCAGCGGCAAAACCAGTTGCGTACTGGTAAACATAATAATTGTAATAGAAATGTGGAATACGAGCCCATTCAAAGGCGATTTCAGGATCACGTGCAACATCTGGTCCGTAATAACGGGCATTGAGATCCGCATAATAGGAGGACATGCTGGTAGCCGTCAATGGTTCACCATGCTGGTCTTGTTGATGAATCCAATGTTCAAAGTCGGCAAATTGAGCCTGACGGAAGACCGTTCCTTTGAAGCCGTCTAGATAGTAATTCAAAATGTACGCCCGAACTTTAGGATCATTGGTGTTTTTTAGGAAGTAGTCCGTCAATAAATTTTCATTGGTTGTTGAGGCAATTTCTGCGACGAAGATTGGGTAGTCGCCATAAACGTAAGGCTGGTGATGACGAGTATACCAGCTGTGCACACTGTGACCAGTTTCGTGAACCAAAGTGTACAATTCATCAACGGCATCGTGCCAGTTCAGTAAAATGAACGGATTGGTGTCATACGCACCACCGGAATAAGCGCCGGACCGTTTGCCCTTATTTTCGACGACATCAATGTAACGATTATTAAAGATTTCCCGCATATGATCTAAATAATCATTTCCCAGCGGAGCCAATGCCTTTAAGGCTTCGTCTTTTGCCTGATCGAGGGTGAAACTCAATGGCGGACGTCCGGTCAGCGGTGTGTAGATATCATACATATGCAGTTGATCGACATTCAGAATCTTTTTACGTAAGGCAATATAGCGATGTAGTAATGGCAAGTGAGCGTTGACTTGATCAAGCAGTGTTGTGTAGACACTTTCGGGGATGTGGTTACTTGCCATTGCAGCAGCGCGAGCATCGGGATAATGATGCGCTAAAGCATTGAAGTTATGAGCTTTGATCTGGCCACTCAATGTTTGAGCAAAGGTATTCTTAAGACTTTCATATGCCCGTAGCAAAGCCTCAAACGCGTCTTTCCGCAGCTTGCGATTTGTTGACCGAATGAGTTGACCATACAAACCATTGCTGAGTTGCACGGTCTCACCGTCTTCATTTTCAACAAAGCCAAATTGCAGGTCGGAGTTGTTCAACACATTAAAGGTTGCATGACTGGCATTCAGCGCATCCCCAGCACTAGCAATTAATGACTCCGCCGCTGTGGTCAGGACGTGTTGGCGATTCACAGTGATGGCATCAATAAAGTGACCATAGGGTTTGAGGCTTTCGGTATCGCGCCAAGCGGTCAACTGATCGGCTGGAATCGCCAGAATTTCCGGATCCATGAAGGCTAATTGGCTGGCAAGATCAGCCGCCAGACTTTCTGCTTTGGCATTCATGGCTTGATACGCGGCATTGCCAGTGTCTTGATCACTTTTCAAGCTGGAATAGACATAAACCTTTTCAAAGCGTCTGAACACCGCGAGAACGGCTTTGATACCTGCGACGAGTGCTTCAGGCGACTTGCCCAATGTACCCTTAAGTGCTGCCGCTTCCTTTGCTTGCTGACGAATGGCTTCAAAGTCAACTTGCCAAGCCTTGTCATCTGGATAAATAGTCGTGAGATCCCATGTCAATTCGGTAGGGACTTCTGCGCGTGCCGGTAAATGTTGCATCTAATCAGCTCCAATTTCTAATATTTCTTTAATGTTACCATATTGAGGCGGCATTTGAGATAAATCCCTTTTTTCTTCATAATTATCTGCTAAACTACTCTGGAAACTAAAAGTGGAGTGAAGCTCGAATGGACAAGCAACCAGATTCAGATCAACAAACATTAAAACGCAAACCAAAACGACGTCATCCGATTCTTCGTGCATTGGCTATCATAGCTCTCGTTGCCCTTTTTCTCGCCGGTGGATATGCCGCTCGATTTTATTCTCAAGCCAAAAAAGCAGTTGCAAAAACGTATGATCCAGTTAGTACTAAGGCAGTCAGCTCAGATCTCGATGGCAAAAAACCGATCAGTATTCTTCTATTAGGAACCGATACCGGAGCCTTTGGTCGGAAAGATACCGGTCGATCTGACACCATGATGCTGGTCACAATCAATCCTAAAGAGAAGAAAACAACGATGACCAGCATTCCTCGTGACACGCTGGCAGAGATGGTCGGTACTGGAAGCGACTCGCCGACATACGAGAAGATTAATGCGGCGTATGCGTATGGCCAATCCGATGCAGCTATTAAAACAGTTGAGAAGTTATTAGATGTACCGATTAATTATTACGTCACGGTCAATATGGCAGGCTTATCAAAAATCGTTGATGCTGTCGGCGGTGTGGATGTCAATGTTCCGTTTAGTTGGACAGACTGGAATACCGGAGGCCAAACCTTTAAAAAAGGAAAGGCGCATCTCGATGGCGGGATGGCATTGGCATACGCCCGAATGCGTGACGAAGATCCTGAAGGCGACTATGGTCGACAAAAACGTCAGCAGGAAGTTATCAATCAAATCGTTAAACACCTTTTATCGGTCAAATCGTTGACAAATTACCAAAAGGTCATGGATTCCTTATCATCTAGCATGCGGACCAACCTAACATTTGATGATATGATGGCAATTGCGCAAAATTATCGCGCTTCAGCAACTACCATTGATCGTCAACAGCTTAAAGGGATTGGCGTTTATATTGATGAGGCTGCTTATCAGGTGATGACAACCGAAACGCTTCAAAAGATGTCCAATGAGCTGCGTGGGCAGTTAGGGCTTGAAAGCAAGACGCTAAGTAATTTTAATACTCAGCAAAATGAAATTAACAATGCGAATGGATTTGATTGGACAGCGAACAATCCGGTCTACACTGTGTCGCTCGATGGTGCGACAACCGGACCGTGATCAAAAAAACAGCAGCACTCTGGCTTCATTGCCAAGGCTGCTGTTTTTTTGTGAGCGCGAGTAGGAGCGCTCAGGCTTCTGCGACTGGGGGCGCGTCATGGTGAAGCGCTATACTGAATATTTTTTGCCTGATGAGAAATCAAGACGTTTTTAATCTGGATCAGGCAGATCCGGTGCCAATTTGTGACCGCTAAGTTTAGCGGCGATGAACCCGGTAAGAAAGCCGATGAGCAGAAATGGCACAAAATCCATCCCGATGCCGAACCAAGGAATATAGGTTGTAGCGAATTGTTGAATGCTACTGAAAATCGGTAGTTGTGCTAGCCCAGCTGGTAAGGCATGGATGGCATCTAAAAGCGCAGGGATCATCGTGAAGGCAACCGTAGTTTTATAGATTCGGGTATTTTTCCCAATCCAAGGATGCATGAGGCCGAGCATGATTAAGGCAATTGCCAGCGGATAGAGCAGCATTAAAATTGGCGTTGAATAAGCAATGATCTGATCCAACCCGAAATTGGCAATCAGGAAAGCACCAATTGTCGTCATTGGCAGGAAAAAGTGATAACCAAGTTTTGGAAAACGATGACCGAGATCTTGCGAGAAGGATGTCACAAGACCGATTGCGGTGGTTAAGCAGGCAAGCAGCGTCATCGCGCCTAACAAGGCCGTGCCAATCAAACCGGTATAATGTGTCATGATCTGGTTAAACGCCGTCCCACCGTTTGCTGTGAGCTTAGAGAAGCCAAGACTGATTGCTCCTAGCAAGATCAGGAGCATGTAGATCAAAGCTTCCAAGCCCATTGCCAAGGAGCCTACTTTCGCAACAGCCTTGGCGCGAGTGGATGCCTGGTGCAAGCCCATGAGTTTCAAGGCTGTGATGATCGTCACGCCAAAGCCTAACCCGGCCAGCGCGTCCATTGTGTTGTACCCTTGCAAAAAGCCGTTAATCAAGTTGCTACTCATGAGCTTAGGGCTGCTGGTAAAACTTATCGCACGAATATCACCTTTGATGACCAGTGCCCAAAAGAAGATTACTGCTAGCAAAATCAACAACAGCGGATTCAGCAGCTTGCCAATATAAGTCGTAATTTTACTTTCGTTGCGAGCAAGCAAGAAGGTTGTTAAAAAGAAAATAAACGAGAAAATCAAAAGGCCGATTTGTTGTTGATCTTTTCCTAAGAACGGCGCAATGCCAATTGAGTATGTGACAGTAGCGGTACGCGGGGACGCGATCAGCAGGCCTAGACTCGCATGAGTGGCCAGCAGAAAGAACAATGCGAAGCTATGTCCCGCCGGTCGAGCAAGATCGTACATACTACTCGCACGGGTTAGACTGATCGCCATGATTGACAGCAGCGGCAACAACACAGCAGATAGCAAAAAGCCAATTGCCGCTGGTAGCCAAGCTGAACCGGCCAGTTGACCCATGTGGATCGGAAAAATCAGATTGCCAGCGCCAAAAAACATACCGAACAAAAGTGACCCTAGTGTCAAATACTGGCGCTTTGTGAGTGTGGGTTGTGGTGACATTGATATCCCTCCATTTAATCAAAACGATTGCCGACAGCGTCTTGACTGTAAGAAGGTTTTCAAAGGAGTTGGCTAATTAACCAAAAGAAAAGCCCTTAACAGTCGAGACTGTTAAGGGCGCGAATCACGCTGTACCACCTTAATTTACCGCTACGTCACCGTAAGCGGCCTTACCGTGTACGGCCAGTTGCCTGGCGATACACGATTGCTATAATGGGCGCAATCCCAACCGAAGCTTCCAAAGTCACCTCGGCAACTCGTAGACTACTTTCCCAAAGCTACCAGAGGTCTCTTCCCACCAACCGAGACTCGCTGACACCGACAACTCAGGTACTCTTCTACTCATCGTTTTTAGTTGTTTGTTGAATTGTTGTTTATTTTACGAAAAAAACGACAGATGTCAACTAAAAAGTTCAGAGCGCAAACAGGCGCGTTTAGAAACCGGAGCATAAGCGGCCTCAAGCCTAAATGGCCGGGCCTTGGCCATTTAGACTTGGGGGTCCTTATGAGCAGGTTTCTGCGCCTGTTTGCGCGTTTCGAAAGTAGAGCATAAGCGGCCCCAAGCCTAAATGGCCGGGCTTTGGCATTTAGGCTTGGGGTCCTTATGAGCAGGTTTCTGCGCCTGTTTGCGCGTTTCGAAACCTCCGAGATCAAGTAGTCCCTTAGTAGTCAACACGGTTCTAAGCAAAATTTGCGCAAACAAAAACCCTCCGCACTGATGCGAAGGGTTAAAGCAATCTATTAACCTACGACTTCAACCGTCGCAGTCAAAACTCCAGCTGAAGGAATCTGTGAATTCGGCATTGCAACATCCAATTGATTAGGGTTGCCAGCTGCAAAACTACCAGTATCATTAACAGTCCGATACCAAACTGTGCCATCAGATAATGTAATCTTCAGACGGGTACCTTTCGGGAATACGGAGAGGTTAGCAGCAACGCCGCCGTAACCCAAACCAGACCCAAGCACGGACGGATCATAGAAACTTAACTTGAAAGTACCTTTGTTGGTGGTTGTTTCTGTCGAAGCTGTTGTAGCAGCGCTTGATGAAGCAGAAGCGGCTGAAGCAGCAGATGCTGCCGCAGCATTTTGAGCTGCTTGTTGTGCTTCCTGTTGTGCTTTTTCAGCAGCCGCCTGTTCAGCAGCCGCTTGTTCTGCTGCAGCCTGTTCAGCAGCTGCTTGTTCTTCGGCAGCTTTAGCAGCGGCAGCTTTTTGATCAGCAATCTGATGTGCTGCTTCGGCAATATCATTCGTGCCGACTGTGAAGGTGATTTCTTTTTTAGGATTGATCAGTGAATGTGCATTCGCCTGTTCAACTTTAGCCTCATTGCTTAACACAATTGACTTTGCGTTTACGTGACTACTATCGTTATCTGCATCGGCGTGATCGGCAATCGCTTCGACCTTTTGTGAATGGTTACTTGCCATCCCTAATAATGGTGCGACACTGAGTAACGCGATGATAGATAATTTAATTTGCTTAGTAAAGATAAATATTCACTCCTAATATTTTGAATAGTCGTCGTTTTGTTCCCCCGAGAACACAAGACGAAGTATATAGGGGTGGTATGTCAGTAAAATACCAACATCATTACAAATATACTCAATTCAGTAATATTGTTACGTTCGTGTAACAAACGGAATGTTAAAATTTTTCGTAACAATCAGTGAACTTTTCTCAAAAAAGTGGGTTGAGACCTTGAAGTTACTGTGATATTGGCCAATTTTCTACCACAATTTGTGAATTTTTTGGAAATTTATGGGAGCCTAAACTTTAACTCTGATCGTTCATGATACAATTCAATGACTGGCCTAAACGGTGCTTTTGAGAATCAGGTATAATGAAGCTGAACTGTCAAGGAGGCCGAATTCGTGGCAATGTATCGGGAAAAACGTTTTGAAGAGATAAAAAAACTGTTGGCAGCACGCAGCGAGTTGAGTATCGAGGATATTATGAAGGCGGTTGGTGTTTCACGAGATACCGCACGCCGAGATATTGTTGCGCTTGATGCGCAAGGCGTTGCGAGACGAACTCGTGGCGGGTTGGTGTCTCTTAGCTTTGGTCACACGATTCCCAGCTACTCTGCGCGGCTGAAACGATTTTCAACTCAGAAAACAAAGATGGCTAAGTCAGCATTGACGTTAATCAAACCTGGCGGCGTTTATTTCATTGATGATTCGACAACTTTATTAAAATTGTCGCAGTCCATTCGACAACCGGTGACAGTTTACACGCACAGTTTAGACAATGCGATCGCACTTTCAGTTGAAGAACGTGTTAATTTACATCTTTTTGGTGGCAAACTGGATCATCACGCCCGGTTCTTCTTTGAACCAACGATGCTTGAAACACTTCGCCGAATCGCCTTTGATGCGGCATTTATCGGTGCAACGGCTATTGCCGAAGATGGGGTTTACTTTTCCTATATGGAAGATGCTCAGGTGAAGCAGGCGGCGGCGTTATCAGCACGCCGGGTGGTCGTGGTTTCTGAAACCGAAAAGTTTCAGATTGAAGCGCCTTATCGCGGGCTGGAACTCGGCCAGATTACCACACTTATTACGGATAAAAAATTATCGCAGACGCACAAGCAATGGTTTGCCCCACAGACACAGTTTCTGCTCGGCGACTAACAACTGCTTGACTAAAAAGGGATTGATACCTATTCAACAGCTAATAAATGATCCGGGGATTCGCACGAGTGAGGAGGTGCGTTCATGGTAAAGCCACTCGTCACCATCATTGTGCCGGTTTATAATCTTGAAGCCTATGTGGCTCACGGCTTGAAAAGCTTAATTGAACAAACTTATTCTCATTTGCAAATCATTGTGATCGATGATGCCTCAAAAGATCATTCTCCGCAGATCATTGCGCATTTCGCAGAACTGGATTCGCGTATTCAACCGATTCTGAAGCAGGTGAATCATGGGGTTTCGGCTGCACGCAATAGCGGCTTGGCCCTAGCCAAAGGCGATTTAGTTGCTTTTATGGATGGCGATGACTGGTACGAGCCGGACTTTATTGCTCACGCCGTTGACATGATGGCGCGTGGCTGGGATCTCATTGCGATGCCGTTTTATCGGGATGATCCTGACCCGCGACCGGTGCATGAGGCTTTACGCAAGCCTAAGCAGCTCACGCGGGAAGGCCTAATTCGGCAAATGCTTCATCCAATTGGTTATATTCGCGGTTATTTATGGAATAAAGTTTTTCGACGTGATGTCATCGAGCAAGTCAGGCTACGTTTTGATGAAAGCATGACAATTATGGAAGATGAACTGTTCACGGCGACTTACGTGATGGCCACTCACCGGTTTCTTTACACCGGGCATCCAGCTTATCATCATGTTGTTCGTCGAGACTCAGCGACCCAATCGTTGGGGATCATCGGTGCGGTTCCGCAGCAGCTATATGCGCTTTGGCGGATTCATCAAGTTTTACGAGTCGCACGACGAACAGAAAAGGTCACTAAGAAAGAGGCAATTAAGATTGAACATTGATCATTGGAGGCGCGGGCGTTGACAGAACATTTAATGACTTATCGCCAGCTTAAGCAAAAAGCAAAAGGGCAATTAAAAGAAGGCACGAATCGGCGCGATTTGATGCTGGCTTATTTGTTACCGAGTTTAATTCAGGCAGCTGTCGCTATCATCACGTACTTGATGGTCTTCGCCTTAATTCAAAAATTCGGCATTGACAAAGCTTTGACTGATCCAGATGGATTCCAGAATTATCTGCAAAGTGGCAATCGTACCGGAAGTATGAATACGATTCAAAGCCTGGTCAATACGATGCTGATTCAAGGGGTCAATTTTGGCGTGCTAGATCTTGTACGCCGTAAAGAGCGAGTTCAACCACTGCATGCGCTGCTAGGCTTATTTAACGGTCAGTGGTTCTGGGGTGCCATCTCATTATGGATCTTTATGTATTTCTTGACGTTGATGGGGCTGTCATTTTTCTTGATTCCTGGAATACTACTTGCACTGGGCTGGCGCCAGGCCTTTTGGGTCTTTAAAGATGGTCATGAAACCAATCAGCGCTTTTCCTCGATATCGGCGTTGATCGGTTCCTGGCGACTGATGCGCGGCTTCAAAGGCGATTTGCTCGGCCTGTATGTTTCCATGATCGGTTGGTATCTTCTGGAAAACATCACGTTCCATTTATTTGACTGGGTGATCAATCCATACTTGCAATTGGTTCACGCTAACTATTATGAAAATCGGCGCGCCTACAAGATCGCGGCTCAAGCGGCTCAATCATGACTAAAGCTGAATCGTTGTCGCCAGCCGCGAGACGGGGTATACTGACCGCGATCTCAACAAAATGAATTGTATATCGGTATTAGCATTTTGAAGGTGAGGCAAAAGACGATGGAAACTGAAGCCTATATGACACTTGCCGAAGTGAAAGCTCGGCAAGCCGCCTTAAAAGATAAAGTACCGCTAGATCAGGCTATTGCTGAAAATATTCAAAACTGGGCTCAGTGGTTGCTTGATGAAGGTTTCGAGGGCAGTTACTTCACGGCTAAGATTGACGGTGATACTATCAACATTACCGATTTAGATGGCCACCCAGCCGCCAGCATCAGCACCGATGCGCCAAGTTACGTCGAAGCATTTAAAGACAGTGATCGCATGACGATGATGGCCATTCAAACCAAACTACGCAGGTTGATCGATCGGCAGGTTTTAAAGTCGCAGTGAGCGCGAGCCAGCGCGTTTAGAAACCGGAGCATAGGTGGCCTCGAACCTAAATGGCCATTTAGGTTCGAGGTTCTTATGTGTAGGTTTCTGCGATGGCGAGCGCGTTATAGACAGCAAGCCAAGCATCAAAAAGCGAAAACGACCGCAGATCAATCAAGCTCGTTTAGGCTCGAGTCACTTATGTATGAGCTCCGGTAGTGACAACCAAACAATGTTTCACTCAAAAGCACCGCCAGTCGCTAACCATTAAAAGGTTAACGACTGGCGGTGCTTTTGAGTGCTTTGTCAGACTAGTAAAGTTTCATCTGATTCAATGGCCAATAGCGCCAAACAACAACTGATTGAATTTTTGACTTATCAACAAATCCAAAATCGCGGCTGTCATGGGATACTAGCCGATTATCACCCATCACGAAGTATTTGCCGGCTGGTACCTTAGCAGATTTCGTTGAGGAAAGGGTTTTGATGTTGAAGTCATTGGTGAATTTAATCGTTGAAGCATCAAGTCCCTGCTGACTGGCCCATTTATTAATCTCGTCGGTGGCAAACTTTTTGTTCAAGTATGGTTCGGCAATCTTCTTGCCGTTCACTGACAATTGATTATCTTTTGAACTAACGGTGTCACCAGGCATGCCAATGACACGTTTAATATAGAGAGAACCAGGCCGATCAGGGGCATTAATAACCACGATATCGTTTCGCTTAGGCTTTTTGACGCGGATAGAATACAAACGATCGCCGTTTTCCAAAGTCGGTTGCATCGAAGTTCCTTGCACCACATCTTTGCTCAACACATAGCGCATCAGTAGTTGACTGGCAAAGAAGATAACGGCAAAAAGGACAAGGAATTCGAGCACCGTTTTTAAGGTGGAATGACTGTTATTTTTCACAATGACACCTTCCGGAACAGAATAACTTCAGTCTACCACAAGCCGAACGCTCGCGACTAGGAAGATCACCGGTCAATTTAGTCGTATTTTGGGAAAAAGCCGCTATTTTCAGCTTGCCGGCATAAGTCGACAATTTGCGCATATTCGGCTAACATCAGGCACCAACGATGCGGCAAACTTGTATACCCGTAGGCAAGTCCAGCTAAACCGCCAACAAGCGCGCCAGTTGTATCGGTAGCGCCACCTTGGTTCACGGTTTGTAAGACGGCATCGTGATAGTCCGGTTTACTTTGTAGTGCCTTAAGTGTACGTGCTAATAAACTGATCGGATCGGTAGCACTCTCATCGGGCCACTTATCATCTGCCAAGGCTGCTTGAAAAGCTTCAAAAATTGGCTGGTAAGGCTGCGTGGTTCCAAAATAACTACCTGCTTTGTCGGTACCAGTGGCAATGGCACTCGGTAAATCTGGCGTCGCGCCAAGTAATTCAACGGCAATTTGCATGTAAATGCCAGCAGCAACCAAGTTTTCAGCGTCTTGGTTAGTAATATGAACAAAAGTTTCAAGCACCTTAACACCTTCAGCTTTTTGAAAAAGACTCGTGTCAAAAGTTTGATAGGCGAAAAAGGCGAATGGCAAGATTCGAATGAGTGCCCCGGGTTCTTTGGGGGAGGCAACTGATTGGCCAGTTTTAAGTGCTGTTTCAATGCTTGGCCAGATATCCGGACTGCGTTTGCCATAAGGAGCATACTTACCCGCGGTGAACCAAGCTTGGTAAGCCTTGATTAAGGCTTGTTCATCAAAACCGTGTTGCAAGGCATCTAATCCGGCTAATGCGAGTCCAGTTTCGTCAGAGTAGGTGCCAGCAGGCTGGTTAAAGGTGCCATAACCCTTCATGGTGGTCACCGGTGCTGCGGTTAATTCAGCCGCATTTTGTCCCTTAACTGGCAATCCCAACGCATCACCGATCGCAAAACCAACGGTGCCGTGAATCAAGCGTGATTCCATGATACCCATTTAGGTTCCCCCTCTATAATATATGTCGTGTCGTGATTTTGACATTTTCTCAGGTCATTCGAAGCATACTTAACCTTGTCAAAGGGCAGACCACATATAAATTCTTTGATATTACTATGGAGCTATTATTTCGCTAGAACGCATAAAATTGCAAAAAATTTGCTCCGTTGTAAAAATAACCATGCTGTGATAGCCTAGCAAGCAGTGACTATTTTCAGAAAGAGCGTGAATAAGGGAGTTAGAGCCAGTGTCATCATTGTGTCAATTGGCATTGAGGCCACCCGCATGCAAACTGTCACAGCTTGCGAAGTGGTTTCAGCAAATGCTCTAAGCAACCAATCAGCTGTCGTTTTTTATACGTTTTAGTATAGGAGGAATCATGAGTGTTCTTACCGTAACCGGCCTGTCACAGCGCTTTTTAGACAAAGTGTTGTACCAAGATGCCAGTTTTCAAGTAAATATCGAAGACCACCTTGGCGTGATCGGGCAAAATGGGGTCGGCAAGAGTACCCTCATTAAGATTCTGACAGGGACACTGACGCCTGATGCAGGTAAAATCGTCTGGCAGAAGCACTTACATGTTGGCTATTTGGATCAGTATGCGAATCTTGTACCCGGCCAAACGGTTATTGAATTTTTGCGGACCGCGTTTAGTGATCTCTACCGTAAAGAAGCAAAAATGAATCAGATTTATGCCGACTATGCTAATCATCCCGATGACGATTTACTGGCCAAAGCAGGCGAGCTGCAACAAGAGCTTGAAGCGGGCGATTTTTATGATCTGGAAACAACGATTCAAACTGTTGCTGAAGGCCTTGGAATTACAGCAATGGGGATGGATCATCCTGTTGAAGCATTGTCTGGCGGCCAGCGATCGAAGTTAATCTTGGCAAAATTGTTACTTGAAAAGCCGGATATGTTGCTCCTGGACGAACCGACAAACTATCTTGATGTGTCGCATATTGCCTGGCTAACGGACTGGCTCCAAAATTTTGAGGGCGCGTTTATCGTGATCTCACATGATTTTGATTTTCTAGAAAATGTAACCAATGCTGTCTTAGATATTGAGTTCGGGCAAATCACAAAATATACCGGAACGTTAAAACAAGCCATGCGCCAAAAAGAGGCCGATCATGAGACTTATTTGAAGGCTTTTGCCAAGCAGCAAGAGACGATTAAGAAAACTGAGGCGTTTATTCGGAAGTTTAAGGCAGGCACGCGCGCCACGATGGCTAAAAGCCGTGAAAAGCAGCTGGCGCGAATGGACAAATTGACGCCTCCTGGGACGCGATCCAAGGCGCATTTGGCGTTTCCGTATGCGCCTGTTAATCGACAAATCTTGGTGGATGTTAACGATTTGGTTGTTGGCTATGACAAGCCATTATTACAACCAATGAACTTTTCAGTTGCAAAAGATCAGATCATTGCTTTCGAAGGCTTCAATGGTGTCGGAAAATCGACGTTGTTAAAAACATTGCTCGGCCTTTTACCGGCGATCAGTGGCAACGTTGAAATAGCCGACAATGTTGTTTTTGGCTACTATGAACAAGAGTTGCACTGGGATCAACCTAAACAAAGCCCAGTGCAGTATTTGGAGCAACGGTTCCCAGCGCTCACGCAGAAAACCGTTCGACAGGTCTTATCACGCACTGCACTGACCAGTGAAGAGGCGAACAATCCTCTGACGATGTTGTCAGGGGGCGAACAGGCTAAGGTCAAGTTGGCTGACCTAATGCTCCAAACGACTAATATTCTAGTGATGGACGAGCCGACGAATCATTTGGACGACGACACCAAAAACGCTTTGCGTGAAGGCTTGCAACAATATCCTGGCGCAGTTTTACTAGTTTCCCATGAAGCTGGCTTCTATGATAGTTCCTGGGTTGACACAGTTGTGAACGTTGAACAGTTGCAAGTTAAAGCTTAACGTTTCGAAAAAATCAACGGGGCATGACCATCAATGATGTTTATGCTGTTATCTATAAAAAGACTTGCTGCTGTATGAACGTTCATACAGCAGCAAGTCTTTTTTAGTCGAAATTCGGATAATTCGGTTTGTGTTTCGAGCATACTGAATGGGTGGTGATTAAACATGCCAGACCAGTTGGGTATAAGTATAAGTCAAGCGATCAGTCACATGAACGTGCGTATTCTCATGGCCGGTGATGGTCTTGGCAAGGCTGGCAGCAGTTTTAAGACCAATTGGTGTCGCCAGATCCGGTAACAAGTCGCTTAAAGTTGTTTGCTCTTCAATTTCGTATGTCAAAGAATGACTTTGAAAAGGTATCCGTTGGGCTGTCAGCCAAACTTTGAAGCTTGTCATCCGGGCGGGGTCCGCCTGATAAACTGGTGGTAGCTGCAATCCTAAAAGCGAGGCCGCTTGTTCAAGCAAAGCGTCAGACTGTGCAGTTTGAAAGTTAAGCACCACGGTTTGGTTAGCCCAGTTCATCAGCATTTTTAGGTCTTGAGGTTTAAGTGTCGGCAACTGGCTGACAAACAACATATCGGCATTAAGCGGCTTGTGTAATTTGCGCCAGTCAGCCACGATAAATTGAGCTTTAGTATCGGCTTGTTGATGCATGCGCTCTTTTGCAAAGGCGAGCATGGCAGACGACCAATCAATGAGCGTCAGTTCCTGAACCCATGGCATCATTTGAACAGCGTAGCGGCCAGTTCCGGCAGCTAAGTCGACTGCCGAATGCGCAGGCAGCAATTGCGTTGAACGCAGCCATGCGATGACATCGTGTGCGATAGGCAAACGCGACGCCTGCTCTGCCGCGGCATAATCAGGCGCAAATGCGTTCCAAAAAGCTTGATCCTCTGTCATAGTGCGTGCTTTTCCTTTCTTGAAAAACTTTTTTAAAAAAGTGGTTGACTTGAGTGAGCAAACTGCGTAGTATAGTACGAGTCGTCAGTCATAAAAACAGTTTAAACCGCACAGCGATTTAAAAAAAGATGTTGACAACGAGTTGCCAATTTGATATTCTTAGTAAGTTGTCGCTTGGCGACAAAGTGGTCCTTTGAAAACTGAACAAAGTTTCGTTTAAATGTGCAGGGTCCTTGGTACTTTGGTACCGAGGCAAGAAGTAACATTTGCGAAGTCAATTCGCTAGAACAACAAATCGAGCTATTCAAACAGCTCATATTTATATGAGAGTTTGATCCTGGCTCAGGATGAACGCTGGCGGCGTGCCTAATACATGCAAGTCGAACGAGTTCTCGTTGATGATCGGTGCTTGCACCGAGATTCAACATGGAACGAGTGGCGGACGGGTGAGTAACACGTGGGTAACCTGCCCTTAAGTGGGGGATAACATTTGGAAACAGATGCTAATACCGCATAGATCCAAGAACCGCATGGTTCTTGGCTGAAAGATGGCGTAAGCTATCGCTTTTGGATGGACCCGCGGCGTATTAGCTAGTTGGTGAGGTAATGGCTCACCAAGGCGATGATACGTAGCCGAACTGAGAGGTTGATCGGCCACATTGGGACTGAGACACGGCCCAAACTCCTACGGGAGGCAGCAGTAGGGAATCTTCCACAATGGACGCAAGTCTGATGGAGCAACGCCGCGTGAGTGAAGAAGGCTTTCGGGTCGTAAAACTCTGTTGTTGGAGAAGAATGGTCGGCAGAGTAACTGTTGTCGGCGTGACGGTATCCAACCAGAAAGCCACGGCTAACTACGTGCCAGCAGCCGCGGTAATACGTAGGTGGCAAGCGTTATCCGGATTTATTGGGCGTAAAGCGAGCGCAGGCGGTTTTTTAAGTCTGATGTGAAAGCCCTCGGCTTAACCGAGGAAGCGCATCGGAAACTGGGAAACTTGAGTGCAGAAGAGGACAGTGGAACTCCATGTGTAGCGGTGAAATGCGTAGATATATGGAAGAACACCAGTGGCGAAGGCGGCTGTCTGGTCTGTAACTGACGCTGAGGCTCGAAAGCATGGGTAGCGAACAGGATTAGATACCCTGGTAGTCCATGCCGTAAACGATGAATGCTAGGTGTTGGAGGGTTTCCGCCCTTCAGTGCCGCAGCTAACGCATTAAGCATTCCGCCTGGGGAGTACGACCGCAAGGTTGAAACTCAAAGGAATTGACGGGGGCCCGCACAAGCGGTGGAGCATGTGGTTTAATTCGAAGCAACGCGAAGAACCTTACCAGGTCTTGACATCTTTTGATCACCTGAGAGATCAGGTTTCCCCTTCGGGGGCAAAATGACAGGTGGTGCATGGTTGTCGTCAGCTCGTGTCGTGAGATGTTGGGTTAAGTCCCGCAACGAGCGCAACCCTTATGACTAGTTGCCAGCATTTAGTTGGGCACTCTAGTAAGACTGCCGGTGACAAACCGGAGGAAGGTGGGGATGACGTCAAATCATCATGCCCCTTATGACCTGGGCTACACACGTGCTACAATGGATGGTACAACGAGTTGCGAGACCGCGAGGTCAAGCTAATCTCTTAAAGCCATTCTCAGTTCGGACTGTAGGCTGCAACTCGCCTACACGAAGTCGGAATCGCTAGTAATCGCGGATCAGCACGCCGCGGTGAATACGTTCCCGGGCCTTGTACACACCGCCCGTCACACCATGAGAGTTTGTAACACCCGAAGCCGGTGGCGTAACCCTTTTAGGGAGCGAGCCGTCTAAGGTGGGACAAATGATTAGGGTGAAGTCGTAACAAGGTAGCCGTAGGAGAACCTGCGGCTGGATCACCTCCTTTCTAAGGAAACAGACTGAAAGTCTGACGGAAACCTGCACACACGAAACTTTGTTTAGTTTTGAGGGGATCACCCTCAAGCACCCTAACGGGTGCGACTTTGTTCTTTGAAAACTGGATATCATTGTATTAATTGTTTTAAATTGCCGAGAACACAGCGTATTTGTATGAGTTTCTGAAAAAGAAATTCGCATCGCATAACCGCTGACGCAAGTCAGTACAGGTTAAGTTACAAAGGGCGCACGGTGGATGCCTTGGCACTAGGAGCCGATGAAGGACGGAACTAATACCGATATGCTTCGGGGAGCTATAAGTAAGCTTTGATCCGGAGATTTCCGAATGGGGGAACCCAGTACACATCAGTGTATTGCTTGTCAGTGAATACATAGCTGGCCGGCGGCAGACGCGGGGAACTGAAACATCTCAGTACCCGCAGGAAGAGAAAGAAAACTCGATTCCCATAGTAGCGGCGAGCGAAGTGGGAAGAGCCCAAACCGAGAAGCTTGCTTCTCGGGGTTGTAGGACTGGACATTGGAGTTACCAAAGTCCGACGTAGTCGAAGTCAGCTGGAAAGCTGCGCCACAGAAGGTGAAAGCCCTGTAAGCGAAACGTCGAACCCTCCGTCCAGGATCCTGAGTACGGCGGAACACGTGAAATTCCGTCGGAATCCGGGAGGACCATCTCCCAAGGCTAAATACTCCCTAGTGACCGATAGTGAACCAGTACCGTGAGGGAAAGGTGAAAAGCACCCCGGAAGGGGAGTGAAACAGTTCCTGAAACCGTGTGCCTACAATTAGTCAAAGCCCGTTAATGGGTAATGGCGTGCCTTTTGTAGAATGAACCGGCGAGTTACGTTTGCTTGCGAGGTTAAGATGAAAAGTCGGAGCCGTAGCGAAAGCGAGTCTGAACAGGGCGAATGAGTAAGCAGATGTAGACCCGAAACCAAGTGACCTACCCATGACCAGGTTGAAGGTGTGGTGAAACACACTGGAGGACCGAACCCATGTATGTTGAAAAATGCTGGGATGAGTTGTGGGTAGCGGTGAAATTCCAAACGAACTTGGAGATAGCTGGTTCTCTCCGAAATAGCTTTAGGGTTAGCCTCGGAGGATGGATCATGGAGGTAGAGCACTGTTTGAACTAGGGGCCCATCAAGGGTTACTGAATTCAGATAAACTCCGAATACCATCGATCTTACTCCGGGAGTCAGACAGTGAGCGATAAGGTCCATTGTCGAAAGGGGAACAGCCCAGATCACCAGTTAAGGTCCCTAAATTTATGCTAAGTGGAAAAGGATGTGGCGTTGCACAGACAACTAGGATGTTGGCTCAGAAGCAGCCACCATTTAAAGAGTGCGTAATAGCTCACTAGTCGAGTGGCACTGCGCCGAAAATATACCGGGGCTAAGCATAATACCGAAACTGTGGGTGCACCCGTAAGGGTGCGCGGTAGGAGAGCGTTCTAAGGGCGTTGAAGGTCGATCGTGAGGACGGCTGGAGCGCTTAGAAGTGAGAATGCCGGCATGAGTAGCGAAAGATCAGTGAGAATCTGATCCACCGTATGACTAAGGTTTCCTGGGGAAGGCTCGTCCTCCCAGGGTTAGTCGGGATCTAAGGCGAGGCCGAGAGGCGTAGTCGATGACAAGCAGGTTGAGATTCCTGCACTAGTTTATTTTGTTTAAGCGATGGAGGGACGCAGGAGGCTAAGGAAAGCGCACGGCTGGAAATGTGCGCCCAAGCAGCAAGTCTGACAGCGAGTGAAATGCTTGCAGTCTTAAGGACAAGCTGTGATGGGGAGCGAAATTATAGTAGCGAAGTTCCTGATGTCACACTGCCAAGAAAAGCTTCTAGTGAGAAATAAACTACCCGTACCGCAAACCGACACAGGTAGTCGAGGAGAGTATCCTCAGGTGAGCGAGCGAACTCTCGTTAAGGAACTCGGCAAAATGACCCCGTAACTTCGGAAGAAGGGGTGCTGACCGCAAGGTCAGCCGCAGTGAATAGGCCCAAACAACTGTTTATCAAAAACACAGGTCTCTGCTAAATCGTAAGATGATGTATAGGGGCTGACGCCTGCCCGGTGCTGGAAGGTTAAGAGGATGAGTTAGCGCAAGCGAAGCCCAGAATTGAAGCCCCAGTAAACGGCGGCCGTAACTATAACGGTCCTAAGGTAGCGAAATTCCTTGTCGGGTAAGTTCCGACCCGCACGAAAGGCGTAATGATTTGGGCACTGTCTCAACGAGAGACTCGGTGAAATTATAGTACCCGTGAAGATGCGGGTTACCCGCGACAGGACGGAAAGACCCCATGGAGCTTTACTGTAGCTTGATATTGAGTGTTTGTACCGCTTGTACAGGATAGGTAGGAGCCGTAGAGATCGGAACGCTAGTTTCGATGGAGGCGTTGGTGGGATACTACCCTAGCTGTATGAACACTCTAACCCGCGCCACTAATCGTGGCGGGAGACAGTGTCAGGTAGGCAGTTTGACTGGGGCGGTCGCCTCCTAAAATGTAACGGAGGCGCCCAAAGGTTCCCTCAGAATGGTTGGAAATCATTCGCAGAGTGTAAAGGTATAAGGGAGCTTGACTGCGAGACTGACAAGTCGAGCAGGGACGAAAGTCGGGCTTAGTGATCCGGTGGTTCCGTATGGAAGGGCCATCGCTCAACGGATAAAAGCTACCCTGGGGATAACAGGCTTATCTCCCCCAAGAGTCCACATCGACGGGGAGGTTTGGCACCTCGATGTCGGCTCATCGCATCCTGGGGCTGTAGTCGGTCCCAAGGGTTGGGCTGTTCGCCCATTAAAGCGGTACGCGAGCTGGGTTCAGAACGTCGTGAGACAGTTCGGTCCCTATCCGTCGCGGGCGCAGGAAATTTGAGAGGAGCTGTCCTTAGTACGAGAGGACCGGGATGGACGTTCCGCTGGTGTACCAGTTGTGCCGCCAGGCGCATCGCTGGGTAGCTATGAACGGCAGGGATAAACGCTGAAAGCATCTAAGTGTGAAGCCCCCCTCGAGATGAGATTTCCCATTCCTATATGGAAGTAAGACCCCTGAGAGATGATCAGGTAGATAGGCTGGAAGTGGAAGTGCAGCGATGCATGGAGCGGACCAGTACTAATCGGTCGAGGACTTAACCAAGTAAGCGTGCAAGCAGGCGCAGGTTTCTGCGACTGCGAACACATTTCGATGACAAGTACGTTAGGTTCAAGGCAGCAATTAAACAATGATAGCCAGTTTTGAGAGCGCAAAGTTCTCATAAGTGTGGTGGCGATAGCAAGAAGGATACACCTGTTCCCATGCCGAACACAGAAGTTAAGCTTCTTCACGCCGAGAGTAGTTGGTGGGAAACTGCCTGCGAGGGTAGGAAGCTGCCACGCTAAGTTAGGATCTGGTCATTGACCGGATCTTTTTTTATACCTTGATAAGTAAGTGGCAGTCGTGCTAAATTGCAAGAGCAAGCATGGAAGGGGATCACATCATGGCAATTGAGGCAACGAAAGATAACTTGAAGGCATTGACAGCTGAAGGCACGGTTGTCGTCGATTTTTGGGCACCGTGGTGCGGCCCTTGTAAAGTGCTTGATCCGATGTTAACGGCCCTAGAGCAAGAACTGCCAGCGCTTAAAGTGGTTCGTTATAATGTTGAAAAAGATCATACGTTGCCGAGCACTATGGGCATTATGTCAGTACCCACCTTAGTCATTTATCAGCAAGGAGAGGCGCGCGAAAAAGTGACAGGTGTTTACCCTAAAGACAAACTTAAACGGTATTTTGAACAGAAACTTGAGGCGTAGGTATGACACATTCAGTTGAGCGTCAGGATACAGCAATCCAAAATCAAGTATTGGCAACATGCTTGCTTGCTGGACGCATTATGATTGAAGGCGGTTCGGAAATGTATCGCGTTGAAGATACGATGCGACGAATTGCTGTGAATGCCGGTGAGCCACAAACGTTGGTGTTTACGACGCCAACCGGTATATTTGCTAGCATCGAAAATCAGCCGTATATTCAGGAGCGGCCGATTAGCAAACGATCGATTGATATGGAAAAAGTGACGCGCGTGAATCAACTCTCTCGTTCGTTTGCGGCTGATCAGATTGATCTAGATGAATTGCACGCGGCATTGATCAAACTGGATCAGAACACCCCTTTTTTCCCGATTTGGTTGCAGGTGGTGAGCGCGGCAGTTGTCAGCATGACACTCATGGTGTTATTTGCTCAACAGTATGACTGGCTTGATATGCCTTTGGCAGCTGCGGTCGGTGCATTGGGCTTTCTAGTTGATATCAAAGTGAATGCAGTGACCAACATTCGGTTTATTAGTGAATTACTGGGCGCATTGGTCGTTGGCTTAACTGCGTGGCTTGGGGTCAGGTTAGGCCTAGGACACAACCTGGACTTTATTATTATTGGAGCGATTATGCCGCTTGTACCGGGGGTAGCGATTACCAATTCGATTCGCGATATGCTGGCGGGACATTTGCTGTCCGGTATGGCCCGCGGGATGGAAGCCATTTTGAGCGCTTGTGCTATCGGTGTTGGTATTGCTATGATCTTCCGGTTCTTCTAAAAACATAAAGGAGGCGGCATCTTGCAGTGGTGGTTTGCTTTATTAGTTCAACTTTTGTTCAGTTATTTGGCAACGGTCGCTTTTGCTATCATTATCAACGTGCCGCGCAAGGCGTTAAATTTGGCTGGTTGGGCCGGGATGATGGGCTGGTTGGCCTACTGGTTGTTGATGGAAGTCGGTAGTGGCCGGATGATGGCCAATTTAGTCGGAGCTTTTGTCATTGGCTTGTGTGGAATCTTTTTTGCGCGCTATAAGAAAATGCCGGTCATCATCTTCAACATTCCGGGATTTGTACCTTTGGTGCCAGGCGCTGTTGCTTACCAAGCAGTACGAGCAACTGTCTTAGGCGATCTGGACGGGGCCTTGCAGTATGTCAGTCGGGTGGTCATGATCGCTGGTGCCATTGCTGTCGGCTTTATGTTGGCGCAGCTGTTATCAGAAGTGTTGTATAAACGAGCTGTTTTAAAACCCAAAAAGTGATATAATCGTGTTATGCGATGAGTCGAGTAAGCACGCAACTTGTGCTGAAAGCTGCAGCTGACTGGTTAAAAGCCACCCGCCGGATTTGTGGGGTCAGCGATCTCAAGGTTGTGGAGCCAGCGAGATCCTATCCAAGTCAATTTGGGTACTGCAGAAAAAGGACGTTTTTGCCTTTAAGGGTAAGAACGTCCTTTTTTATGTGCGATTTAACTAGACTGACTACAAAGACAAACTCTTTTTGCTCTAATAACTTTATTAGAATAGAGGGTTGACTTAGACATGCATTTCCTCTAAGAAAGTTATTGCCAGGCGTTTGATTGTCATCAAAATAAACATTCAGCAAATTACCAATAAAAAATTCTGAGAAAATAAGTTGACTTTCCTTGGTAATCATATTAAGATTTTAACCAACCATTAATCTTAACTAGGAGGGCGTATTGATGTCATTGATGTGTATGCAAAGAAAAACAAATCGTAACTGTCATTACGCTCTTTTAGCCTTGTTGTTGATGCCAGGGACCCGACCGAATTGATCGTTTAAGATCAACGTGTTGAGCCCCGTTTTCGCATTGGCGATGGGGCGTACGATTAGCACCCATTCGTCTGAATGGGTGCTTTTTTCTGTTAAGAATCAATGAGATATAGTCATAAGCAATATAATGAGGGGGAACCAAGATGAAGAAGCAAATTGTCAAAGCAATTATGAGCGCTGGCGTCATCGCCGCTTCGATGCTGGCATTGGCAGGCTGTGCGACAAAGAGTGCCACGAGCAAAGGAAATACGGCAGGTAACACGATTAAAATCGGCGTGAACATGGAGTTGTCTGGCGCGGTTGCTGGTTACGGCGAACAGCAGAAACAAGGCATTGAATTGGCCGTGAAACAGATTAACGCTGCAGGTGGTATTAAGGTCGGAAATACTAAGAAAAAAATAACGGCGGTCTATCGTGACAACAAATCGTCAACGAGCGGCGCGGCTTCAGTAGCTGCACAGCTGGCGAATACTGACAAAGTGGTTGCGATCGTTGGACCGGCGACAACCAATGACGGAACAGCCTCTATTCCAAACGTGACCAAGGCGGCCGTACCAATGGTGAGTCCCAGTGCTACGGATCCAAACTTTACACTTCAGAAAAATGGCAGCGTGCAGCCTTACGTTTTCCGTGCTTGCTTCAATAACGATTTTCAAGGAGACCATGCGGCGATATTTGCCAACGATACCTTGAAGGCCAAAAACGTGGCGATTATTGCTGACAACTCGACTGATTACGGAACCGGGTTGGCTAAGGCATTCAAGAAGAAGTTTAAAGGTAATATCGTGACGACTCAGTATTATCAATCAGGTGATAAAGATTTCAATGCTATGCTGACAGCGATCAAAAGCAAGAAAATTGATGCCATCTATGCACCGGGCTATTATTCAGAATTAGGCCTCGTCATCAAGCAAGCGCGGCAGTCAGGCATCAAGGTACCGTTTATTGGTGCAGATGGCATGGCCGATCCTAAGTTGGCACAAATCGCCGGCGCTGCGAATGCAACTGATATTTATTACACCACGCCATTTTCGACGCTGAGTGCTAACAGCAGCAAGCTGGTGAAGAACTTTATGACCAGCTTTAAGAAGCAGTATCAAACAGAAGCACCAACGTTCTCAGCACTTGCCTACGATTCGGTTTACATGATCAAGCAAGCGATTGAAGATCAGAAGGCTGCTGATTCAGCCAGCATTGCCAAGGGCTTGGCCAAGATCAAAAAAATGCCTGCTGTGACAGGCACCACGACCATTGATAGTCACCATAATCCTGAGAAGCCGCTGGCGGTTGAGCAACTGACACAAGGCAAAATTGCCAAAGTCTATACCGTTAAGTAAATGACTGCGGAAGCTTTTTATGAGGAGATCATATTTTGCAAACCTTGATGCAACAAATCATTAATGGACTCTCACTTGGCAGTATTTACGCTTTACTCGCGCTAGGTTATACCATGGTTTATGGGATCATCAAGCTGATTAACTTTGCCCATGGTGATATCTATATGCTCGGCGCGTTTTGGGGCTATTATGCGATTAATTACCTGCACTTCAGTTTTGTTCCAGCATTGTTGTCGGCGATGGTGATGGCTGCGCTCTCAGGCGTCTTGATTGAATACTTGGCGTATCGTCCGTTGCGAAATTCACCGCGAATTGCGGCGTTAATCACTGCCATTGGCGTTTCCTTTTTCCTAGAAAATGGCATGTCGTTTCTATTCGGTGCTAATGCCCGGAACTTTCCACAGGTCATCACCACTAAAACCTACCAGATACTAGGGGTCGATGTTTCAAATGTGCAACTGCTTATTTTGTTCACATCCTTGGTACTGATGGTGATGCTGCAGTTCATTATCAAGCAAACAACGATGGGCAAGGCGATGCGGGCGGTGGCAGTTGATCCAGAAGCCGCGCAACTGGTGGGGATCAATCCCGATCACGTCATTTCCTTCACCTTCGCATTAGGATCAGCACTGGCTGGTGCAGCGGGTGTCATGATCGGCTTGTATTACAATTCGATTGATCCATTAATGGGAATGGTGCCGGGAATCAAGGCGTTTGTCGCCGCGGTTGTTGGTGGGATCGGATCGGTCCCAGGAGCGGCTGTAGGGGGCTTCTTGATTGGCTTGCTAGAAACTGGTGTTCAGGCTGTGGGCTTATCGGCCTACAAAGATGCGGCGGTTTACCTTGTTTTGATCATCATGCTGGTCGTGTTACCTGCTGGATTATTCGGCAAACGTCAACGGGAGAAGGTGTGAGCCTATGTTTAAAAATATGCGCAGTAAGCTCATTTGGCTCGCGACGATGATTGCTGGCTTTGTCTTGATCGACATTGGTGAATTAACCGGCGTCATTAACGGGTTTATCGAAAATGCGCTGGTCACAATCGGCATTAACATTATTTTGGCAGTCGGTTTGAATCTTATTATCGGATTTTCCGGTCAGTTTTCGCTTGGTCATGCTGGCTTCATGGCGATTGGCGCTTATGCCACGGCGATCATCACACAAAACATCTCAACGCCGCTTGGGTTTTACCTTGCTATGCTGGTCGGCATGATCGTTGCGATCATTGCCGCTTTGATTGTCGGAATCCCCACGTTGCGGCTGCGAGGTGACTATTTAGCGATTGCCACGATGGGCGCCGCTGAGATTATCCGAGTCATTATTAATAATTTGAAAATCACCAATGGCCCTGCTGGTATGTTTAATATTCCGCCTTTGGCTTCGTGGCCAACGGTCTATATCTTAATGTGTGTCACTACTGTGATCGTTGTGAACTTCATTCACAGTCGGGCGGGCCGCGCGGTGATGGCCATTCGTGATGATGACATTGCCGCTGAGTCGATTGGCATCAATCCGACCAAATGGAAACTGGCAGCTTTCGTGCTCGGCGCTGCCACGGCAGCCATTGGCGGTTCACTCCATGCGAGTTACTTGCAAACGATTGCTCCCGGAGATTTTGGCATCATGAATTCGATTGCTTTGCTGATTATCGTCGTTTTAGGCGGGGTCGGTAGTATCACTGGCACTTTTGTCGCGGCGGTTGTGTTGGGCATCATCGATACAGTGCTGCAGAACTTTGGCACTTTGCGAATGGTTATCTATGCGCTGGCACTCATTTTGCTAATGGTTTTCAAACCAGCTGGCTTATTAGGCCATTATGAGTTGTCGTTCAAGCGCAAGCGCCAGATTCGGAAAGGAGCAGCATCATGACGCAACAATTGGTAATTGATCACGTCAGTAAAGTTTTTGGCGGTTTAAAAGCCGTCGCGGATGTCACGATGACGATCGAACAAGGGACACTGATTGCCTTGATCGGGCCAAATGGTGCTGGGAAAACAACATTGTTCAATATGTTGACTGGCGAATCTGGGCCGTCGTCTGGCACGATTACCTTGTATACGGCTGATGGACCAGTTGATATTACGAAAAAGAAAGCCTATCAGGTGGCGAAGCTCGGTGTTGCTCGAACTTTTCAAAATATTCGCTTGTTTGACGCCATGACGGTCAAAGAAAATGTTTTAGTGGCCCGGACACATCTTTATCGTGAAAGTTTCATTGGCACGATGCTGCGGTTGCCGCAGTTTTATCAACAGGAGGCAGCCGTAGCAACTGCAGCCGACGAATTGTTAGATTTTTTTGAGCTTGCTGATGTAGCCGATGAACCGACTGCTAGTTTGCCATATGGTACGCAACGGCGGGTGGAGATAGTGCGGGCAGTGGCCACGAAGCCGCAACTGCTGTTTCTGGATGAACCAGCTGCCGGGATGAATCCAGAAGAAACGGCAGATCTGGGGCGTTTGATTACTCGGATTCGTGAGCATTTTGGCATCACGGTGGTTTTGATTGAACATGACATGTCGCTGGTGATGAAATTGGCTGAGTCAATTTATGTACTCGACCATGGCGCCATGATTGCTTCTGGAACCCCTAATGAGATTCAAACTAACGCGCAGGTCATTAGTGCTTATCTGGGAGGTGAAAACCATGCTTGAGGTTAAACATCTCGTTGTGAACTATGGTGGCATTCAAGCTGTCAAAGACGTCAGTTTTAGCGTTCAAACAGGTGAGATTGTTGCCTTGATTGGCGCAAATGGTGCTGGTAAAAGTACGATTCTGAAAACAATCTCCGGTTTGTTGCGACCACGTTCCGGTATCATTGACTATGAAGGGCAGAAAATCAATGGCATGGCGGCAGCCAAAATTGTGAAGCAAGGCATCTCGCAAGTGCCGGAAGGTCGACATATTTTTGCTGGTTTGACGGTAGCCGAAAACCTGCAAATGGGTGCGTTTGGACTGAAGGATAAGCAAGCTGCTGGCGAACAAATAACGATGGTCTATGATCGTTTTCCGGTGTTGAAGGAGCGGCAACATCAAGATGCCGCAACACTTTCCGGTGGTGAACAGCAGATGTTAGCCATGGGGCGAGCTTTGATGGCAAAGCCCAAATTGCTGTTACTCGATGAGCCTTCGATGGGCTTGGCGCCGATTTTCATTCAAGAGATTTTTGACATTATCACGAAAATCAACGCGCAGGGAACAACAGTGTTGCTGATTGAGCAAAATGCACGCCAAGCGTTGGCCATCGCCGATCGCGGTTACGTTTTGGCCAGCGGCACGGTCAAGCTGACCGGGACAGGCGAAGAGCTGCTTGCCGATCCGGCTGTGCAGGCAACTTATCTGGGGATGCAAGTGCCTTAGATAAGTGAACAGTTAACAAGCGTCAAAAAGCCAAGCCACAATATTTAGGGCTTGGCTTTTTGTTGTTATTGGTGACAAAGGATCGGTACAAAGACAAATAAACAGGCACTGACAGATGCGTCAGTGTCTGTTTATTTTTTGTCTGTATCAGTTAAGTGAGGTTGGACGGCCCTTTTGTCTTACGATCGTTTAAGGATTCTGTCCGGTATCGCCTGGTGCTTGTCCGACGCCTCGACCACTACCGCCTTGCCCTGGCCGAATGCCCTGTTGGTTCGGTGTAGCGACCATGTATTGACTGATCAAGTTCACAATCTGTCGATTTTGCGGGAGTGAGCTGTGACCCGCTTCGTCGCCGGAAACGGTGATCTGGGTGTAGTGCGCGACCTGGTTTTGGAAAATATATTTACCAGCTTCCACACTTTCGATTGGGACGGTGCCATCGCCGTCCAGATTTTCGGTACCAGCAATTGAGTAGACAGTCAAGCTGCTAGGCAACTTGTTGCGGCTAGTAATGAGATCGTTCAGCATTTGTGTTCGATTGTCAGGATTGCTTTCTTCAAGGTTGTACGGCGTTCCAATGGTCATGAGTCGTGTCATCCGCACATCAGAATCGCTGTAATACTTTTCGAGAAAAAGGGTGAAGATCAAGCCGCCATTACTGTGACCAATACCACGAAAACGATTGAAATTATAGGTTTTCGCCAATTGCTTAAAGGCAATGTTGAACCACGCCGCCTGTTTCTTGATGTTGTTATAACCATCTTTATTGTTTTCGAATGCGACAACGATGTACGGCTCGGTATCACGTGCTGCGATTTTGCCACTGTAAGTTAGTGTACCATTAGTTTTGACCGTAATTTTCAACAAACTATGGCCCGTTGTTTGGGCGTTTAGCTGGGTGATCAACGTGTTGAACCGATCTTCTGTTGCTGAACTCCCAGGAATCAAAATAATCGGTTGCATACGGGAGTTGTGAACAACGCGAGCAGATTTAACGTTTTGTTCCATCCAGCTGGTAGCGGGGAGCATGATAGCCGTTACCGCCAAGACACTGACCAGTAATAACAGCCATTTTCGCCAGTGTTTAATCATGATGACCACCGACCTTTGCTGATTCAAGATTGATTGTTTCTGCTAGTCGCACAAATGGGATATAGATAAGAACCGAGATTGCTAAGCAGAGGATAGCCACGAGAAGCGATACCCAATTACCATTGGTGCCTAGGAAGGCTGCCAACGGTCCGGGCGTTGTCGTTGGAATCGTATAAACTGACGGCGGCATAAGACGCAAGCGGATAGCTGCCCATGCAATCGTCATATTAACTAGCGGTGCAATCAAGAACGGCACAAGCAAAATAGGGTTTAACATGACTGGCCAGCCAATCATGATTGGTGAGCTGATATTGACCAAGCTCGGCAAAAGCGACATGCCAGCTATTCGGCGTAATGGCCGGGTTTTGGCAACCCAAAGTGTCGCAATGATGAGGGCTAAGGTCATCCCAACGCCACCGAAACTCGCGAAGGGATGGTAAATGGTGCCAATGGTGATCGGGTTGGGCACGTTGAACAAATTGTTGTGCTCAAGCGCATAATTCAAATTGGCAGTGCTGGTCGTGCTACCGGCTTGCACTGTTAACGGATTAATCGGACCTTCAATACCAGCCCACCACATGAGGGCATTAATGGTGGTGACCAAGGCCAATCGAATCGACACGTGACTGAGGCTGGAGGCAGGTATCTGAAATGGAATGTAGAAAAGCCCGATGAAACCTTCTGTCGAGATGCGGCTGAGGCTGTAATTGATCGCCACACTGATCACCAGGATCACGACAGTAAGCCAGGTGCCACGCAGCCCACGGTCAACCAAGGCAGCGATTGTATACCGATGCGTTGGTTCTTCGAGGTTCGCACGTGTGAAGCGGAAGAGCCAACCGATAAGCAAGCCGAAAAAGATAGCAATAAACAAACCACGATAACCAAAATTATTCATTTGGAAAGGTGATTGGCCATTGCGTCGTGAATCCAAATTAAGAATCATAAATGCCCCGACACTCGTTAAGGCTGCCAAAGAATCATCTTTGCCATAAGATCGGGCAATAAATTTGGCAACGAAAAACGCCGCCATAACCGCCATCAGATCGAGTGTCACTGTTTGAATCGACATCAAAATGGTGCGGATCTGGCTATAGTAAGGAATGACGGTGTCAAGATGATAAATGACTGCAAAAAAGCCATTTCGTGAAAACACACTCTGCGTCAACATTTGAGCCCAAGCACCGACCAGAATAAACGGGAAAATGACGGCAAGGGTTTGTTGGAGCGCGCGATAAATGCGGGTGTGTCGCAACCGAACGCTATTGTTAACGAGCACGGGCAGCAATCTCTGCATCAGATTGCTCATGGCTGCCATCTCCCTTTTCAATTTTTTTAATGGCGCATTATCAATGCTATTCTAACAAATATTAATATCGCCGAGTAGTTTTCGTATTGAAAAGAAAGTTAAAACAATGATGAGACGCCTTATGAAAGGTCGAGTTTTACGATTTCTGCTTTCGATAGGCCTCCATCTTGGCGTGGAAAGTCGCTTCCGTCACGCCATAGGCCGCAAATGTTACCGCATTAGCGCCAGCTTCGATCGTGGCAGTGATCTGCTCATCGGTTTTACCGCCAGAAGCAATAATCGGGAAATTCGGGTGCTTGCTGTCAATGGCCGCACGAACTTCGGCCACAAGATTGGCGGTTTCTTTGCCACCAGCAATGTTAAAAGCCGCGACACCGGCATCAATTCGGGCGTTAAGATCATCCATATGACGGACAATGGTATAGATCGTTGGAACGTCCACCACACGATTGACATTGATGAGCGTTTCAATCGGAGTTGGCGCATTTAACACAACGGCCTGGGCACCGCTTTCTTCTGCAAAAGCGCCAATGGTTGCGGCTCGCAAGCCCTTGGTTAGCCCGCCGCCGATGCCAGCCAGAATCGGCACGTTAGCCACCGTTGCTACAGCTTGGAGAATGCGCGTATTAGGTGTCCACGGATAGACAGCCAGAATCGCATCAGCATCGCAATTCGCGATCACAGCGACGTCCATGGTATAGATGATACTGCGAATTTTTTTACCAAAAAGCGTAATGCCACTGGCCGCTTTAATCGCTGAAGGTGCTTGAACAATATCAGTGCGGAGCTTAGAAGTTAAATTCGGGGGCATGTTCGTCATGGAAGTACCTCACTTTCAAGAAACAACTTGATTAACTTTATTATAATGGATGAGATTAGGTGAAGGCGAGAAGGACACCTTTATGACTGTTTCGCCATAGGCCGGGTGTCCCGAAGCCTTCGAGTTTGCTTTAATCAACTGCCTTGCCAAAACGCATTTGCAAGCCACAACTTGGCTTAACGGTACGCGTACTCATGATCTATTCAACCCTTTCTATGCACGATTAACCATACCATGGTATTCTTAAGGCAATCTGATGAATGCGTCATTTGGTAACCGCATTCATCTTCTGCAGATAAGATAAGCTTTTTGGCTGCGATCAGAAGGCTATTTATGACGGAGGCGTAAAAATGGCAAAACCATTGGCAAAGTACATCGATCATACTTTATTGAAACCGGATGCAACACAGGATCAGATTGATGAAGTATTGGCACAAGCAAAACAGTACGGTTTTGCATCAGTTTGTATTAATCCCTATTGGGTTGTTCGGGCGGCGGCTAGTTTGCGCGACACGGATGTGAACGTCTGCACGGTTATTGGCTTTCCTCTCGGGGCAAACACCACCCAGACGAAGGTTTTCGAGACTGGACAGGCAATTGACGAAGGTGCTCAGGAAATCGATATGGTCCTGAATATTGGCGAATTGAAGGCAGGGCATGACGATCATGTTCGTGCTGACATTCAGGCAGTTGCTGATATGACCCATGCTAAAGGTGGTTTGCTAAAAGTGATCATCGAAGCGGTTTTGCTCACGGATGATGAAAAAGTCACGGCTTGCAAGTTAGCAGCTGCGGCGGGCGCTGATTATGTGAAAACATCTACTGGATTTGCAGCAGGCGGCGCGACGGTGCACGATGTCGCTTTGATGCGCAAAACAGTTGGCGATAAACTAGGGGTTAAGGCAGCGGGCGGCATTCACACTTATGCTGAAGCTAAGGCATTGATTGATGCTGGCGCTGATCGTCTTGGTGCCAGTGCAGGGATTCAAATTTTGAAGGAAGCAGGCGAAGCATAAGATGGCATTTGATCGCATTATCACGATTGTGTTGGATTCAATCGGTATTGGTGAAGCACCTGACGCCACTAAGTATGATGACACCGGCGCTGACACACTTGGTCATATTGGTACCTATTTTGATGGTAAACTGGCTTTGCCAAATTTGCAGGCCATTGGATTGGGTAATATTGCTCGACCAACACCAATTGCTGGCGTGACGGCGTTGGGTAGTCCCAGTGGCTATTTTGGCAAAATGGCCGAAATTTCTGCAGGTAAAGATAGTATGGATGGTCATTGGGAAATGATGGGTTTGCCTGTGACGGAACCTTTAGGCTATTTTCCCAAAGGTTTTCCGGCTGAGTTGATTAAACAAATTGAAGAGTTTTCCGGCCGTAAAGTTGTTTTGAACAAACCTTATTCTGGCACAGACGCGATCAAGGACTATGGTGAGCAACAGCTGAAAACTGGCGATCTGATCGTGTATACCTCAGGTGATTCGGTGCTTCAAATTGCGGCGCAAACGGATGTCATTCCACTTGAAGAACTTTATCGCATTTGCCGTTACGTTCGCAGCATCACAATTGACGCACCATATCGCATTGGTCGGGTGATTGCACGGCCATATGTCGGGACAGACCCCACTACGTTCACGCGGACCAGTGACCGTCATGATTACACACTTAAGCCGGATAAGCCGACAGATCTTGATCGCCTTCAAGGTGCTGGCATTGCGACTTATGGCATTGGGAAAATTAACGATATTTTCTCTGGCCAAGGGCTAGATGACGGTGTTCATACCACTAGTAATGTTGATGGCATGGAAAAAACAATTGAAGCAGTCAAATCGGACCGCCGCGGATTTATTTTCACCAATTTAGTGGATTTTGATGCGATGTATGGCCATCGCCGTAACGCGCAAGGCGACGGGGATGCTTTGATGACTTTCGATCGACAATTGGGCGACTTAATGACAGTGCTACGGCATCAGGATCTATTGATGATCACGGCGGACCACGGAAATGACCCAACTTTCCGCGGAACAGACCACACCCGCGAGTATGTTCCGTTGCTAGCCTACAGCAAGCAATTGCCGGGTAATGGCGATTTAGGTATTCGTTCGCCATTTTCAGATCTTGGTGCCACGATTTTAGATAATTTTGGTGTCACAGGTAATCAAGTTGGCCAGTCGTTCTTAAAGCTACTTAAATAAACCCACATTTTGAAGGAGAATCATTGTCATGAGCACACATATTGATGCCCCAAAAGGAGCCATTGCCGACGTCGTCTTATTGCCAGGTGATCCATTGCGAGCACAGTACATCGCGGAAAACTTTCTGGACAATGCCCAACGTTACAACACGGTGCGGAATGCATTTGGATTCACCGGCACGTTTGAAGGCCGGCGCGTGTCGGTTCAAGCGACCGGGATGGGCATTCCTTCGATCTCAATTTATGTTAATGAATTGATTCAAGACTATGGGGTTAAAACGCTCATTCGCGTTGGCACAGCTGGCGGCATGGGCGAAAATGTCAAAGTTCGCGATGTTGTGCTGGCCCAAGGATCTTCGACTGATAGCAGCATTATCTTGAATACGTTTGGCGCGGGGCTTTATTTTGCCCCACTAGCCGACTTCAACCTTCTTCGTGAGGCGGCAAACTTGGCAGATACTAGTGCAATTCGCTATCATGTTGGTAACGTGCTTGGCGAGGATCGCTTTTATAACGATGAGATGGATCGTCAAAAACTCATTGATTATGAAGTGCTGGCGACTGAGATGGAAACGCCGGCACTTTATCTACTTGCGGCTAAGTACCATGTGCACGCGTTATCGATCCTCACGGTTTCAAATCACTTGGTTACAGGTGAAGAAACCTCAGCCCAAGAGCGACAGACCAGCTTTAATGACATGATCGGTCTGGCACTCGGTGTTGCCAAAACAGTTCCTGATCGTTAGATAACGCATGAAATCTAGTTATACCAGGGCTTTGGCGCTTTGAATTTTACAGTTGAAATATTTTTTTAATGTGCGTACCAGTAGGAAACGTGTTATTCTGTATATGGTTTCTTAAGAAATGGTAAACGCAAGTAAAACGCAATTTTTGAAAAAATTCAGTTTTGGATTGGAGGAGTACATACATGGTAGATGCAAAGAAAGTATTGTCAGTTACGGCAGGATTCGTTGGTGCTGCCGGTTTGGCAACTTTAGCTACCGGCGCTAATACTGTTTCCGCTTCAACGGGGACAGTCAATTACAAATCGGGTGCGACCACCGTATGGAATAGTCCATCATGGCATCAAGTAAAACGCTATGTGACTTTTGGTGACAAAGTACAAGTTCTAGGTCAAAAAGTTGACCGAAACGGTGCTACTTGGTATAAAGTCGGCGACAATCAGTGGATCCCTGGCATTTATTTGAATTTTGACGGCAAGACTGTCACCGTTCAAGCACCAGAACAAACTGCCAGTCAGGCACCGGTTAGCCAAGCGCCAGCTAGCCAAGCACCTGCAAGTCAGGCACCTGCGAGTCAAGCAGCCGCACAGCCTGATACCCAGACAGCAACCATTCAGTTATATGTTAAAAACATTGGTTCTGCAGTCACCGTTTGGGCAACACCAGCGTACAGTCAGGCAACTGGCCAGTATCTGGAAGGCAACCAGACGTTGACGGCGGTTGCCCAGTTGCAAGCCAATGGCGAAACATGGTATCGGTTAGCAAATGGCGGTTACGTGCCAGAACGTTTTGCTAGCACAACACCTGCACCAGCACCGCAGTCATCTGCTGCAACGAGTGTTGCGGCACCGACTGCGCCTGTATCTGATGCAACGGCTTCGAACGCAGCTGCTTCGGATGCTGCTGCCTCCAGTGCCGCAGCGTCCAGTGCTGCAGCTTCATTGGCTGTCGCTTCAGAAGCTGCTGCTTCGGTTGCAAATGCCTCTAGCGCTGCTGCATCGTCTGCTGCTGTAGCGAGTGCTGCCGCAGAATCCAGTACGGCTGCAGAATCCAGTGCTGCTGCAGAATCCAGTGCTGCTGCATCTAAGGCTGCTGCTGATTCTAGCGCTGCAGCTGTGCAGACTACGACGCCTGAGTCCAGTGCTGCGCCTGCAACGACACAGGTTGATGCAACTCAGGAACAGCAACAGCAGGCAGAACCAAGCATTACGGTCAATGCCGAGGAAACGACAAATAACGCGACGCCGACTCCTGCACCAACGCCGACGCCTGCACCAACCCCAGCCCCTGTTACGCCGTCACGTCAGGCAAAAATTCAGGCGGTTATCTCAATTGCTGAACAGCAAATTGGGAAACCTTATGTATGGGGTGGCAAGGGTCCTAACAGCTTTGACTGCTCAGGCTTGATGTATTATGCCTTTTTGAACAGCGCCGGTGTTAACATCGGTGGTTGGACAGTGCCACAAGAATCTTCTGGTCAGCAAGTCTCACTGAGTGCACTTCAGCCTGGTGATTTGCTCTTCTGGGGCGGACATGGTAGCTCTTACCACGTAGCGCTCTACATTGGTGGCGGTACAATGATTCAGGCACCACAACCAGGTGAAAATGTGAAGTATACGGCATTAGCTTACTTCATGCCTGATTTTGCTGTTCGTCCTTCACTATAAGGATAACTAATGGCTAAAATTAAATTGGAACATTCTCGCGAGAGGGTGTTCCTTTTTTTGCTTTTTTTCATTCTGGGGCAAAAAATATCCTGCATTCACGGGATATCCAGTACGATTCAACGATTGATAGCTATCCTAATTATCATAGTCCGGACTTTTGATCAGTTCAGATGGAGCAGTCTTTGTAGGGGATTTAAAGATGTATTTTGCAATGGATGGCGAAATGTTCTTGGCTAAGGTCTGTCCCCAATTTTGTGAGATCTCCAGTAACGCAACATCATGTGGTTGAGTCGAGATCAATGACAGAAAATGTCCGGTTCACTAGCGATTTTGTCCAAGCTGTTGGTATGTAAAGCTATAAATTGTTGCCGAGCTTTTTCGGCACTTCCTTAGATTGATCTGCTGTTTGAATATTTGGTCCCTAGATAGACTTGCAGGGTTGGTAGCTATCCTATAGACAATATACGATGGGCGGCCGCTTTTTTGTTGCTTTAAATTTTAACGTTGATAATTGCTGCTTTTTCGTCGCTAGCAGTGTCAAAAAAGCCAAATAACGACGAAAAAAGCGGATTTTGCTACGTTTATTTTTAAACGGTATTGAACGACATCTCTCTAAGCAAGTGAGATACCTTTAGATGCGTCAGCTTTTTTGGAGTGGGGGGATAACTGAGGACAAATAGAAAGCTGAAAAGCACAAACAGTGCACTCAATAAGTGTGCACTGCGTTTTGGTCTGGTGAGCATCATGCAAGCTCTTGTAGCTTTAGCTCAATGATTACTTAACCCATTTTGCGATTGACTGACCTACTTGGTACCCAGCATCAAAGATACCGGTGAAGATACCTTTCATGATGACCTCGACTGACAAATCGCCGCCAACAACCGACACTTGTTCTGTGTAGGTAAGTTCAGGAAATTGATTCAAAGCTTTTTGATTCATTGTGGCTTCCTCCATTTATCGTGTCTATTTCAAATGACTAGCTATAGAGCTACCTTTTTGATAACCCACATGAAATTAAGTTTGCAAGACCCCCGTGCCAAACTGCCAAAGCATCAAGATCAAAAGACGGGCAATAGTGGCCAAAGGGAGCTTCTTTGCGAGAACGCGAAGTACGAATTGCTTTGGCACGTTCACCACTTATTTATACAGTTGCAGGTTTCTTTTCTTGCGTCATGCCATCCGTAAAGCCAGAGAAGACACCGGACAGAAATACAGTGAGGCTTCCAATGATGACGCCGGTAGCGACAACACCGATGCCGCCTTGACTTTCTGCTAATTCTGAATCATCGATGCACGAAAAGTTTTTAAGCACTAAGTTATTTTCCAACATAAGTTTCAGCTCCTAGTATTTTTTGAATGTTTCGGCTTACTACAACCACGGCGATTGTCCATAATGCCCAGCAGTGCGGAAACCATTGCTGAGGTAGCATCGGCAATTGCCATGTAGTGTCACCCCTTCGTTTGGGATAGTACAAGAACACATATGAAAAAGTGTGCTTAGTATGTCACGGTTGAAGGGGTCAAAAATGATTTCTCTTTCCTCTCCTTCCCGCTAATTGCCGTAGATCTGAGACAAAACTATCTAGGTGCTAGCGACCCTGTACATAATATACAAGTATTAGGCGATTTATAGGCAGCAGAGAAATTAACGTTGCGTTATTCGGGCTTTTCGTGGCTTATTTAGCCATAAGTTTCAAAATGCGACGAAAAAAGACGATTTTGCAACGTTTATTTTTTGCTGTTGATTAATATGTTTGAAAATAGACATTAACGGTAGGATTAAAAATTACTCAAGATTAAAAACAACTTTAGCCACATTCAGTGATTAAAATCGAAAAAATCACCAGTTTCTGAATCGTGATCGCGGCTCAGATAGCACTTGTTGGCCGGCAGTTTCAAGGCTATTTTGTTTGGCTGCTTCAAGCTCAATTTTCGTGGGCAAATAGTTTCATGCGCTTGATCAGACGCGAAAGTGACTGGGTAACCCGTGCATTGGAAAAGTCAGGGAAAAATTTTCAGACGTCAAGCAAAAACGAATGACCTCCTCTTCTTATACAGGGGAAATCATTCGCTTTTTGGTTTTTATCGGGTAATGACTGGGATTTATGAGTGGGCCACGGCAAAGAACTTTTTTGCCCGTGCGCTTTTTCCCGGGTTATTCGGAACCTAACAAATCATAAATTCCAAGAAGAAATTGTTGCTCTTAGATAATCGTTTGCAATTCAGCTGAATTAAGCCACCGGTGTTTTTTCCATTTCCTGAGCTTTGGCAACGGCTGCCATGGCGACGGCGTTGACCCAGTTGATTGGCTGGTCAAAGTTTGGCTGGAAGAGCATGTCGACCATGGCCAATGTTTCGATCGTCATGTGTGTTTGAATCGCTAAGGAGATGACATTGGCACTTTGGCTGATGTCATGCTTGGAAAAGAAGGCCCCGCCTTTGACTTCGTGCGTTTTAGGATCCCAAGTCAAGCTGCAAAGAACCGGCGTGGTGGTCAGCATAAAATCAGGTCGGTAATCCTGCTCAATGGTCACGCTGGCAACCTCAATGCCACGGGCTTTGGCTCCTTCAGTGGTCATGCCAGAGGCAGCAATGGCGTGTTCGAAAAGTTCAACCGCTGAGCTTGATTGGGTACCGAGATACTTTTCGGTTGGTTTTTCAATATTTTTGCCGACTAAAATACCTTGACGGACGGCATTGGTTGCTAACGGAATGTAGTCATTTTTGCCAGTCGGGTTGTAATGCACGGTAGCAGTGTCGCCGGCTGCAAAAATAGCAGGATCGCTAGTTTGCATATAGGCGTCGGTGATCACGGCACCATTTGGCAAGGTCTCCAAATGGTCTTTCAGCAGTTCCGTGTTTGGTCGGAAACCGGTACACAAAACAGCGATATCTGCTGTATAGCTGCCTTTGTCAGTTGTAACGGTCATCTCACCATCAGTGCCTTGGGTGAAACCGGTGACCATCTCACCCAGTGCTAAATTGACGCCATGATCCGTATAAAGTTTTTCTACTCGATCTGTAATGTTAGCGTCAAAGTTTTTCGCCAACACACGTGGTAAGCCATCGATCAAAGTAACTTGTTTGTCAGTTAGTGCATACTGTTCGGCAAGCTCGGCGCCAATATAGCCGGCACCGATCACGATCGCACTTTTAATGGTCGGAGCAAGCGCCTTTAAAGCCTTGGCATCATGCCAATTTTTGCAAAGATGAACATCCGTGTCGTGAATGCCCGGAATGTTTGGGACGATCGGCGTCGAACCAGTTGTGTAAACCAATTTGTCATATGTATCAGTGGTCACGTTGCCGGTTTTGAGATCCTTGACTTCAACAGTTTTTTCAGCAGGATCAATCGCCAAAACATCATGTTCCATTTGCATGTTGGCGCCAAGTGCAGCGAGTGCTTCAGGACTTGAATAGAACATTTTATCAGGATCACTGACATGATCACCAACCCACAAAGCGATGCCACATGATAGAAATGATAGATTGCTATTTCGTTCATAGACAGTCACGTCGTAATCGGGATGCTCTGTCAAAATTTGCTGTGTTGCGAATGTACCGGCATGAGTCGCACCAATAACAAGAACTTTCATTAGGTAAACACTCCTTCATATATTGATAAGGTTTTCACAAAAAGTGTAACATAATTAGTTGTTCGTGACTAGATTGCCCACGTTTAAAATTGTGAAATATTTATTAAGAAACGCTTTCAACAATATGAAAAATCCTTCAACAAAAAATCGATTACCAATTGATAGGCAATCGATTTTTCGTTAATGTCGCGGCGCGGGTTGCAACCAGCGCCCGATGAGTTCGAGATGATGCATGAGCTGATATTTACGAACAATGCCAAGGCCGGGAAAATGATGGCGGGTGGCCGCGGTCATGAACGCACTGGTTCCAGTTGTTTGCGCATCTGGGTGAAATGGCAGCCATGCCGTTAGTTGATCCAAGACTTCGAAAAACTTGGCTTGCGGATTGGCAAAGTCGTCGTTATTAACCGAAACGAAGTGATGCAACCGCAATGTGCCATCGGCCGCTGGATAAACCAGATGAATGGCGACAGCTCGTTGCGGATAACCATGCTCGAAATAGTCACTGGTGGCAAGGGGATAGTCCGCAAAGCCGATACCAGGCAGTGAAGTCGGAGCGTACTGATAAAACTCATCTTGCAAGATACCATAGTCATCCGTGTGTGGATAAACGGTGAAATGGTCATTTAAATAAATGGCGTGAGGCAAAGCCAGTCGGCGAACCCGCGCCTCATCAGGGACCAAGGCTAGCTGGTGCCGTGGCAGAACTTTTGCTTGCGCTGCTGTCGTTGCGATCACCAGTGCGGCTGGTCGGGCATCAAAAATTCGGGCGGGCTGCACAACGTCACTTAAAACAACAACATGGCGCGGCGCTGCCAGTAACTGATACGTGCCGACTTGCGGATTTTGAATTACATAGCCCGGATGTGCTGCTTGAACCAGAGCGCTAGTTACCTTCGTGACGCCGGGGATATCTTTGACCGGTTCAATGACAGGGATGACGGTTTTTGGTAATTGGTGATCGGCAACCAGCTGTGTCACCGCAGCCAGATCATATAATTTACCCCGGATAATCGGAAAATACTTCATCTGTTGGCGTCCATTTTGATAGTGGCTAGTTCAGCATTCAACGCGTCAATCTCTTCTTGTAAGGCATTGATCGTGGTATTGTCGAGCTCCGAAACAAACTGATCATAAAGATTCTTGTCAGGGTGATAAATATCGTAATCGGTTGAGCGTTTTTTCAGTTCAGTAAATAGATCGGCTGCTGAGAATTGGCCAAGGCCCTTGGCAACTTGTTTGGCCTTGACTACTTCGCGATTGAGGCTGGCGATGAAATGGTCGGTCAAAGTGGCTTCAGGGACTTGCAGTTCTTGACGGCGAGCTGGTTTGGCGATCGTCAAAGTACCGGGTGTTACCACAGGAACAGCGCTGGCGGCGATTGCGGCTTTAGAGAAGGGATGGTAGGTAAAAACACCGATCCCATGTGGAATTTCACTAGCCACCGCCGTGTACAGTCGTTGTGGCAAGACAAAGTAGTTGTAATGACCGATAAAGCTGAGTTTGGCGCTACTATGGAAGTCGGCTTTGGTGACTTTGAGCTCAAAACAACGCCAAATGGTCGCGTCTTGCTGTTTTTGGCGAACCAGGGTATCGACAATTCCGCGATCGTCTGGCATCGTCACTTCTTCAACCACGGTGGCCCCTTGTTCTTGCCAGTAGGCATAAAGCGTTTTTTCTAAATCAAGCGTGAGCTGTGTTTTCATGATGGGCCTCCCAGAAATGCGTCAAGAGTTGAGCTAATTGCGTTGGGTTGTAGCTGACTTGGGCGTGGGTCCAGTGATCTGGAAAAAGGCGGGCATAACGTGGAGTAATAAACCGTTCGTCAATCAGCAGAATGACCCCGATGTCCTTGGTACCGCGGATGACGCGGCCACCTGCTTGTAACACGTTATTGAAACCCGGCAGCTGATAGGCATATGCGAATCCTTGACCATTCGCCCGATCAAAATAGGCCCGCAGTTGATCGGTTTCAGCATTGATACCCGGCAACCCTACGGAGATAATTGCAACGCCAATCAGTCGATTTCCCTTGAGATCAATGCCTTCAGCAAAGATACCGCCAAGCACGGCAAACCCGATAATCGGTTCACTGCCAGTTTGAAAATGATCTAGAAATGTTTGCCGATCCGCTTCAGTCATGGCATTTTCTTGAGCGCAAACCTTTAGATCGGGATTCGCCGCAGTGAAGGCTTCATAGGCCGTTTTCAAGTAGGCATAGGATGGAAAAAAGAAGAGATAATTGCCGCTTTTGGTGCGAACTAATGTTGTCAGGCTCGCAATCAACTGCGGCAAATCCTGCGTGCGTCGTCGATAAGTCGTATTGACACTAGCGTCAACAATAACTGCTTGTTTGGCGGGATCAAATGGGGAGGGCAGCGTATAGGCGAGACTGTTGTCGATCCCGCCAAGCAACTTTTGAAAATATGCCATCGGTGATAAGGTCGCCGAAAATAAGACGGCACCACGCCCTTTTTTCAAGGCTTCGTCCACAAATTGCGATGGATCGAGACACAGTTCTTTAACCATAATCTGGCCGTTTTCTTTAGTGACTTCGGTTTTGAATGTCGCTTCATAGAAGTCGCCAATTCGCAGATATTGATTGGCTAGAAAAAATACCGGCAAAATGAGATCGACAGCAGGTTGCAACGCGGGGGTTGGCGGTTCGCTGAGCCAATCGTGAACGACTTCAGTGAAGCGAAAAAGAACTGCGGTGAGGTCATCAAGCGGATCATCTTGAAAGATGGTCGGTTGTGAGGTCAACAAGGTTGAAGTCGTTGCATCAAGGGTATTCAAAATACGTGTCATGGCGCGGCGAACTTTTGTCAAAGGGGCACCTTTATAAGGGGTTAGCGCTTTTTTTAACTGGACGAAATCTTGATCTGTGATGGCAGCGGTGTACATGTCCCGCGCGCGACTGACTAAGTTGTGCGCTTCATCGATCAGGAAGAAATTGCTGTCATCTTTTTCACTAAAAAAGCGTTGCAAAAAAACCAGCGGATCAAAGAGATAATTGTAATCACAGATGATGACGTCGCAAAATAGGCTGGCATCCAGTGAAAATTCAAATGGATCGAGCCTATGTTTGCGAGCATAAGTCTCGATGACGGGACGTGTCAGTTGATCCTCGTGTTCCAGTAGATCGTGTAAGGCTGGTTTTAGGCGATCATAGTAACCTAACATGTAAGGATTCTTGCTGGGGTCATCAGGTTCGTCAGCAAATGTGATGGTGTCTTTAGCCGTTAAAGTGATACTTTTGGCGGTTAAACCTGCTTGCGCCATCAAGGCCATCGCCTGTTCAGCCACGCGTCGAGTGCTTTGCTTGGCAGTTAGGTAAAAGGCTCGTTGGATCAAGCCCGTGCCCATCGCTTTTAAGGTTGGGAAAAGTGCAGAGATGGTTTTACCAGTGCCGGTGGGAGCTTGCACAAACAAACGTGCTTGGCTATAGATCGCCTTATAAACAGCGGCGGCTAGCTCATGTTGACCAGCTCGGAATTGCGGAAATGGAAAATCAAGCTGGTCGATGGAGGTGTTGCGTCGTTTGATGATATCACTACGTAGTTTGAGCCAGTCGCGAAATTCTTCAAGTAAATCAGTGAAATCATCAGCCAACTCGGCGGCACTTTTGACTTCACTGAAACGGCTGACTGTGTCGGTGCTGGTCTGGACATAAACCAGCGTGATTGTTGCTTGATCCAAATGCCGTTGTTCACAAAGTAGATGGCCATAAATACGTGCTTGCGCCCAATAGCGGTCTTTTGTATTTTGTGTGGCCTCTTCCCATGGGCGCGCACTGGTTTTGATTTCCTCAACTGTGAGGCCGGTGTCATCTGTCCAGACACCATCCGCTCGGCCTTCGAGCTGATAGTCTTCATCGTTCACGGTGACGGCGGTTTTGAGGTAAACCTCCCTTTCGTAATCGGACTCACGGTGAGCAGCTTGAAGTTTACGATGAATTTGGCTACCAATGATGGCGGTGTTATTTGAATTGCTGGTGATTGGATTGAGGTCGCCGGTGCGAACGGTTAACTCAACGAACTCACGAATACCAATGCGATTGTTTGCCATCACTGCGCCCCCTTGCTTGTCATGGTTAGTTATCAGTATAGAACATACATTCTCTATGGGGAAGACTGGTGAGCCAGGGTCATGCGCCGTCACGCTCTAGCTCCGCGTCGCAAGCCTCATCCGGCCGGAGATTGCGGAGTTTGGCACGGCAATTTTAGCGTAACTTTTGAAAAGTAAAAATACCGGGTGTTTCTTTGCTTTTATAAATATAAGAGGCATAATAAGGGTGTCAAGACATGACAAATACGGCGGCTTGCAAACACTGTCGATCGGTAAGCCGCGACACTGAATGAGGGACATAGAAATGAAAAAGACTAGTTTTTGGCGGCTATTAGGCTTAATGGGTGCTGTTTTGTTGATACTGACAGCCTGTGGCAAGCAGGGGACGGCTACGAAATCGTCTTCAAGTGCGCCAGTGAAAATCACCTACTGGCATCGGATGACGGGGACTTATGATAAATCGTTGAACAAGCTCATCACCAAGTTCAACCAGAGCCAAAAGAAGTATAAAGTTGTCGCAACTTCGCAGGGTTCATACAACGCGTTGCAACAGAAAATTATGGCAGCCGGCAAATCAAAAACGTTGCCGACCATGGCGCAGTCACCGTATACGAACATTGGCGACTACGTGAAGAACAAGTTGTTATTGCCTTTTGATCCAGAAATGTTAAATGGCGCGGATAAGTTGAGCAATACTGATTTAAAAGATATTTATCCAAGCTTTTTGTCTGCAGGTAAATATGAGGGCAAGTACTACGGATTGCCATTCTCAGTCTCGACTTCGGTGTTGTTTTATAACAAGAAGTTGATGTCCCAGTACAATATCAGCATACCGAAAACATGGGCTGATTTTGCAGCCGATCAGGAGAAACTCAAGGGAACTGATGTCAACGCGATTGAGCTAGATCAAAGTTATGATGTTGCGCTTGAGGGGATGGCATATGGTGCTGGCAGTCAACTAATTACACCGAAACTGAAGGCTAATTTGAATGCACCGAAGACATTGGCAGCTGTGAATCAAATTCTGGATCTGCGCAAGAGCGGTGCGTTGAAAACTGCTGGCGAAGATCAATACTTCAGTGTGCCATTTGCAAATGGAAAAGCGGTCTTTGGGATTGGTTCTTCGGCAACCGTGCCGGTTCTTATCCAACAGGCCCCAAAGGATCTTGACTGGGGTACTGCTGTGATTCCGACATACGAAGGCAAACGCAGCAATCCACTGAACGGAAATTACAATGTTTTGTTTAAAGGGGCCTCTAAAGCGCAACAAGCAGGCGCTTGGGCGTTCCAGAAATTCTTGCTGAAGTCTGAAAATGCATCACAGTGGGCGATGGATTCTGGCTATGTGCCGGTGACAAAAACGGCATCTAACAGCACGACATTTAAGAATTATCTACAAAAGAACGACAAGTATAAAGCCGCGGTCTCTGCAGTTTCACAGAGTTTTGCCTCAACTGTCTTTACCGGTTACACCGATTATCGTAACGATTTGATGAGCACTGTCGACAGCACGCTGACCAAGAATCTCAGCGGCGAAACAGCGTTTAACAATTTGCAAAAGCAGACTGAAACTATTTTAAAAGAAAATAAATAACTTTATTTAAAAAAAGACCATCAAGGCGAGCGTTGCTTGCCTTGATGGTCTTTTTTAGTTTGCGTCTGCTTGCTGTGGTGGGCTATGATGGTCTGAGCAGTTCTAAGCTTTTAAGGAGACTGATATGGAAATCAATGTACACAAGTTTCAGGAAGCCATTTTAGATGGCAGCTTCGAGCATACCGAGAATCATCTGACCGCTGCAGCGTTCAAAAAGGACGGCATCGAGGCGGGCTTGACGAAGGTGTTTGCAGACGTCCGCAAGGCCATCGACAAGCAGCAACTGATTCAGGCCGACCTCGTCATCGATTTTCCTGAGCCGACCACCATCACAGTTGAAACTGGCATCATCAATCTGCCGTTTGCGAATGTCAATAAAGTCACGAACTTTCTTGAGGCAGACGAGATTGTGCCGGTTCGGGTCTATTTAGTGGTGGCATCACCATTTGTGAATGTGTCGGGTTTGAGGATCGATGAAATTGCAACGGCAGCGGATTATCTCACAGGCTTTGAGACGCTCAATAAGCAAATGACCGCTTCCGTTCATGAGAAACTTGACCATATTCAAGAAGAAATGGCGAAGCCCAAAGAAACCGCAAAACCGGTGCCAGCTAATAAGCAAAAAACACCAGCCAAAAAGACCACGCGCCGGACGGCAACGAAGCGAACAACGACGCGCAAAACAACCAAGAAAACAACGACAGCGGCGAAAACATCAGCGACCAAGCCAGCGGCAGCTAAGAAGCCAGCAGCCAAGATAACGAAGCGGACGACCAAAAAAGCGGCGCCCAAAACCACTCGGCGAACAACTAAGAAATAAGCTGCTAGTCGCATGCTGAAAAGAGTCATTCCATTTGGGATGGCTCTTTTTACATACCAACAAGACCATCTAGATCCTTTAAAGCGAGGGGGTAACCATTTAAAAGCAAACATACGATGAATAATATTAACGAAATATGAGAATAACGTGTGAGATATGAAAATCATTTTGAATTGAAAGCGATTCCAGCATATTCTGAACTTGTTGGTGGAATAGGCCAATCTTGTTGCAGAAACCATCCACAAAAGGAGGTTGAAGTTTTGAAGAAGCACGGGTTTCGATTTTGGTTATTGGCAATTGTTGGACTGCTGGGTATGGTGTTGAGTCTGAGTCAGCCGCCCAAGCAGGTAGCTGCTGCTGATAACACCTTGAAAAGCGTTTTTTCGATTGATGCGGGACGAAAGTATTTTTCCGGGGATCAGTTGAAAACGATCATTGATCGGGCACATACAGATGGTTACACCGATGTGCAGGTTTTATTGGGCAACGATGCATTGCGATTGCTACTTGATGACATGAGCTTGACGATCAATGGCAAAACATATGGCAGTGATGTCGTGAAACAGGCCATACAGGCGGGTAACAAAGCGTACTACGATGATCCAAACGGGAATGCGTTGACGCAAACCGACATGGATGCGGTCTTGAAATATGCAGCGGCACGGGATATCAATATCATTCCGGTTATCAATAGTCCCGGCCATATGGATGCCATTTTGACGGCGATGGCGCAACTAGGCATTAAGAATCCTACCTTTAATGGGTCTAAACGGACTGTCGATCTTAACAATGACACTGCTATTGCCTTTACAAAAGCGCTATTGCAGAAGTATGTGATGTATTTCAAGGGGCATGCTACGATCTTCAACTTTGGCAGTGACGAGTATGCAAATGATGTCGATACTGGCGGCTGGGCCAAGTTGCAACAAAGTGGCACCTACAAAAAGTTTGTGGCATACGTCAACGACTTAGCGGCGATGGCCAAAAATGCCGGCCTGAAGCCGATGGTTTTCAATGACGGGATTTATTATGACAATAACACCAGTTTCGGGACTTTTGACAAGGATTTGATCGTCTCTTATTGGACAGCTGGCTGGGGCGGGTATGATGTCGCAAAGCCAGAATTTTTGACTGATAAGGGTTTGAAAATCATGAATACTAATGACGGTTGGTATTGGGTTTTAGGTCGCGTGGACGGCGATCTCTATAGTTACAAAACGGCGCTAGCTAGTTTAGCAAGTAAAAAATTCACTGATGTACCAGGCGCTTCGAGTGCCGTGTCGATTATTGGCAGTGTGCAGGCAGTTTGGGCGGATGATCCGAGTGCACAGTTAGACATGTCGGCGCTGTTGAAGTTGATGGATCAATTTTCGACAGCCTATGCACCTTACTTAGTTCGCCCAGCCGATTACAGTAAAGTTGATGCCGCCATCGCTGCCGTGCCGCGGCAACTTAATCAGTACACCGAAGCATCAGTTGCTAAACTTGATGCAGCGTTAAATGCTGTTGTCCGCGGTAAAAAGGCAACCGATCAGGCATTGGTTGACGGCTATGCCCAGACCATTACTGTCGCTATCAAGGCACTGCAACTGCGGCCAGCCGATTACACAAAGGTTGATGCCGCCATTGCAGCTGCAAAGAAACTTGACCGGTCACACTATCAAGATCTTAGTGGCGTTGATGCGGCGCTTGCTGCTGTTAATCGTAATCTCAACATCACCCAGCAAGCCCAAGCTGATACCATGGCTGCCAAGATCACAGCTGCCATCGCTGCGTTGGTTCTGAAGCCGGGGCCGCAACCCGATCCAAGGCAACAGCAAGTTCCAACAAAAACCATTGTGAATCCAGACCGGTACTTACCAAAAACGGCAGAAGCTTCCGGGTGGGGATTGATGCTAGCCGGGCTTGCCACGATTTTGGGTGTCATTAGCATTGTTTTCTTTTGGCGGCAACATCGCATGGCCGTCTAATTCCTGACAATAACCGAAAATACGGCCCGCTACGCATCTTTTGCGCAACGGGCCGTTATGGTGTTGTGCGCCAACACCATTTCATAGTGTCACGCAAGGATTTGATGAAATTGTGATGTCATTGAGATGATTGTGGTTGTTTTGACAACTACCTCGTCAGCATTTACCCGCAAAATAATCGGCTAGTAAGGTTCCGTCTTGTTATTTAGTTTAATTGAGCCGCAAGTTTACAAAATAAAGGTCAGCGGTCTAGATAGGTACTGTATAATGAACTTGAAAACGACGAAAAAGCAGCGCAAAGGCAAATTGGTTAGAAAACGGCGTATTAGCGGACATGAATGAGATGATGGGGTGTTCATCATGGGGTTCAGAGGTTTAACATGCGGATTTCTGATCTGAAGCGCTTGTTTAAAAAAGGAGTGGGCATTTTGACAGAACCATTATTTTTAAAACCATACTTCAATCCTAAGATATGGGGCGGCCGCAAACTCGAAACTGAGTACGGCTTTAACATTCCAGACGGTAAAATCGGTGAGGCTTGGATCATCTCAGGTCATCCGCATGGTCCGGCGACCATTGAAAACGGTCCATTGAAGGGTAAAACCCTTCGCGAGGCGTGGCATGAAGATCCCGCTTATTTTGGTCCACAACATAGTCAGGAGTTCCCATTGCTCGTGAAGATTCTCGATGCTGAAGCTAGTTTAAGTGTTCAGGTTCACCCTGACGATGCTTATGCTGCGGCCCACGAAGCAAAAGGCGAACTCGGTAAGACTGAATGCTGGTACATCCTGAAGGCAGATCCAGGGGCTTATTTGATCTATGGGCATCACGCCAAAACGCATGAACAGCTCAAAGAAATGATCGAAGCCGGCGATTGGGAGCACTTGTTGCGGAAATATCCAGTCAAGACTGGCGACTTTGTGTATGTTCCAAGCGGCACGATACATGCTTTAAACAAAGGCATCGTGGCATTGGAAACCCAACAAAGTTCCGATACGACTTATCGGCTTTACGACTACGATCGGAAAGATGATCAAGGTCACAAGCGTGAGTTGCATATTAAGCAAAGCCTTGATGTGACGACCGTTCCTTTCCATGACCCGAAGCTTGATATCACCAAAGAACAAGTGACAGGCGGGCAAATCACCACGTTTGTTAAACCGCCGCTGTCACCGCATTTTGCCGTTTATCACCTTGATGTTGATGGCACCATGACGTTCACCCAACAAGCACCTTATACCAATGTAACAGTACTTGACGGTGACGGGACCTTTTCTGCAGACGGGAAGAATTACCCGATCAAAACAGGCGATAGTTTCTTGATTCCCAACCAGATCAAGACTTGGGCATTCACGGGCAAATTGGCAATCGTCACTTCTACTCCAGGGGTAGACGCATAAAGTTGCGGATCATCAGGTGCCCAACATATTCATAAAGACAAAAGTTATCCCTCGGCAGGTTTTTAGACCATCGAGGGATTTTTTTGTTACTGGTGTGATTAAATGGCTGTTAAACAAAAAATTAGAACGTAATGAGAACGCTTTCTTATCGAAATAATTATTTTCTTGATTTGGTCTAATTATGGAAATGTCTGTTATCGCTTAATTCATGATTTCAATTTCTTTTTTTAACGAAAATTGGTACATGTTGTCATTTTGAGAACCTGTAAGTCGTTAAAAATAAAAATAAGTCGCATGTATTGACTTCACGAACTGGGAACGCATACACTACAAGTGGTTGGTACCACGTGGAGGTGAGATGATGGAAAAGGTTCCGTTGACGAAACAGCTGGTAGATCAGCTGGAAACGTTCATTAAGGAAAAACTTCAGCCCAACGATAAGCTGCCGTCCGAGCGGGATCTCAGCGAGTTGTATCAGGTCAGTCGCAACACAGTTCGTGCTGCCTTGAACGAATTGTTCTTGCGCGGTTTCATTTATCGAAGCACTGGTAAAGGTACATTTGTTGCAGAACGATTTGATGAGCGAACCGATGTCAGTGGGTCCTACAGTTTCACTAAACAGATGTTGGCAATGAACCGTAAACCAGTGACTAGGATCCAACGTTTAGAAAAAATTGCGGCACCCGCCAAAATTGCCAAGCGCATGCGCATCGAACCAGGCACGCCCGTTTACGTCCTTGATCGATTACGAATCGCTGACACGTTACCGATGATGATTGAGCGCAGTTACTTACCTGCTAACACTGTGCCAGGTCTTAATCAGGAAGCACTATCAAAAACGCCATTATACGATTGGCTGGAAGGCCATTATGGCATTCACATTGTTTCAGTCGATGAAGCGTTTTTTGCTGGATTAGTCACGCCGGAAGATGCTGAACAACTTCGAGTTGCACCAGCGTCAGCCTGTTTGAACATTCGGCGAACAACTTTTGCCGATACCGGCGAGATTGTTGAATACACCTTGAGTGTGGCTCGCGCGGATCAATTTGTTTATCACGTACATCACGTTAATCACTAGATAATAAAGCATAAGCCAGTCCGGCTTAGGGGCTGGCAAGCAGGTTTCCAATAGGAGGATGAAGAATATTGTTCGAAAAAACAACTGAAGAACTAACCAAGTTAGGTGCACAAATTACAACTGCTGAAATCAAACAGCAGCCAGAACTATGGCAAGAAGCATTTGATAACTATACCAACGCCAAGGAAAAGATCACGGCCTTTTTGGATCAGGTGACGGCCGCAGCTAATGGCAAAACCGTTCGCGTTATTTTCACAGGTGCCGGTAGTTCACAATATGTTGGTGACACGGTGACGCCATACCTACGCGCGCATGGTGATCGCAGCAAGTTCGAATTTGAATCAATTGGGTCAACTGATATTGTGTCCGCACCTTACGATTTTCTGGAAGCAGACACGCCGACCATTCTGGTTTCCTTTGCTCGTAGCGGCAACTCACCGGAAAGTTTGAAAACTGTTGAACTGGCTGAACAAGTTGTTCACAACCTCCATCAAATCAGCATTACCTGCGCACCGGAAGGCCAATTGGCCAAGAAGTCTGAAACGGAAGACAAGACTTTGTTGCTGTTACAGCCAGCTGGTTCAAATGATAAAGGCTTTGCCATGACAGGAAGTTTCTCTTGCATGACCTTGAGTGCCTTGCTGGTATTTGATACCGCCAGTGACACGGATAAGAGCAAGTGGGTGAAAGCCATTGCGGCAATGGGACAAGAAGTTGTGGCGCGTGAAGCGGAAGTTCAAAAAGTGCTTGACCTTGATTTTGATCGTATCGTCTATCTTGGCTCTGGCAGTCTTGGCGGCTTGACCCGCGAAACTCGCCTGAAGGTGCTTGAACTAACAGCCGGCAAGTATGCCACCATGTTTGACACTTCCATGGGCTTCCGTCATGGTCCAAAGAGTTTCCTAGATGACAAGACTTTGTTGTTCGACCTCGTTAGCAACAATGCCTACACCCGTCAATATGATATCGATGTCCTTGAGGAAGTTAAGGGTGACGGTATTGCTAAATCCGTGATGGCAGTGGGCACCAAGCAAGATCAGAACTTCTCAGGCGATGCCTTCTATTTTGAAAATGGCCTTAAAGATCTTCCAGAAGCTTATCAGGCTCTCCCAGATGTCATGTTCGCCCAGACTGTAGCATTGCTTGCTTCGATCAAAGTTGGCAACTTGCCTGACACACCATCACCAACCGGCACCGTTAACCGAGTTGTTAAAGGCGTGACCTTGCACGATTACGCTGGTAAAGAATAGAGCGTGAACTGGCACCAAGCAGCATCAACGAGCAAGTTTAGAGGAGGCAAAAGAGTTCATGAGTTACTACATTCACGCTGCAAAGTTTTTTCTCAAAAATGTGACTGAAATTGGTGGTTATCTAGAAGTCACCGATGATGGCAAGTTTGGCGAGTATCTGCCGGAAACAGCTAAGCCAGATGGCGATATTGTTGAACAATCCGGCAAATTGATTGCTCCAGGTTTAGTCGATACCCATATTCACGGGTTGTTAGGGCATGACGTAATGGACAACGATTGGGATGGCATTGAGACAATGAGCAAAAACTTGCTCAAAGCTGGTGTCACCAGTTGGCTGCCAACCACATTGACCGGTTCATTTGATCAACTCAATGAGGTTTGCAAAACGATTGCCGCACATGCTGGCGATGAAAGCGGTGCGAAGATTCAAGGCATTTATTTTGAAGGCCCATACTTTACGACCAAGCATAAAGGGGCACAGAATCCGAAGTACTTCAAAAATCCAAGTGAGCAAGAATACGATGCTTGGCAGACGTCCGCTGATGGCTTGTTGAAGAAAATTGCGATTGCCCCAGAACGTGAGGGTGCTGCTGACTTCACTCGGTATGCCACCGCAGACGGCACGGTGGTGGCTTTGGGCCATAGTGATGCCACCTTTGAACAGGCGAAAGCTTGCATCGAAGCCGGTGCAACCGTCTTTACACACACTTTCAATGGTATGAGTCCTTTGAGCCATCGCAAACCTGGTATGGTCGGAGCAGCGATGTATCTGCAAGGCGTTGATGATGAGCTTATCTGTGATGGTCATCACGTCCGTCCTGAAGTGGCCACCACCTTGATTCGACTGAAAGGCGCTGAACATATCGCATTGATTACCGATTGCATGCGCGCGGGGATGATGCCTGATGGCGATTACGTCCTTGGCGAATTCCCAGTTTATGTCAAAGACGGGATGGCGCGGATGAAAGATGGCGACAGTCTGGCGGGTTCAGTTCTTGAATTGAAAGATGCGCTGACCAATCTCCTTGCTTGGAACGCCGCAACACCAGAAGCAATTATTCGAATGGCTTCTCAAACACCGGCTGCTTCTTGCAATATCGACGATCAATGCGGCAGTATTTTACCTGGCCGATCCGCTGATTATCTAGTTTTGGACGCTGATCTCAAGCTCGAAGCCACCTATCTTGATGGGAAATTAGGCTATCAAGCTGAGGCATGAAAGCTTTCCTGACACAAAACCTTGTGAAATAAGGTGTCAGTGTGTGACACTTAAATATGGCAGCATAAGCTGTTATGAATGAAAGGAGGCCAGCGCTACATGACGACCTTTTCGATCGATCATGAGTTTATGTTGGACGGTCAGCCGTTCAAGATTCTGTCTGGCGCGATTCATTACTTCCGAGTCCATCCCAGTGATTGGTATCACAGCCTTTATAACTTGAAGGCACTGGGATTTAACACGGTAGAAACCTATGTCCCTTGGAATCTGCACGAGTACAACGAAGGTGACTTTGATTTCAGCGGGATTCTCGACATTGAACGCTTTCTAAACACCGCAAAGGATCTTGGCTTATACGCCATCGTTCGACCATCCCCTTACATCTGCGCAGAATGGGAGTTCGGCGGGTTTCCAGCATGGCTGTTAACGAAAAAGATGCGCTTGCGAACCGACGATTCTGCCTATCTGCAAGCGATTGACCGTTACTACACAGCTTTAATGCCTCATCTTGTGGGTCATCAAGTCACGCATGGTGGCAATGTCATCATGATGCAAGTGGAAAATGAGTACGGTTCATATGGCGAAGACAAGGACTATCTTGCCGCCGTGGCCGAACTTATGAAAAAGCATGGCGTTGATGTCCCCCTTTTTACCTCGGATGGTCCCTGGCCAGCAACCTTGAACGCTGGCAGCATGGCCGACGCTGGTATTTTGACTACCGGCAATTTTGGCTCACGTGCCGACATGAATTTCGATCGGTTGGCGGCCTTCAATCAAGCTCATGGGCATGATTGGCCGTTGATGTGTATGGAATTTTGGGACGGCTGGTTCAACCGCTGGGGCGAACCGATCATTCGCCGCGACCCAGAAGAAACTGCCGAGGACTTGCGAGCGGTGATCCAACGCGGCAGTGTCAATCTCTACATGTTCCACGGGGGAACTAATTTTGGTTTTATGAACGGTACCTCAGCTCGCAAAGATCATGATCTGCCGCAAGTGACTTCCTACGATTACGATGCACCATTGAATGAGCAAGGCAATCCAACGCCAAAGTACTTTGCCATTCAGAAAATGATCCACGAAGTCTTGCCATCGCAGGCCCAGACAACACCACTGGTCAAGCCAGCGATGACGCAGGCGGACAATCCGTTGACGGCGAAAGTGTCATTATTCTCAGTACTTGATCAGCTAGCTCAGCCAGTAGCCGCACCTTATCCGCAGACACAGGAGTTTCTTGGCCAATACACCGGTTATACGTTGTATCGGACAAACCCGCTGATCAGTGGTACCGATAAAGGCACGCCGGCTAAGTTGCGCGTGATTGATGCCCGTGATCGGGTTCAAGCCTTCTTTGATGGCAAGTCGCTAGCAACACAGTATCAAGAGGCCATCGGCGATGACATCCTGCTCCCAGAAGTTGAAGGCCGCCATCAACTAGATCTGTTGGTCGAAAACATGAGCCGCGTCAACTATGGCTCAAAAATCGAAGCGATTACCCAGTTTAAGGGGATTCGCACCGGTGTCATGGTAGACCTCCATTTCATTAAGGACTACCTGCAATACCCACTTGACTTGAACAAGGCGCCGCAACTTGATTTCACCGGCGATTGGCAAGCAGGGACACCCGCTTTTTATCAATATGGGTTTGATGTGGTGAAACCACAGGATACGTATCTTGATTGTCGTGGATTCGGTAAAGGAGTGATGCTGGTCAATGGTGTTAACATCGGCAGATTCTGGGAGAAGGGGCCAACGTTGTCACTATATGTGCCAGCCGGGTTGCTTCACACCGGGCACAATGAGGTCATTGTTTTTGAAACCGAAGGCCAATATGCCGAGGCGATAAACTTGGTTGACCACCCAATATTTAAGGAACTGAACACAGAGGAGGAATAAAAATGGCTATTATTGCAGCACGTATTGATGGTCGCTTGGTCCATGGCCAAGTTGCCAATCTCTGGACTACTAAGCTCGGCGCAACGCGGATTATGGTCGTGGACGAGGCCGCATCAAAGAGTGATATCGACAAGAGCGGATTACGGATGGCAACCCCAGATGGTATTCGCCTGTCTGTTCTCGATGTTGCCACAGCAGCAAACCACATTTTGAATCACAAATATGATTCACAAAAGGTTTTCATTGTGGCAAAGCGGCCGGAGACATTCCTCGCATTGGTGAATGCAGGTGTTCCGATCACCGACTTGAACGTTGGTAATATGTCTCAAACTGATGAAACCCGTTCAATCACGAAGTCCATCAACGTGGTGGACGCTGACGTTGACACATTTAAAGAACTTGATGCAAAAGGGGTTCATCTCACAGCGCAAATGGTTCCAGGCGACACAGCAGCGGACTTCATGTCCCTGCTCAAAAAAGGATAGGGGGAGTCAAACATGATTGCATGGTGGCAAATAGCACTTTTAACATTATATGCAGGCTATCAAATTCTTGATGAACTGCAAATTTATTCAGCCATGAGTTCACCAGTTTTCGCCGGCTTAATTTCCGGCTTGGTTATGGGCGATATGAAAGCCGGTCTGTTGATCGGTGCATCCACACAGTTGATGGTTCTTGGGGTCGGCACATTCGGTGGTGCATCTAAAATTGATGCCAACTCTGGTACCATTCTCGCAACGGCATTCTCCGTTAGCGCCGGCATGAAGCCAGAAGCAGCGGTTGCTGCGATTGCGGTTCCTGTTGCAAGTATCATGATTCAAACTGATATTCTTGCTCGATTCTCGAACACTTTCTTTGCTCATCGGATTGACAAGATGGTTGATCAAAATAACTACAAAGGTATCGAACGTTACTTCCTTGCTGGCGCGCTTCCGTGGGCACTGTCACGGATGATTCCAGTTGGCTTGGCTTTAGCATTTGGCGGCGGCTTCGTTACCGACCTTGCCCATGTTTTGAATACCAGTTGGAAATGGTTAGGCGATGGCTTGGCAACAGCTGGTGCCGTCTTGCCTGCTGTCGGGTTTGCCATTCTGTTGCATTACCTGCCACTTAAGAAACACTTCCCATACCTCATTATGGGCTTTGTTTTCACCGTGCTGTTCACGACACTGTTTGGCAGCGTTCAGACCTTGGGTACCGCAGTTGCTGGGGTAGCTAAAGGGTTCACTGCTTCCTTCAACGGTTTGTCCATGCTTGCTATGGCATTGATTGCGTTTGCCTTTGCTGCAATCAGCTATCAACAAACAACAAAGCTGCACGATATCGCAGTTGGCAATGGTAATACAGATGCAGCGTCAGGCACAGCTGCAAACAAGACTAATGAACAGGGGGAAATCACCGATGATGAACTCTAATAAACCTACGTACAAATTGACCGATAAAGATTTCCGGCAGATTAACCGGCGCAGCCTGTTCGGCTTCCAGTTGGGTTGGAACTACGAACGGATGCAAGGTTCGGGTTATCTTTACACCATTTTGCCGCAATTGCGCAAAATCTACGGTGATGGCACACCAGAGCTCAAGAAAGTCATGAAAACCCACACCCAGTTCTTCAACACGTCAAACTTCTTCAATACCATCATCACTGGGATTGATTTGGCTGTCGAAGAAAAAGAAGGGATTGCTGGCGAAGAAACTGTTGCCGGGATTAAAACCGGTTTGATGGGGTCCTTCGCTGCTATCGGTGATTCAATCTTTGCTGCCTTGATTCCAGCTATTTTCGGGGCGATTGCTGCACAAATGGCAACGCAAGGCAACCCAGTTGGGGTCTTCATCTGGATCGCTGCTCAAATTGCCGTCATGGTATTTCGTTGGAAGCAATTGCGAATTGCTTATAACGAAGGGGTTTCGTTGGTCACAACAATGGCGCATCGATTGGCTGCTTTGACTGACGCTGCTACCTTGATGGGTGTCTTCATGGTTGGTGCCTTGGTCGCAACCATGATCAATGTTAAGATTGGTTTTGCGCCGAAGATCGGCAGTGTACCATTGGATTTCCAGAAATACTTTGACTTGATCATTCCAAAACTGCTTCCAGCCTTGATTGTTGGCGCGGTTTACTGGTTGCTTGGTCGTAAGCATATGACCTCAACCCGGGCGATTTTCATCGTATTGATCGTTTCGGTGCTGCTGTCGGCACTCGGTGTCATTGCTAAGGGTTAATTTGGTATCAGAAACGTTTTAAAGGAGTCTTTCGATATGAGTAAATTAGTTTTGATTAGTCACGGGCAACTGTGTGAGGAGCTTAAGAAGAGCGCTGAAATGATCATGGGTCCCCAAGACGATATTACCACCGTTGCACTGTTGCCAAATGAAGGTCCGGAAGATTTTCAGGCCAAGTTTAAAGCTGCTGTAGAGGGGCAAGACGATGTTGTCGTCCTTGCCGACCTTAAAGGCGGCACGCCGAATAACGTCGCAGCCCGTGTCTTGGCTGAAGGCGGCAAGTTCGACCTGTATTCTGGCATGAACCTGCCGATGGTCATCAGTTTCCTGAATGCCCAGATGTTGGACATGAAGCCAGATCTGATCGGCGATGGTAAGGCTGGCATTGCTTATATCAATGACATTGTGAAGCATTAATCAGCCAAAAGGTTCTTGGAAAGCTCGTGTCGAGTTGTGACACGGGCTTTTTCTGTACGCCAATTGCTTGACTGAAAGTGTGATAATTTGCTGTTCTATTAAGTTAGTAAGGGTCAATTGTCACTAAATCAAAATACTTCTGAAATTGACTTTGGTCGACAAAACCAGTCTGAGCTTGCATCGTGTTTAGCATGCCAGTTGTCATGGCTGTCTTCAAGATTGTTTCATCTGAGTTTTGATCGTGGATACCCATCGCGAGTCCTGCTAAAGTTGCATCGCCTGATCCGACTGGATTGACGACATTGATCTTAGGAATGCCAGCGTGGTAGAACTTGCTATTGTGCTTGACGAAGGCACCATCTGCACCAAGTGAGACGACAATCCACGAAACACCGTTGAAGATTGGTTCTTGCAGATTTTGCTTGAGAGCTGCGTAATCTTTCTTATTAATCTGACGCTTAAGCAAATCACTTAATTCTTCGTCATTTGGTTTAATCAGAAGTGGTTTCAAGGGTGCACCAAGCGCGTTTTTTAGTGTTGCTCCGGACGTGTCTAATAATACTTGGACACTTTGTTTTTCAGCGTGAGCAATCATTGAGGTGTAATAGGTCGGTGGCAATCCTTGCGGCATAGAGCCTGAAATTGTCACCAGATCTGCATAGGCCAACAAAGTATCAAAATGGGTTAAAAAACGATTTGCGTCATCTTGTGAAAGCATTGGTCCAGCTTCGAGAATTTCAGTTTGATTGCCACTGTCATGCAAAATAGCAATAGAACTGCGAGTTTCGGCATCAATCGTCATAAAATCGTGTTTGATACCTTCTATATCGAGTTGGTGCTGTAGCCATTGTCCAAAATAACCGCCAATAAAACCAGTTGCGGTAATATCGTGATTGAGTTGATGAATAACTCGAGAAACATTTAGTCCTTTACCACCGGCAGTTTTTCGCACATCTGTAGTTCGATTAATAGTATCAATGGCTAGATGCTCAAGTGGGTAGGATACATCGATGGAAGGATTCAAAGTAACCGTTAAAATCATACGCTTGCCTCCATAGCACAAAAGTCGACTCAATTTGGAATCGACTTTTGTTTTGATTGGATGATTAGTCGGTGATCAGCCGCGTGACTTCCCGCCAGAAACATTGACCGTTTGGCCTGTCATGTAGCTTGAGCGATCGGACAAGAAGTAGGTAACTAGATCGGCCACTTCAGAAAGTTTGCCACTACGTCCTAATGGAATAGTTGATGTTTTGGCATATCCTGCGCGTAATTGTTCAACCGTTTGGTGGCGAGAGTATGCTAATCCTTCTTCATAAGAGAGTGTTCGTAATCCGGTTGCTTCAAGGACCCCAGGAGCCACACCAATCATGCGGACATTGTATTGGCCAAGTTCCTTAGCCCAAGCACGCGTAAAGCCATTAATAGCACCTTTAGTGCCTGAATAGATACCAGCACCTTGTGATCCTTCCAGTCCAGATTCAGAAGACATGTTGACGATAACGCCTTTATGCTGTTTCACCAGCTCTTTGACAATAATTGAGGAGCAAAGCCAAACACTTTTGACATTAATCGTAAACATTTTATCGAAATTAGCCTCATCAATGACATATTGGCCGTCCGGTTCATTGGGATCAGTTAAGATACGGGGAATATTGATGCCAGCATTATTAACCAAGCCGTCGATCGCACCAAACTTTTCTTTAGCGGCCGCGACCATATGCTCGACCTGATCTCGCTTGGTCACATCGGTTTCAACAAAGAGCAGGTTGTCATCTTTGAATTTACCTTCCTTAAGGTCTGCATTGACGACTTTTGCGTGATTATTAATGAGATCCTTAACAATAGCGTCGCCAATACCTGATGAGCCACCTGTTACAACGAAAACCCGATCATCAATATTCAACCAATCTTTAGCCATAATATAATTCCTCCTAAAATATAAATTGACTATTTACTCAGCAATTTAGTTTTTACTTTGTCTTGGTATCGGTGACATACAGACGCTGACGCTTATACGCGATGTATGTGTAAGCAAATGCACTGATAAACAGGATGCCGATGACCAAGAATCCGAGACTAACCTGGCCAGTAAAACCTTTTGTCAGCAGATAGGTGATTGGCGAACCTGCTTGGTCCAGCGATGAAACCTCTTTACCTTTGGCCAATAAATTCGTTGCATGACCTAAGGCAATTTCGAGTGGGTACATCTGATTTGAAATCCAAATCGTGATAAACATGATAACTGAACCCGAAATCAAAGTTCTAAAAATATTGCCTTTATGAACGCCGGTTGCAATCGCAATAAAGAAGCCAATTGTTGCCAAATCGCCAAAAGGTAATACTTTGTTTCCTGGCACAAGAATTGCGATCAACAGCGTGATGGGAACGAATAGTAAACCAGCGGCTATGACGTCTGAGTTGCCTAGTAGCAAAGCAGGGTCCATCCCAATGGTGAAGTTGCCACCTTTGAAATGTTTGTCCATAATCACTTTTGCGCCTTTTGATATTGGAATGAGACCTTCCATGATGAACTTGACAACGACTGGCATGAGAACCATAACAGCCGCCATTTGAATGCCTAATTGTAATGATTTGCCAACTGGGAACTTCGCAAGTAGTCCAATGATGACCCCGAGAATGGCACCAATAATGGAAGGTTGGCCTAAGACGCCGAACTTTTCCTCGACGGTTTTGGAGGTGATGGTAATTTTGTTCAATCCTGGAATGTGTTCGATTAAATCATCGATTGGTTTAGCAAAAATCCCCATATAGGCTGATGTACCATGTGGAATAGAGATGCCTTCCAAACCGAAAAAGTTATCCGTGACAGGCCTAAAGATATCGCCTAACTTGTACGCAATGGCGGCATGAATACAGATAGCGACGATGCCCCAAGTGAAACTACCAGTTGCGATTTGAACAATAGCGCCTGTGAAAGCCATATGCCAAATATTCCAAATATCGACGTTGACAACTTTTGTTAATCGGGTGAGTAGCATGACAACGTTTACTGCAATGGCAATTGGAATCGCAATGAGTCCCATTGCAGAAGCCCAAGCCATTGGGGAAGTACCTGGCCAGCCAATATCAACAACACTCAATCCTAAGTTGAAATTCTTTGCCATCGCTTCAGCAGCCTTACCCAAATTATCTGTCAAAAGCGAAATGACTAAGCTAATGCCGACAAACCCAATCCCAATTGAAATGCCGGCGCGCAGTGACTTGCCAACACCTTGCCGTAAACAGATGCCCAATATGAAAATAATAATGGGAATCATGACGCTTGGTCCCAAATCAACAATGTACTGTATGACTTGCATTTTCTTACCTCCTGAAAGAAGTTAAAACAAAACAGACAATGATGCTTCAAACAGCAATCTATGGCTTGAAGCTGATACGGGGTAGGAACTAACATGTTTGGAGAAGATGCAAGGACAATGAATTAATTGAAAGCGATTCAGATGATTTATGAAAGCCCTTACACGAATGATGATAAACACTTTTTTAGAAAATGCAAGTCTATATTTAAAAAATAGTTCCGGTATAGACCCATAAAACAAGCTTTTCTCGGAACATTAGGCTATTTAGCTGACGAATATATTTGATAATCAAGAAAGCGCTTGCACAAATTGAAATTAACGACTATGATGTCCTTTGAAAGCGATTTGGAACATGGAGCGTGATCTAAATGGCACTATTAGACAGAAATTTGATTCATCGGAATGTTACTTTTTCAGATTCGGATAACGCCTTGAAAATGATGGCAGAAGCTATGGTTGCTCAGCATTTTGTGAAGCCATCTTTTGTTGAGGCGGTTATTAATCGAGAACACCAATTTCCAACAGGACTTCCCACCGGTGGCATTACAGTGGCGATACCTCATGCAGATTGGACAAATGTTCATAAAGGCACCATCTCGGTCGCAACGCTTAAAAACCCGGTTGCGTTTAAGAATATGGGCGATCCAGATGAAACGCTCAATGTACGGTTAATCTTTATGCTTGCGGTCGATGAACCACATGCTGAGGTGAAGCTGTTGCAGGATCTAATGGGGATTGTGCAGAATCAAGCGACACTTCAAGGGCTACTGGATGCGAAAGATGATGACAGTTTATACAACCGATTAGAAAGCATGTTTCGCGATGTGACGGTTGGTACAGGGAAAAAGGAGTCTTCAAAATGAAAAAAATTATTGTCGCGTGTGGATCCGGTATTGCAACATCAACAGTTGCACGTAATGCACTTGAAGAAAAGCTGAAAGAAAAAGGCATTGATGCCACACAGGTATCAATGGATCAAACTTCGATTCCCCAGCTTCGATCTAAGGCTGATCAATTTGACTTGGCCATTACTACAGGCAAATTCACTGAAGATATTGGCGTGCCGATTCTGAATGGTCTGCCTTTCTTAACCGGCATTGGCGAAGATGCGCTGGTTGAAAAAGTTATTGATGTCCTTGATTTAAAGCCGAAAGCTTAATCATGTTGAATTGCCACACAAACATGGTATGATCGGATAGAAATGTTTGATTGTACTTTTTAATAAATCAGGTTAGTCGTTTAGTTTATGATGTGGTAGCGTCAAAAACTAAAAAGAGGGATAGCCCTCTTTTTTTTTATGATTGAAAATGTGAAACTGTGATCGTTTACTTAGAGTGGGAGGTGTTTATGTTTGAAATATTTTGGTGTGACGCTTGCATCCACTGAAGCTACGCATATCACCCGTGACAACTTTTACGAGCCCCTCGATTTAACGATTAGAAAGCGGCTGCTATTTAATTATGCTTTAAAAAATCGGCGCTGGATCAAAGTCAACGGCTTTTTGAGACGCCCCGGGGAGTGGCTAAACGAGAAGGAAGCTTTTGAGGTGACAAGCTTAACGTCACGCATGCCACTGGAACAACTTCAGCGACGGTATCCAGATTATTATCCAGTGATCAATAAATCTCGCTGGTTAAGTCATCGTGATGAGGCGCAGCGGCTTTTTGATGCGTTTATTCCGAAAGTGAAGCGACGCAAACGCGCACGCTATGATGATGAAATCGCAGAATTTTGTCATGATAACGGTTTTGTTCAAATCGAGTCACTCCGAACGCACGCAGCCAGAGGGGCTGGCGCTTATGTGATGGTCCTAGACGATTATCTGTCGGTTTATTTTAGTGTTGTCCCTAATGTTGCGAGCTCAATTATCGCTCACTGGGATGCATTGTTGGATTTAGATGCCATTCAATCACTAGATACGTTGCCTATCGATGCCTTCAAGGCACTGGATACCACACGGATCTTCGTAAAAACAACTGAGAAACGCAACCTTGAAAAACTCAGAAGCAAATTAGAGGATCTTGTGCCATATCGATATGCCCTCAATCAATCATCACCGGACATACCGGGAATGGGCGGTACTCAAGATACTAACTTAGCGCTATTTCCTAAGGGTGTTGAAGTACACGATGCCATGGGCGGGTATGAGTTGTTCGAGTATGACTTAGCCCGCGAACTGAATGTTCGACCGCGAACAGATGATCATTAGTTATTTGTCACGCAAAAACAAACCCCACTAGCTAATATTGTTGGTTTAACCACCAAAAATTAGCTGGTGGGGTTTTGTCATGTCGAAACACTTAGCTGGCCGTCATTGTCATCTCGGACCACCGAAAGTGAGTAGAAGCTAGACAATTTGAACGCATGTATCCAAGCTTAAATTCTTTTGAATTGATATCAATAACAGTACAATAAAGAAAATCAATCCTAAGTTGAAGGTGGGACCTATATGGGCGACAAGTCTGCAATAATTGAACTTATAAAAAATCAAATTACTGCTAAAACAACACAACTAACGACTGATAATATTCAAAAAATAACTAATGATATTCAAAGCTTACTTAAAATTCTCAATGACTTAGCAACAATTGAATTTGTTGCTACATCCTCAGTAACACAGGAAGATGAGACGGCAGCGTTCACAACTGGTCAAGATAGGACACAGGCTGAAGAAAGACCAATAGCGGTTGCTGAGGTCAAAGACGATGTTGAGCCAGTTACAAGTGAGCAGGTGCCAGCCGCCTCCACCGAGGCAACCTCTGAGAAAGAAGTGTCATTCTTTTCTGAACATTGGTTGGATCAGCGTCACGCATACATTGGCCGGTTTCACCTTGATTTAAATGGTGGGCATGTCGGTCCGATTAAGGTATCAGAGAGTAAGCTACATAAAATGGCAAATGCGCCGACAAATGGAGATTGGGTTAAGGCCGAGGAGATTAAGGACGACGAGCTGCTGCGCTACAAAATTACCACGCTGAAACGCGATCCCTTGCCGACCGAAATTGTTCGGCTGCAATTTTTACCGGCTGTCTATCGACAAGATGTCAAACGCTGGTATATTGAGTTTCAATCGCCTGAGCACGAAACTACCCAGCAATTGTTGCTCGGTGACTACGATGTGCTCTCATTCAAGCTGAAGCCAGGCGATTATATTGACTATGCTTACCGGCGGGGGCAAGAAATTGATGGCAAAATCGTTTGGAAGTACACGGCATCTGCTGTAGTCGCTACCCGAATGAAACGCCAATTTGCCAAATCGGCACTAGAAGCGTCGGCAGAAACAAAGCCTAGTCAGCCAGCGCCAGCCAAGAAGAAGGTCAGCGTGGCACCTGTGCGGCAACTACGCCAGGTTTTCGCCGATAAGTCACTGTTACTCGTTTGCATTGAAAACTCCGCCATGCCGCGCAAGGTGAAACGGCATGTTGAAGACCGTGGCGGCAAGCTCATTCTCTCGCCGCGATCAGATTCGAACGCCATGTTGAAGAAAAAGGTTCAAAAGGCCGACATGGTCATTGTGACCACCGATTTTGTTGATCATGGACAGATGTATGCTGCTAAAGACGAGGCTAAGCGAATTGGCAAACCGATTTGGATGGCAAAGAATACCAATGAGCGAAACATGTTGCAATGGTATAAACGTCATTTTGGCACGCAAACGGCGGATCAAGAGATTGAGCAGGCGGCTGAATAAGGGGTGCTGTATAACGGGACAAGAAAATGCCCATTTTCAGGTTGTGACGTGTGATCGTCGCCTGAAAACGGGCATTTTTCTTAGAAGAGTGTGGCTGTTGGTGATTTGGCCTTGCGGGACTATTTTGGAACAGGTGCTTCTTGCTGATGCCAAGTGGCGTAAATCGCGAGTATTCGATCTAAGGCCTCTTTGAGTAATGGCCGTGGCATGCCAATATTCAGCCGGACGAAACCTTCACCATCGGCCACAAAATAGCTGCCGACAACACAGGAAAGGTCGCAAGCGGTGAAGAAACGCTTCAACTCGGCTTCATCAGCAAACAGTCGTCGGACATCGATCCAAGCCAGAAAACCAGATTCAGCTGGCATCACCTGCATCTCCGGGATCTCAGCAAGCCGATCGCGTAGATAAACAAAATTATCAGCTACATAGGCGACCATTTCATCTAGCCAAGCGTCACACTTGGTATAGGCTGCGATCAGGGCAGGTATGGCGAAACTGTTCGGTGAAGTGATTGAATTGGCGGCGAATTGTTGCGCTAACCGACCGCGAATCCCAGCGTCAGGAATGACGACATAGGACGTTTTTAACCCGCCTAAGTTGAAGGCCTTATTAGGCGACAAGCACAAAATACTGTGATCGCGAATCGCTGGGCAAGCCTGCCAGATGCTAGTAAAGTGGACGCCGGGATAAACAATATCGCGGTGAATTTCATCGCTCACCAGCAAGACGTGGTGCTGAAGGCAAAGATCACCGACCTGTTCGAGTTCCTCAGCCGTCCAAACACGACCAGATGGATTTTGCGGACTGCAGAGGATGAATACTTTCACATCTGGCCGTGCCATTTTGTCGGCCAGATCTTCAAAGTCAAACACATAGCGGTCATTTTCTAGTTTTAACGGGCTGGTGATGAGCTGTCGCTGGTTGTGCTCAACGGCTTCGGCGAACGGATCATAGGCCGGTGTGTTAATCAGTACACTTTCGCCAACTGCCGTAAAGGCTTGAACAATATAATGCAAGGTTGGCACCGTGCCGTAACTCAATTTCAACCAATCTGCTTCAAGTTCAAGCCCAAAACGGCGCGCGTTCCAAGCAATAACGGTTTCGTTAAACGCATCTGGGATATAGGTGTAACTATAGTCAGAAACTGCGGCGCGGGCCATAACGGCATCGTGAATCGGTGGTGCAACAGGAAAGTCCAGATCAGCCAGATCCATTGGAATCGCGTTAGGCGTTAGGCCGAACTTCTTTGCCAACACACTATCGGCCCATTTGCGCGCGTTACCGGCTTTACGGTCAAAAAGGGTGTCAAACTGACTCATATTCTTGGTCCTCCAGTAACATCAAGTCTTTGCTTGTCTGATTCAGCACCTGTGCACCAGTATCCGTGATTAGAACATCGTCTTCGATACGGACACCGCCGATGCCGGGCAAGTAGGCGCCGGGTTCAATGGTGACTACCATCCCCGGTTGCAAAACCGTTTGACTCTGAGGGTTCAGAATCGGTTGATCGCCGCCTAGTCCGAGACCATGGCCCAATCCGTGGGTGAAACAATCGCCATAACCGGCAGCGGTTAACACGCCACGCGCAATCGCGTCAATCTCTCGCGCTTGCACACCGGGTTTTAAGGCATCAATAGCAGTGAGTTGAGCAGTAAGGACGGCATCATGAACGGCTGAGAGCTCGGGCTGCGGTTCGCCGATTGTGAGCGTGCGTGTCATGTCTGATTGATAATCGTTAAGGACAACGCCAAAATCAATCGTGATCAATTCACCGCTTTTCAGTTGCCGGTCAGTCGCCCGACCATGTGGCAAAGCGCCACGTGGGCCGCTAGCGACAATTGGATCGAAGGCCATGGCAGATGCGCCCGCCTGTAAAGCATAGAAGTGCAGCCATGCATTCAGTTCATATTCGCTGACCCCGGCCCGAATATGCGGTAGCAAATGGGCAAAGACCTGATCTGTGACCATACAGGCAGCCGTGATCGCTTGAATTTCCACGGCATCTTTGACCGCTCGACTTTCAGCCAGCAGGCTATCAGCTAAACTCAACGTCCAATTCTGTGCGGTCAGAGTCTGAAACTCAGGAATGGAGAACCCGGTACTGACAAGTGCGACCCGCCGACATAATTGAGCGCTTAAAAAGCTAACGAGTTCCGGTAAGTATTCGCCTTGCGGTACTTCAATATTGGTAAACCCACTGGTGTCAGCCGCTTCATTGTGATATCGGCCATCGTGAAATTGTAGCGCTTGGGTGGGGGTAACCACCACATACACGCCACTGCCAGGCAAGGCACCAACGTAGCGTTTGCTTTGACGATCGTGCAGCAGTAAGGCGTCAATTGCCTGCATCGTGAGTGCTTGTTGGATTTTTTTCAAATGTGTCATTTTGGCCTCCTATGGGTGCGTTAACTTCTAAGCGCGCTAGATCACGATCTCAAACGCGTTCACTGTCGCAGAAACCTGCACATGAGGACATCAAGCACAATGGGCAAAGTGCGCCCATCGCACTTGAGGCCACTTATGTTACGGTTTCTAAGCGCGCCAGTTCACGCTCTAGAAGTCTAAATCCAGTCCAGCGAGGGTGTCTTCGTCTTCTTTTGAGAAGATGGACTTTTTCGCGGCTTTTTTGGCTTCGAGTTTTAGTTCTGCGCGTTCCATGACCTTGAAAAATGGCCAGTAAAGGGCGACAGCCAGCACGAGTTGGAGGGCGTTGGCGAAGATGGTGCGGTAGTCGCCGTTGGTTAGAAACCCTTCAAGGAAAACGCCGACATATGGTGGATTGAAAATCGGTTTGGCGATCCAGCCCCAGTGCATGAAGAACATCGGTAGCGTGCCAATGATGGCACCACCGAATACATGGGGGATGAACATGATCGGATTGAGAATGATCGGTGCGCCAAACAGGATAGGTTCGTTGATGCCAAATAAGACCGGGAACAACGAAATTTTGCCGATTTTCCGATAGCGTTTGCTCTTCGAGAGCATGCAGGCAACGACGCAGCCGATGGAAATGCCGCAACCGGTGAAACCGAAGAAACTAGAAACAGCACCAGCTGTGTAAAAATGCGGAATGGCTTCGCCGGCGTTCATCGCAGCGATGTTTTCAGCGATAAACGTGACCATAATCGGGCTGGTGATCGGGGAGAAGACCGATGAGTGGATGCCAAAGAAAAACACGGTACAAATCGCAAAGTTGAGCAGTAAGACCGCCCATGGATTGTCCATGCTACCGACCAGCGGCGCCAAGAAGCGGGTTAGAATACTTGGTGGCAGCTCGCCAGCAAAATTCAGGAAGGCAAATCGGCCAGCGATAAATGCGCCACCGGTGATTAAGGTGACTGGAATCAGTTCGAATGAACGGGAGACAAAATCTGGTACCCCGTCAGGCATTTTCAATGTTAGGTGATGGGTTTTGCACCAGTGATAGAGCTCGACTGTCAGCAAGGCCACGATCATGCCGGTGAAAAGTCCTCGAGCACCTAGATTGGTGACGTCTAACTGACCGGTTTTAGTGAACGTTGCGACCATCATCAGGAAAGCAAAACCGGACAAGGTGACACAGCCTGGAATGTAGAGTTTGTAGTGATTGCCTAAGTTGTACGCGATGGATAAACAGGCATACAGACCAATCATGCCGATGGATAACTTCACTGGCAGATCGAACAAGTCAGCATTGCTAGTGATGAAAAGCGAGACAGCATTTTTAGGACCGAGCATGTTAGGCAACGCCGGAATAATCGTGAAAATACTGCCGAGGATGGTGAACGGTGTCATGGCGACCATCCCCGCCTTGATCGCGCTTAGATGACGCTGATTGTCGACCTTGTGTGCGATCGGCATGAAGAAGCGGTTCATGAAAGACTCGAATTGACTGAACATCGTGTAATCCCCTCTCAAAGTCCTACCGATGAAACGTTAGCCAGCGTGCCTTTTTTGATACTTCGCATGGGTCAGCAGTGCTAGTTTCATAACCGTGGCGCCATCCATTTGGCCATACACATCCTTATCAATGACAGCAAATGGAATGTGCCGTGGATCACAGATTTCCCCAATGTAGCCAGTTTTATGACCAATCTGTGGTCCTACCAACACGATGTCATAGTTATCGATTTCTTCTTCAAGACCGTCCACGGGAATCGCGTCGAATTTAAAATCATCTTCGTTTAATTTGTGGCTATCTTTGACCACCTTGGCCATATTTTGCATCAACATATTGGTAGAAAAGCCACCGGCACAGCACAAAAGAATTCGCATCATTATTTTCCTCCTTAGGTTTAGGTACGGCCATTGACCGATACCCTGTCACACATTGGTTTTCGTTGTTTGGGCTTCAAAAATGGTAATCAAAGTTTCAATCAAATCGCGTGCGAGTTGGCTGGTCATGTAGTGATCCTGCGCATGTACCATCAGAAGACTCACCGGTTCCGGCGTCTGATTAGGATCAAACTCGCGGCAAATCATTGCCGTCTGGGCGTTATGAGCGGCAACATCAATCGCCTTAGCCTCAGCCAATAAGCTGCGGGCTTTGGCAAAATCCTGTGTTTGCACCGCCTGCAAGGCCGCAAATGCCTTGGTTTTACTCTCACCGGCATTAGCAATCAACTGCATAATTTCTAATTCTTGGGTCGTTGCCATTGGGGTTAATCTCCTTTAGAGCGCGAGCCAGCCCGTTTAGAAACCGGAGTATAAGCGGGCACAACCGTAATGGTCGGTTTTTGACCATTGCGGTTGTGGTCCTTATACGCAGGTTTCTGGGCTGGAGAGCGCGTTTTATCGGTACCAGACAATCAAAATGAACGAGCTTTCTCCGCTGTTGCCACGGTCAGTCGTCGACACATTGCGGCATATAAAGCGACCATTTGATCCACATCCTGTGCCTGCGCTAACGATTGGGCACAGTGACCATAGCGGCATGGCAGAATTGTGACGACAGTCGGAATGCCAACACCGACTTTATGGGCTTCACCACCGTCAGTACCGCCACCGTTAAACATATCCAGCTGCAGCGGCAGGGAGGCGGTTGCGGCAGTTTCTTTCACAAATTGTTGCAACGTGCGATTAGGTGCCAAGGTGCGGTCAAAGTGCGTCAGGATCGGGCCGCTGCCGACTTGGCGTTGGTTCACTTCGCCGCGTTCACGCGGATTTTGAAAGGTGGCGACATCGACAATAAAAGCGAGGTCAGGTTGAATCAGTTGAGTTGCGGTTTTTGCCCCCCGAATCCCGACCTCCTCATTGCTGGTCGCGGCAAAACGTAAAGTGAACGGTAACTCATCTTCAGCCAATTCCTGCAGCAGGCGTGCGCCGACATAACAGCCCAGCCGGTCATCAAGCGCCTTACCGCCAAAAACGCCATCTGCAGCATACTCAGTGAAGTCAGTCGAAAAAGTGACCATGTCGCCAATGGTGATCCCAAGGGCTTCGACTTCTGCTGCGCTATTGGCACCAACGTCACATAGAATCTGATCAAATGCGGCCAAACTCTCATCCCGAATGACCATGCCCGGCAGTTTTTTGCCAGAAACCGTGGTCACGCGGACGCTTTGCCAATGACTTGCCAGTGGCTTAACGCCGCCAACCACCATCAACCGCAACAGACCTTCAGGCGTTATCGTGCGCACCATATAGCCGACTTCATCCATATGACCGTAAATCATGACCGAAAACGCTGGTTTAACCGTTCGTTTCGTGAAAATCAGTGAGCCGAGGCCATCAGTCTGAACTTTTAGGTCGACAGGCTTTAGATAATCGCGCAAAATGGTGCGAACCTCGCCTTCGTTGGACGCGATTGCATCTGCGTTACTTAGCGCAGCCATCAGTTGTAAATCCATGTTTGCTCTGCTCCTTCCAGTGCCGTGCGTAAAATGTTAATGAATCGGGTGAAATCAGTTTGGTGGACGAGTTGCTCGATGACATCTGGCTGTTGCATTAAGGCTGCTAATTGCGTTGTTAGTGTGCGATGCAACGGTAGCTGATCGCGTTTTAATGCGATTAACCAGACTAACTTAACCGGTCGAGAACTGCCGCCAGCACCATTTGGCAAGACCACCACCGCAACGGCGTTCTTTTCAGCGTTGAATGACAGGGGATGCGGAATCGCAATGCCGTTGTCATAGATGGTTGCTAAAAAGTTTTCCCGCTGCATCACTGATTCGGCATAATCTGACTGACCACAATAAGAAGTCATGGTGGCGGTCAGTGCGAGCAATAACGCGTGATAATCTGCCACCTGACTTGTCTGGAAAAATAACGCCGGTGTTAGTAAATCGACCAACGTGTCAGTATTATTGCTGCGTGCCGCCATTGATAGTTCGTGACGCAGGTTGGCAAAATCCAGATCAGATGCCAATTCATCAATCCGAACGACTGGACAGTCAAACGTCTCGGTTAACTCAGTCACCGTGAACAGTAAATCTGGTTCAAGCTCATGAATTGCAGTGAGTTCATTAAGACCGAATGTCTGGATCACAGCCTCAGGGAAAATGCGGCGCAATCGTAAACACAATAACGTCGCAATCCCGCCGCCAGTGCCACAAAGAACTGCGATCTTATACAGCCGCCGACTCCAAGCCTCGTGTGCCTGTTCGAGCGGGACTAACAGATGAGTAGTCAAATAACCAATCTCGGTTTTTGGTACCGCTATTTGATATTCGCGAGTCAGCCACTGGGCAAATTGGACCGCCCAGTTGAACGCAATCGGGTAGTCACGGGCCAATGGTTCCAGACTTAACCCTGCCAAACTTTGATGTTTCTGCAATCGTCCGATCAGTGCCAACACATGAAAATACATGAGCGACAAAAATTCGGGATGGGTGGCGAAATCAGTTTTGTGCCGCATATCTAAAGCGGTGAAATAAGCTTGCAGTTTTGTTTTCAACAGGTCGTGGTCCAGCCGTGTGGTGAGTTGTTTGTGTTTCGCAGCGAAACTGACGGTCAAAAATTGCCATGCTTCTTCACTAAGCCGACTATCGGCTAATAAGCCAGCAAAAGCCGCTGTCGTTGGCGCAGGCACGGTTGCCTGGCCTTTGACCGCCAGTGACCAACCAACCTCGCCAGCAAACTGCGCCGTGATTGCTGGATCCAACCCCAAGGGCATTAAACGCTGACACAAAGTCTGATGATGCGGCGGCAAACCCCGTTGTTGTAAGGCATGAATGCGACTTTGCCATTCGCCTTGAAGTCGGATACCGTAATGTGCCTTACGTTCTAATTGCAGTGGTGTGCCAATCAGCAACTTTTCCAGCTCGCGTAAATCGCGTTGCAACTGTTTTGAACTGATCAGCTCGTGCTCGGCTAACTGCGCCACCGTTAGATACTCGGTCGTGGTCAGCAAGACATGCATTAAGGCAGGCAATCGTTTCGCCGGCATGGCCGGTTGTGCTTGATCTTGCAAACTAGCTTGATAAGCAGCAAACTGCGCACTATCGGTGATGGTCAACTGATAACCCACATTGCGGGTAACCGTAATGATAAAACCGGTGTTGTCTTCATTTAATTGCCGCAAATCACTTTGCAGTGTTCGCCGCGAGACCCCCAACGTCGCTGCTAAAGCAGCTGCGGACATCGGCCCGTTGGTTTGTAAAGCGTTGATAATGGTTTGTTCACGCAATGACTCGCCCTCCAATCAGTAAGCGCTTCCATCAACATCGTCATTATGCCGGACAATACAACCAACAAAAAGTCCCACTTTTGCACCTGTTGTTGGCAAAAATGTCACCATTGCAAGTTTGTCCAGATGAAAGCTAAGAAACCCTGAGCATGATGTTTTATCTCGTTATCCGTCAGGTAGTTTAACAACAAAACAGATTACTGACGAGGTGAAAGCGACTATAATACGATGAGAATCATTACCCGCATAATAAATAGAATAATATTAACAGCGTTGTTTCGTTAATTTTCATCTCCAAAGAGTGTTGTCAAAATATTCTGCAGCAACCATTGGCGATGTTTTTATGCAAACAAAAAATCGTTTCTCAGATGATTTCTGAAAAACGATTTAGTGCGTAAATGATTGATCGTCATTGTATCAACTGTATGTTAGCCAACCGTTCCAGCTGCATTCAGTTCGGCCATATGAACCAAGGTCTCAGCAATTTTGCCCATCGCTTCAGTCGAAACTACTTCATAAGGGCCGTGAAAGTTGATACCGCCATTGAACAGGTTAGGCGTTGGAATGCCTTGATAAGTAATTTTTGAACCATCAGTGCCGCCACGGAATGGAATTGTCTTAGGTGTCATGCCAGCCGCTTGAATGCCAGCTTCAGCTAAGCGCAGCGGATAGGGATCTTTGTTGATGATGTCGGCCATGTTGTAATACTGGTCATGCATCTCAACTTTAAACCGCGGATGGTCAAATGGGGCGTTCAACTCATCAATGGTTTTCATAAAGTAGGCTTTGCGCGCATCAAACTTTTGGCGATCAAAATCCCGGATAATATAAACCAACTGAGCATCGCTGATTTCGCCATGGAATTTCAGTAACAGGAAGTAACCTTCATGGCCGTCACTGAATTCAGGTCGATCAAACAGTGGCAATGCTGCATCCAATTGCCGACCAAGTGTATTGGCGTTAATCATCAAATCCTTCGCCTCGCCGGGATGAACCGAAGTACCTTCGATGGTCACCGTTGCCTGCGCAGCGTTAAAGGTTTCATATTCAATTTGGCCAGGATCGCCATTGTCCAAAGTGTAGGCAAAATCAGTCGCAAATCCCTTGGCATCAAATTTATCCGCACCAGTCCCGATTTCTTCATCAGGGCCGAAGCCGAATTTGATCAAGCCATGCTTCACTTCCGGATGAGCCAACAGATAACGGGCGGTGGCTACCGCGCCAGCAATCCCGGCTTTATCATCTACCCCCAACAATGTGGTGCCATCACCGGTAATTAAAGTTTGGCCAAAATACCGTTTCAATGCTGGAAACTGCTCAACAGTCAGGCTCAGGCCGTTATCAAAATGAATCGGTTTGCCATCGTAATTAGGATGCACTTGCGGTTGCACATTTTCCGCATTGTAATCCGCGGTATCCAAATGCGCGATGATCCCAAAACTTTTTGTCGGCTTGTCAGTGTTGGCCGGCAGTGTGGCCGTCACAAAACCGTTAGCCGGATTAAGACCGACATCTTGGAGTCCCAAGTCCTTCAGTTGTGCGACTAAAAGCTTAGCCAATTCAGTCTGCCCTGGCGTTGATGGTGTGGTGTCACGCCCTGGATAGGAGCGTGTATTGACCTTAGCGTACCGAATAAAGTCAGCTTGTAACTGTGGCAAATCAATGTGTATTGTCAATGAAATCCCTGCCTTTCAATGAGAAAAATATTAATATTGCATTGCAATAAGTTTGGATCTGGCTTAGTATTTTGTCAATAGTTGATTGTTACCGCGATTTTTGGAGGGAATACATATGTTTAAGTTAAAAAAATGGACACTGATGTTGCCACTCGCTGCATTGGCGTTGGTAGCTGCTGGCTGTTCGTCAAACAGCAGTAGTAGTACAAGTCAATCGAAGAAGGCTCAGACGCTAAATTGGTCAGAAATTTCTTCCATTGTGACCAATGATCCATCTATGTCGACAGATACCGTGTCTTTTCAAATGATGACGAATACGCAGGAAGGGATTTATCGGCTAACAGACAAAGGACAAAAGACTCAATTGGCTTTGGCCAAAAAGGTGACCACTAGTAAGGACGGCATGACTTACAATGTGACCTTGCGTAATGCAAAATGGAGTAATGGCGATCCGATCACGGCACAGGATTTCGTTTATAGTTGGCAACGCACAGTGGATCCTAAAACGAAGGCAACAGATGCCTTTTACTTCGCGCCAGTTAAGAATGCCAGTGCTATTATTAAAGGCACTAAACCTGCAAGTGATTTAGGGATTAAGGCGACAGATAGCAAACATCTGACGATCACATTGGAGAATCCAACGGCTTACTTCAAGAAAATGTTAGCTTTCCCATTATATTATCCGCAAAACCAAAAAACTGTTGAAAAATATGGCAAATCATACGGGACAACATCATCTGCGCAGGTTTATAGCGGTCCATTTAAATTAACAAAATGGAACGGCGCCAGTGATAGCTGGACATTGGTTAAGAATCCAGAATATTGGGACAAAAAGAATGTTAAGTTGAGCAAAGTCAACGAGACTGTGATCAAGGATGTTCAAACAGGTATGAACCTTTATCAGACCAACAAACTTGATTCAATTGTTCTCACTGGTGAGCAGGCCGCGGCACATCTTAATGATAAGGATGCGATTAAGCGTCTGTCATCCAATATGACACGAGTTGACTTGAATCAAAAACAGGTACCGGCTTTTAAAAATCTCAAAATTCGGCAAGCCTTTTCAATGGTCGTTGATCGCAATGCGGTCACTAAGAACGTCTTAAAGGACGGTTCCAAACCAGCGTTGGGCTTCGTGCCAATTGGGTTACAGACCAACCAAAAAACAGGTGCTGATTTTGCCCAGACAACGCAGGTCAAGAGTGCTGTTGCTTATAACAAGGCAAAGGCCAAGAAGCTATTTGCAGAAGGTATGAAAGAATCTGGTCAGAGTGAGCTTAACCTGACGCTGTTGGCAGACGATGCTGACGTTTCTAAGCAAGTTGCTGAATACTTACAAGGGGCGTTCGAAAGTTTGCCGCATGTCAAAGTTACGATTAAGAGCATTCCTAAGGCGCAACGGCTACAAGCCATGATGTCTGGTAATTACGATATGGTTGTGACTGGTTGGCAATCAATCTTCGCCGATGCCTACAACTTCCTTGATGTTTGGATCAGCAATTCTGGCTACAACACTTCTGGTTATAAAAATACCAAACTTGATCAATTACTTAGCGAAACTGAGACTAAGTACGGCAATGAACCGCAGAAACGTTGGACAATGCTGCAAGATGCTGAAAAGATCTTGATGAACGATCAAGGCACGTTGCCACTGTATCAGGCGAATAACCTGCAACTACTGCGGCCAACGGTCAAGGGCGTATCGTTTAATCCAAACGGCACCCCGTATGACTTCAAGACGGCGTATATCAAGTAGTCACGAACAACATGCTTAATCAAAATAGCGCATCATGCTTATCTGGATATAGCCCAGACAGCATGACGCGCTATTTTTTGAAAACGAGCTCGCGCGGTTAGAAACCGGCGCGTAAAGCGGCCTTGGGAGTGTTAGCCGCGTTTTGGTTAATGCGACCAAGGTTCTGACACGCAGGTTTCTGGGTTGGGAAGCGCGGCGATGCATGTTTACTTCAGAAGCCATTCATGGGATGGCATCACATCACGACTTCAACACAGAGTGGCTCAAAATATAGAAGGCTTCTTGACTAGCTTGATAACCCTTTGCCTTGGCTGGGAAGGTGGTGTCAAAACGAGTCGCGTCTTCTTTGTCATAGCTCATGGCTGGACTCTCGTGATAAGTCCACTTTCTGCCATCCAGTGCATTTGGCTTGAGAACCTTCACGATCATGGCAGTAGGCTGCGTGTTATCTGCCGCCCAGACATTGAACTTCTGGCAACTCTTAAACCCGCGCTCGACATAGTTGTCCGGGTCACCCAAAATCACGATGGTGTCGTAACCAAGTTCAGCAGCTCGCTTCATGGACACTTCCATCAATTGCTTACCGAAACCCTGCCGCTGAAAGGCTGGATCAATGGCGACCGGACCAAACGTCAGAATCGTTTTCTCATTACCATTTTCATCAACTAACTTGGCCTTCGTGTACATAATATTGCCAATCACTTGTGCATTGCGTTCAAGCACAAGATCCAGTTCAGGAACGAAATCGGCATGATTTCGAATGATATGCGCTAAATAATGTTCATCAGCGCCGGGGACATAAAGATTCCAGAAAGCATTGCGATGAATAGTTTCAACTTGGCGATAATCTGACGGTTGTTCGGGGCGGATTGTGGTTTTCATGGGGATGGCCTCCTTAAAAGGGCATGATGATTAATAATAGCTTTGATCATTACTTCTAGAAAATAATAGATAAAAATATGTGGAACAAAAAGAGTGATATATGCGCCATTTTACCTAGAGATGAAGTGCTTGTAAATTTCGAACAAGCTTTTTTAAAAAGCAGTATAGCTGTCACGAAGGCATCACGGAATCGGTTATTCTGATAGACTGATTGCAACACAGAAAAGGATAATGAGCGGTGGTATCGGATCAGAGAGGTGGTGGTGCGTATGGGGAAACCTATCAGCCACACGTTGAAGAAAAAGGTACACAAGCTTGTCTGTGGTCGCTGCATTAACGACGATCACGGCCTGTGTGGTTTCGTGCGTGATACTGGTGGCTGCCTTAACAAGGCTAGTCAAAGCCAGTACCAGACTGCTACTAGCAGTGGCCGAATTCCGCAGGGCGCTCGGGCAACTCCGAGAAAAATAGGCAAACTAAAAGCCGCGCATCCTTCAGGGGAATCTCGCGGCTTTTAGTTGCTTGTTCCAACAGCCATCGTTCATTAGATGGTTCTGTGAGGGCATTTCTGCCCGGCCGTCGCGGTTGCACGCGGCGGCTTTTTCTCTGACCTCAGTATAGCATGACTTGTGAGCTTTTTTCTAGTGGATAAATCATTTTAAGCACGGCGAACACCAATACGTTGATATCAAATTCAGTATCAGGCTTCTGCGCCAGTGAGCGCATTTTAGCAGTGGCCGAATGCCAACAGGCGCTCGACAAAGTTCGAGAAAAATAGGCAAACTAAAAGCCGCAGTCCTTCAGCTGGGATTTCACGGCTTTCAGTTGCCTATTCTAGTAGCCATCGTTCATTGGATGGATCTGTGAGGGCATTTCTGCCCAGCCGTCGTGCGGGACGCGGCGGCTTTTAGGCACCGTGGATCAATGAACGATAGTACCAGATCAGAGAAAGGTGGTGTATGGAAGATGCCATTCACCACACATCGACGAGAAAGGTGTATCTGCCTGCGAAATGACTATAGCATACCTAGAAAGCGTTTTACAAGCAATTGAATTAATTGCATGCGTTATTAATTAACTGAGAGAAATAAACCTTTAAATTGTAAAATCTGATGATTTCAGATCATTTAGATCAATCAGCTTCGAACAAAACTGAGGAAGTTGGCGCTTGCCTGCTAGCGGTTCCAAATAAAACATGATATACTCCCTTTACAATCGAATAGAAACATTTGGGGTGCTGTAAAGCTGAGATGATACCCATGGAACCTGATGCAGTTAGGACTGCCGCAGGGAAATGTCGAAGAAGTGAATCGTTCTGTAACGATGCTTGTTTGTGTTTTCATGGGCCCCACCAAATTTTGGTGATGGGTCCTTTTTTGAACATGAATAGGTGTTGGCGTGATTGGTAATGATTCGCGTTTTTAGCCCCCGTCTGTCTTTATTTGAGGAAAACGGGGGTTATTTTGATGGATAAATGGTCTTTGCGCGATGTGGTTTTGCTGGCGTTTTTAGCCTTCCTCTTCGGCGGTGTTTTCATGGGTGCCGATGCGATTTATGCCGTTGTAGCAGCTGCTTTGACACCGCTGGGTTATGCACCGTTTGCCAATGAATTGTTGTTTGGCATGTGGGTGATGGCGGCGCCGATGACGACGATGCTGTTGCGAAAAAAAGGCAGTTCAATTTTAGGCGAATGTTTCGCTGCTTTAGCGGAGATGCTTTACGGGTCGTACTTTGGCCCAGCAGTCTTGCTTTCTGGATTTGTTCAAGGTTTGGGCAGCGAGGCCGGCTTTATGGTGACACGTTATCGGCGTTATGACGCCGTGAGTCTTTTGTACGCAGCGATTGGGACCACGGTGTTCAGTTTTACCTACGAGTATTTCAAACTTGGATACGGCGCTTACAGTCTTGGCATGATTTTGGCGCTTGTGGTGGTTCGCTTGTTGTCAGTGATCTTTTTCGGCGTTGTGCTGGTCCAACTCGTTCTGAAACTTTATGAACAGGCGGCTGGTGCCAAGCACTTGGCTAGCAGGTAGCGGCAAATGAGTATTGTGTTAAAAGCGATACGGTTTCATCGCGAGACGGATTTGTTTACGGACTTGAATTTTGAATTTCCAACAGGAGCACTAACCGTTTTAACCGGTGATAGCGGCAGCGGGAAGTCGACTTTGCTCAGTTTGATCGCGGGATTTGCAGCGATGCCATACGAAGGCACTATTTTGCTGGATGGTCATGATGATCGGAACGCCGCGATGCAAGTCAAAGCACAGCATGTTGGCATGATGTTTCAAAACCCTGACCAGCAGTTTACGATGCGAACCTTGAGCGGTGAGTTGTCTTTTGCCTTGGAAAATCTGAATTTGCCGGTTGCTGAAATTCAGCGGCGCTTTGCCCAGGCGGTTGCTCTTGGGGAGACTCAGGCATTGCTGAATCGTGACTTGAGTACCTTATCAGGCGGTGAAAAGCAGCGCGCGGCGTTAACGGTTTTGCTGGCGATGGATGCACCGATTTTGCTACTGGACGAGCCGTTTGCCAGCATTGATCCGGCAAGTCGCCATGTGCTAATTGGAAAATTAGGGACGTTACGTGATCATGGCAAAACAATTGTGATCGCAGAGCATGACCTGACAAATTATGCCGATGTGGCAGATCAACTGGTTGCCTTGAAAAATGGCGAGCTAAGTCGGCTACCACTCGCAACGCTGACCACGCTACCGACGCATTTTAACCTCACGCAACCACGGCAGGCGACCAATAAAATCTTCTATCTGGAAAACGTTGTCTGCCAGCAAAATCACCATATCTTGCTTCAAGCACCGAGTTGGGATTTTAACGATGGCATCACCACCTTGACTGGGGCCAATGGGAGTGGCAAGTCCACCTTATTGCGATCAATGGTGCAGCTGCATCCCTATCAAGGCCGTATGTTCCTTGGTCAACAACGCTTGCGTCGCCGGAAACGACTTTATCAAACTATGACGCTAGCCGTGCAAGACGCGGCAAAACAATTCGTGACGTTGACGCTGGCTGATGAGCTAGCGTTTGGGCCGGCGTTACCGGCTGCGGTGCGGGAAAAACAACAAGCCGCATTAGCTTATCTTGGACTAGCAGAAAAGCAGACCACTAGTCTTTACCAGTTGAGTGAAGGCCAGAAAAAGATGGTTCAGTTGATGACGATGCTGAGCTTAGATTTGTCATTTTTACTACTAGATGAACCATTTAGCGGTTTGGATGATCGCGCCTGTCAGTACTTTGCCGCATGGATTAAGGCTAAGTCGGCCACGCAAGCGTTTTTGATCGTGACGCACCGATTGGTACCGTTAGCCGGCATCAGCCAGCAACAGGTTTTGCTAGCCAATCAGCGGTTGCAGGTTGTGCAGGGGTAACGTGATGGCACAGAAGAAGACAGATGCACTTAACTTGAGCCTCTTGATTCTAGCCTTAACGCTAGAGATTTCGTTTAGTCACGCGGTGAAGCTAAATGTCGCGTTGATCGTGTTAACACTGGGTTTTCTTGGGTGGCGGCGAGCCTTTAGAAGCTTGATCGTGTTACTGCTGCTGCCGTTGATCCCAGCGGCGAGCAGTTATTGGGCCATCACGCTTCATGCAACAGACACATCTTATGCGCTGTTACTGTTTGTCCGAACATACGCGTTTACGGCTTTGGGCTTGGTGTTTCTCACTGGCGTTGATTTGGAAGCCTTATTGTTGTGGCTTGAGCAGCATAAACTATCGCCGAATTTTGTCTATGGATTATTAGTGGTCATCCATGCCCTGCCGCAAATCATGCGGGAAGTGGCTGATCTTCGGGAAGCGAGTCTGCTGCGCGGTCAGAAACTGCGTCCTTGGTCGCCGCTGATTTACGTCAAGGTCATCTTCGTTGCGATGGCTTGGCAGGATCAGTATGTGACCGTCATGTATGCGCATGGCTATACGGAAGGTGGTTCGCGAACGATTCAACGGCAACTGACCAGTTCCCGCCGCGGTTTGTTGATGGCAGGCGCAGTGTTCGTGATGGTGAATCTTATTGGCCATTAACGTCATAAAAAACTTGATTCTAGTAAAAATACGGTTTTTAGGCTTTGAATATGGTCAAGATAGACAGAATTAAAGGAGCAAACGATGATGAAATTTTCTGAAAAAGCTCGGCAGCAAGTTGTTCCGTACTGGGAAGGCAGCTTCACTCACCCATTTATTACGGAGCTACAAGCTGGCAACCTTGATCCGGCGATTTTCCGCTTTTATCTGATTCAGGATGCTTATTATCTGCAACATTTTACACATTTATATACGCTGATTGCCGCACAGACGCAGGAGCCGGAATTGAAAGCTTATGCGCTGCAGTCGGCTGAAGGTTTGGCCCAAGGTGAAATTACGATACGCCACGTTTTTTTCGCCGAATTGAACATCTCAACAACTGAGCTGGCGGCCACCACGATTGCGCCGACCACGTATCACTATGTTTCCCATATGTACCGACAATTGGTTGAAGGCACGCCGCATGTGGCGATTGCGGGGATGCTGCCATGTCCATGGTTGTATCAGGAGGTGGCACAGCAGTTGCAGCAACGAAAATCACCCGTGCCGATTTATCAGCGCTGGATTGACACTTATAGCGGTGCGGACAACGCGGACGATCAGCGAGCGGCGATTGCGTTGATTGATCGGTTGTACGACCAAAGCATGCCGACTGAGCAGCAACAAATGCTGGCTGCGTTTCGGATCAGCAGTCAAATGGAATACAGCTTTTGGGAGATGGCGTATCACTTAGAAGCGTGGCCGAAAGGAGCAAAGGTTGATGACACAAAGCAGCGTTAAGAAACTGGCGATATTAGCGATGATGATTGCCTTAGATGTGGTGCTTTCACCCTTATTTCGCGTTGAAGGGATGGCACCTATGTCCAGCGTGGTCAATGTCGTGGCAGCTGCCATGATGGGACCGCTATATGCCACCATCATGGCCTTTGGTTGTGCTCTGATTCGCATGGCATTATTGGGGATTCCACCGCTGGCATTGACCGGTGCAATATTCGGGGCGCTCTTAGCTGGCCTCGGCTATCGTTTTGGCAAACACAATTGGTGGGCCGCCGCTGGGGAGATTCTTGGCACTGGTTTGATCGGATCCATGCTGTCTTATCCCGTGATGGTTTGGTTCACCGGCAGCGCGCAATCGCTCTACTGGTTCGTTTACACCCCACGTTTTTTTGGTGGATCGATCTCAGGGTCGTTAATCGGCTTGTTTGTCCTATATGAACTTGATCACATTGGCATCACCAAGCGTATTCAAAAAATTTTCTAGGAGGCTTTTTCCATGTCAAAAGCAATCACTGACGTTTTTTACACCGCGTTCAAAACCGCCCTGCCATTAACATCATCCCCACTGGTGCAATGCATTACCAACGAAATCACCGTCGAATCCATGGCTAATGCATTGCTTTACATTGATGCGAAGCCGGTCATGGCTGATGATCAGCGCGAGTTCCCGGAATTCTTTGCTCAAAGTGATGCGTTGCTGTTGAATCTTGGACACATTTCCGAAGTGCGCCAGCAGAATCTATTAGCCGCTGGCAAGTTTGCGCAGGCCACCAACCAGCCAACGGTGATTGATTTGGTCGGCGTTTCTGCCACCCAGTTGCGCTATGATTTAGGCCATCAATTGTTAGTCAATCATCCGAACGTGGTCAAAGGTAACATTTCTGAAATGCGCCGATTCGCTGATCTAAAAAGCACAGGCCGCGGCGTTGATGGAAGCCAGTTAGATCAAAGTGCGACCGCCTTGGGAGAACTAGCCGCGAGCTTGCAGCAGCTGACCCAAGCGTTTCCCACCACTACCTTCTTGGCAACCGGCAAGATTGATCTCGTTGTGAGTGCTAAGGGAACTTGGTATTTGAAAAATGGGGTGCCGCAGCTGGATCGTTTCACCGGGACTGGTGACATTGTCGGTGCCTTGATTGCCGCGCTGTTGGGGACAGGTTTGGCCAACGACGCAGCAGTCGTCGTGGCTGTGAGTTACTTCAACTGCTGTGGCGAAGTAGCAGCTGCGCAGAATCGAACCGGCGGACTGGCGGCATTTCGCGAAGGTACCTTGAATCAACTTTCCTTACTGGCTGCCACCGCTGACTGGCTTCAAATGGTGAAAGGGGAAGCGTTATGAACGCAACAGATCTAAAACTGTACTTAGTCACCCATCGTTACGATGACAACGAAGCAACTTTTTTGGCTAAAATCGCGGCTGCTTGTGAAAATGGCGTCACGATGGTGCAATTACGCGAAAAGATGCTGAGCACTCGAGCCTATTTTGAATTGGCACAACGGGTTAAGCTCATCACTGACCGTTATCAGATCCCGCTGATTATTGATGATCGCGTCGACATTTGTTTAGCTGTAGATGCAGCTGGTGTGCATATCGGCGATGATGAGCTGCCTGTTGCGATGACCCGCCAGTTGATCGGTCCTGACAAGGTATTGGGCGTTTCCACAAAAACCGTCGAGACGGCGGTTGCAGCGGTTGCTGCTGGCGCTGATTACTTGGGGGTTGGCGCCATTTTCCCGACGCAGACGAAGGCAAACGCAGCGGTGACCCCGATTGCGACATTAAAGGCGATCACTGCACAAGTTGCCGTGCCGGTCGTGGCTATTGGCGGCGTCAAAGAAGCCAACTTGGCGACGTTTAAAGATACCGGGATCGCCGGGGTTGCGATTGTGAGCGAAATCATGCAGGCACCTGATATCGCTCACAAAGTGCAGGCTTTGCGCACAAAATTAAAGGCGGTGTTACCAAATGACCGTTAATCGCACACCGCAAGTCGTCACCATCGCTGGTTCCGATTCCGGTGGCGGGGCAGGGTTGCAAGCGGACTTGAAAACTTTTCAGGCCCGACACGTCTTTGGGATGAGTATTGTGGTAGCACTGACGGCGCAGAATACGTATGGGGTCCAGGCCAGTCTGCCGATTCCGGCGGGCTTCATTGACGCCCAGTTTCAATCGTTAGCTGCCGATTTTGACATTCGCGCAGCCAAAACGGGGATGTTAGCGGATCGTGAGCATGTCGAAGCCGTTGTCTGCAATTTGCAACAGGTTGATTTTGGCCCGCTGATTGTCGATCCAGTGATGGTAGCCAAGGGTGGCGCGACGTTGCTTGCCTCGGAAGCTGTCGTCACCATCAAAGAACAGATGCTCCCGTTGGCGGATGTGGTGACGCCGAATCTACCCGAAGCAGAAATTCTCGTGGGTAAAAAAATTGTGACCAATGCGGATATGGTTCGGGCGGCGCGTACGATTCAAACACTTGGCGTCAAGCATGTCATTATTAAAGGGGGCCATCGTCAGAATCACAAGGCCGAGGATCTGATTCTATTGGCCGACGGGACGTGTTATTGGCTCAGTGCACCACGAATTGCCACTGCGAACACGCATGGAACCGGTGATACTTTCTCAGCATGTATCGCTGCAGAGTTAGCAAAAGGGCAGCCATTGAAAGCAGCTATCATGACAGCCAAAGCCTTTCTGCAAGGCGCCATCAGCCAAGGCATTTCAGTTGGCCATGGTCATGGCCCGACAAATCACTGGGCAAAGTTGAGTGAAAAAGTGAGTTTGCGTCAAGGTTAAGAAGGGGTGCCGAAGATAGAAATGTCTTCGGCGTTTTTTGAAAAAGTCGATTTTTTCAATCACGTTGTTGTGAAACGTTGCCAATCCCTGCAAAATAGCCACGCAAAGCCTGATCACTACTGATAGTTGTGTTGTGAAACACTATTTTTCTAGACCAGTTTCCGCTATACTGACATCAAGGAGGGCGCGATGCCTTTGATGGCGGATGAACGTGACGCTTCAATGGATGGTACCAATTCATGACCTGCCAAGTTGGCGGCCATTTTGGGGAACACGCCTAATTACTAGCCAGTCATCAAGAGGCTATCAAACCAGCCTGCATCCCGATATGTGACCAGTACCGAGCTACAGGCGCTCTTAGTTTGTATTTGGAGGCTTTGAATTGTGCAAGAAGAAGAACTGACGCCCCGGCGGTATATGAGCTGGCCAGTCTTAAGCTTACTTGTTTTTATTACGGTCATTGGCTTTGAAAATATTTTTTATCCTTTTCAGAACCAAGGGCTTTCCGTTGTTGTTAACTGGGTCATCCTGTTAGTGATTTATATCGTGCCGTACGCCTTGATTTCGGCACAATTAGGGACGACTTTTACCCGGGTTGATGAAGGCGGTGGCTTGGCGACTTGGATGCGCCGCACGCTAGGGGACACTTGGGGGTACTGGACAAGCTGGATTTATTGGGCTCAGACACTGCCATATTTAGTCGATGTTTCCAACGCTGTCATCGTGGCGCTTTCCTGGATGATTCTGGGTGATAACAGTTTGGGTAAACGAATGTCGAATCTGACCTTTGGCCTGCTGACTTTTGCTATTATTCTTTTATTTATTGTGTTAGAGAACCTGTTCTCCCGATCACTTGAAGTCATGTCGCTAATTGGCGGTGCGGCGATGTTTTTGATGGCGGTTTTATTCGTTGACTTGACGGCGGCCGGTTTGGCCAAAGGCATGCATTCGGCAACAACCTTTAGTTGGGCCGCGTTCAAGCCACATTTTTCGCTGCATTACTTTGCCACGACCGGACTCTTGATTTTTGCGACATCAGGGGCGGAACTTGGCGCCACTTATGTTGCTCAGTTGCGCAACCCGAAAAAAGAGTTTCCTAAAGCCATGTGGGCTCTGGCGCTCATGACCGGTTTTTTGGTGATTTTTGGATCGCTGGCATTAGGCGTTTGGTTCAATGCCAACCATCTGCCAGATGATCTCAAAATGAATGGCGCTTATTATGCCTTTTCCATGCTTGGTCAGGCGTGGGGATGGGGCAAAGTGCTGATGTATCTGTTTGCCATCACGCAATTACTCTTCATGCTCGCCCAGCTAGCGGTGTTGATTGATGCTTCCAGCCGGGTATTGTCAGCCGACACTGCCATGCGGTTCATGCCTAAATGGTTGTTGCAGAAAAACAAGCAAGGTCGGCCAATCCATAGTTATATTTTTACCGCCTCACTTTGCCTGTTCTTGCTGTTGCTGTCAGGGACGCTGCCGAATATTAATGCCATCTTCAACTGGTTACTGAATTTGAATGGTATTGTATCGCCATACAAAACGGCGCTTGTCTTTGTGGCTTTCTTGGCGCTGCGGGCGCAAGCAGACAAGTTCACTTCCGGCTATACCTTCATCAAAAGTAAGGCCGGTGCTTATCTAGTTGGCGGTTGGTGCTTTGTCTTCACGTTCATCTGTGCGACGCTTGGTTTCTTACCACAGGAAGTTGTTTTCGGAACCAATGGCTGGACCCATCAACTGGTGATGAATATCATCTCTGTGATGGTACTTTTTGGTTTTGGCTTCATCATGCCGCTGTTAGCAAGGCGTGATGTTAAAAAAGAACGGCTCATGTAAGCCAATCTAAATGATGAGGCGTCACCACGATGTTGCGGGTGATGTTTCATCATTTTTGAATACGCATTCAAAATTTAACGACATTTTTGTAGTCAAAGGACAATAATGATGGTAATTTCGACGATTATCGGTCTATTGACGACGTTTAAAAAAGGAAGTGCCATCACTTTGATTTGTACCTAGATTGCAATAATAAAGTTACCACCTAGAAAGAGGCTTGCTCACTGCTTGAACTGGGGTTTGCCAACGGAGACATTTTCTAGGTTTGTTATTGATAAGCGCTGTGGCTTGTTGAATATCGGTCTCTGAAACCTGATCAAACTGTGTTCCCTTCGGGAAATAGTAGCGAAGTTCTCGATTGAACCGTTCATTTGTGCCCCGTTCATTCGGGTGATAGGCGTGGCAAAAGTAAACCGGTATCCGATAGCGCTTTGTAAGCGCCTGATCGCAGGAAAACTCTTTACCGTGATCAACCGTCACTGATCGAACCGGACCCGGAAAGTCCACCATCAGTCTTGCAAATCCCTTGAGAACAGCATTTTGTGATAAGTTTTCAAGCTTAGTTGTCGCCATTAAACGTGTCACCCGATCGACAATGGTCAAAACAGCAGCCTTTGACCCGCGACCACCGCGAACTGTATCCATCTCTAAATGTCCTTTTTCGGTTCGCCGATTAGCTGACTCACTGCGAATCTCAATTGAGGTGCCTACTGCTTGGTTATAGCGCGACCGAAGGTCTTGTCTTCTTTTATGACGTTTACCGTGATCAAAGAGTTGGCTTGGCTGAAAATCGACTTGTCTTTGATAAATCCAGTGGTAAATCGTGTGTGGCGCACAGTGAACGGCATAACCGACCATTTCAGGGGACCAACCTAGGTTTAGCTTCTCAGTTACCATCCGCTTCAACTTAGGCGTTAAAATCGAGTGCCGACCACAACGATGCCGACAAGTATCGGCATGATCCTGAGCTATAATGGCGCAGTAATCACCTTCAGGGCAACGGTGAAGCTCATGCCTAATAGAAATACGAGAGCGGCCTAAGGTCGCGGCGATGTATTGAATCGTGTGGTGTTGCATCAGTTCTATCTGAGATCGTTCAATTAAGGTTATAATGGCCATGGGACCTGTCCTTCTCTCTAGATGGTATGTTATGCAAACACCATTTTAGCAAGAACGGACAGGTCTTTTTTCACATTTTCTGGGTGGTAACTTTAATTATGCAATCTAGGTGTATTGTACATTCTTCTTGAACAGACTAGCACGCAATCTAAATGTCAAAGGGAGAATAATCCATGAACAAAGTGAATTGGCTTATGATAAATTTGCATATTGAAGGCATGAAGCAAGAACAGGGTCAGAATGATGTCTAATGAGTTGAGAAGTGATTGGAAAGATTTTGCAGCGACAGCAATAGCGTTTTTGGTATCAGGGGCGTTTATGGTTTTCCTAATCATGCCAATTCCCGGTTTTCAAGAGGATTTAGTGTTGTCGGGCATTTTGGCTGCTATCATCTACATCATTGTCCTCATAGTCACATTGCTAGCGTTGAAAAAAGATGAAATGAAGCGTTTTATCAGCTTCTTCAAAAGGCAGAAATCGGATATGTAATTAAGAAAAGTGACTCATTAAATTGATATTACATTATGGAGAATTAAAGATGACTTTTCTGTTAATACACATTAAAAATTGTGGTGATTTTAACGTTAATCGGCCAATTGGCAACGTTTAAAAGAAAGTTAACCATTTGTTTGTTTTTGACGGTATATTTTTTCTGGGAGGGCTAGCACCCAAATTTAACAAGAACTTTGTGTAAAAGTGCAATTAATATTTATCTTACAAATAAGCTTAGGAGGATAAAAATATGTCACGTGAAAAAGTGTTAGTTCTAAATGATGCTGCGCTGTCAAGCATCACTGGAGGCTCTGGATACTATGATTACGAAGCTGCTGGAAAACAGGCATACAAGATTGGACAATATATAGGGACTGCCGTGAGTATATTTTGGCCACTTCCATCCGCAGCAAAAATCTGGAAACGCTTGAAACCGTAACGGTCAATTAAAGGAATGGTGTTTGTATGTTAAAAAGTTTTAGACAACTTTCGCCGCACTGCTTAGCAGAGGTTTCTGGCGGCAGAAAAATTGTAGGGTACACCTATCAGTCTGGGTTAGGTCAAGTGCCAATTTATGATACCGACAGGGCTATAAGCCAAGTTTTATGGCCAAAATTGATCGAGGGAATTCTTAGTAAAATTTTGCCTTAAAAAATTGATAGCACTTTTAGCAGACTGAACGCATTTGTACGCTCAGGTTGCACATACGGAAGGTGATATTCGAATGTTGTTTTACTATATGTCTTGGTTGATTTTTTTGATTGGATTATTTCTATTTAAAAATAAGCCATTCGTGCAAAAGTTTTCAGATATGGTGTTCTCCGAAAGTCCACATGGTTTTGGCATTCGGATAGTGTTGTTACTGGGCAGTCTTTTAATTGCATTGCTGTCATCGCATCCAGATTTAGTAGAAACTATGATCATGACATTTGTGATTTTTATTCTGATATTACTCGATAGCTGCAATACTTTTGTAAGAAGCAGGTAATGTTGCTGCGTATTTGAATCAATATCGTATGCGATCAATTTGGGGTTCATTAAGTGAGTATCTACCCTTCAACTAATGGTATGGGGCACAAGAAATCTGAACGTTAAAAAAAGTCATTAGTAGCAAGTACCTTCTACGTCAAAAGGAAGGTGCTTGCTATTTTCTTTATAAAAAAGTTCCACGAGTTTATACACTGTTTCACGAGTAAAACACCGTGAATTTGTGGAGGTGTTGTACAACAGAAAGACAAAAACAAAATACAGATATGTCTTTCAGCCATCAGGTTATTGTTTTTTGCCAGCAATTAATAAACACACTTTTTAGTATTTGATGAGGCAGTCTTTATACAGGATATGCCCTCTTTATGCTCATATTAGCCTATTTTGTTTCATGAGAAATGAATCTTGGTAGTTGACAGCGCTTCCAAAATCAGGTTAAGCTGATCTTACAAGATTAAGTAAAACGTTTTACCTAGCAAATGATTTAGGTCGTGGACAGCATGAAAAAGAAGATTTCGATTACTGATGTGGCAAAGGAAACTGGTTTGTCAGTCACAACCGTTTCACAAATTTTAAATGGTAAAGGGGAACGGTTTAGCGAAAAATCGCGAAAACGGGTGCTTGCTGCCAAGAAGGCGTTGGGTTATGAACCGGATTTCTTTGCCCGTGGGCTGGTTGGTAAGCGTGGCAACTCAATTGGTGTTGTGATACCCGATATCATGAATCCCTTCTTCGCGAGTTTTGTGGTCAGTGTCGAAAAGGCAGCCATTCCACAGGGACTCTTTCCACAAATCTTTTCAATTAATGGTTTCCATGAGAATGTTGATTATTTTATTCGTCAGTTTTTAGGCGGTACTCAGCGTGGTTTGATTTTGGCGGCGCCAGAAGCGTCACAGGAGATCGTTCAAAAAGTGGAAGATCAGCTCCATCTGCCAATGGTCTTTATGGATCAGGCTACCACGCTGACATCTGGCGACAGCATTCGTATTGATGATTTTCATGCAGGTTTTCTTGTCGCTGATCATCTCATTAAACGTGGTCACCGCCGGATTGCGCTAGTATTGCCAGAGCCGCTGACCTTTAATCTGCGGGATCGTCTCGCTGGTTATCAACATGCGTTCGATTCACATAATGTTGCACTTGATCCGCAGTTAATCTTCCGCGCAACATTTGATCCGGAAGGCGGGCGCCAGGCTGTCGACCAGATAGTCAAAACTGATGCTACTGCTATTATTGCGATCAATGATGATGTCGCAAGCGGTGTTTACCGCGGGTTGTATGAGCATCATAAACGGATTCCAGAGGACTACGCGGTTGTTGGCTTCGATGATGTGTCACAGGCGCGATTCATGACCCCCGGGTTAACCACGATTGCGCAACCAATTGACGAACTTGGCCAACGCGCGATCGACATGTTGCTGGCCCAGATGGCTGGTGACCATCAAGATCGCAACGTGATTGAACTGCCAGTGAAGTTGATTGAGCGCGGATCGACAAAACGGATTTAAAGCATAACGTGCATCTTAAAAAAATAGGGTGCAGATGCCGAATAAGAGGAGGCGTTTTGATTGAAAAAAGGAACGGTTATTAACACACAACTGTCACAAGTCATTGCCGATATGGGGCACTTTGATCTACTGGGAATCGGGGACGCTGGGATGCCGGTGCCTGAGGATACTTGGAAAATTGATCTAGCTGTCTCGAAAAATCTGCCGAGTTTTATCGATGTTCTGAAGAATGTTTTATCAGAATTACAAGTCCAAAAGGTTTATCTGGCAGAAGAAATCAAAACTGAAAATCCGGAACAACTCAAGCAAATACAGCAACTCATCGATGTGCCGATCGCTTTTATGCCACATGATCAAATGAAACAAGACCTCAGCAAAACCAAAGCCTTCGTCCGCACTGGCGAAATGACACCTTATTCGAATATTTTATTGGAAAGCGGCGTTGTTTTTTAGAGCGTGAGCCAGACCGTTTAGAGAGCGTGAACTGGCGCGATTAGAAACCGGAGCATAAGTAGCCTCAAGCCTAAATGGCTTTTAGGCTTGAGGCTACTTATGAGCAGATTTCTGCGCAAGGCGAACGCGTTTAGAAAAAGCAAGCACCAGCATGTACTTGGGGGAATCACAATGAAGATCGAAATGAAGAAGATCACCAAGAGTTTTGGCGCCAATCGGGTCCTTGAAGGCGTTGATTTCACCGTTGAGTCAGGTGAAGTTCATGCGTTGATGGGCGAAAATGGGGCCGGAAAATCGACCTTGATGAATATTCTGACTGGTTTGTATCAAGCAAACAGTGGCGAGATTCTGGTGGATGGTCAGCCAACCACGTATTCAGGGCCGATGGAAGCCGAACAGCATGGCATCAGTTTTATTCATCAGGAAATGAATAATTTTCTAGAGATGTCCGTGGTCGACAACATGTTTTTGAATAAGGAACTGCGCACCAAGTTTGGCTTAATGGACAATAAGGCAATGCGCGAACAGGCGGCACATTATCTTAGTCTGCTCGGCGCCAAACTTGATGTTGAACAACCAATCGGCAACTTGAGTGTTGGCCGTCAGCAAATGGTTGAAATCGCCAAGTCACTCATGACCGATGCCAAAATTATCATCATGGATGAACCGACTGCAGCCTTGACCGAAACGGAAATTGACCAGCTTTTCGGGGTGGTGCGGCGGCTCAAGGAAAAAGGTGTGGGCTTTATCTATATCTCACACCGGATGGAAGAAATTTTTGAAATTGCTGACAAAGTTACCGTGATGCGTGATGGTCTGTCAATCACCGAATACGCCACCAAAGATGTCACCATGAAACAACTAGTCAAGGACATGGTTGGTCGCGAGATTGACGATTTTTATCCGGATCGTACGCCTGATCACGGGCCAGTGGCGATGGAAGTCAAAGGCTTGACCGAAAATGGCGTGTTCAAGGATGTCAGCTTTACGGTGCATCAAGGTGAAATTCTTGGTTTTTCAGGATTGATGGGCGCGGGTCGAACGGAGATCATGCGGGCAATTTTCGGCATTGATAAATACCAGTCTGGTGAAATTTTATTAGATGGCAAGCCGGTCAAAATTCGCGATCCGCAAGATGCTATTCGCCATAACATCGGCTTTTTAACCGAAAATCGGAAAGATGAAGGGCTTATTCTAGAAGATTCGTTGCATGACAATATCGTTTTGCCTTCAATTGATGGCTTCGTCAAACATGGCTTAGTGGATGATAAGGCAACAGATGAATTTGTTCGGATGTTAATGAAAAGGCTTACAGTCAAGGCGATGGGACCGGATGTCTCCGCAGGCAGTCTTAGCGGCGGCAATCAGCAAAAAGTCGTTTTGGCTAAATGGATCGGTTCTGGCTCAAAAGTGTTGATTCTCGATGAACCGACCCGCGGTGTGGACGTCGGGGCAAAGCGCGAAATTTATGACTTGATGAATGAACTAACCGATCGGCACGTGGCGATTATCATGATCTCCAGCGACTTGCCGGAAGTATTGGGCATGAGTGATCGCATTGCGGTTGTGTATGAAGGCAAAATCACTGGCATTTTAGATGGAAAAACCGCGACGCAAGAGTCGATCATGACACTGGCAACAGGGGGAGTGGAAGAGCATGCAGGAGCAATCTAAAGCAAAAACAAGTAGCAAAATTGATGTGAAGAAAATTTTTAGTCGGTTAGGACCGTTATTGGCACTGGTGGTACTGGTCATTCTTGTGACGATCATGAGTCCCACCTTTGTATCGCCGGCTAACCTTTTAAACCTGTTACGGCAAGTCTCGATTAACGCAGTGATTGCTTTCGGGATGACCTTCGTGATTTTGACCGGCGGCATTGACTTGTCTGTCGGTTCAATCTTGGCTTTATCAGGGGCAGTCACAGCGTCCATGCTTGCCAGCGGTTTTGCGGCCCCGCTTGCGTTACTGGCAGGCCTCGTTCTCGGCGCCATTTTCGGCTTGCTGAATGGTATCTTGATTGCTTATGGGAAAGCCGCGCCATTTATTGCGACCTTGGCGACCATGACCATTTTCCGTGGGGCCACGTATGTGTTCACCAACGGGAATCCCATCACTGGCGCGAAAATGAACAGCAGTTTCTTATTCCAGTTCATGGGCCGCGGGTATCTGTTTGGCATCCCATTTCCGATTATCATCATGCTCGTGGCTTACGGTGTGCTGTTTGTTCTGCTACACAAGACCTCTTTTGGTCGGAAAACCTATGCCTTGGGTGGCAATGAAACGGCTGCCCGGATCGCTGGGGTACGCACCAAAATGGTCACCATGCTGATTTACACGATTTCTGGGCTAATGGCTGCTATTGCCGGTATCATCCTGACATCACGGTTAAGCTCCGCGCAACCAGATGCCGGGACATCCTACGAAATGGATGCCATCGCCGCTGTCGTCCTTGGCGGCACATCGCTGGCTGGAGGCAAAGGCCGCATTTTCGGCACGCTGATTGGTGCGTTGATCATCGGCACACTGAACAACGGGATGAACTTACTGGGCATTTCTAGTTTCTACCAGCAGATTGTCAAAGGGATCGTGATCTTGATTGCGGTTCTGCTCGATCGCCGGTCTTCTAATAATGGGTAACAAAACGTGAGCGCGTGCTCGCGGCAAAAGACAAAACTCTAGGGGGAGAAATTGACATGAAACAATCACTCAAACGCTTTTTAATGGTCGCTGTTGTTGCGACGGCAGCTTTATTCACCTTAACCGCATGCGGCGGCACAGGCCTCAGCTCCAAATCGGACAGCAACACAAAAGTGACCAAGAAAGCGCCCAAAGATCTGAAAGTTGGCGTCTCACTTTCAACACTGTCCAATCCATTCTTCGTTTCTGTTCGTAATGGGATCCAAGATTTAGCCAAAAAGAACAAAACCAATGTTCAAGTTTCCGATGCTCAAAATGATACCGCTAAGCAAAACAGTAACATTGAAGATTTAATTCAAAAGAAGGTTGATGTGCTGATCATCAACCCAGTTGACTCAAGTGCCATTACACCAGCCGTTAAAGATGCCAATGATGCCGGCATCCCGGTGATCACCGTTGATCGGTCGAGTGACGGCGGTAAAGTTTTGACCTTAGTCGCTTCTAACTCCACAAAAGGTGGTCAAATGGCGGCTAAGTATATGATCGAAAAACTTGGTAAAGACGCTAAAATTGCTGAATTGCAAGGCATTCCAGGTGCATCCGCAACCCGTGAACGTGGTAAAGGGTTCGATGGCGCCGCTAAAGGCAAACTCGATATCGTGTCCAAGCAAACAGCCAGCTTCGACCGCGCTAAAGGGCTGACCGTTACCGAAAATATTTTGCAAGGTAATGGTGACATTGTCGGTATCTTTTCGCAAAATGATGAAATGGCATTAGGGGCGGTTCAAGCAGTCAAAGCCGCTGGTAAAAAGATCACCATTGTCGGGTTCGATGGCGAAGCGGACGGGATTAAAGCCGTTAAGGCCGGCGACATGGCTGCAACGATTGCCCAGAAGCCAGAAGAAATGGGCCGATTGGCTTTACAAGCAGCCTATGATCATTTCGACGGTAAAACGGTGAAGAAGAACGTTGAATCACCATTGTCACTTGTGACAACCGAGGATGCGAACAAGTAAGCTTCATGCTACGCTTAAAATTAACCGGCACTTTGGTAGTTAAGTTAGAAAAGGGGGCCGACTTATCGGCCCTTTTTAATTAGAGCGTGAGCAGGCCGTTTTCTGGACGAGCGAGCGCGTTTCAATTGGAGGAAATTTTATGCCTAATCATGTTGTTGTCATCGGCAGTATCAATGTGGATAGCATCTTGCACATTCAACGGTTGCCACAACCGGGAGAAACGATCAAAATGGACACCTTTTCGCAAGCGGCTGGCGGTAAAGGGGCGAATCAAGCAGTTGCGGCTGCGCGTTCGGGGGCCAAAACCAGTTTTATTGGCCGAGTTGGTGACGATGCCAACGCTGCCTTCATGCGCGGTGAACTTGTCAAGAACCAAATCGACACCCAATATGTGGCGACAACGGTTGGCACGCAAACCGGTCAGGCTTACATTTTGCTGCAAGCCTCTGGCCAAAATTCCATTATCATCCAGCATGGCGCTAATTTTGAGGTGACACCAGCAGATGTGCAACGAGCAGCCGACTTGATTCAGTCTGCCGACTTTGTGGTCGCGGAATTTGAAACGCCGGTGGATGCGACGGCAGAGGCCTTCAAAATTGCCAAAGCTGCTGGGAAGATGACCATCTTAAACCCAGCGCCGGCACAGAAGGATTTGCCAGCAGCTTTGCTGAAAAATGTGGATCTCATCGCACCGAACGAAACCGAAAGCGAGCTGATCACCGGCATTCCGGTGGTAGATGAAGACAGCATGCGGGCTTCGGCAGCTTATTATCATGAATTAGGCATTCGCGGGGTGATCATCACTTTAGGATCAAAAGGCTCCTTCATCTCGCTGGATGGCGAAGCAACCATCGTGCCAGCCTTTAAAGTCAAGGCTGTCGACACCACCGCGGCCGGCGACACTTTCATTGGCGCCTTGGCCAGCGTTTTACAGACAGATCTCAAAAACATCGTCACGGCTGCGACATACGCAAGCATGGCGAGCTCCTTCACAGTCCAAAAACTCGGCGCCTTCCCGTCCATTCCGATGGGGGATGAGGTGCGGGCGGCGTTAGCGAAAATCAAGTGAGGTTATAACGAGTAAATCACTGGATCAAAACCTACCTTAATCAAAACAAGAAAGCTGGCAGTCGTGCTTACCTCACACGATTGCCAGCTTTCTTGTTTTAGTTGAACTGAGAATTGATCTACCGCGCCCTGATTATACGTTTGGTAGATCGTGGCGCTTGGCTTTACCAGCCGTAATTTGCCCGTCCCCACGGCGAATTCGGGCCATCAGTTCTGGGTTATTAAGCAGATACATCGTTTCTTCGTTAGCGTCAAAATCGCGTTTGCTCATCACCACAACATTGTCGTCTGGATTCTTGAAAGTGACGACTAATGGGATGGCATCTTCATTGACTTATTTCAGGTGGTCTTTAAGATGCTGCTTGAAATGATGGTAGCTCATTGCATCCATGGGGATCATCCTTACTGTTATTCAAACCTAATAAAGACTAGCAACATAAGGCTTCATCGCTGTCACCACATCGTCGCTGCCGGTACCTTCAATCAAAGCTACCGTGAGATAGGTGTTCTTATCAGCATCCATGGCGACTAAAAAGCCATTTTCTTTGCCGTCAGTGTCTTGCTTTTGCTTGAGTTCGGCCGTGCCGGTTTTGGCAGCGATGGTGTGGCCGTCAATTGCGAGATTGTGGGCGGTTCCGGCTTGATCAGAAACCACGTGGGTTAGCGCCGTTTTAACCGTATTAGCTGCGTTGGCCTGCAAGACACTGCTGGTTCGTTTGCCTTTCGTGCCTTGAATGAGGGTCGGTTGCTGCATGGTGCCGCCATTGGCAATCGTGCTGTACATCGCGGCTTGTTCAATTGGCGACAAGAGGAGCTGCCCTTGACCATAGGCGGTATCGGCCAAAAGGGTTTCGGAAGCGAGCTTACCAGAGTTTGAAATCTGGGCTCTTTTCATGGTCAGCGGTAAGTCGGCCTGGGTTTTGAAAAGCGGTGCGAGGCCTTTGAGGTAAGCGGAGGCGCCCATTTTCAGTGCTACTTGGGCGAACCAGATGTTATCGGAATTGACCAAAGCCTGCGTCATGTTTTCAGAGGCGGCATCGACTGTGCGTGTTACCTTGTAGTCACCCCAGGAGCTGTCTTTTTGCCACTTGAGACCGGAGATGGACTTGGTGGTGTCCGGGGTGATCGTCTTATTCTGGAGGGCAATCGCTGCCGTCAGCATCTTAAATGTTGAACCGGGAGCATAGCGTTGCGCGAAACGGCTGAGGAATGGTAACGAGGTGTTGTTGGCATACTTATCATAGTCCGTCTGGCTGATCCCGTTGACAAAGGCGTTTGGATCATAACTTGGCGAGCTTGCTAAAGTCAGTAGTTCGCCATTGGTCGGATTCATCGTCACAACACTACCAGCCTTGCCAGCAAGTTGGGTGTAGGCCGTCTTTTGCTGGTTGGCATCAATGGTTAGCTTCAGGCTTTTGCCATTAACGGCCTTTTTAGTTAAAAGCGGGTGAATGTTGTCGCCGTTTTGAATTGAAATCTGACCACCGTCTGTGCCGCGCAGTTGTTTGTCGTAAATTTGTTCCAACCCAGTTTTGCCAATTTTGCTATTAGCTGTTAGCGTCGGATCTTTGCGAATGTCATCAGCCGTCGCGGTACCGACGTAGCCAATGAGCTGGGCCGCGGCTTCGCCAAGGGGATAGGTGCGCGAGCCGATCGTCTGATAGGCCGCGCCCGTCATGACTGGTGAATCAGTGACGATTTTGACAGGCACGAAGGTATCATCTGTGACCCAAGATTGCTTTAACAAGGTCTCAAGACTAGTAACCTTGACGTCCCACGCGGCAGCAATTTTCTCTAAGTTGGCTGTGCGATCAGAATCGGTTCCGAGCTTACCGGGAACCAGCCCAGCTTGGGTCACATCGCCATTTTTCGCCAGCAACTGGTTATTGCGGTCATAAATCTGGCCACGGGTGGCCGCAATCAGGTCAATCTGCACCGTGTCTTTGCCATTCATGGACGGGAAAAGCAGACGTGGTGACCACTGCACCCGCCAGTCATTGCCGACTTTAACAATTGGCGCTTCGTAGTGTTGCGCACTCAGCTTGCCGATTTTGGTGTTCATGTTAGCTGTAAAAGTCAGATCGTAGGTTTTGTTGTCATACTTCTTGGTTTTCAAATTAGTAATCTTGATATCACTGGCACCAACGCGATCAAAAACCGCCTGATTGCGCGCCGCCAAAGTTTTGGCCGTATAATGCCAACCAGGTCCAGTCAAGTGGCTGGTATCAACTTGTTTAACTGCTTTGTCATATTGGCGCTTAGCAAACGCCTGCGTATAAGTTTGCGCAGTGGCCTGAACCGCGTCAGCTTCGGATTTGCCTTGATACCACTGATAAAGGCCAAATCCACCAGCAATGATCACAATCGCCGCGGCCACACCGCCAATAATGGTGAGGGTCGATTTCTTCATGATAGTTTCCCCATTTCCTGATTTTACTCCGTGTATATGGTCATTCTACTCGTTCGAGTATTGTGAAGAAATGGTGGTGAGTTAAATTGGTTGAAAGGCTAGTACCCAAAACCATAGAGATGACAGCTATTATCCTTATGATCTGGTTAAAATCAAATGACAGCGACGTTCATGGCCACAGTAGGTTTTTGCACAAATGTAAAAGAGACGGTTATTGATGCCGGAAAAATTGCATAAATGTTTTGACCGATCTATAATGAACCTGTTCAGTGAACACGTTCACCGTAAGCTGATTAGGGCATTTATAATGTTCAGCAAATAAGCCTGACCTTCTTGGACGATGTCAAACTGGCCTCTGCTATATGCCCATGTCGCCATCATGCCTCTAACAGAGGTATAGAGTTGGCGAAATGAAGCTTGAGGATCTTGATTGATGAGAATATTGGCATCATTTGCTTGTACCATCAGATTTCTTAGGGTGTCCAGCATTTCCCAGTCACGCAAGTTATTACTAGGATTCAACGTTTCTTCAAAGAAGGCGGTGAACACAATGGTGACAAATTCCCAACCTTGTTCAGCTGACAAATGCAGTTGCAAGGTACTGAAATAAACAATCTTGTCACGTATCGATGCTTTGGGATGGTTCTTGAGGTATTCGCTGTAATGGACCTTGATATAGTCGGCCAATTCGTCGTAATAGTTTTCGCGAATGATGTCTTGTTTTGAGGCGTAATGTACGTAAAAGGTTCCCGAAGAAACATGGGCCTCTTGAGTGATTTGCCGAATAGAGGTTTCAGCATAGCCGTACCGCTTAATTAATTTGATCGCGGCTTGATATATTTTTTGCTTTGTCTGTTGTTTTTGAATATCTCGACTTGTTTGTTTCATGGTTGACCGCCCTTTTTAGTCATTGTCATTCTTGATTAACGTATTCACTGAACGTGATCAGTTTAACACCTTGGGTTGATCAAGTCTTGGAGGTAGCATTCATGGATGCATTGATTCAAACACTCTTCTCGAAACGGCAAGAACTACTAATCGCCATTTGGCAACATATTCAAATTTCCTTGATTTCGTTGCTGTTTGCCTTGATCATCGCGTTACCATTGGCACTTGCTGTTGTACATCACCAACGAACTGCCGGTATTTTTACGCAGATAGCGGGGATTTTTCAGACAATTCCATCGTTGGCAGTTTTAGGCCTGCTGATTCCTTTTGTCGGCATTGGTACGATTCCTGCCATTACTGCCTTAGTCATTTATGCTATCTTACCAATTTTTAGTAGTACCTTGGCGGGGATTGGTAGCATTGATGACGCTTTGGAGGAGGCGGCTGATGCGTTTGGCATGAACAGGAGGGAAAAGATTTTCAGAGTTGAACTCCCCTTGGCTATGCCAACTATTGTGACTGGTATTAGGCAGGCGATCGTCATGATAATCGGAACTGGTACGCTGGCTGCCTTAATCGGCGCAGGCGGCCTTGGCGATTTTATTCTATTAGGCATTGATCGGAATAATAATGCTATGACCTAGATTGCATAATTAAAGTTACCACCCAGAAAATGTGAAAAAAGACCTGTCCGTTCTTGCTAAAATGGTGTTTGCATAACATACCATCTAGAGAGAAGGACAGGTCCCATGGCCATTATAACCTTAATTGAACGATCTCAGATAGAACTGATGCAACACCACACGATTCAATACATCGCCGCGACCTTAGGCCGCTCTCGTATTTCTATTAGGCATGAGCTTCACCGTTGCCCTGAAGGTGATTACTGCGCCATTATAGCTCAGGATCATGCCGATACTTGTCGGCATCGTTGTGGTCGGCACTCGATTTTAACGCCTAAGTTGAAGCGGATGGTAACTGAGAAGCTAAACCTAGGTTGGTCCCCTGAAATGGTCGGTTATGCCGTTCACTGTGCGCCACACACGATTTACCACTGGATTTATCAAAGACAAGTCGATTTTCAGCCAAGCCAACTCTTTGATCACGGTAAACGTCATAAAAGAAGACAAGACCTTCGGTCGCGCTATAACCAAGCAGTAGGCACCTCAATTGAGATTCGCAGTGAGTCAGCTAATCGGCGAACCGAAAAAGGACATTTAGAGATGGATACAGTTCGCGGTGGTCGCGGGTCAAAGGCTGCTGTTTTGACCATTGTCGATCGGGTGACACGTTTAATGGCGACAACTAAGCTTGAAAACTTATCACAAAATGCTGTTCTCAAGGGATTTGCAAGACTGATGGTGGACTTTCCGGGTCCGGTTCGATCAGTGACGGTTGATCACGGTAAAGAGTTTTCCTGCGATCAGGCGCTTACAAAGCGCTATCGGATACCGGTTTACTTTTGCCACGCCTATCACCCGAATGAACGGGGCACAAATGAACGGTTCAATCGAGAACTTCGCTACTATTTCCCGAAGGGAACACAGTTTGATCAGGTTTCAGAGACCGATATTCAACAAGCCACAGCGCTTATCAATAACAAACCTAGAAAATGTCTCCGTTGGCAAACCCCAGTTCAAGCAGTGAGCAAGCCTCTTTCTAGGTGGTAACTTTATTATTGCAATCTAGGTGACATTAATTGGCGCCATTGCATCGGCGTTACTCGCTATCATTTTTAGTGGTGGTATTTACTGGTTGCAAAAACACCGATTGCGTTACGTTTTGGCAACACTTGGGGTGATCATCTGTCTGCCAGTTGTTGGGATGATTTATCAGAATGTCCATCCAGTATCGCGAACCGTCACCATTGCCGGGAAAATGGGCTCTGAACCAGATATTTTGATTAATATGTACAAGGATCTTATTGAGCAGGCGGCTCCGCAAACGAAAGTGGTTTTGAAGCCTAATTTTGGACAAACATCCTTTCTCTTCAATGCATTAAAAACGCAGAAAGTCGATATCTATCCTGAATTTACTGGGACCGTTCTTGAAAGTCTGGTTAAGCCATCAAAACAACAAAGACAACTTGGTGTGCCGGGAGCCAGATTATACAAATATGCGGCACAAGACCTCAAACACCAGTTCCAAATGACTTATTTGGCGCCGATGGCCTATAACAATACCTATGCAGTTGTGATCAAGCGATCGTATGCCCAAGCACATGGCATAACAACCATCTCGGATTTGCAGCGAGTACAATCCGAATTATTGGGAGGCTTTGACCTTGAGTTTTTGGATCGCACTGATGGCTATAAAGGACTTCAGGCGACTTATGGCTTAAACTTCAAGACGCAATCAATAGATCCGGGTTTACGCTATGAGGCACTTAAGAATGGCAAAATCAATTTAACAGACGGTTACTCAACAGATTCTCAAATTCGCCAGTTTGATCTGATCGCACTAACAGACAATCGCCATCAATTCCCTGTTTATCAAGGGGCACCGCTGATGAACACAAGTTTTGCTGCTAAAAATCCCGAAATCGTTCAAGCACTCAACAAACTTGCTAACAAGATTAGCGAAACAGACATGCAGGAAATGAATTATGAAGTGAATGTGAAACAACAATCGGCTGCTACGGTAGCGAAGCATTATTTAGTCACGCATCAATTGCTTAGGGGATGACTTATGATGACTGCGACGCTCATCAAATTTGAACAGATTGGGAAAAATTATGCGCAGCAAGCGGCAGTGACTGATTTTTCGCTTAACGTGAAGAGAGGCGAGATCTTCGTGCTTGTTGGCGCATCTGGTAGTGGTAAAACGACTATCATTCGCATGATTAATGGCTTAGTGAAGCCGACAACAGGAAGCATCTATTTTGATGGAAGGAAAATTGAAACTTACAACTTACGAACATTGAGATTTCAAATTGGCTACGTCTTGCAGCAGATTGCGCTTTTCCCAAACATGTCAGTCGCGCAAAATGTGGCATTGATTCCCAGCATGAAAAGAACGGACAAGTCAAAGATTAATAGGCTGGTTGATCAACTTTTGACGGATGTCAATCTAGAGCCACATGTTTACCGCAATCGCATGCCTGATGAACTGTCAGGTGGTGAAAAGCAACGCGTCGGTATTTTAAGAGCCTTTGCTGCTCAGCCCAAAGTTGTGTTAATGGACGAGCCTTTCAGTGCCTTAGACCCAATCTCGCGGACCCAACTGCAGAAACTTGTTTTGACGATTCACCGTAAACTCAGGAGTACCATTATTTTCGTAACACATGATATGGATGAGGCGCTCAAACTTGGTGACCGGATTGGCGTGATGCGTTCCGGATCGTTGCTGCAGGTGGGAACCCCGCAAGAGATCGTGCAGCATCCGAACGATCCGTTTGTTCGGCAGTTATTCGAGAAATCGATGTCTCATGATGTTTATGCTGTCTATTTGAATAAACTAGATGTCCTAGGGTACTTACAGCCGATGCCTGATCAGTATAAAGGCCCAGAATTAGCACAAGAGCAAACGGTTCGCGAAGCCTTCACGGCGTTTGTCAGTGCAGATCAATTGGCCATAAGAACAAAAGATCATCATCTGCAATTGCTGACACGGGAAAAGTTATACCAATTTGTGAGCGATTATCGCAATCATTAAAACACTGTAAAATTTGAAAGTATAACTCGGTGGCCGGTAACCGGGTTTATTAGTGAATATGGAGGCCATATTATGTTAGCAATGGTGTTGAATCATCCTGGAGATGCGAATGTATTTGATCCTGAAGACCGTCCAATTCCAAAAGCAACAGCAACCAAAAGTGTCTTGAAGATTATGGCATTTGGCATTAATCATGCTGAATTAATCACGCGCGCCGGAGGATCACCTGATGTTCATTTGCCACGGGTAATTGGCATTGAAGCGGTGGGAGTTATCTATGAAACAAGTGCCAACAGTGGGCTACAATCTAATCAAAAGGTCATGACCTTAATGGGTGGTTTCGGCCGAGCGTTCGATGGTAGTTATGAAGCATATGCTTTGGTACCGAATGATCAGTTATATCCGGTTGAAAGTGATCTGTCGTGGGAAGCTTTAGCGACTATTCCTGAGAGCTTCTACACAGCGTATGGATCGCTATGCAAACTGCATCTCAATCAAGGCGATCAACTATTAATTCGCGGTGGGAGCAGCAGTGTTGGCTTAGCGGCACTTTTAATGGCGAAAACATTGGGGTTACAAGTCACGGTGACAACGCGAGACAAAACAAAAGTAACGAAGCTACGACAATTCGGCGCTGACCATGTGCTTATAGATCAAGGAGAACTGGCGACAAGGACTCAATTTGCTGGTGTTATTGAGTTGGTGGGTGTCACGACACTTTTAGACTCAATGCGACATGTGAAACCAAATGGATACGTGGTGGTGACCGGTGGATTGGGTGGCCAGTGGGTCTTGCCTAATTTCAGTCCATTTAGTATTCAGGGCTATTTAACTAATTTTCAATCGACGCATGTCAACGCTGGTCTGTTCCAAGCGATGCTGGCCTTAGTTGCGAAGCATCATCTAAGTTTGCCGATCATCCAACAATTTGACTTGGCGCATGTGGGTGCTGCACATGCCGCTTTGGAAAAGCCGCATGACTTAGGAAAAATCATAGTGATTGCGAACACTAATTGAGTCAGATGAATGCGAAAGCGCCTGTATTTTCAAGAGGGAAGCGAAAACCTTTTATCTTGATCATGCAGGCTTTTTCTTGCAAGATAACTTTTTACATTGAACAGAACAACAATGAGTTAGTCTAAAAAGTTAGCATTCGGTATTAAATTTGCTTGCGCAAGCAAATAAAACAGCCTATAATACTTCACAGGGAGGTGAGTGATTGTTCAAACGCTGGCTCATACTCATCACACTTGGTTTATTCTTCTTTATGGTGATTATTGATGGCACCATTGTTGTCGTTGCGGTACCGACCATCACCTTGGCTTTGGCGGTGAGTCCGAGTCAGGTGAACTTGTTGCTGACGGTTTATCTCACCACGATCAGCGTTTGCCTGTTGTTCTTTGGTCAGTTGGCTGATCAATATGGCCGAACGCGGCTGTTCATCTGGGGCACCTATCTGTTTCTGATTGGCTCTGGGTTGGCTGGTTTTGGCGTTAACTTTCAGTTGATATTGGCCGCCCGAGTAGTGCAGGCAGTGGGTGCTAGTATGACCATGGCCACGAGTTATGCGATTGTTGCGGACGTTTTCCCACCCGCCATTTTGGGCCGTGCGCTGGGCATTGAATCGATCTTCATTTCAGCCGGCGCACTGGCCGGCCCTGGGATCGGTGGCCTGATCCTGAGTCAGTTGCCGTGGGGCTACATTTTCTGGGTGAACTTGCCGATTGGTATCGTGTGTTTGCTAGTCGAATGGGCGGTTTTTCCGCGAACACACGCACCCTCTGGGAAAAGGGGCGTCGATGGCCGCGGCTTCCTTCAATTGATTGTGATTGGCGGGTTGTTGTTGCTCATCCAGATCAACAAGCAACCGTTGTTCACCGGAATTCTGGTCATTTTGATTGGCAGCTGCGCCTATTGGTTTTGGCGTCACGAGCGGCAGACTGATCAAGCAATGCTTGATACTCGGTTGTTCAGCAACCAGCGCTTTTCACGGAATTTAGCGGCTTCGTTTTTGAACTATGTTGCGGCCTATTTTTTTACGCTGCTCGCACCGATTTATCTACAGTTGATGCTACGCTTGCCAGTGGCCTTGTCTGGGTATTTGTTGATGCTGACACCACTTGTTTCGTTGGCTGCCAATCCAGTGGCTGGGGTGCTTAGTGACCGCTTTGATCGCCAGCGACTCATGCGAATCGGCTTGCTGATGCTGGTTCTGACGAATGTGGCCTTTGCCTTGCTGCCTCATCAAACGACAACTTGGCCATTTGTTATCGTGTCAGTCGCGTTTGCGGTTGGCACAGCGCTGTTCACGAATCCTAATAGTGTCGTGTTGATGCAAAGTGTCGATGCGACCATGCGGGGGCAGGTTGGCGCGGCCACTTCACTTGCTAGACAGTTGGGGATGAGTATCGGTAGCGCGGTTGCCGGTTTAGTGTTCTATCAAACCCTCGGGATCGTCAGCCCGCACACCACCGCCGTCCACGCCGCTCCGCAAGCTTTATTTGTTGCGCAGGGTGTCAGCTTCATGCTCGCAGCTGCTCTGTTTTTCATCGCCGTCATGTTGTTACGAAAGAAGGTAGAAAATGCCAAAAGAACCGGATGAATTGCTTTCAAGAGTCAATATCCTAGCGCGCCACATTCAACACGACTTGGATGTTGCGTTAGCGCCAACCACGCTCAGTGCGAGTAACTATTACTTTATCTTGAAGCTTGGCAAAGTCGATGAAATGCGGCAGGAAACACTTTTTAAAACGATTCACCTTAATCCCAGCAACGTCACACGACGATTGGCCCAGCTGATTGCGTTGGGACTCGTCGCAAAACGCCGATCCGACGAGGACAAACGTGCTTGGATTATCAGCCTCACGCCAAAAGGCCGGCGCCTGATCCCAATGGTGACGCAAATTGTGGCCGATTATGAAGCCACTTTGACAGCAAAACTGTCTGAAGCTAACAAAATTGAATTTGCCAGAATGCTGGATGTGCTTAACGAAACTGAAAAGAGGTCGGAATTTTGAAAAACGATATGCTGGCTTTATTGCCAATTCCTGAAGATTATCACGTGGTTCAAACAGACGTCCGCAAGCGAAATAAAGTGCAGGTGACGGTGGACCGCTATCAAAACGTTGATGAAGTGACGCCGAACAACAAGCATCTGACACTTGTGACTGATAGAAACGGCAACTTGATCAGTTTTAATGCCAGCACCTTCAAAAATGGCGGGAAACTGCCGTCAGCTGATAAAGCATTACGGCAGGCAGTCACGTTATTCAATCAGTTAGACCCAAATTATGCAGATGATTTAAGCTACATGCGAACCGAGCAGCAAGAACGCCATTATGAAGATAACGGGATGCAGGTTAGCGCGCCAGTTTACTGGATCAAGTTTGCCCATCGCAACGGTTCCTATAACTGGGTCACCATCGGGCCCGACAACCAGATTATTGAAATTGAGCGCGAGTCGTTTTGGGATTACTTCAGAAATCGACGGGCAACCGAAATGTGGAACTATGACAATTGGGTTTTGGCGCGACAAGGCAAGATCCCACAATTAGCAGCACCTGATGCCTTAGCGTAAAGAGGTGACCGAATGGCAAAAGCAGATTTCGATACGCTTGTGACGCAACTGGGCGACTTGCGTGAACGTGCACGGCGCCTAGCAGACGAAGATTATATTAGTGCCAAGTACAAAGGCTATAGTTCTGAGGGCTTGACATTGGAAGAAGTCATGGGGGCGCTGGAAGAAACTGAAGGCGAAATTGAGAAACTGGAGCGTCAGTTAGAACGATTTGACGATGAATCATAGTGCTTTGAAATGAGAAGATGGTTTGAAAAGGTAACTTGAACATTCAGTTTTGCAGGAAAACATGCAGCGCACCAAGGTTTGGCATAGCAGCCAGACCTTGGTGCGTTTTTTGGCATCTGGGAGATCAATTTGAGAACCTCTTTTTGTCAATCAGTTTCCGGATCTTAGAATGTGTGTGGTGATTAAAGATTTGCAGCAACCTCTTCAGGCAAGAGAGCTAGTGTCACAAACCGTTTAGTCTTATTAGATATTTCGAGAAAATAAATCGGATTTGATTGAATGTCATTCTTTAAACAATATTCCTATATCATTTTTTAAATTTTACAGTTCGTTATAATAAATAATATCTTTTTTCTTGACTTTCCTCCATAGATAAAGTACATTAGCGCTAAGCTCATGACTATATTATCTGATTGCCACCGTTTTCACAAAAACGAGGAGGATGGACTATTGAAAAGATTAGCAGGAACAGCCTGCTAGACAGCGCCATTCTCATAAGCAATGAATTTTAGAACACATCTGGCGGGTTCTTATATCCCCAAGATGGTGGTGGTTCCTTCACATGAAGTGATCTTCTGGGACCACAAACAACTCCGTATGATGGTGATGCTTATCAATACCGGTTCGCCGGTCCGCATTGGGCACAAACTAGTTTTTGGATTGGACAGTTAAAGCAACAATCGAATGAAACCTAGGTCTATGAGTTGAAGAAAAGGCGGATCTGAGCAAATCCGCCTTTTTGAATACTTATCAATGAGCCAATATGTTTGCAACTTCGTAGGTTTGACTTGAAAGAGAAAATGGGTGACTTTTATGTTGCAAAAGCTGAGAAACTCGACTTTTGTCGCGATAGTTTTGGCTGCCAGAGGAACGCTTCTGATATGCTGTCTATTGCTCTTCTGCTATTTACTATTTTCAACTTTGACAAATACGTTTTTAATTCCCACGAACGACCTTTTAGGGGATGTGGCTTCAATTTTAAAAGGAGAACTCTGGCGCGTTATAACGAGTACTGTGTACTTTTCTGAATGGACGCCCTTAATTAAGACGGTTCTTATAGTTTTGGTCCTTTGCCCCTTTATAGAATGGAAAATTGGCAGTCCTGTGCTTGTTATGAGCTTTTTTGCTTCTAGTTGGATCGGCATTTTGTTATTTTGCTTTGGATTTGGCGGTATCATTCGGTCAACAGTTGGCATAAACACCTACGTTTATGCTTTTTATGGCGGCACACTGTCAGTCTATGCGTTATTTCCACTGGCAGTATTAGCGTTCTTGATAAAGAAACCTGCCTTTTCTTTGTTGGCAAAGTGCGTTTTAGTTGGCGGTCTTCTGTTGTACTTTACAGTGGGGTTTTGGCCGAATTCAGATACACCAGAGCCTGCAGTCATTGTACAGATTAGTCAATTATGCGGTGTTCTTTCCGGCCTTTTCTGTGCCCTTATAGTCGTGGCGCTAAGAAATTGGAAGAAAGTTCCCTTCTTTTCTGCCAAACCGAGCAACTGATCTTATAAGACTTAAGAAAATTTGGTGCTAATGATGCTAATGAAAAGAAAACGGGTGAATTTTATGTTGTTAAAGTTGAGAAGACCCAATCTTTTATCCGTATTTTTGAATGCTAGAGGAACATTCCTTATCTGCTGCATATTGATAGTTTGTTATCTTTTGTTTTCGTTTTTAACGAATGTTCTTTTAATACCATCAGCCAACTTTGTCGGGAGCATCCCTTCAATTTTAAGAGGGGAACTTTGGCGAATTGTAACGAGCACAGTTTACCACTATGAATGGCCGCACTTAATGAAGAATATGCTTGCAGTGATTGTGCTTGGGCCATTTATCGAGTGGAAAATTGGCAGTACACCATTCGTCATTAGTTTTTTTGTTTCTAGTTGGCTTGGTGTCTTGCTGTTTTGCTTCGGATTCGGCGGGTTCATTCAATCAGCGTTTGGAATAGGCACCTATATTGAATCGTTTTACGGTGTGTCATTGTCTGGATATGCCTTATTTCCACTAGCTATATTGGCATTTTTAATCGAAAAACCCACATTTTCCTTTATGACGAAGATTGTTGCGTTTACATCGACTCTTTATTACGTCACAGTGGGATATTGGCCGAATCTAGCCATGTCAGATATTGAAAAAAATGTTCAGGTGGCGCATTCATGCGGCCTTCTTGTAGGCCTTTTCTGTGTATTGGTCATCTTGATAATAAAGCATCGGGAGAAGATGTTCTCTTTTTCAAGTCGATCAAAATGATTGATCACGCTGATGTGTTTGAAATCAGGAGGGCACGAACGCCTTGTAAATTGTTTGAGTTGTGGAAATGTTAAATTTTGAATTGATGATGAAGACGAATATGTCCCTCTTTGAGTTGACAATTCGTCTTATAAGTTAAGATTAAGGCAAAGTTGTCAAACCGCCCTCAGCCAATAAGAAAACTCTGATACAGTCATAGCAATCAAGTTAGGTGAACGGGTGATCAAAATGAGCTTTTCGCTATTGATGCTGTTGTTTTTCCTAGTTGGTATCTCGGTGTTCCTGGTAGGCTTACAGCAAAAACATCGCGGCTGGACGTGGTTAGGCCTTGGTCTATCTGTCCTAGCAGCAATCATGTTTGTAGCGGTCGTCTTCCTTCGTTCCTGCTTCTAAGCTCGCTTTCTTGCAAAACGATTAACGTTTATATCATCAAACTCAAGGTAAAGTTGAGATGGTTTCGCTACTTTGTTAATCTATTCACGTAGACAACAACATAAGGGAGGGACTATGTTTTGAAAAAGTGGGTTAAAATCGCAGGGCTGTTGGCGCTGATGAGTGTCGTGCTGGTTGGTTGCAGTAGCGGGGCGAGTTCAAAGTCGAGTTCGTCAAGTTCAAAAGCAAACAAAGCAGCTAGCAGCAAGGTCACTAGCGGGGCTTCACAGCAGGCCTACACAGATCCGAAAACGATGAAGGGCAAGTATGACATCGTGATTGTCGGTGCTGGTGGTGCCGGGATGACAGCTGCCATCGAGGCGAAGCAGCAAGGGATGAATCCCGTCATTCTTGAAAAAATGCCCGTTGCTGGCGGGAATACGCTGAAAGCCTCTAGCGGTATGAATGCCAGTCAGACGAAAGTTGAAGCTGCCCAAGGGGTTAAGGACAGCAATGATCAGTTCTATGAAGAAACGCTAAAAGGTGGCGGCGGAACGAATGATAAAGCGCTGCTGCGCTATTTTGTCGACAACTCAGCCAGCGCCATTGATTGGCTCGACTCGATTGGGATTAAGCTGGACAAACTGACGATTTCCGGTGGGATGTCGGTCAAGCGCACGCATCGGCCACACGATGGTTCAGCGGTTGGCGGTTATCTCGTTGATGGGCTCGTGAAAGAAGTCAAAAAAGAAAAGATTCCGCTGTTTGTGAACTCGGATGTTACCAAGTTGAATGAAACAGATGGTAAAATCAGCGGGGTCACCGTCAAGATCAATCAAGACAAGACGAAAAAAATCGCAGCCAAGGCCGTGATTGTGACCACTGGCGGTTTCGGGGCAAGTAAGCAAATGATCAAGAAATATCGCCCTGATCTGGCTCATTACGTCACCACTAACCAAGCTGGCGCAACCGGTGATGGCATCAAGATGATCGAGAAAGTCGGCGGCTATGCGATCGACATGAATAAGATCCAAATTCACCCAACCGTTAACCAAAGCAAGCATATTCTCATTGGGGAAGCGACTCGCGGTGAAGGCGGCATTTTAGTTAACCAAAGCGGGAAGCGGTTCTATAACGAAATGAATACCCGTGACAAGGTTTCCGCTGCCATTAACAAGCAAAAAGGTAAGGATGCTTGGGTCGTGATTGATACAGGCGTCCGCCAACGGTCGAGTGCCATTGACTTTTATATCAAGGATAAGCTCGGTGTCGAAGGCAAAACCCTTGATGAACTCGCCAAGAAAATGAAGGTGCCAGCGGCCACGTTATCCAAGACGGTTTCAACTTGGAACGAAGCGGTCACCAACAAAAAGGATGCCGAGTTTGGTCGGACAACTGGGATGGACCATGGCCTCACCACCGGTCCTTACTATGCTTTCAAAATCGCCCCAGGCATCCATTACACCATGGGCGGCGTGAAGATCAACACCAAGACTGAGGTGCTGACAAAGAAGCAACAACCAATCCCAGCACTATACGCAGCCGGTGAAGTCACCGGCGGCCTACACGGCGACAACCGAATCGGTGGCAATTCCGTCGCCGACATTGTGATCTTTGGTCGCCAAGCAGGAACGCAGGCGGCGGCTTACGTGAAAGCACAACAGTAACCTGAATGACTTAAAGGCGGTTCTCGTCAGATGAGAATCGCTTTTTTGATGCGCTGAAAATGGCGGTGTCCGCTCAACCCCCAAAATTCATATGCTCCATAATTGTTAGGCAGGCAAGCCTAGCCGTTATGGGGCTTTTTGTCACTTACCGAGGCCGAAACTTGAAGAATGATGAGCAAGGTGTACTTCGTTTCCCAAGTTAAGGAAAAAGGTTCTACTTTTCGGTATGTAAGCGCTTGCTTAGTATAGAAGCTGTAAGGAGGCAAAGCAATGCGAGAAAGATTGACGAATCTTCTGCGAACATTGTTGGACAGTTCGGCAAGTTCTTTATCTGATTTAGGCAAGCAATTCAACGTCACGACAAAGACGATTCGAAATGAGATTCAGGTTTTAAATGAAGTTTTGGCGGAGAAAAACTTACCCTTATTCGATATCAAAAGAGGTGTCGCCTACAATCATATCTCAACGCAACAGCGGCATTCGCTGTCTGACGTCCTTGATTTTGACAGCATCAGTCAAGGCGCTTTAACCCCTGAGCAACGTGCTGTGTATCTCTTATTGGATTTGCTTCAAGCCACCCAACCGGTTTATCTCGTCGATGAACAAGAAAAGATGCAGATTAGTAAAAGCTCAATGGATTCTGATCTCCGCAACTTGCGGGCTGATCTAGCAAAATACAATCTAACACTCACGACCAGCCCAAAGTTAGGCGCACAGATTGAAGGCAACGAGCGATCAATTCGAACGATGTTTGGGGATATCCTAACACGGCAACATGCTTTGGTCACCTTGATTGCCCAGCAATTAATCGCCAGCGGGATGTATGTCGACAAGATGAAGGAAGTCTTTACCAAACAAGATGTGACCTATATCCGGGACTTACTACGCCGTTGTTTTCCAAAAGGGGCCTTGGCCGCCAACGACATGTACAGCCAGCAAGTGACCGTGTTACTCATTATCTGGTTACACCGTGTTCGCAGCGGGTACTATGTCAAAGATGATGAAACTGCCGTTGATCTCAATAAGGAAAATGCCAAGTTTCTCAATGAACTCATTCAGCATTATGCCTTACAAATTGATGTCGCCAGCGAGTTAGGTTATGTCGGTTTTCTGATCAACAGTTTTAATCGTCGCGGTGCGATTGATCTTGACGACTGGGTCAAGGCCCAGATTTTCAGCGTTGCGCTCATTGATCATATGGAAACTGAAATTGGCTTTCCATTTTCTAAAAACGAAAAGCTTTTCGAAGAGCTATATAACCATATGACCGCTTTGTTCAAGCGCTTGTCACAGCACGTCAAAGTGGTTAATCCGTTGAGAAAGACGATCCAGCAAGGCTATGGGCCGATCTATGACGCGATTGATCGTTTCTTCAAGACGGGACGCTATCAGCTGACCATGTCTGATGATGAGAAGGCATTTCTGGCGATGTATTTCTCAGCGACACAAGCTGAGGATCGCCAGCGCCAAGACTATCAGTATCAAGCCGCAGTTGTCTGCAACTTCGGCACGGCGACGGGCAGAGTGTTGGCAGCCAAACTGGAGGAACGGTTTAACATTGATGTTCTTGCCGTTTTGAGCACGTCTGAAGTTGGCATTCTCCGCAAATTACCGGTCAGCTTAGTTTTCAAAACAGTCGACATGCCAATCGATAAAATCCCGAGTTTGAAGGTTAATCCCATTCCTTCAGAAGTTGATTTGACCCGAGTTGCCGCGTTTTTGAAGAAACACACAACGTTAACTAAGTACGAAGGCCGTACGTTAGATCCAACAAGACTATTTCGCACAGTTCTGGATGTGCTGAAAACCCATCAGGTAACAGTTGATAAACGACTATTAGCTGATCTGCAAGCAGCATTCAAGGAGAACCATGTCGAAATTAATGAAAGGGAGGTTCAGCCTATGTTGAAAGATTTAATCAACGATCACCAGATCCAGCTTCAACAGAAAGCTGATGATTGGGAAGATGCGATCCGTATTTCAGCAAAACCATTGCTTGACGAGGATTACATTACCAAAAATTATATCCAAGCGATGATTGATTCAGTTAAGAAATTCGGTCCGTATATTGTCATTGGACCTGCCATCGCGCTAGCCCATGCACGGCCAGAGGATGGGACAAAGAAGCTTGGCGTGACGATCACAACGTTGGCGAAACCAATCAACTTTGGCAATCCAGACAATGATCCCGTGAAGATCATCTTCTGTCTGGCCGCGATCGATAATTATTCGCATCTCAATGTCATGAAAGCCATTGTCCAACTCATCAATGATCAGCAAAAAGTTGATCAGCTGGCGCAACAAACAGATATTCAAACCTTTAAAAACATTTTATTCAACGAAAAGACGTCAAAGGAGACGATTTAAATGACCAGGAAATTAACGATTTACTTCATCTGTGGTGCCGGACTAGGGTCTTCCTTAGCTTGCCAAATGACTGCAGAAGATGTTTTGAACCGTTTGGGGTTAGACGAAAACCTCGAACATGAGGCAATTTCGTCAACACCAGGTTTACGGACGGACATCATTGTCTCGGCAGAAAATTTTGCTTCGCAGTTCAATCAATATGATCTCGATCCAGCCATCAAGTTTGTCTTTCTGCACAACATTGTGGATCCAGCTGAAATCGAAGCCAAGCTCGTGCCAGTTATTAAAGAATTGTCGGAAAAATCAGCCTGAACAACAGAGCGTGAGCTGGCGTGGTTAGAGACCGGAGTATAAGCGGCCTTGAATGTGATGGTCGGGCTTTGGCCATTGCACCCAAGGTCCCTATGTGGCGGTTTCCGCGCCAGTGATCGCGTTTAAAAGGGGGAATCAATCATGGTTGTGGTTAACTTTATTATTCAAAATATTCTGACTCAGGCAGCCATCACCATTGCGTTAATCGCGATGCTGGGCTTGCTTCTACAACGCAAGTCCTTTGGCGCGGTCCTAACTGGAACCTTCAAGACACTGCTGGGATTTCAAGTATTATCAGCAGGGTCCGCCATTATTGTCACAGCACTGACGTATTTCGGAAAGATTTTTCAACATGGTTTTCACCTAAAAGGGGTTGTACCCAGCATTGAGGCGATCAATGGTCAAGCCATGAATACGCTGGGGTTGGGAAATGAAATTGCCTTAACCTTTTTGGGCATTTTCATTGTCAACATTATCATTGCGCGGTTCTCGCCATGGAAATATATTTTCCTAACCGGACAGGCGCTGTTGTGGATGTCGACCATGACGGTTGTCGGCGGCAAGATAGCTGGCTTCAATTCAGTCGTGACCATTCTTGTTGGTAGTGTTATCGGGGGAATTTTCGCGGTGGCCATGCCAGCCATTGCGCAGCCTTTTGTTCGTAAGATTACCAAGGGCGATGCCATTGCTTTAGGACACTTTTGTACGATCGGCTACATGGTAGAAGCAGGCGCCGCTTGGATCTTCGGTGAACGTGGCGAAAAGAAACACTCGATTGAAGACATCAAGTTACCAAAGTACATGGAATTCTTGCAAGACACGTATCTCTCTGTTGCTGTTGTGATGGTGCCATTGTTTATGATCACCGCGGCTTTTGCAGGTCCTAAGTACGCCGGTAACGGCACGAGTCTGAACTATATCATGAATGCTTTCATGATGGGCATTCAGTTTGTTGTCGGGGTCTATGTCCTACTTGCAGGTGTTCGGCTCTTACTTGGTGAAATCGTTCCGGCTTTCCGTGGTATTGCGATGAAACTGGTACCAAATGCGAAACCAGCACTTGACTGTCCAGTCTTGTTCCCATTCTCACCAAACGCGGTCATCTTAGGCTTCATTACGACAACCATTGGGACCGTCATTGGCATGTTCTTGATGCCTGTTTTCGGACTCGCGGTCATTCTGCCGGGGATGTTAACTAACTTCTTCGCTGGCGGGACTGCAGGGATCTTCGGAAACGTTGTCGGCGGCCGCCGCGGGGCCATCATTGGCGGCATTATCCACGGCCTGTTCATCACCTTGTTGCCAGCGCTGCTAGTAACGGCTTTGACCTCGTTTGGCTTCGTGAATGCTTCGGCAACTGACTCCGATACGATCGTGGCCATGCTGATGTATGCCTGGATCCTAACGCCGATTCTTAAAGCAGTTTAAAGAAAGGGGCACGACTATGTTTGGCAGTTTATTTAAAAAGAAAGACACGCAGAAACAACCATCCGCGGTGCCAAAAGAAGTCAATCAATCACTTTCGACAACCGAAGCTGCTGCTCTAACCGAAAAAGTGGCGGCATTGACGACTCAAATTGAACAGATAACCGATGATAAAGACAAACGCCACCTGCTATACAACCAATTAGGCGCTACTCAGGTTAAATTAGGCAACGACTTAGAGGCAATCGCAGCTTATGAAGCGAGTGTCAAAGATAAAGAAGAGTTTGGGGATGCATACAATGCCTTGCTGAACCTATACGAGACGCAGCGAAAACAAGCGGCAAAAGCGAAAAATGATGACGACATTCAAAAATGGGTCACAAAAACGGATGCATTGCTCGATATGTCCAAACGGGTCATGCGGTCAGGTTTTGGTTATTAATCTGCTGGGAGGCAATCTACTATGTACAAGAACTTAAAGCAATTGATGGATGAAGCGCAAGCACTTGATTATACAGTTGGCGCCTTTAATGCGCACAACTTGGAAATGGTGCCATCAATGATCACGGCTGCAAAGGATGCAGGATCGCCAATTATCATTCAAACAAGTGTTGCGACGGCTGAATACGTTGGCATGAAGAACTTTGTTGCGGTTTGCAAATCCATGGCGCAAGATCTGTTAGTCGATGTTGATCTGCATCTAGATCACGCTAAGTCATTTGATGCCATTAAAGAAGCCATTGATGCTGGCTATTCCTCTGTGATGTTTGACGGTTCAGCGCTGCCGAATAAGGAAAACATGGAACGGGCACGCCGGGTAGCCGACTATGCACATGAACATGGTGTTTCAGTCGAGTGCGAAATCGGCACAATCGGTGGGACTGAAGAAGGTGTGACCGTCAAGGAAGGCCGGTATACTGACCCGCAACAAGCCATTGCCTTCTTGAATAACGTAGATGTCGAAGCACTAGCTGTCGGCGTTGGTACTCACCACGGCCAATTCAAATCAAAGACCGAATTGAACTGGCCTTTGATTGAAGAATTGCACAAAGAAATCAGCAAACCAATGGTCATTCACGGCGGTACCGGCGTGAACGAAGCTGATTATCATCGTTTAACCGAAAACGGCTTCCGCAAGTTCAATGTTGGGACCGAATTATTAGTTGGTTGGACCCGGAAAGCCAAAGAAATGTTCGGTCAGACCGAGGTCAACAACTCGCTGCGGAACAACATCGAACCATGTAACCAAGTTGTCTACGATATCGTCAAGCACAAGAGTGGTTTGTTCTTAAATAAAGATGCCGAAGTGCCAATTAACGCGTAAGTGGGGAAGAGCGTAACCCGGCTAGAAGTCGATGTGTGACTGTGATGAATTGCGATCAAGGTCCTTAAACGAAGACTTCCGAGCTAGGGAGCCCGTCTAGAGGAGAGGATGACATGATGAGCGATCAAAAGCAGATCTTGGTCCTGCTAGCAGGTGCGCCAGGCACAGGGAAAACGTATACTGCAAATAAGATCATGCAAGCAATCAGCGGATTCGTCTCCCTGCCGCTCGATCTTTTTAAAGAACATCTTTACGATGAGTTAGGCTTTGATAATCTTGAGGAAAAGCAACTCCTCGATGCAGAAGCGAGAGCACGATACTACCGCGGCATTGGCATGCTGATGCAGGAACACAAAATGATTCTGGGCGACTATCCCTTCAGCCGATTGCAAAAACCAGCTCTCGAAAAATTGGCAGCCAAACATCACTATGCGGTTATCACCATCAGATTAGAAGCAGACATCAAGGTACTCTACGATCGCCAGCGAAAACGCGACCTATCCGATCCCCGTCATCTTGGTCATCTCATGAATCACTATCATCGCGGTGATACACTCGAAAACATCAGCGAAACGCCTGATGGCATGCCGACATTTGAAGTGTTTAGCAATCGCGTGCAAGATCGAGGCTACCAGACGTTTCAGCTTGGTCAGTTGATTCGAGTGGATGTGAATGATTATGGGGCAGTGGATTATCGGGGGTTGGTGGAGGCGTTGAGAGAAGCGATTAGAGGCGTTGAATTCTTAACCCGATAGTGAAATCAGTTATCAAGACTTGCGATTTTTAATAATAGCTTTCAAATAACCTTGTCCCGAGCTTTGGAAACAAGGTTATTTTTGTGGGGATTTTTGTAATTGTAACGAAGTGCACAAAAGAGAATGTTAGATTTGTTTAAATAGAAAGCTGTTTATCAAGAGTTTTGGAAAAAAAAGGTTCAACTTTATTTAAAAATAATCTTGACTAGTGAATAAATTCACTTATAGTAGTTACTGTTGGTAGCTACCATTTTGATACTTTCATTTCTGAGGGGAGATGATGAATTGTGGATCCTGAACTAACAGACTTGTTCAAGCAGTTTCATTTTTCTAAGTACGAGAGTCAGTGTTACGTCACGATGCTTCAATTACCAGCGAGTACCGGGTACGAAATCGCAAAACGATCAGGTATTCCGCGGTCAAAAATCTATGAAGTTCTGAATCGTATGACGGAACGTGGCATTGTTTTGGCAAGCAAGAGTGATCCAACGTATTACAACGTTATCTCTGCTGATGAATTAGTGACAACACTCGGACACCAAGCTTCTGCCCAGTTGGCACGAATAAAAACACGATTAGCGAATGTGGAGACTAAACAAGATGGTGAACTGATTTATTCAATTCCCAACAGAAAACAGACACAGGACAAACTGTCAGACTTATTAGCGCATTGCGAGAAGTCGCTTTACTTACAAATCTGGAAAGAAGATATCAGTTCGGACATTTTAGGAGAACTAACACGACTTTCTAAGATTCTTGATCATTTCGTCGTCATTCTGTTTAGTAATCGTCATGACTATCACATGCCTTTTACACGAGTATATCCGCACTGGTTTGAACGTGATAAACTACTGGACTTCGGCGGCCGGTGGGTTAATGCCGTCATTGATGGTGCTGAGGTTCTTTATGGCACTTTCGGGGATGAAGGTGATGATGTCATCTATACGAGAAATCATTCGTTTGTTTTCATTGCGCAAGAATATGTGATTCACGATGCGTATGATCTGAGAACGCTGGAAACTTTAGATGCAGCAGCAAAGAAGGCGTTTGGTCCGGATCTCGAAGGCGTCAGAGATATTTATATGATGGATAGAAAAGGGAAGAATGCTCATGATTAAGATCTTATTGGGATTAATCGTACTAATTAATTTAGGCTTTGTATTTTACTTTATCCGTGACTTGCTCCGGCATCGTTCAGAGGTTATGTCGGAACCTGCAACGACATGGGCATTGCCATTTAGCTCATTTATTATTTTCTTACTTTCAACTTTTGGCATTTCTGATTTTGCTATCAGTACGGCACTTTACCCTAAGGCTAAATGGGTTTCAATTAAGAAACTGCCAGGCACCTTAAACACGCAATGTGTTGTCCCCGTTGCTGCAATGGCACTTTCTTACATCACCGCCATTACTGTCGATATTAAAACGCTAGCCGTATGTATCATCGCGGCAGTCATTGGTGCTTACATCGGACCTAGGTTTGTTGTTAAACTGCCAGCTAACACAATTAAGAAGTTTGTGACAGCAGGTCTGATTATTGCCGCGTTAATGATTTTAGCGGGTAAGTTCAATTGGATTCCTGCTAACGGAACAGCAACGAGCTTATCTGGCTGGAAATTAATGCTAACTGCAATCCTGCTGTTCATTTACGGTGCTCTTAACAACATCGGTATTGGTTCCTATGCTTTGACGATGGCCACGGTTTATGCGATGGGGCTCAATCCATCAGCTGCTTTTCCAATCATGATGGGAGCCGCAACATTCTCAGTTTCAACGAGTTCGATTCAATTCGTTAAGTTGGCTGATTATAGTCGAAAAATCACATTATTCACTTCAACTTTTGGTGTGCTGGGTGTCTTAGTTGCCGTCTTTTTCGTTAAAAGCTTAGATACTAGTATGTTACAGTGGCTGGTTATCATTGTGCTACTTTATTCCGCAATCAGCATGGCATTGTCCTTGCGTCAAAAGGGAGAAGCATAGCATTGCTGTTTCAGGTTCAACAATTATAGGAGGATTATGATGCGCGTTTTAACGAAAAAGGATGTTCAAGCAGTTTACTCAATGAAAGATGCAATCGCTGATGATAAGATTGCACTGGCAGCATATTCAAAGGGTGATGCCACCGTTCCATTGAGAACGAATATTGATGTCAAACCTGATAATGGGCAAAGTCTTTACATGCCTGGTTATGCAGCCGGTAAAGAACCAGCATTGGGTGTGAAGATCGTATCCGTTTACCCTAATAACATTGATAAGGGTCTTCCTAGCGTTCCCGCAACAATGGTTAGTCTGAACCCAAAGACTGGTATTGTGTCAGCAATTATTGACGGTACTTACCTTACTCAGCTTCGAACAGGTGCGCTTCAAGGTGCAGCCACTGATTTGATGGCTAACCCTGATGCAAAAGTGGCAACGCTCATCGGTACTGGCGGTCAGGCACCAACACAACTAGAGGCCATGCTAAACGTTCGTCAATTGACGCGTGTTTACGTTTCAGATATTGATAAAGATCGTGCTGCAAAGTTTGCACAGGACATGACAAGACGCTTTGGTAAGCAATTTAAGGTTGAAATTCTCCCAGCAGTTGACTTACAAAAGGCTATTCGAGCATCTGATATTATCACATCGGTCACAACATCAAAACAGGCGACTTTTGATGCTGCCGATGTTAAATCGGGAGCACATATCAACGGTATCGGCGCATACACTCCGCAAATGCATGAGATCCCCGCAGAACTAGTTAAACAGGCAGATATTGTTATCTTTGATACGATGGATGGCGTATTAGCCGAAGCGGGAGATATGATCAGTCCACTGAAGAATGGGCTGGTTTCAAAAGATCAGTATTCAGGTGAGTTAGGACAACTTATTAATGGCGATATTAAAGGCCGAGATAGCCATGACCAAATCACATTGTTCAAGGCCGTTGGCACCGCCGTTTTAGATGTCGTTGTTGCTGAAAAAATTTTACAAGCGGCGGCGAAAGCAGACAAAGGGACTACGATTGATCTGTAGTAGATTGAAGGATTAAATGTTGGTCGGCATTATTTAAAACTGCAAGGCTGAATAGAGACTAAGCAAAAGGCGTCTTGATTGAGAGTGAAAATTCTTAATCAAGACGCCTTTCTTAAGTTGCAGGAGATTTATCACGTGAGACATAGGGTCTTCAAGGGTCACTTAAAGCTGTCCCGCAAAGCGCATTAGCAGCGTTAGTTATTTGATCCTTTCTTGGCATTAATCGTTGCACCTTAACCAGTCATAGTAGGTACTGCGGGGGATATGGAACACTTTGAGAACGACGTGCATGATACAGGTGATCCTGCCAGAGTTCAATTCCTACAGATAGCATTAATGTTAATAAATAGCTTTGATGTATATAAATAGAATTAATAGTATATTTGTTATTGAAATGACGAAAGTAAGATGGAAAGCCTACATCAAAAATTGCTGATGCTATGTTTATAATATAATTTTTGTTTAATATTTTTTGTTAATGACGGTTATTCGTGCATACTGTAAACCAAATGATATAATGACAATGTTTGGTCAATAACTAAGGAGGCAGTTTTATGTCTGAGTATATTACTGTAAAAGACGGAACTAGGATATCATATGATGTTCATGGAGAAGGAAGCCCAATACTTCTAATTCACGGTGTTACTGACTGTAAAGAGACTTATGATACGGATTTGCCGTTTCTAACTAAAAATCACCATGTTTATCGTTATGACCTTCGAGGCCATGGAGCTTCAGATCATCCAAAGCATCCATTTACCCTAGAGAACCATATCGAAGATGCATTAGCAGTCATCTCAAAACTGAATTTGCACAATTTTGTCTTGTACGGTGGCTCCTTGGGAAGCTACATAGCAGAAGCAGTTGCAACCAAAATTCCACAAGACTTAAGTGGCTTGATTTTGAATGTCTCGGCTGCGCATAATCCAGCATCAGCGCTTGCTGACACGGCAAAGAATGACAATATCCCCTTAGACAAAGTTGAAAGGAGAGATTATTGGATTCGCCACTTAACCATTGATAAGGGTAATATCAAGCAACTAACGGATTCAGGATTTCAAAAAAACAGCTTGTCTCCTGAGGATGAAGATAGAGCGCTAAGATCTATAACGGCATTTGATTTTAGAAATGAATTGCCAAAAATCACATGTCCGACCTTGATTACGAGTGGTTTGTATGATCCCGTCAATGGGCCATCAAAGGGAATTGAGATTCAGAAGTATATTCCGAATGCTTGCTTTGTGGTCTTTAAATCAGGACATCTTCAACGACTTGAGATGCCAACAGCCTACCACCATGTTGTTGATGATTTTATCGAAACAGTCGCTCGCTAAAATGGCAATAGCGTCAGGTATCATCAACTCAACAAGAACCAACACATTTGCTAGTTTTAAAAGTGAGTATGCGTCTGCTGACCAATAATGGAAAACGTAACACATGCTTGAGAGGATAACGTAAAAGCGGGTACCAAAGTCCTTTAGAAATTGGTCAACACGTTGTCACTTTTTTATCCCTTTATCTATGAGCTTTGACTACCTTGAAATCGAGGCTTTTGTGTTCCATCAAGGGTGTAGCGGATAGCATAGTGCAGAAGGGCGGGCAAAATGGCCTTAGCGATTTTTAACTTATTATCAATAATTTTGATATTCATCATCATTTGGCTAACACGCAAAGAAAAAGTCGCAACGCGAGCGGGACGATATAACCGAGCCTTCTTGATTATTATTGCGGTCATAGAGATTGTTTTAATTATTTCGGAAACATTTATTTTCAAGGATTCAATTTCACTTCAATCTGCATCATTTTCTTGTAGCTTGTTACTTCTGATAAACCTGTTACTTAGCTATAGAATGCATTAAGCAGCAAATAAGTGCCATCACTTTTCAATCTCATGGAAAGTGATGGCACTTTTTAAATGGCGCACAAATGATGGTAAAAAAAACAATCAACGCTATCCACTCGAACTAACGACGGAAGAAAAACGGCAGCTTAAAGCACTTTGTCGCATTGTCAAGGAATGACCTTCAATATGGTTGCAACAATTGATGGTTTCCAGAAGGATATTAGATCGGATAAAAGGCTAAAACATGCCGAATCTCCTTTTTAGCCAACTTAAAACAAAAATTGTTTCATGCCTTAGTGATGAAGATCGGTCAAGGACTGCTTAAGCTCCGCTATGTATCGAACGGCTGTATTTGTTTTAAATATCTCTAATCTGTTAATTATCGTACAAACTAATTATGTCAGAAACTACAGCGTAGGAGCCGACTTTCTACTGAATTTAAACAGGCTACGAATTTTTGAATTGATTTTGGTGAAATCCAAGTAATTAATTTTTTGATTTGCTTAAAGTTAAATTTTTCAGCAATCTGGGGGCTGCTTAATGCCTCAGCAACCGATTAAACCAAAATATCGAAAAAATTTTTCTATTTTTTGACATTTCAATTGTGGCTTTTGTGCTATTATCATGTTGCTTTATGTTGCCTGCTTATTTATTTATTAACATAAAGTGCCTATCACCAGACAAATAAGCAAGACAACCAAGTATATGAATTTAAATTTAAGGAGATTAACATATGATCTTTGATACTAAACAACACTACAAAATGTACAAAAAAGGCAAATATTGGGCTTTTGCGGCAATTACATTAGCTACAGTTAGCCTTTCTGGTCTTATAAGCAACGATACTTCGGTTCATGCTGATACTTTAAATAGCGAGGCAAACACTGCCAAAAACGCATCCAATGGATATCAAGACTCTCCTCAAAAAACAAATGAACAGCTTAATCAGGGGTCTACTGAAAGCTCGGCTCTAAGCAAGACAAGCATTAATCCGACAATTAATGCTAACACTGCAGCAAATAACTCTACTAATAGTGGTGACAACCAATTAACGAATAATGTTCCAACTAATAAAACCTCTAGCAATAATACTATTGCTTCAAGCAATTCTTCTAATGAAAGCACAAAGGTTAATGCGACTTTAAGCTCGGTTTCTGGAGCGAATGTTTCAATGACCTCAGACGGTCTTGGAACAAGCTCCTCACCAGTTAATGGCGATAATTCTGTCACATTTACTTTTTCACTTAGCACGATTATTGGGAAACAAGAGCTACATGCTGGTGATACGATTGTTCTAAATGTAGATAGCCAGGGCTTAAATTATAATACCGTTGGCTTATCTGGAGGAGCTCCTTATTTTAGTATGACAAAGAGTCCTTCAACAAACACAATTACTTTAACTGCGACGGAAGACATAAATTGGACCACCACTGATCCAATAGTGTTTTCAATTTATGGAAACCCCTTAGATATTTCAGGAAATAACAATATAAGAACTTATCCAATTACGTCGACTTATAATGATAATAAAAACAACCAAAGTGTTGTTTTGACACCATCCAACACAAATCTTTACGTCAAAACGAATGGCGGTGGAGGATGGAATGTCTTGGGGTCAGGCGTATATCCTAGCGATGTATGGGGCGCTCCTTTTAGCAAAGATTATTTCAATAATTATGTTGGTGGTACTGCAAACAATACTGGTACTTATATATATAGTCAGAATGCAATGAAATTCACGGCTGGCTATTTCAACACTTCATCTTCTGACTATACTGATGGCGTTCTTAAAGTTAATTCAGATTACGTCATTGATCAGAAGTCCATTGTTATATCTATTGGTCGGATTGGCTCATATACGGCCATGCTTAATCCAAATATTGTTTGGGATGCTGATGGTAAAGGCTTTACGCTTAATATCGGTTCACTGCCCAGAACTGGAAATAACAGTGTTGCAGTCACTTTTTTTGTGAAAACCGCAAGTATTAATGATAAGCCTACTTTAAATTCAGTTTTAACAGCGTTGGATCCTTCTGGGGCTGCAACTAGTGTAAATGGTACGGCTCATGGAAAATATGTTCCCACGAGCAATGGATCCTTCACGCCTAATATCACTGCAAGTGATAAAACGATATACAGTACTCAAAAGTTATCTGAATCTGATCTGTTAGCATTAGCCACGGCAAAAGATCAAACAGATGGAGATATTAGCAAAAATATAACTATTAAAGAAATAGGTGGGTTTAAACTTGACGATACGAATGCTGCAGGTACATATACTATCGCGTATGCAGTGACGAATAGTTCCGGAAATACAAGTACAACAACATCTACCATCACCGTAAAGGCAGATCAAACTAGTACCAAGGCAAAGGACAGCACTTTAGTGGCTGGCCCAGACACCAAGTGGAATGCGGCAGATAATTTCGTGAGCGCTACTGATGCCGACGGCAATGGGATTGATGCCAAGAGTGTAAATGTATCCGGAAGTGTTGATCCAACCAAGCCGGGCGATTATGAAGTGACCTATAGCTACACTGATGCAGGTGGGAATCAAGTCAGTGCGAAGGCAACGATTACGGTTGTTTCCACAAAGGCATCAATTAAAGCAAAGGACAGCACTTTAGTGGCTGGCCCAGACACCAAGTGGAATGCGGCGGATAATTTCGTGAGCGCTACTGATGCCGACGGCAATGGGATTGATTTCAAGAGTGTAAATGTATCCGGAAGTGTTGATCCAACCCAGCCAGGCAAATATGAAGTGACCTATAGCTACACTGATGCAGGTGGGAACCAAGTCAGTGCGAAGGCAACGATTACGGTTGTTTCCACAAAGGCATCAATTAAAGCAAAGGACAGCACTTTAGTGGCTGGCCCAGACACCAAGTGGAATGCGGCGGATAATTTCGTGAGCGCCACTGATGCCGACGGCAATGGGATTGATGCCAAGAGTGTAAATGTATCCGGAAGTGTTGATCCAACCAAGCCGGGCGATTATGAAGTGACCTATAGCTACACTGATGCAGGTGGGAACCAAGTCAGTGCCAAGGCAACGATTACGGTTGTTTCCACAAAGGCATCAATTAAAGCAAAGGACAGCACTTTAGTGGCTGGCCCAGACACCAAGTGGAATGCGGCGGATAATTTCGTGAGCGCTACTGATGCCGACGGCAATGGGATTGATTTCAAGAGTGTAAATGTATCCGGAAGTGTTGATCCAACCCAGCCAGGCAAGTATGAAGTGACCTATAGCTACACTGATGCAGGTGGGAACCAAGTCAGTGCTAAGGCAACGATTACGGTTGTTTCCTCAAAGGCAAATATTAATGGTCATGACTCCACAATTGATCAAGGTGATTCTTGGACGCCACAAAACAATTTTGATGGTGGCACGGATGCTGAAGGAAATGTAATTGACTTTAGAGAAATTGTGGTTGAAGGTACAGTTGATTCTAATGTTCCTGGAAAATATAAAGTTACGTATTCATATACTGATCAAGAAGGAAATGTTTTCCAGAAGACTGTAACAATTACTGTATTAGCAAAACACTCGAATCCAACTAATCCAACTAACCCGACTAACCCGACTAATCCAACCAACCCAACCAACCCAACTATTCCAACTGATTCCACGCAAACGGTAATTTCTGGCAATTCGGGAACACGTTTGCCGCGTACAGGAGAACGGGAAGGTATTGAAGCCAGTTTATGGGGCGGACTAATCGTTGCTATTAGTACCTTGCTAGGAATACTTGGCATAGATCGAAAACGTAAGCAAAACTAATTAGTGACTGACAAAGTCTGTTCGGCTGCTTTATTAGTGATATTGTTGTGACAAAGAACTTTAAGAAGAGTATGTCGCAAAACACCAATGACAATCACCGAATAACCAAAAGATACAAAATAAGAGAGATGCCAATAATAATAGCGTGAGACTGATTGGAATCCTTTCAGTTCTTGGCTTATTCATCTATAGTCTCTCTAAACCTTACAGACGCGAACGTCAATAAGAGCATGTGCCATAAGATTTGATATTAAATATTTTTGTAGCGAGAAGAAGCTGCAAGAATGCGTATTAGTAAAATAAGCTAATCGTTCGGGACGACTTTTCATAGTGAAAGTCGTCTTTTTTGATAATGCAAAAAAACACTTACTCAGTTTCTATGCTATGTTTGGTAGCATTGAAACAAAAAGTAAGCGAGGTGAGGAGTAAATGTTTCAATATGATCCTACACTGTCCGTTCTTTAAATATCGGATAAGTGCCTTTGTTCGTCATGAGTATCGAAACAATGGGCCGTATCGCTGCAAGTATCATTTGATAGATGCCAACTACCTATCGATTCACCTAGTGTTCACTTGAGGTTTTGAGGCACGATACGTTATTGGGGTTGACACAACCCATGCGCGTGTCTTCAACGAAGTCGAGGTACTACCAGTCGTGGTCCCGGTGACGCTATTGCGACTTTTGTCACATGGTCGGTGCCAAGACGCCGCTCTTGCAACCCGATCACACGCTTGCTAATTACATAAAGGCCCCGATCATGAAATTGGTTTTGAGCGACTACCAGTCAAAACAATTGTCCGCATTGTCGGGATCTCAGTTTCCTTGATTCAACTGTTTGTCGACCAAAATCTCAAATTTCGACCGGTCCGACGCCTACCTATGCGCCGCTGTTTTGACGAATTCCGTTCCACTCACGGCACCAGTCTTGTTTATCTCTCTTTGCTGGTTCACATATATTGGCGCCTTGCTTGGTGATCAAATCAACTGCATGATTAAGAATTTCTTCATCGCCCATTATTCTCTTGCTGAACGCACTCAGGTTCCGACTGTCCCTATGGATGTGAATGCAGCTTATCAGGCAAATATTCATGAGGGTTTCACCCAAGTTCAAGCAAACATATGAGACCTATTTAGCGCTTCATGATGCTCTGATGGTGAGGAAACATCCCACAAACCTGGCCAACCTGGCCAACCTGTTAGCTACTTGCGAGCCAAACGGTGCGGCAATAGACATGACGATCGCAACACTTAAGCGACACAAAGTCGCTGTTCTCAATGCCATCACCAGCCCTATTCCAACGGTCCGATCGAAGGGATTAACCGCCTCATCGAGTCACTCAAACGATCCTGTTTTGGCTTCAAAAATCAGCAGAACTTCTTCAAAAAAATCACAGTATAATACGACAAAGACGGCTCCCCAAATGGAGAACCGCCTCAAATGATAAATTTATTCTTCAACATCAGTCGACGTAGAGCCAAAGTTCGAAGTCTGCCCATTACTTATAAAAAGTATGACAAAGTTACTTGCAAACGAATGCTTAATGAGATGAAATGGCGCTTGTATCAAGTCGAACTTTTGAAGATCTTCCCGCTTAATTGGCTGAATTTGGTTTGAGACACTTATGCAATTTGAATGCCAGCTTCTAAGGTATTATCCAATTTATAGATTCGTTCAACATCAATGACCACCACGCCAGCGCGTGGGAAACGATCAAAGATGTTAGTTTTATCTAGAATCTGATTAGCAAAGTCATCTGCTTCATGAATATGAGCCGTTCCCTCAAAGCGAAATCCCTTTTGAGCGCCTCTATCAGCAACCGCAACCGCCGCCAAATGGTTGTTCGAGAGATTATTATAGGCCTGCCTAAAGGTGTGCTCAAAGTAGATTAAATGTGAGTCATCTAAGACATGTAGTGAACCCTTGGGACCAACTTGAGGCTTGCCATCTTTTCCTGTTGTAGCTAGAAAGGGGAGCTGATTCTTTAACATATTTTTCATTTCTTCTGTAAGATTTACCATTTGATTTTCTCCTATCAACGTAATACTGGCTATTTATTTACTTTTAGTAAATATATTGTTGAGATACTATTTTGTCAATCCTATGTCCCAAGATGAACATCGCAGACTAGGATCACGGAAGGTTTAAAAAGATTCCCTTGTTTTGTAAATTGGTTAAGCAAACATGTTTATATGGGTCTGTACTAGAATTTCGGACAGAAACATAAGAGAATTGATTTATCCGAAAGGAGTCCTCAAAATGACCTATTCACGCAATCGCTACGACCAAGATTTTAAGAAAAATGCGGTACATTTGAGTTTTAACTCTTCCAAACCAGTTAAAATCATTGCCTCCGAACTTGGTGTTCCTGAAAGTGCCCTGTATCGTTGGCGGAAGCTATATACCGAAGATGGAAAGCAAACACCGTTTGCTTCTTTAGAAGCTGAGAACCGTGCCTTAAAACGTGAAAATGCCGAATTAGCATTGGAGCGTGATATGTTAAAAAAAGCCGCCGCCTACTTTGCCAGTCTCCAGAAGTAACCCCCAGCGATAAGTATGCTTTTATGTTGAGGGAAACCTCTGTTTCTGTGGTAAGGTGGGCGCGTTTGTTAGACGTATCAACGAGTGGTTATTATGCTTGGCGGAGAGCTTTGCCAAAGCGAAACGCCAAAGAAAGGCAATATCGTCAACGAATCAAACACTTTTTTGATCAAGGACAGGGCACTTACGGGCCCAAACGCATCTGCGGTTTATTGCGTAAAAATGGTAATAAAGCTTCCTATCACCGAGTTGCCCGTCTGATGGCTGATGCCGGTCTGTATTCAACGCTACGTTGTCGTCATCCGAAGAGTTTGACCGATAGCCGCCTTGCTCGTCAAGGTGATTATCCCAATCTAGTGAAACACCAATCTTTTAAGCCGTTTGAAGCCTTATCAAGTGACATTACACAGACGACAACATCAGAAGGAAAAGCTTACATTTGCCAAATAAGGGATTTGAACAGCAACCTAGTGTTAGCTCATCAAATATCCAATCATATGGACACGGATTTAGTCTTAGCGACACTTAAACAAGCCCACCAAAGGTGGGCTTTGCCAGAAACGTGTATTTTTCATAGTGACCGTGGTAGCCAATACACGGCCAAAGCAGTGACAAAGTTGGTCAACCAATATCATTGGCAACGTAGCTTCTCAGCATTGGGAAAACCGGGTGATAACGCTTGGAGCGAAAGCTTCTTTGCCATCATGAAGAAAGAGCTCATTTATCAGATACAATTTAAAGATATCAATGAACTGAGAGCGCAAGTCTTCGCTTACATCGAGACCTTTTACAACCGCGTAAGGGTACAAGCACGCTTAGACTATCTTGCACCAGTAGCATGGCTTTCCTTGTATGACCAAGCTTCACAAAAAGTCGCTTAGCAAACTGTCCGAAAAAGTGTTGACTTCCCATTCTTGGGAGCTTAGTTTCAGAGATGATTGAACATTATACAGATAATAAAGTAGAGTTTCTGAACAACTTAGGAACAGCTACGATAGATCAGCAGGCAATGCAAAGAGGAGACTTAGATATATCAGCCACAAGGTATACGGGAACTGATTTAGTAACCACACTCGGAGAAAAGACAGAAAAAGATCCAACGAAGACGTTGAGAACAGTTCAGACTCAGTTCGAAAGAAGATTTGGATATTATTGGTCAGACGGATACGGCTTTTCAAACCAATTCACATTTTTAGTAACAAAAGAAACTGCAAAAAAATACCATCTAAAAACAGTCAGCGATCTAAGGAGAGTTGCTAGTAGACTATCTTTGGGGACTGATCAGGCATGGTACAAACGAGCAGGCGACGGATATCTGGCTTTCAGCAAATATTATGGCATGAAGTTTCGAGATGTTTATCCAATGCAGGTGGGAATTTTGTACGATGCTCTCGTTAATAAGGAACTTGATGTCATTTTGGGATATTCAACTGATGGTAGAATCGGAAGCTATGATCTAGTTATGCTGAAGGACGATAAAAAGTTCTTCCCGCCATACGCCGCGAGCTTTGTTCTTTCAAAAGACACACTGCAAAGATATCCTAAATTAAAGGGTATCTTAAATAAATTATCAGGAACTATTGATACAAAAACTATGCAAAAATTAAATTTTCAGGCTGATGATGAAATGCTTGAGCCGCAAAAGGTAGCTAAAGAGTTTTTAGAAAAGCATAAGTACTTTGAAGAGGGGGAGAAAAAATGATACAGGAATCTCTGGATTATTTATCTACCAATTTCTCATATATCTTGAATCAAATTGGCATCCATCTCTACATTTCAACGCTTGGGGTTGTGATAACTTTCTTTATCGGGTTTCCCCTTGGAATATTTCTTTCAAATCATCAGAAAAGTGAATTCTTTGTTACGAATTTGATCAATATTTTTCAAACAGTTCCTTCAATCGCGCTTCTAACAATTCTTTTGATGTTTATGGGATTAGGCCAACGGACAGTGTTAGCCGCTGTTGTCGTTTATTCATTGCTACCGATTGTGAAAAATACAACAGTTGGCTTAAAAAATGTTGATCCAATTTACATTGAAAACGCTCGAAGTATTGGTATGAGCAAGTTTCAAACTTTGTGGATAGTTATGATACCATTGGCTGCTCCAATAATTTTGGCAGGTGTCCGAACTGCCCTTGTGATGGCTGTGGGTGTTACCGCCATTGGATCTTTTGTCGGTGCCGGTGGATTGGGGGATATAATTCTCAGAGGAGTTAATATTACAAATGGTTCTCCAGTTATCATAATTGGTTCTGGACTTTGTGTGCTTATTGCAATCGGGGTAGATGTACTCTTTAAGTGGATTATTGGTACTAGTGAAGAATGAGCGCTGAGTTGTGCGACAGCTTGAAATCAAAAACCTAAACTTTAAGCAGGTCTATTAATCTGCTCTGGAAAAGAGAGTTAGATTACTTTATTGACTAAATTTCTGCAAAGGCTTACAATAACCGTGTAAATTAAATATACAGAAAACAGTATATTAAGCTAGGAGTGTCACAAATGCAGGCTTATCAATATCAAAAAAAAGGATTAGCACTCATCTTCTTAGCAAAGAAATTCTTTGTTCTGAAGGTTGGCGATCGTGTGCCCACAGTTACTGAAATGATCAACGAGTCCGAATTGTCGCGTGGCACTATTCAAGCGGGACTTGAATTGATGAAGGCTGATGGCGCTATTTCAACGATTTCTAAGGGTCATCTCGGGTCCTTTTTAGTAGCTCAGGACCAAGATAAGCTTCTGTCCTATTTGGATTATCGGAATGTTGTGTGTGCGATGCCACTTCCGTATACCAAACATTATGAAGGCTTAGGGACAGGCCTCTATAAGGCGTTCAAGAATCAGAAGCTAGGTCTAAATGTTGCGTACGTCAATGGATCTGTGAATCGTTTAGAAGGGTTGCAGCGCAATCGTTACGATTTCATTATCGTGTCAGCACTTACTGCTGATTACTTGGCTGAACACCATGACGTTGATGTCGTTGGGATTATGCCTGAAGGTTCCTACGTATCTCAACACGTCATTGTTTATAAGGGGGATCAGGATTTCAAAATGCGCGATGGCCTGCGTATCGGGATTGATTCGCATTCACTCGATTATAAGTTGATGACGAACAAAATCTTAGAGAAGCACAAAGTTGAGTTGGTCGAGTCTCCCTATAATCAAATTGTCCAGCGAATAGTTGCAGGTGAAATTGACGCAGCTATTTGGAATCTTGACGAGGTGAAGTCAAAAAATTATCCACTGAGTTATCAGATGATCAAAGACCCAATGGTTAAGCGTGCATCTCGAGCTGCCATTCTTTGTGCCAAGGGAAATGGATTTGTTAAAAGAGTAATTGGTGATTACGTGGACTTTAAGGAAGTGACAGCCATTCAAAAACAAGTGATTTCAGGAGAAGTTTTACCAGAATACTAATTGAGAGATATACCCCATTTTAGGAGGTGAGACAATGTGAGCGACGAAACCGCTAAAAAATTGCAGATCTTATATGATGTGGGCAAGTTGAGTGATGAGGATCTTGCATTCATTCGTTTAGTTGATCAATATTTGGTTCGAACAGTGGGCGAGCGAGACTCCGAGATGTTCTTGATTCATTTATCAGTTGCATTAGAACGCAGTCATAAGCAAGAACCTGTGGATGCGTTGCCAGATAATCTTTGGGAAGAAGTGACAGCCGATCCAGCATACCAGAAAGCTTTAAGTATCTGGCAACATGTCGCGGCATCTCGGCCAGTTGAATTTTCGGATTTTGAAACACGCTACATTATCATGCATTTGGTTAATATTTTGAGGAGGGGTTAATATGACAAGAATCGTCATTGGTGGTCAGATGGGTAAGGATGAGTTGAGGCAGTCACTTGAGAAACTGACCGCGGGGAAAGATGTTGAGATTAGTGTCAAGAGCGATCTTGATGCAGCCATGGCAGTCAAAGATAACAAGGCAGACTTTTATATTGGTGCTTGCGAGACCGGTGCTGGCGGCGCCTTAGCAATGGCGACCGCGTTATTAGGCTCAAGTAAGACACTGACAGTTGCATCACCCTCGAAAGTTTTATCTGAAGCGGACATCAAAGAGGGCATCGACAATGGGAAGATTGCATTTGGCTTTACGATTAACACGAAGGACACGATTTTACCAATTCTTGCAAAATATCTGACGAAGTAAACTTTTATGTCATAAGTCAATATACGGTATTTTGTATATTGAGAAGAGGAAGGTGTCAAAATGAATATTTCGGTCTTAGTAGACTACGTGTTAATCGCGTTAGTCGGAGGCGTGGGTTCGATTTTAGCCAATCGCGGCATTGCGGTCTTTAATGATGGCTTGCGACCAATTATGCCAGAGTATCTGGAAGGCAAGATTGATCGCAAAGAATTGGCTGCTACCAGTTTTGCCGTTAGTTTTGGCTTAATTATCGGCTTTGGAATTCCGGTATCTATTGGCTCAACAATCTTGGTAGCGCATAGTATTCTACTTGCTGCTGATATTATCGGCACATGGACCCCAGCCAACAAATGGGGCACTGCACTGGCTGGTGTTGTTGGTGCCGTGTATGGTGTTGGGCTTCTGTTTGGCCTTTCATTTATTGTTTCAGCGTTCAAAATGCTTCCCGTTAACTTCCTAGGAGCGTTGTCACTGCTAGGCGGGCCGATTTTGTTAGCTTTCTGTGCATTCCCAGCACTTGCAGTTGCCAGTCAGCATGGGGCAAAGAAAGGCATGATCACATTTGGGGCGACATTTGTTGCTTACCTTCTTGCCACAAAATTTGGGGTTTTCTCAGTTGGCAATGGGATAAAAATCACGTTAAACCCAATTGGAATGTCACTCTTAGTCGCAATGTTATTCATGCTTTACTTTGCCGCTCAAATTAAAGGCGAAGGCACATCAAATGCAAGTCTGGTAAACGTCTTTTCGGCCCGAGTTTCTCGGATTAAAAAGAATTGGATTTGGTTGTCCATCATGGGTGGCTTAATTACTGCCGCATCAAGTGTCTTGATTATTGCGGTTGATGTTTTGCCGCAACAGTTATTGGTTAAAGGCCAAGTCATGGAAGCCGCCATTGCAACATTGGCTCGTGCGATTGGATTTATTCCGCTTGTCTTCTCTACTGCCATTGTAACTGGTGTCTATGGCATGGCCGGCACCACGATCATCTTTGCAATTGGCCTTTTATTGAAAGGCAATCCGATTGTTGCGTTTATTGCCGGATTTGTTTGGATGTGGATTGAAGTCCAAGCACTTGCTGGTACTGCTAAAGGTTTGGATAAATTCCCTGGGTTGCGTGATATGGGTGAACATATTCGAACTTCTCTAACGGATACGATTGCGATCGCCTTGCTGATTGGTGCTGCGTTGGCCTGCAATAAGATGGCGCCAAACCTTGGTTACTTCTGGGTGATCGGAGTCTGGCTGCTGAACAAGAAGCTGAAAAAGCCTCTTGTTGATATGGCAGTGGGACCAATTGCTGCTATCGCGCTTGGAATTTTGCTGAATCTGTTACGAATCGTACATCTGTTTTAGTCGATGGCGAGCGCATTAAGGGGAGGAAACATGTTATTACCAGGTAAGGTTTATGCTCATGAACACATTCCAATTGATTTATCTGAAGTCAAGCAAAACGAGGATTGTCATCTTGATGCCATTGATCAAGTGATTGCAGAATTCAAGGATCTTTATCAAAAAGGTGTTCGTAATGTTATTAGCATGACGAACAAAGGTATGGGTCGAAATATTCCATATGCTAATAGAGTAGCAAAAGAATCTGGCATCAACATTGTGCAATGTACTGGGTTCTATCAAGACGCCTTTTTACCAATTGAAGTCTTTCGGTTGTCTGTTAGTCAGTTAGCTGAACAGATGATTAAAGATATTCAAGTCGGTATTAAAGGAACAGATATTAAGGCTGGTGTAATTGGCGAAATTGCAACATCGAAAGGTCAGTGGACGGCAGCTGAAGAAAAAGTTTTCCAGGCAGCGGTCATTGCCCAGCAGGAAACTGGTTGTCCGATAAGCACGCATACCTCAATTGGAACGCTGGGTCGTGAACAGGTTGATTTCTTTAAACGACAGCATGCGGATCTTAAACACATTGTTATCGGACATGTTGATCTGACAGGCAGTGCCGACTACGTCTTAGATATGTTGAAAACTGGTATTAATGTGGAGTTTGACACAATTGGCAAAAATAATTATATGCCTGATGCAACGCGCGTTGAGATGTTAAAAGCGATTGACGCCGCCGGTTTTACGGATCAAGTCGTTTTGTCCATGGATATTACGCGTAAATCACATCTGAAGGCTAATGGGGGGAATGGTTATGCTTATTTACTTGATTCATTTATTCCTCAGCTGCAGGATGCGGGCATTTCTGAGACTTTCATCAACAAAATGATAGAAGCAAATCCTCAAAGAATCTACGGTGATATCAATGCCTAGTTTTAAAACTTATCCATTAGAAAGCATCGGATATGACGAAGCGCTGCGGAAGCAATTTCGTTTAGTTGATGAGATTACCCAGCATTTTAAGGGGTCTGAATTTCTCAGTCGTGGTGATTTAGGCGTTGTGCCGGGGCTTAATCAACCGCGCTATACCAAAAAAGTAGAGGAAATTCTTGCCGCATATTTTCACGCTGAAGCTGCCATGTTAGTTCGAGGTGCAGGAACAGCGGCAATTCGGATGGCTTTGCACAGTTATCTGAGGGCTGGTCAGACTTTACTCGTTCACGATGCACCCATTTATCCGACCACACAAACATCAATTGAGATGATGTCATTACGAACGATTCGAGCTGACTTTAATGATCTGAATCATCAACAACTGCCTGAGTCGCCGGACGGTATTCTTGTTCAATATACGCGACAAAAGCCAGATGATTCGTATGATATGGCAAAGGTCCTGGCATTCTTTAAGCAACGATATCCGTCAGTTCCGATTGTGACGGATGATAATTATGCTGTCATGAAAGTTCACAAGATTGGCGTTGAACTTGGCGCTAATCTAAGTTGCTTTTCAACATTTAAATTGCTAGGGCCGGAAGGTATTGGTTGTATTGTTGGTGCCAAATCTGCCATCCAAAAATTGCGATCCGAGAATTATTCAGGCGGCTCACAAGTACAAGGACACGAAGCAATTGATGTTTTACGTGGACTGACTTATGCACCGGTTGCATTGGCTGCTCAAGCGAATGTTGTCACTGAATTAGTTGAGCGATTGAATGGGAACGAGATTCCTGGCATTTCCGAGGCGTATGTGGCAAATGCTCAGTCAAAAGTTTTGTTGGTTGAATTTAACCAACCGATTGCGGAAAAAGTTTTGAAATATACAAATGACCTTGGTGCAGCACCAAATCCTGTGGGTGCCGAGTCGAAGTATGAGATTGTGCCAATGTTCTACCGTGTATCGGGTACCTTTAAAAAGTTTGATCCAAATCTATTAAAAACAACGATTCGAATCAATCCATATCGTTGCGGTGCTGACACCATCATGAGGATCTTAGCGGAAAGTGTCGAGAAGGTGATGGCGTAATGTTCTTAAAACAATTGGAAAAACTAAATCCAGAATTAATTCAATATGCCTTTGAATTGCATCATTCGGGGAAAATTTTACCGGATACGTATGTGATTGATTTGGATATGATTCATCAAAACACAACTCATATGGTTGCTGAAGCTAAAAAAAACCATGTTGAGTTACTTTATATGACGAAACAAGTTGGTCGTAATCCTGTGATTGCGCAGGAAGTTGTTAACGCTGGCATCCCAGAGGCTGTGGTGGTTGATTTTCGTGAGGCTGAAACTTTTATGGAAAACGGACTGGCCTTAGGCAATGTCGGGCATTTGGTCCAACCGCCAAAGCATTTTCTCACTCGTCTTCTGAAGTATGGAACAAAATACGTCACGATGTATTCACTCGAAAACACCCAAGCGTTGAATGAAGCAGCAAAGGAAGTCGGTATCAAGCAAAAGGTGCTACTTAAAGTTATGGGCAATGGTGATGATATTTATCCAGGCCAAACTGGAGGTTTTACCTTAGCGGAACTAGACAAGCAGCTTGAGCAGCTTAAAACACTGTCGAATATCGCGCTTGTTGGCATAACGACATTTCCGGCGATTCTATATAACGAGTCACAAGAAGATTTTGCAGCGACAGCAAATGTCAAAACAATTGACGAAGCTAAAAGTATTTTTAGCAAACATGGTCTAAAGGCACAGGTCGTGAGCTTGCCGTCAGCGACCTCAACTACCTCATTGCCATTGATTAAGCAACTTGGCGGTAACGAAGGCGAACCTGGGCATGCGCTGACAGGGACGACACCGCTGCATGCGGTTAAGGAACAACCTGAGAAGCCTGCCTACTGTTACGTGAGCGAAGTTTCTCATACATTTGGCCCTCACAGTTACATTTTCGGAGGCGGCTGGTACCGGCGTGGTCACTTAAAGAATGCCTTAATTCAAGATGGTGATCAATACACACATGCACATGTGTTACCACTTGAAAATTCGAATATCGACTATTACTTGGAACTAGATCAGCAGTTTAAGTCAGGCTTGCCAGTGATCATGGCTTTTCGTACGCAAATTTTTGTCACCCGAAGCACAGTCGCTTTGGTTCGAGGATTACACACCGCTGACAAAACACCTGAATTAGTTGGTTTATATGATAGTCAAGGGAAAAAATTACCAGAAGGGATGCAATAGCATGGGCAAATACGGTGTCATTGTTTTAGATAGTTTTGGTGTTGGTGCCATGGATGATGTTCCTAAAGTTCGCCCAGATGACATCGGGGCAAACACAGCTTTAAATATCATTAAGGCAGTACCACAGATTAAAATTCCTAATTTGGAAAAGCTAGGTTTGATGAACGCTATTGGCCAAGAACGAGGTGATCACAAGTTTTCGCCGACAGCAAATTGGGGGACCTCCTTACTGATGCACCATGGCGCTGATTCTTATCTTGCGCATCAAGAAATCATGGGTACAAAGCCTAAGATGCCACTGCTTCAGCCGTTCAATGAAGTGATCGATACAGTTGAGGCACAGGTTAAGAAAGATGGATTCAATGTCGAACGTTACGGTGATCCCGGCTACCAATTATTACTCGTTAATCATTGTGCGACAATTGGTGACAATCTCGAAGCAGATCCTGGGCAGGTCTATAACGTAACTGCAGCACTTGATGAAATGCCATTTGATGAAATTACGCGTTTAGGAGAATCAGTTCGCAGCGTGGTCAAAGTCTCGCGGGTCATTGCTTTTGGTGGACGAGGCGTTGATTTGAAGAACATTTTGGCAGCTCGGAAAATTGAACACGAGAAGTATGTCGGTGTTTCAGCGCCGGAATCAGGCGTCTATAATACAGATTATCATGTCATTCATTTAGGTTATGGTATTAATCCTAAGGTGCAGCTGCCGTCAATTTTGCACGCAAATGGTATTGATGTTGCTTTGGTTGGTAAGACGGCAGATATCATTAATGTTGATACACCACGGAAGTTCCCAGGTGTTGATACGGACTATCTTTTTGATAAGTTTGTTGAACAGTCGAAGGATATGAAAGATGGCCTGCTGTTTATGAACATTCAAGAAACTGATTTAGCAGGTCACGCCGAAGATCCTGTTCGATACGCTGAAGTACTTGAAACAGCAGACAAGCAGTTAGCCGATGTCTTACCACTTTATACAGGCGACGATATTTTAATTGTCATGGCTGACCATGGCGATGATCCAACGATCGGATTTAGTCTGCACACGCGGGAACGGACACCTTTGTTGATTTACAAGGAAGGTACTCACAATAAGTATGTGGGCGAACGTTCGACACTTTCTGATGTCGGTGCGACGGGTTCGGATTTCTTTAAGGTACCATTCCCCGAGAATGGTAAGAGTTTCTTGCATCGAATTATCGATGGGACAGACTTAGACGCATGATGTCGCGATGAATGGTAGTGGCGGATGATGACAGTGAAGGGTCGTCATCCGTCACTATTTTTGTACAATCATACTCATCGCTTAAGCTGAATTCATCGATAAAATCGGTTTGTCAGCGGGCTGAGTGACTATTGTTAGTTTTCAGGCTGATCAAACATGTTCATATAAATCTCAATCAAAATATCTGCTTGCACCATCAAAGAAGCCCTTGAAGTGATGTCATAATTTTCAAAGTGGTTGGTGGGGACGGAGGAACTAAGGTTAGCGTCCATCATCTTAGCAAGCGAACTATCGCCATTGTTTGTGATTGAAAATAATAAGTTGTGATCAACATACCTGAATTTTTTGACGGCTTGAATAATTGACTGGGTTTCACCGCTCATAGAGAGGAAGAGGATGACATCTTGTGGGCGTGTGAGTTTGGGGATCAAGTCAATGATGTGTGATTCATAGCTGTAGATGGTAGGTTTATTCAGTTGGATGAAGCGCTTGGCAACATATTCCGCGATTGGTTTGGTCAGACCAACGCCTGCAATGTAAAGGGTTTTAGCTTCATGAATTTTAGTTGCCATGTAGCGTAAACGTTCAAAGTTAACGTTGTCGAGCAGGCTTGTGAACAGATGGCGGTATTGGCCGATTAAATCCTTTTGATCAGGTAGGGTATTCTCTTTAACTGCGGCCATCGCGCGATATTTGAACTCCGAATAGCCAGCTAGATCTAATTTTTTAGCCATACGAATAATCGTTGTGTTCGAGGTGGCGAGGCGTTCAGCAAGTTGCGTTAAGGTGAGTTGTCGAATGATATACGGGTGCGCATCAATAAAGTAAAACGCATACTTTTCGGTTTCAGATAAGTTGCTGAGATGTTCAGCGAATTCTTTTTCAATTAATCCCATATTGACCTCCAGTTGCGTATAATTATACGCTTTGAGAACGGTTTCGTCAGTTTACCTATGCTATAACCAAAGTGGAGTGGAAAAGGTGTTAGAAACTTTTGATGAGGTGAACTATGTTTGCAGATAAGATCGAGACACATTTGCGGCAGATTTATCAAGATGATAGGCAATATCGACAGGCAACTCAAATTTTTTCTGATCTGTTGAAGTCGGAGCAGCTGGCGGACTTCAGACCCGTTATGCCATTGTCTCAGAAAAGTGCTTATTTGATCACTTATGGCGATGCATTTACGGAACAGCATGAGCGTGGCCTGTCAGTTTTGAAGCAAGTCGTTGACCAGTATTTATCCGAGACAATTACGGATGTCCATCTGTTGCCAATGTTCCCATATACATCAGATGATGGGTTTTCCGTCACAGATTACATGGCCATTAATCCGGATCTTGGTGATTGGCAGGACGTCTATGCGCTGCGACAGTCAAAGCGGCTGATGTTCGATTTTGTTGCTAATCACATGTCTGCAAACAGTCTTTGGTTTAAGCGTTTTATGAACCATGATGCTGGTTTTGAAAAGGCGTATATCGAATTTGATCCAACTTTTGATACATCAAAGGTGATTCGGCCGAGAGTTTCGCCACTTTTTCATACTTATCAAAATGATCGTGGTGAAACTAAGACGGTTTGGACAACCTTCAGTGAAGATCAAGTTGATATTAATTTTGGCGATCCACTCATGTTAGCTCGTCAGACAAAGGTGTTGCTTGAATATGCAAAGCGGGGCGCGGCCTCGATTCGCTTGGACGCCATTGGTTTTATTTGGAAAGAAAGCGGCACTACTTGCATGCATCGCCCGGAGACCCATGAAATTGTCCGACTGTGGCGAACACTGCTTGACCATTTTGCGCCGAATACTCAGATCATTACTGAAACAAATGTGCCAAATAAGGAAAACATCAGCTATTTTGGCCAGGGTGATGACGAAGCGCACCAAGTCTATCAATTTCCGCTACCGCCATTGGTTCTTTATAGTTTTATTTCCGGGGATGCTGATCATCTTCAAGAGTGGGCTAAAACTGTGCAGGCACCATCTAGTAAAGCCACTTTCTTCAACTTTCTTGCTTCACATGATGGTATTGGGTTGCGACCAGTTGAAGGCATTTTAAGTGCGGACGAAAGGCAACGCATCATTGACCGGGTTTTAACCAACCATGGGCAAGTGTCGTACAAAGATAACCCAGACGGCACCAAGTCTGTTTATGAGTTGAATATAAACTATGGCGATGCTTTAAGAATAAGCACTGATACGGATGCAGAAGCGGCCAATAAGATGATCGCGGCACACAATATCCTAGTCTCAATGGTCGGCGTACCAGCGATCTACTACCACTCAATGTTTGGCTCTAAAGGTGACCTTAAGGCGGTTAAAGAAACTGGTATGAATCGCCGCATTAATCGCGAAAGAGTTGACTATGATCGGTTGAAGAATGAGCTACGGACAGATCAGTATCGTCAAAAAGTTTACGCAGGAATCAGTCATTTACTCAAAGTTCGTCAAAAGAACATCGCCTTTAATCCGTTTGGCAAACAAGAAGTATTAGAACTTGGAAAGCAGATTTTTGCCGTGAAGCGGTTTAGTGATGATGGCTCAGCGATTATTTCATTTACAAATGTTTCAAGTCAGCCAGCAACTATCCACAACATTGAGGGTCGAGAGCTGCTATCAGAGAAGCTTGTCAGGAATGATTTGCGACTGAAGCCATACGGTATTGCGTGGTTGAAGATGGAGGCATCAAAGTGAAGGTTGTTGTCGGAATAGATAGCTTTAAAGGAAGTGCTAGTTCAGCTGAATTGAATCAAGCTGTGGCAAGCTCAATTAAAGAGGTTGCTGGTGTAACCGCGGTATGGCCAGTGAGTGTTTCAGACGGCGGAGAAGGCGCTGTTGCTTCACTTCAACAGCGCCTTGATGGTCAAATGAAGACGGTCACGACAATTGATTTACTTGGTCGGAGAATTCAAGCCCCGTACTTTACTTTTGTTTTTGAGAATGAAAACTATGCCGCTATCGAATCAGCTAGTGTTGTTGGACTGGATAAGGTTGTACCCAGCCCAGAAACCATTCGTCAAGCCAGTTCATATGGTTTAGGAATTGCATTGAGGAAACTTGATCAACAACATTTTGACCATATTCTTATCTTCCTTGGTGGCACTGGGGTTTCGGATGGTGGCTTGGGCGTTCTGCGCGCCTTTGATGGCGCCATTAAAGACAACAAAGGGCAACTTCTTGAAGAAGGCAATCTGCTATTACAAGCAGCGTCAATCAATTTATCGAAGCTGAGCCGATTACACAGTGATTTGATGATCGCCACCGACGTGACAAATCCGTATTCAGGTGAGAGCGGCGCAGCGAAGGTTTATGCACGACAAAAAGGTGCCACTCTCGAGCAAGTCAACCAACTGGATACAAATGCACATCAGATCGCCAGTCATATCCATGAGTCAGGTGGTCCTGATTTAGACAAGTCTGCAGGAGCAGGAGCAGCCGGCGGTCTTGGCGGAGCTTTACAACTAATTGGTGGTCAAATATGTCAGGGATTTCCAACAATGGCAAAGTTTCTGCGGTTGGATGATCTGTTTGAAAAAACTGATCTTGTGATTACTGGAGAAGGCAAACTTGATCGACAGTCAACGTTTGGCAAGGTGCCTTTCGGTATGGCGAAATTGGCCGAAAAGTATGCGGTGCCAACCGTTGTCCTATGTGGTTCCAAACAAATCGCCACTTGTCCAAAAATCTTTGCTGGCATCTTTTCCATTCAACCTGGTCCTATCAGTCTCACTGATGCGATGAACAAAGAAAACACATTGGCTAATATCGGGAATACGGCTTACAACATTTTGTCGACTATTCAGCACGTATTCGCACAAAGACCTCAGGAGGGGTAATTATTATGGACATGACGCTCATTACGGATCCGTCGTTAATCTTTTTACATCAAGATTGGCAGAGTAAAGAAGAGGTATTAGATCACCTGATTAATGCATTCGCATCAGAAGGTGTTGTTAATGACAAAGCGGTTTACAAGCAGGCTGTTTTAGATCGTGAAAAGATTTCTGAAACCGGATTCGAGAACGGGTTCGCCATTCCTCACGGCAAATCCGAGGCGGTTACGAAGCCCGCAGTTGCTATCGTCACTTTGAAGAAGCCGCTGGCATCTGCTGCGTGGCCATCAACTGATCCAACGAATCAAGTTGAGTTGATTTTCTTACTAGCGATTCCTGAATCGCAAAAAGGCGATGCTTATCTCAAGATTCTTTCTGATTTAGCCGTTCGCTTAATGGATGAGAAGCTTGTCGATCAACTTAAACATGCCAATACCGCTGATCAAGTTATTCAGTTACTTGGCAAAAAGAATCAAGAGGGTCTGTACTAGAATTTCGGACAGAAACATAAGAGAATTGATTTATCCGAAAGGAGTCCTCAAAATGACCTATTCACGCAATCGCTACGACCAAGATTTTAAGAAAAATGCGGTACATTTGAGTTTTAACTCTTCCAAACCAGTTAAAATCATTGCCTCCGAACTTGGTGTTCCTGAAAGTGCCCTGTATCGTTGGCGGAAGCTATATACCGAAGATGGAAAGCAAACACCGTTTGCTTCTTTAGAAGCTGAGAACCGTGCCTTAAAACGTGAAAATGCCGAATTAGCATTGGAGCGTGATATGTTAAAAAAAGCCGCCGCCTACTTTGCCAGTCTCCAGAAGTAACCCCCAGCGATAAGTATGCTTTTATGTTGAGGGAAACCTCTGTTTCTGTGGTAAGGTGGGCGCGTTTGTTAGACGTATCAACGAGTGGTTATTATGCTTGGCGGAGAGCTTTGCCAAAGCGAAACGCCAAAGAAAGGCAATATCGTCAACGAATCAAACACTTTTTTGATCAAGGACAGGGCACTTACGGGCCCAAACGCATCTGCGGTTTATTGCGTAAAAATGGTAATAAAGCTTCCTATCACCGAGTTGCCCGTCTGATGGCTGATGCCGGTCTGTATTCAACGCTACGTTGTCGTCATCCGAAGAGTTTGACCGATAGCCGCCTTGCTCGTCAAGGTGATTATCCCAATCTAGTGAAACACCAATCTTTTAAGCCGTTTGAAGCCTTATCAAGTGACATTACACAGACGACAACATCAGAAGGAAAAGCTTACATTTGCCAAATAAGGGATTTGAACAGCAACCTAGTGTTAGCTCATCAAATATCCAATCATATGGACACGGATTTAGTCTTAGCGACACTTAAACAAGCCCACCAAAGGTGGGCTTTGCCAGAAACGTGTATTTTTCATAGTGACCGTGGTAGCCAATACACGGCCAAAGCAGTGACAAAGTTGGTCAACCAATATCATTGGCAACGTAGCTTCTCAGCATTGGGAAAACCGGGTGATAACGCTTGGAGCGAAAGCTTCTTTGCCATCATGAAGAAAGAGCTCATTTATCAGATACAATTTAAAGATATCAATGAACTGAGAGCGCAAGTCTTCGCTTACATCGAGACCTTTTACAACCGCGTAAGGGTACAAGCACGCTTAGACTATCTTGCACCAGTAGCATGGCTTTCCTTGTATGACCAAGCTTCACAAAAAGTCGCTTAGCAAACTGTCCGAAAAAGTGTTGACTTCCCAGAAGCCACAACAACGATTAAAGAAACCAAGCAGCGACCTAAACAAATTTTAGCGATTACTGCATGCGCAACGGGCATCGCCCATACCTATATGGCCGCAGAGGCTTTACAAAAAGCGGCCGCGGCTAAGGGCGTTCAGATTCACGTTGAAAAGCAAGGCGCTAACGGTATTGAAGATGGCATCACACCAGAAATGCTGAAGGATGCGGACGGTGTTATCTTCGCAACTGATATTGCAGCAAAAGGCAAGGAGCGTTTTAAGGGCATTCCATTTGTTCAAACAAAGGTAGCTGAGCCATTAAAACATGGTGAAGCCATGATTGACCAAGTCTTAAATCATCCTGATGGCGTGGTGCAAGGAGAAGCGGCTGCATCAGAAGTTGCGACAACCGGTAAGAAGCAGTCTTGGCAAAGTACGTTGATGCAATCTGTTATGACCGGGATTTCTTATATGATTCCGATTTTGGTTGCTGCCGGGGTGATGATCGGGCTTTCGCAAATAGGTGCGAGTTTCTTCGGCCTGAATAAGGTGATTGGTGATCCTAAGATGGCCACCAATGCGAACCAGATGATTGTCTTACTTTATTACATGGGTCAATGTGGCAACATGGCAATGAAGTTCATGTATCCAATCTTCACAGCTTTCATGGCTTATTCAATTGCTGATCGACCAGCGATTGCGCCCGGATTTGTCGGTGGTGCCTTTGCTGCTGGCTTCCAGTTCATTTTACTGGGAAATGCGAAAGGGATTCCATCAGGTTTCTTCGGTGCTCTGTTCCTTGGCGCATTAGTGGGCTTCCTTGTGAAATATATGAATGAACATATTCATTTAAATAAGAACTTCTCGGCAATGAAGCCGATGCTAATTTTACCTGGTGTTTCAATCTTGGTTGTCTTCCTGGCTAACTTCTTTATTGTCGATCCTGTGTTCGGCGGATTGAACGCTTGGTTGCAACAAATGGTTTTAACTTATAAGGACTCTAGTGAAGTTTTACTCTCTTCGATTATTGCTTGTTTAACTGCTTTTGACTTAGGCGGCCCGGTTAACAAGGCGGCAGGTGCCGTTGCAATTGGGATGGCAGCTGATAAAGTCTTTCCATTAACGCCGCGGGTTTTGTCTATCGTGATTCCCCCAATCGGGATTGGGCTTGCAACGCTGATTGACAAATATGTTGTTGGGCGCCATGTCTTTGATGAAGATCTGCGGGTTTCAGGCAAAACATCATTGTTATTAGGCTTCCTAGCCATTGGTGAAGGGGCGATTCCATTTGCCTTAGCCAATCCGCTCATCACGATCCCAATTAACATGCTTGGGGCAACACTAGGGTCTGTCACCGCTGTTTTGCTCGGCGCAGTTCAGTGGTATCCACTGCCGGCCGTATGGGGATGGCCATTGGTTCAAAACTTCCCGGCATACGCTGTTGGTATTCTTGTTGGGGTCTTGTTTATTGCTTTGACTAATATCTTTATTCGCTTTCATATAATTCGTAAGAAAGAAAAGACAACCACTGCTGTGAAATGATTGGAGCTTTTATAAATGACTAAATCTGTTTTTGCTGTTGCCCATTCACATTGGGACCATGAATGGTATTTTACTCAAGAAGATGCTGACATGATCCTGATTGAAAATTTGGATTACTTGATTGAGACATTAGAAGAGAATCCTGAATTTCCTTCCTATACTTTCGATGGGCAATCCTCTGTTATTGATAAGTATTTGAAAATCCGACCTGAAAACAAAAAGAGGATTGAAAAGTTAATCGCTGATCGACGTTTATTCGTGGGACCTTGGTATACACAAACCGATGCTCTGTTGGGCAAGACTGAGTCAGTCATTCGTAATTTGCTCTACGGTGTGAAGCAAACGCAAGCGCTTGGACACACCATGGCAATTGGCTATGCACCGGATATTTTCGGTATGCACGCCTACTTTCCGTCAATTTATAAACGCTTCGGCCTGAAATGGGCAATTTTCCAACGAGGGGTTTATAACGACCAGGTGTCTTCTAATTTGAATTTTAACTGGCAGGCACCAAACGGCGAAGTGATTCCTGCTAATAATATCTTTTTTGGCTATGGTCCTGGTAAATTTTTAAGTGCTGATGACGCCTATATTAAGACACGTTTGAAACCGATCTTAGATGAACTGAGTCGTCGTAATCAACATACGGACAATCTGTTATTGCCAGCGGGTGGCGATCAAGTGCTGATTAATCGCCACTTTCCAAAGACAATCGCTGAATTGAATCGTCTGTTGCCGGACTACGATATTAAACTCACCGACTATGAGACCTTTATGCAGGCCACATGGCAGCATCACCATTTTCCAAAAACGATTGAAGGGGAATTAGTTGCTGGGCAAAAATCGCGTATTCACAATACGTGTCGCTCAACGCGGTATGACATCAAGAACCTGAATTTTCAGGTAGAAGATTTGTTGTTAAACGAGCTGGAGCCGTTATGCACTATTGGCAGTCAATTTGGCATCAAGTTTCCGCAAAACTGGTTGGATCAAATCTGGCGCAAAGTCTTTGAGAGCCAGGCTCATAATGGCATCGGTGCCTCGAACTCAGATGACGCTAATCATGACATTGTGGTTCGTTTAACGAGTGCACTGCGGCAAATTAAAGATTTAATCAACATGGTTAAGCGGCAGCTGACAGCGGCAATTAGCAAACAAACACAGTTGGAAGATATTGTGGTGTTGTTCAACACTAACATTCGAGAAGAACACTATCAGCGCAGCATCGTTTTATTTACCCATCACAAAGACTTCACACTAAAGACGATGAATGATGAGCCACTGGCATACAGCATTTTGCATCAAGATGAGCTCGACGGTGGCAAGGTGATTGTTGTGACAGCAGGTGGTGAACAGGAAAAATCCGTGCCCCCGTATTATCGAACAGAAATTTTAGTTGAGGACATCAAGCTACCAGCGATGGGGTTCACAACTCTTCAGGTTCAGGATGGTGTGGCAGGACAGTGCGACCATCAGAGCGCAATAAAGGCCCAGGTCATTGAGAATGAGTTTTATAAAGTGAGCTTCGACGATGACCAGCACCTTCGTCTGCAAAACAAGCAAACTCGACAAGCCATTGACGATCCCTTTTACTTCGATGATCAGGCTGACGGCGGTGATTCGTTTGACTATTCACCAATTTCAGGAGATCAAGCAAAACTCATCAATGAACCGGTTCTGATTGATGTGACGAAGAGTGCTCGTCGACAAGTGATGCGACTCGAATTCAAAGCGCAACTGCCGGCTTCGTTAAATCAAACGGCTGATGCTCGCTCAGAGGCTGTTAAGGATTTTGTGATTAAGACGACCCTAGTGCTTGATCAAGGAGAGCGTCATTTAAAAGTTGAACACGATGTTGACAATCACATTAAAGATCATCGTGTACGCGTTCACTGGCACACAGGTGTTAAGAACATGAGCGAAAACTATGCGGATCAGGGATTCAGTTTGCTAACCCGCAAGAGTACCAATTCTCATGAGGCGACCTGGCAAACTGAGGGATTTGTCGAAAAACCTAAATCGATTTTCGTTTTTGAATCTATGATTGCTTTGTTCGATGATGAGTCTCACTTTAGTTTGCATAGTGGCATGCTTAAGGAATACCAACCATATCCTGATACACACACGTTGGCGTTGACCTTGTTCCGGAGTAATGGACTCTTAGGTCGAGATGATCTGGCTTGGCGGCCTGGCAGAGCCTCAGGAATCAACAACATGGTCGTGCCAACACCAGATGGACAAATGCTTCAGCAAATGCATTTTGCCTATACGGTTGAGTTTGGCTTGAAATCAATCGATTCTCAGCAGGCCTTTAAGCAGTCGGATGCAATTTATACAAAGACCGACTTTTATCAAAATCAGTCGTTGAACTCTTATCTTAATCGAATTGATCGCTTTCAAATCCCGAAATTGAAAGCCGACGTACCAGCTCACTTTTCACTATTGCATAGTCAAAATGAAAATCTGTTCTTCGCTGCTTTGAAGCAAGGATGGAATGGCGGGGTAGTTTTACGTCTCTTCAATCCAACGAATGATGCCCAACCGATTAACTTGAAAACCTCAGAGGCGATTCAAAGAACTCGAGTCGTTGACCTGAAGGAAGATCCGGTTGGTGAATTCAAAGAAGGGCAATTGTTAGCTGCAAAAGACTATATCACCTTGAAATTCAATTAACTTGTTGATGAAAGGAGTTCATCATGACGTATGAATTACGGCCAAAGATTGAGGCTAAAGACTATCAGATAGCGGCTCAGAACGATAAAATTGGCAACTTTATTCGGCAACAATTGAGTCAAGCTGATCCTGAAACTCAAACCGTTTTAGTCTTTGAAGCCTACCCGGGGGTTGATCAGGATAAACTGTTAGCTTTGGCAAAGTCGTTACAGCCGAAGCTCATCATAAATGCGCTCGATCAGACACTGCCGCAATCGGAAGTTAATGCAAAGTTAAAAACGACCTTAACGGATGATCGTGTCCTTGGGTTGATGACGCATGCCAACATGGCAGACTTCTTTGACTCAGAGAAGATGAACCGAGTCCGAGATCGAATTGCGCATGCCGAAGGGTTAGTTATTGTGTACGGTGTGGGAGCGTCTTTAGTTGCAGGAGAGTGGGATCATTTAGCCTACTTCGATTTAACGCGCTGGGAGATTCAACTGCGTTTTCGAAAGGGGATGAACAATTGGTTAGCTGCCCCTGAGCCTGATATACTCAAGCAATTCAAACGTGGGTATTTCTTTGAATGGCGGATTGCAGATCGTCGTAAGGAGGCGTTGTCCTCCATGATGGATTTTGTCGTTGATACCACGACAAACGATCATTGGACGATGATAACCGGCGATACTTTTCAGCATATCCAACAATTGGCTGTCCGGCGTCCCTTCCGACTGGTGCCTTACTTTGATGCAAGTGTTTGGGGTGGGCAGTGGATGAAAGAAACATTTCAGCTCAATCCGGGAAAAGAAAACTATGGCTGGGCATTTGATGGTGTTCCCGAAGAAAATAGCGTTTTGTTTCAACTCGGTAATGGTGAGTTCGAAATGCCAGCCATTAATTTGGTTCATAACTTTCCGCTTCAGTTACTTGGAGAGCGGGTAACAGCCTTATTTGGACCAGAGTTTCCGATTCGATTTGATTATTTAGATACGATGGGTGGAGGAAACCTCAGTCTTCAAGTTCACCCTAAAGTTGAGTATATCCAGCAACAGTTCGGCATGAATTACACGCAAAACGAGAGCTATTACATTCTGCAAGCAACTTCACGATCCACTATCTATTTAGGCGTGAAAAATGGTACGAATAAAAAAGAGCTTTTCGAGGCCTTGAAAGAGGCTCAGACTGGTCAGGCTAACTTTGATGATGACAGGTTCATTAACGTCTTTCCGGTAAATAAGCATGATCACTATTCTATACCAGCTGGAACCATTCACTGTGGAGGACCGGACACAGTTGTTCTGGAAATTAGTGCGACCCCCTATATCTTTACTTTTAAGCTCTGGGATTGGGGACGGATAGGATTAGATGGCAAACCAAGACCAATTCATCTTGATCATGGTGAACCTAGTGCCGACATGCGTTTCGACACTGATTATGTAAAGGACAATCTGTTCAGCAAAAATAAGGTCATTCAACAGACGGAGCAAGAATTGATTGAAGAGACTGGCTTGTGCGATCTGGAGTTTATTGCGACTTACCGCTATACCTTTACAGATACCATTGAAGTTCAGGATCACGATAGCGTGAATATGTTGAACTTAGTGGAAGGAGATGCAATTGAGCTAAGCAGCCAGACCGATGCATTCCCGCCAGTGACCATTCATTATGGTGAGACTTTTATCATTCCTGAAAGTTGTCATCATGTGCAGGTGACTAATTTGACGCCATCTAAGCCAGTGAAGCTTCTTCAGGCGTTTATCAAAGATTAACAAAAGTGTGTTGAAACCATTACTACGTTGCAAGGTTTTTTTGATGGTTAAGACAAAAGTGAGTAGCATGAATTAGTCTCATTAGAAGAAGTCATTCTGATTTTCGAGTAGGTATCGAAAACGGAATGGCTTTTTTAAATGATGAAAAAACGTGATCCATAATGGTATGGAATAGTTTAGATTTCATGCCTTATAGTAGTCTAAAATTGAAAGAAGAAAAGCGGTTAAACTTCTTCAGCAGCTATAGTAACCAGCACCTTTACCTTTACACCCGAACATTTCTCGGCTAAACTCAGAATACATTCAGTTATTTCGAATCTTGGTGGTTATGTTCACAACAAGCACATCGTCAATGATGCAATTGAAATACTGAAGAAAATAGGATCGCGTTCGACAAACCGATTGGGCGCCAATGGGACTGTCGACGCAAGGGGGACAGAAAATGGCAAAGTTAGTCTTACAAACAGATTTTGGGTTGGTTGATGGTGCGGTTGCTGCGATGTATGGCGTGGCTTATGGCGTTGATGGTGAGTTGTCGATTCATGATTTGACGCACGAGATTCCGCCGTATGATATTTTTGCAGCGTCTTATCGGTTGTATCAAACGACGAAGTATTGGCCTGAGGGGACGGTTTTTGTTTCGGTGGTTGATCCTGGTGTCGGTAGCGATCGGCGTAGCATTATTGCGGAGACGGTGGATCATCATTTCATCATCACGCCGGATAATGGGACGTTGACGCATTTAGCAAAATTTGTCGGATTGAAGCGGGTGAGTGTGATTGATGAGGCATCGCATGCCTTGCCTGGCAGTCAAGAGAGTCATACGTTCCATGGTCGTGACATTTACGCTTACAATGGCGCTAAATTAGCAAGTGGCCAGATCACCTTTGAGGATCTGGGCAAAGAAATCGAACCTGAGCAAGTGGTGATGTTGCCATTGGGTGAGGTTAAAGAAGGCGTTGATCAAATTGCCGGTACGATCGACATTTTGGATATTCGATTTGGCTCGTTGTGGACAAATATACCGTTGGCTACCTTTAAGAAACTTGGTGTTGCAGCTGGCGAGTTTGTTCAGGTATCGATTTATTATCACGATCAATTGCGTTATCAAAACCAGATGCCGTTTACCCGGACATTTGCCGCGGTGCGGGTTGGTGAGCCGCTGGTTTACGTGAATTCATTACTGAATCTTGGCGTTGCGATCAATCAGGACTCATTTTCAAAGCTGTATCATATTGGCACTGGGGTTGATTGGCATATCACGGTGAAGCGGCTTTCGGTATAATTGAATGCATGAGCAGTCTGCTGGCGGCGATGGCTTTGGCGGCTGCTCAACACGGGTAAGTAACGGTACGTTTGACAAGGAGGGCAATCATATGCGTGATCAAAAGGCTTTGAGCGTACGTACAGTGGTGGCAATCGGTATTGGTACGGCTATTTTATTTATTTTGAAACGATTTGCGGTGATTCCAACAGGGATTGCAAATACGAACATTGACATTTCTTATGGCTTTCTCGGCTTTATCGCAACGCTTTTCGGCCCGATTGCTGGCTTTTTCATCGGGTTTTTAGGGCATGCTTTGAATGATTTTACGCAATACGGGACACCATGGTGGACATGGGTGTTCACGACTGGTTTAGTCGGTATGGTGATCGGGTTGTTCTGGCGTCGCTTCAATGTCGAAGCGGGCAATTTTGGCATGAAGAAAATTGTAAGCTTCAATCTGTTGCAGATTATTACGAATGTGGTGAGCTGGAGTCTGATCGCACCAACACTGGATATTTGGATTTACAGTGAGCCGGCAAATAAAGTTTATGTCCAAGGGATCGTGTCAGCTATCTCAAATAGTATTGCGACCGGTGTTATTGGCACCATTTTATTGGTCACTTATGCAGCCACACGCACGCGGTCTGGCAGTTTGAAGAAAGAGTCTTAATATGGCAGCACCAGCAATTCAGCTTGATCATGTCACGTTTCAGTATGACAGTCAGGCGGAACCGACTTTGCATGATATTAATCTAACCATTCAACCAGGAGAGAAAGTACTGATTGTTGGCCCGTCTGGATCAGGCAAGTCAACGTTAGGTAACTTGATCAATGGGTTAATTCCGCACGCTTTTCCGGGCAAATTGAGCGGCACCGTAACCGTCAACGGGACGGTGGTTCAGGATGCCAGCTTGGCGACACTTTCACTGCAAGTCGGAACGGTTTTGCAGGATCCGGATGCTCAGTTTGTTGCTTTGACAGCAGGCGAGGATATTGCCTTTGCTTTGGAGAACAGCGCTGTCGCACCTAGTGAGATGCATACACGCGTCAAAAAATGGGCCGATCGTTTGAAAATTGGCGATTTACTGGCGCAAGCACCGCAATCACTTTCAGGCGGCCAAAAGCAGCGGGTGGCGATGGCCGGTGTTTTGATTGATGAAGGGGATATTTTACTGTTTGATGAACCGTTGGCCAGTCTTGATCCGGCCACTGGTGAAGCATCGGTAGACTTGATTGATGAGTTGCATCAGACTTATCACGTCACCGAAGTCATCATTGAACATCGTTTGGAAGATGTGTTGCGGCGGCCAGTGGATCGATTAGTCGTGATGAAGGACGGTCGAATTATTGCCGATGATGCCCCAGAAACTTTATTGCATGGACAGTTGCTGCAACAGATCGGCTTGCGAGAACCGCTGTACTTGGAAGCGGCTGAGTTTGCGGGGGTTGATTTGGATCAGGCGGATCATTTGGCTGACCTTTCGCGTTTTGAGGCCCCACAACTCAGACCTAAGTTGGCTGCTTTCACAGCGGAGGCTGCGACTGTTAAGCCGGAGCAGCTTCAGGCACCGTTATTGTCGATTGACGGGTTGCAGTTTGGCTATCCTAATGGCCGTCAAATTTTTACCGACCTCAGTTTCACCTTGCATCATGGTGAGATGGTGGCCTTGGTTGGACGCAATGGGGTTGGTAAGTCAACCTTGAGTCATTTGATCGCTGGGTTTTTGAAGCCGGGTGCTGGCAGGATGACGCTTGATGGTGAGGATTTGGCTGATTGGTCGGTGAAGGAACGCGCCGATAAAATTGGGTATATTTTACAAGATCCAAATCAGATGATCAGTAAACATCTGATTTTTGATGAAGTCGCTCTTGGGCCGCGTTTACGTGGTTGGGACGAGACGCGTGTCAAAACAGCGGTCATTGAGGCGCTGAAGGTTTGCGGCTTGTATCCATTTCGATCGTGGCCGATCAACGCCTTGAGTTATGGGCAAAAAAAGCGTGTCACGATCGCCGCAATTTTGGTGCTAGAACCGGCATTAATGATCTTAGATGAACCCACGGCTGGCCAAGATTGGCGTCATTTTACCGACATGATGCGTTTCTTGACGACCTTGAATGAACGTGGGATTACGATGATGCTGATCACGCACGACATGCATTTGATGTTGGAGTATGCGCAGCGGGCTATTGTATTAGGCGACGGTGGCATCTTGATGGACGACTCGCCAGCAGCAGTGTTGACCAATCCGGCTATCATTGAGCATGCTTCCTTAGCACAACCAAGTTTGTATCGCCTCGCTAAGCGTGAAGGCCTTGACCCATTAGCCTTCACGCAGGCTGTGATTGACCAAGAACGGAGGGTGCGCCAATGAACTCACTTTTTGGTTATGATCCGCAAGATACATGGCTGCATCGATTAACGGGTGCGACGAAAATGCTCGCGTTCATTGGTATCTCGGTCATTGTGATGGCGAGTTATGACACACGCTTTGTCTGTGCAGTGATGCTCGCATCGATCATTCTGTTTGCCCAAGCTAAAATTCATTGGCGGCAAATTAGTTTAGTGGTCAAAATTATTACGATTTTTGCAGTGGTCAATTTATTGCTCGTGTTTGTTTTTTCGCCACAGTATGGCGTTGGCTTGTATGGCAGCAAGCACGTTTTGCTCAATGCTGGTTACTTCACGATCACACAAGAGCAATTATTCTATGAAATGAATCTAGCGCTGAAGTATATTGTGACCGTGCCACTGGCGCTGATTTTCTTAATCACGACCAACCCCAGCGAGTTTGCAGCGAGTCTTAATAAGCTGCATGTCTCATACCGAATCAGTTATTCTGTTGCGTTAGCGTTGCGGTATATCCCTGACGTTCAAACGAATTTCCGCCAAATCAGCCTAGCGCAGCAAGCTCGTGGTTATGAGCTGTCACGCAAGGCAAAGCTGTTTCAGCGACTGAAAGGTATGGGGCAAATCTTGCTGCCGCTGATCTTTACCAGTCTCGATCGTATTGATCAGATCAGTCAAGCAATGGAACTGCGACGTTTTGGTACAGGCAAGCGGCGGACGTGGTACATGGATCAGCCGTTGCGCACGCCTGACTGGATCGTGCTGGCCGGTGTTGCCGTGATTATCGTCATTGGGCTGTTTCTGTTTCATGTTAATGGCGGACGGTTTTATAATCCGTTCCGAGGATGATGTAAAAAAATATGAATATTGCTTCATCAAAAAAGTTCGATGGTCGTTTAACGGATCACCGAACTTTTTTATGTGCTGATGTTGCCTTGACCAACTGAAGACAGATGAAGTAGCTGCTAACGAACAATCCCTCATTGCCTTCGATGGCGCTGATTCAGTGTTGAAGGTGTATCTCAATGGCGATTTCATCGGGCATAGCAAGGGTGCCCGTTAACCAAGCCATTGAATTGCTACGAAACACTAATGATGCCATCGGTGATATTGCCATCAAAGTCGGTTTTTCAAGCTACGTGCAGTTTGCCAAAGCTTTCCAAAAAGCTAGACAAATGTCACCGTCTGCTTTTAGAAAGGCTATTTCAAATGGTGAGTTGAGTCCACGGAAAATTGATTAAGGCCAGATGATCCTACTGAGCAAGCACGAAAACACCCCTCGTTATGGTTTCTCAATAGCGAGGGGTGTTTGTTTTGTCATGTGATCACGCCACAAAAATAAAGTCCTTGAGCAGTTGATAAAGCAAAGCAATTTCGTAGTCCTGTACCTTGATATTGAATTTTTGCTCAACTGGCTGAAAAATGCCGCTGGAAAGGGAGAAGAATTCTTGCTCAGGGGGGGTTAAGGTTGCGCGATCAATTGAAGTAGTGCTGCGTTTGCTGGTCATCATGCGTTCAATCATTAAGGACAAGTGCATGAAGAGATTGAGCTTTAGTCTGGATCCGAATTTGACGTTGTAGAAATCTTCGTAGTGGGAGACAATGCGTTGACTTTCTTGAATGACAATATCGGGATTCAGGATCTGCAAGCGGCCGCGGATACCTTCTATCGACAAGAAGCGAACCAATCGATCAATGAGTTCATTAATGGACTGGGGGCTTTCACCACAATTGCGTAGGACAGTTTGCATTTTTTGTGAGGAAGCCTTATCGAAAACATTATAGACATTCACGATATCAATGCCGATATCGGCCCCGATATCGCCAGCAACATCGGTGGTGGTTAAGATTAACTGGGTATTCGAGAAAAATTTTCGATCATGATTGGTGAGCAGGGTATGGAGTTCTTTGTAGTCAACGGCAATGACTTCAAGTGCTGGCGAAAGGGTCGCATCAATTAGCTTTTTGACTTCTTCAGACAGACCGACGCCAGACATGCAAGAGACGATAATGTTTTTCTTGTTTGATAAGCCTTCGTAATATTGGGCTTCAGTTGTTGCACCATATTGCTCGCTGGCTTCAGCGATGGACTGGAAGGCATCATTACGCTGAACGCGCAGGCCAATATCGAGCGCCATAGCAGTGGTTACGTTGTTGACCACAATCAGCTCTTGATCAGATACCTTTTTAATTTCTCTGAACATCTGGCGCAAAGAACCCATATCGAATAAGACAATATTACCCTTAGCAGATGGACTTTGATCGGTTAGGTATTCCTGAACGTAACCGTTGATTTGATCAAGTGTCACATCAATGGGCATATCAAAAGCCTCAAAAAAGTAATTACCGCAAAGCGAATTCACCACTTGCTGGATGCTCGATGCGGTGTGTTCGCCGTGAGCAAGCAGGATGGCATTGTATTGCGCTGATTCGATTTTACTTTCGCAATGAATCATCATCATGAAGAATGGCAAATAATAGTAAGGGCTTTGAACATACTGCGCTTTTAACTTAGTCAAAAAGTGCTTGAAAAGGTAGTAACTTCGAGGATAACGGTGCTTGATTGCTTTCTGAATTTTCAGTGCTGATTGTGTGTCTGGCAAGTTGTCGCGACAAAGACCCGCGAATGCGAAGGCAAGTGCCACATTTTGCCAGAAAATATTGTCGCTTGGAAACGTTACACCATATACATGCGTGATATACGTTTTAGCGTCTTTTTGAATGGCTTGCGCAAATACAGACAGAAGTTTTTCACTAGCAATGGTATCGACTTGATTGAGCACTTTCGCCAGAAGAAAATTCTGTTCAGTGATGGACTCGCCATTGTTTAGCGAGTCAGAAAGTTTCTTAAAAAGCGCATCAGTTGTTGGGCCAAGCTGCAACGCGCTGGTGATCAAAGATGTGATTCTTGCTTGCAAGGTCTGTTGTTTAGGCGTTACCAGAATCGCACTTGTATCGGTTTGACCAAGCCGTAGCTGCGTGTGGTCAGGCGCTTTGGCATAGGCGCCAGCGCAAAGCAACTGAACACGGTTATTCAATGCCGTGATGTTATTGACGTGATCAAAATTTGCCAGTTTGATCAACTCGTTTGGTGCGATCAAGATCTCTTTATTGATTTGATCAGCCTGTTGTTGAAGGTACATCGCCGCAAACGTAATGCGCTCGTTTAAAGGTCGATCGCTAAAAGCACTTAGTTTAATCTGAACCGCTGCACTTTTGAACCAGACACGCGCTGCTTTGAAAATTTCAGTTGTTCCTGAATAGATGTAACGAAAAGCAGTGGTTTGTTGCTGGTTGGTGTGCGTGAAAAGATAGTGTTGATCTGATGAGCCTAGCATCTGCACATTTTTAATATACAAGTAGCCACTTTCGGCGGTGCCATCTGCCGTCGTTGCATTGTTCTCACTTTGCAACTTCTTTTTGAGTGTCCCTGGATGATCCTTATAGTTGGCACAATCAATGATTTTAAACACAGCTGTTTTCTTAAGCACTTCACGACGAATGGCTTCGTGATAAATTGCCTGAGCAAATGGCAACTTGCCACTACCGGCTGGACCAGTGATGAAGATCGGCAATCCATGTGTTGGATAGACGATTGCTTCGATTGCCAGCTGAATGTTAGTGCTTAAACTACCGTGGACACCGATTAAGTCGTCAAAAGCGGAATGGTCCCGCTTGACTTGCCAGTAAACTGGTCTACTGCCGGTCTTGAGCAGTTTGCCTTGCTTTTCGAGCTTAGATAAATAACTACTGGTCACGCCGCGTGTTAGCCCCACTGCATCGGCAGCCTGATTAGTTGTGATTCGTTCAGTTGGAAAGTGTTGCACAATTGTCGCATAAAGTTTTTCTACTGCGTTCAAAGAAACCACCCCTTAAGCACTATTCCCGCAAATTAAGCACAACGTCTTCGTGACTTTTATTAGTAATGTGCTTAACATAATCATTGTAAGCGTTAACCTTGTTGACGTCCAGATATAGAGAGAAAACGACTTACATAACGATTGCAGAAGGGAGGGCGTTCCTCGCGGGGACAACCGCAATACTGTCCGAACAATAATGGATCACTTTCAGTTGTACTTCGGTTGATTGTCGCCTTTTGCGGTAAATCCATATTTTCATAGTCTTGATAAAGGGATGATTTAGATGAAATATTTGCTTCTTGTCAGTCACGGTGATTTCTCCAGTGGCTTAAAGCAAACCTTGGGTATGTTTGCGGGCGATGATGCGATTGGTTCTGTCATTGCGGTTGGTTTAAAACCCGATGAAGCAGCTTCAACATTTGGAACACGGTTTGAGGCATTGCTAAAGACCCTGCCAGAGGATGCAAGCTTTGTTGTTCTGGCAGATATTGTCGGCGGTAGTCCACTCACAACGGTTTGCAACATTTTGAACGATCATGGCAAGCTGCAAGATACGCTTGTTCTTGGCGGGATGAACTTCCCAATGGCGTTAACCACATTGATGTCGAAAGACAGTTTAGATAACTCAGCGTTAAAAGAAAAAGCATTTTCAGAAGCAACCGCGGCCATCAAAGAATTTCAGACGACCTCATCAGAAGCTTCTGACGATGACGATATTTAAGGAGTGAGCAAAATGGCAATTTCGTTTGTACGTATTGATGATCGCATGATTCATGGCTTGATCACGGTTCGTTGGGGCAAGGAATACCCGATGGATGGGATTATTGCGGTAAACGACAAAGCGGCAAACAATCCGATTTTGAAGGAAGCCTATATGGCAGCGTCTGACAAGAAGACCTTCGTTTGGACGTTAGATCATTTTGACAAGGTTAAGGATAAGGTGTTGAACTCAGCAACCAAGTATTTTCTCATCACCAAGAGTCCTCAAGATATGAAAAAGATCTTGGTCGATATGAACTTCAAGCCGGGCGACATTAAAACAATTGTTGTCGGTCCAGGTAATGATCGCGACAACGCGGTCAAACTCGGAGACAATCAGTCCTTTACCCAAGAGGAAGGCGATGCCTTTGAAGCGATTGAGAAGGCTGGTTATAAAGTTGAGTTTGCGCTGTTGCCAGATCAGCGGATTGGTAGTTGGGACAAATTCAAGTCACGCTTTGGGTATTAATGGTTGAACAATAACGCGCTCGCAGTCGCAGAAACCTGCACATAAGGACCTTGGCCGCAATGACCAAAGAGCAGTCATCACGTCCAAGGCTGCTTATGTTCCGGTTTCTAAACGCTTCTGCTCGCGCTCACAATAACGCGCTCGCCAGCGCTGAAGCCTACGTGTAAGGACCTTGGTCGGCAATGACCAAAGAACGGTCATCACGCCCAAGGCCGCTTACACTCCGGTTTCACCCGCGCTGGCTCGCGCTCACGATAACGCGCTCGCAGTCGCAGAAACCTGCACATAAGGACCTTGGCCGCAATGGTCAAAGTGCGACCATCACGTCCAAGGCCACTTATGCTCCGGTTTCTAAGCGCTCCTGCTCACGCTCACAAAAAAGGAAGGTAAGAAAAATGACAATTAGTTGGTTTCAAGCAGCTATTTTAGGTGTTTTCGCTTGCTTATGTTCCAACTCATGTATGGCTGGTCAAGCGGTTGGTAATTATACCATTGGCCGTCCATTGGTTGGGGGTCTTGTCTGTGGCATTATTCTAGGTAATCTTCAGTTAGGGATTGCCTGCGGGGTTGCGATGCAGTTGGTTTATATCGCATTGGTTACCCCAGGTGGTACTGTTTCTGCCGATGTTCGTGCTATTTCTTATATTGGGATCCCTCTAGCAATGGTTGCGATTTCTTCGCAAGGATTGAATCCGCTGGGTGGCGGTGCTGCTAACTTGGCTAAGTCAGTTGGGACATTAGTCGGAACTGTCGGGACGGTTTTGTACTACGCTGTTGCAACAATGAACCTGGTTTGGCAGTCCTTTGGTTGGAAAGACGTTCATAATGGCAAGCTTGATAAATTAACAGCTGTTAACTTTGGCTGGCCTTGGATCTCACATGCATTGTTCTCATTTTTACCAACAATGTTACTCACATACTACGGTGCTACGGCGGTTACAGCTTTGCGTAGTGCCTTACCAATGGACGGCATTGCCATGAAGACACTGTTCACGGTCGGCGGCATGCTGCCATGTGTCGGGATTGCGATTCTGCTTCGGCAAATTGTTGGTAAAGCGGCTGATTTCATTCCGTTCTTAGTTGGGTTCACACTTGCTGCTTCACTACACTTGAACTTAGTCTCAGTCACAGTTGTATCGTTACTGTTTGCGGTTATTATTTATGAAATTGAGATGTCTGGTTCTAACAACACACCTTCAAAGGGTAGTGCAGCACCAGCAGATGGACCAAGTGACGATGATGATGAGGAGGATATTTGATCATGGAAACGACAAATGACATGAAAAAGCTTGATCACAAAACACTGACAAAATCTTTTCATCGTTGGTTCTGGGGTGCGTTGACCTGCTTCTCACAAGAACATATGCAGACTTTTGGGTATATGGCATCAATGCTGCCAATTCTCAGAAAACTGTATCCGAAACATGATGACCAGGTCAAAGCCATTCACGCATACACCGCGTTCTTCAACACCAATCCAATGCTTGGGACGGTGATTGTCGGAATTACGGCCAGCATGGAACAGGCGCGTGCGAACGGTAAAGAAATTGACGGCGAGACCATTAACGATATGCGTGCTGGCCTGATGGGCCCAATCGCTGGTATTGGTGATTCATTGATTGATGGGACATTGATTCCCATTCTCTTAGGGATTTCCCTTGGTATGTCGACTGGCGGTTCACCAGTCGGGGCGATTTTCTACATTGTTGCTTGGGTACTGATGGCATACTTTGGCCAACGTTTCCTTTACTTCCGTGGTTATCGCTTCGGTGATCAAGCGGTTAGTTTCTTAGTTGGTAAACAAGGCGCGGCTGTTCGTCACGCTATCGGGATTGTCGGCAGTATGGTTGTTGGTGGGGTTCTGGCATCATGGGTTAACGTCACAACATCACTCAAATTACGCGGTGCTGATGGCAAAGTCTTCCTGAATCTGCAAGACAAGCTGAACAGCATCTATCCTGGTTTGCTGACAGTACTTGTAACATTATTCTGCTGGTGGTTGATGGCGAAGAAGCATGTTTCAGCTATCTGGACCATGCTGCTACTCGTTGTTGTTTCGCTCGTCGGTGTTCTAGTTGGTTTCTTCAACCCTGGCCTGTCTTACTAAACTACGAACGTGTATGGAAGAAGGAAAATCAAAATGACAATTGACGAAATGACTAAGGGATACGAAAAAGAAGTTGCTTATCAGAAGCATATGTTGAAAAACCTAGGCTACTGGTTTCAACTTTGCACCATTCTCAGTGGCGTTGGCATTGTTCTGATCTACTTCTTCCATGGCAAGACCTTGTGGTTAAACATCGTTGGCATTGTGCTCTTAGTCCTGGGTGCACTGGGGATGTTGATGTTCGGGTATTCCGGTTGGAAAGGGCAGCAAAACGTTCGCGCGGTTGTTGACGACTATGACAAGAAAATCAAATATTTTCAGAAGAAGGTTCGTCAGCAGACGGGCATTACGCCCAAAGCCAAATAGCTCCTGTTGTAGGTGACTTTAATTGTAGATACTTCATTTATCAGTGATAAGTGCAACTATGGCAGGACTGAGAAGTCGGTGAGATTCAGTTCTCATCGACTTTTTTTGTCGTAAGGCTACTTAGCAAAATGTGGTAAATGGACAGCGGCAACCAGAAGATTTCATGTATATGAAATGCGTCAAACAAATAGGAGGATGAATAAAGTTGGAAATGGATGAAAAGAAACATTACAAGATGTATAAAAGCAAGAGTGTATGGGTATTTGCCTGCTTATCAACATGTCTTATCGTTTCATTTTTTAATGACGGGCAAAATGTAAGCGCTGCGACAAGTGCTTCGTCTACCCAAATTAGTCAAACAAACACTGGTAGTCAGCCTAATAATGAAACGACAGGTGAGACGGCTCAGTCTTCAGTCAATAGTACGGCAACTGCATCATCATCAAGTGTGGCTGATTTGCCTAGTTCGAGCGACAGCAAGACATCAATTGGTAGTACAATCAGTCAACCAGCTGTTGATAAAAAAGAGACTTCCAAAAGCGATACTGCCGACAATGATTTGACAAAATCTGTAACAACGAGTGATTCAGACAAAGCGCTCCCCACTTCGAAAACCACGTTGCCGACAAGTAATGAACAAGTACAAAGTAGTGTGGGACAATCTCAAACTGACCAACCAGCATCGTCCGCAACAATTGCAACCAATGCAGTCACCTCTGACGTCAGTCAAAACGATCAGTATAATGAACCATACCGAAACCAGTATCACTACTCAAGTAGCCAGAATTGGATCAATGATCCTAATGGTCTTTTTTATGATAGCAAGACGGGGCTTTACAATCTGTATTATCAGTACAATCCGGAAGGTAATCAGTGGGGCAATATGTCTTGGGGCCACGCCGTCAGCAAGGACTTAATTAATTGGACACAAGAGGACGTTGCCATTCCAATGCTACAGAATCAGGGGTGGGAAGACTTTACGTATACCAACACAACTGGTTCGCTAAAAGATAAAGGCGAAGTTAGATATGTTGGTGTACCAACAACAAATTGGGGTGACGCTGACGGCAAAAAGGCTATTTTCAGTGGCTCGATTGTTGTTGACACTAACAATGTCAGTGGCTTAGGAAAAGACGCCATTCTGGCTTTCTACACTGCTGATTATCAGATCGCGACTAGAAAAAATGATGGTGCTGAAGACGGATGGGGGACGTGGATTGGTTTAACAGAAATTCAGGAGCAACATTTGGCTTACAGCCTCGATGGTGGCAAAACGTTTATTCAATATTCGAAGGATGGTAATGCAGCTAATCCCCAGGCAATCATTCCAACCAGTATGAACCAAGGAGGAGATGCCGCCAACTTCCGCGATCCAAGCGTGGTCTACGATGCGGTTAACAAACAATACTATTTGACAGTTGTGTCTGGTCAGCAAGCCCTCATTTATAAATCTAGCAATCTGTTGGACTGGACATATGCTTCTAAGATTGAACGTGAAAATGATGTTGGTAATGGCGTATGGGAATGCCCATCACTGGTACCGATGAAGGTAGCTGGAACAAATGAAACAAAGTGGGTCTTTTGCATCAGTGTCCAACAAGGCGCACATGCCACAGGATCTGGGATGCAATATTATGTTGGTAATATGACAGCCGACGGAACTTGGGTACCTGAGAGTTCAAAAACGTTGCAAAATCCAATGACGATGGATTCAGGAGAGGATTTTTATGCGGGTATTCCTTTCTCCAACATGCCTGATGGTCGAACGGTTATGTTGGCTTGGCAGTCGAATTGGAGTTATGTGGACGAGGCCAAAACTTCACCTTGGTCTGGCAATATGACACTTCCTCGTGAGCTGAGCCTCAAAAAGAATGCTGATACAACAGACGGGTACTTGCTGACGAATACTGTGGTCAAAGAAATTGCTAATAACGAAGAGGCCAATGTTATTAACAAGGCTGAAAGTAACTTTACGGTTACGCGTTCCGATGAGCAAGTCCAGTACGAAGGCAAACAATATAAGATAAGTGCAACTTTTTCTTGGGACGAAGCTGACAAACCGAAATCAGTTGGCTTTAAGTTGCGAGTATCTGATGATCAAAAATATGACATGATCGTTGGGTATGATTTAACTACGGGATTATTGTACGTTCAGAGACTCAATACCGGTGAACCCAACATGGGAGCACCACGAGACAAAATGAACGCAACAGTGAATGCGGATGGATCAATTACAATTACGGTTTATGTTGACGAAACAAGTATCGAAGCCTTTGCGAATGATGGGGAAAAGTCAATTACCCAAAATTTCTTTATGCGGCCAGAAAATATTGGGGACCAAGCCACAACAGGCGTCTATGTGTACTCGAACGATGGCACGACAAAGATCAGCGACTTAACTATCAATCCAATTACTTCAATTTGGAACAGTACTGGTCAACTAACTGAAAAATTTGTAGATGAAAATGGAAACACTATAGCCAGTGATAAAATTCAGACCGGTCGTGTAGGACAAAGCTACACTTCTGAGTCAGCAACGATTCCGGGCTATGTTTTTGTAAAAGAAAATACTGACCATATTAATAGCAACCAGTTGTATACGACCCAGAATCAAACGATTACTTATACCTATCGTGCGTCTCAAGCGTCTGTTGTAACCAAGGATACAACGTTAGTAGCAGGCCCATCAGCCGCTTGGAACGCGGCCGATAATTTAGTAGGCGCTACAGACGCAGACGGCAATGCTTTGGCTGTGTCTGATTTAACTGTCACCGGTGCAGTAGATCCAAAGACGCCGGGAACTTATACGGTAACGTATAGTTACACCGATGCGACAGGCAGCAAAATTAGTAAGGAAGCCACCGTGACAGTCATCGCGTCAAAGGCTGATATTGTAACCAAAGATACGGCAATGGTCGCGGGTCCATCAGCAACATGGAACGCGGTCGATAACTTTGTTGAGGCTACAGGCGCAGATGGCAATGCTTTGACCCTTTCTGATTTAACCGTCAACGGTGCAGCAGATCCAAAGACACCGGGAACTTATACGGTAACGTATAGTTACACCGATGCGACAGGCAACAAAATTAGTAAAAAAGCCACAGTGACAGTCATCGCGTCCAAGGCTGATATTGTGACTAAAGATACAACAATGGTCGCAGGAGCATCGACTATTTGGACCGCGGCTGATAATTTTGTTGAGGCTAAGAACGCAGATGGCAATGCTTTGACTGTTTCCGATTTAATGATCAATGGAACAGTAGATTCAAAGACGCCGGGAACTTATACGGTAACGTATAGCTACACCGATCCAGCAGGCAACAAAATTAGTAAGGAAGCCATCGTGACAGTCATCGCGTCCAAGGCTGATATTGTGACTAAAGATACAACAATGGTTGCAGGCCCATCAGCAACATGGAACGCGGCTGATAATTTAGTTATCGCTACAGATGCAAAGGACAATGCTCTGGCCCTTTCTAATTTAACCGTCACCGGATCAGTAGATTCAAAGACACCGGGAACTTATACGGTAACGTATAGTTACACCGATGCAGCAGGCAACAAAATTAGTAAGGAAGCCACCGTGACAGTCATCGCGTCCAAGGCTGATATTGTGACTAAAGATACAACAATGGTTGCAGGTCCATCAGCCGCTTGGAACGCGGCCAATAATTTAGTTAGCGCAACAGACGCAGATGGCAATGCTTTGGCCATGTCTAATTTAACCGTTACCGGTACAGTAGATCTAAAGACGCAGGGAACTTATACCGTTACGTACACTTATACGGATGTTGCTGGTAACAAGATCAGCAAAGAAGCCACAGTGACGGTTTTAACAGAAAAAGAGACAAACATTGAAGACAATACCGGATCCAGCATTTCTAACGATCGCGAGAATCCCCCTGCTTCGATTACTGGCAAAGGCGGAGACGACATACATCAAAACGCAAAGACAACAATGACCAAAAAGAAAACCGAGACATTGCCACAAGCTGGGAATCACGTCAATGAGTTAGCGATTGTTCTTGGACAAATGATCTTAGCAATTTGCGTAGGAGGTATTTTATGGTTAAAGAGGCGGGTGAAGCGAGTCTAAAATAATCAAGTGATTATCTGATACGGTCAGATCGCTTGTAGATCTAAAAACTCAAGGATTTATCTGGCACTGACAGGATAAACTAAGAGACATAGCTGGCCATTTTGCAAAAGCGAATGCTATACTAAAGACAGCAAAAAGCCGTTGTGCGCTAACACAACGGCCGGACAAATGCCCTTGCAGAGCCAGCTAACAAGCAGTGGCAAACAGGATTAGGCAACTAACAGCCGCGAAACCCGTGTGAAGGAAGCGCGGCTTTTAGTTTGCCTATTTTTCTCGAAATGCTTCGAGCGCCTGTATGAGTTCGTGAACTGCTAGAAGCAGCTTGGTCGTTGCTGACAATTCAGAGGTTTATCCGTCATTAGGTAGGATAAAAACTGAAAGATACAACTAGCCATTTTCCAGAAGAGCATGCTATACTAAAGACAGCAAAAGCCGTTGTGCTCGAACACAACGGCCGGGCAAATGCCCTTGCAGAGCCATCAAACAAACGGTGGCACACAGAATTAGGCAACCAAAAGTCGCGACATTCCGGTGAAGGTTGGCGCGGCTTTTAGTTTGCCTATTTTTCTCGAAATGCTTCGAGCGCCTGCATAAGTTCGTGAACTGCTAGAAGCAGCATGGTCGTTGCTTTGATCAATCGTGTGAACACGATGATCAGCACTACCAATGAACCTACACAGGCTGTGATCGTTGTGATGATAGCGATCACCGGCAAAACATGACACCTTTCTTTTAAAAGTGTGGGTTATAGGAACTAGTCCCATAGGCACCACCTACTTTCCGAATCAGGCACCACCGCTCATTATCCTTCTCTGCTGGCTTCAGTTTATCAGAGTCGCCTGCAGCGTGACGACCTCACATAGGACAACGGGTGTTATATATTGATTTTCAATTTTATTGAGAAACGCTCAGTTACTGTGCATATACGTTTTAATATTGATAACCTTTTGGCGGATTATTTTTCTCTATGAAATTTGATAAACGTTAATACAAGCAGCCAAAATAAATTTTGCAAGCCCAAAACGACGACCTTTGCGGATCGTCGTTTTTGATTGCGCCTGACAGAGGAAGCAGCTAGGCGGCGTGGGAGCGGCAACCTGATTGAAAGGGCTACCATTACCCGATTATTGCAACTGTTCTTGATTTAAGTGAAAAAATTCAAGGGCTTCATCATAGTTGCTAAAAGATACCGTGACCAAGTCGAGAATATCAGCATCTATCGGGACTGGATTTTCAATGCGATAAACCGCTAAGCCTGCGTTTTTAGCGGATAAAATGCCGTTCTTAGAATCTTCAAAAGCGACAACTTCATCCGGTGGGAAACCGGATTTGGCGATGGCATGCAGATAGATTTCGGGATCAGGTTTGCCATGTTGCGTCTCGTCGCCGAACAAGGCGAATTGAAAATAGCTAGCTAAATCGAGCTTTTCTAAAATCGCCTGGGTTTCGTTTCGATAAGAGGAAGTGACCAAGCCACAACTGATTTGGTGGTGGCCGCAAGCTTCGAGGAAGGTACGCGTACCTGGGATGAGTTCAAAATTGCCGTGCTGAACCAGCGCTGTTCGCTGTTTCAAAAAGGCCGAAAAGAGTGTATCAAACGGAAATCCTGTCCCATAGTGGTGCGTGAAAGTTTGCTGAATACCGCTCATGGGCATGCCAAGAATGTGACGATAAAAATCAACCGTAAGATGATAGCCATTATCGGCTAGTAACTGGTCCCAGATGGCATAGTATTTGGCTTCAGAGTTAATCAGTGTCCCATCCATGTCAAAGAGAATACATCGCACAGACCAACGACCTCCTTTTTAGCTGAACTTAACCTGATCAGACCGTGACAACTTCTGTTTGCGCCGTCAGCTGATCTTTAATTTTGGCAGGTAAGCTGTTGTCAGTGATTAAGTAATCAATATCATGCCAATTTGCATACTGGGAAAGTGATGAGGAACTAGCTTTTGAACTGTCCGCTAAGACGAAGTTCAGTCGACTGTTTTGAATGATCTTGTGTTTAATTTCGACATCGTCAAGACTGTTTGAACTTGGACCATTGTGCTCAGCGAAGCCGGATGTGCCTAAGAATGCCATGTCCATCCTGATTTTTTCGATGAAGCCGAGTGTTTGTGTGCCCATTGTCGCAAACGTCAAAGGATCGACCGAGCCGCCAACACTGATGAGATGATTTTGACTGGTCACGAGTTCATTCACAACAGGCATGGAGTTTGTGATGATCGTATGGCCAGCCGTTTCTTTTAACAGACTTGCAAAGGTCAGCGCCGTGCTGCCGGCATCAATAAAAATAGTTGAGCGCTGGGAAACATAGGACAGCGCTTTTTTGCAGATGGCCAGTTTTTGTTCGTGAAAACTGGCCATTCTTTGTTCAACTGGCGGAATATTGAAATCCTGAACGGGCATCACTGCACCGTACCATTTCTTGACGGCACCAGAATCGTCGAGTTCCTGCAGATCGCGCCGAATTGTTTCGCGAGATACGTTGAAATAAGTGGCTAACTCGGTGATCTTCATGGTTCCTTGATGTGAGATCAGATCAACGAGCTGTTTTTGTCTGTCAATGGCACTTAATTTTGCCATGGCTAATCACCTTCTCGCTTTCGATTGTAGCAAATACAACGCAACAACGCCACGATTTGTTGATTATTAAACATAAAATGTGGCAATTTAAACATTTTATGTTGCAAGATACACATTAGCCGGCTATACTGAACTTGTCAAAAGGAATATCAGCCTTGAGGAGGAGAATTCTTATGAAGTTGCAACTTGCATTAGACGATATCTCGCTTGTAGATGCGTTGGTTCTGGCCGAAAAAGTTCGAGACTATGTCGACATTTTTGAAATTGGCTCCCCGTTTATCATCCAAGAAGGGATGCGCGCCGTTCGCGAATTTCGGCGTTATTTTCCGGAAAAAAAGATCCTGGCCGATACCAAGATTATGGATGCAGGCGAGTATGAAGCTGAGCTTACCTTTAAAGCTGGTGCGGACTACTGCACAGTTCTCGGTGTGACGGACATCTTGACGATCAAAGCTTGTCTTGCTGCGGCAAAGAAATATGGCAAGCAAGTCTTTGTTGATACGATCTGTGTGCCTGACTTGAACACCCGCATCAAGGAACTTGAGGATGTTGGGGTTGATAGCATCAGTGTTCATGTTGGCGTTGATGAGCAAGCGGTGGGGCAAACACCTTTGAATGCATTGAAGCAAGTTAAACAACTGAGTAAGCACTCACAGCTGTCAGTCGCAGGCGGCATTAAAGTCAGCACGGTTGACCAGTATCAGGCCCTTGGCGCAGATATCATTATTGTTGGCGGCGGGGTGAATCATGCCGACGATCCTGTCGCAACAGCGAAGGCTTTGGCCGACAAAATTCATTCGCATGAAAATGTAAGCGCTTAATAAGGAGGAATAATCATGGAAGCAAAAAGTTTGAAGACAATTATCAGCGAACTGGATCAATATGCGCCAATGATTGATGACACCCAAGTCGAAACTGTTGCCAAGATGGCTTTTCAAGCAAATCGGATTTTTGTCGGCGGTGCAGGCCGCTCTGGTTTTGCAGGTCGCGGTTTTGCTATGCGGCTCATGCATTTGGGATTGCACGCCTATTTTGTCGGGGAAACCACGACCCCATCAATTGGGGAAGGCGACCTACTTGTGATCGGCTCTGGTTCCGGATCGACGGGTAGCCTGGTGGTTGATGCTAAGAAGGCAAAAGCGGTGGGCGCTAAATTGGCAACGGTGACGATTTATCCAACAGCCGAAATCGGCAGTCTGGCCGATGCGATCATTGCGATTCCTGGCGAAACGCCTAAAAACGAAACAGGGGCAGCCGACACTGCTCATTCGGTGCAACCAATGGGGACCTTGTTTGAACAGCTCAGTTGGTTAACTTATGACGCCATTATTTTGGGATTAATGAAATTGACCGGCGAGACGACTGACACGATGTTTCCTCGTCATGCTAATTTGGAATAGGCCACCATCATCATGATGATAAAAGCGCAAACGGAGCGTTAAGAAAGAGGGATCATTATGGACCTAAAGGTAGCGCAAGCGAAAGTCCAGAAATTTGGGGCAACACTTAGCGCAATGGTTATGCCAAATATTGGTGTTTTCATTGGCTGGGGATTATTAACTGCACTATTTATTCCAACAGGTTGGGCGCCGAATAAGCAGTTGAATGAATTGGTCGGCCCCATTCTGACTTACTTGCTTCCTGCACTGATTGGTTACACGGCGGGGGCCAACATTTATGGACGTCGAGGCGGGGTCATTGGAGCTTTTGCAACCCTTGGCGTCATTGTTGGCTCGAGTGTCACGATGCTGGTTGGCGGCATGATTATGGGCCCAATCGGTGCAATCTTATTGAAAAAGTTTGATAAGCTGGTTAAAGGCAAAGTTAAACCTGGCATGGAAATGTTGGTGGATAACTTCTCGCTAGGTATTCTTGGCTTTATTCTGGTCATTTTAGGTTTCTTGGCAATTGCCCCTATTATTACGGGTATTCAGAACTTCTTGTCTGCTGGCGTTAATTTCATGACCAAACGTGATTTGATTCCTTTAACCAGTTTGTTTGTGCAGCCAGCGCAGATTTTATTCTTAAATAATGCGATTAATCATGGCATCATGGTGCCACTTGGACTGCAACAAGCAGCCGAAGCGGGTAAGTCAATCTTGTTCCTAGTTGAAGCTAATGGCGCAATTTGGGTTGGGACAGCCTTAGCGTTTGCAAAGTTTGGGACAGGTATTGCGAAGAAAACGGCTCCTGGGGCAGCGGTTATCATGTTCTTTGGTGGTATTGCTGAAGTCGTTTTCCCTTATTGCTTAATGATGCCGCTGACTATTCTTGGCCCGATGGCTGGTAATATCTTTTCACTAACCGTCCTTTCACTCTTTGGTGGTGGCACAGTTGGGCCACCATCTCCGGGATCGGTATTCGCCTTTTACATGATGACACCTAAGAGCAGCCTTCTAGTTAATTCCATTGCTTACTTTGGCGCATTGGCGGTTTCGTTTGCAGTGACGGGACTAATCCTCAAGTTTGTTCGGCAGCCAAATGCTAGTAAGATGCTTTCAAGCTTTGACACGGCTGCTGTAGCTACTGCAGGCCCTGCCGCGCCAGCTGTTTCTGAGGAACTTCAAACAGCTGAAAAAGATGATGGCATTGCGGTAGCACCCAAGAATCAGTTGCGCCACCTAAATCGGATTATTTTTGCTTGTGATGCTGGTATGGGTTCATCAGCAATGGGGGCCTCAATATTAAGTGCCGAACTCAAGAAAGTCGGCCTGTCAACAGAAGTGGACCATATGGCGGTTGCAGATATTGGCGATGAAACCAGTAGAGCAGATCTGATTGTTACTAATGAAAGTTTAGAGCCGCGGGCAGAAATGATGAGTAAAGGCAGTCTGCCAATTTTAACGGTTAAAAATTTTATGGATCGAACAGAATATCAACGCATCATTGATCAGATAAGAACGATGGTGGGTGACACTGACGATCATGTAACGCAAAAACAAGCAGCCGAAGAAACGGCAATAACGCCACAAGTTGCCGAGCAAGTGCTTGAAAAACCACTGTTTCCAGTTGAAAACATTGTTTTAGGGGCAAGTTTCCAAGATAAGAATGCGGCCATTTCAGCGTGTGCTGATATCCTGATCGAAGGTGGCTATGTGAAGCCGTTTTACAAGCAGGAGATGTTTGCTCGTGAGGAAGATTTATCAGTTTATCTTGGCGATGGAGTTGCTATGCCACATGGGTTAACCCAGTCGGATTCCATTTTGCATTCAGGAATCTGTTTTGTGCAGGTTCCAGATGGTGTTGACTTCGATGGCAACACGGCATACCTTCTAGTTGGCGTCGCCGGCAAGGGAGAGGAACATGTTCAGCTCCTTGGTCAAATCGCGCAGGCATTGACGGAGGATAACAATATCCAAAAACTTCGAGAGGCCAAGGACAAGCAAACGGTCCTCAGCATTTTGAAACTTAGTGAGCACTAACAAGTTATCTTTTGAGAGGATGGAGATTATGGCAACCGCAGTCCATTTTGGCGCAGGAAAAATAGGGTTAGGGTTCATTGGAGATTTGCTTCATCAAAGCGGCTATCACATTGTCTTTGCAGATGTTGTTGAGAAGACAGTGGCACAGTTGAGGAAAGAGAAACAGTATCGACTTTTTCTAATTGATCACGATTATCAAGAACGGATAATCGACAATGTGGATGCTGTTTCTTCCATTCAAGATCCTGATGGTGTCGTTGAGGCAATGACACATGCCGACATAGTGACCACATCAGTCATGGCCAGTAACTTACCCAAAGTTGCGCCACTTATCGCGAAAGGCTTGAAGGCGCGGTTAGAAAAACATCTGCCTAAAATGACGGTTATGGCTTGTGAGAATGCCATTATGGGAACAGATATCCTAAAAAAGGCAATGCTCGATACAGGCGAGATGACCAGTGAGCAGCTTGAACAAGCGGCAGTTTATCCAAATACGGCTGTTGATCGCGTTGTATTTGATGGTCATCATCATGGGCAAGAGGGTATTGAAGTGGGCGACGCGTATGAACTTGCGATCGAAAGAGGAAAGCTTTTAGATCCTAATAGCGAACCAATTAAAGGCGCAGAATACGTTGATAATTTGGAAATGTACCTGCAACGTAAGATTTATATCATTAACTGTGGTCATGCGATCAGTGCTTATCTGGGTCAAGTTCACGGCTATCACACGGTTCAAGAAGTCTTACACAACGAGAGACTATTGCACCAAGTGAAGGCGGCTATGGCAGAATCGGCAGCAGCCCTTGAGGCGAAGTATCATTTTTCGAAACAGTCACTGCAAGATTATATTGAGACGATGTTCGTTAAGCGGATGACGACACCTGGCTTATCTGATCCGGTGACGCGTGTTGGCCGAGAACCGATCCGCAAGCTTTCTCCCAATGACCGGATCATTGGCCCTGCGAATGAATGCGAGTCTTTTGGCTTAGATAATCAATATTTATTACGCGGTGCTGCGTGTGCCTTGCTTTTCCATAATCCTGATGATAAGCAAGCGGTCAAAATGCAGCAGTTTATCCAAACGCATGGAATTGAAAAGGCCATTGCTCAATATACGAAGATTCAACCGAATAGTGCAATGTTTGAGAAGTTGCTGAAGGCGTATTGGGAAGCGAAGGCGAAGTTGCCTGCCAATGTTGGCAATGCCAAATAGGATTTCTTTGATTCACAACTTGTTAATGAAGACCGACAACTTAAAAATGCCTGCAATAGAGGATTCTCTGTTGGAGGCATTTTTATATGGTGTCTGGATTTGATCCCAAGATATTAGGATTGAATTTCGAACATATACTTAATACTGTTTGTAAAGACTAAGGATATGCACAGCAACAATACATCAAACAACAACGAATTAGGCGAAAACTTTTTTGTGAAACTTGAAACTTTATTTATGCTGACCCAGTTCCCTGAACTGCAGCAATTGTCTCAGCATTAATAAATCCGAGATCCGGTTCCGGCACCTGATCAAAAACAGCATGTGCAAATGCTGCTAGTTTCTCGCTGTATGGCAGTGAAACACCGAGAACTTCGCCTAGCTTAACCAGTGGATCGATGCCAAATGGTAAATCCTCGACGATGAACCGTGATTGCAAGCTGTCTGGGGCGGGCAGGTTGCGGTAGGTAGGTAGTCCATGAAACACCTCTCGTAGCGTGTCAAAGTCTGTTCCCCATTGTGTGGCAAGTTGATGCACAATGCTGCTGTATGGTATGTGCAAGGCACTTGCTAGGTGTTTGCGTTCGTCGTCAATGTGCATGATGTAAGCTCTTGCGGCGGGACTTAATCCGTCTGTCAGGATATGAAAAGGCGCGGTGTGTTCGATGCGAGAAAGATTGAAGAGGGAGACGGGTACGTGAATGATTGGGTTAAGCGCACTTAGACTTGCCTGCAGGATATTAGGCGCCTCAATCACTTGAGCATATAACTGTTTGAGCAAATTAATGCCTTTGATGCTGGCTTCTTTGGCGCCATAAGTCGAAACCGTTACTTTATCCTTGATTTCGCTGATGTGCAATGAATGATCCTGCCATTGAGCAACGTAAGGCATGCCTGATGTTTCCAAAATACTGACGCTTTTTTTGGCGAGCCATGCTGGTGTGAAGGCGGCAACAGCTTGAAGCAGACCCCAATTACCATTGAGAAAAATAATGGCTTGACCTCGATGAATGAGCGGTCGCAAGGCATCAATAACGGTGGTGTGTACGTTGGCCCAAGTGGCAACGATGATGACGTCGGCTGATTGAATGCTGGCGGCTAGGTCAGAGCTGACGTTTAAAGGCTGGGTAGTTGTGAAGCGGCCTGTGATGGCGAAGGGGTTTTCAGTTAGCTTGGCGGCTTTGGCAGGATCGCGTGAGTAAACCGTTGTCGTGATATGATGGCGAGCAAGATCTGCTGCACAAGCAAAACCGGTATTGCCGGCACCAATAATCGTTGCGTTCATGCCTCCGCCTCCTTTGCAGCATTCAGGAACGCAACTGTTTCCGGTTGGGCTGGGTGTGTAAAGAATTGGTCGGCAGGCGCGACTTCGACCAGATGGCCTTCATTTAGAAAAGCGCATTGCGTTGCGATCCGTTGGGCAAAATCCAGTTGATGCGTTACAACAATCATCGTCTGGCCTTTTTCGCGCAACGAAAGAATGTCACGACTGATCGTACCGACCAAGGCCGGATCTAGTGAACTAGTGGGTTCATCGAAAAGGATGATTGATGGTCGTAAGGCCTCTGCTCGGGCAATGCCAATGCGTTGCTGTTGACCACCAGATAATTCTGCAGGATATAAGTTTGCTTTGTCAGTTAGTTCTAATTGCTCAAGCAAGGTTTGAGCGGTCTTTTGCGCTTCGGCTTTTGTTTGATGCTGGCCGTAGATTAAAGGCTCGGTGATATTTTCCAAAGCGGTTTTGTTGTTGAATAAGGCGTAGTTTTGAAAAACCATAGCGAGTTGATCACGGATTGTCCGGATATCGCCTGCTGTGAGCCGACTGTAATCGTAAGTGTTGTTTCCCAGTGTGAGATTGCCGCTGGTCGGCCGTTCTAGCAGGTTCAGGCATCGTAGAAGGGTTGTTTTGCCCGCGCCACTTTTGCCTATAATGACTAAGGTTTCACCGGCATTAACGGTCAGATTAAGGTTGGCGAGAATTGTCTTCCCTTTGAATGTTTTGGTGAGATTTTTAACTTCTAACAAGCCCATCAAAATCACCTACTTTTCTTGAGCGTAAGACTTGGTCACGTCAGTCACACGATCATTTTTTGCAGTAAAGGGATCACTACCAAGCCACTTTTGGGACAATTTGGCCAAGGTGCCATTTTTCCGCAATTTGAGGAGTTCTTTGTCAATATCCTTACGTAGTTGTGTGCTGGTTGAACTCTTGTGATAGTAATAGACCACTGGGAAGACTGCGATTGACTTAGAAAGCTTGAGCGGTTCGTTGAGCTTCTTCTGGGCAGTATCAAAGTTTGTCCGTGGGTAAAGAATGGCATCATATTGTTTGTTCACAATATCTTTGAACTGGTTAGCTGTATCAACGAAACCGGATGATTTGAGTGTTACTTTCTGTTCGGGATGCTGCTTATTCCAGTTTTCAACGATACCATACCGCGGATCAGCAACATCAATCGGTTCCAACTTACCATTTGTTTTCGCCAGCGATGCAAGGTCAGTGATTTTGTTATCATCTTTTCGTACAACCAAGCGCAAGTCACTCAGTAGGGTAGGGTTGCGTGAGTAGTCGTAGGTTTTAGCACGTTCAGTCGAGTAGTAGTAATTGCCCACTGCCAGATCGTATTTACCAGATTGTAAGCCCACAAAGACGGAGTTTGCTTCAGTGACTTGATACTGGAACTTATATTTGTTTTTGAGGTCTTTTTGAATAGCGGCAAGAATATCGCCATTATAGCCGGACAGTTTATCTTTACTCTTATAAATTTGGTAGGGTTGAGATGCTGACGGGCCAACGATTTGAACTGTCTTAACTTTTGAACTGCTGGTCGAACTGGCGGTGCCGGATTTGCCACAGGAGGCGAGGAATAATGCGAGAACGGCGGTGCCAGCAATGAGTGCAAGACGAGATTTTTTCATGATAAGAACTCCTTTTAGTGTAAGTATGTGACTTGACGCTTGATGAGATGAAAGATAGCGCTGACGAGCCAATAAAGAACTAGGTAAATTGTCCAAGCTGCTAGGTAGGCTGGAATGAATTGGTACGTTTTGGAGCCAACAAGGATGCTAGTGCCAGTGATCTCCAGCAGGCCGATGTTGTAAATAATGGCCGTGCCTTTGACAATGTCCATGACACTATTGAAAACATTTGGCAGGGCAAGCGCGGCCGCTTGTGGTAGGACAATGCGTTTCATCGCCGTGCGCTTACTCAGTCCTGAGGCGAGTGCTGCTTCCAGTTGCGCCGGGTCGAGTGCTTGATAGGCCGCGCGGAAAGTTTCACCAAAGTAGGCGCTGGAGAATAGTGCGAGAGCAGCGACAGCAACCACAGTGGCGGGAATATGCAGTCCCTTACCGCCATTTAGCACAGTCGTAAGGTTCGGTAATGCAAAGTACAGAATATAAAGGACAACGATCATCGGCACACTGCGAGCAAACGAGAGATAGATGCCGACCAATTGATTGAGGATTGGCGGACGTTTGACACGGATCCAAGCGATGAGGCAACCAATCGGGATCCCAAAAAGAATTGCCAACAGTGCGATGTAAATGCTTGTCCAAACACTTGGGATGATTTGTTGCCAATCTTGCCAGAAAATCGTCATTTTGCACCTCCTGACCAAGACCGGCGGCGTTCAAGTTGGGTGAAAAATGCTTGGATAGCTGCACATATTGCCCAGTAGATGAGTGACAAGGCAATGAAAACGACCACTTGCTGTTTGCCAAATGATGCTTGGGCGATAATTTGGGCTTGCTCATATAGGTCGGTGATGCCGATGACATAGACGTAGGCTGAGTTTTTGACAATTGTGATAAGCGTATTCCCGATATTTGGCAGTGCGGCCGCAAAAACCTGCGGACCTAAAATTCTGCGAATGGCTGCGATGCGACTGAAATGCAACGATGTACAGGCATCATATTGTGACTGTGGAAGCGAGGCATAAGCACTACGCAGGTTTTCAGAGAAGTACGCACTGTTTTCCAATCCGATAGCAAGAATGGCGAAACTGGTTTTGGCCCACCACGAAATGTCAATGCCGACTAACTGGAATAGAAGTGGCATGCCGTAGAATACTAGCATTAATAGCAATAAAACTGGTGTTGCCCGCATGAGACTGACGAACCCGTTATAAAGCAATTCCAGAACGCGCGAATGGCTGAAATGCACCAACGAGATTAATGAGCCGAATACAAGTACGAAAAGTGCTGATGCGCCAATGATCCAAAATGTGATGCCTAAGTATGGTGCTAAATGCTGCAAAACTTCGAACAATGTTGCAAACCCCACCGCTACCAACTCCTTTGCCTGTTTAATCAAAAAAGATCTTCGCCCCTGTATGTTTAATACAGGGACGAAGACCTTCGTGGTACCACCCTAATTCTTGGCTGGGATTGCTCCCGCCAACTCAACAACACCGTCAAAACGATGTCTGGGACGGTATCGAGTCCTGACGCGGCGCCCGCTTTCACGGTTGCCGATGCTCAGAGCTCATCTTCAGTGCTTCACCGTTCCACCCTCACACCACCGGGCAGTCTCTTTAAACGGATTCACGCTTACTCTTCTCTTCAACGCATAAGTCAATATGATGTTTTGATTAGTTGACAATGAGTATATGGTGTGTCGATTAGAAAGTCAATGGATTAGTATGAGCAATATTTATTTTTGATTGCTGAAGATCTTATTTTCATTGAAAAAGTCGTCCTTTTTTGGCGGTTAATCCCACTCAGCATGCATCGTCTCAGTCATTCGCCAATAAACAATCAGACTAATAAGCGCACATAGCGAAACATAAATGAAGAAGTAATTTTCGTGATGTGCTTGCTTGAACCATAGTGCGATGTACTCAGTTGTTCCGCCAAACAAGGCGACGGTCAGGCCGTACGGAAAACCAACACCGAGTGCACGAATTTCGGTTGGAAATAACTCCGCTTTCACAATCGCATTGATGGATGTATAGCCAGTGACAAGAATGAGGCCGACTAACATTAGCAGGAATGCCATCAGTGGGGTTTTGGTGGTTTGCATCAGCCAAAATAGTGGGACCGTCAAGACCGTGCTGCCGATCCCGAAAAAGAAGAGCAAGGGGCGTCGGCCGATGTGATCGGATATGTAACCCGCCAAAGGTTGAAGGCACATGAAGATGAAGAGGGCAGCGAAGTTGATTAACGCCACGGTTCCTTTGGGCAAGCCAACCGAATTGATCATGAATTTTTGCATGTAAGTTGTGTAAGTATAGAAGCAGATAGTGCCGCCGAGCGTCAGGCCAACCACGGTCAGGATTTGCTTGGGATACTTAAGTAAGGCGCGTATCGTGCCAGCTGATTGGCGTTGACTGGTGGACATGTGCTGAAACTGGTTTGACTCGTCCATCGATAGTCGCAGCCAGAGAACGAGTAGAGCACCAGCTGCACCGATGGCAAATGGGATGCGCCAACCCCAGGAGCTGAGTTCTGTTTCAGTCAGGTACATCTGCAGGATAATCTGAACCCCAAGTGCGATCAATTGGCCGCTGACTAAGGTGACGTATTGAAAACTTGAATAAAAGCCGCGGCGTGAAGGCTCGGCCATTTCTGACAGGTAAGTAGCGCTTGTCCCGTATTCACCGCCAAGCGACAGGCCTTGAAACAGCCGAATGACCACTAACAAAACAGGTGCCCAAATACCAACTGTCTGATAATTTGGCAATAAGGCAATTAACAGCGACCCGCTGGCCATGATCAGGATGGATAAGGTCAACCCGGCCCGGCGCCCGTGGCGATCAGCATACCGGCCCATCACAAGGCTACCAATCGGCCGCATCAGAAATCCAAGTGCGAATACTGCCGCAGCATCCAACAGTTCACTCGTTGGATCATGACTTGGAAAAAACGAGGGGCTGAAGTAGACAGCAAACGCGGCGTAAACGTACCAGTCGTACCATTCAATCATATTGCCGAGCGATCCTTTAAAAATATTGGATGCGATCTTGCGCGAAGGCTGCATGGTCAATCCCCCTATGATGTGAAGTTGCCGGACAAGCTATTTTTACTAATGGAAAAAATGTACGCTTTTTTCAAATGTTTATCTATCTCTTATGTAACATTAATTAACAACTGTGAAATTTCGTGGTTTTCAGGCTGACTTGACGATCAATACGATACTGGTGGATGCGCGATAGGACGATTTTGGCCGATCGCGTTTTTTGATGTTTTTTTCCTCCGCAATTATCGTGTCGCGCGCTAATGGTTAAGCGATCTTTTGGGGATTCTGCGCTAGTGCAGACATATCGCTTTGATTGGTCAGCGTTTTGGTTACTTGATTGCGATCACGACAACTAACTCGCTGCCCGCATAAACTAAACCCATCGATATCGAAAGACACTAGGCGCCGGATTGGATTAGGAGATGGCACAGGAGGAGGCAGGATTTGCATTGTATCTCGCACATCAAGGAGTGGTGTATGCAGTTTTGGCGCAGTTGGGGATTCGGCGTGATCGAAGTGATTTTCAGGATTGGCGTGATGATGGGATGTTGGTGTACCTCAACTACTTCAACCGATATCGCGATCCATTGACGGATGAGGCTGCCATTCGCAAGTTTAATAAGCTGGCATGGCATTTTGTTTATCTGACGTTGATGCAGCGAATGCATAAAAACCGGCAGCGAAGCGTGATTGAGCGGTTGCCAAGTAATATCACTTTATTGCAGAAAACGACTTTTGCCAGCACTGTTTTGAATGTGCAGACATCGCTGGAATGGGATGGTCAGCTGCAACGACTCGCGGCTATTTTGACGCCTATGGAGCGAACAGTTTTGGGCTTGCGATTGGCTGACTTGTCAGATGCTGGCATCGCAGGTCGATTACAGATTAGTCGGCAACGAGTTTTGAAGATACGTAAGCAGTTGCAGGCCAAGTATCGGCAGGTGGTCGGATAATGATCGTGCGTATTTGGGGAGCAGTGACTAACGCGCTCTCAGTTGCAAAAAACTGAACATAAGGACCTCGGCCACAATGACCAAAGAGTGGTCATGACGCCAAAGGCCGCTTATAAGCCGACTGCTAAGCGCGTTGAAGACCGCTCACTTTTTAGGAGGAACAAAAAATGGATAAGGAATTATTGACGTATGTCTTAGATCAGGCGGTTGGCGTTGTGATTGCCGTATTTTTACTGACGCGGATCGAGCGGCGGTTGGATGTCCTGATTACGAGTATTGAGAAATTCATGACAAAGTTGGATGCAAAGGACAAGTTGTAGGAGGCCGAGATGGTGATATTAATGGCAGATGTGAGTAGCTGGCAGCCGGAATCGGACAGTTGGTTTCATCAACTGGCGGATGTTGGTGTAAAGGCAGTGGTGGTGAAGTTGACAGAAGGCACCACCTACCGCAATCCCAAAGCTGCGGCACAATTGGCGGCCGGCCGGCGAATGGGGATGCAGGTGCATGGTTATCATTATGCGCATTATCACAACAGTGCTGATGCCGTGGCGGAAGGACGGTTTTTCGGAACCACGGCCAAGGCTTTAAGGCTACCCACGGAATCGGTCATGGCGGCGGATGTGGAGGATCCGGGTTTATCTGGTGAGTTGACGGGGTTGACGAATGTTTTTCTCCAAACGGTCAAAGCGATCGGATATCCGCACACGGATCTGTATACCATGGCCAGTTGGCTGACCACGCGGCGCTTTGAGCGGGTCGCCTTGATCCCGAAAAACCTGTGGCTTGCCAGTTATGGTGTGAATCAACCGGGCGTCGATAATGTTGGCACATGGCAGTTCACGAATAACTTTCAAGGGCTAGGTGTTGATATGAGTTACGACTTTTTTGGCCACTATACAACGCGTCTCACTGGCACACTCAACGATGGTGTCGCGCGCGTGCCAACGATTCGGTTTCATACCGTGCAACCAGGGGAGAGCTGGTGGGCGATTGCGCACCAGTACGGACATGACATGGACAAGCTGGCTGCATTGAATGGCAAGACGATTTTGAGTGTGATTCACCCTGGGGATCAGCTGCGGGTGGAATAAGGTTTGAAGTGAAAACGAGAGTTGTCTTTCGGCTACTTGCAGAAGGACAACTCTTTTTGTGGTATGAATGTCCCATAAAGACTTCTGTTAACATATCTAAAGTCTAATGACGAATACAATTACGGAGAGCAAAGTCGGGTATAAGAAATGCCAAAAAAATAACAAATTTTTATAACGATCTTTAATGCTTATTAAAACGTTCAGTCAGTTGAAATTTACTCATGAATTTAACGAGAAACTTTTAATTTAGACGATGAGTGGTAGTGGCTAACTGTGAGTATAAATGAACGATGTTTTTTAATGCGATTTCCTCTCATGTTAATTTGTTATAGTTCGATATTAAATAAAAGCGTTAGACAGTAGGAGATAGAGTACTTATGCTGAAGATAACATCCAGCGAGCTAGGACCTCATAGTCATGTGCTTGAGAAATAATACCGCGGTTGTTTCCTTGATGTTGATTCAACGGAAGCTGAGTGTTTTTGGTCAAATCTTTAGTAGACGAAACAAAACTAGGCGGATAGCAAAGGAGAACGCTTATGATAAAAGACAAAGTTGTTGTGATTACAGGTGCATCTAGTGGTATCGGTGCTGAAACTGCTAAATTGCTCGCGAGTCGAGGAGCCAAGGTTGTTCTTGGTGCTCGCCGTAAAGAGAAGTTAGAAAAACTGACTGATGAAATTAGAAATCAAGGGGGCCAATCAATTTATCAAGTAACCGATGTTGTCAAACCAGAGGACAGTAAAAATCTTGTTCAGCTTGCTAAAAAAACATTCGGTGGTATTGATGTGATGTTTCTTAATGCTGGCTTAATGCCCAGTTCACCACTTTCCGCTCTAAAAACAAATGAGTGGAATCAAATTGTCGATGTTAACTTAAAGGGCGTTTTGAACGGGATTGCAGCAGCCCTACCATTTTTTAAAGCGCAACGATCGGGAAACTTTATTGCAACGAGTTCAGTAGCCGGTCTTAAAGCCTACCCAGATAATGCGGTTTACGGGGCAACAAAGTGGGCAGTGCGTGAGCTTATGGAAGTGTTACGAATGGAATCGGCACAAGAAGGCAGTCATATCCGGACTGCCACTATCTATCCAGCGGCCATTAAAACTGAGTTGTTAAATACGATTACTGACGAAGCTAGTGCCCAAGAGCTGAAGAAAACTTACGATACTTACGAAATTACGCCTGATCGAATTGCTAAGGTTGTTGAATTTGCAATTGATATGCCCGAAGACACAAACGTTAGTGAGCTTACAGTGGGACCTACAATTCAACCTTGGTAGTATCATAGATGACTTTCCCCCCTTAAAAACGGCTTTGAGTATTTTTAACAGCAGATCCGTATTTGTCTTGCTTGGTAGGGTTGGCAGAAGTGCAAAATGGAGTGTCGATTTTCATGAAGAAAATATTATTTGTGATTTTATTGCTAGTTGCGGTCGAATTGACGGGTTGTGGTAATCAAAGGGGAAAGATTTCTAATGGCAAGTCTTCCGAGATACCTTCAACAAAAGCAGTGAAGAAAATGACGAGTAACAATAATTTTGGTCGATCATTAGTCGTGTATTATTCGTTAACATCGCACACAAAACAGGTTGCAGAGTCGATTCATCACCGCGTTGGTGGTGATATTGTGGCAATTCAGACAGAAAAATCATATCCAACGACCTATTCAGCAACAACCGCTGAGGTGAAAAAGGAGATTAGGCAAAACCAATTACCCCAATTGAAGACAGCTGACATTGATTGGCATCAATATAAAACCATTTTCGTTGGGTCACCAGTGTGGTACGGAAACTTGTCTTTGCCCATGCAACAGCTTTTCCGCCAACACCAGTTTCAATCAGGGATACACATAGCGCCATTTTTTACAAGCGGGAGCAGCTCGCCGAAAGAGGCATTCACCACAATGAAGCGATTGCAGGCACAGCCAAGTTATCATCAGCCATTGGGAATCACAAATGATGAACAATCTGATCGCAACAGATTAGTGGATCAATGGCTAAAAGGTATTAAGTTCGATTAAAGAGGGAACGAGCAAGCATATACTATTGGTGTACAAAGTTCCTTTGCATCGGACACAGAAAAATAAAGCAGAAACCGCCTATTGGTTCAAAGAGGCGGTTTTTTTGCTGGCTATTTGATTTAGAAGTTAAAAATGACCATTTCAATAAAAATTCACAAAAAGATTGTGCAAAACGTGTTGACACGGTGTCACTTTCCGTATAAACTACGAATTATCAATTAGTGACACCGTGTCACCACAGGGGGCAATCATGGCATCTACTACTTTTCAACATTTAGATGCAGCTAAACAACAACGGGTCTTAGCTGCACTCATCACAGAATTTTCTCAATATCCGTTAGCGCAGGCGCAGGTGGCGCGCATCGTGAAGCAGGCTGATATTGCCCGCGGTGCTTTTTATAAGTACTTCACGGATCTAGATGACGCCTATCGCTATGCCTTTGGACAGGTGATCGGGCGGTTGCACGCGGGTATCACGGGTCCGACCATGCGGCAAGATCCATATACGGCAACAGCTGACTTTCTGCATGAGGCTAGTGAGAGTCGTGACCGGGATTTCATCCGCTTGCATTTCACTAAAAATAGCGGGCTGGTGAATGTGGCCCAGCCACAAGTTCCCGCAGATGCAACCGACTGGGCTGTCGCGTCGTTATGCCACAGTGCGATTTCCGAGGTACTGGCTGATCCGGCTGACGCGACCTTGATTTTGGCACATTTGAAGGCAGCACTTTCTCAGCTGCAAGTTAAGGAGTGAAACAATGTATCTTTCATTAAAAGAAATCTGGCATGAAAAATTACGCTATGGCTTGATCATCGGTATGATTTTGCTGGTGACTTACCTTGTCTTTATTCTCAGTGCGTTGGCTAATGGGCTTGCCCAGCAGAATACGCAAGCAATCGAGTCCTGGGACACATCGAAGGTGGTGTTGGCAAAGGACTCGGATATCAATTTGAGCCAGTCGCTGCTGACGTCGGAGCAGACAAAAGCGATTAAGCTAGGCAAATCGCAAGCCTATGTCGGTACAATCGGCGCGGTTGCGACCAGCAGCAAGCACTCGGAAATTCGTTCGACGATGGTCGGGCTTGATTGGAATCAGTACATCGGCAAGGACATGCAGCTGGTGAGCGGTCATCGCGTGCAAAGTGACAATCAAATTGTCGTGGATACACAATTTAAAAATGAAGGCTACAAGCTTGGCGACAAGGTGCGGCTAACCACAAACGGCCAGCAATATACCATCGTCGGTTTCACGGAAAATGCCAAAATGAGTGTCGCCCCGGTTGTCTACGGCACCATGGCGACATGGCGAAAACTGCACAACTTGCCGGATACTTTTACGGCTAGCGGCATTATTTCCAAGTCGGCTGATTTTAAAGTTAACAACAGCGATTTGAAAACCTATACAGCGGATACATTTATCCAGAAGCTGCCGGGTTATTCAGCCCAAAATAGCACGTTTGCGTTCATGATTGGTTTTCTATTTGTGATTTCGTTGATTGTCATCGCGGTCTTCCTGTACATTTTGACCATGCAGAAGATTCCTAACTACGCCGTTTTACGGGCACAAGGTGTACCGGCGCGGACCCTCGTTAAAACGACCATTGCGCAAGCACTCATGCTTGTGTCATTCGGTCTGATACTCGGTGGGGTGCTGACGGCAGTTACAGCGCGGTTCATGCCTCTGGGTGTGCCGATGATTTTCTCCGCCGGTTTAAGCATCGCAGTTGTTATTGGCATTTTGCTCACCGGCTTACTCGGTGCAATTGTCCCAGTCCGGACGATTCTTAAAGTTGATCCTGTCACAGCCATTGGAGGTTGATTGTATGTCAGCTATCGAATTACAACACATCATTAAAAATTTTAAAACGCCAACCAGCGATGTCGAAGTCCTCAAAGATGTTAGCTTCAGTGCCGAACCCGGCAGTCTTTCACTGGTGCTTGGGCCGTCTGGTTCAGGAAAAAGTACGTTTTTGACCATTGCAGGTGGCATTCAAACCCCAACATCAGGGGTCGTGACAACCGCTGGACAGGAGCTTGATAAGTTATCCGGCAAGGCACGTGATGCTTTGCGGTTGGATAAGATCGGGTTTGTCCTTCAGTCATATAACCTCGTCCCATATTTGACGGTTGGCGAGCAGTTTACTTTAGTTGACAAAATTAAGCCAAAAAACAACCTCAGTCATGAGGAACTTGATCAATTGCTGGATGATCTCGGTATTGGTGACCTAGTTAATCAATATCCGGCTTCCTTATCCGGCGGCCAAACACAACGGGTGGCAATTGCACGAGCCTTGTATCCCGATCCAGCCATCGTGTTGGCCGACGAACCAACCGCCGCATTGGATAGTCCGCGTGTGGCAGTTGTCGGACAGCTGCTAGCTGATCTGGCACATAAGCGTGATAAGGCAATTGTTGTTGTCACCCATGATGTTCGCTTAGAAAAGTTTGCGGATCGCACGTTTACTTTGTTGGATGGTCAGTTAAGCGAAGGTGACACTTCCAACGCAGCATAGTGAAAAACAACTGGTTGCTACAGTATGATTAATGCGGTAGATGCTTAAAGAGCCCTCTTGTGTCAGAATTCTGACACAAGAGGGCTCTTTTTGAAGCTTAATCGTTTATCTGGCTGATTGAAATGAAGACATCATTTGCCTAATGTCTTTTTAAAAGTGGTTAGAACCGCGGTTCGCCTAAAGCGTGTTGCGCAGCCAAGTTCAGCAAGCTCCATTGACGATCAAAACCTGGCTGGAAGAAGAAGTCGGCTTCAGCCAAGTCTTCAAGGCTTAATTGTTGTTGAACGGCGAGTGCCAAGACGTTGCCTTGTGCAGTCACGTCGTAAGTGGACAATACTGCACCGCCTAACAGTCGATGAGTTTGCGGGTCAAAGACTAAGTTGACGCAAACTTGTGGATTGCCGTTAGCTTCTGGCACATAGTCTGGCCGCAGTGAATCGGTATAGAAAGCGGTATGCACGTTAACGTCAGCCCGTTTAGCTGTGAAGGTGTTCAGGCCGCTAGCTGCAAAATGGTAGTCGAAAACGCTCAACGCACTGGAACCAACGACGCCCTTGAATGGCCGTGCTGGATTTTCTGCAAAAATGTTTTCGGCAAGGTAACGGGCTTCACGCCGCGCAACGGTTGCCAAGGCAATCGGCACCTTTTGTTGTGCTGGAATTGAGTAAACCAAAGTGGCATCACCGATAGCATAAACGTCTGGCAAATTGGTCCGCAGATAAGGATCGGTGTTGATGAAGCCGCGTTTATCAAGGTTAACGGTGCCCTTGAGCCATTCCGTTGCTGGATTGATACCCGCTGCTTGAATCACGAGATCGGTTTTAACGTCACCGGCATCCGTTTTGACGGCGCTAACAGCTTCATCGCCTGTGAAGGCTTCGATCTTGACACCAAGCTTGAGCTCAACACCTTTATCAGTGAGTTCCTTGGCCAGAATGTCGGTCATTTCTGGATCCAGATAGGTACCCAGTGGGCGATCAATCATATCCAACAACGTTACTTGTTTACCAGCTTTACGACTGGCTTCAGCCGCTTCAATCCCGATATAACCGGCACCGATGATGGTGACGTGCTTAACCGCCGGATCTTCTAACTTGGCCTTGATGTTGGTGGCCCAATCGTAGCCACGCATCAAGAAGACATTCTTCAAATCGTTGCCTGGCACTGGTAAGGAATTCGGGCGAACGCCTGAGCTCAGAATTAATTTGTCATAAGGATAATCCTGCGTCGTGCCGTTCTTCGTGTCGCGAACGGTGACGGATTTCACATCAGCATTGATTGCCGTCACTTCATGGTTGTTTAACACATGTGCGCCGCGCTTGATCAAATCGTCTGGACGAAAATTCCGAACATCATTCACATCGGTTACTTGATTTTCTAAGAATAGTTCCATCCCGCAGGACATGAACGAAACAAAATCACCTGCTTCAAACATCGTAATGTCTGCATCTGGATAACGATGCAACAGTTCTAAGACGCTTTGGTGACCGCCGTGTGATGCCCCTACAACAATGATCTTTGGCTTGTCCACAAAAATTCCTCCTAATTATGTAGTAACCGCGACTTTTCGTCATCGGCTCTATCTCTATATTAGAATAGTTCCAATCTATAGTCAATGATAGACGACAATTAATTATTGAACAATTTATTTTTAGAGACGACTAACTTTATGCAGATGAGCTTTGGCCACGACGCTGCCTAACAGGGATCGTGGCAACTATCATGTTCAAAAAGGTGGCATCGTGCACGTTTTTTTGTAGAACATTTTTACCCAGTCAAAAGCAATCTCGTTGATGGTTCACAAAGACATGAAAAAAGCCGCTGCACTAAGATTCAATATCTCAGTTGCAGCGACAATTCATTTGCTTATTGAAATCTCATGGCATCCTGACGGTTAGATAATCGCGAAGTGCTTAAGTGCCTTCACCACGCCATCTTCATCATTGCTTGCTGTAATAAAATCAGCACGTTTTTTGACAATGTCCTGGCCGTTAGCCATAGCAACACTTGTCCCGGCGAAATCGAACATATCGAGATCGTTATGTTCATCGCCAAAAGCAATGACATCATCTGCTGAAAATCCGAGGTGTTGCGTGAGTTGCGCTAGGCCCCAGCCCTTATCGACGCCATGGGGCATGATTTCCAGCATAAATGGCATACTGCGAATGACGGTAAAACGATTGCCAAATTCAGTTTCGGCTTGGGGTTGAATCGCGGCAAGCTTATCTGGTTCGCCCAGTAGCATGCCCTTTGCAATCACGAAGTCTTCTGGCATTTCTTGCGGTTCACGGACCTTAATACCGGCCGTATTTTCCCATGCTTGTAAAACGGTGTAACGACTGATATTGCGATCTGCCGTATAAACCTCTCCGGCTGGCGTCAAGACGTTGCTGTCAATGCCGTTGCTAGCGACCGAAGCCGCAAAAGTCGAAAAGTCTTGATAATCCTGATGATTCAGAAACTTTTCAGCAATGATTTTGCCGCTAGCACTTTGCACTACGCCGCCACCTTGAACAATGACATATTGATCGTCGCCTTCTAGCCCCAAAGCCTTTAATGTGGCATGAACGCCGGGCAAAGGTCGTCCGGTACATGGCACAACCTTGATGCCGGCAGCAATCGCCGTCTTTAAACCGCTAATTGTAGCGGGTGACAGCTGCTTATGTGAATTTAATAATGTGTCATCCAAATCAACCGCAATCAAACGGTACATGGCAGTCACACCCCTTCCTCATGCCAGCTTAGCACAGCGGGGTGGGAGGGGACAATGTGGGAAATAAACGGTGAGAAATGGCCAATAAACGCTGCTGGTAATGGCCGGACATAAAAACGACTTCCTGAACAAAGGAAGTCGCTTCCGTTCGAATGACCTTCAATAACGCGGATGACCACTCCGCAGTGATCATCGAATGATATTTTGTGCTTTACTCCAAGCACATAGTAACATGAAAGATTGTCGTCTTGCCAATTGTTGTTGGTTGTCAAAAGAAGGCGCCTTAACTTTGGTCGACAGTAGACCAAAATAACGTCAAATGTCACCATGACGCCCCACATCCAGCAACCGTACCGTCAAATCTTCTACCCGATAGATCAGCAACCAGCTGCCTTTAATGAACAAAGCGCGATCAGGTTTGCGACTTTTGATGACATGATCGTCGTATTTTTCCGGCAGCGGGTCGCCGGTTTTCAGGTAGTTGGTGACTTGTTCAAAGTCGTTCTGAGTAAAGCGGCCAGCTTGGAGGAGTTGCTTGAGGTGCTTTTTGAAGCGTGATTGTTGTGTGAGTTGGTAGTGGGGCATGATGGACCTGCCTTTCTTGTTTTCTTAAGCGTACCGCAACGAACAACAATGGAAAAATATTTTTATCAAAGACAGTGGTGACTTGTGAAGGATTGGTTAACGTCATGTCACACTTTTAAAAAGAAATTCACAAAATTGATTTGGCTTGTTTTTGAAATCGATACCAAAAAAGCGTTGACAAGAAATCTGAAAGCGCTATATTATTCATGTAATCAAGGAGATGCGGAGGAGCGGCGAAAAATGGCAACGATTTCAGAAGTGGCAAAGTTAGCCGGGGTTTCGGTTTCAACGGTATCACGGATCATTAACCACAAACCACATGTTTCACCGCGCAAAGCGGCCCTGGTTGCCGATGCCATGGCGAAGTTGGGTTACACACCGCTTCAAGCTGCTCGACAAATGCGTGGTTCTGGCTCGCAGACGATTGCCGTGACGGTTCCTTACATTACGAACCCGTTTTTTTCAGAACTCGTTGCAGCGATTGAACGCACTGCCGATGAGCGATCCTATAAGACAGTCATTGTGCAAACATTCGGTCAGAAAAGTCACGAACTGAATGCCTTGGAATTTCTCAAGACGAACCAGGTTGATGCTGTGATTATGTGCGCAATTGAGAATGACTGGGATTTGATTAAGCAGTATCGGCAATACGGTTTGATTGGTATTTGTAATGAATACGTTGCCGATCCTGAGGTTTTGATGGTGCGTGCCGATCAGGAAGGCGGTATGTATGCGGGTACTAAATATCTCTTGAATCGTGGTTATCGCAAGCTAGCATTTTGCACCGGGCAGCAAGCTATTCGATACAATGACAAACTTGAAGATTTGAATAGTGATCGTTATCGTGGCTATCTTCGGGCATTGCGTGAATTCGACTTGGAGCCAGCGGTGGAATGGCAGTTTACAGATGTTGGAACCATTGCTGATGGTCAAGATGTTCTTCAGCGCATCATGGTCATGAAGCATCGTCCTGATGCTGTGATCGCCGGCTCGGATCAAGCAGCCGCTGGCATGATTGCTGAAGCGCAGACCATGCAATTGAAGGTGCCTGAAGAACTTGCTGTTCTTGGCTTTGATGATCAACCGCTGAGTCAGGTGGTTGCGCGGCCGTTAACAACCATTCATCAACCAGTACATGAGATCGGTGATCGTATTGCTAATATGGTCGCTGATGACTTGGAAGAAAAAACGGTTGAAGCCAGACAAGTCGTTTTACCGCTTTCTGTTGTTGTTCGTCAGTCGGTTTAATCTTTTTTGAGCAAAATTGGTATCAATACCAAAAATATGGAGGAAATTAATATGACAGTCGTATTAGCACGAGTAGATCAACGTTTAGTTCATGGCATCGTTGTCAATCAATGGGCTGCTGAGGTGCAGCCGAAGCGCTATATGGTCATTGATGATGCTGTTAGTCAGGATGAAGACGTGAAAGCTAGCATGCGGTTGAGCAAACCAGCCGGCACAGGAATGTCCATCATCGACACTGAAAAAGCTTTGACGAATTTTAAAGCTGGTAAGTATGACGCCCAACGGGTATTCGTTATCGCAAAGGAGCCCAGCACCATGTTGAAATTGTTGGACGCTGGCATCGAAATTCCGCGTGTCGATATCGGTATCATTTTTGCAGAAGACGGACGGACACAGATCAGCAAATTTGTTTCCGTTAATCAACAAGAAGTTGCTGATTTTAAAGAACTCGAAAAGCGCGGCGTCCCTGTGAACATTCGCTATGTACCCGCTGATTCACCCGAACCATTTGATAAGGCCATTGCAGGCAAAGACATTAAATAATCAGCGAGTTCTTGGCTGAAGAACGCGCGAGGAGGAAACATCATGCCACATATTTTGCAAGATATCCTGATCATTTTCTTGGCATCATACGCAACGCTTGATAATCAAGGTATCACGATTATGAACTACTGGCCGGTGACGGTCGGACTTTTTGCCGGATTGATTATGGGTGATTTACCGACAGCCATGACCATTGCCGGGACTTTCCAATTAATGAGTTTAGGGGTTGCCGGCCTAGGTGGCGCATCTGTGCCTGACTACGGCTTAGCTACCATCGTTGGGATCTATTTGTCAGCCCGGACAGGTGCAGGATTGGGAGCCGCGGTTGCCGTTGGACTGCCAGTCGGGCTGTTGACGATTCAACTGGATGTTTTAATTAAAATCGTCAACAACTTCATTGCTCACAAGGCACAAGCATATGCGCATGCCAAAGAATTTAATAAAATGCGGATGATTAACTGGCTTGGACCGTTGTTCTTCGCCCTCAAGAACTTTATTCCCATGATCTTGATTGTCACAGTTGGACCTTCTGCCATCAGTGCCTTGCTCAAGATCATTCCTAAGTGGCTTACAAATGGTTTGACAATCGCAGGTAGCATGTTGCCAGTTGTTGGTATTGGGATGCTGATGCATTACATGCCTTTGAAGAAGTATATCTGGGTTCTTATGATCGGTTTCGTTATGTCAGCTTATCTGAAAGTGCCGATTCTTGGCGTTGCGATCATTGGTTTGGCACTAGCAATTTACACCTATCAGAACCTGATCAGTGCTTCTAAGAAGAAGGAAGCGGCGACAGCTAATGGTGCTGATGCTTCAGATGATGATGACGAAGGAGACGATTACGATGAGTGATGTACAGCAAACAACCAACCAGCCGAGTGCGACACAACCTAAGCTGACTAAAAAAGAACGACACAGTGCCATCCTTCGTTACATGGCCATGGGCGTCAACAATTTTAACTACGAAACGCAGCAGGGGCCATCCGTTGTTTGGGCATTTTCAAAGGTTCTGCGGAAAATTTATCCCGATGATGATGAGTATGTCGCTGCTTTGGACAATCATTTTAAATACTTCAATACGACCACTGCAATGGCTGGCATGATCTTAGGGGCAACGCTGGCCATGGAAGAACGTGATGGCATTAAGTCCAAAGATGCGGTTCAGGCGTTGAAGACATCGCTGATGGGCCCATTTGCCGGCGTTGGTGACACGATCATCTGGATTCTGTTACCGACGATCATGGGTTCTATTGCCGGTTATATGGCCCTCCAAGGCAATCCACTAGGTGCAATTATCTGGATTCTCGTTGATATTTTGCTGTTCTGGGTTCGAATTAAGCTGTTTGACATCGGTTATGATTCTGGGGTTAAGCTGGTTACGACCATGGCTAACCAATTGAGTGCTTTCACAGAAGCTGCTTCCGTGATGGGGATTACCGTTGTCGGTACATTGATTGCAACGGTTGTTAAAGTTTACACACCACTACAATTCCAGTTTGGCAAAGTTAAGTTAGCGATGCAGACAGGTATTCTTGACAAAATCATGCCTGCCTTGCTGCCTGCCTTGGTTGCCTGGATGGTTTACAAGTTGCTCGGTTCGAAAAAATGGACGCCTAATCGTGTCATTGTCCTAATTTTAGCCATTGCACTCGTAGGTTCCTTCTTTGGTATTCTCGGGATTGAACCAACAAAGTAATCATGATGAAAGATTGAGGGGTTGATATTTTGAATCAGAAGAATCAAGTCAGCGGGGATCATTACCGGTTTACCGTCATTACAAATAAGATGATCCGCATGGAATATCAATCTGCCGGTCAGTTTGAAGATGCAACGACGCAAACAGTGGTTAATCGCGATTTTGGCAAGCCGGATTTTCAGGTGACTCGTGATCAAGAAGGTTTTGCTGTCCAAATCGAGACAGATTCATTTCACCTCTATTATCGCGGTGGTGAATTCAACGGTGCCAACTTGTTCATTGATACAAAATACAATTTTCAGACGCACTATCCGCGTTGGCATTACGGTGATCCCGATGTCAAGAACTTGCTTGGAACGGCCCGAACGTTAGATGGCGCAGATGGTGCTGTATCGCTGGATTCAGGGATTATGTCCAAAGACGGTTTTACTATTTTGGATGACTCAACCAGTATGCTGCAAGCTGGCACATCGATCAGGAATCGGCCTGTTGAGGAAATTGATCTTTATGGCTTTGCATACGGTCACGACTATCGCAAGGCTTTGTATGATTATTATCAGCTCACTGGATTTCCGCCGATGGTACCACGGTTTGCGTTAGGTAATTGGTGGAGTCGCTTCTATCCTTATACGCAAGAAAGTTACCTTGCGCTCATGGATCGTTTCCAAAAAGCTGGTATTCCAATAGCGGTCGCTGTCTTGGATATGAACTGGCATGTCACAGATATTCCGACGAAGTATGGCAGCGGTTGGACTGGATATACTTGGAATAAAAAGCTGTTCCCGGAACCAGAAAAATTATTGGCAACCTTACACGCACAAGGCAAACATATCACGCTCAATGTGCACCCGGCTGCTGGTATCCGCCCTTCTGAAGTGCAGTATCCAGAAGTTGCTGAGGCTGTCGGTATTGATCCAGCCTCTAAGCAGCCGGTGTTGTTTGATTTAAACAATCGAAAATTTATTCAAGCTTACTTTAACTTAGTTCATCATCCGCTTGAAAAACAGGGGATTGATTTCTGGTGGCTTGATTGGCAACAGGGTGCTGCACGATCACGTGCGCAGATTGATCCATTATGGTCGCTTAACGTGCTGCATTTTCTGGATCAGGTGAAAGAAAAGAAGGATCAAGCGCTGATCTTGTCACGCTATGCTGGACCTGGCAGTCACCGGTATCCAATTGGGTTTTCTGGTGATTCCATTGCCAGTTGGCGATCATTAACTTTCCAACCGTACTTCACAGCAACGGCCACGAATATTGGCTACACCTGGTGGAGTCATGATATCGGCGGGCATATGCACGGCAGCTATGATCCTGAATTGTCACTACGCTGGCTGCAGTTCGGTGTTTTCAGTCCGATTATGCGGTTGCACAGTTCGGACAATCCGTTTATGGGCAAGGAACCATGGCAATATGATCTGGAAACGGATAAGAGCATGACACGTTTCATGCGATTGCGCGCTCAGCTTGTCCCTTATCTGGCGACGGCGGATGTGTTGACACATCAGCAAGGCATGCCATTGATTGAACCTGTTTATTATCGATATCCAGAAGTAAAAGAAGCTTATCAGTTCAAAAATGAGTACTTCTTCGGGTCAGAAATGCTGGTCGTACCGATCACAACGCCTAGTGATGACACAACGGGCTTAGCCAGTGCAGAAGGTTATGTGCCAGCCGGTACCTGGACCGATTTATTTACCCACCAGCAATATACTGGTCCGGCAGTTGTTAAGTTCTATCGCAACAAGTTTCAGTATCCGGTTCTTGTGCGCTCAGGTGGCATCGTGCCATTAGCTGATGACGCTATGGCGGCCATTGATGATCTGCCTGAAGCTATGACCGTTACGCTTTTCCCTGGCAAGCAACATGCCTATGTATTACATGAACAGACAGCGGCTGGGAAAGCGCAAACCAAATTTTCTTGGGATCCCGTGGCCGGTACATTTGGGATGACCGTTACTGATCCTAATCACATCATTCCCGAGAAGCGGACCTATCAATTACAAATTGTGGGCGTTAAAACCACAATGAAACCATTCTCAGGACGATTTGATCAGCGACTGACACTTGATTTAGAAGCCGAAGATCAACAGGCAATTAAACTGCAGCATATCTTTGCAATTCTGCAACATGCTAAAGTTGCGTTTGATCTGAAAAAGCAGTTGTGGCAAAGCGTTAACGATATGCCAGCAAGTAGAGCAGCATTAACTGTTGCCAGTCTCGCACCGGCAACACTGAGCGATGCACTTTTGGAGATACTTTTGAATGATTAGGCCTGAAATGACCGTCCTTTGGTCATTGCGGATAAGGTCCTTAGGTGCAGGTTTCTGGTCTGGTAAACGTGGTTAGAGGAGGAAGATTCATGAAACGCACAATCGTATTGGCGTCACATCATCGGCTCGCTGAAGGGTTGAAAGACACATTGAATTTCATTAGTGGCGGCGGTCAAGACATCGTGACGCTGGCAGCGTATTTGGACAATCAGCCGGTTGAAAAGCAAGTCGATGAGGTTATGACTGCTTTCCCAGCTGATCGTGATGTTGTGGTATTGACGGATATGACGGCAGGGAGCGTTAATCAAAAGTTCTTCAAATATCGCACACGTCCGCATACACATATCATCAGCGGCATGAATCTGCCACTTGCACTTGGCGTTGCGATGGAACCGGCTGATCAGTATATTAGCGATGCTCGAATTGATGCGCTGATTCAAGAGGCCAAAGATGCAATCGTCAATGTCAACGAGATTCAAGTTGAGGAAGATGACGATGATGAATGAAATACCATGGTGGAAAAAAAGCGTTGTCTATCAGGTTTATCCGAAAAGCTTCAATGATAGTAACGGTGATGGCGTTGGAGACTTAAATGGTATCACTGAAAAATTGGATTATTTAGCCGATTTGGGCGTAGATGTGCTCTGGCTGAATCCGATTTACCGATCACCACAGGTTGATAACGGCTACGATATTTCGAATTATCGCGATGTTGAACCACAATTAGGGACAATGGCCGATTTTGAACACTTGTTGCAGGCAGCACATGATCGACATCTAAAGATTATCTTGGACTTGGTTGTGAATCACACGTCTGATCAACATCCGTGGTTCAAAGCCGCCAAATCATCAGTGAGCGATCCGCATCACGATTACTACATCTGGAAGAAGCCAGTTGACGATCATGAGCCTAATAATTGGGGCTCAAGCTTTGGCGGTTCAGCTTGGGAATACAAAAAAGATCTGGGCGAGTATTACCTGCATCTTTTTGCCAAGCAACAACCGGATCTCAACTGGGAAAATCCTAAGGTACGCCAAGAAGTTTATGATCTCATGCGCTTTTGGCTAGATAAGGGAGTTTATGGCTTCCGGATGGATGTCATATCACTGATTTCTAAAGATCCGGCTTATCCAGATGGCCCGCTCATTCAAGGCAAGGCATACGGTAGTTATTATGCCGGAGCGGCAAATGGCCCAAAGGTTCATGATTACCTGCAGGAAATGCACGAGCAAGTGTTGTCGCACTACAATATCATGACGGTTGGCGAGACGCCCCATACAACGGCACAGCAGGCGCAATTATACACGGCGGCAGATCGTCACGAGTTGGATATGGTTTTTCATTTTGACCATATGCATCTTGACTATGGCCAATATGGCAAGTTCTCGACAAATCGATTTAAATTAGTTGATCTCAAAGAAGTCTTGGCACGTTGGGAGAACACATTAGCGCAAGTCGATGGCTGGAACAGCCTTTACTGGAGCAACCACGATCAGCCGCGGCCTGTGACACGATTTGGAGATGAAGGCCAGTATCGAATTCGATCAGCCAAAATGCTGGGTACGGTGTTGCACATGTTGCAAGGAACCCCCTATATTTTTGAAGGCGAAGAACTCGGTCTGAAGAATGTTCATTTTGATCAATTAAGCGATTATAACGATCTTGAGACCAAGAACATTTTCAAAGAACTCACCCAACAGCATCATGAAAGTCCTGAGGCGGCCATGAAGGCCATTTATCTGCATTCGCGCGATAATGCTCGTACGCCGATGCCTTGGGATGGCAGTGAAAAAGGTGGTTTCACCACCGGACAACCATGGCTGGGACTAAATCCAGATCACAAGCAGATTAACGCGGCTAAGGATCTGGCAGATAGTGACGGTGTTTACCACTATTATCAACACCTGATTAAATTACGACATGAAGAGCCATTGATTACCACTGGTGTATTTGAACTACTTGCCCCTGATGATCCGAACTTGTTTATTTACCTGCGCAAAGGGGAACATGAGATTTTGCTGGTGGCAGGTAACTTCTCAAGTGAGGAACGCACATGGTCAGTGCCAGATGACTTGCAAGCTAAGGATGTGGATGTGTTGATTCGGAATAGTGAAATTTCCGATTCACTAAAGAAAACACTGACATTACCACCATTTGGCGCAGTGGTGTACAAGCTTCAATAGCAATACGAGTGAGTTCGAATTCACGAAAAATGCTCATCTTCTAGTTTGGCTTAGAAGATGAGCATTTTTGTGTTATATCGTGTCTTTGCCAGAAAAATTCCATCAATAGATTTTGTTACTGGAGTGTTTTTGACTTAAGCTGTTTTATTGAAGCAGCATTAAGTTCTAGAACGCAAGCTTGTTTATCGTTTCATCTTATCCATATCCGCCAACGGGCTATTGTACAACTTAGCATAGAACCCACCAGCCGCTAGCAGTTGCTCATGGGTACCAGATTCGATGAGTTTGCCTTGGTCAATAACGAGGATTTTGCTTGCATTGCGAATCGTGGATAGGCGGTGCGCGATCACGAAGCTGGTGCGCTGTTGCATGAGGCGGTTCATGGCATGCTGGACATCAGTTTCGGTGTTGGAGTCGATGGAGGCGGTCGCTTCATCAAGAACGAGAACGGGTGCTTGGGCTGCGAAGGCGCGGGCAATGCTGAGGAGCTGCCGCTGGCCTTGCGAGAGGCGGCTAGCGTTTTCGCTAAGCATAGTGTCGTAACCGTCTGGCAGTTGGTTAATGAAGCCGTCAGCATTTGCGGCTTTGGCGGCAGTTTCGACTTCGGCGTCAGTGGCGTCTGGCCGACCCATGCGAATATTTTCGCGAATGGTTGCGGTAAAAAGGAACGATTCTTGCTGAACAACTGTGACGAGCCGCCGCAAACTAGCAAAGGTAATTTGGGTGACATCGTGATCATCAAGGGTAATGCTGCCGCTGGTGAGTGGGTATAGATCGGTGAGCAGGTTCATAATGGTTGTTTTCCCTGCACCAGTCGGACCGACAATGGCGACGACTTCCCCTTGATGAGCAGTGAAACTAATATCGTGTAGCACCTCGGTTTTACCGTCATAGGCGAAGGAGACGTGATCGAACTTAACATTGCCCGCTGTGTGATCTAACTCGACGGCATTCGCGGCATCTTTTTCAGGCTCAGCATCGACGACTTGGAAAACGCGTTCGGCCGAGGCTAAGGAAAGTTGCAAGGTGTTGATGAGGTTCAGAATGTTGTTGATCGGCCCAGTAAAGTTGCGCAGATAGATCAGGAAGGTGAAAATGACACCGACTGTGATACTGGTCCCACCGCGAAGAATGGCAAGCGCACCGGCAAATGTGATCAGCAAGTAGGCAAAATTATTGGTCATATTGTTGAAGGGACCGATGACCCCAGAGAAAAGTTGTGCGCGATAGGCTGCGGCAGTGTAGCGGGCATTGGTTTCATTGAAACGGTCAATGGTATCCTGTTGATGATCGAAAAGCTGGACCAACTGTTTACCAGAAACATTTTCTTCAATTTGGGTGTTCAAGCTGCCCAATTCTTGTTGCTGAATCGTGAAGGCTTTTTGGGTGATGCGTGCTGCGGTTCGCGAGTAAAAGAAAGTCGCGACAGACGCCAGAACGACAATGCCGGTTAGTAGCGGGCTGAGTAGTAACATGGCAATACCCATACCGACAACACTGATAATGCCGGTATAAAGCTGTACAAAAGTTTGCATCAGTGCGGTGTTGATGTTGTCGACATCGTTGGTCAATCGGCTCATGATATCGCCGTTATCATGCGTATCAAAATACCGCATCGGTAAACGTTGCATTTTGGCAAACAGGTCGTGCCTAATCGCAGCACTAGTGCGTTGTGCGACTTTGGTGGTGATACTTGTTTGAAAATACGTGAAGATACTGCTCAAAAAATACATTCCAGCCAACAAACCGCTGACAATGAACAATTCGCGCAGACGGCCTTTGGTGATAAACTGGTCGACCACGATCCCATTGACCCGGTTGCCAACAATGGTGGCCAACGTTGTGAATAATGTGAGGCCAAAAACGATCAGCAGCTTGCGGCGATCCGTATCGAGATAGCCCCAAATCCTTCGCACGGTTTGTTTCCAATCAACTAAGGTGACTTTTTCGGGGTGCAAATTACGTGGCCCGCGTCTGCCGTTGAGATTAATCAATGTAGTCACCTCCCAGTTGGGTTTGAACCAGTTGCGCGTAAAATGGCGAACTTTTGACCAACTCGGTATGCGTTCCGCGAGCCGTAATTTGCCCGTTTTGCATGACGATGATTTGATCACAGTCCATGATGTTCGGGACGCGTTGCGAAATGATGATGGTTGTACGGTTGCGGCGAGCCTTAACCAAGGCATCTTGAATCTCAGTGTTGGTTTCCTGATCCACAGCACTGGTAGCGTCATCCATGACCAGAATATCAGGATCGGGGATGATGGCGCGGGCAAGATTCAGACGTTGCCGTTGACCGCCAGAAAAGTTTTTCCCAGCTTCTTCGACGGGGGCATCATAATTAGTCCCGACAAACTCAGTTGCCCTAGCGATAGCAACGCCGCTGGCTAATTGTGTCGGCGTGGCTTGCGGCGCGCCATAACTCAGATTATGCGCGACAGTGCCAGAAAAAAGCAGTGAGTCCTGTAAGGCGACCGTGATTTTTTTGTGTAAAGCCGGTAAGGTGATTTGTTGGATATCGGTGCCACCGACCGTGATATTGCCTTGATAATGCTCATAAAGTCGGGTTAATAAGGCGATCAGCGTGGTTTTGCCAGAACCAGTGGAGCCGATAATGCCCAGCCACTGACCGCTTGGAACGGTGAGATTGATGTCATCAAGGATCGGTCGACTTTGCGAAAAACCAAAGTTCACGTGCTCAAACTGGATGGTGCTACCAGCTGGGGCAGGTAATGTCCCACTGGCCTCAGTACCTGCTTCTTCGGCCAAAACGGCGTTGACGCGTGCACTAGAAGTAATTGCCCGTGAAAAGGTCGTGATGAGGTTAACGGTATTGGTCATCGCCGTCGTAATTTGAATCATGTAATTGACGAACGCCATGATTTCGCCAGTGGTGATGGTGCGGCTGATGGCTAGATTGCCGCCATAAGCCAGTGCAGCAACGACTGCCAGATTAAGTACCAGCATGATCAGTGGCGCCAAAGTGACCGTTGCCAAAACGGCGCGTTGACTAATCGTCTGCAGGTTGCGATTTTCAGTGTTGAATTGAGTCAGTTGGTGGTCTTCCAGTACGTACGCCTTGATCGTTTTGGCGCCAGTCAAGTTTTCACTCATAATCCGGTTCATGACGTCAACTTGTCCTTGCATAGCCGTGTAAAGTGGCAGCGAACGTCGAACGATGACGTAGATATAGATGGCAAGAATGGGTAAGGCAATCAAAATGATCCATGACAGCCGTGGTGATACGATAATCGACATGACAATGCCGCCGAACAGCAGCATAGGCGAGCGAACGAGTCCGCGCGTCAGCATGCTTACCAGCGTCTGCATTTGCGTAACATCGTTTGTGATGCGGGTGATGAGTGTTTCGGGTTTGAGTGCTTGGGGATCGCGATCGGCCAGTGAAATAGCCAGCAGATGAGTCCGCAGGTTTTGGCCCATTTTCAAGGCTGCATAGGAGGAGAAGGCGTTACAGATAGCACCTAAAGCGAACGCAGCAATAGCAATCACTGCCATGAGAATAGCGGTATGCCAAACATAAGTCATATCTTTCTTAGCCAATCCCACGTCCACGATGCTAGCCATCAAGGTCGGTTGTTGCAGGTCAAGCAATGCTTCGCCCATGATCGCTAACGGCGCGAGAAAAAAACTTACCCGTGCCCAGCCGTGCATATGGTCGAACAAAATTTTCAGCATGTCAGTTGCCTCCGTTTTGGTTATTGAGCTCATTCTACGGCTGGATTGAAAAAGATGCATGTGATCAGCTTGTTGAATGGGTAGACAAACGATGCTTCGGTGCTTTTTGAAGATGAAGAAGTTTCCAGAGAAGTTGGAGGTTGAAGTAGGTAGATAGACATAAATAAGCCGCCACGGAAAGCTTGTACAGCTCCGTGACGGCTTATCTTTAAACTGGGTTGCTGCTTGCTCGGCTCGTGACGACTTAGTTCAATAAACGAGCTGCCGTTAAGTAGCATTGTTGAACCATAGCGCTTGCTCCCACCAGCAACGCTTTTGGTACGCTCAAATGCTATCATGTCTTGCTGATATGAATCAACGGATTAGTATGTTTCATATGAGTGTCTCTTTTTAATATATAACAAATGGTATATATGGCGTGAGCTAATAGCGACTGATAGACTGGAAACGACAATGCTACGCGACGGTGGCTCTTTCTTAAGAAGGAGGTGGTGGCTATGGTTTTAGAACTGTAGAGATCACAAAATTCTTTGAAAGGAGGAGCACGATGTCGATCTATGAAGCTTTGAGCCTTATGATCATGTTCGGGTTGTTTATTCTCGGACTGATTACCTTGGTTCTGAAGCTGAATGATCGGTGATACCAAAAAGCCGTCACGAGCTAGCTGGGTAGGCTTATCGTGACGGCTTAATTTTACTATAGGCCACCGGTTAAGCAGCATTGTTGAATCATGGAGTCGCTGGTTCCCGCCAGCGGCTCTTTTTCGTTACATATATATTAAACCATGACAAGGCCTTTGTAACAATCTGTCAACACCATGTTTTGCAAAAAGATTTTCTTACACTTGATTGATAAAGGCGTGGTGGCTTGAAAACAGTCCCTAATCATGGATAAAAGATTATCAACAGTTGCCCAAATACAAGGTGTAAGCAGATTGTTACAGCTCAACTGACGCAGCTTTCTACGTTATTCAATAATCTTAGACTTCCGCGTGATATGGTGCATTTTCTCGATCCACGGGCGAATTGGTTCTTTTAGGAAAAGCCCCAGAAGGAAGAAGGCAACGCCGAATGCCACGAGGATGAAGAGATCTTGCCACAGATTTGGCCAGTAGATCCCGCCAACGGTTTCGCGCAGCAAGTTGACGGCATAGGTGAATGGCAGCCATGGGTTAATGGCTTGGAAGAACTTACCTGAGAGTACAACGGGGAAGTTGCCACCTGCGCCGGAGATGGATAGGACTAAAATAATGATTCCCAGGCCCTTACCGATATTGCCGAACAGGGAAATTAACATGTATAGAATTGAGACAAAGACTAGGCTTAGCAACATCGCAAACAGCAAATACAGCGGCTTGTCGACAACGTACGTCCCGATTAGGAAGAGATTACCGAGTGCGGCGATGAGGCCTTGCAGCATTCCCAGTCCTGCAAACGTTAACCAGCGAGCGGTGTACATCTGTTTGACGGTCGCATGAGCCAACGATTCCGGCAGCTGATATTCGGTAATGAGAATGGCGCCGAGCAGCAAGGCACCGACCCAAATACATAAGGCCAAATAAAATGGGGCACTTTGCGAGCCATAGGTTGGGATATGATAGAAACTCGTTTGCTTGAGCTCTACCGGTTTAGCTAAAAAGCCGGCTTCTTTCGTGGCATCACGTCTCAGCAGTTTGATCAACTGCGACAGATCAACGGATTTCTCGCCTTTTTTGATTGCGGTTGCGCCTTTTTGAATGGCATCTTTCAATGTTGGCCAGTCATCTTTGATTAAGGTTTGTGCATCATCCAGCCCGCTTTGTAGTTGCGGCATTTTTTCGTTGGCTAAAGCGAGCGTTGATGTCAGGTCGCTTTCCACACCGGGTAGATCTTGATTGATAAAATTTGTTGCCTTGGTCAATTTCGTTTTAAGACTTGGGAAGTCATTTTGATATAAGTCAGCGACTGTCGTGATACCACTGGTGATCAAGTTCATATGACCGTTCAGCAGCGTATTGGCATCAGTGAGTTCCTGCTTCAAGGCTGGTAACTGTTTTTGGGTTTTAACCAAAAAAGTGTTGGCTTGTGTCAGTAAGTCCTTTGTTCCGCTGAGTAAACTCGGTAGTTCCGGCAATACTTGATCGTTGATTTTAGTCAGCGTTGTGGCAGCATCAGCAAGCGCAGCCTTGAAAGCGTTCAGTACTTGCTTCACACTCGTGCCGAGATCCAGATCCTTGAGTGTATTGGCATCACTTGCAAATTTCTGAGCGACATCATTGAGTGTCGCCAAACGACTTTGTAACTCATTGGTACTTAAATTTGGCACGTCTTTGGCGAGATCGCTGGCGGCCGTCTGAACAGCAGTAGCGGTAGTCGCAACATCACGCAGTCGCGTAATGGCACCGGCCAACGGTTGATCGTCCTTACCGGTCAGCTTGTTAAGACTGGTTTGCAGGCGGGTTAATGTATCGACCAGACTGGTGGCATTGGCTGCCACTTTGCCTTGGCGATCAGATAAAGCGGTTAATCGGGCCACCATTGCCTGTTTGATAGCGGCGGTATCACTGCTAGTGTCCAACTGCTGCAACTGATTTTGCAAGGTAGTTAAGTCAGCACTTAAACTAGTATTCGCGGCGGCTATCAATGTCAGACCAGCATCGACCGCATTTTGAACCACATCAAGTGCTATGCTGACTTTGGGCAAGACTTCATCTTTGGTCGTGCCAATCGCTGCCTGGGCGTTTTTGCCAAAGTCGGTCAGAGCAGGCAAAGTGCCGTCAACTTGATTGACGACGGTAATGCCCTGACTGGTGACCGCCACGGCCTTCGTAACCGCTGATTCTAGTTGGCCAAAGTTGGTGGTCACTGTATTAAGCTGCGCACCGGCTTGTTGCACTTCAGGCAACTTGCTGCGAACATCGACCGCCAACTGACCGGCATCGGCTACCATTGGTAAATACCCGTTGGCTGCCGTTAATTTTTGGGCCATTTGATTGACTTCAGGCAAGTAGGTGGCCATTTCGTTGGCGGCCGCCAGTTTTTCTCGGATGGCCGGCATTTTACTCTGCAAAACCCCGACTTCCGCGATGTATTTTTCAATTGTCGGTAATTGATCGTTTGTATTGGTTACCAGACTTGCAAAGCGCCGAATCATCGGCAGATTGTCATCCAGCTTAATGCCTGCCTGATTGAAGACAGTCACCAAGGTTTTGGCAACGGTTGACACAAATTCGTCTGAAATGGTGTTTTGCAGCGTGGACGCCCCGCTTGCAGTAATTTTAGGGGCGATGGCATTAATTTTTTCATTCACGTAATAATCTAGCTTTGGTTTGTGAATCTTACCATCGACAAAACTAAGCAAGTCCGTTGAGAAATCTTTGGGAACAACGACACCTGCGTAATATTTGCCGCTTTTGACCCCTTCCTGAACCGCCTTTTTGGAGTCCACAAAACGCCAGCCGAGTTGCTTGTTATGCTTTAGTTGGGTGACCAGCTCATCGCCAATGGCAATTTTTTTGTCACGGAATTCGGTTGATTTATCCGCTGAATACACGGCAACAGTAAGATCTTGGGTATTGCTGTAAGGATCCCATAGCGCCCAGACATTGAACCAACAGTAGAGACTGGGGATCACAACCAGCGCCAAAATGAGTAAGAAAGCGAATGGGCTTTTAACAATTCGCTTCCAGTCCAGTGCAACTAATTTTCCTATGTTTCGCATTGTGCTCCTCCAGTGATTTTCAAATTTGTATTTGTAGATTATAACATGCGAATATTGAAAAGTTTTTTAATGCCTAAGTTGTTCCCCAATCATCTTTTCAAACCTTTGTCTTGACATTCACAAGCGCGGGCCGTATAGTCCTTCCAACAAGACTTTAGGTGTTACTCAGCACAACTTTCAAAGCGAGCTGAATGACATTTATAAAAACAACACTTTGAGAAGAAGAGTAACTTTGGCGCAGACGCTGTAGAAAGCCCGGTTGATGGAAAAGGGTCATCTGCAAGAAGGTGAAGATGAGCTTCGAATAGTTATTCGTGCGGTTAACGCTCACGAGTCGGTTACGGCCGTTATGCTGTCAGGTATCAACAGGTACTGGAGACGATGTATCAACATCGTGAATAAGGGTGGTAACGCGACACTGTCGCCCCTTGACTACAACAAAAGTAGTTAAGGGGCGTTTTTTTGTGGCAGCGCAAGGTTATCTAAAATAAATCAAAGTTGTTTAACGAGATAGTCTTGATAGTTTGCTAGTGGAAATGTTTGGAGGAGGATCTCTTATGAGTCGTTGGAAAAAAGCTATCTTCACAGGGATTGCATTGGTTTCATTATTAACACTAACAGCGTGTGGCAAAGCAACTAGTAGCAATAGCAGTCATACTAGTTCAAAAAGTGAGTCAATCATCATCGGCAGTAGTGGCTCGGATTATCAAATTTGGCAACATATTGCTAAATCACCGCAGGCCAAGAAGGCTGGTCTGAGGATTAAAGTCAAGCAAGTTTCAGATGGCAACGTCACTAACTCAGCTACTGCCGAGGGACAATTGGATGTTAATGCATTCCAGTCATATGCTTACTTTCAGCAATATAACAAATTAAATCCGAGCGAAAAGTTAGCAGCATTAGGCACAACCTACCTGGAACCAATGGGACTGTATTCTAAAAAATATAAACAGCTGCGAGAGATTCCAGATGGTGCAACGATTGGCATCTCAAACGATCCTGCTAATGCGACACGAGGGTTACTTTTGCTAGCAACGGCCAAGCTTGTCACCCTTAAGTCTGACTTCAATGCTTTAAGTACCGTGAAGGACATTCAAGCCAATCCGAAGCACTTAAAGTTTAAAGAGGTCGACCCATCGGTGCAAATGCTGCCCGATTTGGACGCAGAACTGATTTCGAATACGCGGGCACTTGATGGTGGGCTGAATGTTTTGAAAGATTCATTGGTGCATGAGAAGTTGAACCAAACGACACGCGCCAACGTCAATATATTAGTGACCGCATTGAAAAATGAAAAAAAGGAAGAATTTAAAAAGTTAGTGCCGCTTTACCATGACCCAACGATTCAGAGTTGGATTAAAAAGACTTTTTCTGGCACGAAACTTGATGTGAATAAACCGATCAGTTATCTCCAACAAAAATAATAATAACGAGATCGCTGTGAAACCAGTACTTATGGGGCTGTAGAGCAGCTTTTTATTGAAGGGGATCGAGCCATTAAGCAATTCGGGTTATAATGACAGTAATCGTAAAAATTAAGCTTTAAACACTGACATTTATTTTCGAAAGGGGTCGTTGCTATGTGTTCTTCAATGACAATTAAATCGCTACAAGGTGATATTTTCTGGGGCCGGACCATGGATTACAACACCAGTTTCTTTCATGAATCACCAGTCGGCGGGGTTCCTGGTAAAATTGTCAGTTTGCCAGCAAACAAGGCATTACCAACACAAAGTGCCAAATGGACCACAAAGTATGCAGCGGTTGGCGTCGGTATTGATCAAAGTACGGCACTTTTCGACGGCGTCAATAGCGAAGGCTTGGCTGGCGACTTGCAGGTTTTGGTAGAGTGCAGCTGGGCGAGTGCGGATTCTTTGAAACAGCGTGGGCTGAAAGCTATTAAAGGCGAGGAGTTTGTGACCTTGGCCTTGACGACATGCAAAAATGTTGACGAAGTACGCGCTTTGGCGGGTGAGTATGGCCTGCTGGATGAACCTTATGAGTTTGGCGGCCAAGGGGTGAAAATCCCATTACATTACACATTTGTTGATCCATCAGGTAAGGGGATTGTTGTCGAACCAACCGATCACGGCGCCTTTAAGCTGTATGATAGCATCGGCGCCATGACGAATAGTCCTGAATACGGGTGGCATGAAACCAATTTGCGCAATTATGTCAGTCTGAATGACAATAACTATCCTAAGGGGTCCGAATTAGGCGACTACCATATTGAGCCGATTGAGTTAGGCACAGGCTACGGGATGTTCGGTTTGCCAGGCGATTACACATCACCATCGCGGTTTCTGCGGGCAATGTTTGTTTCGCGTAATCTTGATCCCTTCAATAGCAAAGACGGCATTCGCGTATTATACAATGCTTTCAAGACTGTCTTGATTCCGCAGGGGCTAGGTCGCGACCCACAACATCAGGTTTTAACGGATTACACGCAGTACTGGTCTGGCTATGATCTGACGAAAAAGACAATTTTCGTGCAAGATTCAGACACATTGACAATGACAACGAAAACACTTGATCCGACTATTACTGACGTCACTTATGAAGATTTGGCTAAAACTGAACAGTTCAATCAACTGTAGACTGACATCATTGACATGAAAAAAGGCAACACTGAACGAGAGACCAATCATTGATTTTGGGGTTCAGTGTTGTCTTTTTGATTTGTCATCTAACGAGCCGGAGTGGTGACTTGGTATCGTTATTTGTCGTGTTTGTGCTTTTGCCACCCAGCGATCGGAACAACTCGATTATTCGTTGTCGTTTCTGTTGGGTTACTAGTAGGTTGTTGGGGTGCTGGTTTGGCGGCAACAAGTTCTTGAACGCGACTTTCGGCAGCTGTAGCAAGTGCCTGTCGCTGGGTTGGTGTCCACAGGTGGGAGGTTGTTGTAGATCGAATGAAAATAGCGACCATTTGTCCAATGACTGCGCGCTGATCAGGACCAATGGTTTTTTTGTCATATAGTAGCATGGACATGGCAGCCTTAATGTCCTGAGCGGTCCAATTCTTTGGATCGTGGCCGAACAAACTCTGAATCGTGTGGGCAAGGAACAACGTGGTGGCACCAAAGAGTTCCTGATTTTGAACTGGCTTAGGAACCTGCAGCCACGTTTTGGATTCTAAAAAGGTCATCGTCAATTGAAATAATTCAGCCATATTTTCGGAATCAAAGTCAACGTCATTATCGGGGTCACTGAAGGCATCATCAACACCAGGAAGATCAAAATCATCATTGCCGAATGGTGATGTGAGGGCCCCCTCTTCCGTCAAACCGAGCAGATAGGTGGCAGTGACGAACACGTTCATCAAGGCATCAACAAATTCAAGGATAGTCAATTTAATCTCATTTGTTGCAATCAACCAGAGCATAAATGTTTTTAACAGTTCCGCCGCGATCGCTAACGACTCGCTGCGATCCAATGCATCATCATGATAAGTCTGTAAGGTCTCCTGTAAACCAGCTGCAACGTGTTCAGTATCAAGTGCTTGAATGGTTGAACGAAGGTTATCAAAGGCATGCACGAAAAAGGTGACGAGGATTAATCGAATTTCATCTGGTGGCACCTGGCTAAAGCCGGGAACTGTCAGCAGGTGTTGATAACTTGTGCTTTCCTGGAAATTTTCCCAGTATTTATCGATTTCGCGACTGGCATGGCGTCGCAGTTTTAATTCGTAGTCCATGATCTGCCTCCATTAAAATTGGTTGGATTCACTAAGAACAGTTTAACAGTAACAAGCTTGAGCTGATAGCTGTTAGCATTATTTTTAGTGCACAAAAAGGAAAAGCGTTGCCCATGCACGGACAACGCTTTTGATATTGAACGTTATTATTCAAACATTTTTTTCGTGGCACGCATCAATGTCTTGATGTCTTTATCATACCGCGGTGTTTTAACTAAATGACTCATTGGAATGCCGGTGAAATGATAAGCGGCAATCTCACCTGAACGAACAGCACTTTGCTCAGTGAAGACCATTTGGAATGGTTGTTCAGCGAATTCACCGGTAAAGGCAAGGTTTGTTGAATGTGCTGGAATCACGTCTGGCCGATCAACCTTGGCGCGATTGTTGAAGAGTGCCGAAGCATATGGCATATAAACAGGGATGTTGTTGATGATGCTTGCCATAATCTCATCTTGATGATCACGAATATTACCAGGACCGGGATCAACTTTAGCAAGCTGACCAATCAATTCAAGGGCCATCTCTTTACCCGTCATTTCGATATACGGCTTGTTGACAAATTCACCGTAGCGCCGTGGATAAAGGAAGTAGCCCCACAAGACGGTCTCGTTTGGTTTCTGGGTGGTAAAGTGTGGCTGATGATGTACCACGATTGACATCATGACATCTTTTTGCCCAAGTGCCGTGATTGGTTGGGTTGACATGAACGAATTCAGGGCGTTACCAGGGACTTGCGTTGTAATACGTTCGATTTCGTTAAGCAACAAATGATCTTTGGTCGTCAAGGTGAAGCTGACCCACTCGCTGGCTGACCGATCCGCAAAGAACTTATCAGGATTACCAAGGTTATAAAAATGCTCAGTCGCTTGTTTCCACAGACTTGCGGCAGCACCGTAGTCCATGTTTTCGACTGCTGCATGATCAAAGTCACCTTGAGTTGCGGAGTCGGTGATCGATCCATTCGTGAAGAAAACGGCGGTATCATCATCAACGGTAACATGTTCTTCGTCATCAGTCTCTGTGTTCAGAATGGTGAGGCCCGTAACTGTAATTTCATCGGTCATGGCCGTGTCTTTAAATTCAAACGCTGTGACACGCCGGTTCAAAATGATCTTGCAGCCTTGCTCCTTCAGGTAATTAATCAGTGGCAGCATAATGCTTTCAAATTGATTATAGCGGGTCCGGTTAACCCCGACTAAATGCTCAATTTGAGTAAATTCATAAATCATCATGTGCATGTACCGCCGCAATTCCTGCGCAGAACTTTGTGTGCGGAAGGCAAAGGTGGTTTCCCATATATACCAGAAATTGGTTTGGAACATGTGCGGATCATCCTTGAAGTAGTCGGCGATGCTAACATTGTCGAGCTTTTCTTCTTCGGAATCAGGCATCATGATTAACTTCGTCAGCAAAAGGCGATCCGTGTTATTCAGGCCCAAGTGTCCTGCTTGGATGATGCCAATACCGCCTTCCATCAACCGAGCTTTATCAAACGTCCGATGTTGGGCATCGAATTGGCGCGTGTCTTCTTCAGCTGTGAGTCCCGGTTCCGTTGCCGATGGAATCCGACTAAGCAAATCCATCAAATCGACATACGTCCGGTAATTCAACATCCGACCGCCCCGAGCAACATAGCCCTTCGTGTTTTCCATGGGATGATTTTTGTTCCAATATTCATCCACAGTATCGACTGTTGGGGCACCATCATTTGAACCATGGTCATCCAGTGAATAGAAGGTGATTTGATCACCTTGCCAATGAGCTTCCTGAATGAGATAAACAGCTGCAGCCATATTGGCCAGCCCTGCACCGATCATGATCGCCTTATGCTTGATCATTTTCCCGCCTCCTAGCGACTTTCGAACTTATTGTATGCGTCAGCGTCATCTTTAAACAGCTCCATTTTGTTTGCGAAGTAGCATGCGGTGCCGCCAGCAACCAGCGCAACGCCTAGCGCTGTCAATAAGAATTTCTTCATCTAAAAACGCTTCCTTTCTGATGTCACCTATATTATAGGCACAAGTAAAAGAAGCGTCTTTAGTCAAATTGTGATGTTTGTTCGAAAATTAACTTTTATTGTGGGCCAAGTGACCGCTTGCGGACAATGAAAGCAATCGACCCGTTTAACATCAAATCAGCCCGCTTGATCAGATTGCGTTCCGGTTCTTTCAAGGACTGCGCTAACCACAGCAGCACTTGCCCGACGATGGCTGCACCATAAAAGTTGCAGATATCGGCAACGGTTTGGGCTGGTGTTGCTGGGTCAATGTCCAAAACGACTGGTTTCACCATGTCGGTGGCTGACTGAAATAAGAATTCTTCCAGCATGTCACGGCCAACTGAATGAAACGCATTCAGACAAAAGACCTGATTAGCCATGATATAGTCAAGCACCAGCTGATACTTTGTTACCCATGTGGCTGCGCCTAAGTCCTGCATCACTTTACGGCCAATGTCAGCCTCTAAGGTCCATTTCAGTAAGGCATAGATGTCATCAAAATGGTAATAAAACGTGTTGCGGTTGACATGTGCAGCTGTGCTTAACTCGGCAATCGTGATGCGATCTAATGGTTTGTGCTGCATTTGTACTTTGAGAACCTTGGCAAGATGCGCCTTAGTTTGATCAGATGTGGACATATGCAATCTCTCCTGTAGCCATGGTCAACATTTTTGGCATGAAAAACCGCTTGTCAGTTGTTCAAGCCGACAAGCGGCGATGACTTACTTTACTTTGAGTGGTTTCAATTGCGCTTCGATTTTGTCGAGGGTGACATTGGCTTCTAGCAATGCTGCGGCTGCATAAGCCCCTTCAACAAACGCGACATCATAAACATGCATCTGTTTATCACTGACTTCTTCGGCAATGTCCAAATTCATTTTCGCACTGCCGAGGTCGTAGAAAACAAGCAGTTCAGAAGCTGGATTATCGCCAATTGCTTTTTGAATATGGTCGAGATCCGTGCCGATTTTGCCGTCGCTAGTACCGCCAGCTGTGGTGATAGGAACATCTTTAGCGACTTGTTTGATTAAAGTTTCAACACCATTGGCGATCGCCGGAACGTGTGAAACAAGTAAAATGCCTAGTGCCATAGGATCACTCCTTTACAAGTGTTTGCCTTCATAGTTTGTCGGTTGTCGATCAAGCGGTCGCATCTAAATAGGCTTTCAACAATTCGCCAGTTGAAGCGGCGCCGGGATCAATGTGGCCGACACTCTTTTCACCAAGATAAGACGCCCGGCCGCGTTTAGCGATCATTGGCTCGGTGGAAGCAACCAACTTGTCAATGGCGGCGTCATCGAGCTTGCCTTGTTTGATCAAATCAGCTGCTGGTGCCCAGACATCAAGCATTGTCTTATCACCGGTTTTTGCTTGGCCGCGCTTAGCAATACCCTTTGCGGCAGCATCGACGAGGTCGCCAAAATCGGTGTCGGTTTTGGCAAGCTTAGCCATTTCGAGAAAGGCTGTACCATATAAAGGACCGCTGGCACCGCCGACTTTGCTCAGCATGGCCATTGCAATTGTCTTGAAGTCTTGAGCCAGATCGGTAGTCGGTGGGGTTTTTTCGAAGGCTGCTTTGATCGCTTCGACGCCGCGCTCCATGTTGTTGCCGTGGTCAGAATCGCCAATCACGCGATCAAGTTCGGTGAGATGGTCTTTTTCCTTGGTAATGCGAGTTTCAAAATTCGTCATCCATTTGGTTAATGTATCAGCGTTTAACATCGGTATCCCCCCAACCAACAGTGTGGGCTGACGCATTCAAGTAGGTCAGCCATTGCGGATCGTCTAAAGCCAACATGGTCAATGAGATGCCAGCCATGTCGAGTGATGTGACATAGTTGCCAGCTTTGGTGAAGCTGACAGGTAACTTTTCAGTCTTCAGTTCATTCAGCACATCGCCCATGAAAATGTATTGTTCAGACAACGGGGTAGCACCCATGCCGTTAACCAAGACGGCATACTTGTGGGCTTGTGGATCTTTGAACTCCGCCGTCAACTTGCTAATCAGTTGCTTAGCCAATTGTTTAGAGGTCGGCAGTTTTTCCTGACCGGTGCCAGGTTCGTTATGAATGCCAACACCGAATTCAATTTCATCAGGTTTTAAATCAAACCCGGGTTTGCCGACTTCAGGAACCGTTGCAGCGTGCAATGCTACGGCAAAGGACTTGGTGTTCTTAACGACGGCATCGCCTAACTTCTTCAGGTCATCTAGACTTAAACCAGCTTCAGCAGCCGCGCCGATAATTTTTTCGGCAAAAATAGTACCAGCGACACCGCGCCGACCTTGCGTGTACAGTGAATCTTTGACGGCAACATCGTCATCAACGACTACGGATTCGACGGTGATATCGTCAACACTGGCAAGGTCTTTGGCCATGTCGAAGTTCATCACATCGCCTGAATAGTTCTTGACGATCATCAAAACGCCTGCACCTTGGTCAACTTCTTTAATAGCAGCGTAAATTTGATCTGGGGTCGGGGATGTGAAGACTTGGCCCGCCACCGCAGCATCAAGCATGCCTTGACCGACATAGCCGGCATGCAGCGGTTCATGACCGGAACCGCCGCCAGAGATGACGCCGACCTTCTTATGTTGTTTGAACGCGGCATCATTTCTGACGACCGCCGTTGTATCAGGAATCTGTTTCAAATATTGCGGATAGCTGGCAGCGAGTCCAGCAATCATTTCCGGGACAATATCGCCCGGTGCATTGATGATTTTCTTCATATTTGCAACTCCCTTCTAGTTATCAGTGTAACCCTAACAATGCTAAAATACAGTGATTTTCTAGCAGATATTGATGTTCAGATTGCCTTAAAAACGGTGATGGTGCATGTCATGCTGAGGTGGGTGGGTATCCAGCAAAATCAAATAGATGGCAATGCTTTGCTGCAGAAGGACGCATAAGAAAACCCGTTTTGCTGATAGCAGTCGGCAAGCGGGTGGGAAAAACTTTTAAGGGTGCATGGTTGATCAACTTATGTTAATCATAAAGTAAGTCTAAAGTCTTTGCAATCGCTTACACAAAAAGACACAACAAATCTGACTTTGTTGCGTACGCGCCTGGCAGAAGACACATCTAAAGGAATCAGGCTTCGATCATTGGCCTCGGGCAGTTTAGTCTTTAAAATCAGTCACTGTTTCGATCGTATAATTGCCACTATTTTTGAGCAACTTCGAAACGGGACAGCGATTTTCGATTTCGTTGGTGAAAGCCTTAGCAGTATCGAAATCAACGCCTTTGACCATGACCTGGGCGTGCACCAAAAATTGATATTCAGCGCGGGCGCCGATGAAAGCGACCTTCACCCGCACCGCTCCTGTATGCGGCAAACCGTGCTCCTTTTCAACCGCTTCCAGCGTGGCTTCTAGACATGTGCTTAATGATAGCCCCAAAAGTTGCTCTGGGTTGGTTCCGGGATGATCATTCATCGGACTGCTGGTTTGCACTTTAAGTCCACCGGGAATATAAGCGTGGCCCTCCAGCCCTTCGTCATTAATAGCCGTCGCTGTATACAGCGGGTGGTTCCAGCGTTCATCTTGCATGGTGACGCCTCCTCATATAGGTCATTGCGGTAATTCAAGTTTTGGTGCGTGGATGTTAAACCGAGTTTTTCTTGAAGTTATTGAAATTGAACAGACTTTTGTCTAAGTTGATAACTCTATTCAGTATAAGCGCTTACATGATCTTCGCAAACAGTTAATTTTTCATGGCACGAATTTTTCGATGTTCATGATTTAAAAATATTAGAAATCATTTTATAAGCGATCACGATCAGAATGAAAAAGCTGCTCAACCCAGAAGCTATTGAGGTCAGCAAAAGCATTTCTGCGCCGATACGCTCATAGAGGATTCCTACGATTAAGGCGATAATGAACGTTGCCAGATCAAGAAGCCACAATTTTTGCATGTAGTTTATACCTCACTATTAGATTTACACGATTTTTATTGGTCAATGATTGAGTGCGAAAAATGACACGACAACCATGCTGTGGCAGATGCCAAACTATATGAGGCAACTTCAGATGCTGCTTTTTTAGCTTACCCTTCTATTCTTGGCGTTCATGTTAATATGAAATCATTCATATTTTGGTAAAAAATCAAACGAGGTGTTCATGTGTTGGATTATTCGGCAGGGGCTATTTACCACGAGGTACGTCGGCGACGGGACTTGCGAATCAAGGAAGTTAAGGGTGATTTACATCAATCCACGATTTCTCACCTTGAGCATGATCAAAGTGATATGACGCTACGCACTATGGTAAAGATACTTCGCCCGACTTTTATGTCTGCTGAAGAGTTTTGCCGTCTGATAGACAACGGAAGTGAAACATCAACTGCAATTTTTAAACAGATTGCTCATTATTATGATTCGACTGACTTGGCGGGTTTATACGACTTGCTAGCGTCTTATAAAGAGCAAAACATTCTGGCAACGCCAAATAAAATGGTTATTTTGATGATTCAAAGTTGTATTGATGAACTATCTCAACATGAAACTTTATTTTCGAAAGAGGATTGTGATTTCGTGCAAGACTATCTTCTTAGACCGGGACGGTGGTTTAGTTTTGAATACATCGTTTTTGCCAATCTTGCATTCTCAATGCCAGCCAAGATCAATTTGAGAATTTCCAAGAAGATGTTTCATGCTTACCAGCAATTTCATTTACCTAGTTACGATGAATTGATAGTGAATGCTCTATACAATTTATCAATTTCTTTTCTTGAGCAAGATGATCCTTCTTCGGCCATTCAATTTTTAAGTTTTCTTGATTTGAAAAAATTGGATCATCATGTTCTCTATATGCGGCATCACGTGACTTTTTTGAAACTCATCATTCAATTTAAGTTGAATCCCTTAGACGTAAAAAACGCAAACGAATTGAGAACATTTTTAGAGGCAACGAAGCTGATTGATGATGTACTTTTTGAGAAAAATATTGATTGGATCAGATCTTTGAAAATTAACCCAAAAACTATTTTGAAATGAGATTTGACCATCATTCACAGTCACCAAGAAAAGGCAAACAGTTTCCGCTATAAAGACGGAAACTGTTTGCCTTTTCATATGGGTGATTTATTGCAATTTTAAAGATCTCAGTGCCAAGGCGGAGCAATCGTTGGCCAGATGGGGCTCGAAGCGCCGTCTCCGCTCTAGCTTCGCATTTCCATCCCATCTGGCCGGAGATTGCGGAGTTTGGCATGGCAAGGAATTCTTAAGCCTAGATCCTTCTCTGACTATTCGGAACCTAATGAATCACCAGTTCACTGCGAGAATTATGACCCATCCTCTAGATAATGGCTCGATAATTGAATGGTGGAACAGTTAACTGGTACTTGGATCAGGTTTCTGATAAGGTTCTGGGTCATTGGCGTGCTCAGGTGGCCGTTGTTCAAAGCCAATGTCTTTAGTGATGAGTGGGCTGCCTTCCCAGATGAGATGTTCCAACAACGCCATTGTGGTTTGCGCATCGCTCAAGGCGGTGTGGGAAGGCAAGTCAACCCCAAGCGACTCTTTGTAATGTTGCAACGACGGGGTGTGCTTTTTGCCGATGCCGAATGTTTTACGTGCCAAAGCAGCCACATCGAAGGCTTGCACTGGGGTGATATCGACATTCAGTCCCGCTCGTAGCGCACGCAGGTCGTTACTTAAGGCAAAACCCACAACGAGTTCATGCTTCAACAATTGTTCAACGGCAGCTTTGGCAAGTGGCAACGGCTGACCATATTGGGACAACAGATCATCGGTGATGCCTGTGATTTTGACTGAAAATGGCATGACGTGGTGGTCCTCAGGTAATTGGGTAAAAATATCGAAGGCGCCATCAACTTGGTGATGGCGTACCCGGAGTAAACTGATTTCTGTCAGATCAAGTTGGTTGCGATCGGCGACGAACTCAGTGTCGATGACGATGTAGTCGCCGCGTGCCAGCCGATCAACAACGTCCTTTTGCGAGCGCAGTGGGGCTTGATCTGAAGCTAATGTGGCCATGGTAGCTGCATCAAGTTGAATTGACTTAGCAGCGCGATCATTAGCTGCTTGGACCAACGGCGCTTCTTCAATGGCAAACTTGGCCGCAAGTCGCGTTGTCAAACGGTCGGCCTGCTCTTGCCGTTGACGACGCAGATCAGCTAAAGACTGGTCTGGATTGCCTAACGAAATGCCGAAGAGTCTGGCCAGCCAAGTCGCAGGAGCAGTTGGCATGCTGGTCAAAACATAGGCGCCGTTAAGATCGGCTAAAGAGAAAACGACCTGACCATTTTCAAGCCAATTTTGTAAGCCAATTGCAAGGAGGTGCACCCAGTCGCTAAAAGGTTGCATGATCAACGGCAATTTGTTGGCGGCTTTCATTTGATCTAACTGGTGAGCCGCCCCAGCGACAGCTAGAGCGAGGCCGCGCGTCAGACTTTTGCGATGATTACCAAAGTCTTGAACAGTGAATGCGATTGGGAGTAAGGCGCCACGCGGTCGTAAGGTATAGCGTAGGCGACCGCCTTCAGGATACCAGCGCGCGAGGTCAAACTGAACCTGCCCATGTGTATTGACTTGATTGGTTGAACTTGGCTGCTCTGGACGGTACTCGCGATGTTGGAGAATCGCCATCATCTCATCTAAGCGAATGCGAACTGCGGCGGCATTGTGGGGTTTTACGATGGGGTCACGCAACAATTTATTCAATTGTCGGCGAGCCTGCCGCGGTGAGCGTGTATTTCTTTGCCGATCAGTTGTACGAGCCATGGTGACACCTCCTTTGAGTGAAATTTTGAACACAGGAATAGTATACCAAGTGGACACGAGATTTCACATTTTTGCCATGATTATTCGAGACTAGCAGGTAAAAGGGGCCTTTACCCATGAATGTGGGTTAAAAACTTATTTACCCAAAACATGAACCGTCTATGGAGAATTGAAAAGCTTATTTTTTCAAAGAAAGTTTGCTTACAGATTAAGTTTGTGGCATAACTGTTGTATGGATATCAAACAATCAACAGACGAAACTGCCTTCAAACAACGAATTTTCTTTGCTTTGTCTGAACCTGGTCGCTATACGATTGTCCGCATGCTTTACCACGTCGGTCATGAGATGGGCTGCAACGAGCTGAACCAGCACGTGGAGATTGACAAATCAACGATGTCATATCATTTGCGAACGCTTCGGGAAATTGGCATGATTACCACGCGTACCCAAGGACGACAAAAATTTGTTACGCTGAATACAGGGAAAATTGAATCGGTTTTCCCGGGTTTACTTGAGAAGCTATAAATAAGCACATGGTTGCTTATTTTTTAGCACTGATTGTTTGATAATTTTAAAACCGTAAAACTGATTGGAGACTTTCTGATGAAAGAACGTAGACTTTCGTTTCTATTCTTCTTAGTGATGTTTGTGATTGGCACCGATACCTTTTTGGTTTCACCGTTGTTACCGACATTGACGCAATACTATGGCATTTCGACTAGTCTATCTGGTTTTATTGTCAGCGCTTATGCAGTGGGCTACATGATATCGGCATTATTGATTGGTCCGATTTCTGACCGGCACGACCGCAAACGTATTTTGATCATCGGGTTAATGGTTTTCACGTTGGCGACTGCCGGGTGCGGGCTGGCGAATACGTTTGCGATGATGCTTGTCGCCAGATTCGTCGCTGGTGTCGCGGCGGCCACGGCCGGACCGCAAATCTGGGCGGCTATCCCGGTATTGTTTCCAAAGACGCAAGTTGTCAAAGTAATGGGATATGCCACGGCCGGTCTGGCGGTTGCTCAAATCGTTGGGGTACCATTGGGGAGTTACTTAGCGGTATGGTCATGGCGATTTCCGTTCTTCTTCGTTGGCGTCATTGCCTTGATGTTGACGATGTTGGTCGTGCGTTTCATGCCCAGTCTTAACGAGGCGATAACTTCACGTCTTGCAACTGGTATCTATCGCAAACTTTTTCAGAACAAAACCGTGCTTAAACTGCTAGGGGCATACTTATTGTTTCAAACTGCAAATTTTTGCGGTTTCGCCTTTATCGGCACTTGGTTTGCGAAAAGCTTCCATTTATCAGTTGGTGCCATTGGCAGCTTCATTCTTTTAATCGGCGTTGGTCAGTTTGTTGGCAGCTTGCTGGGCAGCCGATTAGTCACTTGGTTGGGTCAGCCGCATGCGTTTCTGCTTGAGTTCTTACTTTTCATTGCTGGGTATCTGGTTTTGCCTTTCACCAATTCGCCACTGACGGCAACGGTCATCCTGGCATTTATCTATACAATCGGTGGCGCACTGCTGCCATTGTTTATGAGTACCTTGCAAGAACACGCGGGATCAGCCCGCAGCACGATTTCCGCGTTGGCCAATGCCGCCATGTACCTAGGTGAGGCCATCGGTGGTGTGATCGGCGGTATCTTGATTAAACAGTTTACTGGCTTCTCGGGGATTGCCGTTTTTACAGCGATTGGCGCAAGCTTGGCGATGTTGTTATATGCCCAGCAGGGATATTTTAAGCAATTGCAGACGAGTCGTTAAACACATACAGTACGGCTCAATAAAGCTAGTACTAGAAGGCTGAATTTTTTTGCTAATTCAGTTATGTGGCCGCCCCACAGCATCCAAGCCATTTACAACGAAGACACTATTGTTCTTGAAGAATGAGAAAGGTATACTCGAGATAAGAACGTATGTTTGCTATTTGGGAAGAAGGTACCAGCATGCAAGAAAATTTATCTCAGAAGATCTTAGACTTGTTAGACAGTGGCCGGTTTTTGACACTTAAGGAAATAGCTAAGTTATTGAAGATGCCAGAGAAGCCGGTTGAGGAAACTTTATTACACTTAGTAGGATTACAGAAAATGAACCGACGTCACTTTGCAGGGCGCGATTATTTTCAGACCACTCAGCCGCAACAGGCGACCAGCAAATTAAGTGCAGTTGCAGATGATTACTTAGATCAACGACAGGCAGCCCATGCGCTTGGAGTAGCGCGAACTTGCTACCACCATTTGGCTGGGAAAGCTGGTGTTGCCTTATTTGACCAGCTGTTAGCCAAAAAGATGGTTGTGCTGACGGCACCAAATGTGTATCAGCTTACTGAAAAAGGCCGCCACGCATTTGCACAATTCCTCGGGCGTCCAGTGCATCAGCTGAACATTCAGACTTGCATTGATTTTTCGGAACGCCGGGTTCATTTGGCTGGCAAGCTAGGCAATGATGTCATGGCTAAACTTGTCGCTGAGCATCAACTTGCTTTGACGCAGAATCGATGCGTGCAAGTGACCCAGCCGATTAAGATACAACCGCTGGAGGTACGATATGCTGGCTGAAAAACACCGTTGCGCATGGGGACAAACCAGTAATGACTTGATGCGTGAATATCATGATGAAGAGTGGGGGCGGCCCAGCCATGACAGTCGCCACTTATTTGAGCTTTTGTCGCTTGAAATCATGCAAGCAGGTTTGAGCTGGCAGACCGTTTTGAATAAACGTGCTGCTTTCAAACAGGCTTTTGCTAACTTTGACTATCGGCAGGTGCAGCGGATGGCACCGGAGATTCCTGTGCTCTTAGAAAATACGCAAATTATTCGGAATCGGCTGAAAGTGACGGCGATCATTAACAATGCGCGTGATCGCACAGTTAGCTGCCAAAGGCGAGGACTTTGATCATTACGTGTGGGCCTTTGTCAACAATCAGCCGATTCGGCATCATATTACCAGTCATGATCAGGTGCCTAACACAACCGACTTGGCCAAGCACATGAGCAAGCAAATGAAGGCAGATGGCTTTGCATTTACTGGTCCCGTCGTTATCTACTCATTTATGCAGGCTGCAGGGTTGGTCAATGATCATGAAGCCGACTGTTTTGTTAATCAAATACTTGATGAGTAACGAAATATGTATGAAAAAGCCCACTCGCTGAAATTTGCGAGTGGGCTTTTGAATGGCACTTAATGAAAAAATTAAAGTGCTTCTGGAACCATCTTAACTGGTTTGTTGCCAATCCAGCCGGTGATTTCTTTGAAGGTATCGGTGATAGCATCGGTGCCTGGCTTGAGCAGCTTACGAGGGTCGAAGCCCTTGCCTTGCTGATCCTTACCAGCTTCGATGTATTCACGGGTTGCCTTAGCAAAGGCAAGCTGGCATTCGGTGTTGATGTTCAACTTGGAAATACCCATGGTGATTGCCTTTTGAACTTGTTCTTGAGGGATACCAGAACCGCCGTGAAGAACGAGCGGCATCTTAACAGCATCGTTCAATTCTTGCAGACGATCGAAGTGCAGGCCCTTCCAGTTGTCTGGATATTGACCGTGGATGTTGCCGATACCAGCAGCCAGGAAGTCGATCCCGGTAGCGGCTAATGTCTTGGCTTCTTCAACGTCAGCTAATTCGCCTTCGCCGACAACACCGTCTTCTTCACCGCCGATAGAACCAACTTCGGCTTCAACAGAAATGCCCTTGGCGTGAGCCAACTTAACGATTTCCTTGGTTTTTTCCAAGTTATCTTCAAAGTCGAGGTCGTGGCCGTCGAACATAACGGAGTTGTAGCCGGCAGCAATAGCTTCCTTGGCAGCTTCGTAGTTACCGTGATCCAAATGAATCACAACAGGAACGGTGATGCCCATGGCTTTAACCGTTGCTTCGATCATGGTCTGGCAGAATTCATAGCCGCCCATGTACTTAGCAGCACCCATGGATGTCTGGATGATAACCGGAACGTTCAATTCTTGCGCACCGGCAAGGATGGCGCGTGTCCATTCCAAGTTATTGGTGTTGAAGGCACCGATACAGTAGTGACCTTTATGTGCAGCTTTTACAAGCTCTGCAGCGTTAACTAATGGCATGTAGATATCCTCCTAGGAAATAAACAATTCACAACCGTTGTATTTTATCATATGTTGCGGGAGAAAAGGGCGAGAAAATGATGAGAGCTACTCGACCGGCGTGACGGCTTTTTATAACACCCGTCATACATATGTCTGTGTGTACGCAAAGTCACTTTGAATGTACCCCGTAATCAGGGAAAATGCTACTGATTTGCTCACTTTTTGCCGACAAAATAAAAAATGACCATCAAATTGAAATTTGTTTGAAACTGGTAGTTGTGTGACCGCAATCGGATATTTAGTCAAGATTAAATGAGATTACTCTCATAAAAAGAAGGCGGAAATTTGTTTATAAGTGGCACGTTTCACAATTTAAAATGCTAACTAATAGAAAAGCAAATCGCAATAAGTGGGTATTTCTTAAATTGGGTTAGTTGTTGTATGGTTTGAAAAAATCTGAATTCACAAAGTCTGATCTCTTTGATAAATGAGATCACACTAAGAGCAGTTGACCGTGCCGTTGAAAGAACTAAGGTGGAGTTGTCAATAAATTGATAACAATTGAGTTGTTTGCATGACGAAATGCGATAAAGGAGATTTTGATATGGCAACAAAAGCAGCAGATCAGTTAGTCAGTGTTTTGATGGATTGGCAAGTTAAACACGTTTTTGGATTGCCTGGTGATTCAATCGATACCACAGTTGATGCTTTACGACGACATCAGGATAAGATCAAGTTTGTGCAGGTGCGGCATGAGGAAGTCGCCGCTTTGTCCGCAGCGGCAACTGCTAAGTTAACAGGCGGTTTGGGTGTTTGTCTCTCCATTGGCGGCCCTGGCGCCATTCATCTATTAAATGGTTTGTATGATGCCAAAATGGATCATGTCCCGGTTCTGGCCCTTCTCGGTCAGGTGACGACGAGCAACATGAATGAAGGCTTTTTCCAAGAAGTGAATACACCGAAGCTTTTTGACGATGTGGCGGTTTATAACAAAACTGTCATGGCATCGGATAACTTAGGACAAATTGTCGATACGGCGATTCGCACAGCCTTTACAGAAAAAGGTGTGGCAGTTTTAACCATTCCAGATGATTTGCCAGCTCAAAAAGAAACTGCTAGTTATCAGGACAGCGCTGCTGCTTTTGCCTTGAATGTGCCGAAAGTTGATCCTAAACAGTTAGAGGACGTTGCTTCGATGCTGCAACAGGCACAAAAACCACTTGCGTTGATCGGTCGCGGTGCTGAGCATGGAGGTGCGTTGGTTCAAAAGTTTGTCGAGGCCAATCACATACCGTTTATTCAAACGATGCCAGCAAAAGGCACTATCGCCGATGATCATCCCAATAGTTTGGGTAATGTCGGTAAACTAGGTACGAAGCCGGCATATGAGGCGATGAAAGCGACTGATCTCCTCTTCATGATCGGGACGAATTATCCATATACGCCTTATTTGCCAGCCGAAGGTCAAGCTAAGTGCGTTCAAATCGACACGCGCCCAGAAAACTTGGGCAAACGTTATTCAGTTGATGTTGCTGTTGACGGCGACGTTGGCACCTTTTTCACCGAACTGAATGCGAAGGGCTCCTTGCGTGATGATGATCGTTTTCTGAAAGCTTGCCAGAAGAATATGAAGAGCTGGAATAAGTGGATGAGCGAAAAGCGCTTGCTGGCTACTAATCCGGCATCGCCTGAAGCAGTCTTCGCGACGATTGATCAAACCGCGCCAAAAGATGCGATTTACTCGATTGATGTCGGTACGTCCACATCATGGGGTGCCCGTTTCTTGAACGTTCAGCCAACGCAAAAGTATACAATTTCCGCATGGCTGGGAACCATGGGCTGTGGCTTGCCAGGCGCGATTGCGGGTGCTGAGGCTTTTCCAAAGCGGCAAAATATCAGTGTCGCAGGGGATGGTGCCTTCGCGATGGTCATGCAAGACTTTGTCACAGCAGTCAAGTGGCTCCTATGCTGTAATTACGGACAAAAATAGTTTGTGCGATAATTGACAGATGAGGAATATTTTATGACCAATACAGCTATTCGCTACACCCCCGAATTTAAGCAAACCTTGATTGATCTTCATGAAAAAGGACACTCATTCAAAGAACTACATGAAGAATACGGTCCTTCCTTAGACACTATTCGCAAATGGGTTCAGGCGGCCACTGTCATTGCCATTGATCATCAAGGTACTGCTGTGACCAACGAACAGTTCAAGCAACTTCAAAAAGAAAATCGCCGTTTGAGGGAAGAACTCGATATTTTAAAACGAGCGGCGGTGTTGCTGGCAAAGCGTTGATTCATAGCGGCCGAAAGGCCGCTCTTTTTATGATTCAAGATCAATTGAGCCGGGGGCACCGCATCACAGTTATTCTCCGAGCGTTACGGATCCCTTCGAGTACCTACTATGACTGGTTAAGGTGGCATCCTAAGTCACGAAATCGCCGCCGAATTAAGCTTAAAGAGCTGGTTCAGGTTCTTTGGCAACGTCGAAAGTTTTACGGATACGTGCGGATTGCTAAACGTATTCGTAAATTACTTAAATGCCGCTTAAGTGACCGCACGATTTGGAAAGTCATGCGTGAATTGGGGATTCAATCGACAATGTATCGTAAACGCTCTAAAAAGCCTACCACAACCACTGACATGCCACAAAAACCTAATTTAATGCGACACCTAGCTGACTTGTCTGAGGTCGTGACCACCGATATCACCTATATTCAACTGATCAACCAAAACTGGGTTTACCTTGCAACAGCGTATGATCCAAAAGCGAGAAAAGTCTTAGCTTGGCAAGTGGGTCAACAGATGACACAAGACCTCGCGGTCGCACCGATTCAAGCGTTAATTCACCAAGGTTATACTTTTAAGATGGTTCATAGCGATATGGGTAGTCAATATACCAGTCGTTTGTTTGAGACAACCTTGACAGATGCGCACCTGCGTCACTCATATTCTCGCAAAGGCAAACCGGCTGATAACGGGCGGATTGAGGCCTACCATTCGCTATTGAAACGAGAATGGGTCCGGTTGGAGCAGATCAACTATGAATCAATTTTAGACGTCACTGAATCCATTGCTCGTTACAACACCTTCTACAATCATGATCGCGAGACCAACGGTCGCGGTGCTTGCAAAAGAAAGTCAGCAGCTGCATAAGTAACCGTTCAATAGGCGCACAGCCCTGGGGAAAGCACCAGATGTCAGGGCTTGTTTGTCGTACCTATGGCACGTTAAACAAGATTAAACGCTGATAAAAGATCTGATAATGCGTGAATTTAAGTGACAACCATACGCATTCGGCAGAACCGTACAATTTTTGTCCGGGCCATTGACATTCTTGCCAGTACAAGTTGCCGATCATCATGGTTGTCATGAATAATCAGAAGTTGGCATTTATTGAATATGAGCAGCAAAGTGCCGGCCAGTTGAACTATGAAATTGATTTGGCTGATATGGACTATGCCAAAATTGCTGAAGCAGCGGGCGGCATTGGCTACACCGCTCGCAGCAATGACGAATTCAAAAATGCATTAGCCAAGGCATACAAAGAGACCGATAAACCGGTTCTGATCAATACCTACGTCCAAGACGATGCACCGCTTCCAGGCAAAATCGTTGGTGATGAAGCAAAGGGTTACATGAAGTACGGTTCCGAATATCTTGAGAATTATTGGAAGATTCCGTCCATGCCGCCATTGAAGGATATTATGCGGCAATTCTTCTAATTTTCGATTAGCTTGTATCAAAAATAAATGGCTTCAATAAAAAATCCCCACTCCGAGTCACGTCCGAAGTGAGGATTTTTTTACTTAGAGGGTCTCCCGCCAAGCCGCCATCTCTGTTTGCCATGTCTTGCGAGCCTCATCGCCAGGGGACATGTTGTTAAGTGTCACTTGCGCCAGCTGCTTGTCGAACGAAACATCGAAATAGGTCCAATAGCCGAAAACGTGACCGGCATGGCTGAACCAATTTGGCGTTTTCGAATGCATCCACCCCATACCGTAGAAGTCGTGGGTGAGGGTCAGTGCCTCGTGCCAATCTTTTTCAGACAGAATATCGTGGCGCAACACGGCCTGCGCCCATTTGGCAAGATCGGTTAAGGAGCTGACAACGGCCCCGTCCCCACCTTGGTAGGCACCTCGGCCAAGCACGACAGGTTTACCAGCCGTAACGTCTAGGTCATCATAACTGTTGGCCTCAGCATATTGTGTCCCAAGTCGTGTCTGAGTCATCGCCAGCGGTTCAAAGAAATGTTCCTCAAAAAAGCGTGCTAACGAATCGCCAGTAATTTTTGAGATGATGAAACCAAGCAATAAGTAATTACTGTTGGAGTAAACGCCTTTTTCACCCGGTGTAAAATCCAGTGGATGTTGATTTAGCAACGAAATGACCTCGGTAATCTCATCGCCATGACCAAGATCTTCCAAAATAGGGTAGCTAAGATGAGATTCACTGGCACCAGGCATGCGTTTGGCATAATCAGTTAGTAAAAGCTCGGTGTAATCAGGAATGCCACTGGCCATATTCAACATCTGACGCAAGGTGACTTGATCGGCATAGCGATAGTTCGGCACATAATCTACTAAGGACGCCTCTATGTCGAGCTTGTCAGCCGCGTTCAGGAGCAACACGCTATCAGCGGTGAATTGTTTACTTAGCGAACCTAAGCCACTAGTTGTTTGAAGGGTAAACGGCCGTTTCATTGAAAAATCGGCGGCACCATTTTGCCAACTTGAAAGTATTTCAGTCGAATTCACGATGATGGTCGCCCCATTGAGATGGTACTTTTCATTAATCTTTTGATAGCCTTGCCAATCAGTCAATTGATTTCCTCCTAACCGCGCCAGCTCAGGCTCTTAAACGCGTTCACCAGCCCAGAAACCGGGCTGGTGAACGCTCTCTTAAAGTCGGACGTCAACGCCGAGGCCTGGTCGATCTGATAAGGTTAAGGTCGGACCGTCTGCGGTGAAGCCGCCGCTAAGCCAGTCAGTTTCTGCCAGCAACATGAAACTGTCGATATCGCCGTAGTGCACATTCTCGTGTGCGGCGATGAAGTGAGCGGATGCGGCTGTTCCTAGGCGAGTTTCGGCATTGCAACCGACCATGCAAGGTACGCCGGCAGCTGCGGCAGTCGCGTCAATCGCCGCGGCGCCGAACAGCCCGCCCGATTTAGCCAGCTTGATGTTGATCAAATCGGCGGCGTTCAGGCGAATAGCATCGGCGGCATCATGGGCGTTGTGGATACTTTCATCAAGCATCAAGGCAACGGGTGACTGCGCGCGTAACAAAGGTAGAGACAGCAACTGCCAATCAGGCACCGGCTGTTCTATGGCAATTAAATTGGGGGCCCTGAGTTGGGCTGCAATTCTTAACGTTTGCGATACAGTCCAAGCTTGATTAGCATCCACTTTTACCGAGATGGTGGGGCCGACTGCAGCACACACCGCGTTAATGGCGGCGATATCGGCGGCTTCGTTGTCCCCAGCTTTTAACTTTAATGCCGTGAAACCAGCGGCCACATATGTCCGCGCTGAAGCCACCATTTGAGCCGGAGTGCCAATCGGAATCGTGATATCCGTGGTGACGATATGGCTATGACCACCAAGCAGTTGCCATAGTGGCAAGCTGGCTGCTTTACCTAAAATGTCGCTACAGGCGGTGTCAATCCCACATTTTAATGCTGTATGACCAGCCATCACGACATCCATGCGTGCATGCACCTGTTCAAGATTGCGCGGATCGCAGCCAGTTAAAGCATTGACGAAAACTGGCAGAGCAGCTTGTTCGGTTTCATTGGTTTCGCCATTTACCGGTGCGTAAGGCGAGGCTTCACCATAGCCGGTGACGCCATCATCAGTCTCGATTTTGATGATCAGTGTGGTGATGTCCCGCAACTCGCCCAAGGCTAACTTAAAAGGCGTTTTAAGTTTTACCTGCCGAGGGAACGCCGTGATTGCTGTGATTTCCATCGCTTACTCCTTCATTTTAGACGTGGTGTCTGTACCTGAACCTGACAGACAAACATTCAAAAAGTATGAAGCAACTGTAGCATCGCTTGCCACCGAATTCAAATCAAAATCTCATTTTGCCAATCTGTTTGTTTTGCGTCATATGCATAATGGTTGCACATGCTAGCGGTGACTGCGATGATGGACTTATATTCTTAGAAGGAGCGTTATGTCATGTCAGATATATACGATGATCCCGCATTTTTTAAAGCATACAGCGAGATGGATCGGTCCAAAAAGGGACTAGCAGGTGCCGGTGAGTGGCATGAATTAAAAACAGTTCTGCCAGATTTTTCTGGTAAACGGATATTGGATTTAGGCTGTGGCTATGGTTGGCATTGCCGCTATGCTGCTGAGCATGGCGCCAAAAGTGTCCTCGGCATTGATACCTCCGCTAAAATGTTGGCTGAGGCAGCAGCAAAGACGACCGACCAGCGGATCACTTATCGCCGGATGGACATGCAGGCGATTGATCAATTGCCGGATCAGTTTGACATTATCTTGAGCTCGCTGGCCATTCACTACATTGAGGATTACGCCCAGCTTGTGAAAAAAATCAGTGATAAGCTGCCAGTTGGCGGTCATTTTGTCATGTCGGTTGAACATCCAATTTTTACAGCCCAAGGCAAAGAAGAGTGGGTCACGGATGATCAAGGGCACAACCTTTACTGGCCCGTTGATCGCTATTTCGATGAAAGCCAGCGGAAGACTGATTTTCTGGGGCACCAGATTAAAAAATACCATCGCACTTTGACGACTTATCTCAATACCTTGCTCGATCATCAGTTACGGTTGAATCGCGTGATTGAGCCGACACCGACAGATGAAATGGTTAAAACCATTCCGGGGATGGCAGATGAATTGCGACGGCCGATGATGCTCATTGTGGCGACTACCAAAACGGCGTATACTCATGAAAAATAAATCCTAAGTAGAATAGAAGGAAATAAATCGTGAAGCCAAAAATTGGGATTCCCACAGATGAATTGATCGAAGTTAACCCAGTGATGCCAAACAACCATCCTGCCTATGCGCCGCATGATGTAAAAGAGGCTTTTATTAAACTTGATGCTTTGCCGCTGATCATTGCGTTTCCTGATGATGTCAGCCAGACTGAGCAGCTTGCGCAAGATTATGTGCAGCTGATTGATGGTCTCATGTTGCCTGGTGGTCCGGATGTTGATCCCACATTCTATGGGGAAGAACCGCATCCCAAGATTGGCATGACGCTTTATCAGAAAGATCTTTTCGAAATTGCATTGATCAAAGCGGCACTGGCGGCAAATAAACCGATTTTTGGTATCTGCCGTGGCATTCAGATCATGAATGTGGCGATGGGCGGTACGTTGTATCAGGATTTGGAAAGTCAATACCCTGATTTGAAAATTCAGCATCCCCAAGCCACACTGGGCCAATTTGCGACCCACCATGTTGATTTGACACCTGATAGCCGATTGGCTGCCTTGTATGGGAAGGCCACGATTAAAGTGAACTCGCGGCATCATCAGGCAGTTAAAACTGTCGGCAAGGGCATGCGGGTGACAGCGGTGGCTCCTGATGGCGTTGTTGAGGGGATGGAGTCAATCGACAATGATCTTTTTCTCGGGGTGCAATGGCATCCAGAAAACATGTGGCAACAAGAAGATCCGCAACAATTAGTGGTTTTTCAAGACTTTTTGGATCGGATTGCTACACATCAAAAATAAGGATGTTACGATTAGCTCGAATAACAGAACAAGCACCTGATCAGCTCAAAAATTCTTTGAGATTGGTCGGGTGCTTGTTTTATTTCGATGAAGGCCTTGGTGCTTCATGATTGTCGATAGTTTTTCGGGACAAGGATATGGTAGCTGCTGTAAAACCTGCCAAATTAGTGACGCTATTTGCAAATTCCCCCGCGATAATTTTTAGACAATCTTTCCTTTTATTTAAAATCATGTAACATTAGGGCCGAACGATACATATGTAACGGTGTTTTTTAACCGGGTGTATCTGAATAATTGGCGAGGGCATTCTAAGAGGAGGAAATCAACATGGGCGATGAAGCCGTCATCGAGCAGCTGACAGAGAAGCAAACTGAGCTGATCGAGTTTCTGTATGTGGATTATAACGGGTTAACGCGTGGTAAGGTGATTCCGCTTGCCAGCTTGAAGGCCAAGCTGGCTGATGGGATTGGGTTGACCAAAGCAACCTTGAATGTCAGTGAACGTGATACGATTTTGCCGGTGGCGGACATGACGCCTATTGGCGAACTGCGCCTTGTTGGTGATCCGGCGTCGGCACATGTCCTACCCTATATGCCGCAAGTCGCCACCTTAATGGGGGATATTTACAATCTTGATAAAACCCCGTACGCATCTGATCCGCGGTCCATTTTGAAAAAAGTCGTCAAGCAGCTTGCTGATGCTGGCTTCACGGTCAAAATGGCCTATGAAAATGAATTCGAGTTATTTACTGGAGATAAAGATCATCGCGAACCGGCAATGCCACATGTCGCCTTTTCCACCGAGTCCATGGATTTTGCGTATCCATTCATTCTGAAGGCGATCGATCAACTGCAAAAAGTCGGCATTATGCCGAACGCTTATTACCCAGAAGGTGGCATTGGTCAGCATGAGCTGAGCATGTTGCCGAGTGATCCGGTGACCGCTGCGGACAATGAGGTGATTTACAAACGGATCATCAAAAATACCGCGAAGGCTTTTGACCTATATGCCTCATTCGCGCCAAAGCCGCTAGTTGATTCGGCCGGGTCAGGGGCACACATTCACTTGTCACTTTGGCAAGATAAAGAAGATGCTTTCTTTGATGACAAGGCAGCGAGGCAACTATCCACGATTGGGCAGTATTTTGTCGGCGGTGTTTTGAAACATATTCAAGGTTTGCTGGCATTGACCTGTCCATCGGCTAATTCATATCAGCGCTTGGCACCTGGTCATTGGAGCAGTGCATATGCCACATATGGTCAAGACAATCGTGAGGCGGCAATTCGCATTCCGTCAACCAGTTGGGGTGATCCGGCCAGCTCGATGAACATCGAACTCAAGGCAAGTGATGCGACTGCTAATCCTTATTTGGCTTTTGCTGGTTTGCTGGCGGCAGGACTTGACGGCATCACAAATCACATGCAACCGGATGGCTATTGCGATGTTGATCCAGCCAGCCTCAGTCAAGCTGAGCGCGATGCCAAAGGGATTCAGCTTCTGCCACGCACACTGAGCCAAGCGGTTGACGCTTTTGAGGCAGATTCGCTATTCCAGCAAGTATTTGGCAAGCAATTGGTCGATGCCTACGCGAAAATCAAGCGCGAGGACGATCAGTATTATGCCAAATTGGCATTGGAAAAAATTGCTGCCTTGCATCGCGAATTGTATTAAACTATTTTGACATGATCGTTGTCATGAAGGCTGGCAGCGATCACGTTGTATGAAGGCACTTCGCTTTAAAACTTCTAGGAAAGCGTGAGCTGGTCATTGCACCAGCAAACGTGTGAAGGAGGAAGTATTTTGGACGACTTATCTGAATTTGTCGACCAAGTCCCATTGTTGGATCATCATTGCCATTTTTTGATTGACGGCAAGGTACCGAATCGTGACGACCGGCTCACACAGGTATCAACGGAAGCAGACAAAGATTATCCGCTTGCCGATACCAAAAATCGACTGGCTTATCACGGCTTTTTAGCCTTGGCTAAGGAGTTTGCGCTTGACGCAAACAATCCATTAGCGGCCATGAATGATCCCGGCTATGCGCCCTACAACCATCGGATTTTCGGCCATTTTCACTTCAAGGAGCTACTTATTGACACTGGGTTTGTGCCGGATGATCCGATTCTTAATCTTGATCAGACGGCAGAGCTCGTTGGTATACCAGTGAAGGCGATCTATCGGCTTGAAACGCACGCCGAAGACTTCATGCTGGAACATGATAGTTTTGCGGCTTGGTGGCAGGCGTTCAGTAACGATGTGAAGCAGGCCAAGGTCCACGGGTTCGTTGGGTTCAAATCCATTGCTGCTTATCGGGTTGGACTGCACCTTGAACCGGTCAACGTGATTGAGGCGGCGGCTGGATTCGATACGTGGAAGCATTCAGGCGAAAAGAGACTGACTTCCAAGCCGTTGATTGATTACATGTTGTATCACGTTGCGCCGCTCATAATCGCGCAAGATATGCCGTTGCAATTTCATGTTGGTTACGGTGATGCTGATACCGATATGTATCTTGGCAATCCGCTGCTCATGCGCGACTACTTGAACGCTTTTACCAAAAAAGGCTTGAAAGTGGTGCTGTTACATTGTTATCCATACCATCGCGAAGCCGGATATCTTGCCAGCGTGTTTCCGAATCTGTACTTTGATATTTCACTGTTGGATAACTTAGGGCCAAGTGGGGCCAGTCGGGTTTTCAATGAAGCTGTCGAATTGGCACCATATACGCGCATCCTATTTGCCTCCGACGCCAGCACCTACCCAGAAATGTACGGGTTGGCAGCACGGCAGTTCAAGCAAGCCTTGGTGGCACATTTTAACCAATTGCCATTCGTTGACCTCGCCCAGAAAAAGGCATGGATCAACGCCATTTGCTGGCAAACCAGTGCCAAGCTCTATCATCAAGAGCGTGAACTGAGCGTCTAGAAACCAGAGCATAAGTGGCCTTAAGCCTAAATGGCCGGGTTTTGGCCATTTAGGCTTAAGGCCGCTTATGTGGAGGTTTCTGCGCAAGTGAACGCGTTTAAAAGAGAGCGTGATTCAGCCCGGTTAGAAACCGGAGCATAAGTGGGCACAAGTGCGATGGCCGTTCTTTGGCCATTGTGCTTGTGGTCCTTATGTGGAGGTTTCTGGGCTGGAGAACGCGTTTAAAGAGGAGTTCCTTCACTAATCATGCAAAAACGTAAAAAATTAACCTTACTCGAGGTATTCGGTCTCTCGATAGCCATGGTTGCCCCAACTGGCGCCATGTCCTTCAACACGGCAAGTGCCGCCGCCAATGCGGGCATCAATATGCCCATTGCTTTCTTGCTTGGTGGGATCGGCGTGTTATTCGTTGCGATTTCTTTTGTCGAACTTGGCAAGCGCATTCCCGGTGATGGGTCAGCCTATGCTTATAATGCCAAGGCGCTTGGCGAAAAGGCGGGCTTCATTTCCGGCTGGCTGCTCGTGTTGACGTATGTGACCTTTGTTTTCAGTTCGGGCGCCATTGTCGGCAATTTTGCTGACGTATTTTTAAGTCATTTTGGTATTCATTTACCAGTCAACTTGTACAACATCATTGTGCTGCTGCTTGGCGGCTGGCTTAGCCATAAAGGCATCGAATTCTCGACAAGGCTAACGCTGGTGCTTGAGCTGTTGGCGGTTTTGGTGCTAAGTGTCCTGACTGTCGTGATCATTTTCTCAGGTGGTCGCAGCGGCAATTCAGTTCAGCCGTTTATTCCACAACCGCATATGGCGACCGGCCTTGGTATGGGCATGGTATTTGCTTTGATGTCTTTTGCCGGCTTTGAAGGCTCGGCGACGATTGCGCCACGGGCCACCCATCCGCGCAAGGCAATTAGTATTGCTTTGCTGGGTGCCGTTAGCTTTGCAGCAATTTTCTATTTTCTTGTCAGTTACGCCGAAGTCATCGGTTTTGGTTCCGCCCACATCGGCGATCTTGCGAAAAGTACCGCGCCAATGAACTTTCTTGCGACCCACTATCTAGGCACGAACGCCGCAATTTTCATGGACTTTGCGGCGATGGTTAGTTATTTTGCCTGCTACTTCGGTGCGCTCAATGCCGGCGCTTTCATGCTGGAAGCTTTAGGCAAAAGTGGCTATCTGCATCCTTGGCTGGCAGAACTATCAGGTGACAAGCAGACCCCGACGCACGCGCTGGATGGCATCACTGGCTTAGCGTTAATCGTTTATGCGATTTTTGCAATCGGCTTAGGTGTGAGCGCGAGCGACATGTACAACTGGTTCGGAACGATTGGCATGCTCGGCTTGCTAACGGTTTACGTGCTGGTCAACATTGGCGCCATTGTTTACTTCCGCAAAGACAAGGGGCGATCAATGTTTAAACATGTGTTGGCACCAGTCATCGGCATTCTCGTGCTCATTTACCCAATTTACACCAGTCTTTGGCCGATTCCAGCATTCCCGATGAACACCTTCCCATACATCGCGATCATCTGGTTCCTGATCGGTCTATGGGTCGCAACCAAGCGGCGCAATGTTGAAACGAGTTTAGAAGATTTTTAAAGTTATGACCCAAAAAAGCTCACCATTTTTGATGGTGGGCTTTTTGATTGAACGTAGGTTGCGACTATCGGTCGGTCGCTACAACTTGCGAATGTCTAATGCCGGCCTTGACATACTTCTCCGTACCATCAGCCACGGCTTGGCGATAGTAACCTTGCTTGTACTCGATTTTATCGAGGGTTCGTTGTAGGTCAGCCATTTGGGCGAGCACCGTGACGTGTAACTGGTCAAAAAAGTCACGGCGTTTCTTTAAGGTTGTATCGCCTTCAAGATTCCACTGCATGAACGTTTTGATATCCTTGATCGACATACCTGCTGTTTTCAGACACTCGATCATTTCGAGAGCGCCAAGATTCTGGTCATCAAAACAACGGGCACCAGAAGCGTCTTTTTTGAGTTCAGGGATGAGTCCTTCCTTGTCGTAGTAACGAATGGTGGGGATCGATAGCTTTGTCATCGTGGCAACTTCACCAATTGAATAAGATTTGGACATATGATGACCTCCAATTTTTTAAATAATCGCTTGACCTAAAGCTAACTTTAGGGGTTAGGGTGAGTGTAGCACTTGATCAAGCGTAAGGAAAATCCACTCGGTCACGAACGTTTGGTAGTGATGAGTGGGATGAAAGATCAAGGCAGTATTATTTGTCGAGGAGGGACTATTATGTTAGAAGCAACTTATACATTAGCAAATGGCGTACAGATTCCTAAAATCGGGTTTGGCACTTGGATGATTGATGTCGATGCTGATGCTGCGAAAGCTGTTCATGAAGCCATTGACGCCGGTTATCGCCATATTGATACCGCGGAGGCATACGGTAATGAAGTCGGTGTTGGTGAAGGTGTGCGTGCGTCTGGGATCGATCGCAAAGACATTTTTGTGAATACAAAACTGGCTGCCGAAATCAAAAACCATGATGAAGCGGTAAAAGCGATTGATGACTCATTGCAGAAGCTGAACTTGGACTACATTGACATGATGATTATTCATGCACCGAAACCCTGGGCTAAGTACGATGAACCCAATCGTTATTTTGAGGGCAATTTAGAAGCGTGGCGCGCCTTGGAGGAGGCATACAAAGCAGGCAAACTCCGCGCAATCGGCGTTTCTAACTTTGACCCGACTGATTTGGAAAATATCATCAAGCATGCCAAAATCGCGCCAATGGTGGATCAAGTTTTGGCCCACATCACGCAGACGCCATTCAAAACGATTGATTATGCTAAGGCGCACAACATTTTGGTTGAAGCTTACTCACCATTTGGTCATGGCGAAATGTTCAAAAACACCGCAATTCAAGCCATGGCTGCTAAGCACCACGTTTCGGTTGCTCAGCTTGGTATGCGGTATCTATTGCAACTGGGCCTGCTACCATTGCCAAAAACGGTCAACCCAGAACATATGAAGGCGAATGCTGATGTCGATTTTTCAATTGACGATGCTGACATGACCACACTCAAGCAGATGAAGCCGTTGACGGATTATGGCCAGTTTCAGAACTTTCCAGTGTATAGTGATCGTTTGAGTTAGTGCCGACACACTGCTGGTAATATCAGAAAATTGATACGACAAAATGAGGTGCTGATAAAAAGCGCCTCATTTTTGCTATCCTTGTGGGGATTTATCAAAACTGCTCAGTTGATTGCCGATATTAAGCCCAAGGCCCATTAACCACGACTTTACCAATCATATGCCCTGACTCAACCAAGGCATGGTCTTGACGCAGATTTTCGGCATTCAATGGCTGCAGGGTTTTGGTTAGCGTGCATTTAATAGTACCGTCATCAAGCAGCTTAGACACCTGGTCGAGAATGTGACCTTGTGAGGCAAGGTCATAACCATACCAAGACTTAGAAAACATCCATTCCCAGGCGAACGTCGCTCGTTTTTTAGTGAGTTTCTGCAAGTCAATGCCGCGCCGATTTTCGGTAATCGCTGCAACCCAGCCATCAGGACGAATCATCTCCGCGATCTCGTTCCAATGGTCATCAAGATGGGAGAGATTTAAAATATAATCGACGTTCTTGAAACCAGCCGTTTTTAACTGTGGTGGCAATGGCTGCCGATGATTGAGAACGAAATCGGCACCGTGGTCCTTGATCCATTTTTGCGAATCAGGCCGTGAAGCAGTGGCGAGTACCTGCAGGCCGGCCCAATGTGCAAGCTGCGTCGCGACTGAACCGACCCCACCGGAGCCATTGATGATTAGAATGGTGTGCTCAGCGTTCGTGGCTCGATCATGCAGTGGTATGTGCAACTTTTCGAATAAAGCTTCCCAAGCGGTTAAACTGGTTAATGGCATTGCGGCGGCTTGCGGATCACTTAAAGATGCCGGGGCATGCCCGACAATGCGTTCATCAACTAGCTGATATTCAGCATCACTGCCAGACCGCTTGTAACTGCCAGCGTAAAAGACGCGATCACCAATCTTAAAGCGGGTGACATCGCGACCAATACCGGCAACGGTTCCGACTGCGTCCCAGCCGATCACTTTTGGATGAGCTAAGCGACCATGACCAGCGCCGCGCGTACCGGTATCGACAGGATTGACTGAGACAGCATGAACGTTAATCAAAAGATCATGGCCCTCAGGTGTTGGTGTCGGTAACGTTATATTTTCAAGACTATGTTCATCAGTAATCGGCAAATGCTGGGTGAATCCAATTGCTTTCATGACGAGACTTCCTTTCAATGACTTAAGCTTCACCTTGTATGTTAACTGGAAGGCACTATCATAGTAAGTGAACAAATTGTAAGTGAAAACGATGTGGAAGTCAGCTTCTGCATCAGCAAATGTGTTTTTAAGGGAAGTCTTATTGATGTCACGAGAAATTTACGATTGTGCTGCAGGCTGTCCCGTCCAAAATACGGTTGACGTGATTGCCGGTAAATGGAAGAGCGTCATTCTCTATCATCTTTTTCAAGGCGATGCGACTCGGTTCAGTACACTCAACAAAGCCATTCCATCTATTACCGAGCGCATGCTGGCATTACAGTTGGCGCAACTCGAGGCCGATAATATTATTGTCAAGAAAGCTGGTTATGCAGACGGACGGGCTACAGAATACCAATTAACCGCACTAGGCCAGACCCTAGCACCTGTCATTCAGGCTATGGCAGCTTGGGGTGAAGCATATAAAGTGCGGCGAAAAGCATTAGTTTAATTAAGAATAGTCTTTATGACGGCAAAAAACTCGCAGCCAGACACTGCGAGTTTTTTTGTTTAGTCATTCATTAAGTACCCGTGAAAATTTAAGTTCACAGAATGCCAGCGTTCTTTTGAAGACTGTGCCAATCAAGAGAATACCGATGATCGGTCCGATCATGATTTTGCCGCCAAGCAACATGCCACTCAAAAAACAGACAAGATCCATCCCCATACGTGTCTTAGCAACATCAATGGCACATTTTTCCGCTAGGGCCAAGCTTAAAGCAATATACCCTTCTTTACCGGTACTGGCTGCTGCGGCGATGCCGGAGCCGATGGCGATTAAGACAACCCCCAAGACTAGCATGCTGACACGTATGCCCATTTGGCTATCGACTAAAAGATAACGAATAACAAGATCGGTGACAAGACTGGTAACGATTGGATTGATAACCGTTCCTAATCCTAAGTGGCGACGATTGATCCCAGCCACCAAACCGATGCATGCGACGGTTACCACGAGTGAGGCTTGGCCGACTGTAATGGCTAATCTGGTTGCGATGCCTTCCCAAAGAACGCCTAACGCATCCGCGCCAAGTCCAGTCGTGACACACGTGCCCACACCAAGACCGACGATGGCGGCACCAATGGCAGCAATGATTTGTCGTTTGATTGCTGTCATCAACTGAGATCAGTACCATTTGAGGCGATTACTTTTTTGTACCAGTTGAAGGAATCTTTCTTAATGCGCTGGCATGTCTTAGGATCGTCATCGGTTCGATCAACATAAATCAAGCCGTAACGTTTGTTGTAGCCATTGCTTGTAGAAAGCAAATCTAAAGCCGACCATGGCATGTAGCCTAAAACCTGCACACCGAGACCCATGGCGCGTTGCGTGGCGGCAATATGCTCGCGTAAGTAAGCAATCCGATAGTCATCATGCACTTTGCCATCACTTGTGAGCTCATCGCGTGCACCTAGCCCGTTTTCGGTAATCATGAACGGGATGCGGTAGCGAGTATGAAGATCGCGATAGACAATCTCCAACCCAATGGGATCAATGGCCCAGTCCCAATCAGTTGTCCGCAGTTCGGGATTAGGACACATTTGGTAAAAACCAGGATGCGTTTCAAATCCTGACATGTCACCTTTTTTGCCAGTTAAGTTATACCCTGACCAAGCATGATCAGCACCTTCAGGACAAGCGTGAGCGCACTGACTGTCATAATAGTTGACAGCAAGAAAATCGGAGATATTTTGTGAAAAGAGGGTTTCATCGTCGTCAAAGATTTCGGGTGCCAACTGATGTTGCTTCAAATAATTGAAGGCAGCATCGGTGTAATAACCTTTAAAATACACGTCAAGATAATAGAAATTTCGGAGGTCGTTGGCATTCAAGGCCGCCAGCTGATCCTCAGGCTTGCAGGTGCGAGCGTAAACTGGCGCGTAGCCTAATGCTGGGCCTGCCAAACCACCGACCTCGTGGATATATTTCACGGCTAATGCCTGGGCGAGGTTCATATGATGATTGATCTGATAACGCAATTGGTTTTGACTTTGATATTTTTCCGGCACATAACACTTCTGGGTCCAATATTGGACAATGATGCTCTGTTCATTGATTGTGATCCAGTACTTCACATCATTTTTGAACTCATTGACCACAAACTTGGCAAAATAGCCGAAGTCTTCGACAACCTCGCGAGATAACCAGCCTTCATATTTTTCAACCAAAGCCCAAGGCAGGTCGTAATGATACAAAGTAGGGATGGGCTCGATATCGTTTGCTTTGAGTTCAGCAATCAAATCGCGATAAAATTGTAAACCTTCTTCGTTAACCTGATGATCGCCTTTTGGAAAAATCCGCGACCAAGCAATCGAAAAACGATAGCTAGTAAAACCCATTTCTTTAAATAAACGGATATCTTCTTTGAAGTGGTGATAGTGGTCACTAGCGATGCTTGTATCGGCAAAGCCAAACTTTTCAGATCGGTTATTGTTAATAAAATCTTGTTGCGAAAGGCCCTTGCCGTGGGTGATCGCGGCACCTTCGACTTGGTAGGCACTTGTTGAAGCACCCCAAAGGAAATTCTCTGGAAAACGCTGTTTCATGTGGTCACACTCCTTTAATCAGATAGATGATGGCTGGTTCGACGAAACGGCATCGGTCAACACAACTTCAAAAAGTTCAATCATATTCTGCGTCATGCTGATTTCACTGGCAATGGTCATAAGATGATCTTGCGCATGCGTAAATAGCAGCGATGGCTCATAGTGCTGTCCTGCAGCTTCGTTTTGAATAATCTCTGTTTGTGCTTGATGGGCCAGGGTTATTTCTTTCTTTGCAGAAGCCAGTGCTTGGCGAGCTGCTGTTAATTGCTTATTTTTGGCAAGTTGAACCGCTTCGAGTGCTTTGTTGCGACCGTTGCCTGCATAAATGATAATTTGCATGGCAACGGGAATGAGAGGACTCTCGTTGGTGTCTTTTTGCGTCATCACTTTTCTCCTTGTCATAGTCCGATATGCGAATGATTAAACTGCCGGTTGTAACTGATTTTCTTCTTGGAGGACTTCCCGTTCGTAAACTTTGAAAAATGGATACCATGTTGCTAGATAAACGACAAAAAGCAGTACGTACCAGATGATGGCGCGAAAATCTTGCAAAATAATAACACTAGAAATTGGTGCGGGAATCTGCGCAACTTGCATCAAACTAGCCGGAATATTCAGTAAGCCGCCTCGCATGACCGCCCAAATGACACAACTGCCGATAATTGAATTGAGCCACATTGGGATCATCAGTATAGGATTCATGACAACGGGGGTACTGAAGACAATTGGCTCGTTAATATTGAATAGCGATGGGCCAAGGCAGATTCTGCCGATGGTTTTCAATTTGGTGCTTCTTGAGAAACACATCAGGAGATTCAAGGTTAAAGTTGCACCAGTCCCACCCATCATAATGAGCCCAAGGCTATAAACGGTTTCGTTGGTGACAATGTTGACGGGGTTGCCACCATTTTTAACCGCCAAAGCGTTTGCCGCGATGCCTGCAATGAAGATAGGGTTCTGCAAAGCTGTCCATAACCAAGTTGAGATACCCATAGAGTAGAAAAAGGCAGGAATCAAAACCAACAGAATCAAGCCGGGAAGTGATTGGCCAAAATTTTGAATTGGCTCAAAAAGATTCAAAATAACTTGGAAGACGTCAATCTTGAAGGCGAAGATGAAGGTCGCAAACAAAGCGAGACTGATAAAAATGGGGATGATGTTGTTAATCCAATTAGCCACGAAATCTGGCAACGAGCTATTTTTTAGAAAATTCAGCTTGCTGTAGAAGTGGAAGATGACGCCAATGGCAACGCCGAATAGAACGCCAATCAGGATGCCTGTCGGGCCAACCCTACCTAAATCGTAGACACCTTGTTTCTCGCCGATTGGATGAAGTGTCATCATCAAAACGCAGATTGACACGATTCCTGCTGTGGTGGCGTATTGTGGATGTCGAAACTTTTCCATGAATTGATGACCAACCATGAAAGCCGCAACCAAACCAATCATGCCGAATGAATAATTGGAGATATTCGTTAAGTCAGGCAACTGCGGAATATAGGAACGAAAAACGTTGTAGAAGAAGACCACTGATCCAGTTAAAATAAAAGGAATGAGATTCTGCATCGCACTTGAAAGTGCAGCGATAGCAGGCATTTGGGTGAACTTTTTGGCTTTAGGGGCAAAAACGTTAGCCAACCAATCCATGAATATTTTCATTATTTTCCTCCCGGCAGCCTTCTTTACTCTGCCAGCCGATTTGCAAAAGCAATGAGGCCAGCGCCATCGAGACTGCCGTAGATGTCTTGCGGAATGACGTCGACGACAACATTGAAAGGTTCGGCCTGTTTCGCGAGTTCATCTTTTAACGAGGCGTAATGCGGGCCAAGTAATAAAATGTCGATATCTTGAAAATACTGACCAATTTCACTTTCACTTTTCGCTTCAATGGAGACAACCTGCCCTTTCTTTTGTGCTGCCTTGCGAGCACGCTGAGCAAGAAATCCGCTTGACATGCCAGCACCGCAGCATAACATGATATTAACTGCTTTCATTTTGAACACTCCTTTCTTGTGACTTTATTATCGCGAATGAGGAGAAATCGGCTCAACTAAAAAAATGCACCGTGACAGTGCAAATGGTTGACGAATTGTTAGCGGTTGCGTGCAAGCAATAGGCTTTTTTGAATTTTGGGAAAACTGGTTATAAAAAGACCGGAAGGGAGCAAGATGCTAAATAACAACCAGCAACGGCTATTGCAACTGTTATTCGAATCCAATCAACCACTGACGGCTAATCAGTTATCAGAGAAGCTCGGTTGTTCAGTGCGAACTGCCAAAACTTATGTTGCGCAGATTAATCGATTAGCGGCGGAGCCACTGATTCTATCGTCACGACAAGGTTACGTGGCTTTAAAAACTAAGGCTAAACAATTATTAATTTCAACAAACAATGCAAGTGATATCCCACAAACCTTTCGTGATCGTGCTTTTTACATCATCAAACAAAGCATGATTCATAAGGCGCAATTGGATGTCTTTGACTTGGAGGAAAGCTTATTTGTTAGCTATGGAACTTTAAAAAATGACATTCAAAAGATCAATCAGATGTTTTCGAAATCTGGCGTTAGGGTAGTCATTCGCGATAATAAAATTCAGGTTATCGGAAATGAAAAAGCCAAACGCCGACTGATTTCGCATTTCATTATGGAGGAAGCACCTCATCATTTCGTTGATCGATCCTTGCTCACACAAAACTTTAATCGTACCGATGTTGAACAGATCGAGCAAATTATCAAAGAAGAATTAGCGTCATCAACATTAAAACTCAATGATTATGCATTGATAAATCTCATGATGCATTTATTGATTATGATTCAATCCTTGCATCACGACGATACATTGCTATCCCGCGATGCCTATAGTTCATGGCTAAACACGTATGATGCGGCTATTGTCACGAAAATTATTAAACGTATTGAGAACGTTTTTAACCTTATTTTTAATAAACATGAGCGTGAAGAGATCCACATGTTGTTTCATGCTAATGTTGACCATTTACCGCTAAGTGATCGTGACAAGTTAACCACAACTGTTGGTGACAACATTGTGCGAGCGATGAGCTCATTATTTGCAGAAGTCCAACACATATTTGGGATTGATCTAGATAACGATTATTTCGTCTTTCCGTTTAGCTTGCATCTCAACAAATTATTTTCTCGTGCCATGCAGGGATCCAGTCTGAACAGTCCGCTAACCGAATCTTTAAAGCAGGATTTTCCGGTAGTTTTTGAGCTGGCAGTTTTTGTTTCTTTTCGGCTTAGTCAATTGCTGCACATTCCAATCACGGAAGGCGAACGAGCATATATTGCACTGCATATTGGTGCTGAATTAGATCGCCAAAAGCAACACTCAAAAAAAATCAGAACAGCTATTTTTTCACCGAACTATATGAATTTGAACACGCAACTGTATCAGCATGTTTCTAAGCAATTTGAGCATGATTTGAATGTTGTTGCCTTGGTGAATGACCCTTCTGAGCTTGATAAGCTCGATGTTTCGCTGCTTATCACGACAGTACCTCAGGCTTCATCGATGGCTTATCGAGTCGTGACAATTTCGCCTTTCATGACGAGTAAAGAGAAAAGCACCATCATGGCGACAATTGAGGAACATCGTCGTAACGTACAAAGGGATTTTTTAAGACGCTATTTTGATATCTACTTCGGTGAGCAATTCTTCTTTACATTGCAGCCAATCATGCAACGGGATCAAGTTGTGACCTTGATGTGTGATCAACTGGAGCGCCGCCATATTGTGTCTCCAAGTTTTCGGCAGCATGTTTTTGAACGTGAAGAAGCGGCTGGTACTGCTTTTGGGACAGTCGCTTTGCCACATTCTGTGTACATGGAAGCAAGGCAGACAACTTTTAGTGTCGGCATAGCGAAAAACTCAATTCGTTGGGGAGAGCGACGTGTCAATATTGTCGTTCTTGCAGCTATTAGTCAAAATGATCAACAGCGCTTTATGCGTTTGTATGAAGCCTTAATCACGATGTTCAGTGAGCCGCAAGTGGCGACTGCGCTTGCACGCGTTAGGAATTTTGAACAATTTAAAAATGTCGTCAAAACAAACATGTGAGGTGGCTTATTGTCCTAGTTTTTATAACATGATGTGTCAGCATACTGAGCCTAAATTAAAAAGTGGTTGACCACATTAGCAACAAGCTAATGTGGTCAACCACTTTTTAATTTTAGCGCTAAGAATCACATTTCGGCCACAGAACAATGCTCCGTACTTAAATCTCGAATTCTGCGTTTAAGAGTAGCCGTGCTAATGCCGGTTTCTTTGGAAATTTGTTGATACGTCTTACCGTGCATATGTGCATCGAAAGCTTTCCTAATTTGTTGGTCACTATAAAGCTTTTTGCGACCTTCATGGTAATTGGGATTATGTGCTCGAGCGTATTTTTTCCCTTCTTGTGTCCGACTAATAATCAGGTCTCGTTCAAATTGGGCGAAAGCCGAGAAAACGGTGAATATCAGTTTGCCGGTCGGTGTCTCGTCAATGAGACCAACATTCAGGATGTGTATCCCAACATGATGATCAAACAATGTCTGCATGACATCCAATGCTTCACGCGTATTCCGCGCAAAGCGATCTAACTTTGTCACGACCAAGATATCACCAAACTGTAACTTAGATAATAACTGTTTAAAAACCGGCCGACCCGTGGTCGTGCCGGTGTATTTTTCCTGATAAATTTCATCGACACCTGCTCTACGCAGTTCTTCTATTTGTGACTCAAGACGCTGGCCTTCAGTGCTGACGCGTGCATAGCCGTATCTCATCAAAACACTCCTATCATCAAGGCCGAATTGTATCACAACTTGAAAGATTAGAGCCGAAAGCAAGAACTCCCAAAATTATAGCATAAAAATGTTTTATGGAAACAATTAGAATTAAATAACTATCGGTATTTATCGTTGAGGTTGTTTCTTATTTGTTATTAAGTGGACAAAAAGACTGGCTCTTAAGTGTCGAGTTGTAAGCGCAAGAACAATTGCAATGTCAGTGGCTAAAAGTTCACCTGAGAGGAGGGTAAAAATGTGACGAAGATGACAGCTAAAGTGGCGATAACTGGGCATTTGTTCGCGGTCTTATTGATTTTGATGAGCATGTTAACAGGCTTAGTGACAAGTGGCAGTTCAGTTGTGACAGCCGCTGCTAACATTCGCCCAACCTATCAAACCGATGCTAATGGTACCTATCCGACAAATTCGTGGCAGGTCACGGGACAACAAAATGTAATCAATCAACGTGGCGGGGATCAAGTTTCAGGGTGGGATAACAATACAATATGGAATGGTGATGCGACTGATACCACGAATTCTTACCTGAAATTTGGTGACCCCAATAATCCGGATTATCAGATTCGAAAATATGCTAAAGAGACGAATACCCCCGGATTGTACGACGTTTATTTGAACGTCAAAGGCAATACACAGCAAAATGTGAAGCCTGTAGATATTGTCTTAGTTGTTGATATGTCTGGGTCAATGGAGTCAAAAAATAATGGCGGCACAGATCGAGCTGGTGCCGTTCGTACTGGCGTTAAGAATTTCTTGACTTCTATTCAAAACGCCGGTCTGGGTGATTACGTCAATGTTGGCTTAATTGGTTTTTCTAGTCCCGGCTATATCGGTGGCGGCAATAAAACCACTGGACCGGGTTATATTCGCGTTGGATTAGGCAAAGCAGGGAATATCAGTCAGCAACAAGCGATTAATAGCGCATTGAGCCCAACTTTTAATGGTGGTACGTATACGCAGATTGGTTTGCGGCAAGGATCGGCCATGCTGAATACGGACACCAGTGGCAATAAAAAGATGATGATTTTATTAACAGATGGTGTGCCGACTTTTTCTGATAAGGTAAAAAATTCAGTGGTGGAAAACGGCACATTGTATGGCACTAACTTTGGAACTACCAGAGATGAACCCGGCTATACCGCAGAACTTAAAAATCCGTACATCGATAGTTCAGGTGATTATATATATGATACTTGGCCAGCAACATTAGGTGAGGCTAAGAAGGCAAAAGATAGCGGTAATGAGGTGCACGCTTTAGGCATTCAACTGGCTGGCGACGATGGCTACCGGTCCGAAGGCTACATGTCAGACGAAGATGTGCGTCAAAATATGGAACTTATTCCCACTTCACCAGATCTATACGAAGATGCCGATAGTGCCGATGCCGTTGAGGCTTATTTGAATAATCAGGCAAAGGACATTGTCAAAAACTTTAATACTATCATTGACGGCACGATCACAGACCCGATTGGTACGCAATTTCAATATGCGAACAATCAGGCGACCGTTACGAGTGTCGGCAAGCAAACTGTGCCAGCAAGTGAGTTGCCAAGTGCGGCGATCCAAGATGGTCAATTGACGGTGAATCACATGAACTTGGGTCAGGATCAGGAAGTTCAAATCCATTATCAAGTACGGATCAAAACAGAGGATGCTGGCTTCAAGCCTGATTTTTGGTACCAAATGAATGGTGAAACATTGTTGACACCAAAAGCGGGCGCTGCCGCTGTTGACTTTGGGATTCCTTCAGGCAGGGCACCAGCAACTACAGTTTATGTGCAGAAGCAATGGCGTCAGTTAAGCAATCAATCGTTACCGGATACGCTCAACGTCACGGTGCAGCGAAAAGTGGCTGGCGGTTCGCTTGATCCAAATTGGCAACAGACCTTAGTCCTTAAAAAAGCTGATAACTGGAAAGCTAGCTTTACGGCACCTGCGTATAACAATCAGGGTCAAAGTTTTTCATATGTCGTTAAGAGTGAAGATGCCTCGGGAATTGATTTGAGTTCGTTTATCAGTTCCCAAAATATGGATCAGCAAACAGCAACGTTGACTTTGACAAATCAGCAGTATGGTTTTCAATTTCAGAAAAAAACAACCGATGGTACTGATTTATCAGCAGATCAGTTGAAGGCCATGCAGTTTAACTTAACCCAGTACAGCGATAACAGTTTTCAGCAGGCATCCAAAACCAACGCCATCACGTCAACGGATCTGCAGGCACTAGCGCCGGGGTATTACGGTATTCAGGAAGCTGCAGCACCTACAGGTTATCAACTTGATGGGACAACGTATCTTTTTCAGCTAACGTCTGATGGGCAATGGCAATACCATGGCACAAAGGACAATGTGACATCAGGGAGTGTTATTAATGGCCAGCAGACTTTGAATCCTGTTGGTGATAAGTCAGATGATTTTACGGTGACCGGGGATCACCAGCAAATTCTGACGCTAACGAAATATGATGAACCAAAGCCATCCATGACTTTGCGGGTCATCAAACAGGATAATCAAAGCCAATATCTTGCAGGTGCAGCGTTCACCCTGCAACCAAGTGCTGGCGAAGCTGAGACGATAACATCATCGGCGACATCTGAGGGACAAGCGTTTGCGACAAAATTAATTGCAGATGGTACCTATACGATGTCAGAAACAAAAGCACCAGATGGCTATCAAAGCAATCCTGCAAAGATTGCCATTCAGGTAGCTACGACTGGTAAAGAGGCAACCGTCACGATTGACGGTGAGGCATTGAAGCCGGGCGAAAGTAAGAACGGATACACATTAGCGATTGATGGCAGCACGATCACTTTGCAGGCGATTAATCAGCCACTTGCAATTTTGCCGCATACAGGTGGTCAGGGCTATCAGCGATTGCTTGGTATCGCACTGGGATTGATCAGCGTAGCGTTCCTTTTATTACTGGTTGTTTTGATAAAGCGACGGGTGGTGAAGCAACATGACTAAATCCTTCCGTCCGTTAGTGATTTTGACCTTTTGCTTGGCACTACTAGTCAGTTTGGCAACGACAACGTTGCAGCAGACACAGGCGGTAACTGTGCCGACCACTGTTGATGTTGTGTTGCATAAGCTGTTGTTTAAAGATACCTTGCCAACTCAACAAGCAAATAACGGGACAACAAAACCCGACTTTTCGCAGGCAGATGTACCGTTAAACGGTGTGACGTTCACAGTTTATGACGTGACCGCTGACTTTTGGCAGCTTGTCTCCAAAAATGGCGGTGCGATTGAAGCAGCACAAACGACGTTGAGTCAAGATAGCTATCAGCCTGCTAGCTCCAGCCTTATCGCACAGGTTGTGACGGCTGGTCAGGGAGAAGCGTACTTTGGCGATTTACCACTCCGACAGGGGCAGCATGCTGCGGTTTATCTTTTTAAAGAAACGGCGGCACCTAAGAATATTGAAGCCAGTCAGAATCTTGTGGTTGTCATGTCAAGCAACCTTCAACATGGGAATCAATCACGCATTGATTTATTTCCTAAGAACAAAATGGTAAGTCGTCACACCGACGCCCCAAAAAAGGTTCCAAAGAAAACACGTCAATTGTTGCCACAAACGGGTGATACAGTTGCAGCTTGGCTTTCAACGCTCGGGTTGATAATTTTCGCGACAGTACTTGCTTTTAACATGAAAAAACAAAAAATTGATAATTAGGGAGAAAAGAATGAAAAAGACAATTGCCAAGAAAGTGCTGACATTAACCAGCACGATCCTAATGACATTACTGATGGTTCTCGGGTTTAATGGCACTCGGGTTCAAGCGGATACGAATGATACGACAACACAAAACGTTGTCCTTACTAAATACGGGTTTGAAAAAGATGTTACTGCCATTGATCGTGCGACTGATCAAATTTGGACTGGCGATGGTGCTAAGCCTTTACAAGGCGTTGATTTCACCATTTACAACGTGACAGCCAATTATTGGGCATCGCCTAAGGATTATAAAGGCAGTTTTGATAGTGCTTCGGTTGCCGCAACCGGTACGACTAATGACGAGGGGCAACTAACCCAAGCATTGCCAACCCAATCAACAGATGCCAGCGGTAAGACTCGTGCTGCTGTCTATCTTTTCCATGAAACCAATCCGCGAGCTGGTTATAACACGTCTGCCGATTTCTGGTTAACCTTACCAGCCAAGGCAGCAGCCGACGGGAATGTCTATGTCTACCCAAAGAATGTTCAAAAGACCACCTATGAGCGCACTTTTGTTAAGAAAGATGCTGAGACTAAAGAAGTGCTTGAAGGAGCCGGCTTTAAGATTAGCAATAGTGATGGCAAGTTTTTGAAGTTGACAGATAAAGATGGTCAAAGCGTCAGCATCGGCGAAGGATTTATCGATGTATTGGCCAATAACTATCGATTGACGTGGGTTGCTGAAAGCGATGCTACTGTTTTCACGTCTGATAAGAGCGGTAAGTTTGGCTTAAATGGATTTGCTGATAACACCACAACTTACACGGCAGTTGAAACAAACGTGCCGGATGGTTATGATGCTGCTGCCAATACAGACTTTAAAGCTGATAATTCGTCTAGCGACATTCTAGATGCACCAAGCGGTATTCTGCCACATACTGGTGGCACTGGCACAGTCATTTTTGCGATTTTGGGCGTTGCCTTAATTGCATTTGGAGCAGTTGCCTATCGCAAGCGCCGCAATGGTTTCTAAAAAGTTAATAAGATAAATGAGTCAAGCAAGAGCGTCGATGGCGCTCTTGTTTTGATATGGCGAGGTAATCAGAGTGACAAAACGAACACGTCGACCTTTAGGCTTGATTGATATTGTGATTGGATGCCTTCTTTTAGCGGGTTTTGGTGTTTTATGCTATCCATTTGCAAGTGATGCTTACGTTTCTTACCAAAATCAGCAAGTCATCGACAGGTATCGACAACAAGAAGCGCGGAAGAATCAGATGGTGTTGCGGCGGGAATATAACGACTATCAGCAAAAAAATAAACAGTTGGCAGCAAGTCAGCAAGTGCCCGGCGTTGCCAGTTTTAATCATGCTGTTAATGATCAAGGAACCGCAAAAACAGCAGCCAAACGCAATCAACAAATCTTGACTCGTCAGACAGTTGCTCAGTTGACGATTCCCAAAATTGGCCTTAGTCTGCCGGTTTTTGATCATACAAGCGATTGGCTTCTACAATTTGGCGCCTGTTTATTGGATGGTACAAGTTATCCAACTGGTGGTAAAAATACCCATGCTGTCATTTCAGCGCATCGTGGTGTGCCAAACGCTGAACTTTTTACCCGAGTACCAGCGTTAAAAAAAGGCGACAAGTTTTTTATTAGCATAGGCAATCATAAATTGGCTTACCAAGTCTTTAAGCGTCAGGTTATTGAGCCAAGTGATACCCGGCAGCTAAGAATTGTGCCGGGACAGGATCTTGTGACCTTAATGACCTGCACGCCTTATATGATCAATTCTCATCGATTGTTGATAACGGGTCGCCGAATTCCTTACGTTAAGGCAGATGACGAGGCTTCAAGTTGGGCGGTTTGGTGGAACAAATTAAAGCTAATAGTCGCACTTTTAGGCGCGGTGGTCATTTTAGGCCTGATCGGTTTCGTAATGCGCGGTTTGATGCTTGGCCGAAAGCATTATTTGCTGGAAGTACCGGCTGAAGCCACACAAGTCGTGGTGAAACGAGGTCGACATATACATTCTTTTAAATCAGATCAAACTGGGGTGACTGACATCAGCCTGCCCGGTAATCATTATCGAGTCGCAATTGTCACGCCACTTGGCCGGACTAAGTACAAGGCTTATGTCAAAAAAATTCGGGATAAAAAATTCACACTTAAACGATCTTGAGCGTACCTGTGTCATTAGATGACTCAGCAACTAGTCTATTTTTGGTATGGTCGGCTTTGACAGTGAGAGCATTCGCTACAGCAACTTGTGAATGATTTGGTATACTAAAGAAAACTTTAGTGATGCCAGATAGCAGCATATGAACGAGATCGGGTTCTGATCTGGGGAACGCGTTAAGGGGGCGAATGCTATGAAACAACTTGAGATCGCGCATTTGGACAAAGCTTTTGATCAGCAAGTTTTGTTTAAAGATGCCAGTTTCATGTTTAATCAAGGTAAAATATATGGCTTGTTAGGCCGTAACGGCTCCGGAAAGTCGACTTTATTCAACATGATTGTCCGCAACTTGCTACATGATCACGGGACGATTGCCGTTGATGCCGATGATGGTCGTGGGTTAATTACTGACTACGCAGATACAAGTGTGGGGATGGTATACACGCAACCGCACTTACCGGCGTTTATGACGGGGCTTGAATTTGTTAACTACTTTATGAGCATTAACCGAACGCGTCTTGAACAAGCACATTCGTCTGTGCAGGCGACCGATTTTTTCGAAATGGCTGGGTTGAGTCAGGCTGATGCGAATAAGCTTTTACGCGACTATTCTGAGGGAATGCGGAACAGGTTGCAGATTGTGGTATCGCTCATGCTAAGACCGCCAGTATTGTTGTTAGATGAACCATTGACAACAGTTGACGTGGTGGCGGCCCATGAGATGCAACAGTTGATTGTGGCGATGAAGGCGGAATCTGTGGTCATCTTTTCAACCCACATTATGCAGTTAGCCCAAGCTATTTGTGACGCTGTGGTGCTGTTGCATAACCAACAGTTGATAGAGCTTTCAGGCTTGGACATCCATAGTCAGGCGTTTGAGGATGCCGTGATTGCTCGGCTAAGTGACGAGGTGCGGGCCGATGGTTGAAGCGTGGCGTTATTACTGGTTTCAAGCGCAAGTTGATGCAACGACTATGGTGAATGGCCTGATTTATTTTATCCGGCGGCTCCCAATATTAGGTAAAAAGATACCGACTAAGTTATATCGTATGGGTGCCGTAAAAAGTCTGATTGCGATTATCATGAGCTGCTTAATGTTCATGATGAAGCCACTGATCGCAGTGCTTTTACTAGCGATGGATTTCTTAGTAGCCAATGCCTACAACGATTTTATCCATCCGTTACCGACAACGTTCACATTTCGTGCGATGGTGGCAGTGACGATCTATACGCTGGGTGGCCTACTGTTTCGGGGACTGGTCTTTCGTTATATTCCAGTTGATTTAAAAGCAATTAAATTAGCCGACTATTTTGTGCTCGATCGGCTTGCGTTGGCTCGTGGGCTGACGCGCATACAGCAAGTGATTGGCATCGTCCTTGGACCATTCTTACCGTTTTTTGGACTAACGATGATCACCCAAAATTATTGGATTTTATTCGTTGGTTTGGGCGTATCCGTTTTTAGTTGGTTCTGGCGCGGGTTTATCCCACGCTTGACTTGGTCGAACCACCGGCTGGGGATGATCGTACAAATTCTGTATTGGTGCGGGTTAGTGGGCGTGCCAATCACGCTCGTGTTGACCGGCAAGCTTACACCATTCGTGACTGGGTTGTTTTCGCCAATAGGCTTGATCATTTGCTGGATTGGGGTTTTCGGGTTGTGGTGGTATCAGCGCCGCTTCTCGAAGGATATACCATTGTTGATGGCATCGATTCAACAATCTGTCATCACTTTGAACAAGGTGGCAGCAATACAGAAACAACAATTTTTGGCGACTGGTACCGCGATGCAGAAAAAATTGACCCTTGATACGACGGCTGCGGTCAAAGTGAACAAGCGACTTGGCAACAACTATCTCAACGCGTTGCTATTTGCACGCTACCGCAGTCAGTTATGGAAAAAATTGCGTACCCGTGTGTTATGGATTAGCGGCATTGGCATCAGCGGCTTGATTCTATTAAAATTATTCGCGATTCACTCCGTGGGGGATTTGACCCCAATTTACGGCGCCTTGTTCTTCGTGATGTATCTGGCCTCGCTGGGCGGCCCGATTGTTCAGCTACTATTCGTTAACTGTGATTCGGCGATGCTCTTTTACCCATTTTATCGACAACCTAAAGCCATTTTGAGCGGGTTCTTCTATCGATTTTGGCGGATCATTCAGTACAACGCCGTGACAGGAGCGTTGATCTATGGCTTGTTGCTTGCTCTTCAGTTGGTGGCACCAGTGCCGGATCACTTGAATTTCTATCTGGTTTTATTGTTAGAAGTTTGTGGCATGGTGTTGTTCTTTTCCTTTCATGATCTGTTTATCTACTATCTGATGCAGCCGTTTACGGAAGATATGGAAGTGGTGTCGCCGTTATATCGTATTTTATATTGGGCGATGTATTGGGTCGCGTGGGTGTTCACTCAGATCCATCTTTCCGGGTACACTTATGCACTGGCCATTGGGGTGGTCACGTGCATCTATGTGATGGTGGGCACCATCGTGATTTATCGCGTGGCGCCTAAAACATTCCGTATTCGCTACTAAACGTCTCCGGCAGATTGATGCGATCATCGATGTCAATCTGAGTTGATGTGACAAAGCTAAGCGGGTACTTTCAATGCCGATGAGTCGAGAAAAGTCGATTTATCGGTCTTTTTAGTGTGGCTTTTTGAATAGTTGGCACGGGCTACTTTTGATTAGCCTGACGCCGACAGCTGGTTGAACGTGTTGCAAGCGATTCCGCCAGCAGGTACAGTAGGCATAACAAAGAAAAATATTCTTTGAAAAGAAAGCTAATCAATTTTCATGAGAAAAGTTGTTGCCAGTGGGAGGCAAAGCGGATGTTAAGGGATGAAAGCCTGCGCGCGACAGTGCTTGCAGTAGACGATGATGTTGATATTTTAAGGATGTTGAAGCGTTATTTTTCTCTCCGCCTTCCGACGTTTCACTTAATCACAGCTGAATCAGGTGCGAGCGCATTACAACAGCTGACCAGCAATCCTGATTTGATTTTGCTTGATGTCAACCTGCCTGATACTGACGGGTTTTCGCTAACCGGGCGGATTCGGGCGATAACATCGGTACCCATTATTTTTCTGACCGCGCGGGTGACCGATGAGGATAAAGTCCGTGGACTCGGGGCAGGCGGCGATGATTATGTGACGAAACCGTTCAGTCTTGCTGAACTTGGTGCCCGCATTAAGGCACACTTTAGACGGGAAAGCCAACCGCAAAAACGTGCACGGATGGCGATTTTTGATCAGATTCTCATCGACTACCGCGCTAAACAAGTGTCAATTGACGATCAAGTTTTAAGCCTTGAAAAGAAGCAATATCAACTAGTTGAGCTGTTAAGCCTGAATCCGGGGCAAGTCTTTAGTCGTGAACAGCTTTATGAAAAAATATGGGGTTATGACGCTCTTGGAGATGATCGAGTCATTACGGAACATATCCGCCGCATTCGACTTCTTTTTGATCGGTATCAAGTAACCTCACCAATCGAAACCGTTTGGGGGGTGGGCTATAAATGGACAAGCTGAAGCGACGCCTAGCGCGGTTGCCAGTAAAAAAAGCTTTGCAGCATTTGATTCTGATCGGAACAATTGGCGCTGCATTGGCGGTGTTGGTGTATTTGCTAATTTGGCATGTGGTGATGATGCCAATTGCAACTGCCTTGGCCAAGCGCTGGTTCATTGGCGGGATGAGCTTATACTTTGGTGGGGCAATTATTGGTAGTTTTGCCATGCTATACGCAGTCATGAATGTCACAGCCAGACTTTTTTATCGTGTGAAATTGGGGCCGCCGTTGGATCAACTACAATATGGTGTTACTCATATTCAGGCGCAGGATCTGGACTTCACACTACAGCCGACATCTGATGATGAACTCGGTCAATTAGTAGCCGCGTTTGAGGAAATGCGCCAAGCATTACGCAAGGCGCTCGAAACCGCATGGCAATTGGCTGATGATCAAAAACAAGTCAATGCCGCGTTTGCTCATGATTTGCGGACGCCGCTAACTGTCTTGCAGGGAAATCTGGAATTGTTAACGCTCACTGAAGAAGGCCAGCCACCAGATCAACATTTACTAGACGAGATGCAGCGACAGCTTGATCGGATGAACAACTTTATCAAAACGATGAGTCATGTGACCTCTATTCAAAATATTCGGTTGAATCATCATGCAATCACAGAAGCACAGGTTGAACAACAGCTTCGTTCAGAAGTGGATAAATTACCAACAGCTAAGACGATTGACTGGCAAGTTGATAGCACACGGTCGACAGACAACAAGTTATCGGTTTCGCCAGACGCTATCCTTGAGGTGTTTGATAACCAGATCAATAATGCCCTCCGGTTCGCTAAGGCAAAGGTGGGGATTCATCTCACCTTCGATGACCAGCAAATCACCTTGCAGGTTTGCAACGATGGCCAGCCATTAACGGCAACTGAGCAACGCAAGGTCAAATTGCCTTATTTTTCAAATGATAAAGCAGCGCATCACCTTGGCGTGGGCATGTATATCTGCAATCAACTATGTGCAGCACATCGCGGTTATTTTAAAATTCAAAACCGTGAACATGCGGCGGGTGTCTGTACGACAGCGGTTTTCGGCTATTTTGACGGCAGCGCCAAAAGCTAATGTTACCAACGACGTCAGAAAAATGCTGAAAAAAAAGTATTGTTGTCAGAATCTTGTGAATTGCTTGTTAAGGTCTCCTTGTAAGCTAAAGGAGGCTTTTTTCATGGAAAAGATTAATATCGAAGGGCTCACCAAACGCTATCGCGGCAAGGCGGCGCCGGCGCTTGATCAAGTATCGCTGGAAATTGAGACGGGGATGTACGGGCTGTTAGGCAAAAATGGTGCCGGTAAATCGACCTTGATGAAAATCCTGACCACGCTGGAGCAGCCGACAGCAGGTGCGGTTGAAGTCTGCGGGATTCCGATCAAAGCGGCAAAAGCGGTTCGTCAGCAAATCGGCTATTTGCCGCAAAGATTTGGCTTTTACCCCAACATGCGAGTTGTCGATGCCATGACTTATCTTGCGGTATTAGCCAATGTCCCAGCACGGGAGCAATCTCAGCGGATTCAACACCTGCTCGAAGAGGTTCATTTAGCAGACAAGGCCCGCACTAAAATAAAAGCTTTGTCTGGCGGCATGTTGCAACGTTTGGGGATTGCCCAGGCGCTCGTCAATCGTCCAAAAGTTTTAATCGTCGATGAGCCAACTGCTGGTTTAGATCCAGAAGAACGTATTCGCTTCCGAAACTTGCTGACAGATTTTGCAAATGAGCGCATCGTTCTTCTATCAACGCATATCGTGTCAGACATTGAGGCAACGACCAATACGATCGGTATTCTTGATCAAGGTCGACTTTTATTCAATGGCACAACCGATCAACTCATGCTGGCGGCAAATGGCCACGTGTTTGAAAAAGAAGTGCCAGTAGCAAAGTTAAACGATTTTAAACGGTATCGTCGGATTACTGAGCAAGTGACGAATGGGGCAACGGTCAAATTGAGATTTTTGGCTACCAACCAGATCAAGACCGGTACCCAAGTCCTGCCGACGTTGGAAGAGGCGTATCTGTATTTGCAGATGAAACACGAGGAGGCCTTCTCATGAAACTATTTTGGATGGAGGTCAAACGGCAAACAACCAGCCTGACTTTTACGATTTATACCGTATTAGTGCTGGCGTTTGTACTGTTAAATATGTGGCCAATGCTTGCACGAAACGTGGCGGAGTTACCGACATCAACCATCGGCTACGACGATATCACAGCAACCGATTTCCAGACGCTCAAAACAAACGGCGTTGCCCAGTTACAATACGACTATCAGCACAATACTTACATCACGTATCCCTTGGGGTTTGCAAAAACGGTGACGCTACAAAAAGCCGATCAAGCCAGCGTTGGCAGTTTGCTGGCACAAGCCAACCAAGCAGAGACGCAAGCCACATTTGTGAAAGCACTGGGACAGGTGGACAGGCTAATTGGCGGACAATCGGCTTACAGTTCGCAGAACATTCAGGGATTTGCGTCACGACCGATGACAAAAGCTGAGGCACAGCAAGATCACAATCTGATTCTCAAAAAAGACCGGATCAGCGGCACCTTTGCACGACTTTTTGCCGATTATGCCGGCATTGTCATGGGAATTCTGCCCACTATTGTCGTCATCGCTTATTGTTACGCTGATCGGCGAAGTCGAGCATTGACAAGTCTGCAATCGAAAACAACCAGTACTTGGCGACTATTAGGCAGTCGATACTTAGCAAGTCTCGTGACACTGTTGATTCCGATTTTTTTGATGGGAATCGTCTTAACCATTCAAATCGCTCTGCATTATCAAGGTTATCAAATCGATTATCTGGCGTTCTTCAAAATGACGGGACTGTGGTTGTTGCCAACATTGATGGTTAGCAGCGCAGTGGGTTTCTTAAGTTATGCGCTTTTTGGCAATTTTCTTGGATTCGTAGTGCAAATTTGCTGGTGGCTGAGCACGATGATGATTGGTGCGCGGCAAGTTGCTGGTAATTATGGCTGGTTGCTGATACCGCGACATAATTCACTGCATAACGTTGCCTATTATGAGGCTCATCTATCAGAGCTGATGTTCAATCGAGTGAGCTATGCTGCGCTTGCCATTGGCTTTATTTGCTTAGCTGCGGTGCTGTTAAATCTTCAACGAGGAGGGAAATTTCATGCCATCAACTTTGAAACGATTGGTCGGTTTAGAAGTCAAAGCCAACGAGTGCAGCACTAGTTTGATTGTGCTTGGTTGCGGCCTGCTCGTGCCGGTTGTTTTTACGATGACGCCAAGCAATCTGGCGCAGGCGGCGATGCCAGGCGAGTTGTTCCTACCATTGCTGGCCATTTTTGCTTTTGGGAACCTATTTTCACCAGAACAAACGGCCGAGATTGGCGCCGTCATTAATAGCAAGCAAACGCAACTTTGGTGGCTTTATCTGCTGCGATTCATTTGGTATGCGATGGTACTGACGGTGCTTGCAACAGGGCTGATAAGCGTTTATGGTTCTTTAAATGCAGGGCTTGATCTGCTATTGCTTTGGATCGACTTTATGGTCAAGATTTTGTTGATTGGGAGTGTCACGGTTTTGAGTTACAGTTTATCGCGATCGCTCGCAGTCGCGTATCTCTTGCCAACCGCCTATTTTGCATTGTGTGTCGGGTATCGCCACTTAGGCGCGGTGAATGTCATGACGTTCATGCGCCATCGACCAATGGCTGACAACTGGATTCAACTGCTGCTGGCTGGCCTATTTTTAACGATCAGCTTTCTGAATTTGAAAAGTCGACCAGTTCGAGGGTGAGAGGAGAAAACCTTGCTGACAATGGTTTCATGATCGAGACTGATGGTGGTCGCTAGACGATAAGGCAGCAGTTGGTACTTGGGTGATAAACAGGCAAAGAGGTTCATGCCGGTTGCTGCTGGCATGAACCTCTTTGTTAATGCTTTTTGATTCAGTGATTTGTCATGATTCTGCGAACATGATGATTGGTTGCGATTAGTTCTTTTCGTGTTTCTTTTTGCTCGTCAGGCCGATGCTTAGCGCAAAGACCATACCAAGGAGGGCGATGCCTAGAGCTTGCAACCAATGACTGTTCTGCATCCCCATTGGCGGCAGGGTTTTTGCAGCTGGTTTAGTTGCATGGACTGATTTTTCAGGTGCTATTTCTTTTGACTCTTTTTGTTTGAGAGCCGACCTTTTTTGATCCAAAGGCGAGGTGATTTGCTCTCCTTTAGCAGTTTTTGTTTTAGGATCTTTTTGATCCGTTTGGCTGATGTTTTCCTCGTTTTCAGTCACTTTGGATTTCAGGTTTTTCTTGATGGCAGTCGGGTTAGCCTGGTCATCTTTGTCCGCCTTTTGGTCGGTTACTTTTTGATCAGCGGTCTTCCGGACGGGCTTGTCTTCGGTTGAAGGTGCAGTTGTTGCTGGTTCAGTTGTTTCAATTGAGGTAGTGGGTTCGTCAGATTGCGATGTTGTTTCGGTTGACGAATCCGTGGTGCTTGGGTGATTGCTTGCAACGTTTGAACTCCCTACCTCAGTTTTAGTCGGTTTGCTTTGCTCATCTGTTGTCGTTACAGTGCGGGCTTCTGCTGCATCGCCTTTTGTTTTGTCTGGTGCGATGGTCGCAAGCAAAACATTCTTGTCATTAGGTGTTGTTGTCATGGCTTTTTTCGGGGTGTCGACTTGGCTGTTTTGCTCACCTCCTGTTGCGAGTGTTTCTGTTTCACTGGTTGTGTCGTCACTTGACGAGGTTGCTGTTGGATTGGTTTTTGACTCAGCAACAGGATCTTTGCTAGTCTGCGAGTCACTGCCAGACGTTTCAACGACATCGGATGGATGGCTCTTGACGTTTTCAATTTTGCTGCTTTCTGTTGTAACTTCCAGCGCATTGTCATCATTTGGTGCGGTTGTCGTTGGATTGACTTCGGACTTAACGGCAGGATCTTTGTCAACTGCTGGGTCAATGACAGGCGACGGGGTGTCAGTGGACTTCTGATCTTTTCCGTTCTCGACTGCGGCGTTTTCCGTGACTGTTTCAGTGGATTTGCCAGTGTTTGGTGCGGTTGGCGTTGCGTCAATGTCCGATTCAACGGGATTATTTTTGTCTGCCTTCGAGTCTGCGGCAACGGTACTAGCTGCAACCTCTCGATCGTCTTTAACCTTATCGTCTTCCGCGGTTGTTTTACTGATGCTGTCTTCACTTGGCGTGGGTGCTGCTTCGGTAGGTTCCGGCTTAACGGTACGATCTTTGTCCGTAGCCGCGGTTGCGACTGGTTCAATCTCTGACTTATCGGCACTATCTTTGGTCGTTTTCGGGTCCGTGACAGCATTGACGTGATTGTCTTTTTCATCTTCAGCAGGCGTATTTTCCTTTGTCATCTCAGTGGCTGTGACTGTGGTGTTGCTTGGCGTGGTTGCCACTGGTTCAATCTCTGATTTAACGGTACCCTCCTTGTTAGTCGCTGGGTCAGTAACAACTGTTTCAACCGTATTGGTTTCATTACCTTTATCATTTTCGATATTGGAGTTTTCCGCGGTCGTCTCAATAGCTGGTGCCGGGTTATCGCTAGGTGCGGTGGCTGTTGGATCTGCCTCGGACTTAACGCCACTATTGTTGCCCATAGCCGGGGTAGCGACGCCCGTTTCAACGGAAGCTGTTTTATTGCCTTTATCATCTTCGACTTTGGTGTCTTTCGCGGCTGCTTCAACAGCCTTGGTGGCACCTTGCGAGCTTGCGGTTGGATTGACCTCTGATTGAACAGCTTTATCTTTGTCAGTCGTCGGGTCAGTGATAGCTGGCTTGGCGTTGTCGGATTTATGACCTTCCTTCTCTACCATTTCATCGGCTTCCACGGCTGTTGCAACAGCTTTGTCGTCACTTTGCAATCCTGAAGCCGGATCGACTTCTGGTTGAACAGCACTATCTTTGCTCGTTGCTAGGCTAGTGACAGTTGGTTCGCCGTCATCAGCTTGATTGCCTTTGTCATCATTGACTGCGGCTTCTTTTGTTACGGCCTCAACTACTTTACTGTCATTTGATGAGGTCGCTGTTGGATCAATTTCTGACTTAGTGGTGCTTTCTTTGTCCGTCGCCGGATCAGTGCTGGTTGGGGCGGTGGTTCCTTGTGTGTTGTCTTTGGTGTTTGTTACTTCAGTGGCTTCGGCGTCAGTATTAGCGTTCTTAACATGATTCGGCATCGGTGTGGCTGCATTAGCACTGCTATCAACTGGATTTTCATCAACGCCTGTTGTGACTGATGCTGTTGTGTTTGTTTCCGTGGCGCTGTTTCCGTCACTTTGAGCCTCCTTTGATGGGGCTATCTCGAGGTCACTTGTTTCAACCTTGTTGTCTTCAGGATTGAGCATCGTTGACTCGGGGCTTGGCGTCACTAGCGTTTCTTCAGTGGCTGGTGTTGTGACCGGTACTTCATCTGTATCACGCTTAGATTTTTGATCTTCTTGTTCAGAAATGATTTCTAGTTCATCCAAAGATTCTTCCTTGAGAAGTTTTGGCGTCTTAGTGACGTTGAATGTCTTCGTTACCGTGTTGCCAACTTGATCTACTGCCTGTAGGGTAATGATATTGAGGCCATCGTTTAACTGGTAGGCTTCGTCAAACGATGCTGCGCCATACGGGTTGTAGCCGTTTGTGAGTGGATTCGGCACGGTTGAAGATTGATGTGCATTGAAACCCGCCAGATTTTGCTGTGTGAAGATGTTGTTGCCGTTGCTGTACAAACGATAGCCGCCGATATTGTCAGTCACGCTACCCTTAATTGAAAAAGTGTCAGAATCCGTGGTGACAAGGTAGGTCCCATCATCGTCAATCTTCATTGAATCAGCATCTGAAAGCTCCAGGGTTGGTAAGGTTGTGTCTAGATAAAGCAACAGGAAGCCGCCATTGGTCTTCTCTTTACCGTCTTTATCGAGAGTTGTGAGGATATAGCCAATGTTCCGTTCCTCAGTTGGGTTGCATGGCATGGTCATACTGAAAGAACCATCCGCTGCAAAGGTCACTTCATTTTGGGGGTCATTTTGTCTTGGGGTGACAAAAATGCGTAACTTACTGTTTTTCGGATCAGCTACCTTGCCACGGAGCGTAAGGGTCTTAAGCTTGGCGTCATAGAAAGTGCTGGCGCTGTCAATGCCTACCAATGTTCGTTTGTTGTTGTTCAGGTCAAGGAATGCAATGCCGTTGATGAACTTTCCCTTTGTGGTGGTGATTGGCGCTGAATAGTCGGCACCAGAAATCATCTTGGTACGACTCATCACGGTGGCTTCGTCATCAAATGGTTCGGTTTTAGTCTTTTCGTTAGAGTACGCAGGGTATCCTTTGTAATTGAAGATGGCGAACTCAGCAATACTAGGTGATTGAATGAAATTACCAAACCCATCTCGAGCTAATGCCTTGATACTAAGGCGGACATAAGGTTGCCCAGTTGCATCAACCTTGAAAGTGACAATGCCGGTCGTTTTATCAAGACTTCCTAAATACGCTCGTCCGCTTCTACTGTCAGTCGCGGTGACAATAAAATCTTGTCCCGCGGGCACCATCGCCTGAACCGTATAGATGCTGTCTTTGGTTGCCGCTTGGTAGAGCCCATCTGGTCGGATGATGTTGTCGGTGCCGATTGGAAGCGACCAGCGTACTTGCGGCAAAATGAGCGGCGCATCAACATCCTTATTTTCACCATTGACTGCCTGAATGGTTGCTTCGCCACTATTACCTGCGAGATCTGTGATGGTCAGCATGAGCTTGCCATCTCCTTTTTTCAGAAGGACAAGCTGTTCATCGTTTAGCTGATAATTTACCGTTCCTGAGGTTGATTGATTGTCATGATTCAAAGGGATCCCATAGGTCGCGGAACCGATGGTGAGTTTGGCTTGACTATACATGGTGAAACCGACGCCTTGGTCGCTATAGTCAGCCGTTAACTTGCCGTCTGAGTAAGCCAAATTAGATAAGGTTGGTTTAATCGTATCGACAGCTACTGGTAAGTTCATGGTTTGTACGCTATTTTCGCCTGGTGTATAGGTCGTGCCGATCAGACGATAGGTGTAGATGCCATCTTTTGCAGGTGCCATTTTGCCGATGGTTTGATCATAGACCTGACCATCCCACTTGAGCTTACCAGGATTTAGAAACATCGAGATTGATTTGGCAAGATCAGTGTTGGTAGTGCTGCCGGTCTCAAGGAAAGACTTGGTGGTGTCAGTTTCTTGATCAATGACCCGCATCACTTTGTCATCTTGATCTAAAATCTGTGCAATCACTTGCTTAAGATTTTGCTTGGTGAAGACATAGGGCGTGATAGTGTCAGAAATACCATCGCCGTTTGGTGAAAAAGCGACTTTGTTGTTCTGAATTTTGGCCCCAATCGTTTGCCAAGTGAAACCATTCGTCGGGTTATTCACTAGTTCACTCAGCGATGTTGGATCGGTAATGCCTAATGGATTGTGATCGTTATCAACAAGGTAGCCACCTTTAAAAATACTGCCTTCTTCGTTTGCAGGTTTGTCGAAGACGGCCTCATCGTTGGTGGAACCATAATAACCCATGTAAGGAACCGAAACGGATTGACGGTCATCGGCTGCTTTGAATTTGATAAAACCTTCTACCACTTGATTTAATTTAACCGTGTCATCAAGTGAAAGGGTAAAGGTGATTCTTTTGGATTCACCCGCGTTGAGTGTGAAAGTTGGCGTAGCAGTTGTGAGGGTGGCACCAGGCAATACGCGATCATGAACCGTTTTGTTGTTGGCGGTGTCAATCACTTCGGTAGCAGGTTGGCCAAGATCAAGCGTGTACGTTTGCTGATCGGTACCGCGATTTTCCAACGTAATGACGAATGATTTGCTACCGGTGAATTGTTGTAATGAAACAGAACCGGCATCATCGGTGCCTTCTGCACTGACCGTCAAATTTGCAGCTTTCGCAACATCGATTTGGCCTGCACCTTGACGTCGAGGAGAAATGATTTGTCCAGGGTAATTGAGATCGAATATTGGGTTAGCGGCATTCATCAAGGCAAGTTTCACTGCCTTCACGAGTTGCGCACCGGTTAAGTTTGTACTGCGTTTCAGATTTTGCATCACCAGTAGGCTGGCGCCGGTAACATACGCATTTGCTTGCGAAGTACCGCTCACTTTTGCAAGTCCATCATTCAGTAAGGTCGAAGCAACTTTTTCACCAGGTGCTGTGATGTCGGGCTTTAATTTGTAAGATGCCGTTGGTCCCCATGAAGAAGCAGATATCATGGCGGCCTTAGCATCAAGCACATCGTCTCCGGCAGCAACCGCCATAGCTGATGGCGTTGCGCTAGGTGTCGTCAAAGTTGAAGCATTGGCAGGCTGATAACTGGTTGTGATCCCATTTGAAGCGGACTTGTCGTAAATACCACCGGCGTGACCATTATTGCCGGTAGCTACTGTCACAAAAACACCATGATCGGTTGCAAATTTAATGGCTGCCTGTCCTTCAGCGGTAGGATCATCAATATCAACGCCCATTCCAAATGAAATATTAATGGCATTCGCACCTAAGTCCACTGCATCATAGATGGCCCGCGCGGCATTATTGAGTGAATCAGCACTGGATTTCCCTAGTATTTTCATACTGAGAAGTTGGGCTTCCGGTGCAATTCCAGTCACGTATTTCTTTGAATCGCTAGGTTGACCATTGGCAGCGATGATACCAGCGAGATGTTGACCGTGATTACTCGTGTCAAATTTTAGATTTTCGTTGACGTTATTGGTGTAATCGTAAAAGAATGGGATCTTTTCATTGACATATTCGCCATAGCCATGACTTGCAGTGAATGCTTTGATTTGGTCCTCTGAAAGTGCAGCCGTTTTGCCATCGCTGAGTCGGAAGTCTTGATGCGGCTCAACACCTTGATCAATGACGGCTGCCACCATGCCTTGTCCCTTAATATTTTGATCCCAGAGCGGTTGAACATTGCCTTTAGTTAGACTGGCTTTGTTTTCTGGATTGGATGTTGGGGCCGGTTTAGCAATTGGAGCTGGTTTTGCAGGTGCTGCGGGTGCCTTTTTTACGGGCTGGCTAACTGTTTTTTGAGCAGTTTTGGTGTCGGTTGTTTTCGGGGAAGAGGTCGTGACCGCTGACGGTTGAGTAGGTTGTTTTGCCTTAGCCGATGCTTCTGCTTTAGCCTGTGAGACTACTGGTGCTGGTGTAGCAGGCTTTGCTGTGGCTGTCGGCGTTGCACTTACAGTTGCTGTTGCTGGGGCGTCGGCTGAAAGCGTTTCTTGTCCAGTGGTCGTGGATGCTGGCTTGCTGGCAGATGAGTCAGCAGCTGTAGCGGTCGGTGCTGCCTGTTTTGATTCTGTTTGCGTTGTCGGTGGTGGGGTAGTGGCATCAGCAGAAACACCTTGAGCAGGTTGCATCATCAGAAAACCTGCCGCGCTAAAAGCCACGATGGCACTGTAGACCCAATGTCGGCCCGACTTATACATTTTGTAGCGGCGTTTTTCCTGTGAAAACGGCTTGAATCTGTTCATTTTTATTTCCTCCAATGGTATTTAATGAAATCAAGAGTAACCTGTGCTATCAGCGGTACGTGTGTCATTAAGTGATCCAGTGAATCCTTGTTTGTAATTTAACCCGTTATAAAACTAATGTCAATCATAAGGTGGACAAAATTAACCCAGTTTAACGTTTTATTTAGTTATTACTGTAGACGCTAAATAAATAAACAATTATAAAAATATATAAATGGTGGTTTCGTGAAGCAAACAAATTTAGAAAGTTGTTTAAATACATAAAATAAGCGAATCAGACTAAATTATTTTCATGATATAGATGCATTCCATATGCGTGTATCAACGAACAGACGCGTGTCTTATTGCTGAAGTGACTATCCCTTTGAATGCTGCTAATCACACAGAATACGAATCGTCTTTCAGTCAAAAATCGGGTTAAATACCATGTTCGTAGCTATGAAAAAATGCTAAGTACTGTTGCCAGCAAATAGCATTTTCCCTTAGAGGTTGTTAAAGGAATGCCGAGCACAATAGTTTTTTGTGGATAGCTTTACCTTGTTTAAGGATTGACATTGTTTTTCTCGCGTTTCTTTTTATCAGTGACAATTACTCCCAACATTGTCATCAGGCTGCTGATGATGACCCCCAGAATTTGCATGCCATTACGATGCGAATCTGCCATTTGCGGTAGCTTGGAGCTGGTACCGGTTTTAACGGCCTTTCTGGAACTGATGGCAGGGGTTTTGAACGCGTTGATTTTGGCGGTTTGGTCGTTGTCGGTGGCCGGGTTTGGTACTGGGATCTTTGGAGCGTTCTTGTTGTCGTTAGCGAGTGCTTCCAAGGAATCCACTTGCTCAGTTTTGACACCAGGTTGCGCACTGACCTCCTTTTCAGTCTTTTTGTTGTCTTTAGATGCTCTCTTATCTTTTGATTCAGTGGTCAGTTCTGTAATTATCGGTTTAGTGCCTTCTTTACTAGGCATCTTTTTCTTCCCATCTTCTGCTAAAGCGGAAGCGAAGGCAGCTTCAATGTCGATCTTCTCGTCTGCGGTTGCCGTCAGAGCGGTATCACTGACGTTGGCTTTGTCGCTTGAGTCTGTGTCAACTGGTGAATCATGATCTTCATGAACGGCTGCTTGTGAAGAAGTCTCAGGTTTAGTAGCTTTTTCTTCGTTGATATTGCTACTATCTTGAGGTGCTTTGTCATCGTTAACGACCATTGCCACGGGAGTATTTTTGATCTCGGTATCAGCCACTGCCACAGACGGATCATCTTTAGGGGCGGTATCGTCATCAAAAGAGACATCACCTTGAGAATCTTCGATATCGTCAACAACTGGGTTGACATCATTGCCGTCCTCAGTTGCTGCATCATCATTGGCGACCGCTGCATCTTTAAGATCTTTGGCTTCGTTAGGAGTTTCCTCCGAAGAAATATCGCCTGTAGCATCTTTGCCATCGTTTGACGTCAAGTTGTCATTAGACGTTTTGGCTTCGCTAAGAACTGTTTCAAAAGAAGTATCTTGGTCACCCTCTGAAGTCGCCTCATCCTTGGGCTCCTTGGCTTCACTGAGGATTGCCTCTGAAGAGCTGTCAGTTTCAGCATCTTTATCTCCGTCTGGGAAACTATTTTCGTCAGCTTCTTTGGCTTCGCTAAGGACTGCTTCTGAAGAAGTGGTTTCTTCACTGTTGTTGCCGCCATCCGAGCCCAAGTCGTCCTTAGTCTTTTCAACTGAATCGTCGTCAATGACAGGTTCTACAGAAGCATCCTCTGCAGCATCTTTGATTTCACGATCTTCACTTTGAGGATCCCGCATATCATCAGAAGCCATTTCAGCACCGGCATCAGTTTCGCTGTCACCGTCATTAGTCGGTTCCATACTTGAACTTTCAGGGCTGTCTGTCACAGTTTGATTTTCCTCGACAGATTCAGTTGGATCTGGTTCCTCCTTAACAGCAACTTTCTTGATCTTGAATACTTTGACGGTGCGGTTGCCGACTTGATCGACGGCTTCCAACCTGACAATGCTCGTACCAACGGGCAAAATATATCCGCGCTTAAACGGCACCGGGTCATATGGGTTCGTTCTGTTTGCGCCTGCCTCAGCTGTTGCCGCCGGTTGATGGATGTTGAAACCAGCACGAGCATGCTGGGTGAGGACATTGCTGCCGTTACTGTAAAGCCGATAGCCATCAACGTTATCGTCAATGGTGCCTTCAAGGGTAAAAATATCGGCACTGGTTTCGGCGGTGTAGACCCCGTTTGCGTCAGCGGTCATGCCATCTGTGTCACTCACGGTCAATGTTGGTGGTGTTGTATCTAAAATGATTTGAAGGAAGCCGTCAGTGGTCACTTTCTGACCAGTTGCGTTAATGGTCGTTAAGGCATAACCGACGTTCTTTTCTTCAGTTGATTTGAAAGGAACCATGACGTCAAACGAACCATCTGCTGCGAGAATTGCCCGATTTTGCGGGTCACTCAGATTCGGCGTGGCAAAAATCTGCAAGTCGGTATGCGAAGGATCTTTAATTTTTCCTCTGATGTGAAGCAGTTGATGCTCGGCATCATAGCAATGACTGGCTTTGTCGACACCTACTAAAGTCAAGCTGTTGTCGTTCAGATCGGTAAACATCAAACCGCTTGTTGGCATGGCGCTTAGCAAGTTGTCCGAGAATTTCCGCCCCGGCAATGGTTCGGCACTGCTTAATCGCGTTGCAGCGTTTTTGGCCGTTGCTTCGTCATCAAAGCTTTCAGTTTTGGTGTTGTCATTGCTATAAGCGCCAGCGTCAGGATCGTGGAAAACCAACAGCGAAGGAATAGCCGGTGATTTGATGAAGGTTCCGAATTGTGGCTCATAAAGCGCATAAACGTCTAGGTTGGCATAGAAGTTGGGGTTTTCAACATCGAAAGTAGCGATGCCGGTGGTTTGGTCGCTTCTTTCAACATAGACATTGCCGGTGACACTATCCTTTAAAACGACAAGATAATCACCATCTTTAGGCACCATCACTTGAACCGTGTACTTGTCATCTTTGGTTCTGATTTCATAATTGCCATCCATTCTGAGTCCGTTACCATGAGCAATCGGAATCGACCAGCGAACTTGTGGCGTCGGCGTGGTGTCCACTTCTGGCAGATACTCGCCGGCAACTGCTTGAATCGTCTGACGGCTGCTGTTGCCGGCCAAATCGGTGATAGTCAGCGTCAGTTTGCCATCGCCTGCTTCCAGCGCGTCAAGTTGATCGTCGCTTAGCTGATAGGTCACGGTACCGGTGTTTTTAGTTCCATCATTGCCAAGAGGGACTTCATAGGTTCGCAATCCGATGGCCAATACTGCGGCGCTATATTGGGTGAAGCCGACATCTTGATCTTCGTAATTGAAGGTGATGTCGCCATTGTCATAAGTGAAGTCCGTGATCGTCGGTTTGACGGTATCAATCGCAACCGGGAGATTAATACCTTGCCGATTTCTTATCCCAGCAGTATAGGTGGTGCCAACAAACTGGTAAACATAGCGGCCATCTTCGGCAGTCACCAGCTTGCCTGTTGCTCGATCATAAACTTTACCGTCCCATTTGAAACCATCAGGATGGCGCCGCATACTATCAGACAAGGTCAAATCCGTATTATAGTTAGTATCTTGCACGTAATGTGACTTAGCGGTGTCATTTTCAAGATCAATGACCCGGACAAGATGACCGTCTGTGTCTAGAATTTGGGCTGCGACCTGTTGAAGATTTTGTTTAACAAAAATGCGCGGGATGACGGCATCTGAAACCCCATCGTTATTGGGAGAAAATGCCACTTTATTGTCTTTTGCAGAGGCGGCAACGGTTTCCCAATTAACGTGATAACTACCGCTGTTAACAATGTCGCTTAAGGTGAGCGGATCGGCAATGCCCAGTGGGTAATTATTTTCATCAAGCAAATAGCTGCCTGTAAAAGTACTTCGACCTTCATTAGCAGCATTATCAAAGACGACTTCTGCATTGGTTGAGCCATAAAAACCCATGTAAGGCATGGAAATGGATTGACTGTCGTCCGTAGCTTTGAAGGAGATGAAGCCTTCAATGACTTGATGCAGCCGGACAGTTTGATCTAGGGTCAACGTGAAGGCCACGGTTTGTGACGCGCCTGCTTTCAAAGTGAAAGTTGGCGTTGCAGTTGTTAGCGTCGCACCTGGCAAGGCAACAGCATAAATGCCATTAGTGTGGGCGGTGTCAAAGGTTTGCGTGAGGGGATGGCCGGGCACAACCGTATAAGTTTGATCGGTTGTGCCGTGGTTGGTCAACGTGATAGTAAACGTTGGTGCTGCCTCGAATTGTTGCAAGGAAACGGAACCGGTTTGATCAGTACCTTCTGCCGTCACCGTTAAACCGCTGGCTTTGGCGACATCAATTTGACCAGCCCCTTGACGTCGTGGTGAGACAAAGTTGCCCGGATAATCATGATCCATCATAGGGGTAGCAGCATTCATGAGCGCTAATTTGACAGCTTTGACGAGTTCAACACCAGTTAGCTTAGTTGTTTGCTTGAGATGCTGCATAACGAGTAAGCCAGCACCTGCTGCATAAGCACTGGCAGCCGCGGTGCCACTTTTGGTCGCTAGCGTGTTGTTTTTGCCAATCGAGACGGATTTTTCACCAGGTGTCGTGAGATCTGGTTTCAGTTTATAGTCAGTAGTGGGTCCCCAAGACGAGTTATACGCCATGGCGGATTTAGTACCCAGCGCTGAATTTTCCGAAGCAACTGTGAGGGCACTAAGGCCGCCACCTGTCAGCGAAAGCGTGCTATCATTTGTCGTGATATAACCAGCCGTGGTGCCGCCGGGGACGGAGGTGCCGTGAATCGCCATGGCATTACCGTTGTTACTTGTAGTTTTGATGACAAGGACGCCATGATCGGTAGCAAATTGAATCGCCGCTTGATCTTCAGCAGTGGGATCTTCAACATCGACAGTCTTGACCAGCGATAGATAAATCACATCTGCACCTAGCGCGACCGCGTCATACACCGCACGGGCAACGTTATTTGTGGTCAGTGATCTTGCTTGGCCCAAAACCTTCATGCTTAGGATCTGTGCTTCCGGCGCGACCCCGAGGATATAGCGGCCATCTGGTCTTTCTTGTCCATTCCCGGCGATAATGCCGGCTACTTGTTCACCTTGAATATGATTATCTAAATGCAGATTAGTATTGCTATTGGTGGTGTAGTCATAGAAAAAAGGCAGCTTGTCATTGAGATAGGTACCATAGCCGTGACTAGCAGCAAAGTCGGCAATGGTTTCTTTTGAAATCTTGGCCGTCGTGTTGTCGCTTAGTCGCAACATATCATGCGGTTCAACGGCGCTATCAATGACGGCGGCAACCATGCCTTGTCCTTTAATATTTTCATCCCAAAGCGGTTGCACATTCCCTTTGGTTAAAACGGCCTGATTAATCGGTGGTTTGGCTGGCGCAGGTGTTGGCTTTGTTTGGACCGCAGATCGCGGAGCAACGGTTGGCGCCATGACTGGTGACGCTGGTGTTTCAACAGACACAGTAACTTTAACTTTATCGGTTGCAACAGGTGCAGTTTTTGGCGTAGGGGTTGGTGTTGCTGATACGATCGATGCGGCATGGCTGTCAGACGCTGCCTTCGAATGGTCAGCCGGTTTTGCTGAAGGCGCTTCGACTTGATTGGCCGCTGATGTTGGCTGAGTTTCAATTGCGAGGACCGCTGGCTTGTCAACGCTGGGCTGGGGGTTATCAGTGGGAGTCGGTGATGCGGTAACGGGCTGTTTGTCTTTGAGTTCGGTATGCGGTTTGGCAAGCGTCGTCGCGCTGGCAGTCGGTGATGCTTCGTCAGCAAAAACGGTTTGCGTTGGCTGAAACATCAGAATACCAGCTCCGCCTAAAACAGCAATGGCACTATAAACCCAATGCCGTCCCGCCTTATACATCTTATAGCGACGTTTTTCCTGTGAAAAGGGATTCAGTTTATACACGTTATTTCCTCCGGTAGTCATTAAAACAAAATCTTGAAAAGTGAGTTGTAGCAGCTCTAGAGAAGCGAGTGTCTTGCTCATTTTCTCTCATGTCTGTAATTTATCCTGAGATAAAACTAATGTCAACCATTAGAAAAATAAAATAAATTGGTTTTAGTATGTTAGCTAGTTGTTAAAACAAACAATTCGCATTATATTAATTGACTTTTAATCGACAATTGAATTTCTAAATAACTGAGGATCTTAAAGGTTATTTAGCAGCATTTAAAAATTGAATTATCGTTAATATCTGCGGACACGATCAGTTGAGAAACGGCCTGACACGCAAGTTCAATAACCGTATTTTCACGCATGTAATTTTTTTAAGTCGCTGAGCCGATTTTTGGCGAAAAGAAATAAGTCTGTCGATTTCAACCAACACCGTGAGCTTTTCGATACTTGGCAACCCCGTAACCATCTGGCTTGGCGTATAATGAGCGTAATCTTACAATTCGAGGAGGAAATTATGACTGAAGCAACGCATTTTTATCAGGCATTTCAACCGGCACATTATGAGCTTTACTTGGCTATTAACCGGGCAAACAAAACAATTACCGGGAAAACAACGATTACTGGTGAGGCGAAGCAAACCGCGATCGCCCTTCATCAAAAGTATCTGAAGGTGAGTGCCCTTCAGGCCGATGGTCAGGATGTGCCGTTTACGATTGATGATCCTGCAGAAGCGATTCGCATCAATTTGCCCCAATCCGGAAAGGTGACGCTGACGATTGACTACACGGCACCATTGACGGATACCATGATGGGGATCTATCCGTCTTATTACGAAGTTGATGGAGTCAAAAAGCAGATTATTGGGACACAATTTGAGACAACCGCTGCCCGTCAGGCTTTTCCAAGCGTTGATGAACCTGAGGCCAAGGCGACATTTGATTTGGCTATCAAATTCGACGAACAGCCGGGTGAGACGATCATCAGCAATATGCCGGAAATTCGCGAAGAAAATGGTGTGCATTACTTTGACACCACCGTGCGGATGTCGACTTATCTGATCGCGTTTGCTTTTGGCGATCTGCAAAATAAACAAACCACGACTAAGAGCGGTGTGAAGATTGGCGTTTTTGCTACCAAGGCCCACAAACCAAACGAGTTAGACTTTGCTTTGGACATTGCCAAGCGGTCGATTGAATTCTATGAAGACTTCTATCAAACCCCATACCCATTGCCGCATTCTTGGCAGTTGGCACTACCGGACTTTTCGGCTGGCGCGATGGAAAACTGGGGATTGGTCACCTATCGTGAAGCGTTGCTGACGATTGATCCGGACAATACCTCCCTCGAAACCAAGCAACGCGTGGCAACGGTGATTGCGCACGAATTAGCCCATCAATGGTTTGGCGATTTGGTAACCATGAAGTGGTGGGATGATTTGTGGTTGAATGAAAGTTTCGCCAACATGATGGAATATGTCGCAGTGGATGCCTTGCAGCCTGATTGGCATATTTGGGAAGCTTTCCAAACCCTTGAAGCACCAATGGCCTTGCAACGTGATGCAACAGATGGCGTGCAATCGGTTCACGTGCAGGTGGAAGATCCCGCCGAAATCGATTCCTTGTTTGACAGCGCCATTGTTTATGCAAAAGGTGCGCGGATGCTTGTCATGGTGCGAGCACTGATTGGCGACGATGCGCTTCGGGCTGGCTTAAAAGCTTACTTTGAAGCTCACAAGTTTGGCAACGCAGCCGGTGCTGATTTATGGACGGCATTAGGTAAGGCGTCGCATCTGGACGTTGGCAAAATTATGCAGTCATGGTTGGAGCAACCGGGCTATCCAGTTGTCACTGCAGCTGTGGTGGACGGCAAGCTGACCTTGTCGCAACAGCAATTCTTCATTGGTGCTGGCAAAGATGTCGGCCGCCAGTGGCAGATCCCGCTGAATAGCAACTATGCTGTGGCACCCCAAATCTTTGCCGAGAAAAAGGTTACGCTTGGCGACTATGCGCAATTACGCAAGGAAAATGGCAAACCATTCCGCGTCAATGTTGGCAACAACTCGCATTTCATTGTTCAGTACGATGAACAATTGATGACCGATATTCTAGCCAGTGTGGATCAGCTGAATGCGATTGACCAGCGGCAGATTATCCAAGACCTGCGGCTGCTAGCTGAGGGTCGTAAGAATTCATACGGCAATATTGTGCCATTGCTGCCGCGGTTTGCTGCGAGCCACAGCGCGATTGTCATGGATGCTTTGTTCCGCGTAGTTGGCGACTTGAAGAAGTTTGTAGCCCCTGATTCAGACGCTGAAAAGCAGTTACAGGCATTCTTTGACAAGCTCAGTGCTGGTCAGCTTGATCGCCTTGGATGGACGCCGAAAGCTGATGAAAGCATTGATGATCAGTTGACCCGTCCATACATCCTGAGCATGGCGTTATATGCTAAGAATCCAGACGCGATTGCGCAAGGACATGAGTTGTTTACAGCTAATCAAGCACAATTGGTTGCTTTGCCAGCTGACATCCGGATGTTCGTTTTGGAAAATGAAGTGAAGCATTTTGGCAATGCAGACTTATTTGATCAGCTGCTGAAAGCCTACACGCAAACGACAGATTCCAGTTATAAAGCTGATATTCTAGCTGCGTTGACCAGTACAACTGATCCAACGCAAATTGCCAAATTGGTTGATAAGTTTGAGGATGCCGACACGATTAAGCCACAGGATCTGCGTTCATGGTTCCGCGGGGTTCTGAATAACCATGCTGGCGAGCAAGCTGCTTGGGATTGGCTCCGTAATGAGTGGCAGTGGCTTGAAAAAACCGTTGGCGGGGATATGGAATTCACGACCTACATCACTGTGATCGCCGGCGTTTTCCGCACACCGGAACGATTGACGGAGTTCAAGGCCTTCTTTGAACCAAAGCTGCAAACACCGGGTCTGACGCGGGAGATCACTATGGACACCAGTGTGATTGCCAGTCGCGTCAGCCTGATTCATGCTGAGCAACAGGCTGTGCAAGCTGCTGTGGCAGAAGCTGTTAAGTAAAAATTTTTAATTCAATATCTAAAAACCGTCACTTTGAAAATAGGTGGCGGTTTTTCTATGCGATACGTTGGAAACAGCATTTACAGTCATCAAATAAGGCCGAATAACTATCCGTCTTGTGCAGTATTGCGAAAAATACCATCAGTTGTTTGCCTTTTCTGTTTCATGAATAACTTAATGAGATATGAAGACATCAGTGCCAAGGCGGAGCAACCATAGGCCAGAGGGGGCTCAGCCGTGCAAACAACACAGTGACGGTTTCGTCGCTGATGTTTTTGGGCTCGAAGCGCCGTCACCGCTCTAGCTACGCGTCGCCAGCCCCATCTGACCGGAGATTGCGGAGTTTGGCACGGCATGGCGTCTTTAGCCAATTGATTTTCCTGCGATTGTTGGCCACGAAGATAAAGCCCAACGCTCATTTCACATTTTTCATAGCTTATAATGGTTAATTCACAACGTTAATTTAAGAAAAATCTAATCCTCATCTATACAATTTCACGGGAAAGAAAACGGGTTAAACCGGTACACTGAAAAATGAGTCGCTGTTGATTGATGGACAGGCGGCTGTTTGGAGGGATTTTTAGTGGCAGATACAAAGAAACAACTGCGCTGGTATAACGTGGCTTTAATTGCATTCGTCTCGGTCTGGGGCTTAGGCAATGTGTTCAACAACTACGCTCAGCAAGGCCTTTCCGTCGTAACAAGCTGGATTTTGATCATGGCGATTTACTTTGTGCCATATGCTTTGATTGTTGGTCAACTCGGCTCCACCTTTAAGGATCAAGCCGGTGGGGTTAGCTCGTGGATCAAAGAAACCGGTACGGTCAGGTTGGCCTATTATGCTGCTTGGACCTATTGGGTTGTTCATATTCCATACTTAGCTCAAAAGCCGCAAGCCATTCTGATTGCGTTGAGCTGGTTGTTTAAAGGCAACGGCAATTTCGTGAATACCGTCTCTTCAATGACCGTATCCTTAATTTGTTTAGCACTCTTCTTGCTATTTTTATGGCTGTCATCACGTGGGTTAACCACTTTGAATCGAATTGGCAGCATGGCAGGTACGGCGATGTTCTTGATGTCGATTTTGTTTATCATTTTGGCTGTCACTGCACCGCTCATGGTCAAAGGCGTGCATGTGGCCACACCGGATATGGGCGACATTCACACGTACTTGCCAAAGTTTGATCTGAATTACTTCACCACTATTTCGATGCTGATTTTTGCGGTTGGCGGCGCGGAAAAAATTTCTCCGTACGTCAATAACACGAAACATGCGGCCAAGGAATTTCCAACGGGGATGCTAGTGCTTGCCGGGATGGTTGCCTTTTGTGCCTTGCTCGGGTCATTTGGCATGGGCATGTTGTTTAACAGCAACCAGATTCCCACCGATTTGATGGCCAATGGACCGTATACCGCCTTCGCAATGCTGGGCAGCTATTATCATGTTGGCAATATTTTCGTCATTCTCTATGCCATCGCCAACGCGCTCGCTTCCATTTCAGCCTTAGCTTTTTCGATTGACGCGCCGCTGAAAATGCTGCTGAGTGATGCTGATCCGCATTTTATTCCAAGGAAGCTGAGTCATCTGAATAAAAAAGGCACGCCGATCAATGGTTACTGGCTGACAGGGATTCTAGTCAGCTTGCTGATCATTGTGCCAGCGCTTGGTATCGGCAATATGAACGAGCTGTATAAGTGGTTGTTAAATCTGAACTCAGTCGTGATGCCGTTACGCTACTTGTGGGTTTTCCTTGCCTATTATTTGCTTAATAAGCATTTGGAAAAATTCCAAGCAGAGTACATGTTTGTTAAAAACAAACATGTGGGCATGATTATTGGCGGTTGGTGTTTTCTTTTTACCGCATTGGCCTGCTTGTTGGGAATGTTGCCGAAAATCAATTATCTCAACGATCCAGGGACTTGGTGGTTCCAGATGGGCTTAAACATCATTACGCCAGTTATTTTCCTGGCATTGGGACTTGTTTTGCCGTTCATTGCGCGATGGGATGAAGCTCGGTTACTTTAGTAGATAAAAATTGATCATAGTAAAAAAAGTCTGTGTTGGCATGCCGAAGATTCGGTTGTCAGGACAGACTTTTTAGTTAACGCTTTTATATTGAAGCTGAATTCATCACTTAATTGCCGCTTTTTTCGCGTAACATGTCACTGATGACGATCTGATTGACCGTGTTCCAAACCATGTGACCGACTGCTTCGGATAAGTGTTCCTCAACCGGTTGATCTTTAGCGGCGGGCACAATCTTTAGTGCCGGCATTGCCCACAAATGGGCACCTGCCCAAACGCCGAGGCCCCACATACTGCCATAGCCGAGTTTAAAAAGCGGTACGTAATGGCCGGCAACAGCATAAAGCGCACCGAGGCTTGATGAGAAGCCGAAGTGTATGAGGAGGCTGACCCAGGGAATCTGATGGTCTGAATAAGTATAAGTTGCATGGGTTTGTGCTGCGGTGAGACCGTGTTGCTGCAGGAATGTTTGCGGCGGATTGGTTGCGTCACGTTCAGGTGTCCGCGGCGGCAAAATATTTTCCCAGCCTAATTTGACAAGTCCTGATACTAAACCGGCAACGGCGCCAACCGCGGCAAGCTTCATGACAGATGTTTTTGTTTGTGTACGCATGCAATGACCTCCTTGAAAATGTCTTGAACACTTCCATTTTAGAACAGCGACAGGCATTTAGCATGGTCTGATCTTGTTAGTTTTGGCTTTCCGCTAAAATGGCGCGAACTTGATTAGTGCACCGCAGCCTTTAACGATTAATAGCGCCAGACTATTGACCTGATGCGTCAGGCACACTTTACTGGCGAATGTCCGCATGATGGGTATGAACAAAGTCAATGAAGTCTTTGGCGGCTGGGGATTGGTAGTGATCTTTTAAAGTTGCCATATAAAAAATACGCTGCCAAGTTGGAAAACTAAGCGGAATGATTTTAACGGGTAGCGTTTTAAGAAGTGGCATATTGGGGACAACGGCGATGCCGAAGCCGTTTGCAACGAGACCCGCGACGGCTTCATCCTCTTTAATGGCGTACACACTGTGTGGTTGGCCGCCGCATTCGGCAAAAAGCTGGCGGATGATGGGCGCGAGGCCGCTTCTTTTGGAGAAGGTGACTTGATCGAAAGCCAAGGTTTCACTAAGTTCAATCTGGTTGCGAGTAGCCAAGGGATGATCAGTCGGAGTGATCACGACGAGTGCCTGAGAAGCAATTGGAAAATAGGCAATATCTTCTTGCTCGTCAACTTTTGAGCAAAAGCAAATATCATAATGTTTAGCGCGTAAACCTTGAATAATTTGTGGTGATAGCCCGTTTTCGTTCGTGAATTCAAAACGGACATCTTGTTGGCTGTTTTGTAAGAATTCGCGTACCATGCCAGGGACCCAGCGTGTGCTGAGGGTACGTAAGGCGGCCAGTTTAATCACCGTTTGCTCGTTGTTTTGGTGTTGCAACTGTTCAATGCCGCTATCGAGGATGGTTAGCGAGTGATCCACAATGCGACTGAACTCGCGGCCTTCCGAAGTTAAAACGACGTTGCGTCCTTGTCGCACAAACAAGGCAAGGCCCAGTTCGGCTTCAAGACCATGAATGGCATTGCTCAGGCTGGGCTGGGTGATGTTTAACTGGCGGGCAGCACGGGTATAGTTCTGTGATTTGGCTAACGTAACGAAATATCGCAGATGAAAAAGGTTCATTTTGGTCCTCCTATGAAGGCTTAACCGGAACGATAGCCTCCAGCTATAAACACCCTCATTATAATGAATTAGAAGTCGCTTGTGCAACCGTATACAATTCAATTTGTAAACAAGATTGAAAAATTAATCACAAATCATTTTGGGAGGCACTATCATGACACTTACTCATCCAATTACTGTTAGTTCATGGACATTAGGCGACCAATGCAAATTCGAAGATCGCGTTAAAGCAGCCGCAAAAGCTGGGTACGATGGCATCGGCTTACGCGCCGAAACCTACGTCGATGCGCTAAATGAAGGCTTAACAGATCAAGGAATTCTCGACATTCTTGATCAGTATCATATCAAGTGCACCGAGGTTGAATACATCGTGCAATGGTGTGAAGAACCGCGGACATACGAGCAAAAATATAAGGAGCAAACCTGTTTCCATATGTGTCACTTGTTTGGCGTTGAACATATCAACACCGGTTTGATGGAAAGCTATCCAGTAGACTTCACGGCCAAGAAGTTGCAGGAACTGGCACATCGCGCAGCTTTGGCTGGTAATCTCATCATTGCCCTCGAACCGATGCCATATAGCGGCATGCCAGATTTGAAGAAGACTTGGGCGATTCTCCAAGGCGCCGGTGCTCCGAATGTGATGATGTTGTTAGACATGTGGCACTGGGTTCGAGCAGACCAGCCGTTCGACTTGCTGACGAAGGAACAAGCTAAGCGCGTTATCTCAATTCAACTTGATGATGCTTACAAGCGGCCATATGCAAAGTCCATTTTGCGTGACGAGTCGATGCACGATCGCTTAGCACCGGGAACTGGGTTTGAAGATCGGACTGAAAAGTTTATCAAGATGATTAAAGAGGCTGGCGTGGATCCAAAAGTGATTGGCGTTGAAGTTATTTCTGATCACTACATGGCCAAAGGGATTGACTGGGTTGCCAAATATACTTACGACACCACGGTGAAAACCTTGCAGGCGGCATGGCCGGAAATTTTGAAGGAAACTGTTGCGACACACTAAAAGGAGCGTAATTTTTATGGCTGATTGGTTAGGTTTGAAAGACAAAGTTGTCGTTGTCACTGGTGCTGTTGGCGGTATGGGCACTCATTTTTGCGAAGCATTTGCAGAGCATGGGGCGAAGCTTGTCTTGGTTGATATTAAGAAAGATGCGATTCAGACAGCAGCTAAGAAGTTAGCTGATCAATATGGCGTTCAAACATTAGCAGTGGCAACCGATACGACAGATGAAGATGAAGTCGATGCTGCGGTGCAAGCGGTTGTGGCTGAGTTTGGCAAAGTGGACATTCTCGTGAACACGGCCGCTATCTTGCGTTTTTCACCGTTTGAGGATTTGCGTTTGGATGAGTGGAAGACGGCTGTGAATATTAATTTGACTGGTTATTTCTTGATGTCACAACGATTTGGTCGGCAAATGATTGCCCAACATCATGGGACGATGGTGCATATTTCAACGGTTGCGGCTGATTTCCCAGAGACATACAGCGGGGCGTACAGCACAACCAAAGCTGCGGTCAATATGTTATCGAAGCAAATGGCCGCTGAATGGGGACAGTTTGGGATTCGCAGCAACTGTGTCATGCCATGTTTGGTGAAGACCCCGATGTCTGCTGATTTTTACAAGGATCCTAACGTGTTGGACGGCCGTGAGCACTTAGTTGCCAGTCGCCGGATTGGCAACTTGGATGACATCGCCAATGCTGTCCTTTACTTGAGCAGTGACCGTTCCGATTACACAAACGGTGATGAACTGCGAGTTGATGGCGGGCTGGGCATCATGATGCAAGATATGATTCCGAAGCCGGGTGGTCGGCGTGAATACGCAATTAAAGCGCACCAAGCTGCCAAGTAATTTGCAATATTGATAGAAGCAACTTGATCGCACCTTGGGTCAGGTTCTTCTTTTCAAAATGCTCGTGAAAATATGAACTTAATGGAGGCACTGAACATGGAGACGTGGATTTCTGGAACGACTGGTTTGTTGTGTTTGCTGGGCAGTCCGGTTGGCCATTCTGGCTCGCCAGCAATGTATAACTTCAGTTTTCAAAAACAAAAAATTGATGCAGCTTATGTGGCGTTTGACGTGACCAAGGAGCAGATGCCAGAAGCACTGAATGCCATGCGCCTTTTCAAAATGCGCGGCGGCAACGTCACGATGCCGTGTAAAAATGTAGCAGCAACTTTGATGGACGAGTTATCGCCAGCTGCCAAGATCATTGGTGCGGTGAATGTCGTTGTGAATGATGATGGCAAATTGATCGGTCACATCACGGATGGCATCGGATTTGTTCGGAATTTGCAGGAACACGGGATTGATATCAAAGGCAAGCATTTGGTGGTATTAGGTGCTGGTGGCGCCGCGACTGCCATTCAAGTCCAAGCGGCGCTAGATGGTGCAAAACAGATTACCATCTTTAATCGGCAGGATGAATTCTATTCACGTGCTGAATCGACCGCCAAAAAGTTGGCCGAGGCAGCGCCTGCTGTCAAAGTTGATGTGGTTCAGTTGGAAAATACTGACAGGCTCAAAGCAGCGATTGCGGACGCCGATATTCTTGTCAACGCAACTACTGTCGGCATGAAACCAGACGATGGGGTTTCTCTTGTTGATCCGAGTTTCCTACGCGCAGATTTGGTGGTGGCTGACACGGTATACAATCCCTTGAAAACAAAGTTGATTGAAGATGCTGAAAAAGTTGGCGCAAAAACAGCCCCGGGTAAAGGCATGCTACTTTGGCAAGGAGCAGCCGGATATCAATTGTGGACTGGTCAGGACATGCCAGTGAAGGCATATCAGGCATTTGAAGAAGAGCGTGAACCAGACCGGTCTCTGGTGTAGGGAACACGTTTAAAAACGGAGGCAACTTGAACGATGAAAACCAAACGTAATCATTTTTTGCCGGGTGCACTGGCACTGTATTTTTCCTATGCGATGCTGGGGATTGCATCTTCCATTCTAAGTCAGTATAAGGCGCAGTTTGCTTCGAATTGGGGTGCGCAACAACTGAGCACTGGCACCGTTGACGTCAGCATGGTCGTGTCAGTGATTGCGGCGTTCGGGTTAGGTCGCTTGATTGCCTATCCGTTTGCCGGGCCGGTGTCGGATCATTTTGGCCGGAAGGTTTCTGGGACGATTGGGATCGGGTTGTATGTGATCTTCTTCATCGGCATCATCACGGTCAATAGTTTCTGGGCGGCTTATCTCATCGGTGTTCTTAATGGGATGGCGAACTCGTTTTTGGACACCTGTGTTTCCCCGAGTCTCATGGAAATGTTTCCGGAATCGGCGTCAATTGCCAATCTTCTGACAAAATTCGCTGTGGTCACCGCGCAGTTTATCTTGCCGTTCTTCATTGGCGGCGTTGCGGCGGCTGGCCTGTCATTTCGGACGATCTTCATCATCTGCGGCGTGGCGCTGGCTGCCGATGCCATTGCCATTATCGTTTTCCCATTTCCTAAGCGGGAAAAACCACAGCTGAATGCAGCTGGCACGCCTGAAAAAATGCATTTTTCAATTGGGTCTGTGGCGGCCATTTTAATTGGCTTCACCAGTTCGACCACCTTCATGGTTTGGTTGAATTGCAACCAGGAACTAGGGGCGGCTTACGGGGTTAAAAATCCAGCAACGCTGCAATCGTTATACGCCGTTGGTGCTGGGATTGCGGTGTTGCTGACGGCTCGTCTGATCAAAGCCGGGTTAAAAGAAAGCACCGTTTTGATCCTGTATCCGACGATTGCGGTGGTCATGTTAGCCTTGTGCTACTTTTTGCAGACGCCGGTCATTCTTTACATTGGTAGTTTTGTGATTGGTTATGCCGCGGCTGGCGGTGTGTTGCAACTTGCCACCTCAACAACTATCAGTTTCTTCCCCAGTCATAAAGGCACAGCGACTTCGCTGGTCATGATTGCTTCAAGTATTGCCAACTATGCGGTGTTATCCGCCGCTGCCGGGTTGACCAAGGCCTTTGGCGATGCGGCACCACGGATGATCATTCTTTTGAATATTGTCATCACGATTGTCGGCATCGGTTTAGCACTGGTCGTGAAGACGCAGGAAAAGCACGTCCTAGCAGTTTCACAAGTCCATTAGCAAAAAGGAGTTCGGAACATGTCATTAAAAGATGAAATTGACGGTCACACCGTTTTAGCTGGTTTACTGGCGCATCCTGCTGGCCACTCGATGTCGCCAGCAATGTACAACGCAACATTTGAAAAACTTGGGTTAAATGATGCCTACCTGTCCTTCGATGTTGATGCACCTGAATTGGCACACGCCTTGCAAGCCATGCGCAGCCTGCATTTTTTGGGTGGTAATTTGTCGATGCCGAATAAGCAAAAGGCCATACCGTTGTTGGACAAACTATCGCCGGCCGCAAAATTGATCGGTGCCGTGAATACCATTGTCAATGACCACGGGGTGCTGACCGGCCATATCACCGATGGCACAGGCTTCATGCAAGCACTGGGCAACGATGGCTTGGATATTCGCGGCGATAAAATGACACTGGCAGGAGCTGGCGGTGCGGGGACAGCGATTGCGATTCAAGCAGCTTTGGACGGTGTTCGGGAAATCAACATTTTTAATCGTCGTGATGCTTCGTGGCAAAATGCCGAACGTAATGTGGCCATCATTAATGACCAAACACAAGGCCATGCGACATTGTTTGCACTCGATGATCAACCGGCGTTAAAGGCTAGCATTTTGGATTCAGTTATCTATGTTGATGCGACACCCGCGGGGATGAAGCCGCTAGAAACTGTTAGTAATGTGCCTGATGGCGATTGGTTTACGCCAGAGACGATCGTGTTTGATACGGTCTATGCACCGCGCGAAACCAAGCTTATGCAGCTCGCTAAAGAAGCCGGTGTGAACCACGTGTATAACGGCATTAACATGCTGATCAATCAAGGCGCCGCCGCCTTCCATCTGTGGACAGGCCTACAAATGCCAGTTGATTATATTCGCGAGACGGTGTTTGGTGAACCGGCGGCAGTCGCGCACTCGTAAGCAAGAAGACGAATTCAAGCAGTCAGCCACGCGCTTAAAATCGTCATTTCGACAAATCAAAAAAGAAGATGATCTTGTAAAAAAGCCCTGATGCCAGTGGCACACTGACATCGGGGCTTTTTGCATTCTGTGGCCATGTGCCAGCGTTTTCTAAGCTGACTGAGTGGGCATGCGGTCACCTGCTAATTGAATAAAAAGTATTCGCGAATATATCAACGTCAAAGGTTGTTATTGGCCTTACATTTAGTTAGTATATAAGTACTGAAAGGGAGGATACTATGAAATACCTCATTGAATTCAAACGATGTTGGCACCAGTCGAACGGTCAGGGTATCCACCTGATGTGTCCGGGCAAATGACCACATGTGGGGTTTCTTACCCACGGTCACACGCAAAGTTTCTTTTAAGGTTAATTAGTCATTATGAGGGAATAGGAGGTGAACCTTGGAAAAATCGCCACTCAAGATCGGTATTTTGAACGTCATGCATGATAAGGCTGACACCAAAACTCGGCTACAGCATGTTTTGACGCACACTGACATACCGGTCGATTTGCATTTTTACTACCCCATGACCCATTACGCCGGACGGACGGTGCCGGAAGCGGTCAGTTCAATCCTCGATCCGCTGGACATTCATGAGGTGGCGAAGATGGATGGGTTCATCATCACCGGTTCGCCGATTGAAACCTTGGAATTTGATCAAGTGCATTACATCGCCGAAGTTCGAACCTTGTTGAAAACGTTAAGTCAGCATGTCCCTAATCAGCTCTATCTTTGCTGGGGTGGGATGGTTGCATTGAATTACTTTTTTGGCATCAGCAAGCTAATCTTGCCGCATAAACTTTTTGGCGTTTATCCGCAAACCATTCTTGAGCCGCACCCACTTTTGAAGGGACTCAAAAATGACTTCAAGTCGCCGCATGCACGCTATGCCGAAATGGATGTCCGCGGTATTCATGCCGATCCGCGGCTCACGATTAACGCGACAACGACGAAAGGCAAACTCTTCATGGTGACCGAACCGACTGATACGCAAACTTTCGTCTTTTCACACATCGAATACGATCGGTGGGGATTGGATTCAGAATACAAGCGTGAAGTCGCTGCTCATCCAGAGATCGACTATGTTCGCGCTAAACATTATTATCATCACAAAAATGATTACGATCATCCCAAGTTCAATTGGAAGAAAACGCAACGAACGATTTTTGACAATTGGATTCAACATGTCGCGGATCATCGCAATGACAATCATTAGGAAAATCAATCAACTAATATGGAGGCTTTTAATATGGTGACAGCAGCAGATAATATTACCGGTTTGATTGGCAACACCCCTTTGCTTAAGCTAAATCGTGTCGTCCCAGAAGATGCAGCAGATGTTTATGTGAAGCTTGAATTCTTTAATCCCGGCGGTTCTGTCAAAGACCGAATTGCCTTGGCCATGATTGAAGATGCCGAATACAAGGGCGTTTTGAAGCCAGGCGGCACCATTGTTGAACCAACATCTGGCAACACTGGCATCGGCTTGGCCTTGGTCGCCGCGGCTAAAGGCTACCACCTGATCATCACGATGCCAGAAACGATGAGTGTTGAACGTCGTGCGTTAATGCGGGGCTATGGCGCCGAATTGATTCTGACACCAGGGGCGGATGGCATGCCGGGTGCGATTAAAAAAGCTCAGGCACTCAGCAAGGAAAATGGTTACTTCTTGCCGATGCAGTTCCAAAATCCGGCTAATCCGGATGTGCACGAGCGCACCACCGGTCAAGAAATCATCCGTTCTTTTGATGGCGGCACCCCAGACGCCTTCGTTGCTGGCGTCGGCACAGGTGGCACGTTGACCGGAGTTGGCCGGGCGTTGCGGAAAATCAACCCGCAGGTGCAAATTTATGCACTTGAAGCAGCTGAGTCACCAATGCTCAAAGAAGGGCACGGCGGCAAGCATAAGATCCAAGGTATCTCCGCTGGCTTCATCCCAGACGTTTTGGATACCAACCTATACCAAGACATTATTGAAGTCACCAGCGACCAAGCCATCGACATGGCTCGTCACGTTAGCCACGAAGAAGGCTTCCTGCCAGGTATCTCTGCCGGCGCCAATATTTTCGGTGCCATTGAAATTGCTAAGAAACTTGGCAAAGGCAAGAGCGTGGTAACAGTCGCGCCGGATAACGGTGAACGATACTTGTCAACGGACTTGTTTAAGTTCGAAGATTAAAGGTACAATTTTGCAGCTGGCATTGATGAAATAGAACATGAAATGAAAGTGGCTCGGTATCTGACAAAGGTCAGCTATCGGGCCACTTTTATATGGATAAAAATTATATGGACCATTTGATAAACTAATTAAATGCAAGTATGCATCAACTGATGATCATGGGCATCAGTCCGTGATTCTTTCTTTACTTTAGTCATGATGATCAAGACGGGTTCCTTTGAAAATGACGGCTTGAATTTTTGGCTCTTTTTGCAACAGCCGCCATGTATAGACCAGACTAGCTGTGGCTGACATGATCATGATGTTCCATGTGCTTGAGGAAAAGTTCTTCCATACGAAAAGATCTTTTTCAATCTCCTCACTAAGTTCCGATAAAACATCCACATGCCATCCTGATAGCAACGCAAACCCAAGACCATAAATAAAGATCACGATCCAGTCTACCAAATATTGCCATCCGTGGCGAATTTCAATGATAGGAAGGCCATTGACATCATGTTTTTGAGAAACGTGGATTTTTAGACCAGTTGTTTGAAACCAGCCCAGAATGGCACCAATCAAGATGGTTACCCCAAGTGCCAAAAAGGTAGGCCGCTTGTGAGAAACTAATAATATACCGGTCACTAAGGTATAAGCGGGTATAATAACTAATGTTAACCGTGAGATTCTTTCGAAACGAAAGACATGACGAGTGAAGAAAAACAATGCAGCAATGAGTAGTATTATTTGTGACATAGGGGGCCTCTTATTCAGGATTATAAAGGTAGAACTTAATTTTCAAAGTTTACTGCTTTGAAAATTTCGAAGCAATAGGACGATGCAAATTATTCGAGAATGGCTATAATGGGAGTTATAAGTCTCCATGGTGCAACGGATAGCATAATGGTCCTCGAAACCACAGATCCGGGTTCGAATCCCGGTGGAGGCATTATTTAGCTTTCTTTAGGTTATTTTAGCTTTTTAAAAAGCTTATGTATCAGCATTTACAGCAATTTAGGTATCTTTAGAGTTACTTTGTTTTTATTTTTCGGGGGACAAAAAGGGGACAAACACAATCATAGCTGATCCATGAATAACACGGCCTTATGTGCTTCTTGTTTTCTCTGTGAGTCTAACAAATGACCATAGACTTTCATCGTAATAGTCACGTCTGAATGACCCAACCGCTTTGAAATATAATAGATGTCGACGCCTTTGCTGATCAAGTAGCTGACGTGGCTATGACGCAACCCGTGAAAGGTGATCTGCTTATCTTCAGGGATCCCAGCTTTGTTCTGAATGACGTGCAGGGCTTTGTTACATGCGCTGTCTGTAATCACGTTGTGACGTGGATCACGCATAATCATCTGGTCTTCGTCACGATATCCAGTACGAAGATAAGATGCTGCTTGTTCCTGATGGATCTTATTAAGAAGCTCAATGACGCTGGGCGATATCTCAATGTCGCGAACTGACGAATCAGTTTTAGTTGGTTTGAATCCTGTTCCATACAAATGATCCCAAGAACGCGTAACGTGAATGACGCAGAGCTTAGTATCGATGTCAGGCCAAGTTAAAGCCAACACTTCAGATATTCGCATGCCAGTGATCGAGCCAATATAAACAGCAAGCGCCCCGATATTGCGGTACGAAGCCCGTTCAATAGCAATTGCTTTAACCTTAGCGAAATCACGGCTGTCTAGCACCTTTACTTTCCCACTAGAGCGCATGCCTGATGTCTTCGTTCCAAAGGTAAAATCAGAAAATAGAATGCGTTCATTGATTGCCGCTTTTACCATCCCACGAACATAGCTGTTCATCTTGGTAACGATATCTTTCGAACGCTCACGTGGCCGCTTTCGTGTGGTTTTCTCCTTGCGATCTTTGCCAGCAGCAAAATCGTTAATAAATTTCTGCCATTCGATAGGTCGAATAGAATTAAGCTTTCGGCCATCAAATCGGCTCTTTAGGTGCTTTCTGAAAAGTTTGTAACGGTATACAGTGTTGATTGACTTGCCATTGATTCGGTATGCTTCAGCCCATTGATCCCAATAATCAAGTAACAGAACGTCTTGTTTTGATGGATCGCCACCACGTTTGAGGTCATCTTCTACAGCTTCCGCAGCATCTTGCGCAGATGATTTAAGCCGATACCCGCCGTGTGAAGCAACCAGCTGTTTACCGGCGGAGTCCTTATACTTAACCCGGTATTCCCAATATTTGCCGCGTTTCCTAAATGTTGCCATGCGAATTGCCTCCTTTTCTGGTAAAATCGAGTATACAAAGAGCCTTATGACTCCGAGTATTTGTTAGGCGTCTACCCGTTCACTTTGGTCGGTGGGGTAGGCGCTTTTTGCGCTATTTCCTGCCTGCTTTTTTCTTGTTAAGTGCCTCGTTTACGTTACTGAGCGGAATATCTTTGATGAATCGTTTTTCTCTAATTCTAGAAAAGGGGACAACGATCTTGTCGTTTAGTTCTGTTTTTTCTTTATCAGTGAAGACTTCGGTGTCTGAAATGTCTAGGAGAACTGAGTGCTCATATTTTTTGATCGGTTCTCCTTCAAAATTTTTCCAAGTTTTTTCGCCAAACTTATAAGAGATTACTGTAATTGGTTTCATAGGCTTTACCCCCTACAATCTGTGTGGCTTTTTGTGATATAATCAAGTGAATGAAATTCATGCAAAAAGAAATTAGGTGAGTATAAATCATGGAAATGCAACAACTAATCTTAGCGGGTATCCCTGGGTTCTTGACTTTCATATGGCTCGATAAGCTAGATGCTATTCATTTCGATTTGCCAGCAAGACAGGCAGATCGTACTATCGCTTTGATTCTGATATCTATGCTGAATGCTGCTGGTGGCCTCGCAATTTACCAGCAAATCTGGGGAACAGTTGGTCGCAGCTTCTGGAGTGAATTTGGCCTTTTCGTAGTTACGCTGATTTTGTCTGTTCCATTAGCCTTCACTTACTATTTCTTAATTAAGCTAGGAAATTCATGCCTGATATGGATACAAGAACAATTTCACGTTGCCACCGTATTGCCAGGGTCGCCGCTAGTTGAGGCATTAAAAAATAAAGAATACAGTGAGGAAAAGCTTGTCATCATTTTCGACTTTAACGACAAGCTTATCTCTAGTGGTTACGCCAATCGCCTACCTGGAAGCGACGACCCAACTCAACAAATCGGGTTGATGACATATGGACAGGATTGGACCGTGAAATTGGCACAGAAAAAATATGATGAGTCTCCACAAAACAGTGAACAAATCATTGACTTCGACCGACAATTGAAAATTTATATTATCGGAATCAATCCTTATTCTTAGAAGATGCCGAATCCGGCATCTTTGGTTTGGGGGGAACAGGGTCTTTGTGAACTAATTTGATTGAACGATTTTGTACATTTCTGTCAAAAAAGAGGCCGGATTTTTTATTTGGCAAACTTTTAGCTTTATCTGAGTTGTCTTTTTGCAATTTCTTTTCCTCCACATAATCTAATTGCTCCTCGACCACAGCGGCCGGGGTTTTTTTGTATCCAGCCAACACTCAGTTAAACTGCTCGACATTTTGATCATCGTCTTGATCACTAGCGCAAGCGGTTGTTGCGCCAGCCAACAAAACAATGAGTAAGATGGCAACTATCTTTTTTAGCATGATGACTCACATCCTTTACTTGGTATGTGGCACAAGCCCCACTCTCCGGCTTGCACGGAGACGCCGCTTGCGTTGGGGAAGGGACTAAATAAGACCGAACAGTATAATTATTATAATAATTGGTATTGTGCATCCTAAAGTCATCGCACAACCGAAGTCGCTAAAAAATTTCCCGGTTTTGTCAACTGATTGTGAAAACTTATCAGCACCATTGGCAACTTTTTCCCATGAATTGATTGGCATACCGTTCTGATGTTCACCTGGATAAATTATTTTAGCCCCGCAGTTGGGGCAAAAGCGCTCGCCTTTAAGCTGATGTTTACAATTCAGGCAATAAGGCTTTCTTTTTGCTGCGTACATTTTTTTGCCGACTTCAGACCATTCTTCACCGGAATTATTGTTGAGCGTCTTAGCTGGTTGCTGATCTTCGGCGATAAGTTTTAAAGTTACTGGGGCTCTATAAGTTTTGACAGTAATAGAACCATCGCTTCGTGTACTTGTTTGTTTATATGTCCCCCCGTGTATAGATACCCACAGTTCCACTTTGTCATTTAGATACAAGGCTGAGAATGTTTTGACTTTGTCGTTCGGTATCTTTCCAATGAAGTACTTAGTTTGCCTAATTTCGGCATATACTTTCCCATCAATATCGACTGAAACTGGTTGATTTAAGGCAGCAAACTTACTTAGTTGCCATATCTTATTTTCAAAAGCAGTATCAATAATTTCGGAGTTGCCGAGACCATCATATGCTTGCCCTGCATCAACCTGGTCTTCCGGTAACAGATTCATTCATTCAGAAATCTGAGAGTCTTGAGTATCTAATAATGTGCATATTTTTGTCATAATCCAACATCAACATCTTTCTACAATTAATTAATGACTTTTCCGATTATACTGATATCATCTGCTTTTACCAGTTGGTTGCAAGCTAATTCAACAATGAACAGTCAGTAGTTTTCATAAAACCGTTCAATGCATTGAACGGCAGAATCCTCTAACCATTGCGGTATCGCTAAATCATTCATGAATTGGTCAATGTTTGCTGATTCTTCTGGAATGTCTGCGAAATACATTGGAACGATAATTGATAGCGCACGTTGGTTGGCTCCATTCTCTGTACGGCTTTTAGTGTATTGATTTGTGTATCGAAGCTTACCGTTATCCCCGTTGAGAATATGTGCACATTCATGAGCTGCTTGAAATGGCAACTCATTTGCATTCGGCCATTTGTTGTTAAGAATAATTAGGCGAGCTTCTGTATCAACCAAAGGGCCTTGGTCCTCGTGTAAGGGGATAGTCGAGCAGCCTATATTGTGATCCCAAGCATAGTCAATCACCTGATTCAACAAGTCCTCTATATGATCATTCATGACGATCACGCTTTTTGCTGCTATTATTGCGTCGTTCCAAAATAGCTTGAATGATTTCCCAATCGTCTTGGCGAACAGGCTGTCCTTGATAGGTAAAGATGTTTGTTCCTGACAGATCAACAGGTTTAGAACCTTCATTGTCAGGATTGGGGTTATCCGTATTGCCAAGTAAATAATCCACAGAAACTTGAAGAACATCAGCAACTTTCTGAACATTCTCGGTAGATGGGGTCATCTTTTTCCATCGATAGATGCTGTTAATGCCTATACCTGCTTTCAGAGCTAATTTTTGGAGTGACCACCCTCGATTTGAAGCTAGTGTTTTTATTCTGTCGTAAGTACTCATGAGACGAGTTCTCCCGGTCATGACGAATTATTTATCACAAGTGGTTTACAATTTATCACGTGTGGTTTACTATGAATTCATCAAGTAATTAAGCAAACATCAACAAGCTAATCCATCCATGTCTTTGGCGATAACGGTGGATAAGTAGATCATCTGTCTTATTTGCTATGCCATTAATTTACCACTCGTGATAAATTAATGCAACAACTTGATTGATTCTTTAAATGTAAGGGAGGTGAGTACATGGTAAACGTTCAGCTCAATTGGACTGCTAATCGTAATGACTGGAAAGGCTACTTATTACATTTGAATTTGTCACAGCTCGACATTGCGAAATTTCTCGGTATCAGTGATCAGGTAATGGCAATTCTGGTTAAAAAGATGACTGACGGTCAGGGATTAACTGCTAATCAGATCGACAAAGACCGTTGGAAGCGAGCTATTGAATACGTCAAATATAAGCAGTCACAGCAAAAGAAGATGACGGTATGAACGGGCTAATCAAACTTCATGTGGAATAGGGAGGAAGATAAATGATCAAGCCGATTGATGCAATTCGCAATGAGCTTCCAGTGGTTACGTCCAAAACGTTAGATCTATTTGAGTCTGCTGTTAGTCAAGAACTACAAAAAAGAAACCCAAAAGCCACATTCCAAGTTAGCATCCTTGGGATGGCGGTATTGGGCCTTCTGGTGGCAACAAGGCTAGAGGAAGTCTCTGACATTAACAACTGAATCAAGCATTGTCTGTGCTGCGGACATGATAACAAACGCTTGGACAGCATCATCGACACTGGAGGGATCGTAAATCTTAGGGGTGTGGGCTTTGGGATTTCGATAAAGAAATATTACGGTTCTAAGAAGGTTACGTAATCCGGAATATATGTCTCTGTCGGTTTCCGTTGCAAGCATGTTGCCCTTAATAACGAGTATTGGTTGCTTGTCCGAAAACACGGTGCTTACCAAACTATTGCCATCTTTTTGTATGCCTGAAAGTTGCTGAATTCGATTAACGACACCCTTGCTTGCTTCGAAGATGGCGTGAAAGTAGTCGCCTTGAAGAAATTGTTCGTTGCAGAATTTCATCACTAGAGGGTGAACATTGAGTTCTGTAAGTCGAGCGCTAAGAGTTTTTAAGCGTAGCTGGGCTTCAGAAAACGTAGTCGCGGTTTTTGCTGATGCGATTCTTCCACTGTCATCCAAACAATAACCATAAAAAATAAGGCATTCATTTATCTCATATCGTAGGCGGCCCCATTCTTCTGGCTTTGAAATAAAGTCTTGAGGTCGAGCAATGTACTGGATGGCTCTAAAAAAGGGGCGACTATTGTGTGAAGCATTACACTCGTGCCTAATTGTTTCGTCTAAACGACGCCATTTGGTAGACGCTTTGAACCATTGATTGTCAGTTTGTCTTTGAAGATCATAATCGAAAAATCCAAGCAAAGAAAACATTTTGGTGATTTTGGGCCCAGTCGTATATTCTCCCAAGATTTTAGATATATTTTCAACAGCTACGGCATCAATTGGTTTGGACATTACATTCCCTCCTTATGAACTATTATCCCACTGACGGAGGGCAGCAAACTATGAAAATTCATGAAAGAAGGAAACGCATTGAATGAACCACAACCAATTGAACAAAACGGCCAGCGTGTACTGACCACCGAACAACTTGCAGAATTGTACGGAACGACTGTTGGAGTCGTTCAAATGAACTTTAAACGAAACTCGAATAAGTTCATTGAAGGAAAGCACTTCTTCAAGCTGGAAGGGGAGCAACTTCGGGCATTCAAGAACGAACCGACAAATTGTGGGTTCGTTGGGAAAAATGCAAGTGCTCTATATCTCTGGACTCGCCGCGGCGCCGCACGTCACTCAAAAATGCTTGGTACAGATCAGGCTTGGGATATGTTCGACAGTCTGGAGGAGAACTACTTTAATCCGAAAACACGGCTTCCACAGACGCCAGAAGAAAAGCTTGCTTTAACCATGGAAGTTGCTACTCGAACTGTAAAACGGATTGAAAAGCTTGATGGTCGTGTAACTGATCTGGAAGAGAAGGCTTTGCTGGCACCAGGTGAATATAACTACATCAGCAAACAAGTCAATCGAGCTGTTGCAAATTATCTGGACGTACATCACTGCAAACTCAACGCAAAACAGCGCAGCCTCTTTTATCGCGATATTAACCACGGACTAAATGACTACATCGGAATCAAGACACGTACACAGTTACGTAAGAAAGACTTCGATAAGGCTGATGACTTTATCCAGAATTGGACGCCATCAACAGCAACTCTCATGAAAGCACGCGAGATTTCATTATTGGAGGACCAACAACAGGAGGCTATCTAAATGAATGAACGCCCAAAGGAAAAGTTAACCAATGTCGTTAAAGTACAGGACAAAGATGTTGAAGACCAAGTAACTGGAATGGTCATTGATCTTCTCAAACAAAAAGGCTTCACATTTGCCAACTTTGAATCAGTTGTAGCACGTGTGAAGTCTCACTATCAGAACAACGCAACTATTTAGACCAGGTGTAACGGTATTGTTCGCCTGACCCATTTTCGGCAATCAGATACCAACGGCCAGCTCCAGAAACCCGAATTGTAACTGGGGACTCATCATAGTGACCTCCGAAATATGTAAAGAGGTCACCACGTTGGTGAGCGTTGAAGTTTGCTTGATCCACCAAGTAAACGTTCGCAGCGTGCGGAAGTTCGACTGTAACAGCTAGAGCTCCGCCCGGATTGTCATAATAAGGGACTTGCACCATGAAGATTCACCTCCTTTCGGTTTCATTATCCGTCAGGAGGCGATCACAGGAAAGGAGAAAATGCCATGCCGTTGTTGCAGGTTGTTGAAGATGATCAGATTTCAAGCAAAAAGTATTTAGCGGTTGAAGAAGAAGAACTGGCAAAGATGATTGAGGAGAACCAAGAGTTAAAACGCAAGCTAGCAGCACGAGGCATGTGGACGCTCACCACCGCAACAAGCTATGTCGAAGGACATAACAACACGTGGGTAGTTAACAATATCTTGAACGTCCCACGCTTCCACAAGTTCTTGCAAGATACCGTGGTTTCATATCCACCGCCTGGCAAAAAGGGGTATCTGTTTCATCCGAAACCATGGCTCGACTTCTTAGAACCTGTCTAGCATCTTTTAAGAACTATGTTCAAGAAGGCCAATACAACCATTTGAAGACTGCTGTTAAGGGCGCGTTCACAGTTTTTCCAAAGTCGCCGACATTTGTCTAGCCAACTCCATGAACGTTCAACGATCCATCGTTGCGGTAACACCGTGAACATATGCAACTCGTTGCGTTTAGCTACCGTCGTCTTAGCATTCAAAATGAGCTTCACCTGATCCGCAAAGTCATTGCCAGTGTAGCCACCATCAACCATGACATACTGAACCAGCTCTAAATTTTGGCTAGCCAAACTAAACATAGCCAATGCACCTGAACGATCTGATACATTAGCTCGTGTCACGAGAATGGCTTGTGGTAAACCATTAATATCAACCGCCATATGACGCTTAATCCCTGAAATCTTTTTGCCGCCATCGTAGCCACTATTTTTCGTTAAATCAGTAGTTTTAACACTTTGAGCATCAACAATCACAAACGACGTTCGGGCCGATCGGCCCTGTGCAAAACGATAGGAAGCGACAGTTTTTTTAAAAGCCTTTCTAATAGCGAATCAGCTGTCGGGTCTGGTTTATCTCGCCACATATCGTAATAGCGGTAGACGGTATGCCATTCCGGGAAATCGTGCGGTAATTCACGCCATTGACACCCTGTAGTAAGCGAGTAAAGGATGGCATTGAATACGTCATAAAGATCATAACGACGCGGTCTTGTATGCTTACGGAAGTTTTCTAAATCAGGTTGTATTAACGCAAATTGCGCTCGAGAAATATTGCTTGGATAATCTGGCATGACAAACTCCTCAGTCGGTTTTCCACAATTCTACCAGATTCAGCAGATACTAGACAGGTTCTTAGACAAATGGTTCCCAGAGATTTCAAGGTCGCTTAGAGAGAAGGGTAAATAATGATTGGTTATTTACTAATTGCTGGTGGCTTCGGCGTGATCGTTGGCCACTGCTTAGGCCACAGCGGAAATTGGAGGAAGTGAATTGAATAGCCCGGAGACCAAATTGAACAAAAAATATTCTCCAATATTTGGCGATGGTATTAGTGTTTCGGCCAATGATGTTCAAATGGCAGTTGATGGTATTGTCGCGACTTTGAGTAGGCATACGAGCAATCTTGCGGAAGCAAAAGCAATTTTAGACTTGATAGATCTTGATCAATACGCTGAATTAAAACTGATTAAATAGTCTTTCCGCGCTCGTTATGTAAATGGATTTCGCTACTTCATCTGTTTTTGTTGGTACCGGCGTGATGTGGTCGAAGGACGTGGCCACATCAGCGTTAAGCAAAAAGTCTTTTGTTTCTTTTTTACCAAACTCATCTGAATAAGTTATGGACAAAGAAAACTTTCTGGTTTTTAACTCAATTTCTGAGTTTTTGACTGAAATAACGGCTGCATAGGTCTGGTCGGGTGCTATCAGCTGATTAGAAAATAATTCAAAAGGGTTGTTTTCAAACTTTAGTTGCCCACTGTCAATAGCCGGATCAGCCTTGACTGATAAGATTGTTGCTCCTGTTCGGCCAAAGTTCTTGATCATTAGGTAAATTATTGTAGTTTGCGAAGATCTGACAACTTTAAGAAAAGAAACGATGTACGGCTTGTTTGCATCACGTTCTGATTTAGAACTTCGTATTAAAGCAATTGTTGATAGAACAACAGCCACTATCGAAGTCAGAGCTTGTACGACGCTGGAAAAGAGTTCGTATTTATTCATTCTAATCACCTCTTCGTGATTATCGCACAAAAGGGAGCAAACAATATGCTCTATTCACAGCTTAATCAACGAAATAATTGGCAAAACAAAAACCGCTAAGCGCTAGCACACTTAACGGCCAAAAATGAGGTTTCACATTGATTGACCTCATTATATCACAGAAAGAAATGAGGTAAAACAATGGCCAGAGAAATTGGCAAGCAACTTAACCGTCTTGAATCACTTGCATACAAAGTAAGAACTGATCAGTACCTTTTGGATTATTTGAGAGAATGGGCAGAAACCAAGTGCGATCTATTCAGGGATGATGATCCTCACATGACCGATGGTGAGAAGATTCAAGACCGGCTGTTCCTAAAAGACAACTTTAAAAAATACATGGATATCTTGGGTCAAACATCACTCGATATGATCAAATTCGAAGCAGACTTAATGGATGTTCGCCAAAACATTGCCGATCAATGCTTTCATGAAGGCGGTGTCGATCATGAATGAGAAGCCTGGTTACTATGCAATCATCCCAGCAGGTGTGCGCTATGACAAACAGCTGCCACAAGGAGCCAAGCTCTTGTATGGCGAGATCACGGCACTCACCAATAAGAACGGTTACTGCTGGGCATCGAATGACTATTTCGCAAAGCTCTATTCGGTTAGCATCGGCACTATCAAAAGTTGGCTAAAGTGTCTCGAAGACAATTCATATATCCGCAGAGTCATCAAATATAAAAGTGGAAGTAAGGAGGTTGAACAAAGATTTATTAGTTTAGCCCCTCGGTCAGAAAACTTACCCCCCTCGGTCAGAAAATTGACCCACCCCCGGTCAGAAAACTGTCCAGAAAATAATACAAGTATTAATAATACAACAACATTAGGGGAACCGGAGCTCATTAATTTTTGGGAGAAAAACGGTTTTGGTTTTATCAGCCCAAAGAACCGTGAAGACCTCATGTACTGGGTAGATGATTTCAAGAAGATTGGCTCAACTGACGAGCAGGCAGTTCAGGTAGTCAAACAGGCCATGAGCAACGCAATTGACAATAACGTGCGTCGTTATAGCTATGTCAATGCCATTTTAAAAAATTGGGAATCCTTAAGGCTTACTAGTTTAGAGGCAGTGACGGCCTATGAAGCCCAACGAACACAACGCCAAAAGTCAAAATCAACGTCACGGCAAGCATCTACAGACGTTTATCAAAACCAAGGGGATGTCCAAGATGAAGACTTACCTTGGTAGAGAAGAGGCGTGTGATGAGCAATCTTGAAACTAATCAAGGACGTTTAGCAGCGATCGAAACATTTGCTGAACGTTGTCCCGATTGTGGCAGCCTCTTGTATCGCCCGAAGGGATTGAGCAAAGTAACCGGTAAAAAAATGGCCGGAGTGTGCATGAATTGTGGCTATAAACAGCCACCCACGGAGCCTAAAAACGTCACGCCAGATATGGAAAAAGAGGCCCGCAAGAACCGCACCGTTGGATACTACCTAGCTTATTCGGTATTTAGTACAGACGCGATTATTGCAAAGGATTTCAACAACTTCCATACAGATGGCAGCCTTGGACAGCAGCAGTTGAAACTCTTCGCTGTCGGTTTGTCTAACAAAATATGCCGTAACGAGGTTGTACACGCATTGATTATCGGTGACACAGGAGTTGGCAAGTCACATATTGCTAACGGCATATTAATTGATACTCAGGCCAAGACCGGTTATCGCAAAACATGCCTTTTTATTGACTGGAACGCTTTAATGCAGAGACTCAAGTCTGGCATGAGTGCTAATGCACAAGATGTGCGAATGAAGAACGAGAAAATTATGCATGAGATTGGCAAGGCTGATGTGGTTGTGATCGATGATCTAGGCTCCGAGCGTGGTAGTGATTTTGAACGCCAGACGGCTGATGATGTTTTCAGAATGCGGGAAGACAAAGCAACTATCGTGACAACCAATTTGCACGGACAAGATCTGAATAAGAGGTACGGCGAGCGAACTATGTCCCGTATGGCCAAGCACGGCCAAGGAAATAGCTTTGGCGTTAAAGGAATCCTAGATCAGCGAAAAGAGGCGTTGCCTTGATGAAAGAATACGTGATTATGGACACGGAGTTTAACTCAACCAGTAATCGAGCAATTCAAATATCAGCAGTCAGAATTCGAGACGGTCTGCACATTGCAGATCAGTTCAACCGATTCATTCCATCACCAGATAAATTTGATCAGCTTCACATCATTAGGACAAGTAACATGCGATACAGCGACTATTTAGCTTTACCAAGCCTGCAGCAAACAGTGCGTGACTACGTGGCCTGGATGAGAACTACGATTGACATTGTGGGCTGGTCGATTGAAGGCGATGCGGGCCGCATCAGAGAAACATTTAAAAAGGGGTCACATGGCATCCCCAAGAACTGGAAGTTTATCGACATCGCAGACATCGTTGAAAAGCGGTATAGCTTTAATGCTACGCCTCCGCTGCAAGGACTGGCGAATGTTCTAGGCATACCAGTAAACCGTACTCACAACGCGCTAGATGACTGTTTAAGGACATTTGGAGTTATCAAGGCATTGGAGTCACGAGACGGAAAGCTATTTTGAGGAGAACAAGCTTGAATTTAGCAAAGAAAAAGTAGGAGGAAATACTATGGATAAATTAAATTTGAATCTGAACGAACTGGCTGATGGGGCCATTAAAGAAAAGTTGACAAAGGCATTGGCCCAGGTTGCCAATAACATTCTTGATCCTAATACTGATCAGAGCAAAGCACGAAAAGTTACCATTGCGCTTAACTTTAAGCCTGACGATAGCGGAGTCGTTAAGCTTACAACCGATGTCAAAACAACGCTAGTACCAGACATCAGTGTCACCACCAATGTATTGCTTGGACGTGGCGAGGACGGATATATGGAAATGAACGAGTTAAAGTCAGGTACACGAGGGCAGGAATACTTCGACCCAGATGATAGTACGCTAAAAGACGACAAAGGTATCCCAATTAAAGACGATAAGGTAACAGACGCACCGATTGATTTCCGAAAAATCAAGAACGCCAAGGAGGCCAACTAATATGACAACAGAAGCAGATGCACTTAAATTCACAGCAGAACAGGCAGTTACTGCAAATGGTAAACGAATTATCGAAACAAAAATCGTCAATTTTTGATTAATGGTAACGGTGATATAAGGGAATTTAGACCAAATGATGGAGCAAACGAAGCGTTACAAGTTCACACATTGACTGCAGTTGTCGATTATATCGGGAAGGTCAGCGAACGTTCTGCCAGTCCCTTAATTGTGCAAGTAGTCGATGAGAACAGCGTATTCGTATTAGGAGAGCTCGATGATTTTGGCAACCGGGAAGTCTTGATCAAGGCCAAGGCAATGCATCCCTGCTACCCATACGGTCAATGGCTGGATTCGGAATCATTCATCATCGCACTGCAGGCACAGTTCATGACCACTGAGGATGGCAAAGTGTTGCTTAAATTTGTTGGTAATCTTAAAGACGAATCTGCACAGACGATGGTTGATGACGGTGTAAGCCAAGTTGCAACCGCACGCAGTGGTGTGGCATCCGTTGGCAAGGTAGTTGTCCCGAATCCAATCTCACTACGGCCATATCGTACATTTCTGGAAGTTGAGCAACAGGAAAGTGATTTTGTCTTTCGGATGCATGAAGGTCCAAAATTGGCGCTCTTTAGTGCTGACGGTGATGCGTGGCGGAACACAGCAATTGATCTTGTTGCCGAATACCTTAGTGAGAAGCTTGTAAAATTTAGCAAGCACGTGACAGTACTTGCGTAAGGAGACATAACATGGCTAATAAAGTGGAAAGGGAGTCGAATTCGACCCCCTTAACCAAGAAACAGAAAAGCTGTCAGTATTGCCAAGAGCCGCATAAACCTATTGAAGCAGAAGATGGTAGTTTTCTGCGAATAGGTATGTCTGGTGGGAACTGTTGGGACGGAGTTCATCCTGAAAAAATAAATGGTGCGGCAATACACACCTGCACCGCAGTCGGATTTGATAACGCTGAGGTTGATGAACCGATTGCAATCAATTATTGTCCGATGTGCGGACGTAGGCTGGAAGCAAAGCAATGATTGCCGTCATCTTGCTCATCGCAGTTGCTTCAATATGGGCGTGGGCTAACTGGGAAAGAGGAAAATGAAATGAATTCGTTATTAATAAAGCTACTTATTTGCGCGGTTATTACTGTAGTCATATGTGCATACTTCTTTTGGCTGCTTTTTGATCATTTTGTTAGCAATAGGCGCAGCAAGACGGTTCAAATTGGCAGCACGGTCTTCATCGTCAGAATTGGCAAAAAGCAATATGTATCTTACTTCAGCAAATGTAGCAAGGAATTTAATACATCAAGCGAAATTGATTCATCTAAACTATTTGTGCTAAGGCATGACGCTGAAGCTGCTGCAGAAGTTTCTGGCGGGATTGTATTAACCTTGCCAATCAACATTGACGATCCAAACGAACTTAAATATTAGCAGGAATAATCCTGATTCAATGTAAATAAAAAGCGCGCCTGATGAGGGACGCGCTGGAGGCCAGACGTACGATTGAGAGTAAATGAAATCAAAGATTAGGAGTTGGCCTCCAATGACAGTATAGCAAACGCACATGTTGAAAGTACATTTAAAAGCATCAAAAAAGCGCGCCGGGTGTTGACGCGCTCTGGAGGCCAAACGTACACGTGATTGATAGCAAATGGAATCATTTAAAAGGAGTTGGCCTCCGTATGCAGTATACCAAAAAGCGCGTCACATAAGCAACGCGCGGGAGGTGCTTGAATCAGATTGTTCCCCCAACTTATAAGGTTAACACGCATAAGAAAGCATCACCAAAGGTAGTATAGCAAAAGTCGCCCTGGATTAACAGGACGACTCAGTCTAACAAATCGAATTATTTGAACAGCAGGTATATCACAAAAAACAAAAGCGCACCACGAAGGCACGCTTATCCTACAAACCCAACCAAATCATACCATAAGGAGTGGACGCAGTGGTGCGAGCAACGAGATATTTTAGCCCAATTGATCATGATAAAACAATTGAAAACGCCAAAGAGGTCTTGGGGAACTACTGGCATCACAAGCGGCTCGCTCAACGCACCAAAATAGCGCTCAGAAGTCCCGTGATGGACGGCATGCCTAAGTCACCTAGCTATGGAAATAAAGCCGAGGACAAGCTCGTATCGCACGCTGACGAGCTGTACTATATAGCGTGCTGTGAAGGCGCTATTGAATCTATAGAGAATGAAGACTACCGGATCATTTTAGTTGAGAGCTATCTGACTCCAAAGACGACACGTAAATCCAGCCTTCAGTTAGCCGCTCACTTGCATGTTGACCGAACGACCCTTTGGCGACAAACACAAGAAGCTCTCTATGCTTTTGCTGAAATATGTCCGCTAGTGAAACTAGATGCAACATCCGTGCAACAATGATGCAACAAAAAACACGCTTTTCTGCCTTATTATGTTATTGTGCCAAAGGTGAGAAACCTGAGACACCGCGTTTTTCCTCCGAGCCTCAGTGATGATAAAGCTGTGGCAAGGCGTGGCAAATGGACTGGCTGAGATAGTCAGGCGGGTTCGATTCCCGCATGCCACATTGCCAAACTAAGGCGTAAAATCTGAACTTTGGCAACCCGACCTGATAAAGAAGTGCCGCTTAAAATATCAGGAGGTGCGTTAAAAGACTAATGCTAGGATACCCAAATGTGTGATATGGCATTTGTCGTCTATGTCTAGCGGCTTGGCATAGAACGAGGCCGAAGAAACGAGATGTTGTGGGACCAAATCCCACCGGCCTCATTGTCCAGTTTAGCGACCGGACACAGCTTGCGATGACCCCATCTGACACTGGGAGAGCGAGCAGCAGACATATGAAGCACAGATATCACCTCAATGTAGTATTCCAGTTCACGCTGGGGTACTATTTTTTTGAGGTGATTAGAAATGAGCTTTATTTCTGGATTTTTGACTAAAGACTTTTGCTCAATTGTGGCAGATGGAAGAATGTCTCAAGGAGCAAAAACGGTTGGGGAAAACTATAAAAAATTTATGTTAGCCGAATCAAACATTTTGATTGCAACTACAGGAAACGCTCAAGTTGCTGACATAATAAAGGACTTCATAAAGCGATTACATGTTCAAAGCAACGGAGCTCAGTTAAACTGGCAACTTTACGTAAATGTGATCCAACAGTTTGTTAAGGAAACGTTAAAGGAGGCAAAAGACATAGATGGAAATTGCGTAAATCAAATTGTTGTTATTTGCGGAGTTAATGGTAACAAAATCATGGCTTTGGCATTTGGACAAACTGACGCAGGTTATATTCAACGTGAGTACTTGCCTGAGGAAAATGAGCAAAAGTTCTTTACTATGACTCCTCCAGGTGTGAATCCAGATGCCGTCACTAAGGAGTTCATCTCGATTACCAACAAAATCGAGATTAGAACATATAGTGACATAGTTATAGTTCAAAGCAAATTGCAAGATTATGTGGCAGAAATCGATTCGGGAAAATCAGTTAATACACATAAGATGGGGATGGGGGCGAGGATAGACGGAATCAACGGAAGATTTAAAGAATGGTCCTCTGGTAATTAAACTACCCGAGTTTTTAGACTCGGCCGGGGATCACTGCCCAGAGATTTCGGGTGGGAAAGTTGATATTATTTGGCTTTGACGCTTCGGCGTCTTTTTATTTACACGAGCACTCCGCCAAACGGTGAGGTGCTATTTTTATGCGACGGATTTACAATTCAAGTGCAACAAACTAGTCAAATAGAAAAGACTCATCGCCTGAGTCCTTGTAAAATGGAATCACCACAAGACCAACTACAAGGAGAACTCGACTATGAGTCCGTACATCCATCTTACCTTAAAAGACCGTGAATCGATACTGCTTGGTATCTCTACAGGCAAAACTCTTGATACCATCGCCAAAGAGATAGGTCGTTCCAAGAGTACAGTCAGCCGTGAAATTGCACGTAACGGCGGCTGGCGGAGCTATTCGGCAGCCACCGCTCAGACCGCTACCGGCGGGTTCGCTTGGCTAGCAGGCGTCCTCGGATCCTCGATCGACCGGGGACTCGTGACGCTGTCATTCGATATATCACGGTGCTACATTGGTCGCCTGAGCAGATTGCCGGTCGCTTGTCACTAGAAGGCAGTCCTATTCGCATCAGCTATTCGACTATCTACAGAGGTATCTACCTAGATAATCTCGGCGTTCCATTGAAGAGCCATGGTGCTCGCGGGCTACCAAGGCTGCTTCGACACCGAGGCAAGACGCGCAAAATCAAAGGCACCATAAATGAACGCCGGGGGCGCTTCAATGACGTGCCATCAATTCACGACCGACCCCGGTCGGCAGAAAATCGCAGCTGGTTTGGTCACTGGGAAGGCGATACAGTACGCGGTAAAACAGGACACTCTGCATTAGTAACATTAGTTGACCGTAAATCACGCTATCTGCTTTCGAAGCGAACGGCCAACGCAAAAGCTGACACTGTTAGAGACGTCATGATTGAGCTGCTTGGTGCCTTACCAGCTAACCGAGTAAGAACAGTGACTCCTGACCGTGGAAGGGAGTTTGCCCGGTACAGGGAGCTGGCAGAACGCCTGAATACAAAGGTCTTCTTTCCTGACCCACACGCGCCTCAACAACGAGGAACTAACGAAAACACCAACGGACTGATTAGAGAATACTTTCCCAAGAACACAGACCTAGACCTTCAGAGCGACCAGGAAATTGAGACTTACATTGAACAACTGAATAATCGACCACGCAAGGTCTTAGGCTGGAAGACGCCATCAGAAGTCTTCATGGGTAAAAAGTTGCACTTGAGTTGACAATTCGTCGCAACAAAAAACCTCCAGCTACCCAGGCTGAAGGCATGCATGAGGGAAGTAAATGTGATTGCAAGGGTGGCTTGCCTTGCACGATCAGTATAGCAGATGAGTTTATCAAATACGTAAAGCTCTGGTACCGGATTTGTACAGGTTTAAAAAAGCAACAAAAAAGCCGACACTTTGCCGGCCAGTTAATTAGTCTTTTTTATCTGTGCTGAGCTTGCTTTTCACATCATCTACTGTGTCTTTAACAGCATCTTTGGCATCATCAAGCTTTTCCTTGGCTTTACCAAGTATGCCTTCTGCTTTGCCCTGTGTTTCGCGAGCTTTATCACCTGTTACTTTGCCTTCAACTTCTTTTGCTTTACCGGAGATCTTGTCCTTGGTGCTGTCGACTTTACCATCTAAACTCATAGATATTACCTCCTTTTAACATCAATTATCATATAAGCTTATACAAAGTGCAACAAAAAAGCCCTCAGAGACCAGTCCAAGGGCCAAAAGGATGAAAAAACGAAACGTATGTGTGAATAGTAGCAATTGACTTGGAGGAGAACGGCTACTGCTCACGACTACATAATAGCACATTCCTTGTATAAGTATACTAAAAAAGCCCTCGGTTGGGGGCCGAGAGCTAGAAGATTAGGGTAGTACCGAGGAGTGAAAATGAGTATTTATCTGGAACAATTTAATTTTAGCTTATTGAAATCTTTTAAGCAACAAAAAAGCTCTCGGGGCCGAATCCGAGAGCCACAGGAACAACGGAAGTTCTTTATCAGAAAGTAGAGCAGCGTCATCAAACTGCTCACGGCCATTATATTTCGGGAGGCGAGTAGATGCAATGGACAGATGAACAGATCGGTGACATTAGGAAGCTCGCCTCTGAAGGCTTTACAAGACGCGAGACAGCCGACAAACTTGGAATTAGCTATGATGCGCTTCAGGGAAAAGCAAGACGGCTTGGGATCGAGTTCCAGAAGCCACTGAAAAATGAATACGATTCAGACGGCACAAATAGGGAGACACCGTCCGCTGACAGAAAAGTCGCTCTTAATGCTGATGGTAGTCAAACAGTCACGGCCTTAATGAGACTCAAGCATGAGCCAAATAAAGACCCACGAACTTTGATGGAGTTGTGTGGATACGATCCTGATAAGTTCGAGATGGTCTTAGGCGACTACAAAGTGTATGAGCAGCATAGTACCGAAGACGACACAGTTCCGCAGTATAGCATTCATATTCGCGTAAAGCCGAAACAAGGCTTATCGATAAATGAAATGGCTGAAGCGTTCAACGACAAAATCATTCCGGTCAATTACGGCATGAAGAAATCGGGCGATCGCAACTTAGTCATCCCATTGCCTGACCTGCATTTTGGCTGGACAACATTCGCCGATCTAAAAGACATGGTGAGTCAACTTAGAGAGATAATCATGGACGGCTACAACGAGATTGTGATCGAGCAATTGGGAGATCTATTCCATAGTGATCAGATTCATGTAACACAAACGGTTAGAGGAACGCAACTAGATCACGCAAACATGCGTCAGGCATTCCATGATGCTGTGAAGTTGTTTGATCAGATTATTCCGCTGGCAATTGAATATAGCAATCACGTCTCAATGACAGCAATTTGGCAACCGACTGGCGCTGTGCATACTTGCTAGGGCATGTTGGCATTATGCTCGCACACGGAGATGTAGCCAAGAACAAACTGACAGGACTTTTTCCATTTGAGTACAAAAAGATATTCAATATGGCAAAAACATACGAACTTCACTCAGGCCACTATCATAGCGAGCGGTTTAAAGATGATCGTGGCATTATGTGGCGCCAGCTTGGAACAGCAAAGCCAAATGATCCCTATGAGATTAAGAATGGCTTCACCACGGGCAAACATCTGCTGTATGCGTTCGTTTATGACGACACGCGATTGAGGTGTACTTATGAACTCAACTAATGCGATGAAGCGAGTCGGGTACGGATATGTAAGCCACACAGAGCAAGCAATCATTGAGAAACTATCGAGAGAAGAGAAACACATGCAAGCAATCATCTACACAAAGCCACACTGCCAAAAGTGTCGGCGAACAGTATTCAAGCTGTCACGAGTCATGCCAGTGCAAACCATCACAGCAGACGCGGACGACTACGAGCGGTTCCGCAAGCTAGGCTATCGTTCAATGCCAGTCGTAACAATCTACGAAGCAGACGGCACACACGATGAATGGTGCGATTTAAGGGTTGATAAGATCAAGCAGTACACGGAGGGAAACATATGAACGGAAAATTAATTTACTTGGTTGATAAGGATGAGTATATATTCATAACAACTATTAATTGGCAAGAATGTCAATGGCTCCTATGCTGTAATTACGGACAAAAATAGTTTGTGCGATAATTGACAGATGAGGAATATTTTATGACCAATACAGCTATTCGCTACACCCCCGAATTTAAGCAAACCTTGATTGATCTTCATGAAAAAGGACACTCATTCAAAGAACTACATGAAGAATACGGTCCTTCCTTAGACACTATTCGCAAATGGGTTCAGGCGGCCACTGTCATTGCCATTGATCATCAAGGTACTGCTGTGACCAACGAACAGTTCAAGCAACTTCAAAAAGAAAATCGCCGTTTGAGGGAAGAACTCGATATTTTAAAACGAGCGGCGGTGTTGCTGGCAAAGCGTTGGATATACTCCTTCTTGGGTAGACAAGCAAATAATTAAAGCTTGTCTTCCTAGGGAGGAGTTTTTGTATGGGCCGAAAGGGTTCCAGATACACGCTGGAGGAGAAATTATTCTATATTGGTCTGGTTCGTGAGGGTGGCTGGGCACCTTGGGCTGTCCAGCGAGAATATGGTGTTAGGCATAATCAGGTTCGACAATGGCTTGAACGCTTTGAAGCAACCGGTGTAGACGGCCTCAAACCCAGAAGCGTTCATCAGAAGTATGCTGAGGAGTTCAAATTAGAGATTGTTCAGAAATATCTTGCGGGGCATACATCGTACCCAGTACTAGCCCGAGAATATGGTATCCCCGACAATAGCGTTATTGTTCGGTGGGTTTCCCTGTATACTAGTGGTCAACCATTACAAACCACTGGGAGGGCCAGACCAATGAAGGACGGACGCAAAACCACACAGATTGAACGTATCGAGATTGCACAATGGACCATTGCCAATGACTACAACTACGGCGCAGCGATGCAGCAATTCAAGATCTCCTACGGGCAGGTATACGCCTGGGTCAAGAAGTTCAAGCAAGGCGGCGAATCTGCCTTGGAAGATCGGCGTGGCAAGGCCAAGAAAGACAATGGGCAACTGACTGAGATCGAGCGTCTGAAGCTCGAAAATAAGCGACTACAAGCGCGACTGGTCCATGTGTCAACGGAGGCGGCAGTACTAAAAAAACTCCAGGAATTGGAAAGAAGGAATGCCGGTCAGACGAACAATATCAGACCATTCAACAACTTGCACAAGAAGTGAACCCAGACGCAGGCAAGCTCTACGGTATTAGCAAGGCTTGCCGGATGATGGGCGTCTCAAGAGCAGCCTACTACAAGTGGACACATCGTAAAGTGACCGTCCATGAGCAGGAGAATCAGGCCATCCGGGACTACATCATTGAGCTCGAAGAGAAGAATCACTACGTCTTCGGCGTTAAACGGCTCATGACGTACATCAACGCGGAGACGCAATACCACGTGAGTCACGGCCGAGTTCGCCGAATCATGCTGTTGGCAGGTATCCGCGCCTCCATTCGTGTGGCAAAGCGTGACCGTCAAGTGGAGAAGAAGGCGTTTCTCCTCGTCAATAAGCTCTACACCGTCAACATGGGGCACGCCTTCCACCCAGTCGCTCCTAACGTAGTCTGGGTGACCGACTGCTCAGAGATCACCTACGGCAAGGACAACAAACAGAGGCTATGGCTAAGCGCCGTAAAGGATCTTCATGACCACAGCGTGATTGCTTGGTGCGTAGCACCGACAGAGACGGCTGATTTGGCTACTAAAACAATGAAACTGGCCATCGAGAATAACGATGGTATCAAGCCTGATACCGTACACAGTGATCAGGGCACGGCTTACACAAGTAGCACCTATAACACGTTCCTGGCGGGCGAAGGTATCACGCACAGCATGTCACGACCCGGGACACCAGGTGATAACAGCCCGATGGAGAGCTTGTGGAGTCACCTCAAGATCGAGAGATTTTCCTTTGAGCACTGCTTATCGGAACTAGAAATGATGAAGCGTATTGAGGCGGCAATCAACTGGTATAACAACGAACGCCGCCAAGAAACACTAAACGGCATGACCCCGATGACATACCGGAATCATGCCGTAAAGAAAACTGCATAGGCACTTTAATTATTTCACCTGTCTACTTGACGCGGACCAGCGCCGTTGATTCATAGCGGCCGAAAGGCCGCTCTTTTTATGATTCAAGATCAATTGAGCCGGGGGCACCGCATCACAGTTATTCTCCGAGCGTTACGGATCCCTTCGAGTACCTACTATGACTGGTTAAAGTGGCATCCTAAGTCACGAAATCGCCGCCGAATTAAGCTTAAAGAGCTGGTTCAGGTTCTTTGGCAACGTCGAAAATTTTACGGATACGTGCGGATTGCTAAACGCATTCGTAAATTACTTAAATGCCGCTTAAGTGACCGCACGATTTGGAAAGTCATGCGTGAATTGGGGATTCAATCGACAATGTATCGTAAACGCTCTAAAAAGCCTACCACAACAACTGACATGCCACAAAAACCTAATTTAATGCGACACCTAGCTGACTTGTCTGAGGTCGTGACCACCGATATCACCTATATTCAACTGATCAACCAAAAATGGGTTTACCTTGCAACAGCGTATGATCCAAAAGCGAGAAAAGTCTTAGCTTGGCAAGTGGGTCAACAGATGACACAAGACCTCGCGGTCGCACCGATTCAAGCGTTAATTCACCAAGGTTATACTTTTAAGATGGTGCATAGCGATATGGGTAGTCAATATACCAGTCGTTTATTTGAGACAACATTGACAGATGCGCACCTGCGTCACTCATATTCGCGCAAAGGCAAACCGGCTGATAACGGGCGGATCGAAGCCTACCATTCGCTATTGAAACGAGAATGGGTCCGGCTGGATCAGATCAACTATGAATCAATTCTAGACGTCACTGAATCCATTGCTCGTTACAACACCTTCTACAATCATGATCGCGAGACCAACGGTCGCGGTGCTTGCAAAAGAAAGTCAGCAGCTGCATAAGTAACCTTTCAATAGGCGCACAGCCCTGGGGAAAGACCAGATGCCAGGGCTTGTTTGTAGTCTCTCTTGCACGTTAAACAAGATTAAACGCTGATAAAAGATCTGATAATGCGTGAATTTAAGTGACAACCATACGCATTCGGCAGAACCGGACAATTTTTGTCCGGACCATTGACATTCTTGCCCTTTGTCAGGTTACTAAGGAACGCCCCTCAACATTGGTGCGCCGGTTGATTGCTACTGAGAAAAGACTTTATGATTCAGGCTTTTTACCGTCCTACAATTCAAAAACTGAAAAGTGAGGGGAGATTAAGATGTTGTGGCTGATTTTCAAATGCAGTTTCTGGGTATTACTAGGCTTTATCTTTTTGTGTGAGCTTGCAGCTATTCGGATTAGCGGATTGTGTTCTCGTGAAGAGGAACGACAGGAAGCTCTTGAAAAACATCGTCAACAAGCAAAAAGCGCGCCCTAGGGCGCGCTTTTCTTAGGTATTAACGTACCTCCATTTTACCAAAGTTGTGCTCTGTTGCGCAATTTAATGGTGTGTCGCTGGACAACAAATGCCGCTACTGGGAAACGTGGTTCGATTCCACGAAGCGGCCTTGGCTAACGCCAAAATAATGAACGCCAAATGCCAGCTAATTGCAGGTGTTTTTTGCGCTAAAGAAAGGAGACTGAACATGGCTGAATCTGTAGGTATTTGGTTACATGATCGCAATTTGAAGTTAATTTCGAAAGATCGTGATGCTCCTTCTTATCGAATCCAAGCTTCATGGGTTAAGGACCACACGGATTATCCAATTAAGCCAGGTATGACAGTGGTGATTGGCAATATAAAGCCGCTTAACCAGCTGAAAAACGTTTTGGTTCTAAAGGTGGGGTCAGCGGAATTAAAAAGAGACGGCAGTTTAGTGATTAGCGGAGAGCGCATTAAGTCCGTTCCTAAAAACTTGATATAGGAGGTGATCGTATGTTCAATTTGGTTCTTCAAACAAAAGACATCAAGGAAGCTAAACGGAAAAACGGCCTTCTTGAAATTAGATTTCCACATCCAAAGGAGAAAGCCTTGATGCTGAAACTACGGCATGCCGTATTAAGTATCGAAACGGGGTGGCCTATTCTGCCTGATACAACTTGTATTGGTGAGATTGTGCGGGTGTTACCAAGTAAAGATCGCGTGATCGTGGCTTATGTTCGCCCGCAAAACGGTTTTCAGCGATTTGTTGAGTCGCATTAAAAATAAGGAGGTGTCGTTATGGCAATTAGTAAGGCACAAATGAACAATCAGAAACAAATGCTAACGGAGATTTTGAAACAACAAAATCTCGCATATGAAGACTGGCTTTACCAAAGAATGACTGATGAGATTGAGAGCCATCGAAAACTGATTCTACAGGCACTCAAGAATCTCAATATGAAAGAAGGACATTAATATGCAAGGAAAAGTCATCGCTTTATTGAGCGCTATTTTAGGTTTTATTATTGCCGTTGCCGGCGGCTATGCGGCAGTCAAGTTTGGCTTAATGGGTATTGCTCACATGACCAAGGATCAACAGAAAATCCGCGAGGCGCGTGATGGTATGACCAATGTTGCTATTGGGCTGATTGTAGTTATTTTCGCTTCTGCCGCAGTTGCTTGGTTACAAGGCTTGGCAGGTTAATTCGGTCTGAATAAGCCTCACTCTAAAAGAAAGGAGAAGGCCGTGTACGCTAAATTTGAATGTTCAAGAAAGTTGCGTCAATTTCTAAAGAAAAAGAGACAACTGTCTTTATCCGAAGCCGAAAAGATGATTAGTGCGGCTGACGATTATGCGATTCAACATCACTTCAAGGAAGATGTGAACTTCAAAATTATTGGTCAGGACGGCATTGAGTATGAAGATAATCTTCCAATTGGCACAGGACAAGGCTGGCTGCATAACCTTCTCTTGATTCTAGATCATGCCTACCAAACCGTCTTGAGTGATCAATCGCCTGAAGCATTTAAAGCATTTTCCGACCGAGTTAGACAGGAACTAACGATTGAGGAACAGCCAAAAGCAGTCCAAGAAACCTTGCCAGTAGTTGCTCGTCAAGAAAAGGCTCATCATCTCAAACCAATTGTCTCCAAAGAGGAAGAAGCAGTACGTAAAGCGGAAAGCTCAGCGCCAGCTGCTGCAAAGCAAAAACCGCAAAAATCAAAGCCAGTCCCGTTACGGCGGCAGGCAAGAAAGAAACCAATGTGGCAATTTCCACAATTGAAGCGGCCAAAAATAAGGTTATCTGCACAAATTATAAAGCGCTTTGTGCTAGCAGCAGCAACGATTCTAGTCGTTGCTATTTTTATGCTCTTTTTGATGAGGCCAAAGCCTGTGCCGAGTTATCAAACGCTTATTCAGAATGCTTCTTACGTTCAAGCTGCAAAGCTTTATCCCAGTAAGCATCGCGATATTGAAGCCAGGTTAGTCAAGGATAATGATGAAAAGGCACTAGCTGCGTTTGTCCAAAAGTACCCATCAAATAATGGCCGTTTCGATTTGGCCTATATGCAGAAGAAATTCTCGACAGTTATCTCGGTAAGCCAAGATGCGGATCTAACGGCAGTTAGAAAGGTAAAACTAGCTATCAGTTATATTTACCAGAATCAACCAGAGAATGCTTTAACCATCAATTCAGAAATAAAGAGTCCACAACTGCAACAGCTGATCTTTCTCGCGTTGATTCATGAGGGGAAGTTGGATCAAGCGGCGACACTTGCGAAATCCATGAACAATAAAGATGCCGACAAAGTGCTTGAAGTTGGTAAGACCTATCAGGCTGCCTATGAGAAGGCTAAAGCGGACGCAAATAATTCAAAACTCTCTGAAACAGATCGGAAACAAGCACTCAAAGATCAGCACAACTGGTTAGCACTCAGAAAATCATTAGGAGGGAAGAGTCCCTATGAAGAATCAACAAACGAATAATAAGAAACGTCATATCATCATCACAACAACAGCCGTTGCGCTACTAGGAGCTGGTGGCCTTTGGGCTGCCACACAAGCACATAGTGATCAACAGGCCACTCACACCTCGTCTTACCAGAAAAAGATGCAGAAGCCTAAAGCATCCAAAGGTAGCCAAGCTAAGAAGGAGAAGGGCAAGAATACAGTCAACGATATTATTGACCAGGCCCTAGGAGAGAGTAGTACCTCAACTTCAAATGAAGATCATGCTTTCAAATCGGCAACCAACAATATCTTGGATAGTGATCCAATTGTGACTATTGCGAAAGCCTTAGATACGCCAGCAGCAAAAGCATCACTGGCGGCAGCAACGGCGGCAGTTGAACCACCAAAGGCTTTAAATGACAATAGCGATGATACGGCTAGCGTAAAGCCACTGACCAATGACACAACAGACACGTCACAAACTGATCAAGGTAAAACTAACGATGATGGCAAAACGCCGACACCAGTTAATCCCATAGAGCCGGTTGACCCAGACAAACCTGTCAATCCAATTGCACCAGTCAACCCGGACAACCCAGATAATCCTGGTAACCCAGTTGACCCGGTTAATCCCGTTAATCCTGTTCAACCGGAGCAAAATACTGCCCCTGTTTTAAATGTTCCGGAGGATCAAACGGTTTCGCTGTCACATAATGGTACTTTTGATGTGCTAAATGGCGTGACGGCTTCGGATAAAGAGGATGGCGATCTTACTAAGGCCATTAAGGTGACGGGCAATGTTGATCTAAGCAAAGAGGGGACGTACACCCTGACCTATTCGGTAACCGACAGTGCCGGTCAAACGACCAGTGCGAAGCGCGTGATCACGGTAGCCAATGATTTGCCAGTTATCAGTGCAGACGATCAAACAATCGAAGTGGGAACTTCATTTGATCCCTTGGCAAATGTCACGGCAAGTGATGTGCAAGATGGTGATTTAACAAAGGATATTAAGGTTACAGGCAACGTTGACACAACTAAGTTAGGAACGTCTCAACTGACCTATAGCGTGTCAGATCATGATGGTGGACAAACAACCAAGACCATTAACATCACGGTTTATGCTAAAGACGCCAGTTTTTCAGGACTTGATGCACTGACGGTTCAACAAGGATCAACGCCAGATTTGCGCAAAGGGGTCTCCGTTAGTGATCCATATAGTGCGACTCCTAGTGATTTCACGGTGACAACATGCGATACCAAAACACCAGGACAAAGGTCGGTTACGTACTCGTATGTTGATAAGTGGGGCCATGTGACGACCCAGGATCGTGTCATTAATGTGATTGCTGAAAAGCCAGTTTTCAAAGGGTTACAAGATCAGACCATTAAACAGGGGGATCATTTTGATCCCATGACCGGTGTGAGTGCAACGTCAACTAACGGCCCAGTAACAATTTCCTATGAGGGTGAGGTTAATACGCAAAAGGCAGGTCGTTATACGCTGACTTACACAGCAACTGATCAGAACGGACAACAGGCTGAACAGACCATTGTGGTCACAGTGGAATAGGAGGACATCATGGAAGACATCAATAGTGTTCAATTATCAGGAACCGTCATAACCGATGTGAAACACCGCCAAAATCAGGATTTTCTAACCGCTTCTACCTATTTGGAATGTGTTCGGGATCATCAAGACCACACTAAGAAGATCAATGTTCCCGTTAAACTTTACAATGAAACCGCCGCAGATTTCGTTAAGAACGTTAATCTGGGTGATCGTGTTTTGATCACTGGCCGCTTTGACGCCAGTGTGTTCAGTGAGGCACCAGGGCAATCAACGACCAGATACTTCATTATGGCCGCCAGTTTCGTCAAAATCGTCAAAGAGGCCGCGCCAGTGGTTGATGATCAGCTAACTAACCCACCAAAGGCGGCAAATGACACGCCCATAGATTCATCGAACTACAGCAATGTATTACCAGGAGGCTTCAACTAGGAGGAAAAATGCGAGCGATAAAAACAATTTCCAGTTTTACCAGCGATGGCCTCGATGACCGTGTTAATGAAACCACCCGATACCTGATCTCGGCCGGTTATCAGGTGATTGGCATATCGGTTGCAGGAGAGTGGTGTAAAACAGCAACGATTATCTATGAGACGGGGGTTTCAGCCGACCAAATGAAGCCAATCACGTTGCGGCAGCACAGTGAGCGTGCGATTGGGCTAATTGTAAGCCTGTTGGCACTGGTGTTACTGTATCATGCACTGCCCGCTGCTTTATTGACGCAATCCCAGTTATATCAATTTGTTCTTACAGCAGCTGCGCTAGTATGTGCGGTCTTTTTTGTACAAAGCTTGCGCGTCATATTCCCTCGATGGGGCATCATGATTGGACTGCTCGTTTTGGCGGCCTACGCACATGTTCTCGAACAAGACATATATGGGATTAAAGAGCATCCACTGATGTTAATTGTCATGACGATCATCGTGGCATTAGCACTCTACGTGCTTAAAATCGCTTATCGAAGGTTTAGAAAGGTATATTGGCGATTTGTGGAATGGATGGCAAGTCGTCATGAATAACAGGTCGTAGCAGAAAGGAGGTCAGCATGAACCACGAAAAAAGGCAGTGGCGTGAAGCGCTTGGTAATAAACGATTTCTAATCGCGATTGCAGGTCTGTGGTTGATAGGTGGTCTACTGATTCTTAATTGGTTGACACATATTCCGTCAATGTTCTTAAAACTGATAAACCAGGCACCTAGTTTACAAACAATTGTCCCAACGGTGCTACATCCGGCTAATTTTTTATGGCCTGATTTCACCTATCTGCTGGTAGCACTGTTGTACTTGGTTGGCCTAGTTGTGCTGGTCATTTATGTGCTCATACGCACCTATCGTTGGCGCAAAGCTTTTCAGTCCATTAATACTGGACAAAAAGGCACCGGACGCTTTGCACGGGTAGCAGAGGTGGCGGCCGCAAGTATCGCCATTCCATTAAATGATTATCCATATGTGGGTGAGTCAGGGGTACCTCAGCTCCATATTAAAAAGGATCAAATGGACAAATATGAATTGAAGACTGTTGTGCAGCAGTATCGCAGTGCCGACCAGCATCATGGCGTTGACCTAGTAGATACCAGCGGCACCAATACAGTTGCTGTGGCTGGGCCAGGTGGTGGGAAGACCACACTATTTTCCTTGCCAGTGTTGGATTTTATTATGCGAGCATCCGTCCATGACTCTGTTATTATCACCGATGTTAAAGGCGAAATGCTTCGTAGCACCAAAGCAGAATTTGAGGCACGTGGTTATCGAGTTGCGGCTTTAAACCTAGTTGATCCGACTTACTCGATTGCCTATAACCCACTTGAGCTAGTGAAACAAGCGTACGCTGCTGGAGACTTTGATAATGCGCAGATGTTGTGCAATACCTTTTCTTACAGTATTTTCCACAATCCGAATGCAAAGGAACCGATGTGGGAACAGTCGTCTATTTCACTGCTAAACGCCTTGATTCTAGCGGTATGTAAGGTCTGCTTTGATCAACACACACCTGAGAAAATCACGATGTATACTGTCACCACTATGTTGAGTGAACTAGGGGCTAATCCAGATGAGAATGGCATGACCAAACTGGACAAGTTCTTCTCCAAGTTGCCCTCTGGCGATCCAGCCAAATTGCAGTATGGCACAATTCAATTTTCGCAAGGGATTACCCGTAGCGGTATCTTTACTGGTACGATGGCAGGCATTAAGAACTACGCTTTTAGTAATATTGGCCGCTTAACGGCCACAAACGACTTTAATATTGCCGACTTAGCCACTGGTGACAAACCAGTGGCTTTCTTTATCATCTACCCAGATTACGACAACTCGAACTACTCACTAGTTGCGACCTTTCTATCGCAGGTGGGCTATGTGTTGGCTAAGATGGCGACGCTCGCAGCTGACTCAAAGCTCAAGCGGCGGGTGATTAATCTGTATGAGGAACTGGGTAACTTGCCACGTATTGAAGGACTACCACATTACCTCAACGTTGGTCGTGGACGTGGTCTGGTCTATTACCTGATTTTGCAGTCAATTGCACAGTTGGAGGCCAATTATGGCAGGGAAGGCGCTGCCGAAATCATGGGTGCCTGTGGCAACAAGTATGACATTTTGGCTGATAACTACGATGATGCAGAATACTTCTCCAAGCAAATTGGACAAACAACGGTGATTGCACCATCGCGTCACGGGGCACCAATGGACACGGACAAGTCGTTTGGTGAGTCGCAAGAAACTAGAAGACTCATGATGCCTGATGAGTTGCTTCGACTCAGGAAAGGCGAAGTGGTGCTAATTCGCAGCAAGCAACGGTCTGATCTTGAGAATCGTTCAATTACAGCTTGGCCGATTCATGCCAACCCGGATGAGGGCACTGAGTTACCATTTTCATTTGAATATCTGACACGGTTTAATCACCAGGCAACCTTTGCCGAGTTGTATGGCGATAAGAAGCCAGCACATAACGACATTGATCTCAAAAAACTGTTGCTGGATATTACCGTGACAACGATTGAACCGCAGAATGAAAATGATGATCCTGAAATCACAGTTAAAGTGAATGGTCATTCACTCAATGCCGAAAACGATGAGCCGCATGTAGAACAATATGCGTCTGAACCAGCAGCAGCTGACGAAAACTCAGATCAACACACGCCAGCAGTGGGTTCAGAACAATCGCCGCAGGATTCAAAACCAGATCAAGACAATATTGAGGCTGAGCCTAACGACCCTAAGAAACAAATCACTACAGAGATTGATCAACAAGCGACGCCGCTATCGACTTTGTTTAGTAAATCGCAACTTCAAATGATTGAAAAGGGCGTTCAAGAGTTGCTCACACAAGATGACTACGCTGAGTATCAGTCGCTGGATTCTGTTGAAGCTATGACTCATTGGCTAAATGCTCGGCGAGCCATGAAAAGCTTTGCTGCGCAACTGGACTTTGCTTATCAAAAACTCGATGCATTCAAGAAGAAAGAAGGTGACAATGCTTGAGTACCATTGAATATTTGGAAAAGTTTCAGCCAGTGTTGCACAAAGCAACATGGATCAACGATGGCCTACGCTGGATTGGCTGGCAAATCATTCGTATGTTAGCGAATTTGGCTGATGGCTTGACCAGTATGTACAGTCAAGCGTTTAAACTCATCGACTTTTGGAACTCAAAAGATGTCAGTGGCTTTGTCGCCGCGTATCAGCCCATCTTTTGGGTTCTTTGTACGTTGGGTATTGCCTGGGTCGGTTTCATGATGATTCATCGTACCAAGACTGACTTTCACCAGAAGATCAATAATCTCATGGTGGCGTTGTTTATCTTCATTGGCCTTGGTACCTTGACGTCAACCCTGTCTGGATTGGTCGTTGCTGGCGTCGGAACATCACTACAAAAAGCACGTCCGGCGGTCTCAATCGTCTCCAACAATATGACTGATTTAATGCGGGTCAACAATGATGGTTGGAAATCCCTATCGCCCAATCCAAGCACGAGCATCAAAACAATTGACGACGTCAATAACCTAGATATTAATGAAACACTGGATACTGGGAATACGCTATTGAATCATGCTGGTTCCAAACTAAATGCGACTGGGAATGAAATCATGTCGCATCAGCTGACAATGGGCGGTGACGGTAAGTATCAATTACGCGATATGAAGGCATTCTTCCACGATATTGCTTACTACCGTTACTCTTTTCATCCGTATCTGACGTTTTTCGAGTTATTTGCGTTTACCATTGCGATCATCTTGGTCATTATCAAGGTTTTCGTATCCATTATGGAAATCGGTTTTATTACCATGCTGGCGCAAGGAATGGCATTGTCTGATATTGATTCAGGCAAACGTAATTTAGCCTTGATACAAAAGCTGCGCGATACCTTCATTGTGTTGTTTTTAACCTCGGTCATGTTACAACTATTCACCTTCTGGACAAGTGCCCTTGCGAATCCATCAAATCAACAAAGCCCAGTAGCACAGTGTTTCGGAATTATTGCTGGAGCCATGTTTTTGATTAATGGTCCAAACATTGTGACAAGTTTGTTTGGCATGGATGGCGGTGCACGTGGTATTGGGGCAACCCTTGTTGGTGGTGCGATGGGTCTTCGTGCCGCTGGTGGCCTAGGTCGTGGTATGGCACGGGGTTTCAGCAATGCGGCACACGCAACGGTGCATGGCACTGCTCGTGCGGCGGGATATGGTGCTGGTTTTGCAAATGCGTTTAGGAGCAATAAGAGTAATCGTTCTAGCGGTAGTAAACCATCCATTGATGGCATTGGTGCAGAAGCAGCCAAACAAGACGCAGCGACACCTGATCTGGAAACACCAGCGACAACAGATCCAGCGCTTGGCAAACAAAGTGGCACAGACGCTAATCCAACCTCATCGAGCGTTGCCGGTCCAGATATGGCTTCGTTGAGCGGTACAGAGGCAGCCAGTGAGGCACCAGCAACCACGGGGCCAGATATGGCTTCGCTCAGTAGCACTGAACCGGCAAGTGAGATGCCGGCAGCTGCCGGTCCAGATATGGCTTCGTTGAGTGGCACAGAACCAGCCAGTGAGGCACCAGCAGCAGCTGGGCCAGACATGGCTTCACTGAGTGGTAGTGAACCAATGCAAGGAGATCAAGGCGAGCTTTCAAAACCTAAAACAGCACAACGTACGATGGGGCAACCGGCTCCTAAAGGATCAAACTTTGCGACTGGGACTAACACCCGGGACCAATCAGCGACCAGCAACGTTGGTAGTCAGGCGGGAAACCGAGCATCAATAGGGAATACTAGTCCAGATAGTGGTACGCAAGTAGAATTTGGAACGCAAGCCGTTGATACTGGCTCAGCGCCACAGCAGATTCCGGCTGAGACACGGACGCTAGGTCAAATGTGGGGCGGCAGAGCCGTTCCGGCACTTGCCAAGCATTCACAAACCGTTCGGTTGGCACAGCGTTCCTATAATCGCGGTGCTGCCATTCCAAGCAATACACGCAAAGTAATCCAAAGTGCAAAGAACTCATATCAAAATCATAATGAACAGCCAACCTTTAGGAGGTGACTTAAATGGCTCATAAGGTGATTTATTCGCGCCGTCTCATTGTCAAAGGACAATACAACAAACTCCTGACCATACGCGATGTCTTCATTGCAGGTGCTGTTTCCGGGGTCACTTTTGTTGTGTTAATAGTGACAACACCCATGGCTGTCGCGTTGTTTGGGTTGATTTTAATGTTTGTGCTAACTGCAGCGTTACGAATCCAATCCGGTGTACCACAAAAGAACAACTTGCAGGTTATGAAACAGTTGTTACTGCGCAAGCGGGTCATTTACCATGCAATTGACGATCCAATTAGACAACTACTATTCAAGCGAGGTGAGCATGGCTCCTATGCTGTAATTACGGACAAAAATAGTTTGTGCGATAATTGACAGATGAGGAATATTTTATGACCAATACAGCTATTCGCTACACCCCCGAATTTAAGCAAACCTTGATTGATCTTCATGAAAAAGGACACTCATTCAAAGAACTACATGAAGAATACGGTCCTTCCTTAGACACTATTCGCAAATGGGTTCAGGCGGCCACTGTCATTGCCATTGATCATCAAGGTACTGCTGTGACCAACGAACAGTTCAAGCAACTTCAAAAAGAAAATCGCCGTTTGAGGGAAGAACTCGATATTTTAAAACGAGCGGCGGTGTTGCTGGCAAAGCGTTGATTCATAGCGGCCGAAAGGCCGCTCTTTTTATGATTCAAGATCAATTGAGCCGGGGGCACCGCATCACAGTTATTCTCCGAGCGTTACGGATCCCTTCGAGTACCTACTATGACTGGTTAAGGTGGCATCCTAAGTCACGAAATCGCCGCCGAATTAAGCTTAAAGAGCTGGTTCAGGTTCTTTGGCAACGTCGAAAGTTTTACGGATACGTGCGGATTGCTAAACGTATTCGTAAATTACTTAAATGCCGCTTAAGTGACCGCACGATTTGGAAAGTCATGCGTGAATTGGGGATTCAATCGACAATGTATCGTAAACGCTCTAAAAAGCCTACCACAACCACTGACATGCCACAAAAACCTAATTTAATGCGACACCTAGCTGACTTGTCTGAGGTCGTGACCACCGATATCACCTATATTCAACTGATCAACCAAAACTGGGTTTACCTTGCAACAGCGTATGATCCAAAAGCGAGAAAAGTCTTAGCTTGGCAAGTGGGTCAACAGATGACACAAGACCTCGCGGTCGCACCGATTCAAGCGTTAATTCACCAAGGTTATACTTTTAAGATGGTTCATAGCGATATGGGTAGTCAATATACCAGTCGTTTGTTTGAGACAACCTTGACAGATGCGCACCTGCGTCACTCATATTCTCGCAAAGGCAAACCGGCTGATAACGGGCGGATTGAGGCCTACCATTCGCTATTGAAACGAGAATGGGTCCGGTTGGAGCAGATCAACTATGAATCAATTTTAGACGTCACTGAATCCATTGCTCGTTACAACACCTTCTACAATCATGATCGCGAGACCAACGGTCGCGGTGCTTGCAAAAGAAAGTCAGCAGCTGCATAAGTAACCGTTCAATAGGCGCACAGCCCTGGGGAAAGCACCAGATGTCAGGGCTTGTTTGTCGTACCTATGGCACGTTAAACAAGATTAAACGCTGATAAAAGATCTGATAATGCGTGAATTTAAGTGACAACCATACGCATTCGGCAGAACCGTACAATTTTTGTCCGGGCCATTGACATTCTTGCCCATCGTGGCAACAAGGTTTGACGCTGTTGAAGCACGTAAACGCCAAAAAGAGGCAGCCAAGAAAAAGGAACGCAAGGATGGTGTTGGTCGTATTTATCCAGTTGTTGGTATCACTAATTCTGGCTACATTAAGCTGGCTCACAATGGTCTCATGTTTTATGCGGACGTATTCAAGCCCAAAAGCTTTGACTTGTTTGAACTGTCCGTTCAAGACGCTGATCAAATTGAGAGTGAGCTTTGGGGGTTACATCAACAATACCCTGGTTCGATCAAGGAACTATACATGAATTTTCCAGAGACCAACCAACGGCAACAGACTTATTTCCGGCGGAAAATTGAGCAGACTCGTAATCCCATTTATCTTGAGCTGTTGCAACACGATCTAGCTGTTCTTAAGCAGCTAGAAAAAACCTATCGCAAGCTAAGCAGTTGGATCTGGTTCTTTGGCGACAGTGTGCCAGAACTAGAAAGAAATCTGGAATTAGCTAGGCATGCATCGACGCTTTATACCTTTGAGCGTGCTGGACTTGCTGAAAAGGAGAAGATGTTACAGATGATGAATAATCCGGAGGTGAGTGTTAGTGAAACTGAAGAAGCTTGATTTAGATCAGCACTTTGTTTTTAAAACACAACCTGCAGGCGGTATTGATACGCGCAACGAACTTTATCTGAATATGGGTGATCACTATATGACGACGATCCATATTTTTGATATTCCAGAAGAGTTCAGTGACTTTTGGCTCACAGGTATTACCGAAATCCCAGGAGTGACAACAACGGTGGATACGGTCAACAATACCAAGGCGGACTTCGTTGACAACATTGCGGAGGCTATTACGGAACTGACCGTGCAATTAGATCATGCGAAGAATATTGCCGATTCTGATGAGATTCAAAATGAAATTGATCCGCTGCGATCATTGAGCTTAGCACTACGTAAAGACGGTGAGGTCATCAGGCAGACTTACATTCGAGTGTATTGTTATGCGGCAACTCGTGATCAATTGGAACGTAAAGTAAATGAAGTCGTGAAGCAGATTCGCAAAATGAGCTTCAAAGCTTCCGTTTTTCTCGGTGAAGGCATGGAAGAGTATCAGGCGATGTTTCTACCTGCTGGTGAACAGCGGTACTTGAAGAATGCACGCGAAGGAATTCCGTTGAGCGGAGAAGTGTTAGGCTTGAGTTTTGCACATAATCAAACCTCTTTAAATGACCCGTTCGGGTCTTATTTTGGCTACACGCAGACTGGCGGAACCGTCTATTGGGATCAGTTTTTAGTCGACAAACAGCGAACTTACTACAATCTGTTTTTGAGTGGTGACCTAGGATCAGGTAAATCAACGCAGCTCAAAAAGATTATCTGGGAGCGCGCGATTCGGAGTGACCTGGTGCGTATTTTTGATCGATCTGGTGAATTTAGAGACACGGTGCACGCCCTAGGCGGGAAGGTCGTTAGTTTAGATGGTCGTGACGGTACAATTAATCTGTTGCAGGTTTATCCAAGTGTGACCGTGGGTGATAGCAACGAAGTTGACCCAGTTGGTAGTTACAAGGCTCATCTCAAGGACCTGAGTGTTAAGTACCGTTTGTTTAACCACGATGCCAGCGGGCAAGAGGCTCAATATTTTGCAACCCAGTGCGACGGCTTGTATCGTCAACTAGGACTTCTGGGGGACAGCATTGGCTTAACTCAGAAGCCTTTTATTACGGAGCGAGATGCCAATGATTATCCCACGCTCAGTCAACTCATTGACTTTGTTGATCAAAAACGCCAAAACCGCACAGACGATATGGAAAAGAAACTGCTAGATCATATCTATGTCACCCTTAACAATTTGCGGAAGACTTATGGCGAATTGTTTGATGTGCATTCTACCTTGCCTGATTATGACAGGGAGTTGGTGGTTTCCTATGACCTTTCAGCGCTTGCGGATTCTTACCCAGAAGAAGTACAGGACTTGCAGATCTACAATGCGTTGATTTCAAGCTACAACGTTTGCATGAAACAAGGACGAATTGAAAAGAAGGCATTTGATGACGGTGAGCGATCGCTTGAGGATATTCACCACTTCTTATTGGTCGTTGATGAATGTCACACTTTGTTGAACACCAACAAGGCATATGTTGCCGATTTGTTTGTCCGAATCATGTCAGAAGATCGTAAAGCCTTTGGTGCCATTTGTTTAGCGACTCAACGGTTGGAACGGATGTTTCCTAGCGGCGATAATGCGCAAGACCGAGATACAGTTAGTGCGATTAATGCTCTTCGACAGATTTACACACTTTGCCAATATAAGATTGTCTTGAAGCACGATGCGACAACCATTGGAACAGAAAAGAATCCACGTATCTTGCGTCAGTTGCTAGGTGATATTCTGTCACCTAGCGAATTTTTGCAGATTCCTAAGTTTGATAAAGGTGAAGCCATGTTCCTGCTAGGATCTGAAAAACTGCATATGCACTTCCAGGTGACGAAGCAAGAACTTGCCATCTTCAAAGGTGGTGCCTGATGTGAAAACACTTAGCAAACGTTGGTTGTTGCGTTTGATCTTTGGAAGCTTAAGCAGTTTCGTACTGTTTTTTGTTTTGTTCATGGTCCTCATCGCAGCCATGTTTGCTGGGTTAAACGATAAGAAAGGTGGCGGTAGTGACTGCGATATTACCGGCAGCATTTCGGCCACGGGTAATTTCAACAAAGACACCTATCAGCAAGCGTGGTCCAAATATTTTACGAGTGGCGTGCTCAAAGATGAAGCTGACTACACTATCAAAGCAGCAAACAAGGCAGGCGTTTCGCCTGCTCTTTTTGCGTCCATCATGGGACACGAAAGTGGGTGGGGAAAAAGTTCGGCCGTGCGTAATCAAAACAATCCGTCAGGCCAGATGTCAGGTAGCACCATCATTTCATATCCGACTATTGAAGCAGGCATCGACGCAACGGCGGCCACCTTGCATAACCTGGTTGTCGAGCGACAGTTATCAACGGTTGAGAAGCTTGGTTCGGTCTACTGTCCTGTGGGTGCGGCTAACGATCCCACGGGACTGAATGCCAGCTGGGTACCATCCGTCAAAAAAACAATGCTTGAATTTGGAGCAGATGCCAGTGCCACATTGGCAACGACGTGCAACTCTGGCGCTGGAAGTGTGGGTAACGGTAGTGCCATCATTACCGAAGCGAAGAAATATCTTGGCGTTCCTTATGTCTGGGGTGGCAAATCTCCAGCGACTGGCATGGACTGTTCCGGCTTTGTTGGTTACGTCTTAATGCAGGTCACGCATAAATCTTACCCACAATACACGGTGTCACTGGAAAGCAAAGGTACGATGCTATTCAACGGCGGCAAACCTGTCATGAGTGAATTACAGCCAGGCGATATGATCTTTTATGGTGACCACGGCGCGTCACATCATATTGCTTTTTACGCTGGTGATGGTCAAGTGATCGAGGAACCTGAACCCAATGACGTCTGTCACATTCGTCCCTATAAAGACTATGAACCAGACTTTGCAGTCAGACCATAGAACAAGGAGGTAAACATGAATCGTAAAACAATGCTGGTCAGTGTCATGATGATCCTCGCACTTGGTGCCGGTGCCTATGGCTGGGCGTCAGCCAATACAGCCAACAAAAACATCAGTCAGCAGAAACAAGAACTCCGTATCATGGCGTCTAAAAATGAATCATTAGAGACGCAATTAGAGGCGCTTAAAATTTCTAATCAAGTCAATCATGCGTCAAGCAACTCTGACAGCGCGAGTAAAAAAGCAAACACGACATCATCTCAATCAGACAATCTAACAGACACAACACAGAAGATCACAGCAATGATGAATGGTCTGTTGCAAGGCATGTACTCGCCTAAAACGGCCACCACAATGGGTCAGTATGAAGCCATGAAACCTTACCTAACGGGTGAGGCGATCCAAAGTTTCATGCCTGATCGTGATACACCCATTAGCGCAAATGGGTTTCAAGAATCAACGATTAACGATCTGCGCGTTTATGTCACCCCACAGGGTGACGACTACTTGTTAATGGCACGTTATGAACTTGGTAACAACAAGACCAACACAAATAAGAAAACCACGATGGTTTTTCAAGGCACGGTCAGGAAGGTTGGCAATGACTACAAATTAGCTGCCTTTGATTCTAACCGCGCACTATCGGGGGTGACACCGTGAAGCATCCGTTTAGACATTTCCTCATCAATACGGTGATAGGTATTGTCATCGCTACGGCTTCTCTATCAGCGCTCTATGTATACGCACCAAAGGCAATGATCAATGTGGCAACACCGATCACTATCAATGCACAAAAGAAGGATCAATATATTCTCTACTACAGTCCTACGTGTCCAGTGTGCCAACAAGTTTATCGCACTTACTTCTGGCGGTCAGTGACCGGACAACTCAAGTTTGCCAGCGTTGCTAATGAGCAAAACAGAGAAGCGGCAGCAGCGTTAGGCATCACGAAAGTACCGACCCTAGTTCATTATAAAAAGGGCAAAGTGGTGACGCAGTACACCGGTCATCGCGAGCAGCAAATCGACAAAGTGCTGGCTGGTGGTAAGGCAGGTGAACATTAAAATGATGAATCAAGGTATTCACTTTCAAGACAAAAACAAGTACAGTCTTCGCTACGTCAAACTGCTTGGCATTCTCCTAGCAGCTTTTTCTTTGCTCATTTTTGCGATCGTTTTATGGCCTCGTCAAACCGACAACAAACAAATCAGCCTTGGTCAGACCTTCGATCAAGGCAACAACCAATTTCAATTTGCTGGGGTCGATACGGACAAGCAAAACGCCGCCATGTACTTCTATGTTACCAAGAACACCATCGACCCACTGGCACCTTTAACGACTGTCGTCGTGACTAAAAGGACACATAGCGGCAGTGACTTCCATACCCAATTGAAACAGATTGCCGATGATTATTACGTGGTCAAGCTTAAGAAAAGTGCGATCAACAATGGCCGCTTGTTTGTCAAACTAGGTTCGAAAAAAGACCTGTCAGGGGTCACGAGTGCCATTGATTTTGTTCTCCTAGACCTTCGCCATCCAGCCAGGGTGAAGTCCCTAACCGAAAGCGTTTATCTTAAAAAGTACCTCAAGATTTTGCGCAGCAACACGACCAACCGAGTCGCTTCCTTAGAAAAGAAGCTGGTCCAATACAATCATGATCTGCAAATTTTGAAGACTAGTTTAGCCCGTCAAAAAGACACCGCCAACTTGCAAGTCGGCAAACAAAAGCGAGCAACTGAACAACGCATGACGCAAACCGAGACGAATATACAAGACAAGAAACAGGACATCAGCGACACGCAAAGTGCCATTAAGGTGGCCCAAAACAATCTTCAAAGTTACGAGAAACGCTATCAACATTACGCTCATCATTGACTGCACATGTAAACTTGCCGATAGTGCAACTTGTCGTGTGCACTTCATGTTGTCGTCAAGCTACTAGTTAGTTGTGAACGTTGCAACACCAAAACCGCGCTCGTTCGCGTGGACAGGTGCCATTTTTGGCAAATGTTGCATTTTGGAGAAATATTAAACACTGTCCTCTGTATTCCAACTCGCACAAGGGATTAGGTGCGATTGATAAATGTTGGATTTTCTCCTAAAATTCAACATCACTCTTTTTGCTCATGTTGGATTATTACCAAATATTCAACTCTGTGGCATCTAACTGCTAGCACTATAAAGCAAACCGCACTGCGGTTTCTATCAATTTTGATAGCAGTTTTACCTTATGCTCTTTCTTTATTTAGGGGCGTGTCAGATCACCTTCAAAATACGCTTGTTTCGATCGAGCCGTTTTTGAGGTCGGTTGGTTCGCAACTCAAATTTTTCTGATCGTTTGGCTGGTGAAAAACGTTGACGTTTTGACCAGAGTAGTCGCAACTGTTTACCAAAAATCGTCCGGTAACGTGACGCGATTTTAACGCCGTGTGGGTTTGCCAGGCGACAGTTTGTCATCACTATGAAGGAGGCTTTGAGATGGATAAACAAAACGAAACACGTCGAGTCATGATGACCTTGAGCGATCAGGCAATCGCAAAGTTGGATCACCTTGTAGCTGAAAAGCAACGGGAACTAAATCAAAATCCGGAGCTTGCTAAGTACAACCTAAGGCTCAACAAATCAAATATTTTGGAAGCCATGCTGTCTAAAAATAGAACAATAAAAAGAAAGGACTGATTTTTTTGGCTCATACAACCATCATTAGAAATCTTTCTGAACAAGATTTAGCTGCCTTGGATGATGCAGCAAAGCGTAGTCGTTTGTCACGTGAGGAATATCTTCGCACGCTCATTCATCATGACGCAACCGATCACTTACTCAGCGGTGATGTGTCAGATTTGCGCGAACTAACAAGACAAATGGCAATCATCATTGAGCAAAATACGAAAGCCTATCTTGATTTTGTTGATGCGGTTAGGAGGTTGAGGTTGCCTAATGAGGATTAGAAAAACAGTGACTTTGGATTCCAACCTTGAAGGCTTCGCTAATCCAGAGGACGTTCAAAAATATATGGATGAGAATGATCTTAAAACTTTAAGTGCTGCCCTCAAGTCTTTAATGGATGAGCACCATCAACTGATCCAACAAGTTACTCAGCAACAACAACTAGTTCATGAAATTGTCCAGGGAATTATGGAACAACTCAAACCCACTGCAAAGAAAGTCACGATGACTGACCGTAACTTGTTGGTCTTGCTAAAACTGTTTGATGGTGTTGTCGTCCAAAATGGCTGGGATAACTTACCCATTCCCGATGACACAATGAAGCCAACAACAGTTGCTCGTCAGATTGTCAGTGACCAGATTAAGACCGAGTACATTCGCCGCCAAACGAACCAAGTACACCATCGAGGTGGTGGTGCTGATGCCTAGTCGAGTATCACCGGGCATTGTCAATGTGACTGATTTTGTCGCAGCCCATGCCAAGAAGTTTGGCAGCTACATCAACTACATTGATCGAGACGAGGCAATTCGAATTGATCACTTTGACCAACAAAACATTCTGTCAGTTGACGGCTACAACCACTACATGGAGAATCCGAAAAAGTCTTCCGGCATCTTCACTGATCAATACGATCATCTAACATCAACACAACGCGTTCAGTTAAAAAAACAATTCACCGTGGCACAAAAACATCAGTCAGTCATGTGGCAGTCCGTCTTCAGTTTCCGAAATGACTTCCTAGCTGAAAACAATGTCTACAATCCGAAGACCAAACAGTTAGATGAAGCCAAGTTGCGGGACGCTACCCGGGTCGCCATGAACGACTTCACCGGTAAAATGGGTATGACACATTCCGCTATTTGGTCTGCTGCGATTCACCGCAACACGGACAACATTCATATCCACGTTGCTATTGTGGAGCCACAACCTACCCGTGAATGGAAACGAGTTACGGTCGAAGGTAAGCACGGTGAGACCTATCAAGAATGGCAGCGCAAAGGTTATGTACCTAAGAAGATCTTGAACCATTTCAAGGCGGCCTTTGCCAACGAAATGGTTGATCGCGATCGTTCACTTGCACGGATCAGTGACCTCATTCGTCAACGACTACAACCCGATCAGCGTTCTGTTTGGCGTCATCAGAGCAGCCTAGACTTTGCCGTTAGGTATCAAGAGCTGGTCAAAAGCTTGCCCCGTGATCGCCGTCTTTGGAAGTACAACAACAATGCCATGAAGCCCTATCGCGACCAGTTAGATGCCATGTCGAGAAACTATTTGATGCGTTGTAAGCCTGAGGAGTTGGGTGAATTTAAACAACTACTCGCACAAGAAACACGTTTTCGTGAAGCCTTGTATGGCAGTGGCACAAAAGAAGCCAACCGTGCGCAAGACTACACCGATAACAAATTACATGAACTGTATGCCCGGATGGGTAACAGTATTTTAAAAGATATATCAGCTTACCGTACCGAACAAGAAGCTGTTTCTCAAACACATCATCAACCATCAGTAACCAATCACTTGAACGGCCTACAGAAGATTTTCAACGCCGATATCAAGGCACAGCGGTTAGCCAAACGCGAATATCAAAGACGCCAGTCTGATCAGGATCGAGAACGTGAACAAGACAAGAAGAAACAGGAACAGCAAACGCGCTTTTACTAGGGCGTTTTTTGTTTGTCTTCTATATAGAAAGGAAAGTAATGATGCCAGCTATTTATGCAGATGAAATGCAAGTGCTCGGTAGTGAGCTGCCTGTGATTGACAACCTCGCCGATTATCCAACCGTCAGCTTGCAACCAACGTCCACCAAAATGAGACGAGTTGCTTGGCAGCAGGTTGCCGACAATCAGTATCGAGCGTTATACGCTTTGGAGCCGATCATCAAACCGGTTCCTGGTGCGGAAGAGAACGTCACATGGGAGGAGGATGGTGAAGATGGCGAGGACTAAAGCTGAGATCAAAGCCTGGGAACATGAGATGGCGCAGCGAGCCACAGAACAATTAAGCGCACTTGCTGACACTCAAAAGTTTAAGCAATACCTTCGGCAAAATGCTGCCTTCCATGGCTACTCTGTTCGTAATGTGCTCCTGATTAATATGCAGCACCCTAATGCAACGCGGGTAGCCGGATTTAAGCAGTGGGACAAATTAGGTCGCCACATTCGTAAGGGTGAACACGCCATCAAGATCACCATGCCAATCGTTAAGAAGCTCACGCCAGAGGAACAGGTCAAATACAAAACGACCGCTGAACGAGCAATTGTTGGTTATCGCTACGGCTCAGTATTCGATGTCAGTCAAACCAACGGCAAAGCTTTACTATCCGCAACAGATTTTATTAAGGAGCGGTTGGGTGATCACCAAAACGTGGATCGTTTATATCACGCTGTCGTTGATGCCATCAATACCGAAGGTCACGTTAAGGTCAGTGAAGCCCCTATTGATGAACCGGGTGTTCGTGGTTTCTTTCGGCCGTCCACACAAGAAATTGTGATTAGTCCACAAGAAACAGACGCGGCTATGAAACTCAAAACTTTGTTCCATGAGTACGGCCACAGTCAGTTACATGGCATTGGTCAGGCATTTGCTGATCGACCACGCGCTTGGAAAGAAGCGCAAGCCGAATCTGTTGCTTACATTGCCATGCAAAACATTGGCATCGACACTGGTGACTATTCATTAGGATATGTGGCCACTTGGGCGAAAGATCCTAAAGTGATGGCACAAGCCCTCAAAGAAATCAATGAGGCCAGTGTGCATACGATCGAGCTATCTGATCAAGCGGCGCAAGCATTAGGTTTTGATCAAGCACAGACCGCAGAAGCAACGCTTAACGATGCTCCGGAACAAACAACAAACCTCAATAGCGGTAAGCGTGAGCGTTTGACGCAAGCTGAAATCAATCGTGCGCGTAAATTGTCCTTAGTTGATATTGCGCGTAGTGCTGGCATTGATCTCAAGGAGGATTCCCGCGATTACTACCGCGGTGTCGATCACGACTCCTTAGTTATTGATGCAAAAAAGAATCTATGGAAATGGAACTCCCAGAATTTAGGTGGTGGTGCGATTGAATTCGCCACCACCTTTTTAGATCAGAAAGGCTTCTATCAGGCTGTCAAGTTTCTCAACGCTGGTCACTACGATGAAACAAAGATTCAAACCGCGCCGAAGGCAGCCTATCATAACTACTTGAAACGTGCTGATAGCTTTGATCGAGCGCGGGATTACCTCACCATCGCCAGAGGGATTAATCCTCATCTGGTTGACCGCCTGTACCAAAAAGGACTCATTTTTCAGGACTCACAAAACAGTCTGATCTTTCAATGGGCACGCAACGGTAAGGCAGTTGGCGCTAGTATTCAAGGCACGGAAATTGATTTTAAACAATACGGTAAACGTGGCACGCAAAAAAAGATTGCCGCAAACTCGCAATCTGATTTTGGCTTCAATTTTAGTTTGGGGAAACCCCAAGACTTGTATGTCTTTGAATCACCGATTGATGCGTTGAGTTATTGGACACAACACCCAGAGCTAACGAATTGCATGATTGCCTCAGTTGATGGCACTAAAGTTGAAAGTGTCGTGAATATGGCCGTCAATATGTATAAAACAAAAGGGCAATTGCCAGCCACTATTTATGTTGGCTCCGACAATGACCCTGCCGGTCATCAGCTTTATGACAAGCTGCAAGACTCCATCTTAGCTAATACCGAGGCTGAGGTAACTACCTTTAAGCCGCTCTTTCCACAGGATAATGCGATCACTCAGACAACTTACCAAGGCTTGAAACAAGCTGCAGATCAAGCGGGCATTGACTGGCGTGAATTGGCAGCAGCAGCTAAAGCAACAACCAACCTTTCAACGAACTTCCAGCAGGCTTTTCCGCTGCCACAAGCCATTGCCAAAAGCAGCGTGCTCATCAACACCGGAAAAACTAACTTTAACTCAGATGAGGCTTTACTAACCGCAGCAAAATTCATCAAAGCTAATCGCACCGATGATAACAAGCCTAATTGGGACGCCGTTACGAAAAAATTAAATCCTGGTATTGAGGATCATGACCGCGAACATTTAGCAGCAAAATCTTCTTACTACAACACACGTTACCAGGCTGACAATGGTATTCTGCCGGTGTCTAAAATTGCTAAAGACTGGAATGAGTTAGCCAAGTTGGCCCAACATCCAGCAACAATAGATCAGCAGTTAGAACAAACCTATCGTCGTCAGGATGGAAAAACGGCCCAACTAGTTGATAAGGGTCAGGATGAATTTGCGCTAGTGGATACTAAACAGCCTGATAAAGTTGTGGGCTACTTTGAAGCCAACGATCCTCAACAGTGCGCCTATCTCATTAAGCAGTATGGGTACAACGCTGTAGACAAAGAAGATGAGCAGAAGTATCAACAAACTCAGCCGGTTAAGCCCCAACATCAGCAGAAAAAACAACGTGCATCAGGACTAGAGCAAAGTATTTAATGCCCTACCTGCTGGGTTTCAGTCGAGCTGGCGACGAGAACGGCTGGGTTTTGCCGTTCCGTTGCATCATGTTGCCGAGATCGGGTCTAATCCTCGCGGCAGGCAGATGCCCGAAGCGCGTGGGCGGGGCAGGCGCCCCACGCTTCTCGGCCTTGGCCGAAGAGGCTTTTTTTTGCGGTAGCAAATAGCTGTATGCCTTGCGCCTCAAGGAACGAAGCCAATTATATGCTATACTAGACGTGGCAGAAAAGTTAAAGACGGTGGCGACTTCCGTAGATTGGAGGTGGTGCTTATGGTGTAAAAACCAACGTACCACGATACCAACGAAAGGCGAAGCCTTGTGTCCATTTCGGACGCTTTACAGCTTATGCTAGGGTTCGGCATGTTTGTCGTAGCCCTGTTAGCATTAGTTGTTGAGCTGATTAAAAATCAGCAAAAAAAATAACCGTCTTCGCTTTGGCTAGCTGACGGTTATTTAACCCAATGGTTGCCGCCGTCTTAAACGGCTCTGCTAGGGGAGCACTCTTATGGGGGTGCTCCCTGTTTGTATTCTCATTATAACAGAAAAAGCACAATCTGACTAGATTGCGCTTGCACTCTTTAAGCCTTGATAGCACCTTCAAAGGCATTCTTGATGTTTGGATTGAGTAGCGGTGCTTGGTTACCAGTAATGTTGCTAGCAATCATCTGCAGGGCGCTTAATTCCTGCGCACTGGCTTTGTCAGGCTTAACTCCTAATTCAATGCACAAGATAGCAAGTACGAACCACTCTCGATTACCTTTGTTGAATTCAGCAAGTGTTTTGTAGTAGGCATTGACCATATTCACAGCCACGCTGTCAGCCACGACCTCTTCAAGTTGCTTTGGATGTAAGCTGATTCCTGAGACAACTTTTAAGAGAGGGTATAATGAATAAATCGTCTCTCAAAAGGAAGGAATTTTTACATGCCAACTCGTTACGACAAAGAATTCAAACAAAACATTATCAACCTATATAAGCAAGGCGAATCAGGAGGGCAGGCATAAATGCAGAAAATTGACAAAACAGACACGCTCAAAACAATTCTGAGTGGTCGCAAATACACCGTCGATTATTTCCAGCGGGAATACCGGTGGGGGCAGAAGCAGATCGAGCAGATTCTCGCCGACTTCCAGAGCACATTTGAGGAATTTTATGATCCGGATGATCATGATACGCCGGAAGAAGTCATGAACTATGGCTTTTATTACATGGGATGTATCATCTGTACTGGCGGCTCGGTAAAGAAAATCATCGATGGCCAGCAGCGTCTGACCTCGCTAACACTTCTCATCATCTATCTGAACAACCTGCAAAAAGAAACTGTCAAGGATGAGGATCTTCTTGTCCCGCTGGATGACATGATCTATTCAAAGGCTTTCAGTAAGAAGAGCTTCAATATCGATGTGGCTGACCGCGAGAATTGCCTGCAGGCTATATTGCAAAAAGATGAGACCTATGTGCCAGTGAATGAGAGCTCACAGAATATGCTTGACCGGTATCAGGACATAGAGGACATCTTCCCTGACGAGCTGAAGGGAGAAGCGCTTCCTTACTTTATTAACTGGCTGATAGAGAAGGTCCTCCTTCTGGAGATCGACACACCGTCTGACGACGAAGCACATACGATTTTCCTGACAATGAATGACCGAGGACTGAGTCTGAACAGCGCCGAGATGACGAAGGCTTACATCATCCAGCAGGTTGCAGAAGCTGACCGCATTGAGGTAAATCGAAAGTGGCAGGACAACATCAACCGTATCAAGAACGCCTCTTCTTACGATACGAGCGGCATGGTGAATACGCAGGACATTGAATTCATCTCTATCTGGCTTCGCGCAAAATATGCCAATTCCATGCGAGATACCAAGCGCGGCGCTAAAGATGAGGATTACGAACTTCTCGGCGACAAGTTCCATACCTGGGTACGCAACAACGCCCGGACGGCGATGGGCCTTGTAAAGCCGAAGGACTACAAGGAATTTGTTCTCACTGAAATGACACGTGTCACTGATATCTATCTTCTGATGAAAGGCTATGGCAGCAAGCTGACCCCCGGATATGAAGAGGTCTTCTACAATGCAAACCGTGACCTGACCTACCAGACCATGCTTGCCATCGCTGCCATTAAAAATGACGACACAGACGACATCGTAAAGAAAAAAATACAGATGACCGCAAAGTTCGTGGACGACTTTGCCACCATCCGAATCCTGAATTTCAAGAAGGTTAACTGGAACACGAATAAGTATTTGCTGTTTCATTTGATGCAGGATATCCGCAATGAGGACTGTAAGACAATCGGCATGGTCTATGTCCGTACACTCCGCCGTATGGACGTGACCGTCGAGGGAATCACCAGGTTCAGTCTGAACCGGTTCTCCGGACGTTACATGCTTCACATCCTCGCGCGCTTCACTTCCTACGTGAATGTGCTGATGGGCAATCCGTCGCATTTCGAGGAGTACGTTGACCGCAAGCGTAAGGGAAACACTTACGATATTGAGCATATCCTTCCGGACAAGTACGAGGACTACGAGGGCAGCTTCACCGACTACGAGGATTTCGAATCCACCAGGAATCAGATCGGAAACCTGATCCTGCTCACCCGAGACAAAAACAGAAGCTATCAGGCAATGAAATACTCCGAGAAGGTCCAGAAGTACATGGGAGACAACATCCTTGCTCAGGCGTTGAACGTCACAGCTTACACGAACAATCCGAAATTCCTCACGGTCGTTAACGAGTACGGCTTTCGTGCGATTCCTGACTTCAGTGAGCAAAGCATCGCAGACCGGGCTGAGATCTATCTGAGAATGGCAAGTGACATCTGGAATCCGGACGCTATTAAGGAAATCGTTGGTGGATGGGCCGATGACGATGAGAAGGGCTTCTTCAAGAACGAGAAGGGCCGTGAATTTACAGTCGGCTATGCAGAAAGAAGCTGGCCTGACGCGCTGAAATACGGATTCCTGTCCGCGAACCTTGGCGGCAGCGGGAAATCTATTTATAACGTTCAGGTCGGAGATACGGTTTATTGCCATATCGCTGGATATGGCTTTGTAGGTATTGGCGAATGCACATCAACCGCTGTGCCTATGAAGAACTTCAAAGTGATGGTCGACGGCACTTCAACTCCTGTAGCAGACGCGCCGGGGGAATCCGAGGAATCCAAGGAGAAACTTGATTCCAACAAGGAAGTATTTATCGGAGTTGCATGGAAGAAATATGTGACGGATATTAATGACGGCTACTGGGAGAAGGGAATGACGACAGTCCCGCTTGTAGCCTACATGCTTAATGATAAGACGACGCATCAGAAGGTCAGAGACCATTTCGGATACACTGACAGCGCCGATTAAACTTTTCAGCGATGGCCATACTTTTTACGATTGCAGATTGAGGGGTCGCGGAGCTAGTAGCAGAATGCCAGCCGAGAATCTGCGACGGTAGAAAACCGGACATTGAAAAGCAAAACCGGACATTCAAATAGAAAACCGGACATTGGAGTCATGTCGGAACCGGTTCAAGAAGAAACGACTTGATCGCTGACCGACCAAGATAAGCGACCAAGATACCGACCAGGTTAACGGCATACCGGGTTGAGACCTTGATCATAAACTGATCGAGCAGAGGAGAGCAGGTCGAGACGATGGCCTCCCTCATGCCCGCCGTATGATAGGTAGAAATAGCATGTGGACATATTTCCGCAAACGGAGAGCACCTGTAAAAATGCCGTTTTTGGCCTTGAGCAGTTCCCGCGAACGGACGGAAATGTGTCCAGGAACCAGACTGGAGATCTCCTCGTGTGGGAGATCTTTTTTGTTGTTTTATTAGTTGCGGCGTTTAATCTGGTGTGTTGTCTGAATATTGGATGTAAGCTGATTCCTGAGACAACTTTTAAGAGAGGGTATAATGAATAAATCATCTCTCAAAAGGAAGGAATTTTTACATGCCAACTCGTTACGACAAAGAATTCAAACAAAAAATTATCAACCTATATAAGCAAGGCGAATCAGCTGCCCAACTGGCCAGAGAATATGGCATTGGCTATTCAACAGTTCATAAGTGGATCCAGGGCCAGGCCAAAACTCAATCCGGTAAATCGCCAGACGAAATCAAAGCGATGGAAAAGCGACTGGCTTGGCTGTCTGAGGAGAACGAAATCCTAAAAAAAGCCCTGGGCTTCCTTGCGCAGAAGTAACCAATATCTTTGATTACATTCACCAAGAAAGCCATCACCACCAGGTAACCAAGATGTGCCGAATCCTCGGTGTTTCCAGAGCTCAGTATTATCGTTATCGATCCCCCAAACCTTCAAAACGCCGGGCCGAAGATGCGGGCTTGAAACAACGGATTCTGCGGATCTTTGCGGAATTTAAGCAGCGATACGGTGTTATGAAGATCCACCATGAATTGAATCTGGAACTTCAACCACTGCAGCTTCGGTGCAGTCCACGACGGATTTCCCGGCTCATGAAGGAACTGGATATCCACTCCGTTACCGTCAATAAGTGGAAAGCGGCTTCGGCTTCCAAAACCAAGGTTGAACAGCGTCCCAACTTGCTTAAGCAGGATTTCTCGACCACTGGTTTAAATCAAAAATGGACCGCTGATATGACCTATATTCAAACGAAGCGTCATGGCTGGTGTTACTTATCAACCATCATGGACCTGTACTCACGACGGATTATCGGCTATTCGTTCTCAAAAAAGATGGATACTGATTTAGTCTTAAAGACCCTTGAAAGCGCGGTTAAAAATCGAACCATTACTGGGGACCTGATTATCCATACGGATTTAGGATCACAGTATACCAGCGATGATTACAATCAACGTTTAACTGAGCTACATATCCGCCACTCATACAGCCGTAAGGGTTGTCCGTATGATAATGCGCCAATGGAATCCTTTCACGCTTCCCTCAAAAAGGAATGTGTTTATCCAGTGCCGGTCTTTGAAGATTATGAAACTGCCGCTGCCGTCCTTTTTGAATATGTGCATGCTTTCTACAATAGGAAGAGAATTCATAGTTCACTGGGCTACCAGACCCCCTTACAAGTTGAAATTGCAACACTTACGAGCCAAATGGCCGCCTGATTTAATGCTTTCCAGGGTTCAAATAAGTTATTAATCGCGATTAATGATTTATTTGAGCTGTGGAAGGTAAACGCGGTTCTGAATGTCTCTTAAAATCTGTCTCAAATATTGACTTCAATCCAGATACGCATCAAAAAAAGCGTATCATTGAAAGCGTAATGATTAAAACGTTTTTTACAAACGTTATAGAGGGGAGAAGTTAATATGGACTTAGTCGAAGAACTAGTCAATGTTGTTGGTAAAAAAAATGTTATTACTAACAAAGCAAAATCTTTACGTTTTAGGAAAGGGTACCGCTCAGGTAAGGGCGATGCAGTTGCAGTCGTATTTCCAACCACTTTAATGGCAATGTGGCGTGTGCTTAATGTTTTGCATGATAACAATATTATCATTATTATGCAAGCAGCCAACACTAGTTTGACTGAGGGATCCGTACCAGCCCCAGGTTATGACCGTTCTGCAGTTGTTGTGAACGGCATGAAAATTAAAGATTTACAGTTAATCAATAATGGGGAACAAGTACTAGCATTCCCCGGTACGACACTGTTTCACTTAGAAAATGAATTGCGACCACTTAAACGTGAACCACATTCAGTCATTGGCTCATCTAATTTGGGTGCATCGGTCATTGGTGGTATTAACAACAATTCTGGTGGTGCTTTGATCAGAAGAGGTCCAGCTTATACAGAGCTATCATTGTATGTTTGGATTGATGAACATGACGAAATGCACTTAGTTAACCATTTAGGCATTGATTTGGGCAAAACGCCCGAAGAGATTATTACTAATTTGCAGAACCGCAATTTTGATTTGAATCAAGTACCAGCTACTGAACATCATGCTTCAATGTTCCATCATGAACAGGTTGTGCGTGACGTTGAATCTGATAAGCCTATTCGATACAATGCAAATCCTAAAGAATTGTATGAAGTATCTGGATCGTCCGGTCACGTTGCGGCATTGGCTGTCCGCTTAGATACATTCCCAATGGATAAAAAAACACAAATGTTTTACATTGGAACGAATAATCCCGATGAGTTGGAAGATATTCGTCGCCATATTATGACGACATTCAAAGAATTGCCTGTTTCTGGTGAATATATGCATAAAAATGCTTATAAATTGGCCAAGAAATATGGTAAAGACTCACTAATTGTGATTGAAAAAATTGGTACAGGTCATTTGCCCCAAATGTTTGCGCTAAAAGCATGGGGCGAACGCTTTTTGAAGCACATTCCGTTTTTCAAACCTTATTTCCCAGATCGTTTGCTTCAAACATTAAGTAATTTATTTCCTAATCAAATGCCAAAGCGGTTAGATGATTATTACGAAAAGTACGACCATTACCTACAATTGAAAATGGCTGGTAATGGTATTGAAGAAGCGCGAGAGTATCTCAAATCTTATTTTGACAAAGCCAGTGGCGACTACTTTGAAGCCGATGCCAATGAGACCAGTAAAGCGGCAACTCACCGCTATGTAACAGCTGGGGTTGCGATTCGATATCAAGAATTAAAACAGGATAGTATTGACATTTTGCCACTAGATATCGCGTTGGCAAGTAATGATTATAAGTGGTTCGAGCATTTGCCTAAAGAGATTGAAGACAAAATAGAACACAAAATTTATTATGGTCACTTACTTGATCACGTTATGCACCAGGATTATATTCTAAAACCTGGCGTCGATGCGCATGAACTTAAAAAAGAAATGCTTAAAATTTTGGATGAGCGTCACGCTGTTTATCCAGCCGAACACAATGTTGGGCATCTATATTTGGCAGCACCGGCCTTAATCAAGCACTATAAGAAAAATGATCCAACTAATAGTTTCAACCCTGGCGTTGGTAAACAAACAATGTCTAAATATTGGGGCGAATACTAAAGATAGAGGATCTGGTGCAAACAGTCTGAGAGATGACCATCTAACCAGCTATTGATCCTATGTTGAAGGTTATGCAGCTAACAATGCTTCTAACTCGTCCACGACTGAGAACCCGATGAGACTTAACTCTCGTCGGGTTCTTTTGCGTATTGCGTGAACAATTTCCACACCGCTCAACGTTGCACTAGCGGTTCGAATGCTTTGAAAGCTTGCTGAGCGGACACGATGACGCTTAATGAATCGGTGGTCCTGTTCAATCAAATTATTTCGATATTTGGAACATTGGTGGGCTGATTTGCTCAAATAGTCTTGCTTTATCAGGTGCTTCACTGCTTTCAGTGTTGCCCGATATTGATCAGTGACTAATCGATCAGGCCGACCATTGGTCGTCAAGAGACGCTTCAAAAAGTGATAGGATGCGGTATAATCGCGGTGTTTTCGTAGCTCAAAATCCATGGTCAAACCGTTACTGTCAATAGCGCGATACAAATAGGCCCAACGGCCTTTAACTCGAATATAGGTCTCATCGATTCGCCAACTTTTAGCGTGAGCTGTTTGATGCCGACGCCATAGAGCCTTAAAGATGGGGCCATAGTGATGAACCCAACGCATGACCGTGGTGTGATGAACAGTGATACCCCGATCCCGAAGCAATTCAACGATGTCACGATAGCTGAGACTGAATCTGAAATAGTAGCCAACGGCTACTAAGATGATGTCCTTTTGAAAGTGGCGTCCCTTAAAGTGATTCATGCGCGCAATCCCTCGTTTCTTGGCACCCAGTATACTAAAATCAAGTCAGCGAGGAAAATTTGCACCAGAACCGATCGTGATTCTGTTCGTAAAATGATTCAGAACTACGTCGATAAGAACAACCTGAGCAACCCAGAATTTGCCAGACAAGCTAAAATAAATGATCGTACTGTGCGACGTTTGCTAAACTCTGAGGAAAGCATTTCGGATTCTGCCCTTAAAAAATTGGCAGCTGCTTGTGTACAGCCTAAATTTGCAGTCGTTGGATTTAATTCTGGTAAAGTCTACTTTCGTGGTGAACATCACGCGGACTGTACTCGCTGGATCAATGAACAGGTGCGCACCGGCAACACCTTACACACAAGTCGAAAAACATATTTAGACATGAACGAACCCATGTTGATTCAGCGATTACCAGAAGCGTCATAGCAGTAGAACGCCTGGGCTAATAAAATGCTGTCTATTGAACCAATTTTCTGAACTAAAACTTAGCAGGGATATTCTATTATGCAAAATCGGAAAAACAAATACCGTTGGCTACGGTGGACGTTGTTGATTATGTTGTTAATTGTGAGTTTGGCGATGATTTTCAATGAACAACTTAAAAATCTGACTGTTCAACACATTAGCAACAGTGCTTATCACGCTTCGTTAAAAGATCCCCAAAAAAGTAAGGGGAATTTTGATTTTAAGAAAGTTAAGTCATTGGATGTTACTACGGTCGCTAAGGCTATGACTAATGATTCTAACGCCATTGCTCGGTTAGCAATCCCTTCTGTTAGTATGCGTTTGCCCGTTTTTTACGGCCTTGATAACAATAATTTGGCTCGAGGAGCTGGTACGATGAAACCTAATCAAGTCCTGGGAAAGGGTAATTATGCTTTAGCAGGCCATTATATGACCGATGCAGGCAACTTGTTTTCACCGCTTAAACGAATTCAGACAGCTGCCTATGTTTATTTGACTGATAATCAGCAAGTTTATACGTACCAAGTCACAAACAAACAGACAATTGATGAGCATCAAGTTTCCGTGATTGATGATGTTCCAGGTAAGAAGTTGTTAACCTTAGTTACCTGTGATTCAGCAACACCTAATACGCCCAAGCGTTTTATTGTACAAGCTGATCTTGTTAAAACGGCTGCAGCGACGCAATCAACGCTTCGTGTGTTCAACTAAAAAAGTCAATCAGCCTCGTTCCCTTAGATAAGGTTAAAAACGACTATAATCACCTGTTCAAGGCTCGGCTCGTATTTCAGGTGAACAAAATCAAAAATTTAGCAAGGTCATTTCAATGAAAGGAGTGTGATTGGATGATATTGAATGATTTACAGCAACAAATTAAGAACGCCATCGATAACCAATCACCAAACATTGCACGACACCTAAGCAAACAATTAGAAACTGAAATAGATGTTGTACCTGATGTATTCGAAGGTATGGTAGCTAATCAACTTTATATTGAGCTAGAGACTGTTCTATTACCAGAAATTCTTAGGTTGAGTCAGAAAAATACCGTGCAAAACACCAGTGATGATAAGTAAGCTATGGTATGCTATTTAAGCAGGAAGTTTTAAGGGGCGGTGGTTGTCTTTTCCCGATGAGGTGATGTCTATGGGAACATGGAAGAAACTTCAGAAAGATTGCACAATATATAAACATATATTTATATATTATGTTTTCTGAACTGATTGTCGTTATCAAAGATGTTAAAATGCTTGACCTAGGGCTTACTACTTCTTTCGTTGGAAACAAATATGTTTTCTTAATGTTTTAGGAATTTTTGATCGTAAATATAGGAGTGTAATAATGGTATCCAACTAATTTGCTTATTTAAAACCATCTTAAGGGATACTAGACAGTTTCTAAAAAAGACCGGAGTTTGGAACATCTTATGTTTAGTAACTTAGATTTTACAATCTCAGTTCTATATTAAGTAGAAGGTATACTGGGAGATGAGATGTCTGACACAGTTTGTAAAAGAAAAATTTAACCTTACTCGCCTACGATCTGTGCTACTCGGACTACTTGTTGGTTTAATGAGCGGCACTGTTGTCAGCGCGTTTCGCTATTGTATTGAGGTAGGGCTGCGCTATAGTCGGCTGGTATATGGGCACTTGCGAATAGCACCGTTTGTCTGGTGGCAATGGGCGTTGTTGATCGGTGTCAATCTTGGTTTGGCGTTGATCGTGGCGTGGCTTCTCAAGAAAGAGCCCTATATTTCTGGCTCTGGGATTCCGCAAGTTGAAGGCCAGTTGGCTGGTGAATTGGAGATGCACTGGTGGTCGATCCTCTGGCGAAAATTTGTCGGCGGTGTTCTGGCGCTGGGGCCTGGGTTGTTTCTCGGACGGGAAGGACCGTCGATTCAGTTAGGCGCTTCAGTCGGGCAAGGTTTAGCTGCTAGATTCAAGTTATCAGGAACTGATCGGAGATTGTTAATTGCATCCGGTTCTGCTGCTGGCTTGGCGGCAGCATTTAATGCACCCATTGCTGGGACCTTGTTTGTCTTAGAAGAGGTTTACCATAATTTCTCACCGCTTGTTTGGTTAACGGCATTGGCTGGGGCAATTGGATCGGATTTTGTTTCACTGAATGTTTTCGGACTTGTTCCGGTGCTGCATTTAAGCTATTCGCGTAGTTTACCTGTATCGAGTTATTGGCATTTAATTTTGCTAGGCATTCTTTTGGGCTTGTTTGGGTACTTATACCAGCGAATCTTGTTGGTGATGCCGCGGTGGTATCGCAACTTGACACATTTACCGCGGCCATTACAAGGCATTGTACCGTTTCTGCTGGTGATTCTGGTTGGCTATTTTGCACCAAACTTACTTGGTGGTGGCAATGGTTTGATTGTCGGTTTTGGCCAGTATGTGCCATCTTTGCTTGTATTGATCGCAATTTTTGTTGTACGTTTCGTTTTTTCAATGATTTCATATGGTTCTGGATTACCAGGTGGCATTTTTCTGCCGATTCTTTCTTTGGGTGCCGTGATTGGTGCCATTTATGGCGTCTTCATGAATCAACTCGGCTTATTGCCGCACGTTTATATCATGAACTTAATCATTTTTTCAATGGCCGGTTACTTTGCTGGCATTGGGAAAGCACCGTTTACTGCGATTCTATTGGTAACGGAGATGGTTGGTAATTTGACGCATTTGATGCCGTTAGCGGTCCTATCGTTAACTGCTTATCTCGTGGTTGATTTGCTTGGCGGTGCGCCGATCTATGAAGCGTTACTCGAGCAAATGACAATGCCGAAAACAGTTCAACAGCTTCATCGACCCGACCGACTGGAAATACCGGTTTTCTTCGGCAGTCCCTTGAATGGCAAAATGGTCCGCGATATGCCATGGCCTAAAGAAGCATTACTAATCGGAATCCGGCGTGGCGAACAGGAAGTGATTCCACACGGTGATACCTTGATTCATGAAGGTGACAGTTTAGTAATTTTAACTGACGCAACTAAACGAACATACGTAGAATATCAAATCGGGAAAATCCTAAAGGGGTTTATAAAATAATGTTATTTAAAATTTTCTTTATTGATTTTATTAGCTCAATTTGAATTATCTAGATAATGATATATATTCCAGCTTGTGTCACATTTATATATCTGGTTTGACTAGTTGAGCTGTTAATATCCGATTGGGGAGCCGCTATCTACATCTATTGAGACAAGCTTAAGTATCTCAAGTTAGAAATGCTTCCTTGTCTGACTTACCCTCGCAAGGAAAGCATCTATATATCAAGTAGAAGTAATCTTCTTATAATATGCAAAATGGAGGAGTTTAAAATCAAAAAGCAAGGAAGCATGTATAACAACAGTTGTGTGTATTGCCATAATGTAGTAAGGGGAGACACTAAATCGGATCTTTTTAATTTAGATGATACCCATTGGCAGCTGAACTTAATGCGTGATTATCCGGTACTGGACGTTTATACTGATCCCGGTTTGCAGGAAAAAGCTGAATCTATTTGGATTCATTATTGTCCTATGTGTGGAAGATTCTTGGGTTAAGAAGTTGTTTGATATCTTGGAAAATAACTTAGCTTTTAGATCAAGTCTATTAAAAAATGAATGATTTTTGTCTCATCATCCGTTCTCAGTTTGAATTAATTTACATTGATCTAGAACCATTTCGTAAGAAATTATGTCCTTGAAAAGTTAATTTACTCGGCATCTTTGATGGCCTTTTAGAGTTTCGTATTGACTCTAAATGGTATCAGCTACCTCACGATATACCGAAATGGCAAACTGTTTACACCTGTTTTCCCGTGTGATTAAAGCCACGGTTCTGGTGCAAATTTTCCTCGCTGACTTGATTTTAGTATACTGGGTGCCAAGAAACGAGGGATTGCGCGCATGAATCACTTTAAGAACCTGTCTAGTATCTTTTAAGAACTATCTTCAGGAAGGCCAATACAACCATTTGAAGACTGCTGTTAAGGGCACGTTCACAGTTTTTCCAAAGTCGCCGACATTTGTCTAGCCAACTCCATGAACGTTCAATGATCCATCGTTGCGGTAACACCGTGAACGTATGCAACTCGTTGCGTTTAGCTACCGTCGTCTTAGCATTCAAAATGAGCTTCACCTGATCCGCAAAGTCATTGCCAGTGTAGCCACCATCAACCATGACATGCTGAACCAGCTCTAAATTTTGGCTAGCCAAACTAAGCATAGCCAATGCACCTGAACGATCTGATACATTAGCTCGTGTCACGAGAATGGCTTGTGGTAAACCGTTAATATCAACCGCCATATGACGCTTAATCCCTGAAATCTTTTTGCCGCCATCGTAGCCACTATTTTTCGTTAAATCAGTGGTTTTAACACTTTGAGCATCAACAATCACAAACGACGTTCGGGCCGATCGGCCCTGTGCAAAACGATAGGAAGCGACAGTTTTTTTAAAAGCCTTTCTAATAGCGAATCAGCTGTCGGGTCTGGTTTATCTCGCCACATATCGTAATAGCGGTAGACGGTATGCCATTCCGGGAAATCGTGCGGTAATTCACGCCATTGACACCCTGTAGTAAGCGAGTAAAGGATGGCATTGAATACGTCATAAAGATCATAACGACGCGGTCTTGTATGCTTACGGAAGTTTTCTAAATCAGGTTGTATTAACGCAAATTGCGCTCGAGAAATATTGCTTGGATAATCTGGCATGACAAACTCCTCAGTCGGTTTTCCACAATTCTACCAGATTCAGCAGATACTAGACAGGTTCTAAGCGTATCGTCACCTAAATTAATTTTGACTCCTAAGGCTTGATGTTCTTTTTCGAGGTTGTTTTTAGCATTCAAAATGATGCGGATAAAGCGTCGCATTTGTTGTGGTGTTCGACACCAGAAACTGAGCAGTTGAATGGCTTCGGGTTCTAAGAAGACTTCCCAGCCACTTTCTGGATCGGTTAAAAACTCGTCAGCATGTTTTACTAAATCCCGGTTTTGGGTTTCAATTTCAGCTGGTGAAAAGTTAGTGCAAGAAATGCCCCACAATCGTTAGACTTCTTGTCTAACAATTGTAGGGCACTTCAAATCGGCTGATCGAGGACTTTTTGGTATTCGTCCAGCACGTCATTCGGCAAGGGCGTCAGTAAATGCAGGTCATCGATGACATCGCTGAAATCGCTGGCCGTGTCGGTGCTGGGCAAATCAACGGAAAGGTCGATTTTACTGAGACAATCACTTAGTAGATCAGTCAGCTGCGAAAGCGGCTTGCCGTTTTCATCGGTGATCACGACCTGGCGATGATTGAGGGTCTGGTGCTCGATCTGAATCATTTTCAGCGCATGATAAACATTCAACTGGCTCACCTCGATATGGTTACCCCGATTGTAGGCAATCTGGCCCGAAAAAACAATCTTTAATCATGCTCTGGGGCTACCGGCGGGCGATGCCAACGCAGCCACAGTTCTTTGATTCCAGACAAAATGAGGGTCGGTAGCGCCGGGATAAAGACTACCGCAGCATACAGCGTGCTAGAAAGTGGCGCGGTCCCCATCACTTCGTTGAAGAACGGCATGATGGTGACAAGTAATGAAGCCACCGCCGCGAAAGCCACTGCCAGCAGCAACTGATAGTTTTCAAACGGGTTGCGGGCGAACAAAGTGCGGGTGCTACGCGCGTCGAACACATGCCACAGCTGGCCAAACACCAGGGTCAAAAAGGCGAGGGTTTGCGCTTCTGCGCCGCTCATGCCTTGACTGGCAGCCCAGATGAAGGCGACATACACGAGCCCACCCATCACAATACCGCGCAGGAAGATGCGCCCGAGCATGCCATGCAAAATGGATTGTTTCACATTGCGCGGCGGCTGGTTCATGAGGTCGGCTTCTGGCACATCATAGCCGAGGGCAAAGCTCGGTAAAGCATCGGAAATCATGTTCACCCACAGCACCATCAGCGCCGTTAATGTTGGGGTGGTGGCCGCCACTTGGCCGACGGGTTGCGTCATCAGTAGCACGCCGAACAGCAGCGCCAACACCTCGGCGACATTGGTGGTTAACTCATGCCGCATAAAGTTTTTGATATTGCCAAAAATGGTGCGGCCGGCGCGGACACTGCGCTCGATGGTGGTGAATTTATCATCCAGTAAAATCAGATCTGCGGCGTCTTTGGTGACTTCGGTGCCATTAATGCCCATGGCAATGCCAATGTCAGCAGCGCGTAAGGCTGGCGCGTCATTGATGCCATCACCAGTCATGGCCACGGTTTCGCCATGCCGCTGCAAGGCGCGCACGATGCGCTGCTTGTGTTCCGGCGACACCCGGGCGTATACGCGGATGCTTGGCGCGAGCCGGAACAAATCTTCATCGGTCATGGCTTCCAGCTGCTTGCCTTCCACTACCCGGGCGCTAGGGTCGGTGACAATGCCCAGCTTTAAGGCAATCGCGCGGGCGGTGACTGCGTGATCGCCGGTGATCATCACGACCTGAATACCGGCTTGGTGCAAGGTGGTCACACTTTGACGCACTTCCGGCCGCGGCGGGTCAATGATGCCGGCAATGCCTAGTAAGGTCAGGTGCTGCTCAAGCTCAGCGGTGCTACCATGCAACGCCAGGTCCTCGTCGATGTCACGCAGCGTCACCGCCAGCGTCCGCAGCGCCTGTTCGGCAAAGCGGTTGACCTGCGCTTCTACCGCAGTTTGACCAGCTGGCAATGTTACGAGTTGGTCGTGGTCCAGAATGGCATCAGTTTTGGCTAAAATCACGTCTGGCGCACCTTTAGTCAGCACCTGATACTGGTCGCCATCTTTAATGACGACACTCATCATTTTACGGTCGCTGTCAAACGGCAGTTCGCGAATGATGTCGATGTCCTGCGCCTGGTCTTTGCTCAAAATCGTATCGCGATCGATACCAAATTTGTGGCCCATCACTACCAGCGCTACGTCGGTGGGGTTGCCATACGGGCGGCTGCGGCCTTCGTCGTCGGTTTGAATCGCCGCTTCGTTATTCAGGACAGCGGCCATCATGAAGCGCGAAAAGCCGGGGGTGTCGGCTTCGTCATCAGGGATGATTTCGCCTACTGGTTCATAGCCGTCGCCTTCCACCACATAACTGGCGCCATTGGCATAAAACCGGGTGACAGTCATTTCATTTTTGGTCAAGGTACCAGTTTTATCTGAGGCAATGTAGCTGGTGGCCCCTAGGGTTTCCACACTGTTCAGGGACTTGATCAGACCGTTGTTTTTGGCCAGCATCGTGGCCCCGACCGTGAGCACAATTGACAGCACCGCCGGTAGCGCATCGGGAATCGCGGCCACCGCCAAGGCAATCGCCGTAGAGAGGGATTCGGCCAGCGCAGCGAAGGAGAGACTGCCAGTTTGCTGATAGGCTTTCAAGAGCTCCACCAGCAACGTGAACGCCACAATCACCATCGCCACAATCATCAGTTTGGTAGTCAGGCGCGCAATGGTGCGTTCAATCGGGGTCTTTTTGTCCTTGACTTGATCCAGCAAGGTGGCGATTTTGCCCAGCTCGGTTTGCATGCCGGTCGCAACCACCACCCCGAGGCCGTTACCATGCGTCACTGTCGCACCAGAAAAGCCCATGTTGGTGCGGTCACCGATTTGCACGTCAGCGCCCAATGCGTGGGTTTGTTTTTGCACAGGTTCCGCTTCGCCGGTGAGGTGGGCTTCGTTGGTTTGCAGCTCGGCGACATGGAGCCAGCGAACGTCGGCTTCGATGAAGTCGCCGGTTTTGACACTGACAATATCGCCAGGCACCAGCTCGGTGGCTGGCACCGTCAGCCAGTCGCCATCGCGCAGGGCCTTGGCGTGGTGATCCGCCATCACCTTCAGGGCGTCCAGGGATTTTTGTGCGCTTTTGGCTTGCCAGAAGGAGAGGCCGGCATTAACGAAAATCAGCAGCAGAATCGCAATGCTTTCATACACTGCCGCCATACCATGGCTGGGGTCGTGGCGCACGAAGAAGTCATAGCCGGCGCTGGCCCAGGCCAATAGCACGGCGATGAATAAAATAATCACCAAAGGTTCTTTCAAGGTGGCCAAAAACTGGCGCCAGGCTGGTAGGGGCTTGCTGGCGGCCAAGGCGTTGGGGCCATGCTGGGTGAGCCGGGCCTGTGCTTCTTCACTGGTGAGGCCGCTTTGCCGGCTGGTGGCCAAGCGCTTTAGGACATCTGCTTTGTGTTCGTTGTAAGGGGTCATAAGTTTCCTCCAATAAGAAAAGGCCGCACCCAAGAATCGCTTTCCTCCCCGAGAAAGCTTTCTTGAGCACCGCCCAACCGAATTTTTTGAATTAGTTACCTTTTATTGCTAGTTTAAAGGATACCTAATGTTGCTGTCAAAAGATTTGGCCCGGGCCGCCGGTAGCGTGGGCAACGTGCACGTTTTCTAGTCGCTAAACTGTGAACAATGCTCGTGCTAAATGCAAAACTGAGCAAGGAGATGAACTATAAGCGGGGGACCCTTTGCTATTGAGGAGGAAGGCGAAGTAGAGAAAGAGCGGTGATTTGAACTCGAAACAGCGGCGCCGCAGGCTAGCAGCACTGTTAGATTAATCGCCAGCAGCAGATACTAGACAGCTTCTAAGCGTCATATGGCGGTTGATATTAATGGTTTACCACAAGCCATTCTCGTGACACGAGCTAATGTATCAGATCGTTCAGGTGCATTGGCTATGTTTAGTTTGGCTAGCCAAAATTTAGAGCTGGTTCAGCATGTCATGGTTGATGGTGGCTACACTGGCAATGACTTTGCGGATCAGGTGAAGCTCATTTTGAATGCTAAGACGACGGTAGCTAAACGCAACGAGTTGCATATGTTCACGGTGTTACCGCAACGATGGATCGTTGAACGTTCATGGAGTTGGCTAGATAAATGTCGGCGACTTTGGAAAAACTGTGAACGTGCCCTTAACAGCAGTCTTCAAATGGTTGTATTGGCCTTCCTGAAGATAGTTCTTAAAAGATACTAGACAGGTTCTGAGTATCCAAAAATACGACGGGTATTTGAATAGGATACTTATTAAGCGAGAATGGTATTGGAAATCTGTGGAAGCCACTCAGCGGAACCATACCTTTATCCCAACCCCACGCAAAAAAAACATCAAGTAATCCGTCAGATATGATGACTTAATTGTGGGACAATTCTAATATGAAGAAAACAGTTTAGATAATTGGGGTGAAAAGATGGCAACCTATTCGCAGATAGAACTAGACATAATCAAATCATTTAAAGGGCTGATGAAAGACCATGAATTCACTGAGATCTCAATTAAAATGATCGCTGAAAAAGCCGATATCACTCGACGCGGCTTTTACAATCACTTCTTAGATAAATATGATCTTGTCAGTACCATCTTTGAGCATGATCTTTTTCCAACAGTCATCAGTTTGACGAATATCAATGACTGGGATCAAGGGTCGCTGTTTATCGTGAATTATCTCCAAGACAATCGCGACTACTATAAAAAATTGTTGTCGCTTGAAGGACAAAACTGTTTACAGACAGAATTTTATAAATTGACTGAGATGCAGATTGGGATCTTGATCCCAGAAATATTGGTCGGTAGGGAAATTTCTGACGAAGATCAGGCATTTTTAAGCGATTATTATTTTCACGCTTATATGGGACTGACTACCGAATGGGTCAAAGGTAAATATGGTTTTTCAACTCAGGAGTTCGTTAAACGGTGGAAAGCCTTACTCAATAATTCAATGCATAATTATCTGGACAACTACGCTCGATGAATTACACAGATTGGATTAAATGAGAAAGATGTTACATTTGTGCCAATATGTAAATTGATAAACATTTCACAAGGAACTATTCTTTCCCTGTAAACGAAAGTTGACTTGAAAGGAGTTAGTTCTGATGAGTAAATATAAAGTTATTATTTGGGGATTAGGAAACGTTGGTCGTTCCGCAGTGAGAATGATCGCGGAAAGACAAAATATTTTTGAATTGGTTGCAGCCGTTGACGTTGATCCAAAGAAGTTAGGTAAGGATGCCGGAGAAGTCTTTGATTTTGACAAAGTCGGCGTCAAAGTTTCAGATGATATTGATGCAGCCTTGAAACTTCCAGCTGACATTGTGCTCGACTTTTGCCCAACGGAAATGGACAAACAAGGAACATTCATGCCTTCTGCTATTCGACTCGCCAAATCGCTCGATGCCGGTAAAAACGTTATTACCACGATTCCGGTATATCATGTTCAAGACAGTCAGCCAGAAGTATATGAATATCTAAATGAACATGCTAAAGCACATAATGTTGCTTTTGTACCATTTGGACTTTTGCCAGGCGATTATGCCTCATATATCCCACTAGTTTTGGCCGGGGCCATGGGCCACGTGGATAAAATTGTTGTTCAATCCGGTGAAGATGACTGGCACAACACATCAGGCTGGGTCGATGTCTTCTCATATGGCGGCGATATCAATAAATATCCAAAACCAGACTCAGACGAAGATCTCTTGGCTAAGTTCATTTATGCTTATTATTCATCCGGCGTATACGAGATGGCCGATAGGATCGGTCTGAAATATGATACCTTCAAACCAGAGCATGAAGTCTTCACTGCACCCAAAGATTTGGAAACGATCAAGGGTACAGTCAAAAAGGGCAGCATTTATGCCCACAGATTTACCATGGCACTTTACAACGGCAACGAACAAGTAGCCGCCTTAAGATATGTTCATAAAGTTGATAATAAAGAGACACCAGAATTACCGATCAATAATACGATTCATATTGAAGGCTTGCCGTCAGTCGATGCGCAGATCGATGGATTGATCCCAGAAAGAGAAGGCTACGTTTCATCAGCCGCTCCAGCAGTCAACTTGATCCCTAGCATTCTCGAGACCGACAAGACAGGTTATGTTGAAGTCTGCGACCTTCCAGTAGTGATTGCCAGACCATTGGATATTGGCGCAAAAAAATTAGTCTAGACTAGGCTTTCGAAGCTGCTTTGACCATTAAGGTTGGAGTAGCTTTTTCATTTGCAAGTAAATCATTACGGCTTGTGTATACGGTATACAAAATGGAGAAAACGCTGACTAGTTTATAAATCATTGAGACTTAACGGCCGGATAAATGCTGATCTGATTATAGAAATAACAACAAAAAGGCCACGCTAAAAATCATATTAATTATAATTGGGAAATTTATTAATAATATTCAAGAAAAATAAAAACCGTGGGTACATTATTTAAAACCTAGATTGCAATAATAAAGTTACCACCTAGAAAGAGGCTTGCTCACTGCTTGAACTGGGGTTTGCCAACGGAGACATTTTCTAGGTTTGTTATTGATAAGCGCTGTGGCTTGTTGAATATCGGTCTCTGAAACCTGATCAAACTGTGTTCCCTTCGGGAAATAGTAGCGAAGTTCTCGATTGAACCGTTCATTTGTGCCCCGTTCATTCGGGTGATAGGCGTGGCAAAAGTAAACCGGTATCCGATAGCGCTTTGTAAGCGCCTGATCGCAGGAAAACTCTTTACCGTGATCAACCGTCACTGATCGAACCGGACCCGGAAAGTCCACCATCAGTCTTGCAAATCCCTTGAGAACAGCATTTTGTGATAAGTTTTCAAGCTTAGTTGTCGCCATTAAACGTGTCACCCGATCGACAATGGTCAAAACAGCAGCCTTTGACCCGCGACCACCGCGAACTGTATCCATCTCTAAATGTCCTTTTTCGGTTCGCCGATTAGCTGACTCACTGCGAATCTCAATTGAGGTGCCTACTGCTTGGTTATAGCGCGACCGAAGGTCTTGTCTTCTTTTATGACGTTTACCGTGATCAAAGAGTTGGCTTGGCTGAAAATCGACTTGTCTTTGATAAATCCAGTGGTAAATCGTGTGTGGCGCACAGTGAACGGCATAACCGACCATTTCAGGGGACCAACCTAGGTTTAGCTTCTCAGTTACCATCCGCTTCAACTTAGGCGTTAAAATCGAGTGCCGACCACAACGATGCCGACAAGTATCGGCATGATCCTGAGCTATAATGGCGCAGTAATCACCTTCAGGGCAACGGTGAAGCTCATGCCTAATAGAAATACGAGAGCGGCCTAAGGTCGCGGCGATGTATTGAATCGTGTGGTGTTGCATCAGTTCTATCTGAGATCGTTCAATTAAGGTTATAATGGCCATGGGACCTGTCCTTCTCTCTAGATGGTATGTTATGCAAACACCATTTTAGCAAGAACGGACAGGTCTTTTTTCACATTTTCTGGGTGGTAACTTTAATTATGCAATCTAGGAAACATAAGGCGTGACAGCACTCAAATATTTGTTGAAGGAAAGATTACGCAAATAGGAATATTAACTGACCAAATCGAGTAAAATGAATCTAACAAGAACCTATTGGAGGATAAGCTGATGCCAGCCAAAAGCAATGAACTGAAGATTGAAGATAAGCTCTGGGAAGCCTGTGACAAGTTGCGGGGATCGATGGATCAGTCCACTTACCGGAATGTTGTACTAGGACTGATTTTTCTGAAGTATGTGTCCGATACATTTGAAGAACGACACGCTGAACTTGAGGCAACTGAATATCCAGAGGATGCGGAAGATCGTGATTTTTACGATGCCGAAAATATCTTCTGGTTGCCCGAGAATGCACGTTGGTCTGTCATTGCTTCGGCTGCCAAAACTCCAGATGTCGGAACCATTATTGATGCAGCCATGACCTCGATTGAAAATGAGAATGACAGTATCAAAGGTGTGCTACCAAAGAACTATGCATCTGACGACCTATCAAAGGAACGGCTGGGCGAAGTTATCGATCTCTTTACTGATGTACAGGTTGGAGATGAAGAATCACGTAAAAACGACGTGTTAGGCCGTGTCTATGAGTTCTTCTTGCGCAAGTTTGCAACCAATGGTGATGGTGAGTTTTATACACCACGCTCAATTGTTAGAACTCTGGTAGATATGATTCAGCCGTTCAGTGGTAAAATTTATGATCCATGCTGCGGTTCAGGCGGTATGTTTGTTCAGTCTGAAGAGTTTGTGAGTGAACATCAGGGCAATATCCTTGACCTTTCTGTTTATGGTCAGGAATGGAATCCAACGACTTGGCGCTTGGCAAAAATGAACTTGGCAATTCATGGTATCGACAACAATCTTGGCCCACGCAATGCTAATACGCTACTGGATGATCAGCATCGTGGGGAACGGTTTGATTACGCACTGGCAAACCCACCATTCAATGTTAAAGATTGGGGCGCGGATAAGGTTGCTGATGATGCCCGTTGGAAATGGGGCATACCGGGAAACAGTAACGCTAACTATGCATGGATTGAACATATTCTGAGTAAGCTCGCGCCTGATGGTAAGGCTGGGATTGTCCTTGCTAATGGGGCATTGTCCACGTCAAATAAAGATGAGCTTGCGATACGTAAGGCGCTACTTGAAGATCATAAGGTGGACGCAATTGTGGCAATGCCATCTCAGATGTTCTATTCGGTTTCGATTCCTGTCGCAGTTTGGATTTTTGACATGAATCAAGCAAGTGCAGATGAACGTGATCGAACTGGCGAGACGCTCTTTATTGATGCCCGAAAAATGGGTACGATGACTGATCGTACTCACCGTGAGTTCAGCCGGAAGGATATTGATAAGATTGCGGGTACTTATCATGCATATACTGGAACTTCTAATAATGAGTATAAAGATATTCCGGGATTTTGTAAGGCTGCAAAAGCAGAAGAAATTGTGTCTAATAACTATATTTTAACGCCCGGCCGATATGTCGGTTTGGCGGAAGAAGAGCAGATGAGCGATGAAGAATTTGATGCGGAAATGAGCAAATTACGTACTGAGTTGATAAATCAGTTTGAACAGAGCGATGATCTTCAGCGTCGTATTCTCGGTGCACTGAGAGGAATTGGGTATGGAAACTAAAACGGTTACGCTAGATGATTTGGTTGATGTCTATATTGATAATAGAGGAAAGACAGTTCCTACCGTGGATAGATGCGATGAATATCTACCGCTGATTGCCACCAACTGTATTACAGATGATCATCTTTACCCTCAGTTACTTAAGACTCGGTCCGTTGATAAAGATACGTATGACACATGGTTCCGAGCACATTTACAGCCTGGTGATATTTTATTTGTGAATAAGGGTACTCCGGGTAAGGTGGCTATGGTACCGAATCCTGTCAACTTTGTTGTGGCTCAGGATATGGTCGGATTGAGAATAAAACCTGAGTACGATACAAAATATGTATTTGCACTACTTAAGAGCTCGAAAACGCGCAAACGGGTTGATGATATGCACGTTGGGACGCTTATTCCACACTTCAAAAAAAGCGATTTTTCTAACCTGAAGCTTGAAGTTATCGCAGATTTAGGCTGTCAGCGGAAAATTGGTTCGTTGTACTTTGATATATTTCGCAAGCAAAATTTTAATCAGCAGATTAACGAGAACCTATTGAGACTAATGAACGTTCAATGGAAAAATATGTTCGGGTCATTGAACGCAGAAAATGGTCATTTTACAGATTTGGCAACTGTTGCCGCTGGTGGTACGCCAAGTAAGAAGCAAGCTGATTACTTTGGAGGTGATATTTCATGGATAACACCTAAGGACATGTCGCTCACTAATGACGTGTTCATAGAGCGTGGATTATTGAATATTACAGAAGCAGGGCTTAGGGGCAGTTCAGCCAAACTTTTACCAAAAGGAACATTACTATTCAGTTCCCGCGCGCCAATTGGTTATCTGGGTATTGCTGCTAATCCCGTGACAACGAACCAAGGATTTAAGTCGTTGGTTCCAAAGCGTAATGAAAATACTGAGTACCTGTATTTTCTACTGAAAAATCTAACATCTTATATTGAAGGGATTGCTGGTGGATCGACATTTAAAGAAATTTCAGGTGCCGGAATGAAGTCTGTGGAGTTTCCGTTACCAACTGACAATCAAATTGACGCATTTCATAATATAGTGACGCCGATGTTTGATATGGTAAGGAATAATGAACAGCAGAATAAAAAGCTGACAGATCTCCGTGATTTGCTCTTACCAAGGCTGCTTGCTGGTGACATCGACCTATCAAACATCGAAACGGTGATGAATAATGCCTAACATCAAATCATTTACAAACGAGCAAGATGTTGAACAAGAGGCCATCGATGCGCTGGTATCCTTGGGGTATCAGGATTACCGCAGTCAAAGCTATAAAGACCCCAACGCCGTCATTGACGCTGAGCGTGACAATGACCACAAACAGATAATCTTGCGTCAACGTTTACGTGACGCGTTGGAACGCAAGACACCAGGACTGAAGGACGCCATCTATAAAGAGGCGGTCCGTCAGTTTTATTTGGTGATGGATGGCCCCGACTTGATGGCTAATAACCATCAACTACACAAGCTAATCATTGAGGGTGCGAAGGTTAAAGTTTCTGAAGATGGGCAAGACCACACCTATGTGCTTAAACCGATCGATTTCGATAATGTGGATGCCAATGATTTTGTAGTGACCAACCAGTTTACGATGGAGCAGGGTGGCCGTAACCGGCGGCCGGATATTACGATATTCATCAACGGCCTACCACTTGTGACGTTTGAACTGAAGAATCAGGCTAATGCCAATGTAGGAATTGAAGACGCGTTTAACCAGTTGCAGACTTACAAGCAGGATATTTCTGACTACATGGCTTACAACGAAATTCTTGTCATCAGCGATGGGGTGAACGCGCAAACGGGTTCCCTGTCTGCCGGCTTTGACCGCTTCATGCAATGGCGTTCACCTGAGCAGCGTGACGACAAACAGTTGGATGTCTATGCAATGGAGACGCTAATCAATAACATGATGAAGTGTGACGTTGTATTGGACTTGATTCAAAACTTCATTATCTTTGAGACTGATGGGGCGAAGACTTTCAAGATTCTTGCTGCCTACCATCAATACTACATGGTCAACAAGGCAGTTGAAGCTGCGGCTAAAACCCTTAAAAATCCCGATAGCAATCGTATCGGGGTGGTTTGGCACACGCAAGGCTCTGGCAAATCCCTTTCAATGGTGTTTTTCTCAGGAATTGTCAGTCGTAAGCTGGGCAATCCGACGATTCTGGTTGTGAATGACCGCAATGATCTTGATGACCAATTAGGACAGACTTTTGCTGCGGCGCATGATTATCTGCGGCAGACGCCAACTCAGGCAAAATCGCGTACGGAAGTCCGAGACTTGTTGGAGCGTAAAGGTGGCGGTATTGTCTTTTCCACCATCCAGAAGTTTGCGCCAGAAGAAAACGAAGATAGAATGCCGGTTCTCAATACACGGTCTGACATTATTGTGATCTCTGACGAAGCCCACCGTTCGCAGTATGGGTTGAAGGCGAAATTCACCAAGAATGGGGTGAAGTACGGTTACGCACAGTACATGCGGGAAGCATTACCTAACGCTTCCTTCATCGGTTTTACTGGTACGCCGATTGACTTCAGCGATAAGTCGACGCGTGGTGTATTTGGTGACTACATCGACGTATACGATATGTCCGCTGCGGTGCGTGACCACGCAACCGTACGGATTTACTACGAGAACCACATCATCCCGCTAGATCTCGATCCACAGGTACAGCATAAGTACGAAATGGTGATGGAAGAAGCGGGTGTATACAATGCGGGCGAGCAAACCGAAGAACAGAAACGCCGCGCTGAATTTACCAAGCTGGAGCGACTGGCTGGTACGAAGGGTCGCTTAGAAGTCCTAGCAAAGCACTTTGTAAAGCATTTCGAGGCGCGTCAAGCGCAAGAGTTCGGCAAATCAATTATCGTTGAAATGTCGCGACGGAACGCAGTGAAGCTCTACGACGAGATTGTTAAGTTGCGACCAGATTGGCATTCTGATGATTTAATGAAAGGGAAAATCAAGGTCATCATGACCTCCGACGCTGCTTCTGATGGGCCGGAACTCGCTAAGCATCATACGAATGCTGCTGATCGTCGTAAATTGCAACAGCGAATGAAAGACGACCAAGATGAGCTTCAAGTAGTCATTGTGGTAGACATGTGGCTGACCGGCTTTGATGCGCCAGCAGTGAATACAATGTACATCGACAAGCCGATGCGCGGCCACAACCTGATGCAAGCCATCGCACGTGTCAACCGCGTCTTCAAAGATAAAGATGGGGGCTTAATCGTTGACTATATCGGTATTGCTGACAGTCTGAAGGCAGCATTGCAACAATACTCTGATTCTGACCAGGAGCAGACTGGAATCAACGTGGACAAGGCCGTCATTTTGATGAAGGAAAAATACGACATCATCACAAACGACTACTTGTACCATGTTGATTACAGCGACTTTACCAGCGATGACCGTAAAAAGAGTCAAAAGGCATTCCGTACGGCGCTAAACGCTGTCGCAATGTTGCAACCTGATCAGCAGCGCAAGTTTGCCGATACCGTTGTTCAACTTCAGAAAGCACATGCATTAGTCGTCACGACGGATCAAGCAGTCGCCATTGCCGGTGAGGTAGGCTTCTTTGTTGCAGTTAAGAATGCGTTGATTAAGCTGATGCAAACCGCCAGTGATTCGCGCCGCAAAATTGGTAACAGCCAGTTAAATCTGAAGCTCGATCAACTGGTTAATCAGTCAGTTTTGGCAGAGAAACCTATTGATCTGTACGAAGAGCTAGGATTAGAGCGACCGGAGCTAAGTTTACTATCTGAAGATTTTCTGGATAGCGTTGGGCAGATGCCCGAGAAGAGTCTAGCGATGAAGTTGCTTGAACGGTTACTCAAAGGCAAAATCAAAGCGATGACCAAGGTAAACCTAGTTCAGTCGCGTAAGTTTGGCGCTATGTTGGAGGCGTCATTGGATGCTTACAATCAGCGTGGCGTCACCACCGAATTAGTGATTCGTAAGCTCATTGAACTCGCCAAGGCCATGCAGGCTGCAGAAACGGATGGCCAAGATCTTGGTCTGTCCACTGAGGAAAAAGCATTTTATGACGCACTAGCCGATGAAAAACGTGCAGCTGAGGAGCTCGGCGCTGATAAGCTACAAGAGATTGCCAAAGCCCTAGTTAAAGAAGTGCGCGACTCTGCTCAAAGGACGGACTGGGTGCAGCGTGAATCAGCGCGGGCAAGCATGCGAATTGCTGTTAAGAGATTGCTGCGCAAATATGGATATCCGCCTGATTTTACAAAGTCTGCGGTGGAGACTGTTGTGGAGCAAGCTGAGAAGATGGCGTTCAACGAAACTAGATTATAGCAACTAACGGATTCTACGAACAGCTAGCTGTGTATAAGGAATGAAAATTACCCATGTTTGGGACTATTCTAAAACGTATTGGAGGAAAAGAAAATGCCAGCTACTTCTATTTCATTTCGTCGGGTAACACAATTTGTGATCCCAGAGGGATTAGTGCAAATAACTAAAGCTAATGTCCCTCTTGGTTCGATAAGGCAAGATCCACATACACTCACAGTAGGACGTGTAGTCTTTCAAAAGTACAGGTGCCAGTATACCAAAGACATTGTTGATGAAATCACGGTCTACGATACGAATATTGAAGACTATGTTGAGTACAACCAATACAAGAAATCATTTGATTTTAATATCTTTTATTCCGGTCAACAGCAAATCCTGTTTTCGGATGCAACAACGCCAGTAACTAAAAAATTCCTCAAACATTTAGCTGCGGAAGATAATGTTGAGTTGAATTATCAAACAATCCATCTAGACATGGAAGGTATATCCGGCAGAATGCCGCAAACGAAAGGCATTCGTTTTTCAACTGTTGATGAGGGTGTTACGCGTAAGAATTTTGCCGGAGATGAGGTTGACGTTAACGAAGAGGCTATTGGTGCGTTACAGAACGATGCAGCGATTCAGATAATAGGAACATTAGACATCGATGGCCGCGGTAGAACAGTCATGATATCACAGGCTGGTACACTAGTATCGTTTACCTCATTAGTTGACATGGAGGGTAGAGAGTATCCAATGCTAGAATTTTCTCTTGAGGTACTTCAATCGATTGGTGTTCTCAACGTCTAGAGGATTTTCGAGAGCGGCACATAGTTTTTGACTAATTTGTCGATGTCTTGTCGTTGTCCAGAAGAACCATATATTTTATGTTCTGAAGTAGTTACTGTAAGCTGACCATCTGTGAACTTAAGTGCAAAATTTTGAACCTCAGCTTTCCCAAGTCGTCTAACCGTTAGGCGATAGAATGGGTTGAAGTTTTTTGTGTTGGTCTTAATTGTCACATCGTATCTTGGCTTTGACTTTGAAGATCTAGCAAAATTATTGAATAAAAATTCTTGCAATTGGCAGAATTCTTTCCATGTTTTGTTAACATCTCTGTACGAAACCTGGTAGTAAACTTTCAAAACGAGAACCGTCAATTCTTCTTGATTTTGCACAGTCAAATCGAGATCATATGATAATCCGGTTTCTGTGATAACATCATATTGGATAAGTTCCTCAGAATACCTTTGTTGCCTTTTGGTGTTCACTCTTTGTCTGAGCATTTTCAACGAGTCGTCTAAATCATTTTTGACTTGGTCTATCGAAACTGCGCTTTCAACGGCGTATTGAAATTTCGGAGTAAAGGAAACCGTTTTTGCCGAAAAATATGAACGTACTTTGTTGGCCTGAATATAAATCCAGTCCACCTCACTATAGAGCGCAGCAAATACTGGAATCAAACTCGCTAAGGGTAATAAGTTCATAACTCCCGAATTTAGAAAAGCATTGGCAACGCTCCAGGACGTCCAGATGACGGAGACGAGGATGAGCAAAACTTTAAAAAATTTTGACATCAAGTCTGCAACTCCTTTGCATACTTCATTGGTTTCAAAGCTTCGTACAGTTAATTATACTCTCCTGATTTTTGAATGTCTTTCACATGTCAATCAGACAAGGATTGTCTTGAAGGGGAGAATCAAGCGCTACGAGTAGGTGAAGTCGGCAGCGTATTTTGTTGAAAACTTGTATGGTGAACTGCCATGTATTGTTTGGTGTGAGTATAGTCCATGGATAACATTAAAATCCTGTTACAGTTCGAGCTTTTGTTTCAAAATTCGTCCCACAAACCGTCTGTATATAGTGAGAGCAAAGTTTCTCACAGGCCTTCCGAAAGGGTCTCGAAACGTACACCACCGTGCGCGGCGTGCAGAGCGAAACCCGCTAGCGTGAGCGGCAGCGGTCGGCGTTAGCCGGCCGCCACAAGCCCCCGATCTCTAATAGTGGAGCAAATATTAGAGACAAAATACACGTAAGTAGGCCGAAAGCGCCGGTGGCAAGCCATTTTGTGCAAGCAGAAATGAACATAATATGGCCATTTAAATAAGTTTCAATAGTAAGATAAGATCCTAATAACTGCTAGAGTCCCTTTGGCGGCAAATTACTGAAGCTCATCGATTTTTTTAAAGATGGGTGGCCCACAATCAATGGTCAGCGCTACTGGTAAACGCGTTAGAAAATGTATTGATGGTTCATTAATCTTTCTAAATGAGTTTCTTCCTATTATATATGCATGTTAACCAGAAATGAAACTAATCAAATTCCAATGGCGATAAGGTCCTTAGAACCTTAAAAAGCCAAAGTCATATGTAAAGCCCAACTATTGTTTACCGAAGCCAATCTGAGAATGCTTACGGGTCACTTATATGTAACTAACAATACTCTCCGTTCGCATTAGTTACAATAGGGTACACCCTATTGTGCTCTCAGTGGTGTTTCTTTTTTAGTCACTCTTTGGTAACCAACAATTCCATATCTTTTATTAACGCTAATTTTAATTATTTGACCTGCCTTAAACGGCCCAATATCATGTTCATCTGTTTTTAACTTGAGACTCTTTGTTTTTCCCTGTGCATTCTTGGCTGTCCCTTGGTAAGTGTATCCTTGAATCGAAATTCCAACCGGTACTGCAACGCTTGAAACAGTGGGCTGAGTGTCAATTTTCATATAGTAAGAATCTCCACCATATTGATACTCAGTGATATAAACCGAGAAAGCAATTGTAGCTACAATTGCTGCAAAAAAAGATGTCACCCACAGTCGTTCCTTGTGATTTTCATTCATGCTAGCATCTCCTATGACAATCTTTATAAACGACATATAGCTTTCCTGATGTAATTAGTTTATAGATAAAAGTTCCTATGTTGTAATTATCGCACATTTCTTTTTGTTCATAACTGCAGCATAGGCGCCTTTATCAAAAAGCTTGTTATGAATTCTGCCCGAAAGATCACACCCTAACGTGCCTTGACCGGTGTTTCTTTTGTAGTTACTCTTTGATAATCAACGATGCCATATTTTCTGTTGACATTAATTTTTATAATTTGTCCTGCCTTAAATGGCCCAATATCGTGTTCATCTGTGCTTAATTTAAAACTCCTTATTTTTCCTTGCGCATCCTTAGCAGTACCTTGGTAAGTATATCCTTGAATTGATATTCCAACAGGTACTTCAACGTTTGAAATAATAGGCTGACTATCAATCTTCATGTAATATGAATGACCATCATATTGATACTTAGTGATACCAACAGAAAAAATAATTGTAGCCACAAAAGCTGCAAAAAAAGATGTCACCCATAGTCGTTCCTTGCGATCTTCATTCATACTAGCATCTCCTATGACGTTCTTTTAAACTAAAGATATATAAGACCCACATGTTGTGATTGGCTGATAGCTATCAATGCTTTATTGAATTCGTGTTTATTTTAAACCACTGGGCTACCAGACCCCCTTACAAGTTGAAATTGCAACACTTACGAGCCAAATGGCCGCCTGATTTAATGCTTTCCAGGGTTCAAATAAGTTATTAATCGCGATTAATGATTTATTTGAGCTGTGGAAGGTAAACGCGGTTCTGAATTTCTCTTAAAATCCGTCTCAAATATTGACTTCAATCCAATCTGATAATGCGTGAATTTAAGTGACAACCATACGCATTCGGCAGAACCGGACAATTTTTGTCCGGACCATTGACATTCTTGCCAATTGCCAGTGCAAAGGCAGCAAGAAAACGTGTGCATAGCTACATCTGGTATGGTGTTGGTGCAAGTAGCCAGTTGGGATTAGAAGCACTTGATCGTTATATGCCTCGTATCAAAGCGCAGACACCAAAGGGAAGCATCGTTGCTTTGGACTACGAAGATGGTGCTTCTGGCAATATGGCAGCTAATACGGATGCCATTTTAGCTGGCATGCGGCGCATTCGTTCAGAAGGCTACACGCCCATGTATTACAGTTACAAGCCATATACATTGGCACACGTCGATTATCAGCGTATTCTGAAAGAATTTCCTAACAGCCTTTGGATAGCTGCTTACCGTGATTATCTGCCAACTACCAAACCTGACTACGGTTATTTTCCAAGTATGGATGGGGTAGCTATTTGGCAGTACACGAGTGCATTTGGGTTGTCACAAGGCCTCGATGGTAACATTGATCTGCTTGGTGTCGCCGATAATGGATACTCGAAGCAGCCAGTAACACCTATCACCCCAGCACCAAGCAAACCAGCGCAATCAACCGCAGCCACTGATACCGATTATGCGCAAACTGGTGTTTTCAAGCCTTCCACGACTGTTAACATCCGCACTGGTGCCGGCACCGGCTATGCATCCGTTGGTAGCTATGCACCCGGTGAAAGTGTGATTTATGATCACGTGTATATCCGTGGCACATATGTTTGGGCGCGTTATCTCAGCTACTCAGGCAGGTATCATTATGTTGCCTTGGGCGTAAATGGTGGTGAGAGCTATGGTTCGCGCAGTTCAAATGCGCAAACCTATTCGCACACGTATTATACAGTCTGCTCTGGTGACAGCTTCTGGAGCATTGCTAACAAGTACGGCATTAGCATGTACACGTTAGCCGTCAACAATGGCAAGTCAATCTACAGCCTGATCTATCCGGGCGAGAGCCTGTACATCAGGTAACAAAAAAGTCCTCTGCTCGCTAACGCGGGTGGAGGGCTTATTTTTGTTGCTTTGAAGCACGGGCATAATGCTGTAAAATAAGATACGTAAGCAACTAAATATTTTAGTCAGCCTGTAATACCTTGTCGTTCTGCCTCCCTTGCTCAGGGAGGCTTATTTTTGTGCACAGAGTTGACAGAATCGACTCAAAAAGGCAAAAGGTTTACATATGCCGGATTAGGTAACTTACTATGAGCAAATTGTTTGCATACCCAGCATAGCCATGCGATACTGACGGTCAAGGAGCAAAACTCCAATAGCTAGGAGTAAAAAGCTCCTTAGGAGTTGGCAAGCTAAGCTGCTACCCACCCCAAGAATAATCGCGCATACGGACTGTATACTGTTAGGAACCTGCCCCCCTCGGCGGGTCTTCCAGATAAAAGCAATTCCTTGCCAACTCCGCCCCATCCTATATGGATGGGGTTTGCGTTTTGATTGCTTTTGTGCGCTAAATTATCAGCCACAGCAAGGCCGTTGAAACACGATTTAATAACTTGCTTCTGGATGCTTCTAGATTTGTCAGTCAAAGGGGACAAAAAGGGGACAAGGATACCTCAAATGTTGATACATAGCTATCAGTTATGCCCGGTGGAGGCATTCTTTAAAGAACGTCCTGACACAAAAAATCGTTGCAGCGATGATGCTTGCAACGATTTTTTGGTGTCTCATTATTTCTCCGCAGCCGTCAATGCCTGCGCCAGATCATCAATCAAATCCTGCTGATCTTCCAACCCAATCGCAATTCGGACATGTTGCGGTGTCAGGCCTGAGGTGGACCGTTTTTCTTCGGGCAGTTTGAACCATGGTAATTTGACTAAACTGGAGACGGTGCCGAGGGAGTCGGCGAAGTCGAAGACCTTGGTGCTGTTGACGAACTTGATGGGGTCAATGTTGTCGGCCAGTTTGATGGATAGGAGGCCGCTGGCACCGGTGGTTTCTTGTTGGGCTAAGGCATAGCCGGGGTCGCTTTTGAGACCGGGGTAATAAACATGCGCGACGTCGGAATGTTGTTCAAGAAATTCAGCAACCGCCTGGGCATTGCTGGTTTCGCGATCCAGCCGGACAGCGAGCGTGGCGATGCCGCGACAGACAAGACTACAGTCGAGCGGTGCAAGAATCGCGCCGATGGTATTTTGCAAGAAGCCAATCTTTTCACTGATTTCCGGACTGGCTGAGACCACTAAGCCAGCGATGAGGTCGCCGTGGCCGCCGATGTATTTCGTGGCGCTATGCAGGACGATGTCGGCACCGAGATCAAGTGGCCGTTGATAATAAGGGGTGAGGAACGTGTTATCGACAATCGTGAGCAGGTTGTGGGCTTTGGCAAGAGCGCTAATAGCTTTAACGCTGCTGACTTTGAGCAATGGATTGGAGAACGTCTCGAAGAAAATCGCTTTGGTCTCAGGCCGAACGGCTGCTTCAACTGCCGTTAGATCGCGCGGGTCAACCGGTGTGAAGGTCAGGCCATGTTGAGCAAAATACTGATTGAGCAACCGATCTGTTCCGCTGTATAGTGAATCACCGATAATAAAGTGGCTGCCATCCGGGAAAATCGCGAGAACCGTCGCAATCGCTGCAACCCCGCTGGAAAAGGCAAACCCTGCATCGCCATTCTCGAGAGTAGCGATTTGACGTTCAAGATAGTCGCGGGTTGGATTGCTGCTGCGGGCATAGTCCCAATCGCTAGTGCCACCATCAGGCGCAAAGCGGTACATGGCGCTTTGATAAACTGGCGGTACGATTGCACCAGCTTTATCTGTTTGCAATTGTGGACCATGAACTAGTTTGGTATTGAATTGGGTCATATGCCCGACCTCCTCATATGATTGGTTGACAACTTATGTCGCGTCACGGCCTACATATAGTCGCGACTTTTAGCCAATAGTTAATAGGTAACGCAAAGCGATTATTTAGTGGTTAAATCAGCGCCAAAGTATTTCTCAGACAATTTCTTTAAAGTGCCATCGCTTCTAAGTTCCTGAATGCCTTTGGATAAGGCTTTCTGCAAGTTAGGCGATTTCTTACTGATCATTCCAGCCACTTCGTCAGGCTTCACATCGCTATCTTTAAGTGTCTGGCTCTTTAAACCGGTTGTGGAATTGCTCTTAGCGTAGGCATACCAGGCGGCGGTGGCGTTGATGGTGCCATCTGCGCGATTTTCCTTAACCAGATTGAGCGAAACAGTGAAGTCGCCAGAAGGTGTAATGTTGGCACCGTATTTTTTAGCTAGGGCAGCATTTGGGGTGCCAGTGCCTTCAACAAAAGTCTTGCCTTTGATGTCGTTCAAACCCTTAATCGAGGTTTCATCGCTGCGAGTGATCAAAGCATATCGGGAGTACATGTACGGTGTGGTGAAGTTGTAAACTTTCTTACGCTGGGGTGTTTCACTGATGTTATTGAGCACGAGGTCGAACTTTTGACTTCCAAGGCCAGCGATCAGGGAATCCCATTGGGTAGGAACAAACTTGGCTTTGACGCCGACTTTCTTGGCTAGAGCCTTGCCAAGATCGACTTCGAAGCCTTGCAGCTTGCCATCTTTGCGATAAGAGAAGGGCGCATAAGTGCCTTCGAGGCCGATGGTCAACTCATTTTTATTGATAAGTTCGCTCGTGACCGTGCTTGTTTTACTGCTGTCAGCTTTACTGCTAGAGCAAGCTGCCAAAACGAACGCGGAAAGGGCAACAATTGGTAATAAGACCCACAACTTTTTCTTTAACATTAGAATCTTCCTTCCATAATGGTGTTTTTAGTTACAGCTGCGTTGTCTGCACATTGCTGGTATAGCGTGACGTGACTTTTTCAAGATAGCGCTGTCCCCAAGTTAAGACGGTGCAGACAACGGCATAAAGCAAAGCGACCAGTGAATACATCAATAATGGCTGATAGTTCTCAGCAGCGATCTGCTGACTCACCTGAAACATTTCGACGATAGTGATCGAAGCCGCCAGTGAGGTGTCCTTGACGAGACTGATAAAACTGTTTGATAGTGGCGGGACGGCCGTGCGTAGTGCTTGCGGAATGATAATTTCACGCAGAACCAAGCGCCGCGGCAAGCCGACTGAGTAGGCAGCCTCCCATTGACCGTGATCAATCGACAGCAGCGCCGCTCGAATTGTTTCAGAACAATAAGCCCCCGTGTTCAACGAAAAGGTGATGATACCGGCAACCACTGGATCGAGTTTGATACCGTGAGGAAAAATGCCCGGAATGATCAGACTTGGTAGTCCAAAGAAGACAATGAACAACTGCACCAGCAACGGGGTTGAACGGAAAAGCCAAACATAAAATGAAGCGAAGCCTTTTGCAAAGGTGATCCAAAAGCCTTTTCGTACCGAGATGCGCGTCAGTGCCGTGATCAATGCAATGATGAGGCCAATCGCGAATGAAACTAGCGCGATAGAGATCGTGTATTTGATTCCCGCCGCCGCCATTTGTGGAACGGCATCGGCAACAATTTTCCACATACTTTTTCCTCCTTGAATCGACTCACACAGGCGTGATAGGTTGATTGAAGTGGGTTGCGCGCGTCCCTGATCGTGCTCAGAAATGCGATCACAGGCGTAGAAGCCTGCCCATAAACGTGCCTGTGATCGCTCTACAAAAAAATCCGCCCAAGTCTATTGTGACAATAGACAAGGACGGATTTTCCGCGTTACCACCTTGATTAACCGATCGAAATCGATTCTCTCTAAGTACTTCGCAAGTTTGCGTTATACCCTGACTCAGTAACGGGAGTGCCCGTCAGTTGCTTGCAAGATGTGTTCGCAACTGAATGCTTCAAAAGACCATCTTCGCCAGTGCCCGATCATTGTCTTTCACCAAATGACAACTCGCTGCGGACCTTCGACTGGTTACTCATCTTTTCGTCTGTGTGATATTGACATCACATTAGGCTAAAAAACGATTGTTGTCAATAGTGAGTGTAGAAGGTTTCTAACCGCGGCTGTTTACGCTCTTTTAAACGCGTGCACAGGCGCAGAAACCTGCACATAAGGACCTCAAGCACAATGATAAAGTACGGTCATCGCACTTGAGGCCACTTATGCTCCGGTTTCTAACCGCGCCTGCTTACGCTCTCCGCCTAAAGTCCAGTGACTTTCCAAAATAAGTGCGGTATATTTAACGCGGAGTGAATAATTGAAACGCTTTAAGGCTTCAAGGAGGGCAATATGAAAAAAGCATGGGTTTACGGGTTAGCTGCCATGCTTGGCTTGGGTGTATCAGCGGTGATTGCTAATCAGACATCAGCTTCCGCAGCAACAGTGCCGATTGTGATTCAATCAGCGACATCGAAATGCGACACTGGTTCTGCGCCGGATCATGGGGCATCAAAATCAGTGATCGTACCACCGCTTGCTGACAACAAGGTTGAAGTACCAATTGTCACGGTTTCAAGCGATGATGATCAAAAGGCGGGCAATACCGGCAGCGCGGATAGTTCATCGGTTTCATCTAGTCAGCAAAATGGGGCAGCAACATCGGACACAGGTGCGGAAACTGTGGGCAGTCAAGCACCTGTCACAAACGGGAATGTTACATCGTCAGCAACCGCGCAGCAAGATGATCGTGATGCACACCCGTCAGTTTCTGAACCAATGATTAAAACGGCACAAGAAGTTAATGCGACAGAAGCAAGCTCGTCTAAAGCACCGACGAGTAAAGAGCGGGATGAACAGGCAATTGTTGCTGCAGCGCAAGCGGCAACACATGATAATGTGAAATCAGGCCGCACAATATCAGTGGTCCCAGAGAGTGTGACTTCTTTTATCGGTTCAACCCATAAGCAGCCGCAGAATGCTTTTGAGATTATTTGGCAGGCGTTGATTGAGACTGTTCAGATGCGACAGCAATGCCCAACGGATCTGATTGATGATTTGGTTTTGGGAATGCCGCAACCAAATTTTGACGTTGTGCAATCGACATTTATCGCAACGAAAAGGGAACTCAGCAAGGCGTTTTCTTCGCCTGTTTTTGGGAAGTCCCTTCAACTAGATAGCCTGTCGCCGTTCAATCAGGTTTTTGGCAAGATGATCAACTTGATCGATCAAGTGTTGTTGACACATCTTGTTTTCCCAGATTAACTTACTTAAATAGTTCCGTGATGGTGAATGAAAGGCGACTAAATTTGTCAACGGGTTCTTCTTACTCAGAGGGGAGCCCGTTTTTTGATGGCACTGACACGATTTTTGAATGGCCCCAAAACTTGATGACCGTAAAAAAAGCCTATCTCTTCAGTATTCGTTACAAACACGAAGAGGCATAGACTTTTCAGAAATAACAGCTGATCAAGCGGTATGCGCGATTGTCAGGCATTTCCGGCTTTTGGGTTGATCGGCTGTTGTTTTGGTCACTTTTAATTTTCTTCGGCATCTAATTTGGCGACAGCAACGGCTTTTCGAACTTTGACCGCGTGTGCCACGAGGCCGACAGCCAGACCAACACCAGCCGGAACTAACCAGCCAAGGCCCATGCCAGCAAACGGCAGGAAATGTAATTGGAAACTGTGCAATGCCAGACCAAGCGCACTTTGACTGACAAAGGCTGGAAAGGCAGCGAACATATCGAGAACGGCTGGGACTGCGGTGAAGCCGACGACGAACCGATACACCAGTGGATCATGATGGAATGCCTTGCCGAAAACGGAAAGGAGAATCAATACCATTGAGAAAGGATAGAGGAACATCAGCATCGGGACAGACCAAGCGATGATTTGCTCCAAACCAAAGTTCGCCGTTAAGAAGGATAGAAAACTGGTCAGTGCCAACCAGACACGATAACTGACCTTTGGAAAATGACGATGGAAATCTTGCGCAAATGCAGCAACCAAGCCAACTGCAGTGGTGAGGCAGGTCAACGTCAACAATGTTGCCAGAACCGCATGACCAGCAGCGCCGAAGTAATAGGTTACAACTTGGTTAAAAGCGGTCCCACCTTCAGGGCTAAGTTTGAAGTGAGCCAATGACATGCTGCCGAGCAGGATTAAGGCAACATAGATCAGACCAATCCAGCTAGTTGCCATCACGCCTGCTTTGGCGGTCGACTTGGCCACATCGTCATCATTTTTTAAGCCGAGACCGCGAACAGCTGTGACCACGGTAACGCCAAAGGCTAAGGCAGCCAAGGCATCCATCGTGTTGTACCCTTGTAGGAAACCATTCATGAAGCTGGCATTTTTATAAGCTGCTGTGACAGTTTGGGTTGCTGGATTTCCCATTGGATGGGAGAAACCAATAAAGAAGACGAAGAATAGCAAGACAAGGAAAACTGGATTGAGAATTTTGCCAACAGCCGTTGTGATTTTGCGTTCCTTGTAGGATAGGAAAAAGGCGGCGGCAAAGAATAAAGCCGAGAAGACCAGCAGACCAACCTGCGCCCACGCTTTTGGCAGCATCGGCAAGACGCCGGTTGTAAAGGACACGGTTGCGGTCCGCGGTGTACCGAACATCGGGCCAATGGTAGCGTGAATTAAAACCATGAAAGCAAGAGCGAAAAAGCGGCCAAGTGGACGACCAATATCATACACACCTTCTGCATGCGTAGCGGCAATCGCCAACACACCGAGCAGCGGCAATGCAACCGCTGTGACTAAGAAGCCAAGCATTGCTGGAAACCAGTTGGCACCAGCGAGTTGACCGAGGTGCAGTGGAAAAATTAAATTGCCAGCGCCGAAGAAGAGACCGAACAAAAGTGATGCAATGACGACATAATCGCGGGTTTTGAGCTTCTTTTCAGATAATTCCATTTGAGTTCCTCCAGTGTTTTTAGATGTATCATTGATTCATTAATTTGGCAGCTAATGTGGCTAATGTCAGATTCCAATTGCATCACATCCTTCAATGGTTTGAGTTACATGTTTGCTAGGCGAAAATTCAAGCTTGGGGAAGCGCTTCTGCTCGCGCTCCGCTATAACGCGTTCGTCAGCCCAGAAACCTGCGTGTAAGGGCCCTGGCCGCAATGGTCAAAGTCCGACCATCACGCCCAAGGCCGCTTACACTCCGGTTTCTAACCGGGCTGACTCACGCTCACTATAACGCGCTCGCCAGCCCAGAAACCTGCGTGTAAGGACCTTGGTCGCAATGGCCAAAGTGCGGCCATCACGCCCAAGGCCGCTTACACTCCGGTTTCTAATCGGGCTGGCTCGCGCTCACACAAAAAAAGTCGCCCTTAGATTTTTCTAAGGGCGACTTTGCGCGGTACCACCTTAATTCACCAAAGCCAGCTGCGCCTTGGTCTTCATCGCATACGGTCCAATGACGATATGCTAGCACTGTAATGGGTGCCCCCATGACACGTTACTGAAGTTCGGTGTCCTGCTTGAAAGGGATATTCGCCATATCATGAATGCTTCCTCACACCAACCGAAGCTCGCTGTATTCACAGACACGGGTACTTGTCTTTCGCGTTGCATTTATATTTGATTTTTAGTTTAGCATGGATTGTTTTCTTGTCAATAACTAATTGAAATTTAATCAAAAAAAGCTTTTATCCGATTTGCGTAAAAAATGGCACAAGAAGTTTTCTTCACAATGTTGAAGCTGATTGAATAAATAAACTTATTTGATAAATCAATATTAGCTGAAACCTGCAAGCCTATCGAGTTAATTATATTGATCATTATTGGGTCAGTTAACGAGTTTTTAAGAAAAATGATTTTTTAATTTTAAATATGACTTGAATGGAAAGCGCAGAGTGATTAAAGCAAAAATGTGAAACCGCTAACAATCACTATATAAATAACTAAGTGAATTACAAGCGCTAATGTGGTGCATAAAGAGCTATTTATATGCCATAATACTATCAGTAGGAGAAAGTTGAAGGCGAGTCATAGATAAAGCCCTATATTAAAGGGATCCGCGCCAGCTCTAATTCATTGATTCTTCTCGCTCAATCCTGTATTATGAATAGTATAGAGAGAGATAAATGAATTTCAATAACGATATGGAGGCAAAAAGTGATGAAAAAAGTTAACTATATTGCAGCCGGAATTTCCGCATTAACAATTGCTGGACTCCTGTTGCCAACTGGTCAGGTTTTCGCTGCTGATATTAACAAAACATCTGTAGCTGAAGTTAACATTCAGGGTGGATCAATTACCTTAGATCAAGTGCCAGATCTAAACTTTGGAACTATTGAGATTGATAAGTTAATTGCTGGTGAGGTTAGCCAACCGCTTGTTGATAATACCGTTCCAGTTGGTCCCGTTAAAACTGCCGCTGATCCCAAGGACGGTAATGCAACCGGTGATTTAAGCGTCACCGATAACCGCGGTACGAACGTTGGTTGGGAGCTGACAGCGCAACTTGGCGATATGAAAAATGCAGGTGGTAAGGCATTGGCGGGTTCAATGATCCTTAAAGGGACCGATATTAAGACTGATAATGTAAGCCTTAATGCGATTAACCCAGGCGCCGCTCTTCCAGAATTAGTCATTGGCGGCGCTGCAGTGTCTGTCTGGAAAGCTAATGCTGCCACTGGCACAGACGATGGTCAGGGACAGGGGAAAAACACTGCTGTCATCAAAAATGCGGGTGGCACGACCCTTAAACTGAAACAGAATTTGACACCAACAGCAGGACAATACCAAGCGGCCATCACCTGGACTTTAGCCGACGCACCTAAGTAATCTATGGCACCTAAACTAAGGGGCAGCGGTCATTCGCTGCCCTTTTCATGACTGTGGGGGCGGAACCATGAAAAAGAAAATCATTTTCAGCCTGTTGGCAATTCTGAGCTTGTTGTGGTTCGGCGGTGCCCATCAGGTTCAGGCAGCTGAAGGCGCTGGCTTTACTATCAGCCCGGCGTTGCCGCAAAATCAAATTGATCAATCAACCTATTTTAATTTGCTGGTAAAACCCGGCGAGACCCAGCGGCTGTTGATTTATGTTAAGAACACAACAAAAAGTGCTAAAAAGTTGAAGGTCAGTGCGGTCAGTGCGTTCACTCAAAGTAATGGTACGTTAGGCTATTACCCAAATAAACACACAGACAAGTCCGCTGAGTACACTTTTTCCGGGCTGACGGAAGCACCTAAAACAATTGATGTTGGTGCTGAGGCACAAGTGCCAGTCACGTTTGATGTGAAGATTCCTGAAAAGGGTTTCACCGGTCAAATTCTCGGCAGTTTATACGTTGAAGATCCCACGGTGCATAAAAGCGGCGGCAGTGGCATGGCGATTAACAACAAGTTCGCCATGCTTGTCGGAGTTGTTTTGCAGACTTCGGAGGCCAAGGTGGCACCAGAATTGAAGCTGATGGATGTCAAACCGGGCACTCAGGATAATCAGGCCAGCGTCTTAGCCACCATTCAGAATATCAAACCTCGTTTATTTGGCGAGATAACACTTGATGGCAAAGTTTATCGGCAAGGCTCAAAAGACCCTTACCTGACACGTTCGGAAAAAGGGTGGTCATTTGCCCCAAACTCGCATTTTGACTACGCCATTTTCTCCAAAGAGGCACTGGCACCGGGCACCTATACGCTTGATTTAACAGTCAAAGGTGCTGACAAAACTTGGCATTGGCGCCGGAACTTTACGATTACGCAGCAGCAGGCGGATGTCATTGAAGAAAAACTGGGACGTGCCCCACAAACCCCTTGGCTATGGATTATCATTGCGATCATACTGGCGCTTGTGATCTTGATCCTGCTGTGGTTAATTTGGCGCCAACGACGCAAAAGGAGGGAGACCGATGAGACGAAACAAGCCTAGTTTTTGGATCATGCTGCTCATGACAATGAGTCTCATGGTCGGCGTTGGCGCGAAGGCGCAGCAAGTTCAGGCAGACACTTCTGTTGCACAAGTTGAACTTGTTGGTGAACTTCCGTCAACGAACCCTGATCCTAACCCAACGCCAACACCTGATCCGACACCAAAGCCAGAACCGGTTGATCATCAAACCACTGATCAGCATGGTCAAGCCACGCCGCTAACCCATACAGGCTATCTGCCGCAAACCGGCAATGCTGTTCAACTTTGGTACGTGGTCATTGGGGTTGAACTTCTGATTATTGTCATTTTAGGCATCGTGTTACTACGCGGCCGATCACGGCAGGGAGGTAAAAAATGAAAAAGAAAACCTTTATCATGATTTGCCTCACGGTGATCTTCGGCATGGTGCTTGGTCCGCTGCAGTCAGTGGCTGCAGCGGAGGCAACTTGGCCGAGTGGCACGTATCCCGCTCCAGCAACAGGAAGTTTTACCCGATTGAATGGTCTTTTTGATCGGGTGTCGACAGATTCGAGCCCAATTAAAAGCGGCACAGATGAAGTCGGCTTTGAACTGAATGCGGATCAAGCAAGCAAGGTCGGTTCTGTTTGGAGCAAGACGCCTTTTGTTGATCTAAGCAAAGATAAATTCACATTGGACATGCAAATTTATTTAGGTAATAAAACTGGTGGTGCAGACGGGCTTGCTTTTGCGTTGGCCGGTACCAAACCCACAAAATCAGGAAATGGTGGTGCATCATTGGGGATTTGGGGTTTGCCAGAAATGTCAAGCGGTGCTAGTTCCGCTTCTGTAGCCGCAACAGGAACCCAAAACAGTTTTGCCGTTGTTGTTGACACAAAAAAAACCTTTGACTCAGTGAGAAGCGGGATGGACAAGGCCATCAATTATCCAATCTTTGGGTCAACTGATCAGTATATCGGTTCTGGTTATCCTGGTCAGGCGGGTATGTATAAGATTGGTGGTCCGTTTTGGCGGACAGAGTTGGTTTTTACGGATTCCGGAACAGGACTTAAAAACCGCGCTGATTACCTGAGCAATCGGGTCACTAATGGAAGCTGGTCTAACTTAGTTGTTAGCTGGGCAAAATCTGCTAATGGTGGCACCTTGACGTATCAGTTAAAAGGTACAAATATCAGTTACTCGATTCCTTGGACGAATGCACAAATCCAGTCAATCTTCGGCAGCACGAAACTTTTCTTGGGTTTCACGAGCGCGACGGGGGCCGCATCAGAGCCCCACGTTGTTGGCATCAAGAGCTTAGCTGACTTCAATACAGTTAGCGGAACGGTTACCTTGAAACAAGGTAATGATCCTGTCACTATTGATAAACCCTTAAACATCGGCGATAAGTTGATGTATGAGTACGCGCTTGATGTGAATAATATTGATGGTCGTCCGTGGAAGGCTACAAATATCGTCTTGCCAAAAGGAGAATATCTCGATTACTTGAATTCAGGCGGAGCTCCAGCAAAACCCGGCGATAATTTGGCAGTTAATGTGACGATCGGTTCTGAGACGAAGACAGCACATGCGATTGTTCAAAGCGACAATCTCTCGGCCGTTATTACCGATATGCCTGAATTTCCTAACAACACAGAATCGCTTGTTAAATTTAGCCTGCCTGTGCAGGTGCAAAAGCATAACGCTACCACCATTAAGTATGTGACTCATGCTGCAGGTAATCTAACAGGTGGTGCACCAAGTAATAGTTACAAATTAACAAACACGGTTGATAATTCCGACAGCGTTAAATATAGTATTGCCGCCTTTGATCCAGGCGAACTGTCCTTACTGGTTGTGCCAAACTTTTATTTTCAAAAACTTAAAGTGGGGGAACCGGAGCCAGTTGATCCGGAAGTAGCAGATGTTATTGCAGGGATTCCTGGTCAAGGCAAACTGAATTCTAGCTCAGAAATAGCACCCGATAAATGGCTCATCAATAACTCACAGAATGTCTCTGCACCTGGCAAGTACCTTGAAGTCAAAGACACACGTCCAGATAAACCAGGCTGGCGTTTGTCGATGAAACTGTCACCATTCACACATGCTGATGATTATGTTCTTGGCGATAATGGCGACAAGGGCGGTGGGAAAGCTGAGATGGTGCTGTTTGATGTCAATAGCCAAACAGATTTCGAAGTGACTAGGATTAAGGATAATAACCAAGATAGTGTTGTGAAGGTAATGCAGGCAGGGACGACCGAACCAAATTGGTCACTTGGTGATGCCGCATCCAGTACGCAAGCACTGCTGTCTGTACAGAGAACGCCTTCTGTACATGCGGGCAAGTACAGTTCCACTGCAACATGGACGTTAGCAAACGCCCCGCAGTAATAGCGAAATAAGTCAAAAAATTCAAGATCTCCTTGAAATGAAGCAACCATGAGAATATGATGTGCTTATCTCTTAGATTAAAGGCAAGTCAGTCATGAGCACAGACAAAGGGGTCTTAGGATGAAGAAGAATCGGATGGTTTCGCACACACTCATCACCATGGCGGTAGCGGTTTTGGCCGTGATTTCCGAGATGCCAATTCATGTTTTGATCGCCGGATTCAGCAGATTAGGCTGATGCCATTAGCAGGTGTCAGTTGACTGTTTAATGAGCTATACAAGGAAGTCGCTTCTTTTCGGAGAAGCGGCTTTTTGATTTGCCTAGAATAAAGTTGCGAGTGTGAAGATCGTCCAAGTAGCAAAGCAAAGGAAAATTGCTTGCCATGGTCAACCTTTCGTGGCTAGATCAAATGTTTCAGTGCAAACTAGAAGTTTTATAAGCCTGAAAAACTGTAAAAAAGTAGCATACTATCCTAAAACGCCCATGAGGTCAAAAAATCATATTATTAATTCAAATTATTGATTAAAGGCTGATAATACGGGACTTGCAATCGTGATTTATAAGTTTAATAAATGGCCATTTTTGAGATGGATACACCGTTTGAAAATTTATTATCACTGTGTAAATAACGAGTAATTATTAATTTGGATCATCTGTTATGTCGGAACGCATAGCATATCTAACGAAACGGAAATGAGAAAAATAACGTTGAATACGTTTACTTAATAGAGAATTATGGTTATATGAGGACTATATAGTTGATATATAAAAAATGTTCGTATACTATTAGTATTGTAATAAGGAATTAAAACATATTTTAAAAGCAGGAGGATAAAATAATGAAAAGAGTTAACTACATGTCTGCTGGTTTAATAGCAATGACATTTGCAGGGGTCATGCTGCCAATCACAAGTGTCTTTGCCGCAGACGAACCAATCAAGAAAACCTCTGTTGGTGAAGTTCGAGTTGGGGTTGATCCAGATAATCCTGATCCTAACAATCCGGACAATCCTGATGGGTCTAAGGATATTTTGTCATTGGTCAAGGTGCCAGATCTGAAGTTCAAGAGTGTCAGTGTTGAGCAACTGGCAACTGGGCAGCAAACATTGCCGCTCACAAGCAACACAGTTACTGACAAACCGGTTAAGAACGAACCAGCAGGAAATGCCAGCGATGGGAATAATCAAGGTTTGTTAAATATCACTGATTATCGCGGCACCGGTGCCGGTTGGAAGTTGGAAGCTCAGGCGGGCGAACTCAAGAATGCGGCTGGACAAAAACTGGCTGGTAGTCTTTTGCTAGCTGGGGTTGCGAAAACCGACGAGACTGATAATAATCCAACTGCTATTAGTCAGGCTGAGTTGGTCTTGGAAGGCAGCGGGGTGCAGGTATGGAATGCCGCAAGTGGTCAAGGCCAAGGCCGCAACACAGGTGTCTTTACTTCGGCAGATACCGTGTTGAAGCTATCGCAAAATACAGCGGCATACGGCGGCAAGTATCAAACGGCTATCACTTGGACGCTGACCAACGCACCGTCTTAATGGATCGCATATCACCAGAAAGGGGGCAGCGATCGCACGCTGACCCCTTTTTGAAGAAAAGCGCTTTGCGTCAGCTGTGGGCGATGCGATACTACTGAGTTAATCAGATGAAGTTCTCGGAATGACAAACGTAGGGAAAAGGGGGAGACCGATGACACGAAGTATATGGCGCTTTTTGATCAGTTTGATCATTGTGTTCGGCGTCCTCGGTGAAGGGATCATGGCCGCTCACCAAGTGCGAGCGGCGACCTCCATCGGTGAAGTCGTCGTGATTGACGATCGGCCAAAACCCGACAAGGATCATAATGCACCAGGAACAGAAGTATCAAAACCAAAGGAAGAGCCTTCGGTACCGCCACGCCAACAGGTTGATCGTTTGCCACAGACCAGCGAAGGCGGACAAACCTGGTATTCGCTGATCGGTTTTGCACTCCTGATGATGAGCAGTTTGCGTCTTCAACTGCGGCTTAAACGACAAGACAGGGGGGACGATGATGAAAATCGTGACTAATTTCGCCATCGCTTTTGTCACCCTGATGCTTGCAGGTTTCGTCGGGCCGCACCAGTCGGTTATGGCCGCAGATGATCTAGGCCCAAAAAAGTCCAGTGCTCAATTGACGGTTGATGCTGGCAATATCATGATTCAGCAGGTGCCGGATTTGAATTTTGGCGGTATTTCTGTTCATGAAATCGTGAGTGGGTCCTTTCAGCGGCATCCGTTGAAAAGCAATCTGGTGAATCCGGGACCGATTAAGACGGCAACGAATGCCAATGACGGCAATGCGACTGGACTATTACAAATTGCTGATTATCGGGGCACCGGGGCTGGGTGGCGACTTGAAGCAAAAATGGACGCGATGACAGATGGCAAAGGGCATTTCTTGGCGGGGTATGTTGATTTGGTTGGGTCACAGCTTACCGCGAGCAATCCCGATATCAACCCGATTAATCCTGCCGGCAGCAATGTGCCGCGGCTGAATTTTGCCAAAGACAACACCTCTGTGAGTTCAACCGTTGTTTGGCAGGCCGATGCTGAGACGGGGGCTAAGCCGGGACAAGGACAAGGCGATAATCAGGCCACAATTGGTACCGGAACGGCACTGACGTTAGTGGCGACAAACACCAACGTCACCATTGCCAAGGGCAGGTATCAAGGCGCCATTACTTGGACACTGAGCAATGCACCAAAGGGTTAGAACAAACTTTTGAGGACTAACTTTTGGGGGAGCCGGAAGTGAGATGGGTGGACCTGATTACTCGCTGAAGACTGTAGCGAAAAATGAGGTGCAATTGATTTTCAAGTGCGGTTAGGTGTCAATGCCACCTTGCAACCGGACTACTTGCGAAAGGAGGCGTTCTGATGAAAAAACGATGCTATCTGCTAGCTTGTCTCGGCATGCTGTTGTGTACCCTGCTGGCGCCTGTGACGAGTGTTGGCGTGGCCGTCACGTGGCCGACGACTTCCGGCTATCCAGCACCGCCGTCATTTGGTGACGTGGACGGCCTCTTTTCACCAACGATGGGTGACTCAAGTTTATTGACGGATCCGACCAGCGGACATGCAGTCGGGCTTGAGATTAACAAGGATCAAGCAAATCGGTCAGGAGCAATTTGGAGTAAGGCGCCGATGTTTGATTTGGATAAGGATAGTTCGTATACGATGTACTTTTATATGGGCAACAAGCCAAAAAGTGGAGAAGGCATGGCCTTTGTGCTTGCTGCGAAACCAGCGGCCCCCACAAAGGTTGATACTGGGTCGTTAGGCGTTTGGGGGGTTGACCATCTTCCGCCTAATAGTAAGCCGCAAGAAGTCGCCGATACAGCGTTACCCAATAGTTTTGCCATGGTGGTGGATACACAAAAAAATGGGACAGGGGATCCCGGCGGTTATGAACAACTGAGTGATTTTAAGTCTTACTACTTTGGTACTGGTTATCCAGGACAAGCAAATATGTACCGAATTGACTATCCTTATTGGATGACTTGGCTGTATTTTAAGATCGACAATCCATCTGAACAATACCGCTTTGGACTGGGAACACAGAAGAATTTGTATGAAACGCCTGCCAATGGTAAATGGCATAAACTGCAACTCGATTGGAAAAAAGATAACCTCGGTGGCGGCACATTAACCGCAAAAATGACGATCACTCGCACAAAAGATCCAGACTATGCCACAGAGGTGATTAAGTGGACCAAAAATGATATTCAAAAATACTTTTCACAAGGTTCAACCGATCCCGCGCCGAGAAAGTTGTATCTAGGTTTTACCGGCACGACAAGTAACGTTTTTGAACCGCATGTCGTCGCAATCGGTGCCATGCCTGAAGCCGCGACCGTAAATGGCACAGTCGCCTTGATGCGCGGAGCCGAAACGGTAGAGGCAACAACTCATCTAAAAGTGGACGATGTGCTGCACTATGATTACACCGTGAACGTGAAGGCAACCAGTCAGGCAACCTGGCCGGAAAGCGGAACAGCAACGATGAACGTGCCAAAAGGAAAATATTTTGACTATCTGAAGGCTGATGGGACGCCCGCCAAACCGGGCGATACGTTGCCCATCAAAGTCACGATAGGCAATACGGATTATCAGGCGCAGGGGAAGATTCAACCAGACGGCAATCAGATTGTTGTCACCAATATGCCTCAGGTGCCAAAAGGGACAACGGCAACGGTGAAGTTTTCGCTTCCGGCCAAAGTCAAGCATCACGGTCTGGTGCAAACGACACCGGTTCAGGATAAACCGATTGGGACGGTCACAGGGGATGGCCAGACTTATGATCTGAAGACACCTGCGGGCAAAGATTTTCTCGCTTATATTCTTGATCCCGAAACAGGTGAACTCGTGTTAGAGAAAGTGCCGAGTTTTGTCTTCGAATTGAAGAATGGTCAAACCGGTTATCGTAATCCGACCGTGATGGAGATGGTCAAGGGACTGCCAACGCCAACGGCCACTAATTGGGATCAGGCGAATGCAGATCAGTGGCTGACGAATCAGCAAGGCCGCGAACCGACCAATTCGACAGGCAAGGTGTTGAGCGTGAAAGATACGCGGCCAACCAAGCAAGGCTGGCATTTGACGATGCAACTATCGCCTTTTACATTAACTGATAATAGCTATGTGCTAGGCGATAATGGGAACAAATTAGGCGGCAAGGCAACGTTGGTTCTGACAGATCAGACAGCGCAAATTGCCGCTATCAAGGATAATAACAACGCGACACCGGTGAAAAATATGGTGGCTGGTGGGACAGATTGGTCGCTAGGCACTCAAACCGGTAATGTAGCGGCCTACCTAGGCATTGAACCAACAGCGACTGCTAAGGCTGGCCAATATCAGGCCACGGCTACTTGGCTGTTGACGAATGCGCCGAAATAGTAAGTTGCTTGAGAAACAACAAAAATGGTTCCGAAACATAAGTCAGTCTTATGTTTCAGAACCATTTTTTATTGGCTATGATTTAGTTTTCTGTGAAAATTGCCGAGTTAATCGTTGCTGAACGTGGTGAATTTTGTTAAACGGCAATGCTTGAAGGAGTGTGTTCAAAATGATTAAGATGCCGCCTAGCCACTCGGCCGGTCCGAACGCGATGTGCAAGCGGGTGACGGCTAGAGTGGTGGCAGTCAACGGTTCGAAGGCACTCAACATGCCCGTGGCGACTGGCGAGATGTAGTTGAGGCTGCCCAACACCAGCAAGTAAGCGAACATCGTGCCGAATACGATCACGAAGGCAATGGCACCAAAATCAGGTAAAGTTAGTAGCGGATTGGGATGCAGCACGTATTGCGGTAAAAATGGCAAGCTCCCCAAGAGCATGGACCAACCGGTGACCGCTCGAGCGTCATATTTGGCCAGTAACGTGCGCGGAAGCAACGTGTATAGCGCCTGACTGACACCTGCCATAATGCCCCAGAAAACAGCGGCCGGCGCAAGACTTAACCCTGTCAGATGACCGCGGGTAACCAGCAAATAGGTGCCAATTAGCGCCAAAGTGATACTGACAAAGTCAATTCGCCGCGGCATTTGGTGAGTTGCAAATGCCACATAAAGCAAGATGAAAACCGGCCCCAGGAACTGCAATATCGTTGCTGTTGCAGCATTACCTGCATTAATTGCTAAAAAGTAGGTTAGTTGTGACGGTACCATGCCCAAAAAGGCGAACACGATCATTAGTATAGCATCGTGGCGGTTTTTCCAAATTGCAAGGAACATCCGCGGTTCTTGCACGCCGCTCCAAAGCAAAAGTAGGAGACCAGCGAAAAACAAGCGAATGCCAACCAGCCACAGCGGCTTTACTCCCGCATCGGTAAATAGTGTTTGAGTGAAAATACCGCTGGCACCCCAAAAAATAGCCCCGATAACGGCGAAAGAAACACCTTTTAGTTTTTGGTTGGTATGGCGAGCGAGATGAGCTTCAGTGCGTGGCATGGTGGGATCCTTTCGAAGTAAGACTGTCCAAGCCATTCTACGCAAAAAAACTAGGGTTGGCTAGTTCGTGCAATATCGATCAAGCTTCCTGATGGCGTGTCTTGAAGTTGCGATGCAAGTGCCTAAAAAGAGGCAGCCATTCATTGAAGAATGACTGCCTCTTTGACTCATTCCTGAGTCGTCTTAATTTTTAATTCGTAGCGCAGGTTGGTGCGATAGAAATGCCCAAGCAACATGCCTAGCGTTAGTCCCAAGACAATGAGGCCGAGTGGGAAGAGCCAGCCGCCAAGGAAGCCGCCGATGCCGATGACGATCATGGCAACGATGACGCCAAAAAAGATACTGGCAAAGCCAAGCGCGCCACCGCTGAAGTTGGCATTAGCTGAATACACACTAGCAAATGGAAATTGACTGCCAACCAGCGGCCATCCCATCATTAACGTCATGCCATAGGTGAAAATGATCACGGCAATGCCGGCCAACAAGGCATCAAAGCCGCCAAGCGCAGTGGTCAAAATGGTAATGAACAATAGCGGTGGTAAGAATAATCGAGCGAACATGGCCTTGACTACCCCGCGCAGTAGCAAGCCGTGGGTCGTAAAAGGCACATACTGGAAGATTGCCATGGCTTGAGGTTGACTCGAAAACCGCAGATTAACCAAAGCGGGAGCCAACGCCACAATGACGCCGATGCCAGCGTAGGCAATAAAATGCTTCGCCGAGCTAAATGGCATGTCGCGCAGTCCACCGCCAACAAAGATCAGCGGTAGAATAATGCCATAAGCTAACTGCGGATAGACCCGCAGTTTATAATCGCGTTCGCTGCCTAGCACACGCCACCCTAAAGTGAAGTATGTCCGTTCTTCACCAGGACGAGTCAGCAGAGCACTCACGCCGCGGAACCACCAACCAAGTTTACGCGTGCGGGCATCGCCTTGGTTCAATTTTTCTAGATAGGCTTCAAACACACCAGAAAAATGTAGAAAGATAAGGGTCAAGGCGATTGGGACGACGACACTTAACGCGGTGAGCGTCAGACTTAATACCGTTACCTGTCCTGCAAACAACATGGGCAGACCAACGAACCAAGCGGGGACAGCTGGTAAGAAAAGCCAATTAAACTGACCGCTGATGGACATGCCGAAAAGCGACATGGAACGCGGCAGCAAGTTAGGCAGCTGACCACCAACGTAGATACCAATCATCAGTAAGATCTGCACTAAATTTAGCATGTTGCGCAATCGTTCGCCATCAAAAAAGCGCAAGACTAGCAAGTAAACAAAAAGCGCCATGACCAGACTTAACACGCCGCTCAGCAGCAAACCGATGAGACCGCCAAGTGCCACGACTGGGCCATAATGGATACCGGCCATGACGAGTCCAGGCCCGCCTATTGCCAGCAACGTCATGCCCAGATAGAAGCAAATATTGATCAACCGCGCAAAACTTAATGTTTGATCATTGACGCCTCGGGAGGCAAAAACACTTCGGTCGCGGGGATCAAGAATCAGGCTTGAGTAAGTGGTCAAAATAGCGAGAAAACTCGTGAGTAGTTGAATCGTCATGAAAAGGGTAAAGGTCGTGAGAATTGAGGTCGGGAGAAACATAAGCAGCCCTAAAATCAGGCCAAAGAAGAGATTCCATAAAAAGGCGGTTTTGATGCTTGCGTCTTGACCACGTTTGCGTTTATTGAACATACTGCCTAAGCCGCTAGATTCACGAGCGGCCAAGAGACCCTTAGTCGCAAGGATTAGCCGCAACTGATCAAACTGAATACCACGTTTTTCCAATAAGGGCCTAAAGCGCGCGAGCCATGCAAATGTTTTCGGCAAAGGCAACGCGGCTGTATCAGTTGGATCAGCGGTGTCTAGGGACGTCTTTTTAAATAGTTTCATGGGATTCACCGCCAGTCACGATATCCACGAAACTTTGTGCCTTTTGACCGTGTTCGGCAAAGCCGGTTAGATCGTTGAAGAGCTGTTGCAGGTTGGTGTCGGCTTCCTTGGCAATGGACTTGAAGGGGCCGTCAGCAACGACCATACCGTCATTCAGCACGATGATGCGGTCTGACAACTTCTGAACAACATCGAGAATATGGCTGGAATAAAAAATGGTTTTACCACGATCCCGCAAATCCTGTAGCACTTCTTCAATGACAAGCACGGTGTTGGCATCCAGGCCGTTTAACGGCTCGTCCCAAAAAAGAATGTCGGGATTGTGTAGCAGGCTGGCGATAATCAAAATCAGTTGGCGCATCCCCTTTGAATATGATGAAATGCGCCGATCAAAAGCCTCCCGCAAATTCACAAGATCCGCCAGTGCAAAGGCCTTTTGTTCAGCATCGGCAGCGCTGAGTCCGTAAAGTTGGCCAATCAAGCTTAAATATTCACGAGCAGTCAAGGCGTCAAACACGTCGGCACTTTCAGGCACATAGCCAATCCGCCGTTTATAACTCGGGTCGTTGGGTTTGATTGGCTGACCAAACAGCTCAATGGTGCCGCCGTCTGGTTGCATCAAACCGAGCATCATTTTAACTGTCGTGCTTTTCCCTGCACCATTAGGACCGATGTAACCAACAATGCTTCCTGGAGAAATCGTAAAGTTGAGATCTTTTAAAACCTCCTTGGATCCGAAACTTTTCTGGATGTGGCTGAGTGTTACGATTGGTTCTGCCATGATAGGCCTCCTCTTGTAGGGTTGAGTAGGTACGCGTCTAAAAAGGTGTCAGCAAGAAATGAAACGCGCTTGTCTGCATACTTCTTTGGGCCGATTATGACAGAAAAGATTATTGTTGTATAGAGAAACAACTTTTGAATAACGCTTTTTGGCGACAATAAAAAACATCACGAGAGACAATGTGATGTTAAGAGGTTCGCTAATTTAATGGACTAGGCCAAACGAGAGCCAAATAAAAAACGAAAAATCGGTCAGTTTGTGAACCGGCGAAAGAGTGGCCTAAGAATAAAATATAATACTGGCACGATAATGGCCGTTGCAATTGAATTGATCACGGTGGCAGGCAAACTCAGGAAGGCACCGACCACGGCTGCCTTGAAAACGCTACCGACCATAAGCGCCTCAACAACCCCAGTGAGATAAGAAGTGACGATTTTTGTCAGGCCTGCGAGAATACCAATTATGATGATATTGCGCGGTTGATCGTTATGCTTAAAGGCTTTGACCAAAGCGCTGACAACGATGGCCATCACAATGGCTTCAAGGGCAGTCAACCATGAGGTAGCCGCATAGCCGTTCAGCAGATCAAACCCGCCCAAACCGATGACAGCGGCCAAACCACCTAAGCGGCCACCTAGGAAAAGAATGGCAAGCACCATTAAAGGATTACCAAAGTGGATGAATGGCCGACCAACCATTGCCGGAATTGGAATCCGTAAGAGTGAAATGCCAATGAAGATAATGGCAGCAAATAGACCGGTGAAAATAATATTCTTTAACGTATTATGGGATGTTTGCATCGTAATCGCCTCCAAAATATTGATAGTAATGCACGGTATGTGGCAGTTTATGGCAGTTGTTTGCTTAGCGCAGGAATGACGCCAGCCAGATTCAGGCCGTACTTTGGATCGGCATCAGTGGCAAGCGTGGCCTTGATCGCAAGCCGGGCGGCAACCATGCCAGTTGCGGCCGCTTGCCGCAAGTTTTGGCCTTTTAACAAACCCGTTGCCAAGGCAGCAGCAAAAAGATCGCCAGTGCCAAAATAATGACCCGTTTCTTTTGGCTGAGCCAAGGCCAGCGTGGTACCGGATGCATCGATGCCGACCACCGCAATTTGTTTGTGAAAAGGCACGCCGGTGATGAGAACGGCGCTGTCAAATTGGGCATGCAGGCGTTTCGCCAAAGCCGTGACGGCAGAAGGATCGGTGAGCGTTGTCGGCTTTTCATCCAAAAGCAGCTGAGCTTCGGTGATGTTGGGCGTCAAGACAGTTGCCCGATGCGCCAACTGTTGCATGGTCGCCACATAAGCAGCATCAAATCCCTTGTAAAGTTTGCCGTTATCGGCCATGACGGGATCGATCAACACGAGCGGGGCATGAAATTTAGGCAGCCAACGATCCCATTGGTCGGCCGCCTTTTGACCAAGATAACCAAGGTAAATGCCATCAGGCTGCAGTTGCAGTTGTTGCCAGTGCTTGAGAATCCCCGGCATTTCGGCGCTAAGATCAAGATAAGTATTGGCGCCTAGTCCGCCAGTATGACTAGACAGCAGTGCGGTAGGCAAAACATACGGTGTCAACCCCAGCCCAGCCGCTAACGGCAGCGCCACGCTCATCGAGACTTGACCCACACCACAAAGATCTTGACTGATGATCAGACTTTTTGTGTTCACAGCACGAATCCTTTCTGAAAAGATAGTTGTTAATAATGAGAATGCGCAATTTTAGGTGTCTTGTCAACAAGAGCGTGAGCCAGACCGGTTAGAAACCGGAGTGTAAGTGGGCCTGAACGTGATGACCGGTTTTTGGTCATTGCGTTCAGGGTCCTTACACGTAGGTTTCTGGTCTGGCGAACGCGTTTCGGAGTCGCACAAGTAGACCGATCTTTGGCCACTTAGGATTGAGGTCCTTATACGTAGGTTTCTGGTCTGACCAAGGCGTTATGAGACCCATCACGCCCTCCTTTAAACACGAACCCAAAAGCAGTCACCTCCATAAAACAAAATGGCCTCGGCATCGTGCCGTGACCATTTAATAGAAAGAATCAAGCTGAATTAAGCATTCCGAATCGTCTGAGTCGCAGCAGCAATGCGCTTGACGACGGTTGGATTGTCCATCGTGTAGATATGGATCCCATCAACGCCATGCACCAGCAAATCGACAATTTGATCAATCGCGTAGGCAATACCAGCATCACGCATCGCTTCTTTATTGCCAGAAAAATGCTGCATCATTGCGACAAATTTTGGTGGCAAGTTGACACCGGCCATGGTGGCCATCCGTTCGATCTGGTGTTCATTGATCACTGGCATAATGCCGGCTTCGATAGGCACGTTGATCCCGGCTAATTGTGCTCGTTCGCGAAATCGATAAAAAACCTGATTGTCGAAGAAAAGTTGACTGATCAGTTGGCTTGCGCCGGAGTCGACTTTTTCTTTTAGATGGTGAATATCACTGACCACATCAGGAGATTCAGGATGCTTTTCTGGATAGCAGGCTGCTACTACGTTGAAGTCGCCGACTTGGTGAATGTGTTCGATCAGATCACAGGCATAGGGAAAATCGTTACTAACGCGGCCGCTTTTGGGTATGTCACCGCGTAAAGCAAGGATGTTGTCAATGCCAGCATCTTGAAAACCGCGCAGTTCTGCATCTACCTGTTCTCGGGTGAGTTGAGCGGCTGGCAGATGGGCCACGGGTTCCATATCAAACTCATCTTTAATCAGTTTGGCAACTTCGAGTGTCCCCATGTGAGGCTTGTTGCCATTGGCACCGAAGGTTACGGAAACGAAGTCAGGATCGGCTTCTTTGACCGCATCGAGGGTGTTGAGAATCGGAGTCAAAGCAATATTGCTCGCATTTTTGCGCGGGGGGAAAACTTCAAATGAGATGACTTGATGATCTTTAAAGCACTGGTTGATTTTCATGAGTGAGTTCCTTACGTACTTGTTTAGCCGCTGCCACCATGTTGATGAGGCTGGCCTTGGTTTCTGGGACATCACGAGTCTTGAGGCCACAGTCAGGATTGATCCAAACATGATCGGCAGGCAGACGTTTCAGAATTTCGTGGATGATGTGCACAATTTCGTCCTTTGAAGGAATCCGTGGGGAATGGATGTCATAAACACCAGGACCAACATGAGTCTGAAAATGGGTTGCCTTAAGGATGTCCAAGAGACTGAAGTCGGAACGGGCCGCTTCAAACGAGATGACATCGGCATCGAGGTCGTCAATCGCCTTGATGATATCACCGAACTGCGAATAGCACATATGGGTGTGAATCTGTGTTTCAGGCTTGACCTTGCTGCCGACTAACCGAAAAGCTGGTACTGCCCAATCGAGATACTTCGGGTACCAATCTTTCTTGCGCAACGGCAAGTTTTCTCGCAAAGCCGGTTCGTCGATTTGGATAATCTTGATGCCATGCTTTTCAAGATCAAGTACTTCATCTTCCAAAGCCAATGCAATTTGTTCAACGCTCGTCTTTTGGCTCAGATCTTCACGCGGGAAGGACCAGTTGTAGATGGTGACTGGACCGGTGAGCATCCCCTTAACGAGGTGGTCGGTTTGACTTTGGGCAAAGACAGTTTCAGCAACGGTGATCGGCTTGGTGCGATAAACATCACCCCAGATAATGGGTGGTTTCACACCGCGCGTACCATAACTTTGCACCCAGCCGTTGTCCGTGAAGCGGAAACCGCCAAAGTTTTCACCAAAATATTCAACCATGTCATTTCGTTCGAATTCACCATGAACAAGAACATCAAGTCCGATTTCCTCTTGGAATCTGATCCATTCGATTTCTTCTTTGTGATTGAAGGCGGTGTATTGTTCTTCAGTGATTTCATGCCGGCGAAGTTTTGCCCGATTGCGTCGTACTTCAGCGGTTTGCGGGAACGAGCCGATCGTTGTTGTTGGCAATAGCGGCAGCTTGAACGCCTTAGCTTGAATCGCCAACCGGGTTTTCCGTTCCGGCGTCCGCGTGTAGTCGGCCGGAGTTAAGGCAGCAATCTTTTCATTCAATGCCTTATTTTCTGCGTACCGGGGCTTGCTGAACAAAGCGACGTTGGCTTGATAGGCTTTGTGATCAGCACCGGTTTCGAAGATAGCATCCAATTCGTGCAGTTCACTGAGCTTTTCTTCAGCAAATGCGAGGTATTGTTTTTCCTCAGGCTTTAAATGAGTTTCATTGCGTAAGGTGTATGGCACATGCAACAAGGAGGTTGAGGTGCTTAACACCAGCTTATCTGTGATCTTTGCCAGCGTTTTAATGGTTGCTAAGGCATCGGCATAATGTGTGCGCCAGATGTTCTTGCCATTAATGATACCGGCAAAAAGAGTTGCGCCTGCAGGGAAGCCTTGCGTTTTCAGAAGATCAAGGTTGGCATGGCCTTCAACAAAATCAAGCCCAAAACCGTCAAATGGCAACTTACTGATGCGATCAAATGAGTCGGTCAAATCGCCAAAATACGTTTGGACTAACACTTTGGCGCTTTGCTTTTGAGCCAGAAGTGGGGTGTACAGCCGTTCGAACAAGGCGAGGTCAGCGTCCGTCTGGTCATAGACCAAGGCCGGCTCGTCCACCTGAATCCACTCAGCACCAGCAGCATGCAAGCGTCCGATAATGTCGGTGTATGCAGCAATTAAATCTGTTACAAAATCATCTGGGGTGACATCAATGAACCGTGATAACTTTAGTAACGTGTATGGACCAACCAAGGTCGGGCGCGCATTGATACCTAATGCTTTTGCTTCTTCAAACTGGTCAAATAGTTGCCAGTCTGTCACTTTAATTTGTGTGTCCTGATCGAATTCAGGAACCAGATAATGATAGTTGGTGTTGAACCATTTTTTCATTGCCAAAGCTTTGACATCACCAGCCTCGCCTTGATAACCGCGCGCCTGGGCAAAATAGGTGTCCAGCGGCGACAGACCCAGCGCTTGATATCGCTTTGGCACGATATTCAACAAGTTGGCAACATCCAAGGTGTTATCGAAGAAGGAAAAATCGCCAGTCGGAATCTGGTCAATGCCGGCCGCTTGAACAGTTTCCCAGTTATGCTGCCGCAGGGCTTTCACTTGTTCCTGTAATTCCTGTGCTGTGATTTGATGTTTGAAATACTTCTGGGTCGCAAATTTAAGCTCGCGATGTTCGCCAATGCGTGGGTAGCCGATGATTGTTGTTGTCATAAAAGAAATCCTCCTCAGTTAGTGAGCGCGAGCCAGACCGGTTGCTGGTCTGACGAACGCGTTATAGCGGAAATTTAGTTGCGGAAAGGTGCGGTGCTTGTTTGGGTTCACGAAAGGTTGTTTAGCGAGAAAATCGTGAACGTCAAAAAAGCCGCCCTCAGCGCAGACAAATTGTCTGCGCCAAGGACGGCTTACCGTGGTACCACCTTGGTTTGAAAGCCGTTCACACGACTTTCCTCAATCAGTCCGACAGCAAATAGCTGTGAGACCTAACGCAATAATGGGCGTCCCCATGACCGCCTCGCAATCGCTCAGCGTTCCTGCATCACCAAGACCATATTCGCTGCCGTTTCTTGATGTCCTTTCACCAAATGGACACTCTCTAAGCAAGAAACTAACAACTACTCATCTTTCCGCATTTCAATGTTGAGGCTAGTTTACTGACGAAGCTTGTTCTTGTCAAGAACTTTGTTTGGTGAACGGCGCTATTTTCACAAAATATTTTTAAGCATCGTCACTGAGATTCAATAATAGATACCCAATAAAAAATAAACGTAGCAAAATCAGCCATTTATGTCACTTTGTTAGTATAACACGACGAAAAAAGGCGATTTTACTACGTTTAAATTTAGATGAGCACAGAATCTTATACCTGGCATATATTGAGTATGGGGGTAGTTTAAATATTCAAAAACTCTAGGGAAAGAAGCAATGTGTTTATCCTTAAAAATTAAACATGGAGAGCAGACACATTCAATAAATACCGCATTAATAGTTAAGAAAACAATTTTTAACTCGAAGAAAAGTCGACAAACTATTGCTCTCCTCTTAATTAATGTTGATCCTTTTTGTAAAGCGGCCGACCTCACGTGTTTTATGTCTATATGTCTCTAGAAAACTTCTCTTTAAGTAAATAAAGGAGGATTTTATGAAAAAATACGGGCTAGTTTTAATCTTAGTACTAGGTTTATCTCCGTTTTTCTGCAAGGCTAATTTCGTTCATGCACAGAATTTTCAAAAACCCATCGTTGAAATAATGGCTGAATTTCAATCTAAGCCCAAAATAGTGCGCACAATCCAGTCTGTTCCGATTCATGTAGCAGCCATAAGAAACTTTATTTCAAAAAATGAAACTCCTGTTTCTAGCTTGGATGTCATGCGTTCGGTCTATCCAGGAACTCCTCTGTCTGATTTGTCTAGTCGAACAGCTTCTTTCGATGATGCTCTGACTTATTTTGATCATCAGAAGATTAAATATACCAAGACAAATGGGATTCCCAACTATCGCATTATTGTGGATGAGTTACGTGCCAAGCGTCCTATACTGTTAAAACTAAAAGCCAATACTCCTTATTGGCCTGAGTCAGAGAGTGCGATTCTATTGTACGGCATTCAAGTTTTCCCACTGCCAGATGGGAAAGCTAATATCTTGTATATTTGTCGAAGTCTCAATCATGCAGACCAAGTAACATATAGCGGCGGAGAAAACAATTTTAATTTATTAGCAAATGAAAAGCAGCAAGATCCAACTATTCAAAACATAGTCTACAGTTGGAAGGCAACGGTGTATGGATTTAAAAAATAAGGAGGAGTTTCTGTTGCAAATATTCAAACTGGTACTTAAATCGTTGACTATTGGTGGCGGGTTGCTGATGCTTGCGTTTTCTCCCCAACCAGTTTGTGCTCAAAACTTGACGGTTCGAAGTGAAACGATCTCGCTTCAGAAACAATTACTTGTTCAAGAAAAGTGGGAGAGCTATGTAAAAAATTTCTTGATCGATTCTGGGTCAAATATTCAAGACTTTTACCTAGGACAAGGGTTTACAACATCCACACCAAGCAAAACTCGATTGACAAATTTTCCCATTATAAAAAAGGACAACCAAGACATCTCATATGTATTACAAATAGATGACCAAGATCAAATAATGGTGTCCCGCCGTTTAGGCCAATCGCTCAATACTGTTAGCAAGACAGTCTCATCATCTCCACAGCAGCCTGTAAATATTTTTAATAGTGCAAACTCTATGTATTACAAAGCAGCTGGGGGAACACCACACCTGTTAATTGGGCATGATCCGTTATCATCTGATATGGCAAAGTTGAGCGAACAAAAATCGCCGCGTAGTACAGTTCAACTTACAGCACCATTAGCGCAATCACATTTACGCGCTAAGAGATCGCCTATCGTTTTTGAACATGTTCTGTTACCTTGGCGCGTTTATGAAATTCAACACGAAAAACCTTGGTGTGAATGGTATGCCATAACTGGAGTGGTTAACAATTTGGCAGGGAAAAAACTGATGACGGCCGAACAAATGTTACGCAATGTTTACCATGGAGAGTCTATTGATCAACTAATTTACAATAAGGAGCATAAGCCACGTAATTTAGCAGAAAGTTTTAATTTTCTTAAATCGAAGTACAGTATTTCAGTAATGTTAAATAATGGATTCCCCTCCTTTGATACTGTGAAAAAAGAAATTAAGGAACGGAGAGCCCCGATTATAACTGACTTAATTAGCTCACCCTCTAATGATACGCACGCATTGGTTCAAGTTGGTTATACTGCCAGTACTTCTGGCCGCCCGGATGAGCATCCCTATTACTATTACTGGAATCCTTGGTGGGAAGATATCTTTGTTGTTTCCAGCAAGGCACCTTACTTTCAACTAAATGACAAACGATGGAGCATTCAACGGTACCAATATAATTATTCTAAACCACTAGAGTAAGACAGCCTAATCTCTCATGCCCAGATTGGTGGATAAGATCATGAAACAACTACTCATTATCGTAAGTCTCTTCGTGCTCATGCTAGTTAGTGGGTGTGTGCATAAACAGCAAACGAAAATCAACTATGCTGTTGCGGTAGTGGAAACCACAGCAACGACAAAAAAGAGTCTGATAACATACTACAGTAAACAGTTGAAACCGGTAAAACAACAACCATTAAAATATGCTGCTCTTGGATCAATTTGGAACAACGAGATTTATTCGGGAGGAAAGGTTTTTTTGATTCCAACTGGACTGACAAAAATGGAGAATGAACACAAAGTATTAGGCATTGATAAAAGGAATGGCGATGCAACATCTTACAGAGTTGACCGAACTTCAATACAAGGCATCGCTGTGAGCTCATCACACATATACACAACCAGCAACCTTAATGCTGTTAATTACATCACTCAAGTTAATCGAAAATCGAATAAAGTTAAAGAAATAGAGCTTCCTTTTGATTATGTGTCATTGCTAATGTACCGAAATGGTAATTTGTTCGTATTTAGCACCAATTTTAATGATATTCAGCATAATCGTTTGTTTATTTATAATGACAAATTAGAATTGAAACGTAAAGTAGATCTGGCTGAAGTACCACAATATATTCAGAAAGCTACATTCCTAAATAATAAATTGGTATTCACTGCAACCTTTGATCCTAACGAACCGAAGCCAGCTGAGCTCGGAATTGTTAACCTTGATTCATGGCAAGTTTCAACTTTTCGGCTTAAGGAATCTGCCGCGAATGACATCATCGCTTATAAAGACAAACTAATTGTTGCCAATACTGACGTCGTTGAATCTCGGGGTAAATCAATTAGCCTAATTGATTTACACTCGAAGGAGGTGACTCTATATGACTTAAATACAGGTGTAGATCGTCTCGCCTTATCTGGTGATACGCTTTATGCACTAGGTGCTGACGAGTTAGCTTCTTTCGATGCAGCACATGGCTTCGCAATTAAAAAGCATATCAAACTTATGTTCCATGAAGGCTTGGGCAGATCCGCTCTTTTCGTTGCCAAGCCATAACCAATGCCATCAGGGAGGTTTATAAAAATGAAAAAAAGTTTACTGTTTATTTTACCATTGGCACTTGGAATTATTGCTGGACAATCTCAATTAGTTCATGCTGAAGGTAATTTGCCACAATCATATACTGACAGTACTGATCCTGCGAAAGTTTTCCCAAAAGATAAAGTAGACAAGATGATTCAAGATGCTGAACAAAAACCTGTTCTGCCTGATCCGGGTCTTCCAGAACACTCACGACAAAAACGCAATGCAGGGAACCAGTACCCTCGACGGGCTGGCGTTATCCTGGTAACTCCGGATGCCTATAAAGGAATTCCCACGGGACACGCGGCTATCATGCGCAACACTAACAGTGTTGTGGAAGCCTTGTCTGATGGCGTTAAGATTGGACACAATAACTGGGATAATAGTAGTGCTAGTGGCAAAAATCGCGTTTATGCAGTAGACGTTAATGCGACTAGTAACTATCAAGAAGGCGTTGTGGCAGAATACTGCGCTGCCTATAAAGGAAAACCTTACAACTGGAATTTTTTTAACATGGACACTCGCGATAGTTTCTACTGTTCGCAATTAATTCGCGCCGGATTTTTAGACAGTTATAAACTTGACCTTAACACATCTGAGTTTGATGCACCTTTTGGTAAGGTCATGCATCCAATCGAATTCGTTAATAGTGATAAAACGACTTTGATATACAGACGCGGATAAAATTTGAAACTGCTAATCATTAAAAAAGCAATCGCGATTAGAATGAATGGCAAAAGATAGCGAACGTGTTTGCAGTCATTTCTTTTCGCTTTTTGTCTTTAAAGCACAGATAAAATTTTGGGGGCTAATGATTTTGATGCACATGAGTTGTCTTTTTGGACTATTTCATGTGCTTTTTTAGATTAAAAGGGTGTTTGGCTGCGTAGGGCTGGATGCGGGCATAGTCGGCAAACTGGTTGAGCGGTTGCCAATCTGAGTCTTTACAAAGTCAACTCGGACAATGGAGTTTTTGCTCTTTAAGGAACAGAATTGCGTCAAATTCATACTGGCAGTAAAGGCTTTATCAGCTTTGACCACATACCGCCGAAACAATTCCCTGACTTGTTTTCCAAATTGCGGTAAGCTATTAAAACAAGTTATAGAAGGAGAAAGACATCATGAGGGTATTGTTTCCGTACATCAAAAAATATCGGTGGGACGTGATCTGGTCGGTTTTGGCGATCTTGATTGTGGCCTTTGCAACGTTGTGGCAGCCGCATTTGTTGCAGGTAATCATGAATGCCATCATGAAAAATGATAAGCAGACAGTCTGGATTAATGGTCTGTATTTGATCGGACTGGCGATCATCGGGATTATTGGCGGGATCGTCAACACGATTTACGCGGCGCGGGTTGCGCTGGGCGTGGCAACGGATTTGCGTGCAGACGAATATGCTAAGATTCAGAGTTTGGCGTACGCGGATGTTGAAAAGTTTTCGCCATCGAACTTGGTTGTTCGAATGACCAACGATATCAACCAAGTTCAGCAAATCATCATGGGCTTCTTTCAACAAGTCACGCGAATCCCGATTTTATTCGTTGGCGCGGTCATTCTCGCGATTATGACACTGCCCGAATTGTGGTGGGTTATTGCGGTGATGATGATTTTAGTTTTTGGCGTCAGCTTTTTCTCGTTCAGTCATATGGGCAAATACTTTGGCCGGATGCAACAATTAATTGAGCGCGTCAACACGTTAGCCCGAGAAAATCTGATGGGCATGCGCGTGGTGAAGTCGTTTGTTCAAGGCGCGAATCAGATCAAGACATTTGCTGAGTCCAGTGATGAAATGCGGGATGTCAGCGTCAAGATCGGAAACTTGTTCGCCCTACTAATGCCGGCGTTCTTCCTTGTGGCTAATTTAGCCATGGCTGGTAGTATTTGGCTGATCGGACAGGACATTACTAGTCATCCTAGCAATCTGGCGGCAATTACAAGCTTTATTAACTATTTGATGCAGATTCTGTTTGCCATTATCAATGGTGGCTTCATGTTGACATTTGCTTCACGTGCGTTGGTTTCACTCAAACGTATTCAAGAAGTCATGGACACAAAGCCGAGTATGACATTCGTCTCCGGCCCGCACCGTGACTTAGATGGCGCGGTTGAATTTGATGACGTGACGTTCACCTATCCTGGTGATGAAAAGCCAACCATTTCTGACATCAGTTTCAAGGTGAAATCTGGTGAAATGATCGGTATTGTTGGCGCAACTGGTAGTGGTAAAACCACATTGGCACAGTTGATTCCCAGACTGTTTGATCCAGATACCGGGATTGTCAAGGTTGGCGGTCACGATGTCCGTGCTGTCACCGAAGCCGATTTGCGGAAAACGGTTGGTTTCGTCTTGCAGCGATCAACGCTTTTTTCCGGTACAATTGCGGAAAACTTGCAGCAGGGGAATCCTAACGTCAATCTAGATGCGATGCGCTGGGCGGCAAGAATCGCTCAGTCGGCTGAATTTATTGAACGCTTGCCACGCACTTACAACGCCGAAGTTGAGGAGCGATCCTCTAACTTTTCCGGTGGTCAAAAGCAGCGTCTGTCAATTACCCGTGGCGTGATCGGCCAGCCGAAAATTTTGATTTTGGATGATGCGACCTCGGCTTTAGATGCCCATTCAGAGAAATTGGTTCAAGAGGCACTGGCACACGAGCTGGGTGATACGACGACGATTATCATTGCCGAAAAGATCAGTTCTATCATCAAGGCAGATCGTATCTTAGTGCTTGATGAAGGCCGTTTAGTTGGCAGTGGCACTCATCATGATTTAGTTCAGCATAACGATGTTTACCGCGAGATCTATGCCACCCAAAAGGCATTGGAAGAGGGGGTGTGATTAAATGAAAGACTTGAAAAATGCAGGTAAATTTTATGCGCATTATCTGAAACCTTATTGGATTGAGTTTTTGATCACGACGATTTTGGTTGGCATCTCGACCTGGGCAATTGTGGTCGCACCGACTTACATGGGACGAGCGATCGAAGAACTGGCAACCTATGTTCAGCAGTGGATGAACCCAGCAACTAGGGCACAAGCAACATTTACGACATTTAACCATACCTTGGCGATTTTCGTCTTGCTTTACATCATCGATGCCACTAGCATCCTTATCTCAAGCTTATTGTTGTCTAAAATCAGTGGCTACTCGACTGGTACCATGCGGGTCGGATTATTCCGAAAAATGCAACGGATGAAAGTGAATTATTTCGACAGTCACAGTGACGGCGATATTTTATCGCGGTTTACAAGTGATCTGGATAATATTTTCAACGCCATGAATCAGGCGTTGATTGAAATCTTCTTAAGCGGTGCCCAGTTTATCGGGATTATCTGGATGATGTTCACCCAAAATGCGACGTTGGCCTGGATCACAATGGCATCAACACCCGTTGCAGTTGGGCTGTCGGCCTTCGTCATGCATCAAGCGAGTGTCTCGGTTGATCGCCAACAAGATGATATTGGCCGCCTAAACGGTTATATCAACGAGCAGATTACAGGCCAAAAAATGTTGATCACTAATGGCTTGCAACAGGAAAGTGTCGCCGGTTTCCAGCCGTATAATGCGGCGGTGCGTAAGTCCAACCTGCGCGGCCAGATCTGGAGCGGTATTTTAAATCCATTGTTGATGGGCTTGTCATTGTTGAACACCGCGATTGTCATTTTTGCTGGTTCTTGGTTGGCACTGAATGGTTCTTTGAGTCAAGGCGCGGCGCTGGCCTTGGTAGTTGTGTTCGTCAATTATGCGCAGCAGTATTATCAGCCAATTGTCCAGTTGACCAGTCTATTCAACATGATTCAGCTGGCCATCACTGGCGCCCGACGGATTACTGAAGTGCGTGAGCAACCTGATGAAGTGGATCCGCCAGAAGGGAAAACGCTTGACGGACTCAAGCATGAGTTACTGATCGACAATGTTCATTTTAGCTATATCCCTGGCAAAGAAATTTTGCATGGCGTGACCATCAAGGTGGATAAGGGCGAAATGGTTGCCTTGGTTGGCCCAACCGGTAGCGGTAAAACAACGGTTATGAATTTGCTGAATCGCTTCTATGATGTTGACTCAGGGGCGATTACATTTGACGGCGTCGACGTTCGCGAATTCAAGCTCGCCTCATTACGACAAAATGTCGGTATTGTCTTGCAAGACCCGCAACTCTTTTCCGGCACAATTCGCGATAATATTCGCTTCGGCGATCCCGATGCTGATCAAGCGCGGGTGGAAGCAGCGGCCAAACAGGCTAACATCCACGATTTCATCGTGAGCTTGCCAGAAGGCTACGATACCTTTGTTTCAGATGAACAAAGTGTTTTCTCGGCAGGACAAAAGCAGTTGATGTCGATTGCGCGAACTATTTTGACCAATCCGCGGTTGTTAATTCTCGATGAGGCGACAAGTAATGTTGATACCGTTACGGAAGCCAAAATTCAAGCGGCAATGGATAACGTCATTCAAGGGCGAACGAGTTTTGTCATTGCCCATCGGTTAAAGACCATTTTGAATGCCGACAAAATCGTTGTCTTGCGTGATGGCAACATCATTGAGGAAGGGAGTCATGAGCAATTACTCGCGCAAAATGGCTTCTATGCCGAGCTTTACCACAATCAAATGGTGTTTGAATAACTTGTAAAAAGATTCCGAATAAAATCGGAGTCTTTTTTATTTTTATTCGTTTGTGAAACGGTTGCAATGGCTTCCTAGCCTCAATAATATATGTTATCCTTTTTATATCAGAACAATGGGTAGGACGGTTCTGATAAATATTGGGATGATGGAGGTAACGAATGAGCAAGCGTAGATATCTGGTCGCTATCGGCGGCATTTTGCTTCACCTGATGATTGGTTCCGTGTATGCATGGAGTGTTTTCACGGGACCGATTGCCAAACAAACCGGTTGGGCGTTGTCATCGGTGACAGTTGCGTTTAGTATCGCGATCTTCTTCTTGGGGATGAGCGCCGCCTTTATGGGTCGGCTGGTTGAGCGATTTGGTCCGCGACTGACAGGGACAGTTGCGGCGTTGCTATATGGCTCCGGCATTCTGTTGACAGGACTGGCAGTGCAACTTGAGTCTTTGCCGTTACTTTACATTGGGTATGGTGTTGTTGGTGGTTTGGGATTAGGTGCGGGTTACGTGACCCCGGTTTCAACCATTATTGCTTGGTTTCCAGACAAGCGCGGGCTCGCAACCGGCATGGCCATTATGGGCTTCGGTTTTGCTGCGATGCTGACCGGTCCGATTGCTCAGAACTTGATTGCTGGGATTGGACTGGTGCCAACGATGTATGTGCTCGGCACCGCATATTTACTTATTATGCTCACAGCAGCGCAGGTTATCCGGAAGCCGCGTCCGGGTGAGGTTCCGGCTGCTGATATTGCTAAAAGTGTCAGTTTGACCGGTACTGCCATGACAGCCAATCAGGCAGTCAAAACGCGTTCATTCCGCTACCTGTGGCTGATGTTTTTCATCAACATTACCTGTGGGATCGGACTGGTTGCTGTTGCGTCACCGATGGCGCAACAGCAAACCGGCATGTCTGCGGCTACGGCAGCGATGATGGTCGGGGTCGTAGGTTTGTTTAACGGTTTTGGTCGACTGGCTTGGGCAACACTCTCGGATCTGATTGGCCGTCCGCTGACGTACACACTGATTTTTACGGTGGATGTCGCTATGTTAGCTGGCATTCTGGTGTTCAGCTCACCATTGCTCTTCGGGATCGCCTTATGCCTGATCATGTCCTGCTACGGTGCAGGGTTCTCTGTCATTCCGGCCTACCTTGGCGATGTTTTTGGTACGAAACAGTTAGGTGCTATTCACGGCTATGTCTTGACGGCGTGGGCAGTTGCTGGAGTTGTTGGACCGACCCTGCTTAGCCTTAGCGATCAATACTTCCACAGCTATACTTACAGTTTGATTTTCTTCGTTGCGCTTGAATTGGTTGCTTTTATTCTCTCGATTCGCATTCGCCGGCAGTTCAGCGTTGTGGCTCGTGATGAAAAGGTGACGGATTCACTCGAAAGGCAACATTGATTGGCTAATACTGTGACAGCCTCGAAAAAGGCTGCTCGTGATCAACGAATGAATGGGGAAATTGACGGTTGTATTGGTCTATAACAATGAAGTTTATAAATGAATAAGCTATGGAAAAATCCATACAGATGTATGGATTTTTTTTGCACGCTAAAATCCCGGTATATCAACATTAATGATTCATAACGCGAAGTATTTAAAAGCGTTTAAACATTATTAGTTGACATACCTGTACGTACAGGTAAAATAAAGTTTGCAAGTGAAAGCGATTTCTGGAGGAGAAGGCATGCGGAAGTATGATGTGATCTATCAGGATTTGAAAGATAAGATCGAGGCCGAAATTTATACGACTGGTTCATTATTGCCGAGCGAGAATACGCTGCAGGATATGTATCAGGCATCGCGCGACACGGTACGTAAAGCTTTGCGGCTGCTCAAAGATGATGGCTTCATTCAATCGCAGAAAGGCAGAGGATCAATCGTGATCAATCGCCAAGAATATGTCTTCCCAGTGTCAGGTGTCGTCAGTTATGCCGAATTGGCTAAGCAGCTTCACTTGCAGACAAGAACCGTGGTGTTGGCCAATCATTTTGCCGCACTTCCGGCCAAGTCCTTTAAAGATGTTGATCCGGATGTTGAAGTCAAGCAGATGCGTTTGCTGAAGCGAGTGCGTTACTTGGAAAAAGAGCCGGATATCATTGATATCGATTATTTGGATCCAAGAGTCGTGCCGCCGATTCCGGAGTCGGTGGCAAGGGATTCGTTGTATGCGTATCTCGAAGGACAAATTGGCTTGGAAATTGCTTATGCCACAAAAGAGATTACGGTTGAAACGGCAACTGAAGAAGATCGTCGTTATCTAAATCTTCCTGAGGGCGCCATGGTTGTAGTTGTTCGCAGTTGTAGTAGTTTGGCAGACACTAGAAAATTTCAATACACAGAGTCACGGCACCGGGCAGATCGCTTCAAGTTCCACGACTTCGCCCGGCGTACAAGACCATAGAGCGTGAGCAGGCGCGTTTAGAAACCGGAATGTAAGCGGCCTTGAACGTGATGGCCTGGGTTTGGCTATTGCGTTCAAGGTCCTTACATGCAGGTTTCTGCGCCTGCGAACGCGTTTCAAGCATAGCGTGATCTGATATGTTGAGACTCAAAATTTAAGTGGTTTTGAAAGCCTTTGTGTTTAGGTCTCAAGCTCAGCAAACGCTTTTCAGGAAAGGGAGTCACCATGGGATTTCATAATAAAGTCATTTATCAGCTATACCCCAAGTCTTTTTATGACAGCAATGGCGATGGGGTTGGCGATCTGCGCGGCATTATCGACAAGATCGATTACCTCAAGTCATTACATGTCGACATGATTTGGTTTAATCCATTTTTTGTTTCACCGCAGTATGACAATGGTTATGACGTCGCAGATTATCGTCAAATTGATCCACGCTTTGGGACCATGGCCGATTTTGACGAATTGGCCAAAAAACTTAAGGCGGCAGGTATCGACATCATGCTGGACATGGTGCTGAACCATACCAGCACAGAGCATGCTTGGTTTCAAAAGGCTTTAGCAGGTGACAAACATTATCAGGCATACTATTACATTCGACCACCAAAGCCGGATGGCAGTTTGCCAACAAATTGGGAAAGCAAGTTTGGCGGCCCAGCTTGGGCACCGTTTGGCGATACAGGCAATTATTATTTGCATTTATATGAACGACGCCAAGCAGATTTGAATTGGCACAATCCAGCGGTTCGACAAGAAGCTGCTGCCATTATCAATTTTTGGCGAGCAAAAGGTGTCCATGGTTTTCGGTTCGATGTTCTCAATGTTATTGGTAAAGCCGATAAGCTTGTTGATGCACCGCCAAGTGTGGCCAGCAAAACGTTGTATACCGACACACCGATTGTTCAGGACTATTTGAAGGAGCTGGCAGCAAACAGCTTCGGTCAAGATGATAATCGTGTGACGGTTGGCGAAATGAGTTCCACCACAATTGCCAATTCGATTGCTTATACCAAACCGGACAACCATGAACTTTCAATGGTTTTTCAATTCCATCATCTTAAAACAGACTACAAGAACGGTGAAAAGTGGAGCAAGGTGCCATATGATTTCAACGCCTTGCGCGATATTCTCCACACTTGGGGTCAGGGACTTGATCAAGGTGGTGGTTGGCAGGCACTGTTTTGGAACAACCACGATCAACCGCGGGCCATCAATCGATTTGGCGATGTCGGGCAATATCGGGTTAAAAGCGCGGAATTGCTGGCAGCGGCGATTCATTTGAGCCGCGGCACACCTTATATCTATATGGGCGAGGAGATTGGGATGACTGATCCTGATTACACCAGCATGGCAGATTATGTGGATGTGGAAGCTAAGAATGCTTATGCAGCACTGCTGGGAAAAGGCATGTCTGAAAAAGAAGCATTCGGCATTATTTTGGCGAAAGCCCGAGATAATAGCCGAACGCCAATGCAATGGGATGCCTCGGACCATGCAGGCTTTACCACTGGCACGCCTTGGTTGCGACCAACAAATCAAGCTGCAATTAATGTGCAGGCTGAGCTTGCACATGGTGAAATTTTTAAATTTTATCAGCAGCTGATCGCATTGCGTAAACAGTATCCAGTGATCAGTGACGGTAGCTACACGCCGTTTGGAACTGAAATTGATCGGTTGTATGCCTATATAAGAACATATGGCACACAACAATTGCTGGTGCTGAATAATTTCAGCGACAAGACAATGACCGTACCGCTACCCGAAAAGTTTCAAACTGCAAAAGTATTAATCACGAACGAAGCTACATTGACGCCAACCGCAACCATGACATTGCCGCCATACGCGACGATTGGGTTATTGCAGAAAGCGTGATTTGGCTGGTTCGCTAGAAGAAGGCACTTAAGACAAAGTGCAGCTGGGTTTTCGTGCCAGCAAGCGTGTTGATAAAAGGGGGAACAAGAAATGGCAGATACGAAAGAGTTGCAGCTCATGGCACCGGTCTCCGGCTTGGCCATGGCAATTACCGATGTTTCTGATCCGGTTTTTTCACAGAAAATGATGGGTGACGGTTTTGGCATCGATCCGACTGATGGTCAGATTGCCGCACCAGTTGACGGTCGGATCATGATGATCGCGGACACCAAACATGCGATTGGCATCAAAGCCGATAACGGCGCAGAATTATTGGTTCATTTGGGAATCGACACAGTCGAGCTTAAAGGCGCACCATTCGAAATTGATACGGCTATGGATGCCCGTGTCAAAGCAGGTGATCTCATCGGATCGATGGATTTGGATGCGATTAAGAAAGCTGGGAAAAAGACAACCGTCATTGTTGCGATTACCAACAGCAAAGAAGTCCTCGATCATCTCGACGTCAATGCTGGTGAAGTGAACCGCGGTGAAGAAGTTGCCGTGATGACGCCGAAGCCAATGGCCGCAACAGCCGCTGCTGCGCCGAAGAACGAAAGCAAATATGCCGCAACCGCTCGGCAGATTATTGCCGATGTTGGTGGTTCGCAGAATGTGAATAGCCTGATTCATTGCATTACGCGGTTACGTTTTTATCTGAAGGATGAACAGTTACCGGATGATGACACCGTTAGAAATATTCCTGGTGTGATTGATGTTGCGCATGGCAATGGTCAGTATCAGGTCGTCATTGGGCAAGCGGTCACTGACGTTTATGATGAAGCAATTAAACAATTGGGTCCCGGTTATGCTAACGCGGAAGGAACTGCGCAAGCAATCCAGGAGACTCAGCAAGAAGTTCAAGATACCAGTGCAATGGGCCGAATCAAACACGGGTTGCAGGCACTAATTGGGACAATCACAGGCTCGATGATTCCGATTATTGGGCTTTTGGCTGCCAGCGGGATGTTAAAAGGGATTTTGCTCGGCTTAACAAAATGGGGCGGTTTATCAACGACTAATCCGACTTATGAAATTATTAACGCGATGGGCGACGCAACCTTCTACTTTCTACCGATACTTGTTGGCTTCACCGCGGCACAAAAACTTGGCTCTGATCCGGTGATTGTTGGTATTATCGGCGCGTTCCTGATCTATCCTTCTATTGCGCAAATCGCCACAGCAGGTAAAGTCAGCGGCACATTGCTAGGCATGAGTATTAATGCCAACTTCTTCGGTTTGCCAGTGCACATTGCCAATTACACGTATTCTATTTTTCCAATGATCTTTGCGGCGTGGATGGCGGCGAAGCTCGAACCGTGGATCAAGAGTTGGATGCCATTGGTGCTTAGAATGATCTTCAGTCCGTTGGTTGAAATCTTCTTGGTTGGGATGACTGTTGTTCTGGTTGTCGGACCATTACTCACTGTGGCATCAGGCGCTTTGACATCAGGGATTCAAGCATTGCTGAACTTGACGCCAATGATCTCAGGTGCCATCATTGCTGGTCTCTATCAGGTACTGGTTATCTTCGGGCTGCACTGGGCGGTCATTCCGATTATCGCCGCACAATTATCATCGGCACATCCTGAATCAATTCTGAACGGGATTGTCTCGATCTCCATGATCGCACAAGGTGCCGGTGCGTTGGCAGTTTGGGTGAAGACAAAACACAATCCAGCCCTGAAAGGTTTGTCGCTTTCAGCCTTTATCAGTGCCTGTTGCGGGATTACCGAACCAGCCATGTACGGGGTTAACCTGAAGTATGGCCGGGTCTTCATCTTTGCAAGTATCGGCGCTGCAATCGGCGGTCTGGTCAATGGGCTACTTGGGGTTAACATGTTCGGCTTCACCGGTAGCTTCATCGGGTTCTTCTCGTTTGATGCGCCGGCTTGGGCAAACAGTCCCAATAACTTAATGAATTTCTGGATTGCTTCCATTGTGACGCTTGTGGCTGCCTTCCTACTGGTTTACTTCTTTGGTTATAAAGATGCTGACGCCAATCAAGCAAAAACGGCGCCAAAGAAAAAGCGTTTAGGCAAAACAGTTGAATAATGGCGTGTTCACCAACACTTACGGTTTCCATGTGTGCGTGAGCGGCAACAATTGATTAAAAAAGCACGATGTCAGCGGACATCGTGCTTTTTTCGATTTCAAGGCATGCCGAAGAGCAAGGTGCTCGTATGACGATACATGGTACTAACGCTTAGTTAAAAATGAGCAAATCATGGCAATGGTGGATAAGCACTTTTAATTAAGCGTGTTATTCAATCTTCCTGTCTTTGCTTTAAAAAGTGATCCTATTTGAATTAAATTGCTTGCAGTTGTTGTAAAAATAAGGCAAACTAAGAAGTGCTCTCATGGAAAGTTAATTTTAGATGAAGGAGGGGCCAAGATGTATAAACGGTACAAAGATGTTTCGTTGATCTTAAAAATTGTCATTGGGATCATTGTTGGGGCAGTGTTAGGGGTAATGGTGCCCTCCTGGTCCTTTATTGATGTTCTCGGTAAATTATTCGTTGGCGCTTTAAAAGCGATTGCGCCACTACTGGTCTTTCTATTAATTATGTCGGCGATCTCTAAGTATCGCTCAGGTGCGAAGAACCACTTTGGCACCGTCATTGTGCTTTATCTCAGTGCCACATTGTTTTCATCAATTGCTGCCGTGGCGGTTTCGTATCTTTTTCCGATCAAATTGGTGTTGCCCGGTGCGATGAAGATCGCCGAAAGTGCACCGAAAGATCTGGGGACTGTTGTGACGAGCTTACTAACCAATGCCGTTGCCAATCCAATCTCTGCATTGGTTGAAGGTAATTACCTAGCTATTCTTTTCTGGTCCTTACTGATCGGTTCCGGTTTACGATTGACCAGTGCTGTGACCAAAAAGGTGGTCACGGAATTGGCCGATACTGTCAGCGCTGTCGCTCAAAATGTCATTCAGTTCGCACCGTTTGGGATTGTCGGGTTGTTACATGAGTCCTTGAGCAAAACTGGTGTCAAAGGGGTCATGGCATATGGTCAGCTGCTCATGCTGCTGGTTGCCACGATGGTATTTGTTTACTTAGTCGTGTACCCATTCATGGTTTGGTTGATGACCCGGCAAAATCCGTATCCGTTGACTTTTTGGACGCTGAAAGTCAGTGGCATTCCGGCATTCTTTACAAGAAGCGGCGCTGTCAATATTCCCATCAACTTGAAGGCATCAAAAGATCTCGGATTAAATGAAGAAAGTTATGCGATCTCAATTCCGCTTGGTGGCTCGGCAAATTCTGGTGGTGCAGCGATTACGGTGTCGATCATGACATTGGCAACCGCCAATACCATGGGTGTACATGTCAGCATTTTCCTGGCCTTGCTGCTATGTTTCTTGTCTGCCATCTCGGCTACCGGGGTTTCCGGGATCGCAGGTGGCTCACTGTTGTTAATTCCAATGGCGGCTTCATTGTTTGGCATTTCAAATGATATTGCCATGCAGGTTGTCGGTATCGGTTTTATCATCGGCGTGGTTCAAGATTCAGTTGAAACGGCTGTTAACTCCGCGTCTGACTTGCTGTTCACCGCGACTGCCGAGTATGCCGACGATCGCCGTGAAGGACATCCGGTTGATATTCGAGCTAAGGTCAAAGCGGCAGGCAAGGGAACGGCAGAAGTTGTCACACCTGAAAAGGCCAATGAAGCTGAAGAAAGTGAACAAGTTTAGTTCAGTCAAAAGAATCGCGAATTTTCGCGATTCTTTTTATGTCCAGCTAATTTGAGACAAAATGATAACGAGTGTTTTTGAATTCACATCAGACAATAACGAATGTCTTTAAACTCACAGCGCTTTCCAGCCAAGCTGAAATGTGCTAACCTATTTCTCATACGTTTTTTAAATATGTGAGAGACTGACTGCTTGATGAGCAGTGCCATGGAGGTTACCGATGGGGCAAGTTTGGCAACGATTGATTAGAAAAGAAGATCCAAGTGTTTATGAAGATAAGGATTCACATTTACCGCGCGTTTTACGCGTCCGCGATTTTCTTGCGTTAGGGGTCGGGACGATTGTGTCGGCTTCGATTTTTACATTACCAGGGGTGGTGGCGGCAAAACATGCTGGTCCCGCTGTGTCGATTTCTTTCTTAGTAGCCGCGATAGTCGCAGGGCTGGTTGCGTTTGCCTACGCGGAAATGTCAGCGGCGATGCCATTTGCCGGTTCGGCTTATTCTTGGATCAATGTTGTTTTCGGCGAATTTTTTGGCTGGATTGCCGGCTGGGCTTTATTGGCGGAATACTTTATCGCAGTGGCGTTTGTGGCGTCAGGACTTTCAGCTAATTTCCGCGGGCTGCTGGCAACCATTGGCGTGAATTTTCCTAAAGCCTTGGCGAATCCGATTGGGACCGATGGTGGCATGGTCGATCTCGTTGCAGTGGTCGTCATGGTGCTGGTCGGCTTGTTACTGTCGCGGGGGGTATCAAGTGCTGCGCGCGTTGAAAACATCTTGGTTGTCATGAAGGTGCTGGCAATCCTGCTTTTCTTGGTGGTCGGCTTGACTGCGATTCACCCTGAAAACTTCCATCCATTCTTTCCTGCTTATCATCTCAATGCTGACGGTACACCATTTGGTGGTTGGCAGGGGATCTATGCCGGAGTTTCAATGATTTTCCTTGCTTATATTGGCTTTGATTCCATCGCTGCTAATTCTGCGGAAGCCATTGACCCAGAGAAAACGATGCCGCGCGGTATTCTGGGTTCGTTACTGATTGCAGTGTTCTTGTTCGTTTCGGTTGGTCTTGTGTTGTTAGGTATGTTCCCATATCAGGATTATGCCAATAACGCGGAGCCCGTTGGCTGGGCATTGCGTCATTCTGGCCATGCAGTCATTGCCGTTGTGGTTGAAAGCATTGCGGTCTTAGGAATGTTCACGGCTTTGATCGGGATGTCCATGGCTGGGTCGCGCTTGCTTTACAGTTTTGGCCGTGATGGCATGCTGCCGCAAAAACTGGGTAAGCTGAACAGTCGTAAGCTGCCTAATCATGCCTTGGCTGTTTTGATTACCATCGGCGTTTTGATCGGCGCTTTCTTCCCGTTTGCCTTTTTGGCCCAACTGATTTCGGCTGGCACCTTGATAGCCTTTATGTTCGTGACACTGGGAATCTATCGATTGCGTCCGCGTGAAGGCCAAGATATCGCCAAACCGCGCTTCCGGATGCCACTGTATCCAGTTTTGCCAGCAGTTGCCTTTCTGGGATCACTTATCGTTTTCCTTGGGCTCGACATTCAAGCCAAACTGTATTCCGGTGTCTGGTTCCTGATCGGCTGTGCCATTTACTTCCTGTACGGCATGCGTCACTCGGCTCTGACAAAGGGATCAGCGGTTGAGCAAGAAACTGCAGCGTTAGGACAAGAAAAAGATTAAAAAAGCCGCTGCCTGAGATTGCCCGCGTTGTGACGCGCGGTCTCGGACAGCGGTTTTTTGGTACGGTGGCTTAGTGATACTCGTCTGGAGAGACACCGTTAAGCTGAGCGCTTAACCTGACGAGCCTAAGCTTCTTGAGCCTTCTTCAGATTTTCTTTCAAAATAGCTGCAGAATCGGCTAAACGCTTATGATCTTCTGGGTTCAAATCCAGCTCAATGATGCGTTCCAAGCCATTAGCGCCGAGGATTACCGGTACACCGATGGAAACACCTGACAAGCCGTATTCGCCTTCCAAATGGACGGACATTGCGAATGCTGCGCGATCATCATTCAAGAAGGCGCTGGTTAAACGGGTTAATGAGGCGGCAATGCCGTAGAAAGTGGCACCTTTTTTCTCAATGATGCCATAAGCAGCCGTTTTGACGCGCTCGCTAATATCAGGCAGATCTTTATCCTGGCGATCTTTAGGAATCCAATCAAGAATCGGTTTGCCGCCAATGTTGGTGTAGTCCCAAACTGGAAATTCAGAATCGCCGTGTTCACCCATGATGTAGCCGTGCACAATCCGGGCGTCCACGTTATAACGCAGGCCGATCTCAGACCGTAAGCGAGCTGAATCAAGCGCCGTCCCTGATCCCAGCACCTGATTACGTGGCAAGCCGGATTCTTGCAAGACTAATTCGGCAAGGACATCGACTGGATTGGATGCGACTAGAATAAACCCATTGAACCCGCTTGCCATAATGTTATGTGTGATTTCTTTCATGATCTTTGCGTTGATGGCCAAAAGTTGTAGGCGTGTCTGACCTGGCTTTTGGGCAATTCCGGCTGTGATGACGATAATATCGGCATATTTGCAATCTTCATAGCTGGCCGCATAAATATTCTTCTGTGACGTGTAAGGTAGGGCATCAGAAAGATCTTCGACGTCACCTTGCACGCGTTTTTCGTTAACATCAATAATACCAAGACTCTGGCCGACGCCGGTGGTGAGACAGTTGAACGCATAACTTGATCCAATCGCGCCATCACCAATTAAAATAATATTGCCGTTGTTCCGCATCTCAAATTCCTCCTCATGAAGATCTTGACGACAGGTACCCAAAACTGCGACAAACGACTATGAGTGAGCAGTCATGAAGCCGATTACGACGCGCCATAAAATCGATTGCCGCCAAAGCTGTTGCATGTATCCGATTTCATTGTAACAGAGGTCTGCATGCGGGGCTTGATAAACGACTGGGAATATTTTTAATATCAAGATAACTTTCTTATCAAACTGCCATCTTTCTGTTAGTCTTGAAACAACGCTTGTCACATTTTCTTCCAGAAAGGTGGTTCCTCATGTCAGCAGCATCTTACGTACAGTCCATTCTCACAACCCTCAAACAACGCGATCCGAACCAACCAGAATTTTTTGAAGCAGCATCAGCTTTTTTAAAAACCATCACACCGGTTCTCGAAAAACATCCTGAATATATGAAAGCTAATATTCTCGGACGCATCGTTGAACCAGAACGAGCGATTCAATTTGCCATACCGTGGCAGGACGATAAAGGCCAAATCCAGATCAATCGCGGCTTCCGCGTCCAATTTAATTCGGCAATCGGACCATACAAAGGCGGTTTGCGCCTGCATCCTTCCGTGAATTTGAGCATCGTCAAGTTCTTGGGCTTTGAACAAATCTTTAAAAACAGTCTGACGACATTGCCGATCGGTGGGGCGAAAGGCGGCGCCGATTTTGATCCGAAAGGTAAGTCAGATGCTGAAGTGATGCGTTTTTGCCAAAGCTTTATGACGGAACTCAGCAAGTATATTGGACCGGATCTAGATGTGCCGGCGGGCGATATTGGCGTGGGTGCGCGCGAGATCGGTTATCTTTATGGTCAGTACAAGCGGCTTAAAGGCGCGCAACGCGGCGTTCTGACTGGCAAGGGGTTGAGTTATGGCGGATCGCTGGCGCGGACAGAGGCGACCGGCTATGGCTTGATTTACTATACAGACGAGTTATTGAAGGCCAACGGTGAATCTTTGGCTGGCAAGCGGGCGGTGATTTCAGGCGCCGGGAATGTCGCCATTTACGCGACGCAGAAAGCTGAGGAGCTTGGGGTCAAGGTGATCACGGTTTCTGACTCAAACGGCTATATCGTAGACGAAAATGGTATTGATGTCGCGGTCGTTAAGCAGATTAAGGAAGTGGAACGTGGGCGCATAAAAGCTTACGCAGATCGGGTTGCTGACTCCCATTATTATGAAGGCTCGGTTTGGGACGCGGATCTTCAGTATGATTTAGCTCTGCCTTGCGCTACCCAAAATGAGATTGATGGCACTCAGGCTGCGCGTTTTAAGGCTGCTGGCGTCATCGCGGTGGCAGAAGGTGCAAATATGCCAAGCGACCCAGAGGCGATTGCTGCCTACACCGATGCCGGTATTTTGTACGGCCCGGCAAAAGCGGCCAATGCTGGCGGGGTAGCCGTTTCCGCACTCGAGATGAGTCAAAATTCGCGGCGCCTCAGTGACAGTTTTGAAAAAGTCGATGGCCAACTGCATGACATCATGCAGCATATTTTTAAAGCTAGCGCGGATGCTGCCGCTGAATATGGTATGGCCGGTGATTATGAGGCCGGCGCCAATATTGCCGGCTTTCTGAAAGTGGCTGAAGCGATGTATTATCAAGGCATGTAGGTATATTTAGACATTAATTAGAAAAAAACACGAAATAATTAGGTGTTTTTTTCCGAACGTGTTATACTCTGTACATGGTAATACTTGAACGGGAAACATCATGTTACGTGAATTTCCTTTTTAGGATTACGGTTGTCTGTTGTTGTTAGTTTTGAAAAGGAGATTCATTTTCATGCAAAAAGGTACAGTTAAATGGTTCAACGCTGATAAGGGTTACGGCTTCATCACTGGTGAAGACGGCCAAGACGTCTTTGTACATTTCAGCGCCATCAATGGCGAAGGCTACAAGAGTCTTGACGAAGGTCAGGCTGTTTCCTACGATGTAGAACAATCTGATCGTGGCCCTCAGGCTGCTAACGTTACCAAGCTTTAATTCTTGGTTCGTTAAAGGAGATCCAATCGGGAAACCGATTGGGTCTTTTTTTATGAGCGCAAACAGGAGCGCCTATATTCAGGCTTTTGCGACTGCGACAGCATTATTGCGGCGCTGGTCCTTGTAGTAGTCCAAGCCACCTGATTTCATTCTAGGCAGGCTCTCACGCTTGCTGCTTCAAGGTTAATTGCCACACACTAACAAGCACCCAACAAGCAAACGGCATCGCAGCGACAAACAAGCCTATGAAGATTAATCCTGGTGCATCGCCGCTTTCAGCCCATAGATAGCTGAAGGTTAAGCTGATGATCGCAATGATGATGGTTATGCCGCCTAGGAGCCATTGCAAGCAACGAACGCCGTTGGTGACCTGCTGCGGTGAACGGATGATTTGCCACAAGGTGATGGCGCTGGCGGCGATCCCGACAAGTACAAGCCAGCCGCCAAGCAGGACGAGAATTAATGAAACAGTTGGTTGGACGGTTAACAGCAGTAAAATCGTTGCCCATAAACCGATAGCAAGGAAAACCACACTGCCCAGTAGCAGGCTAAGTGCCAAAACAAGATGATGTTTGCGGACCCACAAAGATGATTTTGACATTTTAATAACCTCCAATTAGTCCATACGCTAGCGCATTGTTGCGTTCAATAGTCGAGTGACCGCGCTTCTTGACGAAAAAACAAAAAAGGTATCAGCCTAAACGCCGGTACCTTCTTTATTATCTTTGAGAAAAAGTTGTGGCGCTGATGACTTACTCGCCTAGTGTCGGCTCGTCTGTGAAATCATCAACGATGCGGAAGCTGACATTTTCATTTTCTTTCAAAAGTTTGGCAACTGGGCATTCGTCCAGTGCCTGGGTGACAATCTTTTGTGCTTCTTCGCGGGTGTGGCTCGGCATCAAGATTTGTGCGTCTACGATGAATTTGTAGCCAATCTTGTCACGGGTGATGTCCACACGAGTACGGAGCTGGGAATCTTCAGCAGTGCCTTCGCGATGCTGCACGATGCGGATGGTCGCATTAAAACAGGTAGACAAGGCAAAAGCAATGAACTGCTCCGGGTTGGTCCCAGGGGCATCAATCAAGGAGCTAGAAACACCCAACGCTAAGCCTTGATTACCTTCAACATAACTTTCACCGACTAAACCATTTTCGTTGCGGACATAGGTATGATACAAAGAACGTTCTGCCATGCTATTCATCCTTTCTTATAGCTATCACCGTGAGTATAACATGGAACCGCTTTACATGGGGGCATTGTGTCTCGGTTGCAACGCCTGAATCGCTACGTACCAAGGCGTTTTGGAACGGATAACAAACATTTTCAATGGGTTTTGTTTTGTCAAAAAAACTAAGCAGTTATCGCTAGTGTCGCCATAAAAGTTCAGTCAGTCATGGTTGCAGGCGAATGATTTTTGTCGCAACTTGCTCGATAAAATGCTCATCGTGCTCGACAAAAAGCATCGTCGGTTGATAATGCTTGATGGCGGCGACCAGCTGGTCTTGGTTGTAAGTGTCCAAATAATTGAGCGGCTCGTCCCAAATGTACAAAGCTCCCGGGGTGGCTAGTGATCGCGCTAGTTCGACTTTTTTCTGTTGGCCCATGCTCAGATGCTCAATCGGCGTGTTAAAGTCGGCTCGCGGCATGCCGAGTTTGCGCAAGTTGTTAAGCAAGGTTTCACGGCTAAGTTGATGCTGTTTGGCAAAGTCGACTAATGTACCGCGGTTATCGGTGTATTGTTGACGAACAAGGCTAAGACTGACGGGGGCCAAGGTGAGATGGCCTGACTGCATGCCGGTAAACTGCTGCAGCAAGGCGCGGATCAAGGTCGACTTGCCGCTGCCATTGTCACCAACAATGGCAATCCGATCGCCGCGGGTCAAAGCAAAAGAGATCGGCTGGAAAAGCGGTTGATCGAACCCGACTTGGACCTTTTCAGCGACCACAAGTTGATGGTGATGGGTCGATACCGGCAGCATGGTGAGTGGATCAACCTTTTCTAGGTTCTTTAGAAGACTTTCCTTCTCATCGATTTCTTTGGTCATCCGGTGTTCGAGATTTTTACTTTTTTTCATCGTCCGTGCAGCTCGAGCGCTAATAAACCCGCGACCAGCATTATGACCGCTGTCCTTGATGTGCGGATTACCATAGATACTCTTTTCTTTATTTTCCGCCCAAACTTTTTTATCATGAGCCGTTCGTTTAAGTCGGGTAATTTCAGTTTTAAGTTGACCATTTTTGGCCAGTTCGGTTTGATCTTGCCGCTCTTTTTCGGTCATGAAGGTGGAGAAATTGCCTTGATAAAGGGTGATTTGCTGCCGCTGGATTGCTAGCGTGTGGTCGGTGATGCTGTCCAAAAAATCACGATCATGGCTGACGACAATAAAGCCGGGTTTTTGTTGGAGATAGGCGGCGACTTGTCGGCGGCTGCGCAGGTCGAGGTGATTGGTTGGCTCGTCAATGAGTGCGAAACCATTGTCTTGAATGAACAGTAAGGCGAGACGCACTTTTGTTTGCTCACCACCAGATAAATCGACAAATGGGCGCCAGAGAATGTTAGGATCAGCGTGGAGCAGATTTAGTTCACGTTCGAGTTGCCATTGCGCAACATCGGTGATGGCTTGTGCGGCAGTCAGCGTCAGTTGGGTTTCATCCAGCGTTTGAGGAAAATATTGCAACTGCAAGGGAACAGTCACCGTGCCACTGTAGGGTAGTGCTTGTTGTAAAATTCGCAACAAAGTGGTTTTGCCTCGGCCGTTGCGACCGACCAATCCGAGATGCCAGTTGGTATCAAGGTCAAAGGTTGTGTTCGTAAAAAGCGGTGCTTGACCATCATAAGCAAAATTGAGCTGTTTAATTTGAATCGTAGACATACAGCCACGTCCTTTCGGGGATGTGCCTGCGTGATCAGAACGTGAATCGGTATGACTTTTTGTGGCTGAAAAGTGTTGAAAGTTTGCGGCATCAGCCTTGCTATTGGGTTATTTGGCAGCATAACTGCGCTGGCTTGTATGCAACAAAAAAGCCAGTCCAATAACACTTTGGGACTGACCAAAATAAACGGGGGTGCCGTCCTTGATCAAGCCCAATTGTCAAAAAGTCCGTACTAATCCCGTTGATGATGACAGGACTTGGACATTTTCAACAATTGGCTTACTTCAATGGACGAAACCTCACTTTCGAATTTAACTTAGCTTTAAATTACCACGTGAAGCTACTGTCGTCAAACATGTAATGCTTTCACAATCGCTTCATTACCGCTTGCAATCTTCACTGTGTCTCGATGGCGATTGCTGTCTAAGGCTGCTACTAGGACGTCAGCAACATCTGCGCGTGGAATGGTTGATGGTCGTTGCGGTTGCAAGGTGATACTGCCTTGTGCAGGATCGTTGGTGAGTGCAGTTGGCTGGACGATGACGTAATCCAGATCTGTGTTGTGAATGAGCCATTCGTCAGCGTAGTACTTGGCGATGTAATAATCGTGCAACTGGTCTGGCCACTTGTCCGGATCTTCAGCATCAAGGGCGCTGAGCATGATGAATCGACTAATATCAGCGCGTTCAGCAGCTTTCATCGTTTTGACAGCCCCATCTAGATCAACGCCGAGAAGATCTTGCCCGCGGGAGCCTGCTGCGAAGACAATCGCGTCATGACCGGCGTAAAGGTCGGCTAAGCGATCGACTGGCCATGAAAGATCAAGTTCGACAGCGCGAAAGTTTTTCTCGGGATCAGGTGTCTGAGCGATTGGATCACGATAACCGCCTGTAACTGTATCGCCACGATCAAGCAGTTTGTGAACCAGCAATTGGCCGATTTGGCCGTGGGCACCGACAACAAAGATTTTCAAAACAAATATCCTTTCATGGAAAATGATTGCTATTAGTATAACGTTTTTTATGACAGCAAGAAAGCAGTTGCAGGCAGGAATGCTAAAAAGTTTAGTGCGGTGAGCTTTTCAGATAATCTGTTTGTGGTCACAGAACGCCTTCCGTCAGGGCCTTGAAGTAGTTCGGTCTGCGGCCATAAAAAAGGAACGGGGTGAAACGTAATTATCAGCTAGTTAAAAAAGAACAGTTTTTTGCATTTTGCAGGAGAATTGGTCTTTTTGCCTGCTCATGGATTGTTGATTGCGATTTTTAAGACCGTAGTGCCAAGGCGGAGCAATCGTAGGCCAGATGGGGCTCAGCCGTGCAAACAACACAGCGACCGGGCTTTGGAGCTGATGTTGTTAGGCGACTTCGAGACCGCGGGTTTTGCGGGCTCGAAGCGCCGTCACAGCGTTCCAGTCCCAGCTGGCCGGAGATTGCGGAGTTTGGCACGGCAAGAAGATTTTAGCCCAGCACCTCCTACGATTATTCGGAATCTAATCAATTACAAGTCGTACGAAGAAATTACGACTAACCTTCTTCATGCTTTTATCGTTAAATCATTTCAAGTGGGATATGATGCCGCGGGGCTGGGAAGGCTTGTTCGAACAATGTCAATTCATCTGGTGAAAAAGTAACGTCGGCAGCAGCAATATTTTCCGCCATATGGCTTGCTTCACCTGAACGAGGGATCGTGAGCACATCGCCATGACGCAGCACCCATGCGAGCATCAGTTGATGGGTTGAAATGTTTTTCTCTTTGGCCAAAGTTCTTAGTTCCGGTGGCAGTTTAATTGACTTGCCACTGCCTGACCCAAATGGCGAGTAACCAATCGTGGTAATGTTGGCCTGCTTTTGCTGTGGTAGAAGATCATATTCAATACCGCGCGATTGTAAGTTATAAAGCACTTCATTAGCCGCAATTTGGTCGCCGCCCGGTTCGAGCGTTAATTGATCCATGTCATCAACGTCAAAGTTCGACACACCATATTGCTTAATTAAACCTTCTTTTTGCAAATCCTGCAGGCCTTCGAGAGTTTCTGCTAACGGGGTTGACCCGCGCCAGTGAAGCAGATATAGGTCGAGATAATCAGTTCTCAATCGTTTAAGACTATTTTTTAGGGCTGTTCGCATCTGTCGCTTGTCTGCGTGTGACGGATAGAACTTTGAGATCAGATAGATGTTGGCGCGATCATAATCACCAAGAAAACTGCCAATCAGTGACTCAGCCGCCCCGTTGCCATACATCTCCGCGGTATCAATCACGGTCAAACCATGATTCAGTCCATACTTTAAGGCAGCAGCTTCCTGTTCACTTTCTGCCGCATTGCCTTCGCCTAAGTACCAAGTACCCATACCCATGATCGGGACATTGACGCCACCAATCTTGATTGTTTTCATGATCCGACTCCTTTCTTTCAACACATCTATTATACAAGTTGTGAAAAAAATGACCGCTTTAAATAGAGCCTGTGAAAGAAGATAAAAAAAGCGTGTTACCTACGCATGAACGTGCATTTTTTTGCAGGTCACGAGACAGTTTTCACGCTTCTCCATATCAATTAGTTGCTGAAATTTGCTATTGCCGATTAGCTTTAACAGGTTGCGTCGCAGGCTTTCGACGTTGATACAACAAGTAATGCAGCACGACCAAACCAAGAAAGACGACACCTACTAATAATGAAACACTTGTTTCTGGGTTTAGTAGCATGAAAAATAAAGTGAACGCGAGGAAAATAAGTGTGAGATAATTGCTGTAAGGCGCGAATGGCATTTTGAAAGGATGGTTGGCCATCTGATCAGCGTGGACTTTGCGAAAGCGAATTTCGCTGACTAAGATGACGATCCACGGCACCATACCAGGCAAGACGCTGGAACTGTAAACGAGCACGAAAACATTTTTCGCGGCTGGTGCAATGTAAGGCAGTAAGGCATTCAAAATGACGCCCAGTAAAATCCCGCCGCCCACGGCGATGACCGGATAAAAAGGTACCCCATGACGATTTAGTTTGGTGAAAATTCGTGGCAGTTGTTTGGCATCAGCTAAGGTGTATAACATTCGGCTGGCTGAGTAAATGCCAGAGTTGGAGCCAGATAAGGCAGCGGTAATCACCACAAAATTAATGAGTGAAGCGGCAAATGTGATGCCGATTTTGGCAAATGTCTGAACAAACGGCGACCCTAACGTGCTGAGCTGATTCCAAGGGTAAATGGCGACGATCACGAAAATCGCACCAACGTAGAAAATCAGAATTCGACCAATCGTGTCTTTCACTGCTTTAACGATGGTCGGTCGCGGATTCTCAGCTTCACCTGCTGTGATACCAAGCAGCTCAACGCCTTGGTAGGAGCCGAGGACGATTGACAAGGCAAAACAGAAGCCTTTAAACCCGCCGGTGAAAAACCCGCCGTGGGTCCAGAGATTGCTGATACCAACCGGATGGCCGCCATTACCAATCCCAAATAAAATGACGCCAAGGCCAGCAATGATCATCAAAACGATCGTCACGACTTTAATCAAGGCAAACCAGAATTCCAATTCGCCAAACATTCGCACCGAAATTAGATTTGCTAGTACAAGGAAGGTGATGGCCACTAACCCCGGCAGCCAACCCGGCAACCCGGGCCACCAGAATTTGAAATATTCGCCAATTGCGATCATTTCGGACATACCAACAACAACAAATTGGAAAATGTTGCTCCAAGCAGTGAGATAGCCAAAAATCGGATGCATGTATTCACTGGCAAACTTGGCAAATGAACCAGTTGCCGGATCAATATAAAGCATCTCGCCCAATGCACGCATGATCATGTAAAGGAATAGGCCGGCAATGATGTAGGCGATCAGAACAGATGGCCCTGTCCATTTAATCGTGGCGCCTGCTCCCATGAAAAGGCCAACGCCGATGGTACCGCCAAGCGCAATCATTTGCATGTGACGGCTGCTGAGTTTTCGTTGCATGGTTATTTTCGCTTCTTTCGTCTTGAGAAATACAAGTAATGACTATACAAGAAAAGTCTAACCGGCGCAAACAGGTGGCTATGAAACGTAGACATGAAATAGGCATCACCGTTAACACGCTTCTTGACATTCAAGTCACTATGTCCGTTATCGGCTTTTGCGGTAAACTAGTGACGGATCATTCAATAAAGTAGGATATGAGGAAATATTTTGGATAACAAAAACAAATTCACTGCATCATTAAATGCCTATATGGCAAAACACAAGTTGAACACCAATGCGACATCCGCAGCGATGGGTGTTTCCGTGCCGACTTTGCGTAAAGCACTGCGCGGCCAAAGCGTGAGCCGCAAGACCGCGGCTAAGATTGAAAGCATCATTAAGTCTGGCAAGGTGCCAGCAGAAGCTCACAAAACCGCTACGAAGGCGCCAGCTAAGAAGACGGCGCCTAAGAAACCAGCTGCAAGTAAACAGGTTAAACCAGCCGCGACAGCGAAGCAGCCAGCGGCAAAAGCCAAACAAACTAAATCGGCTGAACAAGTGTCAGCAAGTAAATCAGCGACAACACCAAAAGCCTCGCGTCTTCAAACTAAGCGGGCAGCCAATCAGCAGTCGCAAGCAACTAGCCAAACGCCGACTGCACCACAAACTGAAGCAGCAGCAAGTTCAAAACCGGCACGGCGCACTGCTAAACGGGTGACGCGTTCAACTGTCACGTCACGGCAAAACCAGCGCCCCAACAATCAGCAAGAGCACAACAACAACGAGCAAACACCGAAACAGACGCCTGTTCAGGAAAAAATTCCGACGCGGCAGCATCGCTTCACGATTCGCCAGCAGCCGGATGTTGCGACACAGGAAGCAGAAGCTGAGGCTAAGAAACGTCAGACTGAAGCTAATCGGTCATCTGTATCGGCTAGCTCATCTTCAAGTCAGCAATCGACTGAGCAGCGTCACGACAATCAGACAGAGCGTCACATCAAGAAGCGGACAGTAACGGCCCCACGGCGCAATGTGAATAAAACCGATCACGAACCTGCCCGGCGTGATAATGGCTATACGCGCAACAATCGCAATAAGCCAAATGGTAATCGCCAGCCTAACCGCACGCGCCAAAATCGATTCGCAGCCAACGCTGATCCTCAAAACTGGCAGCCAATGACTCAGCCGGCGGCATCAAGTGCCTCACAGTCAATGACAGCCAAAGCGTCGACCGACAATCGCCATGTGCCAGCAGTGGTTAATCACGTTAAAACGCATACACCAAGTGTGATTCGGTCAACTTCAAATGACCGTAACGGAAAATACAATTCAGCTAATACTGCAAGCAGCAGTACCAGCGATACGACCAGTCAACAGGCAACGACCGGTACCAACATGCATACTAATTATGGTACTCATGATGAAGCACCGTTGGTAGCTGGCAAACAGTTGCAACTCTTTATTGATGAAAGTTTTGAAGAGCACCGTCCAGATCCGCGTACCATGCACATGGGGATCGCGGCTATTTTCCCAGAAGGCGACGACGACAGTCTCATTGGTTTCCGTAATGCGCTCTATCCCTATGGCTGGGAACCAGGGGATGAAGTTAAAGCCCGCGGTAAACAGGTTGATGCCTTAACACAGCTGATCAAAGCAGCCGACCATGAAAACATGGGGATGTATACCGTCTTTTCACAGAAAACGACGTATCCTGATTTCGCCCCGTCAATGGAATATCTGTATCCATACATCGGCGCCACGATTCACGTGTTGCGTGATGTTGACACTACTTTTGATAGTATTGTGATCATGATCGATCATCGGAATGAATTGGAAGGTAATCAGCTGGTGATGGGCGCTGATATTGTGAGTCGCTACTTGACGCTTTCCTTGGAACGACCAATCAAGGTTCGGTTTGAGTTTGCAGATTCTCGCGAGCATCTCGGCTTGCAACTGTCAGACTTTGTTGCCAATGCTGCTCTGCGGCTTAGTAATGACGAACTGAGCCTCATTGGGATCACGCCAATGCCTGAGTTGGGCGTTTCGCAACACGATCAATTAGTCCGATTGACGTTACTTGGCTTGCAGCAGGTTGTGATGGGTGTGCGCGCCGAACGAGCTGCAACACCATCAAAACATTCACAACCTGATCGCTTCATGCAGCTGATCTTTGATGCCACTTACGCCGATTCCGATCAGGTACGCGGTGCGTTGCCGGTTGTCAAAAATGCAGTCGAGCAACTCATCGATGTTTTGCCAAATGCCCGGGTCGGTCAAATCTCCGGTATGCCAAACCAAAGCTGGTATGACATGACAGCGCGGATGGCAGGACTATTACGGTATATCAACAAGGATCCAAAACCATATGGCCGGGTGCTTGCAAAGATCGAAAGCGTGACGAAGACTGCCGCTGACGAACTGGAAATGGCACTTGATTCTGACGATAAAGCCAAGCATTAATTGGGTTTTAAATGACAAAAAGGGTACTGCAATTTAACCGTTGCAGTACCCTTTTTTAGATTATCAAGCGTTGTTACTTAGTGTGTTCTTTTTAAGCAATGAAACTATTCTGGTTTTGTAGGTACGTAATTTCGTCAAAAGTAATGCGTGTCTGCAACCGTTGCATGATCTCCCGGTTGAGTTTGCCTTCAGCAAAAGCACCTTGAATGAACTCAAATTCAGCATGGAATGCCTTTAGGAACATGGCATATAGCACATCACCATCGAACGAATCCGTATGAACCCGGCGATGCCGATCACGATAGAAGCGGCGAACGATGTTGATGGCACTGCGATTTTGACTATTTTCGGCACTCGCCAAGTACTTCATCACCGCATCATAGCCGGCCTGCTCGATAGGTAATAGATCTTCACCGTGCTCAGTAAATTGCCGTTTCCAAAAAATCGGCTCAAGGTTAAGCGGTGTGGTTAAAAAAGCATTTTGCGCTTCGTCTAGACCTTTATACATACGTCCCATATTAAAGGTGAATCGTAGGCGGAGAAAAAGATTTTTCCACGTTCGCTGATCTGCTGTGAAATCATTTAAATCAATAAAGCGATTGTAATAGTGCGCTTCGTCATGCGTGATGGTCCCATTGACCCGTAAAGCTTCAATGGTTCTTTTCTCAACTTTTATGGTGGTATCAAAGATATCCCGTTGCATTCTTCGCGAAGGTTTATCGTTCAGAATCATTTCCTGCGACAACGCGTCTGCAACGATTTGGGCTTCGCTATGATGAACGGATTCATCCCGCATGGCATCAATGCCAGCTGATAACATTCGGCGCAACCAAACATATTGGCGATTGCGTTTTGGCTGCTTAGGCACGCAGAATGGTAGAACCAGTACCGGCACAATCAGACTGAGTAAAATGACAGTTGCCGCGATTAGAATCAAGCCTTGCCGGAGCGGAAAACTGTGGCCATTAACAATTTGTGGCATTGAAAACGCCAAAGATAAGGTGATGGTCCCATTCGCACCACCCAGCATCATAATGACGGCGTTGCGCCAGCGGTGTTTTTTACCAGTTCGCAACAAGGTTCGACTCCATAGTAGGCGAACCAGTGACTTGGCTGCGTAAATGAAAATGCCAATACCCACAAGCAAACTGAACAAGCCAGCTTGTCCGCGCAAGGCGCTGACGATGACATTGGGCAGCGAGAGGCCGAGCAAAACGAAGACGAGTCCGGAAAGAATGGCCGCTACCATTTCCCAGACATTGGCGCTGACGATTTGCATGCGGGCACTGGTTAGTCGCAAACGATCGCGCTCTACACCTTGCGCAATCCCCGAAGCAACAACCGCCAGAATCCCAGACAGGCCAAGTTCTTCGGCTAGAAAATAAACCAACAATGGCGTCAGTAACTGAATACCGACCATGATCAACGGCTCATCGTCGCCGATATGAATCAGCCAGGCCCGCAAATTCACGATCAGCATACCTAAGACTGCCCCGACCAGGATACCGCCGAAGAAGACGAAGAGAAAATCGAGCAAGGCGTCTGTTGGTGAAAATTGTCCGGAAACATAGGCAGTCAGTGCCAGATCGAATGCGACAATGCCGGCTGCATCGTTGAACAGACTTTCATTGGACAATAGTTGCATTTGGCTGTCGCTCAAAGGATTGGTTTGGGCAACGGCGCTGACCGCTGATGCATCTGTTGGCGTGACGATAGCAATGAGCGCGAAGGCAAGACTTAGTGGAATGATTGGAAACAGCGCATGAACGCCAAAGCCTAAAATAATGACTGAAACCAGCACGAGGCCGACTGCCAACGACACGATATTGGTTAAAGAGCGGCCAATTTGAATACGTGAAGCATTTTGACCTTCGTTAAACAACAGTGGGGCAATGATCGCAAAGGAGAAGAACGATGGATCAAGTGTGAAATTACGAAGAGAAGGCATAACGGCTAATGCCGCCCCAAGGCCGATCAAGAAGAATGGCAACGGAATCTTAGGAACGTGCCGTGCCAAGATGTTGCCTAAAATGACGATTGCCAACATGATGCCAAAGATAACAACCTGGTTCAAAAATGATCACTTCCTTGATTGACCTTATTTGACCTTTCTATTTTAGCACCAATGCAAAAAAATAACCGCTCATTGGTCTGAGAGCGCGAGCAGGAGCGCTTAGAAACTGTAGTGTAAGTGGCCTTGAAGTGAAAGGGCCGGTTTTTGGTCCTTTTGCTTCAAGGTCCTTACACGGAAGTTTCTGCGACTGTGAGCGCGTTTTCTACAACGGCGGGTATGCTGACAATAAGGATGGCTTGTAAGTATTCTTTTTCATTGAGTTGAGCATCTTTATTGCTATGCTAATGATGTTGGTTCCGATAGCCTGAGCTGGCTACGCGGTGATTCGGGGGTGGCGACCGCGGAACTACCGGGAACAACCTAACCAGAATAGAATAACCGACACTTTAAACAGATTATGCGTTAGTGACACAACGACAACTCACTTCTTCAACCGCTTTTTTAAAATGCGGGTCATTTTTCTAGCCGTCACGCGCCAAGAGAGGTATAGGGCGATCCAAATGAAGGCGTAGATGACGATGAACGAAATGATGAAGCTGGTTAAGGCGGAGCCAATCAAGAATTGCCAGCCCATCAGGTAGTTCGTTGCAAGGACGACCAGAAAGGTGCTGATGAAATGGGTGCCATATGCAACTGGTAAACTGAGCCAGTCAAGATCGAAAATCGAAGATAGGATGCCAATGACGGCACTCATGATGAACAGTCCCGCGATAGAACGCGGTGTTGGATTAATCGTGTCTAAATGCAACATCAAAGTGGTCAGATAAACGGTTGCGCCGATCATGATACCAATGACGGCCTCGGTCAATAACTGCTTTGCGATTCTCATAAGGGCCACCTCACAATCCTAATAAACGTTTCAAGTCAGGAAGAAACTTACGACTGACCGTCAATTTTTGCTGATTACTCATGAAGGCGGTCATATTACCGGAAAAAGAAGCTTCCAGTGATGTCAAATAATTGATATTCAGAATGGTACTTTTGGCTACCTGAATAAAAAGCTGAGGATCAAGCTTAGCGCGAATGGCTTTTAGCTGGCCACGCGAAGTATAGACCTTGGTCATCGTGTGGACCGTGAGCTCGTCACCGTAGACTTCGATTGCCACGATGTCATTAACGGCCAGTACCACGACGCGTTCACCAACAGTTAGCGGAAGGGTTGGTCGATTGTCGGATAATTGTTGAATTTGTTGCAAGAGCTGCAACACAGCCGGTGAAAGCCGCGCAGCCTTGATGAGCACCTCAATATCATCCGGATTCAAGTCAGGATCTTGATCAAATGAAACTTTCATAGGCTCAGTCTCCTTCCGCATGACGCCAGCGTATCGCACGATTACGTTTCATTATACGCGGGCGAGGGCGGCCTTTCGACTGAATCTGGCAAGAAGGAAAATAAGGATGCTCACACCAAGCGTAAAACCAATCAGAATCAGGTAAGTGTGGCTGCTAGAAAGCAAGCCGTTGACGTCAATGCGAACACCCAACATTTTTTCAAAACTGGCCCTTGCAGCCTCTTGCTTGCCAGTGAAGGTCGTGGCTAACGGCTGTTGCAACAGAATCTGGCGATAAGCAGCGGCGTTATATGGGAAGGGAGTCATTTTCATCAAGGCTTGTGCGCCGCTGGGAACTGCCCCGATTGGCATGTAAACCCCAGCGAAGAAGCCTGCTGCAGTACCGACAATGGTTGCAATGCCGCTCATGGTGGTCACGCGGGAAACAAAGCTCAAAATAAGTAAATTAAAACTTGTCCAAACCACACTGCTGAACAATGCGAGAGCAATGATTTTGCCAGTTAGTTGCCATGGAATAACGACATGATCAAGCAGGGCGAAGGCGCCTGACATGGCACCGAACATGAGCAGCTGCATGATGGTGCCGATGATAACGGCACTGGCCAGATAGCCAAATTGAATGCGCAGATAAGAAGCTTCGGTCAACAGGTAGTCGCTTAAATTACCATTCTCACGATCAACAATCATTCTTGCTAAGCCATCTTGCGTGGTCGTAACTGCCGTGATGGTAAGCGTGCCGCCGATTAGCCAGGGATCAAGCAGCTTTTCAGGATGACTGATGGGCCACAGTCCGGTCATATTCTTTTTGAGAAAAACCAAATAGAGAACGAAGGCAATCAGTGCGCCCAAAACTGAAAAGAAAACGCCGGCGCGATTGCGAAAAAACAACAATAGATTACGTTTAATAAAAGCTAGCATTAGCGAATCTCCTTTCCGGTTAACGTGACGAAGATCGTATTCATATCAGCTGGATGGAACTCAAAGTCGGTAATCGTATCGGTGAGTTCCGTCAGCAAAGCAATAGCCTGTTGCGGATGATGGATATTGACGTGCACCTCGTTGGCAACGATATTGGCCCGCAATCCGGCTTGATTGGCGACTGTTTTGACTCGATCGGCAGCTGTTGTTTGAATTGTCAGTTGATGAGCAGCATAGCGATTTTTCAGGTCAACAACGGTATCTGCTGCAATGATTTCGCCACGATCAATGACGTAAACGAAGTCAGCATTTTCCGTTTCCTCCAAATAATGGGTTGTTAAAATGACGGTCAATTGCGTTTGGACGCGTAAAGCAGCCAGCGCTGACCAAATCGTTTGGCGCGTCTGAATATCTAATCCGGTTGACGGTTCGTCTAAAAATAAAATTTGGGGATGATTCAAAAGGGCGCGGGCAATATCGGTTCGGCGTCGCTGACCACCTGACAATGTCCCATATGTCTGATTCAAAATAGGTGCCAGGTCAAATTGCTTAATCAGTTGATCGAACCAAGCAGTATCTGGGTGTTGATACATGCGCGCCCGCAATCGTAGATTTTCATTAACTGTTAGTTGGCGATCAAGGACACTATCCTGAAAGACAACCCCAATCTGTTGACGATAGGCCACTTGCCCAGGTGTGTGATCGGCGACGGTAATGGTGCCACTGGTCGGTTGAATCAAGCCTGTCAGCATGCCGATTGTCGTCGATTTACCTGCGCCGTTAGGACCTAAGAAGGCCACGAATTGCCCACGGTCAACCGTCAAATTAATGCCGTTCACTGCTACTTTCGGACCAAATGTTTTGGTCAGACCCTTTGCTTCAAGAATGGCCATTGATGTCACCTGCTTTCGATTTGTTGGCCTTAGCATAACGACGATTGCGCCAAGTGTCTCGAGAAAGGCGTTAAGTGGTGCAAAATGCTTGGCAAGTGGTTGAAAATAGCAAATGAAAAATAGAATTTTTTCTTGGCAATTTACAAATGAGTTGGGAATGCGATTTTATCGAGGCAACAAAAAACAGCTTGTGAGAATCAAGCCACAAGCTGCAGATAGTTTTTAGCTACTCAGGTAAATAAAAAGTGCAAGATTTCAGCATCCACATAAGGATTTTGGTGCAGCGTCGAGTGATAAGCGCCAACTGGTGTGCCAGTATAAACAAAGAGGGTGGTGGATAAGCCAGCCGCCTTAAATTTGGCGGCTAAACGTTTGACACCAGCAAGGCTGACGGCCCAGTCACCTTTTGCCCCGAAGACCTGTCCGCCAATCACTAAGATATGCAATGTTTTCGGTAACGCCCGAATCTGGGTCGTTGGATCACGATAGAACTCGCTCGCAAACGAGACATAATTGATCACTTGCGGCTGAAGATTGGCATGCGGTGTCGTCATGTAATTAAAGCTCAGATTGCTGCCCATTGAATGACCTACCAGATTCACACGAGTCACATGACGCTGGACGCGAAGCCAGTGCAGCAAGTCGGTGAGTTGCCGGACTTCCTTTTGTGGTGACTTAGCATCGGCAAAAACAACGTTGATGAGCGGATTTTTGCCATTGTAGCGGTCGGCTCCAGTGATCGTGCGTTTGCCGTCAGCACTGACATGAATCGTAGTGACTTGATCGGATGCCTTATCCTGCTTGAAGCGTTGAACCATTGGCCCGAAGGTGAGGCTGTTACTGCCATAACCAGGGACAAAAACTGTGACGATACCCGTATGACGATAGGTTTGCTGGTGAATTGCGCGGCTGCCCAGTTGCCACCAAAGCCAATAGCCGCCGCTAGCGAGAAGCAAAATTACCAGTACCGATATGCTTACTCGTCGCCAGCGTTTTGCTGATTTAGCCATGAAGAGGGTCATCTCCTGCTGGACGCTTCAGTTGCTTGAAAACGCCTCGGAAAATTGGTCGCCGATTGATCGCTTGCACATGGCGATTATTCGGTTCAAAAAACTGCTGATAGCGGGCGAGCTGATTCGAACTCATTGTGATCTCGGTTTGCTCAATGACATACCAAGTCACGCCTTCGGTTAACGGCGGGGTGGTGAGTGAGCCGAGGTAGTGATAAACCGTGCCTTGTTTTGGCAGTAGGCGAGTCAGGTCAAAGTTGATTGGCTGCGTGACATGTGGTTGAAAATGATCGAGCACATCGGCCATGATCGGGTTAGCTTGACCAACTGGCACTAAAACCGCCACGACACAAAGCGCACCAATGGCTGATTGATGGACAAAATGGAGCTCCGCCACCGTTTTCTCAGCAACGATATGCTCCGCTGGCACGTGAAAATGGGCCTGCACAAAAGTCCAAGTGGTTTCATTAATCCGAGTTGTTCCTTTGCCAGCGAGCCGAATGGTGACCTGGTCATCAATTTCTTGATCGGTCATCCATGGTGTGAGAATCGTCATGTCAGTGTCGACAGTGGTTGTCGCTTGACGAAGATCAATCGGTGATTGCTGGAAGCCGAAACCATTTGGCCACGAAGACTGCTTGGCATAATTCAAAATTGACATCGTGACAATCCTTTCAAAAAATGAATTGGCGGTGGGCAGTCGAAACTCCTGCTGTTAAAAACGAAATGCACCAGAAGTCATTTAGCAGACAGAGACTAAGAAAATCAAAACTAGAGATGAACTTTTCTCTAGAGCCAATTTTGCTCAGCAAATCCTACTGACTTCTGGCGCACATGATGGGCAGTTATTCGGCTGAAGAAGGGATGCTTTTTAGTTGAGAAATTTCACAGCCGTGCCATATGCAACAACACTTTGCATGTCACCGCCAATTGATCCGGAGTCAAACCGCATCATGACAACTGCATCGCCACCAGCTTTTTGGGCTTCGTCGCGTAACCGCTCGATCGCCTTTTCCCGTGATTCATGCAGCATATCACTGTAGGCTTTGATTTCACCGCCGACAATGTTCTTCAAGCCTGCACCAATGTTGCTGATAACATTTTTTGACTGTGTTGTTAAGCCGAAAACTTCGCCGATCACTTCATATTTTTTGCCGGGAATGTTTTCGGTGGTTGTGATTAAGATTTCTTGTGCCATGAGAGAATCTCCTTCATAAAAGTTGACGAAACAAATCAGTGGCGAGCTATCTTGCTGCTTATCAGACTACCACCGGCTTATGGTGACAACAAGCTAAAACGCTTAGCGTGACAAAACCGTTAGCTGCCCGTGCTAGAAAACAGACGCGATCAGGGCGTTACTTGAATCACAATTCGGCCTTCATGCGGCTCATCCAGCAATTGGTGGCCTTTTACAAAGCCTTCGCGGGTAAAAGGCAATACATAGCCGACTTTGACGGTTAATTTGCCTTGGGACATAAGATTAATCAAGACTTTAAGTGCTTGGCCGACTTCGGAGCCGCCAAGCGGTCGGGTATGAATGAAACGGATGCCGCGGTTGAGGAGCGGTTCGTGATGACTGACAGATACGATCAGCCCATTGTCCTTGGCCATGGCGACATCATCATCACCACCGATCCCGTCCATGGCGGCATTAATCACGACGTCGGCGGTTTTGGCAAGTTCCTTGACAGGATTCCCGCGGTCATAAGCGACAAAATGTTCAACCCCGAGTTGATTCACATCAACTTCATGGCGGCTGGCGGCGATACCAATCACCGAAGCACCGCGGGCAACGGCTAATTGGATGGCTGCGGAACCGACACCGCCAGAGGCGCCTTTCACGATGACGGTGTCGCCATCGTGAATATGCCCAAGTTCGACCATTCGATAACCGGTCACGCCGGGGGTGATCAGAGCCACACCGTTTTCAGGCGTGATGGACTCAGGCAGTAACACACTCATGTCAGCTGCGGCCGTCACAATTTCTGCGTAAGCACTGGTGGTGCGCGCAACGACGCGATCACCAAGTGCAAATTGCGTTACCTGATCGCCGACAGCACTGACAATGCCAGCAACATCATAACCCGGCACCGTTAAGCCACTGCCACCCATTTGACGAGCAATGCGATCACGATTATTCAGACCGATCGCTTGGGACTTGATTTGAATTTCCTGTGGTCCTGGCGCTGGTGTGGCCAAGTCGATCGCATCAATCACTTCTGGCCCGCCAGCATGACTAAAACCATATCCAAGCATCTTGTTCCCTCCTCATTAAAGTGCTCACCAGCGCAGTTGCCTGCACCTGAGGCAGCTTACACGCCGGTTTCTTTTGCGTTGGTTCACGTTAAGCCTCTATATATCGGCATTTTACCCATGGTAAGAAAGAAAAAACAATTAAAACGACCTAGCCGCTTAGGGGTGGAAACCTCTTACGCAGCTAGGTCGCTATGAAGGTGACACATGGTGGAAATGAACGAACCGGCCATCAGTAGATTACCGATTTTCTCTTCGCGGTTGGGGATCAAAACCATGTAACTGGCCTTTAAATTCATCAGGATTTTGACTGACATAAGTACCGCGGGCCCAACTGGCAGCGACAGTTTCATCAACTGGTTCATCGTGTTCGCTGTAATCCAGCCCCATTTTTTCAGCAGCAGGGGAGACCCGAATGCTGACGAATTGTTTGAGAACTACAGTGATTAGACTGACCATAGCACCAACTAAGACGATCACGATGGCGGTGCCGACAAGCTGGATTAGGAGCAGCTGCCATCCACCGCCATAAGCCAAGCCAGCGTGCGCAATGTCGGGGGCGACCTGTTTGCTGGCGAACACACCAGTCAAAATACTGCCGACAATCCCAGCGACCCCATGGCAGCCAAAGGCGTCTAAAGTATCATCAATGCCTAGCCGTGGCTTGATTTTGCTGATAAACCAGTAGCTTGTCAACGTTGCCGCAACGCCAATGCATGCTGCCCCAAAACTCGTGACATAGCCAGTGGCCGGAGTGATTCCGACAAGCCCACACAAGGCACCGGTACAAGTTCCGATCAGCGTTGGATGGCCGGTTTGCCAGATGTCCAGACACATCCATGTGACCAATGCCGCGGCGGCGCCAACCGAAGTCGTTAATGCTGCCGTCATCGCCGCTTGATTAACACCGAGTGCAGAGCCAGCGTTGAATCCATACCAGCCGATCCATAAAATGGCCGTGCCTAGAAGCACCCAAGGCCGATTATAAGGTGTGATATGTTCATCCGTGCGGCGGCCTAGAAAGGCGGATAGCGTCAAAGCGGTAATGCCAGCATTGATGTGGATCACCGTGCCGCCTGCAAAATCAAGCACACCCAGACCGGCCAATAAACCGTGCGGACTCCAGATCAAGTGGACAAGCGGGTAATAAACCAGCAATGACCACAAGACGATAAAACAAGTTAGAAACTTAAAATGCATCCGACCAACGACAGCGCCGACAAACAAGGCCGGCGTGATGATGGCAAACATCATTTGGAACAGCACATACACACCGGTTGGAATTTTCGCCGTGGTCACCGCGCCAAGCGAAAGATCACTCAAAAAGAAATGATGAACCTGACCGATGACACCGAAAAGATCGCCATTAAAACTGAGCTCATAGCCGACAGCGACCCAAAGTAGGATCGCAATCCCGGTGATGTAGAAAACCGACAGCATCGTATTAATCACGTTGCGTTTGGAAACCAGTCCACCATAGAAAAAAGCCAGTCCCGGCGTCATAAACCAGACTAATGTACTCGCAATAATTACAAACCCAGTATCAGCTAAATTCATCTCTGCCACCTCATTACCATTGATGGCGGTATTGTAGCATGGCATTTTCAATAGCATAGCGATTCGGTCGATCTATTGGCCTAGAGCAAATCTGGTGCTGAAAGGAGAAAGACTGCTATCAAAGGATTTTCGAAGCGGTAAAAAAACTGAAGCCGCGTTAGCTTATGTGACATGAAAACTTGACGATTTTATGGCAAACAGAAAAGTTGGCCATTGGTCTATGCGATAAAAATTGGTTTTTAAATGAATATAAGTGAAGGCAAGGTTTGAAAACTGGCGCAGTCGCCATACAAAAACACAGGGAAAAGCGGCTACTGATTGCGACCATGTCAAACCCAAGATGGTGGTGTTTGGTAGCCCTCAGTGTAACTGTTTTCCCTGTGTTCCTAAACAAACACGTTCATTAAAGTTCGCCGTCTGCGATTTGACCGAGCACAGATTTGGACGGAATGAAGAACAATTCGCCAGTTTCTGGCGTCGAAAAATCAAGCAACCGATCAGAATTGTCAAACATGCCTTGCAACATACGCTTGGTGACCGTCCAATGACGGGCATAGCCGATGAAGTAGGTTCCGTTTTCGTTTTTGGCCGGATTACTGAACGGGACATTCATGCGCACAATTTTATGTTCAACGCCGCCGTCATTATCCTGAGAAACCACATTGTGGGCATTTGGCAGCTTCTTTTCGTCAGCTAACTCAATATCGTTGAACTTCTTTCGACCGATGGCTTTTTCTTGGTCCTCCGTCGTCAAATCGTTCCATGCTTTCATATTGTGTTGGTATTTTTGCGCAAAAGCATAGGAGCCGTTTTCAAATGTGGGATCTTCATCGCCGATCACCGCATACTCTGGCGTGTCGAGTGCGCTTGGATTTTCCGTGCCGTCGACAAAGCCAATGATCGCTCGGCCTTCGAAATAGCGGAAGCCATGGGTTTCATCGAGTGTCACAGTCTGATCGTCAATGATGGTCATGATCTCTGACATGAGTTCGAACGGAACGGCTGAATTCTGCGAGCGAATGTGGAAGAACAGATCAGCTGGGGTTGCCACTGCGGTATATTTTGGCCCGACAACTGGTTGGAATTCCTCCAACTCTTTAGGCACCGGTGCTGCTGGGAAAAGATAATCCCAAGCTTTTCGCGACAAGCCAAATGCAACCGCCAATTTTGCATCTGGGTAGCGAATGTTCATGCTATTGATGAATGCTGGTAAGTGCTCTGCTAAGTCGGCAATCATGGCTTTGTCGGCTGCGGCATCTTCGCGCTTAAGGTCAAGCGTAGCAAAAATAATGTCAGACCCGGCATCCTTATAGACATCCTGTACATCACGTAAATTTATGGTCATCGTTACGCCTCCAAATTAGAATCATTCTAACCTACTATAGTCTACCATAGCGGTGGCTGATTGCAACGATTTCGCGATGTTTTTAACCTAGGCATTCGGTGGTAAAGTAAGAACAAAGGTTGTGATTGTTTGATAATTTCAGTAGCAGATCAAGCCGAACTTGTCATTCGACTGGTGGTGGCTGCACTTTGCGGCTTTGCCATTGGTTATGAACGCAAGAATCGCTTCAAAAATGCCGGTATCCGCACACATATGATTGTGGCGTTGGGTGCGGCCTTGATTATGATTGTCTCAAAATACGGTTTTTTTGATATTTTAGATTTGAAAAATATGGCATTGGATCCTTCACGTGTCGCGGCTCAGATTGTTAGTGGCGTCAGCTTTTTAGGCGCTGGCGCCATTTTGGTTCGCCACAATAACGTGAATGGTTTAACGACAGCTGCCGGGGTTTGGACGACAGCGGCTGTGGGGATGGCAATTGGGGCGAAGCTGTACCTCATCGGCTTGGCCGCAACTGTCCTAGTGCTCTGCATTCAAGTCCTGCTCCATCATCACTATCGCTGGCTGCCCAGCGGTGATAACGGCATTTTGACAATTCGGGTCCGCAGCGAAGGCTTTGACATGGTACATTTACGCGAAACATTAGGCAAGTACCATATCAAGGTCCTGAATGTGTCCATTAAACATGAAGGCGACGAAGTTAAAATGACCCTGCATGTGGAGAGCAAAGCCAATGAAGACATGCGGCGCCTGCTGACGTTTTATGCCGACAATCCGAATATTATTTCGATTGAATTCTAGGCAATCGCTAATTAAGTTGGCTAGTACCGTCTGCATAGTTGAGGGTCACACCAGGCTGAATGTTGAAGATGTAGACATTAAAATGAATCGTGTTGTCGCCGATACTTTGCGCACGCATCGCCACACCGCGTGGTAACAGTTCATCACCGCGAAAGATCGGGGTGACTTCATAACGAATAAAATGTTGGCGTGACTGTTTCAAATAATGTGCCATATCATCTTCATGGGCCTGCATCAACGGCGAATTTAACTGCCGCGTTCCAGTCATCAAATTTTTCGGATTATTATTTTCACCGGAAAGCTGAAAACCAATTAAATGACTGCGGTTGTACAGCCATTCGCCATGCACTTTCTTGTTGTGCCACCCAGTTGGATTCCAAGTCAGCGGCTCGCGCTTGGCAGTTGGCATGATAGCTTGATTCAGTAAAGCATTGGCAGTACCAGCACGGTTGAGACTATCGAGATTGCTAAATGTTGTCCACGGGCCTTTATCAGTGGCAAGTTCTGCTTTCGTAAAACCAGGCTCGTTATTGTTGACGGTAATCTCGGCAGTGTTGTTGTAATTGAGCTGCGCCAGTTGCGTGACCGGCTGGCGCGAGGTGGCATCCGTTGCCGGCACACTGTTGCTAACTGAACTTGATTGCAGCGGTGTCCCCAGCAGTGAAGTGTGTTGCTGCGTGTAGGTGTAACCGCCGCTGGCTAAGCCAAACAACAGCAACGTCGCCGCCAATCGCCGATTCGCCCGCCGTTGCCGCTTTGTGCCTTTTCGCAGCAAAAGTAGCAGCATGCCAGCGAGAATGAGAATGAATGTGATCAGGTTATTCAAAGTGTCCTCCAAGTGACTGATGTATGTATTGGGCGAGAAAAAGTTTAGTCCACTGATGCTATGAAAAGTATAATGCTCAGTGCTAACGTAGTATTTTCAAAGGGTAGAGTCAGAGCGGCTAGAAACCGGTACATTTGGTGAGCAGGATTGGATGTATCAGGAAAAATTAATATGCTCTGAGATCTGATAAGGTGAACGTATTTTTCAACTAAATCATTCAGGTGACAGATACAGTCCTTGCGAGCCTTTAATAACAGAATACGCCAATGATAGAGAAATATTTTTTTGAACCGACTACTTTTAAGATAGCCACCGCTCCAGTGAATGATGTTTTGTCCTTTATCAATGAATACTAAACAAACGGGCAAAATATGAACTGTTTCAGAAACTATACATTAATTAGCTTTACGTATTTTTATAACTTGTATGAACGACGAGGATTGTTCTTTTACCGTGTCAATTCTAACGTCATCTCGTATGTAATGCATCCATTCAGTCAGGCTAATTACGGGGTCGTCGAGACATTTCTTCATTACAGTAAAAAGTAATTTCATACGCGGATGAGTTCGGGCATCATTAAAAAATAGGCCTACACTTTCTGTTGTTGAGGATTAATCAACACTGAAGGTATAGGCCTGTTTTTGATAGCATAGAAAGACACCTACTCAGTGTCCATGCTATGTTTGTTAACATTGAAACCAAGTAATTATATTAGCGTGACGTATTCTTTAACCAGCTCTAATCTCTCCGCATCTGTTCGGTAGAATTCTGTTTGTTGTGCCAATGCGATTGCTAAGAACTCATAGCCATTGTGCTTTAATTGCTCAATAGTGGTTTTAATTAGCTCATCAATGCTTTTCCCTGACGAAATCACCTTTATATTCGTCTTAGTCATGATTGTCCCCCCTCGGCGGTAGTGCCTGTTGTTTGAGAGCACTTATGGCTCAGTCTCATGAAAACCGGCCGATTCTGCTTTGCAAACATGGAAGGCAGCTGTACAAAGCCCAGACAGAAATATTAGAGAATTATTTTAACATATATGGCTTAATGCATGAATTCGGCGTACCGCCAGAACCGTAGCGACTGCATGTGTGCGGCGGGGTGGGATTACAGTCTCCATTATGACATCTATACCGCCACTCCATCAATTACCGCCGCAGGTCACTTTTTGAAGTTCAGATGCAGTTGGTTCTTTAAATTCATTTAAACTCCGTACCTGCATGTAAGTTGCGCTGGAGCTCTCAAGAAAGTGGAACAAAGTATTTTTATTTCCTGTAGATTTCAAACACTTCCTTAAGACTTATCAGATTAGTGCAAATAATCGTGCGCCAAATCAATCTAGGTTATTTTTTTAAGAACGCAAGTACGTTCTTCTTATCTGTTTTCATGCTTCCCGCCAAGAACGCAACTATGACTGCAATAACAGAAAGCACAAATTCCAATAATGACCACTTAAAAACTAATGTTAAAACTAACGGTACAAGGACTGCAACTAACAAAACTCCATCTCTGGGGCCTAAATTAAGATAAGGATACATCATCATGGGGTATCACTTCTTTCGTTACCTAGCTTAGGTAATGCTAATTTTATCATCAGTTTTAATCGCCATTGCGTCCACCTCCAATAATCTGGGTGAGCTCTTTGGTGAACCAATAATGTTTGCAAAAGTCTACGTATTGGCGAGATAGGCATCAATTGGAGGCGGAATTGTATCCGGATCAGAATTTAATCGCGGCTCGGAAACAGGGACAAAAGGAGAAGAGGCGCCTTCTGATATCGTCACTAAATCAGTGGGTGTTGATGATTGTCCATAGTTCAACAGCATCATGCTTATCTCCTCGTAGCTTTGCAAAAGGAATATGTTAAACAATGACTTTTACAGAAGAGAAAACACTGATATCACATATGGCAAGCGCTTACTAAGTTATCCAAATAAAGTACTACGCACTTGTCCTCTCTCTGTCAAGAAAAGACACTTTGAACGTCAGGGTGGACACTGATACTACTGATTAAGCAAGCAATGGTTGGCTGCTCTTTAAGATTGCTGTAGTTACGATTTATTTAACAGTTGATTTTTCAGGAAGTTCCAGTAAGTCTTCTTGCCAGTGATAATGGAGACTTCCCCAGCTAAGCCATAACGTAAGGTGCGGGCTTGTTTTGACGTGATGTTGACTTGTGCCGGACGATTTTAAAGACATTCGTGTCTTTCGTCACAGCCGGGCCGCTATCAATTTGGGTGATCTTGCCATTGAAAACGAGAGGAACTGGAGCGTGACGGGCAATCTTTAATCGAACGTTCTGCCCCTTTTTAAAAACTGGAAATGTCATTAGTTAACATCAAGAGGGTCAACGCTACCTTCTTTTGAGGATGGGCAAATCGTTGAGGTTGACCCTGAGATCGCTGGCTTTGGCGTAATAAGGCAATTGCTTCAAGTTGTTGCTCGGTCGGTGGAAGGCAAGATTGATCGTTTCTTCATGACTAAATTGGAACTCGCGTAGCTTCGCTTTGACGGCCAATGATTTGGTGTAAGCACTCACGGACATGCCCAAGGGCGCAACCGATTTTCGAAGCTTCTCGTATTGGTCAGGGGTAAGCCGAAAATTAATTTGAGGACGCTGGGGATCATGAAAACCAGCTCACCTCTCTGTGAGGACGCATTCCTCCATATGCGGCCGACTTCCAGCCGGAAAAGTGTAGAATTGAAGGTTCGATTTGCTGCCACCAGTCTAAGACTCTCATTTTGGGTGGTATTGGTTCATTTGCTAGACAAATCGGGTATCGCTGCGCTCCCCAATTGTCAGTAAATGGCTTGTAAGAAGGGAGCTGCGCTCCCCTCTTAACTCCCCACAAAAATAGCCGATTACCTATTCGGTAACGGCTATGAAAACCGGTCAATTCTGTTTTGCAAAACGACCATAAGAGATGTTCCTTATCGTAGCAAAGAAATTAAAAGCCAAATCTGTATTTAACAAAGCAGACATGGAGTGGGTTTAACTGTCTTTTGCCGGAACATCAATTGGATATGGTAAAAGGTGGAAAAAGGAACTGGGTTCACCTTCCTCAGCCGGAACGAAAGAAGTACCTCAGATAATATTTGCAAGCTCAGCAGATGCTAGTGGTAAAAATTGACTTAGGAACATGGTATTACATCCCTTGAATATTCGAACATGACAGGTTAATTGAAGAATGAACTGACAAATTATAAGACGAGAAGAAAATGGATGTGCTGTACGCGGTCTAAGAAACCGCTCTCTTATCTGTTGAACAAAGTTTACTCACATAAGTCTTCCTGTCAAGAAACGACCACTTTACTTAAGTGGATTAACATCATGAGTTTTTAAACCAAGCTTTTTATGCTGTCTATAAAGAAATATAAATGCTAGTATGCCACCAACTAATCCCCCAAAAAAATGAACATAGGCCGTTATTGTGAACCATTGGCCCCAAATGAAATTTAAGATTAAAGATAGAATTCCGATAAAGGATACAAATATGAGAGCGCTTAGTCTAAATTTTTTCTGAGGTAGGTTTTTGGAAGCTTTGAATACGAAAATAATGAGAGCGAAGATGTACAAACCCGTTATGGATGTTGAAAGCCCAACAATTCCATGAGAGTATCCAAATGTAGTTAAAAAGGACCAATAGTTGCCGTCAGAGTTTACTAAAGAAACAATCAAAACGTCTGCTAACAGATTTCCTAATACGCCCGATAAAAGTAGGAGTGATAAATATAAGGCCTTGCTAATTATAGGAGAAACAACCCAAGTCAATATAATCAACAAAAACATATTAGAAACTAAGTGAGTGATTCCTGTGTGAGGAAATAAAGATGTTAGCAGTCTATAATATTGACCAGACAGTGATAGTGAAGGAAAGTTTGTGGCAAAGTCACTTATTAAAAAATAATTGGATAAGTCGCTATTTTCTAGAAAAAAGATGCTGGAACAAATAGTAATAATCCAGAACAATGGGCTTAGAGCTATGCGTTTCATTAACCTTATTACTTGATTCATTCTAGCTCTCCTCCAACAAGTCTCTGAAATGCTGTTGTAAATGAAAAGCAGAATTATCGTATTCTGCTCACATAGATGATAATTTTGCTTTAGTTTATTTCACAATCTATGGAATAAGCGGGTAGCGTAAGCTTCCTCCGACAAATGGCAGGTGATGAAGGATGTTATCGAGCCAACCACCACGTCCCGTCCCAAAATTGTGCGGGTTGAATATCATCGGAAATACGTTGAGCATCGGAAGTATTCAGATTAGAAAATTCATTAATACTCTTCATATTTTTTATCAAAGCTTAATTATTCGCCAGATGGTTGTTACTTAATTTAAAACGACTTATCCGTCATGTCAAATGTTTTCTTTTGCTATTTGAAATTTTTTTAATTTCAAATTTTAATCAAAATGCAATTTTAAAAAAGGAAATTTATTACTAATAAATCAGTTAAATTCCACGAAGCGGAGCTTTTGAAAAGGTTTAAAAGATCTTACATAGAAGAAAACGAAAAGCGCCAAATACTTTAACGTGGCAATTATTCTCTGATGAGCGACTCATTTCTTTGATGACGTCTGTATAAAAAGATCAAAGCTAATAGAATGCCAATTAGGCCGCCACCGATATGAGAGTACGATGGTATGGATAACCATGGATTTGTCGAAAGGTTTTGGTATGTGTATAAAATCTGCGAGCATACGGCAAACACAAGCAGGCCTGATTTGAACTTAACTTTCGTGAAGCGCCTAGCGTTAGCGAACAAGAAGACGATTATTGTAAAGGAAAATAAGCCCATTATAGCCGTAGAAAAACCAATAGCCCCATATGTGTATCCAATTGTTGTCAAAAATGACCAAACGTGGCCATCTAGTTTGTACAGATAAGTAATGAAAGTATCAGCCAATAAGTTTCCAAAAACGCCAGAAAACAGAAGTACCATTAAATATTGAAATCTAGTAATGTTGGCGGATATGATCCAAGTTAGAAGTGCTAGGAAAAGCATGTTGCCACTAAGATGGAAAATATCTAGGTGTAGAAAAAGCGCGGTAAATAAGCGGTAGTACTGGCCTGAAAAAACTTCAACAGGAGAGTTCCAACAATATCGAGTTAGGAAAAATGATATTGAAGATGTGAAAAATTCTAAATATGTAATCCCGAAACAGACGATGACGATCCAAAATAAAGGACTCGTGAATGTAAGCTTCACTTTACTTGATAACTTTCTCATGGTTTGTCCTCCCCCACATTTCACCACCAGATATTGTGAATACGAATAAAAGTAGTCGGTTATCTCATCGGTATAGATAACTACCTTATACTTATGGGAATGGATCTACGCGATTATTACCGCCCTCCATGAGTGCCGCCTTCAAAGAGTTCCCTCAGCCACTCACTGAAGGGGCAGTTGCTAGAGCCGGCGTCGCCATCACCATAATTATCATCGAGGTGAGCAAGTTGAATACCACCGGAGATATATTAAGCATCGGACGTGCTCAGCTCGGAAAATTCATTAATGTATTTCATAATGTTTTCCACTAAGCTTAACAACTTGCATACGATTAGTTGTTAACTTAAAACGGTCTTTTTACGATGTCAAGCGTTTTCTTAGTAATATTGCTTGCTTTTTTCAAACGTTTCTAATCGGATTGCAATTTGTAGAAAGTGACCTTTTTACTAATAAATTGTTATATTACAAAATTCAGAAAATACGTAGAGGCTCTTATATTTGTGAAAGCATTCATATCTGAAAATTTTATTTACAAAATTCGAAAATAATCATGGCATATTCAGCAACTGATTTTTTAGAAAATTCAATAAAGCTTTTTCCCTGTGATGAGCGAGGTTTTCCAAGCTAAGCCACACTGTAGACTGCGGTCTCGGTATGGCGTGATTATGATCTGATCAGTGTTGTTGTCTTTGATAACGGGTGCCTGCTATCAATCTGAGCGATGTGGCCATTGAGAACAAGAGCTACTGGGACACGACGGTCAATTTTTAGCCGAACGTATCCTCTTATGAGAAGCCGTCCTAGTTAGTTGTCAGATCTTTTTTTATTGATTAAGGACGGTCAGCTGATCCTGATATTGCTGAGCTGCGGCTGATAGATTTTAGCCTCTTCTGGGTTAGCAGCAGCATGATAGGTCTGACTGACGTATTTGTGAAACCCCCAAATATCTGCTAATATATGTAGAAATCTTTTAAGCGAGGTATAAAATTGCTCACAGTAAACAATGTATCAATGACGTTCTCCGACCGTAAGCTATACGAAGACGTTAATTTGAAATTCACGCCCGGTAATTGCTATGGCATTATTGGCGCAAACGGCGCGGGAAAATCGACTTTTCTTAAAATCATCCAAGGTGAACTGACCCCAACGACCGGGACGGTTAGTTTGTCGCCGAATGAGCGGATGAGTAGTCTGCGTCAGGATCACTTTGCGTTCGACAATCAAACGGTGATGAACACTGTTTTGCAAGGTTGGGAACGACTTTATCAGGTGATGACGGAAAAAGATGCTTTGTATGCTAAGCCAGACTTCTCTGAAGCTGACGGGAATAAGGCAGCCGAGCTGGAAGGTGAGTTTGCCGAAATGGACGGCTGGAACGCTGAAAGCGACGCGTCTCAGCTGTTGCAGTCATTGGGCATTGCGGAAAGTGAGCACCAGAAACTCATGGCTGATCTGCCTGAAGGGGAGAAGGTCAAGGTGTTGCTCGCTCAAGCGTTGTTTGGCAAACCCGACGTTCTGCTGCTCGACGAACCAACCAACGGGCTTGATCCGCAAGCGATTAACTGGCTTGAGAACTTTTTAGCTGACTATGAACACACCGTTTTGGTTGTCTCTCATGACCGGCATTTCCTGAATGCGGTCTGCACCATGATGTGTGATGTTGACTTTGGTAAGATCGAACTTTATGTCGGCAACTACGATTTCTGGAAGCAGAGTTCTGAACTGGCCTTGCAACTGCAAAGCCAAGCGAATGCTAAAAAAGAAGAACAGATCAAGCAATTACAGGAATTCGTGGCGCGTTTCTCCGCCAACGCTTCAAAGTCCAAGCAAGCCACTTCACGTAAAAAGCAGCTTGAAAAAATTACGTTAGATGATATTCGGCCTAGCACACGGAAATATCCGTACATCAAGTTCGAACCAGAACGCGAAATCGGTAACGATTTGTTACGGGTCGAGAATGTTTCCAAGACAATTGATGGTCATGAAGTACTGAAAAATGTCAGCTTCATTTTGCGGCCAGGTGACAAAACAGGGATCATCAGCCGCAATGACGTGACTGCCACTGTGCTGATGCAGGTGCTGGCAGGTGAGCTTAAACCTGACACCGGCACCATCACATGGGGTGTCACCACCAGCCGTGCCGCTATGCCAAAAGACTTGAATCCTGAATTTGATCATGATGATCTGAACATTCTCGATTGGTTGCGGCAGTTTGCACCACAAGACGAACAAGATAACACGTTCTTGCGTGGCTTCCTCGGTCGGATGCTCTTTTCTGGGGATGAAGTGCTCAAGCAACTGAACGTCTTGTCTGGTGGCGAAAAGGTCCGTTCATACTTGGCCAAAATGATGCTGAGCAAGGCAAACGTCCTCATCATGGACGATCCAACCAACCATCTTGATCTGGAAAGCATCACCAGTTTGAACGATGCCTTGATCGACTTCAAAGGCTCATTAATCTTCACCAGTCATGACCATCAGTTCATTCAAACCATTGCTGATCATATTATCGAGGTTGGGCCACTCGGTGTTGTTGACCGTGCGGACACAAGCTATGATGAATTCACGCAACACGAAACCGCTCAGGCCCAGGTCGCCGATATTTATCCGGCTGATAAAAAGAAGTCGAAGGCTTGATTGCTGATATCGTGCTGAAAGGTACAGGTTGTGGCATCCTATACAGTCACTATACAGGCGAACAATTTTCCGTAGTTAGGGAAATTGTTCGCCTGTTTGTTTGCTCATGGATAACTTATTGGAATTTATAAAGATCCCAGTGCCAAGGCGGAGCAATCGTAGGCCAGATGGGGTCAAAGCGCCGTCTCCGCTCTAGCTGCGCGTCGCCAGCCCAGCTGGCCGGAGATCGCTAAGTTTGGCACGGTAGGGATTGTTGCATAGATCCTTTCTGAATTGTTTGAATTTTAGAATTCTTGCTCATCTCTACTTCAATTTTGTTTTTCAAAACCATCTGATAGATAATATCAGCATAAGTAACCGACAAGATAAGTGTGTGTGACCCGCGCAAGTTGTTATTGAAAGTCTCACCAATCTGGTCACATCAGCTAAGAAAGCAGTGATCAATATGTCACAACCCATTACGATTCTTCTCAGCGTCACCGGCTTTATTGTTGCGATGATTGTCCTCAATGGTTTGTTAACCTGGCAGCGACAGCAAAAGCTCAAGCGCCAATTGCTAGCTGACTGGGGCACTTTTCCTGAAAAACGGCCAAAAGGTGAGCGCTATTTAAAAGCCGCCTATCTTGATCATGAAGCCCAAGTTAATCACGATTGCCAAGTTGACGACCTGACTTGGCAGGATCTTGATATGTTAGACGTGTTCGAACAGCTGAACGTCACCCAAAGTAGTGTTGGCGCTGAACGGGTCTATGCACAATTGCGGGCTTATGATTTAGGCAAACCAGCTGTTGACGAGGCGTTGATTGCCTTTTTTCAAGATCATCCTGACAGCCGATTGAAAGTGCAAATGGCGTTTGCCGGACTTGGCATCGAGCCGGCGAACAATAGCCAACTTTATCTACGGACAACCACCAAAAAAGCCTTGCCGAATGCATGGCGATTCAAAGTAATGGGCGGTTTTCCATTTATAGGTGTCTTGTTGACGCTATTGTGGCCGGCAATTGGGGTGACCGTGATGGTGGTCAGTTTGCTGGTCAACGTGTTCTACTACATTTTGAAACGTGAAGGCCTTGATGCCGAAATTACGTCTATGGGTTACCTTGTCCGGACGATTATTACGGCAGAACGTCTCGCCAAAATTAGCCAACCGACTCAAGCAGCATTGCGACAAGCAGTTAAACCAATGCGCGGCATCACGCGATTTGCGTTTGTCTTCCGGACCAAGACCGGCAGCATGGGCGACATTTTAACTGAGTATCTTAGCATCATGTTCATGCTGAGCTTTATTGCCTACAACACAGTGCTCGATCGCTTAAGCAGCCACCATGCTGAGGCACTAGCCCTGTGGCAACGGCTGGGCGATGTAGAGTTGGCCATTGCCATTGCTAATTTTCGCGCGGCGGAAGCGACTACAACGCAGCCAGTCTTTGCCAAAGGCGGCATGACCGCCACTGACTTAGCCCATCCTTTGTTGAAACATCCCGTTGCCAACCCAGTTGACTGGCAGAAAAATGCGTTGATCACCGGCGCCAATGCTTCCGGTAAGTCGACCTACGTCAAAAGTATTGCGATCAATGCCATTTTGGCACGAACGATCAATACCGTGACAGCGACAAGTTTCACGATGGATCCAGGAGAAGTCATCACGGCTATGGCGGTGCGTGATGATCTGAGTGAAGGCGATAGCTATTTTGTTGCGGAAATTAAAGCCATTCGGCGGCTGCTCAATGCTGTTGCCAAAAAGAAACGCGTCTATGGTTTTATCGACGAAATTCTAAAAGGGACGAATACCGTCGAACGAATTGCCGCTTCGGCGAGTGTCATTAATTGGCTAAAGCAATATCCGAGTTTGGTTGTGGTCGCGACACATGATAATGAATTGACGGACATTATGGGCGATCAATGCGTCAACTGGCATTTTCAAGAGAAAGTGACGAAGGAGGATGGCGTTGTCTTTGACTATTTGCTCTATCAAGGTCCGGCCACTTCGCATAATGCCATAGCACTGTTGGCAACCATGGACTATCCAACGTCCTTAATTCACGATGCGCGGCAGTTGGCTGCGGATTTTGAACGTAGCAAAGCATGGCCTAAGTTTGTTAAAGGAGGGATTCAAGCGTGACAGATGCAGATAAAATATTTGAGGCTATTCGTCAGGATCCCGATAACGCTGACTTTACCGCCCAAGGATGGGATCCGCTATATCATATTGAACCTGAAGCAACGATCCTCATCGCCAGTCAGGCACCAGGACGAAAAGCACAAACGACAAAAACATACTGGAATGATCCAAGTGGTGACCGCTTGCGAACTTGGATGGGCGTCACCAAGGATCAGTTTTATCACAGCGGTAAAATTGCAGTTTTGCCGTTAGATTTTTATTATCCCGGCAAAGGTAAGTCAGGTGACTTGCCACCGCGTAAAGATTTCGCGGCCAAGTGGCATCCTTCTTTGCTGGCGTTAATGCCAAAGATTCAACTTACAATTGTGATTGGCGCCTATGCCCAAAAATATTATTTAGGAAAGCATCGCGAAAAGACGCTGACGGCCACTGTCAAAAACTTCCGGACGTATTTACCTGACTATTTTCCGATCGTCCATCCTTCGCCTCTAAACTATGGGTGGGTTAACCGTAATCCATGGTTTATGACCGATGTGGTGCCGGCATTACAGGCGCAGGTTGCAGACTTGATGAAGTAGAATGAATTAATGTGACGCGCTCGCAGGAGTCTACACATACCAACCTTGAAAAAGTCAGGCCATCATTCACAGCCCTCAAATAAATGCGAACAGATTATCGCAAAAGGTTTTTGTCGTCCTACATCTCGTGCATAACTTATCCGGATATAAAGATGTCAGTGCCAAGGCGGAGCAATCGTAGGCCAGATGGGGCTCAGCTGTGCAAACAACACAGCGACCGGGCTTTGTCGCTGATGTTGTTAGGCGACTTCGAGACCGGTTTTTGGGCTCGAAGCGCCGTCACGCGTTCCAGCCCCAGCTGGCCGGAGATTGCGGAGTTTGGCACGGCCGGGGATTGTTAGCCTAGCTCTTTTCTGGATTATTTAGGATCTGACAAATCATAAGGTCACTTACGTTTTGATTTTCAGGTGTTACTGTGCAGTCACAAAAAAGCTGAGATCACGGAAACGCTCCGCCGCGATCTCAGCTTTTTAAGTAGCCTTTTGCTTGAATAATTTAACGAGTGATTGAACTTATGGTAATGTCACGAAAATGAGTGCGCCAACAACGCCGCCAGCTAAAGGACCGAGAACAGGTACCCACGAGTAACCCCAATCAGAGCCGCCTTTATGTGCAATCGGCAGGATGGCGTGCGCCAAGCGTGGGCCGAGATCCCGCGCCGGGTTAATTGCGTAACCGGTTGTCCCCCCAAGTGACAATCCGATTGCAGTGATTAAAACGCCAACACCCATCGGACTCAAACCGGCTGTCCATTTGCCTTGCGCAAAAGCTAATAGGCCAAAAATCAAGACAGCAGTGCCGATGAATTCAGACAAGAAGTTAGCGGTATAGTTGCGAATGGCTGGGCCGGTCGCAAAAACGCCTAAGGTGGTTGCTTGGTCATTGGTCTTCGTCCAATGTGGATAGTAATGCAGCCAGACAACGGCGGCTCCTAAGAAAGCACCAAGCATTTGGGCAGCGACAAACGGCAGCACCCATGACCAAGAAAATTGACCGATGGCGGCAAAAGCGATGGTCACCGCCGGATTGAGATGGGCTGGGCCAAGGAAAGCGGCGGTATAAACGCCCATGGTGACAGCTAGTCCCCAACCAAGGGTGATGGCGACCCAGCCAGCATCCTTTGCTTTTGATTGGTTGAGTGACACGCCAGCCACCACGCCGTCACCAAGGAGAATCAGGATGAAGGTGCCGATAAATTCACCTAATGTTTGTGTCCACATGTTGATTCCTCTTTCTATTCAGGATGAACCGGTGCTGGTGCCGTTTTTAGATAGGCCAGTTGACTGTCGGCAATGGCAGCATTCAAGGCGGCCAGTTGTTGGGCTTTCACCGAGTCGTCCCATCCCAGTGTTTGCGCCATTTCGTCAACAACCGGCTGTTTCAACTCAGCCAGTGTTTCAGCGTGGAAAAGAAGGGCATTGGTTCGGCGCAAGAGATAATCAACCGGTGTGAGCGTCATTTCTTCATTGAGTGAATAACGCAGACTCATGGTTTCCTTCAGACTTAATCCTGGCGCAGGGCCATCGACAGCGTAAGTGAGCACTCGGCTGGTATTGGAACCGAAGCGGTTAGCCAGATCTTGGGCGTCTTTTTCCGATAAACCAGCATCAACGCCAATCCGAATGTAGAAGGCCATGGTTTCTTCAACATTGGTCGGATCAAAATGTCCGCCGGAAACTTGCAGCTTTTTGGAATCAACTGCTGGCGCGTCAACGTTGAAACGGTCGACCAGAATACGGCGAATCAGCGCGAGGGCACCAGCGGCCATTTTCCGATAGTCTGTAATTTTACCACCAGAAAGGGTGATGAGCCCGTCTGTCGCTTGGTGAAGAGAACTGCCGCGAGAAACTTGGGATGGGCTTAATCCGGCTTCTGCATGTGCTGTTTCCAGTTTGGAAATGGCACGTTCAACATCGGCGCGGGTTGCTTGATCGTCTTCATAAGCGTTCACAACCTCGATCAAGGCCGTGAATGAATCGTCTGAAACTTTGCCGCTGTTAGCACCGCCGCCGTTATAATCGGAACTGCCGTTGTCGTTGATCAGTGGTCGCAACCCAGCCCAACTAGCTTCAATATCGTCGATCGTCATATGGCTTTCGGGGAAGCGTTTATTGACGACTTTCAGCAGATAATCGACATCTTCTTGCTCAACGCGGGGATGTTCATAATCGCCGGTATAATCTGTATCAGTGGTACCAAAATACGTTTTGCCTTCTCGCGGAACCACGAAGAACATCCGACCATCGTTTAAGCCAGTATCCATGTAAGTTGGTTGCGGAACTGGCAAGCGAGAACCGTCAACGACTAAATGAACACCTTTGGTTGGCCGCAAAGTTGGCGCGTGTTTTTCGTGATCGTCAAGTGCATTGAACTTATCAGCCCATGGACCGGTTGTGTTGATGACCAGTTTGGCATGGATATCGAATTCAGTGTCGTCCAACAAGTCTTTAACATGCAGCCCAACCACTTGACCAGCGTCATTGTGCAGCACGCCGACCGCTTTAACATGACTGGCCATCAAGCCGCCAAGTTCGTCAGCTTCTTTGATGTTTTCGATCACAAGGCGCGCATCGTTGTTGACGAAATCGAGATAAACGCCACCGCCTTGCAGGTTATCAGCGGACAATTGTGGTTCACGTTGAAGGACTTCATCTTTTGTCACGGTATAATTGGCGTACTGAGAACCTTCAACACCAGCCAATCGATCATAGAGATCCATGGCAATTTTGACGCTGAACATGTCAAACGTACTGCCGGATTCTTGATAAATTGGCAACAGCATTGGGAATGGCCGCGGGATATGCGGCGCGATCCCTTGCACGACGGCGCGTTCCTTAACAGTGTCAGCGACAACGCCAACATCAAAAGATTTAAGATAGCGAATACCGCCGTGTACCAATTTGGTCGAACGTGAACTGGTGCCTTCCGCAAAGTCCTGCATCTCAATCAAACCGGTTTTGATCCCGCTGGCAGCTGCTTGAATCGCCACCCCAGCGCCGGTAATGCCGCCACCGACGATGAGCAAGTCGAGCTCGGTATGCTTTAACTGATGAATCGTTTGTTTGCGCGTTTCGTTGGAAAATACCATTTTGTTCTCCTTCATTACGGATCGAGTCAGTCTCGATCATTTTTTGGTTGACAGATCAGGCTTTCTTCGCCTTGTGCTTATACATTTGGGTTGCAGCAACAGCTTGCTGCCAGCCTTCATAAAGGTGGTCGCGATCAGGCGCGTCCATTGTTGGTTCAAAACGTTTGCCAAGCTTCACGATACTTTGCAGTTCATCGGTATTGTTCCAGAAGCCAGTCGCCAAACCAGCGAGGAAGGCAGCGCCCATCGCCGTCGTTTCCAAATTGGCTGCTCGTTCAATCGGAATGCCTAAAATATCTGCTTGGAATTGCATCAGGTAATCGTTGTTAGCTGCGCCGCCGTCAACGCGCAAAGCTTGGATCGGGATACCAGTGTCTTTATTCATGGTATCCACGACATCACGTGACTGATAAGCAAGAGATTGCAAGGTTGCTTTGATGAAATCTTCGCGAGTCGTGCCACGAGTGATGCCAAAAATAGCACCGCGAGCATCAGAATCCCAATAAGGCGCACCTAAGCCTGTGAAGGCTGGGACAACATAAACTTCATTTTGACTCTTAGAAGCCCGTGCGGCGGCTTCGGAGTCGCTTGAACGCTCGACCAACTTCATGGCGTCCCGCAACCATTGAATCGCACTGCCGGCAACGAAAACGGAACCTTCAAGTGCATAGGTTACCTTGCCATCAAGTCCATAGCCGATGGTGGTGAGCAGGTTGTTGTTGGACAAGGTCGGTTTTTCGCCGGTATTCATCACAATGAATGCACCTGTGCCATAGGTGTTTTTCACCATACCCGGCTCAAGCGCCAACTGACCAAAAAGTGCTGCTTGTTGGTCACCAACCATGCCGGCAATTGGCACGGTACTGCCGAAGAAATGGTAGGCTGCTGCATTGCCGTAAATTTCTGAATTGCTGCGAACTTCCGGTAGCATTTGCTTAGGAATATTCAACAATTGGAGAATCTCGTCATCCCAGGCTAGTTTATGGATGTTGAACAACATGGTTCGTGAGGCGTTGGTATAGTCGGTGACATGAATGGCGCCGCCGGACAGCTTCCAAGAAAGCCAAGTATCGATGGTGCCGAAAAGCAGTTCGCCTTTTTCCGCCCGTTCTTGCGCGCCAGGCACATGATCCAAAATCCAGCGAATCTTAGTCGCTGAGAAATACGAATCAATTAGCAAACCGGTTGAATCATGAATCATATCGCTGTGGCCGTCTGCCTTAAGTTTGTCAGCGATCTCGCTAGTTTGCCGCGACTGCCAGACGATGGCGTTGTAGATTGGCAACCCGGTCTGTTTGTCCCATACAACCGTGGTTTCCCGTTGATTGGTAATCCCGATTCCGACAATTTGGCGTGGCTGAATCTGTGATTCAATAAATGCCGTCGCGATGGTCGACAAAGCGGCATTCCAAATTTCATTGGCATTATGCTCGACCCATCCCGGATGCGGAAAATACTGCGGAAATTCCCGCTGTGCATCAACAACTTTTTGACCATTGTGATCGATGATGATGGTCCGTGTACTCGTGGTACCCTCATCAATCGCCAGAATGTACTTCTGATCACTTGTCACAAATAACTACCCCCTGTGAAATAATATTGCACACAATGAAAACGTTTCCGGAAATAGTTATACCGTACCTCGTGACATCCTGTCAACTTTAAACTTATGTGTATCATTAGTTATTTTAAAAAGTTAAAAAATCGATCAGGATTCTGTAAATGAGATGGAAATGGAGGTTGTGCTGCAAATGAGATATCTTGAATAAAAAAACGCGTGGCCGATGAACGTTTTCATCAGCCGCGCGTATTTTGCTTAGGATCATCTGACCGGCTATTGGATGAGCTGGCGCATGCGATGGATCCGCTCAAAAATCTGGTCTTCCTGACGGCGATCAGCCCAAGAAAAATTGTGCATCGTGCTATTCGGGCGATTAACCTTCGTGTACAAAATGGTTGGATTATAAGCATATTTGCCAGGCGTATGCGCGACAAAATCCGCCGTGAAGTAATAGTCCTCAGCAATGCGTAATTGTTCATCATAGCGAATATTACCGGCAGTTAAAGCATCCCGAGAGAAAGCCTTGTTCCAAATATAACCGCCCACTTCGGAGCCGTGGCGTGAGACTTGATCAAACATTTCCCGCTGTGACAACAATTGAAAGCGATTGGGCCCGCCGCGGTTGCGATGCCACCAATCATAACCAACCGCAGTGGCCACAACACCCGATGTGAACCCGTGTGATAACGTTGCGGCAAAGGTCGGCGCGATTAAATTGTCACCGTCAACAAACGCCACAGCTTGACCAGTGGCATGATCAATGCCAAAGTTTCGCGCAGCACCGATGCCACGATGGTGATTAAAACCGGTCGCGTGAAAATTAGGGATACCTTTAACAAAATCAGCCACTGTCTGAGCGGTACCATCAGTCGAGGCATCGTCGATGAGCCAAAGTTCAAAATCAATTGTTTGTTGCTGGATACTTTTTAATGTCTCAGGCAGATAATGACCTAAATTGTAAGTTGGCACAACGATGGTTAAATCTAAGTTCGACATAATTGCCTCCTTGAAGCTCGTTTTGATCATTATCGTCAAATTACAGGTGACGTCAATCAAAATGATTCATGTATGAAGTTGGGTTGTTGACATGGGGAATGCTAACTATCGGCGCCATGTGGAAGGGACATTCTGAACCTGCTAGAATTTTTAGTAAAAGGAAGTTGCTTTAAATTCAGCGATTTTTAAATGACCGCTAAAACAAAAACAAAATAATTTGGCTATAGCGCTTCCAATCCGTCATTATTTTTAGTAAAATAAAAACGGTTACAAAAATCAGTAGCGGATAAATAAGCTTAACTTCAATTAGGAGGTATTGACGGTGAATAGTACAGATGTCACGAAAGGTTTTACGGAACAATTTGGTAAGCAGGCGGAGCACACTTTCTTTGCACCAGGACGCATTAATTTAATTGGTGAACATACCGATTACAATGGTGGCCACGTTTTCCCGTGTGCCATTTCGCTGGGCACTTATGCAGCGGTTGGCACCAATGAGGACAACGCTTTTCGGTTATACTCGGCCAACTTCCCAAAGGTTGGCATTATTGACATCCCATTCTCGGATCTTTTCCAAGATAAGCGCGGCTTGTGGACAGATTACTTCCAAGGTATGGCGCGGGTGATGAAGACGGCGGGTGCGAACTTCACGCATGGCCTCAATGTTTACATCAACGGCAACTTACCTGATGGCGCTGGGTTATCAAGTTCTGCTTCTCTGGAAATGCTGGTCGGAACGATTCTGAACAATCTTTTTGATGGCGGCTTTGAACCGTTGGAGCTGGTTCAGTTCGGCGTTAAAGTCGAAAACGACTATATCGGCGTGAACTCCGGTGTGATGGATCAGTTCGCGATTGAAATGGGTCGCGCAAATCAAGCAACGCTGTTGGATACAAACACGATGAAATACGAGTACCTGCCAGTTGAGATGGGCGATAACGTGATTGTCATCATGAATACCAACAAGCGTCGTGAGTTGGCTGATTCCAAGTACAACGAACGCCGCAGTGAATGCGAAAAAGCACTGGCAATGCTACAAAAAGGTATTGAAGTTAAAAGTCTGGGCCAACTGAGTGAAGACGAATTCGACGAGAATACTTATCTCATTTACGATCCAATCCTGATCAAACGCGCGCGCCACGCCGTCTTTGAAAATCAGCGGACATTGAAGGCTTCGAAAGCACTGCAAGATGGCGATTTGAAGACCTTTGGCAAACTAGTCTCTGCTTCTGGAGTTTCGTTGGCTTTTGACTACGAAGTCACTGGCATCGAGCTTGATACCCTTGTGACCAATGCCTTGAAGCAACGGGGTGTGCTCGGTGCTCGCATGACCGGTGCTGGCTTTGGCGGTTGCGCCATTGCGATTGTCAACAGTGCTGATGTTGAAGACTTTATTGATAATGTTGGCAAGACTTATCGTGAAAAGATCGGCTATGACGCCCATTTCTATGTGGCCGATATTGCCGATGGTGCTAAGCAACTGAACTAACTCTGCTAAAATAGAAAAAGTGTTATAAAGTAGAGCGTGAGCCAGACCGATTTCTAGTCTGACGAACACGTTTTAAAAAAGGGAGATATTTTATTATGACAATTGCAGTTTTAGGCGGCGCTGGTTACATCGGTTCACATACGGTAAAACAATTACTCGCTGCCGGCGAGGATGTTGTGGTTTTGGATAACTTGATTACTGGGCATCGTAAGGCGGTTGATCCACGCGCCCGTTTTTATCAAGGCGACATCCGCGACTATCATTTTCTGAGCCAAGTGTTCAGCCAGGAAAAGATTGACGGGATTGTCCATTTTGCGGCGTTCTCAATTGTGCCGGAATCCATGAAAGATCCGTTGAAGTATTTTGATAACAACACTGGCGGCATGATCACCTTGCTTGAAGCCATGAATCAATTCGGCATCAAGAAAATTGTCTTCTCATCAACGGCAGCAACTTATGGCGAACCTAAGCAGGTCCCAATTAAAGAAACTGATCCGCAAGTACCGACCAACCCATACGGTGAAAGCAAGTTGGCCATGGAAAAGATCATGCATTGGGCTGATGTGGCTTATGGGCTGAAGTTCGTGGCTTTGCGTTACTTCAATGTTGCGGGTGCGATGCCAGACGGTTCCATCGGTGAAGACCATCATCCAGAAACGCATATTGTGCCAATTATCTTGCAGGTTGCAGCAGGTACACGAACTGGTTTGCAAATTTATGGTGACGACTATCCAACCAAGGATGGTACCAATGTGCGTGACTATGTTCATGTGGTCGATCTTGCTGATGCCCACATTTTGGCCTTGAAGTATCTGGATGCCGGCAATAAGTCATCCGCGTTCAACATAGGTTCTGCGCATGGTTTCTCCAACCTTGAAATTCTAAATGCAGCGCGTAAGGTGACTGGCCAAGAGATTCCGGCCACGATGGGCCCGCGGCGTGCCGGTGATCCAAGCACTTTGATTGCTAGCTCAGAAAAGGCTCGTGACATTTTAGGCTGGAAGCCAAACTATGACGATATTGACAAGATTATCGAAACCGCATGGAACTGGCACGAAAATCACCCAGAAGGATTTGGTGACCGGAATTGACCGCGATTAGCAATCACGTTGGTACCATTGTGAAACTCAATCCCGATTACACCCAGATGGATGCAGTCTATCTGACCAACAAATTGTTGAATTTGATCGGAGATGCTGCCCTTGACCTGTCTGGTGATGCTGATCCATTAACGAACCTTGATCTGATGGTGAAAGCTGCGCAGGAGAATGGTAAAATTCCAGATTCACAGGCAGCACGTCAGATTTTGGAAGCGCAGCTGATGGACCTTGCTACCCCGACACCAAGTCGGATCAATCAACTGTTTTGGGATAAGTATCAGGCGGGACCACGGGTTGCAACAGACTGGTTCTTTGCTTTGAGTCGCGCGAATAATTATATTCAAACGCGAGCGATTGCTAAGAATGTTGTTTTTCCAGCTAAAACTGAATATGGCGACCTCGAAATCACCATCAACCTGTCTAAACCGGAAAAAGATCCGAAAGACATTGCTGCTGCGGCACATGCCGCCCAGTCTGGCTATCCGGCGTGTGCCTTGTGTTTACAAACGGAAGGGTATGCCGGTCGAACTGACTTTGCGGCGCGAACCAATCATCGAATTATTCGCTTTTTGCTTGGCGGTAAAACATGGGGATTCCAATATTCGCCATATGCTTACTTCAACGAGCACGCGATTTTTCTGGATGCTATCCATGAACCCATGGTGATAGACCAAAGTACCTTCAGCAACTTGTTGTCCATCGTTTCAATGTTTCCAACTTATTTTGTTGGCTCAAATGCTGACTTGCCAATTGTCGGCGGTTCGATGCTGACGCATGAACATTACCAAGGCGGTCGCCATACATTTCCAATGGCCAAAGCACCAATTGAGACGCAGGTTGAAATTAGCGGACATCCGCATGTTTTCGCTGGCATCGTCAAGTGGCCGATGAGTGTTATTCGCTTAGTGAGTGCTGATTCGGACGAGTTGATAAATGCAGCCGAACATGTTCGGCAGGTTTGGAATCAGTATACCGATGAAACAGTTGACGTCCGCGCATTTGTTGATGGCAAACCGCATCATACGGTGACCCCAATTGCTCGGCGCGTTGGTTCGGAATTCCAGCTGGATTTAGTGCTGCGCGACAATCAAACTAGTGCAGAGTATCCGGATGGTATTTTCCATCCGCATCAAGACGTGCAACATATCAAGAAGGAAAACATTGGCTTGATCGAAGTGATGGGACGTGCCATTTTACCGGCACGATTAAAGTCGGAGTTAGCTGAAGTCCAGAAATATCTTTTGGGTGAAGCCAACACGATGAAACCAATGCATCAAGCATGGGCCGACCAACTGAAAGCAAAATATGATTGGACGCCAGCAAATGCAGAGATACAAATGCAGGCAGCGGTTGGTCGTGTATTTGCCAGGGTCTTAGAAGATGCTGGTGTGTTCAAACGCGATGAAGTTGGTCAAAAAGCATTTGCTCGCTTCTGTCGGGCACTGTAGCAACAGGCTACGTTGCTGAAGCCGGCAAGGAGTCAATGGAAACGGAGAAAACGATGACCACGATTACCGATATTGCGAAGGCGGCAGGGGTTTCAATTGCGACTGTCTCGCGTATTTTAAATTATGATACGACGTTGGCTGTCACGCCCGAAACGCGCCAACGCGTGTTGAAAACAGCCGAAAAGCTGGCGTACAAACCACGTCGACGTAAACGTGTGTCCCCGCAAACCACCGTTGCCTTGATTCAGTGGCGCAGCGAGCAAGAAGAGTTGAATGATCTGTATTATTTACAGATTCAATATGCTATTGAGGCACGGGCGGCCTCAGCTGGCTATCATTTGCAGAGCTTGCATTTGGAGCAGTTGGGAGCCGAGACGACACAAAACGTCCAAGGTGTGATTGCGTTGGGTAAGTACGACGCTGGCGAAGTGGCAACGATCAAAGCCTTGGCGCAACCAGTTGTTTTCGTGGATCAAAATATGTTGGCATTTGACTGCGACTCGGTCACCAGCGATTATGCTGGTCCTATCGAGCAAATTATTCATCATTTTCAATCGGTAGGGATCAACGACATCGGGTTTCTCGGTGGCGTTGAAACGAGTCGCAGCGGACGCGAGCAGTTTCAGGACGTGCGGACAGCCGCGTTTGATCGGGTGATGTACGCAGAGAATTTGATGCAGCCAGCGTTTCGTTTTATTGGCGCGTTCACGCCTGATTCAGGTTACGAACTGATGAAACAAGCGATCACCAAACTCGGTGACACCTTACCGCACGGTTTCATTGTGGCCAACGACACGATGGCAGTCGGTGCGTTGCGCGCTTTGAACGAGGCTAAGATCGAGGTGCCGCAACGCGTCTCTGTGATCAGCTTCAACGATGTGGCGGTCGCCAAGTTCACGACCCCGCCACTTTCTACGGTGCATGCTGCCACTGACCAAATGGGCCAAACCGCGGTCGAACTATTGCAGGCACGCATCAAAGATCCGAAACGCGTACCACGTCAGGTTAACTTCAAAAGTGAGCTTATTATGCGAGCCAGCAGCATGTAGGAACGGCATCATAACGTGTTCCCCCGCGAAGAAACCTGTCCATAATGACCTCAAGTGCAATGACCAAAAGCGGGTCATCATACTTGAGGTCGGCTGATGCTTTGGTTTCTAACCGCGCTGGCTTACGCTCGTTTATAAAGGAGGACAAGATGGACGTTTCAGTTGAACCATACGGTCAGTATCAAGGCCACAATTTGTATGAGCTGACCTTGACCAATGATCAAGGCATGGTTGTGAAGTTGTTGAATTATGGTGCAACCTTGGAAAAAGTGTTGTTACCAGAAGCTGACGGCTTGCACAACATGATTCTGTCGCTGCCAAGTCGGGAGGATTACTCGAAAGAGCGCAACTTCCTTGGTGGCACAGTGGGTCGAATTGTCGGCCGGATTCGTGGTCATGTTTGGCAGCATGGGGATGTGAAAATTGATCTGCCAATGAACGAAGGTAAGAATCACATTCACGGCGGGGATGACGGTCTGGATCGGCAAGTTTATAACTTCCGTATTGACCAGACAGCTACCACAGCTAGTGCTAGTTTTACCTTTGTTGATCCAGCAGGGCATAATGGCTATCCGGGCAACGTCAAGCTGCAAGTGACTTATACCTTGGAGAATACGAATACCTTGCATTATCGTCTGGATGCAGTTAGTGATGAAGAAACGCTCTTCAATCCAACTAACCATACCTATTTTGCGATTGACCAGCCAAACAAAATTGATGCTACCACGCTGACGATTCCAGCCGACGATTACAAACCGCTTGATGCAGACCATCTGCCAGATCAAGGCTGGCAGCCAGTTGCCGGAACGGTCTTTGATTTTCGGCAAGGGCAAAAGCTTGGCGATGTCATTCACACTCGAGCAGCGCAAATCACTGCAGAACGGGGCATTAATCACCCATTCCTACTGAAACACGGTCAAACCCTCGCGGCCAAACTCCAGACTGACAAACATACTATGACCCTGGCAACCACTGCACCGTCTGTCGTCGTTTACACCGCCAACCACTTTGACGGTACCGGTATTCCTCACAACATTGATCAATTTGATGGTGTGGCTCTTGAATGCCAATTTGCTCCGGTCAGCGGCGATGATCTTTCGGCGATGACATTATTGCCGAGCGAACCATTTACGTTGGTGAATAGCTGGACGTTTGAATAGGCAGCTTAACTTTTTAATGCCTCGGAATGTTCTGAACGAACCTAATCTTTATAAAGAAAGAAGCCTTCCAAATCATTGGAAGGCTTTTTTGACGCAACGAGAAAAGTTTAGAAGTTCTTGTGTTGAGCTGCTTTTTTGGTTAGCATTGTGAACAAATAGTTTCAAGTTAATACATAAATGGTTACGCGGTCAAAAGACATGCAATGTGACAAAAGGAGTCGATAGCATGAAGACAAAGTTTCTTAAGTTGCCGGTCTATCAACAAGGACTTTTCTTAACGTTGATTTGGCTAATGGTCGGGATTGGCGTGATGCTATATCGCTGGCCAACAAGTGATCAGGATTTTCAAACAACCGCCTATTGGCTTGCACCGAATTTGATTCATATGCAAGGTGAGGTGACCGCTCAATGGTTCCCGTTTGCGTGTGCAGTGACGGCCGGTGTGAGTCTTTATGTCGTCAAGCATATTAAAAGTAGAAACTGTGACACTAGAGAAGGCCTTTATGTACTTCAGAATTTGTGGCCCATCTGGTTGGTGACAATCGTAGTATTTTTCTTATTAAATCTTTGGCTACCACAAACAGGGATGACTCGTTTTTCGAGTTTTGATCGACAAGTACTCACGATTGCAATACTGTTTCTTGATATTACTTTATTTAGTTCTTACATGCTTTGGTTAAACTTCTGGGTGCCGGTTGGCCGGGTACATAATGTCATTAAGGTTCTATTTTGGGCAGTGCTTTTCCTTGGAGCTGGATTTATTATGAGCCACTTTCAATTTACGTTTGCCAGCAGCTCCTTTAGCTTGGACGATCTAGGACGACGTACATGGTTAACACTGCCATTTTGGCCAAGCTGGTTTTTAGGTTTACTATTAACGGCGGTTATTTGGTGGCACACTTTTCGTCGACTTCGAATGACGGATGATTCTCACTAAAATAGAGAGACCGGCCGTGCTCACACAACTCGGCAAAAAGATTGAGGGGGTCTAACTGCTGACAAGCGTACAACCTAGTCGGGCGAACCAACTATCCAAGATGAACAATCAAGCCTTAAAAAAACACGCTTTTTGTAAAAAGTAAACGCTTTCAACTATAATTTAGATAGCGATATGAACCGTTTACGTAACTAATATTGAACGTGTAAAAATGTTAATTGGGCGGCAATTAGGGAAGGAGACTTTCTCATGAAAATGAAATTGCAACGCCTACCAATTGCACTGCAAGGCATCGTTCTAGGCGCCATCTGGTTTTTGCTTGCTATAGCATTCATGCTGTATAACACTCCGACTGCAAAAAATGAAGTACCAATCTCCTTTTCACCACTTGTACCGCAGATGTTTCGAGTAGATGGTGTTGTAACAGCTGACTGGTTACAGTTCACTTTCTGGTTCATTCTTTTTCTCACGTGGTACGCGATCTATCGGTTTGTCAGACTAAATGACCAAACTCATACGCTTCAACCGGTGCTGCGAGCGGTCGTACCAATATGGGTATTTGCAATTACAATCGTCTTTATCGCAACTTTCTGGACGCCGATAATTGGGCTAAACGGCTTGTCGGTTGTTGAACGATCCCTAGTAACACTGGGGTTACTAGTTTTCACAGTTCTATTTGTGGGTGCATTTCGGTTGTATGGTGAGATTTTACGTTACAGTTCGAGACAAGGGAAAGTTTTCAGAATAATTTGCTGGTTTACACTTCTTTGCGCGTCATTCTATGTCATATGGCATCTACAGTTCACCGTTCAAGGAGAGCCCATTTTAAAAAATACGTTCTTGTTCGGTGGTCTCAGCCAAGACGCTTGGGTCGTACCTTTTTGGCCAAGTTGGCTGATTGGCATGGCGCTTGTTTCCTTAAGCTTGTTAATTATCAGAAAAAAAGCAATCAACATTCAGTACCGCGAAAAAACAATGTAGTCGATAAAAATTGCAATATATATAAATAAATAGGTTCCAAAACAAATAGCCGGCAATCTAATTTCTGGCTATTTGTTTAGATTTGTTCTTTTATGTTATATCCAAGAGAAATATTATTGATAGCGATTTCGACTTTGCAAAGTCATATTACTGACCTAAAAGTTTGTAGCAACGAGGATGAGGAGGAGGCTGATGTCTTATAAATTAATTTGCCAACCTTTCAAAGATTTTCTTGACTACTGAAAGCGTTTGAATATAATAAAGAGCGAACAGAAACAAACATTAATTAACAGGAGCTGAGAGAATGGCTAAGACGGTTGAGAATGACCTTTTTGATGCAGCGTTAGCATTTGTCGAGGATGGTGATGATCAGGATACAGTCTTTAAGCAAGTTTCCGATCAATTACTAGTAGCCGGTGCCGTTAAACCGGACTTTTATGAACATCTAAGCGAGCGGGAAAAGAACTATCCGACAGGCATCGATATGAGCGTTGTGAACGCTGAATATCCGAATGTAGCGATTCCGCATACAGAAGGCGAATTCGTCAATGTTAGAAAAATTGTTCCGATCCGCCTCAAAAACCCGATCGAATTTGCCAATATGATTGCGCCAGATCAAAAACTCAAAGTTAGCTTTCTGTTCATGATTTTGAATAATGATCCCGAGGGCCAGGCCAACGTCTTGGCACAGATCATGGATTTTCTGACAACATCTTCTGCTGAAACATTAGCTAAATTATTCGGAGCAGACGATGCGGCAACAATTTACAACGTTTTGGCAACCAGTTTTAAAAAATAAGGAGGAAGTTTGTTATGACAGTCAAGATTTTGGCAGCTTGTGGTGCGGGTGTTAATTCTAGTCACCAGATCAAAGATGCAATTGAAAAGGAATTTAAGAAGCGCGGCTATAGCGTTCAGGCAGATGCCGTGATGGTCAAGGATGTTAATGAAGACATGATGAAGAATTATGACATTTTCACTCCAATTGCAAAGACCGATTTAGGCTTTACACCGGCAATTCCAGTTATTAACGCAGGTCCAATCTTGTATCGGATGCCAGCAATGGCGAAACCTGTTTACGACAAAATTGAAGGCGTTATCAAGAAGGAAAATCTGAAATAGTCTCATGGTCTGATGGCGATGAACCGTCAGATACATATAAGGAGTGAGAAAATTCATGCAAACCATTATTGATTTGGCCAATGCGGTCTTCAAGCCAGTTATTGATTTAGGGGCAGCACCGATTATGCTGATCGTGCTGACCTTAATTGCTTGGGCGGTTGGTGTTAACTTCTTTCATGCGTTGGAAGGCGGCATCAAACTTGCGATTGCGATTACCGCGATCGGGAGTGTTATCGGTTTATTGACAACCACCTACCAGCCGGCGTTAAATGCTTTCGTTAAGTCTACAGGGATCAATCTTTCAATTACTGACTTAGGTTGGGCGCCACTCGCAACAATTACTTGGGGTTCACCGTATACATTATTCTTCTTAGCAATTCTGGTCATCGTCAACTTGATTTTGTTATTCTTGGATCGGACAAATACGTTGGATGTTGATATTTTTGATATCTGGCACTTATCATTTACTGGTTTACTGGCTATTTATTTCGGGGCTAACCTCTTTATTGCTACCATTTTGGTCATCTTCATTGGTATTTTGAAGATTATCAACTCTGATCTCATGAAACCAACTTTCAACGACTTACTGGACGATTGGGAAAATCCAATGACAACCACGCATTTAAACTACATGATGAATCCAGTCATCATGGTGTTTGATAAGTTGTTTGACAAACTGTTCCCATGGTTAGATAAATATGATTTTGATGCTGCAAAATTGAACGAAAAGATTGGTTTCTGGGGCAGTCGTTTTGCCATTGGGATTTATCTTGGGATCTTTATTGGTCTGATCTCCCACCAGAGCGTTAAGTCAATTGCGACACTGGCCTTTATGGCTGCTACCTGCTTGGAGCTGTTTAGTATTATCGGTTCTTGGTTCATTGCTGCTGTTGAACCGCTGTCACAAGGTGTTACTGATTTTGCCAACAAGCGCCTTGGCGGACGTATGTTAAATATCGGCCTTGACTGGCCATTCTTAGCCGGCCGTGCTGAAATTTGGGCCGCCGCTAACGTTTTGGCACCAATCATGTTACTTGAAGCATTGATATTGCCTGGCAACCGCATTCTGCCTTTAGGTGGTATCATTGCCATGGGTGTTACCCCAGCCCTGCTGGTTGTGACTCGCGGTAAGATTATTCGGATGATCGTTATCGGTGCGATTGAACTGCCGCTCTTCCTTTGGGCAGGCACTCTCTCGGCACCATTTATCACACACACAGCTCGCGCACTACACGCGCCTGGTATCCCTGCAACGGGTCTCTTCTCTTCCTCAACTAAGGAAGGTCCAATCGAACAATTCATCGCTGTGCTTGTTGGTAAAGCTTCTAAAGGCGAAATGATGATGGTGCTTTACGCTGCCCTAGCACTGATTGCATACACCGCATTATTCTTCTGGTATCGTCATGAAATGATGAAGCGGAATCAGAAGTACTCTGATGAAGGTAAAGAAGTTGCTGACGACGTTAAGTTCGTTGCAACACACGGTGCTGCAGGATCCGCGAACTAAAATTCTTAAATCTTTTAACTTACAGCTTCATCATGAGATGCATAAAGAGCCTCCATCGTTTTTGATGGGGCTCTTTTTGTTTCATCAATGGTAAATAGACGTTATTACTTTTTGAGAAACAAGTAGAAGGACATTTTAAAGAGGCACAAAAAAAGTCGCGATGGCCTTCGCAACTTTACGTGATGATTGAATAAAAATGGCTGAATTGATTTACCGGCTTGCCCGATTCTCACGACGCTTTTTACGATCAAAGACATGGTCCATTTTGAGTAGCTGATAGAGGGCATAGCAGGCGGTGACCATCACTAATACTTGTGTCAATGAGTTTTTAAAAATACCGTTCATGATTGCCACGAATGTCACAAGGGCCAACCACAGTAAGTAAGTTTTTCTACGAGCCGTCATCAGATTACCTCCATTGGCTTTTGAATAACTCTATTATACCGCAGCTAAAGCGCTAACACTAGTCAAAAAAGAACTAAAATTAACAATATCGAACAGGCAACACAGCTCGTATTATTGAGGCTAAATAAGGTTGCGGGTTAATAGGCATCACCTGCATTGAAGTGGTAAAGCGTGGAGAACTAAAAGTAAAGAAAAAAGCTCCAACTGCATCCACAAAACGCAATCGGGGCTTCTGTTTACTTGAAAAATATAAAGCTGTTACAGTCTAATAAATCGAATTAAAGTCTTGCTCCATTCTCAATGGGGGGGACTAACCACGTTCTTTCGATGAATGGCGTGAGTGCGATGTCGACGTGGGCTGGTGGACACGTTAAAGTGACAGGACACATTTTGGATGCTGTCTGAGTTGTTAACATAGGCGCATTCGGCCATTGTAACTTAGTTTAAATGCTTCACCTGAACGAGCTCGCCGGTGACGCCAACTTGAATGCCTTGCTTGATCTTGTCTGTGCGACTTGCATGGACGACTTGAAACTTGTTTTGTTTAACGATCAACTTGTTATCAGTGTGATAGTCGGCTGGCAATGGTTGGTTGCTGCCGCGCACGAGCATCACGATAAACTTGAAGCCGCTGGCATGCGCTTCGCAAGGGCTGTAGTGAAGCGTGTCGCTGAAGAATTCCACAACGGTTCCAGCCGGTACGAAAAAAAGCTTCGCGTCTTTTTCGGCATTGAATTGGCCATCATGCATCTGACCGCGTTTGCCGATCACCATGACAACATCGGTGAAGAAAACGTTCACTTCACTGCCTTGATGAAATTCAACCGCAGTCAAAGCGTCGGCGTGGCCGGCACATTCGCCTGCTTCAATTGGCAGGCCAGCGTAGACATCGCGCCCAATTTGCTGGACGACGGGAATCCTTTCCATGTCGGGATTTGACGGGATATAGAGATTGGCTTCGCTAGGGGCGGGGATGGTGACGTGCTGATCCATGAAAGCTTTGAGCTCACTGACGTCATACTGGGCGTAAGTGACGCCATAGTCGGCAAATGCCGCCTCATCTAAGCTGTGGATCGTTTTATCTGGATTCAGGGTTCTGAGCTGATCAATGGTTGACATAGGTGGACTTCTTTCTAAATGTTAATAGGATTCGATGGTGACTTTGGCAAAATACTCATCAAACTTAGCTGGATTGACGAAGCCGGTTTCTGCTTCCATGGTGTTCAACATCCCGGTTGTCATCGCCGTTTTCATGATGTCTTCGTCCGACTTGCCGTCATGAATGCCCATGGCTAAACCAGCCAGCGTTGAGTCGCCAGAACCAACCGGATTGACAACCTTGATCTTTGGAATGGCCGCGTGATAGAACTTGTCTAAATGCTTCACGAAAGCACCAGCTGCGCCCAAGGACACGACGATCCAATCAACACCGTCAAAAATCGGGTCTATGAGATCTTGTTTCAAGGCTGCGTAGTCGGTTTTGTCGACTTCACGATTGAGCAAGCCGCCGAGCTCTTCTTCATTTGGTTTAATCAGCAACGGTTTCACGGGTGCCTCTAAAGCGGATTTTAAAGTAGCACCTGATGTGTCCAGCAGCACTTTGACGTTTTTCTGACCAGCATGGGCGATCATCTGGGTGTAATAATCAGCCGGCAATCCTTGCGGCATGGAACCGGAGATGGTGATCAAATCGCTCTTATCTAACAGACTGTCAAAATGGCTGAGAAATTTCTCGGCATCTTCGGCAGCAATTGTTGGTCCGGCTTCCAGAATTTCAGTCTGTTCGCCGCCATCATGTAACATAGCAATCGAACTGCGGGTTTCGGCATCAATCGGGAAGAAGTCATGGTCAATACCGTCACGATCAAGCTGATTTTCCAACCACTTGCCAAAATAGCCGCCAATAAAGCCAGTTGCTGTGATCTCGTGATTTAACATATGAATGACGCGAGATACATTTAATCCCTTACCGCCAGCAGTTTTCCGTACCGTTTTCACCCGATTGACGGTGTCGATTTTGAGATGTTCGAGCGGGTAGGAGACGTCAATGGATGGGTTTAAAGTCACTGTTAAAATCATAAGTATTTTCCTCCAAAAATGTGATGATGAGCTGGGTCGGATACAAACCTAATCACGGAAGACGTTATAAAAGCCGATTCCCTGAGGAGTCGGCTTTTATCGTCTTCACGCGAATTAGGCGTGTTCGACCTTGTCCGTCCAAGGAGTTGCCGTTTCAGCTAAGACCTTGTTTAAGCGATCGATGTTTGCTTTGCCTTCGGTTTCCAGCCATGCTTTACCAGCAGCTTCGCCTTCAGCAGCAAATGGCTTCACGCCTGGCTTCCAAGTTGCCCGGCCGCAAAGAACACCATTGAAGGTTGATCCTGCTTGCTTCGCAAATTTCAGTTCTTCGAGGAACAATTCGTTTGAAACGCCGGCAGACAGGAAAATGAATGGCAGGTCGGTGGCGTCGGATTGGGCTTTGTAATACTTGGCAGCCTCCTCCTTGGTGTAAACCGGGGTCACGCCTTGATCTGTGAAGCCTTCGACAAACTTCTGATCAACTGGAACCTCGACTTTTAGAACAGAGACATTGTACTGTGGTTTGCTGAATTCCTTCGTGATCTTGATCACCTTATCTGGCTTTACCTTTGCCCATGCAGCCGTCCCAGTTTCATTGAGGGTGCCATCGTAGGAAACCAGTTCCAAGAACAATGGCAAATCGTTAGCCTTTGCTTCGGCACCAACGCGTTCAACGAAAGCATACTTGCGATCATTGATGGCGTCAGGTTCGTCTGGATCGATATAAAGCAAGAATTTAACGGCATCGCCGCCTTCATTCTTAATGCGCAACGCACTTTGATCATCAATCAGATCTGGAAAACGGCCAGGTTCGGTAGCATCATAACCGGTCTTTTCATATGAAAGCAGCAGGCCAGCCTGAGGGGCACGAACTTTGGCAGCCGGCAGACCATATTCCGGGTCAAGCAGAATGGAGCTGGCATACTTGGTTAATTCTTCGGAAACAGCCTTTTTGAAATCAACGATGGTGGTTTCATCAGCCGGCTTGTTAGCCGCTGCTGCAAGCATCTTTTTCAGGGAACCGCGTTGATCAATGGCCAGAGCAGAGATGACGTTGTTGTCATCGGACAATTGTTGCAAATGTTTGTATTGGCCAGCAGTAAGGGTGACAGTCATGTAGAAATTCCTCCTAAGAAATAGTGTCGAAGTGATAATTAGTCGTGGTAGACGCCTTCAGCCCACTTTTCGAGTTCAGTATCGAAGAAGTGTGGATTGTCTTTTTGTTCTGGATTTGGCTTAGCAATGTTGTCAATTTTATCGATGATCTTCTTGTTCTCAGGGGTTTCTTTATAGGTGGCATCCAGATAAGCTTTGACAATATCTTGGATCATATGGATACCAACTGTGGCACCACCGATACCCAATACATTGGCGTTTAATTGTTCACGTGCATAAACAGCCGAGGTCACGTCATCACACATAGCTGCCCGGATGCCGTCGTTTTTGTCAGCTGCGGTTGAAATACCGATACCAGTACCGCACATCACGATGCCTAAGTCAGCGCGGCCGTCAGCAACATCTTCGGCAACTTTCTTACCATAGATAGGATAGTGGGTACGATGGGTGTCATAGGTACCTTCATCAATGACGGTATAGCCCATATCTTTTAACATGTTCGAAATTTCAATTTTCTGCATCGTGACGATGTGATCGTTACCAATAGCAATAATCATAAGTGTGAAGCTTCCTTTCTTCTTTTAGGCTGAGGGCAAGGGGATTAAATCATTTTTTCAAGCATGTCGAGGCGGATTTGGTGACGGCCGCCTGCATATTCGGTGTCCAGATAACGTTGGATGATGACAAGTGCCCGGTCATAACCTGTGATGCCAGTACCAATGGCAATTGCCTTGGCGCCATTGTGTTCGGCGGTCATATGGGCGGTGTTTTCTTCTTCGACAACCGCGGTGACCATGCCCTTAACCTTGTTTGAAGCCATTGCTGAACCAACACCGTAACGGTCAAACATGATGGCTTTATGCGCATCGCCGCCCAATAATTCCTTCGTGACAGCTAAAGATGAATCAACAAAGTCTTCAGCAGGTTCTGGGGTCATATCCTTAACCCGATACTGATGATCCTCTAAATACTTTTTAACTTGTTCCTTCATTGCGAATCCATCTTTGTCTGCGCCAATAATGACATCCATGTTCTTATTCTCCTTTATTTGTTTTATCTGTGATGACATGTGTGAACGTGTTGTAATGTTGAAGATCATCGCGACTGATGCCCGGATCGGTAATCAAGCCATCTGTCTGATCAAGATCATAGAAGCTATAGAAGTCTTGCCGATTCAACTTGAAATGATCTGCGACCACAAGTTTCATGCCCGCATTGTCTAAGGCAATACGTTGTGTCTGGCCTTCTTCGGGGCTAGCATTGCTGATATGATTGTCCGCAATACCGTTGACACTGATAAATGCTTTCGTGGTGGTGAGATGTGCTAGCATTTCGTTTGCTAAGCTGCCGATAAATGCGCCAGATCGAGCCCGAAGCCGTCCGCCAATTAGTTGCAGTGAAAAGAAATCCGCGCGATCCTGAAAACTTTGAAAAACAGGGAGACTATTGGTGATGATGCGCACGTCTGGTTTTTTGAGATATTGTGCAATCATTTCGTTCGTGGTCCCAGGGCCGATATAGATCGTGTCGCCTGGTATGATCAGTGCGGCAATTGTTGCGGCGATTTTTCGCTTTTCATTCACATGAATCGATCGCTTTTCATTTCGGGATAATTCAGTCAGCGGTTTAAAGTTGGTACTCTGGGCGCCGCCATGAATGCGGACTAATTCTTTTTGGTCGGCAAGCTCTTCCAAATCCCGTCGCACCGTCATCGTTGAAACACCAAGGCTTTCCCCGATTTCGTTGACAGTTACAATACCCTTGCGGTCAACTAAATTACGTATTGTCAGTAAGCGCTCGTCTTTTAACATATCCTCACCTCGCACGTGTGTTCATTGTTGTTTGATTTTGTTTCTTATTACATTGTTCAAGTTACCACCGAGTTCAATATTCGTCAAGCCTATAAATACGATGTCTATTAAGATTTCATTTGCCTTGATGATAAAAGATAGAGATCACAAGAAAACGGTTTACAATGAACAAACGGATATAATGCAGCATTTAACCAAACAGAAAACAACATACACACACAGAAATCTGCTTTCACGAACGTTTTCACAAAAATGCTCATGCTCGGTGACCTGTGTCGGATGGCTTTTTAGCTGGTGTAGATGAGAAATTCATGGCATAAATTCAAAAAATAAGTTTAAAAAAAACCGCCAATAGGTGCATGTGCGCACGCACTCTTTAGCGGTTTTTGGTTGGAAATTGTGGATAAACGTCATTTTAACGTAGTATATAATAGGAACAACACGTCAAGCTAAGGTTGGCAAAGTCAGCAAATCACTTGCCTGTTGTAGCACCGCAACCCGAGGCATTACTTCATTACTTGGCGGCGTGGTCCAACCTGCAAGTGCAAAAGCAACCTTGGCGTCGGCAGCTGCCTGTGCATCAGTCGGTGTATCACCAATGTAGATCGTTGATGCTGGCTCACTGCCCAAACGTTCACGTGCGAGGGTGATGGGATCGCCAAAGGGTTTGTTGCGTTTGGCCTCGCCAGCAACCACGATCGCGTCGAAGTAAGGACTAAAATGAAACTTTTTGTCTTCTTCAATGAACTGCGTCTTGTCTTTTGACGTCACTAGGCCAAGCTTGTAGGTTTGTTTGAGCTGATTGAGCGCATGCTGCATACCGGGAAACCAAGCAATGTCGGTGAGGAATTCCTTCGAATCTTCTCGCCATTGCTCATGGACTTCAGGAATTTCTGCGGCACTGAATCCGAGTTCCGCGAGGCTGTCAACGCCCGCACGCCCATTGGTCCAGGTTAATTCATGAATGGGGACCTCTCGGCCATGGCGGCGTAATGTTTTTTGTAAGCCATACAAATACGCCTCTACATTGTCGAGCAGCGTACCATCGATGTCGAAGATAAAAGTGTTCATGATATTCCTCCCAATAAAGATAATTGTAGCAAGTAAGCGATAACAAGGAAAGGCATAACGATGAGATTCTTACACACAGCCGATTGGCATATTGGTAAAAAACTAAATGATTTTGATTTGCTTGAGGATCAACAAGCTGTGTTTGAGCAGCTGGTGGAAACGGCTAAGCAGCATAAAGTTGATGCCATTGTCATTGCGGGGGATCTCTATGACCGCGCCTTGCCAAGCGAAGCTGCTGTTTCCGTTCTGGATAACATGTTGATTAAGTTGAATCGTGACCACGGCTATCCGTTGTTGGTCATTTCAGGCAACCATGACTCGGCGGTACGCCTGCGCACAGGTCGGGCATGGTATGCCGCTACTAAAATGTTTGTTAATACCCAAGTAGCCGAAGCTTTTACACCCATTGAGTTGGATGGCGTGCAATTCTTTTTGCTGCCGTATTTTGAACCCTTTGCTGTTCGTGACTATTTTCAAGATAAGACAATCACGAATGTGGCTCAGGCAATTCGCCCGATTGTCGCGAAAATGAAGACTTTATTTAAGCCAGATATGCGTCATATTCTGGTTAGTCATTTTTTTGCTGCTGGAAGTGACCATAGTGCTTCGGAAACGAAAGTTAATGTTGGTGGACTGGACGCGGTACCGCTGGATGATTTGGCAGCATTTGATTATGTGGCACTAGGGCATCTGCACAACCATCATGCTTTGCATGGTGAACCAAAGATTCAATATAGCGGTGCTTTGTTAAAATACGCGGTCAGCGAGGCCCATCAAGAAAAAGGGGTCTATATTGTCGATACTGAGACCATGGATCGTGAGTTTGTGCCGTTGAAGCCTAAGCACGATTTAATCGAGTTAAAAGCTAGTTATGCCGACTTGACGGCTCCAGCATACTATCAGCAGCAGGATCGAGACGCCTATATTGGGATTGATTTGACCGATACGCAAGTAATTCCGAATGTCATGGCGCAATTACGCCAGATTTATCCGCGGATTATTAGCCTGCGCCGTGAGAACGGTGTGAATGCCATCAAGCCTTTGCAAGAGCGGCAGCGTGATTTGGATCCGATGAGTTTGCTGCAGACTTTTTTTAAAGATATGACACAAGATGATTTGTCGGCCGCCCAGATTAAGTGGGCGAAGGCAGGGTTGACGACGGCTAAAAAGGAGCAGGCATAATGCAACTTAAACAATTACACATGCAATTTTTTGGTCCATATGCAGATGCAGTCGTTGATTTTGACGATTTTCGTACCAGTCCCTTATTCTTGATCAGCGGGCCAACCGGCAGTGGTAAAACCACGATTTTTGATGCTTTGATTTATGCCTTGTATGGTGAAACGTCAGGTGAGCGTGACGGTGGGCAAATGCGCTCAAATTTTGCAGGTAACAGCGATTTAACAAAGGTGACACTCACCTTTGATCATGATGGCAAACATTATTTAATCGAGCGCCAACCGCCGCAATTGCAAAGTAAAAAACGCGGCGATGGACTAACCGAAGTCAAAGCTAAGGTGTTGCTAGCTATCTCCTCAGATGAAAAACAGGTGGCTGAGTACCGTAAGAAAAATCAAGTTCAGGAACAGCTAGACGCCGTTTTACACCTTGATGCTTCGCAGTTTCGACAGATTGTTTTGTTGCCACAAGGCGATTTTCGCCGGTTCTTAGATGCTGATAGCAATGCGAAAGAAGATCTACTGCGTGACTTGTTCGGTACTCAGTTGATTCAACGTTGGCAAACCGCTATGTTGGCGCAGATGAAAGCCAAGGGAGCAGCCATTCAGGACCAAGAGCGGATGTTAGACGTTTTGATGTCGCAGTTTGACTTCGAGACGGCTCCTGACGAGCATGCTACGATGGCGGATAAGCTGTCATTGATGAGAGCAACGGTGGCGAGTCAAGCGAAAGTTGTGACAGCAAGACAAGCGACCGCGGCGCAAAGTCACCAACGATATCAGGAAGCACAAACGGCACTGCAACAGGGGCAACAATTGGCGCAGGCTTTTACAGAGCGAGAACAAGCCGCCACAGCTTTAGCAAAACTGGCGGAGCAAAAACAAACCCATCAGAAGCAATTAAAACAAATTGAACAATTGACATGGGTACAGCAACATGAAAATGCTGCTCAACGTGTTCAAAAGGCTGGACAAGATCTTAAAGCGGCAATTGTGCAGTCTGAACAAACGCAAGCAGCTTTAACGACGACCGAACAGAAATTTTCTCTGGACAAGCAAGCTTTAGCACGCTTGCAGGCCAAATCAGACCAGATTGAGGCCCAAAAGAAACAACTGAATAGTTTACAGGCTGTTCAGCAACAGTTGACAGCCATCGCCGAACAAAATAAACAGGTGATTAAACAAGCAGCAATTGTTAATGAGGCTGAGCTTGCGTTGACGCACGCACAACAGCAGTTGACGGACGCCCAAACCGTTAAAACACAGCAGCAAACAAGTCTGGATAACTTGGGCTTGGATGAGCTGATAACCACGGTCAATACTCAGCGCAACTTATTGGCTGCCTTAGTGCCACAGGCTGCTAATTATCAGGAAGCCCAAGCTGATGTTGCACAGTTGTCTATGGCCATCAAAAAAACCCAAGTTACGCTGGAGCAAGCCGAAACGCAGGTAGCAGCCACAACCTCGCATTTGAACAAGCTTCAGCAGACTCAGATTCGCCAACAAATTGCACATTTGGCTGCTAAGCTCGAGCCTGACAGCCCATGTCCTGTTTGCGGCAGTACTAGCCATCCGCATCCGGCGCTTGTGGTTGACGAACCATTGGTGAGCGAAGCAGCGTTGAAACAAGCCGATCAGGAACGGCAAAAGGCTGCCGCAAGAAAAACTATGGTCGAGACACAATTGGCGAATCTTGAAACCCAACTGAAAACTGCGAAGGCCAAAACTGCACAGGCAAGGCAGGCTTTTACTGAGCATTGGCAAGAACAGGCCAAACTGATTGCAGGCGTTGCGGATAAAACTGGTATTTTACAACAATTAACGGCGTTGAAAACACTGGCGGCAACTAACGAGCACCAGTTAACGGAAGCGCAAACGGAGCACGCTGCTTTGCAAGTTGCGCTAAAAAAGAGTGACAAGGCCATCACTACCGGTACGACAAAAGTTCAGCAATGCGAAGCTAGTTTGAACACGGCTAGAATTGATGCGGCTGAAGCGGAAAGTGCGTTGAAGACCATGCAAAAGAACCTGCCCGCGGAAGCGACGGATTTGGCGACGGTCGCTGCTCAAGCTACAACCCTGCAGACAACCATTACAACGTATCAGGCTCAACTTCAGGAGGCGCAGGCAAGGGTCAATGCTTTGGATCGGCAATTAGCCGGGTTGCAAGCAGACGAGAAACACGCCGCGGCACAAGTGACTGCTTTGACCAAGGAACAGGCGGAAGCAAAAGCAACCTTTACGATAGCAGTCACGGAGTATTTTGGTGCTGATGGCAAGCAACGGTTCGCCGAGTTGCAGCTGCGGGTATCACAATTACCGCTGTTGAACGAACAGGTTCAGACTTATGAGCATACACAGCTCAAACAACAAACGTTATTAGATGCCGCCAATAAAACTATTGGTACCCAAGCACAGCCACAGCTTGATCAGCTTGAGGCCGAAGCAACAGCAGCGGAAACGACAGCAACAAACGACCAAACGGCTTTGATTAAGATTAGTCAGGCGCATGATGCTGCTGAAAAATTGGCCAAACAAGCGGCCACTATCTTTACGGCCAATCAAACGGCGCTTGCAGCCTACGCGGATTTACAAACACTGGCCACTGTGATGAATGGAAATGGTCCCAAGAAACTCAGTCTGGAGCGATACGTTTTGCAGGCTTATTTGCAAGAAATTCTGAATGTGGCCAATAGCCGTCTGCAGGTTTTGTCCAATAACCGGTATCAATTTGTTTTGCATACCAGCTTGGGGACGCAGAAGATCCACTCTGGGTTGGAAATTGATGTTTACGATGATCAGGTTGGTGAGAAACGAGCTGTGCAGACGCTATCAGGCGGTGAAAGCTTCATCGCTGCCCTTAGCTTGGCGCTGGCTTTAGGGGAAGTGATTCAGCAGGAAAGCGGCGGGATTAATATTGATGCATTGTTTGTTGATGAAGGCTTCGGCAGCCTTGATGCCAATAGTCTTGATGTGGCGATGAATGCGTTAGAATCATTAGAAGGCGAATCGCGGCTAATCGGCATCATTTCACATGTGACCGAGCTGCGGGATAATATTCCCGATCAGTTGCAAGTTGAGCCAGCAGGTACGGGCCGCAGTCGCTTAAAGATCCTTCACTCGGCTTAGCACTTTTAAATTGAGTGTGCCAAGTCTACGTGAAAGTGGTATAACAGAGATTGTAAGGGTCAATCCTACGAACTCACACCAAAAAGAGGCGACATCACATGGCATCATTGAGCAAAGAACAGAAAAAAGCTTTGATCGCTAAAGTTGAAAAGGAGCGCCAAGACCATCCCGAAAAGAAGTCAAAGAAGTCTGGCTTTGAAACGATTGACGAAGAAGCAGAACGCCTTGAAAGCGAAAATTAATGTTAGTTGAGTCGCTGGTCCTGAACAGTTAACTGTTCAGGGCTTTTTTTTGCAGAGCGCAAACTGGCCCGCTTAGAAACCGAAGCATAAGTGGCCTCGAACCTAAACGACTGGTCTTTGGTCGTTTAGGTTCGAGGTCCTTATGCGGAGGTTTCTGGGCCAGTTTGCGCGTTTCGGAGTTCAGCAATATCAGGCAGGGCTTTGGTCGTTTTAGGTTCGAGGTCCTTATGCTTCGGTTTCTGGGTCGGTTTGCGCGTTTTCAAAGATCTATAGCCCAATATTCAGTTTCGGGACAGCCAGATCTGCAACTTTTGCGCCCCAGTGACAGTAACTGTCTATGATGGCAAGAACGGTATTTATCGCCATTAAGCTAGCGCTTTTACCCATGACGCCGCATACTAGTCGTGTCCATTGAGCAGTTGCCGCAATACTAAGACTTTTTTAATAATGGTCTACAAAGAAATTAAAAGCTATAACGCATGTGAGAGTATGCAAAGAAACCGATTAATCAGCTTTTTTCAAAAAATATTAGCACTTAGCGTTCACAAGTGCTAGTTTGTGGTATAACTATAGGTGGAGCGAGGGAGAAGGAACAAGAGCTTCAGAGCAAATGTGTTTCTCCCGAATCGCCAAAGTCTCTATATTGAAAGGAAGCTATCTGTTATGGCTAATGAAGTTTTGAATCGTCGTAATAATGAGTTGATGAACAATGTGAATGATCCGTTCTTTGACAACTTAGCACGCCGGTTCTTCGGCCCGGTATCTGACTGGATGGATTGGGCAACACCTGCCATCACCAGCACGGCCGTCAACGGATTACTAACTGATGTTAAGGAGACCAAGGACGCTTACGAAGTTCATGTGGATGTACCTGGGATTGATAAGAACAACATCAAGATGAACTACCACGATGGTGTTTTGAGTATTAACGTTCATAAGGACGATATCACCGACCACGCTGATAAGAACGGCAACGTCATGATGTCTGAACGTAACTACGGCACAATGAGTCGGAGCTATCAACTACCAAACGTTGATGCAAGCAACATCAAGGCAGCCTATCAGGATGGTGTCCTCAATATCACCATGCCTAAGCTGACTGAATCTAAGGAGTCTGGTCACAACATTGAAATTCAATAATGTTCGTCATCAGCTGACCCAAGATTTACGGACTGCATTGCAAGCATGAATAGAAGCGGCACTTCTGCCGTTAGTGGGCAGAACCCATGAGTAAGCAAACAAAAATCGATGAGAATTGCCGCAGTTGCAGTGATCATTGAGTCGTTAAAGTCATCCCAGCGATACGTATGGTCGTTGGGGTGATTTTTTTGTAGAGCGCGAAAAGGCGCGATTAGAAACCGGAACATAAGTGGCCTCGAGCCTAAACGACAGGGCTTTGGTCGTTTAGGTTCGAGGTCCTTATGTGCAGGTTTCTGCGCCTTTTCGCGCGTTTCAGAGAGCCACAATATCATGGCTAAGCTTTAGCCATTTAGATTCAAGCTCCTTATGCGCAGGTTTCTAGGTCAGTTTGCGCGCTTCGGCGAGCCACAATATCATGACAGGGCTTTGGTCGTTTAGGTTCGAGGTCCTTATGCACAGGCTTCTGGACCTTGCTCGCGCATTTCAGCTTGAAACAAGGATTCCCACTCACTAACAAAAGCAGTTCAATATTTCCCGATTTTCAAGTCCATGGTAAGCTAGGGGTTATGATGACAAACAAATTAATCAACTGGCCGCCGGAAAAAGTGGCGGCTTTTCAAAAGGCCTTATTGAATTGGTATGATCAACATGCGCGTCAATTGCCGTGGCGCGAGGATCATGATCCTTATCATGTCATGGTTAGTGAGCTCATGCTGCAGCAAACGCAAGTGCAGACGGTGATTCCTTATTATGAACGGTTTATGAATCAATTCCCGACCGTGGGAGCCTTAGCGAAGGCGCCAGAAGCAGAGGTTCTGAAGGCGTGGGAGGGCTTGGGTTATTATTCCCGCGCACGCCGTCTGCAACAGGCAGCCAAGCAGATTGTTGCCGATTATGGCGGCGTTTGGCCGCAGACCTCAGAAACACTGCAGACATTGTCTGGCATCGGGCCTTACACAGCCGGAGCGATTGCGTCAATTAGTTTCGGGGAACCTGTGCCTGCCATTGACGGTAACGCTTTTCGAGTTTTCGCTCGGTTGTTTAAAGTGGATGCGGATATTGCCCGGCCACAAACGCGTCAGATCTTTTTTGACTTGATTCAGCCACTGATGCCAAAAGATCGACCTGGTGATTTTAATCAGGCCGTCATGGATCTTGGCTCAAGTTACATGTCGGCGAATCACCCAGACCCTGCACATTCTCCGGTGCGAGATTTTGATGCCAGTTATCGAGATGGGGTGGTTTCGGCTTATCCGGTTAAAACGAAAAAGCCACGGCCGGTGTTGCATCGTTACTTTGCGTTAGTCATTCGCTCGGAGAAAGGCTATTTACTTGAACAGCGGCCAAGTACTGGCTTGCTGGCTGATTTGTGGATGTTTCCGCTCGTTGACATGGCAGATCTTGAAAGTACCATGATGAGTGCGCAGTTAGATGAGGTCAGCACGTTGTTTGCGGCATCGTCAGGGATGCAGCTGACGTTTGCGGATCTTGGCGCGAAAACGGTTAAGCATACTTTTACGCATCAGCAATGGCAGTTGACGTTGATTGGGGTCGAAACTGCGGCGAGCGATCTCAGCTTTTTACCAGCACGGTGGGTGAAAGCGGATCATTTTAGTGAGCTGGCGTTGCCGACGGTGCAGAAGAAGTTGAATGCAGCGCTGGGGATGAATTAGAAATTGGTATTGGGTGAGTGGCTTAGTGATTTTGAAACATGTTCATCAGCTCAGAAACTGGGCCGTCTCACCCGCTGGCTGAAACGTGCGAACAGGCGCAGCTCGGCTATGCCAAGCTAACCGCTCCGCTTCACGCTCTGAGTCAATTGCTTACATTTCGCCGTTGAGCGGGTTATACTGAGTGCAAATTTGATTGGAGAGGTGAGCGTTTTGACAGTTAAAGTAACAAGAGATATCGCTTACGGTGATGCAGCATTACAGAAGCTTGATTTTTATGAACCAGAGAAGTCAAATGGGGCGGCGATCCTCGACATTCACGGTGGCGGTTGGTTTCGCGGTGAGAAGAATAAAGAAGGCGAGATGGCTGAACGGTTTGCCGCACTTGGTTATACGGTGGCGGTTCCAAATTACCGGCTTGCACCTGAAGCCTTCTTCCCAGCAGCTCGTGATGATGTTTTAGCAGCCTTTTCATGGTTGCGTGAGCATACTAAAGGGTTGCAACTTGGCGTTTTTGGGTCCAGTGCCGGTGGTTCGCTGTCAGTTGACGTTGGGTTAGCCGAAGGGGTACCGACAGTTTCTTGGTCGGGCATCTTCGACATTCGTCAGTGGTTCGCAGATCATCCAGCAGTCGTTGCCCAGCCGGATACGAAAACCGATTTTGTGAAAACGGCAAGTGCGAAAATTGACCAAGGTGGTCGTAATGATCTATTTTACAAATGGTTCATTTTGAATTATGTTGATTCAGATGAAACAAAGTTCCCTGAAGTTGAACCGTTTGACCGTTTGACCGCTCAGGCTGGACCTTTGTATCTGGCTAATTCGCAGGAAGAGATTATTCCGATTAGCGGCATCTATCAATTGGCACATGCCGCTGAAAAGCTTGGCTTACCTGTGACCTTGCAGTCGATTCCGGGCGGTCAGCATGCTGAAGGCTATCTTGATGAAGCGTGGCAGGGTACCGTTGCGTTCTTTGCGCAGTATTTGTTGAAAGGATAATCGTGGAAACATTAGTCGTTGTGAGTCATCCTGAAATTGAAAAAAGCGACACTCAGCAGTTTCTAAAGGCGAGTGCCGCTTCTTTGTCACAAGTCGTGTGGCATCATTTAGATAGTCGGCTACCCTTTGATGTGACGGCGGAGCAGCAAGCAATCACGTCTGCTGATCGCCTTATTTTTCAGTTTCCGCTTTATTGGTATATGGCGCCGGCAAGCTTACATCAGTGGCTGACAGATGTTTGGCTGAAACAGTTTGTTTATGATGCGCGAGGTGGATTGCTACACGGCAAATCACTTGGTTTTGTCGTGACATTCAGTCAACCGGCGACCGCCTATCAGCTTGGCGGTAGCGTTGGTTTTAGCATCAGCCAATTTTTGACACCATACGCGGCCTTGGCGGCTAAAACCGGCTTGACGTTATTGCCGCCTTTGACAATTGCCCAATTTGCCAATCAAACGGATCTTGAGCATCAACAATTATTGGTGCGTTATCAGCAATATTTGACGCTTGACCATCCTGACCGACCAGATGAACAAGCACAGTGGTTTATTGATCGATTGAGCGGCAACGCTGACACACAATTGTTGGCGGATCAATTAGCAGCGCAGACGGATGACATTGATCGCTTACGTTTGACATTACACGAATTAAAGGCAGGCGAGTCGGAATGACAACAGATGAACAATGGCTAGTGAACGCTGCTGCAGTGCAGGAAAAACAGGCAACATCTTATGAAAATGCCGCCTTTTTTAGGGCACTACAAGCATTCGTCACCCAGCAGGCAAAACGTCGTGAAAGTCTTGAAGGTGAAATCGATGGCCGCAGTTGGAATCACGAACAATGGTGAAAGTTCAGTCTGACGACGGAGGGGAAATAACTCACCGTATGCTATGGTTAAGTTAGCAAAACAAAGGAGCCTAAAAAATGCAAACAATGTTTGATCGTCTTCAACGTTGGTCATGGCTGCGCGGTTTGCTGATGATTTTAATCGGTGCCTGGATTTTAATCGCACCGCGCCAAGTCTATCGCAGTTTTCTCTGGATCGTAGCTGCAGTCTTGATTATTGCGGCAATTCCAAAGCTGATTGACGGCTTTTCAGCCCGCAAAGCATCAGGCACTTACGGTACATCGCTTTTTACAGGGGGCTTTTACCTGTTATTGGCGCTGATGGTGCCGGTCATCGTTCGGCCACTGATGAGTCTCGGGCCATTGCTGCTGGGCATTGTCTTGATGATTTATGGTGTCAATAAAATTTTAAGTGCTCGAAATCGACAACAATTTGTGAACGTCTCGGTTTGGCCGACCGTCATTTATGGTGTGGTGTTGCTCATCATGGGCTTCATTATGGCCTTGAATCCGTTCAGAACTGTCATGATGGTCTTCTCATTCTTTGGTGGCTTACTCGTTGTCATGGGCATTTTGCAACTCTTTACGCGACCACGTGCCTAATCACTAAAAAAGCATTCGACATCTAAAAGGTGGGGAATGCTTTTTTTCTTTGCCTAGATCTTTTGCTGGCTGATAGGCAGAATAATTGTATTCCACCGAGTAGATGGCTACACTCTGTGCAAAAGGATCTGACAACGCTTAACATGCGTGCTTAGAAACTGGCCTATACGCGATTTAAGGCTGAAGTCGTCGCCTTTCTGGGCTGGAGAACACGTTGAAGGAGGAAAAAATGATGCACAAGTTTGATTGGCGGGAAGTTGAACGTGACGAGTATTCGCGGTCTGAGGAACCTAGTTTTGTGAAGTTGACAACGCGCAGCTATATCACAGCGATGGGGGTGGCACCAGATCGGGTGACGGATCAAGCCTTCACGTCATTGGCAGCAGCGGTCACCCAAATTGCTGAGCGGATCAGCGAAGGACCAGATGCTGGCATTGATATTCCGAACTTTAAAGCTTACCATCCCTATCCATTGCAGGCGGTTTGGTCAGGGGGCGATAAAATCAGTAAGCGCCACATTTTTCGACTGTGGTTGAAGCAACCGTTGTTTATTCATGAAGACCAGTTTGAGGCTGCACTGACACAGCTGCATTTTGAACCAGCCATTGCCCAGCAGCTTCACTTAGAACAGTTGGCAGAAGGGTTTGAAATTCAAAGCTTTAATTCAACACCACTGACGGATGAAGCACCTGCGATTGCGCATATTCAAACAGTGATCAATCGCGACCATCTCGTTCCTAAATTTGATGATCGGCATCGCGAGGTTTATTTGGAAGGCTATCAAGGAGAAGTGCCGGTACTTTACCGGGTGCCGCTTGACGAAAACTTCGGTGAAGTTGGCGATGAGCAGGTTGCATATAATTAATCTGAATCGATGGCGCCATGAAAAAGCGATCAGCTGGGGCGGTGCCCCGTCAAGTGGACAGCTCAAATATTAAAAAGTTGTTCTCGTGTTATTTCCAAGTTAGGGACAAATTAATCATTAATTTTGGCAGTCCGCCTGGGCTGCCATTTTTGATCCAAGCACTTTCCTAATCAAAAGGTCCTTCTTGAATCATGGCTCTCCTCCTCGTGGATTCTTACAGAATACTATTATGCTGCTGTTTCAATGGCATGATTTCGGTATTCCGCTGGGGTCATCCCGTTGAGTGTCTCTTGGTGCCGATCACCGTTGTACCACAACACGTATTCTTCAATGAATTGCATCATTTCTTCGTATGTATTGGCATGGACAAAGTCAAAATATTCAGTCTTCGCATGGCTCCAGAGACTCTCCATCGGACTATTGTCTCCCGGTGTTCCCGGCCGTGACATGCTATGAATAACACCAGAACCGGCCAATTCAGTATTGTATAGTCGGGATGTGTAACCGGAACCTTGGTCACTGTGCAGCAGCTCAGGCAAAGTCTCCTCTGCCTCTGCAGCGGCTCTGAATGTTTGAGTGACCAGTGTAGCGGTCTCACTCGGCTCGACCTCCCAAGCCACGATACTATGGTCGTAGAGATCCTTGATTGCGCTCAAACGCAAATGGCACTCTGAATTGAAGCCATACGTCAACTCGCTGCAGTCCGTGACCCAAACCTCATTGGGCCGGGTAGGATGAAAGGCATGGCTGCCATCCTGGTTAAGCAATTTATTTCCAAGGATGTATTCCTTCTTTTCCGCTACTCGATCATGCTTCTTCTGGCGAATTGAACACTGAATACCGTTATCTTGCATCAATCGCCGAACCCGTTTAGGGTTCACATGATAATCAGTCTCCTGATTAATGATCATCCTTAACCGATCAACCCCATAAATGTAGTGATTGTCTTCTTCTAATTTCTTGATGAAACGAACCAGCTCAGTGTTCATGATGTCTTGTTTAGTTGGTTCTCGGTGCAGCCACTTGTAATAAGCAGAGCGTGGAATATCGAATATTTGGCAGCACAACGATACCGAATGGTATCGCTTGGTGACCCTGGTTACCTCTTGGGTGAGTTCTTGAATGGCAGTATATTGGTATTGTCGGTGTTGTTGCCGGCACTCCTTCTCTCTACATTTTGCAATTTTTTTAGGAGAGCGTTCTCCGTCTCCAGATAGTCAATCCTGGCCTTACTTTGTTTGTTCTCAAGCTTTAAACGTTGATTCTCATCAAGGGTGTTTTCAGGCTTATGCTGACCTCGCCGATCCTTAAGACCTTCCTCGCCGCTCTCGCGAAACTTCTTCACCCAAGAATAGACTTGACCGTACGAAACTCCAAAGTGCTTAATGGCCCCTTGGTAGTCCATATCATGTGCGATGATCCACTGTGCGATTTCGATTCTTTCAACGTAAGTTGTTTTCTTGCCCTTTGTCATGGGTGCACTCCCTCTAGTGGTCTGTAGTAGTTGACCACTATTATACAGAGAAACCCATTGGTAAACGACTGCTGGATTGGAGATGTCATACTCCGCACATAGTTTAGGGTAAGACGTCCCACCCGCCAGGTATTCTTGGACAATCTGAAGCTTGAACTCTCTGGAATACGTCTTGTGTTTACGTGGGTGGCGTCGCGTTGCTCGTTTCTTCGGGACGAGTCCAGCCGCTCCCCATTGCTGATAGCTGTGCACCCACCGACCTAAAGCCACATGGCGGGGTCCCCCAGACCTCTGAACATCCATGAGTGATTGGCCAGACAGAACTCGATTAACGAATTGAATCTTTTCTTCCAAAGAATAACGAATTCCCTTCCGCCGCATAAAAAAACTCCCTTCCAGGAGAACAGACCTTAAATATTTGGTCTGTCCACCCAAAAGGGAGTGTACCCGCTCTTTTTAAAATGAGCTGATCGCTTTTGTTGTCTTAATTAGAATTGTGGGTAGACAATCTTATTGGCCCAGTGATTGATCGGGCCGTACTGATGACCGACTGCAATTGGATGACCAATGGCTTGATTGGTGAAACGCTTAGCAATGCGAATGGCTTCCTCAACTGAGTTGCCTTTGCCAATTTCTGCGGTGATGACGGCGGAAAGCGTGTCACCTGTGCCGTTAACCCGGTCGGTTGCATGATAAGGTTCACTTAACCAGAATGACTTGCCGCTTTCCAGCAAAACAAAATCACGCACAGTTGGTTGCGTAGGATCATCATGGGCACCTTTTAAAACAATGTTCTTGGCACCGGAGTCTTGTAGTTGATGTGCGGCCGCTTCAGTCTGAGCGTCGGTGTCGAGTTTCATACCGGTTAGATGCTCGGCCTCGTAATGATTGGGGGTGACCACCGTTGCTAGGGGGATCAGTTCATTTTTGACAGCATCATAAGCGTCTTGTTCTAGCAACATCGCGCCGTGTTTAGTGATAATAACGGGATCGACAACTAAGGCACCGAAATCATATTGCTGCCAGTTTTTGATAATATTTTGCACCAGTGCGCGATCGGCAAGCATGCCCGTTTTAGCAGCGCGAATATGCAAATCAGCAGCGAGTGACTTGAACTGGGCATCAATGAACGGTAATGGCATGACCATACTATCCTGAATCCCGTAAGAATTGCCTGCAACAGCCGCGGTTAAAATGGTAGCACCATAAACACCGCGCATGAAGAAACTATGCAAATCGGCTTGGACACCGGCACTGCCGTCACTGTCCGTACCGCCGATTGTCATCACTTGTGGAAACTCATTAGCCACGTGATTCCCTCCTCGTAAACGTGTTCACTGGTGCAGAAGCCGGTACATCAGGATCTGAAGCACACTGGCCAAAGCTCAGCCAATGCGCTTCAGGTCGCTTATGCTCCGGATTCTAACCGCATCAGTTTACGCTCTTCCTGATAAAAGACTGTCATGACTTGCCAATACTGTTACTAATTAAACGCCCGTTTTTGCGGCAAGACAGCTTTAAGCCATTCGCCGATAAATGGATACTGATGGTTAAGTTCGATGATCTGCGTTTCTGGATCAGGATACTTCAGATAAACCATATTATTAGCCGGATTGATCATCACTGTAAAGATCTTTTGATTTGGTAGTGGCAATTCGTAAACGCCAGCTTTGGCACCTTGTCGCATGAGGATAGCGTTGTTGGATGCAATGACGAATAATTCATCCAATGCAGGTGAATTACTGCCTGCCGAAACACGAATAATGAGCTTGAGACGGTGATTGACCAATTCTTGCGGCACAGTAGTTGATGCCCACTCAAAGCGGTCATTTTTGACTTCTTCAGAGCCAAGATCTTGCCAGTCGTGGCCATCTTCGTCTAGGACTTGATACCCAAGTACTTTTGCATCCTGATCTAATGACGTACCAATGCTAAAGTCGCCGGCTTTGATGACTGCCTTTTTTGCAACGAGTGGTTTGAGGTTATCAAACCGTGTCTTGAAACTTAGTCCGTTAACGGGTTGCAAGACAGTTTCATCAACAGTAGTGAAGCGATAGCCGCCTTGATTGAGCGCTTTGGCTAAAGCAGACAGTGCCTTAACGGTTTCGGCATCGTAGGTCATGGCATTGCTGTCAGCAGCGGTGATCTGCAAAAGTGTCGGTAGGTTGACCGCTTTTAATTTGGCATCGTCACTCAAGGGATCCACAATCGTTAACAATGTGTTGTTGTCGTCCTGCGTCGTCTGAATCACCGCAATTTCGCTGTGGTGAGCATCTGCCGTTGTATCCTGCAGCCACAATGTCTGCAAAAATGGGGTAGGGATTGACGTCAAGTTTTGCAATGCCTGATATAATTTATTGCCCAAGAGATTCGTGTAGCTTGCCAATAAGGCGGTCAATGCCTCATCATTTGATTCCCATAATGGCGAGTTTGCTAAACGATCGGCTTCTTGCTGATATGCTGTACCAATTTGTTGGCGTGCCTGAGCAACGGTGAGTGGTTTTGTAATCAGGGCAGCCAAATGTGCATCATTAAGATTAAGCATGCGTGCGCCCTCCTTCAAGCTTTAATGACTGCATGAAATCATCCTTCAAGTTAGCTAAGATATTTTCAAATTCAGCGACTGAGCTGTAAGTCCCCATCACTGCTTGGAATTCATAGCGCGTGATGGCTGCGGAAACTTCGAGTTCGCGTTTGCGCTTGTCGAAAATATCATCGGCGGTAAGCTTTTCCTTGTCGAACTGTGCTTTCAGTCGCGAGGCATCTCCTGAAGGTTGTGAAGGCGATGGTTGGTCATCATCACTCGGATCAATAAAGTTTTTCAACAAGCCACGGAAACCGCTGTTGCCTTGGGTTGCTTGGCCGCGCTCTGGGGCGTTTTCGGCTTCCAAGTTGTCGATTTGGGTGTGCAATGAATCGACGTCACGGTAAACCTCTTTGCGCATCGCATCCAACTGGCGGTCTAGATAATGGTCGGGATCGTCAGAAAAAGCTTCGAGTTGTGGTAGGATGCGGCGCTGTTCGTCAGCTGACTGCGTGATTGCTCGCAAGATGACGTTAATATGGCCAAACTCGCGTCGGTGGTACCAATTACCAAAGTAGACGGTTCCTTGATCATTAACTTCAAAAAAGGGGATGTGCTGGCGCAGAAAATCAATAAGACCGATCTGCAGAAAATCATGCAGTTCCGCCTGTGCGTTTTTGTCATAAGCCAAAATATAACCAGGCGTTTCTTCGATGTCTAGCCGCAGATTTTCAGCGGTTGCATCTAGTCCCTGATAAAGGCGATAACGTGACTTTTTATGCCAAGCATCGGTAAAATCGTTGAAGAATTTCTTTTGATAAGTAAGGCTAGCTTCAATTGACATTTAATATCCTCTCACATTCTATACTAATGATTTAAGTGTACCGCATAACTGGCAATATAAGGAAGTTTTCTTGTCTTTTTCAAGCCCAGAAGGCAGATTCAGCCGTAAATGCTGGATACATGCTAGAATATGGACGAGAGGTCGTTGCTTCCTATAAACGCGCTCGTCAACCCAGCAAGTTGCATGTAGGCGGATTGACCTGCGCTCAACATGAAATGAGGTAGGCAAAATGAAAATTGCTGTTTTGGGTGCTACTGGTCGCGCGGGCAGTGCCATTGTCGCTGAAGCTCGGCGACGCGGACATGAGGTGCTGGCAGTTGTGCGTGATCCGCAGAAGGCCGCTGATCGGCTTGGTGCAACGGTTGCCACGTTGGTGAAGGAACCGTTGGTATTGACTGAAGACGACTTGGATAGCGTTGATGCAGTGGTAGATGCTTTGAGTGTGCCGTGGGGTTCAGGCCGTGGTTATTTACATCTGGACTTTGCCACGCACTTAGTTAGTCTGTTGCGCAACAGCGATACACTGGCTGTCTTTATTTTGGGAAGTGCTAGCTTGGCGATGCCGGGTGCGGATCACCCCATGATTCTTGACTTTCCAGAAAGTGCCGCAAGTCAACCATGGTATGATGGCGCCCTTTACCAATATTACGAATATCAGTTTTTACAAATGAACGCGAATGTGAACTGGATTGGCATTTCACCAAGCGAAGCCTTTCCAAGTGGACCAGCAACGAGTTATGTTGCCGGCAAGGATACATTGCTGGTGGGCGAAGATGGACAAAGCCACATTACGACCGGCAACATGGCCTTGGCAATTCTGGATCAGTTGGAACATCCAACAGCAATTCGAGATCGAATCGTTGTCCGCGATGCGGATTAGATGCTTGTGCAGCGATTAAAAAAGGCAACTTTGCAACTTCCCGAGGCGATGTTAGGAAGGTCAAAGTTGCCTTTTGCCATTTTTGCTTGGTGGACTATTAAAGACGGTAAGCGAGCCTGCTTTCGCTGAAACGGGTAAATTAGCCCAGAAATCTGCACATAAGGACATTGAACCTAAACAACCAAAACTCCGCCAATTTTGCAGGCCCTCGCAAACGCGTTCGCAGAAACCTGCTTTCGCGCTACACAAAAAAACCCGCGTATTGGGGGTACGCGGGGTTTCCTGTCAACACCATTGGGGGTGGTGCCGACTTCTTTTTACTTTGGAGGAGTAAAAATGAAAAAAAGTTGGGTTGGGGTAGTAGTAAGAAGGGGGTAAACTTCCTTGCTACATAGAAAAGAATAATCTGTAATTGTGAATTTTTTATGACGTTCTGGAAGAAAAATTTTGAATGTGGTTTTTTAATGTTCTTTGCTACTTTTTGATATTGTGAGCAAATGTTATTGAATTTTAAATTGTCAAAATGTCAATTAGTTGAAAATATGTTTATATAAATTGACAAAAGCTGTTGTGATTGAAGCCTTGATCTTTCGGGCGAAACTTAAATGAATGAATTGCGACCGTTTTAAGCGTTAATATCGTTATCTTAAGGTATAATAAGTGTTCCAAAAAAACATGGCAAAAATTTTGCCGGAAAAGAGGTAATTTTGATGGGGGTGGTAGTATCTAACTTTCATCTGGCGAAGATCACAGCTGAAGAAAAAGTGAAACTAACTTCTGGAAAAGATTTCTGGACTTCTGAGCATCTTGCCGATAAAGGTATACCAAGTTTTCGGATGAGTGATGGTCCCCATGGGCTGCGGTATCAGGCACTGGCAGCGGATCATCTCGGAATCAATGATAGTGTCCCTAGTACCAGTTTTCCAACGGCTAGTGCTAGCGCAGCTGCGTGGGATCCTGATCTCATTCAAGCAATGGGTAAGGCGATTGGATTAGAAGCGCAAAGCTTAGGTGTCGATATGGTACTTGGTCCCGGTGTTAATATGAAACGCAATCCACTTTGCGGTCGGAACTTTGAGTATTTTAGTGAAGATCCATTCTTGGCCGGAAAACTTGGCGCTGCGTGGATTAATGGTATCCAGGCGCAAGGGATTGCTGCATGTCTCAAACATTTTGCAGCGAATAATCAGGAAAATGACCGGCTTTCATCTGATTCGCTGGTGGATCCGACCGCCTTGCATGAAATCTATCTTGAGGCTTTTCGTATTGCTGTCACAGAAAGCCACCCAGAAGCGGTCATGTGTTCCTACAACAAAATTAATGGCACCTATGCAAGTGATAATCTCTATTTGATGACCCAAGTGTTGCGGCAACAATTTGGGTTTGGCGGGGCAGTGATCACAGATTGGGGAGCGTTGAATGATAAGGTTGCGGCGCTTAATGCCGGTACGGATTTAGAAATGCCAGGCGACGATCATTTATTTGATGGTGAGGCGCTGCAGGCTTATCAACAAGGCACACTGAAATTGGCCAGCTTAGATCGAGCGGTGACTAAGATTGCGGAAATTGCCCGCAAACAACGGCCCAAATTCCAGGGATCGCGAGAGCAATTATTGCAAGCAAATGGACAATTGGCGCAAAAAATTGCAGAAAGTGCGATTGTTCTGCTGAAAAATGAGGCCGCCATGTTACCATTACAGGCTACTGATACAGTCGCGGTCATTGGTGAGCTGGCTAAAGCTACACGCTTCCAAGGGGCAGGGTCTTCGCATATTAATGCTTCCGAGATCGTTTCAGTTTTGGATGGCCTTAAGCAAAAAAAGGTGTCATTTGATTATGCGGCTGGCTATCGACTTGACGATCAGGATGATTCGCAGGCGACTGCCGAGGCATTAGCCTTGGCACGCAACCATGACAAAGTCGTTTTTGTTGCTGGGCTACCCGACAATTATGAGTCGGAGGGCTTTGATCGCCAAAATATGGCTTTACCAAAAGTTCAAAACGATTTATTGCAGGCAGTGACCGCAGTTAATCCAAACGTGATTGTCCTGTTAGTTGCCGGTGCACCGGTTGAGCTTCCGTGGGTGGATCAAGTCAAAGCTGTCGTTAACCTATCACTTGGCGGTGAACGTATCGGGGCCGCAGCTGCCAACGTTTTGACAGGTGCTGTCAATCCAAGCGGCAAGCTAGCTGAAAGTTATCCGCTAAAATACCAAGACGTGCCCTCAGCGGATGTCTATGATAAAAACCCTCGGTCGGTGCCGTATGTTGAAAGCACATATGTTGGCTACCGTTATTACGACAAAGCAAAAGTGCCAGTCGCCTTTCCATTTGGTTTTGGTTTGAGTTACACATCGTTTGCCTTGAAAAACATTCAGCTCTCAAGTGATCACGTAACCGATGATCAGCCACTGACCATTAGCTTGCAAGTGACCAACACTGGAAAGGTTGATGGTGCGGAAGTGGTCCAGGTCTATGTTCAAGAACAACAACCACGACCATTACGACCGGAAAAATCATTAAAGGCATTCAAAAAGGTTTTTGTCAAAGCTGGACAAACCGTTAATGTTGCTCTCGATCTGAAGGCACAAGCCTTTAAGGAGTGGCGTGAACAGACACAAACATGGGTCTTGCCTGAAGCTCAAAAGGCGATTGCTGTTGGTACCAGTGTCACTAATATTGATGCTGTCTTACCGGTTAGCTTCACAGGGGAAACTTTTAATAACTTTGCAACGATTCCAAATTGGTATACAACGCTTTCCGGGAAACCTAGTGTTCAAGATTTTGAACAGTTGACAGACCAGAAAGTACCGGCACCACATGAATTTGTACCAGGCGAATTCACTCGACTCAATACACCGCGAGAAATGAAGAAACATTGCTGCGGCTAGTGGCGTGGATCACGGTCAAAATTCGAACTAAAGATTATATCGACAAGCAAGGACCCGAGGCGAAGTTCCAGCAGGCAATCGTATTGGACACGCCACTCATTCGCTTGGCGCAACAGGCCAGCGGTGCATTAAAGTTAAGCATGGTTGATCGACTCGTAGCTGCGGCCAATCATCAGTATGTGAAAATGATTTTTAGATAACAGATGTATTGTAAAATCATTAAAAATTTTTCTTGACGAATGACGATTGGATTCGGTATGCTGATTCTCGTACCAAACAGATAGCGTGTCAGCAGACGTGATTTATGCGACTGCGAACGCGTGTTTAAAGGAGTGTTGACCATGAACTTAGTACGGCAAACACAACTTAATAACTTTTTCGGCGGCTTTTTCGGATAGCGGTTTGCAGTGAGATGCAAACCGCGCAAGCAGTGGTTTGCATCCATAAGGCCGTCACATTAAATGTGCACACAACGCCGCATGGATGAACAATTATCCATGCGGCTTTTCTATACCGAAAAATCTCGGGGCCAGTCGCATGGTGAAAACCAGCGGCTGGTCCTTTTTGCATCATGCGACTATGTTGACCGTTCCGGATGGCTGAATTGTCACTCGTCACTCATCGATAACGCGCTCGCCAGCGCGGTTGCTGCGCTGGCGAGCGCTCACAGGAGGATTTTTTTATGAAAAAGCATCGACTACTTGTTATCGCTACTGCAGCACTGGTTGGCTTGACGTTGATCGGCTGCGGCAAGAAAAGTAACGCCGCCAGTTCCAAAACTGTCAAAATCGGCATTTTGCAGTTGATTGACCAAAGTGCCTTGACCGAGGCAAGAAAGGGCTTTGAGGCGGAGCTAGCCAAGGCGGGCTACAGTGGCGATCGTGTCAAGATCGATTACGTGAATGCCCAAGGTGATCAGGCTAATCTGAAAACCATGAGCGATCGGTTGGCCAGCGACAAGAATGATGTGAACCTTGCGATTGCAACTCCTGCCGCGCAAGCACTTCAACAAGCCGACAAAAAGACACCGATGTTATTCACCGCCATCACGGATCCTAAGTCAGCCGGATTGGTCACCAATCCCGCAAAACCAGATAAAAATGCAACCGGCGTGACAGATTTAGTTGCGGTAGCCAAACAAATTGACCTGCTTCATCAAACTTTCCCAGAAGCAAAAACTGTCGGCCTCATGTATAACGCTGGCGAACCAAATTCGGTTTATCAGATCAAGCAAGCCAAAGCTCGGCTGAAACAACTCGGCTTGCGTTACCAAGTTCGAACAGCGGCGACAACCAACGATGTGCAACAGGCCGCCGAGAGTTTAGCCAAAAGCGTCGATGCCCTTTATTTACCGGCCGATAACGTTATGGCCGCCGCGATGCCGACTATTGGTAAAGTTGCCAAGGCGCAGCAAATACCAGTCGTCCCAGCCGCTTCGACCATGGTTCAAGACGGCGGCACGATCACCAAAGGCATCAACTACCGCGACCTTGGTAAGCAGACGGCTAAAATGGCTATTAAACTGCTTAAAGGTAAAACAGTTAAAACATTACCAGTTGAGAAACCAGCAAAAGTCGAAACAGTTCGCAACGAGGCAATGCTAAAAGCCGTCAAACAAACGGTTAAATTACCAGAATAACTGCTATAGTAACGTTCTTTGACATTCTTCCCCATACAAAAACTGAAATAGCCGAATGTAAGTTTTTTGTTTGTGTTGACAAGATGAGAATATGAGTATACGCTTTGAGACAAGTCAGAGAGAACATCTCTGCATGAAGGAGTGTTGATCATGGATCGAGTCAAAACAACACAACTTAATCATTCTTATTATTACGGCTATTTCGGATAATGGTTTGTATCTCATGGATACAAGCCAATCAGGTTTGTATCCATGATGGCCGTAAGTGTTTAACTTGCAATTAACCGCCACATGGACGAATTCATCCATGTGGCCTTTTCTTTTTCCGGGAAAAAACAATGGCCAGCCACATGGACGAAAAATCCAGTGGCTGGCTATTTTTGTAAGAGCGCGAGTCAGCCCGGGTAGAAACCGGAGTGTAAGCGGCCTTGGTCGTGATAGTCGTATTTTGACCACTGCGACCAAGGTCCTTACATGTAGGTTTCTGCGCCAGTGAGCGCGTTTGCACAAAGTGTGAAGCACCATCACCTTAACCCGTACATCCCAGGAGGAAGAAAAATGAAGATCAAACGAATGGCCGCTATTGCGGCAGCAGCACTCACTATCATGGTTTTAGCCGGTTGTGGTAAATTAACCAGTGCAGCGGCTGACAAGAGTCAGGTTAAAATCGGCATTTTACAGTTGATTGACCAGCAAGCATTAACCGCCGCCCGTAAAGGGTTCACGGAAGAACTGGCCAAAGCCGGTTACAAAGGCAAGAAGATCAAGTTGGACTACGTGAATGCCCAAGGCGATCAATCTAATCTTCAGACGATGAGCCAGCGCTTGCAACGTGATAAAAACGATCTCAACTTGGCGATCGCTACACCGGCTGCCCAAGCCCTACAGAAGGCAGACAGCAAGACCCCGTTGCTGTTCACGGCGATCACGGATCCAAAAGCGGCTGGTCTTGTGACCACAGCAACCAAGCCAGACAAAAACGCTACAGGAGTCACAGACATGGTCGATGTGGCGGGGCAGATCAACTTTTTACACAAAGCCTTTCCTAAAGCAAAAAAAGTCGGCTTATTGTTTAACGCCGCCGAAGAAAATTCTCAGGTTCAGATCAAACTTGCCAAGGCAGCTATTAAAAAACTAGGTTTGACTGCGGTTGAAAAAACTGCCGCGACCACCAATGATGTTGAACAAAGTGCCACTGCACTGATGAAACAAAGTGATGTTGTGTACATTCCAACCGATAACACGATGGCGGCCTCAATGCCGACCATTGGCAAAATCAGCACGAAAGAAAACATTCCGGTCGTCACCGCTGATGCGACGATGGTGAAATTAGCCGGGGTGGCGACAGTAGGGATTAATTACGAAGATCTAGGCCGGCAGACTGGCAAACTGGCTGTTCAAATTTTGAAGGGGAAGAAAGTCAGCGATCTACCTGTTGAAAAACCGGCTAAAACTCGATTGGTCACTGATCCGACCCGGATGAAACAATTTGGCTTGACAGAGGCTGCCTTGAAGCAAGCTGAATAATCGATTTCGTGTCATAACGCGCTGGCAGTCGCAGCACCCGGGCTGACTCGCGCTTCTACCATAACGCGCTCACCAGCCCAGAAGCCTGCGTGTAAGGACCTCGGTCGCAACGGTCAAACTACGACCATCATGCCCAAGGCCGCTTACACTCCGCTTTCTACCCGGGCTGGCTCGCGCTCACTTAACAAAGGAGCTTTTCATTATGGACATCGTGACATCAAGTATTGCCCAAGGATTACTATGGTCGGTCATGGCGATTGGCGTGTACCTGACTTTCCGAATATTAGACATTGCTGACATGACTGCTGAAGGCAGTTTTCCCTTGGGCGCTGCGATTACTGCGCATGCAATTGTCACGGGGGTGGGGCCGATTGCGGCGACGCTCATGGGCTTTGCCGGTGGCGCTGCAGCTGGTGCAGTTTCAGGTTTTTTAACCACCAAGTTGCATATTCCAGACTTGCTCACTGGTATTTTGACCATGACCGGGTTGTATTCGGTGAACCTCTTCATCATGGGCAAGGCTAATATCAGTTTGATTGGGACTGTTAAGACGGTTTTCAATCTGGTTGACAGTGGTGATGCCACGACCACCGGCATCATCATCGGTGCCATTGTGGTCGCCATTGTGATAGGTATTCTGGTATTCTTTTTCCATACCGAGATGGGCTTAGCTGCTGCGGCAGTCGGCAACAACCAGAACATGGCGGCGGCCAACGGGATCAACAATGATGCGATGAAAATTATCATCTACATGCTGAGCAATGGCCTGATTGCTTTATCAGGCAGTCTCATGGCGCAAACCAATGGCTATGCGGATTTGTCGATGGGGATTGGGACCATCGTCATTGCCTTGGCAGCCATCATTATTTCGGAAATCCTATTGCGCAGCGTGCCGTTATGGGCGCGGTTGTTGATGATCATTGTCGGCGCTGTGATCTACCGCCTGATTATTGCGGTTGTGCTGGATCTTGGTGTTGACCCGAACTACCTGCGTTTCTTCTACGCCTTGATGTTAACGATCTTCCTGTCATTGCCGTTACTGAAAAAGAAATTGCAACTCATGACAATTCGTCACGGTAATCGGCGTCAAGCTCGCATCGTTCAGGCACAGATGCAAGCAGCAAAAACCGATTCAATGCGCACACATGCTGGTGATCAGCAAAAGGAGGTTTAGCCATGGCCGTACTTGAAGTGCATGGACTGCACCAGTATTTTGAACAAGGAACCGTGAACGAGAATCACGCGCTGAAAGGCATTGATCTCAGTCTTGAACGCGGGGAGTTCGTCGCGATTATTGGTGGCAACGGCGCAGGTAAATCAACGTTGCTGAATAGTATCGCTGGCACGCTCCCTGTTAGTCAGGGGCAGATTTTGATCAACGGTAAGGACGTGACCTATCAAAATGTTGCTAAGCGGGCGAAGGTAATTGCTCGAGTCTTTCAGGATCCACGTTCCGGCACCGCCTCGTTGCTGACAATCGAACAGAATTTGGCATTGGCCGAAAAACGCGGCTCTTGGCGTAACTTTTGGGCCAGTGGGGTCAAACGGAGTGATCGCCAACATTTTAAGGAAAAATTGGCGACCCTTGGATTGGGCCTTGAGAATCGCCTGGGTGCCGAAATGGGCTTGCTTTCTGGCGGTCAACGACAGGCAGTAACCTTGCTGATGGCTACTTTAAAAGAACCAGCGTTGTTATTGCTTGACGAACACACAGCAGCGCTCGATCCGCAGACAAGCGCTACCGTCATGGCTTTGACTGATAAAATGGTTCGCGCGCAACATACGACAACTTTGATGATCACACACAACATGGCCAGTGCACTGAAATATGGTGATCGCTTAATCATGCTGGATCATGGTGAAATTGCTGTTGATGTCCGTGGCGAGGAAAAACAGCATCTGACCGTCGAAGACTTATTGACGATGTTTAAAGAACGCAGTGGACAAGAGTTTGCCGATGATGCTGTTTTGTTGAGTTAAAGCTGGCCTAAAAGAAGTTAATGAATAGATTCTCTATGAGAAAACAAAAGACGACTGATTTCCGCCATTGGAAAATCAGTCGTCTTTTGGTGGCTATCAGTTGTCCTTCAACCGTGTTTGGTTGAAGCGCAACTTTGATGGTTAAAAAATCAAGCATGTCAGAGATTAGTGGTTAATTCATAATTGCTGCCAGCAAATACAGATACTCAGTAGCTGGCACTTTTCCATTAGCCCATGTCCACAATCGTCCGGGTTGTGTGGTGGTTAAAGTGTTTCGTCAAGGTTTGTGGCAAGTCAGCTAGTTTGACCGTATCGACAGGCATTGGCGCCAATTTGCCCAATGTCTGCCATGCGGCTGCTCGGGCCGCAGCAGGGGCATTGACGGAATCCACACCGAGCAAGCTGACATTGCGCAAAATGAAGGGGAAGACGGTCAGCGGCAAGGCAGTTCCTGCAGCATTGCCACATAACGCGATTGCGCCGCCATAACGCATACTTGGCAGCAAACTGGTTGTGAACGATCCACCGAGCGGATCAATGGCAAAATCAAAGCGTTGCTTACTCAAAGCCTTTCCCTTGGGAAGCTTGTCAAGTGCTAATGTTGCCGTGGCGCCAAGTGACATAACCTGTTTTTGCTGATCTGGTGTCCGCACAATACCGATTCGATTCGTGAAGCCTGCTTGCTCTAATAAGCGCATGGCAACACTGCCGACACCGCCCGTTACGCCACCAACAAGAATCTGCGGTGCATGCTCAGGCGTCATGCCATGCGCGGTCAAAGCAGCGACACATAAGGCAGCGGTCAAACCCGCCGTGCCAAAACTCATGGCGCTAGCAAGTGTCATGGCTGATGGCAGCGAGATTGCCCAAGAAGCCGGAATGCGGGCATATTCAGCGTAACCACCGCCTTGACTGACCCCTAGACCATGACCGGTGGCCAACACTTGATCGCCTACTTTAAAATTGGCATCTTGACTGGCTACCACAGTCCCACTTAAATCAATCCCGAGAATCTGTGGATAATCTCGAATAATTTGATTCTGCGGTTGATAGGCAAGCGCATCTTTGTAGTTAATATCTGAATAAGCGACCCTGATCAATAAATCGCCTGCTGGTAAATCATCTTTGTGCAGGGTTTGAAAAGTTGCCTTTTGCCCATCGTGAACCAATGCTTGAAATGTTTGCATAGAACAAGCCTCCTTGGATGGTATTCTTCCACCTATTGTTGGTGGTGAATTGCCATGCTCATTAGTTAACTAAAGCATATCAGATAACGATGATATCGCAAAACCAACGTTATTCTGCCGAATCTGATAAGGTGGCCTGACGCCATGGCGCTAATTCGTGCCGATGTTGACGGCGCTTGTAAGTTTCAACAACCAACATTGGCAGCCAGATGGCACCGAGGACGATGGCCCATTGTCCGGCTGTTAGTGGCGCTAGCTGAAAAATTTGTTGCAATGGTGCAATGGTTGCTAAGGCAACGATGACTGTCATCGTCAGTAAAAGGCTACCAGTCAGGATCGGATTGACAGTCATCGCTGACCAGTTAAGCCGACCACGGGTTTTGATGGGGAAAATGTCCAGCATCGAACCGATGGCTAATGTCAGAAATAGCATGGTCATGCCGATACTTGGCACATCGGGGCTGACCACGAAACGGCCAACGAAGTAGATGCCAAGAATCAAGCCAACATAGGTGGTCGTCCGCACGGCCACACGTTTGCCGAGGCCATTGCTGAAAATACTGGCTGCTTTTGGAATGGGTTTCAAGTGCATCATGCCAGGTTCAGCCAATTCTCGGCTAAGGAAGAAGCCGGGAATACCATCAGCAAGGACGTTGACGATGAGTAGCTGCTCAGGTGTCATCACAGCACCCCAGCCAACGAGGACGGCCAGTAGCATCGTGAAAATTTGGGCAAAATTAACCGAAATCAGAAATTCAACGGCTTTTAAAATATTTTGATAGACGGTTCGACCTTGTGCGACAGCATCGATAATCGTAGCAAAGTTATCGTCGGTCAAAACCATATCGGCAGCATTTTTGGCCACATCTGTACCAGTGATGCCCATGGCAATGCCGACGTCGGCAGCTTTGAGCGCTGGCGCATCATTGACGCCGTCACCGGTCATGGCGACCACCGCATCTTGTTTTTGCCAAGCTTTGACGATTCGAATTTTATCACTCGGGGTAGTCCGCGCGAACACGCGGATATCAGCAATATTGGCCGCCAGATCCTCGTCGCTCATTTGGCTGAGGTCATGGCCGGTGATCGCTTGTTGGCCGCTTTCAAGGATGCCAATGTCTTTAGCAATGGCTTTGGCCGTACCGAGATGATCCCCAGTGATCATAACCGTTGTAATGCCGGCCTGTTTAGCAGCGCGAATGGCAGCGGGCACTTCAGGGCGCGGCGGATCAATGATACCAATCAATCCCAACGGTTGTACGGCGGTTAGCTGTGTTTCCCAGTTTTCCCCAGGATCGGTTTCAAATTGTTGATAGCCAGCCGCCAGTACCCGCAATGCTTGTGCCGTCATTTGGTCATGGATTGCGGTGGCAGTTTGCTCCCAGTTTTCAGGCGCAAAGTTAATTCGGTCAACTGCTCCTTTAATAATCGCTAGATAGTGGCCATCCGGCGTGCGATGCAAAGTCGCCATGGTTTTCTTGTCAGATGAAAACGGCGCTTCAGCCACACGCGGATAGGTTTGCTCAGCCTCGGTCCGACTCAGATCGTAATGATCAAGTAGCCGAACAATTGCCAGTTCAGTCGCATCGCCGATATCTGGTTCATCATCAGCAGTTAAGTGTGCGTTGGTTGCAAGACCGAGATACTTGAAAAAGCGGGTGTCATTGGCTGACAACTTTGTTTTGGCGACTTTATGAATTTCTTTGCCATAAGGCCAGAAATGGGTGACTGTCATGCGATTCTGCGTGAGGGTCCCAGTTTTGTCTGAGGCAATCACGTTCACGTTCCCAATGGTTTCAACAGCGGTGACTTGGCGAATAATCGCGTGGCGCTTGGCCATCTTCTGAACGCCATGAGCCAAACTGAGGGTGACGATGACGGGCAAGGTTTCTGGAACTGCAGCAATGGCGAGGCTGACACCAAGCATCAAGCTATCTGTAAAGCCTTCCTGATGAAGCAAGGTTGCTAGCAAAATGGTGATGATACCGCCCAAGATAGCAACGAAGGATAGCCGCTTGCCAAGTGTGTTTAACCGTTTGGCCAATGGCGTCGTCTGCTTTTTTGTCTGATTGAGCAGTGCAGCAATTTTTCCCAGTTCGGTGTCCATGCCGGTAGCCGTCACAATCGCAGTTGCCTTGCCGCTGGTAATGGCTGTGCCAGAGAAAATATAATTGGCAGCATCCCCAAGATCATCAGGAGCAGTGGCCAAGGCTTCTGCCGTTTTGGTCACGCCCAGACTTTCGCCAGTTAAAATTGCTTCATCCGCTTCAAGTTCTTGGCTTTGAATGATTCTGGCGTCTGCAGGAACCGCATCGCCGGCCTTGAGGAGAATCAAATCGCCTGGAACAAGCCCGGCGGCCTGAATGGTTTGCGTCTTGCCTTCACGAACAACGGTGACGGTTTGGATCGTCATGGCTTTCAAAGCAGCGAGTGCTTTTTCAGCGCTGTGTTCTTGGTACAAAGCGATCACAACATTGAGAATGACGATGGCGCCAATAACAATGGTTTTGGTCCAGTCACTGTCAGTCGTCAAGGCCAGATAGGCAGAGAGACCAACGGCAAAAAGCAAAATTAGTGAGGTGATATCGCTGAGGTGATGGCCGATTTGCCGGAGCAAGCTAGGCTTTTTAGCCGCGGTGAGCTGATTGCGGCCATTTTGCTGCAAACGTGCAGCTGCTTCTTTAGCAGTCAGGCCAGTTTTGGTGTTCGTCGTTAATTCAGCGGCCAGATCGCTTGGCGTTAAGCGCGTCAAGTGCTTGGTCGTTGTTGTCATGAGTTCATTCCTTTCAATTTGTCAGAGACACGATCATTGCTTACTTATAATAACCGTAACATAAAAATATTGGTGTTGTAAAATTTAAAATGAGTTTAGACATGAGCACCATTAGCTAGTTCAAACATATTTGTGGCATTTAGCTTATTCTTTTGTGCTCAAAAAAGCCGCTAGCCTGATGTCGTCATTCAAACAACAGGTTAGCGGCTTTCTTGATTTTAAATAGTGGCGCTTGTGGCTAGTTTTGTAATGCGTGATAAGGATAACTTGTTTGTTGCGTCGTTTGGGTTTTGAAGCCGTATGTGTCGGCAACGATATAGAGCGGTCGATGGCGGCTTTCAGCGAACATCCTCGCGATGTAGGTGCCGAGCATGCCAATGGTGAAGGTAATACCAGCGCCAACTAGCAAGGTGATGATCATGACCCAGGTTAAGCTAGTGAGGTGGCCTAGTGCCAAACTAAGCCCAAAGAGCGCGACCGCGATGATCAGGAAGAAGCCGCTTAACCAGCTAGCTAAAGTTAACGGTACTGTGGAAAAACTAGTGATCCCATCCATAGCTAAGTGAAGCATTTTTCTCAGTGGATAGTGCGTTTCACCGGCTTCCCGTTCTTGACGATCGTACTCAACCGCAATTTGTTTGTAGCCGACCCAAGTGACCATCCCGCGTACATATGGGTCCTGTTCATTCATCTGCTTGAGAACATTGACAACACGCCGATCCATCAAACGGAAGTCGCCGGTATCGACAGGAATGTTGATGCTAGTGACAGCCTTGAGTAAGCGATAAAACATTTCGGCAGTCAACTTCTTAAACCACGTTTCACCACTGCGTTTGCGCCGCTTACCGTAAACGACGTCATAGCCTTCACGCCAGCGGGCTAACATTTCTGGGATAACACGCGGCGGGTCTTGCAGATCGGCGTCCATGACCACCACTGCATCGCCGCTGGCATAGCGAATACCGGCAGTGATTGCTAGCTGATGGCCGAAGTTGCGGGAGAAAGCGACTAACCGAATCGCCGGATTTTTGGCCATGGCGGCCCTGATTTGATCAGCACTATCGTCTGTTGAGCCGTCATTGACGAAAATTAACTCGTATCGTTCCGGCCGTGCACGAACGTAATTTGCCAAAACCGTTAAAGTTTCGCCGATGCCAGCACTTTCGTTATAAACCGGCAACACAATCGAAATGAATGGATTCTTTTCTTGTCGCATATCGGGGACTCCTTTCATAGAGAGATCAAGACGCTTTATTTCACCATGCTGGCATCGAGTTCATACAAGGTGCCGCCGCCCATGCCGCCTCGGCTGCCAAAGCCTTGCGTGCTGGACGATGAAGTGCCGCCATATTGACTTGCGGCAACCTTTTTGCCGACTTTGGTGACCCAAGCTTCAATCTTCGAATTGCCTGAGCGGCCAGAGGAAAGGTAATACTTCATATCGCCCTTTTTAACAAGCGCTTTGAACTGTTTCAGGGTGATAGCTGGATCAGTCCCGTTAAAGCCGCCAATGGCCATGACCGCTTTGCCAGATTTGATGATATACGGGGCTGCAGTGCTGGCGTTGCTGGTTGCAAACAGGTATTTGGCATTGCCTTGATGTTTTTCAACATACTTTAACAAGCCAGAATCTGCTGTGCCGTTGCCGAGTCCACCGTTACCGCTAGAGGAGAGCAGTGATGGACCGGCAGAAGGAATACCAGCCGAGGAACCAGCTATTGTTGGCGTTAAGGACCAGAATGCTGGTGCGGCCATGATTGCTGCGATGGCAACGCCTAACGCTGTTTTACGCCATGCTTTAGTGCGGCCGATGAACAGAAGTATCAAACCGAGCAGGCCGCCAGCGATGACTAAGAATGGCTGCCATTGATAATAGAGACTGACATACCAAGCCTGCAAGCCTGTGGTGACCACGATTGCGATTGGCAAAAGCCATGCTTGCCAATGTTTCAGATCGGTTTTGAATTGTTTGAACATAGTGACAGTTCCGATGCCGAATAAGGCGGCAATTGGTGGTGCCAACATGATCATGTAATAAGGATGGAAGAAGCTGGCGATGGAGAAGAAGCCAGCAACGGGGATGAGCCATCCAAGCCAAAAGAGCAAGTGATTTTGTTGAATGGTTGTCTGGTACCATTTCCGTTTGCGGTCCAAATAGTAGGCAAAGGCACTGATGAAGCCAATGATTGCAGCTGGCAGAAGCCAACTGATTTGTGGACCTAAATCAGATTGCAATAGGCGTAATGGACCGACTGTCCCGATGGAGAAAGCACCACCAGCACCGCCACGTTGACTGCCTTGACGACCACGTGTACCGCCCTTAAACGTCCCTTTTTTGAAGTTGGCAGGCATTTTGCGACCTGTACCAGCGCCTCTTTCGGTCGTCACAGCGGGTTGCTTCCCAGCCGCGCCAGTCTTAGTGCCGGGCATTTTTGTTCCGGCAGGTGGTGTTTTGCCTGTGTTGCCGGCACCAGGCGTTCCAGTTGGTTTCCTAGCAGTCGTGCCACCCGGCGCCGTGCCTTTAGCACCGGGTGGCGGGGTGCCAGCAGTGCCAGTGGAGCCGGTCTTGGATTTGGTACCCATACCAGGGAAGGCAGCACCAGTTCCTGTGGTTTGTCCGAGTAATCGTTCAGTGCCGTTGTAGCCAAAAGCCAGCTCCAATTCAGAGTTAGTTTCCGAACTGCCAACGTAAGGCCGTTGACTAGTGGCGGTTGAATCCACCTGTATTGGCCAAGCGAGGGTGGTGACGGCCATAGCAACCAAGGCAATAGCCAAGGTGCCTAGGCGCCGCCAAAGTTTCTGATTGGAAGCCAGCCAGAAGAATAAGAGCAAAGCCGGCAGAATCATAAACGCCTGTAGCATCTTGATGTTAAAAGAGACGCCGATCAGCGCGAACCTCACAACAACGAGCCATGGTTTGCGATTGCTAATGGCCTTCATGAGGCACCAACTGGCGAGTAAGAGGAAGAACTGAAGGGTTGCATCCATATTATTCGTTCGTGAATCAGCAACAACGATCGGTGTCAGCGTTAACGCCAACGCAGCAAGCCGTGCTGCCCAAATGTTAAAGCGCGGTTTGATCATGTTGTAGATCAAGGCGACGCTGCCAATCCCGAAAAGAATGGATGGCAAAACAACGGACCAACCATGTACGCCAAAAATTTTTGCCGAAATAGCCATGAACCACAAGGCAACTGGCGGTTTATCAACGGTGATGAAGCCGGCGGGATCGAAGGCACCATACCAGAAGTTATGCCAGCTTTGAATCATACTGGTAATAGCGGCGGTGTAGTAGTCGTTAGCGTTACCGGCTTCCCAAATATTCCAAGCATATAGAAAGGCGGCTAGGGTCAGAATGCCAATAAACCACCAATCAACGGTCCACTGTTTAATTTTTTTCATGTGCAGCAACTCCCTTTTCTCGAAATACCCAGAACTTGCTTAAAAGGAAGTTCGTTGGGACAGTGATCATCAATGCGAACATAGGTGCAAGCGGCTTGGGTAGTCGTAAGAAATCATTCCAAAAACTTGTCAAAACTAAACTTAGAATGAAGGTCAGGCCATAGGAGAGATAATAACGCGGTGCCACCGTTTTGAGTTGGCGTCGATCCTTTGCCTTGAACACCCATGTGTCATTAAGAAATAGGCCAAAAATGGATGTCAGCCCGTAGCCAACCCCCATGGCGGCTGTCGGGTTGATCAGCTGATATAATGTCAAGTAAATGAGATAGGTTAAAATGGTATTGACCCCACCGACCAAGCCGAAGCCGATGAATTGTTTCAGCTTTTGACGCATCAAACCGCTCCCTTCTTGGTGAATGGGATCATTATGAGAGTTACAGCATAAATTAACCTTAAAGTCGGGCATTCTATTTCTTAAGATGGCTTTATGGTTATCATGATATGGTCAGACCAGCAGATATAAGGTTACCAACAAATAAGTGGGGCAGAACATGACAGTTAAACCGAGAATTCTTGTGATCGAAGACGATCCGGATTTAAACGAGAGTATTACTGATTTTATCCGCGCATTTGCCGACCCAGAAGCCGCCTTAAACGGTGCTGATGGTCTGTATTTGGCCGAGGAAGGTATTTTTGATGCCATTATTTTGGACATTATGTTGCCAGAATTAAATGGTTTTGACGTACTCAAGAAGTTGCGGGCAAAGCAAATTAAAACGCCTGTATTGATTTTGACAGCCAAAGATGCGCTGACCGATAAATTGCACGGGTTTGAACTTGGCGGAGATGATTATCTGACGAAGCCGTTTCATCGTGAAGAACTCATTATGCGTTTGAAGGCGTTGTTAAAGCGAACCGGTCACTTCTTTGACGATGACGGCTTAACTGCTGGTCCTTTTGTGGTACATGTGACGAGTCATGAGGTGCTCATCAACGATCAACCAGTGGCCTTGAACGGTAAAGAATTCGATCTGTTGGTTTATCTATTACAAAATCAGAAAACAATTATCACCAAAGATCAGATTTTTGATCGTTTGTGGGGATTTGATTCTGAAACAGCTGTCAGCGTGGTGGAGGTTTACATGTCCAACCTGCGCAAAAAATTAAAACCGCTAAAAGTTGAGCATTGGATCAAAACGATTCGCAACGTTGGCTATATTTTTCAGGAGCCGGAGGGCAGTGAATGAACGCAGAAAAAGGTATTAAACATCAGCAACGTCGCTTATTCATCGGGCAACTGTTGAGCTTTGCGGGCTTGTTTGTGGTATTAGGTATCATTGTTTTTTTCTTATATGAGCGCTCAATTTATCAAGACATTGATCACACCTTAGAGCAGCAACAAGCAATGATTCTTAATCCAAACGAAGAAACGACAAAGCTTGGTCCGCAGCAACCCGGTACGAGAGTAACTCACCCAGCACCTTTCCGGACCAACATGGTGGTCTTTAACCAAAAAGGCCGCATCATTAATCAGGCCATGCTTGGTGAGCGGTTTTATGCTTACTTTAAAAATTTAAAACTGGATCGATCAGCGCAAAACAAGTTACAGACATTGACCACATCAACTGGAACATTCCGGACGCTATTAATCAAAGCACCTAAATACAGCGCAGATCCTCAGTATGCCGGTCACTATGTGTTAATTTTGCAAAATACCGATGCACAGGAAGCAGCGATTCGATCATTTCGGCAGGTTCTGATTGTCACCATTATTCTTTTTTGGGCATTGGCACTCGGCTTGTCATACTGGTTGTCCACACGTGCTATGCGGCCAATTGTCCGGTCATGGCAGCGGCAACAGGATTTCGTTGCCGACGCAGCACACGAGTTGCGGGCGCCACTTGCCGTGATTCAAAGCAAGCAGGAAGCCCTGCTGACGAAACCACAAGCGACCATCATTGACGAAAGTGAGGCAATTGCGACTTCGTTAGGTGAGACGAAACGCTTGCGTCAGCTGACCGATGATCTGCTAACAATTGCCAAAGCCGATAGCAACACCATCGAAATTGAATTGGTTGATCAACCTTTTGAAAAGGCCTTTGAACCACAGCTGTCTTCTTATCAAGATATTGCTGTCAGTCAGCAGAAGTCCTTCACAACAACGTTACCCAAGGCCGGTCATGCATTGTTTGACACGGCGAGGATGAAACAACTGTTAGTGATTTTACTGGACAATGCCTTTAAATATACACAGGCGGGTGATTCTATCTGGGTTGAAGTGACACAGACACCACGTGATTGGCAGTTGCAGGTTGGCAATTCTGGGCCGAGTATTGCGGATGCTGATAAAGCTCGCGTTTTTGAACGTTTTTATCGAGAAGATGCCTCGCGTAGTCGCCAAACAGGTGGTAGTGGACTTGGTTTAGCAATTGCTCGGTGGATTGTGACCATGCATCACGGGCATATTGAAGTCAAGGATGTCCATCCTCATGGCGCACTTTTCATCGCGACCTTCCCAAATAAGCCGCGTATGCGTTGATCAAACCAAAGAACATAAAAAAAGCCGCGTCAAAAATCAATTGTGATTTTTGACGCGGCTTTTCTGTTACGAGTTGTTAAGAATGCCCCGAGATTACGTTTCTTGAAAATAGCAGTTAGCGAGCAGGGTTATTTCGAACACCATTGGCTTCGGTGAAGTCAATAAAGCCCATATTGGTATCAATATCACCGCCGTCACCACTCAAAACTAAGGTATTCAGCGTTTTGTTAAAGTGGACATTCATGTGGGCATTCAAATCTTCTTGCGAATAACCCTTGATCAGAATTGGACCAAGGTTACTGTCAATTTCAGTGTCATAATCCGTTGCCGGATCGCTAGCTTTTACGACGTTAAGTGAGAACTGGACCTGCATATGGATCATCGCATGCTGCGAATAAGGACCCACCCCATCTTCAAACGTAAGCAGCAACTTTTTGTCATCGCCTAGATGCGGTTGGATTTTTTCAGTGGCACCTTCATCAAAATGAATTTGCATAGGATCAGCTCCTTTCGCCGTTAACATAGGCTGATTTGGCGTTAAAAGCAACTGATTTGTCTCGCAGGCAAAATGACGTTAAAGCCATCAAATTATCGGGTGAAAGTGAGTTTATTGTGATTCAAATATCGACGCACCTTAAAACTTGCGCCAAGTTTGAAACAAGTTTCAGCATCTTTTAAATCAATTCCAGTAATGTCACTGATGTGCTTGAGCCGGTAGCGCAACGTGTTTAAGTGAATGAAAAGTTGCCTGGCAGTGTGGGTGAGGTTTTCACCAGATTCAAGATAAGCGTCCAGTGTCGGTAACAACTCAGTTTTATTTTCAGCATCATGATCCATCAATGCCTTAACCGCCGGATTGATGAAAAATGGCAAAATTTCGGCATGATCGACCTGTGCCAGCATTAAGTCAAAGAAGGCATCCTCACACATGGTGACGTGAGTTGGTTGAGATTTAAGCTTCGCAGTACGACTGCAGACGGCATAGGCAGCGATGGTATCTTCAGGCCGCGTATATTGATTCGAAACGATCAAACGACAGTTGGCACGATCGGCAATGGTCGCTAAATTAGCTTTAAATTCAGGGTTGTTGTAAGTTGGTAAGTCGACAGAAACTAAGGCTAGACATTGATGATGATAAAGTGTGATCAAAGTTTGTGAGAAAAGCGGGGTTAATAAATACTTTAGTCGCTCTTTCAACGCTGCCAAAGATTGTCCAGCACGAGGCTCACCCTTAATCAAAACCATGCTTGTTGGCAATGTTGCATGTTCTTTCGCAAACTGAGCGGCAAAGGTACCACTTTGTTGTTCGGTAAGCAGCATGGTGAGCAGTTGATCGCGTTTTGAGGCGGCGGTCGGCATCATCCGGTTTTTGATCAAGGAGCTGGTGATGATTTTGGCTTCGGCTTTGAAGAAGGCAGTTTGTTCAGCGGTGAGCGGTCTGACGCAGGCTGGCATGACGAGGTAGCCTAGGGCATTGTTGCGATAGGCCAATGGCAGACATAAAAGCAGCAAGGGCAGCTGTGATTGCTGAATGAGAATAACTTGCGGGATCAAGTCTTTAGCGGGTCTGAATTTTTTCAATGCCTGTTGGACCTGGACAGAGGTAATAGCTGGCGCTGTCAAGTCACTAATGGCCGGCGCTTGCGTGGATTGCGCCACAGGTTGCCCGACAAGATCAAGAACAATCAAGGGATTACCTAATGTCCGGGCGGCTTGATTAAGAATCGTGTCGAAGTCCTCTGTGATCGCTTTAATAGCAAGCTGATTAACCTGTGCTTGTAAACTTGTTTCGGACGTCAAAAGACAACCAGCCCGATCGAATAGTTGAGCAAGTTGCGACTCGTTTTTTAGCTGCGTTTGAGCACACAGGGACAGTTGTGCAGTCTTGCCAACAGATCCTTTCAAAGTAATCGTTTGATCAGCAGATACAGCAAGATACAGTGAGGTCGGATGTGGCGAAAAAGTCGTATCATCGTCAAATTGCAGGCTTGTTATTTCGGGGTTTTGGAGACTGGTATCAAAGGCTAATGGGACTGTTTGGTCAAGTCGTTGGAGCAAAGTATTTAATTTCATTATTTATCCTCGAAGGTGACGTGAAGGTGGCACGTGTCAATTAGCAAAAACATACAAATTTATTTGTTCATTCATGTGCAAACTGTACCTTCATCATACGTTTTGAAAGCGCTATCGTAAAGGTGTATTCGAAATTGTGAATAAGCACACACATGAATGACTGCGTGTGCGGATTCACGCCACATAGGAGGCAAGCAATTATGAAGGATTTTAAGGACAAGGTCATGTTCATCACCGGGGCCGCCCACGGATTTGGTCGGGTCATTGCTGAAGAAGGGGCAAAACGGGGGATGAAGCTCGCCTTAGTCGATATCGACAAGCCGGCTTTGAATGAAACTTATCAAATCGTTGTGGCAACAGGGGCGGATGCTGTGATGATTCCGACTGATGTTACCAAAGAAGACGAAGTCAACGCAGCTATTGATCAGACACTTCAAACATTTAAGCAAATCGATCTGCTGATCAATGATGCAGGGATTGCTTTGCCAGGACGTATGTGGGAATTACCAACCCGTGATTGGGAATGGATCATGCACGTCAATGTGATGAGTCAGGTTTATGCGATGAAGCGGATTATTCCAATTATGATGGCGCAAAAAACGCACGGGGCGATTTTGAACGTCGCTTCGATCGCTGGCTTGGTCGATACCCCAGGCATGCCTGCATATCACGCCAGCAAGTTTGCCAGCGTCGGTATGAGTGAAGCAACTGCTTATGACCTGCAGCGGGCCGGTGCTGATATTGAAATGCATGTGATGTGCCCAGGTTTTGTTCAGACGGATCTTTATCACACTGAAGAACATCGTCCAAAGCAATACAGCGATCCAAGTGATCCTTACTATCAAAGCGAGGCTTTCCTGAAAGGTCAACAGTTTGCCAAATATGTGATCACCAACGGTATGCCACTTGATACGATTGCGGCGACGGTTTTCAAAGCACTTGAAGAAGATCAGTTCTACATTTTGACCCACCCACAGTTCAACCCATTGATTTTGGATCGGGTCAATCGGATCGTCAAAAATGGTGCACCAGATGTTCATGTGATGGATGGGATTATGTAGTTAGTTACTTTCGATAACACGCGAATCAGTGCCTCAACCGCGCTGGCGAGCGTTCACAAAAAAGGAGCGTCAAAAATGTCGAGTTATGTTGTGAGTCAAGAAGACGTGAAGAACTTTCTGAATTTACCAAGTATGAATGATCAAGAAGGGATCAGTTTTGCCTATGCCACGGATCCAGACGCCTTGGCCAAATTGATTCCGGCACCGTTGAAGTTGGTTGCACCAGTTGTGTGTGGCTACGTCGTCCACATGGGTAAGCCGTCGTTTGGCGGACCTTATCTGGAACAAACGCTATTTGCCCTTGTTAGCTACAAAGACAAAATGATGGGTTCCTATCCACTAACCTTGCTCCTGCATGGCCCTGGTGCTGAAGCCGGCTTGGTGGCAGGTCGTGAAGGTGCAGGTATTCCTAAGAAGCTCGCCGATCACATCGAACTGCGGCGCAATGACAACAGTGCCAGTGCCACGGTGGAACGTCACGGCAAGACGCTGCTTTCGGTTGATTGGGAAGCCGGGGATGTCAATGATCCTTCCATTTTGCAAACATTTGGCAGCCAATTTGCCTTAAACAAAGAATCCGAAATGAACAGTTTCTTCTTCACCCATGATCTTGTACAGGATAAACAAGGTGCGAACCACTTTGAAAATGTTGAGCTGGTCGCCACGCAGATGAAGTCGTTAGCTGATCGAGTTGAGCCAGGGAAACTGTCGATTCAACTTGCATCAACTGAAGATGATCCATTCGGTGAATTGCCAGTGCTCAGGCCGCTTGGTGCGATGTGGTATCATTTTGCGACTTCGACCATGTTCAACACTTTGCATCTGGAACAAGTCGATGCCGATAAAACCGCCCCTTATTTGATCACCGGACGCTACGATCGCAGCATGATGAATCCGCTGGCAACGACCTATATTATTTGATTGAAAACGGTTAATATTGATATTAAGAAATGAGGCAAAAAAAATGACAGAAACAGTAGCAACAAAAAAAATAACTAATAATGACTTCGCAGACGTGATGTTTGATCGTCATTCAGTTCGGGTGTTCGATCCATCAGTTAAAATCAGTCGCGATGAGCTTCAGGAAATGATTAAAGAAGCTACCACCGCCCTATCTGCCTGCAACTTGCAGTCGTGGCACTTTGTCATTATTGATACACCAGAAGGCAAAGAAAAATTGAAAAAGTCTGCCATGAAATTCAACTATCCGCAGATTGACTCCAGTTCTGCCATCATCTTCATCGCCGGCGATACGCAGTCTCATGAAGTTTATCGTGATGTTTGGACCAAGGTTTATGAAGACGGCAAAATCAGCAAGGAAAAGTTGGACCAGATTTTCAATACCTTCCTGCCATTATATGAAAATGCTTCACCTGAATTTCTGACATTAGATGCCACCATCGATGGCGCCATGGTTGGCATGCAACTGCTGCTGACGGCGCGGGCACATGGCTTTGATGCCAATCCGTGGTCCGGTTACGACTTCAAGACGATTATTCCAACATTGGGACTTGATCCAAAACGTTTTGTGCCAGTTATGGCAGTGGCTATTGGTAAGGCAGCTGAGAAGCCGATTCATACTGATCGCTATGATGTGAAGCAGCTGATTGACTATTTGGACTAATATGACGGCACAAACTGTCCGAGATGAGTGGGCACGTTTAATTTTTTAGAAATAGAGAGGAAGTTTACGATGGTCGATGCAGTAGAGACCGATCCATTCGGCAAAGTTGATGCGATTGATGTGTTGGATTTAGCCAGTTTGGAGGCGCGTGCGGAGAAAATTCTTGGCCGTGGCGAATTTGGCTATATCAGCGAAGGCTCTGACGATGGTTACACCATGCGCCGCAACACCACCGCTTTTACAGATGTACAATGCTCCCGCGCGTGCTCCAAGGAGTGGAGAAGCCGGATCAAAGTACGACCTTTATGGGAGCAAGACTGGCATCACCGCTGTTAACTGCGCCGATCGCCGGGAACACGCTGGCACATCCAAGCGGTGAATTGGGCTTAGCAAAAGGCGCAAAAGAAGCCGGTATTATGATGTCGCAAAGCACCTTTGCTTCCAAGACAATTGCGGAAACTGCTGCGGTCAGCGACGGTGCCCCTTATATGTTCCAACTTTACATGCCAAAAGATTGGTCGTATTGCCAATATTTGTTAGATCAGGCAAAACAAGCAGGCGCATTGGCGATCATTCTGACGGCCGATTCGACACTTGGCGGCTATCGGGAAAAAGACGTGATGAATCATTATCATCTCAAAGGCCGCTTAGCTAATCTTGAAGGTTACAATACTGGGCAGCAGGGAGTTGGCGCTGGCGGTTTGTTTAAAGAATCCATGCAGAAACTGGATCTTGCAACCATCGATAAGTTGGCCTCTTATTCAGGGCTGCCAATTATTGTCAAAGGCATTCAGCATCCTGATGATGCGGTTGCGGCGATCACAGCTGGTGCAGCTGGCATCTATGTTTCCAACCACGGTGGCCGCCAACTAGATGGTGCGCCAGGTGCGATTGAAGCCTTACCAGCAATTGCGGCTGCAGTTGATCATCGCGTACCAATTATCTTTGATGGTGGCGTTCAACGCGGCACCCATGTCCTGAAGGCCTTGGCCCTCGGCGCCGATCTTGTCGGCATCGGCCGGCCATTCAGTTATGGCTTAGCCCTCGGCGGCTGGGAAGGCGTCAAGGCGGTAGCCGATCACATGAAGATGGAAATCAACATCGCCATGCAGCTAACCGGTTGTCAAACGATGGCCGACGTCAAGCAGATGCAGATTAAAACCACTTTTGCATAATCAGAGAAAATGTCCACCTGATAAGGGTTGGGCATTTTTTTGTTTCAGGGAAAAGATGATGATTGTTTTGGCAAATGCTAACAACAAAAAATGCCAGCGACAGTAGACGAAATTGTCTAACTGTCGCTGGCGTTTTTCGAAATCAACACTGCCTGCCCAGCAAGAAATGTTGACTATTCCTTTTAGGCTATGAGCGCAAGTTTGATGTTCAGTGAAGCTAATTGCCAGAAGAAAATCACTCATGGATCTTAACGGACTTGAACCGTCGACCTCCTGCATGCCATGCAGGCGCTCTCCCAACTGAGCTAAAGACCCGCCATGAAAGCTGATATAAAATGGATCCAAACGGACTTGAACCGTCGACCTCCTACATGCGAAGCAGGCGCTCTCCCAACTGAGCTATGGACCCAAAACACAAGGTTCATTGTACTGAACTTCCGGTCTGCTGTAAAGAGGCATGCCTGTGAATATCAGAGAAGAAAAGCTGCCGTGACGGACTTGCACAATGAATCGAAACGCTTTATTCTGAATAGTCCCGGCGTGCGATGACGGCAGTAATGATGTTTTGCATGACACCGCCAATGATGAAAATGAGCCAAGAGTATGCCCATCCGTGGAGTAGAAAGCTGACAAGAAGATAGATGATAAGCACAGTCGGCCAATAGACTTGGTGAAAAAGTGCTATATCTTGGCGTGCTCGGGTGTTCTGATGATGCTTGTGTGGCTGTTCCCAATAATTAGCGGCATCGTCATCAGTACCATGGTACCAAGCAGTTGAATTTGCCGCAGTTGTCGCGTAAGCATAACGTTTTAGCTGAGAATAATTGATGGAGACATAGATGATCAGGTAGCTGCCTAGGCCAGCAATTGCTAGAAATAGCGCTCCGCCAGCATTTTCACTGATAAAACCAGGAATGTAGGCAGAAATGATGGGTGGGATGAGAGAGCCGATGCAGATCATAATACCAGCAATCAACCCAGCGGCAAATTGCCGGGTGTATTCCCCGGTGGTCTTGTTGGCTAGCTGTTTGGCACTGGCTGTGATCGGCCGGTCATTAAGCTGCTTTTTTTGCTGGCTGAAGACGGTGCCGCCCCAGATGAACAGACCAACTGCAAGTGCAGCAAGCAGAAACATGCCAATCACACCGAATCCTTCCCAGCGGCCCCCGCCTGTGTAGGCAGGCAAGGCGATACTGACGGCGCAAAGCAAAACACCAAGGGCAATTTGGGTGGCAAACTGATCGGCCATGTGCCAGAAGCTGCGAAGTTCGGTTTCAGTAATCGCATCTTCATCGGCTTCCTCCTCAGCGTCGGTGGGGTCCGACTGTGTTGTTGTCGCCGTTGCTTGTGCTGGCATTCCCAGATCAGCCCGTAGCTCGTCAATTGAGCCAAACGCGCTGATGACAGCACCAATAGCGGCTTCTTCGCTTTTACCTTCGCGCAACAAATCACGGTAATAATCACGCATGTTAGCGAGCATATCGGCTTTGGCTTGTCGGGTTTTGTCATTATCAGGTAAGGAAGCAAAAAGACTATCTAGGTAGGTGGTGATGGTATCCATGGGCGATTCCTCCAAGGTTAAAGATTCGTTAGCGGCTGTTTTAAGAATGGATCGACAACGGTTTTGACACGTTCCCATTCGGCTGCTTTAACAGCAAGAAAATTACGGCCGCTTGGGGTAATGCGATAATAAGTGCGGGGCTTGCCATTGGTGACATCCCCTGGGTAATCATCGATGTAGCCATTTTTGCTAAGTCGGTTAAAGACGGCGTAAAGGGTTGTTTCTCGAATGAGGTATTGACCATCTGTGCGCTCACGAATTTCTTTGCCAATTTTATAGCCGTAGGAATCGCCTTGCTGTAAAATCGCAAGAATGAGCGCATCATTATACCCACGCATGGCGTCACTGCTAATCACAGCATGACCTCCCTCTATCGTTATGGACTGATGCAAAGCACGTTTCAAAGTGCTTTACATCAGTACTGCATCTGTTGAAGTAATACTAGCACGATTACTCTATCAGGTAAAGTAAAAAACACCCTCATCTAAGATGAAGGTGTTGTCGAATAGCGGCTTATTAGTGGATGAAAACTGTGATGAAAGTCACCAGCCCGAACAGAATACCGGGCATATTTGAGATGATAATCGGCCAGTCTTTGTATGTTTTAGTCCAACCATAGAAGGTCCACAAAGTGGCATTGATCATCGCAACCAGTGGTTGAATCGGATTAACCGGATTCCCGGAGAAGTTGGCGATGATTTCGGGAATATAAGAAACATACATTAAAATACAGGTGAATGTCGCGACTTTACTCAATAACTTGAGTCGTTTCACTCGAACGGGGTCAACCCCTTCAGGATACTTTCCGGTGTCAACGCGCATTCATAACGCCTCCTTTTTGGATAAAAATAACCATAACACTAAATTAGTCTAAACCCAAGGCATGTGTCTGGGTGTGATAGAATCAAGAAGGCGACAGACCGCGGATAAGCGGCTCTAAAAATTTTCTGAAAACAAGCAGATTAAGGAGGATTACGATGGCAGAACAATCGGAGAACACCGTGACGCGAACACAAAAGCAAGAAGGTGCGGATGCGATTATGGATAAGGGTTACGTCACTGAGCGGGATATTCCGGAAATGATGAGCAAAACATGGAGCGAACAACTTCTTGATGCTGTTAATGATGAGTTGCGCTTGCGCACGGTGACCAATCGTACCGTGTTACAGCAATTTCACTATTACATGGGTAACGGCACGATCATTTATGATCCGGGTCAGCTGAACTCTGAAGGAGCCAAGATCGCCTTACAGCACGCCTTAGGTTTCCGCAAATAAAGCTAAACTGCTTGTGATGGTTATCGGCAGTTTAGCTTTTTTGATGGTCGTGAGCGGTATTAAGCAAACGGGCCAGTCAAAACAACCTTGCCCACTTCATGGCCACCTTCAACTAGGGCAGTCGCATTCTTGAGGGTGTCAACCGAGATGGTGTCAAAATGCTTGGTCACTGATGCCTTGATTTGATGGTCCTGATAGAGTGAGACTAGACGGCTCAGAATAGCACCTTGAGAAGCCACGTGATAATCAAAGTCGGTTTTGGCAAACATGTACTCATAATCAAAACTGGCAGCTTTATCTTTAACAACGGCCAAGTCTAAACCAGTTTGTGGGCCAACAATACAGCCTATGTGGCCAAAGGCACGAATCAGCTGACTGGCTGCTGCCAAGTAAGGTTCTGGTTGATAAAGCAACGCGATACCGTCGACTGTTTGCAAGCCGGCACGTTGGACTTGGGCAATCAAATCCTGATGGTAATCCAGTGGTGTTGCAACGCCGTGATCAAGCAGCCAAGGATGATTTTTTGGACTGCTAGTTGCTAGGACGGTTAAACCGCTCCAACGAGCTAATTGACAAAGCATGGAGCCAACGCCGCCAGCACCGTTGATGACTAACAAGTGTTGTCCTTTATTAGCATTGAATTCGGGGATAAAGCCCATTTTTTCGAAGAGTAATTCCCATGCGGTTAAACCGACAAGTGGCAGCGCGGCAAGATCGGCATCTGGGGCATCAGCTGGCGCGGCAGCGAGTAAGCGGGCATCAACTGCCTGATATTGCTGATTACTGCCGGGACGGTGTGTTGTACCAGCATAGATGACGCGATCACCAGGCTTGAAGCTGGTGACATTGGCACCGATCTGTGTAATCGTCCCGACTGCATCATAGCCTTGAATTTGCGGTGTTTGATGCTTTCCAGCAACTTGTCGGCGTTTCGTATCAACAGGATTGACGGAGACCCCGGCAACAGCCACGATCACTTCGCCTGACTGGGGCTGCGGCATTGGCAGCTTGAACTGTTGAAGACTGTTGGGTGCCGTGATTGGCAACCCTTCTGTAAAGCCAATTGCAAGATTTTGTGTCATCGAAATCGCCCTTTCTGTAAATAAAGACCTACTGTGATTGTAACCTTTTTCCACGAATAGTTGGAAGTTCCGGTTTTTTTTGGTAAAATGTGCAAGATATTGCAAGGAACAGTATGGTGTTGGCACAGTTGGCGGTTGATGAATCTGCAGGTTATGAACCATTGATTGTCATACTACCGGTCACCATGATGAAGACAGCGTGTGACGCGGCAGTGTTTCTAAGTCGAAGATCACATTTAAGGAGGCTGCATAGTGAAAAAACTTGGTACTAAGCGCGAATTGATCGGTGTTGTCATTGTCTTGCTGTTGGCAGCAGTAGGATTTGCGCTCTTTGCCTGGTATACGATGCGGCCAACAGATACCATTGGCACGATTGCCACGATTTCTTTTGGACTTGTTTTGTCAGCATTGATTGGCATTGTCCTGATTTTAGACACGGCAGCGACCACGCGCTGGCGCCGATTCTGGGTCGATCTACTTTTTGCGGCATTGATGTTGACCCTGATTGATTATTTCTTCTTAGATACCACGGCACCATGGCAGATGTTGGTGGCAGGAGCAGGGGTCGCTCTGGCGATTGTCGCATTGCTGGCCATTAGAAAAATCGATGAGTAAGTTGCTAAAAGAGTCAGATGAATAGGGTATAAGCCTAGTGAAAGTAAATGAAAACTCCCTGAAAATTTTCAGGGAGTTTTTTGTCGATACTTGCTGATGGTAACAACTTGGGGCAAACGCTATTTGTTATTGCATCGCTAGTTCATGCGTTGGACAGTCACAGGCACTGTTTTTGGCAAAACTTTCGTGAGTTCCGTCATAAAGTTTTGAAGACTTGCTTGGAAAGTCAGGCGAACCATGCGCCGTTTGCTAAGAGCGAAAACGGCAACAACCCATTCCTGACCATTAGGCAAACTAACCGGCGTCAACGTGATGCTGGACATGTTCGCGTAAGGAATAACGCGCGCCAGAATACCATTCGCGATTAAGCGCGTTGGCGCCAATCCACCGGTACCAGCCATGATCGACAAAACCAAAAAGATTGAGATGAAGACAATGTAAGGCAAATTGTCGACCCGAGTGGTCATAAACCAAAAGCCTAGGAAAACTGCCCACATCAGCTGGGTGACAGCGTAACGAGAAGCAACTTGAATTTTACTTTGCCAATAAAGATAGTAACCGGCAAGCGCCATCAGGATGACGTCAAGGCCGATCAGAAAAACATTAAAATTATTCATGAGGAACTCCTTTTTGCTTCGTGTCATCTGTGGCATGCTCGGCTTCATAGAGCCCGGAAACCTGTTGATACCAACTGAAGAAGCGGGTGACCACGATCTTCAACACGGCGAATCCTGGAATGCCAAGAATAACGCCGACTAAGCCGAATAGATTACCTGCTGTTAACAACACGACGACAATGGTGATGGGATGTAATTCAAGTTTACTCCCCATCACAAGCGGTGAGATGACTTGTGTTTCGATGAGCCATTCAATGAAAAAGACGATGATGACAGCTAAAATCATTCGCGGAGAGGTTAGGGCACCCATGATAAGCGGCGGAATCATCGCCAAGGCTGAGCCAAAGTATGGGATCAAATTCAGTGGGCATGCCAATAAGCCGAAGATAAGACCATAACGTAAACCGATCACTGAATAGCCGACCATGAACATCACGGCAACGCACAAGGCAACGGTGATTTGACCTTGGACATAAGAACCGACCTTTTCATTCATCTCATGCAACATTTGCTTGACTGACCGGCGAAGTTTAGTTGGCACGATATGAAGTACCATCGGCGTAAATTTGTCGCCGTCTTTTAACATGAAGAAAAGAATGATTGGCGCTGTTGAAATGGTGATGACGACATTACCAACAATGCCAATTAAGTTCTGTAGTTGAGAAATTGTGCCGGTTACGAACGCGCCTTGTTTACCAGTGAAGAAACTTTGCACTTCTGCTGCAATCTCATTGAGATCATGCTGTGAGAGAATATTCTGCTGGTCATTCAGATTATCCAACCATTTGCCAATTTCATCAAAGATTTGCGGCGCTGAATGGACAATACTGGTAATTTGATTGCTTACTGCCGGAATGAAACGCAACAATCCCCACGCCAACAAACCGATCAGCACAATGAATAACAGGCCAATTGCCCAACCACGATGAAGTCCGAATTTTTCTAATCGATTGATAATCGGGACAGTAAGGTAGAAGAGAATGCCGGCAAAGATAAACGGTGGCGCGATAATCCCGAGAAAATCCAGTACTGGCTGGAAAACCCACGCAATTTTAGTGAAAACGAAAATCACGAGCAATGCCAGTAACAAGTCAACTAGCAGGATCATAAACTTGCTATTAAGAAAGCGGCGATAGAGCCACGAGTCGGTATGTTTCAAGGGGGTACCCTCCTCTACAATTGTGATACCTGTTGGATGTATAAGCTTCATGACAATAACAAACGATGAGAGTGACTAGCCAGATTTGCGGCAGGGCCCTGTTCACGCTCATTAAAACGCGTTCACAGGCACAGAAACCTGCACATAAGGACCTCCCAACCCAAATGACCCAAGCCCGGCCATTTAGGTTGGAGGCCACTTATGCTCCGGTTTCTAAACGTGCCTGTTCACGCTCTGTACCATTAATGATACTCGACTCATGGTCATATTTCGAGGATAGCCGTGTTAAAAGCGGATTGATTTGATGTTAAAAAAGATTACATAAAATTTACAAACAACATGGAATAATCGTTACAAATCTTTAAAAACCCTAAATAAAGGCATCAAATGTAAATTTTATGTATACAAAGGCTTTACAAAACTCAAAAATTGGGTATGATTAGAGTCACAACCAAAACGGTGAGTATATGTCGGTTTATCCGATACGGAGAGGAGTGACCCCACATGACAATCCTACGGGGCGCAAAATGGACATTAATTACTCTGACCCTCGTGGCAACCTTGCTGTTATTCAGCAACTTTGCGACAGCCGGCATTTTGTTAATCGCGCTTGATATTTTCTTGAGTTTCTTCTACGCGGTCATCAAAAGCAGATGTGATCGGCGTCAGATGCATAAGATGCCATTATTGCATAATTAATTTAAGGATGAGGTCCACAGATGCTTTTTATCTGTGGACTTTTTTGCTATTTAGGCATAAAATCATTGCAAACGTTCGTTCGCTTTGGTATGCTTTGTGTAATCAATTAGAACTGAGGCGGTGAGCGGATGCCAACACAAGCAAGTCAGAAACGTTGGAAACAAATTTTACAATCAATCTATGATGCAATCGAGGATCATGGGTACCCGCCCACGGTTCGCGAAATCGGCAAATCAGTCGGTCTAAGTTCGTCAAGCACGGTGGCAGCGTACTTGGAGAAATTGTTGGCGGCGGGACTTATTGCTAAGGATCCAGCGAAGCCGCGGACGCTTGAAGTGACCTCAGCCGGACGTGACTTCATTGGCGTTCAGGATCACGGTATTCCGATCGTCGGCACAGTTGCTGCAGGGGTCCCGATTACGGCCATCGAAAATATCGATGATTATTTTCCGGTACCAGACGATCTTCCGTATGCCGCTGACGAATTATTCATGTTGCGAGTTCAAGGTAATTCAATGATCAAAATCGGCATTTTAGATGGTGACCAGATTATTGTCAAGAAGCAGAATGACGCCGAGAATGGGCAGATTGTTGTTGCAATGACTGAGGAAGATGAAGCCACTGTCAAGCGATTTTATAAAGAAAAGAACGGCATTCGGTTACATCCTGAAAATGACAGTATGGATGATATGTTTTTCCCGGATGTAACGATTCTTGGCATCGTTGTGAGTTTATATCGGCCGGCATTAGTTTAACCATTTGAAGTCGTGAATGACTAGGCATGGCAACTTAAATCCAATTAAAAATGTACCATCAACAAAAGAGACATCAGCTGTGATCCCACAAAATATAGGATCACGGCTGATGTCTTTTTGCTCAGACACTTTATTGGTTTTGTTGGGCGAGGCGATCGAGATCGTCTTGTGGCACCTTTTTATAAACGGGACCATCGGGCAACTGCTTTAAGTTACCGGTTTTTGTTAATTGAAATTGTATCGTATTAGCAGAGGCTTGCGGCTGCGCTTTACCAGTGAAGGTGAAGATTCGGCCTTTGAGGGTCAAATCAGCAGCAAAAATACCACTATCAGTACTTTCAAAGACACCATCTCGATTGGCTAATGTTTCAAGATAGTAGCCGCTGGTGGATGAGGTGACTCGAATTGCTTTGGTAGCATCTTTTGTTTGGACGAACGCATGGCCAACCAATGTACCTAAGGTCGCTTTCGGAACAGCTTTTTTGACCGTGTGCGATTGTGATGTTGCGCTCGATGATGATGTTGTCTTTTTTGGGGTTGAGGTAGTTTGTGAGCAGCCTGATAAGATCAAGATTGCTGCTAGTAGCAGATAGCGCTTTTTCATTCGACAGCAACTCCTAGTGAATGAACTGGATGCAAGTCATCACGATTGGGATCACGATCATCGAAAGCAGCGTTGTTTCGGTGACCATGATAGCAGCGTAATCGGAATCCGCATCGTACAGTTTGGCAACAACAGGCGCATTGGTCATGACCGGCATGCAAGATTGCAAAATAAAGATTTGTTTCATCAAAGTTGGGACAGGGGCGAAGGCGACAAGCGCCGTCATGAGTAACGGTGCAAAGAGGAAGCGGCCACTGAAAATACCCAAAGCTTCTTTGCTGATTCTTAATTTACCCCAGCCTGCTTGATGCAAAGCAATGCCAATGAAGAACATGGAGCCGGGAACAGTTAAGGCACCGACATAAGTCAGATCGGCCATCAAGAAAGTCGGCAATTTGATTTTTAAAAGCACAAGCACAATCCCTAACATAAAACCGAGTAACGGTGGTGAGAACACTTTTCCAAGTGCCTTTTTCAAATCAAATTTAGCTGGGCGCGGGCCGTCACCTTGAATAAGGTAAACGCCGATGGTCCAAAAAATGGTGGTGTTGGCCATGTAGTAGACCAACACATATGGCAGACTACTTGGCCCAAATAAGGCTAAGTTGACAGGCAAGCCGATAAAAACTGTGTTGGAGTTAAAAAACATTGACTTAAAGGTACCCTTACGTGCATGTGGCACCTTCAATAAGTAGCAAACCAGAAATGATAAGGCAAATAGGATCATCATGGAAAGGACTGGGAAAAACAAATCTGGCAAGAGTCGCAGCAACATTGGCGCCGTGAATTTTGAAGCAATCGTGACAATCATGTAGGCTGGCAAAGCAACTTGGGTGACAACTTTGGCAATGATTTTACTTGAATGGTCATTAAACCACCCGCGTGCTGTCAGAAAATAGCCGATTGCGATTAGAATCAAAATTTCAAGAACACCAAAAACACTGGAAATAAACGCGGTCAAATACTGACACTCCTTTATAAAATTATTTTGGCCGCCGCAGTGTAAAGGTGCGTCCAAGCTCGGCGTATGTCGGCCCGGCGAGGCGGGCAATCGGCGCCAAAACGGTGGGATCAATGTGAAGCGTTGTCGGATCAAGAACCGTATCGGCAAAATGGAATCGGTGCACTTCTAAAATGAAAAGATCAGTCAAAATGTCACCATCAGCGTTACGAATCGGCACGTATTGATAAAGCTTGGTTTCAAATCGAACACGCGCTGCCTGCAACCCCGGCACCTGAATGTCCGTACTTGCAACTAACGGCAGGTCAATCAACGACAACTCGCTTTGATCAGGTGCTAAGCGGGCAGCTGTTTGATTCATGGCCTTCGTGAGATCTGCACTCACGATGTGAACAACGGCCTCGTGGCGCGCCAATAGATTTGCAGCGGTATCCTTTGCCTGACCCCCATCACGTAAAACTGCTACTGACAACAGTGGCAGTTGGTTTGAAATCCCGGTCGTAAATGAAAAAGGCGCTAGGTTGATGAGGCCAGTCGTGTTTTGCGTGGTAATCCAAGCGATTGGCCGCGGGATGATACTGCCAGCCAGCAATTTATATTGATCACGCGCGGATAAGTCGGCGGCAGCAAGGTTGAACATCGTGGTCCTCCAGAAAGTTGGTAACGCGGCAGGTGCGTTAAATTGAGTGGGTCGCATTTGGGTGTGGTCATCAACTTGATTTTGCCCACTATGGTTGCAAGTTTAGCGCAGGCAGTTGGCGGCGTCAAAGTGGAACCATCATTTGGCATCATTGATGTCAGTCATGGCATGTTTTTTAAAGTCATCACAAGGATGTCATTGATCATATAAAAACTGACACCTGAAAAGTCGGGTGTCAGTAAGATTTTTTAAGGAAATCAATTAACTGGGATTACTGTTTGAAGCTGACGAGCTGCTGTCTGGTGACGGGGATGGTTGTTCACTAGATGGGTTCGAATTGCCGTCAGTTTGGGACTCGTTTTGACCGTTATTGTTATTTCCATTATGATTGCTACCGCTATTATCAACCGTGCTCTGTTGACTTTCCACACTCGGCTGAACAGAAGGCGCTGGCGCCGCTGATGATGGTGGCTCGCTTGGTTGGCTAACGATGACCGGTGCGCTGCTGACAGTGCTTGACTGTGCGCTGGCTGTTTCTTGCGTGGTTTTGAATTTAGCCAGACTGGTTAGCTTTTTCTTCGATTTGCTTAGTGGCAAATTGGTCTCAACATAGCGATAACTGTGCGGTGTTTTGTTTTTCAGCGTAATCGTGTTGTTCAACTCGGATGTGAGCGTCTTGGTGTAGCTTCGAACAGTGCCGGTCGCGCCATCGACTGAATACTGGCGAACGGCAGTCGGCTTATTGTTCTTGTACGTCGTCGCACTGGCGTATTCATAAACATTAGCGTGTTCGGATGTCAATGTTAGTTTGCCATTTTTACGCTTAAAACTGCCGGTGTCGTTGACGACAAATGGATGCCCATGAGGATCGAGAATGAGCAGGCGAGTGTAGGTTTGGTCATCTGTCAGCTTAACATAGACGGTTAAGTCATGTTGATCACGGTCTAGATCGATGACCGTGCCCGAAGCCTTATAAGTACCGCTGTTAAATGGGTGTGTGACGGTGACTGAAGATGAAACACTGCTGCTGGAAGATGTCACCGGGCCTTGAACTTTAGCACCGCGAAGAACGAGCCACATAAAAACAGCTACAAAAATAACCGCGGCACCAATACCGGTGAGCGTGAGATAAAGCGTTCGACGATTCTTGCGAATACGTTCACGTCGCATATTGTGCCTCCTGAAATAAGATGAAAAAGGTTTATTTTAATATAAGGAATGTCCAGTAGAAAGGCAATCTTTTACCAAATGCTTAACCTAACCGTTACACAATGACATCCCCATTAGCAAGAATCAAGGTTTGAATTGGCACATCAAACGGCTCCACAGGCCAAGCCACATGCGGAAACGCCATCACGGGTGGTACCAGTGTGATCGTGGTGCCGCGATAAGTTGTCAGAAAGCGATCATAATAGCCGCCACCGAAACCGATGCGGTACTTGTCAGCCAGCGAAAAGCCAATGCCAGGCACCAAAATGAGATCAGGGGCGGCATGAATCTGATCGGCTTGATAAGGCGGCTCCGGGATACCAAAAGCACTGGTGATCAGCTTGTCTTTGCCAGGATCAGGTAGGAAAACCATTTGCCGCTTGGGCATGACCCGTGGTAAGTAGACGGCTTTATTGGCGTCGTGGGCCGCCTGAATAATTGGCTCGGTTGGGACTTCAAACGGTCCGCTTACGGTAACACCGATGCTGTGAGCACGTTGCCACATAGGTGTTTGAACTAGTGCGGCCAAAAGCGTTGCACTGGCAGCCTGAGTCGCTTTCTGGGCGGCTTTCAGACGTTTTAACTGAAGCGGGCGAAATTCGGCTTTGCTTGGCATAGTGACCTCACTTTGTTTTGAGTAGTTCGCTTAGAACAACGGCTTGGTTATGCGTTTCGTCCTTGGCACCATAGAGCATAATGACTGGCTCTTGTTCATGTTGCTTCAATGTTTTGATGAAGTCTGGCAGGTCAGGATTAGCTGCTAACTCAGCTAAGTACCGCTTCTTGAATTCAGGGTACTTTTCAGGGTCGTGACCAAACCACTTCCGCAACTCAGTGGACGGCGCAATGGTTTTGGCCCATAAATCCAAAGCAGCGTTAACTTTGCTGATGCCCCGTGGCCAAACTCGGTCAACAAGGACACGGAATCCGGATGCTTGCGGTTTTTGGTAGATGCGTTCAAGTGTTACTTTCAAAATCATCACCTCACTGACTATTCTACCAGCCTTGGCAACTAGTGGCCGAAGGGGAGGATAGATACGTTATAATAAAAGAGAACGTGAACTGGCGCGTGTAGCAATCCGCGTGTGAGCATTTTGTACGGGATTGGCATCGCGGACAAGGGTGCATACAGAACGGCCTCTGCGCCAGTAAACGCGCTTTAATACGGCCAAGAGGTGTTGAAATGATTACGCGTTATCAGATCCAGCTACGAGGAAATATGCAGGTAACCACAGACGATCAGGCCAACTGGATTCGAGTTTCGGCGCCGTTGCCTCAAGAACTACAGACGCTGGCGACGACATACGGGCTGCCAGCAACCTATCTGGCGGCAGCAACCGATCAACATGAAAATGCGCGCGTGGAAGGTTTAAATCCGGCAGATCAGGTGCCAGGATTGATTGTTTTGCGTTACCCGGTTGAAACAACCAGTGAAACGGGGTTTGATCAATACAATACCGTACCTATGACCATGATTCTACTGAATGATCGTGTGATCACGATTACCCACGATCCCTTACAAGCTTTCGATGATTTAGCTCAACAAAAACTTTCTCCTAAGCCTGAAGAGTTTGCACTGGAAGTCCTGTGGTTGGTACTGCATCAATTCGTGATTGCAATGGACAAGCTGAATGATGAAACCAAGCAAATTGAGCGCAGCTTAGGTAAGGCGGCCAAAAACACGCAACTTTATCAGTTGATGGCCATGCAAAAAGGGCTGGTGTTTTTTGATGCGGCCTTGGATCATTCTGGTACGCTGCTTAAAGCCTTACGCGACGGCGAGCGCTTTTTTAATACGAATGGGTACTTACGGCGGTTGCATGATGTTGAAGTTGAAGTGGTCGAGGCTCAAACGATGGTTCGGATCACCGAGAAGTTGCTGACGCAGTATTCAACTGCCGTGAGTGCCATTGTTTCGAATAATTTAAATTTGATTATGAAGGTGTTAACTAGCATCACAATTATTTTGACGATTCCAACCATTGTGGGTGGTATATATGGCATGAATGTTCGCTTACCGTTTGCCAACGCTTACTGGGCTTTTTGGTGGTTAATCGGCGGCACAGCCATCTTGTGCGGCTTGGCGGCATGGTGGTTGTGGCGTCAGGATTACTTTTAGCATTAGGTACTTTGAAAATGGGTGTACAAATCCCCGTGACGTATCGCTATCGTCACGGGGATTTTGTGTGCGTCCGTCAGCCTGAGTAGAAACCGGCGCAAGTACGAGGAACGTGATGGCCGGCCTTAATCCTTGCGACCTAGATCCTTATGCGGAGCTTTCTGGGTTGGTGAGGCACGATGTTGCAGACGAATTAGTCTGTTTTCACGACTGACATGACAGCGTTAGTTTGCCGCAAGGATTTGATTAAAGTGCTGCATTGCCGGTGTCAAAACACGGTCTTTGCGGCGGACAATGGAAATGGTGAAAACCGGCTGTTTTGGATCAGTGAGTTTGACAGCCGCAAGATGGTCATCAGGATTGATGGCGAGATTTGTCAAAAAACCGATACCGACATTTTGCGCCACCATTTGCTTAAGAAGTTGCACATCACCGGTTTGATAGACCACGTTGGGGATGAATGCCGACTGTTGTTGAAACCATGTGAAGGCGCGAGTGTGGACGAAGGCTTCACTGAGCGTCACAAATTTTTGCATCGCCAGTTCCGCGAATCGAACCTTGTCTTTTTGGGCCAACGGATCTGATTCAGGGGTAATAATGACAAATGGCGCCGTGCCGATTTGGCTGATCGTCAAATCTGGCTCCTGTAATGGTCCACTGGCGCCAAGTAAGGCAAAATCAAGATCGCCTTGTTTGATTTGGTTTAGTAAGGCGGCGGATCCTGCTTCAACTGTTTGCAATTGTGGCATTAAGCCCGCGGCAATAAGCTGCGGTGCAATTTTTGGAAAGAAGTAGTTACCAATAATTGGTGGCAAGCCAAATCGAATTTTGTTGGTCTGATCCCACGCAATTTCCTGCTGCGCCAAGGTCAACTGCTGAAGGATCACTTGGGCGTGTGCTGCTAACTGTTTGCCAGCTGACGTGATACCGATGTCGTGATGACGCCGATCACGAATAATGAGTTGCGCTTGAAAACTGTCTTCGAGGCGCTTGATGGCGGTGGTAATCGTTGGTTGACTGACGGCAAACTGCTCTGCTGTTTGTGAAAAGTTGCGGGTCTGCGTTAGCGCCAGAAAATATTCAAAATCGCGTGTGTTCAAAGTGTTACCTCCATGAAACGGTTGATGGGGAATAGAAGACCAATTCTTTGATTAAAGCATATAAAAATATTTTATCACTCCTGCTGGGTTTGACTATAAGATTTGTCGGCGTGTAATGTGACCTGCTGTAAAGAAGAAAGCCCGAGCAATGGCTGGTTGCTAACCGCGCTGGCTGGTGCGCACCATAACGCGCTCCCCAGCGCAGCAACCTGCGTGTAAGAACCTTGGTCGCAATGGTCAAAGAACGACCATCACGCCCAAGGCCGCTTACATTCCGGTTGCTAATCGCACTGGCTCGCGCTCAACTATAACGCGCTCGCAGTCGCAGAAGCTTGCGCATAAGGACCTTGAGTCAAAATGGCCAAGATCGAGCCATTTTGACTCAAGCCTACTTATGCTCCAGCTTCTAAGCGCTCCTGCTCGCGCTCACTTAGAAGGAGTGTTGATTTTGAAATATACACCAGAGCAAATTATTAACGATCCGTTTTTAAATAAGGGTACCGCCTTTACTCAAGCAGAACGGAATCAGTATGGCTTGAATGGTTTGTTGCCACCAGCTGTCCAGACCTTGGACCAACAAGTTAAGCAAGCTTATGCTCAGTTAACGACCAAGCCGACTGATCTGGCTAAGCGTCAGTTCTTGATGACGCTTTTTAATGAGAACCATGTGCTGTTCTATAAGCTTTTTTCCGAGCATATCAATGAATTCATGCCGATCGTGTACGATCCAACGATTGCCGATACGATCGAAAATTACAGTGCGCTGTTTGTCAATCCGCAAAACGCCACTTATCTGTCGATTGACGATCCTGATCATATCGAAAGCGCGCTGAAGCATAGTGCCAATGGCCGTGATATTCGCTTGTTAGTCGTTAGTGATGCTGAAGGCATCTTGGGAATCGGCGACTGGGGCACCCAAGGCGTAGATATTTCTGTCGGCAAGCTTATGGTTTATACCGCTGCTGCTGGCATTGATCCGAGTCAAGTTCTCCCGGTTGTGCTGGATGTTGGCACCAATAATGAAGCACTATTGAATGATGATCTTTACTTGGGCAATCGGCATAAGCGGGTATATGGCCCGAAGTATCGTAGCTTTGTTGATCAATTTGTCACCACGGCAGAGAAGCTATTCCCTAATTTGTATCTGCATTTTGAAGACTTTGGTCGCAGTAATGCTGCCGATATTTTAAATGAATACAAAGACCAGATCACCACGTTTAACGACGATATCCAAGGAACAGGGATCATTGTGTTGGCTGGTTTGCTTGGTGCGATGAATATTTCTAAACAGAAGCTGACCGATCAAGTTTATCTGAGCTTTGGTGCCGGAACAGCCGGTGCCGGCATTACGTCGCGGGTATATGAAGCCTTTATCGAAAAAGGCTTAAGTCCTGAAGAAGCCAAAAAGCATTTTTACTTGGTTGATAAACAAGGCTTACTTTTTGATGACATGTCTGACTTGACACCAGAACAGAAGCCATTTGCTCGCAAACGCAGCGAATTTGCAAATGCCGATGCGTTGACGAATCTTGAAGCCGTTGTCAAGGCTGTCCATCCAACTGTCCTAGTTGGGACATCAACCGTGCCTGGAACCTTTACCGAAAGCATTGTTAAGGAAATGGCTGCGCATACGGAACGTCCGATTATTTTCCCGTTGTCCAATCCGACCAAGCTTGCGGAAGCCAAGGCTGACGATTTGATCAAGTGGACAGATGGCCGTGGTCTGATCGCAACTGGTGTACCAGCGGCTAATGTTGACTATCAAGGTGTCAGCTATGCAATTGGTCAAGCAAATAATGCTTTGGTTTATCCGGGCCTTGGCTTAGGCACCATTGCTTCAACAGCCAAATTGTTGACAGATTCCATGATCTCAGCAGCAGCGCACAGCTTAGGCGGTATTGTTGACCCTGATGAACCTGGTGCAGCGGTATTGCCGCCAGTTTCCAAGCTGGATCAGTTCAGTCAGACTGTGGCAATTGCGGTTGCTGAAGATGCGGTGAAGCATGGTCTGAACCAAAAGCCGATCAAAGATGCTAAACAAGCGGTTGCAAATATGACATGGCAACCAGAATACCGGCCACTGCCGGATTCACTCGAAATGGACTTGGGGGAATAAACGTTGACTGCATTAAGTACATCCATTCAAAGTGTTCTGACGATTGTTTTGCTGATCGTCGTAGGTTATGTGTTGCGGCGGCAAGGACGCTTTGATGATCAATTTGGTAAAACAATTTCTGATTTGTTAATGAAAATCGCCTTGCCAGCATCGATTTTCATCTCGGTCTTGCAACGCCTAACGTTGGATAAGTTGGTGAGTCTATCATCAGGCCTTGTTTATGGCTTTGGTGCCGTCATTTTAGGCTACCTGATCGCTTTCTTACTGGTTTGGTTATTAAAAGTGCGCCCGGGTCGGCGCGGGACGTTCATCAACATGTTTGTGAACGCGAACACCATTTTCATTGGTCTGCCACTTAACCTCGCCTTGTTTGGCGATAAGGCCGTTCCTTATTTTCTCATGTATTATGTGGTGAACACCGTGTCGACGTGGACTGTCGGGGCCTTCATCATGGCGTGGGACGATCCAACCCAGAAGAAATCAGAAAAAAGCAGTACTGGCTTCAACTGGAAAAAGTTGTTGCCAGCACCGTTAGTCGGATTCTTAGTCGCTTTGGTTTTCCTGTTGTTGAAGATTCCGTTTATTCACGTCGGTTGGTTAAGCTTTGCAGTGAATGCCCTTGATTATGTGGGCAGTTTGGTCACACCGTTGTCATTGATTTACATCGGGATTATTTTGGCCGATGCCGGTCTGAAAGCGATCCGCTTTGACCGCGATACCATCGTGGCTTTGATTGGTCGTTTTGTCATTGCGCCTGCATTAATCGCTGGTTTGATTCTGCTGGGGATGCATGCTGGGTTCAACGTACCAGGTCTTGAAGCGCAAACTTTGATCATTCAAGCTGCTGCGCCTGGATTGGCTGTATTGCCAATTCTTGCTACTGAGGCGCATGCCGATGTTGAGTATGCGACAAACGTGGTCACAACATCTACCGTCTTGTTTGTGGTTGTCGTGCCAATTTTGATGATGCTCGTTCAGGGCTTAGCTTAAACGTACGAAAAAAGAAGCCGATCATGGCTTCTTTTTTTTGTGCGATTAATGTTGATGAGCTTCTAGATAGGCTAAAGCGCTTGTGTAATCAGGCTCATGTGTTTGTTCGGTGATTAGTTCACGATATTTGACAGTGCCGGTGCCGTCCACGATCCAAACGCTGCGAGCATCGGTGTGATTATCGGCCACAAACAAGCCCATAGCCTTGCCAAAGTCGCCATTTTGATCAGACAACAACTGCATTTTTTTCACGCCTTCAGCGGCACACCACGACTGTTGTTCTTGTGGGGTATTGGTTGAAATTGTATAGAAGTCAGTATGATCAAACGCATCCATATCTTCATTGAAATGTTTGGTTGAGATACTGCAAACGCGTGTGTTGATGTCTGGGACAACGCTGATTAACGTTAATCGCTTGCTTAAATCCTGGGTAGTAACGGGTTTTGCCTGTGCATTAGTAACGGTGAACGTCGGCAACTGCTCGCCGAGTTCGATTGGTGTACCATTCGTTGTTAATGCTTCGCCATGACGGGTTATTTCCAAAGGGCTCACTCCTTATATCGTTAATGTGGAATCGTTCAAGTTCAGTATCAGTGTACCACGATTCTGAATGCCATCAGTGTAGCATGCATTTGGATGAAACGAAATTCGAACAATTAAATTTGCTAAAATTCATTAGCATATATATTGACGCGAATATAATTATTTATGTACATTAACAATAAGCAAAATCATGCCAGATTTTTACAATTGACGTAATCGAAAATGTTAGCGAGCAAATAACCGGCACTGCAGGTGCGAGAAGGAGGTGGTCGAATGGAACAAGCATTGGTTGTTTACGCTTCGGAGACAGGGTTCACGCAACGGTTTGCCCTTGGCATTGCCCAAGCACTGCATTGTGAATTAATTGATGTGCAATTTGTCACCACTGCAGACCTGCAAAAACGCAAACTTATCATCTATGGCGGCCATCTCGTAGGTGAAAAAGTCTTGGGTCTAAAGGCCTTCTACCGCGAATTTCACCAGTCTTTACCTGATCAGTTGATAGTCTTTGGTAGCGGGATTATCCGACGGGAACAAGTGGCAATTAAGCAGATCAAGCTACAGTATCAGAACCGCTGCGTCATGCCTATCGATTTTTATTACTTACAAGGCCAACCCAAGCTAAGTCAAATGAACCTTTTTCGGCGTATCCAGACGAGCCTTGCTTTAAAACAATTAGGCGCCAGTCATTGCCCGGCAATTCATGAAACCATTCAACCTCTTTTGAGGGCAGTGGTGCGCTTGTTGGATTAGGCAAAGTTATGATCGATAAAATCGTAAAAAAAGCCGTCACTTGGGCGGCTTTTTTTGCTGGGGTACTTAATCGATATAGATGCCAAAGTATTTGTAAGCAGATGTAGCCGACTCATTTAAGATGATTCGTCGAGCGTAATTAAAATAGTCAGCAAGCTTTGAGAACTTGAGTGTATTGGCAATTTGCACGGCTTCGTTTAACATTGCTGCTCCTGTATCTCGCTGACCATAACGAACCTGTAATTCCCCAGTGCGAAATTTGGCACGTAAGGCGAATTCTGCATCTTGCTGCTCAACCAGTTCGACCTTTAACTGGTTTAAATAAGTCGCGACCATGTCATAATTTTGGCGCAGGAATTCAAGCGTTATCTGATTGTCTAGTAAATGGAATATCAACCTTGGGGCACTGCGGTAGTGACTGTAGTGGCGGCTTCTTTTTAAGGCGAGCGTCAATAATCGCCGTTGCGTTACAGGCGGCATGGCAATGCTAAAGATGATGAAAAGATAAATGTCGAATTCACCCCAATTCTCAATACGTTGCAAGTATTGCTCGGTGGCATGGGTTAAATCAGGTCTGATGGGCAACTGATGGGCTTTATCAACGACGAGTGATTGAAAAGTTGCAAGAATGACGACGCGCGCATTGACTGCCAATTGTTGCTTAAGATTAGGGTGTCGGTCAAAAGCGGCTTGAGCACGGCTAATTTCCTCCTTCATTACTTGAATCGCTTTAGGGAAGTCTTTTGGGTCGGCGGACAGTTCCAAAGTCTGACCAAAATAAGTTCCCAGTAATCTGTCTCGGGTGGCATAGTCGTGCTCTCTCCCAGCAGTTACCAAAAATAGAAACTCTTCCGGCGTGGTGCTAAGTCGTTCGAGCAAGTGAGCTAACTTTGTGACTGTAATGTCACTTTGGTCGCGTTCTATCTTAGAAAGATAGGAACTGCTGATTTGTGCATCGGCGACTTGTGCAAGACTCATACTTTTGTTGGTGCGGATGGTACGAAGCAATTGACCAATCTTCATGACAGGTTGCCTTTCATATATGACATTTATTGTTTCTCTCAGCCTATACCTGACTATATTGAACAGCAAGTACTAAAGCGACTTATTGGTCAACACCAAGTCGCCAAGGTTAGGCCAAAGGGGGACATGTATGATGATGACATGGCGATATGGGCGCAAATGGCAATTGATTCTATTTGTTGGGACGAGTGTTTTGATGAGTGCGATGAATGTGGGGGTTGCAGCAAGCTTAACAGCTATGATCCAAGCGGCGACGGCGAAATCCGCAACGTTATTATTACAAACATTGCTGCCAAGTTTATTGGTCTTTTTCGGAGCTGCTGTGGCGACATGGGCCACAATGTTGCTACAAGCCGCCATTATTCGCCAAGTGAACTTGACTATCAAGAAAGTGATGACGCGGCAATTGATTGATCATCCGGATTTATCAAGTTCGCAAGGCTCAGATCTGTCGTTTATGACCAATGACCTTAAAATGATCGAAACCAATGGCGTGACCAGTGAACTGACAGTGGTCGGGCAACTCATCACGTTTGTTGGGGCAATGATTGGCGCGTTTGCGTTTGACTGGTTGACGGCATTGATCTTTTTCCTAGGGAATCTGGTGCCGTTAGTTGCTTCAAAAGTCGCCCAAGGACGCTTGCGCACAGCAGCATCAAATTGGTCTGAGGCTAATGGTAACTGGACGTCAGGGCTTAAAAATTATTTGAGCGGGCGCGATACAATCAGCGTTTATCAAGCAGAAGGGGTTGTTAAAGGTCGCATCCATCAACTAGCCGATCAGCTTGAAAACAGTCTGCGGTTGTTAAATGTTTTGACTAGTAGCATGGATTCGTTGGGGATGTTATTAGCACTTTGTTTCGGCGTTTTACTGCCATTTGGAGTTGGTATTTATCGCGTCATTAGCGGCGCGTCAACATTAGCATTGTTTATGGGTATCGTGCAGCTCTCAAATGACATGCGCAATCCGCTCGTTGTGATGATTGGTGCTGTGAACAAGTGGCAAACAGCACAGCCGCTTATCGCAAAAATAAATGCGGCGAATCATGCACCAACAGTTGAATCCTCATTGCTGATCAGGACTGGGGCGATGATGCTTAAGCATGCAGATGTGGCGATTGACGGTCACAAGATTCTAAACGGACTCAATTTGACGATCACACCAGGCCAAAAAGTTTTAGTGATGGCTCCCTCGGGATATGGCAAGTCAACGCTGCTCCGGCTGCTCGCTGGGGAGTTGCCAGTAGCAGCCGGTCAGTATTGGATCGGTAAGACCCTAGTGACCGCAAAAAATACGCATCAATTGCGGCAATTGTTTGGCCTCATTAAGCAAACGCCGTTTATGTTTGATGACACCATTCGCTTTAATCTGACGCTTGGTGAACGATTTTCGGAAAATGCTTTGGAACAGGCTGCTGCTGACGCTGGCTTGGCACCACTCATCGCAGAAAAAGGGTGGGACTATCAAGTTGGCGATGAAGGCCACAATCTGTCAGGTGGACAGGCGCAACGATTAGAGATTGCCCGCGCTCTGTTACGTCACCGGCCAATTCTATTGGCAGACGAAGCGACATCAGCCTTGGATGAGCATTTAAGCGATCAATTACATGCTCATCTTTTGAAAAGTCCTGGGACGCTCATTGAGGTCGCACATCATATTAGCGAGACATGGCAAAAACAATATGATCAGGTGATTCGACTTGACGAGCTTGCTAGTCAGCAATAAACGCGAAACCGTTTATAACTAAGAAAAAGACTGGGAATTAGCGATCAACCGTTCATTGCGCCGGAATGGCACAATTTAGCGGTGATGGCTTTTCCCAGCCTTTCATGATGAGGGGCTACTTAGAAATTGTGGTGCTAAATGCGTGATGCAGTTTTTGTCATTAGCCATTGATTTCATGACTCAGTGAAATAATCTCATCCACTGTTCTACCGAGGAAGGCAATGGTTTGCTTCAAGGCGGCATCTGTGGTGACATCGACACCGGCTACCCGAGCAGCAGCGACTGGATTGAGTGAGTCGCCTAAGCTTAAGTAACGCAACCAGCGGTCAACGGCAGGTTGGCCTTGTTGTTCGATGGCTTGGAATGCCTGAGTAGCAACCGTGAGACCAGCGGAGTACGAGTAGGAATACAATCCCATATAGTAATGGCTTTGTCGCATCCATGTGAGCTCGGCGCCTTCTTCTAGTTCAACAGCCGGTCCCCAGAAATCAGTGAGCACCTGACGTTTGATGGCATTCAACGCCGCTGCATCGAAACTGTCGCCGGCGTCAATGCGTTGGTAAACTTTGCGCTGGAACGCAGCTTCAAGTAAGTGGGTGACAAAGTTATGGAAGTAGGTGTCGTTGAGTAGGCGGGACAAGGCGAAGCGTTTCATCTGCGGATCTTTAGCCGTTTGATCAAGATAGTGGGTTAATAGGAGCTCATTGAAGGTCGAAGGGCTCTCCACTAAATAGTCATTGAAATCAGCATCGAGAATATTGTGTGCTTTTTCAGAGCGAACCATTTGTGCCGTGTGCCCAAGTTCATGAATTAAGGTGTAAACCGCAGGCAGGGAATTACTCCACGTCATTTCAACATAAGGGTGAACGCCATAGGGACCCGCAGTGTAAGCACCGGAGTCTTTGCCTTGATTGGCAGGGAAATCAATCCAGTGATCGGTGAACGCCTGCATCATTTGCGCTTGGTAATCATGGCCCATGATGGCGGTCGCCTTTTCGATGTCTTGCTTGGCCTGATCAAGCGTAATCGTTGGAGAGTAGGCAGGATCGATATCGATCTGAAGGTCGGTATAACCGATATGATCAAGTCCCCACAATTCCTTCACGTGGGTGATATATTTGCGCATGATCGGTGCCAGATCGTGCATAATCACGTCGATTTGGCGGTCGAACATGGCCCGACTGACTTCCTGATCGGCCAGCAAATAATCGATGACGGAATCATAGCCGCGCATGGTGGCAGTGATTTTTTCACGAGTGACTTGTGCTAGATAACCAGCCGCCATCGTGTTTTGATACCGACGCAATGTCTGGTTGAACTTTGCATAGGCTGCACGCCGCACTTCGGTATCAGGATGCTTCTGATAATTTTCTTCATACATCACGAATGACAGCGGATAGGTTTTACCGTGAGCCGTGAAGGTGCCAAAATCCATATCGCCGAAAATCGTTTGGTCGCGAATATTGCTAGGCGCTTGGAAAACAGGTGATAACTCGGCTAAGACCTTCTCAGCAGCAGGAGCCAAAGCGCCTTTTTTAGCAATTTTGATTTGGCGGAAAAAGCCAGCATAGTCAGGTGCCTTGGCAACAACGGCATCAAGGACCTCTTCAGGTAACTGGGTTAGTTCTGCTTGAAAGAAGCTCAATTGACCACCAATTTCACCATCTAAAGCCGTGGCTTTGATTTGGCGATCACGGAGTTTAGGATCAGTGGTATCTGTCGAATACGGCATAAATGCCCAGTGTCCAATTTTACTATCAAGTTCGATAATCGAGCCATAGTCGCCCAGTGCATCAACAATGATGGCCGGTTCGGTCAACTTTCCTTGATATAGATGGACAAAATCCTTGGTCAAAGCGCGTACTTGCTTAATGGCTTCGGTGTAAGCAAACTCATCAGCAAAAATCGGCGTTAAATCCCAAGTCAGTTTTGGATCAACCTCTTGACGTTTTGGCAGTGCGGTTTCACTCATCGAAAAAACCTCCTTCGCTTAATGGGTAAAGTATAGCATTGGTCTGCATGATTTTGTTCTGTGGAATCGCATGGGGTAGATGGAAACGCATATCCACAAAAAGCGACTCGTGGTAAAATCATTAAAAAGGATGTGTTATATATATGGGAATCGACAATAATCAGCTCGTGGCGCGCTATTTTGATCGCAAAGCTGATCATGCAGCATTCTTCAAGGCGTTAGAAGCCTATTTGGATGATCAGATTAATGAACTGTATACAACGTTGAATGATACTTTCGCAGATACGGTGACGCTGTCATTAGATGTGGCCATCGCTAAGGCGCACCAAGCCGGCGCCAAGATTGACGATCCAGCGGCTGAAGAAATTGCGGCAACTAACTATTTATTCAAAGAACTCTCTTCTCGCGGCTTGTGGCTGCAATCACCTGATCAAACCGAACCGAACACCATCATCGCTAAATTGAATTTCGGTAATCGGCGGACTTACTATTAAGCCTGATTGATCATCAAACGAGAAGTTGAGACATCATTCATAGTAACCAAAAAGAGGCATGATTTTCTGACTTGGGGAAATCATGCCTCTTTTACTGCGTCATATGGATAACTTGTTAGGATCTAAAGATGCCAGTGCCAACGCTGAACAATCGTAGGCCAAATGGGGCTCGAAGCACCGGCTCCGTTCTAGCTATGTGTTGCAAGCCCGATCTAACCGGAAATTGTGGAATTTAGCACGGCAAGGGACTCTTTTTACATCACCATGGCAATTTACCCGCGGTTTCTGTAAATGTCATATTCAAATCAGGGCTATCGTCAGCGGCGAGTTTGACGATTTGAGCAGCACCTTCTGCAACCGTTTGTTCGCCGCTGCGATTACCACCAAAATCTGTGCGAGTCCACCCAGGATTGACTGAGTTGACACTAATGTGATCTGGCTGTAACTCTTTGGCAAAATCAATGGTGGCGAAGTTCACCGCTGCTTTTGAGGCTTGATATCCAAGTGAATTCACCTGAAAGAAGCGACTGTCAGGATCGCTAGCCAAACCGAGTGAACCCATGTTGCTGCTAACGTTGATAATTTTAGCTGGAGCACCCTTTTTTAACAACGGGATCATCGCCTGTGTGACACTGACTAAGCCGAAAAAGTTGACGTCAAAGTCTTGACGCATTGTCATCACAGGCAATTGTGAAGGTGGTTGATGGGCATCTAAGGCAATACCAGCATTATTGATCAGAACATTGAGATAGCCATGTGAGGCTTCAATTTGTTTCGCGGCCGTCGCAATGGTGCCGGCTTGAGTCACATCTAAGATGACCAATTCTGCCGATACGCCAGCTGTGTGCAACTTGTTAATAGCCTGTTCACCGCGTGCCTGATTGCGCGCACCGACAAGCAAATGCTGACCGCGTTTACCAAGCGCCATTGCGGTTTCAAAGCCTATCCCTTTATCGGCACCGGTGATCAAAGTTAACGTCTGTCGTTTAACCATGATCCTCACTTCTTTCAATTATTGACCCTATTTTTCTGGCTGATGAGGGGCGTATTGACGATCAGGGAACCAGATTGGAATTTCACGTCGGGCACTCGTCTCACTATCGGAACTGTGAATGACGTTGCGAATAGTTTTGTCGGCCCATTCACGGCCAAAATCTCCACGAATCGTGCCGGGCGCTGCTTCGGCGGGATTCGTGGCGCCTGTCATTTTACGCACCGCTTCGATCACATTGAAGCCGCTCACGATCATTGCCACCATCGGACCGCCCGTCATGAAGCGTTCGATTCTTGGAAAGAAAGGCTCGCCAACAAGTGCTGCGTAATGCTGATGTAACTGATCTGCCGTTGCATGTGTGACTTTCAGTGCATCAATTGTGAAGCCGCGGTGTTCAATCCGCGTGATCACATCCCCAATATGTCCGTTTGCAACACCATCCGGTTTGACCAAGACTAAAGTTTGTTCTTCTGCCATGTGTGTGTGCCTCGTTTCCTTAACTATTTTCAGAAAATTCCTGCAATCTCAGTATACACGAGTCACCGTCGAACAAAAAAGGTCGTTGGGCATTTTCATCGTTTTCATCGCCAATTGATTTTTGACAAAACACGGCGACCAAGAAATTCTTGAATTAACAAGTAAAACGGAACAGTTGAGATCATGAGTGGCAAATAAATTAACGCGAGCTGCCACTGCCAGAGATTGACAAGTGAAAAAATTGAGCTGAAGACGAAGAAGACAAGAAACAGGGCAATGCTGAGACCACCCAGTAGGCCAACCTTGAGTCGGTTGAAAGGTCGGGCAACGACGAGCAGAACATTCAATGAAATAGTGCCAATCAACATGGCTACCATTGATGAAGTAGACTCAAAACTCAAGTGGAAGAAAGACTCCATCCATGTCAGCAGTAATGTGTAGATGACGACACTAATGGCAGCAGGTGCGGCAATGGTCATGACCTTCTGCATAAATTGACCAGTCACGCGTTCGAAGTTTGGTTCCAAAGTCAGGAAGAAGGAAGGAATGGCAACCCCGATAGCAGAAACCGGTGTGAGGTTAATCGGTACAATCGGATAATCAAGTGGCAAGAAGACAAAAATGGTGGCTAGGATGACTGAATACATCGTTTTGACCAAATACATGGATGCCACGCGTTCAATGTTGTTGATGACTCGGCGGCCTTCGTTTAGAACGCCGGTCATGGCATCGAAGTTTGAATCTAACAAAACGAAATCCGCAATAGAGCTGGCAGCATCGGCACCAGATGCCATGGCGATACTGCAGTCGCTTTGGCGCAATGCCAAGACGTCATTCACACCGTCACCAGTCATGGCGACGGTGTGCCCCAAAGCTTGATAGGCCATGATTAAAGATTTCTTCTGTTCAGGTGTGACCCGGCCAAAAACGTTATAGCGTTTCACAAGTGTTTGATAATCTTTGGCGGTTGCGTTGTCTGCAATGGTGCTCATGTCCACACTTTGATCAGCTCCTTCAAGGCGAGCTTGCTTGGCAATGTTGGCGACCGTGATCGGATCATCACCTGAGATGACTTTTAAAGCCACCCCTTGCGTTTTGAAGAAGTCGAACGTATTAATGGCAGTTGGCCGCAATTCATCGGTGATCAAAATCAGACCGAGCAGTTGGGGATTAACTAACGGATGCACTAATTTGGTTGCTGTGCCAATGGCTAAAACCCGGTAGCCCTTAGCAGCTGCATCCTTAATTTGATTTGCAATCGGTGCTGGTAATTGATCGCCGAATGTGAACTGCGGGGCGCCCATAAACAATACTTGACCATTAACAACGGCACCCGACCACTTACGCGCAGAGGAGAAGGGCATTGTCTGCGTGACTTGCTGATTGGTATCGTTTTGGAAGGCGGCTTTGATGGCCATTGCTGTTTCGTTGTCGTCATTTAGAGCATAAACAATAGCGGCGGCGGCTTTGGTGACTGTCGCTTCACTTTGCCCAGTCATCGGCAATGTTTCGGCGACTTTAAGTTTGCCACTCGTGATAGTACCGGTTTTGTCAAGACAGATAGTATCAACTCGTGCGAGTGCTTCAATGGCCGGCAAGGCGCGAACGAGAACTCGTTTAACGGCAAGATTGCGGGCGGATACGGCTAATGCCACATTTGTTAGCAAAACCAGACCTTCAGGAATCATGCCGATCATGGCGGCACTGGTTGTTAAAATAGCCCGATTATAGTTGCCTCGGCGGATCATCGAGACGGTGAAAAGAATTGCGCCAATCGGGATAAGCACATAAGTTAACACGCGAATGATGCGATTGATCGTTGCCAACAGTTGACTTTTGCTACCTTTTTCGGCTTTGGCTGCCAAAGCAAGCTTTGCCGCAAAAGTTGCGGCGCCAACCGCGGTGACTTGCATGGTTGCCTGACCGGAAACGATAAATGCGCCAGAAAGCAGCTTGTCGCCCACTTTTTTAGTGATGGGTCGAGACTCACCAGTTAAAGGACTCTCGTCACTTTCGAGACCATTCGTTGCGACAACCACACCATCGACAGGAATCTGATCACCGCGTTTCAGGTGCACCATGTCATCCATAACCAATTGTTCAAGCTCGATTTTTTGTGTTTTGCCATCACGAATGACGGTGGCTCGAGCAGCTGCCAAAATTGACATTTTATCAATCTGGTGCTTCGCCTGAATTTCTTGAATGGTCCCGATCGCCGTGTTGATGACCGCGACACCGAGAAAGAGTAAGTTCTTATAACTGCCCGTTGTCACAATCAAAGCACCTAAAACCACGTTCACCAAGTTAAATAAGGTGAACGTATTTACTTTGATAATTTGGCTAATTGATCGCGTTAATGGTTTTAACGGCAAGTTATGTTGACCCGCGGCAAACCGTTCTTCAACTTGCTTTGTTGATAATCCCTGATCCGGCAAAATGTTCTGCTCAGCCATCGCATGCCCTCCAATGCTTTTCATTCATTTTACCAATCAATCCCGGTAGATGACGAATAAGCGACCTGTTTTTATTAAACTTTGAAGAGTCTTATAAGATTGCGAAGTGGCTTAATGTTGTTCATCAACCACGAAACTCGCATAATGGAAGACAAACGACAAGAAAGAAGCGGTTGTATGCCAAAACTTAATCCAGACGGGACGCAATTCATCACGTTATCGAGTGGGTACCATTTGTGGACACAGACGCAAGGAAAAGGTGATATCCATCTCATGACCTTGCATGGTGGCCCAGGCGGCACCAATGAAGTCTTTGAAAATTTTGCTGAGCGGCTAGCGCCTTATGGTGTGCGCGTGACCCGTTATGATCAGTTGGGGTCATTTTACTCCGACCAGCCAGATTTCTCCGATCCGGCAAATCGTCAGCAGTTTCTGAACATTGATTACTATCTGAGCGAAGTGGAGCAGGTTCGACAGCAGCTTGGGATTGACCACTTTTATCTGCTTGGTCAATCGTGGGGCGGTGTGCTGGCAATTGAATATGCATTGAAATACCCAGAGCATCTTAACGGAGTCATTCTGAGTTCGATGATTGACAATCTTGACGAATATATTGTGAACATCAATCGGATTCGGGAAACTATGTTTTCAAAAGAAGATGTCGCTTACATGCAGCAAATTGAACAGCAGCATGCGTTCGATGATGCAAAATATCAGGCGCTTGTAAGTGAGCTAGGCGAACACTACTTGCATCATGCAAAAGATCCGCAGCCGCGTCACTTAATCAGTACGCTGGCCACGCCAGTTTACAATTATTTTCAAGGCGACAATGAATTTGTGATGGTGGCTGCGCTTAAAGATTGGGATCGGCGTGCAGATATCCACCGTATCGCCGTACCCACCTACCTGACGTTCGGCGGTCATGAAACGATGCCGCTGGCAGCCGCGGAACGCATGGCGAAGACAATCCCAGACGCTACCTTACATGTCACGTCGAATGCTGGTCATGGACAAATGCTGGATAACCCCACTGACTATTTCAGTCATTTAGGTGATTGGCTGGTCAAAACCGACACGAAGACGGCTTTTCATTCTAAATAACGTTATAATAAGAATGGTAAGGTAAGTTTTTCAAAATATGGAGGTGCTTGCATGTCTGAATATGATGAATTAAAAACAAGCTTGTTCGAACCTGTACGAGCGTTTGATCGGGCATTGGAACAACAGCCGGATTTAATCATTCCATTGGCAGTTGTTCACTTGATTCCAATTGCTCTGACACTTGGCGGCGGGATTGCTATCATTCGGGGTCACCAGAAACTGCGTGCCGAAAAAGAGCGCACGAAGCAGTTGAGCTTGAAGCTGGAGATGCATAAACATCATCATGGTCGGCGTAATTGGCGGCTGGCGCCAGAACATCGCGGCGAGCAGGATGTTTTTGCTCCAGAATATTTGGAGAAACCGGCTGGTAAAAATCGTCACGCCCATCGTCGGCATTAGGTTGATTTGATACATGAATAGATCAAAAGCCTGAGCAATTATCTATTGCTCAGGCTTTTTTGCTTAAGTATGCGCAGCTTTACGTGTTGATTTTTCACCTGTGAACATGTTTATCGCCGTGTCCAAAGCCGTATGTAAAAAAATTTTTTGTCCATTTTTTTACATATTACTAACCACAAAAACTGCCGCGCACTTTTATGCGCTGTCATTGAAACGGGCGACAAGATGCGGGACAATGGGTGCACGATAATTTAGGAGATGATGTTGATGCCAGTTATGTTGATGCGTGCTGCTACCCGAGAAGATATTCCCGCGATGATGAAGATTATTGCTTCTGCTCGGCAATTTTTGGGCGAACAAGGTATTTCACAATGGCAAGGAACCTATCCCGATCAGGCTGCGGTCGAACAAGATGTAGCGACAGGCATCGGGCGAGTTTTGGTCGTTGATGGGCAGGTTGCCGGCATAGCCGCTTTGGTGGAAGGGCCTGATCCGCATTATCTCAAAATTGATGGTGCTGGTTGGTTGGCCGATGTGCCCTATTTGGCAGTTCATCGATTTGCGCTTGATGGCAGCATTCGTGGTCATCAATTAAGTAAAGTTTTCTTTAGTAATATTATGAGTGAAGCCTATCGACGCGGTGTCTATGACCTGCGCGTGGATACGCATGCCCAAAATGTGATCATGCAGCATGCCATCACTGGAATGGGCTTCGAATATCGCGGCATTGTTTACATGGATGAACCTGTTCCTGAACGCAATGCTTATGAGGTTCGTTTGGCACACTAACAGAAAGACACGAAATGGAGGAGATCGACATGCAGGACATTGGCAACTTGGCACTGATCTTAGTCACAACGCTGGTTTTAGCGCATTTAAGCCGATTGTTGAATATGCCCGCTGTCATTGGGGAATTATTGGCTGGTATTTTGATTGGACCGGCGTTATTGGGCTGGTTGGCACCAAGTCACACGATTTCATTATTTGCGGAGATTGGTGTCATTATTTTGATGTTTCTTGCTGGCTTGGAAAGTGACCTTGATTTATTAAAAAAATACTTCAAACCAGGCATGTTGGTCGCCATGATCGGCGTCATTGTACCGGTGGCTGTTGTGTTCGTTTTTGGACGCAGTTGGGGCTTCAACATGACAAGCAGTCTATTCTTAGGCATTACCTTTGCCGCTACTTCTGTTTCGATCTCTGTTGAGGTTTTAAAAGAGCTACATGCCCTAGAAGGCCGAAATGGTGCGACCATTCTCGGTGCGGCGGTGGTTGATGATATTCTCACTGTCCTCATTTTAAGTTTCACGGTAGCAGTCCTTGGTGAGCAAAAGACCGCGAGTTTGCCTTTCTGGGTGCAAATCATTGAACAGTTGCTCTACTTTGTCGGCATTTATTTGGTTGTCAGGTGGGCTGCGCCATACTTAATGGGTTTGGCAGAAAAAATGTTTCCGTCGTCGGCTGTGACCATTATGTCTCTGCTCATTTGCCTCGGTATGGCCTATCTGGCTGATCTTGTAGGAATGTCCGCCGTTATCGGCGCTTTCTTCGCTGGCGTGGCAGTAGGCCAGACACGTCATCGCCATGAAGTGGATGGTAGTTTGAGTGCGATTGGGTATGCCGTGTTTATTCCGGTGTTCTTTGTCAGTGTCGGCTTGAATATGCGGTTTGATACCTTTGGCCGCGATCTAGGGTTTATTGCGATTTTGACCTTATTAGCCTTAGTCACAAAATGGGTCGGCTGTGGGGTTGGTGATCGTTTGGCCGGTGCGAGTTGGCTACAGAGTAATGTCGTGGGTGCCGGCATGGTTTCTCGTGGCGAGATGGCATTGATTGTCGCCCAAATTGGGTTCGAGGCCAAACTCATGGACGCTGAATATTACTCGGCGGTTATTGTTGTGATTGTCCTGACGACATTGATTGCACCAATTATCTTGAAAGATGCGCTACGGCGTGAACAGGAACCTGTATAATAAAGATGCGCGTCTATTTAACGCGACATAAAGCCGAGCGTGCGTGCGAGTTCTTAAAAATGTGTTGACTGGGCAATCATTGCGGGACTGGCGGCCGCGTTTATGAGGGGGATTCAAATGGCTAATTTGTTTTTTGACTTTGATGGCACCGTTGCTGATTCGGAAGTCGGTATCGTTGCAGGATTAAAATATATGGTTCAGGATCGCGGATTGCGGCCGCTGGACAATTCGGCCTACACGCAATTTATCGGACCAGCGCTGATTGATATGCTTCCCAAGGTTTGGCCAGAACTTGATGACATTGAAGTTAAGCGGGCCATTGATGCTTTCCATCATTATTACGAAGAGGAAGGCCTTTATCAGGTTGAATTGTATCCTAATTTTCTGGACACGATGGCAAAGCTCAAGCAACAAGACAACCAACTTTACATTGCCTCGGCTAAGCCAGAAACAATGCTGCATCGCCTTGTAAAGCACTTTTCGTTGGACCAATATTTTGCTGGTGCGTACGGTGCAAGTGACGATGAGGAAACCCGGGTCACGAAAACCGATATTTTGACCTATGCGCTAAAAGACAGTCAAGTTGCGCTCGATCAAAGTGTCATGATTGGTGATCGGGCCAATGATATGATTGGTGGCAAGGCCAATCATGTTCAATTGCTGGGTGTGACGTACGGCTTTGGTTCTGCTAAAGAACTAAAAGAAGCCGGTGCCAAAGTCTTAGTTGATCAACCTGCAGATATTCCTGCAGGATTGGCGAAGCTAGCAAAGATCAACGCAAAATAGTGCCCTAATCAAGCTTGATTAAGGAACCAGACAAAAAAGACGTGCCTGTAAATGGCACGTCTTTTTTGTCTGGCACGAGATACCGAATTATTGATCGTCCTCAGAAGTTTGTTGGGGATGAATCAGTTTCTCACCAATTTCATTGAGCAAGTCAACAAACTGTTTGGCTTTGTCCTCGCCAAGTGCAGTAACCCACTGATCGAAGCGATCAGTAGCAGTTTTAGTGATCTCCGCCTCAACTTGTTTTCCAAGCGGCGTTAATCGTAAAGTGTTACGCCGACGGTCAGCTGCAAACTTGGTCTGGGTCACGTAATTGAGATTGCGCAGTACGCGCAGTTGGCGGGCCACGGCCGGTTTCGTGACGCCTCGTTTGGCGACAATGGCAGTCAGGCTAATATCGGGATCATGGGCAATATCAGATAGAATCCGAAATTGTTCAAAACTAAGATGGTATTTTGCCATTGGTGCCGAGATTAGCTCATTAATACTTTTGAATGTTGAAAAATAGGCATCCACATATGCCTGTAGCAAAGATTCATCAGTCATCTTTCTTCCTCCAAAGTTTATCTTAACAAATCATACCGCAACTGTAACTTGAAATTATTAAAAGTTGCGGTACACTTTTTAGTTATGTAAAGGGCTTTAACTACTTATGGAGGCTATTAGTGTGCGAAAACATAAAAAAGCTTGGCTGATTGGGCTGTTATCAATCTTCGGTGTTCTGCTTATGGGATTAGTTGGCGCCAGTCTGTATTTCTACCAATATGCATTTGTGCCATCAAAAAAATCTTTTTTGAGTGGTGGCGAAAGTCGAATTGTCAAGGACGGTAAGGCGTGGCTTAAAACCGTTCATAAGGAAACGTGGACCGAAAAGGCGGCTGGTGCCGATTTGAAACTGGTTGCCGACTATGTGCCAGCGGCGAAACCAACGAACAAGACGGTGGTGGTCGCTCACGGGTACATGAACACCAAAGAATTCATGGCGCCGCAAATCAAAATGTTTCATGATGCAGGGTTTAATGTTTTGGCCCCAGATGATCGTGGCCATGGACAATCGCAAGGAAACTACATCGGGTATGGCTGGCCAGATCGGCTGGATTATTTGAAGTGGATCAATCAAATCATCAAGAAACAGGGCCAGCAAAGTCAAATCGCGTTGTATGGTGTCTCTATGGGCGGCGCAACAGTGATGTATCTGAGTGGCGAAAAATTGCCATCCCAAGTCAAAAGCATTGTCGAAGATTGTGGCTATACCAGTATTATTGATGAACTGACTTATCAAGCCAAAGCAATGTTCAATCTGCCTAAATGGCCGCTGATTCCGTCAGTGGCACTGACAGCCACGATCAAAGCCGGTTATAACGTATTTGATGCCAGTGCCATCACCGCGTTGCACAAAAATACCCGCCCCATTTTGTTTATTCACGGCAGCAAGGATAAGTTTGTACCAACCAGCATGGTGTATCAAAACTACCGAGCAGCCACAAAATCGAAGAAGGCCTTGTGGGTCGTTAAAGGGGCAGGGCACGCGAAGAGTTTTCCTGATCATCAGCAAGCCTACAGCAAGCGAGTTGTCGGCTGGTTTAACGCAAACTGGTGAAGCGCAACGTTACTGGGCGGCATTGGTGGCAGCAACCCGCTTTAAAATCGCGTAGATTTTCTCAGCATCACTTGGGGTCCCGCGTAATTCGTAATCGGCTAAGAAGGGTGCATCGAATTCTTTGGCATAGCGTTTAGCCGTGAGACAGTATTGTTCGTTAAAGTTACGATTGCCGGAACCAATGATGCCAATGCATTGATCAGCGTTTTCGCCTTCTGCCAGATAGTCACCCATGGCAGTGGTCATCAACTCCTTGACGCCGTTATCAATACCATTACCGCCGTCAAGATAAGTCGGCACCATGACAAAAAATGGTTTGGTTTCACCGTCACTTTGTGTGGCATCAGAAATTTCTTTCAGCACAATTGTTGGATTAGCAGCATCCTGATCATGTTGCGTTTGTGCATAGACTGCCAAGCGATGGGCAAAAGCCCGAGTATTGCCAGAAATAGAAATAAATAAAACGTGGATAGGTTCAGTCATTGTGATGGCCTCTTTTCATGATTTTGAGCATGGCACAAGCCTTTGCAGTCGCTTGCTTTTTGCCGATATGCCAAACGAAGAACAGCTAAAAAGAGTCGCGGTACAGCAGCCAAGTGCTTGCACCACGGCTCTTTTTTGCGGCGTTAGAATTCTTGATAAACTGCCGGATCTTGATCCTTGAGCCGACCATCCGGTTTTGTCAGACTGTCAATGGCGGCCATTTCTTCGTTCGTTAGTGTAAAGTCAAACACATCGAGATTGGTGCGTTGACGGGCAAGGTGTGCGGACTTTGGAATCGGTAAGATCTGATGTTGCAGATCCCAGCGTAAGATAACCTGACCGACATTTTTACCGTGTGCCGCAGCAATCTTTTTGATGCTTGGTTCCTGTAAAACCGCGCCGCGACCCAATGGACTCCAAGCAACTGTTTGGATATTGTGCTCTGCGTCATACTCACGTTGCGCTTGTTGGTTGAAGTAAGGATGCAACTCAATTTGATTAACAGCTGGCGTCACGTCGGTTTCTTTAATTAGCCGATCAATATGCTCAGGCAAAAAGTTTGAAACGCCGATTGAGCGAACCAATCCAAATCGTTGTGCCTGAATCAAGGCTTGCCAAGCTTCCACGTAAAGATCCTCTTTAGGATTTGGCCAGTGAATTAAATAGAGATCGTAATAATCCAAACCAGCACGATAAAGACTTTCTTCGATGGTATCGATGGCTTCTTGATAACGATGATGACGACCTGGCAGTTTTGAAGCAATCGTTAATTGACTGCGCGGAATGCCGCTTTGGCGAACGGCCTCACCAACGGCACCTTCATTTTCGTAGTTAAAAGCAGCATCCAACATGCGATAGCCGACATTGACGGCTCCCACCATTGCTCGAACGCCGTTAGCACCATTAAGTTTGTAGGTGCCAAAACCGATTGCTGGTAGGACGTTGCCGTCGTTTAAGGTGTAATTCATTCTTGTGAACCTCCTTTAAGATGTGCTCATGGTCAAACAGGACACAGATGACTAGCTGATGGGATTGAATAAGTGCTCGGACCAATCAGTTAAGAAACCAAATTCATCAGTTCAACAGTTCCTAGACGTCGCTGCGTCCGCTTTTTTAAGCTGCACAACACTATATATAGTGTAGTCCAAACCTAGTCATGCATACAAGCATCGACAAACCTTCGTGTATAATAAAGCCAAAAGATAGCGCGCAAACCAGTCTAGTTTCTGTGCTGGTAGGAGTTTTACGCGTTTACAAAGAGGGGATTATCACGAAAACACAGCAATGGCGAGCCGTTTCACGAAGCTGGTTTGCACTATTCACGATGATTTTTTGGGTATTATTATTTGTCGAAGCTTTTAGTACAGGGATGATGCTCACAATTGGCTCACCAGTGCGGACCGAGGCGGTTATCGTCAAGAGTAAAGGCCTAGATCAATTGACGCAAACGTTGAATCAGCAGTTGTTAACAACTGCAGCGAAAAGTGGGGCATCACTGGATAAAAGAACAGTGCTCGTCACTACAGATGATACCCAGAGACTGGCTAAGAATATGGTGGCGGCCAGTTCACTACATCAGCCACATGTTTCGTTGACGACCATTGAAGAGAGTGTCACAAGTCGCTTACAAACGGCAGCGACTGTGCAGCATCAAAATTTTGATCAAAAAAAAGTACTCGCCAGTTTGAAAACAACGCTTGAGCGCGAAATTAATTTACACGTGATGGCACAAGGCTGGGGATTAGTTTATCCATTGCTGGTTTTGATGACGCAAACAGCTGTGATTGTCGCGGCGATCCTGATGGCCTTTGTTTTGCTCATTATGATCAAAACCGCTCATTCATGGCGGCGTTTCTTAGCAGTAACTGGTCGTTCGACCTATGTCATGGGATATGTTGGCGGATTCATGGCCATGTTTGTCACCGCGAATCCTTTCTTAGGTGCTGTCGTATCACGCACTGCGATTAATCAACAACTGACACGTGATCTGATTCTGGCTTACTCGCCATTATGGCAGCGCGTCGCAGGATGGACGATTATCATCGGTTTGCTTGTTGCGGGTGTGAGCCACTTTTTCCCGCGCGCTCAGGCTGAGGACGATGACTTATTAACGGCTGAAAGGAGTGCTTTATGAAACTAAAACGCTGGGTTGTTATCGTATTTGCGGCGGTTGTGGTTATCGCTGGAGCGGGTTGGTACTGGTATCAGGAACAACCCACCGATACACCGACGACAGAGAAAACGACGATTGGTCAAACCGCAACGCTATACTTGCATGGCTATTCAGGGGGTGCTGGCTCGACTAATACCTTGATTCGACATGCTGAGCAGTCTGGCGCAACTAAGGTGCTCACGGCCACTGTCGCTAAAAATGGTAAAGTTAGCTGGCAAGGAAATGCACGGCATGTCAGCAAGCCGATAGTTCAGGTGATTTTTCAGGATAATGTCAATCCGGATTACGCCAAGCTAGCGGGTTGGTTGACGACCATTAATCGCGAACTTTATCAACGTTACGGCGTTCGCCAGGTCAACTTTGTGGCCCATTCGATGGGCAATATGGCAGTGATGTTCTATGCAACTCAAAACTCAGATCACCCTAAATTGCCAAAAATGCGGGCTTACGTGGCGATTGCTGGCCATTTTGACGGTATTATCGGCATGGGCGATGAGCCTCATCGTATTAAACTTGCTCCAAACGGTTATCCGACGCCGCCGGATGAGAATTATGCCACGTTAGCCAGAATGCGCGATCGTTTTCCAAAAAATGTGAAGGTTTTGAACATTTATGGTGATGTGGATGATGGTTCAGACTCAGACGGTCGTGTCGCAAACAATTCATCGCGCTCATTGCAGTACCTAGTTGAAGGGCGCGCCGCCAGTTATCAAGAAAAAGAATTTGTTGGCAAAAAAGCGCAGCATAGTGCGCTTCATGAAAATCCACAGGTGGCTAAGGCGGTTGATAATTTTATTTGGTGAGGGTATGCGCTAGTTTTTGTTAGGGTCATACGGCGTGACAACGACTTTGCCACTAAGATAGTTGGCCATGTAAACGTCGCCAGTTTCATAGCCTTGCTCCTGTAGCTGTGCTTTCAGCCAGTCTTCATCATGATCAATGGCATCAAGTGCGGCGGGATCAATCTGGCCATCTAGAATCAACGGGTATTTGATGGTTTCATCGCCTTTGAGGATGACATTAAGCTGACCATTTTGTTCTAGATAGGCTTGCCGAACATCGCGAAGATCGTTTACGCCAGCAGTTCGTAATTTGTAAGCCAAATCATTTGCCGAAAGACCGACTTGAGTCGCCGTCTCTACACGAATTTTGCCATGCTGCACGACCAATAAAGGCTCGCCGTCAATCAGACGCTTGATCCAACGGTTATGGTTAGTTAAGTATTTCGAACTGAAAACAATGAGTGTCCAAATCAGCAGTACGTTTACAAATTGGAGCAAGCCGATATCAGTATTGTAAATCACCCCGCCGATAATACCGCCAAGGACGTAATTCTGCATTTGATCAACAATCGTTGCTGGGGCAAGGTTACCTTTGCCGGTGAGCTTGATTTGGGCAACGAACACAATGAAGCCTAGTAAGAGTTTCATTGCCGTGATGAAATATGGATCTCTAAAAAGTTGCATGACAGCCTCCTACTTGGTCACAAAGTTTGCTTGAGGCACAATCAAGGTGGTTTTATCTAGCTGGTAGCTATTGTTGTCCGCATTGATCGTCACCGTAAACATGGTTTTCGTTGACTTACCGATGGTGACGAGCATGCCAGTGTGAACCGTGTTGCTGTTAGCATAGACTTGTTGCACACCCACCTGTTTTTGCTTGGCAACACTGCGCAACAGTGTCGCGACTGCCTGTGAATCAGCGGTTGCGGTGCGGCTCGCTTGCAGATCACGAATTTGAATGCCGATGGTTAATAGTTCAATCAACGCAACTAAAATTAATAGATCGCGATATTTGTTTGTGTGTTTGTGGCGCAAAAAATAGATGAGATAGGCGACAATCACAACAGCTCCTGCCATGATGATGATGTAACGGAAGGTACTTTGCCAAGTAGTTTGGCGAGTTAAGACGCTGTAAGCATAAAAAGTTGTTCCCATGAGACACCTCCAAAAAAGTAACTACCAAAAGCATACCAGAAACAGAACATGACAGAAGTTATTCTTGACAGTTTGATTGGCGGTGTTATGATAATGCCAACCTAGACAGACAGATTGCTTTGCGGAGAAGAGTACCTGAAGCGCAGATCACAAGCGAGCCTGAACAGTGAAAGCAGGCGATCAGTTAATCAGGGAAGATGAGCTCCAAACTGCTTTTCAGCGGTTCACGCCACTGAAACGGGCGCACCCGTTACCATGCCGGGTATCAAAATTGGTACCGTTGAGGCATTGGCATCAAAACCAGTGCGAATAAGGGTGGTAACGCGCAAAGTCGCCCCTTGATCAGAAATGGTCAAGGGGCGACTTTTTTGTGAGCGCGAGCCAGCCCCAACCCACTTCCCAAGCCATCGTAAGCACCGCCCCCTCCCAACATTCTTTCCGCAAAAGCCATCACTGCGTCTGTCGACGAAAAATAAGGAGGACCACCATCATGACAGAAAAAGTTCAAATAAAAGCTCCTTTCCGCGCCGATTTAGTCGGCAGCTTGCTTCGGCCTGAACGCTTAAAAGCGGCGCATCAACAACTTGCGATCGGTGAAATTAAACAAGATCAGGAACTCAACATTCAACACGCAGCCATTGAGCGTATCGTCAAACGACAAGTTGAACTTGGCTTCAAAGCTGTGACGGATGGTGAGTTCTCCCGCCGTTATTGGCATCTAGACTTTTTATGGGGCTTGAACGGTTTTGAAAAAGATGATAGTTGGCAGTATGAACACGACTTCAAAGGCGGCATTAACGCAGCAGCTAATGTGCATCTTGCTGGGAAAGTCAGCTTCAATCCTGATCACCCATTTTTTGCCGCCTTTAAGTATTTGCAGAGCATTGTGCCAGAAGGGGTTCTCCCCAAACAGACCATCCCGAGTCCTGCATTGCTCTTTCGTGACCATCGCAGCGATAACTGGGCAAAATATTATGACAGATTTGATGATTATTTGGCTGACGTTGTCCAAGCCTATGTGGATACGATTCAACATTTCTATGATTTAGGTGCCCGCTATCTTCAAATTGACGATACTAACTGGGCCTACTTGATTCAGAATCTAAAAGATACTGAAAATGATCCCAAGGCGCATCAGCGGTTTATTGACCTCGCTAAATTGGCACACCGCGTGATCAAGGCCGTTTTGGTGAAACTGCCAGAAGACTTGACCGTGACGTCGCATATCTGTCGCGGCAATTTCCAGTCGACATTCCTGTTTTCCGGCGGGTATCAATATGTGGCAGATTACATCGGTGATTTGCCGTATGACGGCTTATTCCTAGAGTATGATAATCAGCGTTCGGGGTCTTTTGAACCGTTAACAAAGTTGTGGCACGGCGATACTAATAAGCGCATTGTTCTAGGCCTGATCACTTCGAAGTTTCCTGAATTGGAAGATGAGGATGCCGTTATCAAGCGAATTAACGCTGCGACTGAGTACGTACCGCTGACGAATCTGGCGTTGTCCACTCAATGCGGTTTTGCTTCAACCGAAGAAGGTAACAAGGTTACTGAAGATGACCAGTGGGCGAAACTGGCTCTGGTTCAAAAAATTGCCAAGCGAGTTTGGGCGGATGCTTAGATTGTTTTTTCACTTATGTTTCGGCTTCTGAGCGCTACTGCTCGCGCTCAGATTTTTTTAACAGATACCACTGTTGTGTTATATGATAAATGTGTCATCAAAACTAAAAGGGAGATTTCTATATTATGGCAAAAGTTGAAAGTTTCACCTTGGATCACACAGCTGTTAAAGCACCTTATGTTCGGTTGATTACGACAGAGCATGGTGCAAAGGGTGATGTGATTTCAAACTATGATTTGCGGTTGGTACAACCAAATACAGCAGCCATTGATACGGCTGGCTTGCACACGATTGAACACTTGCTGGCATCGTTATTGCGCGATCGGATGGACGGCGTTATTGATTGTTCACCATTCGGCTGCCGCACCGGTTTCCACTTGATTACTTGGGGTGAGCACAGCACAACCGAAGTGGCCAAGGCTTTGAAGTCAAGTTTAGAGGCCATTGCCAATGACATTACTTGGGATGACGTCCCTGGTGTTGACATCAAGAGTTGTGGCAATTACAAGGATCACAGCCTGTTTTCAGCAAAGGAATGGGCGAAGTTAATTTTGAGCCGCGGCATTTCAAATGACCCATACACGCGTCAGGTTGTCTGAGGCTTGGTTTCAAAAGTATCCCACCAGCTCAAAATTACCGCATAAAAATGGGTCTACACTTTCTGGTGTTGAGAAATAATCAACACTGAACGTGTAGGCCCTTTTTGGATAACGCAAAAAGACACCTACTCAGTGTCCATGCTATGCTTGTTAGCGTCGAAACCAAAAGCAAGCGAGGTTATGAGTAAATGTCCCAATACGATCCTACACTGTCCGTCCTTGGAATACCAGACCATAATATCAAAGTTGCCTTTGTTCGTCATGAATATCGCGGCAACGGGGTACGTCGCCGCCAGTATCATGTGATTGATGCCGAGCTGACTTACCGGTTAACCCGGTGCCCACTGTGTGGCTTTGAGGCCTTGCACCCTAACGGGTTTTACACGGCCCACGTGCGCGTCCTCAACGGGGTTGAAATGCCGACAGTCATTGACTTGCACAAGCAACGATGGCGCTGTCATAACTGTTACCACACAGTCAGTGCCAAGACGCCACTCGTGCAACCCAACCACACGATCGCCGCTCACATGACAGAGCGAATCATGAAGTTAGCGCATGAACGGTTGCCAGTCAAAACCATCGCCCGTATTATCGGAATCTCAGCCTCCTCGGTTCAACGGATCATTGACCAAAATCTCAAACTCCGACCGGCTCGCCGGCTACCCACGCGACTCTGCTTTGATGAGTTCCGTTCCACTCATGGCATGATGTCGTTTATCTGTCTTGATGCCGATTCACATCGTCTGATTGCCTTGCTTGGTGATCGATTCAACCGCACGATTAAAAATTTTTTCATCGCTCATTATTCACTCGCTGACCGCACTCGGGTCCAGACGGTCACCATGGACATGAATGCAGCTTATCAAACGATTATTCATGAGGTTTTCCCCAAGGCCCAAGTCGTCATTGATCGGTTCCATATCATTCAACTTGCGGCTCGTGCCCTTGATCAGGTACGCGTCCAAGCGCTCAAACAGCTTGATGACAAACACAGCCGTCCTTATAAGATCATGAAGACAAACTGGCGGCTTTTTCATCAAACCGCGCCTGACGCTAAACACAAACAGTTCCTGTTTGGTTTGAATGAATACGTCACGCAACAGGAGGCCATCGATATCGCACTTGATACTGAGCCCAAGCTCAAGCAAACCTACGAGACCTACTTAGCACTTCATGATGCTTTGATGGTGAAGAAACATCCCGCGGAACTGGCAAACCTGTTAGCTACTTACGAGCCAAACGGTACGGCAATGGACATGACGATCGCGACGCTTAAGCGACACAAAGTCGCTGTTCTCGCCGCTGTCACCAGCCCTTATTCCAACGGTCCGATCGAAGGCGTTAACCGCCTCATCAAGTCACTCAAACGATCCTGTTTTGGCTTCAAGAATCAGCTGAACTTCTTCAAACGAATCTACCAAATCACGGCATAACATGACAAAGACGGCTCCCCAAATGGAGAACCGCCTCAAATGATAAATTTATTCTTCAACACCAGTTGACGCAGAGCCATAAAAATGGCACTGCTACAACTCGCTAAATGAGTTTGACAGTGCCATTTTCATGTTCGAAGGATTATTGAAATAAGTGGATTAGCCATTGCCCGCCATAAATCAAACTCATACTGTAGGCGAGGATTGTGATAGGTTTGCCTAAAATAATGATCCAAAAAAACTTTTTAAAGGTCATTTTAGTTAACCCGGCAAGCAGACACAAAACGTCGTCAGGAGCAACCGGTAAAATGATAGCAAGCGTGAAAAAGCGATCAAAGCGTTGCTGATTTTTGGTATAGCCGATGTATTTGTTATAGGTCTTTTCAGAGATCAGATAAGTAAGCAGCGGCTTACCAAATCGCCGAGCAAGATGGAAATTGATAAACGAGCCAATTGCAATACCGATGTAGTTGTAAAAAAAGCCTGTCCATGGGCCAAACAAAATCACGCCAGCCGCCGTACTGACACCGCCAGGAATGATCGGGATGACAACCTGAATGACTTGAATGAGCATAAAAAATAAAGCGCCGGCTATTCCGAGGCGAGCAATGTAAGCCTGCAGAGCATTGATGTTTGAAAGAATACCTAAGTCATACCAGTAAATGGCTACTGCTGCTAATAAGATAACAACAACGATGGTGGCAAAATTAATCAGACGACGCACATTTTTTGGATTCATTTATTTTTGGCCTCAGAACAGTTCATCATCAGGAAAACATCTATGCTACAATGAATCAAGCATACCAAACATACGTACTGAATGGAGAGCTTATGTACGAGTATTTTGAAGGCATTATTCAGGCGGTGACCCCGGCTTACATCGTCATCGATGTGCATGGCATCGGGTTCCGTCTGCTGGTAGCCAACCCTTATCATTTTGAAGCTGGCGAGCAAAAACGTGTTTATGTGCAGCTGATCATTCGCGACAACGACCAGACACTTTATGGATTCGAAGGTGCTGCGGATAAGCGTACCTTTAACCAGCTATTGACGGTCACAGGCATTGGCCCGAAGTCAGCGTTGGCCATTTTGGCGAACGTGTCTAGCGGCGGCTTGGCGACTGCGATTGCTCAAGATGATGTGAAGTTTTTGACTAAGTTTCCTGGGATCGGTAAGAAAACAGCTGCCCAGATTATCCTCGATCTCAAAGGTAAAATCACAACAGATGGACAACCAGCGGCAGCAGCGATTGCGCCAGTTGCCAGTGACGTTGATTCGGAACTTGCAGATGCGTTAGCGGCACTCGTGGCATTGGGCTACCCGCAACGCACCGTTGATGGTCTCACTGACACACTGAAGGCATTCAGTGCCAAGACAACTGATGCCTATTTACGCGAAGGCTTGCGGCTATTAAGCGGCAAGGCTTAGGCTTGATTATACTGAAGCTGACCGTTGACGACAACGGAAGCGGCTTTTGAATCACGATAAAATTTTTCCCGTGCTTTTAATAGCATGTTAACTAGAGAGGAAGTGGGCTTTTGGCAGACGCAGACAAGGATCGCTTGGTTTCTGGCGACGTTGACGATTCGAATGAAGCACAGATCGAAAAAAGTTTACGTCCCCGGATGCTCGCGCAGTATATTGGTCAGGATCGCGTCAAACATCAGTTGGAAGTCTATATCACGGCTGCCAAACAGCGCGAAGAGTCATTGGATCATGTTCTGCTCTATGGACCGCCTGGTTTGGGAAAAACGACGTTGGCTTTGGTGATTGCCAATGAACTGGGCGTCAATATTCGCACGACATCAGGGCCTGCTATCGAAAAACCGGGTGATTTAGTGGCACTGCTGAATGAATTGCATCCCGGTGATGTCTTGTTCATTGATGAAATTCACCGTCTACCAAAAATTGTCGAAGAAATGCTTTATTCAGCGATGGAAGATTTTTATATTGATATTGTGGTTGGTCAAGGGCCAACCGCCCACCCTGTGCATTTCCCGCTTCCTCCCTTCACCTTAATTGGGGCGACAACGCGCGCTGGCATGCTTTCCGCTCCGTTACGTGATCGATTTGGCATCAGTGAACATATGGCGTATTATTCTGCTGATGACCTCAGTGAGATCGTCAAACGATCAGCAACAATTTTCGATATGGCGATTGATGCTGAAGGTGCTCATGAAATTGCCCGACGGTCGCGGGGAACACCGCGGGTTGCTAATCGGCTGCTCAAACGTATCCGTGATTTTGCCGAAGTTGCGGGGCAGAGTCCAGTTGATATACAAATGGTTGACCATGCGCTTGACCAGCTGCAAGTCGATCAGCAAGGCTTAGACCAAATTGATCGCAAACTGTTGATGTTCATGATTCGTGATTACGAAGGTGGCCCCGTTGGACTCTCAACGATTGCCGCTAACATCGGCGAGGAAATGGCAACGATTGAGGAAATGTATGAGCCTTATCTGTTACAGATCGGGTATTTGAAACGAACGCCGCGTGGCCGCATGGTGACGCCAGCCGGATTTGCACATATGGGGCTGTCGGCTGAGCAACATTAGGCAACATGCTAAACGCGCTCGCAGTCGCAGAAGCCTGCACATAAGGACCTTGAGTCAAAACGACCAAGATCGGGCCATTTTGACTCAAGCCCACTTATGCTCCGGCTTCTAAGCGCTCCTGCTCGCGCTCACTGATTAAAATGAATGGAAGCGAATATGGTGCAAGAGAACAAACGTTATCACAAAGTAGAAGACAAACATTATCAGCTATCGGATTTCGATTATGACCTGCCGCATGAATTGATTGCGCAGACACCTTTGAAGGAACGTGATGCCAGTCGGCTGTTGGTATTAAATTCTGAAACTGGTGAGATGCAAGATAAGCATTTTTACGACATTCTTGATTATTTCAAGCCAGGTGATGCGTTGGTCATGAATGATACGCGGGTGATGCCAGCGCGATTGTATGGGGTTAAGCCAGAGACTGGTGCCCATATGGAAGTGTTATTGCTTAACAACACATCTGGTGATGATTGGGAAACCTTGATGAAGCCTGCGCGCAAGGCTCCGGTTGGCACGGTGATTGATTTTGGCGATGGCTTACTAAAGGCCACAGTTACCAAGGAACTCGAACATGGTGGTCGAATGATTCACTTTGACTATGACGGCATCTTTATGGAAATTCTTGATAAGTTAGGCGAGACGCCATTGCCGCCTTACATCAAGGAAAAGCTTGAAGATCCAGAAATGTATCAAACTGTTTATTCTAAAGAGTTAGGCTCTGCAGCGGCACCGACAGCCGGTCTTCACTGGACCAAAGACTTGCTGAAAAAAGTGCAAGAAAAGGGCGTCAAGTTGGTTTACTTGACGTTGCATGTTGGCTTGGGTACTTTCCGGCCAGTAGTTGAGGAAAACATCGAAGCACATAAAATGCACAGTGAATTTTATCGGTTGACTCCAGAAGCAGCAGCGACACTGAATGATGTTCGCGACAATGGCGGTCGAATTATTGCTACCGGTACGACATCCATTCGCACCCTCGAGGCCATCGGTACCAAATTTGATGGTGCCATCAAGGCAGATTCGGGTTGGACTGACATTTTTATCAAGCCAGGGTATCAGTGGAAGGTTGTTGATGCGTTTATCACCAACTTCCATTTGCCAAAGTCAACGTTAGTTATGCTCGTGGCAGCGTTCACCGGACGCGATACAATTTTAAATGCGTATAAGCATGCGATCGACGAAAAATATCGCTTCTTCAGCTTTGGCGATGCGATGTTCATTTACTAATCACGAAGCTAGTTTCTGCTCACTTTAGTGTGTTTACTAGCCCGGCAACTTGTCTGTAAAGAGCTTAGCCGCTTACTTTCCGGGTGTTAACCGCTGGCTTGCGCGCAACTATCACGCGTTCGCAGTCCCAGCAACTTATTCGCGCTCACTAAAAAATCGGCTTGCTTAAATGCAAGCCGATTTTTTAACGGACGGGATCACATCAACACATACCAACAGACATGTCTCGATTTTTCTTTTAACGCATCGCTGCGTGGAACAACGTATTCATAGGCGATCACAATGGCCGGGTCAAAACCCGGGAAGTGCGAAAACTACGGTAACGGTGATCCCGTCCTTAACTTCATTCTAACAGGGAAGATGGTATGAGAAAAGCGGAAAGCTCGGACTTTCTTGAAGGTTAAGTCAATCATGATATGCATGCACTTACTTTTAAATAACAAGTAACTCTGTTAAACTGACGTCACGAGAAAATCAAGCGGCGGTGCTGCGAGGGCATTGCCATGAATGAGGAGAATGTATGGAACCAGCAGTTAAGTATCGTCTGATTCATCAGGATAAGCATAGCGGTGCGCGGTTGGGTGAATTGATCACGCCGCACGGCACATTTCCCACCCCAATGTTTATGCCTGTTGGCACACAGGCGAGCGTGAAAACAATGGCGCCTGAAGAATTGGATACGATGGGGGCCACTGTTATCTTGGCGAACACGTATCATCTGTGGTTACGGCCGGGGCCAGAACTGATTGAAGAAGCGGGCGGCTTGCACAAGTTTATGAACTGGCACAAAGGTATCCTGACTGACTCAGGTGGCTTTCAAGTCTTTTCGCTAGCCGACACTAGACATATTACTGAAGAAGGTGTCACTTTCAAAAATCATTTGAATGGTGCCAAGATGTTCCTGTCCCCAGAAAAGGCGATCGCGATTGAAAACGCGTTGGGACCTGACATCATGATGAGTTTGGATGAATGTCCGCCGTTTTTTGAAAGCTATGATTATGTTAAAAAGAGTGTTGCTCGAACCAGTCGTTGGGCTGAACGTGGCTTGCAGGCTCACAAGAATCCTGATTGGCAGGCGCTTTTTGGTATTGTGCAAGGTGCCGGATTCAAAGACTTGCGCGAGCAAAGTGCTAAGGATCTCGTTAGCCTGGATTTTCCTGGCTATTCGATTGGTGGCTTGTCTGTTGGTGAATCAAAAGATGAGATGAACCATGTCCTTGATTTCACTACCCCGCTGCTGCCGGAAAACAAACCGCGCTATTTGATGGGTGTCGGCTCTGCGGATGCGCTGATTGATGGCGCCTTGCGTGGCATTGATATGTTTGACTGCGTCTTACCAACTCGGATTGCCCGAAATGGTACTTGCATGACCAGCCGTGGCCGGCTCGTCATTAAAAATGCGAAATATGCGCATGACTTTGGACCGCTGGATCCTAATTGCGATTGCTACACGTGTCGTAACTATAGCCGCGCCTATATTCGCCATCTGATCCATGTTGGTGAAGCTTTCGGTATTCGGTTGACGACCTACCATAATCTCTACTTCTTACTGCACTTGATGCAGCAAGTGCGTGAAGCGATTGCCAATGATGATTTGCTGGCTTTCCGTGAAGATTTCTTTGAAGCTTACGGATACAACAAAGAAAAAGCAAAGAATTTTTAGATTATTTGGAGTAGACCGCCTAATTCTGTTACACTGTTTGTTGACAAAATAAAAATAAGAGGTGCCTAAATTGAATGGTAATGTGACAATGATCTTTATGCTGCTACTTTTTGTGGGCTTCATGTATTTTGGCATGGTTCGTCCGCAAAAGAAACAACAGCAAAAGCGTCAAGAAATGTTGAATCAGCTTAAAAAAGGCGACCCCATCATCACAATCGGTGGGTTGCACGGTGTCATTGATTCAATCGACCAGCAAGCTGGGACGGTTGTCATTGATTCTGACGGCATCTATTTGACCTTTAACTTGAGTGCTGTTCGCGGCACAGCAACTCGTCCTGCAGCGCCTGCGCCAGCCGCTACCGTGACAAAGGCTGAAGAAGCGCATAATACGGATGAACAACGCGAAGCTAAACCAGTTGAAGAGGCTGCACCAAAGGCTGACGATCAAACCGATGCCAAAAGTGATAGCAAGGCAGAAGACGACAAATAGATTCGTCATCTGATAGAGAATTCAATATAGGTGACGTAAGGGAAGGCGTTTAGCCTTCTCTTTTTTTGCGTTTTAAGAGCGGATTGGCGCCTATCACGGGGAGATGTCAAAACACCGCGTTCTTTTTTGATAAATGACTTTAAAAGACCTCTAAGTCAGAAAAAAACTGCAAATTTACCTTAATAGTTCAAAAAAATACAAAGTGAAATAAGCAATTAAAGTCAATGAACACAACAACATCAGTGAGCAAGTCGATTTTTCGTGAAAAAATTCACCAAAATTGTTTACAAAATCACAAAGACCGGTTATGATGTTCTTGTGAAATGGTTAACAAAAAATTCCGCAATACACTTGGAGGTAAGCTCATGTTAAAGAATACTGCGAAGACTGCTACCGAAGTTGATGTTAAGAGTATGGTTGACGAATTGGTTGCGAATGCGCATGCCGCTTTGAAGATCATGAAAACTTTCGATCAAGAAAAGATCGATCACATCGTTCATCGGATGGCAATCGCTGGTTTGGATCATCATATGGAATTGGCAAAACTCGCTGTTGACGAGACGGGCCGTGGCGTGTGGGAAGATAAAGCGATCAAGAACATGTTCGCCACCGAAGAAATTTGGCATTCAATCAAGAACAACAAGACCGTTGGTGTGATCAACGAAGACAAACAACGCGGCTTGGTATCGATTGCTGAACCAATTGGTGTCATTGCTGGTGTGACGCCAGTGACGAACCCAACTTCAACGACCATGTTCAAATCCGAAATTGCCATTAAAACCCGTAATCCAATCATTTTCGCCTTCCATCCGGGTGCCCAAAAGTCTTCAGCGCGTGCGTTGGAGGTCATCCGTGATGAAGCCGAAAAAGCAGGCTTACCAAAGGGTGCTTTGCAATATATCCCTGTACCAAGTATGGATGCGACTAAAGCTTTGATGGATCACCCTGGTATCGCCACGATTTTGGCAACGGGCGGTCCTGGCATGGTTAAGTCCGCCTATTCATCAGGCAAGCCAGCACTGGGTGTTGGGGCCGGGAATGCGCCAGCTTACATTGAAGCCAGCGCTAACATCAAACAAGCTGTCAATGACTTAGTACTTTCAAAGAGTTTTGATAATGGCATGATCTGTGCTTCCGAACAAGGCGTGATTATTGATTCCAGCATTTACGATGATGTGAAGAAGGAATTTGAAGCCCAAGGTGCTTACTTCGTTAAACAGAAGGACATGAAGAAGTTCGAAAGTACCGTCATTAATCTTGAAAAGCAAAGTGTCAATCCGCGAATCGTTGGTCAAAGTCCTAAGCAGATTGCTGAATGGGCGGGGATCACGATTCCTGATAACACCACGATTCTGATTGCTGAATTGAAAGGTGTTGGCGAAAAGTATCCACTGTCTCGTGAAAAACTAAGTCCAGTACTGGCCATGGTCAAAGCAGATGGTCACGAAGATGCCTTCAAGAAATGTGAAACCATGCTTGATATCGGCGGTTTGGGTCATACGGCAGTCATTCACACGGCTGATGATGAGTTAGCTTTGAAGTATGCCGATGCTATGCAAGCTTGCCGGATTTTGATCAACACACCATCTTCTGTCGGCGGGATTGGCGATCTTTACAACGAAATGATTCCAAGTTTGACACTGGGCTGCGGCTCATACGGTGGTAACTCAATTTCGCATAACGTGGGGACGGTCGACTTGCTTAACATCAAGACAATGGCAAAACGCCGCAATAACATGCAGTGGATGAAATTGCCACCAAAGATCTATTTTGAAAAGAATTCTGTTCGTTACCTCGAACACATGGAAGGCATCAAACGGGCCTTCATCGTTGCTGATCGAAGCATGGAAAAGTTAGGCTTCGTCAAGATCGTTGAAGATGTTCTGGCTCGGCGTGAAAATCCTGTTCAAGTTCAGACTTTTGTCGATGTTGAACCTGATCCATCAACTGACACGGTCTTCAAGGGGACCGATATCATGCGCTCATTTGGACCGGATACCGTCATTGCTATCGGCGGCGGGTCTGTTATGGATGCTGCCAAAGGGATGTGCTTGTTCAACGATGCCGGGGATGCTGATTTCTTCGGCGCTAAGCAGAAATTCTTGGATATTCGGAAGCGGACTTACACCTTCCCGAATCTGAATAAGACAAAGCTTGTCTGCATTCCAACAACTTCTGGGACTGGTTCAGAAGTAACACCTTTTGCGGTTATCACCGATTCCAAGGCTGGCATCAAGTATCCGTTAGCTGACTATGCATTGACGCCAGACATCGCGATTGTGGACAGTCAGTTCATCGAATCCGTACCGCCAGTGGTTGTCGCTGATTCCGGTTTGGATGTGCTCTGCCACGCAACCGAAAGTTATGTTTCAACCATGGCCACTCATTACACGAAGGGCCTGAGTCTGGAAGCAATCAAGTTGGTCTTCGAAAATCTGGAAAAGAGTTATCATGGCGACGTCGAAGCAAAGTCAAAGATGCATGATGCTTCAACCATTGCCGGGATGGCCTTTGCCAACGCACTGTTGGGCATTAACCACAGCATCGCGCATAAGATTGGGCAAGCGTTCCATCTGCCTCACGGTCGTTGCATCGCGATCACGATGCCACATGTTATTCGCTTCAATGCGAGTCAACCGAAGAAGCGCGCTATCTGGGCGAAGTATAGCTACTTCCGCGCTAACGAAGACTACGCAGAAATCGCTCGCTACCTTGGCCTTCCTGGCAAGACAACTGATGAATTGGTTGAAAGCTATGTCCAGGCCTTCATCAAGCTGGCTCACAGTGTTGGCGTCAAGCTCAGTTTGAAGGAACAAGGCGTTAAAAAGGCTGATCTCGACAAGCAAGTTGATCGTCTTGCAGAACTGGCTTATGAAGACAACTGCACCGTTACCAACCCGCAAGAACCGTTAATCGGCGACTTGAAGCATATCATCCTTGATGAATATGAAGGCACCGAATCCACTTTCTAAGATGTTTGCCGCTAATCATTTCACAATGATCGGCGCAGAGAATTCAATGGCGACATTATTTGAGCCGATCACGAAAAACACGTCAGTAAATTGGCGTGTTTTTTTGTGTGACTCATGGCATAATGGAGTACAGTGACTGCAAATTAAAAGTAAGGATGTAAAATGACACCGAATAAAGAGGATTATCTTAAATTGATTTTTGAGATTGGCGGCGATACACAGCTGGTCTCTAATAAACAAATCGTTGCCGGTATGCATGTTTCTGCTGCTTCGGTCAGTGAGATGATCAACAAACTGGGCGAAGAAAAACTGGTTGCGCACACGCCTTATCAAGGTATCCAGCTGACATCAGCTGGCCGGAAAAAGGCGGCCATTTTGGTGCGTAATCATCGGCTCTGGGAAGTATTTCTGGTTCAGTGCCTTAAATATCCAGCTGATGCGGTCCATCAAGAAGCAGAAAAACTGGAACATGCCTTAACGCCGGAAATGGCCAAACGGTTGTCAGCCATGTTGGGCGAACCTCGCTATTGTCCGCACGGCGGTGTTATTCCGGATGCCAATGGCCACTATCTCCAACAAAGTCGGGTGACATTAGGCACGTTAGATGTTGGGCAAAGCGGGCATATTGAACGCGTGATTGATGAAGTTTCGTTGATTGATTACACGGTTAAAATTGACCTGCGGCTGGATGATGAATTCACGGTGACTGCGAAAACCTTAGATGCCGTGATCATCAAGTTAGCCCGTACCGGAAAAGAATTGGCGGTCGATGCAGATCGTGCTGATCACATTTTTGTCGAATTGTAATTAAGTCTAGAGAAAGCAGGGTCGTATACATGCCAGAAGAGTCACGTGCTGTGATTATTATTTTTGGAGGTTCAGGAGATTTAGCCTCACGCAAGTTGTATCCCGCACTGTTTAATCTTTACCGTCGTGGTGTCCTCGCTGAGCATTTTGCGGTGATCGGCACAGCGCGGCGTCCGTGGACGGATGATCATTATCACGAGGTTGTTGAAAACGCCGTCGCTGGCGATGATGTGGATCGTGACCAAGCAAAAGCCTTTGCCCAGCATTTCTTTTATCAGAGTCATGATGTAACCGATGCAGATCATTACATTACCTTGAAAAATCTGGCCGCAAAATTGGACGATCAGTATGTGACTGGTGGCAATCGCATCTTTTACATGGCCATGGCACCAGATTTCTTCGAAACAATTGCGAGCCATCTGAAATCGGAACATTTGCTGACGGAGCGCGGTTTCAACCGATTAATTATCGAAAAACCGTTTGGTCATGATTATGCCAGTGCTAAAGAACTAAACGATTCGTTAACTGCAACCTTTGATGATGATCAGATTTTCCGAATTGACCATTATCTTGGCAAAGAAATGATTCAGAATCTGTTGGCTTTTCGGTTTGATAATGCCATTTTTGAAGGAGTCTGGAACAAGGATTACATCGACAATATTCAAATCACACTTTCCGAGGCGGTCGGGGTTGAAGAACGAGCTGGCTATTATGAAAAGGCCGGCGCGTTGCGTGATATGGTGCAAAACCATGTGATGCAGGTGCTGTCTTATCTGACAATGCCAAAACCAAAGACTTTTACGGCTAACGACATTTTGACGGCCAAGGATCAAGTGTTTGCCGCTTTGAAGCCTTATGATCTTGCAACTGCTAAAGAAAATTTTGTGCGTGCGCAATATGCAAGCGCCGAAGTAGATGGCGACCAAGTGCTGGGTTATCGGCAAGAAGAAGGCGTGGCAGCAAATTCACAAACAGCCACTTTTGTCGCAGGCAAAATTATGTTAGATATGCCGCAATGGGAGGGTGTGCCGGTTTATATTCGCACTGGTAAACGGTTAACTCGGAAGTCAACCCAGCTGACACTGACATTTAAACCGGTCGCAAGTCCGTTATTCAACCGAGAAACCGGAAGTCAACCAGACAGCTTGACCATTTATATCGAGCCAAGTGAAGGCTATTCGTTGCAATTGAATGGTAAGGCCCTTGGCACAGGCTTTAATATTGAACCCGATGAGTTGCGGTATCGTCATGATCCGGAAGCCGCCGCTGCTGCTCCAGAAGCATATGAACGATTAATCAATAATGTGCTTGAAGGCGACCAGACAAACTTTACTCATTGGTCAGAGCTATCGGCATCTTGGCGGTTCATCGATGCGATTCAAGCAGCTTGGTCACAGGAGACAGAAATGCCGACATATCCGGCTGCCACGATGGGTCCACAAGCAGCGTTTGATTTGTTAGCTCGTGATGGCCGCCAATGGTTCTGGCAACCACGCCGAATTAAACTGGCGGACTAGGCTTTCACAGATAAACAAAAGGGACTGTGACCCGAAAAGGTGGTCAGGGTCCTTTTTTAGTGAACGTGAGTCAGCCCGGGTTTCTGGGCTGACGAGCGCGTTATAGGTGGTCCGAGTAGAATCGGTCTTGATCGTTAAAGCTGAACGTGAACTAGCGCGACAGAAAGAATAACAGAACAGTTGATACGAGGAAGGGGAAGCTCATGGCGTTATTTGAATTACCATTACAAAACGATACTTCCCGGAAAATCATTCATCTGGATATGGACGCCTTTTATGCTTCAATTGAGATGCGCGATAATCCGCAATTGCGTAGTAAAGCCTTGGTAATTGCCCGGGATCCGCGTACAACTGGCGGCAAAGGTGTTGTGACAACGGCCAACTATGTCGCCAGACGTTATGGCGTTCATTCGGCAATGCCGGCCAATGAAGCCTTGCAACTTGTGCCTCGTTCAAAACTGGTGTTTAAGACACCGGATTTTCCAAAATATAAAGCAGTGTCCGCGCAAATTCACGCCTTGTTTCATCAAGTGACCGATCTAATTGAACCAGTGGCGTTCGATGAAGCTTATCTTGATGTCACGGCCAACAAGATGTTCCCGAGTACGATCGCCTTGGCATTGTGGCTGCAAGATCAAATTAGTCAGGCAACGCAGCTCACAAGTTCCATTGGCATTTCCTACAATAAATTTATCGCCAAGCAAGCCTCTGATTACAATAAACCGGTTGGTCGTACACTGGTTTTGCCAGAACAAGCCCTATTATTTTTGGATCGGCTGCCGATCAAGCAGTTTCGCGGGGTTGGTAAGAAAACGTTGCCGAAGTTAACCGACTTAGGTGTCACTGATGGCAAGTCTTTACGGGCCTTATCGCAAGATGATTTGCTCCGGATGTTTGGCAAAATGGGATTTGTGCTTTATCAACATGCTCGTGGCGTTGACAATCGTCCTGTTGCTGTTCGGACGGCGAAGTCAATTGGCAAAGAACGAACCTATGGCACGCCTCTAACTGACGCCGAGGCGGTTCAGACACAGTTACACAATCTGGCAGGGATGGTCGTGACATCGTTGAATCAAAAAGGTATGCACGGCAAAACCGTGGTGCTCAAGGTGCGCGATGTTGACTTCATCACGCAAACAAAGCGGCTAACCCAAGATCACTACTTCGAAGGCGAACAAGCCATTTTCGATGCAGCGTGGCAGCTCTGGGGCAGTGTTGCCATGTCGAACTTGGCCATCCGGTTACTTGGGATTACCGTGACCGGGTTGGATCCGAAGCAGTATGAGAATTTGGACTTACCGTTGTGAAGACAAACAGCGAAGGGGTGCTTGCTGTAGGGGCTTTGGTAACGGCATGCGCTACTTGAGCTAATTAATGCGGTTTAGCGCACGTTTTTCCCATAACGCGCTCGCCAACCCAGAAACCTGCACGTAAGGACACTGAACGCAATGACCAAAATCCGGTCATCACGTTCAGTGCCGCTTACGCTCCGGTTTCTAACCGGGTTGGCTCGCGCTTCGTCTGTCATAGTACAGCCGTAACCTATGGTATACTAACGATAGATTGCAGTGGGGTGATGGTATGGCGACAAAGCATGAGCAGATTTTGGATTATATTGCAAACTTGGCGGTTGGCAAGAAGATTTCCGTTCGGTCGATCGCAAAGCATTTGAAAGTCAGCGAAGGAACCGCTTATCGAGCTATTAAGGAAGCCGAGAATACCGGCTTTGTCTCGACGATTGCGCGTGTCGGCACGATTCGGATTGAACAAAAACCGTTAAATCCAATTGAATCTGTGACATTCAAAACACTGGTTGATTTGATTGACGCCAAAGTTTTAGGCGGGCAGGCCGGTATGGACAAGAAATTGGACAAATTTGTGATCGGGGCGATGACACCAGCTGCCATGCGGCCTTACATCACGCGTAACTCGTTGATGATTGTCGGAAACCGTGAAGATGCACAACGGCTGGCACTAGAAGATGGTGCTGCGGTGTTGATCACCGGGGGATTCGAAACTAGCGCGGCGATTATCGCCTTGGCGGATGATCAGCAGTTGCCTGTGTTGCAAACTGCTTATGATACCTTTACAGTTGCAACCATGATCAATCGAGCTTTGTCAGATCAGGCGATCAAACAGGATATTTTGACAGTAGCTGCTATTTATACGCCGTTGGCCCAAATTCAAACCATTGGTGTTGAGGCGACGGTCGGTGATTATTTGCTGTTGCCCGATCCGCGATATCCATTGCCGGTCGTGACGCGCAATGGGCGATTGGTTGGCGTCATGCGGCCATCGCTGGTTGGCGGTAAGAAGCCGACGGTGCCGATTGAACGGTTGATGCAGAAGGATCCGCAAACTGTCAAACCTTACCTTAGTGTGACTGCTGTGGGGCATACCATGCAGGATAACGGTTTAACGGCCATGCCGGTGGTGGATGATAGCTGGAATCTGTTGGGAATTGTGACCCGCAACGCGGTTTTTTCAAGTCTCACAGGCATTGCCCACAGTCGCGAACTATCCAATACCATTGCCGATCAGGTCAGCGCTCAACTGACCGCCATCACACCGCAACCGCCTTACGTTGGCGGTTACGAGTTGAAAACCGTGCCGGCCATGACCAATTCGCTTGGCACTATGAGTTTTGGGGTGCTGGCTGAAGCCATTAACGGTTGCACTACCCGTTATTTGCATGACACGGGGCGGCGAAACGTGTTGGTCGAAGGACTGAATTTAACAACATTTCGACCCATCCAGTTAGAAAGTGTGGTCACCGTCTTGTTACGTGAACTTGAGATGACTAGGCATGATGCGACGCTGGATGTTGATGTCTTAAGCGACGGGGTTCAGGTTGCTAAAGCGATTGTGACCTGCCAGCTATTAGAAAGGAATTGATTTTTGATGATTCAAACCGATATTATTAACGCCATCAAGGCAAACGATCCAATCATTATCCATCGTCATGTGAACCCAGATCCAGATGCGTTGGGTTCCCAAGTTGGCTTAGCAGAAACCATTCGCGCTAGTTTTCCGGATAAGAAAGTGTATCAGGTTGGTAGTGACACTGGCAATTTGAGCTGGTTGGCACAGGAACAAACCATTACTGATGACGTTTACAAGGATGCTCTCGTGATTGTGACCGATACTGCCGATACGCCGCGAGTTTCTGATGAGCGCTTCAACAAGGGGAAAATGCTGATCAAAATCGATCATCATCCGAACGATGATGCGTATGGCGATCTTGTTTGGGTCGATAACAACGCTAGCTCTGCCTCTGAACTGATTTACGATTTAATCGCCGCCAGCAACGGTGTTTTGAAACTCAGCGATAAGGCTGCTCGCCTAATGTACGCTGGGATTGTTGGCGACACCGGCCGATTTTTATTTAACAATACGACACCGCATACGTTGCAGGTGGCGGCTGAGTTGATTAAAAAGGATTTTGATCCAACAGCCATTAATAATCGGATGAACACGGTGACGTTGGCACAAGCACGGTTGCAAGGCTATGTTGTCGATCATCTGAAAATTACCCCAGCAGGTGCCGCCAGTGTGACGGTACCACGGACCGCGATCAACGAGCTGAAACTGGCTGATGATCAGGTAAGCGCTGTTGTCGGCACACCCGGCCGACTGGATACCGTCATTGCTTGGGCAGAATTTATTGAACAGGCAGAAGGTGGTTACCGTGTTCATCTGCGTTCAAAAGGTCCCATCATCAACACACTTGCCAAAGCACACAATGGCGGTGGTCATCCATTAGCAAGCGGCGCTAAGGCAGCTAATTTTGACGAACTGATTCAAATCGAGACGCAACTCGATCAACTGGTCAAAGAATATTCGACCTCAGGAAAGTAGGCATTATGGAGAATCAATTCAAACAATTTCAACTAAAACCTTTTGTTATCGATGGTCTCAATGCAATGGCCATCACCGCCCCGACACCCATTCAACAAAAAGTTATTCCAGCACTTTTGCGTGGTGAAAACATTGTTGGGCAAAGCCAGACCGGTAGCGGGAAAACTCACGCCTTTTTGGTCCCCTTACTCAGTATGGTAGATCCTACCGAAGATGCGACTCAGGTCGTGATCACTGCCCCTTCACGTGAGTTAGCCAATCAAATTTATGCGGTTGCCCAGCAACTCATACAAACTGAGCCGGCGATTCGGATTAACCGTTTAGTCGGGGGAATGGACAAGCAAAAGCAGATCGACAAGTTGCAAAATCATCAACCACATGTGGCTATCGGAACGCCAGGTCGAATCTTGGACATGATCAAAAGCTATGATTTAGTGCCATCGTCTGTCCGTCATTTTGTAGTCGACGAAGCTGACATGACGCTGGATATGGGCTTCCTCGAAACGGTTGATGCGATTGCCTCGAGTTTTCCAGATCATCTGCAGATGGCTGTTTTTTCGGCGACTATTCCGCAAAAACTGGAACCCTTCTTGCGCAAGTACATGGACAATCCAACGACGATTGAATTGAAACCGCAGTCGGTGATTGCTGATACGGTTGAAAACATTTTGATTGCGTCAAAAGGGCGCGATAAAAATGAGTTAATCTATCAGCTTGTCACGATGGGGCATCCCTTTTTAGTGCTGATTTTTGCTAACACCAAGACCAGCGTGGATGCTATCCATGACTTCTTGAAGCATCAAGGTTTGAAGGTGGCCAAGATTCATGGTGGCATTCAGCCGCGAGAACGTCGGCGCGTGATGAAGGATGTTGCCGACCTCAAATATCAGTATGTGGTCGCCACTGATCTTGCTGCTCGGGGTATCGATATCAAAGGGGTCTCAATGGTCATCAATGCCGAGATTCCCCGCGACAACGAGTTCTTTATTCACCGAGTGGGCCGAACCGGTCGGAATGGCATGGCTGGTACAGCGGTGACACTGTACGAACCGGGACAGGAAGATCAAATTGCCGAATTAGAGCATATGGGCATTAAGTTTGCGCCGAAAATGATCAAAAACGGTGAGCTTGTAGACACTTATGACCGCAATCGTCGAGTTCACCGCAAACCGAAGCAAGAAGACACCAGTCTTGCCATTCGCGGTCTGGTGAAAAAGGCAAAGCAAAAGCACATGCCGAATTATCGTAAAAAGATTCGAACTGCGGTGTTATTAGAACGCAAACGAAATACCAAAATTGCTCGGCGCCAAGCGCTGTTAGCAGAAAAACGCAAGAACCGCAAACGAGGGTGAGCATATGGCAGTCAACGACCTGACCCTGCCGACCTGGAACACGCTGGATGAAGCGCGGCAGAAGTTTATTTTTCAGCAACTCACACGATACTTTCTAAGTCCGTTATTGTCCGTTGACGATATTCGGCCGTTGACGGTGACTTTTTTTGGCCAAACTTTGCATACGTTCGAGGCAATGATTGGCGGGGAATGGTTACGGTTGGTCCCGGGGATGCCTAATGTTAGCTTAGGTTTTGCGGCTGATCAACAAGGGCAGTTGGCTGATTATTTGGGGCAAAGCGGACTAACCATGCAAGACCTGAGCCATCAGCTTTCGCCTGAACGACAAGTTGATATACCAGCGATGCTCGTGGCAACGAGAGCAATGCCAGCGAGCGAAGAGATTTTAGGCCGAGTCAGTTTAACGACACGTATTTTTAAGGGCAATCATATGGCCTACGCGGCTGTTCGTGCTCAAGTGCTGGCCTTGCTGGACCGCCATGGCAGTCTTGATCCGTTTTCTCAATCCGGCTGGCCAGCAACTTTGACTAGCGGATCGGTGATTCTGCGACTTGCCAGTGCGCACCATTATCAGGTCAGCATCAGCAAAAACTGGCAAAAATCTGAGCTGCAAAAAGCACTTAGTTACTTCGGCTTCCGCCTGCCAACCCAAGATCAATATGAATACTTGCAAGGCGGGGGTGTCACCAGCCTATTTTCATTCGGCAATACCCTGCCAGCAGACATGCCACGCTACCTTCCCAATCGCTTCGGCCTAACTGTTCCGGTCACAAGATCCGGCAGTGAGCTAATCCAAGAAGCGATGCAAAAAAGCACACTACTTTCCGCGCAACCAACCGCAAAAGAAGCTTTGGCACTGTCACCGTTTTATCAGTTGGCAGGCGAAGGGAACATGGGCACGGCTTTATATCGGCGCGTGGCGACAATTACGATGGATTGAGAATCTGTACTCGTTGGCGTTTGAATGCGCGCTAAACACTCAGGATGAGACAATAATCAACAACAAGTTGACCCTTTTTTTCAGAAAAGCTATAATGAGTTTTCGTTAGGACATGCGTTGAACCCTGCACGAGACAGAAACGACCGCACAGCTGAGAACGGTCGCGTCAGGCTAAGATGTGCTCCCTGATATTAGTTAAACGACAATTAATGAAGTGGTAATGACTCGCATCATTGCAACCAAGGTGGTACCGCGTGCAAGCGCCCTTGGCAGCAATGGTGCTTTTTATTTTGTGAGCGCGAGCCAGCCCGGTTAGAAACCGGCGTGTAAGCGGCCTTGGACGTGATGGCCGAGTTTTGGTCATTGCGCCAAGGCCCTTACATGCAGGCTTCTGCGACGGCGAGCACGTTATAACGGACACCAAACAAGGAGGAACTTTTTGATGAAAAAAATGTCCAGTGGTGAAATTCGCCAAATGTTTCTGGATTTCTTTAAGAGCAAGGGCCATGCAGTCGAACCGAGTGCATCACTTATTCCCGTTGATGATCCAACTCTGCTTTGGATTAATTCCGGCGTGGCGACCCTGAAAAAATATTTTGACGGATCAGTAGTGCCTGACAATCCCCGGATCACCAATGCCCAAAAATCAATTCGGACGAACGATATTGAAAATGTCGGCAAAACTGCTCGTCATTTGACGTTCTTTGAAATGCTTGGCAACTTTTCTGTTGGCGACTACTTCAAAAAAGAAGTCATTCCTTGGGCGTGGGAACTGCTCACGAGTCCAAAATGGTTTGGATTTGATCCTAAACGGTTATACGTCACCGTCTATCCAAAAGATAAGGTCACGAAAGAACTTTGGCAGAAAACTGGGGTGCCTGACGATCATATTGTGGAGGCGGAAGACAATTTCTGGGATATCGGTGAAGGTCCTTCTGGTCCCGATTCCGAAATTTTCTATGATCGTGGCCAACAATTCAATAATGTGGCTGAGGATGATCCAGAAAATTATCCTGGTGGCGAAAATTCGCGTTATGTCGAAATCTGGAACATCGTCTTTTCTGAGTTGAATCATTTGCCAGATGGCCGATTTGTGGAACAACCGCATAAGAACATTGATACTGGCATGGGTTTGGAGCGACTGGTGGCGGTTATTCAAGGCACACCCACGATTTTTGAAACCGATTTGTTCATGCCAATCATCAAAGCAACCGAGAAAATGAGTGCTGGCAAGCGCTATGGTGTCAGTGCGCAGGATGATGTCTCTTTTAAAATCATTGCCGACCATGCGCGAACAGTGACCTTTGCGATCGGCGATGGCGCCTTACCAAGCAATGAAGGCCGCGGCTATGTTTTACGTCGATTAATTCGTCGGGCGGTTCTGAATGGTAAAAAGTTGGGCATTGATCATGATTTTCTATATCAATTAGTGCCGGTTGTTGGTGAGATCATGAAGAGCTACTATCCACAGATTCTGGCCAACCAACAGTTTATTCAAAAGGTCATTGAATCTGAAGAAGCACGCTTCCGCCAGACTTTGGACGCCGGCGTGACCTTGCTCAATCAGATCATTGCTGACTTGAAACAGGACGGTAAGAAAGAAATTCCTGGAGCAGATGCGTTTAAACTCTTTGACACCTATGGCTTCCCAGTTGAAATGACCAACGAATATGCGCAAGATGAAGGTTTGCAAGTCGACATGGCTGGCTTCAAGAAAAACATGGCTGCGCAGCGTGATCGGGCCCGCAAAGCGCGTGGTGATCGACAGTCCATGGGCAGTCAAGATAAAGTGCTGATGAGCATCACTACGCCAAGCAAATTTACTGGCTGGACCGAATTGGATCATAAGCACGCCTCCTTGCAGACCATTGTGGTGAATGATCAACTGCAAGATAGTGTCAGTGAAGGCACCGCCCAACTGATTTTTGACGAGACGCCATTCTATGCTGAAATGGGTGGCCAAGTGGCGGACCACGGCGAAATCAAGGCCCAAGACGGCACGGTGTTAGCTGACGTGAGCGATGTGCAGCATGCGCCAAATGGCCAAAATCTGCACACCGTTACGGTGAAGGGCAAACTGGAAACAGGCCAGCAATACTGGCTAAGTGTTGATCCGCTGCGCCGTAAGAAAGTATCACTCAATCACACAGCAACTCACTTGCTGGACCAAGCTTTGCGTGATGTTCTGGGTGAGCACACACATCAGGCTGGCTCTTTGGTTGAACCGGATTACTTGCGTTTCGACTTTACGAATTTTGGTCAAGTAACGCCTAAGCAACTACGCCAAGTTGAAACGATTGTGAACCAGAAAATTTGGGACGCTTTACCGATTACTTGGAAAGAAATGCCAATTGAAGAGGCCAAAAAACTTGGTGCGATTGCGATGTTTGGCGACAAATATGGTTCTGTCGTGCGGATTGTCAAGATTGGCGATTACAACACCGAATTCGATGGCGGGACTCATCCAACCAACTCCAGTGCACTCGGCTTATTCAAGATTACAAGTGAGTCTGGGATTGGCGCCGGGATTCGTCGGGTCGAAGCGGTCACGTCAAAAGAAGCTTACGAATATTTGACCCAGCAACAGGATTGGTTGAGCGAAACTGCTGAGAATCTAAAGATTGACCAAGTCAAAAATGTTCCAAGCAAAGTGACCCAATTACAGGCGGATTTAAAAGCCGAACAAAAGACAGTGGCTGGCTTACAGGCCAAGTTGGCAGCCCAAGCGGCGGCAGGTATTTTTGATCATCCTGAGGAAGTCGGCGGTTTGAAACTGATTGCCAAACAGGTTCAGGTGGCCGGGATGAATGAACTCCGACAGTTGGCGGATAAATGGAAAGCCAAGCAGGCATCTGACATTTTGGTACTGGGTACCGAAGTTAGCGGCAAGGCCAACTTGTTGGTTGCTGTCAATGACACGGCTAACCAAGCAGGCTTTAAAGCGGGCGATTTGATCAAGGCCATTGCACCAAAAGTTGGCGGCGGTGGCGGTGGTCGTCCAGACATGGCGCAGGCTGGCGGCAAGAACCCAGCTGGCATTCCTGCGGCGTTGTCTGAAGCAAAGACAGTGATTAGCCAAAAGGCTTAGCTGATTAGGCCAGATGGTCACCATCGATAATGAAGCGGCAAGTTTTTGGAAATTTCGAAAACTTGCCGCTTTTACTTGACCTTTTTTCTGAGATTGGTGAAGTCCATCACGCAAAGTTGAGCGGTCATGTTAAACTTAAGAAAACGATTTCATCGAGGTGGGGAGTATGAACAGGTTGCGGTTGTCGCTGACTGGCTTTTTTGGACCAAACGAACACTATCTGGTTGCCGAACAACATGATGGCATTAAAATCATATATTCAGTTGATCCGCGTGTTTCAACACCTATTTTTTTACGGACCATTGCACAAAATCAAATAGGCCATTAAATTAGTCGATAACGACGATTGGTAGCCGCGCAGAACAAAAAATAGCATTTATTCACTTACTATTGCTCAGGAATTGTACATTTGCTTGTATTTCAAGTAAAATGGTCTGTGAAGCGGATAGAATAGAGGTGTAAGAATGAGCACATTAGATCAAACCGTTCATTTTGATTTTCGAGATAACAATCCGAAGAATGTTCACGAAACGCTGGAGACAGTTTACAAGGCTCTTGAAGAAAAGGGGTATAATCCGATCAACCAGATTGTGGGGTATCTGATTTCTGGGGACCCGGCCTATATTCCACGGTACAATGATGCGCGTAATCTAATCCGGAAACATGAGCGCGATGAGATCATTGAAGAGCTTGTTCGAAACTATCTTGGCAAGGAGCAAGCTTAATGCGCTTGATGGGGTTGGACGTCGGTTCCCGAACCGTTGGGGTCGCGGTCAGTGATCCTTTGGGCTGGACAGCTCAAGGTTTGGAAATTATTCGGATCAACGAAGACAAGGAGCAGTTCGGCATCGCCCGCCTCAAGGAGCTTGTGAAGCAATATGAGGTAACGGCGTTTGTATTGGGGTTGCCTAAAAACATGAACAACTCGATTGGACCGCGTGCGGAAAAGTCACAAGCTTACGGTGAACTGTTGAAAACAACGTTTGGTTTGCCAGTTGATTTCATTGACGAGCGACTCACAACAGTTGAGGCTTCCCGCATGTTGATTGAAGAAGCTGATGCCAGTCGTAAACGGCAAAAGCAGGTGATCGATAAATTAGCTGCTCAGATGATTCTCCAGAATTATCTGGATGCAAAAGGTCCCTTGACCAAGCAATAATCAGGGCAAGTGATGGCATGACCTCCGCCCGTGTTGAAGGAGAAACAAGATGGCAAATAATGAACATGTAACGCCCGGCGAAGACGATCAGCAGATTACGCTGATTGACGAAAAAGGCAATGAAGAATTGTATCAGGTCTTGTTCACATTTGATTCGGAAGATTATGGCAAGAGTTACGTATTGCTGTATCCTGCGAGTGAAAGTGACGATCAGGAAGTCGAAATTCAGGCTTTCTCATTTACCCCCGACGAAAATGGCGATGCCAGCTCGGGCGATCTTTTCCCGATTGAAGACGATGCTGAATGGGATATGGTTGAGGAAGTTTTGAACACTTTCTTGGCCGACGACGATTCGAATCTGAAAGATTAAGTCTTAACTCACGGCATGTAAGACCACCAGAATATTGGTGGTCTTTTTGTAGAGCGCGAGCCAGCCCGGTTAGAAACCGGAGTGTAAGCGGACCTGAACGTGATGGCCGGGCTTTGGTCATTGCGCTCAGGGTCCTTACACGCAGGTTTATGGGCTGGCAAGCGCGTTTACGAGCGAAGTGTAAATTGCCAGCAGCCTAAAAAGGGAGTTAAAGCCGGCCCGGTTTTGAACTGGCGAGCATATGATGACGACAAGCATTACCCCACTTAATATTCGCTGGCAAAACAGATAAATTGAGCTGTGTCGCAATCAACCCCTTATCCTACTTGCCGGCTATGGTAGAATACACTTTGAGAGAGTGGAGGCATTCACGCAATGAGCGAAGAAAAGCGTCGTTTTAAAGCCGTGATCGGTGATAAAACGTATACGATTATCGGACCAGGGTCCGAACAACATTTTATAACGGTCACGAAGTTGCTGAATGAGCGGCTGGAGCAAGTTAAAACACTGGCGCCAGATCTATCGGCCGAGGAACAAGCCATTTTAGTTGCCTTCAATTCTGTTTCCGATCAGGTCAAACTGTTGGCGGCGCAACAGGATGATCATGAGCAGGAAGAGTAGTGGGGGACCGTGTTGATTTCATTATCGATTATTTTAATTTTGGCTTATTTCTATTATAGCGGCGCGCGTCGTGGTGCGGCGTTGCAGTGGTTGCATGTGGCCGGTTATGGGTTGAGCTTTCTTGCTGCAACTGCACTTGCTCGGCCACTGGGGGCGCATTTTACTTTGGTAGTGCCTTATCCGTCTGCTACGAATGCCGGCCAGTTTGCATTTTATTCAGATAAAGTCGGCTTGACGCTTGATACCGCATTTTATCGCGGCTTTGCTTTTTTAGTCGTGCTGACGTTTGGCTGGTTATTAACTCGAGTAGGGGCATTGTGGTTTCACGACTTGACATATGCCGCAATGGGTCATCGACGCAGTGCCATTATTGGCGGCTGTGCTAATTTAGTGATTGGTTACATTTTTCTGTTTTTGATTTTAGCCTTGCTGGCATTGATTCCGATTGCCGGTATTCAACATGGCTTAGACCATGCCATCGTTGCCAAGGTCATGATCAAATATTCGCCAGGGCTAACACAATTTGTGAATGCTTTGTGGCTATGAATGTTGACGACGCTCAGGGACGATTTATCACGTCTTTGAGCGCTTCTTGGTTATAGGAGCAATTATTTATGAATGAAAAGATTTTAAAAACCCTTGAATACGACAAGATTCAGCAGGCATTGTTGGGTCAGGTCGTGACAGCAAATGGCCGCCAGCTGGTGCAGGCCATGCAGCCGCTGACCGATCCAGTCGCCGTACAACAGGCACTAGATGAAACCGCAGACGGCGCATCGGCGTTGCGATTAAAAGGCGGTATTCCGGTGCCGCAACTCGAGAATATTGATCCGGCGCTTAAACGAGTCGACATTGGGGCCGTTTTGAATGGTCAAGAACTAGCCAGCATCAGCCGTGTCTTGCAAACGGTGAGTGCCATTGATAAATTTTTGACTGATTTACAGGATCAGATTGATTTTCGCCAGCTTTACACACTTCAAGAATCGTTAACCGTGTTACCGCAATTATCACGGCGCTTGAAGACAGCCGTTGATCCTGATGGGACATTGACCGATGAGGCTAGTCCTCAGTTGCATGGTGTTCGTGAACAGATCAAAAGTATTGAAGGCGAGATCCGCGGTAAAATGACAAATTATACTCGCGGCGCCCAATCAAAGTATTTAAGTGACCCGATTGTGACGATTCGGGATGATCGGTACGTGATTCCGGTTAAGGCTGAGTATCGCGCCAAATTTGGCGGTGTTGTCCATGATCAAAGTGCGACCGGCCAAACCTTGTTTATTGAACCGCAAGCAATTGTCGCCTTGAATAATCGACTGCGTGAGGCACAACTGGCCGAGGTAGCTGAGATTAACCGCATCTTAGCCGAATTGTCTAATGAATTAGCGCCTTATACCGGTCAAATCAAGGCGAATGCGGCGGTTCTTGGGCATTTTGACTTCATCAATGCGAAGGCGAGATTAGCCAAGGCGGAAAAAGCGACAGAGCCGTTAGTGTCGGCTGATAATGACGTATTGTTGCGTGATGCTCGGCACCCCTTGATCGATCCGCATAAGGTGGTTGGCAACGATATTCCGTTGGGCGACAAGTACCAAGCTATGGTTATCACCGGCCCGAATACCGGTGGGAAAACAATCACCCTCAAAACATTAGGACTGTTGCAGTTGATGGGGCAGTCCGGATTGTTTATTCCAGCTGATGATGAAAGTCGTATCGGCATTTTCGATGAAGTCTTTGCAGATATTGGCGATGAACAATCCATTGAGCAAAATTTGTCGACTTTTTCTGCACATATGGACAATATTGTTCATATTCTCAAACAATTGTCACAAAATAGTTTAGTGCTGTTTGATGAACTTGGCGCCGGCACTGATCCGCAAGAAGGTGCGGCGCTGGCGATCGCGATCTTGGACGCAGTGGGTGAAGTTGGCGCGTATGTGGTTGCCACGACCCATTATCCGGAATTGAAGTTGTATGGGTACAATACAGCAAAGACGATTAACGCATCGATGGAATTTGACAGCAAAACGCTGCAGCCGACTTATCGCCTTTTGGTCGGGGTACCTGGGCGCTCAAATGCGTTTGATATTTCTGCACGTTTGGGGCTGCCGGGCGTGATCGTTGAGCGTGCTAAGTCAATGATCAGCTCGGACAGCCATGAGCTGAATAATATGATCAGCGACTTGGAAAAACAGCGAAAGGCAGCGGAAACCGCTTATGAAGCCGCTCGTCGTCAGCTAGCCGATGCACAGTCTGTCCATGACGAGCTAGCGGCAGCCTACAAGAAGTTCACAACGGAACGCGATGCCCAGTTGCAGCAGGCTAAGGACAAGGCCAACTCGTTGGTTGACAAGGCCCAAACGAAGGCAGATAAAATCATCAAGCAACTGCGCCAAATGCAATTGACGAATCCGGGAACCGTGAAAGAGAATCAATTGATTGCTGCCAAAACGGCGCTTAAACAATTGCATCAAGACGAGCCGCTTCAGAAAAATCGCATCTTGCGCCGTGAACGTGAGAAACAGGCATTGCATGTTGGTGATGAGGTTAAAGTGGCAAGTTACGATCAAACTGGTACCTTGCTGGAGCAATTCGATAAGAAGCATTGGCAGGTTCAACTAGGCATTTTGAAAATGAAGGTACCAACTGATGAGCTGGAAAAAATCAAGCCAAGTAAGCAATCAGCGGCGCAACGTCCGGTTGTCAAAGTAAGTGGCGGCGGGATGAGCGGCCCATCGACCACGCTGGATTTGCGCGGCGAGCGGTATGATCAGGCGATGGCAGATTTGGATCAATACATTGATGCCGCCTTATTGGCCGGTTATCCATCTGTGACGATTATTCACGGACTGGGCACTGGCGCGATTCGCAACGGGGTGACCCAGTATCTTAAACGCAATCGGCAGGTTAAAACGTATGGCTTTGCACCACAAAATGCCGGTGGTTCAGGAGCTACCATCGTAAACTTTAAGTAGCAGGTAGTTTTTTACACTTCATTGTGCTATGATTTAGTTACAAAAAGTAAGAGGAGGGATCCGTTCATGGTTCAAGCAGTAACAGATTCAAACTACAAGACGGAGACCGACACTGGCGTCACCCTAACAGATTTTTGGGCGACTTGGTGCGGCCCTTGCCGGATGCAGAGTCCGGTCATCGACAAATTGGCAGAAAGTCGCGATGACGTTAAATTCGTGAAAATGGACGTCGACGCCAATCCAGAGACACCAAAGTCTTTTGGCATTATGGCCATTCCAACCTTGGTCATCAAAAAAGATGGCGAGGTTGTTGAGAAGCTTGTTGGCTATCAAACCAAGGATCAGTTGGAGTCAACCTTGAACAAATATACGGCTTAATGAATAAGTGAACAGACACGCATCGACGCTACTGGTCGATGCGTGTTTTTTTGCACTAAAACATGTTGAATGGGATGTCGCTTAAGATGAAGCTGACAGGCGTTAATTTCAAAACTTAAAATATTGAAGATTTTCTTGATGCTGATGAATTGGTCTAAAAATAACTAGGATATCAATAGTTATGTTAAAATTTTTCTAAGTCATTGTGTAGGTATTTGGGACGGTGGCAGCATAATTGTTTTACATACCAGTTTCAAAAAGGGATAGCTTAGGCGCCATAACGCATTCGCCACCGCAGAAACCGAAGCATAAGGACCTTGGACGCAATGGCCCAAGACCGGCCATCACGCCCAAGGCTGCTTATGCTTCGGTTTCTAACCGCGGTGGCTCACGCTTCTCATATTACGAAACTGTTAGCTCATTGTTACGCAATTCTTTGGCGTCATTTTTTCTGAAAACCTATAATGAATGTGTAAATAAAAACGTGGGGTGGCATCATGTTCGCAAAATTAAAAGCTATGTGGGAGAATCCCACTTTTCGATTTATTTTTTGGACCATTACGTATTTTCTTATCCTGTTGGTCTTGATTTATCTCTACGGCTACAGCGGGATTAATAACAGTAAATTCATTTATAACGAGTTCTAAAAGCGTGAATTGGCGCGACTAGAAACCGGAGCGCCAGTGAACGCGTCTAAAGAGGAGGAGAGCCAATATGATCGATAATGTGATTACTGCGATCGATCGGGTCGCCGCGGAACATCCAACGCGCGTTGCTTACGATTATGAAGGCACACAGTACACTTACGCACAATTAAAAGAAGGTAGCGATCGCTTGGCAGGCTTTTTTGCTGAAACCTTGCCTGAGCATGAGCCGATCATTGTTTATGGCGGTCAGACTTTCGATATGGTCGAGGTTTTCTTGGGCCTTTCCAAGTCTGGGCATGCATACATTCCGATTGATACCCATAGCCCCAACGAGCGGATCACGCAGGTGCAGGATGTTGCCCATACACCGGCTATCATCGAAGTAGCACCTTTGCCGATTGCGGTTCCGGATGTTCAGATTATTCGCGCACCAGCGTTGCATGAAGCTGAGAAGACGCATGCACCCATTAGTTCATTGCAACATGCGGTCGTTGGCGATGACAATTATTATATTATTTTCACAAGCGGCACAACCGGCAAACCTAAAGGTGTTCAGATCAGTCATGATAACTTGTTGAGTTACGTGAACTGGAACATTTCCGATTTTGGTCTTAAGGAAGGCGTTGTGGCCATGTCACAGCCACCCTATTCTTTTGACTTGAGTGTCATGGATTTGTACCCGACATTGGTTTTGGGCGGTACGCTTAAGGCATTGCCAAAGGAAGTAACGGACAATTTCAAAACGTTGTTCGCAACCTTACCTAAGCTAGGTTTGAATGAGTGGGTATCAACCCCGTCGTTTGCCGAAATTGCCTTGCTTGATCCTAATTTCAATCAAGATAATTACCCTGATTTGACACATTTCCTGTTCTGTGGTGAAGAATTGGTCAATAAAACGGCGCAGGAGTTGATCACCCGTTTTCCAAAGGCAACCGTGTATAACACATATGGCCCAACCGAAACGACTGTGGCGGTCACAGGAATGGCAATTACGCAGGACATTGTGGATCAATATCCGCGTTTGCCAATTGGTTTTGCTAAACCGGATACGGAAATTTTCGTTGTCGATGAGCAAGGCAATCAAGTGTCAGCGGGTACCGAAGGCGAATTGATGATTGTTGGACCAAGTGTTTCAAAGGGGTATCTTAACAATCCTGAGAAAACGGCCAAAGCTTTCTTCAATGTTGGCAGTCAACGCGGCTATCGGTCAGGCGATTTGGCCACGATGACTGAGGATGGCATGATTTTCTATCGTGGCCGAACTGACTTTCAGGTTAAGCTGCATGGCTATCGAATCGAGCTTGAAGATGTTGATCATAACTTGAATCAGGTTTCCTACATCAAACAAGCTTCAACGGTACCGCGCTACAACAAGGATCATAAGGTTGCTCAACTGATTGCTTTTGCAGTGGCGAAGCCCAATGACTTCGAAAGCGATATGAAGCTCACTCAGGCAGTGAAAGCTGAGCTAGGCAAAATGGTGATGGAATATATGATCCCGCAGCGCATTATCTATCGTGACAAATTACCGCTGACAGCCAACGGCAAAGTCGATCGGAAAGCGCTGATTGCAGAGGTAAATCATTAATGCTGAACTTACAACCATATGAGAATCCGCAATACTTTGTTTATCTCATCATTGCTTTACTGCCAGTTATCATTGGCATGTTCAAGGGTTTCCGGATGCACTGGTACGAGAGTCTTTTCTCAATCGTTTTTCTGGTGATGATCTTTGATGCCGATAAGTGGCCGCAAGGTAAAGCACTGTTGGGATATGTTGTTTTCAATCTGCTCTTGGTCTATGCCTACTTCAAGTATCGTACGCGAGAAGGATCAAAAAATTCAACGGCAGTCTTTTATCTCAGCGTCATTTTGGGCATTGCCCAATTAGTCGTAGTCAAATTTACACCGTTGTTCCAACATCATGGTTCCATTCTTGGATTTTTGGGCATCAGTTATCTGACATTTCGGGTTGTCGGTACCATCATGGAAATTCGGGATGGGTCAATCAAAGATTTGAACATGTGGAAATTCATTCAGTTTCTGCTGTTCTTCCCAACAATTTCCAGTGGTCCAATTGACCGGTATCGCCGGTTTATCAAAGACTATGATCGTGTCCCTGATCCAGAGCATTATGCCCAGTTAGTTACTAAGGCAATGCATTATTTGATGCTTGGATTTTTGTACAAGTTCATTCTTGGGTACATTTTTGGAACTTTATGGCTCCCATCGGTTGAACATATGGCCATGGTCAGTCGTACCGGCGCATTTCTAGGCTTAAGCTGGCCGGTCGTAGGTGTGATGTATGCTTACTCCTTCTATCTGTTCTTTGACTTTGCTGGTTATAGTTTATTCGCCGTTGCGATCTCGTATTTGATGGGGATCGAAACGCCAATGAACTTCAATAAACCGTGGATGTCATACAACATTAAGGATTTTTGGAATCGTTGGCATATGAGCCTAAGTTTCTGGTTCCGGGATTATATCTACATGCGTTTTGTCTTCTTTATGATGAAGCATAAGTTGATTAAATCACGGATCTGGACAGCCTTTGTCGGCTATCTGGTGTTGTTCCTGATTATGGGTATCTGGCATGGGGAAACTTGGTATTACATCACGTATGGACTATTCCATGCGATGTTGATCAACTTGACAGACGCTTGGCTGCGGTTCAAGAAGAAGCACAAAGACTTCTTCCCGCACAACAAAGCAACGCATTACTTTGCGATCTTCATGACCGCTAATGCTGTCTGCTTCTCATTCCTGATTTTCTCAGGATTCCTAGACACACTCTGGTTCCATTAAGGTAACGTTGGTACAGGCTTGTCGCTGTGACGACAAGTCGCGGATTAAAAAGAAAGAGGTACTTAATAATGGCTGACGAAGCAATTAAAAATGGTGTTTTAGATATTTTGGCAGATTTAACCGGTTCTGATGATGTGAAGACAAATTTGGATCTGAATCTGTTTGAAACCGGCTTGTTAGATTCAATGGGGACGGTACAACTGTTGTTGGAACTGCAAAGCCAGTTCGGCGTAGAAGCACCTGTTTCTGAATTTGATCGTAGTCAATGGGATACCCCTAACAAAATCATCGCAAAGGTCGAACAAGCACAATGAAAAAACCGATCGGGAAGATCCTTTGGCGCGGACTTGGCCCGCTGCTGATCGCTGTGATCCTGGTCGCTGCGTTGATGCTCGTGCCATTTAAGTTTGGCCGCAGCAGCCAAGCAACGATTAGACAAGCGGCCAGCTCTATGTCGGCCAACGTGCTTAAAGGCGAGAATATCAAAAATGAAGCCATGGCCGAAAACTATGTCCCGTTTATCGGGTCATCCGAGCTGTCGCGGATGGATGCCTTTCATCCTTCTGTCCTGGCACAAAAGTATCATCGCAACTATCGGCCATTCTTGATGGGGATGGCTGGCACGCAGGATCTCACGCACTTCTTGTCGATCAATGCGTTACAACATGTGAATGGGAAAAAGGCAGTCATGGTGTTGTCACCGCAATGGTTCGTTCCTGGCGGGGTTCGCAAGGCGCAGTTTGATTACTTCTTTTCGCCTGCACAAATGACAACCTTCTTGTTATCAGCGAATCCTAACTCAGAGGCTGATCGTTATGCTGCTAGTCGATTGTTGCAATTTCCATCCGCTGACTCTGATCGCATCGCCAATGATGCTTTGAAGAATATTGCGGCAGGGCAGAAGTTATCTGACAGTCAGTACTGGTATTTGAAACAAATCAAGGAACCCATGTCTGACCATCAGGATATTTTATTCTCTCAGCTGTTCTTGGATAATAATCAACCTAAGTTAACCAAAGCAGCCAAGACGCTACCAGGTACTTACGATGCTGATGTATTGGATGGTCTGGCAACACAGGATGGGATGAACGAAACGACGAACAACGCGTTTGAGTTGAAAAATGATTTCTACACCAAACGGGTTAAGCGTAATTTGCCTAAATTAAAAGGCTCTCAGGCAACATGGAGCTATGTGAAATCACCTGAGTATTCAGATCTACAGTTGGTATTGAACACGTATGCAAAAAAGCACATGGAGGTACTGTTCGTCATTCCGCCGATCAATGCCAAGTGGGCCGCTTATACTGGTCTGGATCTCGGGATGATTCAAAACACGGTTACCAAGTTAAAGTATCAACTGAAGACCCAAGGTTTTAATCACGTTCTTGATTTGAGTCAAGATGGTGCGCAGCCATACTTCATGGAAGACACGATTCACATTGGCTGGCGTGGCTGGCTGAAGATGGATCAAACTGTCCGGCCATTTCTCAAAACCACCAAGGCTGCACCCGTGCACTACAAGCTGAATGATGACTTTTACACAACGCGGTGGCAGCAGCGTAGTGCTAATGGCTTGAACTAAAACTTGTCGAGATTCAAAAAGCATCATACTCAAAAAGGAGTCTAAACGTAAGCAACTGCTTGCGTTTAGACTCCTTTTGATTGAGCAGTAAGCATGCAAACCCCAAAATAGGACAGTCAATTATGATACGAGTCTTTTAGCCTATTTTTTGGTTGGTTGGTGATCAGTTTCCAAGTTAATCAGATGCTCGGCTCGCGGTTGGGTATCTTGATTATCCATCACAACGGTCAGAACAACGTTTTGCTCGCGACGTTGAATCGCACTGCCGCCTTCGACTGCAAAACCTAAAACTTGTTGCAGTGCTTGCGCCAAGAACCCTGCTTCTAATTGAAAATCAGGATCTTCATATGTACGAATTCGCGTTGCCACAACGTCACCAGCGAGTAAATATTGCCGTTCCTGCCGCTTTTGTTTGAGCGGGGTGAGCGCGCCAAAGCCAACCTGCGTGAACAGTTGCGGAATGGCTGTCTCATCGACAGGCAACTTAGCAGCCAAATCGCGCCCAGCCCAATAAAGGATGTTGTGCTGTTCCTCGCCAAGCATATTCGGCAGCATGAGATCACGCATCGCTGTCAACGCAAAGAACGAAACCGAGCCTGGAAGGTTCAGCAGGGTGGTATAGTCAGATTTTGCCATGTTGTGCCTCCTGTTTCTATTCGTCTAGTATAGCGGAAAATCCAAAGCAAAGCATGATTTTCTCAACGCTTGCAATTTTTAACAAGAAAACTCACAATAAAGTTTCAGAGAGCGTGAGCAGGCGCGGTTAGAAACCGGAGCATAAGCGGCCTTGAAGCTAAATGGCTGGGCTTTGGCCATTTAGCTTCAAGGTCCTTATGTGCAGGTTTCTGCGCCTGCGAACGCGTTTTAGCGGATCCGAGGGCCATTTTGCGACCAAGGTCCTTACACGCAAACTCTCGGGCCGAGAAATGCGGCTAAAAACGATCTGTCTCACACTTCTACAGCTTCACCCAAAGCCCGTGAGGCAGAACATTTTAAAAAGAATCCTATGCAGACATTTTGGCAACATGAACTACTTTGCTTGCCATCCCTGCAAACCTGTTTCAAAAGGAGAATATTTCATGAACAAGCAACCAATCGGCTTTATTGATTCTGGTGTCGGCGGGCTGACAGTCGTTAAAGAGGCGTTGCATCAGCTGCCAGCTGAAAGCAGTGTTTATCTGGGCGATCAGGCTCGTTTGCCATATGGCCCGCGACCTGCCGAACAAGTACAGGCGTTTACTTGGCAGATGGTCAATTTCTTGCTTAAAAAGCATATTAAAATGCTCGTCATTGCCTGCAACACTGCCACCGCAGCGGCATTACCCTTAATTAAGGCTAACTTAGACATACCAGTCATCGGTGTGATCAAACCCGGCAGTCGGGCGGCACTGAAGGCGACTCAAACTGGTCACATCGGGATTATCGCCACAGAAGGCACCGTTAAAAGCGGTGCTTATGTGAAGGCTTTACGAGCAAAGGCGCCGAAGATTCGCCTAACTAGTCTGGCGGCCCCTAAATTTGTCTCATTGGTGGAAAGTAACGAAGCCCACTCACCCATTGCTAAACGGGTGGTGGCTGACACCTTGCAACCATTGCTGCATGAAGACATTGACACGTTAATTTTAGGTTGTACACATTACCCGATTCTGCGCCCGTTGATTCAAAATGTGATGGGTGATCAAGTGACCTTAATTGATTCCGGCGCCGAGACTGTGAATGATGTTTCCATGCTACTTGATTATTTTGATCTAGCAAACAACAGCGGCGACACCCCAACTCACGAATATTACACAACCGGGGCACCATCAATGTTTGACGAACTTGGCGAAGCTTGGCTTGAACTGACGGCGCCGATGCACGCCAAACATGTCAACATTGAGGCTGAGGCAGACCACGCTATGGCTACAGTGCTTGAAGCAAAGGGTAAAACGATTGTCGTTGCCAGCAAAAATCAAGGAAAGATTAAAGAATTTAAAACAATGTTTGAACCTGCTGGCATCACGGTGAAGAGTCTAGCCGACTTTCCAAGCGTGCCAACAGTTAACGAAACTGGCACAACATTTGAGGAGAACGCCCGACAAAAAGCCGATCAGTATGCCAAAGATTTGCAGTTGCCGGTGATTGCAGATGATTCTGGGTTGATGGTCGATGCTTTAGACGGGCAACCTGGTATTCGCTCAGCCCGTTATGCAGGCGATGGTCACAACGATGCAGCTAACAATGCCAAACTATTGGCAGCCTTGGCAGATGTCCCGGAAGATGATCGAACAGCGACTTTTCATACTACCTTGGTGCTTGCTAAACCGGATCATCCGGAAGCAGACTTGGTGGTACATGGTGATGTGAGCGGACTAATCACTGCGATCCCACGTGGCACAGATGGTTTTGGCTATGATCCATTCTTTTTTGTTCCAGCGTTAGGGAAGACAATGGCGGAAATGACCGCTGAAGAAAAAAATCAAATTAGTCATCGCGGGAACGCAATGAGGGCACTTGAAGATGTTTGGCAAACATGGTTGGAGGCAAACGGATGAAAATTTTAGCAGTTAGCGATACCCACGGTGATCGAGAGATTCTCACAGCTTTGTTGAAACAACAGCCGCATCTTGATGGCTATTTCTATGCCGGTGACTCAGAATTAGCCGCTGATGATGGCCTTTTTCAGCAGTACGAGGCAGTTGAAGGCAACATGGACTATGATCCTAATTTTCCCATGCAAATCACGACCACCATTCAAGGTGTGACAGTCTTCATGGCCCATGGACATCGTTTTGGGGTTAATTTTGGCCTAGATAAACTCATCGCTGCTGGCGAAGGGGTTCATGCTGATCTGATCATTTTCGGGCATACCCATCAGTTAGGTGTGGAGGAACATGCGGGGATTGTGATTCTTAATCCTGGTTCTATCAGCCAGCCGCGTGGCCAGTTTGCCAACCTTGGCGGAACTTATGCCACTGTTGAATTTACTGCGGATAACGTTCATGTTGATTTTTTGAAGCGTGATGGGGCAATCGTGCCAGAATTAAGTCGTGATTTTTCAAGGAAGCACGATTAAAAAAGATCTCACTAGCAGGACGCTGTCAATTGACAGTGATCTGCAGGTGAGATCTTTTTGGCTAGCCTTTGATGAATAGAACTTTGTAGGTGAAGACGGCTAGGATGGCTGCTAAAATCGGAGCAACAACCGGTACCCATGAGTATCCCCAGTCGGAGCTGCCTTTATGTTTAAGCGGCAGCAGTGCATGGAGAATGCGGGGACCGAGGTCACGGGCCGGGTTCAAGGCTGGCCCAGTTGGTCCACCCAGCGAGGCAACCAAGGTCGCGACCAGAAAACCCAATCCCATGTGGGCAGTACCCAGATTATTTTGGAAAAAAGGAGCCTTGGTAATTCCGAGGGCACCGATAAAAAGAATATAGGACCCGATGAACTCGTTGACGAAACCGTTAAGCTTGCTCTTGGTGGCGCTGATCGTGCTGAAGGTGCCTAAAACATGCTGTGTATTGGTTGTGAGATCATAATGCGGTTTGTAGGCCGCAACCACCAATAACTGACCGAACATGGCACCAGCCATCTGTACCGCAATATATGGCAAGACTTCTGACCATGGGAACATGCCAGATGCAGCGAGTCCAAGGGTAAAGGCGGGATTGATGTGATTGCCTGAAATCGCGCCAAACATCATCGCAGGAATCATCACCCCAGCACCGTAGCCCACGGCAATGAGCAACCAGTCAGAGCCGTTACCTTTTGTCCCTTTTAAATCAACGTTGGCTACAGAGCCATTTCCCAGTAGCACCATAATCGCGGTGCCAATAAATTCGGCGGCTAAACGCACGCCTAGATCGTATGTCATTTGTTTCCTCCAAGTAGTTAAAATAATACCCAAAAGCTTATGAAAGTATAAATATAGCTGAAAATAGTGTACCAACTTTTTGGGGAACCGTCCATTTAAACGACTAGTAAGCGTGGGCAGGTTTCTGGGCCTGCGAATGCGCTGCTTTGCGCATTATCGGACGAATTCGCTCGAAAGGTGGTTGAATCAATTAACCAATTGTCCGTCTTTTGACGGATGGCAGCGAGTAACGTAAGCGTTAAGATGAAATAAAGAAGTTGCCTGAAGCTGAATTTTTATGCGTACTCAGGTAAAATAGGACTGTCAATAAAGGAGTTGCTCATATGTTAAATCCAGTCATTGCCAATATGCTGATCGAAAATCGGCATCACTTCATGATTTCAGCCGACATGGTTGCAACTGTGTCTGAAAACAATCCTTTGAGTCATGCCTTTTTGGTATTGACCAAGGTGCGGTACGCGAAAATTCCTGTCCTCGATCATGATTCAAAATTCAAAGGGCTCATCTCACTGCCAATGATTACCGAGACCATGCTTGGCCTTGATCACATGAGTTTTAATTCACTAGATACAATGACAGTCAAAGATGTGATGCAGACAGAGGTCGCGACCATTGATGATCCCTACGACTTGGAAAATGTCCTACATTTGCTCGTCGATAACCCATTCATTCCGGTTGTCCAAGATGGTTACTTTACTGGCATCGTCACCCGTCGTGAAGTTATGAAGGGGATCAATAATATTGGTCACAACATAGATAAGAATTTTCAATTAGAACCCTTAACAGTTACGGTACCTAAAGAATCTTAACTTAGAAAAAACGTCGCATTGCTAAAAGCAGGGCGACGCTTTTTTATATCAGCGAGCACATTCAGTGACAGTCGTGATGCCAAACTTATTTTTTCTCGTCAGCATCTGGTTTGTCTAAGAAAATGGTGGCAAGCACGCCGATGACGAGGCTAATGACAACCATGGCGATGGCGCCGAGGTGACCAGTGGCTGGCCAATAAGGGGCGATACCAGATTCGATAAGAATTACGACTGCTGCCAAGACAATGCCGCAAACGGCATAGTAGACTTGTGCTTCAAAATGGGCCAATAAGTAGGCCATCAATTTAGCTACTGCTATCAGACCTGCTGCAGCCCCAATCATGAACGGGAGCAACAAGGCAACTGATCCCATCGCAGTTTGAAACGCGGGCCAGTTGCCGGATGCAGCAGCACGAGCAGCATCACCCAACTGACCCACAGCATTGTAAACCGTACCGTATTGATCAATCACCATCAACATGACTGAACCAGAAATACCGGGAATTGCCATCAGTGAAACTGCAAAAACGCCGGCAAAAGCCATGACGCCAGCATCACTGACACTTGTCAAACGTTTAATGGCAATCAGATTTTCTGGATCAGTGCCACCAAGTTTAGCCAGCCCGTATATGGCAACGAAGCCAAAGACCACTAGTAGTAAGTACCACCATGAAAACTTTTTGGTTGTCAGTTTACGGTAAATGAACGGACCGATACCCAGCACTAAACCAATAAAGAAGCCATAGCTTGGCAGCGGCCAGCGGGTGGTGATGACCAGAACCGCCTTAGTGGAAAGCAGGATGCCGATCACAGCACCCAACCCAATCGGTGTCAAAAACCGCATATTTTTTTTTGGATCATCGCGAAAATGGTTGACCGCATTTAACAATCGGTCATAGAGGCCGACGACCACAGCAAAAATACTGCCAGAAAGTCCTGGAATGACAAGTGCGATGCCAATAATGGCACCTTTAACGAAATTTAGCATAACATCTCCTTTTGAATTGGGTTAAGCCGCTTGATGATAACGTGACAATGGCACGGTGGTTCATGAACCACTTTGCAAGTTTAACGGCGGTGTGACAACTTTTATGCCTGCAGAATTCAAGGCAGCAACGTAGGCGCCTAAGAAAGTGCGTTGCAGGCTCACTTGTTCGCCATTTTCGGCGTAAAAAAGAACCTGATAGGTGAAAGCACCATTCTTTTCTTCAGTTAGCCCAAGAATGTCAGGCTCCTCGGTAATGGTTGTAAATTTCGGTACCAAATCTTGATTCACACGTTCAATGGTTTTTCGAACTAGATCGAGATCAGCGCTTGGGGCAAGCGGCAATTTAATCAGCACCTGCATATTGCTTCGCGAAAGGTTGCTGACGATGGTGATGTTGCGATTGGGAATGAAATTGACAGTCCCATCGGAACTCTTCACCACCGTCGTCCGCAAACCGACATTGGTCACGGTACCGGAGATGGTGCCGAGTTTGACGACATCCCCGACATCAAATTGTGCTTCTAAGAGGATGAAGAAGCCGGTCACGACGTCGTTTACAAATCCCTGTGCCCCAAAACCAATTGCCAAACCCACAACCCCAGCACCGGCTAACAGTGTCCCCACTGGTACGCCGAGAATCGATAAGATGGCGTAAAGGTAGAAGAAGAGTACCAGATAGAAAAAAACATTCACCGATAACGCATGAATTGTTTTGACCCGGGTGCCTGTCAAATGTGCCCGTCGTTGATAGCTTTTAAAGGTGCGATTGAGCGCAAAGCGGCCGAGCCGGTACAGAATTAAAAATAAGACGGTGAAAAACAGCAACGACAGCACTTTGTCGATAAAAGTGCCTACGATTTTATCCCAATCGATGGTTGTAAAATATTTCAGCCAAACGTTGGTTTGCTCGTTGACGGTTGTTGCTGTGACGATCATGTGTATCACGTGACTGCCTCCTTTACATTGGCACTATTTTACCAGAATCGGTGGGTGTGTGCTGGGAGATTTGGTTTGAGTGGGCGGTAAGGTTTTCCGAAACGCGCAAACTGGCACAGAAACTTTCACGTAAGGATCTTGGATGCAATGACCCCCAAACCGGTCATCACGCCCAAGGTCACTTACACTCCTGTTTCTTAACGGGGCTGCTCGCCAAAACGCGCAAACCGGCGCAGAAACTTCCACGTAAGGACCTTGGACGCAATGACCCAAAACCGGTCATCACGCCCAAGGCCACTTACGTTCCAGTTTCTAAGCGCGCCGGTTTGCGCTCTTAATTTTTTTGCACCGTTCTTGTCACGATGTTATGATTGTTTTAATCAACTGGTTTGAAATAGGAGGGTGTTGGATGTCAGGTGGAGAGATTGCTTGGATTATCGCGGCTATTGCGTTTCTGATTATTGCACTTGCAATTGCGATTATTGCGGTTCGTGTTTCTGGTGTGACGAAAGAAGTTAAGGGCACGGTTGCCGAGACGAATAAGACGTTGAACACGATCAACGGAGAGCTTGGCATTTTGACGAAGGAAGTTGAAGGTCTTTTGGCTAAGAGCAACACCCTGCTTGAGGACGTGAACGGTAAGGTGGCGGCAATTGACCCCGTCTTTACTGCGATCGGCGAACTTGGTGAGAGTGTCTCCGATTTGAATCAATCAACGCGCAATTTAACTGAGCGTGTTGCGCATGGTGCCAAGAACGGAGCCAAGGCGACCGTTGCGGCTCGTATGAGTGCCAAGGCGTTTTCAATGTTGACGAAGAAAAAACATAACGATCAATAGCAGGGGGAAGAATCATGGCTAAAAAAGGACATTTTTTGCTTGGATTTGTATTCGGTGCCGCTAGTGCCTTAGCCACCACTTATTTATTAACACCACAAACAAGCGATGAATTGAAGCGGCGTGTGAAGCACGCTTCTGAAGACTTGGCAGATCGGGCAGTTGATTATTTCGATTATGCCAAGGAAGCTAGCGCTGACTGGAAACAAAGTGCCACAGATTTTGTTGATGAATTGAAGCGTAAAGGCGACGATGCTGATGGTTCTAAAGCATTGGCAAACTATGATGCTGCCACCGAGCAATTGCGTGATCAACTGAATACGGCAACAGATACGGACTCATCAGCAGACTTTGATGACATTGTTCTTGACGGTAAAAGTGCTTTTGCGCAAGCTAAAGATGATGACGAGGGCAGTGACACTCGCACCGATGAAGTGCCAGAACCAGTAGAACCAGAAGCAGTTGCACCAGCGTCAACTGATACCGCACCGGCTAGCAGTGTCGCACCTGATGAACCGCAAGCATCTGCGACAAATGATAAGTAACAGACATGCATCACTTAGTCACAATTGATGCAAAAAAGGCGACAAACGGATTGTTCCTATGATTGGAGCAAGACGTTTGTCGCTTTTCGCATCAGTTATTGTCAATTTGCCATAATCGGTGGTACTTCATAGATCAGGCAGGTTGGGGCCTTTTGCAGCAACCAAACGACGACTTGGTTGCCAAGGTCGCAGCACCGTCTATAGATCTTTTTTAAAGGAGAGAATATGCTGAACAGTGAACGTCAAGCGCAGATCAAGGCTGCTTTAAGTACAGCCGCTGAGCCGCTTAGTGCCTCAAGTTTTGCCCGGCAGTTTGCCGTGAGCCGCCAGACAATTGTTGGCGACATTGCGTTGTTGCGCGCACAAGGTGAGCCGATTATTGCAACGCCACGAGGGTATATGTTTTCTCGACCGGCCGCCCATGAGTTTTTGTTGCCTTGCAAACATACGCCGGCACAAACTGCCGAAGAGTTACAGTTGATTCTTGAAAATGGCGGATGGATCGAGGATGTTTTGGTTGAGCATCCGCTTTATGGACAATTGCGCGGCCAGTTAAACATCCGGACAGTGGCTGACATGAAACTGTTTATGAGTCGGTTGTCGCGCTATCATGGCCGACTGTTGTCAGAATTGACCGGTGGCATTCATTTGCATACGATTAGCGTTAAAAATGAGCGCGATATGCCCAAAATCAAAGCAGCTTTGCGGCAGGCGGGGATGCTATATGAACAAGTGGAGCAGAGGTAGTCTGATGCCGCTAAAAAAGCCGTCCGGAATCTTTCCGGGCAGCTTTTTTTGTGGCATATGAATACGACTATATTGCAGTTTTTTAGACCTGTCCTAGCCGTTAATGACCGTGAATTCCTTTGAGGTGTGGGTAAATGGTTCGCAGCCGGTTTCGGTGACGTGGACACAGTCCTCAATCCGAACGCCAGCAACACCAGGTACATAGATGCCCGGTTCGATTGAGAAACACATTCCTGGCTGCAACAGCATATCGTTTCCTTCCATGATTGATGGAAATTCATGTGTCGACATGCCAATCCCATGACCAAGCCGATGGTTAAAGTAATCGCCATAACCAGCCTTAGTAATGATGTCGCGGGCAATCTTATCGAGCTCGGATGCTTTCAAACCAGGCTTGACAGCCGCCATTGCGGTTAAATTGGCCTCTAAACAGACATCGAAAATTTCCCGCGGCTTGCCGGTGACCTGACCAAACGCAACAGTACGGGTGGCATCTGACATATAGCCATGGTTGTCAGTCCCAAGGTCGAACAAAACCAACTCGTTTGGTTGAAGCTTGGTGCCCATTGGTTCACCATGCGGATTGGCAGCGTCGACGCCGGCCTGCACAATGGTACCAAAGCTCATGTGCATGACGCCTTCCTTCATCATGGCATAATCGATTTCAGCTGCCACTTCTTGTTCTGTCGCGCCAGCTTTGATCGCGTTAAAGCCAGCCTGAAAGGCGCGATCTGCCTGGGCACCAGCTGCTTCCATCTGTTTGATTTCTGACGGTGTCTTAATGAGTCGCTGGTTCTCAATGAACCGGGATGCGTCAACTGGGAAGGTAGCATCCGGAAATTGTTTCATGAGAGCTTCAAATTTGAAGACAGCTAGATTATCTTTTTCAATTGCCCATTTTGTCGGGTTTGCTGTCACCGCTTTGATGTGATTAGCCATGATGGCAAATGGATCTTCGTGATCAAGATAACCGAAGACTTGGTACGGCCAGCCAGCTTTTTTGACCTCTTCAATCGTCAGCTGAGGGGTGAATAGGAAAGGATCGTTGTCAGGGGTGACAATCAACGCTGTGATGCGTTCCTCAGGATCTTGAAAAAAGCCTGTGTAGTAGTTGATATTGATTGGGTCGCTAATATAGGCCAGGTCCAACCCTTCTTTTGCAACCCAAGCTTGCAAAGCAGCTAAATGTTCATTCATATTTTTTCCTCCTCAACGTGTTCACTGGCGCAGTACCATGCAGGTGCTGTGCACTTTTTAACCGGATTAGCTCGCGATCTTGCTTAAAAGTCGTGCGCCAATCAAGCATCGTGGTAAAATAGCACAACTTAAAACTTTAACTTTTAGTATATCACGTGACTAGCTTGATGGGCTTTCTGAAAAAGGCGGTTGTGAAAATTTCATGTAAAATTCAGTAAAACGCTTGCATTGCTATTTCTATTCTGTTACTTTGGAATGTAAATAGAACTTCGTGATTTCATCTTTTCACGACTAAGGAGAAAATCAATTGGAAAAGCAAACAATTACAATTTATGATGTCGCACGCGAGGCTAATGTCTCAATGGCGACAGTGTCTCGAGTCGTCAATGGTAACCCAAATGTGAAACCAGCTACTCGCAAGAAGGTTTTGGAAGTGATCGAACGGCTTGATTATCGGCCGAATGCAGTTGCTCGTGGTCTGGCAAGCAAGAAGACGACAACTGTCGGGGTAATTATCCCAGATGTCACGAACATGTTCTTCTCAAGCTTGGCACGTGGGATTGATGATGTCGCCACGATGTACAAGTACAATATCATCTTGGCGAACTCTGATGAAAACAATCAAAAAGAAGTCACGGTGTTAAACACATTGTTGGCTAAACAAGTGGATGGTTTGATTTTCATGGGCCATGAATTGACTGACTCAATTCGTGCTGAATTCTCACGCAGTAAGACCCCTGTTGTGCTTGCTGGCTCAATCGATCCTGACGAACAGGTTGGCAGTGTCAACATCGATTACGTGGCTGCTGTCGAAGAAGCCACGCGTCAGTTATTGGAAAGCGGCAACAAGCGGGTTGCTCTGGCGACCGGTTCATTGACGCATCCGATCAATGGGCAGTTCCGGCTCAAGGGTTACAAACAGGCTCTGGAAAAGGCCGGTGTTGCTTATGACGAAAGCCTGATTTTTGAAAATGAGCCAAGCTACCAAGCTGGTTTAGCCTTGTTTGATAAGTTGCAGAAAGTTGGGGCAACGGCGGTTATTGCAGGTGATGACGAGTTAGCAGTTGGCCTTTTGGATGGCGCAATTGATAAGGGCGTTAAAGTGCCGGACGACTTTGAAATTATCACCAGCAATAACACCAAACTGACGGAAATGACTCGGCCACAACTTACTTCGATTGATCAGCCATTGTATGATATTGGTGCGGTTGCTATGCGCTTGCTGACCAAGATGATGAATAAAGAAGAGATCGAGGAAAAGACCGTTATGCTTGGCTTCGATATTTTGAAGCGTGGTTCAACGAAATAATGCCAGCTTTTGTGAGCTGCTTAGCAGACATGTAAAGTCATTAGGGTAAAGAAAAAGGCTTCCAAGCAAATTACTTGGAGGCCTTTTTTCTTTGCGTTGAAATGAAAACTCGTGATCGTGTTGTTACTGACCGCCGCCAGTCGTTGTTGCAGGTGGGGTCTGTTGTTGATTGGTATTATTAGTGCCACCAGTATTCGTACCGCCACCAGTCGTTGTACCTGTGCCGGTTGTCGTGCCAGTTTCTGTGGTCGTCCCAGTACCGCCAGTCCCACCAGTGCCGGTGGCGCCATTCGTGCCGCCAGTCCCTGTGGTTTGTGGTTCGCTTGGCTGGTTTTCAGATGTCCCTTGTTGGTTTTGCTGACTTGATGGCACTGTCACGCTAGGAGCACTGCTAGGTGTCGTCTGAGTATCTTCAGTTGGCGTGATCGGGGTTTCTTGATGTTCTTTTTTGGCTTCAGTTGAATTGCCGTTGGCATCGGAAACCTGACCATAGCCATTTTGTTTGCCATCAAGATGGTCGAAGAACAACTGATAATTAGCTTTACTGCCACCGATGGCAAAATCATTTTTCGTGGTTGGCTGCCAATCATTGTAAAGGCTGGTGACGGTTGAGCCGCCAGTTCGGTAGGTGTTTCCGTCAAAAGTCAAGGTGCCGGCGGGTTGCCCAGTTTGTTTATCGACAGTCACTGATTTAACCGTATCCGGGCGTGCCAGTTTCTGATTAACCTTAAATTGTTTAGGAATCGTCTGGTAAACTGCGTTGGTTAATTTAGCCCAATAGGCTTCATTGGTCATGGAGCCAGTCTCATCTAGTGAATAAGTTGTGCCATCATTATTGTCATAGCCCATCCAACTGGCGATTGTTACCCCAGGTGTCGAGCCAATAAACCAGATGTCCCGGAAATCATTGCTCGTCCCTGTTTTCCCGATCAGGTTATCAGTGTTGAAGTGGAGTTGATAATTGAGGCTTTCCGCAGTTCCGGAATCAATCACGTTTTTCAACATTTGATTCATGATGTAGGTCGTGCCCTTAGAGAAGACTTTTGTTTTCTTAACCTTATGTTGATAGATTGGATGACCAGACGGATCGACAATCTCCGAAATCACGTAGGCTGGTACGTGCTCACCTTGGTTGGCAAAGGTTGAAAATGCGCTGGCTTGTTCTTTGACATCAACCCCGTAATCAGTCCCGCCCAAAGCGAGTCCAAGCTGACTATAGTCATTTTTGGTGAGGGTATCGATGCCCATTTTATCCATATAGTCCTTAACATTAACGGTCGGCTTGATGTGTTTATATAAGTTGACTGCTGGGATGTTGTAGGATTGGGCAAGCGCTTCGGTGGCAGGAATAAAGCGATTCTGAATCTGACCGCCGTAGTCTGTCACGCTGTAATTGTTGCCGAGATCGGTTTTAAAATCAGCCAACGCTGTTTGCGAGCCGATGATTTTTTGGTCAACGGCCGGCGCGTAAACTAGCAAAGGCTTAATCGTTGATCCTGGCGAACGCAATGTATAGATATGATTGAGTTCACCAGAGACTCCGCCAACGAAGCCTAAAACAGCCCCGGTTTGATTGTCCAAGACGACCGAACCATTTTGGACTGGATGTTTAATGGTTTCGGTTTCGCCAGTCTTCGGATTAATTTGTGTGCTGGTATAAGTCTGACCAAATGTGCTGCGTGTTGCCTTCATCACAAATTGCATCCGGTCGTAAACATCTTTGTTAATCGTGCTTTTAATCTGATAATTTTTCGATGAAAAAAGATTAGCAGCTTGCCGCAGATAGTCGTTGTTTAAGGCGTTGTCTTTCGCCAATTCGGCGGCGGAATGGCCATCGTTTTTAGCCAACTGCTCAGCAAGTAATGATTCGGCTTCGCTTAACACCATGTTGTACACGTAGCCATATTGATTGTCGTCTTCTTCAGCATTCTCATGCTGGAGAAAAGCACCTTTGATATCAAATGCCTTGGCGTCGACATATTGTTTATGACTAATGACCCCAGCTCGATACATCCGGAATAGAACGGTCTGCTGACGATCCACACCATCTTTGAGATTGCTTTTAAGGGCGCCAGAAGCGGTATACGGGGTGTAAATAAACGGACTTTGTGGCAGGCCGGCAATAAACGCTGCTTCTGGCAGGTTGATGTCCTTCGCCGAGACGCCGAATAGGCCTTGGGCAGCTGCCTCAACCCCAGCTATGTTTTGACCTTTATTGTTACGACCAAGTGTGGCCACATTCAAATACGTGGCTAGAATTTGATCCTTGCTAAAATGATTATTTAAACGTCGGGCAAGCATAATTTCTGCCGCTTTACGTTTAAAGGTCGTTTCTGAGCTTAGAAACATCATTTTGACCACTTGCTGTGTCAATGTTGAGCCACCGGTTTGATTGCCCATGCCAGTTAAATCAGAGAAAAAAGCACGAATGACCGCTTTGGGTACAACGCCATCATGCCGATAGAAGTCTTCATCTTCAGTGGCGACAATGGCTTTTGTCAGCCAAGGCGACATTTCATTCAAATCAACCTTGGTTGAGACCAAATCGCTTTTAACATTGCTGAGTTTGACGTTGTGAGCAAAATACATGCTGGAAGTGCGGCTTGTATTGGAAAGGGTGGCCTTCATGGCAGCTTCGGTCGGAATCGGGGTGGCATCGATAATTGAAACGAAATAGCCGCCGAATAAACCGAGGCCAAAGACAGTCGCAATACCGAGCACGCCGAGTAAGTAATAAACAATGGTTTTAATACTTTGTAAGGTGACGTTGCCGTAAAAGACAACGGCCTCCTTGCCAGTTAAGTTTGTTGTCTCTGCTTCGGAATCAGGACGCCGGGTCACAAACGCAGTGAACCAGTGGCGAAATCGAGTCCCGAGCGTTTTGACTCGATCAAAGAACTTCTTCAAATGCTTGTCCCACCTTAAATTATGGTCTAGTACGCCTTAGTATACCTTAAATATTAAGCGGATTCTAACCGGGGATTTGTTGAGGCGTGTGAACCGACCTAGCCTAAAACCGGGGTGTAGGCTGCTTGAGGCGTGATGACCGGTTTTTGACGGGGTCGTTGTCTGCAGATTCCAAGGCTAGTGAGCACATCTTTGACGCAGTGGCGAAGATTAAGCGCTGACTTCGCAAACAGCTTGTCACGTCTCATCAGGTGTGTAAAACTGATAGCATGTAGCTTTAAGACGAGAATAGGAGCTTAGTATGTATCGGATAATTTTGTTTGATGTTGATGACACGTTACTGGATTTTAAAGCAGGTGAACTAAAAAGTCTGGCAAAGATGTTTGCCAGACTCAATTTGACTTACTCGCCGCGGATTGAGGCAAGTTATCTGAAAATTAATGCCAGTCTATGGCGTGACTACGAAGCGGGGCGCATCACGCGGCCAGAATTATTTGATGTGCGGTTTGCCAAACTCTTTCGCCATCATCACATTGAGGCTGATCCGCATTTGGCAGAACGCACCTATCATCATTTTTTGGATCAAGAGGCCATTTTGCTGCCGCGAGTTCTGGACACCTTGGATGCGTTGCAGGATTATCGGCTGTTTATTGTCAGCAACGGTATCGAGCCTGTGCAACGTGAACGCTTGGCATCGAGCGGTCTGATTGATTACTTTGAAGATATTTTTGTTTCTGATAGCGTGGGAAGCCCGAAGCCGACCGTGGCCTTTTTTGACTATGTTGCCAAACGCATCCCGCGGTTTGACCGGCGTGAGACATTGATCATGGGCGACTCGCTGACCTCAGACATTCAAGGTGGGATCAATGGCAAAATTGATTCGATTTGGTTTAATCCACATTTTCAGCCAAATCGCGATCACATCACACCGACTTATCAACTCAACGAATTTAGCGATTTGACGAAGCTATTGGCGCTTAACTGAAGTGACTTAGACTGTTTCAACGAGTCGGATGGTGCCGCTTGAGACCACCAATGTACCAAGATCTGTTTTTAATAGTAAAGCGCCGTTATCATCGAATCCGCTGATCGTCCCGGTCAGCGGATTTTGTGTGCCGCTGACCGTGATGCGGCGACCAACCCACGCTGCTCGTTTGCGGTACGCTGGCATGATGGTCTCGGGATTGGCAAAAAGCCGCATCAAGTGGGTCAAATAACGACCAGCAAGCTCGGGACGCGGATCATTTGCAGGGACCTCGCGCAAAATGGTTGTCATCGGCTGATCATTTGGCAAAGGACCGCTGGCAGCAGGGAAAAGATCGACGCCGGTTCCCAAAATGACAGCATTTTGTTCCAACAACGCTTCGGCTAAAATACCCGCGACTTTCTTACCAGCTTTCTGTAGATCGTTTACCCACTTAATCTGAGTGCTGATGCCAAACTGATCGGCGATTGCTTGTTGAAGCGCAACACCAGCAGCAGGTGTGATTAGGGCACGGTTAATTTGTGGATGAAACGCATAGCTGATGTAAAGTCCAGCATCAGCTGGGCTTGCAAAATGTTTACCATGCCGTCCAACGCCAGCGGTTTGCTGGTCGGCAATTAAAATCTGTGGTAAGGGGCCGCCGTTTTGAACGGACTTTTTTAAAATGACATTTGTGGATGTGACGGTGCCTGCTGTGGTGACAGCGGCACGCAAACGGGGATCATCTAACCATGGGTTTAAAGCATCAGGTTCAAACATAAATTGCTTCCTTTCAGACGTTTTGATAACGGTTAACGCCAACAAGGCCGACCTAGTTTAAAACTAAGACGGCCTTGCATGAACTGAATGTCGATAAAATGACGCCCAGAGATTACTTGACCAGGCGACTGATGGCATCGGCATAAATGGCAACAGCCGTGATGATATCCTTAATCGGCATGTATTCGTTAGCTTGATGCATCACATTTTCTTGACCTGGCATTTGGGCACCGAATGCAACGCCGCGCTTAATGATACGACCATAAGTTCCGCCTCCGATCACTTGCTCATGTCCTGGGATCCCGGTGTGATCAGTGAATGTTTGGAGAAGTGTTTTCACCAATGGATCATCCCCTGGCACATAGTGAGGGCCTTGGGCATGACCACTGATGCTTACGGTGACCTTGTCGGCGCCTAATGTCGTCTCAATCTGATCACGAATGGTGTCAGCATCTGTCCCTTGCGGATAACGGACATTCACAAGCACACTTTGTTCGCCATCTTGAGTAAAGGTGAAGATGTCTGGGCTGGCGGTCAATTCGCCCATCAGCTTGTCGGTATAATTGATGCCTAACAGCTTGCCTCGTGAGTCGTTGTGCAAGTATTTAGCGACCATCAGGAGATAAGCTTTACCGGCTGGATCAAATGGCAAGTCTGCCAGTAGATTGGCCAAGTAAGTGCCAGCATTTTTGCCATCTTTTGGCTCCTGTGCATGTGCACCTTTGCCGACAACTTCAATGGTTGTTGGATTACCCAAAGTAAGGGTAAGTTTGACGCCAGCCTCATCCGCCCAAGCGGTTGCTTGTGTGGCAAAAGTTTCTGGTAAATTGCCGGTGATGGTCGCAGTTGCGACTTGCGGCACCATGTTTGGCCGAATCCCGGCCGAGAAGTTGGTGAGCGTTAACTCAGCTGGTGCAGCGGCAATTGGCTTTTGATCGATTTTGAAACTGGCAATGCCTTTTTCACCGTTGATGATTGGAAATTCAGCATCTGGTGAGAAGCCAAAATCCGGTGCCGGCTGGGTTTCCAGATAGCGATGAATCCCGACCCATTCGGATTCTTCATCGGTGCCGATGATAAAGTGGATCTTTTTATTGATTGGCAGGCCAAGATCACGAATCAACTTTAAGGCATAATAAGCTGCGATGCTTGGTCCTTTATCATCGCTAGTGCCACGCCCATAAATTTTACCCTCCTTGATAACGGGTACGAATGGATCAGTTTGCCAACCTGGACCTGCTGGCACAACATCCACATGGCCAAACAAACCAAAGATCTCGTCACCGCTGCCAAGCTCAATGCGACCGGCAACGTTATCAACATTAAGTGTTTTGAAACCATCGCGTTCGGCAATGGTCAAAAAGGCTTCCAGTGCTTTGGCCGGTCCCGGGCCAAGTGGATACGCCTTTGTTTGATGGTCCGTATCGCGCTCAGAGTTGATTTTCAAAAGGGTTGTCAAGTCTGAAAGGAGTTGCGGTTCTAACTTCTCTGCTTCTTGCTGCCAATTAATCGTCATGAGGTTAACCTACTTTCTTACTGTCATTGTCTTTAGGATAGCATGTTTAATCATGGGAAACTAATAAGCCGTTCATCAAATTGTGAGGGTTGATAGTCACAATTGATGAACGGCTTATGATTGAGCGTGGTTCGGCGATTAACCGATGCCAACGACGCTAGCATTCAACAGTGGTGTGTCAAAGGCCGTGTCGCCTAATGCCCAGTGGACAAGTGGCTTTTGTGCAGCAGGAATACTGCGATATTGACTCATCCAGGTAGTCATATTTTCAGCATCTGGCAACAGTTGCAAATCTTGGGCGTTTAGCCAACCGGTTTTGATCTTTACATAGAGGTGATTGCCTTCATACCGTGCCGCTGTGATGTGATGACGCGTATGGTTAGCGATGTGAGCAATGACATCTTGTTGATGCAACGGATCAGCGTATACTGGCACGCGAAATTTTTTTCCGGTGACAACAGCATTTTGATTAATGAAGAGGCTAGCCCATCCGGCTTGCGGCGCAAGATTGACAGTTGTCGCTGGAACGAAAGCATTGTCGCCAATTTGATAATAGGTGTTGCCAGCAATCGTGATCATGCTGGAAATCATCACGGGGGTTTCAGGCGCTAATTGTTCATGGCGCAACGTCGGCTGATATGGATTTTCGTAAATGGGTAAGGGCGTGGTACTGGAGTTGGCACCAAGATCGTTAATATCGGTTGTCACTGCAGCGGCCTTCAATGCCTGAAATTCATGCCCTAGAGCCGTATAGTTGGTGACGATACCGTCAATGTTGAGATTCACCAGCCAAGTCCATAATGAGCGATTTTCGTTCATCTCGTCCCAGATGTAGACTTTTTTGCCAAGATCGTGAAGTTGGGTCACAAGTTGCGGTGTCACTAAGTCCGAACTCAGGTTGATACCATCTACGTAGGTTAAGACATCAAAATTGATTCGTTTAAGTGAGCCAACAATAAGGATACGGGGCACATTGGGCAAAACGGCTTGAAGCCTTTTTAAGCTTGCAGCGGAAAATGAGTGAAACATCACACGATTTTCCATGTGATACTTTTGGATTAATGCCGCTATTTTGTCTTCGAGATGGGGATGAGGTTCTCCCTTTACGATTTTGGTCTCAATTAGAAATTTATGGTTGGTTTGTTGCTCATGAATGAAGAGATCTTCCAAGCTGTGAATCGGCTCGCCATTTTTGGTATGATATTGCTGAAGCTGAGCAAAGTTCGTTGTGGCAATTGCCAAATTAGCGCCGGTCATTCGTTGAATCGTTGAGTCGTGTTGAATCACCACGACACCGTCAGCACTTTCATGCACATCCAGTTCGACATAGTCGGCGCCATTATTAAAAGCACTGTCAAAACTTTGGTAAGTCTCTTCCGGATAATTCAACGGATCGCCGCGATGGCCGATCAGCGTGAAACCCGAAAGCAGAAGGAATAAAGGCAGCAATAGCACTGCCAGCGTGAGTCGCTTGCCCATACAGGCTGCTCCTTTCCAGAAAAAAACATCATACCATAAACATAGCACCGCAAAGTAGCCGGGACAATTTTTAGAACACGACAAGCAGTGGCTAAATTGATAAAGGAGTATGAAGAACATGGCTGATAAATTTCAAGTTTTCGATTTAATTCAAGAAATCACACGGAATGACGGTAGTCGCTATTTTGAACTAGGTAACGTCATGATGAACGGTCGGGCGGAAAAGGCGGCTATGAAGGGGCTTATTAAACGTGTGCGGATCGTTCAACTAAACATTCCCCATTCAACTGCTGTGACAGCTTACGAACAGTACATCAACGATCATTATGAATTCCCGTCAGCTGATTTGACGAGCTGGGAAGAGTGGGACAAACCAGAAGGGCCAGTACGTCAGGCTTACCACGAGATTCTGAAGCAGAACCATGTTGGATGAGTGGTGATATCGCTGGATCGTCAGCGACAGTAACAATTTAAACAAAACCTAACAAACACTGGCATTCACACTGGTAACGTTGGCTTGGGTGATGCTAGCAGCGGTGCGGTGGCTTTAGTCTCACCCACTGCGCTAACTAGGTGAGCACCATCGCGAATCGTCAGGTAGTTGGCTTGATTTTCGGTTAGTTTGGTACACGCCGCATTTTGCGTCACGTTGACGCCACTTATATAATGTAGGGCATATGAAAGTAGGGCATTCACTAGGTTGATTTTGGCCGCGTGAATGTGAGGAGGCGTCAGCGTGAAGTATTTTGGTAAATGGCTTATTCCGTTCGTTGCGGCAATTGCGGTTTTTATTGGCATGCAGTTTGATAGCAGTCTTTACGCCAAACCAGTCGGTCGTGTCGAATCAGTTCAAGTCATTAAAACGACCAGTCATGATGATGAGGATCAGAATCATGATCGGCTAACCAAGCAACAGGTTAAAGTGCGTTTACTGAACACAGCAAAACGCGGGCAAAGCGTCACCATTCATAATACGTACTCGTTCAGCGGCGGTTTAGACAATCAGTTGCGGCCAGGTGAACAAATCTTTTTAGATGTCGATAAGGGCGTCTATACGCTCAACAACATCAAACGCGATGCCATCCTTGCCGCGTTGCTTGTTTTGACATTTGGCCTAATTTTTTTGGTTATGGGGCGTCGCGCTTGGTTAACAAGTATTAGTATTCTTTTGAACACAGTGATCTTTTTTATCGCGGTAACGTGGGAAATTGGCAGTAAGCAATGGCAGGCGTGGTGGTTGTTTGTTGGTCTAGCAGTCGTATTTACAATTCTGACTGCGGTTTTCATTGTTGGTTTTAAGCCGATTGCCGTCACGATTTCACTGGGATCGTTACTGGCAACTGGCCTTGCTGTGGCGCTAGGCTATGGTGTACTGACGTTGACAAATTATAACGGTGTGCATCTGGAAGAAGTGAAATATGCGACGCAAATGCCGCAATTGCTGTTCTTCGCTCAGATTGTTATTGGTTCATTAGGCGCTGTTCTTGATGAAGCAAGTGACATTTCAGTGGCGATTTTTCAGTTGCATGACAGCGCCAAAGAACGGTTTCAGGCAGGTATGGCAATCGGCCGGAATGTCATGGGACCGCTAATTTCAGTGCTCTTTATGATCTTTATTGCTGATACTTTTGTGGAATCAGTGCTATGGATTCGTAATAATAACTCGATTGCACAAACAGTCATTTGGGTGATGGGGCTTGGTTTTGCCCAAAGTTTAATTAGTGCCTTCGGAATTGTCCTAGCGGTGCCAATGACGAGCGGTTTAGCCGCGTTTATGGCTAAAATAAAGAAGGTGGCAGCATGAATGCAATTCTTGCCTTGGCACTATTGCTACTAGTCATGATGCTCTTGATTGGGAGCAAACAAGGCCTAGCCAATTTCTTTGCGCTGACGGTCAATGCTTTGCTCATGATTTTAGTCGTGATTTTGATGGCGAGCGGGTTCAATCCAATTATTCTCGCTGTGGTATTCGGATTGATTATTTTAGCCAGCACCATTTTCTTGAGCACGAGTCATGTAGCGGTTGCGGGCCCAGCGTTTGTTTCCGCGTTGCTAATCATGACGTTGCTTGTGGGGCTCATTATCTTGACTATGACGCTCAGTCAGACAGCTGGCTTTGGACCAGAAGATTCAGAAAGTCTTGAAGGCTTCTCTGTTTACATCGGGGTTAGTTTTCCGCATATTTTGATTGCAACAACCTTATTAGGCACGCTGGGAGCCATCGCGGAGGCGGCCATTGCCGTAGCGGCGGGGATGGATGAAATCAAGGATCAAGCAAGTGATGCCGGCATCAAACAGATGGGGCATGAGATTATTGGCACGGCGTTAAATACATTGTTCTTTGGTTTTTTTGGCGGGTTTTCATCATTGTTCATTTGGTTTGCATCTTTGCGCTATCCGTTCAGCCAAATCATCAATAATAAAATCTTTGTTGGGGAGTTGTTGCAAGTCTTGATTTCGGTCATTGCCGTTGTTTTGACGGTACCGATGACAACTTGGGTTGTGACAACTCGTCATGCGCATCGCAGAAAGGAATAATATGCAGTATTTCATTGCAGACACTCATTTTTTTCACGCCGATCTATTAGGCCAAAACGATTTTGCACCGCGACTTTTCCCCTCTGTTGAGGCTATGGACACGGCAATGATCAATGCTTGGAATGCTCGCGTGGGGGATCGGGATATTGTCTATCATTTAGGCGATATCGCGATGAATCCTGAGCATTTTCCGCAACCACCAGAAGTGCTTGGTATATTAAAACAGCTGAACGGTCGAATTGTCTTCATTAAAGGAAACCATGATTATGAGTCACTGTTCAAGTTTCTTCATCGAAATGATCCTGGTGTGAATGGACAGCCAAAATTCACGTTTCATGATGTTGGCACCATTATTAAGGACGACCATACACAATTCATTATGACGCACTACCCGTTGATGATGGGGATTGTCAAACAAACACTGAATTTACATGGCCATATTCATCACAACAGCGTCAATCTCGCTGAGAATATCAATGTCGGGGTAGATGCACCGGAACGCGATTTGTTAATGCCACACCTGCCATTTGGGACGCCGCTGTCCGCTGCTGAAGTGCATGAAATTTATCGGCTTAAGGCCCAGGCGTTAGCCAAAAATCGATGAACAACCGTTTGTTTGACCGCCCGCTTATCAGAGCATAGGATAAAAATAAGAAAGCGCGCCGGTGATTCACCAGTTAGAGTATTTATTTTTGCCGGCACAGGGAGGTTTCTCGTGGAAAAGTTAGTGATCCTGCATACCAATGATCTGCATTCCCATTTTGAAAATTGGCCGAAGATTCGGCGGTTTATGTTGGGAACACGCGCTGCAGAACAAGCAGAAGGCGCGAGTGTGTTGGCATTTGATGACGGGGATGCGATGGATCGCTCAGCGCCCTTAACGGAAGCTACGCAAGGTCAGATCAATGTGCAATTGCTGAATGAAATTGGTTACGATGCAGCAACCATCGGCAATAATGAAGGTGTCGGTAACCCGCATGATGTGCTGGAACATTTATACGATCATGCGAACTTTCCAGTGGCACTGGCTAATTTATTCGAGGTTGACGGCAGCCGACCGACATGGGCTAAACCGTTTGTGCGAACGCAAACGCGTGCTGGTACACGCATTGCGATTGTCGGATTCACGGCGCCATTTTTTCTGACATATCGACCAAATGGCTGGCAAGTTAAAACCGTGGCGGATGTATTTCCGGATATTTTGAAGCAATTATCAGGTACCTATGACGTGTTAATTGTGCTGTCACATTTAGGAATTGAGGCTGATCGGCACTTAGCAAAACAGTATCCAGAGATTGATGTCGTGATTGGTGGTCATACGCATCATTTATTGGCAGACGGCGAGTTACATGGCACCACCTTATTAACAGCTGCAGAAAAGTATGGCCATTATGTCGGCAAAGTGACGCTGACGCTGGATGATCAGCATCAAATTATCACCCGTCAGGCCGAGACATTTAAAACTGAGCTCATGCAAGCGGCAGCCGCTGATCCGCGTGAGATACAGGGCTATGAGAGCAAAGGAATTGCTTTGCTCAAGCAGCATCAGGTGGCGCGGTTGCCCAAACAGCTATCGATCAAATATGATGGGCCTTCACCATTACTGGATTTAGGTTTAGAAGCATTGGCTGATGGCGCTCAGGTGGACGCGGCGATTTTAAATGCCGGACTTTTCCTTATGCCGCTGGGTCCGGGTGTTGTCACCCAAGCGGATTTATTAAACTGTTTGCCGCATCCCATGCATCTGTTAAAAGTAACGCTGAGTGGTAAGGAACTGTGGCGCTTAATCATGGAAATGGAAAAGAATCGAATGTTCCTGCGACATTTTCATATGATCGGCATGAGTTTTCGTGGAAAGATTTTTGGTGACATTGGTTACCGGGGGATTAGCGTTAATCGTGAAAAACGGGTTGTTCTATGGCATGGGAAACCGTTGGTGCCAGAACAACAATATACGTTTGTGACGGTGGACAATTTTCTGTTCATTCCATTCTTTCCAACCATTGAGATTATGGGCAGCAATGAATTGCTTTTTCCTAAGCTATTACGGAATGTGGTGGGCGAGTACTTAGCTCAAAAATATCCATTATGATTTCGTGATATACTTTGCGAAGCATCAGCACACATAAGGAGGTGAGCACATGGGCGAACATGAACCGCTTATGCAACAAATTGATGCCGCATTGACCCCAGAAGCTGATAAAGATTCGCGGGTGGTCATTGTTAACGGTGATTTACTAACGATTGATGGTCGCCGCTATCGCCTTGTTAAGGATCACCGAAATGCTTTTGATGTTGCGCGTTTGAACGAACGCTACAACGAAATTCTTGATAAGTATGATTATATCGTTGGTGATTGGGGCTATGATCAGCTGCGTTTACGCGGATTCTATAAAGATGATCGACGCGGTGTCAGCAAAGACCAGCTCATCGGCACACTTGAAGATTATTTGTATGAATATTGTAATTTTGGCTGTGCTTACTTTGTTTTGGCGTGTTTAGACAAGTCAGTGACAAAAGGGCAGCCGCATCGTCGTCAGGGACATCGTGAGGCGGGGCAGAGATCAGAGACGATCAAACCAGTGCATCGCCAGACACCCCCAACAAATCGGCGCAACAGCCAGAACAATAAGCATAAGCCACGGTCAGCAAAAGCGGAAAAACCGTATACGGAAAAAACAACCCGACCAACCAAAATTCGCGGGGATCAGGCTAAAACTATCAATCAGACACAACCACGCAAGCGACATTTTACGATTCGGCGGCGTGAGACTAATAAGAAGTAGGGACGAACTTGAAGTATAAAGGCTATATGATCGATCTTGATGGCACTATCTATCGCGGTAAGGAGCGGATTCCCGCTGCAAAGGATTTCGTTGAACGACTACAGGCGGCACAAATCCCGTTTTTATTTTTAACTAACAACACGACCAAAAGTCCAGAAGATGTGGTCAAAAACTTAGCAGAGAATCATGATATTCATGTCCAACCGGCGCAGGTATACACCCCGGCACTAGCAACTGCAGCGTATCTGACCGACCTTAATCATGGCGATGTGACGGGTAAGTCCATTTATATCATTGGCGAGTTAGGCCTCAAGCAGGCGTTGCTGGATACTGGATTACGATTAAATGAAGTTGATCCGGATTATGTGGTCGTCGGCCTTGACTATGATGTGACTTATCATAAGTTTGAACTGGCAACACTGGCGATTAAACGCGGGGCAAAGTTTATTGGGACGAATGCTGACACCAATCTCCCGAATGAGCGCGGTTTGGTTCCAGGCGCGGGCTCATTGATCGCGCTAGTGGAGCGCAGCACACAGCAGCGGGCTTTTTACATTGGCAAACCCGAACCAACGATTATGGAGAAAGCCTTGAAAAAAATGGGCTTACCTAAAGAAGCGGTTGCCATGGTTGGCGATAATTACAACACGGACATTAAGGCAGGGCTGAATGCTGGTATTGATACGATTTTAGTGTATACCGGTGTTTCTACCCGTGATTATGTTTCCAAGCAAGTCCATCAGCCCACACATCAGATTGATGCCTTGACGGATTGGGAGGTCTAACCTCCATGAAGCGTATTGCTCAATGGGTGGCGTTGTGGCTAGCCATCATTAGTGTCCTTGTGTTCATGACGATTTTAAGTACGCTGATCACTTTTCCAGTTTATGCACACATGGATGATCTACCGCAGATTGCCGTGATGTCCCTTGGCCGGCTTTATCAGAATTATTTGCAGCTGATGGCTTACTTAAATTTACCGTGGGTTGGTACTCTGCATATGAATGATTTCCCCACAAGCGTACATGGCGCCATTCATTTTGCGGATGTTCGCCACCTCTTTCTCTTCGATATAGGGGTTGCTGTGGTCACGGTCCCATTTGCGGTACGCTGGTTGCATCAACTTCGCATTGCCAGAAAAAGATATTTGTTGGTTCGTCCGTTTATGATTGGGGCCGTGGTACCTGTTGTGTTGACGGCTATATTAGCGGTAAACTTCGACCAATTTTTCATCACGTTTCATGAAGTCCTTTTTCGCAATAGCGACTGGCTGTTTGACCCGGCGACTGATCCGATCATCAACGTTTTGCCTGAAGGATTCTTCATGTTGTGTTTTCTGACAGCATTTGCTTTGTTTGAAGCTGTCATGATCTGGGGCATTTGGCGTGGGCGTCAAGATGCGAAGGTGGCATGATTGGCAGCGCAAGCAAAAACGCATCGCTTGTCACGTGGAATTTACCACTTGACAGGCGATGCGTTTTTTTGATGCAAATCATTTTGCTCAGCGTTCAGTAGCTTTAGCTGTCCGGGTTTTAATCGCAGCAATGACCATCGGCAGAAGGGAAATGATCACGATACCGATGGCAACCAACGAAAAGTGTTCTTTCACGAAGGTGACATTGCCGAAGTAGAAACCGCCGAAAACGCACATGGTGACCCAGAGGAAACCGCCTAACAGGTTGTAATGGATAAACTTGCCGTAATGCATTCGGGAGCCGCCGGAAACAAACGGCGCAAATGTCCGAATCAGCGGCATAAAGCGGGCGATGGCAATCGTCTTACCGCCGTGCTTGTCGAAGAAAGCCTCCGCCTGCTTCAGTTTGTCGCGATTGATCAGCCGTCCAAACCAGCCATTGCCAGTGGATGCTGCCGAACCAACGCGCTTGCCAATTTCATAATTGACGGTGTCGCCAATAACCGCAGCAGCCAGAAAGACGGCGAAGAGAATCCACACATTCAGGTTATACGCGGCATTTGCAGCCAACGCGCTTGCAGCAAATAGCAATGAATCACCAGGCAGGAAGGGGAAAATAACGACACCTGTTTCGATGAAGACCATCGCAAAAAGGATGGCGTAGGTCCAAGGGCCGAAGCTATTAACGATGGTAATCAGATGCTCATCAATATGCATGATGAAGTCGAACAGTTGGGTCATCTTGTGAACTCCTTTAATGAATTACAGCTTATTATACGGATTGATGTGAAAATTTCATGAATCCTGACAGAATTTTACCAAAACATCAATAAATGTCGTCTTCAATTTCTGGATGTGAATGAGCAAGTCGACTTGCTGCAGCAGCAGCAGTGGCTCCCACGATATCATCTAAAAAGGTGTGGATAATGCCAGGCTCATGGGCGTTCAGCTTAGCTAAGATCCCTGGCTTGATGCGATCAATATAACCGTAATTGGTAAAACCAATCGAACCATATACATTGACAATCGAGAAGGCAAGCACCTCGTCAACGCCATATAAACCTTCATCTTCAGCGATGATTTTTTGCAACGGTTCTTCCAAACTGTTAGCTTCTGCTGCCTTGTCCAAAGCAATACCAGTCATCACAGCATTTTGAACTTCACGTTTGCGTAGAACAATGCGCACATTTTGTGTGGCTTCTTCAAGTGTCAGCTTGGGGATGAAGCGTTCTTGCAGGAACATTACAAGTTCGCCAATATCGGATATCCGAACCCCGCGTTCATGTAACAGTTGAATCGTGCGGTCATACAATTTTTCTTCATTCGTCATGTTTTTGCTCCTTGATGGGTAAATTGCGCAGATGAGCGTTAATGATACAACTGAGTACTGTGCAAGGCCTGACGTCGATCTGGATACAAACGGCTTAAGGCCTCATTGATAGCGGTTGGCGCTTCTCCAAAACCGCTGGCAATCAGCGGCAACTTGCCAGCATAGCTGACAGCATCGCCAATTGCAAAAATGCCGGGACGACTTGTTTGCATTTGTGTGTCCACCAGTATACCATTTCGATCCGTGTCAAGTTGCCAAGCCTGTAGGTGGTGTTTGTCGGTGACAAATCCATAGTTGATCAACAGCTTGTCGACGGTGAGCGTTGGCTGTGCCTCGCCGCGAACTTCCTTCAATTGAATCGCTAACTGATCATCTTGAGGGGTGACTGATTCGATCAGGTAAGGCGTCTGGATTGTCACACTGCTTTTTTCAAGTGCAGCAACACTGGCTTCCAAGCCGCGAAATTTGGCACGACGGTGAATCAGACTGACATGTTTGGCAACCGGTTCAAGTGCCAGTGCCCAATCAATTGCAGAATCACCACCACCAGCCACGGCCACTTCCTGATCCCGAAAAGTTTCCAAATCCTGCACGAAGTAGAACAGTTTTTTGCCTTCCAATGCCGGATCATAGTCAACAGCTAACTTGCGCGGCGTAAAAGCACCACCACCGGTTGCCACGATCACAGTTTTACTGCGGAAATCGCCTTGACTTGTATGCAATGTGAAAAAGCCATCTGGATCTTGATCGATCGTCTGTACTTCCGTAGCGGTCTTGACTTCAGGATGAAAATGGACGAGCTGAGTTTTGAGCTGCGTGACAAGGTCTTTGCCACTAACATGCGGGAATCCGCCAATATCATAGAGAATTTTGGCAGGGTATAAGTTGCCTGTTTGGCCGCCAAGCTCGTCAAGACTCTCCAATAACAAAACGTCTGCCTGGCGCAAACCCGCATAAAAAGCGGCGAACATCCCAACCGGGCCGCCGCCGATTACCGTGATTTCATATACATGCTGCACTGACATTTGCAATGCTCCGTTTCTATATAGTATGACGTCCATACACTACCATATTTTCACGATAAGTACCAAAATAGGCCGAACACCGGTCTGTCAAGTGTGATTAGCCCGTAAGCAGCCTTTTTAATAGACGATCGTTGCATCAGCAAGCCTGTGTAGTTTGCGCTCAGGGGCTGGGCTGGTATACTACGCCTAGTACAAGAACGTTAACTTGTAAAGGAGATTGATCATGGATTACCCACAATTAGAACTCAAAGACTTTAAGGGACCAAAAGCGATTTTTGAAACAAGCGAAGGTCGCTTTGAAATCGCACTTTTCCCTGAACAGGCGCCAAAGACAGTTGAAAACTTTGTAGGCCTTGCCAAAAAACATTATTACGACGGTTTGATCTTTCACCGGATTATTGATGATTTCATGATTCAAGGCGGCGACCCCACCGGTACCGGCATGGGCGGTGAAAGTCTCTGGGGGAAGCCCTTTAATGATGAGTTTTCAAATCAGCTATTCAATTTGAAAGGTGCACTTTCAATGGCCAATGCTGGTCCAAATACGAATGGCAGCCAATTCTTCATTGTGACTAATGCGCATTTAGACCCGAGCATGCAGGCGCAACTAAGTGAGGCTGGATTCCCAGAACCCATCATTGAAGCGTATAAACAAGGCGGTACACCGTGGCTCGATCATCGCCACACAGTCTTTGGCCAAGTCCTAAGTGGCCTGTCCGTGGTTGAGAAGATTAGTAAAGTCAAAACAGGTGCTAATGATAAGCCGGTTGAACCGGTCACGATTGATCAGGTTACGATTGAAGACTAATATTGGTCGGCAATGATTTTTAGGGTATACTCAAAGAGAAATCCAATGAAATGAAGTGTCAGAATGGAATATCGCATAGGAGATATCTTGACTGGCAAAGTGACAGGCGTTCAACCTTATGGCGCGTTTGTCATGCTTGATGAGCACACGCAAGGTTTAGTGCACATCTCAGAATGCCAGCATGGTTATGTCAAGGACACCAGCGATATTTTTACCGTCGGCCAGCGAGTTGAAGTTGTGATTTTGGACATCGACGAATATACCCAAAAAATCAGTTTATCCTTACGTGCCTTACAAGCGTCGCCTAGAATGAGTAAAAAGCGTCGCCGCAAGCATTATTGGACCAGTCGTAAATTTCACACAGGCTTTGCACCGATTGCCGCTCGGTTAGACGGGTGGGTCGCTGAAGCACTTGATCATTTAGACGAAGAACCGGCTCACAAATGAGTCGGTTCTTTTTTCTGAACTTTTGTCACGATGAATAGAATAATGTTCGCAGAAATGCTGAATTTTTATGCAATTTTGGAGAAAACGTTCGCGATCTTTCGGTATTTTAAAATGTTTCAATTTGCATGAATTTTTTATTGACTACATCGTTAAAGTGCTGGTATGATACTTGTTGTTGTCAAAACAAAAGGCGCTGATCTTTAGCGGATATACTTAATTAGATCAAGTTGATGGCTTGCACAATGTGCGACGTCGAGAACAGATGAATAAATATTCAATGTTTAAAAAAACGTTGACATGTAACGCTGGTCATGATAATCTATCAAAGTTGTCTTTTGACAAGGTCGTCCTTTGAAAACTGAACAAAGTTTCGTTTAAATGTGCAGGGTCCTTGGTACTTCGGTACCGAGGCAAAAAGTAACATTTGCGAAGTCAATTCGCTAGAACAACAAATCGAGCTATTCGAACAGCTCATATTTATATGAGAGTTTGATCCTGGCTCAGGATGAACGCTGGCGGCGTGCCTAATACATGCAAGTCGAACGAGTTCTCGTTGATGATCGGTGCTTGCACCGAGATTCAACATGGAACGAGTGGCGGACGGGTGAGTAACACGTGGGTAACCTGCCCTTAAGTGGGGGATAACATTTGGAAACAGATGCTAATACCGCATAGATCCAAGAACCGCATGGTTCTTGGCTGAAAGATGGCGTAAGCTATCGCTTTTGGATGGACCCGCGGCGTATTAGCTAGTTGGTGAGGTAATGGCTCACCAAGGCGATGATACGTAGCCGAACTGAGAGGTTGATCGGCCACATTGGGACTGAGACACGGCCCAAACTCCTACGGGAGGCAGCAGTAGGGAATCTTCCACAATGGACGCAAGTCTGATGGAGCAACGCCGCGTGAGTGAAGAAGGCTTTCGGGTCGTAAAACTCTGTTGTTGGAGAAGAATGGTCGGCAGAGTAACTGTTGTCGGCGTGACGGTATCCAACCAGAAAGCCACGGCTAACTACGTGCCAGCAGCCGCGGTAATACGTAGGTGGCAAGCGTTATCCGGATTTATTGGGCGTAAAGCGAGCGCAGGCGGTTTTTTAAGTCTGATGTGAAAGCCCTCGGCTTAACCGAGGAAGCGCATCGGAAACTGGGAAACTTGAGTGCAGAAGAGGACAGTGGAACTCCATGTGTAGCGGTGAAATGCGTAGATATATGGAAGAACACCAGTGGCGAAGGCGGCTGTCTGGTCTGTAACTGACGCTGAGGCTCGAAAGCATGGGTAGCGAACAGGATTAGATACCCTGGTAGTCCATGCCGTAAACGATGAATGCTAGGTGTTGGAGGGTTTCCGCCCTTCAGTGCCGCAGCTAACGCATTAAGCATTCCGCCTGGGGAGTACGACCGCAAGGTTGAAACTCAAAGGAATTGACGGGGGCCCGCACAAGCGGTGGAGCATGTGGTTTAATTCGAAGCAACGCGAAGAACCTTACCAGGTCTTGACATCTTTTGATCACCTGAGAGATCAGGTTTCCCCTTCGGGGGCAAAATGACAGGTGGTGCATGGTTGTCGTCAGCTCGTGTCGTGAGATGTTGGGTTAAGTCCCGCAACGAGCGCAACCCTTATGACTAGTTGCCAGCATTTAGTTGGGCACTCTAGTAAGACTGCCGGTGACAAACCGGAGGAAGGTGGGGATGACGTCAAATCATCATGCCCCTTATGACCTGGGCTACACACGTGCTACAATGGATGGTACAACGAGTTGCGAGACCGCGAGGTCAAGCTAATCTCTTAAAGCCATTCTCAGTTCGGACTGTAGGCTGCAACTCGCCTACACGAAGTCGGAATCGCTAGTAATCGCGGATCAGCACGCCGCGGTGAATACGTTCCCGGGCCTTGTACACACCGCCCGTCACACCATGAGAGTTTGTAACACCCGAAGCCGGTGGCGTAACCCTTTTAGGGAGCGAGCCGTCTAAGGTGGGACAAATGATTAGGGTGAAGTCGTAACAAGGTAGCCGTAGGAGAACCTGCGGCTGGATCACCTCCTTTCTAAGGAAACAGACTGAAAGTCTGACGGAAACCTGCACACACGAAACTTTGTTTAGTTTTGAGGGGATCACCCTCAAGCACCCTAACGGGTGCGACTTTGTTCTTTGAAAACTGGATATCATTGTATTAATTGTTTTAAATTGCCGAGAACACAGCGTATTTGTATGAGTTTCTGAAAAAGAAATTCGCATCGCATAACCGCTGACGCAAGTCAGTACAGGTTAAGTTACAAAGGGCGCACGGTGGATGCCTTGGCACTAGGAGCCGATGAAGGACGGAACTAATACCGATATGCTTCGGGGAGCTATAAGTAAGCTTTGATCCGGAGATTTCCGAATGGGGGAACCCAGTACACATCAGTGTATTGCTTGTCAGTGAATACATAGCTGGCCGGCGGCAGACGCGGGGAACTGAAACATCTCAGTACCCGCAGGAAGAGAAAGAAAACTCGATTCCCATAGTAGCGGCGAGCGAAGTGGGAAGAGCCCAAACCGAGAAGCTTGCTTCTCGGGGTTGTAGGACTGGACATTGGAGTTACCAAAGTCCGACGTAGTCGAAGTCAGCTGGAAAGCTGCGCCACAGAAGGTGAAAGCCCTGTAAGCGAAACGTCGAACCCTCCGTCCAGGATCCTGAGTACGGCGGAACACGTGAAATTCCGTCGGAATCCGGGAGGACCATCTCCCAAGGCTAAATACTCCCTAGTGACCGATAGTGAACCAGTACCGTGAGGGAAAGGTGAAAAGCACCCCGGAAGGGGAGTGAAACAGTTCCTGAAACCGTGTGCCTACAATTAGTCAAAGCCCGTTAATGGGTAATGGCGTGCCTTTTGTAGAATGAACCGGCGAGTTACGTTTGCTTGCGAGGTTAAGATGAAAAGTCGGAGCCGTAGCGAAAGCGAGTCTGAACAGGGCGAATGAGTAAGCAGATGTAGACCCGAAACCAAGTGACCTACCCATGACCAGGTTGAAGGTGTGGTGAAACACACTGGAGGACCGAACCCATGTATGTTGAAAAATGCTGGGATGAGTTGTGGGTAGCGGTGAAATTCCAAACGAACTTGGAGATAGCTGGTTCTCTCCGAAATAGCTTTAGGGTTAGCCTCGGAGGATGGATCATGGAGGTAGAGCACTGTTTGAACTAGGGGCCCATCAAGGGTTACTGAATTCAGATAAACTCCGAATACCATCGATCTTACTCCGGGAGTCAGACAGTGAGCGATAAGGTCCATTGTCGAAAGGGGAACAGCCCAGATCACCAGTTAAGGTCCCTAAATTTATGCTAAGTGGAAAAGGATGTGGCGTTGCACAGACAACTAGGATGTTGGCTCAGAAGCAGCCACCATTTAAAGAGTGCGTAATAGCTCACTAGTCGAGTGGCACTGCGCCGAAAATATACCGGGGCTAAGCATAATACCGAAACTGTGGGTGCACCCGTAAGGGTGCGCGGTAGGAGAGCGTTCTAAGGGCGTTGAAGGTCGATCGTGAGGACGGCTGGAGCGCTTAGAAGTGAGAATGCCGGCATGAGTAGCGAAAGATCAGTGAGAATCTGATCCACCGTATGACTAAGGTTTCCTGGGGAAGGCTCGTCCTCCCAGGGTTAGTCGGGATCTAAGGCGAGGCCGAGAGGCGTAGTCGATGACAAGCAGGTTGAGATTCCTGCACTAGTTTATTTTGTTTAAGCGATGGAGGGACGCAGGAGGCTAAGGAAAGCGCACGGCTGGAAATGTGCGCCCAAGCAGCAAGTCTGACAGCGAGTGAAATGCTTGCAGTCTTAAGGACAAGCTGTGATGGGGAGCGAAATTATAGTAGCGAAGTTCCTGATGTCACACTGCCAAGAAAAGCTTCTAGTGAGAAATAAACTACCCGTACCGCAAACCGACACAGGTAGTCGAGGAGAGTATCCTCAGGTGAGCGAGCGAACTCTCGTTAAGGAACTCGGCAAAATGACCCCGTAACTTCGGAAGAAGGGGTGCTGACCGCAAGGTCAGCCGCAGTGAATAGGCCCAAACAACTGTTTATCAAAAACACAGGTCTCTGCTAAATCGTAAGATGATGTATAGGGGCTGACGCCTGCCCGGTGCTGGAAGGTTAAGAGGATGAGTTAGCGCAAGCGAAGCCCAGAATTGAAGCCCCAGTAAACGGCGGCCGTAACTATAACGGTCCTAAGGTAGCGAAATTCCTTGTCGGGTAAGTTCCGACCCGCACGAAAGGCGTAATGATTTGGGCACTGTCTCAACGAGAGACTCGGTGAAATTATAGTACCCGTGAAGATGCGGGTTACCCGCGACAGGACGGAAAGACCCCATGGAGCTTTACTGTAGCTTGATATTGAGTGTTTGTACCGCTTGTACAGGATAGGTAGGAGCCGTAGAGATCGGAACGCTAGTTTCGATGGAGGCGTTGGTGGGATACTACCCTAGCTGTATGAACACTCTAACCCGCGCCACTAATCGTGGCGGGAGACAGTGTCAGGTAGGCAGTTTGACTGGGGCGGTCGCCTCCTAAAATGTAACGGAGGCGCCCAAAGGTTCCCTCAGAATGGTTGGAAATCATTCGCAGAGTGTAAAGGTATAAGGGAGCTTGACTGCGAGACTGACAAGTCGAGCAGGGACGAAAGTCGGGCTTAGTGATCCGGTGGTTCCGTATGGAAGGGCCATCGCTCAACGGATAAAAGCTACCCTGGGGATAACAGGCTTATCTCCCCCAAGAGTCCACATCGACGGGGAGGTTTGGCACCTCGATGTCGGCTCATCGCATCCTGGGGCTGTAGTCGGTCCCAAGGGTTGGGCTGTTCGCCCATTAAAGCGGTACGCGAGCTGGGTTCAGAACGTCGTGAGACAGTTCGGTCCCTATCCGTCGCGGGCGCAGGAAATTTGAGAGGAGCTGTCCTTAGTACGAGAGGACCGGGATGGACGTTCCGCTGGTGTACCAGTTGTGCCGCCAGGCGCATCGCTGGGTAGCTATGAACGGCAGGGATAAACGCTGAAAGCATCTAAGTGTGAAGCCCCCCTCGAGATGAGATTTCCCATTCCTATATGGAAGTAAGACCCCTGAGAGATGATCAGGTAGATAGGCTGGAAGTGGAAGTGCAGCGATGCATGGAGCGGACCAGTACTAATCGGTCGAGGACTTAACCAAGTAAGCGTGCAAGCAGGCGCAGGTTTCTGCGACTGCGAACACATTTCGATGACAAGTACGTTAAGTTCAAGGCAGCAATTAAACAATGATAGCCAGTTTTGAGAGCGCAAAGTTCTCATAAGTGTGGTGGCGATAGCAAGAAGGATACACCTGTTCCCATGCCGAACACAGAAGTTAAGCTTCTTCACGCCGAGAGTAGTTGGTGGGAAACTGCCTGCGAGGGTAGGAAGCTGCCACGCTTACATATGGAGGATTAGCTCAGTTGGGAGAGCGTCTGCCTTACAAGCAGAGGGTCACAGGTTCGAGCCCTGTATCCTCCATTGAGCCGTTAGCTCAGTTGGTAGAGCAACTGACTTTTAATCAGTGGGTCGACAGTTCGAGCCTGTCACGGCTCAGAGAATTATTGGTTTTAAATGGCGGCTCAAGTCGATTTTTCGCCGACTTAGCTCAGTTGGTAGAGCATCTGTCTTGTAAACAGGGGGTCGAAGGTTCGAATCCTTTAGTCGGCATGGTACCAATAATTTGATAGCACCATGTTTCATGCGGAAGTAGTTCAGTGGTAGAACATCACCTTGCCATGGTGGGGGTCGCGGGTTCGAATCCCGTCTTCCGCTTTCCAAGCACAGTGCCGAGGGTGTGCTTGGTCAAACCTATCCTCGGCATTATCATGATTTGCACCCATAGCGCAATTGGATAGAGTGTCTGACTACGAATCAGAAGGTTGTAGGTTCGACTCCTACTGGGTGCATTATCGGGAAATAGCTCAGCTTGGTAGAGCACCTGGTTTGGGACCAGGGGGTCGCAGGTTCGAATCCTGTTTTCCCGATTGGACATTTTTGTCCCTTAGTTTTTCGCGGTGTAGCTCAGCTGGCTAGAGCGTCCGGTTCATACCCGGGAGGTCGAGGGTTCGATCCCCCCCGCCGCGATTGAGCTTGGACCTTTAGCTCAGTTGGTTAGAGCAGACGGCTCATAACCGTCCGGTCGTAGGTTCGAGCCCTACAAGGTCCATCTTTACAGGGTGGTCGCTGTTCGGTATAATCGATATGTTATTGTTATCGCGGGATGGAGCAGTTCGGTAGCTCGTCGGGCTCATAACCCGAAGGTCGCAGGTTCAAATCCTGCTCCCGCAATTTATATGGTTCCATGGTCTAGTTGGTTAGGACGCCTGCCTGTCACGCAGGAGATCACGGGTTCGAGTCCCGTTGGGACCGTTTGCGGCTCGGTAGCTCAGTCGGTAGAGCAATGCATTGAAGCTGCATGTGTCGGCAGTTCGATTCTGTCCCGCGCCATATTCATAATCATTTTTATGCGGGTGTAGTTTAGTGGTAAAACCACAGCCTTCCAAGCTGTTGTCGCGAGTTCGATTCTCGTCACCCGCTGCGGTTATGATCATGGGCCTATAGCTCAGTTGGTTAGAGCGCACGCTTGATAAGCGTGAGGTCGGTGGTTCAAGTCCACCTAGGCCCATTGTTCCATTTATAGTTTCATATACACATGGAGAAGTACTCAAGTGGCTGAAGAGGCGCCCCTGCTAAGGGTGTAGACCGGGAAACTGGTGCGAGGGTTCAAATCCCTCCTTCTCCGTTGTGGCCCGTTGGTCAAGTGGTTAAGACACCGCCCTTTCACGGCGGTAACATGGGTTCAAATCCCGTACGGGTCATGTTTAGATGGAGAATTACCCAAGTCTGGCTGAAGGGAACGGTCTTGAAAACCGTCAGGTGGGCGTAAGTCCACGCGAGGGTTCGAATCCCTCATTCTCCTTTATAATTATCGCGGGATGGAGCAGTTCGGTAGCTCGTCGGGCTCATAACCCGAAGGTCGCAGGTTCAAATCCTGCTCCCGCAATTTATATGGTTCCATGGTCTAGTTGGTTAGGACGCCTGCCTGTCACGCAGGAGATCACGGGTTCGAGTCCCGTTGGAACCGTCTCTCTCAATTGAGAGAAAAATACAATAGTTTAGTTCCAAATGGCTCGGTAGCTCAGTCGGTAGAGCAATGCATTGAAGCTGCATGTGTCGGCGGTTCGATTCCGTCCCGCGCCATTATGGAGGAGTAGCGAAGAGGCTAAACGCGGCGGACTGTAAATCCGCTCCTTCGGGTTCATAGGTTCGAATCCTATCTCCTCCATTTTATAGGGATATAGTTTAATGGTAGAACTACGGTCTCCAAAACCGTCAGTGTGGGTTCAACTCCTACTATCCCTGCTTTTATAATGGCGGTATTGGTGAAGCGGTTAACACACCGGTTTGTGGCACCGGCATACGTGGGTTCGATCCCCACATACCGCCCTTTTTACTGGGGTATAGCCAAGTGGTAAGGCAACGGACTTTGACTCCGTCATGCGCTGGTTCGAATCCAGCTACCCCAATTTCTCCAACTGCCATAGGGGAAAGGCACTTAATTGAAATATGGCGGTGTAGCCAAGCGGTAAGGCATGGGTCTGCAAAACCTTGATCGTCGGTTCGATTCCGATCACCGCCTTATCTTGCGGCAATCGCCAAGAGAGTGTATTATCATTTAATATTATGCCGGTGTGGCGGAATTGGCAGACGCGCGGGATTCAAAATCCCGTTCCAGCGATGGAGTATCGGTTCGACCCCGATCACCGGTATCACAAACCTTCCTAGGAAGGTTTTTTTTTTGCCTTGAAAATCTGTGCCACAAACAAAGATGTTCCCAATACATTTTTGATCACACCCGATTTAAAAAAGTGTACAGTTTGGCACAAATCATGGGGCCGCTGTTTTTGCATGAAAATTGTATGATTTCTGACACACGAAAAAAAGACCCAGCGCTTCTTCATCCTACGTAAAAGTAAGATGCTCCTGAGTCTTTTTTCGTTATCTGATACTGTCCTTTTTGACGATTGCTGCCAGTTGACTTGCTATTCTTCGCGAGAGAACTTCAATATCTTGATCCGAGACCGTTCCAATGCGCGACGATGACGCTGCAGCAAAGGATCTTCAGAACTGTCTGTCTGACTGATGACAGCTGCCTCGAAGGCCTCATATTCCAAAGGTGACAACCGTGCCAGAAACTGTGCAAACTCGATTCGCATAAGTAGACCATCTTCATACGATCTGAGAGCCAGACGTTCTTGAAGAGATTCAAGTGCGCTGTCTTCAACTGGGATTGCGGTCGCGTCGATGCGGCGTTTATGCGCAAAGTGTTTCCGCAAGACTGAACGTAGGTGTGACTGCAATACCATTCGATAGTAGGGACCAAATTGGGATCCGCTAGAGCCATCATATCGAGTAATTGCTTTGAGCATCGCAATCCTGGCCTCTTGTAACCAGTCTTCATGTGAAAAATCCCTGAGATGGTACGGTCTTAACACCGTTAGGACTAGCGGTCGATATTGCTTAAACAATTGGCTGAATGCAGTTGAGTTTGTGATTGCTTCATTGATTAATGTTAACTCTGTGGCTTTCATATCTCCTCCTCCCCCGACTTACTAGCTTTTTCATTCTACAATAAAGCGTTTCCAATTGAATAGCGAACAATCGTTCATGAATATTTTTTAGGGGAACAGAATGCTTACAACCAAAGGCATATGTTGGGGCAATATTGACAACATTATTTTAGTATTTTTTTCACGATTTTTTTAAGAGTCACGACATCTTTAAAGGAATAGAAAGGGGGCAGTAGAATGACCTATTGTTAATTGGTGATTCGGTGGTCGGAGAGCGTGTTATTACAAGCATGATTTGAAAATTGGTATGACAAAAAATGATGATATTTTAATGGCGTGAAGGCAGCTTTAGATATCTTAGAACGGCAATTTTAAAAAAATAATGTTGGCGCCTTCATATGCGATACCATCGGGAAAATAGCGAATTTATAAAGAATAATCAATTTTACATTGATCATGACATGCGTTATATTAAACGAGTTACTTTTTTAGGGAGGTATTCGATAATTTCTTCAAATAAAGAAAATAATAAAATTGGTCTATTTCAGTTAGTTATGCTGGCTTTGGGTTCCTTGATTGGTTCAGGCTGGCTCTTTGGTTCTTGGGAAGCAGCAGCAGTAGCTGGTCCGGCGGCGATTCTGTCTTGGGTGATTGGCGGCTTGATTATTGGCATCATTGCTTATAATTACATTGAGCTTGGGACCATGTTTCCTGAATCAGGCGGAATGAGCAAATATGCTCAGTACTCGCACGGTTCTTTAGTTGGCTTTATCGCTTCTTGGGCCAACTGGATCTCGCTAGTGACGTTGCTGCCGATTGAAGCAGTGGCTGCCGTGCAATATATGGCATCATGGCCGTGGCAGTGGGCTAGCTTTACGCACGGTTTTTTGGCTGATGGGCGTATCACATCGCAGGGGTTGCTGGTGGTGTTTGCTTTCATCATTATTTTTACGTTACTTAACTATTGGTCAGTCTCATTACTGACACGATTCACGAGCTTCATCTCGATCTTCAAAATTGGGGTGCCTTTGCTGACGATCACGCTGTTGGCACTTTCAAGCTTCCATCCCGGCAATTATGGGCATTCTTTAGCAACCTTCATGCCTTATGGGAGCGCACCTATCTTTGCGGCCACTTCAGTTTCTGGGATTATTTTTTCCTTTAACGCGTTTCAAACCGTCATCAACATGGGAAGCGATGTTAAGAAACCGCAAAAAAATATTGGGCGCGGAATTGCAATTTCGTTACTGATTAGTGCGGTCATTTACATTTTATTGCAAAGCGTTTTTATCACGACAATTTCGCCGAAGCTGTTAGCAGCACATGGTTGGCAAGGGTTGAATCTCAACTCCCCATTTGCTGACTTGGCGATTCTGCTGGGTATTCACTGGTTATCAGTTTTGTTATATATGGATGCCTTTGTTTCCCCGTTTGGGACTGGCGTTTCATTTGTTGCTTCATCTGGGCGGGCGTTGCAGGCGATGGTCAGCAACAACCATATTCCCAAATTTCTTGGGAAACTTGATGAAAAGTATGGTACACCACGAGTGGCGATGGTGGTGAATGCGTTGCTTAGCATGGTTATGGTTTCGATTTTTCCATCTTGGGGTACGTTAGCTAGCGTCATCTCCACGGCAACGTTGATTGCTTACCTGACAGGTCCTATTACGGTCATCTCCTTGCGTGACATGGCCCCGGATTTTAAGCGGCCAGTGAAGTCGAGTCTCTTGCGGGTGATGGCACCATTGTCATTTGTGCTAACCTCATTAGCGGCTTACTGGGCAAAATGGCCGACAACGGTTGAAGTGATCGGCGTTATTTTCTTGGGTATTCCTTTCTATTTGTTCTATGAATGGCGATCAGGCTGGGCAAGCACGCTTAAGCAATTGAAGGCGGCAGCTTGGATGCTGGTATATTTGCTATTCCTGTCACTCATCTCACTTATTGGCAGCAGTGAGTTTAATGGTTTGAATTGGATTCACTATCCTTTAGATTTTGTTGTCATTATCATTGGTGCTTTGGGCTTTTATGCTTGGGGAATTAATAGTCACATTTTCTCTAAATATTTCCGACGCGCTGCAAGAGTGAATGACAAAGTTAAAATGCCGCGGCAGTAGCAACTTTTATTAGAAAAAACACGTCTCTGGTCAGAAACATGATCATCGACGTGTTTTTTGGTATGATGGAAGACATTCTGATTCTTGGCCATTGCCGCAGATGCTTTGAGCCGCCGGTGGTGAAGGCTCGTTTGATAAAATGCTAGATGGCATAACTTACGACTTTTGCCTGATGATGGTGTGATGGCGACAAGGTAAGATAATTTTAAAGGTTTGAGGGAAAATTGCATTTAGCTATGCCTATCTTTATACTTATACTAAACAAATGACGTCTGGAGGGGATTAGGTGAATATCGGGATTTTTACAGATAGCTACTTTCCACAAGTCAGTGGCGTCGCGACGTCCATCAAGACCTTGAAGGACGATCTGGAGCGTAAGGGCCATCAGGTTTATATTTTTACAACGACTGATCCGCATGTGCCGGACGACGCCGTTGAACCTAATTTATTCCGATTTACCAGTGTACCGTTTGTCTCATTCACGGATCGGCGAATTGCGGTTCGTGGGCTTTTTCATGCTTACGCAGTGGCGAAGGAATTGAACTTGGACATTGTTCATACACAAACTGAATTTTCGATGGGGTATATCGGCAAATTTGTCGCCAAGCAGTTGAAAATTCCGACAATCCATACTTATCACACTATGTATGAGGATTATCTGCATTATGTCCTGAATGGTCATTTGCTGAAGCCTTATCATGTGAAGCAGTTTACGCGGGCGTTTCTTTATCATGTCAGTGGCGTTGTTGCGCCTTCTGAACGCGTTTATGATACGCTGCGGCGATATGGCGTCAAAACTGAGATCAAAATCATTCCAACTGGGGTTGATTTGACTCAGTTTGCCCAGCAAAAAGATCCGTATTTACGTGACAAGCTCGGGTTGGCGCATGTCCCGGTTTTGGTCTCACTCAGTCGGGTCGCGTATGAAAAGCGAATTGATAAGGTGATCAGTGCCATGCCTAAAATTCTGGAACAGGTGCCCCAAGCGGTGCTGTTAATTGTTGGCGATGGGCCTGCGCGTGAAGACTTAGAGGCGCAAGTCGCTGAGCTGGGTCTCAAGGAGCATGTCCGATTCACCGGTGAAATTGACCATGATGATGTTGGTGACTATTACCGGGTTGGCGATGTGTTTGTATCGGCAAGTGACTCCGAGTCACAGGGGTTAACTTATATCGAAGCGATGGCGGCGGATCGGAAAGTGGTTGCCTTGACAGGGGATTATACGGATCAACTTTTGGATGATCCGGCGTTAGGGACAACATTTTCAACTGAGACTGAAATGGTGCATCAGGTCGTGAATTACTTGAAACATCCAAATGCTTACGATGATGCTAAGCCGCGTCAAGAAAAGTTAGCGGCAATTTCTGCAGATCGATTTGGCGATCGGGTTTTGGATTTCTATCAAGACATTTTGTCACACTATTCGCCTAATGAGGCCGATGAAGCTGCACCATGGACCGATGAAGATTCCAGTAAACGGACCATGAAAGGTTAAATATGATTGTTATTAATATGTTTTCCTCTGCCAATAAGGTTGCAGGACAAGGAGTTGGCGCAGTCTACACAGAACTGATGGGCTTGCTGAAACACGATTTTTCAAATGAATTTGAAGTTAACGTCAATCGTTATACGCGTAGTGACATCAGCCATTATCATACGATTGATCCTAAATTTTATTTATCTACTTTCTCCAAAAAACGGGGTCGCAAGATTGGCTTTGTTCACTTTGTGCCGAGTACACTGGATGCGAGTCTGAAGTTGCCGCGAGTGGCGCGGTGGACGCTTGATAAGTATACGTTGGCTTTTTATAAGCGAATGGATCAGTTAGTGGTGGTGAACCCGAATTTTATTCCTAAGTTAGAAGCTTATGGGATCAGTCGCGACAAAGTGACTTATATTCCTAATTTCGTATCGCAACGAACGTTTCATCCAGTATCCACTGAAAAGCGGCAGGCTTTGCGACATGCCAATGGCTTTAAACCTGATGATTTTGTCATTTTTGGCGCGGGTCAGGTGCAGGATCGTAAGGGTGTCAGCGATTTTATCAAATTAGCAAAACAAAATCCGGAATTTCGTTTTGTTTGGGCAGGTGGGTTCTCTTTTGGCCGCATTACTGAAGGCTACGACCATTTGAAGAAGGCCGTAGCAGAAGCCCCGGCAAACTTGGATTTCACTGGGATTATGCCACGAGAGACAATGATTGACTATTACAATATGGCCGATGTTTTCTTATTGCCTTCTTATGAAGAGCTGTTCCCAATGTCCGTCCTTGAGGCTTTTGCAACGGGAACGCCAGTGATGGTGCGGGATCTTGAGCTGTATCACCAAATCATCACACCTTATGCCATCACGGCTGTTGATGTTGACGATATGCAGTCTCGATTGCGGGCACTTGCGGATGATCATGATCTTTTGGCAACTTATGCAACTAAGAGTCGACAAGCTGCTGAAGTTTACGATGAAAGCCGACTTGAAAAAGTCTGGCACGATTTCTATCTTCATCAAGCTGCACTGGGGAAGCACTAGCCGAGGAGTTATATGACACGGAAGAACAAACTGGCTGTCTTAATCATGATTTTGATTGGCGCCGGTATTTTTATTTATGAAGCTCGTGATCTGAACGGCGCACAATTAATCCACGAACTATTGACGCTTGATCTCAAGTGGCTGCTGGTGGCTTTTTTGCTCATGTTTGGGTCGTGGATCATTGAAACTTTTGTGGTTCAGATCTTTATTCGAAGTGAAGCTGATGATTTAGACTTTAAAACCGCTTTGCGTGTGCCGTTGGTTGAACAATTGTTTAATGCAATTACGCCGATGGCTTCTGGTGGTCAGCCAGCCCAATTATTTGCTTTGATGCAAAGTGGCGTTGAAGCTGGCCGGGCAAGTTCCGTGTTGTTGATGAAGTTTGTCGTGTATCAATTCATGGTCCTGATTAACTTTGTCCTGACACTATTCATCGGGTTTGATCAGGTGTCCAAGCATTTTGGGGCGCTTGCTTTGTTCATCGTTTTTGGTTTTGTGATTCATGTGGTTGTCATCGTAGGCTTGCTCATGGTGATGTATTACTATAAGTTCACAAAAAAATTAGTGAATTTGGTGATGATACCGATTGGCTGGTTTGTCAAACCTGAGAAAAAACTTGCCATGCAAAGTAACCTTGATCATAAAATTGACACCTTTTACGCAGAGAGTTTGCACTTGAAACGCGAAAAGAAGCGGGTCATCAAGGCTTGCTTGTTGACACTTGTGCAATTGCTGCTTTACTATGCAGTGCCGTACTTTGTGCTCCTGTCGCTTGGCGTAAGTCATGTTAGTATCGTTGAGGTCATCGTGTTGCACGTGATGATTGTGATGATTGTCAGCCTGTTTCCGATTCCAGGTGGTGCTGGCGGTGCCGAGTATAGCTTTAAGACCTTGTTTGCGACTTATGTTGCGTCGCCTTCAAAATTGATTCTAGGGATGTTGTTATGGCGGTTCTTGACCTATTACCTAGGGATGATCTGCGGCATCATTGCCATGGCATTCCCGCCAAAAAGCAAACGTACGTGAGCGACTGAGAAAAATCAAAGCTCAGGGAGGGCGTAATGTCGTCAGCAAGCGAAGAACTGAACCAGTATTGGCCTGCCTTTAGACAAAGCAAACGTTATGCGCCATTGTTAGGGATCGGAGACGCCGAGATTAAGCATATCTTGACCGGCATCGTTGAATTGGTGATGGCTCAAAATCAGCATCACATTAAGGCGTGGCAAATCAACGAAATTGCTGCTGCCCTGAGACCTGCTTTGGAGACTAGCTGGGCCACCCCAAAACAGGAGCAGCGAATTTTGGCACGATATGCTTCGTGGGTGAATATTTTTTTAACATGGCTGGCAGAAGCCGGTAAGGTCGCATTTACATCGGCAGACGTTGCTGCTGTGATGGCGATACTTTATCCGTAAGCTACATGTCGATAAATAAAAAGCGCTTGGTAATCAGACCAATTTTGATCTGATAACCAAGCGCTTTTATCTATTGTCTTCAAAACTAGGCGGCTTTATGCGCAGCTATGAATGCTTGCAAACGTTTGACTGCCTCCTTGAGGTCAGCCATGGAAGCCGCATAGCTGATGCGAATATAACCTTCGCCACCAGGGCCAAACGCAGTACCTGAGATCAGCGCAAGTTTCTGCTCTGTGGCAAGCGATTGCGTGAATTGTCGCGAATCAAGCCCCAGTTCGATCGGGATTTTGGCAAAAAGATAGAAGGCGCCATCCGGCCGAGCAACGTCGAAGCCCATGTCCAAAAGCGCCTGATAGACAAAATCGCGGCGTTTAGCATAGGCGGCTTTCATCACCTGTGCATCATCTTGTCCGTTCGTCAAAGCTTCGATGCCAGCGCGTTGTGCAATGGTGGTTGCCGCGGTGACGAGATACTGGTGCACTTTTTTCGCCTCTGCGATCAAAACTCGCGGACCCATCAAAAAACCGATTCGCCAGCCGGTCATGGCATGTGATTTTGACAGACCATTCACGACAAAAGTTCGGTCGTAAGCATAACTGCCCATGGAAACATGTGAGTCACCATAAGTTAGTTCGGAATAGATCTCATCGCAAATAATATAAAGATCATGTTCAGCAGCAGTTGCGGCAATCGCTTTAACCTCAGACGCACGATAAGTGACGCCAGTCGGATTGCTTGGATAGTTTAAAATGATGCCTTTTATTTTGGCATCAGGATGAGCAGCAATCGTTGCTTCGATCAGCGCTGGGGTCAAGACAAAGTTGGTTTTGCTAGTGTCCATATAGATCGGTGTCACATGATTCAACGTAAGCAAAGGGATGTACCCCGGATAAATCGGTGACGGCACCAGCATGGCATCACCTGGATCGCTGATGGTTGTAATGGCAGTTGCCAAAGCCTCGGTAGCGCCCACGGTGACAAGGATTTCATCTTCAGCAGCGTAATCAGTAGCATATTTTGTTTTGAAAAAGTGTTGCGCAGCTTCCCGCAGTTCTGGATCACCCACCATTCCGGTATAATGAGAATAATTTTCCTGAATAGCTTCAATGCCAGCCTGTTTAACGTGCTCAGGCGTATTGAAATCGGGTTCACCTAACGTTAACTTCAAAATACCGGGAATCTTGCTGACGCTTTCGTCAAATTGCCGGATTTCACTAACGTCGATATCGGTTAATTGTTTATTTAATGGTTGCAACTTCATGGGCGATCTCCTTAGTATGTAGGTTGCAAATAGCATAGTCCATTTTCCCTCATAGTTGCAATGCAATAAAACTGCAATTCAAAGAGAGATTTCTCCCACAGAGGCCGTGGTTTATGCTAAGCTATTTCTTGAAATAGGAAAAATAAACAGCGCGTGATCCCGCCCAGATGAGATTCGATGTGTCAGTGCCAATGATTGGCATGTTGGCTCGCAAGGTGGTGATCGCGTTTATAGGAGGCCATTTTATGAAACAATCACAGCTCGTGGCCATCATCAAGCGCCTAGAAGCCATGCAGGCAGGCGATGGCGAGACCCAGTCGCGCCGCTTCGAAAAAAATGGTGATGAAAAGGGCCTCGTGACATACGATCCCAAGACCGAAACTTATGAACTTGAAGAATTAGGCACTCACCAAACCTTTCAGTTTGATAATATCGATCTTGCGGCCATGGAAATCTATGATTTGATGGATTTTGATGAAGACGATGGCACAAGTGACAGCACCAGCGATCAAGCACCAGCTTGATCAACGACAAAAGCGAACTGACAAGGTTCGCTTTTTGTGTAGCACATGATCAGAAGCGCTTGGAAATGGTATTCAGTAGCCGTCAAAACCTGATCCGAATTTAAAGGCTTCTTTAAAATCACCATGGATTGGCCCAAATAGGTCCAGAAAGTTTGTCTTTTTCAAAACAAGCGGTTATCCTAGCGAATGTGCTATACTTTTGACATTAAACAATGACTTGGAGGCTCCACATGAACCAGCTTGGCAGTAAACTCAGGGGATTTTTTAATACCCGGCTCGGGTTTTTTGTGCTTGCCATCGTCCTTTTTTGGGCGAAGACATACTGGGCATATCAATCAAAATTCAATCTGGGCGTCACCGGTAGCTTTCAACATCTGATCTTGGCGATCAACCCGATTCCAACCACACTGTTCCTTTTTGGCATCGCACTATACATGTCAGGGCGTAAATCGTACATTACGATGCTGATTATTGATGCACTTACATCGGTGTGGCTTTTTGCCAATGTCCTTTACTATCGAGAATTTTCGGACTTTCTGACATTTGCATTGATCAAAGGGTCAGGCGCCGTGTCCAATAACCTCAATAAAGGCATCATGGGTATTGTGCAACCAACAGATTTTATTGTTTTCGCTGACGTCCTCATTTTGATTCTGTTGCTTGTTTTTAAAGTCATCCGGATGGACATTCGACCGATTAAGAAACGCTTTGCGCTCGGGGTTTCGGTTTTAGCTGTCGCGATGTTCGCAGCTAATCTCAGTATGGCTTATAGTGACCGTTCAGGCTTACTGACGCGTACCTTTGACAATAACTATATTGTTAAGTATTTAGGGCTTAATGCCTATACTGTTGTTGATGGGGTCAAAACAGCACAAAACAGTGCCACGAAAGCAAACGCTGATTCAAGCGATGTGAAATCTGTTTTGAATTATCTTAATAAGAACAGAGTCACACCTAATGCGCAATATACTGGTGTTGCCAAAGGAAAGAACGTTTTTGTGATCCATTTGGAAAGCCTTCAGCAGTTTATGATTGACTTCAAATGGGATGGGCAGGAAGTGACACCTAATCTAAATAAGCTCTATCATGAATCTGATACGTTATCCTTTGACAATTTCTTTAATCAAGTTGGCCAAGGGAAAACTGCCGATGCTGAGATGATGATGGAAAACTCACTGTTTGGTTTACCTGAAGGCGCAGCCATGGTTACTGATGGCACAACCAATACTTTCCAGGCAGCGCCAGCAATTTTGGATCAGCAAGGTTACACAACAGCATCATTCCACGGCGATGTGCCGAGTTTTTGGAACCGAGACAACACCTATAAGTCTTGGGGCTATGACTACTTCTTCTCGAAAAATTATTTTTCAAGTGGGAAGAACTACGATGTCGGCTATGGGCTAAAGGATAAGATTTTCCTCAAAGACTCAGCTCAGTACATTGAGCAATTACCACAACCGTTCTATGCCAAAATGATCACGGTCACAAATCACTATCCGTATACTTTGGATAAAGCCAATCAAACCATCGAGAAGACGGATACTGGCGACGACACCGTTGATGGCTATGTTCAAACTGCCCGTTATCTTGACGAAGCACTGGGTGAGTTTTTCAATTGGTTGAAGGAAACTGGTCTGTATGACAAATCAATGATTGTTCTTTACGGTGATCACTATGGTATTTCGAATAACCATAAAAAAGCCATGGCAAAGCTTACGAACATTTCTGGTTTCAATGATTATGACAACGCCATGTACCAGCGAGTACCATTTATGATTCACATGTCAGGCTTAAAAGGTGGTATTAATCATACGTACGGTGGTGAGATTGACGCACTGCCAACAATATTGAACCTGTTAGGTGTGAAAGATAACGATACAGTTCAATTTGGGTCCGACTTGTTATCCGCGGATCATCCGCAAACCGTGGCCTTCCGAAACGGCGACTTTGTCACGCCAGACTTTACAAAGGTTGGTAGTCAATATTTCAATACCACGACTGGTAAGAAAATCGACAAGTTATCAGAAAGCCAGAAGGAAAGTGTTGATGCGTCCACTAATCGAGTGACCACCGAACTTTCTCTGTCTGATCGCGTCATTAACGGCGATTTGTTGCGATTCTATACACCGGCCGGTTTTAAGAAGGTTGATCGAAGTGACTTTTCATATAAGCTGACAGATACAAAGAAAAAGTTGAAAGCCGCGCAAAAGAAGGGCACGAGCCTAAAAGCGGAAAATAAGGGTAAGTCAGTTGCCGATGAGTATAAGACCGATGCACCCGAACTTAAAGACGATAGCGATAGCAGCAGTAGCGAGTCAAAGTAGCAATCGAATTCATTGAAAGCAGCGTTCAGCGGCGAGCGCTGCTTTTTCTGTGTCCACAAAATGTGCTGTAGCGAATGGGATTACTGACCTGAAGCTGCTTATTCTGAACTTTTGTAAGTAAACAGTTGTGCTAGATTAGAAAAGAGCGTACAATTTTACTAGATGATAATAGTTACAAATAGGAGGCTGGCTATGAATCAGGCGGTTTACAACAAAACAATTAACTTGCTCAAAGCGAAGCAGATTCGGGTCACCCCGCAGCGTGAAGCGATTATTTCGTACATGATTGACAGTACGGCACATCCGACTGCGGAAATGATTTATGCGAAGCTGTCGCTGCAGTTTCCGCATATGAGTGTTGCAACCGTATATAATAATCTACGGCTTTTGGTTGATCTTAATCTAGTTGAAGAAATGTCGTCTAATGATGCGGCCACTCATTTTGATTTTCCCATTGAGCCACATTATCACGCCATTTGTACAAACTGCGGCAGAATCTTTGATTTCAGTTATCCAGGCGTTACAGATGTTGAAGCAGTGGCGGCTAAGAAAACCGGCTTTAAAGTGAGTGGCCATCACCTCGAAGTTTACGGTATTTGCCCTGATTGCCAAGTGAAATTAGGTATGAAGTAATTGAGTCCAATAAGGCGGTGCATTACGGCGATTAAGTCGTATGTACCGCTTTTTGTTGGGTAGGTTAAGCAACATCACGCAACAATCAATTAGGCCGTATGGACAGGAGCATCGCGTGGTTTTGCTGGAAACTCAAAAAAATACTTGCACACCGTCTGAGTTGCTGGTATTATATTATTGCTGTCAAAAAGCAATTCCTTTTCTAAAAAGGGTAAGGTAGAAGCGCTTGCATCTTCCATTTAACAGGATATTTAATAAAAATGTTGACAGTTGTTTGTCAGCGTGATAATCTATCAAAGTTGTCTTTTGACAAGGTCGTCCTTTGAAAACTGAACAAAGTTTCGTTTAAATGTGCAGGGTCCTTGGTGCTTCGGTACCGAGGCAAGAAGTAACATTTGCGAAGTCAATTCGCTAGAACAACAAATCGAGCTATTCGAACAGCTCATATTTATATGAGAGTTTGATCCTGGCTCAGGATGAACGCTGGCGGCGTGCCTAATACATGCAAGTCGAACGAGTTCTCGTTGATGATCGGTGCTTGCACTGAGATTCAACATGGAACGAGTGGCGGACGGGTGAGTAACACGTGGGTAACCTGCCCTTAAGTGGGGGATAACATTTGGAAACAGATGCTAATACCGCATAGATCCAAGAACCGCATGGTTCTTGGCTGAAAGATGGCGTAAGCTATCGCTTTTGGATGGACCCGCGGCGTATTAGCTAGTTGGTGAGGTAATGGCTCACCAAGGCGATGATACGTAGCCGAACTGAGAGGTTGATCGGCCACATTGGGACTGAGACACGGCCCAAACTCCTACGGGAGGCAGCAGTAGGGAATCTTCCACAATGGACGCAAGTCTGATGGAGCAACGCCGCGTGAGTGAAGAAGGCTTTCGGGTCGTAAAACTCTGTTGTTGGAGAAGAATGGTCGGCAGAGTAACTGTTGTCGGCGTGACGGTATCCAACCAGAAAGCCACGGCTAACTACGTGCCAGCAGCCGCGGTAATACGTAGGTGGCAAGCGTTATCCGGATTTATTGGGCGTAAAGCGAGCGCAGGCGGTTTTTTAAGTCTGATGTGAAAGCCCTCGGCTTAACCGAGGAAGCGCATCGGAAACTGGGAAACTTGAGTGCAGAAGAGGACAGTGGAACTCCATGTGTAGCGGTGAAATGCGTAGATATATGGAAGAACACCAGTGGCGAAGGCGGCTGTCTGGTCTGTAACTGACGCTGAGGCTCGAAAGCATGGGTAGCGAACAGGATTAGATACCCTGGTAGTCCATGCCGTAAACGATGAATGCTAGGTGTTGGAGGGTTTCCGCCCTTCAGTGCCGCAGCTAACGCATTAAGCATTCCGCCTGGGGAGTACGACCGCAAGGTTGAAACTCAAAGGAATTGACGGGGGCCCGCACAAGCGGTGGAGCATGTGGTTTAATTCGAAGCAACGCGAAGAACCTTACCAGGTCTTGACATCTTTTGATCACCTGAGAGATCAGGTTTCCCCTTCGGGGGCAAAATGACAGGTGGTGCATGGTTGTCGTCAGCTCGTGTCGTGAGATGTTGGGTTAAGTCCCGCAACGAGCGCAACCCTTATGACTAGTTGCCAGCATTTAGTTGGGCACTCTAGTAAGACTGCCGGTGACAAACCGGAGGAAGGTGGGGATGACGTCAAATCATCATGCCCCTTATGACCTGGGCTACACACGTGCTACAATGGATGGTACAACGAGTTGCGAGACCGCGAGGTCAAGCTAATCTCTTAAAGCCATTCTCAGTTCGGACTGTAGGCTGCAACTCGCCTACACGAAGTCGGAATCGCTAGTAATCGCGGATCAGCACGCCGCGGTGAATACGTTCCCGGGCCTTGTACACACCGCCCGTCACACCATGAGAGTTTGTAACACCCGAAGCCGGTGGCGTAACCCTTTTAGGGAGCGAGCCGTCTAAGGTGGGACAAATGATTAGGGTGAAGTCGTAACAAGGTAGCCGTAGGAGAACCTGCGGCTGGATCACCTCCTTTCTAAGGAAACAGACTGAAAGTCTGACGGAAACCTGCACACACGAAACTTTGTTTAGTTTTGAGGGGATCACCCTCAAGCACCCTAACGGGTGCGACTTTGTTCTTTGAAAACTGGATATCATTGTATTAATTGTTTTAAATTGCCGAGAACACAGCGTATTTGTATGAGTTTCTGAAAAGAAATTCGCATCGCATAACCGCTGACGCAAGTCAGTACAGGTTAAGTTACAAAGGGCGCACGGTGGATGCCTTGGCACTAGGAGCCGATGAAGGACGGAACTAATACCGATATGCTTCGGGGAGCTATAAGTAAGCTTTGATCCGGAGATTTCCGAATGGGGGAACCCAGTACACATCAGTGTATTGCTTGTCAGTGAATACATAGCTGGCCGGCGGCAGACGCGGGGAACTGAAACATCTCAGTACCCGCAGGAAGAGAAAGAAAACTCGATTCCCATAGTAGCGGCGAGCGAAGTGGGAAGAGCCCAAACCGAGAAGCTTGCTTCTCGGGGTTGTAGGACTGGACATTGGAGTTACCAAAGTCCGACGTAGTCGAAGTCAGCTGGAAAGCTGCGCCACAGAAGGTGAAAGCCCTGTAAGCGAAACGTCGAACCCTCCGTCCAGGATCCTGAGTACGGCGGAACACGTGAAATTCCGTCGGAATCCGGGAGGACCATCTCCCAAGGCTAAATACTCCCTAGTGACCGATAGTGAACCAGTACCGTGAGGGAAAGGTGAAAAGCACCCCGGAAGGGGAGTGAAACAGTTCCTGAAACCGTGTGCCTACAATTAGTCAAAGCCCGTTAATGGGTAATGGCGTGCCTTTTGTAGAATGAACCGGCGAGTTACGTTTGCTTGCGAGGTTAAGATGAAAAGTCGGAGCCGTAGCGAAAGCGAGTCTGAACAGGGCGAATGAGTAAGCAGATGTAGACCCGAAACCAAGTGACCTACCCATGACCAGGTTGAAGGTGTGGTGAAACACACTGGAGGACCGAACCCATGTATGTTGAAAAATGCTGGGATGAGTTGTGGGTAGCGGTGAAATTCCAAACGAACTTGGAGATAGCTGGTTCTCTCCGAAATAGCTTTAGGGTTAGCCTCGGAGGATGGATCATGGAGGTAGAGCACTGTTTGAACTAGGGGCCCATCAAGGGTTACTGAATTCAGATAAACTCCGAATACCATGAATCTTACTCCGGGAGTCAGACAGTGAGCGATAAGGTCCATTGTCGAAAGGGGAACAGCCCAGATCACCAGTTAAGGTCCCTAAATTTATGCTAAGTGGAAAAGGATGTGGCGTTGCACAGACAACTAGGATGTTGGCTCAGAAGCAGCCACCATTTAAAGAGTGCGTAATAGCTCACTAGTCGAGTGGCACTGCGCCGAAAATATACCGGGGCTAAGCATAATACCGAAACTGTGGGTGCACCCGTAAGGGTGCGCGGTAGGAGAGCGTTCTAAGGGCGTTGAAGGTCAATCGTGAGGACGGCTGGAGCGCTTAGAAGTGAGAATGCCGGCATGAGTAGCGAAAGATCAGTGAGAATCTGATCCACCGTATGACTAAGGTTTCCTGGGGAAGGCTCGTCCTCCCAGGGTTAGTCGGGATCTAAGGCGAGGCCGAGAGGCGTAGTCGATGACAAGCAGGTTGAGATTCCTGCACTAGTTTATTTTGTTTAAGCGATGGAGGGACGCAGGAGGCTAAGGAAAGCGCACGGCTGGAAATGTGCGCCCAAGCAACAAGTCTGACAGCGAGTGAAATGCTTGCAGTCTTAAGGACAAGCTGTGATGGGGAGCGAAATTATAGTAGCGAAGTTCCTGATGTCACACTGCCAAGAAAAGCTTCTAGTGAGAAATAAACTACCCGTACCGCAAACCGACACAGGTAGTCGAGGAGAGTATCCTCAGGTGAGCGAGCGAACTCTCGTTAAGGAACTCGGCAAAATGACCCCGTAACTTCGGAAGAAGGGGTGCTGACCGCAAGGTCAGCCGCAGTGAATAGGCCCAAACAACTGTTTATCAAAAACACAGGTCTCTGCTAAATCGTAAGATGATGTATAGGGGCTGACGCCTGCCCGGTGCTGGAAGGTTAAGAGGATGAGTTAGCGCAAGCGAAGCCCAGAATTGAAGCCCCAGTAAACGGCGGCCGTAACTATAACGGTCCTAAGGTAGCGAAATTCCTTGTCGGGTAAGTTCCGACCCGCACGAAAGGCGTAATGATTTGGGCACTGTCTCAACGAGAGACTCGGTGAAATTATAGTACCCGTGAAGATGCGGGTTACCCGCGACAGGACGGAAAGACCCCATGGAGCTTTACTGTAGCTTGATATTGAGTGTTTGTACCGCTTGTACAGGATAGGTAGGAGCCGTAGAGATCGGAACGCTAGTTTCGATGGAGGCGTTGGTGGGATACTACCCTAGCTGTATGAACACTCTAACCCGCGCCACTAATCGTGGCGGGAGACAGTGTCAGGTAGGCAGTTTGACTGGGGCGGTCGCCTCCTAAAATGTAACGGAGGCGCCCAAAGGTTCCCTCAGAATGGTTGGAAATCATTCGCAGAGTGTAAAGGTATAAGGGAGCTTGACTGCGAGACTGACAAGTCGAGCAGGGACGAAAGTCGGGCTTAGTGATCCGGTGGTTCCGTATGGAAGGGCCATCGCTCAACGGATAAAAGCTACCCTGGGGATAACAGGCTTATCTCCCCCAAGAGTCCACATCGACGGGGAGGTTTGGCACCTCGATGTCGGCTCATCGCATCCTGGGGCTGTAGTCGGTCCCAAGGGTTGGGCTGTTCGCCCATTAAAGCGGTACGCGAGCTGGGTTCAGAACGTCGTGAGACAGTTCGGTCCCTATCCGTCGCGGGCGCAGGAAATTTGAGAGGAGCTGTCCTTAGTACGAGAGGACCGGGATGGACGTTCCGCTGGTGTACCAGTTGTGCCGCCAGGCGCATCGCTGGGTAGCTATGAACGGCAGGGATAAACGCTGAAAGCATCTAAGTGTGAAGCCCCCCTCGAGATGAGATTTCCCATTCCTATATGGAAGTAAGACCCCTGAGAGATGATCAGGTAGATAGGCTGGAAGTGGAAGTGCAGCGATGCATGGAGCGGACCAGTACTAATCGGTCGAGGACTTAACCAAGTAAGCGTGTTCGCAGGCGCAGGTTTCTGCGACTGCGAACACATTTCGATGACAAGTACGTTAGGTTCAAGGCAGCAATTAAACAATGATAGCCAGTTTTGAGAGCGCAAAGTTCTCATAAGTGTGGTGGCGATAGCAAGAAGGATACACCTGTTCCCATGCCGAACACAGAAGTTAAGCTTCTTCACGCCGAGAGTAGTTGGTGGGAAACTGCCTGCGAGGGTAGGAAGCTGCCACGCTTTTTTTATTCCGGTTTAGCTCAGTTGGTAGAGCACCTGACTGTTAATCAGGTTGTCGTCAGTTCGAGCCTGACAACCGGAGTTTTTTATGGAGAGTTGTCCGAGAGGCTGAAGGAGCATGGTTGGAAACCATGTATACGGGTTTTACCTGTATCAAGGGTTCGAATCCCTTACTCTCCGTTGTCTTACATTCGGATGTAGCTACATAAGAAGCCTCAAAACGCTGTTAATTCGGTGTTTTGAGGTTTTTTTGAACATCAAATAAAATTTAATTGTGCCTGATATGATTAGTAGCATGAGTGGGGATTTAAAGGATGTTTAAGACATCTGACCATCACAAAATCGTTAACCGACTTTAGTGACTATTTTGTACGAAAAGCTTGTAATTTTTAATAGCTTCCGCTAGTATAAATAAAGCAATAGACACCACACATGGAGGATTAGCTCAGTTGGGAGAGCGTCTGCCTTACAAGCAGAGGGTCACAGGTTCGAGCCCTGTATCCTCCATAACGAAAACACCTACCACTGCGGCAGGTGTTTTTCTTTTACCTTTTTGAAGTTGGACGGGGCGTCCAACGCATGAGATTTGACTTAGTTTAAATAGCTATTAGAGGGGGCTGATTCTGACAATAAAAACGCCACTACTGATTGTGGTGACGTTTGATTAGCCGTGCATGCGCGCTAGATAGAGTAACAGCGTCGCAATGACTGGGCTAAATTGGTAAAGGTAGCTGGGTACTTTAAATGGTCGACGGCTGTTGATGAGCGTGACAAGGATGATGATACCGCCGATAGCTATTAAGTTGAGTCGTTGTAACCAGTAACCGATAACGACGGTGATTGCCAACAAGACCATATCTGTCCACTTGGAAAAATGGTTGGCCCATAACCCGATTAGTGCTGGCACATATAGTAATGCCAAGTCGAGCAACATATCCTGACTGAGAAAATGCAAACCCGCGTAAATAAGTAAGATTTGGAATAAAATTGCTTGGCCAAAAGCAATGGTACCAGCCCATTGCTTGGTAACTTTTTGTGTGCGCAACAAAAATGTCAACAGGAGCTGAACAGCAACTAATGGTAACAAGATCCATTGATTGATGGCACCAATGATACCGGTAATAGCGGCAATGATTAGAACTAATGGGTAACGTTTACCGACCATTGCAGCCGATAAGCAAACGCCCATGAGTAAAAGCGCGATGATTTGAAAATGCCATGTGATTTGCAAACTTAGCGCGATCAGAAACGGATAGGCGAGTATTTGTCCGATAAAGGCCGCTGCACCAGCACCTTGATTGATATTTTTCAAATTGATTATCCTTTCTATGATGCTTCCATTTTACAAAACCCTGAGACGGTAAACAAAGATTTTCGGAAATTTTACATCTTTTATGTTATGCTACTAGAGTTGCAAAACATTCCCGATGGGGTTCGTCAAAGCTATGACGAACATGCCTTGTAACCTAAAATAATAAGGGGGAAACAAAACATGCAGGAACGCCATTTATTTACGTCGGAGTCTGTTTCGGAGGGGCATCCGGATAAAATTGCTGATCAGATCAGTGATGCTATCTTGGATGCCATGCTTGAACAGGATCCCGATTCACGAGTTGCTTGCGAAACGACGGTGACAACCGGTTTAGTGCTGGTTGTCGGTGAGATATCAACAAAGGCTTACGTTGATATTCAATCAGTGGTTCGCGGGACGATTAAAAAGATCGGTTATACCAAGGAATCAGGTTTTGATCCTGATAGTGTCGGAGTGCTGGTCGCTTTGGATGAACAGAGTCCAGATATCGCTCAAGGGGTTGACGAAAGTCTTGAAGCCCGTGAGTCTGATACTGATCCGCTTGACAAGATCGGTGCTGGCGATCAAGGCATGATGTTCGGTTTTGCCATTGACGAAACCGAAAACTATATGCCGTTACCGATTTCATTGGCCCACGCGTTAATGCGCAAAACTGATTCATTACGGCACAAGGGTGAAATTAGTTATCTGCGTCCAGATGCTAAGGCGCAGGTCACGGTGGAATATGATGATGATGACAATCCAATTCGGGTTGATTCCGTTGTTGTCTCCGTGCAACATGATCCGGATGTCACGCTTGAAGAAATTCGCCGCGATGTCGAGGCCAAGATTATTCGCACTGTGATTCCTGAAGCTTTAATGGATGATGACACGAAAATTTATGTCAATCCGACTGGCCGCTTTGTACTGGGCGGTCCGCAAGCCGATTCTGGTTTGACCGGACGCAAAATTATCGTTGACACATATGGCGGTTTTGCCCGACATGGTGGTGGTGCCTTTTCTGGTAAGGACGCGACGAAGGTTGATCGTTCGGCCAGTTATGCAGCGCGTTATATTGCCAAAAATGTGGTAGCAGCGGGTTTGGCGAAACGGGTTGAAGTACAATTGGCATACGCAATCGGTGTTGCCAAACCGGTTTCCGTGTCGGTGAATACATTTGGCACAAGCGCAGTATCAGAAGATGTGATTGAACAGGCAATCCGTGAGAACTTTGACTTGCGGCCTGCTGGCATTATTAAAATGTTAGACCTGAAGCGGCCGATTTATGAACAGACGGCAGCATATGGTCATTTTGGACGTACAGATGTTGATCTTCCTTGGGAGCACTTGGATAAGGTGCAGGCTTTGCTCAAGTACCGAGATTAGCGAGAAAAGAGGCGGCCTTAGTCGAGAATTATTCTCGGCTGGGTCGTTTTTTCGTGCTTATGAGGGGCTTCTCAAGACTAACAACATCGCCTGGCAACTCAGAAGGGATATTTATGAAGCAAAGGAAAACCAATGTCGCACTCGTAACGGCGGCAATTTTTATTGGCACATTTATGACGGCGATTGAAGGCACGATTGTGTCAACGGCTATGCCAACCATTATCGGCAGTTTACATGGGGTTCATTTAATGAACTGGGTCTTTTCCATTTTTCTGTTGACTAATGCGATGGCAACGCCGATTTACGGCAAACTGAGTGACAAAATTGGTCGCAAACCAGTTTTTCTCATTGGACTAACGATATTTGTCATTGGTTCGTTGCTATCCGGTTTGTCACAATCCATGGAAATGCTAATTATTTTCCGCGCAATTCAAGGGATTGGTGCTGGGGCTATTATGCCAGTGACATTTACGATTATCGCCGATATTTATCCATTCGAAAAACGAGCAAAAATGCTCGGTTTTAATGGCTCGATGTGGGGAATCGCTTCGGTAATCGCGCCGTTATTGGGCGGTTTTATCGTTGATCAGTTAAGTTGGCACTGGATTTTCTTTATTAACGTACCGTTGGGTATTTTCACGTTTGGCCTTGTGTGGTTCTTTTTGCAGGAAGATCGGCGCAGTGTCCGGCAGCCGCTTGACATGCGCGGGACGGTTTGGCTGCTGGTGGCCTTGTTGGCGATGATGTATGGCTTTCAGACATTAGCTGAACCCAACGGCATCTGGCAGTTAGTTGCCATGGCAATTGTGGCTACGCTGGGCTTCTGGCGTTTTTGGCAGGCAGAACGGCGTGCAGTCGATCCGATCATTGACTTGAAACTATTTGAAAATCGTACTTTTGTGATTCATAATTTGATCGCCGCTTTGATTTCGGGGTTCGTGATTGGATTTGAAGTCTACATGCCTATGTGGATTCAAGGAATTCGCGGCATGGATGCTTCCCTTGGCGGATTTGCCGTGACTCCTAGTTCTTTGATGTGGGTCGTTGGCTCTTTTGTAGCTGGCAAGTTATTGGGCCGGTTCCAACCTAAGCCGATTCTGACAGGGGCGATGATTTGGCTGCTTGGCGGTAGTCTTGTGCTGGCATTAGTGCCGCAATCGACACCGTATTTTGTCTTTCTGCTAGTTGCCGGCGCCTTAGGATTCGGCTTTGGTTTGGTGATTACGATTACTACGGTAACAGCCCAGGCCGTTGTGGCGCCTGATCAGGTTGGCGTGGCAACGAGTTTCAATACCTTGTCTCGAACGTTGGGGCAAACACTGATGGTCTCGGTTTATGGGATTGTTTTGAATCTGCGTCTGACTCAAGGTATCGCGGCAGATAGCCGGCTCAATAGCAATATGCTCAACGAACTGATTAATCCGCATACCGCCAAAAATTTACCCGCAGCAGTGTTGCCAACTCTTCGGCAAATTTTGTATGAAGGTCTGCACAACATTTACTTTTTCTCGATTATCATCGTGGCGTTGGCGATTCTAGCCAATCATTTTGAAGCAAAAAGGGTGCTGACAAAAGAAACAATTCAGGAGTCGAATGAAGAAAGCTGAATCAACTGAAATATCATACAAAAAACCGGATTCTATTTAAGAATCCGGTTTTTTGTACGCTGATATCGCTTTCGTTTGCCGATAAATAGCTGAAGTTAAAACGGACTGACCACTCGATCGGTATGATCTTCGGTGGCGGTTTTTCTGACAGGTTGTTTGTACAATTTCGCTGTTTTATCGGTCACTTGCGCAATGACATCGTAGTCTGGGTCATTTTCTAACGGGCCAAAATTGAACACTGTCTGCGTTGCTTCGCGCTTGATATCTTGCAATCTAGTGCTGATAAGGACATGTAGCATATCTGCTTTTTGATGTGATCGTTCGATTTCTTCACTGGCTTTGGCTAAGGTATACCCTTCATCAAGCATTGTCTTGATCATGACGATTAAGGTGATGTTTGCCAAGGAATATCGTTTATTGCCATTAGCGTCATGCCTGCGAGAATGAATGAGTTGTTTCTTTTCCCAGTATCGAATTTGCGTTGGGGTGGCTCCGGTGACGCGGCTGGTTTCGCCTATGCCGAGTGAAATATCGAGTGAACGTAAACGTGCATTAAACGGTCCCATGACATAGCATCCTCTCTTGAAAATGCGCTCACTGGCGCCAAAAACCGATGCATAAGGACCATGATTGTGATGACCGATTTTCCGGCCATCACGGCCAAGCCCACTTATGATCCGGTTTCTCAACGCGCCTGTTCACGCTATTACCTTGACATTTATTAAGTTTAAATGTAATATTTTCTATTGTCAATATTACATTGTGTGATATAGAAAACATGAAATCTTATAAAGAAACTAGGCGAAGTTATGGACGTTAAAGATATCAACGGGAAACACGTCAATGTACCAATGATGGTCACGACCTTGATCGTTGGGACGTTTATTACGATTTTGAATCAGACCATTCTATCTACTGCGTTTCCAACGCTGATGAAGGCCTTCAACATTTCAACTGCGACAGTACAGTGGTTGTCGACAGGCTTCATGCTGGTAAACGGGATTATGATTCCAGTATCCGCATATCTGAGTGCGAAGGTGCCATCAAAATGGTTATACATGAGTGCGATGAGTACTTTTTTTGTCGGCACATTGGTTGCCTTCATTGCAAATAGTTTTGGCGTTTTGCTAATCGGTCGATTGATTCAGGCGCTTGGCGTTGGGATTACGATGCCATTGCTGCAGAACATCATGATGTCGATTTTTCCCCCGAACCGGCGCGGCGCTGCTATGGGGATGGCTGGAATTGCGATTGGGGTGGCGCCTGCCATCGGGCCAACGCTTTCCGGTTATGTCATCGACAATTTCGGCTGGCGTTTCTTATTCGGTATGATTCTGCCAATTGCCGGTCTCGTTATTTTGGCAACATTGTTTTTCTTCAAAAATGTCTTACCGTTGTCTGATCCTAAATTGGATATTCCTTCCTTGATTGAATCGTCAATCGGGTTCGGCTCCTTGTTGTATGGCTTTTCTGAAGTGGGCAATGATGGTTGGGGTGATCCGATCGTTTTAGGCACAATCGCACTCGGCATTGTGTTTATCTTCATCTTTGGTTACCGTCAATTGCACTTAAAAGAACCATTTGTTGAATTGCGAGTGTTTAAGAGCAAAATCTTTGCCTTATCCACAGTCTTAGGTACCATCGCCAACATGGCGATGGTCGGGGTGGAGATGATTTTGCCAATGTATTTGCAAATCATTCACGGCAAGAGTGCGTTGGAGTCAGGTTTGACATTGTTGCCTGGGGCGATTTTGATTGCTTTAATGAGCCCGGTCACTGGTCAAGTGTTTGATCGCATCGGGGCCAAGCGGCTTGCACAGTTAGGCTTGTTCTTGCTGACGATTGCAACACTGCCATACTTTTTCCTGACAGAAAGCACCCCGTCCATTTTTATCACAGTGATTTATGCTGTGCGGATGTTTGGGATTTCAATGGTCATGATGCCTTTGACGACGAATGGGATGAACGCCTTATCACCTGATATGATTCGACATGGGACAGCGGTTAACAACACTGTCCGTCAGGTGGCAACTTCCATGACAACTGCTGTCATGATTTCAGTTCTGTCAAACGTCACCAATCTGGCCAAACCGGCGGCCAGTTTGTTGAAAACCAATCCGCTGCAGTATAAGCAAGACTTTTTTGGGGCAACACTTAGTGGCTACCACGCAGCCTTTCTGCTGGCAGCAGGGTTCAGTTTAATTGGCTGGATCTTGGCTTTTTTCTTGAATACCCACGCGATGTCGCAAGAAGTGACGATCAAAAATGAAAAGAAGGTGAAGGCATGATTCTATGGTTTTTGGGCCTGACAGTGATCGGCCTTTATCTCAGCTTTATTATGATGAAACGCTCCAGTTTGCGTAGCACGTTAATTGCGGTCTTCGGGATTGGTGTGGTGGGTAGTCTATTGCTGATTACGTTGAATGATAATGCACATTTTGGCATGGTCAAACGAACAACAATTGATGAGCAGACCATCTACACCGCCTCACCGAATGCAAAACTGCCAATGTTGCTAAAACAAAACATTGGCACGGATGGCAAGCATGTTGTCTACATTTATAAAACCGATCCGAAGAAAAAAGCGGTTCATACCAAGGCTGATATTGTTGTAACTAATCGGGTGACAACGACAGCGAATGCCACAGCTTCGTTGACGAGCAAAACAACTCGGTGGCAATATCAAAACGGTTTTTATGGTGCGTTGTTCAATCATGAAGGGGCTGGTCAATTGGTTGCTCAGCACAATCAATTGGTCATCCCAACAAGCTGGTCAGTGCTGACAACGGCTCAGGCCAAGCAGCTTGGTAAAAAGTTGGCCGCCTTGCAGCAACCAACTGCAGAGCAAAAAGCGTCACTGGCAGCCGCAGTCAAGGCTAAAGCTGCTGCGCTGGCCAAGGCTGATCCAAAACTAGCAGCAGATCCGACAGCTTTAGCGAAGCAGGCCAAGGCTGCGGTTGAACAAGCAATGATTCAGCAAGCTGTTCGTGAAGTGCAAGCACAAAAATAGTCTGATGCCGCCCATAACGTGGTACTAGGGCAAACATTTTTCGTAACATTATCTTGACGAATGGCTTTTGTCAGCCTTCTAAATTAAAAAAAGCAGACCGCTATTTTTTAACGGTCTGCTTTTTTGATTGTTTGGCAGCTTGGTTTGTCAGATAAGGACTAAAATACCACCAACTCACCATCAGCAAGGCAAAGCCAAGTGAAAATCCAGCAAAGACGTCTGTGGGATAGTGAACGCGCATGAAGATCCGAGAATAACCGGTTAAAAGAATCATGCTACTGGCAAGGCAGGTGATGAGCCATTTGGCGGATTGACGTTTGAGCAGTGCCCAAGCCAAAAGGATCATGGTACCGTAAAAGATCATCGTGCCACTAGAATGCCCGCTAGGAAAACTAAAACCGCCAGCATGTACCAATGCCCGAATCTGAGGATCTGCAATAAAAGGTCGTGGTCGCCGAACCCAATATTTGATTCCGACGTTAACGAGGCTCATCAAGGCCCCCATGCTGGCTGCAAAAAGTGCGGCGTAACGATAACGCTTGAGCAGTAACACCACGGCGAACGCCATGGTTAAAAAAACTAAGGATACTGGATTGCCGAGACTGGTGATTAAGATGAGTAAGGGTTTAAAAGTGACAGGATGGAACTGGATGACAGCGGCAATTACCTGTTGATCAATGGTATGAATCCATCCAGCGTTATTTAGAATACCCGTCAATAACGTGATGAAAATAAATAAAGCAATTGCTGCAAGATACAATGGTTCGGGTCGGCGTTTTAGCACTTGTTGCCTCCTCTACAAAACGTTCGCAGTCGCAGAAACCTCCACATAGGGACTTCAGACAGAAATGGCCAAAGTCCAGTCATTTCTGTCTGAGTCCACTTATGTTCCGGTTTCTAAACGTGCCCGCTCACGCTCTGAAATCGACTAATGTTATAAGAATAGCACAAACACCATTGAACCTTGGCAATGTTTTTGCTATGATTGACGCAATCATCAAACGAACAAAGGAGTAGTAAGTTAGCGCGGGTGACAGAGAGCAGGCGGTGGTGCGAGTCTGACGAAGCAAAGACCGAACTGACCTTTGAAGTTGCTGGGGTGAAATTAGTAGCCACAGCCGGCCGGACCGTTATCTCCTTTGAGCGCTGTGAAAGCAGAACTTAGGTGGTACCGCGGCTGAGCCGTCCTAATGTAGATAGGGCGGCTTTTTGTTTGAAATTAAGTGGGAGGTAACAAAATGGCATACGATCATCATGAGATCGATAAGAAGTGGCAGCGTTATTGGGCCGAGCATAACGAATTTAATACCACAACCGATCCTAAGAAGCCGAATTATTATGCGTTGGACATGTTTCCTTATCCGTCAGGCCAAGGCCTGCATGTTGGGCATCCGGAAGGGTATACGGCAACTGATATTGTTGCACGCATGAAACGGATGCAAGGGTTCAATGTTCTTCATCCTATGGGCTGGGATGCATTCGGCTTGCCAGCTGAGCAATATGCCTTGAACACGGGTCACAATCCGAAGACCTTTACCAAACAAAATATTGAGACCTTTAAGCGTCAAATCAACAGCCTTGGCTTTTCATATGACTGGAATCGTGAAATCAACACAACGGATCCGAATTACTACAAGTGGACCCAGTGGATTTTTGAACAACTTTATAAACATGGTCTGGCATATGAAGCTGAGGTACCGGTTAACTGGAGTCCGGATCTAGGGACGGTTGTTGCAAACGAAGAAGTGATTGATGGCAAAACGGAGCGTGGCGGGTTCCCAGTTGTTCGGAAGCCGATGCGTCAGTGGATGCTGAAAATCACAGCCTATGCTGAAAAGCTGTTGACGGATCTGGACGATCTTGACTGGCCGGAATCAATTAAGCAGATGCAACGCAACTGGATTGGCAAATCAACTGGGGCACAGATCACCTTCCGGGTAACTGACAGTCATGAGCCGTTTGATGTCTTTACCACTCGTCCAGATACGCTGTTTGGTGCAACGTATGTCGTGATGGCACCAGAACATGAATTAGTTCAGAAAATTACCACCCCGGCACAACAGGCCGTCGTTGATGCGTACATTGACGAAGCCGCCCATAAGTCAGATCTTGATCGTACCGCTTTAGATAAGGAAAAGACTGGTGTTTGGACCGGGGCCTACGCGACTAATCCGGTTAACGGCGAAAAACTACCGATTTGGATTTCAGACTACGTTTTAGCCTCTTATGGGACTGGCGCAATCATGTCCGTGCCTGCGCATGATGATCGTGACTACGCTTTTGCCAAAAAGTTTGGTATTGAAATCAAGCCTGTTATTGAAGGCGGCAATGTCGATGAAGCAGCTTATACTGGCGATGGCGTGCACATCAACTCCGGGTTCCTCGATGGTTTGAATGAACACGACGCGATTGATCGAATGATCAAATGGCTTGAAGATAAAGGTATCGGCAGTGCCAAGATCAATTACAAACTGCGTGATTGGGTCTTTTCACGCCAGCGTTATTGGGGTGAACCGATTCCTGTCATTCACTGGGAAGATGGCGAAACCACGTTGGTGCCAGAAGACGAACTGCCTCTCACATTACCTGAAGAGGCTGATATCAAGCCAAGCGGTACTGGCGAGAGTCCACTGGCAAATCTGACTGACTGGGTTAATGTGGTCGACAAGAACGGGCGGAAAGGTAAGCGTGAGACCAATACAATGCCGCAATGGGCAGGGTCTTCATGGTACTTCCTGCGGTTTGTTGATCCTCACAACAAGGAAGCTCTTGCGGATTACGACAAACTTAAGGCATGGATGCCAGTTGATCTGTACATTGGAGGGGCTGAACATGCTGTGCTGCACCTGCTGTATGCCCGTTTCTGGAATCTGTTCCTTTATGACATCGGGGCGATCCCGAACAAAGAACCGTTCCAACGGCTATTTAACCAAGGGATGATTCTGGGCGATAATCATGAAAAGATGAGTAAGTCCAAGGGCAATGTGGTTAATCCAGATGATGTGGTTGATGAGTATGGTGCCGATACGTTGCGGCTGTACGAAATGTTTATGGGACCGCTGGATGCTGGTATTGCTTGGTCAACAAAAGGGTTGGCTGGTGCCCGCAAGTTCTTGGATCGTGTCTGGAGTGCTTTCATTGATGATGAAGGCAAACTGCGTGATCGGATTACGACGATCAATGACGGTCGACTTGATAAGGTTTACAATGAGACGGTCAAGAAGGTTACCGAGGACTACGATGCTTTGCATTTCAACACGGCAATTTCACAGATGATGGTCTTCATCAACTCAGCGCGTAAAGATGATGACCTGCCACTAGAATATGTTGAAGGATTCGTGAAAATGCTTGCGCCGATTGCCCCGCATCTAATGGAGGAAATTTGGTCACGGCTAGGTCACGATCATAGTCTGACTTATGCGCCATGGCCAAGTTATGATGAAAGCAAAATCAAAACCGACACTTACGATATGATGATCCAAGTCAATGGCAAGCTGCGCGGTTCGATTACGGCGGATGTCAACGAATCAGATGATGAGATCAAACAAGCGGCTTTGGCAAATAATAATGTTCAGAAATTTACGGCGGGCAAAGACATTAAGAAAATTATTGTCGTACCGCGAAAAATCGTGAATATTGTCGCAAAATAACCGCACTGGCTTCACCAATTAACTGAAAGAAAAAATGGTCAACGAATGGTTCCTGAAGGAAGCGGGCGTTGACCATTTTTTAGCGATTCAGCTGCATGAAAAGTTTTGTATTTTTGGCGTTTCGATTGTGAGATTACTTGCTACGTGGCGGCTGGTAATTGTCAAAGTTTTCTTTTGATTCCCGAAAGAAGCCCGGGAAAGATTGCAAGTCGCGCTGGGATTGCCTAAAATATAAAGGATTATGCAACACGACAGGAGTTTATCATGGAGAATTCGCTGGGCAGCGGTAATCAACCGCAACGTTCAGATAAGGAAAAAATGATCCGCGGCTCGGCGTGGATGACTGCCGGCAGTGTTTTTTCGCGGATTTTAGGGGCCATTTATGTCATTCCATGGCGTATTTGGCTTGGAGCAGCGTTTCTAACTGCCAACGCTTTGTTTACAAAAGGTTATCAAATTTACAGTCTTTTTCTGATTATTTCGACTGCTGGTGTTCCTGGTGCTGTTTCCAAACAGGTTGCCCGGTACAATGCTATGGGCGAATATAAAACCGGGATGCGTCTTTTTTACCACGGCACTTTTGCCATGGTGCTGATGGGGATTGTCTCGTGTGGTGCCATGTGGCTGCTGTCGCCGCTTTTAGCAGCGGGAGACGCGCGCATGATACCGGTTTTTCGGTCACTGGCATGGCCGTTGCTGCTAATTCCGTCGCTTAGTTTGATTCGCGGGTTTTTCCAAGGTTATAACGAGATGGCGCCGAGTGCCATCAGTCAGTTTATTGAACAAGTGGCGCGAATTCTTTATATGTTAGTGATGACTTACGCGATTATGGTGGCGGGTAACCACAGTTATCTGAGTGCGGTCATTCACTCCACCTTCGCCGCGTTCATCGGGGCCGTTTTCGGACTTGGACTGTTAGTTGTTTATTTCCTCCGGCAAAAACCACGGTTGGATGCGTTGGTTGCCCAGAGTGCTAATTCCCTGCAGATCAGTGTCAATGAGATTCTTTTAGATGTGGCACGGCAGGCGATTCCATTTATCATCATGGATTCAACGATTAATATTTACTACATCGTTGACCAGTACACATTTAATCCAATGATGAAGGCTTTTTATCTCGTTAGCGAAGATCAGCTTGACCGTTTTTATGCGCTGTTTGCCGGAAACGCTAATAAACTGATTATGATCGTTGTTAGTCTGGCAGTTGCTATGGCCATTACCGTAGTACCATTATTGGCAGGTGCGAAAACGCGCGGTGATGTTGAGGGATTGGCCCGGCAAATCACGAATACACTGCAGTTGTTTTTTATCGTCATGATACCTTCGGCGTTGGGGATGGTGGCAGTCGCGCGCCCACTGTATGTTTTGTTCTATCGGGATATGGACTGGTTGGGCATTCGCTTGTTGCAGATTTCATCACTTTTAGCGATTATGCTGGGCTTGTTTACGGTTTTGGCAGCAATTCTTCAGGGATTGTTCAATAACCGTCTTGCTATTCAAGAGATGCTGATTGGCTTGGCAGTTAAAGTGATTGTACAGTGGCCAATGATTTTCTTCTTCAATGTTTACGGTCCGGTTTTGTCCACAATGTTGGGCATGACGGTCTCGAGTCTCCTAATGCTCTATTCAACGAATCGGATGTACAATATTCATGTACGCCAAACCATTCGCCGCGGCGTCGGTATTCTGGCCTTTTCCCTGATCATGTGCGCCGTTTGTTACCTGATTGTGAATGCATCAACCTTGGTGATCAATCCGCGGAGTCAGTTCGGGGCAGCGTTCGTCTTGTTGATTGCAGTTGGGGTGGGCGTTTTGATTTACGTTTATTTGATTTTGAAAACGCGTTTGGCTGATTTAATCATTGGTGAGCGAATTAGTCGACTTCGCGATATTTTACACATTCGGTGAGCTTATGCGATTAGATAAATATTTGAGTCATTTACAATTTGGTAGTCGAAAAGAAGTTAAGGCACTTATTCGCGACAAGCGGGTACGTGTGGCCGGTGATTTAATCACTGATCCTGGTTACAATGTGTTGCCGGGGATCGCGGTCGAGGTGAACGATGCCCAAGCGGATGGGCCGCTTGAGGTCGATTATTTGATGAACAAACCGGCTGGGGTGATTACCGCAACAGAAGATCCTACGCAATCAACGGTGCTGGATCTGATCCGACCACATGATTACCGACCGGGTTTATATCCCGTAGGTCGTCTGGATAAAGACACTACTGGTCTGTTGTTACTTACGACCGATGGCAATTTAGGTCATGCACTGCTTTCGCCTAATCGTCATATTGCCAAAACCTATGCTGCAACTTTGGCTAAGACATTAACTGCTGACATGAAGCAGCGACTCGAAACCGGCATTGATTTAAAGGACTTCACAACCGCCCCGGCACAAGTCGTTGTCTTGCCGGATACCGATGGCAAACGCATCCAGATTACAATCACGGAAGGTAAGTTTCATCAAGTCAAGCGCATGTTGTTGGCAGTTGACAATGAGGTGACGGCCTTGACGCGAATTGCTATGGGACCATTGTCATTGCCCGCCGATTTAGCTGCTGGGGAGTATCGGGCTTTAACCGATGACGAACGGACTGATTTGGATAATATCACTCGTTGAGCAACCGAGCACTTTGGTGTGGTGATTGTTTGGCTTTGTCTAAGCGAGAGATTTTGTTTGTTACAGGAGTTTAAGAGAGCGGCCTTGATTAGGCGAACCAAGATGGCTACTTTGACAAACATGATTAGAAAGGGTGCGTGTCATGGATCAACAACAGTACGTCTGCCCCAAATGCCAAAACACGGCTTATGTTGCCGACCAATTTCAAGCAACTGGTGGTAATTTTTCAAAAATCTTCGATGTTCAGAATAAAAAATTCGTGACTATTTCTTGTACCAGATGCGGGTACACAGAACTTTATCGCAGTGAAACCAGTTCTGGCATGAACATTCTCGACTTCCTTTTGAATGGCGGCTGAGAAGGCGTAAGTTCAGCTTAGGAATGATGTCAAAAAAGCAGGTGATCCTTCAGCCGTCGTTGTGGCGGAAAGGGATCATCTGCTTTTTGTTTGCTGCTTGTTCACAAATTGGTTCGTCATTCTGAAAGCTGCTTTAAGTAGGTAGGCAGTTCGCGAATGACCATAGTCGGTAAGGCAACATAACTATTCATAGCTACAATATCAGCTACACGGGAATGGACAAAAACGGCTGCGAGAGCGGCTTTGTCCAATGGCTGGAACTGGCCCGCAAAGGCAGCAATAATGCCTGTCAGCGTGTCACCAGAGCCGCCTGTGGCCATTGCCGGCCCACCGGCTGTGTTTTCATAGACATCTTCATCAACGAAAACATGTGTATGAGAACTTTTCGCGACGATGATACCCGGTATTTTTGCGGCCGCTTTTTGGCTGGCTTCAATGGTTTGGGCAGCCAGGGGTAAGCCAGATAACCGCTGCCATTCAATCTGGTGAGGTGTCCAAATTAGTTGGGCTTGCGGGTAATCTAGGTGATGAGAGGCAACGAGAGTGATTGCTGATCCATCAATGATCATGACCTGCTTGGCATTGACGGCAGCAAAAACTGTTTTCAAAATGGTAAGGGCTGTACCATCAGTGCCCAGCCCAGGGCCAACAACAATGACCGTTGCTTGCCGCACAGCCGTCTCAAGTTCCGGCGCGGTAGCATCGAGGATCATTGCCTCAGGTAATCGGGCGTGCAACGCATGACGGTTAACCGGGTCAGTCGCAACACTGACCAACCCAGCGCCAGCGTAAACAGCAGCACTGGCACTCATGATCGCAGCACCGCCAAAGTGGGCATTACCGCCAACAATCAGAATTTTGCCGAAACTGCCTTTATACGTATCACGGGCCCGTGGCCGGACCACACTTTGTGCAAATTGCTCTGTCAATTGTTTCATGACGGATTTGCCGCCTCCTTTAAAACTTCCCAATTAGAAAAAGTTTTGGTCGTCAATTCAGGCTGGCCGGTCGTTAAGAATGCTTTCGCAAACATGACAAGCGGCGATGCATTGGCCCACGTCAAAGTATCAAGTGGCAAGGCGCAGGCACCGAGCGAATCCTGGCCCATAAATTGGGCAACGCTTGTTTCTAGTTTACCGCCGTTAATGGATAGCGCATAGAAAACGCAGATGTGCTGGTTGATGGTCCAGTGTTGGTACTTCCAAGGATAGATAAAACTGGTTGCCCCTAGTTGTTGATCAATCGTGGCTGTCAATCCGGTTTCTTCGGTGAATTCCCGCAAGACGTCATGTTCAAGCGGTTCAGGGCCATCAAGGCTACCCCCGGGAAGGTCGAAGCGATGACGATAAGGACCCCCATTTTTCTTAATCACGACAAGCTTGTCGTCAATCGTTGCAATCCCGTAACAACCAAATGCGCGATGAGTTTTATGTGTCATCAGGCCACCTCCATTGATCAAGGGTAGCACGCTGTTGCAGAGGGAACAAATTGTAAAAATAGTTCGTGATTTTGCTTGCGTGCCTTACCTGCTTCCGTTATAATCATTTATGTTGTTGCCGCGATGGCGGAACTGGCAGACGCGCAGTGTTCAGGTCGCTGTGGGATTTATCCCGTGCAGGTTCGATTCCTGTTCGCGGCATTCTCGTGATTTTTAACGGCGGTTAAAAATCGAAATGCCCGTGTAACAACGTTTTAGCCTTCCTAATTGATGTTAGGGGGGCTATTTTTGTGTGCAAAATGTGAACAAGCAATGACTTATGCCTTGATGCAAGTCATCAGGTCTGGAAGCTGTGTTATATTCGTCATGAGGCGACTGAGCAAGCGGCAAGGTGAATGAGGAGTATAAACATGATGTGGCCTGAAATGAAGCACGATCAATAGTTGAAAGGAATGATCGCTGGATGATTTATTTTCTTGATGAATACTTACTTGCAAAGAACTCAAGTGTTGAACATGCTGCGTTGAAACGACTGGCTTTGTTCAAACAATTTAAGCAACCAGTTAAGATTCTGACGCGTGATTACGATCGTTTGAGTGTCCAAACCTTGCGCGAGCTTGGCGTTGCTCAGACGGATGTGCGCAACATGTTCGACTATTTTCAGCATGTGCCCGCCGACCGACCGGAAAAAGCTGTGCATAATGATGAGATCAATTTGCCGACAATGGATGAAGTTTCAGTCGATGCTAACCAAAGTCAGGTGACGAACGGCGACCGGCTGCGACGGCAGGTCGGTTATATTCCAGGAACCGTCGGCCATGTTTATTATCAAAACTTTTTGGACGATCAAGGCAATCTTGTGGAATGCGATCTTTGGGACGCCCGAGGGTTTAAATCGGCCACTCAGTATTTTGGACAGGATGGCTTGTTAGCCTTTGAACGCTACTATGATCTTCGAGGTGTACCAGTGCTCGACATTTATTATGCTGGTGATCATGCTGGTCAGTTTCAGATCAGCCGGATTGTTTTAAAGGGCCAAACCCTTAAAGAAGATCATGAGTTTGATACATTGGGAGAGTTGTTTAGCTATTTTCTTGATCAACTTGCGACTGAAGATTCAGAAACAACGATTTTTATCAGTGATCGTCCGGGGATTGGCGTTCAACCGCTACTGGCAATGCATGCAGCCGCAAAGAAGTTTGTTTACATACCCATTAATCATGTTTTAACACCTGGCAAACCGCGGCAAGGCGAACTTGATGGTTTTATTCAACCTGTGCTGCAGCATCCCCAAAAAGTAGATGGCTTAATTGTACAAACGCCTCAGCAGCAACATGATCTTCATGATCGTTTTCCGAAAGTTCGGGTGGCGGCGATTCCAGCGGTGACATTTGATCCGGCTTTGACAGCGCGCTCGGTGGCCGCCGCTGCAAGCAAGAAAATCCTGTTTGTGGGTCGGCTGTCGCCTGATAAGCAACTTGATCAGCTACTTCGGGCAGTCGCTTTGGCGAGTCGGCAGGTGTCTGGCGTGACGCTTGATTTGTTTGGTTACGGTGATGAACAATATCAAACCGCGATGAGGCAGCTTGCGGATCGTTTAGAGATTGGCAGTCAAGTGACATTTAAGGGTTACCAGTCATCTCTGGCTGATCAGTACCCACAATATGCCTTGTTGGTCAATACGAATTTGACAGATGGGGGTCCGTTGGCGTTGGTTGAAGCACAAACCCATGGACTGCCAGTGGTGAGTTATCGCTTTTCCTATGGACCTAGTGCCTGTGTGATTGATCAGGAAACCGGTTATCTTATCAAGCAAGGACGCGTAAATGACCTTGCTGAAGCGATTGTGAGACTGCTAAAGCGGCCAGAGCAGTCACAACAATTCGGCGATCATGCCAGAGCACTGGCGCAAAAGCAGTTAGCGCCTGAAAAAGTCTACGCCCGCTGGCAAGCATTTCTTGGACTGGAGAATTAATCCGACAAAACGGCAAGGAGGTTCAGGATGTATTATTTTTTAAATGATCAAATGGCCTATGCCAAGTCTGGTATTGAAGGCGCGGAAATTCAGCGGTTGCAGCTTTTCAAAGCGAACCAGACGCCAGCAAAGATTGTTACCCGGCAATTTGCTTTAGATCTACACGATGTTTTGAAAGATGCAGGCATTGACGATACTGATTTTATCAATCTGTTTGATTACTTTTGCGACCTGTTGAGCACACCGTGGCAGCAGGTAACGGTTGCAGACGTTTGCCAGCCGACTGCGGGCGTGACCCGCCGGCGTGAAGGGCGGCAGGTGATCTTCAGCCGCGGTTCCCGAGTCATTCGAATTGTTTATTTGCGCGAAAAGGCGGGGCATGAGCAAGAGGTTAGCAATGTTCAATACTTTGACGTGACCGGCCGAACGATCAAAATGAGTTGGTGGGACACGCGAGGCAACCATTGTTTGGATCAGTATTTTGATCAAGGCGGCAAAATCTTCCAAGAACACTATTTGGATCGTCATGGTCGCACGCGGCTTGAAAAACTGCATTATTTAAATCATAGCCAGCAAGAAAAATTTTCGTGGAAATTGGTTGATTTTCATGGTGTGGATTATCTATTTGATGGGCTTCATGATTTGACAAGGTTCTTCTATGATCAACTGAATCAGGTAGATGGCGGCTATAATGTCTTCGTGTGCGATCGGACGACGGAAACTGGCTGGGGCTTGTTGCACATGACGACACCGGCGCTCAAAGTTTTGCATCTGCATAATAACCATGTTGCCGGGAATGAGGACGTGCTGCATGCGAAGCTGAATAATTTTTATGCTAGTGCCTTGACCCATTTGAATCGCTGGGACGCTGTGATTGTGCCGACACCGCAGCAGGCGCAGGATATGGCTGCCCGGTTTGGCACGGCCACGCCGATTTTCACGATTCGAGTTGCTTTTGTTAAGGCGGCAGATGTAGCGGCTAATCGCCTCCCGTTTTCACAACGCGAACAACATCTGGTGGTGCACGTTGCGCGATTGGCACCGGAAAAACAGCAGGCAAGTTCAATTCGGGCATTTGCCCAAGTTGTGAAGGCCATTCCGGATGCAAAACTTGAACTCTGGGGTTATGCCAATGGTGATATGGCGCCGAAACTACATGCTCTGGTTGAAAAGCTGCATCTCGCGGATCACGTTTTCTTTAAGGGTTATACTCGCGACATAGCGGCCGTCTACAATCGCGCACAGTTAGGACTGTTGCCTTCCAGTGCCGAAGGATTTCCGCTAACCTTGATCGAAGCACAGGCGCACGGATTACCGATGATCGCAAATGACATTCACTATGGGCCAGCCGATATTTTGGCCAACGGTAAAAGCGGGCTTTTGACGCAAAATGGTGACATTGATGGTTTAGCAAATGCAATCATTGGGTTATTGAATGATTCAACTAAGCTGGCCCAGTTTAGCGCGGCTGCCTATGACAACGCTTTGCGATTCACTGATACGAGCACATTTGTTCAGTGGCAGAAACTCATGGCGTTTGCGGCAAAGAAAAAGACAAGGCTGGCGGCCTTTGAGCATGTTGATTAGGCACCGGTCATGGCAATGAGTGGCGTTTTTACTGACATCTGTTCAAAAAATGGTAGGATGAGGCGTAAGCTTTTACCAAGAAATGGAGGCTAACCAATGTCAATTTATGATTATGAGGTCACATTAGAAGATGGCTCGCAATATGCTTTGAGCAAATACAAGGGTCGACCAATGTTGATCGTGAACACTGCCACTAAATGCGGCTTCGCGCCTCAGTTTGATGGTTTGGAGAAATTGTATGACAAGTTCAAGGATCAAGGTTTGGTAGTGCTAGGTTTTCCTTCTGATCAATTTAAACAGGAACTGGCTGATGGTCATGCAGCGGCCGAGGCTTGCCGGTTGAAATACGGTGTGAGTTTTCCAATGCATGATTTGATTAAGGTGAACGGCAAAGAAGCAGCTCCGCTGTTTCAATACCTTAAAACCCAAGCCCCTGGTGAACTAGGCAAGTCCATCAAATGGAACTTTACGAAGTTTTTGGTTGATCGTGATGGTCAAGTTGTCGCCCGCTTTGCACCAAAAACAAAACCAGAAGCGATTGAACCAGCAGTGGAGAAGCTTCTTGGCTAACTTTTGTCAGTTGCACGTGGGGCTGGTTCACGCTCTGTTCTAAACGCGTTTGCCAGCCCAGAGACCTGCGTGTAAGGACCTTGGGTGCAATGACCAAAGCCCGGCCATCACACCCAAGGCCGCTTACACTCCGGTCTCTCCCGGGCTGGTTCACGCTCTGTTTTAAAACGCGTTCGCTGGCCCAGAAACCTGCACATAAGGACCTCGGACATAAATGGCCAAAGTCCAGCCATTTATGTCCGAGGCCACTTATGCTCCGGTTTCTAACCGGGCCTGCTCACGCTCTGGACACTCATGCATGTGATGCGTACAATGACATCAAAAGTAAGAAAGCAGGGATGATTGATGGAAGAATTGCCAGCTGATGTAGCGGCTTTTGTTGAAACACATTTGGTTGATCGGCGCAATAGTAACGCCGTGAAGTGGGATGGTTTGGCAGGTGAATTTGGCCGCACGGATCTCCTGCCGATGTGGATTGCCGATACCGAATTTAAAGCACCTCAGGCGGTGATTGACGCCTTAACCGCTCGCATTCAAGAAGGAACTTTTGGCTATTCCATTCGGCCACAATCCTACTATGATGCCTTCATTGATTGGGAAAAGACTCGTCATGGCGTGACGGTGCAGCCGGAATGGATGCGTTTTGGTGTCGGTGTGGTTAAATCGCTGTATGCCATGGTCAATTGGCTGACCGAACCCGGCGATCCAGTTTTAATCATGCAGCCTGTCTATTATCCCTTCATGAATGCGATTAAGGATCTTGGTCGCAAAGTGGTCTCGGTTGATCTTCAATTAACTGCTGATGGCTGGCGGATAGATTTTGATCAATTGGATAAAACTCTTGCGACGCAAAACATTAAAGCCATGATTTTTTGCTCGCCACATAATCCGGTCGGTCGAGTTTGGACCCGTGAAGAACTGGAACGGCTTTTTGCGATCACGAGTCACCATGATGTCACGGTGGTATCTGATGAGATTCACGGCGATTTGGAAGTTAGTGGGCCAAAATTCACCTCTGCTTTGCAAGTAGCTGAGGGTCCGGCACGCAGTCGGCTTGTCGTCCTGAATGCACCGTCGAAGACCTTTAATCTTGCGGCTTTACTGAATTCGCATATTATTATTCCGGATGAAAAGTTGCGCACGGCTCATGATGATTTCATCAAACAGTTGCATCCAGTAGATACCAGCCTTTTGGGACAGGTCGCCGGTGAGGCAGCCTATCGTCACGGTGGCGCGTGGTTAGACAAGGTGCTTCAAGTTGTCCGATATAACTACCAACAGTTGCTAACCGGTCTGAAGCAGAGCGCTTCGAAGGCTACAGTTGCGGACTTGCAGGGCACCTATCTTGCCTATGTGGATATTGGTGCCTATGTTGCGCCAGCCAAAATTAAATCATTTGTTGAAGATGTTTGCGGACTGGCAGTTGATTACGGCGCATGGTTCTCCCCCAAAACAGCTACGTATATTCGCTTGAACTTAGCCACCGACCCCAAACTTGTTGCCGAGGCGATTCAGCGTTTAACTGAGCACTTGGCTCAGCCGCAACTTTAATTGAAACAGAACAAAACACCCTGTTAACGCAAGGCATGTTGACTCATTACCAAACATACAAGGTTTGGTGCTGAGACAGCGATGATTGCTGATGGCAGGGTGTTTTTGTGTGAGTAGTCTTAGTTAACAGTCACTAAGGGTGATTGATGATTAAATGATTATCATTCATATTATGATCCTGTACGATTTCTTTAAGATATCGCCGCAGCATTGGTGAGCGTTCCAAAACGGCCCAGCCCGGATCGGCTTTTAATCGCTTGAGTTCAGCTTTATCGGGATGATCATCGCCTGTGAAAAAGCGCCAGTTCAAGACGCCCATCAGTTTTGCCGCAGCATCCAAATCATGCTGATTCGTCACGCCATTATCCATGAGATCCCCATATGCAAGGCCTTCGCCATCTTGGAGAAAGAGTTGCTTCAGATACCGTTGATAATGTAGCAGATCAGGATTTTTTCGTTGCTTGGCGGTTAAGTAAGGTGTGGGATCAGTCGCATGCTTTTGATAGGTGATTCGGTTAGGCGTGAACGTCACCACCCCATAACTGGCAGGGCTGATCGAAAATGCGCCGCTGACAACTTCAATCGTTGGACATTGCCCATCTGGATCGCGGCTGATGTCTTGCGCATGGATGTGTCCGGAAAAAAGCAACGGAACATGGTAAGCTTTCAGCAACGTTTTGAGTTGATCGCTGTTGTCCAAAACAAATCCTTGATTCACCGCTTCATTGTGGGCATATAGATTGTGGTGCATGAAAACAATCGACTTGCGATGGGCCTTTTGACCAGCAGCTAATTGCTGGCGAACCCATTTCATGGTCTGCGGTGTGAGCTTACCACCAGTGTTCGGGGGGCGATTGGAAGGTTCGATCGTATAAATATTGCTGTCCAGCATCAGCAATTGATAATTGCGGTTAAGGTTGACGCGATAGCTCAAACTATTCGGATCCTGCGCAACTGCCTGCTCATAACTGGTATGAAAAATATTGCGCCAATCGCTAGGGCTGATTTGTTCTGTCAGTAGTTGTCGTTTGCCCTTGTAGGCTCGTGCCCAACCATCGTAAATATCATGATTGCCAGGGATGATCAACACCTTCGTACCATTGGCAACAAGTGGTTGTAGGCGGCGCATGATACTTTCGGCACTGGCTTTTTCGCCGTTGAACGTGACATCACCGGTGATGACGAGGGCTGTCGGGCGGGCTTTTAAGGCGTTTTGAACCAAAGCATTGATAGCAACGGGCTGATAGTCCATATCTTTTCCTGCTGCAGAACGTTTGATTTGGGTATAAGCAGTCTTTTCATCATGTAGACTTGGGGCAATAAAGTGGGTATCGCTGAGCACCCAAATGGTTGCCTGTGAACTATTGGTGAGTGGGCGATCACGATCAGGGTGAATTTGCCCCAAGACGATTGCAAAGATCAGCATTAAAAATAACGCTGCTACATATTTGACTGCTTTCATTTTCTGCCTCCGTACCTAGTTTACCATTGATCAAGGTAACACCAGCAGGTCATTTTGAGTGGGTGTCAAAAAATTTTTTTGATGATTAACTTGTTGGTGACTTAAAAACGTTACTGACCGAGAGCGGGATTATGGTAAAATAAAGCCACATTTGACCACGATAGCGTTTAGAGAGAGGACATATACACCTATGCAAGTAATCGTAACGGTTATCGGTACCGACAAAGTTGGGATCATCGCACAAGTAACCACTGCTTTAGCAGATTTAGATGTTAATATTTTGGATGTTTCACAGACTATCATGCAAGGTGCATTTACGATGATGCTGCTAGCTAAAATTCCAGATAATGGCAATTTCAATACGGTAAAAAGTCAATTGGCGACCTTGGGTGATCAAATTGGCGTTGAGATCAAAGTAGCCCGTCAAGAGATTTTTGATGCCATGCATCGGCTTTAATATGCGTTGGATCGGCAATCGTACTTATCAGAGCTAAAGGAGCCAGTGATGGAAACTCAACAAATTAAAGAAACCATTGAAATGATCAGTGAAGAGAATCTGGATATCCGAACGATTACCATGGGGATTTCCTTGTTGGATTGTGTAACTGGTGACCTGCAAACCACAGCCGACAAAGTATATGCCAAAATTATGGCAAAAGCTGCCAATCTGGTGCCGGTAGCTGACGCCATTAGCGACGAATACGGAATTCCAATTGTCAACAAACGTATTAGCGTGACCCCGGTCAGCTTGCTAGCTGGCGCGGATCAAAACCTCGATTTTCGCCCGATTGCCCAAGCGATGGATCGAGCTGCAAAAGATTTAGGTGTGGATTTAATTGGGGGCTATGCCGCTCTCGTTCAAAACGGTAGTACGCCAGCAGAAACTGCATTGATGAAGAGTTTGCCGGAGGTGTTAGACACCACGGAACGCGTTTGTGCGTCCGTGAACATCGGCAGTACACGCAGCGGTTTGAACATGGACGCTGTTAAGTTGATGGGCACGGTCGTCAAAGAGGTTGCCATGCGCAAGCCGCAGAATGCGATGAAACTGGTGGTATTCTGCAATGCTGTTGAAGACAATCCGTTTATGGCAGGTGCTTTTTGGGGGATTTCAGAAGGTGATGTTGCCATCAACACAGGTGTTTCCGGTCCCGGTGTTGTAGAACGGGCGATCGCGGCCAAACCGGCGGCAAGTTTTGAAGAGATCTGTGAAACGATTAAACAAACCGCCTTTAAAGTGTCACGGATGGGCCAATTTGTCGGTAAAGTTGCTGCGGATCGCCTTGATGTACCGTTTAACATTGTTGACCTCAGTTTGGCACCAACACCGGCAAAAGGTGACTCAGTGGCGCAAATTCTGGAAACAATGGGACTCAGTCATGTTGGCACACCAGGCACAACGGCAGCGTTGGCGTTGCTAAACGATGCAGTCAAAAAAGGCGGCATCATGGCGGCTGAACGTGTCGGCGGATTATCAGGTGCCTTCATTCCGGTTTCTGAGGATGCTAATATGATCACCGCAGCGGCCAAGGGTCAAATCAGTCTGGAAAAACTAGAAGCGATGACGGCGGTTTGTTCAGTTGGCTTGGATATGGTTGCGGTGCCTGGCGACACTCCTGACGCCACGATTAGCGGCATGATTGCCGACGAGGCTGCTATCGGAATGATTAACAACAAGACGACGGCAGTCAGAGTGATTCCAGTTCCTGGTAAGCAGGTGGGCGACACCGTTGAATTCGGCGGTATTTTCGGTACTGCGCCGATCATGGCAATTAACGATGGCGATGCGCAGCAGTTTATTAATCGTGGTGGCCGTATCCCAGCCCCGATCCATAGCTTTAAGAACTAACGCGTCTCATTTTTAAACGATCCGACTTAGGCCTTGTTGTTGCTGGTAATTGCCAGTAGCAGCAGGGCTTTTTGGTTGCGGTGCGTAATGTTTTGATGAGGTGAATCGTATGTTTGTAGCCCTAGATAAAAACAATCAACGTGTCACATTGACAAGTCATGCCCAGGCGGCCAATTTAACACACCAAACCTTTCACTGTCCTATTTGCAAGCAGGTCGTTCGCATCAAAAACGGAACCGTAATGCCTGCCCATTTTGCTCACCGAAGTCAACCAATGGGTGAGGGTGAACCAGAGAGTATAGAGCACCTAACTGGCAAATGGTGGTTGGCGTCTTGGCTCAAACAGCATGGCGAACAGGCAACGTTGGAATACTATGATGCAACCATTCGCCAGCGCGCAGATCTTTTGGTTGCAAGTAAACCGCCGAGGGTATTGGAATTTCAAGCAAGCCCGCTAAGCGTGCCAGATCTGCAAAAACGGACAATGATGTATCATGCGCGTGGTTGGCAAGTGACATGGGTATTGGGTCATCGATACTGGCATCCTGAAGGCAAGATACAAGCACGAAAGTTTTTGAGCATCGAAGATCATCGGCTAACTTTGTGGCATTTACAGACAACGGTTGGTGAGTTGGTACGGATTCAGTTTGGAAATGAAGGCCGTTGGCTAACGCGCTTTCAGCATGATGATCCGCCAACTCAAACTTGGCAGGCAGAATCGACTTATCCGCAACGACAAATTCGGCAGATTGCCATCAGTTTACAAAAGCGGGTGCAACCGTGGATGACGCTGCAAGCAGCTGCTTATCAACAGGGCCGCAATTTGAATGGCTCTCCATGGTTCGTTCACAGTCGGCCCCATGTGTTACGGCATTTTGGTGTTCCAGAACTACAACTGCGACTCAAATGGCTGTTGATCTTTGAAGGACAGCCTTTTACCGCGACTGCCAACCGTCAATTTTGGCAAGCGGGCCTGCCGAATATCTGGACGCCTTTGTTGCCAGCTGGCACGCTCGGGAAAATGATGGGTGCCCACTGGCTGCAAGTGTTGCTGGCAGAAGGCTTCGTTGTTCAGGAAGATGGTTGTCGTTATCAGTGGCAGCGTTTGCCTGTTTGGTTTGCCGATCTTGAGCGAAAATTGGCCATGAAAAAAGACTTTGCTTAAGGCAAAGTCTGATGAGGCTGATTGCTTATCACGATTCGCAAGGTGGGAAAATGGGACGGTTTGTGCGCTTATGGAAACGTGTTTGTAGACCCAGAAACCGGCATGTAAGGACGCTGAACACAATGCCTGAAGACCGGTCATCACTTCAGACCACTGATAGGCCGGTTTCTAGCCGAGTCTGTTCACGCTCTAAAAAATTCTAAAGTTGCTCCCCATGTTTTCGGGCCGTTCGGTGAAGAAACCGGCGGGATCTGTTCGGATGAGATCGCAAAGATGTGGGATGAGTGCTGGGTCACCGATTTGTTCGATCAAAACAGCATGGCCGTCATCTACTTTGCGATCGGTGTCAACAATGACAAGGGAAGGCGTTTGAGTGATACCCATTTGGTTAGCAGTTCGTTGATCGGAGTCAAAGCCCATTTTAACTTCGGAACGCTGACGATCTTCATAAAACATTTCTTGATCCAGCTTACATTTGTCGAGCATCTTTGCCACAAAGGCCGCATCATATTGGTATTGAACCAGAGGTGCGTGTTGTTGTAGCCGCAACAAGAGCATCCGTGCTTTTTTGTTGCCTTGATATTGTGCAGCCTTATAATCCAACGCAAGGTTGTAAGCTGCACGGAGCAGCTGGTTGCGTTTAGCAAGATTACCTACGCTCAGTTGCTCACGTTTCATAAATTGTTCCATGATATCTAAATTAAGAACGGGAACGAAGTGGACGCGCACTTCCTGCTGGAATTTATCCAATTGTCTGAGTAATTTCTGTTCAGTGCCCAGACAGACGCTCCCGATTGGATTGAAAAAAAGAAAAATTTCTATCACGTTAACGGCCTCCAATTCGCCAACAACAGATTCTTACATTTACTTTATCAGAAAATGAGCAGGGTACAATTAATCAGCTTGTGAATCGTGCACATGCATGAATGCGCGCTGAACTTTGTTGATAACCGGCCGTTTTTCAATGTTGAATTGGTGCAACAAAGTATCGTAGAAAACTTGAGCTTGTGGCAGGTCATGGTACTCCATTTCCAACTCAAAATCAGAGGTGTTGTCCATGTAAAAAGTCTGATCGAGTGTCAACAAACCTGCTTTAAGATGCGCTACACGGCGGGTCGTTTTTGCTTGGGTTTGCGGATGAACCGCTGCGGGGTCAATTTCACGGGCTGCTAGTGCCGTTGTGACTTGACCGGTTTTAAGTTGACCTTGATCAATCAAGGAGCGGGCTTCAACTGAAGTCAGCGGATCGGTAATTTCTTCCAAATCACGATGTTGATTCTTATTAGGAACTTTTAAGGTTTGTTCCGCACGATCTTTAAACTGACGAATGCGCAAGCCTAGGCCTGCCTTTTTGACGGCGCCAGTCGGTGTATCGTAATAGGTATTCATTTGACTGAAGCCCGGCTCAAAATCAAACTGATTGAGAATCGCTAGAAAATCAGTCTTTGTTAAAGTTGTTTTAAATTCCTGTTCGCGAGAAATTGACATGAACTGCCTCCAAAGACAAAGGGCAACGGTGACGAGACAAAAATATGATAGAATGGTGGTCGTGAGTGACTTGGCTGGCAAGAAAGCTACGGGTTGCCGTACTTCTTAACCAGTCTGGCTGGAATATAGCCGTCGTTTGTCGGCCAAGCCTCACGCAACGTATCATCAGTAGTTTAGTATGGGAGGGCCAGCAATGCAAAGGGACTGGGATAGTTTCTTAATGCCGTATGAACAAGCAGTCGGGGAATTGAAAATTAAATTTCGCGGTATGCGTAAACAATTTCAACAGGCCAATGAACACACACCCATCGAATTTGTGACGGGGCGGGTTAAACCGGTCAGTTCGATTATTGAAAAACAAAGTCGGCGTTTTATCAGTGACGAACTTTTGGAACAGGATATGCAGGACATTGCTGGTCTGCGAATCATGTGTCAGTTTGTTGAAGACATTTATCAAGTCGTGGCACTCCTTCGTCAACGCACAGACATGAACATCGTGGAAGAACGCGATTACGTGACCAACGTGAAGCCTTCTGGTTACCGCAGTTACCATGTGGTGATTGAATATCCAGTGCAACTCATCCATGGTGAAAAAAAGATTTTGGCGGAAGTCCAGATTCGAACCATGTCCATGAACTTCTGGGCAACGATTGAGCACAGCCTGAATTACAAATATAATGGCGAATTTCCGGATACTTTGAAGGCGCGGCTCAAGCGGGCAGCGGAGGCTTCCTTTATGTTGGATAAAGAGATGTCAGATATTCGTGAAGAAATTCAAGAAGCCCAGCATCTGTTTGTTTATGGTAAAGGGCAGCAGCCACATTCGAAAACAAAGGATCACCATGACGATAAAAAGGATGAGTAAGATGCGTGTGACAGTTTTCCATAATAGCATACCTGCCTCAATCACGGCTGCCCAAAAGCTGACGAAGCTTTTGAAGAGCGGTCACTTTGAGCTTGATGAGCGGCATCCCGAGGTGGTCGTTACCATCGGCGGTGATGGTACGCTCCTTTCGGCCTTTCATCGCTATGCGGATCAGTTAAACTCAATTCGCTTCATCGGTGTGCATACAGGCCATTTGGGTTTTTACACAGACTGGCGGGATTTTGAAATTGAAGATTTAGTTATCGCCTTAAAAGAAGACTCTGGACAAAGCGTTAGCTACCCACTTTTGGATGTTCAGGCGACTTATGCTGACGCGACCAGTGCTCATTATCTAGCATTGAATGAGTCAACCTTGAAGCGTTTAAACGGTACTATGCGGACGGAAGTCTATATCAAAGGCGATTTCTTTGAGAGTTTCCGCGGGGATGGTTTGTGTGTGTCGACGCCAACTGGATCCACAGCTTACAGTAAGTCTAACGGCGGTGCTGTGATTCATCCGCGATTGGATGCGTTGCAAATGACCGAAATTGCGTCCATTAATAATCGGGTTTTTCGTACCCTCAGTTCGCCGATTATCACGGCACCAGACGAGTGGGTGACATTGGAGCCGACAGGTCGCGATGATTACGTCATGACTGTGGATCAGTTCGTCATCAATCCACCAACAATCAAACAAATTCGGTATAAAATTGCGAAAGAACGGATTCATTTTGCACGCTACCGGCATATGCATTTTTGGGATCGTGTTGAAGACGCCTTTATCGGAGCCAAACACTGATGCGATTTGAATGGCAGTATGAGGGACCGCCGCTGAAATTGGCGGCTTTTTTAAAACAACAGGGTTTTTCCCGTGCACAGCTTAAGAAACTTCGTTATCAAGGCGGATTTGTTTTTGTCAACAAACGGCAACGGCATACCGCTTATCCGGTGCGCTCGGGGGACAGAATTTTGGTACAGACAGCACCTGAGCACGCGGCAGACAGTGTGGTGCCTTATTCGCATGATTTGGCCATCAGTTACGAGGATGACGATTATCTGATAGTGAATAAACCGGCCGGGGTGGCATCTATTCCAGCGGTTGGGCGCCAAAATAACAGCATGGCGAATATGGTCAAGGCTTATTTAATTAAAACCAAAGCTGAAAGTCAGGCCGTTCATGTGGTGACACGGTTGGATCGCGACACCAGCGGGTTGATGGTCTTTGCCAAGCATGGGTTGGCGCACAGCTTGTTGGATCAGCAATTGCACAGTCAAGACTTTGTCAAACAGTATGTGGCAATTGTGACCGCACAAACACCTTTAGCAACTCATGGTTGGATCGTATTGCCCATTGGCGTCAGTGACGGCTTTTATATGCGTCGTGTTGTAACCGATACTGGCAAAGCTTCTGTCACGGAGTATCGAACACTTGACCAAAATAAGGCTGGGGCCATGATGCTTGTCACGTTGCATACCGGGCGGACTCATCAAATTCGGGTTCATTTTGCCGCGATTGGTCATGCGTTGTATGGTGATGGCTTATACAGTCCTGATACGCACGGCTTTAATCGACAAGCACTTCATTGTGCCCATTTGCGTTTCTGGCAGCCGTTGAAGCATAAACTGATTGATTTACATGCACCACTTCCGGCTGATATGGCAACGTTAGCGGCGAAGTTGAAATTATCGCAGCAAGATTGAGCCGCCGCAAAAGTTTAAACAAGGTATGACAAAAGCCAGTTCCCGAAAATTAGGAACTGGCTTTTAACATACTATGATTCAGGAACATAATTAGCGGCTTCAAGCGAACTAGAAGTTGCCTTTGTGATAACCTGAATCGGCATCAAACTTGAATTGCTTTTTGAGGCCATTGGTTAAATAGATCTTCTTGTCATTGGTAATGAAAATTGCTTGAATATGATCGCTGTTTTTGGCATTCATGTATTGCAGACCGCCTTTTAATCCCTTATCAAAGGCAGCATTGGATAAGGCATCGCCATCAACACTATTTTTCGAGACAATCGTGACTGAGGCCAAGTTGTTGTCATAGGGATAGCCAGTCTGAGGATCGAAAAGATAAATGTATTTATGGCCATTGGAGATTAGGTATTGCTCATAGGTGCCAGCTGTCACAATGGATTCGTTGCTTTCAGGAATCGTACCCACTGCAGTGCCACGCGGCGCGGTCGGGTCTTGAATCCCAACGTGCCAATCGCGATTGGTACCAAGTGGTGAGTGACCCATGACAACGACATTACCGCCAAGATCAATAATCGCTGCTGTGACGCCATCTTTGGCGAGCACGGCCTTCACTTTGTCAGCAACCCAGCCCTTGGCAATCCCGCCAAAATCAAGCCGCATCCCTTTTTTGGTCAGATAGGCGGTATTATTTTTGGTATCGAGTTTGACATCGCGCCAGTTGACCAGTGGCAAGGCCTTGTCGATCTCACTTTGTGCCGGGACGCGCGCGCCAGGCAGGCCAATTTGCCACAGATTGGTGACGGCTCCAATGGCCATGTCGAAACTGCCATTGGAGTTTTTTGAAAAGTAGTAGGCTTTTTCAAGTAAGGGCATAAAATCTTTAGGCACTTTGACCGGCTTGATTCCGGCATTATCGTTGATCTTATCCAAAACCGAACCGCCGCGGGTTAAAGTTGCCTCGGCGTCGACGTGATGAATCATGGCAAATCCGTCTTTTAAGGCGGATTTTTTACCTTTATCATAAATTGTCAAAGTACAAGTGGTGCCCATGACAAATTCATTTTGTGTGTATGGGGTTTTCAAGTAAGTTGGACTGGCTGTTTTTTGACAGCCGGACAAAGTTAGAAAACCAATAAAAGCAAGTAAACCGATGACGAATTTTCGCATGTTACATAACCCTCATTTCATCTTTCCCTTTGAATATCATACCGCGCGTTATGGAAAAAGAAAGCCCTGGTTGTCGCTCGTCAAGCGTATGGCAGCAAAAAAGGCTAGTTATCCAGGCGGTTGCCCGCATAACTAGCCTTTCCGTGGCGTGGTTCATTAGAACGCGATTAGTTTTGTACCATGTAAAGCTTTCACACCTAATGTCTCACCGATTGAAGCAGCGTTTTGACTGGTGATCCCGCCGCCTGGCAAGATGCTGATTTTATCACCTGCATAGTTGATGATGGCTTGCAGGCGTGGCAAAGTGTCGGTGATGGGGGTGGTCAAAGGACCGCCGTGGGTCAAGATACGCTCGACATCATGATCGGCCAACCAATCAATTGCGGCAAACTGCTTGGTTTCTGGGATGGCATCGAAAGCCATATGGAAAACAACGGTCATGCCAGCACTGGCAGCAATGAGGCTGGTCATCGCGTCTTCATCAATTGCGCCATCTGGTGTCAAAGCACCAAAGGCAACGCCATCCACGCCAAGCGCCTGTGCCTCAAAAAGATCAGCTTCCATGATTTTTAATTCAATATCGTTATAAACAAAGTTACCGCCACGTGGACGAATCATGGTGATGAGGCTACGGCCATGTTCATGAACATATTTTGTACTCTCTGCCATAACGCCCTTAGACACAGTTGTGCCACCAACCGCTAAATTGTCATTGAGCTCAATCCGATCAGCCCCGGCCGCGATTGCTTTAGGAATCGATGTATAATTTTCAACTGCAATTTCTTTTAACATGACGGACCTCCATTTACTAGCTTAGATAAACATGACCAATAAGACAATCGCACCTAAAGCGATTCGGTACCAGCCAAACGGTTTGAAGTCATGCGTTTGAACAAATTTCAACAGCCACTTGATGGCAACGATGGCGACGAGGAAAGAAACAATGGAACCTGTCATCAAAACAGCCCATTGTTCACCAGAGAAGCCGTTGCCTTGCCACAGGTATTTGCCGATTTTAAGAATCGACACGCCAACCATGGTCGGTATTGCCAGAAAGAAGGAAAATTCGGTAGCAACGTAGCGAGAAGTCCCGATTAGTAAGGCGCCTAGAATTGTGGCGCCAGATCGTGATGTACCAGGGACGATTGACAAGACTTGGAAAAGACCAATCAGTAAGGCGGTTTGATAAGTGATGTCTGCCAGAGAGGTGATATGCGCGTTTTTATTCTTGAGGTAGTTTTCTAGAATAATGAACAGCACCCCATAAATGATCAGGGTTGTTGCGACTACGAGTGGTGTATGTAAATGTTCATCCATCCAGTTGTTAAGCGGGAGGCCAACAACGACTGACGGCAGAACTGCAATGATAACTTTTGCCCACAGTTGCCAAGTTGCGTTGCGGGCTTTGGCTGTCGGCTTGGAAAAGGGATTCAGCTTATTGAAATAAAGCAATATGACGGCGAGAATAGCGCCAAACTGAATCACGTACTCGAACATATTAATGAAATCCTGACTCTGCGATAATTTAATGACGTGGTTTACCAGATCAATATGGCCGGTTGAACTAATCGGCAGAAACTCCGTTAACCCTTCAACGATACCGATGATCACGGCCTTGATAATGTCAAACATAATAACCCTCCAATTCTCAATGTTAACAGTATACAAGGTTTTGCAAGGCTTGCCACGTTCAACTCGGAATTTATAGTCATCTTACGTAATTCAGCAACTTTTTTGGGAGGCAAAAAAAGCCCAGCCACCAAGCAAAACAGGTCTTGGGGGCTGAGCCAATAAAAAGTTGTATCGATAGTTAAACATAAGACAGACGGTTTAACTTACTTAGCCGATAAAAATAAAACGTTAACGGCTTCTGGCGTCGGAATATCACGTTGAATTTCGGTCAAGAGTCCCGTTTTGGCATCGCGACTATAGAGTGTGCCATTACTAGTGTTTTGGTTGACCACGAGAATAAAGTGTTCAGTGAGATCGAAATTGAAATCACGAGGAAAATCGCCTGCCGTACTGATTTGTTGCAATTCTGACAGATTTCGGCCATCCGGACTGACGGCAAAAACGGTGATACTATTATGACCGCGGTTGGATACATAAAGGAAGCGTTGATCACTGCTCAGTCGAATCGCAGCAGCACCATTGTGATCGGTGTAATCTTCCGGAATGGTCGGCAACGTTGCAATGAGTTTGAATTGACCAGTTGCCGCATCATAATTTAGGATGCTAACCTGACTTGAAAGCTCACCTAGTAAATAGGCAATCGGGTTGTTGTGGTTAAAAGCCAAGTGGCGAGGGCCAAAGCCAGGTTCGGTGTGAAAAATAACCGGATCGCTGAGTTTGCCGGCATCGTTGACAGCATAGGTTGTTAAGGTATCATTACCCAGATCAACGACCGCTATTCGCTGAAAGTCAGGGGTGACAGCAGCAAAATGAACATGGGCACTATCTTGTTCCGGTCGCGGACCGTTACCGGTATGCTTCACTTCATCCGTTAAAGCCAAACCATGATCATTTTTAATGCGATAGACATTGATTCGGCCTTCGTGGTAATTGCTGGCATAAACCAGCTGACGATTCGCATCAATCGAGATATGCGCGGGGGATGAACCTGCCTGCAGTACCTTGTTAATCAAGCGCGGTGGATCAACATTTAGGTCATAAGCCGCGACACCGCCTTGATCACCTTCTGCGTCTACCGCATATAAAATATTGTCATCAGATACGGCTAAGTAGGTTGGTGAACCCAAATCAGTAATGAATGGGGCAGGGGTCGGCAAATGCGCTTCGTCATTATCAAATGTACCGGCATAGACGCCTGCACCGCCGTGACGCGTATAACCGCCTAACAAGAGTCTTTGCTTCATGTTCAAGTTGCTCCTTTCGAATTTGATTTGAGTATAGCATGTTTGGCTGATGCTTATGCTATGATATAAAGCGTGAGTCAACGTTTAATGAAAATAGCTGGCCAATAAGGCTATCATTAAAGGAATTTTCAGACCTTTAATCAAACGATTTGCCACAGCCCATAACTCAGCGCCATCATGGGCCTTAACGAGATCGCATTATGTTGGCAGCGAAGCTCAGATAACAAACACTTATGATATTAAAAATGACAGGCAAACGGAGGCACGACCATGCAATTGACAGCAACAGTAACAGCTATTGGTAAGGATGCATTGAGTTCCAAGGATCCGATGATTATTCTCTTTGGACCGCAAGCAACAGACGCACTACGCGACGTCGCGGTGATCCAGCAGTTCGCTGATAAGTCAGCTTTGGAAAAACTGGTTATCAAGGCGGGCGACCAATTAACAATCGATGATGAGACGTTTGAGATGACTTATGTCGGTCAACTTGCTAACAGTAACCTGAAGGCGATTGGGCACGTTACCCTGTTGTTCCAAGCTGTACCAGCAGACAAGCCGATGCAAAACGCAATTTATTTAAAACCGACCCATCGACCAACATTTAAGGTTGGGACGACACTAACTTACATCACGCAAGCCAATTAAGTGTGACAACGAGTTCTTGGATCAGTTATGCGCCAGTTTCTAACCGCTTCTGCTTACGGTCAACAAAAAAAGAAGATTTCAGGCGATCTATCAGCCTGAAATCTTCTTTTTTTACCATGATGCCTTACGAACACCTGGAATTTGACCCTTATGCGCTAGATCACGGAAATTCAAACGAGACATTTTGAATTTGCGCATGTACGCATGCGGCCGACCATCAAGTTCATCGCGACTGTGCGCGCGAACGGGTGAGGCATTCCGCGGTAAAGCTTGCAAGGCAGCGTAATTATGCTCAGCTTTGTACTTGGCACGCAACGGGGCATATTTAGCAATCGTTGCTTCGATCTTCTTTTCCTTGGCAATCTTTGACTTTTTAGCCATGTATGCAATCACTCCTTATTTGTGGTTTGTATTTAACGTTTTTTAACGACGTGTCTGTTCGAACAGTTCAACCCACATAGCATAGCACAGCCTTAAGCCGCTCGCAACACTTACAAAAAATAAGCGTTTAATATTGATCGCCATTGAAAATCGAGTTTTTAACAATGACATAATCGACCTTGGTCAAGGACTCGAGATCGCGGCCACCGGCGTAGGAGACAGCTGACTGCAAGTCTTCTTGCATTTCCTTTAACGTGTCACCAATCTTGCCTTTGACAGGTAACAAGATCTTTTTGCCTTCAACGTTGTGGTGGGTGCCCTTTTGATACTCGGACGCTGAACCGTAATATTCCTGATATTCCTTGCCGTCAATGTTGACGTGTTTGCCAGGTGTTTCTTCATGGCCAGCAAAAAGGGAACCAATCATGCACATGGTGGCGCCAAAGCGGATTGACTTGGCGATGTCACCATTATTGCGAATGCCGCCATCAGCAATGATGGGTTTACGGGCTGCTTTGGCGCACCAACGAACAGCAGCTAATTGCCAGCCGCCCGTACCAAAACCGGTTTTTAATTTGGTGATGCAGACCTTGCCAGGACCGATGCCGACTTTGGTAGCATCGGCACCAGCGTTTTCAAGTTCCCGGACAGCTTCTGGGGTGCCGACATTACCGGCAATCACAAAGGCATTTGGCAAATAATGTTTGATATGTTGAATCATGTCAATGACCACCTGAGCATAACCGTGGGCAATATCAATGGTGATATAGTCAGGAGTCAGCTCATTAGCAGCCAGCGCTTCGATAAAATCGAACTCGTCATCCTTGACGCCGACACTGATTGAAGCGATTAAGCCGCGCTTTTTCATATCGCGAACAAAATCCATCCGGCGTTCCGGCTGGAAGCGATGCATAATATAGAAGTAATCGTGCTCTGCCAACCAGATCGCCAAAGGTTCATCGATGATGGTTTGCATATTAGCGGGAACGACTGGAATCTTGAAAGTATGCGGGCCAAATTTCACGCTGGTATCAACCTCTTTACGTGATTGCACCACACACTTGTTAGGAATCATTTGAATGTCTTCGTAATCAAAAATCTGCATGCCGTTGTTCATCGGATTCATCCTTTCGCAAAAGCCGAACATTGTTAAGCATTATTGGTGTTATTCAAAACACCAAGTGCTAAGATACGCGAAAGTTTTGTAAAAGTCAATCAAAAGTACATATATTCTTTTTTAATGTTCGTGTTTTGCAAAATTAAAAGAAAAGCCGGTTGCCCGGCTTAGAAAAACGACAGTGGTAATTGATGCGGCAAACGAGGATGTAACACGTCACAGAAGGCTCAGAAAAACTTGTTGCGCCAAAATTGAAAGGCAAGTACCACCGCAATGGCAACGGAAATGGCAATGGTGATAATCCAGCTCACCTTCATATCAGCCAAAGGGAGATGAACATTCATCCCGTAAAACGAGAAGACCAAAGTGGGAATGGTTAACAAAATTGAATAAGAAGTTAGGAACTTCATGACGCCGTTCATGTTATTGTTAATAATTGACGAGTAGGTGTCTGCCGTTTCGTTAATAATAGAATTGCTAATTTGTGCCATTTCGATGGCTTGTTGATTTTCGATGATGGTGTCTTCCAGAAAGTCTTGGTCGTCTTCATCCAAACCAAGAGGATTGCTGCGTTTTAATTGTTCGAGGACGTTGCGGTCGGTCCGCAAACTCATCATAAAATAAACCAGTGACCGTTGAATGCCCATCAAGCCGTAGAGTTCTTCGTTGCGGAGGCTGCGTTGCAGTTTGTTTTCATTGGCTTCACGTGCCTTGTTTAGATCACGTAGGTAGGTTAGGTAACTGATTGAAATCTGGTAAAGGAACTGCAGCACGGACCGATTTTGTCGGCGAGGGTCGAAGTTACTGACTTTACCTTCTGCAAAAAGACTGAGGAGTGGAATCGGCTCGCCGTTGATGGTGATCACCGCGGTATTAGTGATGATGATCGCTAGCGGAGCCGTTTCGTACACCACCTTTTTACGTGCGTCCCGTGTGACGATGGGCATGTCGAAAATAAACAGATGGCTATCATTATCTTCGTCGTATTCGTAACGGGCGCCTTCATCGGGATCAAGGCCGTACAAAAGGAAAGCTTCTGAGAGCTTAGCTTTGTCCTGTAGTTGCTGACGTTCCGCAGGAGTAGGATCAACCACATTGATCCAGACCCCCGGACTGATGCGGGATTGCTGGTTCAGTTGACCGGTTTTGTCATCAAATCGATAAATTGCAAGCATAGCGGGCTCCTTGGCTTTTTCTTTTAGTTTACAACAAGCAACAGCAGGATGCAGGAGGGAAACACATGCGTAAGCGTGAAACAAAAATTCATTTGGCCGCAGCACAAGCACCGCTTTTTGCTTGTCCAGTCTGTGGCCAACCATTACAGGTGACAGCGGGATCGTTGGTTTGTGTCAACGGACATGTACGCGATTTCAGCCACAAAGGGACGCTGAACTTCCTGAATCAGCAAGTAGCCACCGAATACACGACGCCGATGTTAGCCGCACGGCGGCGAATGTTGAACGCTGGTTTGTTCACCCCATTTTTGGCAGCTATGGCAGCCAAACTTCCGAAACATCAACGACTGTTAGATGTCGGCTGCGGGGAAGGCACGCCGACTGCGTATTTGGCCGAGGCGGGTCAACAAACTGCCGTGGGTTTTGATATCTCATCACCGGCGATCAATCTAGCAGGCGGCTTAGCGGCACCAGTTCTGTTTGCGGTTGCGGATCTGGCCCACCTGCCTTTCGTTAACGATGCATTTGATACCGTGACCGACATCTTTTCGCCAGGTAATTATCGTGAATTCAGACGTGTGCTGCGTCCTGATGGTCAGCTATTGAAAATTATTCCGCGGGCGGGTTATCTTCGAGAAATCCGGGAAGGCTTATACTCCGGGACGGCTAAGGCTGTGTATAACAATGAGCCTGTCTTAAAAAGGTTCTTAGCAGCTTTCCCTGATGCGAGTCAGGAGACAATCACCTACGATTTTCCGTTAGCGCCAACTCAATTTGGTGATTTAATGGCCATGACCCCGTTAACGTGGCAGGCGCCCGCCGATCAACGCGACCAAATGCTTGCTGCACCGCCGATTAGTATCCATATTGATGTTGATTTGCTCACTGTGTCGCATCTTGTCAAGTAAAAGGGTTGTAAACATCGATGGCTGGTGTTAATATTCCTTTAAGCTATTTATTTTTAACTTTTATCAGGGCTAGCTTTTGGGTAATTGATAAAAGTTTGCGATAAATTACTTCACTAACGTATCGCTTCGCTGAGTGCGCTCCGAAGCAATGCGTTTTTTTCTTGCTTATTTTTACAAATTGACCTGTCCACAAGGCCTGTTCGTGCAAGTTAAATGTGCTAAACTTAAACCACTTGCGTTGAAGGGAAGATAACATGGCGAATCACATTGTTTTATTTGAACCGCTGATTCCGGCAAATACCGGGAACATTGCCAGAACCTGTGCAGCAACGAATAGCTATTTGCATCTCATCAAGCCACTGGGATTTGAGACAGATGATAAGCATCTGCGTCGTGCAGGTCTGGATTATTGGCAACGCGTCCGGATCATCTATCATGATAGTCTGGATGACTTCATGGCAACCGTTAAGGAACCGCAACACCTTTACCTTATTACTAAGTTTGCTGATCAGACATACTCAGACCGAGATTATGCCGACATTGATCAGGATCATTATTTCCTTTTTGGCAAAGAGACGACGGGACTACCGGAAGGCTTCATGCGCGATCATGCCGATCAGTGCTTACGTATTCCCATGACTGACAACGTCCGCGCGTTGAACTTGTCAAATTGCGCAGCATTGGTCATTTATGAAGCTTTACGCCAGCAGCATTTTGCAGGACTTGAAACATCACATACGTACGAGCACGACAAATTAAAGTAACCCAACAATAGAAGTGTGCGAGCTGGCTCGAGTAGAAACTGGCATGTGAATGGCTTTGACCGTTATGGAAAAGGACGCTTACAAGAAGGTTTCTCGGTTGGCAAGCGCGTTTAGGAGGCTGTATTTATGGAAACAAAACGTTACCCTATCGCGGTTGAATCTTTTCACTATGATTTGGTTAAGCAAGGAACACCGGTTAAGAACGACTTGCAAGTTGCCATGCGCCAGATTGAATGGTCAGATCCCGCTAAACAAGATGAGTTGAAAAAAGGCAATCTTTTTCAGATGATGATTCCATTTGACGTTGTCCCTGACGATGCCGGTTTTGAGATTTCTGGCAAAATTACCCAGATCGTGCAGGTTTTGGATTATTTTGGTGAGGCAAATGAATTGCCGCAAGCCGAACTTGGCAAACTAAGCCGGCCATTGGTTGAAACCATTGAAACGTTGACTTACCAAGTGACCGCAGTTGCCTTGGATCAAGGGGTTAACCTTCAGTTTGGTGCCAGTGATGAACAACCGGGCCAAACAAAATAAGACAAAGTTGAGTCATGATGAAAGGCGGCCGTTATCAGCCGCTTTTTTGATGAGCGCGAATGCATTCTGACGACAGGCGTTGTCTTTTAGCTCAATGATCGCTGAATCATCATGGCTTTTTATTTGCGAGTTCAGCTCGTGTATAATAGGCGGGTATGAAAGGAGCATCACGATGGCACAGAAACGCAGCGGACGCAAAAGCCCGCGCAGAAAACGACCTACCAAACAACAACAGCACACCCTTAGTTGGGTCGGTGCGTTATTTGTGGTGTTCGCCAGCTTGGCATTTTTCCGGTTAGGCATTGTCGGAACCGTGTTTGCTAATGTTTTCCGATTGGTTGTTGGTGATAGCTTTCTAGTTGTCAGCGCAGGGATGATCCTGATGGGGATTTGGTTTCTCTTCGCAGATCGATTGCCGAAATTGGCACGGCATGTGTGGGTTGGTCTGGCAATTATCTTAATTTGTGCCTTGGTACTGTTAAGCGCAGGCACCATGACCACATTGAATGTGCACAGTCATTATTTGTTGGCGACCTGGCGCCTACTTCAAAATGATTTCGGCCTAATGACGACGGCCTCTAGTGTTGGCGGGGGATTGATCGGGGCGGGGTTGTATGCGTTACTTGCCCCTTTACTAAGCAGCATCGGTGCAACGATTCTTGCATGGCTAGGCATCGTTGTTGGCACATTAGCTTTTCTAGGTGTGGGTGCGAATCAGGTTTTTAATTGGTTGCAGCGGTGTGGGCAAGCTTGTAAACATGGCGTGATGCAGGTACAAGCAGCCGTGGCGGCTATGAAAAAAGAGCGCGCGCAAAAAGCGGCTGCCCAGCAGAAAAAAACCGTTTCTGCGAAGCCACAGACAACTACGCCGGTTACCGAAAACGAAGCACCCAGTGAAACACCTGATCACCAGGATGATTTCACGATTAACGGGCCGGCACCGGTTCACGAATCGACGCAACCGGCTCCCTTGCCACGCACAGAACCTAAGCCGCAGTCAGCTACGACTGCGCCACAACCTGAGCCTAGTGAAGCGGCATCTGGACTTGATGCAGACGATCCTTCCACGAATTATCAGTTGCCTGATCTTGACATGCTGACAACGATTCCGCCAGTTGATCAAAGTGCTGAATACAAGGCGATCAAAACAAATCGGGTTAAACTAAAAGAAACCTTTGAAAGTTTTGGGGTTCATGTTGCGGTTAAAAGTGCCACACTTGGACCATCGATTACCCAATACGAGATTCAGCCAGCGGTCGGCGTTAAGGTTTCAAAGATTGTCAATCTTTCGGACGATCTGGCCTTAGCTTTGGCAGCAAAGGATATCCGAATCGAAGCACCGATTCCTGGTAAATCATTGATTGGGATTGAAGTGCCAAATCAACACATTGCAACGGTCGGCTTCAAACAAGTCATGGCAGAAACGCCGAAGTCGCCTGATCGCCCATTAGTCTTACCATTGGGTCGCGATGTGAACGGCAAAGTCGTGACTTTTGATTTGACAAAAATGCCGCACTTGCTGATTGCCGGCGCCACCGGTTCTGGTAAATCAGTCATGATCAACGTCATTTTAACTAGCATTTTAATGCGAACGAAGCCAAGTGATGTTCGCTTAATGTTGATAGATCCTAAACGGGTTGAATTGTCGGTATACAACGGCGTGCCGCATCTATTAACGCCGGTTGTGACAGAAGCTAAACGGGCGCCAAGTGCGCTGAACAAGATTTTAACGGCCATGGATGAGCGGTATCAACGTTTTGCTGCGGCTGGCGTGCGGAATATGACCGAATTTAATCAAAAGGTGGCGGCTGATCCGACAAGCGGCCAACAAAAGATGCCGTATATTGTCGTGATCATAGATGAGTTGAGTGATTTGATGATGGTGGCAGGTAACGAAATTGAAACTGCCATCGTCCGCTTGGCTCAAATGGCACGAGCGGCTGGTATTCACGTCATCATTGCGACACAACGGCCGTCTGTGGATGTCATCACTGGGCTAATGAAAGCGAATATTCCCTCGCGGATTGCTTTTGCAACGTCTAGTGGCATCGATTCACGAACTATTTTAGACAGTAACGGTGCCGAAAAACTTCTAGGTCGCGGCGACATGCTCTTTTCACCAATTGGGGCATCTAAACCGATGCGAATTCAAGGCGCCTTCATACCATCTGTGGACGTTGAGCGAGTTGTTAAGGAAATTACTGACCAAGTTTCACCTGCATATGTGGAGAGCATGACGCCAACGGAAAATACGGAGGCTGAGAAACCCGGTGATTCAGAGGATGAGCTATATGATGATGCGAAGGCGTTTGTCATTTCACAGCAGAGTGCCTCGACGTCAATGCTGCAAAGACGCTTCCGAATTGGTTACAATCGAGCGGCGCGCTTGATTGATGATCTTGAAGCCAATCAAATTGTTGGGCCAAGTGAAGGCAGCAAACCGCGCAAAGTCTTTGTGACGCCAGAACAAGTAACGAATGGTACGCCATCATAAGGAGTTTTATGCGAAAAGAAATGAAACCGGGTGTTTGGTTGATTGTCTTGCCGACAACGCAATTTAAAACCACCCGCATCAATGTGCAATTTTTAGCACCGTTGCAACGGGCAACAGTGACTAAACGAACATTATTAACAAGCCTGTTAGAAACGAATAGCGCTGTCTATCCGACGCAAGCAGCTTTGTCAGCACATCTCGAGTCGCTCTATGGCGCTAATTTCAGTATTGGCGTGGCCCGTGAAGGCAAGTTGCATCGAATTGGCGTGACGATGAGTACCGTGGATGATCGGTTTACCGATACGCCTTTATTGCCTCAAGCAGCGGCCTTCTTACGCACCATCTTGTTTGAACCCAACATGCAGGCGGGTAGTTTTGACGAAGCCACTTTTGCGCGGGAAAAGGAGAATTTGGATCATTATTTAGCCAGTCTAGATGATGATCGCCAAACCCAAGCGGCGCTGGGAGTGCAGCAACTATATTTTGGAACCGATCAGGATCAGGCTATTCCGAGTTTTGGGACGCGGGAAGATCTTGCATCGCTGACGGCGTCCAGTTTGGCTACTTACTATCAAGAAATGATGCAGCATGATCAGGTCGTCATCACGGTGTTAGGAGATGTTGATCCTGAGCAAGTGGCAGCATTATTTGCTGATTGGCCACTTGATGCTCGGTCACAAACCGTACCAGCAGTGGCGTTTGATTTGCCGACGCATCCAGATGTGCTGACCCAAACAACCAAGGTGAATGCGCAACAGGCCAAGTTTGACTTGGCTTATCATGTTGAAACTGATTTGATGGGACCCAAATATGCAGCAACATTGGTGGCAGAGGAATTATTTGGCGGCTCAAGCTTGTCACTTCTATTCACCAATGTCCGCGAGAAGGCTAGTTTGGCTTATTATGCGAGCTCCATGTTCGATGCTTTTCGCGGCTTGATGCTGGTTCAAACCGGGATTGAAGGAAAAGATCGTCAGCAAGTTGCTGATCTTATTCGTGATCAGTTGGCGGCAGTGGTCAATGGCGATTTTTCTGACGCCCTATTGAAGGCCGTGAAGGACGGCATTTTGGATCATCAGCGTGCCGCCTATGACAGCCCACGGTTTTTGACAAACCAGGCGTTGTATCAGTTGTTAGTACCAGATGCGCCACAGAATTTTGATGAGTTTGCTCAGCGGATTAAGGCGGTTGATCGCCAAGCGGTTCAACAGGCCGCCGCAGATATGAAATTGCAGGCCACCTATTTCTTGACTGGGGAGGATAGCGAATGAAGACACAGTATTTTAGTGATGTCGATGAAACGGTGATCACGACCACGCTATCGAACGGGCTGCGATTGCAAGTTGTGCCTCGCCCGGCGTATCACAAAAGCTATGCGATCATGACAACCGATTATGGTTCGATTGATACGCAATTTGCACCAGATGGCAAACAGATGGTGACTTATCCGGCCGGAATTGCCCACTTTCTTGAGCACAAGCTATTTGAAAAGGAAGATCATGATGCCTTTGATCTTTTTGGTGAAACTGGGGCATCAGCAAATGCATTCACGAGTGCGACCAAAACGAGTTTTTTATTCTCTACAACAACGCAGCTGACGAAGAACTTACAGATTTTACTGGATTTTGTGCAAACGCCATTTTTTTCTAAGGCATCAGTTGCTAAGGAGCAAGGCATTATCGGGTCAGAAATTCAAATGTATCAGGATGATCCGGGGTGGCGCGGTTATGCTGGTTTGTTAGAAAACCTTTTTCCAAACCATCCGGCGCATGTTGATGTGGCTGGCACAGTGGCAAGTATTGCCCAAATCACACCGGAAATGTTGTATACGATTCATCGGGTTTTCTATCAACCAAGCAACATGACGTTGATTGTTGTGGGAAATATTGACGCTGATGCCATTATGGCTTTTGTTGCGGCTAATCAAGCAGCCAAACAGTTTCCGGCGCCACAGGCGATTGTGCGTGGCGTTCACGCGGATTTGCAGACGGATGATATCGTGCCATATCGCCAGTTGGAGATGCCAATTAGTCGCCCAAAGACGCTGGTCGGCATCAAAGGGCAGGTTGCGATTCCTACGACGGCTGAGGGCTGGCGGTACCAATTAACCATTCGGCTCTTGCTAGAAGTTCTGTTTGGCGATTCTTCCCAGTTATATCAAGATTGGTATGACCGAGGATTGATTGATGACTCATTTGATTTTGATTTTACGAACCAGCGCAGCTTTAGTTATGGCTTGGTCGGTGGTGATACCGATGATCCGCATGCATTAAGTGATGCGATCAAACATGTGTTGCTAAACGCAGCGACGCAGCCGGATTTGACCCGCGACCGGGTTGCTCTAATTAAGCGGGCGTCACTGGGTAAATACTACGCTGGCCTTAACGGACTGAATGGTGTGGCCAATCAGCTAAGTGCGTTGAGTTTTGGCCAGGCGAGTTTGTTTGATTTCCCCGAGATTTTGAGCAGCATCACGCTAGCGGATTTACAAGCTATGATTGATCAGGTTTTTCAGGCGAAAGCATTGACCGTTTTAGATATGATTCCGGAGGCAGATTGATGCGAGCAGCTTTGATTGTTGGTGCGTCGGGTGACATTGGCCAAGCGGTGGCTAAAAAGTTGGCCCACGATGGCTGGTCATTGTACCTGCACTATTTTGAACACGAACAAGTGGTTACCAGCCAAATTGCGACTTTTCAAGCGGCGTATCCGAATCAGGATTTTATTCCGTTACAGTATGATTTAACTGATGATCGTCATTTGGATGATTTGACGGCCCAGCTTTTTAGCTTGGACGCGGCCATTTTTGCGGCAGGGATGACGTATTATCATTTATTTAAAGATACAACCGTTTCTGAATTAACAACTTTGATGCGCGTGCATCTATTGACGCCGATGGCTCTTTTAACGAAGATCGAGCACAAATTAGCACAGTCCGGTCATGGCCGCGTTGTCTTTATCGGGTCTGTCTATGGTGGCGCAGGTTCAGCGATGGAAGTGGCCTATAGTACTGTCAAAGGCGCGCAAAGTGCCTTTGCAAAAGCCTATGCTCAGGAAGTGGCCAGTCTGGGCATCACGGTCAATGTGGTCGCGCCAGGTGCAGTGACAACAAAAATGAACACTAAAATGTTTGATCAAGCGACCTTGACCAAGGTTCGAGAGGAAATTCCTGCTGCACGATTTGCGACCCCACAAGATATTAGTTACTATGTGACTATGCTAGTTGCAAAAGATGCTGCTTATCTAACAGGACAAACTTTATATGTTACAGGTGGCTGGCGAATCTAGGAAACAAAGGATTTCTTAAGGCTTGCAGTTGGTTTTTCATGATATACTGAAAATGGTCAATAAAAAATAGCGGGTGAATAAAACTTATGGATGAAATTGGGCAAAAATTACGGGACGCCCGGATTCAAAAAGGCTATACGATTGATGATCTTCAACAGATCACCAAGATTCAAAAACGCTACCTGATCGCGATCGAAGAAGGTAATTTTGATGCGCTGCCAGGCGACTTTTATGTGCGTGCCTTTATTAAACAATATGCTGACACTGTCGGCCTTGATGGGGATGCGTTGCTGACGCAATTCCAGCAGGACATCCCGGAACCTCAACCCCAAGAGTATGCAGCACAATCAGTTGAAAATAAGACTCGGGCAACCCGCGCCGAAGAAGCGAGTCCGGTTAACCGTTTGCGGCGTTATTTACCGCAAATTGCGATTGCTGCAGTTGTTGTCGTGGCAGTCATTGTGATCTATGTCATCATGTTGGTTTACCAATCAGGACCCAAGCAAACGATCCCGACAGATTCAGAAAGTGTTGCGGTCTCATCGAAGCGTAGTACATCCAAGACTTCGAAATCGTCGACATCTTCGAAAACAAGCAAGACATCATCGGCTTCTAGTTCTTCGAAGACTGCGGAGAAGTCGTCCAAGAAGAGTACTAAAAAGAGTTCGAAATTGGACATTTCTGTAGCGGATGCCAATGGTGCTACTCAGGCAGTTACTTTAAAGAATCTGCCGAAGACGGGTAACAAGTTAACGCTTGGTGCAACCGGCGCCACTGCTTGGATTTCAGTGATTGTGAACGGCTCAACGACGTGGCAAGGTTCATTGACATCAGGTAATTCACAAGAAGTGACATTGCCAGACAACGTCACGACATTCCAAGTGCGGTCAGGCAATGCAACTGCGACCACCATCAAGCTCAATGGTCAGAGTGTTGATATCTCAAAGGGAACCAGCATCGTACGGACCATCACCTTCACGGCTGATGCAACAGAAAGCGAGGGTTCGCAAGAATGAATCTTCCGAATAAATTAACGCTCATCCGAATTTTTCTGATTCCTGTTTTCACGATCCTGCTGGCACTTGATTGGCCGGCTGGGTATCTGACACTTGCAGGAACTAAGGTCGCCTTGAGCTGGTTTATCGCGCTGATTATTTTTATTGTGGCCTCTTTAACCGACTTTGCTGACGGTCAAATTGCCCGACGCAAGCATTTGGTCACTAATTTCGGTAAATTTGCCGATCCACTGGCTGACAAACTGTTGGTTATGACTGCCTTCATCTTTCTGACGGCCAATGGTCAGATTCCAGCATGGGGAACCGCGATTATCCTGTGGCGTGAATTAGCCGTAACCGGATTACGCTTATTGCTTTCAAACGAAGGTGAAGTCTTAGCAGCGGCTTGGCCGGGAAAAATCAAAACAAACGCGCAAATGTTTGCCATTATTTTCTTGATGCTAAACAACGCATGGTTTAACAATATCAATGTGCCGTTTGCACTGATCCTGTTCTATATCGCCGTTTTCTTCACGATTTACTCAGGTGTCGAATACTTCTACAAAAACCGTGGTGTGTTCAAGGACTCATTCGGTTCAAGTCATCAATAATAAGTTATTCCAATACCCAGGCAGGTGCTTGGGTATTTTTGTAGAGCGCGAGCAGGAGCGATTAGAAACCGGAGTGTGAGTGGCCTTGAACGCAGGTTTCTGCGACTGCGAGCGCGTTTGCGAGCGCAGCGTGAAGTCGCCACTAACCTAAGCTGGGTGGGGAGCCCCACCAGCAAATACGGAGATCCCTATGTGCAAGCTTTTGGACCAGCAGGCTCGGTTGCGAGCAAAGCATGAATCAGCCAACAAAAATTGCACGCTAATCTTAGTAAAGATGTATCTAAGCACCATAGAGCTATTTAGTTGCAACTTTTTTTAAAAATGTCAGGTCAAGTACCTTAAAAAACGAATTCTATTGTTAGGTGGGAAAAGTATGCAAGCAGAGATTATTGCTGTCGGGACAGAGATCCTGATGGGACAGATTACTAACACAAATGGTGCCTATATGGCTAAGCAACTGACAGCAGTGGGTATTGATAGCTACCATCAACAGGTGGTGGGAGACAACGGTCCGCGACTTGAGGAGGCCATTAAGTTGGCGGAAAGTCGCAGTAATTTAGTTATTTTGATTGGCGGGTTAGGACCGACACCAGATGATCTGACCAAGCAAACATTGGCAGCGCACTTGAACCGCAAATTGGTTGAAGATCCTGACGCTATGGCTAAATTACAGGCGCGCGCCAAGCAACAGCAGCGGCCAATGACACCTAATAATCAATTACAGGCCATGTATCCGGAAGGCGCCGATATTTTGGTCAATCGGGTTGGCTTAGCGGTTGGTGCGTGGATCGTCAATGGGCAGCACACCTATGTCTTATTGCCGGGACCACCGAAGGAATTCGTTCCGATGGTTGATCATGAACTGCTGCCGCGGCTAGCAAAATGGAGCGGCCACGCGGAAGTTATGGTCAGCCGGGTCTTACGTTTCTTTGGCATTGGCGAATCGCAACTAGTGACAGATCTGGACGACTTGATTGCCAACCAAACCGATCCGACCATTGCAACTTATATCAAGGATCATGAGGTGACGGTGCGCGTCACTGCCAGTGGCGCTACCGAAAAAGACGCTGATGCAAAGTTAGAACCAATGGTCGGTGCCATCATGGATCGTGATGGTCAATATTTTTACGGCTACGGTGACGACAATAGTTTGGCAAAAGAGCTTGTGAAGACGCTTGCGGCAAATGATATGCAAATTACTGCAGCTGAGAGTTTGACTGCCGGCGCATTTCAAGCAGCGTTAGGCGATGTGCCGGGGGTATCCACTTATTTTAAGGGCGGTTTTGTCACTTACTCACTTGCAACAAAGGCCGCTTTTTTGGCAATTGATGCTCGCGAATTAGCGGCACACGGAGTTGTCAGCGCATTTACAGCCAAGGCGATGGCTGAACATGCTCGGCGTAAGGCAGCGGCGGATATAAGTGTCAGCTTTACCGGCGTTGCCGGTCCAGACACGCTGGAAGGACAGCCTGCTGGTACGGTTTGGATCGGTTTAGCGCGGCGCGGCCAACTGCCTGAAGCACATGTTTACCATTTTCCTGGCGGTCGCAATGATGTTCGGCAGCGTGCTGTGATGACTGGTATGATGCTTGCATTAAGGGCGCTGCAGGCCTAACAGAATCATTCTTTAACACGTTAATACGTCAGGTTTACGCAAGAGGAGGCGGCAAGATGGCAGGAGACGAACGCCAGAAAGCATTGGATGTTGCACTGAAAAAGATTGAAAAAAATTTTGGTAAAGGCGCGATTATGCGAATGGGTGCTAAGGCGGACACGCGCGTTTCCGTTGTCTCTAGCGGCTCACTTGCCGTTGATGATGCACTTGGTGTTGGGGGCTTTCCGCGCGGACGAATTGTCGAAATTTATGGACCGGAAAGTTCCGGCAAAACAACCGTCGCGCTGCATGCTGTTGCTGAAGTGCAGAAGCAAGGCGGTACTGCCGCCTATATTGATGCCGAGAATGCGATGGATCCCAAGTACGCAACTGCTTTGGGCGTCAATATTGACGAATTATTGCTCTCCCAGCCAGACACAGGCGAACAAGGGCTGGAGATTGCTGATGAACTAGTCGCGTCTGGTGCCATTGATATTGTGGTGATTGATTCAGTTGCTGCTTTGGTGCCGCGGGCTGAGATTGAGGGCGATATGGGGGATGCCCATGTTGGCTTGCAAGCCCGATTAATGTCACAGGCGTTACGTAAGTTATCCGGTTCCATCAATAAGACAAAAACGATTGCTTTATTCATTAATCAGATTCGTGAGAAAGTCGGGATCATTTTTGGGAGTCCGGAAACGACACCAGGTGGTCGTGCCTTGAAGTTTTATGCGACTGTTCGGTTAGAGATCCGGCGGTCGGAACAGATCAAGACAGGCGCAGATGTCGTCGGCAATCGCACTAAAATCAAAGTGGTCAAGAATAAGGTGGCACCGCCTTTTCGAACAGCAATTGTGGATATCATGTATGGCCAAGGCATTTCGCAAACTGGCGAACTTGTCGACATGGCCGTTGAGAGAGATATTGTTGAAAAAGCAGGGTCATGGTACGCGTATCAAGGTGAACGCATCGGCCAAGGTCGCGAAAACGCTAAGACATATCTTGATAACCACGCTGATCTTCAGCAGACGATTAAACAACAGGTTCGCGTGGCTTATGGTATGGCAGCCGCACCTGGTCGGGAGACGGCTTCGGTCAGTGAAGATCAACCCGAAATACCTCAACAGGCTGAAGTATGAATCATGAGTCAACTTGCTGTTGTCGGATGTGATGAGTCCGATGGCGCAAGTTTTTTTATCTGAGCGGTCTTAAAGAGATTTGATATATGTTTTATTTTTCTCAGTTCGTAAAAAGCATCACCCAGACTTAAGACTGCTTTAATGCTGGTTTTTAGGCGCCGCTATGCGCCTCCCGCTTCGGTTGACACCTTGCACCCTAGCACGTAAACTAATAGAGGTGTAATAATTTAAAAAAGCATCAAAGATTTTGATCAAAATTTGATTGAATCGCTTAGATGATGCGGAGGTGAAATGATGAGTTCAGTAACACTGGTCTCAATAACCCTCGCAGCAGTCATCGCTTTAGCGGTCGGTTTATTGATCGGATTTGCACTTCAAAAGAAGCTCCACCAGAACAATTTGGATCGAGCGACGCAGACAGCAGAAGGCATTATTGAGGCCGCTAAAAAAGAAGCAGCGACTTTAAAAAAAGAAAAACTGCTGGAAGCAAAAGACGAGAATCATCGCTATCGAACCCAACTTGAAGATGAATTGAAAGATCGGCGGACAGAAGTCCAGAAGTCGGAACATCGACTGAATCAGCGAGAGGATACTTTGGATCGGCGGGACGATACGCTAGATCGCAAGGAACAAAGTCTTGCTGACCGGGAAGCAAATTTGAACAAGCGGCAGCAACAGCTAGATGAACGTGAACAAGATATCTCTTCAGAAATCAGTAAACAGCACACAGAACTTGAACGGATCGCCGAGTTGACTCATGAACAGGCTCGGCAGCAGATTCTTGACCAGACACAATCAGAACTGACGCATGAACGCGCCGTGATGATCAAAGAAAGCGAAGATGAAGCTAAGGAAGCCGCGGATAAGAAAGCTAAAGTACTGATCGCCGATGCGATTCAGCGCAGCGCTTCTGACATCGTTGCCGAAACGACAGTGACCGTGGTGAACTTGCCAAATGACGACATGAAAGGCCGAATCATCGGCCGTGAAGGTCGAAATATTCGGACACTTGAGACTTTGACAGGTATCGATTTGATTATTGATGATACCCCACAAGCCGTTGTTTTGAGCGGCTTTGACCCAATTCGCCGGGAAATCGCGCGAATTGCTTTGGAAAAACTCATTCAAGATGGTCGGATCCATCCAGCACGAATTGAGGAAATGGTTGATAAGGCGCGCAAAGAAATGGACGACCGGATTCGTGAAATTGGTGAACAAGCCATTTTCGACGTCGGTATCCATAATATGCATCCCGATCTGATTAAGATTTTGGGCCGATTGCACTTCCGTACGAGTTACGGTCAGAACGTTCTGGATCATTCGATTCAGGTCGCCAAACTGACTGGTGTGATGGCTGCTGAATTAGGAGAAGATGTCACCTTAGCGAAACGCGCGGGGTTATTACATGATATAGGCAAGGCGCTTGACCATGAAGTTGACGGATCTCACGTTGAAATCGGGGTTGAGCTGGCAACGAAGTATAAGGAACCAAAGACGGTCATCAACGCCATTGCATCGCATCATGGTGACGTTGAACCAACCAGTGTCATTTCGGTACTGGTTGCCGCAGCAGATGCGATTTCAGCTGCCCGCCCAGGCGCGCGGTCGGAATCGCTTGAAAACTATCTTCATCGTTTGGAGAAACTAGAAGCAATCGCCAACAGTCATGCTGGCGTGGATCATAGTTTCGCTATTCAAGCAGGTCGAGAAGTCCGGGTCATCGTCCAACCGGAAAAGCTCTCTGATGATCAGAGCGTCATCTTGGCTCGTGATATTCGCAATGAAATTGAAAAAGAACTGGAGTATCCAGGCCATATCAAAGTCACCGTGATTCGGGAGACAAGGACTGTGGAATACGCCAAGTAAAAAACACAGTACCCACCAGCACAAAGTTGGTGGGTACTGTATTTTTTATGCTGTTTTAGTTCGGACGTTATTGTTAGACAGTTAGATGTCCTCTTAGAGCTTAGGCTTTGTTGGTAAAGGGACTTCGCGGTATTGACTGGCGCCAATGGTAGGCGAAAACTGTCCATTCAAGAAATCATTTAGGGCCGCGAGCGTCGCCTGCAAATGCTCATCATCTAGATACAGGGTGATGGTAACAGCGGTCCCGTAATCAGTGTTCGCAATTGACAAATGATTGGTTGTCAAAAAATGCTGAATTGGATCAAAGTCAGCGTAAGGAATGGTAAAAGTTACAGCTTTTTGTTTGATGCGCGCCACAATGCCGATGGTTTCGATCGCCGTGTTGGCATTGCCTGCATACGCCCGGATGAGTCCGCCAGCACCAAGTTTAATGCCGCCAAAGTAACGAGTTGTGACGGCTACCACATCACGCAAGTCATGCTGCAACAAAGCCTCCAGTGTTGGGGCACCGGCAGTTCCAGAAGGCTCGCCATTATCGCTTGCGCGTTGAATTTGATTGGTATCGCCAAGAACATAAGCAAAAACATTGTGGGTAGCTTTGGCGTTTTCCTTTGATACTTGCGCAATGACGGCCTTGGCATCGTCTTCATCCTTGATACGCGCAAGATGGGTGATGAAACGCGATTTTTTAATGGTATTTGTGTAGTTGCCGGTTTGTTGGATGGTAAGATATTGCTCTGACATGCGTAATCTCCTTATGAGGTGATCATGATGAATCTTGCTGGGGCACAATTGACAGAAAATGAACTGATGCGCTTAACCGTTTCTAATATAGCACAGGCCACATCACTGCCAGCGTTGATTCAAGAACACGGGCGCTGGTGTTGCCAACGTTGCGGTGATCGAAAGCCAGTTCAATTGCCTGATGGGCGGTTTTATTGTTCAGCTTGCGTGAGTTTAGGCCGCTTAACAAATCGTGATTTGCTTTACCGCTTTGAACAGCCGCACCGGCCTGTTGGCGACGGCTTATTAACGTGGCACGGGACATTGACGCCTGCCCAGCAAAAAGCGTCAACGGCTTTACAAACGAGTGTTACAGCAGGGGCTGATCATTTGATTTGGGCAGTGACAGGTGCTGGCAAAACCGAGATGCTTTTTCCGACCATTTCACAGATGGTACAACAAGGCAAGCGCGTGGCTATTGTTTCGCCGAGAATTGATGTTATTCGGGAGCTTGCGCCGCGACTGCGAACTGCCTTTGCAACCACGCCCATCGCCGTTCGATATGGCGGTCATTTTGATCAAACTGACAGTGATTTGGTGCTGGCCACCGTGCATCAATTATTACGATTTCATCGGGCTTTTGATCTGATTGTCGTTGATGAGGTCGATGCGTTTCCGATGGCGGGAACACCCATGCTCCATCGGGCTGTTCAAGGTGCCCGGCGTGGACCGGTTGTTTATTTAACGGCAACGCCGGATCGGCCATTGAAGGCGGCGATGCGTAAAGGGTTGATGGTCAGTCGATTGTTTCGTCGATTTCACGGGCACCCTTTGCCAGTTCCAGCGATTCGGTTGATGAATTTTAAAAAATTACCGTCCCAGTTGCCACCTGCCATCGTGAAGTGGGTGCGTGATGTCGTGGCGACAGGGCGGTCATGTTTGCTGTTTGTTCCTAAGATCAGCTGGGCGCCTCAAATTGCTGCGCTTGTTCAACGTAACGGGCTAAGGGTAGCTGGCGTTGCTAGCACGGACCGTCTACGGGCAGAGAAAATAACGGCTTTTCGTCAGCGGCAAATTCAGGTTTTAGTCACGACGACAATTTTGGAACGCGGCGTAACGGTGCCCAAGTGTGCGGTTGGGGTCGTGGCCGCAGCCGATCGGGCATTCACGGCCTCGGCGCTAGTACAGATCGCTGGTCGAGCCGGGCGGGCAGCCGATAGTGCCGACGATCCGGTTGTCTTTTTCACGGATCGCTATACGTTAGCATTGTTAGCGGCCAAACGTCAGATTGTCATGATGAATGGACGGTGATGGTGATGCGTTGTTGCGGGTGTGATCGCCATGTTGATCGTAGTCCGACATTGAAGGCGTTGTTAGCTGGCAGCAAGTTGATAGCACCCCGATTGTGCAGTAGTTGTTTAGCCCGCTTTAAGATGATTACTGGAGCGACTTGTCCAGGCTGCGGCCGGTCGGGTGATGCACGAATATGCGCGGATTGCCGCCAATGGGAGCAGCAAGGGCGGTTGTTACATAATCGGGCTTTATTTGTTTATGACGCAGCTATGAAACAATGGATTTACCAGTACAAGGGTCTTGGCGATTATCGCTTACACGATGCGTTTCAAGATCTCATTGCTGCACAATTGCAAAATGCTGGGACACTGGTCGCCATTCCTAGCGAATCCAAACATTATGATGTGCGGGGATTTGATCCAATTCAGGGACTTTTTGGCGGTTTGCAGCTACAGCCATGGCTACGTAAATCACCAACGGCCAAACCGCAGGCGCAGAAAAATCGTCGCGAACGATTACAAACGCCGCAAAGCTTTACCGTACTTGTGCCAGCAGCAAAGTTGAATCAAACCAAACAAATTACATTGGTTGACGATTTATATACCACAGGACGGACATTGTATCACGCTCGCGATGCGCTTGTGGCCGCGGGATTTCAGGGCACGGTGACCGCATTTACTTTAATTCGCTGAAATGTGGCTTTTGTTGTGTCTGGAGACAACATTCGGGTATAATGAAATTGAAGATTGGAAGGGTTTTATCCCAACCAATCGACGTGTAAGTGTTTATTACACGTAGGAAAGGGGAGAAGTTTTATGCTCACATACAATGTTCGTGGCGAAAACATCGAAGTCACCGAGGCCATCAGAAGTTACGTGGAGAAGCGGATTAGCAAACTGAACAAGTTCTTCGGAGGTTCGGTTACTGCAACGGCACACGTCAATTTGAAGGTTTATTCCGATAAAACTGCAAAAGTTGAAGTGACCATCCCGTTGTCTTTCTTGACCCTGCGTGCTGAAGAAACCAGCCCGGATCTTTATGCCAGCATCGATCTCGTGACCGACAAGCTGGAACGGCAGGTACGCAAGTTCAAGACAAAGATCAATCGCAAGTCACGTGAAAAAGGCTTTGGCCAAATCGACATTGATGCGACTGCACCAGCTGAACCGAAACCAGCCGAAGATGATGATAATCTGACGGTTGTTCGAACTAAGCGAGTGTCGTTGAAGCCGATGGATTCGCAAGAAGCCATTCTACAGATGGATATGTTGGGGCACAACTTCTTTATCTTTGAAGATGCTGACACCAATGGCACAAGCATTGTTTATAAGCGGCGTGACGGGCGTTATGGCTTGATCGAAACCGACGAATAAGCAGTTCTTAAAACAAAAAACGGCTCTACGTCAACTGGTGTTGAAGAATAAATTTATCATTTGAGGCGGTTCTCCATTTGGGGAGCCGTCTTTGTCATGTTATGCCGTGATTTGGTAGATTCGTTTGAAGAAGTTCAGCTGATTCTTGAAGCCAAAACAGGATCGTTTGAGTGACTTGATGAGGCGGTTAACGCCTTCGATCGGACCGTTGGAATAAGGGCTGGTGACAGCGGCGAGAACAGCGACTTTGTGTCGCTTAAGCGTCGCGATCGTCATGTCCATTGCCGTACCGTTTGGCTCGTAAGTAGCTAACAGGTTTGCCAGTTCCGCGGGATGTTTCTTCACCATCAAAGCATCATGAAGTGCTAAGTAGGTCTCGTAGGTTTGCTTGAGCTTGGGCTCAGTATCAAGTGCGATATCGATGGCCTCCTGTTGCGTGACGTATTCATTCAAACCAAACAGGAACTGTTTGTGTTTAGCGTCAGGCGCGGTTTGATGAAAAAGCCGCCAGTTTGTCTTCATGATCTTATAAGGACGGCTGTGTTTGTCATCAAGCTGTTTGAGCGCTTGGACGCGTACCTGATCAAGGGCACGAGCCGCAAGTTGAATGATATGGAACCGATCAATGACGACTTGGGCCTTGGGGAAAACCTCATGAATAATCGTTTGATAAGCTGCATTCATGTCCATGGTGACCGTCTGGACCCGAGTGCGGTCAGCGAGTGAATAATGAGCGATGAAAAAATTTTTAATCGTGCGGTTGAATCGATCACCAAGCAAGGCAATCAGACGATGTGAATCGGCATCAAGACAGATAAACGACATCATGCCATGAGTGGAACGGAACTCATCAAAGCAGAGTCGCGTGGGTAGCCGGCGAGCCGGTCGGAGTTTGAGATTTTGGTCAATGATCCGTTGAACCGAGGAGGCTGAGATTCCGATAATACGGGCGATGGTTTTGACTGGCAACCGTTCATGCGCTAACTTCATGATTCGCTCTGTCATGTGAGCGGCGATCGTGTGGTTGGGTTGCACGAGTGGCGTCTTGGCACTGACTGTGTGGTAACAGTTATGACAGCGCCATCGTTGCTTGTGCAAGTCAATGACTGTCGGCATTTCAACCCCATTGAGGACGCGCACGTGGGCCGTATAAAACCCGTTAGGGTGCAAGGCCTCAAAGCCACACAGTGGGCACCGGGTTAACCGGTAAGTCAGCTCGGCATCAATCACATGATACTGGCGGCGACGTACCCCGTTGCCGCGATATTCATGACGAACAAAGGCAACTTTGATATTATGGTCTGGTATTCCAAGGACGGACAGTGTAGGATCGTATTGGGACATTTACTCATAACCTCGCTTGCTTTTGGTTTCGACGCTAACAAGCATAGCATGGACACTGAGTAGGTGTCTTTTTGCGTTATCCAAAAAGGGCCTACACGTTCAGTGTTGATTATTTCTCAACACCAGAAAGTGTAGACCCCAAAAAACAAGATCGCCGCAAAAGGTGATCTTGTTTTTTGTTGGGAAAGTTTGCCATATGGACTTATTGCTGGTAAGTTTTTATTAAAGTTTAATGACAATATACAAATTGGGGCCTGGTATATGAACTTGCAGGCAGTGAAGATTGAGGCGCTATCGTGCTGGTATTCAGTTGTTATTGTGAACGGCATCGGCGTGCGCTCGTCGATGTGGATAATGCAGGATCTTTGTACTGCTCGGTTTTCAATACCCAATGAAAATGTTAAGATACTATAGATATACTGTCAGTTTAACAAAGTTTCGACAGAGAGGAATCCATTCATGGCCAATATTCTTAGAAAATGGGTCGAAAGCGATAAGCGAGAAATCGCGCGCCTAGGCAAAATTGCTGATAAGGTTCAGCAATATGAAGATGAGTATGCAGCATTATCTGATGAACAATTAAAAGCAAACACACCAAAATTAAAAGATCGTCTCGCAGCTGGTGCTACCCTTGATGACATTCTGCCAGAAGCCTTTGCGACTGCGCGGGAAGGTGCCAAGCGTGTTTTAGGTCTATTCCCGTTCCGAGTCCAAATTATTGGCGGGATTGTGTTGCATGAAGGCAACATTGCGGAGATGAAGACCGGTGAAGGGAAAACTTTAACCGCAACCATGCCTGTTTATTTGAACGCACTCACTGGTAAAGGTGTTCATGTTGTCACGGTCAATGAGTACCTGTCAACCCGTGATGCCACGGAAATGGGCGAGCTATACAACTGGCTTGGCTTGAGCGTAGGGTTAAACCTCAATTCCAAGAACAGTGATGAAAAACGAGAAGCTTATAATTGCGACATTACCTATTCCACGAACAGTGAACTCGGGTTTGATTATCTGCGTGACAACATGGTTGTTTACAAAGAGCAGATGGTTCAGCGGCCACTGAATTTTGCAATCGTCGATGAAGTTGACTCTATTTTGATTGATGAGGCGCGAACCCCATTGATCATTTCTGGCGGCGCAGAAAAAACAACCGGTCTCTACATTCGTGCCGATCGGTTTGTCAAGACGCTAAAAGCGGAGACCGATTACAAGATCGACTGGCCAACGAAGACAATCTCGTTAACTGAAAGCGGCATCCGGAAGGCTGAAAAGAATTTCGGACTGGATAATCTGTATGACACCGAAAATACGGCCTTAACCCATCATATTGATCAGGCCTTGCGGGCTAATTACATCATGCTCAAGGATATCGATTACATGGTTTCCGATGGTGAAGTCCTCATTGTTGATCAGTTTACTGGCCGAGCAATGGAAGGTCGCCGATATTCTGACGGCTTGCATCAGGCGATTGAAGCCAAAGAAGGCGTCCAAATTCAGGACGAAAATAAGACGATGGCTAACATCACTTATCAAAACTTCTTCCGGATGTACACCAAGTTGGCCGGGATGACTGGGACCGCAAAGACCGAGCAAGAAGAATTCCGAGAAATTTATAACATGGAAGTCATCTCTGTTCCGACCAACAAGCCAGTTATCCGGGTTGACTCCCCTGACGTGCTGTACCCGACGTTAGATGCTAAGTTCAACGCGGTTGTTGAAGACATCAAAGCGCGTCATGAAAAAGGCCAGCCGATGCTGATTGGGACGGTTGCGATTGAATCGAGTGAACGGCTTAGTAAGCAACTTGATGAAGCCAAGATTCCACATACCGTTTTGAACGCGAAGAATCACTTTAAAGAAGCAGAAATCATTATGAATGCTGGCCAACGCGGCGCTGTGACAATTGCGACGAACATGGCTGGGCGTGGTACGGATATCAAACTTGGACCTGGTGTCACCGAACTTGGCGGTTTGGCAGTTATCGGGACGGAACGCCATGAAAGTCGTCGAATTGATAATCAGTTGCGAGGCCGTTCAGGGCGTCAAGGCGATCCAGGTTCTACACAGTTTTACCTGAGCCTTGAAGATGATCTGATGAAACGCTTTGGTTCTGATCGAATTAAAGCTATGTTGGATCGCTTTAAGGTGGCGGATGATGATCAGGTGATTCAAAGTCGGATGATTTCACGGCAGGTGGAGTCAGCCCAGAAACGGGTCGAAGGGAATAACTACGACACGCGGAAGAATACGCTGCAATATGATGATGTGATGCGTGAACAACGCGAGGTCATTTACAAGCAGCGGCAGCAAGTCATCAATGAACAGGAAACGTTGAAGCCTGTCTTGATGGCTATGATCAATCGAACGATTACACGGATTGTTCAGACTCATACCCAAGGAGATCAGAAGGACTGGAACCTTGATGCCTTGTACGCTTGGGTCACTGCCAACATGATTGATCCTGAGAAATTCAAACGCAGCCAGTTAGATGGCAAGTCGCAAGACGAGTTGATCGGGTTACTGGCCGAGATGGCGGAGACCAACTTCCAGCAAAAGAATAAGCAGCTGGGCGATGACGCGCAGATGCTTGAATTCGAAAAAGTTGTTATTTTGCGCGTGGTTGATTCTGCTTGGACCGATCATATTGATGCGATGGATCAGTTGCGGCAGTCGATCGGATTGCGCGGTTATGGTCAAATGAATCCGCTGGTCGAATATCAAGAAGAAGGCTACCGGATGTTTGAAGAAATGATTGCATCAATTGATGATGATGTGACTCGGCTGTTCATGAAAGCTGAAATCCGACAAAATATTCGCCGTTAATAACGGCTTAGCGCCCCGGCACCGCGGCTACAGCTTGCGGTACTGGGGTGTTTTGAAGCAGTCGCCGACGCACTTAGTCACGCTACAATAACGCAACTATGTTTAAAAAAAAGGGAGATTACACGATGGAACTGAGTGTTATGCGCAACACCTTGGCCGCCATGCGGACCAAAATTAATCAATTTAGGGGGTCACTTTGACCTCGATGCGCTGAACGAACGCATTACTGAAAATGAAGGCAGAATGGCTGAACCCGGCTTTTGGGATGACTCGGAGGCGGCTCAAAAGGTTATTGACAACAACAATGCGCTCAAAGAAAAGCACGATCGATTTTATGCACTAGAAAATGAGTTGGAAGATCTTGAGGCTGGTTTTGAGTTATTACAAGACGAGCCTGATAAGGACTTGCAGCAAGAAGAAGAAGCAAAGATCAAAGATTTACAGGAAAAGCTGGACAAGTATGAGATGCAGCTTTTGCTGAACGGTCCATATGATCACAACAATGCCATTTTGGAAATTCACCCTGGTGCAGGCGGCACGGAATCTCAGGATTGGGGGTCAATGCTGATGCGGATGTATCAGCGTTGGGCCGATCAGAACGGATTCAAAGTAGAAGTGGCGGATTATCAGCCTGGGGATGAAGCTGGCATCAAGAGCGTAACGCTGCTGATCAATGGCGAGAATGCTTATGGCTTGCTGAAAAGTGAAAAAGGCGTCCATCGACTTGTGCGGATTTCGCCATTTGATTCCGCTGGACGGCGACACACTAGCTTTGCCTCGGTGGACGTGATGCCGGAACTCGACAACTCAATCGAAGTTGATCTGCGGCCGGAAGACATCAAAATGGAGGTTTTCCGCTCAAGCGGCGCTGGCGGTCAGCATATCAACAAAACCTCCAGTGCGGTTCGCTTGATTCATCTACCAACCGGAATCGTCACCTCAAGTCAGGCGCAACGGTCACAGTTTCAGAACAAAGCGACTGCGATGGCGATGTTAAAGGCTAAATTGTATCAGCGCGAAGAAGAAGCTAAGCGTGCTAAGGCCAAGGCCATTCAAGGCGAACAAAAAGATGTCGCATTTGGTTCACAAATTCGCTCTTACGTCTTTCACCCATACACGATGGTGAAAGATCATCGCACGAATTATGAAACAGGCAATGGCAATGCGGTTATGGACGGGGATTTGAATCCATTCATCAATGCGTATCTTCAATGGGAACTTGCGCAAAAGAATCCTGATTAAACTGTAATCTGCCTGAAACCTTGCTGACTTAATCGCCTGTTATACTGATGCTAGCTTAGAAAAAGGAGCAATTTGCATGATTCAAATGGAGAACGTGACGAAGCAGTATGCTAACGGCGTGACTGCCATTAAAAATCTCAATCTTGAGATTCATGATGGCGAGTTCGTCTATGTGATCGGTCCCAGCGGTGCCGGGAAATCGACTTTCGTCAAAATGCTTTACCATGAACTAATGCCAACCAGCGGTACGATTAAAATTGATGATTTTGATTTTGCAACAATGAAACCGAGCCGGGTACCATTTTTGCGACGTCATATTGGTATCGTCTTTCAAGATTTTAAACTTTTACCGCGGTTAACAGTGTACGAAAACATTGCTTACGCGATGCAAGTGATCGAAGCACCTGACGAAAAAATCAAGGACCGAGTCCTCGAAGTACTGGGCCTGGTAGGTCTCGAACAAAAACTGCGCCGTTTTCCTGATGAATTATCCGGTGGGGAACAACAACGTGTGTCAGTTGCTCGTGCCATCGTCAACAAGCCTAAGGTATTGATCGCCGACGAACCGACAGGCAATTTGGATCCACAAACATCAGATGAAATTGTTGATATTCTTGAGCGGATCAATGCCAGTGGGACAACTGTTATTATGGCGACGCATAACAAGGACATCGTAAATGAGCGTCAGCATCGCTTACTTGAAATTGCTGGCGGCCGTTTGGTTCGTGACGAAGAAGGAGGCACTTACGGTAATGAAGACTAAGATCTTTTTCCGGCATGTAAAGGATTCGCTGCGCAGTCTGAAGCGAAATGGCTGGATGTCAGTTGCCGCTGTCAGTGCCGTTACAGTTACCTTACTATTGGTCGGTATTTTCATGGCACTTATTTTCAACTTGCATCATGTATCAGAGCAAGTTGAAAATGACGTTCAAGTGCGTGTTTACATCGAGAAGAAAACTACGACGAAACAACGTGATGCATTAAAGACTCAGCTAGAAAAGCTTGATAATGTCAAGAAAGTGACTTACCGGTCACGTCAGCAGGAATTGAACACCATTGTCGGCGGGTATGGTTCGCAATGGAAAATGTTCTCTGGCGATCAGAACCCATTGAGTGATGTCTTCATGGTTAAGACAAGCAACCCTAAGGCGACGATCAAGGTCTCCAAACAAGCTCAAAAACTAAACCATGTGGTGGACGCAAGTTATGGCGGCCGGACTGCGAAAAAACTGTTCAACTCAGTTGATTCAGCACAAAAGTGGGGACTTGGTTTTACTGTCCTTCTGCTGTTCGTGGCGGTTTTCCTGATAAGTAATACCATTCGGATTACGATTCTGTCGCGTTCTGACGAAATCAGAATTATGCGCCTAGTTGGGGCAACAAATTCATACATTCGTTGGCCATTTATTCTTGAAGGCGCTTGGACTGGATTGTTCGGGGCTGTGCTGCCAATTGTGATTGTTGACATCGGTTATGCCGTTGTTTACCGCAGCTTCAGCTTATCAAGCGGCTCTAACGGTTATTCGCTATATGGCACGATGCCATTTCTGCTTTGGCTTGATTTGATGCTGGCGGGCATTGGTATCATCATCGGTGCATTAGGCGCAGTCATTTCAATGCGGCGTTTCCTCAAAATTTAATCGTGCAATTTGTGAACTCATCCTCGCTAATGACGGGGATGAGTTTTTTGCTTTGATGTGAGCGCTAAGTTGCAGTTGATTGAACCGGTGATACGCTGATTGACTGGTTTGCATGTCAACAGAGCCACTCAAAACTGAGGAAAAATAGTCATTAGAATAAGCGGGAGGGGAACACCTTAATCATCATGCATAAGCTTGATGATTAAGGTGTTTGCTATCATACTCGGCTATGCGTGCCTACTCACATTTTGATTTTTATGACGTTGTGGGAGCCTCCGGCGATTTCTGCTATACTGGTCACAGTGAATATTGGAGGGTTACCGATGGCAGTTGTAGTTGCCTTACTTATCAATCCGGTTGGTTTGGTGTTTTGGCTAGCGCTAGGTTTAACGATTTGGTTTGCTGTCAATCGCACTGATCGCGAGCGCCGCCGGTATCTGCGCGCAATTCATCCCAAACATCCAGAAATTGGTCGGTTCTTCTGGATCGGACTTGTCGTAGGTGCGCTAGTCTCGCTGGTGATGGTTATTGGACGACTGCAGATCAGTTTAGCTGCTTTGCTTGCATTAAGCGGCTTGACGTTAGTAGCATTGCTATTTTCTAAATGGCGATTTAGCCCTTGGTGGCTAGGTCTTGCCAGTCTGGCGGCAGTTGGTCAGTCTGGTTTGCTAGCTGAACAGCATGCAGCTAATTTAGCTATTTTGGTCGGCCTATTATGGCTAACACAAGCTGGACTTGCGAGATTCAACCGCGGCGATGAGATCGAGTCGCCTGTGATTCAACAAGACCGCCGCCAGCGGCAAAGTGCGGCGTTTGAGTTGCGGCAACTGTTCTGGGTGCCGTTAATCTTACCTGTTGCTGTTGAAAACGTCAGCAACCTCCCACTGCTGGCGGTTACAGTGCAGTCTTTGACTTTTGTGGGCTTGCCGTTGCTTTTAGGTGCGACCTTCATGACTCCGCGAGATCGCGCTCAGACGGCTTGGCGGCGAAGTTGGCCGTGGTATGGCGGCGCAGGTGGCGTGCTTATCATTTATGGCATTGTTGCCCGCACCATGACCTTGCCTTTGCTGGTTAGTCTTGTCTTTCCAGCAGTGGTGAGTTTAGTATTGGTTGGCGGCTTCATTTGGCAGGGACGGCAGGTGCATCTGACGGTGACTTTAGCCGATCAAGGTGTGGTGTTGATTGGTGTCGTGCCGCATACACCGGCTGCAGAGATGGGCTTACAACCCGGTGATCGTGTATTGGCCTGCAATCACCATTCCGTGAACAATTCTCGTGAGCTTTACGATGCCATTCAAAAAGAACCAACCTATTGCCGCTTGCGGCTTCGACAGGCAGATGGTGAGCTGCGATTAGCTGAGACGGCCATTTTTGCCGGTGCCCCACACGAACTTGGTATGATTTTATTTCCGGAGGAGACAGCATGAAGAAGATCTTGATTGTTGATGACGAACCTGCGATTTTGACGTTGCTGCAATATAATTTGGAAGCTGAACACTATCAGGTCGAAACAGCGACAGATGGTCAGGAGGCTTTGGATAAAGTACGCAACGAGCCATTTGACTTTATCATCCTCGATTTAATGCTGCCGAGTCTGAGCGGCTTGGATGTTACCCGCAAAATTCGTGAAGATAAAATTCAGACGCCGATTATGATCTTGACTGCCAAAGACAATGAAACCGATAAAATTGTTGGCCTAGAACTCGGAGCAGATGACTATGTGACTAAGCCGTTTTCGCCGCGGGAGATCATTGCTCGGATCAAGGCGATTGAACGACGGAGTCAGAGTCAGCCACAAACCAGTCAAAAACCGGGCAACAGTGATCAGATCACAGTTGGCCAGATCGCGATTGATCCAGAAAATTATAAGGCCAGCAAGGGTGGCAAACGGCTGCAGTTGACGCCAAAAGAATTTGAGCTACTGGTTTACTTTGCTCAACGTGTTGGCAAGACCTTGTCTCGAGATGCTTTATTGAACGGGGTTTGGGGATTCGACTATCCCGCAGAGACGCGAATGGTGGATATTCAGGTCAGCCATTTACGCGATAAAATTGAAACGGATCCGAAACATCCGGACTATTTAAAGACAGTTCGCGGTTTCGGATACCAAATGGAGGCACCCCATGAATAAACGAATCATTCGGCGTGCACTCATCATTAGTCTGCTATCATTGGCAGGCTTTTTTGTGCTTGTGACAACGGTGAATCAACAAATTGTCCATCAACAAGCGCGTGATCTTCGGCGGGTCGGCCGGACGTATGCGGCCTCGAGTCATGATGGGGTCAATCGGCAAGCATTGGCAGAGTCAGAGGCAGCCTTCATCACGGTCATTCCCAATAATCCGCGGACCACGCGTCAAAAAGTGATGGCTGATGCCTTGCGTGGTAATCGGGATGCAGCGTTTGTAACAACCGTCAACGTGAATGGTCGAACAGAGCAAGCGTATTTATTCCAAAATAAAGGGCAGTGGGTGGCAGTCAGCCGCTTTAAGTCAAGTGTCTGGACAACTGCACCAGAGCAATTCTGGCTCCTAACGCTTGCCTTTGCGGCATTGCTCGCTGCCATTCTCATTTGGCTTTTTCGATCTGAACATCGTTATCAAGAAGCGATTGAAGTCATGAGCCATAATCTAGATCGCATCCGTCGAAAGAAAGACCCAGATCCGGTGATTTTACCGCCCGATTCACCTTTTGTACCAGTTGCTCGCCGCATCAATGCATTGGCCGCTGAACAAGCCCATCTCCGTGAAAAAGTGGCGGTGCGTCAATCAAGTTTTGATCGGTTGATTGATAACTTGCCATTGGGAGTCATGCTGATTGACACCGATAAAGATGTCATCTTGCATAATCACGCCATGTCGCAGCTGCTAGGTCATCAAATCCCGCAGCCCCGACACAGCTATCTTGATGATGTTAAAACTTATGCCTTGGCGCGCATGATCGAACACACTTTTCGCCATGAAAAAACGCATCATCAGGAACTGACAATTTTGACCACGCAAAAATCCGTTGATGCTTCGGTTATTCCTTTGAATCAAGGCATCAGTCGGTTGCAGGTGCTGGTGATTTTATATGATGTCACTTACTTGCGACAGGTTGAAAAAATGCAACTGGACTTTGTCGGGAATGTCAGCCATGAATTGAAGACCCCAGTCACAGCTATTTCTGGATTTGCAGAGACTTTACTTGGCGGTGCGAAGAATGATCCGGCGACCTTGGACAGGTTCTTAGGGATTATTTATGACGAGAGCAAGCGATTAACACAATTAATTAATGACATTTTGACGTTGAGTCGACCGGATTCCAACCAAAATGTGGCTGCATCGGTTGCTTTGAAAAAATTGGTCGATGATGCATTGCATAATTTGGCCAAAGTGATTCAAGACAAGCAAATTCGCGTTGAAGTGGCAATTACCCCGGATCTATTGGTCGTGACTGACGAGCGCAAATTGACCCAAATCGTGCGCAACTTATTGAACAACGCAGTCTTCTACAATCGCTTGGCTGGTCATGTCACAATCAGCGCTCAGGTTGTCGATCATCAGCTGTCACTGGCAGTTGCCGACACTGGGATCGGGATTTCTGAGACGGAACAGGCCCGGATCTTCGAACGCTTTTACCGAGTAGATAAGGCTCGCAGTCGTCATAATGGCGGTACCGGTCTCGGTTTAGCGATTGTGGCCGAACTGGTTAAGAGTATGGATGGTCATGTTGCGGTTCACAGCCAAGTAGGGGTTGGGTCAACGTTTACGGTCACTTTGCCTGTGGGTGAGGGCCCGCACAGAGGATGAAAAACTGCAGCCATCATGCCTTTACACAATCTTTACATTCAATGACATGAACATTTACATGTAACTGATAAAATAATTGGAGCTTGAAATGGAGGATTTCGTGTGAAAAAAATTGTGACCCTGTTGAGCCTGCTGTTCTTGCCACTGTTAATCAGTGCTTGCAACAGCAGCAGTCAACAGTCGGGAGAATCGATCACCGCAGTTGGATCAAGTGCCTTACAGCCCTTGGTTGAAGCGGCGGGTGAACAATATCAGACGGAACATTTGGGGGTCTTTATCAACGTCCAAGGCGGCGGGAGTGGCACAGGTTTAAGCCAGATCCAACAAGGTGCTGTGGACATTGGTAATTCGGATCTTTTTGCTGAAGAAAAAGCTGGTATCAAGGCCAAAGCATTGGTTGATCATAAGGTAGCAGTTGTCGGGATTGCCCCGATTGTGAATCCGAAGGTTGGCGTTAAAAACGTCTCGATGGCACAGCTACAAAAAATCTTTCTTGGCGAAATTACCAACTGGCAGCAGTTGGGCGGCAAAAATGTGCCGATTGTTCTAGTCAATCGAGCGCAAGGCTCAGGCACACGCGCGACTTTTGAAAAATGGGTGATGCAAGGCAAACAGCCAATGGCCGCTCAGGAGCAGGATTCTACCGGGATGGTTCGACAAATTGTCGGCAGTACGCCTGGTGCCATTTCTTATGTGGCGTTTTCGTACATTGATAAAACAGTTCAGGGGCTCTCAGTTGATGGCGTCGCACCCACGGATGCAAATGTCACGACCAATCAATGGCGCATTTGGTCGTACGAACATATGTATACGAAAGGGCAGCCAAAAGGACTCACTAAGAAATTTTTGGCTTATGTGATGTCACCAGCTATTCAGAAGAAGCTTGTTTTGAAAATGGGTTACGTCCCGATGACACAAATGAAAGTGGTTCGGGACGCGAATGGCAAAGTGAGCAAGCAGTAACCTGTGATGTTATCAAGGCACGGTCAGATCCGTTGGCTGTGTCAGGTGTCGGACAGAAGCGTGATCTAATCCGGATAGAAACCGATGTTGTGGTCTTCGCCGGGAAGGTTTTAGTTAGAAAGCGCGTTTAGGAGGTCAAGATGGATCCAATTCGGGAAGCAATGCTCAAAAAATCGCGTTCAGCTAAGTTAGAGCAGCGTGGTAAACTGATCAGTTTGCTTTGTATCAGTTTAATTGTGATTGTGGTGGTGGCAATTTTCTTCTTTGTGGCATCGAAAGGACTAGCTACCTTCTTTCAAAACAAGATTAATCTTTGGTCGTTTCTAAGCAAGAGTGTTTGGAATCCGTCAATCAAAGATGCGCACGGCAATCCCGAAGTTGGCGCCTTGCCAATGATCGTCGGTTCGTTTGGTGTGACGTTCCTGTCAGCAATTATTGCGACGCCGTTTGCGGTTGGCGCAGGCATTTTTATGACTGAGATTTCCCGTAAATGGGGACAGAAGATTTTGCAACCGGTGATTGAATTACTGGTTGGGATTCCATCAGTTGTTTATGGGTTCATCGGCCTCTCCGTCATCGTGCCTTTTATTCGCCACATTTTTGGTGGTACTGGGTTCGGGATTTTAGCTGGTACTTTTGTTTTGTTCGTCATGATTTTACCCACTGTGACATCCATGACCGTGGACGCGTTAAAAGCTGTTCCACGACATTATCGTGAAGCGTCATTAGCATTAGGGGCAACACGCTGGCAAACCACGTATCGCGTGGTTCTACGTGCTGCGATTCCGGGAATTCTGACTGGGATTGTGTTTGGGATGGCACGTGCCTTTGGTGAAGCACTGGCGGTTCAGATGGTGATTGGGAACGCAGCGCTTTTACCGAAAAATTTGGTTTCTCCAGCTTCGACACTGACCTCTGTCTTGACGAGCGGTATTGGCAACACAGTTATGGGGTCGCTAGATAACAATGCTTTGTGGTCTCTGGCATTGTTGCTGCTCCTCATGTCGCTAGCCTTTAATCTGCTGATTCGCTGGATCGGGAAGAAAGGGGAGTTGAACAAATGAATCCAAAAGTTGCTGATAAAATCGCAACGACGGTTTTGTATATCGTCTCAGGTATCATCATTATCATCTTGGCGAGCCTTCTTGGATACATTCTATTTCAAGGCTTACCTCACATCTCCTGGCATTTTCTGACAAGTCCGGCTCAAAGCTTTGAGGCTGGCGGCGGGATCGGTATCCAGTTGTTTAACTCCTTTTATCTCCTGCTGCTCGCAATGTTGATTTCCACGCCAATTTCATTGGGTGCAGGGATTTACTTGAGCGAATATGCTAAGAAAAACTGGCTGACCGATGTCATTCGGACGTCCATCGAAATCTTAAGCTCGCTACCTTCCGTGGTGGTTGGTTTATTCGGCTTCTTGATTTTCGTGTTGCAGTTCAAGTTTGGCTTTTCAATTTTATCCGGTGCGTTGGCGCTGACGGTTTTCAACCTGCCGTTGTTAACGCGTAACGTGGAAGATTCGTTGCGTGGAGTTGAGTATGAGCAGCGCGAAGCCGGTCTGGCGCTTGGCTTGTCACGTTGGGAAACTGTCCTGCATGTTGTCATTCCTGAAGCATTGCCAGGTATCATTACTGGGATGATTCTCGGCGCAGGGCGTGTCTTCGGTGAAGCTGCGGCCCTGATTTATACCGCTGGACAAAGTGCGCCAGCGTTGGATTTTACCGACTGGAATCCTGCTAACATCGCAAGTCCGCTTAATCCTTTCCGTCCGGCCGAAACATTAGCCGTGCATATTTGGAAGATCAACTCGGAAGGCATTCAGCCAGATGCCGTTGCCGTCTCGGCCGGTGCAAGTGCGGTCTTGGTTCTGGCCGTTCTGCTGTTTAATCTCGGTGCGCGCTACTTTGGCAATCGCCTGTTCAAAAAAATGACCGCATCCTAATGTGAATACGCACATGCCATTGCAGTGAAGTTGGTGATGGTGGTCATAAAGTTGGCGACAAAACGCTTGGAGGCTCACGATGCAAGAACTTGAAAAATATTCATTAGATGACACTTATATTCGTCCATTCGATCGCGACAAGCAGGAAATTGCGATCGAAACAGAGAATCTACGCGTTTTTTATGGTGAGAATGAAGCCATTCATAAGGTCTCTTTACCGTTTGAGCGGTATAAGATTACGGCATTAATCGGCGCCAGCGGTTCAGGGAAGTCGACTTACTTGCGCTCGTTGAATCGCATGAATGATAATATTGAAGGTGCACGTGTCACCGGCAAGATCATGTATCGCAACCTTGATATCAATAGTGACGCGGTGGATGTCTACGAAATGCGTAAGCATATTGGTATGGTCTTTCAGCGGCCTAATCCATTTGCCAAATCTATTTACGACAACATTGCCTTTGCCTTACGTCGATTTGGATTAAAAGACAAGCAAAAACTCGACGAGATAGTTGAAACCAGTTTGAAGCAGGCGGCGCTTTGGGACCAAGTCAAAGATGACTTGAATCAAAGTGGCATGTCACTTTCAGGGGGGCAGGCGCAGCGTTTGTGTATTGCCCGCGCGATTGCGATGAAGCCTGATATTTTGCTGTTAGATGAACCAGCCAGTGCGCTGGATCCGATCTCAACTTCGGCGGTTGAGGATACCTTGATGTCATTGAAGGATAAGTATACGATTATCATCGTCACACACAACATGCAGCAGGCCGCCCGAATCAGTGACTACACGGCGTTCTTCTACAGCGGAACGGCGATCGAATATGATGAAACCCGCAAAATCTTTACCCGGCCTAAGATCAAAGCGACGAACGACTATGTCTCCGGACATTTCGGCTAGGAGGAACACATGGCTGAAGCAAAAAAAATTATTACCAGTTCAAATGTTCATCTTTTTTATGGCAAATATGAGGCTTTAAAAGGCATCGACCTAGACTTCAATCAGAATGAAATTACGGCGTTAATTGGGCCATCTGGCTGTGGTAAGTCAACGTATTTGCGAACCCTGAATCGGATGAATGATCTCATTCCGGGTGTCACCATCACTGGCAATGTCAGTTTGCGGGGCAATAACATTTATTCGCCCAATGAAGATGTCGTTCAATTGCGAAAACAAGTCGGCATGGTTTTTCAACAACCTAATCCATTTCCTTTTTCGATTTATGAAAATGTCATCTATGGTTTGCGGCTGGCAGGCGTTAAGGATAAAGCCGTTTTAGATGAAGCCGTTGAAACCAGTTTGAAGCAAGCAGCAATTTGGGACGAGGTTAAGGATCACTTGCATGAAAGTGCCTTATCATTGTCAGGTGGTCAGCAGCAGCGGGTCTGCATCGCTCGGGTGTTGGCCGTTAAACCGGATGTGATTTTGTTAGACGAACCAACAAGCGCGCTTGATCCGATTTCGAGCACGCAGATCGAAAATATGCTGCTGGAATTGCGTGATCAGTATACGATTATTCTGGTAACTCACAGTATGCACCAGGCCTCGCGGATTTCAGATAAAACGGCTTTCTTCTTGACGGGTAATCTGATTGAATTTGCTGACACAAAACAAATGTTTTTAAATCCAAAGGAAAAGGAAACCGAAGATTACATTACTGGACGCTTCGGATAGGAGGGGTAGTATGCGACGACTTTTTGTTGATGAATTGAACGATCTTCATGTGCGCTTTTCGGAAATGGGGATGATGGTCAACGAGGCCATCTATAAGTCCGTGAAAGCATTCATCAATCACGACAAGGCCCTGGCCCGCGAAGTGATTCATGAAGATAAGCATATCAATGAACGTGAAGTAGATTTGGAAAAACGCAGCTTCGAATTGATTGCACTGCAGCAGCCGGTTACGACTGATTTGCGGGTGATTGTGACGGTCATGAAGGCCAGCTCTGATTTGGAACGGATGGGTGATCATGCGGTATCAATTGCTAAATCTACCATTCGGGTCAAGGGTGAGACCCGGGTTCCTCAAATCGAGGAAGATATCGCTGGCATGGCTGAAGCGGTTAAAGAGATGGTAGAACAGGTTCTGGATGCGTATGTGAAGGAAGATTCTGCTCGCGCCCGCAAGATTGCGCTTGAAGACCATGGGATCAATGACTTTTCATCACGAATCTACAAGGAATGTATTCGGCAGATGCAGGATAATCCAGAAACGGTGATCGGATCCATGGATTACATGCTGGTTTCTTCCTATCTTGAACGAATTGGCGATTATGTCACCAATATCTGTGAATGGATTGTTTATCTCAAAACAGGGAAGATTACCGAATTGAACTCAAATGCTATTGAGGATAAGTTCTGAGAAAATGACGCTCTTGCTGGCTTGCAAGGGTGACTGAAAAAGATTGACATTGATTGTTATTTTGAAAGAGGGATGATTTTTACTTTTGTGAAAATCATCCCTCTTTTGATCTCTCATGGATGACTTACTAATATCTAAAGATCCCGGTGCCAAGGCGGAGCAATCATAGGCTAGATGGGGTTCAGCCGTGCAAACATCATCAGCTCAGCGTTGCCAGCCCCATCTGGCTGGCGACTGTGGATAGATTTTTTTTGATGAACGCGCTGATGATGTGTCTCATGTCAATAACCAGATGAGTAGATGCATTACTTTCAAGCGTCCGTCTTCCGACCCGTTCAAAAATCAACCTTTGGACCTATGCGCCCCGGCGCGAATCCGTGCATACTAATCATGTAATCAAATCCTGGAGGGATAACCCATGAATGAACGCGAAAGAATTTTAGACCTAGTTAAAAAAGGCGTTATTTCAAGCGAAGAGGCGCTGGTACTTTTGGAAAACCTGGCGAAACGTCAAGGTTCCCAGCAGGCCGCTAGCCCGGCCGATAACACAGCTCCCGAAGAAACTTCGGAAACGCCGAATACGGATGATGAGCATGCAACCAGTGACACGGATCGCAATGAAGCGCTGACAGAACTCAACACTGAGATTGCTGAAGCAGCAGGTGCCTTAGATGCTGCTACCGCACAGGTTACAACTATTGGTAAACAAATCGATGCGAACAACGAACAGATCATCGTGCTGGACACGATGGAAGATCTCGAAGCCCTTTCCCCGGAAAAATACCAAAAGCGCGGGGATTTGAAACAGGAGAATCAGAAATTGACTGATCAGTTGGCCGAACTAAAAGGCCAAATTGAGTCTCTGAAAGCGAACCTTGCCGGCTTACGTCACCAAAAGCATGATTTAGAGCGTAAGAAGCTTGGCGACAAGATTTTAAATGACGATTGGCAAAAAGATGCTCGCGATGCTTTTTCTGAGTTTGGCAAAAACTTAGGTGATGCAACCACGCAACTGGGTGGGTTCGTGAAGGATACTGTCAACAATGTTTTGGATAACGTTGACTGGAAGAATGTCACCATTACAGTACCCGGTTTAGCAACTGAAAAATTTGACCATGTTTTCGATTTTCCAGATAGTCAGGCAACGATTCTTGATGTGAAAGTTGCTAATGGTGACGTGAAGTTCAAGACTTGGGATCAGCCAGGCATTCAAGTTGCTGCTGCGATCAAGTTGTACGGCAAAATGGATGCCGCATCGCCGCTGGATGCGTTCAAAGACCGGAGCCGCATTGATGTCACGGACGATCATTTTAGCTTCCAAGTACCAAACAAGCGGGTTCAAGCTGATTTGGTCATCTCATTGCCAAAGCGCAGTTATGATCATGTTGCTGTCCGGTTATTAAATGGCAGTGCAGACTTAACTGGCATTACCGGTAAAGATTTCTATGTTAAGAGTACAAATGGTCAGATGAACTTCACTCATGTTGATGGTGTCATGATCGAGAGTGAAGGTGTCAACGGCTCAATCAAGGTTCAAGGTGGTCATACCCATGACTTGTTGCTCACAACAGTGAATGGCGATGTCAGTGTTGATGCCGATCCGGCAACGGCCGCCTTAAAGACAGTTAACGGGACTGTGCGAGCTACCTATCACACGGACTTCACGACGCTTGAAGGCACTTCGATGAACGGCAATGTTAAAGTCGCCGTGCCGTCCTCCATTGCGCTTAACGGCGAGGTTCGGACGCATTTTGGCAGCATCAAGAGCCGCTTGAGTGAGGTTGCCGAACCAGCAAAAGGGATTAAGCGTCTGGAACTGACGCGTCCCGGGACTGGCAGTAGTGAAATGAAACTCAATACAACCAGTGGTAACATTCAATTAAAAGATTCAAATGACTGAGGGGATTGCTTATGCCTTTTCTATTAATTCCATTAATGTTCTTTATCATTGGCTTGATCATCGTGGCGGTTTTTGCCATTGGGATATTCCTGCTGAAACTTCTCATTGTACCGGCCTTACTCATCATCTTAGCTGTGTGGCTCTTCTCGCGGCACGATCGGTCTGACCGTTATGATCGTTGGCGTCCGCGTCACCCTTATCGTGATCGCGACTCATCTCGGCCCCGAAAAAATGCAACGCATGTGACCGAGTCGCATGACGATGACTGGAGCGATTTCTAATGAACTTCGTCAAACGCACCATCATAACGACGGCAGTTTTCCTGATTTACGCGCAACTGTTTCCGGCTCAGCTTTATGTGGCAGGATTTGGCGTTGCGGTAGTCGGTGCATTGGTGCTCGGCGTCTTGAATGGTCTGTTGCGACCAATTCTAGTGATTCTGTCGATACCAATCACGATTCTGACACTAGGTTTGTTCCTGATCGTGCTGAATGGTTTGATGCTAAGCATGATGACTTGGTTCGTACCAGGCATTGTGTTCAGCGGTTTCGGCGCTACGATGTTGCTGGCGGTCATTATTTCCGTGTTGAATATGATGTTTGTTGGCAAAAATTAAAGTGACGATTGAAAATGGCTTGCGATCTGCAGGCCATTTTTGCGTGACTTGAATGAACTAAAGGCTTATCGTTACCTTCCAACGAAGCGCACAATGTGAATGACCTTTTGCGAATGTTTCAACCTGCTGACCATAAGGGGAATCGACTTATGGTAAAATAGAGCAAATATGGCGAAAGAAAGGTGGACTTCATGGCAGACAGCGTGACAGTGCGGCAGTTGGTTAAGGCAACCAAGCTCGAGGTATACAGCGGCGAGGAATATCTTGATCAGCGGCAAGTCGTTTTGAGTGATATTTCGCGTCCCGGCTTGGAACTGACTGGCTATTTTAATTACTATCCACATGAACGGATTCAATTGTTCGGTCGAACGGAAATTTCATTTGCGCGAAACATGTCATCCGAAGAACGTTTATTGATTTTAAAGCGCATGGCAACTGAAGATACCCCAGCATTTTTGGTATCGAGGGGGTTGGAGGCGCCGGCAGAAATGATCACCGCAGCGACAGCGGCTCATATTCCTGTTTTGGGATCGCGTTTGCCGACGACGCGTTTGTCGAGTCTGATTACCGAGTATTTGGATAGTCAGCTGGCGGAGAGGCGCAGTATGCATGGGGTGCTAGTCGATATTTATGGGCTCGGCGTGCTGATTACCGGCGATTCTGGTGTCGGCAAATCCGAAACAGCGTTGGAATTGGTTCAGCGTGGGCATCGCTTGATTGCCGATGATCGGGTTGATGTTTATCAACAGGATGAACAAACCATTGTCGGGGCTGCACCGCCGATTCTTTCGCATCTGCTGGAAATTCGTGGCTTGGGCATTATCGATGTCATGAATCTTTTCGGTGCTGGCGCTGTTCGTGAAGATACTACTATTTCATTAATCGTCCATCTCGAGAATTGGACACCAGACAAAACCTTTGACCGGCTTGGTTCTGGGGAACAGACACAATTAATTTTTGATGTGCCAGTGCCAAAAATCACAGTGCCAGTTAAGGTCGGGCGTAACTTGGCCATCATCATTGAAGTCGCGGCCATGAACTTCCGCGCCAAGTCAATGGGCTATGACGCCACCAAGACATTTGAAAAAAATCTTAATCATCTGATCGAGCATAATGAAGAAACCGACCAGAACAGTTCGGGGGACAAATAACTTGTTATTAGCACTTAATCCGATCGCTTTTCAATTAGGCGGTCTGGAAGTTCATTGGTACGGTATCATTATTGCCAGTGCCGTTCTAATTGCGGTTTATCTAGCGATGCGCGAAGCACCCAAACGCGGGATTAAGGAAGACCACATTTTGAATCTTATCTTGTGGGCGTTGCCGTTTGCCTTGATCGGCGCACGGCTTTACTATGTGGCGTTTGAATGGCCTTACTATGCCGCTCATCCCGGCGAGATCATTGCTATTTGGCATGGCGGGATTGCGATTTACGGTGCATTAATTGCCAGTGTCATCGTTTTTGCCATTTATTGTCGGGTCCAATGGTTGCCAGTTTGGCTTGTCCTCGATATTGCTGCACCAACTGTGATGTTGGCGCAGGCAATTGGTCGCTGGGGCAACTTCATGAATCAAGAAGCCCATGGTGCTGTGACCACGTTAGCCTATTTACGCGGCTTGCATTTGCCAGAATTTATCATTCAGCAGATGAACATCGGTGGGGCATATCGTCAACCGACTTTTCTGTATGAAAGCATGTGGAATCTAGTCGGCTTTGCTTTGCTCATGACGGTGCGTCACCATGAGCACTGGTTTAAGCAAGGCGAAGTTGTGTTGAGTTATGTGATGTGGTACAGCTTTGGCCGTTTCTTTGTTGAAGGTATGCGGACCGACTCATTGTATGTCATGCCCGGACTGCGTGTTTCACAATTGTTGTCGATCATCTTATTTGTTGCAGCGGCTGGCTTAGTTTGGTATCGGCGGCGGCAAGGAAATGTGGCATGGTATTTAGACGGCAATCCGCTTAAAGCGGTGGAATAGGAGTGATTTTGTGCCAACGAAAATAGCAGTGTTAGGGGCTGGTTCTTGGGGCACCGTGCTAGCCAATTTATTAACTGAAAATGGTCATGAAGTTGATTTGTGGAGTCACAATCCGGATCAGGTAGCCTTGATGAAGCGGACCCATCAAAATGAACACTATCTTGGTGCTGAGTTTACATTACAGCCGGCTTTGCATGTGACTGCTGACCTTGGCCAAGCCTTGGATCAAGCGGCGGTCATTTTGTTTGTTGTTCCAACCAATGCGATTCGCAGCGTGGCCGAGCAAGTTAAACCAATTCTGCAAGCTCATAAAGGGCGCGGTGAACAACCGATTATTGTTCATGCTGCTAAAGGACTTGAACGTGGCAGTGAGTTGCGCATCTCGCAAGTGCTCGCAGAAGTCTTGCCGAAGGAATTAATTCAAGGTATTGTTGTGATTTCCGGCCCGAGTCACGCCGAAGATGTCGCCACCCACGATATTACAACGTTAACCGCCGCTTCCGATGATTTGAAGTTGGCAGAAAAAGTGCAGAAGCTGTTCATGAATGATTATTTTCGGTTGTATACCAACACCGACGTCATTGGCGTTGAAATTGGTGCCGCTCTGAAAAACGTGATTGCCATTGGCGCTGGTGCCTTGCACGGTCTCGGCTATGGCGACAATACCAAAGCGGCCTTGATGACTCGCGGTTTAGCTGAAATCAGTCGGGTCGGCGTGAAGCTAGGTGCCGAACCGTTGACTTTCATCGGCTTATCCGGTGTCGGTGATCTGATTGTGACCTGTACCTCGGTCCACAGTCGTAACTGGCGAGCCGGCAACGCACTTGGACAAGGTGAAAAGTTGCCGGATGTGTTGAAAAACATGGGGATGGTGGTTGAAGGTGTCTCAACGACCAAAGTTGCCCATCAAATGGCCCGTGAACTTGACGTTGACATGCCAATCACAGACGCGATTTATCAAGTGCTCTACGAAAACGCGCCGATTCGTACTGTCATTACTGACTTGATGAAGCGTTCTGGTAAGCCGGAATTCGATTTTGACAATGCAAGTTTACAAAAACCATAAAACCATGTATATTAAACAGTATAGCTTACTAATTGTAAGCAATATGACAAAAGGAGAGACTGCCCATGGCAAAAAAATATGATGTAATCGTGATCGGTGCCGGCCCAGGTGGTATGACGGCTGCACTTTATGCATCGCGTGCCAATTTATCTGTGCTGATGCTGGATCGCGGCGTCTATGGCGGGCAGATGAACAACACCGCTGAAGTTGAAAACTATCCGGGTTTCAAGTCAATCCTCGGGCCAGATCTTGGTCAGAAAATGTATGATGGTGCCACCCAATTTGGTGCTGAGTATGCCTATGGCAATGTCGTTAGCGTTCAAAATCGCGGTGCCGTCAAGCTAGTGAAAACTGACGAGGATGAGTACGAGGCTAAAGCGATTGTCATTGCGACAGGCGCAGAGCATAAGAAGTTGGGCGTACCGGGCGAAGAAGCCTACAGCGGCCGTGGCGTTTCATACTGTGCTGTCTGCGATGGCGCCTTCTTTAAGGATCGCGAGTTGGCCGTTATTGGCGGTGGCGATTCCGCGATTGAAGAAGGCCTTTACCTGACACAAATGGCCAAGAAGGTCACAGTTATTCATCGCCGTGATCAATTGCGTGCTCAGCAGATTATCCAGAAGCGAGCATTTGCCAATGATAAGATGCATTTCGTTTGGAATGCTCAGGTTCAGGAAATCCAAGGTGACGATATGAAAGTCACCGGCGTGAAGTACCGTGATAAGGAAACTGGCGAGGAACATGTTTTGCCAGTCGCTGGGGTTTTCATTTATGTTGGCATTATGCCGATGACTGAAGCCTTCCAAGATTTAGGTGTTCTGGATGAGCATGGTTGGATTCCAACCGACGAGCATATGCGGACAAAGGTTCCAGGCGTTTTCGCGATCGGCGATGTTCGCGCCAAGGACCTGCGGCAGATTACCACAGCTGTTGGTGAAGGTGGCACGGCTGGACAAGGCGTGTTCAACTATATCCAGAGTTTGAATGATACGAATATTGAGATTAAGGCGTAATTTTGTTCGAGACCAGCGATGCGAGTCGCTGGTTTTTTTGTGTCTGTGAGCAGAAACGCTTAGAAACAAGCAGTCTTGGAAACTTGTTTTAGCTAGCACGCATCATCGGTAATAAAAGAATTTTCTTATTTGAGCGCGTTTTCAACCCAGCACTCGTCCACTTATAGTATGATTGGGACGGGAAGGGTATTGCCCGAAATTATTAATTATAGACAGATGGGAGCTGATCACGTGAGTTATCGTGATACGTATCAACAATGGGTCGACGAACCGACCCTTGATCCGGAGCTGAAAGCTGATCTTAAGAATATGGCTGATGATGAGACGACTAAGGAAGAGGCATTTGCTGCTCCTATGGCGTTTGGCACGGCAGGCATGCGTGGTGTTCTTGGTGCCGGGATTGGTCGGATGAATATTTACACGGTTCGGCAAGCCACTGAAGGTTTGGCCCGGTTTATGGACACACTGTCGGATGAAACTAAGGCCCGGGGGGTTGCGATTAGTTACGACTCCCGTTACATGAGTCAAGAGTTTGCTTATGAAAGTGCCGGGGTCTTGGGTGCTCATGGTATTAAGAGTTATGTTTTTGATCAGTTGCGGCCAACACCGGAATTAAGTTTTGCGGTGCGTCATTTAAAGACCTATGCAGGCATTATGATCACTGCAAGTCATAACCCTAAGCAGTACAACGGGTATAAGATTTACGGTCCAGATGGCGGGCAGATGCCACCGGAAGAATCCGACAAAATCACCAAATATGCTCGTTCAGCAGCGGATCTTTTTGCTATCAAGTCTCTGAACGTCCATGTGCTACGCGCCAAAAAGTTGATGCAACCGATTGGTGAAGATGTTGATGAAGCTTACTATGCTGAAGTGGACACGGTCACCATCAACCATGATTTGATTAACAAAGTCGGCAAGAACATGTCGTTGGTTTATAGCCCACTGCACGGGACTGGACGGATTCCAGCGCAAATGGTTTTGCGTAATGCTGGTTTCGAAAACTTCCGGTTGGTACCTGAGCAAAGTATTGCTGATCCAGAATTTGCAACTACCCCATTCCCGAACCCAGAGTTCGCTCAAGTCTTTGATTTGCCAATTGCATTAGGCAAAAAAATCGGCGCTGATGTCTTAATCGCGACTGATCCCGATGCTGATCGGCTGGGCACAGCAGTTAAAGTCGGCGACCATTATCAGTTGTTGACTGGTAACCAAATCGCTTCGGTCTTATTGCATTATATTCTGGAAGCGCGCAAGCAAGCTGGCACACTGCCGAAGAATGGCGCGGTTGTGAAGTCAATCGTGTCGACGGAATTGGCAACCGCCATTGCGAAGGATTATGGCGTGGACATGATCAATGTGCTGACTGGTTTCAAGTTTATCGGTGATCAGATCAAGCATTTTCAAGCTACTGGCGAGCACGAATTTCTGTTTGGCTTTGAGGAAAGTTACGGCTATCTGATCAAGCCATTCGTGCGCGACAAGGATGCGATTCAGTCAACAGTGCTGCTGGCTGAAGTTGCCGCCTACTATCAGTCACAAGGCAAAACGCTTTGGGACGGCGTTCAGGAACTGTACAAGAAGTATGGTTACTATGCTGAAAAGACTGTTGGCGTCGATTTTGAAGGGGTTGACGGTCAGAAGCAAATGGCTAACTTGATGACCAAGTTCCGCGAAGAACAGCCTGCTGATTTTGCGGGTGTCAAGATTACGAAGGTTGAAGACTTCCTGAGTCAGGAAGCTAAATCCGCTGATGGCACTGTTGAAAAACTGACCATGCCATCAAGCAACGTTCTGAAGTATATTTTGGCAGACGGTACTTGGATTGCTATCCGGCCATCCGGCACCGAACCGAAAGTTAAGTTCTATGTCGGTACCAAAGCAGACACAGAAGCTAAGGCCCAAGAAAAATTGGATGCCTTCGAAAAGGCGCTCAATGATTTTCGTGAAGAAGCTTAGCTTGTTTTAAACGAATCAATGTGTGAATCCTGACGATTAAGCAGGTGAAGCAAGATAGCGGCGAACGTATTGTCCCAAATTTGGGACAAGGCGTTCGCCGTTTTCTGTAGGGACTATCCGGACTTTTTCGGTTTCTAAAAGCGATTGTTCAAGGTCCTTTAAAAAACGTTGTCATGCCCACAGCCATGTTTCTCCGGTATACTTTAATCAAGGTAATGATACGGGGGTGGCATGATGATGAACTATTTAATCGTTGAAGATGAACCGGCATTAGGCGAGACACTGCGCGCCTATTTGGCCAAAGACGGTCAGGCCGTGCTAGCGACCTCGTTAGCGCAAGCCAATGAACGAGTCGCGCAGATTTCGCCCGATGTCATCATTTTAGATCTGAGCATGCCCGATGGTGACGGCTTGACTTGGTTAGCGCAATGGCGGAAGCATTTGACTGCTAAGGTGATTGTTTTGACGGCTAATGACGAGGAGCTAACGATGCTAAAAGGACTCCGACTTGCTGATGATTACGTGGTAAAACCGGTTAGTTTACGTGTTTTAAAGGCTCGCATTGCTAAACAGCTGCCGATGACAGTGCAACAATTTGGGGCGGTTAGCCTGAATTTAGCCACTGGTCAAGCGACGAAAAATGAGACAGCGGTTGTGCTAACGGCGGCCGAGTATCGTTTGCTGGCCTATTTTTTTGCCAACTCCAATCAAATTTTGGCAAGAGATCAGTTGCTAGCAGCCTTGTGGGACACGCGTGAGCAGTTTGTGGCGGATAATACTTTAACCGTGACCATCAAACGCCTGCGAGAAAAGCTTGAGGATGATCCGGCACATCCGACCTTAATTCGGACTGTGCGGGGAATGGGGTATTTTATTGATGGTTAAGCATGATTATTGGGCTATGCCGGAAACAAAAAGTGTGTTGAAACTAACAGTGTGGCTACTGGCTATCCTGTGGACTGTTTTACTGATGGTGATGGTGTTTGTCCCAGAAACTCGTATTTGGTTGGCTGCCATGGGTGTCGGTGGCACGTTGATCAGCAGTTGGATCGTGTGGCGTTGGGCAGTCAGGTTTAGTCGACGCTTTGATTTGGCGCTGCGACAACTAGATCTGACAAAGGCAGGTGCAAGCAACTATGCGATTGATCGGAATGATGAAGGACTGTTTTCCGATCTCAACAATCGACTTTATCAATATGCCCGCCAAATGCAGGCTGAACGCACGGCGGTGAAGCGTGATCGCGATCAGCTGAGTGTTGCTATTACCGATATTGCGCATCAGTTGCGAACACCTTTAGCGGCGAATAATAATTTGCTTGAAATGATGACCGCGGCTAATTGGGAGGTCACCCGTCAGGAGCTTTTAGCGCAGCACACACGTCAAGCAGAGTTAGTTGAGCAGCTCATTTTATTAGCTAAGGTGGATACACATACGCTGAGCCAAACTAGACAAGATGTGAGCGTAGCGGCGCTGGGAAAAGAGGCATTGAAGCCACTGCTGCGAATGGTTGCTGATAAGCAGTTGACGATTGATTGGCAGGTATCACCAGACCTAATGCTTCATGTGAACCCGGCATTGGTCAAAGAAGCGTTGGTCAATGTCTTGAAAAATGCGGTTGAACATACTGCTTTTGGCGGTCAAATTCAGATTATTGGGATTGCTGATCCTATTCGCGTCCGCCTGAAGATTATCAATACAGGCTCACCAATTGCTGAAGCAGATATGCCTCATTTATTTGAGCGTTTTTTCCGAGGTCAATATGCCACTGCCAATAACGTGGGCATTGGGTTAGCGATCGCTGCTGGCATTACGCGTGAAAACGATGGCCGCTTATCTGCTGAAAATACGGCGGAAGGCGTGCAATTCACGTTTGAATTTTTTCGTTGAGCGTGTTTTGTCACTTACTTGTCACTTACCATTGATAGGCTGAGAGTATCATAAGAAAGCCAACACAAATTGATGTGTCAGGCGCGAGGAGGGGTACTAGTGGCCATTTTGACGGCACGACAACTGACGAAGCAATATGCAGGGGAAAGTCGACCGGCCTTAGATCATGCCGATTTGAGCATTGAAAAAGGCGAATTTGTAGCGGTGGTTGGGCCGAGTGGTTCGGGTAAGTCAACCTTGCTACATCTGCTGGGCGGTATTGATCAACCAACCAGTGGTCGGGTACAGCTATACGATACAGATATTTATGCTTTGGATCAGACACAATTGGCGATTTTTCGGCGGCGACAAGTCGGGTTGATTTATCAATTCTATAATCTGATTCCCGATTTGACAGTGGTCGAGAACATGACGCTGCCCGCTGACTTGGACGGTCGAACCGTCGCGACATCTGAGTTGACAGAATTACTGGCTACTTTGGGCCTGACGGAAAAGCAAGATGCTTTGCCAAATCAACTGTCAGGCGGCCAACAGCAGCGCGTGGCGATTGGCCGGGCACTGATGAATCATCCGGCCATTATTTTAGCCGATGAACCAACGGGCAACTTGGACCGCCGTAATTCACAAGACATCATGACCTTATTGCGACAGGCGAATATCAAGCAAGGTCAGACTTTAATTGTGATTACGCATGATCCCGATATTGCTAAGCAAGCAGATCGCGTTGTAACCATCAATGACGGTGTGCTACGCGAAGGGCGGTGAGCGTCATGGGGACGATGACCAATTTAGTTTGGCGTCAACTGATTAAGGAGAAGGCGCGCACGTTCACAACCATTCTGGCGATGGCAGTTGCTGCGACCTTAACTGTGGCCACCTTGATTGGCATTAATTCGGCTCGGCATTCAATGTATCAAGATAATATTCAAAATACCGGCGGCCTACAGTTTGTTTTATCGAAGGTTAACCAAGAAACCGCACTGGCTATTCAGAAAAAAGCCGATATTTCCGAAAGTGTCCGCTATCAGCAACAAGGACAAATCAGCTTTGCTGATCAGGTACCTAACCAACCAGATTCGCCTTTGTTAATGTTGCCGAAACCGGCGCTGCAGCGATTAATCCAACCCATTCTTTTGGAAGGGCGGCTACCCCAAAATGAGCAAGAAGTCATGTTAGCCCAAGATTTGATTTCTGATGTTTATGCAGTGGGCAAAACCGTGGCGGCACAGCGCAATGGTCAGCGCGTCGTTCTTAAAATCGTCGGTAGTTACCGTGGCTATGCTGGCCTCATGGCAAGTGATGGCGCTGTCACCACCGGCCATTTTGACGGCACGAAGAACTATGCTGTTGCAGCGGCTTTTGGCAACTATGGCAATTTTTACGTGAAGTTGAAGAAACTCACAGCGCAGTATCATGTCGGATCCGACCAGCAGAGAGTGAATGAATTAGCTTTGGAACGGGCCGGTGAGTCGCGAGATGTCAAGGTCCGTGCCATGTTCGTATTACTTGTCATCGTGGTGCTAAGTGTGATTGGTTTGGTGTCATTGGCGTTGATTTATACCAGCATCAATCTGAGTGTACAAGCACAAACGCAGCGTTATGGCTTATTGCGTTCAATTGGTGCAACGCCGAGACAAATCCGGCAATCGGTGTATCTGCAAGCACTGACTTTGGTATTGCCAGCGATTTTACTGGGTTTGCTTGCAGGAATAGGTGGGTTGTCACTCGCTTTTCATGAATTGAATCGAATTTTTAAGGCGAGTGGTAACACCTTTCAGCTCCTACTCACGATCAGTTGGTGGCCGATTTTAGTCAGCGGATTTTTCATGTTGCTTGTCACGTTACTAGCAGCACGACGACCAGCCAAACGCGCCGCACAAGTGAGTCCGATTGCCGCAGTTCGCGCGCAGTCAGCAAGTCGGAAGGTGAGTCAGCGTATGTTACGGCAAGGGATGCTGGGACGATTTTTGCCGACGCCGATTGCTAAATTGGCTTATAAACATTATCGGCGTTTGGGCTGGTCAAAAGTCACGATGATGACAACGCTGGCCTTGTCACTCATGATCTTTATCGGCTTTACCAGTTTCTTTCGCGGCATGTTAACTTTTAGCGATGAAACGATTAGTCGCCAGGCAGATGTGACGATCACCAAGACACAATCGCTGGCATCAGCGGATTTCTCTTTTAATCCGAGGCGACTGCCAGGGGTGAAACGCGGAACGGTGACTGGCACAACTCAAGTCGGTTTGAAAAACGCTCCACAAGCATTTCATGATCGGCTGAATGTGATCGTGGTGAGTGACCAAACGTTCGGCACTGTTTTTAAAGATCAGCCGACGATTATCACAGGCAGTCGGTTAGTGACAAACTCAAAAACAGGCAAGCGCCAGCAGCAATGGGACACGCCAAAAGATTTTGCAGGGACCTTGGAGCTTGCTAACGAGCAAAGTAACCAAAAGACTTTAACGCAGCCGATGAAGGTCGTCACCAAGACTGCTGCGGAAATGACCGATTGGCTTGTCAGTGACCAAAGTGGTTTGGTGCTTTCTGCTAGCCGGTTCCGTCAAATCAGCCAAGCACTCCAAATTAAAAATGATGACATTACGTATGCCATTCAAGTCTTACTAATTAAACCAAATTTTCATGAGACGGTGGCCAGTGCTTTACGGCATGAAGTGCCACATGCAGCACTTTTTGATCAAATTGAAAATGATGCGCGTGGCAGCAGCTTTCAGCTTGCTATTCAAGTCATGGTCTATGGCTTTTTAACCCTGCTGACCCTTGTGAGTCTGGCGAACATTGTGAATCATATTTTTGCTAATCTGTTGCAACGGCGGCGAAGTCTCGCCATGCTGCAAAGTGTCGGTACGACACCTGGTCAAATTGTTCGGATGTTGGCACTTGAGAATGGGTTTCTGTTTGGGACAAGTATGGTGATTGGGTCTTTGCTGGGGACACTGCTTGGCTGGATTCTGCATCAAGCTGTCAACACCGGTATTACGATGGCTTTTCAGGTTCCTTGGTTAGAGATGGGGATGGCCGGACTTGCATTACTGGCTATCTGGGGTATTTTTGCAGGGATTAGTTTTCAGATTATGCGACATCAGGATATTGATCAATTGATTCGTGTGGGTTAAGACAAAAATGAAATGATTGATGGCACTTATGCTCCGGTTTCTAACCGCGCCTGTTCACGCTCTGCTCTTGCAATGGGCTTCACAAGGTGGTAGTCTTTTAACAATTTAATTTACTGCCATCACTATCACGCCACGAATATCAGGAGGTCATTTAATCATGGGCATGCACCAATTTATCCAAGGACTAAGCAACTTAGAGACACTGCGTCGGGCACCGGGATTCTTTAAGTATCAGGAACATTCAGTGGCGGCACATAGTTTCAAAGTTGCCGAAATCGCGCAAATGCTAGGCGATGTCGAGGAGTTAGCTGGTAACAAGGTTAATTGGCAGATGCTCTATGAGAAATCTCTGAATCACGATTATACTGAACGTTTTATCGGCGACATCAAAACGCCGGTTAAATATGCTACCCCGACACTGCGCCACATGCTGGCTGATGTTGAAGCGACCATGACGGAGAACTTTATCAAAAATGAAATTCCCCGTGACTTTCAGGATCGCTATCGTCGTCGTCTTTCTGAAGGCAAGGATGAAACGCTTGAAGGGCAGATCTTGAGTGTTGCTGATAAAATTGATCTGCTATACGAAGGTTTTGGCGAAATCGAGAAAGGCAATCCTGAACAGGTTTTTCTGGATATCTACTCCGAAAGCTTAAGCACGATCCTGCAGTTTCGGAATCGTCCTAGCGTGCGCTACTTCTTGGAGGAAGTGTTGCCGGACATGCTTGATGAAAAATTTGCCAGCCGCGATCAGCTTGCTAAACTGACTAAAGAAACCATGGCAGAACATGAACCAAACAAGTAGCGAAAGTATGTTCGCTATGTTATAATAAGCAAGACAAAAGTTGGAATGCGCATCATGTCGATTCCAACTTTTTTGATGACGAAATTTTGTTTGGATAATGTAAAAATGCGTTCACTGGGGCCTTTTTCCTGCACGGATTGACACGTGTTCACCTTGTATTCGGAATGAATGATGCCCATGTGATTGTTTTATAGGAGGCATGTCGATGATCGAACGAATAGCCGATCGTAAATTTGATCTGGTTTCACCTTACCAACCAGCTGGTGATCAGCCACAGGCCATTGCCAAGTTGACAAAGGGCTTTGAAGAGGGTAAGAAAGAACAGATCTTGTTGGGTGCAACTGGGACTGGGAAGACCTTTACGATGAGCAACATCATCGCCAACCTGAACAAGCCGACCTTGATTTTGTCTCACAACAAAACATTGGCCGGGCAGCTTTATGGTGAATTCAAGGAATTCTTCCCGCATAACGCGGTTGAGTATTTTGTTTCCTACTATGATTATTATCAACCTGAAGCCTATGTCCCGAGTACCGACACGTATATTGAAAAAGATAGTGCGATTAACGACGAAATTGATAAACTGCGGCACAGCGCCACCAGTGCGTTGTTGGAACGAAATGATGTCATCGTGGTGGCCTCAGTGTCGTCAATCTTTGGTTTAGGTGATCCGCATGAATACAAGAATCATGTGTTGTCATTGCGAACTGGCATGACGATTGATCGTAATACACTGTTACGCCAACTTGTAGATATTCAATTTGATCGAAACGACATTGATTTTCAACGTGGTCGCTTTCGAGTTCGCGGCGATGTCGTTGAAATTTTCCCGGCCAGTCGTGATGACCATGCGATTCGAGTCGAGTTTTTCGGTGACGAAATTGATCGGATTACCGAAGTCGACGCATTGACCGGCGAAGTCATCGGGACACGTGATCATGTGGCAATTTTTCCGGCAACGCATTTCATGACCAGCGATGAACAGATGCAGCGAGCGATTAAGAGCATTGCTGCTGAGTTAGAGGCACAATTGAAAGTCCTGCGCAGTGAAAACAAACTGTTGGAGGCGCAACGGTTAGAGCAGCGGACGAACTATGATATCGAAATGATGCGGGAAATGGGTTTCACCAGCGGCATTGAAAACTATTCACGCCATATGGATGGCCGTAAGCCTGGTGAACCACCGTATACACTGCTGGACTTTTTCCCGAAAGACTTCAACATTATGGTGGATGAAAGTCATGTCACCATGCCGCAAATTCGCGGGATGTACAATGGCGACCGAGCGCGGAAGCAAATGCTGGTCAACTACGGCTTCCGTTTACCAAGTGCTTTGGACAACCGGCCATTGAAAATCAATGAATTTGAACAACATGTCCATCGTATTTTATATGTGAGTGCTACTCCTGGTCCTTATGAACTGGATCGGGTTCCTAAAGACGATATTGCTGAGCAGATCATTCGGCCAACCGGGTTGTTGGATCCGAAGATCGAGGTTCGACCGGTCATGGGTCAAATTGATGATCTTGTTGGTGAAATTAACAAACGGGTTGATGCTCACGAACGTGTTTTCATCACCACCTTGACCAAGAAAATGGCTGAAGATCTGACTGACTACCTGAAAGACATGGGCATCAAGGTTCGCTACTTGCATAGTGACATCAAGACACTTGAACGGACGCAGATTATTCGTGATCTGCGACTTGGCAAGTTTGATGTGCTGATTGGGATTAACCTTTTGCGTGAAGGGATCGATGTCCCTGAAGTTTCGTTGATTGCAATCTTGGATGCTGACAAGGAAGGCTTTTTGCGTGCCGAACGTTCCTTGATTCAAACCATTGGGCGGGCTTCACGTAACGAGCATGGCAAAGTCATCATGTATGCTGATAAGGTGACAGATTCCATGAAGGCTGCCATTGATGAAACCCAACGTCGACGGACGATTCAGGAGAAGTTCAACGAAGAACATCACATCACGCCAAAGACCATTATCAAACCGATTCGGGCAGCTATTTCCAGCTATGAACAATCAGATGATGATAAAGCCGAGGCCAAGAAGACTTTTGCTGAAGTTGATTATGAGGATATGAGCAAGGCTGATAAGAAGGAGTTAGTAGCAAACCTGCGCTCACAAATGCAGGCGGCGGCTAAGAAGCTTGATTTCGAGCAGGCAGCGTCATTACGCGACACAATTCTTGAATTGCAGGCTGATATGTCTTAATCAGATCGCACTTGCACGATGGTACCAAGTCAGCCATGATTGCTTTGAACAGATCCGGTGAGCGCGAACCAGCCCGGTTAGAAACCGGAGCATAAGTGGCCTTGAACGTGATGGCCGGTCTTTAGCCATTGCGTTCAAGGTCCTTATGTGCAGGTTTTGGGGCTGGCGAGCGCGTTAAGGTGAGCGGTCAGAAGTCGGCGTATAAGCTGTTGTGGCAATGTGATTTTCGCCAATACTGCTTGCTAAAAATGAGGAGATCTTTTGTGAATGGCAAACGATAAAATTGTGATCCATGGGGCTCGTGCCCACAATTTAAAGAATATTGATGTGACGATTCCCCGCAATAAACTGGTCGTGATGACCGGCCTATCTGGTTCAGGTAAGTCCAGTCTGGCTTTTGACACGCTTTACGCCGAAGGTCAGCGTCGTTACGTGGAAAGTCTCTCAGCATATGCCAGACAGTTTCTGGGACAGATGGAAAAACCGGATGTCGATTCGATTGACGGCTTAAGTCCGGCGATTTCGATTGATCAGAAAACCACTTCAAAAAATCCCCGATCAACTGTGGGAACAGTCACTGAAATCAACGATTACTTGCGCTTGCTGTGGGCACGTGTCGGGCATCCGATTTGTCCAAATGATGGCACACCGATTACCAGTCAAAGTGTTGAACAGATGGTGGATCGCGTTTTAGCCTTACCTGATAAGACCCGGATTCAAATTCTGTCACCAGTGGTGCGTCGCAAGAAAGGCAGTCATAAAAAAGTCTTCGCCAAAATCATGCGTGAAGGTTATGTCCGGATGCGTGTTGATGGTGAAGTTGTTGATGCAACGGCTGATTATGAACTGGATAAAAATAAGTCGCATGACATTGATATTGTGATTGACCGAATTGTGGTTAAGCCTGAGGCGCGCAGTCGGCTTTTCGACTCATTTGAAGCAGCTCTGCGGTTGTCAGAAGGGTATGCCAACGTGGACGTGATTGGCGGTGAACCACTGCGCTTTTCCGAACATTTTGCCTGCCCGATTTGTGGCTTTACGATTGGCGAAATGGAACCACGACTATTTTCATTCAACGCTCCTTTTGGCGCTTGCCCAGAATGTGACGGGTTGGGTGTTAAGCTGACAGTTGACATGGATTTGGTGCTGCCAGAACCGAGTATGACTTTGGCAGAAGGGGCAATCGCGCCATGGAATCCAATCAGTTCCCAGTACTATCCGGAACTGCTGGCTCAGGCGGCGAAAACCTTCAAAGTACGAATGGACGTACCCTTTAACAAGCTGACCCACCGTGAGCGGAATGTGGTGCTTAATGGGAGCGACGGCAAGTTATTCCATTTTCATTATGAAAATGACTTTGGCGGTGTACGCGATGTTGATGTGCCTTTTGAAGGGGTGCTGAATAACATTTCCCGCCGATATGCAGAAACGAATAGTGATTTTACTCGCCAGCAGATGCGCAGTTATATGACAGCATTGCCGTGCCCGGTTTGTCACGGCAAGCGGCTGAATCGGCAGGCTTTGGCTGTTAAAATTGAAGGTCGCGATATTGCAGAAGTTTCTGATCTTGCCATCAAGGATGCCCTACCATTTTTCAAAACCGTGCATCTTAGTGAAGCCGAAAGCGTCATTGCCCAACCAATCGTGAAAGAAGTCGTTGACCGCTTGACATTCTTGGTCAACGTTGGTCTTGGTTATCTCACATTGAGTCGTAGTGCTGGTACACTATCCGGCGGCGAGGCTCAGCGAATTCGCCTAGCTACCCAAATCGGTTCGAATCTGAGCGGCGTCATGTATGTGCTTGATGAACCATCTATCGGCTTGCATCAGCGCGATAACGATCGCCTGATTGCCTCCTTGAAAAAAATGCGCGATCTTGGCAACACGTTGATCGTGGTCGAACATGATGAAGATACGATGCGCGCCGCCGATTATCTGATTGATGTCGGACCGGGGGCTGGCGAACACGGTGGCCGTATCATGGCATCCGGTACCCCTAAACAAGTTGCACGTGTGCGCAAATCAATCACTGGCCAATATTTATCAGGGCGCAAGTTTATTCCGGTACCACTAAAACGGCGACAAGGTAGTGGCAAAGTGATTCGTTTGGAAGGCGCCACTGACCACAACTTAAAAAACATCGACGTTGATTTTCCATTAGGTAAATTCATCGTGGTTTCTGGTGTTTCTGGGTCAGGTAAATCTACTTTGGTTAACTCGATTCTTCGGCGTGCATTGGCTCAAAAGTTAAATCATAATTCTGAGAAACCGGGTCCATACAAAAAGATTCTTGGCTATAAAAATATTGAAAAGCTGATCAATATTGACCAAAGTCCAATTGGCCGCACACCGCGGAGCAATCCGGCTACCTATACGAGTGTTTTCGATGACATCCGCGGGCTATTTGCCGAAACCAACGAAGCTAAATTACGTGGTTACAAAAAAGGCCGCTTTAGTTTCAACATTAAGGGTGGTCGCTGTGAGAACTGTAAAGGCGACGGGATCATCAAGATTGAAATGAACTTTTTACCTGATGTTTACGTGCCTTGCGAAGTTTGCCATGGCAAACGGTATAACTCTGAAACCCTCGAAGTAACGTATAAGGGCAAGAATATTGCTGAAGTGCTTGATATGACTGTCGAAGAAGCCACTGACTTCTTCAAGAATATTCCAAAGATTCGGCGCAAGTTGCAAACCATCGTGGATGTTGGCCTTGGTTACGTTAAGCTGGGACAAAGCGCTACCACCTTGTCTGGTGGCGAGGCTCAACGGATGAAGCTTGCAAGCGAACTGCAGAAGCTTTCAACCGGCAAGAATTTTTATATTCTTGACGAACCCACCACTGGTCTGCATACAGATGATATCAAGCGGCTGCTGGAAGTGTTGGAACGGCTAGTCGATGAAGGCAATACCGTACTGGTTATCGAGCATAATCTAGATGTCGTCAAAACAGCTGACTGGGTCATTGATCTTGGCCCTGAAGGCGGAGACGGCGGCGGTCAGATCATCGCCACTGGCACACCTGAACAGGTGGCTAATGTGGCCGATAGTTATACTGGCCAATACTTGAAACCAATCCTCGTTCGCGACACTCAACGGACTAAGGAAGCTGCGCAAACATCAACTAAGAATGAAGCGCAGGCGGTAAGCAAGAAGTAGATTGACTGAACAGGTTGGACCATCATTCACGGCGGTTAATAAGGGCAAACAATGACACCAAAAATTGTTTGCCTTTTTGATATGGGAAATTTATTAGAATTTTCGAGACACTAGTACCAAGGCGGAGCAATCGTAGACCGGATGGGGATCAGCAGTACAAAAAGCACGGCGACCGCGCCTTGTTACTGATGTTGTTAGGCGACTTCGAGACCGCGAGCTTTGCGAGCTTGGAGCGTTGTCTCCGGTCTAGCAACGCGTCGCCGGCCCAGAAACCGACTTGTTTCACACTCTGATTTGCTCATTCTTGTGCTTAATATTATGATGAATAGGATTAAGAAAGTAGGGAAATAGATGTTAAATCGAAAAAGTTTTGGTTTTGACTGGGGGCAGTTTATCACTGGTATCCTGTTCCTGATCGCCGCATTTGTTGTCATGCGCTATCCGCTGGCAACGTTGAAAACGGTGACCTTTATCTTTGCTGTTGTTGCCATTATTCGTGGGATTGCGATTTTAGCAGGGTATTCAACACTTCGCCAGCTCACTGGTAAACTAGCTTGGGTGTCGCTCTTGATGGGGATTTTTGACCTCGTTATTGGTGTCATTTTCCTGGTCAACAGTAATTTTGGTGTTGCAACGATTACCATGATGTTTGCAATCTGGTTCTTAGTTGATTCAGTTGGTTCGCTATTCAACGTGGGCCATTTGCGGATTGCAGGTACTGGCTGGTTTGTCCTTTACCTCGTTTTGGATATTCTGGCAGTGATTGTGTCTTTGATGCTGTTCATGCAGCCAGTGGTTGCGGCCATCACGTTGGTCACATTATTGTCGATGTTTTTCGTCCTATTCGGCATCGAATGTATTGTCCTTGCCTTTGCACGACGCAATATTTAATGAACATCGCTTTTATTTAACCTGATGCAGCTGATTCATTGCGCTGCATCAGGTTTTTTAATAACAACGCTTGATGATGCGGTGAAAAGAAACCGGGGATCGGTAGGAATGACACGCCCGGCATGTTATACTTGAATAAATATGATCAAAAAGGAGCCTTTTATGACTGAAAGTTTGGATCTTGTCATTATCACCGGTATGTCCGGTGCCGGTAAAACCGTTGCCATGCAGGCATTCGAAGACCTGGGATATTTTTGCGTAGATAATATGCCTCCAGCTTTGTTGCCGAAGTTTTGGGAATTGGTAAAAGAATCCGGAAAGATCACGAAGGTCGCGCTTGTTGTCGATCTGCGCAGTCGTGCTTTTTACGATCAGATTATCGATATGCTGGCTAATTTGGACAACAATGCCTATGTTCATTCTCGCATCTTATTCTTGGATGCAACTGATGAAGAGCTGGTTTCTCGGTACAAGGAAACCCGTCGCTCTCATCCGTTGGCCATGGAAGGCCGATTGATGGACGGCATTAAAAAAGAACGTGCATTACTCACAGAATTGCGCAATCGCGCGCAGGTTGTGATTGATACCACGACCTTAAGTCCACGTCAGTTACGGGAAAAGATTTTCCTTAACTTTAAGGAAAGCGGTAGTCAACCAGCATTTCATATTGAAGTCATGTCATTCGGGTTTAAATACGGATTACCAATAGACGCTGATATTGTCATGGATGTCCGTTTCCTGCCTAATCCTTTTTACATCAAGGATTATCGGCCCAAGACTGGGCTTGATCCGGAAGTTTACAATTACGTGATGGATAATGAAGATGCTGAAAGTTTCTATAACAAGTTTTATGATCTATTGTCTGAAATCATGCCAAAGTACAAGGCGGAAGGCAAAACCAGCGTAACGATTGCGATTGGCTGCACAGGCGGCCAGCATCGGAGTGTGGCTTTTGCCGAGCGGATTGGTAAGGCGTTTTCAGATGCATATGCCGTTGATATCACGCATCGAGACATTAAGAAGCATAAGGAGACGGTGAATCGCTCATGAGTCGTGAAACTAAATTTATTCGGGTCATCCGCGGTCGGCGTCCAAAGGTGGTTGTCATTGGCGGTGGAACAGGCTTGCCGGTCATTCTGCATAGTTTGCATGAGCAAGATGCAGATGTGACTGCAATTGTGACTGTTGCCGATGACGGCGGTTCATCAGGGACAATCCGCAACTATATCAACGTAGTGCCGCCTGGTGATATTCGCAATGTGCTAGTGGCTTTATCGGAGTTGCCGAGTTTGTATTTGGATATTTTTCAATATCGGTTCAATACAACTGATGCTTTTTTCGCTGGGCATGCGATTGGCAATCTGATTATTGCCGCGCTGTCTGAAATGAAAGGCGGCATTTTCCCAGCGGTTCAGCAACTAAGCGAAATGATGCAAGTTGATGGTCACGTTTATCCGGCCAGCAACACGCCGTTAACCTTAAATGCTGAATTCACCGATGGTACAAAGCTGTCTGGTGAAGCTGAGATTACAGCGGCTGGGAAAAACATCAAGCATATTTCGGTTTCAGAAACAGATCCCGCCAATGGCAAACCAGAGGCGGTCAAAGAAGTTATCGATGCGATTATGGACGCTGATGTTGTTGTTTTAGGCCCAGGCAGTCTTTTCACTAGCATTTTGCCTAACTTGATGATTGAAAATCTGGGGGATGCGGTGAAGAAGACGCAAGCCGAAGTGATTTACATTGTCAATATCATGACCCAAAAAGGCGAAACCCAGCATTTTACCGATGCCGATCATGTCCGGGTTCTGAATGAACAAATGGGCGAGAACTTTGTGGATACGGTTTTGGTTAACATTGAACCAGTCCCCGATAATTATCTGGATCATCAAAAGTACAACGAAATTCTCACGCCGGTTAAGCATAACTATCAAGGCTTGCGAGACATGGGCTGCCGCGTGATTTCCGAAGACTTTTTAAAGTTGCGCGATCATGGTGTCTTTCATGATGGTGATAAAGTCGCCAAGGAGATTTTAAACTTGGCCTTTCAGGTCAGCGGCAAAACCCGGAGGTGAGGGTATGGCAAGTTTCGCCAGTCTGGTGAAAAAAGAACTGACACAGCTCGAGGTACATCCAGAACATGCTAAGGCTGAATTGTCTGCTTTGATTCGTATGAACGGCAGCCTGACACTGATGGCTCATCGTTTTGTGTTAAATATTCAAACCGAAAATCCGGCTATTGCACGTCGGATTTATAGCTTGATTCGCCAAGTCTATCATCACGAAGCTAATCTGGTTGTTCACCGTAAGATGAAGCTCAAGAAGAATTATCAATACATTGTGCGGCTAACAGAAGGCGTCAATGACATCTTGTCGGATCTATCAATTTTAGATCCGGATACCATGGCGATTTCAACAACCGTTCCAGCTTCGGTGTTGAAGGAACCGCAGCGGATGCGTTCTTATTTACGCGGTGCCTTTTTGGCCAGTGGTTCAGTGAATAACCCGGAAACCTCGCGTTATCATCTGGAAATCTATTCTTTATACGATAATCACAATGCTGGTATTTTGAAAATGATGAATCATTTTAATCTGAACGCTCGCACCGTAGAACGGCGAAGCGGCTACATTGTTTACCTCAAGGAAGCAGAAAAGATTGCCGATTTCTTGCAGGTTATTGGGGCCACGAATGCCATGCTGAAGTTTGAAGATGTTCGGATCATGCGGGATATGCGGAATTCAGTGAATCGATTAGTTAACTGTGAAAATGCGAATATGAATAAAACGATTGACGCTGCACAGAAGCAGATTGAGAATATTAACTATTTAAAGAACCATGTTGGGCTAGATAACTTACCGGCCAAATTGCGGGAAATTGCAGTTTTACGCTTAGCACATCCTGACGTCTCGCTTCAAGAGCTTGGAGCGATGATGCCGAGCGGCCAAATTTCAAAGTCTGGGGTCAATCACCGGTTGCGGAAATTGAATCAGATTGCTGAAGGGTATCAACAACCAGAAGACGCTTGAGCACTAATGCGAAGTGGGCTGCGTTCATCATAATCGGGTGTTGACAATCAACAAATCAATCCCTTTGTTTCCTCAAGCTAATCGTGTACAATGTAACCGACATCAAGTTATTTTTTTGCTGAAGATTGACTGTTTTGGACGCATGTCGATGTCTTTTAGCTTGGATGTATCCCTTTGGCGACGACTTGTTTGAAGGAGCCGTGATGATCTTGGCAACCAGAGAGAAGCGCCATCGCTTTTTTGAGATGACTGTCTTGAAGCAATGACGTGAGCCCCGTCGGTGTTGATGGTGGCTAATAATTGATAGATGAGCGCATTTTTCACAGTGTGGACGGCTATTGCGAGCTGTTCGCGCGTTTAAAGGTAAGTTTTAGGAGGAAGCAGCATGGTTAAACCGATTACTTTGAACGAACAGCTTTGTTTTGCGATTTACAAAGCACAAAAACAATACAATCATTTCTATTCACAAGCGCTAGCCCCGTTCAAGTTAACCTATCCGCAGTACATCACGTTATTGTCGCTATATGAACATGGCACAATGTCGGTTAAGCAAGTTGGACAAACACTTGAACTGGATAGCGGTACTTTGACGCCGTTAATGAAACGGCTTGAAAAAGATGGCTGGATCAGTCGCAAGCGTTCCACTGAAGACGAGCGGCGAGTTGACGTCAGCCTGACCCAAAAGGCGCTGGACGCCCGTGATCAGATTTTTGAACACGTTGGCTCCTGCATGGAATTAATGAACCTTCCTAAGCCTGAGTATGACCATATTAAGTCCGAGGTCAGTCGGGTTGATGACCATTTAAGCGCTATTCCCGACGGCGCTTTTCCAGAAGCGTAACGCCCAAAAATAAGGTCAAAGATTTTTACCTAAATCTTTGACCTTATTTGACTTTAGTTGTATACTTAGCACTGTACTTTTAAGAGTGCTAATAACGATTATCAGGAGGTTAGGACATGCTAGTACCTACCGTCGTTGAACAAACTAGTCGTGGCGAACGTGCTTACGACATTTACTCACGTCTATTAAAAGACCGAATCATTATGTTATCCGGTGAAGTCAATGATCAAATGGCCAATTCTGTCATCGCGCAACTGCTTTTCTTGGACGCGCAAGACTCTGAAAAGGATATCTATCTCTACATCAACAGTCCCGGTGGTGTTATCACCAGTGGCTTGGCGATGCTGGATACGATGAACTTCATCAAGTCAGATGTGCAGACGATCGCTATCGGGATGGCTGCCTCAATGGCGTCCGTTTTGCTGGCTGGTGGGACGAAAGGGAAGCGGTTCGCATTGCCGAACTCAACCATCCTGATCCATCAACCTTCAGGCGGTGCCCAAGGTCAGCAGACCGAAATTGAAATCGCTGCTGAAGAAATCTTGAAGACACGTCGCAAGATGAACCAAATTTTGGCTGACGCAACTGGTCAAACGATTGAGCAAATCAAGAAGGACACCGAGCGTGATCATTATATGAGCGCTCAGGAAGCCAAGGATTACGGCTTAATCGATGATATCTTGGTCAACAAAAATACGCAAAAATAAGCTGTAAAAAGAAAAGCGCGTTGCCATATCGTGGCAACGCGTTTTTGTTTCCCCGAAAAGACTTGCAAAGCGAGGGCATATTGAGTAATATAATTAGGTACTTGCGCGGTTAGTGTAATGGATCGCACGTGAGATTCCGGTTCTCGAAATCCGGGTTCGACTCCCGGGCTGCGCAGAAACCCGGTTAAATGGGAAAAGGTAGGACAGCATAACCCCGAGTAATCGGGGTTTTTGTTTTGTTTAAAATTAAAAACATTCAAAACAGGATAGAGGCGTGACATGCATCATGCTAAAACGCCGATAAGTGATAGCCTGAGATCCGAATTGCAGCGACGATCTTCACCGTTCATTGCTCGGGTGCTTGATGAGAGATTCGGTGGCTATTTTTGCAAACGCTAACATTATGACTTGGAAACTGCTCATTATATAACGAACGGGAATAAAACCAACCCTTGTCACTACTGAACTAAGACACAAACTGAATCACTTTTCCCAGCATGAAAATTCCATTAGAAACAACCCGAAACCCGCTTTCAAAAAAACCCGCCAGACGGGATGATGTTTTAGTAAAATCCGAATAATCTTCACACCAAAAAAATAGATGTTCTAAGTTTACCGAATATGTGATTGTTTTTGGACGATTAAGGCCGCAGACTTGCGATAAAGCGGAACCCCTGCTACAATTGGTCTTGTTGGTAAAGGAAAACAGCATTTGTTGGGTTCCTAATTTTTTTCAGCTTGCTGGGTCGGCGAACGACTCGGAGGGACGTGAAATGACCCATTAAAGAAGGACGTGCCTTATGCATACTGAACTTGCGTGGCTCAAAGCGATCGCGCCTGATCTGATGGGCGTTGTCACTAAACGCTATCAGGTCCTTCAATTTATTAACTGGATGGCACCAGTTGGCCGGCGAACGTTGGCCGAACAGATGAAGATCTCAGAACGTGCTTTGCGCACAGAAACGGATTTTCTGCGTAGTCAAGGTTTGTTGGAAAGCTCAAAATCTGGCATGGTGCTAACAGCAAAAGGGTTAGAGACATTTCATGGCCTTGATCATCTTATGAATCAGCTGTTAGGAATTAAGGATGATGAAAAACGACTTGCTGCCCAGCTTCAAATCGATCATTGTTTGGTCGTATCTGGCGATGCCGATCAAAGTGGTCGGGTGCTTGATGAGCTGGGGAAGACGTTGAATTCGACCTTACAATTACTGTTGCCGCCGGGTCGCTTGACGGTTGCCGTGATGGGTGGAACGACAATGGCACATCTTGCAAGGCAGCTGACATTTCAGTTGTCTGCAGGACGTGAATTGACGTTTGTCCCTGCTCGCGGTGGCTTAGGCGAAGCGGTGACGATTCAGGCCAACTCGATTGCTGCTGCGATGGCGGAAGCAACCGACAGCAACTACCGAGCGTTGTATGTACCGGAAAATCTTAGCTCGGAATCCTACGAATCATTGATTAAAGAGCCTTCTGTTAAAGAGGTTTTAGGGCTGATTGATAAGGCTCAGGTCGTGATTCATAGTGTGGGTGACGCTTTAGTCATGGCTCGTCGCCGTGGCATGTCATCTGACACGATCAGCATGTTGAAAGCCAAACATGCCGTTGCCGAAGCATTCGGTGTTTTCTACGATGCGAGCGGCAAGGTCGTTTACAAGATACCGCAGATTGGTTTACAGCTCGCGGATCTTGATCATATACCGTATGTATTCGCTGTTGCTGCTGGCAAAAGTAAGTCCAAAGCAATTGCGGCATATATGCAACACGCACCGAGTCGGACGTGGCTGTTAACAGACGTCGGTGCAACTAATTCGATTTTAACTGGGGCAACCCGTTAGAATAAAACCTTATTTCCTAAAGGAGGAAATTTTAGCATGACTGTTAAGATTGGTATTAATGGTTTTGGCCGTATCGGTCGTTTGGCATTCCGTCGTATTTACGAATTGGGTGCAAAGAGCAATGACATCCAGGTTGTTGCAATTAACGATCTGACCAGCCCAACCATGCTGGCTCACTTGCTGAAGTATGATTCAACCCACGGTACTTTCCCTGGTGAAGTTAGTGCAACCGATAACGGTATCGTCGTTGACGGTAAAGAATACCGTGTCTACGCAGAACCGCAAGCCCAGAATATTCCTTGGGTTAAGAACGATGGCGTTGACTATGTTCTTGAATGCACAGGCTTCTACACCTCTGCTGAAAAGTCACAAGCTCATTTGGACGCAGGCGCAAAGCGTGTTCTGATTTCTGCCCCAGCCGGCAAGATGAAGACCATCGTTTACAACGTCAACGATGACACTCTGAATGCAGACGACAAGATTGTTTCTGCTGGTTCTTGCACAACCAACTGCTTGGCACCAATGGCTTACTTCCTGAACAAGGAATTCGGCATCGAAGTTGGTACCATGACCACCGTTCATGCTTACACCTCAACTCAGATGTTGCTTGACGGCCCAGTTCGCGGTGGCAACCTGCGCGCTGCACGTTCCGCTGCTGCTAACACGATTCCTCACAGCACAGGTGCTGCTAAGGCTATCGGTTTGGTTATCCCAGAATTGAACGGCAAGTTGCAGGGCCACGCACAGCGTGTTTCTGTTGTTGACGGTTCTTTGACCGAATTGGTTTCCATCTTGAAGACCAAGAACGTTACTGCTGATCAAGTTAACGAAGCTATCAAGAAGCACACCGAAAACAACCCTAGCTTTGGCTGGAACGAAGACGAAATCGTATCTTCCGATGTTATCGGTACGACACAAGGTTCAATCTTTGATCCTACACAGACCGAAGTTACAACTGCTGGTGACTATCAATTAGTTAAGACGGTTGCTTGGTACGATAACGAATATGGCTTTACTTGCCAGATGATCCGTACCTTGCTGAAATTTGCTACTCTCTAATCCGGAGTAACGCTTTTCTAGCCGCAACATCCGAAGCGGAGGGAGCTTACTCCCTCCGCTTTTTTTGGAAATAGGCGATCAATTCTCAGGATGTTTTAGCATCCTGCTGAAAACGAGCGCTTATTTCTGGTGTTAAGCGGTCGTTACTTGAAGTTAAGTCATCTTTAGGAAAAATAGGAGGTCATTTCTCTTGGCTAAATTAATTGTTTCAGACTTAGATGTTAAGGACAAAAAAGTCCTGATCCGCGTTGACTTCAACGTGCCGATCAAAGATGGTGTTATCGGTGATGATAACCGGATCGTGGCAGCATTGCCAACCATCCAGTATGTTATTGATCATGGTGGCAAGGCAATCCTCTTGTCACATCTCGGCCGTGTCAAGACCGAAGAAGACAAGGCTAAGCTGACCTTGAAGCCAGTTGCAGAACGTTTGAGTGAATTGCTGAAGAAGCCAGTGACATTTGTCCCGGCAACTCGCGGCAAGGAACTTGAAGATGCTATCAACAAGATGAATGATGGCGACGTTCTTGTTATGGAAAACACCCGGTTTGAAGATCTTGACGGCAAGAAAGAATCCGGCAACGATCCTGAACTTGGCAAGTACTGGGCAAGCCTTGGCGACTTATTCGTTAACGATGCCTTTGGGACTGCACACCGCAGCCATGCTTCAAACGTCGGCATTGCTTCCAACATGAAGCAAACTGCTGCCGGCTTCTTGATGGAAAAGGAAATCAAGTTCTTAGGCGATGCCGTTGACAACCCGAAACACCCATTCATTGCTATCTTGGGTGGTGCAAAGGTTTCCGATAAGATCGGCGTGATCGAAAACTTGGTACCTAAGGCTGATAAGATTCTTATCGGCGGCGGCATGACCTATACTTTCTATGCTGCTAAGGGTATGAGCATCGGTAAGTCTTTGGTTGAAAAAGACAAGATCGAACTTGCCAAGAAGATCATGGATCAGGCTGGCGACAAGCTGCTTTTGCCGGTTGATTCCGTTGTTGCAACTGAATTCTCTAACGATGCCCCACATAAAGTTGTTGACGGCGACATTCCTGATGGCTATATGGCCTTGGATATCGGCCCGAAGACAATCAAAGAATTCAAAGATGCTTTGCAAGGTGCCAAGACCGTTGTTTGGAATGGCCCAATGGGTGTCTTCGAAATGAGCAACTATGCTGAAGGGACCCTTGAAGTCGGCCGTGCCCTTGGCGACTTGAAGGATGCTACTACAATTATCGGCGGCGGCGATTCAACAGCTGCTGCTAAGCAATTGGGTATTGCACCTAAGATTACCCATATTTCCACTGGCGGTGGCGCTAGCCTTGAATATCTTGAAGGCAAGACCTTGCCAGGTATCGCAGCTATTTCTGACAAGTAATTGTCAGGCATGCTGATCTAACAGTCACTACCGGCAGACGGTGTCTGTCGGTACATATGAAAGGAAGATATGCCATGCGTACACCATTCATTGCTGGTAACTGGAAAATGAACAAAAATCCTAAGGAAACGCAAGAATTCTTAGACGGCGTTAAAGGCAAGTTGCCTGATGCAAGCAAGGTTGAGACTGTCATTGGCGCACCTGCCATTGATTTGACCACCTTAGTTGCTGGCGCTGAAGGCACACCTTTGAAGACGGCGGCTGAAAACTGCTACTTTGAAGACGAAGGTGCCTTCACTGGTGAAACCAGCCCGAAAGCTTTGAAAGAAATGAACGTTGATTACGTCATTATCGGTCACAGCGAACGTCGCGGCTATTTCCACGAAACCGATGAAGATATCAATAAGAAGGCTAAGGCCATCTTTAAGAACAATCTTTTGCCAATCATTTGCTGCGGCGAAAGTTTGGCTCAGCGCGAAGCTGGCCAAACCGAAGACTGGGTTGCTTCACAGATTGAAGCTGCTTTGGCCGGTTTAAGTGCTGACCAAGTCAAAGTTTCAGTCTTAGCCTATGAACCAATCTGGGCTATCGGGACAGGTAAGACGGCAACTGCCGATCAGGCACAAGAAGTTGTCGCACATATTCGTGCAACGGTTGAGAAGTTGTATAATAAAGATACGGCAGATGCTGTTCGTATTCTTTACGGCGGCTCTGTTAAACCAGCGAACGTCAAGGAATTAATGGCTAAGCCTGATATCGATGGCGGTTTAGTCGGTGGCGCTTCGATGGATCCTGAAAGTTTCATCGCCTTGGCTAACTACCAAGATTAATCTGGGTTCTACTATTAAACAGCCTTCTGGCAAAAAGGAGAAGAATTTATGTCTATCATTACTGATGTATTGGCACGCGAAGTCTTAGACTCCCGTGGCAACCCTACTGTTGAAGTTGAATTGTACACTGAAGACGGCGGCTTTGGCCGTGCGTTGGTACCATCAGGTGCTTCAACCGGTGAACACGAAGCCGTTGAACTTCGTGATGGTGACAAGGATCGTTTTGGCGGCAAGGGTGTTTTGAAGGCCGTTGGTCATGTGAACAACGAAATCGCTAAGGCGGTTATTGGCCTTGACGTGACTGAACAACGCCTGATTGACCAAACCATGATTGACCTTGACGGTACCCCGAACAAGGGCAAGTTTGGCGCCAATGCTATCTTGGGTGTTTCCTTGGCTGCAGCCCGTGCTGCTGCTGATGAAGTTGGCCTGCCATTGTATCAATATCTTGGCGGCCCGAATGCCCACGTTCTGCCAACGCCAATGATGAACGTCCTCAATGGTGGTGCACACTCAACCAACACCGTTGACTTCCAGGAATTCATGATCATGCCTGTTGGCGCTAAGAGCGTTCGTGAAGCTGTTCGGATGGGTTCAGAAACCTTCCATGCTTTACAGGCACTGTTGAAGAGTAAAGGCGACATCACCGCTGTTGGTGATGAAGGCGGCTTTGCCCCGAACTTGAAGGATAACGAAGAAGCCTTCGAACTTCTTGTTGAAGCAATCAAGAAGGCTGGCTACAAGCCAGGCGACGACATTGCTTTGGCCTTTGACGTTGCTGCTTCAGAAATGTACGATGCCGAGAGCAAGACATACACAACCAAGTGGTCTAACCCTGACAAGAAGTACACCACTGAAGAATGGACCGACATGATTGATGGTTACATTAACAAGTACCCAATCGTTTCTGTTGAAGATCCTATCGACGAAAACGACTGGGAAGGCTGGCAGACATTCACCAAGAAGATGGGCGACAAAGTCCAAATCGTTGGTGATGATCTGTTTGTTACCAACACCGACTACCTGAAGAAGGGTATCGATATGGGTGTTGCTAACTCCATCCTGATCAAGCTGAACCAGATCGGTACATTGACCGAAACCTTCGAAGCCATCGAAATGGCTAAAGAAGCTGGTTACACAGCTGTTGTTTCACATCGTTCCGGTGAAACTGAAGATACAACGATTGCTGACTTGGTTGTTGCAACCAACGCTGGCCAGATCAAGACTGGTTCAATGAGCCGGACAGATCGTATCGCTAAGTACAACCAGTTAATGCGGATCGAAGATCAACTGGGTGCACAATCCTTGTACAAGGGCCGCAAGTCCTTCTACAATGTGAAAGCAATCGACTAATTTGCTTAATTAGTTGGCAGCTTGGAAAGCACGTTTCCGTTAAGGAGCGTGCTTTTTTTGTGGAGCGTGAGCTGGCGCGGTTAGAAACCAGAGTGTGTAAGTTCAAGGTCCTTACATGCAGGTTTCCGCGCCAGCGAGCGCGTTTAATTGTGCGCGAACAGGAGCGCTTAGAAGCCGGAACATAAGTGGCTTCGACCAAATGGCGTGGTTTTAGCGAGGTCGCTTGGGTTGAAAGAATCAGGATTTTTTAATCGGTGAGACTGAATCGCGGTTGTCGGGTGCACCTTTCTGTATACTAGGGATAAGCACAAATGAAAGGACAGTTTTCTATGCAAACGACGCCACCTCATTGGCAACGAAACATTGCTATCTTTTTGCTTGGTCAATTTCTTTCTGGCATTACCAGTATGACGGTTCAGTATGCGATCATTTGGTACTTAACTGCTAAAACTGGTTCTGCAACGATTCTCAGCATTGCTACTTTATTAGGTATGTTGCCGACGATTCTGCTGAGTCCTTTTGTCGGGCCTTATATTGATCGCTTGAACAAGAAAATGTTGTTGATTGTACCGGATATTGTCGCCGCTATGGTGGCACTTATTTTGAGTGCCGTTGGCGAGTTCGGTGGCTTTTTTCCTGTTTGGCTGATCTTTGTGTCGTTGCTGGTGCGGGCGTTGGCACAAACATTCCAGATGCCGACGATTCAGGCTATTTTGCCAACCATGGTACCTGGTGATCAGTTGACGCGCGTGAACGGTCAACTCGGTGTGGTGAATTCGGCGAACATGATTATTGCGCCGGCACTGGGAGCTGTCCTTTTTGGCCTGATGCCGATGCCGCTTTTGATTTTGTTAGATGTTTTAGGTGCGATTCTAGGAGTCAGCTTGTTGTTGTTCGTTAGTATTCCAGAAAATCGCTTGGTCGGGACAACCGTCCATGTTGCGCAGGATGCCAAGGTCGGGTGGCAATTGTTGCGAGGCAATCGTGGCCTGTGGTATATGACTTTAATTGGCATGTTGACGACGTTTGCCTTCATGCCAGCCGCTAGTATGTATCCTTTAATGACCATGCGTTATTTTCATGGTACTGTCGGCCAAGCTGGATTGATTGAAGTTGTTTATTTTGCTGGGTCGCTACTTGGTGGATTGCTCATTAGCGCCTTTGGCCATTTTCGTGATCGTATTCATCCGATTGTCTGGGGGATGGTGGTCATTGGCGTGACGTTTGGATTAAGTGGTGTTTTGCCACGAACTGAAAATGGCTTTTTATGGTTTCTTATCTTGAATGGCGTTGCTGGCTTAGCTTGGCCGTTTTTCAACACGCCTTTGATCGCGATGTATCAGCAAAGTTATGCCCCTGAGACGCTCGGGCGGGTTATGGGGATTTTGAATGCGCTAATGAGTCTGCCAGGGCCGGTCGGCTTGATCTTTGCTGGTCCCATCGCCGATCGCTTTGGTGTCGCAACTTTATTTGTAGTTGCAGGGATCGGCGTGTTACTGGCCGCTGGCGTTATGTTCGGCTTGAAGATCACCCGCGAATATGACCGTCAGTTGCAAGCAGACGGGTCATCAGATTTGACTAAAAGGGGATAGATCGTTTGAAAAAATTCTTCACCGTGTTTGCTTGGCTGGAAGTTGTTTTAGGATTGACGATGTTATGGATGACGTGGGATGTGGGCTTGCGAGCATCTGGCCAGATTTTTGGCGCCTTAGTTGTTTTAATCGGGATTGTGCTTTTATACGGGTTGATCATTTATGCGTTGATTGGTTGGTTCATGGATCATACGCACCGTTACTGGTATGTGCTGACACTGGTGCTAACTTTGCTGTACAACGTGTTAGCCTGGACCTTTCCCAGCGTCATGATCCAAACATGGGCCACATATCCATTTCCGCTCATCACTTTGTTAATCGGTGCAATGTTGGTTTGGGTGGCTCGGCAAGAGAAACAATAATTGGCTTTGCTGACTCGGGTGACTGAGTCGTTTTTGATTCCCAGCCAGAGGTATATACTGAGATCATGTTGTACTGGAGGGGAATTACTTGGCACGACCTGTAAAAGAAAAATTTGACGTTACTCGCCTGCGATTTGTGCTACTCGGACTACTCGTTGGTTTAATGAGCGGCACTGTTGTCAGCGCGTTTCGCTATTGTATTGAGGTAGGGCTGCGCTACAGTCGGCTGGTATATGGGCACTTGCGAATAGCACCGTTTGTCTGGTGGCAATGGGCGTTGTTGATCGGTGTCAATCTTGGTTTGGCGTTGATCGTGGCGTGGCTTCTCAAGAAAGAGCCCTATATTTCTGGCTCTGGGATTCCGCAAGTTGAAGGCCAATTGGCTGGTGAATTGGAAATGCACTGGTGGTCGATCCTCTGGCGAAAATTTGTCGGCGGTGTTCTGGCGCTGGGGCCTGGGTTGTTTCTCGGACGGGAAGGACCGTCGATTCAGTTAGGCGCTTCAGTCGGGCAAGGTTTAGCTGCGGGGTTCAAGCTATCAGGAACTGATCGGCGATTGTTAATTGCATCCGGTTCTGCTGCAGGATTGGCGGCGGCATTTAATGCACCCATTGCTGGGACCTTGTTTGTCTTAGAAGAGGTTTATCATAATTTCTCACCGCTTGTTTGGTTAACGGCATTGGCTGGGGCAATTGGATCGGATTTTGTTTCACTGAATGTTTTCGGACTTGTTCCGGTGCTGCATTTAAGCTATTCGCGTAGTTTACCTGTATCAAGTTATTGGCATTTAATTTTGCTAGGCATTCTTTTGGGCTTGTTTGGGTACTTATACCAGCGAATCTTGTTGGTGATGCCGCGGTGGTATCGCAACTTGACACATTTACCGCGGCCATTACAAGGCATTGTACCGTTTCTGCTGGTGATTCTGGTTGGCTATTTTGCACCAAACTTACTTGGTGGTGGCAATGGTTTGATTGTCGGTTTTGGCCAGTATGTGCCATCTTTGCTTGTATTGATCGCAATTTTTGTTGTACGTTTCGTTTTTTCAATGATTTCATATGGTTCTGGATTACCAGGTGGCATTTTTCTGCCGATTCTTTCTTTGGGTGCCGTGATTGGTGCCATTTATGGCGTCTTCATGAATCAACTCGGCTTATTGCCGCACGTCTATATCATGAACTTAATCATTTTTTCAATGGCCGGTTACTTTGCTGGCATTGGGAAAGCACCGTTTACTGCGATTCTATTGGTAACGGAGATGGTTGGTAATTTGACGCATTTGATGCCGTTAGCGGTCCTATCGTTAACTGCTTATCTCGTGGTTGATTTGCTTGGCGGTGCACCGATCTATGAAGCGTTACTCGAGCAAATGACAATGCCGAAAACAGTTCAGCAGCTTCATCGACCCGACCGACTGGAAATACCGGTTTTCTTCGGCAGTCCCTTGAATGGCAAAATGGTCCGCGATATGCCATGGCCTAAAGAAGCATTACTAATCGGAATCCGGCGTGGCGAACAGGAAGTGATTCCACATGGTGATTCCTTGATCCGTGAAGGTGATACGTTGGTGCTGTTAACGGATGCGACCCAACGTGCTCGGGTCAAGCGGCGGATTGATGCGCTATCGGCGGCGTTGGGGAAAACGCACCAAAACTCATGAGCAAGTTATCTGTCAGGACGTTGACGTGCTACTATTGTGAGTTATTTTACTTGCTGTGAGACGGTTCAAGTAGCTAAAAAGGTGGATTTCAGCAAAGATGCCTCTTTTAGGTAGAATGCGTTCGCCTTTATGTTGCTTTTATGCTAAACTACTAGGGTGAGATTTTTCGCAAGGGAGGCAACAACTTGCAAAGTTTATTGACCACATTTCTTGTGATCGATTCGATTTTGATCGTGATCGCAACATTAATGCAACCAAGCAAACAACAAGATGCGTTAAGCGCATTGTCCGGTGGGGCAACAGATCTTTTCGGGAAGACGAAATCCCGCGGCTTCGAAGCTTTCATGGAGAAAGTCACCGTTGTACTAGGTGTTATTTTCTTCGGCCTCGCAATCGCGCTGGTATATCTGGAAGCCCATTAACGAAAGTCTCCTGGTACTCAGGAGACTTTTTTTGCAGAGCGTTCATTGGCCCGGTTTTTGGGCCAGTGAACGCGTTTCGACAGCAACTGCGGTGGAATAGCTAACCATATGACAAGGCTGACTTTATTCGCCAATAGACAAGACCTACAACCGTTTTTTTACCGCAATATCGAGCCTTTTCACCAAGAGATTGAATTTCCACTTGTCCACCCAGCCACTTGCCACAAAGGATGAAACCCATCATGATCTTTCGTGAACCGCAACCATTCGAATACGAGGGCACTGATACCGGTGTTGTTTTGCTGCATGCCTATACTGGCAGCCCAAACGACATGAACTTCATGGGGCGGGCCTTGCAGCGGGCTGGGTATGGCGTGTATGCGCCGTTGTTCACGGGACATGGTACCATTGAGCCAATGGATATTCTGACTAAGGGCAACCCAGATATTTGGTGGGCAGAGGCCAGCGCGGCTGTTTCGCATATGACAGCAAAGTATGACCGTGTTTTTGTTTTTGGATTATCACTCGGCGGTATTTTCGCCATGAAAGCTTTGGAAATATTACCCGGTGTCACAGCTGGCGGCGTTTTTTCATCGCCGATCTTACCGGGCAAGCACCATCTCGTGCCAGGGTTTCTGAAATACGCACAATATATGAATCGTTTGGCAGGTGTACCAGACGAAAGTACTCAGATTTTGGCTTACTTACCAGGTCAACTGGCGGCGATTGACAATTTCGCCACTGGGGTTGCCGCCGATCTGTATTTAGTTAATAAGCCGATCTTTATCGGCCAAGCCGGTGCTGATGAATTAGTTGACGGGCAGCTGGCCTATCAGCTACGGGATGCACTCATCAATGCACCGCAAGTAGATTTTCATTGGTATGACAATGCCAAACATGTGATCACCGTGAATTCGGCACATCACGCACTACAACAAGACGTTATCGCATTTATGCAACAAGAAAACGAGGGATAGCATGACCACAGTTGGCCATATTCGTAATGAACTTTTAGCAACATTTCGTAAAAATCCGAAGATTGATTATTCGGTCCAGACGCTGAGTCGTGCCTTGAAATTAAACGAAGGCACTGATTTTAAAACGCTGGTTCAAGCCTTAACTGGTATGGAAAATGACAATTTAATCCATCCCATTAGTGAAGGCCGTTATGCTTGGGGCGGCACGCCTAAAGTGTTGACAGGTATTTTCCATGGCAATGAAAAAGGTTTTGGTTTCGTTGCGATTGAAGATCAGGACAATGATGTTTATGTGCCGTCAACGAGCACTGATTTTGCTTTGGACGGTGATACCGTTGAAGTCCGTATCGTCCGTGAAGCACGTCCAAACGATACGCGTGGACCAGAAGGCGAAATCACTAAGGTTGTTGAACGCAGCCTAACGACACTTGTAGGCGAATTCAAACCATTTTCCGACAAAGATCGGGCCAAGTCTGGTTTTATTGGTATGGTTGTCAGCCACGAGAAGAAACTGAAGAATTTTCCGGTTTATGTCAAAGACACTGGTACCATGCCGCAATTAGGCGACATGACGGTTACCGAGATTACGGAATTTCCTAATGAACACCATCCGAAGCTGATGTATGGCATGGTGGTTGAAACATTGGGAAATAAGAATGATCCCGGTGTGGATATTATGTCATTAGTGATGCAAAACCATATCAAGACTGAGTTTCCTGATGAGGTAATGACTCAAACTAATGATATCCCGGATCATGTCACCCCAGAAGAACGGGTGAACCGTAAAGATATCACCGATCAAGCCGTTGTGACGATTGACGGCGACGACAGTAAAGACTTCGATGATGCCGTTGTCGTTTGGAAATTGCCAAACGGAAACTTCCATCTTGGTGTGCATATTGCAGACGTGTCGCACTATGTTACAGAAGGCTCAGCGTTGGACAAAGAAGCGTTTGATCGCGGGACTAGTACGTATCTGGTCGACCGTGTCATTCCGATGCTGCCATTCCGGCTGTCTAATGGCATTTGTTCGTTGAATCCTGGCGTTGATCGCTTGGCGATGTCTTGTGATATGGAAATTGATCAAGATGGTCACGTGGTTAATCACGAGATTTATCAAAGCATCATCAAGAGCCATGCGCGGATGACTTATAACAACGTCAACAAGATTGTGACCGACCATGACCCAGAAGTGATGGCCGAGTATCAGGAACTTGTGCCGATGTTTGAAGACATGGTTCAACTGCATCAAATTCTTTACAAGATGCGGCATGCTCGAGGTGCCATTGACTTCGAAGAAAACGAAGCCAAGATCATTGTTGATGATATGGGTCACCCGACAGACATTGTTCTGCGTGAGCGTGGTGTGTCAGAACGAATGATTGAATCCTTCATGTTGGCCGCTAACGAAACCGTCGCTGAACATTACAACAAGCAACATTTACCATTCTTATACCGGGTTCACGAAACACCAGATGCCGACCGCATTAAAGAATTCATGGAATTCATTGCTAGTTTTGGTATCACCGTGCCGATGAAAAAAGGCAAAGAAATCACCCCAAAGCAACTTCAGGATGTTGTGACAGATGTCACCGGCACGCCTGAAGAAGCAATGGTGAGCGTTAAAATGCTGCGGAGTTTAAAACAGGCTCGGTATTCACCAGATCCACTTGGACATTTTGGCTTGGCAGCAAAGTATTACTGCCACTTTACCAGTCCAATTCGGCGTTATCCTGACTTGGTCGCTCATCGCTTGATTCGTGATTATGCGGTTGAAGGCACTGGCGACGATATCAAGGCAAGCTGGAATAAGAAATTACCAGATATTGCAGCTCAGGCATCCATGGCGGAACGGCGGAGCATTGACGCTGAGCGTGCAGTTGACGATCTTAAGAAAGCTGAATTTATGGCTGATAAGGTCGGCGAAGAATTTGATGCTGTTGTTAGCGGCGTGACGAGCTTTGGGATGTTTGTGGCTTTGCCGAACACCGTAGAAGGGCTTGTTCATATCACGCGGATGACCGATGATTATTATTCATTCATCGATAGTCAGATGGCTTTAGTTGGCGAACGCACCAAGCGCACGTACCGAATTGGCCAGTCTTTGCGAGTTAAACTTGATAATGTTGATATTGATCAGCGACAGGTAGACTTTTCATTGATTCCTGATGAAAATACGCCAACAAGTGATCTGGGCAAGTTCGTCAAAAAAGAAGACCGGCGTGAACGTCGGCCAAATGGCAACAAGCCTGGTTTTGGCAATAATAACCATGGTGGGCCAAATCGTAATCAACACAACAATCGACCACGCAAACCAGCTGGTGCGCCACATCAAGGCAAGCACTATAATGCCAAGCGCGGCACTAAATAACGCTGGCAACTTTTGAAAGGGGGATGGTTCAATGGCGAAGAAACATCGACAAAAACCTGACAACCTGCTCGCCCAGAATAAAAAGGCCGGTCATGATTACAACATTCTTGATACCTACGAAGCCGGTATTGCGCTGACAGGTACCGAAATCAAATCCGTGCGTGATGGCAAGCTGAATTTGCGTGACGGCTTTGCCCGAATTCGGAATAATGAGGCGTGGTTAGAAAACGTCCACATTAGTCCGTATAAAGAGGGCAATTTATTCAACGTTGACCCAATGCGTAATCGCAAGCTGCTCCTGCACAAACGAGAAATTCGCAAGTTAGGTCAAATGACAGCGCGCCAAGGTGTCACGCTTGTGCCGTTGCGGATGTATTTAAAACACGGCTATGCCAAGGTTTTGATTGGTGTGGCTGAAGGGAAGCATAACTACGACAAACGTGAAACCTTAAAGCGCAAGGATCAGGAACGCGAGGTTCAGCGCGCTTTGAAGGCACGGTATTAAATGCCCAGTCGCCCAGTGGCATTAAGCTAATGCTGATCTGAGCATCAAAAATCAATCTTCTAGCTTGTCCATCAGCAATATCATGATGTCGCTGATGTGCAGGTTAGGTGACGTTATGCCAACTGAGTTTTATCAGTAAAGAGCATCGGGAGAAACCTGATGCTCTTTTTATTTTGCTATCATTTATTTCTAAACAAGCTAAAGTGTTGATGTTATATAAATAATTACACTATTGATTGACTAATAATTTCTTTTTCATTGTTTTGCTTATTTATTTATATAAAATGGTGATTTTTCCTTCTAAGGTTTTACTTAAGTAAGAACTAATATAAAATAGGGAAAGGAGACTGTCGTTGGTCAATGCCTTTGTCGACGAACTTCAGTTGAGGAGGGAGGATAGCATTTGTGGTCACACTGTCTGATGTCGCGAAAGAAGCCAATGTTTCAAAAATGACCGTGTCCCGTGTCATCAATCATCCTGAGCAAGTGACGCCTGAGTTAAAACAACTCGTCGAACAAGCAATGGCGATTTTGCATTATCGACCTAACTCTGCAGCGAAGACTTTGGCCAATAATCGGACTAACGTTATTAAGTTTTTGATTCTTGAAGATGTGGATACGACCGAACCTTATTACATGACGTTGCTATTCGGCATTGCCCGAGGACTTGATCGTCAGCAGTATGCTTTGCAATTAGTGACAGATCGCGAGCATCTTGATTTGGATCACGCCGATGGGTACATTATTACGGGTGCGCGGTCGACTGATTGTCAATGGATTGATCAGTTAGCGAAACCGGTTGTTTTATTTGGGGAAAATCGTCATGGTTATGATTTTATTGATACGGACAATAAATTAGGCGAACAGCAAGCAACCGAATATGCGCTGGCCAAGAATTATCAATCGATTATTTTTCTTGGTATTGATGTGAGAGAACCGTTTGAATATTCGCGTGAAGCAGGGTATATCAATACTTTGCAGAGACATCAAAAAGTACCGCAGATTCATCGAATGGGTAATCATAGTCACGAATCGCAACATTTTATCAGTGAAAATTGGCGAAAGTTCGCGCGAAATACTGTTTTCATCTGTGCAAGTGATCGCCTCGCGTTAGGTGCGGTCAGAGCGATTCAACAAAATGGTGGGCGAATTCCAACCGACTTTGGCGTCATTGGATTTGATGGCGTTTTTCTGGATCAAGTCTCAAATCCAAAATTAACCACCGTTAAACAACCGGTGGTGCAACTTGGTGAACTATTGGCACGGATGCTTTTGCAAAAAATCGCTCAGTCAGGTGCACAACAAGGGGAATTGCTGGTGCCGCCAAAATTAGTGCTGCGCGGCACAATGCGTACTTAGTTAATCATAGGATTCCGATTTGGCACAAAAAGTTTATCTATTGACAGGTTGGAATATCGTTAACAAACATCAAGAGTCCGGGAAATAATTCTCAGGCAGACAAATAAGAGGAACAATTTTTCGATTATTTATGCGGAAATTTGTTTCTTTTTTGTTTCTCGTGGAATATTTATTTGGATTTTAAAGATCATAGTGCTAAGGCGGAGCAATCGTAGGCCAGATGGGGCTCACCCGTGCAAACAACACAGCGACCGGGCTTTATCGCTGGTGTTGTTAGGCGACTTCGAGACCGCGGGTTTTGCGGGCTCAAAGCGCCGTCTCCGCTCTAGCTCCGCGTCGCCAGCCCCATCTGGCCGGAGATTGCGGAGTTTGGCACGGCAAAACCCCGCTCCTTTACTTTGTTTTGATAACGGTAACAAACGCAGTTAACTTGTATCATGCGTGCGCTTTCACTATGCTAGTTGGAAAAGGGGGGCGGGTCACATGAACACTTGGTATGATCAGGCGATTATTTATCAAATATATCCGAAGTCATTTCAGGACAGTGATGGCGACGGTATTGGGGATCTTAACGGCATTCGGCAACGCATACCGTATCTGCAGGACTTAGGCATCAACGCCGTTTGGCTGAATCCTGTGTTTGTATCACCGCAAGTCGATAATGGGTATGATGTCGCCAACTATTACGCGATTGATGAGCGAATGGGAACAATGGCCGATATGCAGGCTTTGATTCATGAACTTCATGAAGCGGGTATCCGTATCATCTTGGATTTTGTTTTGAACCACACATCAGATCAGCACCCGTGGTTTCAAGATGCAAGCCGGAATGTAAAAAGTATTTATCGTGATTATTATATTTTTTCTGGACATCATCATAAAAGACCAAATAATTGGGGAAGCTTTTTCGGCGGCTCGGTTTGGTCGCCTGATCCAGCCGGTACCGGTCAATCCTATTTCCATTTATTTGATCAACACATGCCGGATTTGAATTGGGCCAATGCCGAGGTTCGGCGTGCAATGGGGGATGTTGCTGAATTTTGGCTAAACAAGGGAATTGATGGGTTGCGGCTTGACGCGTTTATTCATATTGCCAAAGTTGATCTGGCGCAAAACTATCCAACGTTGGAAAGCCAACAAGAGCCTGTGATTGCAGAACCGTTTTTTGCTAATCTGCCCAATGTTCAGCGGTGGTTGCGGCCCTTCTGTGCTCAGATCAAGGCAGATTTTCCAAATACCTTTATACTTGGGGAAGCGGCAAGTGCAAATGTCAATCTTGCTGTTGACTACACGAGCCAGCATAACAAATTGATGGATAGTGTGATTACTTTCCGATATTTTACCGAAGATACGACGCAACTTGACACCAGCATACCAGCGCAGTATCAGCCGAAACCTTTGGATTTTGCAAAGTTTAAACAGACACAGGTTGTTTGGCAGCAAACACTTGCTGGTGTGTCGTTGCCGACGCTTTATTGGGGCAATCATGATATGGCTCGTCTGGCTACGCGCGTTGCCCATTCAGCGATTCAGGCGAGAAGTCTGGCAGTGCTGATGTATTTACAACGCGGTATTCCAATCATCTATTACGGTGAAGAGCTAGGGCTTGAAAATCTCACGTTGCCTGATGCGAAAGCTTTTTCCGATCCAAGCGTCCCGCGTTTCATTGCAGCAGCTGTGGACGCAGGGTATACCCAGGAGGCGGCGTTAGCGATGGTCAATGCGACCCATAAGTTGCCAGCGAGAGGGCCGATGACGTGGGATGCGACAACCAATAGTGGCTTTACGAGCGGCACGCCTTGGTTGGTTGGCAAGCGCAGCAGTCGCACGCATGTTGTCGAACAACAACATGATCCGCACAGCAGCCTTGCATTTTACAAGCAATTGATTGCTTTAAAGAAACGGTCGGTCTTTCAAACAGGCAGTTTTCGACTGTTGAGTACGGGGCCAGACAGCTATGTGTATCTTCGCCAGACAGACAAGGCGATTGCCGTTGTGGCGGTTGCTTTGAGTGATAAAACAGTCAACCTTAGATTGCCAGCCGGTGACTATCAAGCGGTGCTAATCGTCGGTGACGCGACACTGAGCGAAGAAACACTGACACTATCAGCCGATTCAGCAGCAGTATTCATTCAGGAAAAGGAGCGTGCTAAGCCATGAATTTAGCAGCTATGTCTCATCGACCAGAAAGTGAAGATTGTTTCTTATATACCAATAAAAAGCTACGTTTGCGGTTCCATACGGCACAAAACGATGTCGCCAAGGTGGTTGTTTTGTATGGTGATCCTTACTGGCAAGAGCTTGATCAGCATCAACAATATCGGTTGAGTTATCAGCGCAAACCGATGAGTCAGCTAGGGACAGGTCAAGTTGCTGATCATTGGGGAGTGACCTTGGAGGCGCCTTATCAACGTCTGCAGTACCTGTTTGAAGTGACCGGACAGGACGGTAGCAAATGGTTATTTGGTGATCGGGGATTGCGAAAAGACACAGAGTCCGCGCGAATTGATACCGGCAATTATTTTCGTGTGCCGTATTTTCACGAGATTGATCGGGTGAAAACGCCTGATTGGGTGAAAGAAACCGTTTGGTACCAAATTTTCCCGGAAAGATTTGCCAACGGTGATAGCACAAATGATCCTGTTGGCACGAAACCTTGGCGACCGTCTGATCATCCTGGACGTGATGATTACTATGGTGGTGATTTACAGGGGGTCTTGGATCACTTAGATGATTTGCAAGCATTGGGTGTCAATGGTCTGTACTTTTGTCCTATCTTTACCGCGAGTTCAAACCATAAATATGACACCATTGATTATTTAACGATTGATCCGGATTTCGGTGATAAGACACTGTTTGCCAAGTTGGTTAATGAAGCCCATAAACGCGGGATGCGCGTCATGCTGGATGCCGTGTTTAACCACATGGGCTTTGCTAGCATGCAGTGGCAGGATGTCTTAGCAAATGGCAAAAAATCACGCTTTGCTTCGTGGTTCCACATTCATGATTATCCATTGACGCCATTTCATAATCCCCTGAAAGGCGAGGGAGCGCCACAATACGATACATTTGCGTTTGAGTCGCGAATGCCAAAGTTAGATACGGCCAATCCAGCGGTTCAGGATTATCTACTGCAAGTGGCAACTTACTGGATTCAAGCATTTGATATTGATGCCTGGCGTTTAGATGTGGCGAACGAAGTTGATCATCATTTTTGGAAAAGATTTTACAGCGCTGTCACCGCCATTAAACCGGATTTTTATATTTTGGGCGAGGTTTGGCATAGCAGTCAACCTTGGTTAAATGGCGATGAATTTTCCGGTGTTATGAATTATGCCTTCACGCAGCAAATAGAGGACCACTTTTTGACCGGTAAGCAGACAGCTGCGGGGATGACCGCTTTGTTAACGGACCAATTGATGCTTTACCGCGATCAGACGAATCAAGTGATGTTAAATATGTTAGATTCGCACGATACACCGCGGTTGTTAACGGTAGCAGGTGATGACATTGAGCTAGCGTTGCAAGCATTGACCTTTGCTTTTCTTCAGACAGGTACGCCATGTCTTTATTATGGAACTGAGATGGGCATGGATGGGGAAAATGATCCTGATGATCGAAAACCAATGGATTGGACAAAATTAGGTCAGCCAATTTGGCAACGGGTGGCGAAGCTCATCGGCTTTCGTCGTGAACATGCGGCTACCCTTGGGCGTGGTACGACCAAATTAGAAGTGACACCTTCTGGATTAATTAAGGTTGTGCGCCACGGCCGTGAAACGCTGACGGCATATTTCAATACCACAGCGTCATCGGTTCCTTTGACGGCGGCACCTGTTTTGCATCAAGGGTTTGCTCAAAATGAGTTAGCTCCAAAAGGATTTGTTGTAGCAGTAAACTAATTATGATAGCGGTAACATTCATTTTGCGATTGTATAGCGCTTTCATTCATCTATAATAAAGCGTGTCCTTTAAGTGGTTGTTGCCATGACTATCGTAAAGAAAATGGTCACAAGGGAGAAGTGGAGAAGATGAAAAGAACATTTGCAGTCGATCCGTGGATGATTGCAACCCATCAGTTTCATCCAGAGGACAAGCGGCTTCAAGAAAGTTTGACGGCAATTGGTAACGGCTACATGGGCATGCGCGGGAATTTTGAGGAACAGTACTCGGGGGATCAGCTTTCGGGAACTTATCTCGGTGGTGTTTGGTTTCCGGATAAAACCCGCGTTGGTTGGTGGAAAAATGGCTATCCTGCGTACTTTGGCAAAGCAATCAATGCACCCAGCTTTTTGCCAATTCGCATCAAAGTGAATGAACAACCGGTTGATTTGGCCAAAAACAGTTTTCGGGATTTCTATCTGGCACTTGATTTACATCAGGGATTATTAACTCGGCAGTTTATCTATGAAGGGGATCAGGTTGAGGTTCGGTTTGAGTTTCAACGATTTTTGAGCAATGTGGTGAAGGAAGCAGCCTTGATTAACGTGAAAGCAACTGTGCTTAGCGGTAAGGCAACGATCACATTTGATGCTGGACTTGAAGGTCGTGTCGCTAATGAAGATAGCAACTATGATGAGCGGTTTTGGGAACCGCAAGCTGAGGATCCCACTCAAAAAACCATTCAATTGCAAACCAAGCCAAATCCTTACGATGTACCGCAATTCACCGTTCTATTGAAGCAACAGTTGCGTGTCAATCATCAACCGGTCACAGGCGTTGTCACGACTGGCAACGGCTGGTTAAACGAACAAATTGTGGCTGATGTGGCAACTGGCGAAACTTATCAACTGGAAAAGGATGTCATTGTGGTTACTAGCCGCGATGTTGCGCCTTCTGATCAGCAGCAAACAGCCGCAGCTTTGATGACCACATTGCAAACACACAGTTTTTCCGAACAACTGGCTGCCCATACGCAGCTTTGGGCGCAACGCTGGGAGCAAAGTGATGTGGTCATTGAAGGCGATCCGGCCGCACAACAAGGCATTCGGTTTAATATTGCGCAATTGTTTATGACGTACTATGGCGAAGATAAGCGCCTTAACATTGGGCCTAAAGGTTTTACAGGTGAAAAATACGGCGGTGCCACTTACTGGGATACTGAAGCCTATATTGTACCAATGTATCTGGCAGTGACGCCCCCAGATGTGACGCGAGCACTTCTTCAATATCGCCACGATCAATTACCTGGTGCGTATCATAATGCACAGCAGCAAGGACTGGCCGGTGCTTTGTTCCCAATGGTGACCTTTAATGGCATCGAGTGTCATAACGAGTGGGAGATCACATTTGAAGAAATCCATCGTAATGGTGCAGTTGCGTTCGCGATTTATCAATACACGGCTTATACCGGCGATGAAAGTTATGTCAACCGTGATGGTATTGAGGTCTTGGTGGGGATTGCCCGTTTCTGGGCTGACCGGGTGCATTTTAGCAAACGTGCCAATCAGTATATGATTCACGGGGTAACCGGTCCTAATGAATATGAAAACAATGTTAACAACAACTGGTATACCAACACCATGGCATCGTGGACGTTAAGTTACACGTTAGCGCGCCTGCCCAAGGCGAATGCCGACGTGGTCGCTAAACTTGAGGTGACTGCAGAAGAAAAAGCTAAGTGGCAAGATATTATTGATCGGATGTACTATCCCGTTGACGATGAATTAGGGATCTTTGTTCAACACGACACCTTTCTTGATAAAGATTTGCGACCCGCCAGTTCGATTCCTGCTGACCAGCGGCCGATTAACCAACATTGGTCATGGGATCGGATCTTAAGGTCGCCTTTTATCAAACAGGCTGACGTCTTGCAGGGCATTTATTTTCTCAATGACCGCTTCACCCAAGCACAAAAAGAACGCAATTTTGATTTCTATGAGCCGATGACGGTTCACGAGAGTTCATTAAGTGCGTCCATCCATGCCATCCTAGCAGCTGAATTAGGGAAAACGGAAAAGGCCGTGGCGTTATATGCGCGAACTGCGCGTCTAGATCTGGACAATTATAATAACGATACTGATGACGGGCTTCACATTACGTCCATGAGCGGCAGTTGGTTATCAATCGTCCAAGGCTTTGCGGGGATGCGCTATGATCACGACCGGTTACGATTCAAGCCATTTTTGCCAAAAGAATGGCACCGCTTCAGCTTTAAAATCAATTATCGTGGCCGTTTGCTGGCAGTGGACGTGAGTGAGGAGGCCAACGTGATCTTGTTAGCCGGCCCGTCAATTGATATTGAAGTGAATGGTGAGCTGCAGCACTTGGAAAAGGGGGATGACCATGCTTAAAGGCTTCATTTTTGATCTTGACGGGGTGGTCACCGATTCAGCTAAGTATCATTTAGCCGCCTGGGGGGAGTTGGCAAAACAATTAGGGATTACCATGCCAGCTACGGCAAATGAGGCTTTACGTGGCCGTTCCCGAATGGACTCGTTAGCGATCATCCTCGGTTACGGTGATCAACAGAAGCAATATACCGAAGTTGAGAAAGAAAACTTAGCAGATGAAAAAAATCGACGTTATCTTCAATTGATTGCCAATATGACGCCAGCCGATATTCTGCCGGGTATCAGTCAACTTTTATCGGACGCCAAAGCAAGGCATTTAAAATTGGCAATCGCATCTGCTTCAAAAAATGCACCGACTATTTTGCGTCAATTGAAGTTATTTGATCAATTTGATGCGATTGTTGATCCAGCTAGTCTGCATCGCGGGAAGCCAGATCCTGAAATTTTCATCAAAGCGCAGAACTTGTTGCAATTGCAAGCAGATGAAGTGGTGAGTTTTGAAGATGCATCTGCTGGTATTGCAGCAATTAATGCGGCTGGTCAGTTTTCGGTGGGTATCGGTGATGCCAAGGCGCTCGCAGCTGCTGATTATTTCGTGGCAAACACAGGCTTATTGCGACTCAAATCAATCACGACAGCCTTCACAAAATGGCAAAACGCGTTGAATAAGAAAGGAGATGGATGATGTCATGGTTGAGATTGATTTGAACCATCTTTATAAGAAGTACCCGAATGCCGCACAAGATTCTGTCAAAGATTTCGATCTGCACATTAAGAATAAGGAGTTCATTGTCTTTGTCGGGCCGTCTGGCTGCGGCAAGTCAACAACGCTTCGCATGGTCGCGGGCCTTGAGGATATTTCCAAAGGGACGTTAATGATTGATCATCAGGTAATGAACGATGTGGCACCGAAAGATCGCGACATCGCCATGGTTTTCCAAAACTATGCCCTTTACCCGCATATGACGGTTTTCGACAACATGGCGTTTGGTTTAAAGCTGCGGAAGTATAGCAAGGATGCAATCCAAGAACGGGTGGCAGCTGCGGCCGATATTCTTGGTCTGACAGAGTTTCTGGCCCGTAAACCAGCAGACTTGTCTGGCGGTCAGCGGCAACGGGTGGCATTGGGGCGAGCTATTGTCAGAGATGCACCGATTTTTCTAATGGATGAGCCGCTTTCCAATCTGGATGCTAAATTACGTGTTTCCATGCGTGCGGAAATTGCCAAGTTGCATCAGCGCCTTGAAACCACCACGATTTATGTGACCCATGATCAAACTGAAGCGATGACGATGGCCGATCGAGTTGTGGTGATGTCTGTTGGCCAGATTCAGCAAATCGGGACGCCCGCGGAAATCTATGAATATCCGCGTAACCAATTTGTGGCTGGTTTTATCGGTTCGCCAGCGATGAATTTCTTTGATGTGACGTATCGTGATGGTGTCATCAGCGATGGCAAGGGTCTTCACCTCAGTGTACCAGAAGGGCGCGCAAAAATTCTGGAGGATCAAGGCTATAACGGTAAGCAACTGGTTTTTGGCATTCGTCCCGAAGACATTCACAGCGAAGAAGCCTTTTTGGAAACTTGGCCGGAAGCGGTGATCGCATCGCAAGTGGTGGTTTCTGAACTTCTCGGTGCGACCAGTCAGTTATATCAAAAAATTGATGAAACCGAATTTGTCGCCATCGTGAATGCTCGAGATTTTCACAGCCCAGGAGATACCGTCAACATGGGATTTGATTTGAACAAAGCGCATTTTTTTGATAAAGAGTCGACGGATGCTATTCAGGCTGATGCAGACCGCACTGTCAAGGTATAAACGCCTGAATAAATGAGGGAGGGAAGTATGACACAGTGGTGGCAACGCGCCGTGATCTATCAGGTCTATCCGCAGAGTTTTCAGGATAGCAATGGTGACGGTATTGGCGATCTTAAAGGTCTGATTCAGCGTTTAGACTACCTGCAAAAACTCGGCATTGACGCCATCTGGTTGAGTCCAGTGTATCAGTCGCCTGGTCAAGACAATGGTTATGACATCTCAGATTATCAAGCCATTAATCCACAATTTGGCACCATGGCTGATTTGGAGGCGTTGATTCGCCAAGCAAAAGCACGCGATATTCGCATCATCATGGACTTGGTGGTGAATCATACATCGGACGAACATCGGTGGTTTAAAGTGTCGCGCCAGTCGCGCGCTAATCCATATCGTGACTATTACATATGGCGCGATGGTTCGGCCACAGGTGGCCCGCCTAACGCCATGAAATCAACATTTTCCGGTTCGGCATGGCGGCGTGATGAAGCCACCGGTCAATATTACTTACATCTTTTTGGTGATAAGCAGCCAGACTTAAACTGGGCAAATCCTCAAGTTAGACAAGCCATCTACAAGATGATGAATTTCTGGATCAGCAAAGGTATCGGCGGTTTTCGAATGGATGTTATTGACTTGATTGGCAAGGAGCCGGATCGCGGCATTCGAGAAAATGGTCCTAAGCTGCATCCATACCTTCAAGAAATGAATCGCGCGACATTTGGCGATACGGATTTGCTGACAGTTGGCGAGACCTGGGGTGCAACCCCCAGCATCGCCCAACAATATGCAGATCCCAAAAGACACGAGTTATCGATGGTTTTCCAGTTTGAAATGATGCAACTTGATCAGCAAAATGATGACAAGTGGGCATTGAGACCACTTGACCCAGCGGCTTTAAAACAGGTTTTAATCAAGTGGCAGACGGCATTTGATTATACAAAAGGGTGGAACAGTCTTTTCTGGAATAATCATGATTTGCCGCGAATTGTGTCACGCTGGGGTAACGATCAACGTTATCGGGTTAAAAGCGCCAAAATGTTTGCCATTTTACTGCATCTTTTGCGCGGTACGCCATATGTGTACCAAGGTGAAGAAATCGGCATGACCAACGCACCCGTGGCAAGCATAGTTGATGTTCAAGATATTGAAAGCGCTAACATGTATCGTGAACAGATGGCACTGGGGCAATCAGAAAAAACGATTTTAACCGCCATTAATGCAAAAGGTCGGGATAATGCCCGCACGCCGATGCAGTGGCGTGATGCCCCCAACGCTGGCTTCACAACAAGTCAGCCATGGCTGCGGGTCAATCCAAACTACCACACCATCAATGTGGCGGCGGCCTTAGACGATCCCGATTCGATTTTTTATACTTACCAGCAGCTAATTCGATTACGCCACGAAAATGATGTGATCGTCAATGGCCGGTTTGAAGCCATTCAAAATCTTGCCCCGGCGGTCATGGCATACTATCGCGTTCTTGGTGATACTCGTTGGCTTGTTGTGGTCAACTTATCGGAAAAGCGGCAACCATTAGATCTTAACGATCAGCTAGAAAAAACCATCGTGACAAATGATGCACCATTGCAATCATTAACAGACCAAACTTTACAACCATATCAGGCATTCGCCGCGATTGTGCGGCATGTGTAAGCTACCAGTACCGTTTAGTTTATTTTAGGGGGAACGATTATGAAGTTATGGAAGAAGATACTTATTGGAAGCGCCACACTTGTCACCGTCACCTTGCTAGCAGCCTGCAGCAGCAAGTCGACAAGTTCAACCAGTACTGATGCTAAGAAGGTATCAGGGAGTGTGAAGCTCTGGGTCGATACCACCCAGGTGCCTTATTACAAAAAAATTGTGGCCAATTTCAACAAAAAATATCCAGATGTCAAAGTTAAGGTGACGCAGAGTCCAAATGGTTCAGCGAATGCCAAGACAGATGTTGGCAAAGATCCTGCCAAGGCAGCTGATGTTTTCGAAGTGCCAAATGATCAGCTGGGTTCAATGGCTGAGGCCGGTTATATCAATCCGCTTTCTCCAGATGCCACCAAAGCTGTGAAAAACAACAATGTTGCCGTAGCATCCGAAGGGGTAACGTGGAAAGGCAAGATGTTTGCTTATCCGTTTGCGGAACAGGCCCAGACGATTTACTATAACAAGTCAAAGTTAACCGCGGATGATGTGAAAACCTGGGATGGTCTGACAGCAAAAGGCGTCTTGGCCACTGACTTCACGAATGCTTACAATTTTTATCCGGTTTTCTTGTCTGCCGGTACGCAGCTTTATGGGAAGACAGGCGAAACCGTCAAAGGGACGGACATCAATTCGGCTAAAGGCGAGCAAGCCATGGCCTGGTTTGCCCAACAAAAGAGCAACAAAGGCGTGATGCAAACTTCTAATGCGCTGAATCAATTGAAGTCCGGGAAGGCGGCCGCTATCCTTGATGGCCCGTGGAATTCTGCGAACATCAAAAAGATTTTAGGTAAGAATTTTGCTGTTGCGCCTTATCCAACCATCAAACTTGATGGCAAGGACGTTCAAATGCAAGCATTTTTGGGCATTGCAACCTTTGCTGTCAACTCACATGCTTCCGGATCAAACCAAAAAGCGGCAGCCACTTTAGCGTCATTCATCACCAATAAAGAATCACAGTTGATTGTGTATGATCATTCTGGTCAGATTCCGGTTGATAAAACTGCCCAAAAGAGCAGCAAAGTTGCCAGTGATCCAGTCGCTGGTGCAGTGATGACAATGGCTAAGACTGGCAATTCAACCCTGATGCCAAAAATGCCGCAAATGGCGACCTTCTGGAATGATGCGGCGCCACTGATCAATGGTGCTTACACCGGTTCAATCCCTGCAAGTCAATACAGCACGAAACTCGATACGTTCGTTAAAAATATCTCTAAAGCGAACTAATCAACGTTGAGGCACAAGCAGAAGGTTGGACGCTAAGCTGTCCAACCTTTTCGTTTGATAAGGAGAAGGTATGTTTAGAAGAAAAAATCATTTACCTCCTGAGGCGACGTATCGAGAAGTCTGGAAAAAGGGGGATGCAGCAACTAAGGCATCGTTCTTCCTAATGGGAATCAGTCAACTCAAAAACCGCCAGTGGGTCAAGGGAACGGCTTATTTAGTCAGTGAAGTGGTTTTCCTGCTTTGGTTGATTTTTAGTGGCACGAGTGCGCTTAGGATGTTAAGCAATCTCGGGGCAGTCAAAACCAAACAGGTTGTGTTTGATCAAGCTCAAGGGGTTTATATCACGAAACTGCCAGATAATTCGGTGCTGATTTTGCTTTTTGGCATCATGGCATTGATTCTGATGGTTGCGATGGTCGTCCTATATATTGCTAATTTACGGTCGGTTCGTAAATTATATGTGCTGCATCGTGAGCAACAACATGTGCCCACCAATGGTGAAGAACTAGCTTCTCTGTTAGACACCCGTCTGCACACAACGCTATTGATGTTGCCGATACTTGGGATCATTGCATTTACGGTTTTGCCGACAATTTACATGATCTCAATGGCCTTCACGAATTATGATGCGCACCATCCAATTGGGTTCTCATGGAGCGGGTTACAGGCGTTTGGCAACGTCTTAAGCGGAGATTTGGCCGGTACTTTCTTTCCGGTCTTAGGTTGGACACTGGTTTGGGCGGTTTGTGCTACTGTGACGACTTTTTTCTTCGGTGTTTTGCTCGCTTTGCTGATCGAATCAAAAGATATCAAGCATAAAGCTTTTTGGCGGACTATTTTCGTGATTGTCTACGCTGTCCCGCAATTCGTATCCTTATTGATGATGGCGCAGTTCTTAGATTTACAGGGGCCATTGAACAATATCTTACTCGGCTGGCATTTGATTGAACATCCGATTAACTTTATCGGGGCATCCGCCAGTCCGCTGGTTGCGCGCGTAACGGTGATCGTTGTGAACATGTGGATTGGGATTCCCGTTTCCATGCTGGTTTCAACAGCAATTATCCAGAACTTGCCTGAGGATCAAATTGAAGCCGCGCGAATTGATGGTGCCAATGCTTTCCAGATTTTTCGTGCCATCACTTTTCCACAAATTTTGTTTGTGATGTCACCAGCCTTGATCCAACAATTCATTGGTAACCTCAACAACTTCAATGTTATCTATTTACTGACTGGCGGCTTGCCGATGAATAATAATTACAACGGTGCCGGTTCAACTGATTTACTGGTTACCTGGCTGTATAATTTAACCTTTGGGCAAACGCAGCGATACAATGCTTCTGCGGTGTTGGGGATTCTGATCTTCATCATCAGCGCAACCGTTTCATTAATTGCTTATCGTCGGACAAATGCATTTAAGGAGGGCTGATCAAGATGACGTCATACAAAACACAACGCCGGCTGTCCTTGATTTTTCGCTATACATTGCTGAGTATTTTAGCGGTTGTCTGGTTGATTCCCATCATTTGGATTGTTCTTGCCAGCTTTTCCTTCAATGATACAGGGTTTGTGTCGACCTTTTGGCCGGGAAAATTCACACTCAGTAATTACACTGGCATTTTTACAAGTGACCAGTTTCCGTTTGTTAACTGGATTATCAACACGCTTTTCGTTTCGGTTGTCTCAACGATTCTATCAACGTTCGTGACGATTATTGTGGCATACGCGTTATCGCGGTTACGCTTTCGGTTACGAAAGCCGTTTCTGCAAATCGCGCTGATACTCGGAATGTTTCCCGGATTCATGGCCATGATTGCTTTGTATTACATTCTTAAAGGATTGAATATGCTGAATTTCGGCGGTTTAATCTTGGTTTACGTCGGCGGTGCCGGCTTAGGTTTCTATATTGCCAAAGGTTTTTTTGATACGATTCCGCGGGCAATTGATGAAGCCGCCGAAATTGACGGGGCGACTAAGTGGCAAGTATTCACCCATATTGGGCTGCCCATGTCACGGCCAATTGTCGTGTACACTGCTTTAATGGCATTTATTGGACCATGGATTGATTTTATTTTCTCGGGCATTATTCTTTCGTCTTCTGGTAATGCCAAAAATTATACGATTGCTTATGGGCTATACAACATGCTGCACAGCACAAAAGGCGCCTCGACCACGTATTTTACACAGTTTATCGCCGGTTGTGTCATCATTGCGATTCCGATTACCATCTTGTTCGTTATTATGCAGAAGTTTTATGTCAACGGTATTACTGCTGGGGCAGATAAAGGTTGATGTGGCAGTCAAGGAAGATCGTCCTCTTAACAAGGACGATTTTTTTTGCTACAAAAAGTCAAAATGTTTTGACATTTAGAAAACTAGTATTATACTGAAGATGTCAAAAGGGTTTGACATCAAAGGGAGTGATTATCATGAAGAAAATGGATGAGATGGAACTTAAATTTAGAGATCAGTCGATTAGATATGCATTTGCCTTCATGTTTACGGCCTTAGCACTTTATAATATTTCCCAAATGCTGATATCGTCCAAATTAAACTTTGGAACTGTTGTCCTTGGTATTACAATCGTGATTCAGGTTGGCACTTTTGAATGGCTCAAGCATCGGGCGGATAAAACAGATAAAGAACCAAGTAAAGTTTTGATGGGAGTCATTATCTTTATTGCGGTTCTTTTAACTTTGGGTGTCATTGGATTGATGTTCCATGGAAAATAATATCCATGCACTCAGAACGCACCAACAATTGACTCAACAGGAACTGGCTGACGCGGTGAATGTAACTCGGCAGACAATTAATGCCATCGAGAATAATAAATACGATCCAACGCTTTCTTTAGCTTTCGCACTTGCAGAACGCTTGGAGACGACTGTGGATCAACTGTTTCAACATTAGAGAAGCTGAAAATTATTTAAGGCTACAAAAAGAAGAGTGACTTTTTCCGATCACCGCATGTATGCGGCGGAAAAGTCACTCTTCTTTCGTTTTACTGTAGATCAAAGGTCATAGTTTAAAGATTCCAGTGCCAAGGCGGAGCAATCGGAGGCCAGATGGGGCTCAGCCGTGCAAACAACACAGCGAAGGGCTTTTGAGCTGATGTTGTTAGGCGACTTCGAGACCGGTTTTTGGGCTCGAAGCGCCGTCACCGCGTTCCAGCCCCATCTGGCCGGAGATTGCGGAGTTTGGCACGGCAGGAGTCGTTTTTGTCTGACGCTTGTGCCAAATCATCCCGCATCTAACAAATCATAAGTTCTAGATAGAAACTGAAGAAGCAACTACTGCTGACGATTACTCCTCTTCATTTAACTCATCAAAATCATAGTACAAATCTCTTTCAGGAAGCACCACAGCGGCATTTGTTTGGGTATCCAAGGCTTCGGCTTCGCGTTCCGGATGGAAGCTATGCCATGGCACAATGGTTCGAGGATTGACTTCTTTCGCCAAAGTAATTAAATCCTCACGGCTAGCATGACCCGAGGCATTCATGAACTGCAAGGGGATGTGATGCGCTTCTAGCCAGTCTTTGAGTTGCGCAAACCGCGGGTCGTAATCGCCTAGTGGCTCGCCGTTACTGTGGATGTAGGTCGTGATGGGCATGTCAGTCAGTCGTTCCAGATGGTCAAAACTATTTTGCAGGACATAGTGTTGGGGATCACGGGCAATGTCCGTCAGACTGATTGTTTGACCAAGAATAGCATCGGGTTTTTGATCGGTCATGGTGGTCAGCACAGCCGCGTCATCAGGTTCCCACACCAATTGACGGCCGGCAGTGTGTGCACTGGCCTGAAAACTCGACAGACGCTCGTAATTGCGGATGTAAGGATTGATGACGACAAGCGTCGGGCTTTCCGCCAACACTGTCTGAAATTGCTTCTGCAGGCTCATTTCGGTCAATGGGATGCTGGGGTGATCCTGATCTTCGACTGGTGCAGCTGTATCAAAAGAGAAGCTGGTGCCTTCCAACATAAACAAGCTTAGCTTTTCTTGGTTAAATCGCTTGGCCCAGGCATGAACCCGTTCAGCATGCGGGCCATTTAGCCGGACATCGCCAGAATGGGCGTAGCGGCGTGAGCCGTCATCGACTAGGAGCGCCATGACGCCCGGCTCGTCGTGATCACTGTGGAAACCTGTTACGGTGAGGTCACCGATGGTTAAGGGCTGTTCATAGGCAAGCGGATGCAGATTTGCAACTGGCTTTTCGATGCCTAGTTTGATTAACAGTTGATAGAGCTTATAGGATGGTTCCGAAAGATAAATCGGAATCGGTTTCTTTAAATATTGCAATGCACCCATGTGGTCAATGTGCAGATGTGAGATAAAGATGGCCTCATGTGTGTAAACGTCTGGTTGATCAAAAAATAGTTCCGGCACATGCGGCAATTTACCATTATCGATGGCAGAGCTGACTGTTTCGTTGCTGAGATCAGCAGCCACGCCGAAGTCCATGATAACGCGGCTGGTTTTAGTTGCGAATTCGACGATGTTGCCGCCGATGGTGTTTAACCCATTTAAAAAGCGAATTGTTGTCACAGTGTTACCTCCAATTGTTTCAATATCATTTTGAGAACACTAAAGCGTACCCCGCCGGCTACCGAAAAGCAAACAAAAACCGAATCAGCACATAGCTGATTCGGCAAAGATCAAGGCGGAGCAAACAATTACTTGTTTGTCTTGATGATGGTTTCAGTTTGACCCTGAAGTGTCTTCAAAGCCTGATCTGGTTTTTCATGCTTAGTCAGCATCGCATCAACCGCATTAAGAAGATCGTTACGATATTCTGAGAAGCCGATGAAAGCGGTGGATTGGAAGCCAAAGCCCAAAGAATCAACTGCAGCTTGGCTAGTTGGGTTAGCACTCAGATATTTCTTAAAGTCAGCAGATTTAACAGCGGACTTACGCAGTGGCACATAACCAGTCAATTGGGCCCACTTGGAAGTTTCCTTCTCAGAAAGCAGGTACTTCATGAATGCCCAAGCGCCTTTTTGCTTATCGCTAGATGCGGACTTGAAGAGGACGATATCATTACCGGCAAGTTCGGTTGCCTTTTTGCCTTTGTAGCTTGGTAGCGGCATTGTGCCCCACTTGAAGTCTTTCGGTGCATTTTGCTTCATGTTGGTGATCCCGGCACTTGAACCAGCATAAAAGAGTGTTTTACCAGCGGTGAAGTTCTTATCGCCGTAAATGTCTTCGCCGGCAGTCTTGGCTTCGCCGCTGTTAACCATGTCCATAATGAAGTTAGCAGCAGTTAAGGTTTTCTTGCTATCCAAGTTAGCTTTCAGCGGATCAGCTGAAACTAACGGATTGCCAGCCTGACGTGCCAGACCTTCAAATTCCATATCAAAACTCTTATCGAAACCAATAGCGGCAATACCGTCTGCCTTCAGCTTATCGGCATCTTTTTTGATGTCTTCCCAGCTGGTTGGCTTGGCAATATTGTATTTCTTCATCAGTGCTTCATTGTAGAAAAGAATACGTGTGGACTTGGAGAATGGCACGCTGTAATACTTGCCTTGATACTTGGAGCTGGACAAGAAGGCTGGGTAGATATCCTTCAAGTCGCTGCTGCTCATCTTGTCGTCGCCTTTGAGCATGTATTGATCAAGCGGGGAAATAAAACCATTTTTCACGTAGTCAGGAACAGTGGTGTAAGTTGTTTGGGCAATGGTTGGCAGGTTGCGAGATTTTGCTGCAGCCATGATCTTTTGTTGCAAGGCGGTGTAGTTACCTTGCGCGGTGCCGACAACTTTATACTGTTTCTGACTCTTATTGAAATCATTGATGATTTGATCAAGAGCCTTTTGGTAAGGACCGTTCATGCCGTGCCAAAAAGTGATCGTCACCCGTTTGCCCGAATCACTTTTGGTACTTGAACTCGATTTGCTGCTGCTGTTACTGCCGCAAGCCGTCAAAACAGCGACAAGAACGACGGTGAACATTGCAAGTAATGCTTTTACCCAAGTTTGCTTTTTCATTTTGGTAGATTATCCTTTCAATCCAGCTTTAGAAATCCCAGCAATAATGTACTTCTGCAAGAAGATATACAAAACAACCATTGGAATGATGACGAATGTGGAAGCGGCCATCAGAAGTTGATATTGCGTGCCGGCATCGGTCGTGAAGGCCTGCAAGCCGACTGGCAAGGTACGCATCTTGTCAGAGTTCGTAACGATCAATGGCCACATGAAGGCATTCCATGAGCCAATCACCTGAAGAACGGTGACCGCGGTAATCGTTGACTTGCTCATTGGGACAAGCACTTGCCACAAATATTTCCAATCGGACGCACCATCGATTTTAGCAGCGTAGTAGATCTGATTCGGTGTTGATTGGAAAGTCTGACGCAAGGTAAAAACGGTGAAGAAGCTGGCCAACCACGGCAGAATCAAAGCGCCGTAATGGTCAATTTGCCCTAAGTGTGACAAGGTCACGAAGTTAGGGATGATCAACATTTCACCTGGAATCATCATGGTTCCGAGGAAAATAATGAACAAGAGGTTCTTGCCGTAAAACTTCAATCGAGCGAAAGCAAAAGCGGCAAGAATACTGGTAAAGAGCTGCCCGACCGTTGTGATAACAGTGACGATCGTGCTATTAATGAAATACTGTCCAAACGGTGCTTCGTTCCACGCCTTGACATAGTTACCCCATTGTAGAACCTTAGGGATCCAGATCGGTGGAACGGCAATCGTTTCCGGTGCCGTTTTAAGTGATGTGGAGATCATCCATAAGAAGGGGATCAGCATGGTGATCGCGCCTAAAATGACAATCAGGTAAAGCAGAATTTTACTGATTTTTTTAGCCATGTTTTTGCCTCCTCCTTAGTAATGAACGTGCTTGCGGGAATACCACAACTGCACGAGTGTCACTAGCAGGATGAGGAAGAAAAGCACGACCCCAGACGCAGCAGCAATTGGATACTTGTACTCGGTATAAAATTTCTGGTACAGATAGTAAACAATTGTCAAATCAGCTTTACCTGGTCCGGGCGTGCCTTGGAACAAGGCGAAGATTTCATCGAACACCTTGAAGCTGCCGATGATCCCGTTAACTGAAACCAAGAAAGTGATTGGTGATAGCATCGGGATCGTGATGTTCCAAAATCGCTGACGCGCGTTGGCACCATCGATTTCAGCGGCTTCGTAATACCCGTGGTCAATGTTGTTGAGACCGACCAAGAAAAGAATGATGTTGAAGCCCAGACTTTTCCAAATACTCATAATGATCAGCGCCAGCAGTGCATAATGCGGATCAGTCAGCCAGTTAATGGGATGGATACCAAACCAGCCCATAAAGTAGTTGATCAGCCCATAGTTACTGTGGAACATCCAATTCCAAACCATCGCAATCGCCACAGTACTGGTGACAAACGGCAGGAAATAGACGGTTCTGAAGAAACCGGAGATGATCTTCACCTGGTTTAGCAATAAGGCAATGATCAAGGATAAAATGACAGTGATCGGAACCACGCCGACAACAAAAACCAGCGTATTCCGCACAGCCAAGTGAAAATCAGGATCATTCCAAAGATAAACAAAGTTATCAAAGCCCCAAGCACTGACCTTATCAGTATAAAAATCATACTTCGTGTACAAACTCATCAGAAATGAGTTAATAATCGGCCAGATATTGAAGGTGATGGTAATCACCAGCATTGGCAGCAAATACAGCGCTGCTTTGGCGGTCGATTTTAGGCTTGCTTTTTCATTCAGCATGACTTTCACCACCAAAAATCAAGGCGCCGGATTGGTCAAAAAGAAAGAAACCCGACTTGGTGAGATAGAAATCCAGATCTGGTTGATTAGCTGCGACACCAGCCATTTCTGTTGACAACAGGTGCTCGCCGTTATAAGTAATATCGGCTGTAGCTTCCCGTCCATATTTAGAACTTTGCGTGATCTTGCCGTGAAGCTTGGCTAGGACATTGTCGCCGGCATCATAAGGGATGATGGCTTCACTACGGATCCCCGCGGTGACTGCCTGCTTCAAAATATCTTCCGACACGGCGCTAGCTAGATCAGTTGTCAACGCTTGTGCTGGCAAGGTGTTGATCACAGGCTCACCGATAAACTTAGCAACGAACAAATTGTTCGGTCGCTCGTATAGTTTTTGCGGGGAACTGAACTGTTGTATCGAACCATTTGCCAAAACCATGATGTTATCAGAAATGTGCAATGCTTCATCTTGGTCATGGGTCACGAAAATCGTGGTAACACCGGTTTCGCGTTGAATTCGGCGAATTTCTTCGCGCATCTCAATTCGAAGCCGGGCGTCAAGGTTTGACAACGGTTCATCTAGCAACAATAGGCTAGGGGACTTGGCTAAGGCACGTGCGATAGCGACACGCTGTTGCTGGCCGCCAGAAAGTGCTCCTGGTTTCTTATCAAGCTGATCCTCAACATGAACCAGTTTGGCAAGATCCTTGGCTTTGGCGTGCCGTTCAGCCTTGCTGACCTTGGCCATTTTCAGTGGAAAGGCGATATTGTCCAACACTGACAAATGCGGATACAGACTGTAGTTCTGAAATACCATCCCAACTTTACGCGCTAAGGCATCTTTTTTAGTCACATCTGTATCACCAAAAAAGATTTGCCCAGCGGTCGGGGACAACAACCCGGAAATGAGATTCAGGGTCGTGGTTTTACCGCCGCCGGAAGGACCCAGCAGGGAAACCAGCGTGCCATCGGGAATGGTAAAGTTCAGATCCTTCAGGGTATCTGTCTTGCCATCGTAGGACATCGTGACGTCCTTGAAAGTAACTTTCAACCCAGTACGCTCCTTCAAATAGTTTTCTGCTCCTCACCTCCGTTCGTCGGTCTCCAGCAACAAAGGCTGTAAGAACGCGCAAAGAGAAAATTTGGAACAAGATATTGTGGTTGCTTCACCATGATTAGCTACATCTAGAGAAGGCAAACACAACTCTTCTCACATTTTAACCCAGATTCACTGAAAAATGGACTCATTCGCCCAAAAACATTTTGATTATGTTTAATTGCCATCACAACGCGAATGTTCGCCTTTTTTGCTATAATAGAAAGCATGCAAAAGGCGCAACTTGAACCAACTGCTTTCGCTGCTGATGAGTGTCAGCAAATTGGCGGTTCATTCAGCGCCAATAAAAGAGGAGCGATTTTTTTGATAATACGTCCAAGCAAACCGGACGATGCGCCGCAAGTAGCACCGTTGATCGATATTGTGTTTACGGAGATGGAAATTCCTCAGTTAATGAAGGTTCCTAAGAAGACCCTGTATTCGGTTTTGGAACAAGCCTTTTTACTGCCAACTTACCGGTACGGTTACCCGCAAATGTTGGTGGCTGATCAGGACGGTCAGATTGAAGGGATTGCTGTTGGCTATTTGCATGAGCAGGAAGCCCATATCGACGATGCTTTAAAACCGTTGTTGCCTAAGCTGGGATTGACCCCAAATTCATCGCTTTTTTCAGACACCGAAACTTATGCCGGCGAGTGGTATTTAGATACGCTAGCAGTCGCCGAGACAGCGCAGGGACATGGGATCGGAACCAAATTATTAAACGCAGTCGATACGGTTGCCCGGGCTCGGCACGCTAAAGTGGTTAGTCTGAACGTGGATCAGCAGAATCCGCGGGCTAAAAAGTTATATGAGCGCAATGGTTTTCTTAAACACGGCGAGTTGATGATTGGCAGTCATCGATACGATCATATGCTGCGGCCGGTTGTGGGCGAGGAAGTTTAATGTTAGTCAATAGGTTAGCCTAAAGCCCTTAGCCCGCCGAACGCCGCAATCTCCGACCAGATGTTTGCGACGCGCAGCCAGAGTGGAGACGGCACTTCGAGTCCAAAAACCGGTCTCGAAGTTGCCTAATCACATCGGCTCCAAGGACAGGTTGTACGGTTGAACGCCATCTGGTCTACGAGTGCTCCGCCTTGGCAATAGGGTCTCTAAATAGCAATGAGAAATAAAGACGACTGGTATTCCATGGAGGAAAATCAGTCGTCTTTATTTGATAGCTAGGAATGATGGTCTTAGCTTTTCTTTTCGTTTAATCTGGGAAATCCAGCCCATATTCATAACGCTTCAATGGATCGGCCACACCCACATGGCGAAAGCGGTCAAGGATAGCAGCTAACAAAATGGCCGCTGGAATGTCGCGGTTATTGGGAATGGTCAACTTAACGATTGCTGGTGCAATTTCTTCAGCACTGAAGATCGTTTTGACCCCATGAAACACTTGATAATGGTTATTCAAAAGATTACCCATGGCGACCCAGTTGAGATCTGAGATAAAGATGAACTGATGCCAGACCCCAAACATTTTTTTGACGCTGGCAACCTTGCGATTGGCGATATAAAGATCATAGCGCGGGAAAACGCTGACCGTTTTTTGTCGAATGGATCCAAGCGGTTCGCCGCTTAATGTATTCAGATCGAAGCCACCATTAATCAGTCCGTGCCGACCAGTTAGAATGTAGGCCGGCTTGCCGTTATCGGTTTTGACCACACTTAAACTACTCGTGCTTAAAGCATTGATATCAAGATATAACGCCATCGGCCAACCTCCCTTATGGTGAGCGTGAACCGGCGCGGCGCCTGTGTTTAAAAAATTAAAATCAGCAAACTATCGCTGCGCCAATGATTATTAGAATTGAGCGTTTGATTTTTCCGCCTTATTAATGCGAATGGCTTTGCGAATTGCCTGAGCAACGCCGTTTTCGCTATTAGTGGCAGTACTGCCCCATGCGAGCTTGGTGATTTCGGGGATGGCGTTCCCCATCGCCATGCCATATTTGGCCATTTTGATCATGCTGGCGTCATTCAAGTTATCGCCGATTGTCATGACCTCATCCATGGTAATACCGCGTTGCTTAGCGAAAGCTTCAACAGCATAACCTTTTTGCGCTTTGATGTTGTTGACCTCAATGTTATTCGCAGAGCTTGAGGTGACACTTAATTTACCGGTGGCTTCAAAAACCTTCGCTGGTGCTTTCAAAATATCGCGTTGCTCGCCAGTAAACGCAATGATTTTCATCACTTGGATAGTAGGGTCGGCTAGCAGTTCTTTATAGTCACTAACGTAATTGATGTTCATGATTTCCAGCCGTGCAGCTGCGAGCGCAACCGCCAGTTTGTAGGTTGTATCTGGGTTGAGATCAACCAATAGATCGGCAACATTTTGAATACGTTTGACGCGGCTGTCCGAGAAGACGCCTTTGTTGGTGATGATTTCAAAATAGATGTCGTCCTTTTGCAAGGTCTCGACAATGAAATCACTTAGGTCACTAGCAATTGGAATCGTGACCACCAATTCGCCAGCCTCATCAAAAACCATGGCGCCGTTGAGTGTAATGAATGCTGGTTTGAGATCTTGGGCGGCAAGTAACGGTGTAGCTTCGGTGACGCCGCGGCCAGTTGCGACCATAAATTCGATACCAGCGGCTTGCGCGTCACGAATGGCTTGGGCGTTTTCGTCCGAAACTTCCATTTTGTCGTTTAAAAGTGTGCCATCCATGTCTGATGCGATAAGTTTGATCATATTTACTGTTCCCTCCGGTTTGTCATGGTGCGGTTACGCCTCCAATTCTAGCATGAAAAAGCGTTTCCCGGTAGCAAACCCGCGGTGATTCTTGTACACTATTTGCGGAGGTGCACGTCTTGAAAACATTAATACATAATGACTGGCAGACGGTGCTGGAACCGGTATTTGAAAGTCCTGAGTATGCTCAACTGCATGCGTTCTTAAAAGAAGAATACGCGACAAAAACGATTTACCCTGAAATGCACCATATTTTTCAGGCATTCGAATGGACACCTTTCCATGATGTGAAGGTGGTCATTCTAGGCCAGGACCCTTACCACAATCCGCGGCAGGCGGTTGGTGCGAGCTTTGCGGTGGCGCCCGGTGTCGCTTTGCCGCCGTCTTTGCAAAACATTTATAAAGAGTTGCAAAGCGATTTAGGCTATCCACCGGTCCATCATGGTTATTTGAAGGCATGGGCGGACCAAGGCGTTCTATTGTTGAATGCCGTTTTGACGGTACAAGCCGGCGAAGCCTATTCCCATCAGAATCATGGCTGGGAAGAGTTGACAGATGCTGCCATTGCTGCCTTGTCTGCACGCGGCGGCGTTGTGTTCATCCTGTGGGGGAACGCGGCCAAAAAAAAGGCGGCCGTGATTGATACGAGCAAGAACGCGATTATTGCATCAGCGCACCCAAGCCCGTTATCTGCATCTCGTGGCTTCTTTGGCAGTCGCCCGTTTTCGCGCACCAATGCGGCACTAGAAAAAATGGGCGAGGCCCCGATTAATTGGCAGTTACCAGAAACGGTGAAGGCGGATTAACCTGAATTGACTAGCCTTAAGTGGCTCAGACACACTGTTTTTCCATTGTCTTCGACTAGTCACGACCCGATAAAAACGGTATGATGAACAAGAATAAAGCGCTTTTATGGAGGGATAAGATTTGGACCTATTTGAAAGTTTAAAAGACAAGATTAATGGCAAAAATTTACGGATTGTATTTCCGGAGGGCGAAGATCCGCGCGTTTTGGGCGCAGCAGTTCGGCTCGCAGCTGACGGGTTGATACAGGCCATCGTGCTAGGTAATCCTGATAAGATTCAGACATTGGCAGCTGCTAAAAGCTGGGATCTCAGCAAGTTGACAGTTCGCGATCCAGCCAACGATGACATTCACGCTAAAATGGTTGCGGCCTTCGTTGAGCGTCGCAAAGGCAAGGCAACCCCAGAACAGGCCGAAAAAATTGTTCAGGATGCCAATTATTTTGGTACGATGCTGGTTTACATGAAGGAAGCAGACGGTATGGTTTCAGGCGCAGTTCATTCAACGGCTGACACAGTCCGGCCTGCTTTGCAAATTATCAAGACGCGTCCTGGCGTGCATTTGGTCAGTGGTGCGTTCATTATGCAGCGTGGCCGTGACGAACGCTACTTATTCGCGGATAACGCCATCAACATTGATCCAGATGCTGATCAGCTGGCTGAAATTGCGGTTGAGTCAGCTAAAACCGCTGCCTTGTTTGATATCGAACCACCGCGCGTCGCCTTGCTGTCATTCTCAACCAAAGGCAGTGCTAAGGGACCGCAAGTAGATAAGGTAGTTGAAGCCACTAAGAAAGCTCATGAACTGGCACCTGATTTGGCCTTAGATGGTGAGTTACAATTTGATGCTGCTTTTGTCCCAAGCGTTGCCAAGCAAAAAGCCCCTGATTCCAAAGTGGCTGGGGAAGCGAATGTTTTCATTTTCCCTGAATTACAATCCGGTAATATTGGTTATAAGATTGCGCAACGATTCGGCGGGTTTGAAGCCATTGGCCCAATTTTGCAAGGTTTGAATCAGCCAGTTTCTGATTTGAGTCGTGGGGCAAATGAAGAGGATGTCTATAAATTGGCCATTATTACAGCGGCCCAGACCTTGCTATGACAAGTTTGAAAAAAGACTTCACTAGTGAGGCAGCCCTGCAATCCTTTGCGGCTTCACTGGGACCGCAGTTGCAAGCGGGAGACGTTTTGCTGCTGGATGGTGACTTGGGTGCTGGTAAAACTAGTTTCACCAAGGGCTTGGCAAAGGGCTTAGGCATCACCGATTACGTCAAAAGTCCAACATTTACAATTGTTCGCGAGTATCGTCATGGCCGATTACCGCTGTATCATATGGATCTGTATCGCTTAGAAGACGGTGGGGCCGAGGATCTCGGTCTTGAAGAGTACTTCGAAGGTGATGGGGTGTCTGTCGTGGAATGGCCGGATTTTTTGGGATTAAGTGAACCAGAGACCTATCTGATGATTCATTTTCAAAAAGATGACAATGAAGATACAACGCGGCATCTCGAATTTGTGCCGTTTGGCCAACACTATGAGAATTTACTCGAAAGCCTATGATAGCAAGCACGCAAAGAACATTTGCGTGCTTTTTTGATTTGGTTTGGTAAAGTGGTGCAGAACAAAGAAAAGGCGGTGCGTTATGAAATTTGGCGAACAGTTGGCCGCTTTGCGGAAGCATCGGACCATGACACAGGAAGACTTAGCTGGGCAATTGATGGTGACCCGCCAGACAATTTCAAGCTGGGAACGAGAAAAGAGTTTTCCTGATCTCACAATGTTACTTCAACTGAGCAAGGTGTTTGACACAAGCTTGGATCAGTTGCTTAAAAGTGACAGCCAATTAGAAGAAAAGCTCAAGAAACAGACGGTGCAGCGTTGGCTTGAACCGATGTACTGGTTTGCTGGCATAAATAGCGTTTTGTTTGCCACGGGACTGCTGATTTTTGCGCTTTTCCGGCAATCAGGTCTATCCATGATTGGGATACTTTTTGGATTAGTTGGATTTATTAATGCTGGTGTATTCTTTGGACTTCAAATGCTTCGTGGTCAACTTGCAGGTCGTTTTGTCGTTGACTTGAAGCAGCGTGAACGGCTTCTATTGGTTGTGTCTGGCCTATTGTTAACCGGCGCTATTGGAACGTTATTGTTGTGGCGTGTTACTGTTGCCGCTTTGTTTGTTGGGCTTTTCGTTGGCGAAGTCACAATCTGGGCAGTTATCCACACTTTTCGAAGACAATGGCGTGCATGAGGGTCACAGAATTTGGTCTGGCTGCTTTCACTAGGACAATAAATCTACTTTTGATAACACGTTATACTTTGATAACCAAAGTATGCATGGTAGACTATTGACAACGTGAGAAAGTGAGCTAATCAAAAGCGTGAGCAGGCACGTTTGAAAGCTGAAATATCGGTCTTAGTGTAATGGCCAGTTGTTGACCACTGTGGCTGAGACTTCTACATAAAGGTTTGAGCATCTGTGAGCGCGTCTTAAGTAAAGGAGTAATGCCATGTTAGAAGTCAAGGATCTTGTCAAGACCTTCGGCACGATGACGGCGGTTGATCGTGAAAGCTTCACCGTTAAACCGGGTGAAATCATGGGGTTGATCGGCCAAAATGGGGCGGGGAAGACGACAACATTTCGGATGATTTTGAATTTTTTGACACCGGATTCTGGTACCATCACTTGGAATGGTCATCCGTTAACAGCTAAAGATTATGACACCATTGGATACTTACCAGAAGAGCGCGGTTTATATCCAAAGATGCGGGTTCAAGATCAAATTATTTATTTTGCGCGATTGCGCGGTATGCGTACGTCAGAAATTAAAGCCAAGATTCCAGAATGGATGGACCGATTTCAGGTTAAAGGCAAGCCTACCGATAAAATCAAAGACTTAAGTAAGGGGAATCAGCAGAAAGTTCAGGTCATTGCCACAATGATTCATATGCCAAAGCTGGTTATTCTAGATGAGCCTTTTTCGGGACTTGATCCGGTTAACTCAAGCCTGTTGATGGCTGGCATTCAGATGCTGAAAGATAATGGCGCTGCGATTATCTATTCCAGTCATGATATGGCTAACGTTGAGGCTGTTTCCGATCATCTGGTGATGCTGAAACAGGGACGGATGGTCTTAAACGGAGCGGTTGGTGAGATTCGCGAAAGTTTTGGTCGGACCAAACTATTCATTGAGTCAGGGTTGACTGCCGATGACTTGCGTGAATTTGACGGGGTAACGAAAATCAAGCAGCATGGTCAAGAATTTGAGTTGACCTTAGCCGATCCGGCAGTTGGTCACCAGATTTTTGCTAAAGCAACGGAAAATGGCTACATACCAGAGTTCCGTCAACAACCACCGACACTTGATGAAATCTTCCGTTTGAAAGCAGGTGAAGCTGATGCATAAGTTTTGGGTGGTTATGAGTCAGGTCTATAAGAAAAATGCCAGAAGTGGTTCATGGATTTTTCTAGTATTGTCACCGCTATTTTTCCTTGCGATTGCTTTTGGGATCGTTTTTTATATTTCCAAAACGCAAGCACCTGCTCAGGTCGCAGTTGTCAGTGACGTTAGCGTTGTGCGCCAAGCATTGAGTAAACAGAGCACTGACGACTTGCAGTTTAAACCATATAGTTCTGCTCAAAAAGCCAATCAAGCGCTGAATAAAGAAGACATCGACGGTATCTTGACGGTGAATGCCAAAGATGACTTCAAGTCGCATTATGTTGCTCGCGATAACGGTCAGACAGTTGAGACTTCAACGCTGGTGGCAGCGCTGAGCGGATTGAAATTGAGCAGCACGGCCGCAGCCATGAAGCTGACACCAGCTCAGGTTAAGGCTTTAACGGCACCGCCGACAGTGACATCGAAAACGGTTGCCATTGAGGATGGCAAGCAGGTAGCCAAATCCAATACGGCACAACTTATGAATCATGGCCTTGCGCTCGTTTCAATGGTTTTGATTCTGATGGTCACCATGGTGTATGGTTCTATTCTGGCACAGGAAATTGCAACTGAAAAAGGCTCGCGAATCATGGAGATCCTTTTGTCCTCTGTCAGTGCCACGACGCAATTCTTTGGCAAGTTGGCGGGTATTTTCGCCTTGTTGCTGACACAACTGGTTATTTACGTGATTGCCGGTGTTATCGGATGGCAATTTTTGAAAAATCAGACAATGGTTGCCGGCTTGTTAAAGCAAGTGGATCTGTCGATACTAGCTTCTGGGACAACCGCCATGATTGCGCTTTTCTTTATCATCGGCACACTCACTTATTCGGTCTTGGCTGCATTAACCGGCTCGCTTGTTTCTAATCAGGAACAAGTCCAGCAAGCTGTTATGCCAATTACCATGCTGGGGATGATCGGCTACTTCATTACAATCGCCGCCCAAGCCAATGATTCGACGCTGGCACAAGTGACAAGCTACGTGCCTTTCTTGAATGTTTTTGTTATGCCAACGCAGATGTCGCTAGGCCGAGCAAGTATGGGTCAGGCATGGGTCAGTGTCGGTATTAGTGTCGTCTTTCTCGCCTTGTTTACTTTCTTTACGGTCGCGGTTTATCGGAATAACGTCTTGGTCTATTCCGGTTCGGGCTTGTGGCAATCAATGAAGACCTCCTTCAGCATTTGGAAGGCTGAACGCGGTGTGGCTAAAAAATAAATATAATTAGGCAAATAGGCAAAGTAAAAAGGCGATTCCTCAGCGGAGTCGCCTTTTTGCATGGCAGATGTATTCAGCAGTTAATGAGCGCGCAGTCGGGTCAAACGTTGAGCGGTTGCCAGTCGTACCTGAATCAACCCGCTTTTGAAAGCTTCATCATGCTTTTAATCCGGGCTTCGCCAAAGTGCTCATTTTCGGCGATCAAAATTCGTGCGCAGGCATAACTATCCGCCAAGGCATTGTGGTGATGCTCAAGCGGAATGTGCAAGGCGGCACTGACAGTATCTAACCGATGATTCGGCAACTTCGGCAAAAATTGTCGCGAGGTTTTAACCGTGTCAATCACTTGATAGCGCGGTGCCGCAATGCCGTAACGATCCAGTGTCAGTCGCATAACCGAAACATCAAACGGTGCATTGTGAGCGGTCACGATCCGACCTGGCGTATAGAACATTTGAATATGCGGCCAAACTTGATCAAATGTTGGCTGATCTTGAACCATTTCAGGGGTGATGCCATGAATGTGAATGTTTTGGGCATCAAACTGCATCTGCGGATTAATAAGGGTGTAAAAACTGTCAACCACTTTATTTTGCTGGACGACCACGAGCGCCAATGAACACGCTGAGGCTCGCTTGCGATTGGCAGTTTCGAAATCCATGGCGATAAAGTCCATCGTGTTTTCTCCTAAATCAAGTCTTTTGTGACAAGTTCAACTGGACAGTGGTCACTGCCCATAATGTCGGTCAGAATTTTTGCATCCTGAATATATGGTTTGAAGTCACGGCTGCTGACAAAGTAGTCAATACGCCAACCAGCGTTATTAGCGCGGGCATGGAATCGATAACTCCACCATGAGTAAGTGACGGTATCTGGATACAAGTTCCGGAATGTATCGATAAAGCCGCTATCTAACTGTTTTGTAAAGTCAGCCCGTTCTTCATCGGTAAAGCCGGCGTTGTGGTGATTGGTCTTGTCATTTTTAAGGTCGATTTCTTGGTGCGCGACATTTAAATCGCCGCAGTAAACGAGCGGCTTTTTGGCCGCGAGTTGGTTCGTGTAGGCAAGAAAATCTTTGTCCCATTGCTGGCGGTAATCCAGCCGCTTCAGTTCACCACCAGAGTTCGGCGTATAAACCGTCATCAAATAGAAGTTTGGATACTCTAAGGTAATGATCCGGCCTTCAGTATCATGTTCAGGAACGCCCATCCCATACGTGACATTGAGCGGTTCATGTTTGGTGAAAATGGCCGTACCAGAATAGCCTTTGCGTTCAGCGTAGTTAAAGTATTGATGATAGCCAGGCAGATCGAGTTCAACTTGGCCTGCCTGCATTTTGGTTTCCTGCAAACAGAACCAGTCGGCGTCTAATTCATTAAAAATAGTCATAAACTCTTTTTTTAAAACAGCTCGTAAGCCATTCACGTTCCAAGAAATTAATTTCATCAAATGATTCACTCCTAACGATGCATTGCGGTTCCATTCTACTAGATTTGACAGATGATTGCGATATGCAGAGCGCGAACAGGCTCCTGCGCCTGAGAGCGCGTTTATGGCAGAGCATAAGCAGGCCCGGTTTCTGGGTCTGCGAACGCGTTTTCTACGAGAAGTCAAAACACAGAAGTATCATTCAATTCAATTTCTAAGACTGACAGTAAAGATCTAGGGAAAGCTCTTCACAGCCTCCCCGTGTTCATAACAGCAATTATCTGCTAAAATAGCTTAGTAGTATTTGTGAAAGGACCTGATGTTGTGGTGGATGCGCCGCGTACGCTTGAAGGAATTACCATGATGCATGATGAACCTTTGAGTCATTATACGTTTACGAAAACCGGGGGACCGGCTGATTTATTGGCGTTTCCCAAAAATGTGGCCGAAGTGCGGGCGTTAGTTGATGACGCTCGTGACCAAGGCTTGCCTTTGACGGTGATTGGAAATGCCAGCAATTTAATTGTCCGGGATGGTGGCATTCGCGGACTGGTGTTGATTTTAACCGAAATGAAAACCATCACGGCCAGTGGCAATCAAGTGACAGCTGAGGCGGGGGCGCGGTTGATTGATACAACCGAAGCAGCTTACCGAGCAGGTTTGACTGGTCTTGAGTTTGCTGCTGGCATTCCTGGCAGTGTTGGCGGCGCTGTTTTCATGAACGCGGGCGCTTACGATGGTGAAGTCTGCAACGTCATCAGCAGTGTTGACGTTTTGACGCGAGAAGGCGAATTAAAGACGTATGATCACCGTGAACTGAAATTCCGTTATCGGCACAGTGTTGTTCAGGATACAGGTGATGTCGTCTTAAGCGCTACCTTTACGCTCAAAGCGGGTGACAAACCAGTCATTCGAGCAAAAATGGATGAGTTGAATGCGCGTCGGGCGGCTAAACAACCACTTGAATATCCTTCTTGCGGGTCGGTCTTTAAACGGCCAAAGGGGCATTTTGTTGGCCCAATGATCCAAAAAGCTGGTCTGCAAGGTCATATTATCGGTGGGGCACAGGTGTCAAAGAAACATGCTGGCTTCATCATCAACCTCGGCGATGCAACCGCAACGGATTACCTAGACATGATTCATCTTATACAAAAAACAGTGAAAGCTAAATTTGATGTTGATCTGGAAACCGAGGTTCGAATTATCGGTGAATCTGGTCAACCAAAATAGACCTTAGAAAGGGGCGACACAATGCATTTAGTCGAAGCCGTTTTGTTTTTGATGGCACTTGTCATCGTCTCAAACGTGCTCAGTCACTACATTGTGGCTGTCCCGGTCTCCTTGATTCAAGTCGCGCTGGGATTAGGCGCGGCTTTGTTTTTTCATTTGGAGATCAATTTAGCGACAGACTGGTTCATGCTGTTGTTCATTGCTCCGCTGCTATTTTATGACGGGCGTAATTTTCCGCGGCGCGAGTTATGGGAACTGCGTGGTCCGATTATCGGAAACGCGATTTTTCTGGTGTTTGTCACGATGCTGGTCGGTGGGTATCTGATTCACTTTTTGATTCCGCCGATGCCGTTGCCCGCAAGTTTTGCCTTGGCAGCGATTCTCAGCCCGACTGATCCGATCGCGGTGCAGAGTCTAGCTAAGCGAGTTCATCTACCAAAAGGTGTGCTGCATTTGGTGAGCGGCGAGAGCTTGATCAACGATGCCAGCGGGCTGATCGGTTTTAAATATGGCATTGCGGCGACCATGACAGGTACATTTGTCCTTGGCAACGCCGTTCGGGATTTCTTTTATGTGGCAATTGTCGGTGCCTTGGCTGGACTGGTGTTAATCAGTTTAATCAACCTAAGTCGCAAATGGCTGCTGCAGCAAGGGATTAACGATGTCATTTTGCATACTATCTTGCAGGTGCTAACACCTTTCTTCATCTATCTCGTGGTGGACGAGTTCATGCATGCGTCGGGTGTCATTGCAGTCGTTGTGGCGGGGTTGCTTAGTAATACTCGCTACAACCGTTACATTGCTGCCTTGCCAGAACTTAGAATTGTTTCGGAACGTACTTGGGACATTATTGTCTATACACTTAACGGGATTATTTTTCTCATTCTCGGCATTGAATTGCCGGTTGCGATGACCGACACGATTGCTGATCATGAGGTCAGCACGTTTCAGGCGCTCGGCTTTGTGGTTGTCGTTTACCTGGGCATTTTAATTGTTCGAACGCTATGGATTTACGGTTACATGCTGCTGGCAAAACGTTCCAAAGAAGGCAAGGCTTCATGGCGAGCAGCTCTTTTGAGTGGTATTTCTGGCGTGCGCGGCGCGATTACATTAGTCGGGGTGCTTGCCGTCCCAGCAGCTTTGAGCAACGGTGATGCATTTCCGGAGCGTAGTTTAATGTTGTTCATCGCGGCTGGTGTGGTGGTGCTAAGTTTAATCGTCGCCATTATCGCTTTGCCGTTAGTTACCCGTTCAGTGGCACCACTGCAAACGCGTGGATCCACGATTGTAACTGACGACAGTGGTGATCAAGATGATGATGACAGCAACGATATTCGTATCATTTCGCTGAGTCAGGCACAAACCTTTGTCTTTCAAATGGCGGTTCGCCGAGTTGAGTCGGAGCGCCGTGAGACGAATCAAAAAGCCGCTTTGGACTTGATTGCGGAATATCAGTACCTGATTCGCCGGTTAGAACTCGCTGAAGATACCGGTGCTGCCATTCCGCCGCTCATTCAGGATGAACTGGATCTGCGAAAAGTCGGGGTTCAAGGTGAGCTATATGCTTTAGACGATCTATGGCGTGACAACAAAATTATGTCCAAAAGTTACGCTAAAGCCCGCAAACAATTGCAACACCGCCTGAATGATCTGGACTCAATGGCCAAACGCTCCGGCCGACCAACTTTCCGCATGTTGTTCGAACGTTCCGCCTTGCGCTTATCGCATTGGTGGTACACCGTGGCCAGCGAGCAAAATCGTTCGCACCGATTCTTCAACGAGCGTTTATTTATTGAAAAAGAAACCGCAAAAGGCGGACTTAAATATTTATCGCAGTTTTTACGACAAAAGGAGAACAAAGCCCACAATTATAACCGCCAAGTTATTTATGCTTTGATTGTCCAATATCGAAATCGAATTGCTTCGGTGAAGGCTTTGAACACGCACAAATCAACTCAATATGAGCAGGAACTCGGGCGCTTGCGAGCTATTGCGTTTGCAGCTGAGCGGGCCGCTATCCACGATCTGACAGAAAAAGGGTATATCACGATGACGATGGCGCAAAAACTGAATCAAAATGTTAATTTCACTGAAAATGCGGCTACCTTAACGTCACTTGAAGAGGTTTAAGGGCCGCTGCGGACAAGTCATGCCTGTTCCAAAAGAGCGTTTGGTTGGGCCGAATCAGTTGGTTTTTACTTTTTAAAACAGACGTTAATTGACAACGGTATCGTCCTTGTCTCGATTGAGACTGGGCCGGTACCGTTTTTTTTTAATGTCCATGACATAGGTATTTGTCGGCATCTTGTGAGGATTCGGCGAAACTTTTTTGACGAATTACAAATCAAATACTTGCGTTGTTGGGTGGCACTCGTATAATAGGCAGAGTTAGTAAACTTAAAGTTTAGTTTAACGAAACCCACAAAGGCGGTGTCTTATGGAGATTGGCAGTCGAATTCGAGACTTGCGAATCCGGAAAAACTTGACCCAAGAAGAGTTAGGCGAGCGAACGGATCTAACAAAGGGCTATATTTCGCAGGTGGAGCATGACCAGAGTTCACCGTCACTTGAGACTTTTTTTGATATTTTGAGTGTTTTGGGTGAATCTCCGGCTGATTTTTTTCGTGAGGAACCAAAAGATTCCTTGGTTTATCACGAGGATGATCAAGTCACATATTTGGATGAAGAAAAAGGGTACCGTTTGAAATGGCTGGTGCCTGAAAGCAATGAAAATGAAATGGAACCGGTCATGATCGATTTTGCCGCGCACGGCATTTTTAAAACGTTCGAGCCTTCACCGGCAGAAACCTTTGTTTACGTTGTTAGTGGTCGTGTCAAATTACTGCTGGGTGAACAAACTTATGTTGCAAAGAAAGGCGAGACAATTTACTTTCACGCAACCAAGCAACATCAATTGGTCAACGCCGCGACGGGTCGTAGTAAGTGCTTGCTAGTCGCGACGGCATCTTATTTATAAGGAGTTGGGGTCATTGAGCAACATTATCGTTGAACTGAAGCATGTTGGTAAGCGGTACGGCGACACGCAGGTGCTGAAGGATATCAACATTGAGATCGAACAAGGCAAGTTTTACACGTTGTTGGGACCATCCGGATCGGGTAAAACAACGATTTTGCGTGCAATTGCGGGGTTTTTGGATGTCTCAGAAGGTGAAGTGCTGTTTGATGGCAAGCGGATCAATGATGTGCCTGCCAACCAGCGCAAGGTTAATACGGTTTTCCAAGACTATGCCCTATTCCCGCACCTAAACGTTTTTGACAATGTTGCATTCGGGTTGCGGTTGCATCGGATGAGCAAGCAGGACATTCAGACAAAGGTCGAAGATGCCTTAAAAATGGTTCGATTACAAGGTTATGCTGATCGGGAAATTTCTGAATTATCCGGTGGTCAACAACAGCGAGTTGCCATTGCTCGAGCGATTGTACTCGAGCCGCAAGTATTGCTGCTAGATGAACCGTTATCAGCACTTGACGCCAAATTGCGTAAGGATATGCAATATGAATTGCGCGAATTGCAGGAACGGTTGGGGATCACTTTCCTATTTGTGACACACGACCAAGAAGAAGCGTTGGCTTTGTCGGACGAAATTTTTGTCATGAACGATGGTGAAGTGCAACAAAGTGGTACGCCAGTTGATATTTATGATGAGCCGGTCAATCATTTTGTGGCGGATTTCATTGGTGAAAGTAACATCATTCAAGGGCACATGATTAAGGACTTTTTAGTTGAGTTCAATGGCAAACGGTTTGAATGTGCCGATGCCGGAATGCGTCCAAATGAACCAGTTGAAGTTGTTTTGCGCCCAGAAGATTTGGACATTACCCCAGCAAATTCAGGCAAGGTCAATGTTGAAGTAGACACCCAACTGTTCCGCGGTGACTACTACGAAATTGTGGGTTACGACGATCTCAAGAATGAATGGTTAATTCACTCAACCAACCCCGCCAAAGACGGCGAAACGGTTGGCTTGACGTTTGATCCTGAGGACATCCATGTCATGCGGCTTAACGAATCTGAAGAAGATTTCGACGCTCGGCTGGAAACCTACGAAGGGGAATAACGTCAGTAAGGATCAGTTGGGGCAGTGTCATCGAAGCGTTTTGACGATTAGATAGACACTGGTCGGCGCTGATCGATTTTCGAACTGAGGAGGGTCATCGTGAAAAAATCCACCACAAACGCCGCATTCTACACACCTTATGTGATGTGGCTGGCATTATTTGTGATCGCACCGATGGTTTTAATCGTTTATCAAAGTTTCTTTAACATCAGCGGTCACTTTACCCTTGCCAATTATCAGACCTATTTTCAATCAGGCACTTATATTATGATGACGATCAATTCCGTCTGGTATGCGTTCCTGATCACGTTAGCAACTTTGTTAATCAGCTATCCAACAGCATATTTGCTGCATTATGCCAAGCATAAACAGTTATGGCTGTTGCTGATTATTCTACCGACTTGGATTAACTTGTTGCTGAAAGCATACGCCTTCATCGGGATCTTCAGTCAGGATGGCGGGGTTAATAGTTTCTTGGGAATGTTTGGCATCGCGCCCCAGCAATTCCTGTTCACGGATTTTAGTTTCATTTTTGTTGCTGCTTATATTGAAATCCCGTTCATGATCTTGCCAATTTTCAATGCAATCGAAGAATTACCGGAAAACCTTGTCAATGCTGCCCAAGATTTAGGGGCCAAAAGCTGGCAGACCTTCACCAAGGTGATCTGGCCGTTGACAATTTCTGGCGTGAAATCCGGGGTTCAAGCTGTTTTCATTCCAAGTTTGAGTTTATTCATGTTGACGCGTCTGATCGGCGGGAACCGGGTCATTACTTTGGGGACAGCCATTGAAGAGCATTTTCTGACAACGATGAACTGGGGCATGGGTTCGACGATCGGGGTTGTCCTGATCGTCGCCATGTTCATCATCATGTTCCTGACCGGCGAACGTAAGAAGAAGGGGGCGCGGCGTCATGAAGCGTAAATTCAAATGGTCCAACCTTTATCTGATCTTCGTCTTCATCTGTTTGTATGTGCCGATCTTTTATTTGGTTATCTACTCGTTTTCAACGGGAGATCGCATGAGCAATTACAGCGGCTTCACATGGAAACATTATGCTGAGCTGTTTGCCGACACCCGGATGATTCAAATTGTTCTGGATACGTTGCTAGTCGCGCTATTATCAAGTTTGATCGCTACGATTATCGGTGCGTTAGGAGCATTAGCAATTGATCGTACTAGTCGACCTGTTGTTAAAAACACGCTCTTATCCCTCAACAACATTCTCATGGTGAGTCCAGATGTCATTATCGGTGCTAGTTTTCTGATCTTCTATACCGCGTTGAAAGTGCCATTGGGTTTCTGGTCCGTCTTGATGAGCCATATTGCCTTTTCTATCCCGATTGTCGTGTTGATGATCTTACCGCGGCTTCAGGAAATGAGCCATTCTTTACTAGATGCTGCTCGTGATTTAGGCGCGTCCAACTATCAAGTTTTAACGCGCGTGATCGTGCCTTATATTACGCCTGGTATTTTTTCCGGCTTTTTCATGGCCTTTACGTATTCACTAGATGATTTTGCCGTGACCTTCTTTGTCACTGGTAATGGTTTTGAAACACTGGCAGTCGAAATATACGCTCGCGCACGACAAGGCATCAGTTTGGAGATCAATGCGTTGTCAGGCGTCATGTTTATCTTTGCTTTACTGCTGGTAGTCGGTTACTACTTCATTCAACAAGCAGGTCAAAATCGGCGAGCCAAACAAAAACACAAGCGAGAAAGCGAGGCGTTGATCAATGAAACGACTCATTAGTATTGCGATTGCCATCTTAGCTGTTTGTCTCGGATTAGCAGTTTGGAGTGAAGGGTTACAAAAATCGCAAGGTGACACGGGTGAAAACACGTTAAACCTTTTCAACTGGGGCGATTACATCGATCCGGCGCTGATCAGCAAGTTTGAAAAACAAACTGGCTATCATGTTAATCAAGAAACCTTTGATTCAAATGAAGCCATGTTCACCAAGATTCAACAAGGTGGTACAAGCTACGATTTGACAGTACCATCTGACTACATGATCGAAAAAATGAAAAAGGCCAATCTGTTGCTACCGCTCGATAAAAGTAAATTACGCGGGATGCAAAACATGGACCCGCGTTTAATCGATAAAGATTTTGATCGCAACAATAAATACAGCATTCCGTATTTCTGGGGAACGCTGGGGATTATTTACAACGATAAGTTTGTCAAAGCCACTGAAGTTCAACACTGGGATCAACTATGGAACCCGAAATTCAAAGATTCAATCATGTTGATTGATTCGGCCCGCGACGTGTTTGCACCAGCGCTCATTTCGATGGGCAAGTCGGTTAATGAAACCAACCCGCAAACTTTAGCGCTCGCCAAGGCAAAACTTGATCAGCTGTCGCCTAATGTGAAAGCTGTTGTTGCTGATGAAATCAAAATGTACATGGCCGAGAACGAGGCTAAGATTGCCGTTGACTGGTCAGGTGAAGCCAGTGAGATGTTGGCCAACAATAAACATCTGCACTATGTTGTCCCGCGCGAAGGCAGCAATCTCTGGTTTGACAACTTGGTCATCCCTAAGACGGCTAAGCATTTTAAGGCCATCTATGCCTTTCTAAACTTCATGATGGAACCCAAAAACGCGGCCCAAAATGCCGAATATGTCGGTTATGCAACACCAAATGCAGCCGCCAAGAAGCTTCTACCAAAGAGTGTGCAAAATGATCGCCAATTTTATCCAGATGATGAAACAATGAAACATTTGGAGATTTATTCTGATCTACCACCAGCTAAGGTTGGGCTTTATAATGATCTTTTCTTGGAATTCAAAATGTATCGCCGATGAGAAGGCTCATCGCTTACAGTCCGCTATGATTAGCTAAAAAAGCTAATTTGCGGGCTTTTTTGGGCGTCACTTTTTCGATTGCTTCGGTAGTCTTAAACGACAAGGATTTAACTGATGATCTCGCAAAAAATAAGCCTTGATAACAAAGAGCGATGAGGGAAAATGGCTTTAAAGATGAGAACGTTTTCTAAAATGCACATCACACTAGCAAAATCTGGTACGCTTATTGCAATGAAAAACATCTGATTGTGTCCCAGCGTCATTAACTGACAAAGGGATAAACGGTTTTGCAGTCGTCTTGGTTACTTGTTTCAGATACGATCACTAAGAGGTGGGCAGCTTGGGAAAGAGAACTTACAAAAATGAAGAGCGCTGGGTAGACGTTGTTTGTTGCCTTAGCCTTTGGTTGGCATCTTTTAGTTTGATGGCAGCCGCTACGGTACTGGATGTCAATCGTCCATTCTTCATTATTATGCTGTCATTAACGGCCTGCGCCATTGGCGAAACGGTGACGTTGGTTAGGAAAAAGCGCTGAGGCGGATGATAAGATTGTTTAATGCTATCACGCGTCACGGTAAAATGGGCCAGTATTAGCTGTGTCTTTTCAGTGATTATTTTTGTGACTAATCAACCAATAACCGACTACGAAAAATACAGTTCCAAGTGTTGCAATTCCTAAAGCATCGAGCAATATGGAAGCGATAAAACCATTCCGAATGGCAAACCATACAACTGCACTGACAAACATCACGCACCATCCTCCAACAAAACTTAGACCAACAACTTTATTTGTTTGCATCAATTTAACCTCCAGTAATAGTTTAAGCTGCCAATGAGAATGCCTTCTATCTTATAGCAAGGATAACATGAAGCTGAAAATGTTGGTTACATTTTTTAACATAGGGGCAGTGATCTTTCAACTTTATGGCGATTTAATGCACGCCACTTCGCACACAATAAAAAGCGATCCGCCTATTTTTGGACGGGTACACTCCCTTTTGGGTGGACAGACCAAATATTTAAGGTCTGTTCTCCTGGAAGGGAGTTTTTTTATGCGGCGGAAGGGAATTCGTTATTCTTTGGAAGAAAAGATTCAATTCGTTAATCGAGTTCTGTCTGGCCAATCACTCATGGATGTTCAGAGGTCTGGGGGACCCCGCCATGTGGCTTTAGGTCGGTGGGTGCACAGCTATCAGCAATGGGGAGCGGCTGGACTCGTCCCGAAGAAACGAGCAACGCGACGCCACCCACGTAAACACAAGACGTATTCCAGAGAGTTCAAGCTTCAGATTGTCCAAGAATACCTGGCGGGTGGGACGTCTTACCCTAAACTATGTGCGGAGTATGACATCTCCAATCCAGCAGTCGTTTACCAATGGGTTTCTCTGTATAATAGTGGTCAACTACTACAGACCACTAGAGGGAGTGCACCCATGACAAAGGGCAAGAAAACAACTTACGTTGAAAGAATCGAAATCGCACAGTGGATCATCGCACATGATATGGACTACCAAGGGGCCATTAAGCACTTTGGAGTTTCGTACGGTCAAGTCTATTCTTGGGTGAAGAAGTTTCGCGAGAGCGGCGAGGAAGGTCTTAAGGATCGGCGAGGTCAGCATAAGCCTGAAAACACCCTTGATGAGAATCAACGTTTAAAGCTTGAGAACAAACAAAGTAAGGCCAGGATTGACTATCTGGAGACGGAGAACGCTCTCCTAAAAAAATTGCAAAATGTAGAGAGAAGGAGTGCCGGCAACAACACCGACAATACCAATATACTGCCATTCAAGAACTCACCCAAGAGGTAACCAGGGTCACCAAGCGATACCATTCGGTATCGTTGTGCTGCCAAATATTCGATATTCCACGCTCTGCTTATTACAAGTGGCTGCACCGAGAACCAACTAAACAAGACATCATGAACACTGAGCTGGTTCGTTTCATCAAGAAATTAGAAGAAGACAATCACTACATTTATGGGGTTGATCGGTTAAGGATGATCATTAATCAGGAGACTGATTATCATGTGAACCCTAAACGGGTTCGGCGATTGATGCAAGATAACGGTATTCAGTGTTCAATTCGCCAGAAGAAGCATGATCGAGTAGCGGAAAAGAAGGAATACATCCTTGGAAATAAATTGCTTAACCAGGATGGCAGCCATGCCTTTCATCCTACCCGGCCCAATGAGGTTTGGGTCACGGACTGCAGCGAGTTGACGTATGGCTTCAATTCAGAGTGCCATTTGCGTTTGAGCGCAATCAAGGATCTCTACGACCATAGTATCGTGGCTTGGGAGGTCGAGCCGAGTGAGACCGCTACACTGGTCACTCAAACATTCAGAGCCGCTGCAGAGGCAGAGGAGACTTTGCCTGAGCTGCTGCACAGTGACCAAGGTTCCGGTTACACATCCCGACTATACAATACTGAATTGGCCGGTTCTGGTGTTATTCATAGCATGTCACGGCCGGGAACACCGGGAGACAATAGTCCGATGGAGAGTCTCTGGAGCCATGCGAAGACTGAATATTTTGACTTTGTCCATGCCAATACATACGAAGAAATGATGCAATTCATTGAAGAATACGTGTTGTGGTACAACGGTGATCGGCACCAAGAGACACTCAACGGGATGACCCCAGCGGAATACCGAAATCATGCCATTGAAACAGCAGCATAATAGTATTCTGTAAGAATCCACGAGGAGGAGAGCCATGATTCAAGAAGGACCTTTTGATTAGGAAAGTGCTTGGATCAAAAATGGCAGCCCAGGCGGACTGCCAAAATTAATGATTAATTTGTCCCTAACTTGGAAATAACACGAGAACAACTTTTTAATATTTGAGCTGTCCACTTGACGGGGCACCGCCCCGACGGATCGCTTTTTGTTCATATTAACCACTATTACCTAATCAACAACATCGACTTTCTTAGCAGCCAATCGGCGTCGATTGAGCCACTTGCGTCCTTCTTCGATGAGGAAGAGCGGAATTGGAATAATAGCCAAGAAGATCCAATCCGTTGGGGCGAGTGGGCCGGTGTGAAAGAGTTCCTGTAAGAATGGGGTATAGCTGAGTAATGCCAATAGGAAAATTTCAAAGACGATCCCGAACCAAACGAGTTTGTTAGCAAAAAGACCGGCTTTGAAAACAGAAGCATTTTCAGTTCGGCAGTTCATCGCTGCGGCAATCTGACAGAAGATGATGGCGGCCAAGGTCATGGTAGTCGCCATGACGTAAGTGTTGCCACTGGTTGCTAGACCTTTCAACGGCCAGCCATTGAGATGGTTGACGAAGAAGTAGGCACCGCTTGAAATGATTGAGGCAATCAGGCCATACCAAGCAAACGCCTTCCAGAGAACGGTTTTACTCATGAGGTGGGCATCGCGTGCTCGCGGTGGCTTGTCCATGATGCCAGGTTCCGCTTTCTCAGAGCCAAGACCTAAGGCTGGCATCATGTCGGTGCCAAGATCGACGGTCAAAATTTGCATGACAGTCAACGGGAGCGGAATCGCACCACGTGAGAACAGGAATAAGGCTGAAGGTACCGCTTCAGGCAAGTTAGAATTCAAGATGTAGATCAGGAATTTCTGAATGTTACTGTAAACGGTTCGACCTTCTTCAATGGCGGCAACAATTGAGGCAAAGTTGTCATCGGTTAGGATCATATCAGCGGCATCCTTGGCGACATCGGTGCCGGTAACGCCCATGGCAACACCAATGTCGGCTTTTTTCAAGGCTGGGGCATCATTGACACCATCGCCGGTAGAAGCAACGATCTCCCCCATTTCTTGCAAGGTTGAGACGATTTTGTATTTCTGCTCTGGGGCGACCCGTGCGAAAATGATTTCGCCAGCAAGAGCCTTTTTTAAATCTTCTTTACTCATTGAATCGAGTTCGCCACCGGTGACAACCCGCGCTTTGTCAGAAGTGAGGCCGATTTTGACCGCGACGGACTTAGCTGTTAAGGAAGAGTCGCCGGTAACCATAATAATTTTGATGCTGGCACGGTGACATTTCTTGATGGCTTCGTAAATTTCCGGCCGTGGCGGATCGGACATGATTGCTAAGCCAACAAAGGTCAAATTGGTTTCGGCCGTGTCGATTGTGAGGCCGTCAAGTTGTTTTTCTTTATCTGTTTCTTGAGGCACCTCACGATAAGCGGTGGCAATGGAACGCAGACCGAGGGAAGCATATTTGCGGTTGGCATCGTCAATCGCTTTTTTATCGTCTTCAGTCAGTGGCCGAATTTTGCCATTTTCTTGGATAGTGTCACAATGCGGCAGCAAGTCGCTCAGCGAGCCTTTGGTGCAAATTGATAAGGTGTGATCGTCATGTTGATGAATGGTGGTCATACGCTTCCGATCTGAATCAAACGGCAGCTCTTTCAGGCGTGGATGCTTAATGCTGTATGCCTTGGTATCAATGCCGGACTTTTGGGCCAAAATGACCAGTGAGGCTTCAGTCGGGGTACCTAGGATTTTCGGCCGAGCACTGCCTTTTGACGGCTCAACTTCAGTATCATTATTGAAGGCAACTAAGCGGATCAGCAAATCCAGATCGGCATCGGTGCCATATTTAATGGGTTTCCCGTCTAGTTGAATCTGGCCATTATTCACGAAGCCTTGGCCAGTAACGGTGAAGGAATGAGCAGGTGTCCAGATGTGATCCACGGTCATCTGATTTTGGGTTAAGGTGCCGGTTTTATCTGAACAGATCACCGTGGTTTCGCCTAAGGTTTCAACACTATTCAGATCTTTTAACAACGCATGCTTTTTGGCCATGCGTTGAACGCCTTGAGCCAAGGACAATGTGACTGTTGGCAACAAGCCTTCAGGGATGAAGGCTACGATCATACCCAAGGCGAAAATGAAGCTTTGAGCCACAGGATAGTGGACAAAGAAGATTGCCGAAACGAAGAATACCAGACCAAGACCGATGGCAATCAGTGAAATCTGTTTGGTTAAACGATTTAGCTCTAATTGTAAGGGACTCAGACTTGGTTTTTGTTGTTGCGTTAACGCCGCAATTCGACCAAACTCGGTATTCATCCCCGTGGCAAATGCCACTGCAGTTGCCGTGCCAGCGCCAACAGTAGTGCCAGCATAAACAAGGTTTGATTCCGCGAACTCACCTTGACCAGCATCAAAGGCAACTTTTTTTGATTCAGGTACCGATTCACCAGTTAGGGCACTTTGATCAACTTGAACCGAAGTGGCCTTAATCAAGCGCGCATCAACCGGAACCGCATTGCCTGCCTGAAGATTGAAAACATCCCCAGGCACCATTTTGGTTGCATTAATTTGTTGAAGTTTGCCATCGCGATAAACTTGCGTATAAGCCGGTAGCATTTTCATTAACGAGTCAGTTGCTTTTTGAGCTTCATGTTCTTGCCAATAGCTGAAAACACCGTTGATAATATTGACCAGCCAAATGGCAATCCCTAATTCGAGGGTGCCTGACAGGATGGCGACAAAGCCGCTGACCCACAACAGAATGGCCATCACGCTCGTGAAATTTTTGAGGAAAATGAGTAATTGTGATTGTTGCTTTTCCCGAGTAATCACGTTTTCCCCATATTTTTCTAGGCGGTCGGTGGCCTCCTTCTGCGTTAATCCAGTTGACGTTGTGTGCAAATCCGTCATCAGATCCGGGACGGGATCCGTTGCAAACTTGCGCCGCGTCTCCTTTTCATTTTTCATGACTTAAGCACGTCTCCTTCATAAAGATGTTTAGCTTCATTCTAACGTTCTGAGCGACGGAAAACACCCAAAGTGCTGTTTTTAAGTAATTAAACTTTTCGGTGGCTCTTGAGTTTAGGCGTGTAAGCCGCGTTCTAAGAATTCAACTGCTTCCTGGACAGCGGTTTCGAGATCGAAGTCAGCCTGCTCTCCGATGATCATTGGCAGCAGGTAACTAAGGACAGCGCCAAAAATAGCACGGAGAACGCGGGTGAATGGCCAATCGACCAATTCACCTTTAGCCTGATAAGCGGCATAAAGGCGCGTGGCTTTTTCGGACAACTCGTTGTTGAATTGCTCGGCAAGTTCACGGCCCAAAGCAGCATCGCGAAGAACGGTAGCGGCTAAAACCCGCAACTGTGCTTGATTGGCAATCGCAAACTGCATACGATCATGAACAATGAAGGTTAAAAAGGTGTGGAGGTCGGGCAAATCTTGCTCGCCGACTTCATCGACAAACTCGGTCAGTGCGTGCGGCATGACTTGCCGAATCATGGGCGCTAGCAACGCCTGAAGAATGCCATCCTTAGTCTTGAACTGTTTGTAAACAGTCCCTTCGCTGACATGAGCTGCTTCAGCGATTTCTTTGGTACTGGTGCGATCGAAGCCTCGATTGGCAAATAGTGCCAGGCTAGCTTTTAAAACGGCTTGTTGTTTGGCGGATAGATTGCTTTCAGCTAGGGACATGGAAAATAAGTCGGTAATATTACGAGTACGCATGGCAAGATAACTTCCCTTCATTAACTGATCGCTCGGCTTCACACTTGGCGATATTTGCGCATGGTGAGTAGATTCAATCCAAGAAATAATAGGAAGAATCCGAATAAAGCCAACACATCCGGATAGAGGACGGCAAGCGATTGGCCTTTGGCGATGATACCGGTCAAGGCATTGGCGCCATAGTACAAAGGCATCACGTGGGCAATGGGCTGAAGCCAGCCAAGCATTTGATCAATTGGAATTAGTCCTGTAAAGAAAATCTGCGGGATGACCACGATCGGAATGAATTGCAGCATCTGAAATTCAGTGTTAGCAAAGGTTGAAATCAACAAGCCCAGTGCCAAGGCAGTGAATGCCAGCAATAAGTTGATCAAAAAAATGGCGGGGATGCTGCCAAGAATTTGAATTTTGAACACGAGCAGTGAATAGCCAACGATCAGTAACGTTTGAATGATCGCGAAGATGCCATAGCCGAGCAAATAACCACCGATGATCTCACCGCGTCGAACCGGGGTAGCCAGTAAGCGATACAACGTGCCAGTCGTTCGCTCGCGCAACAAGGCAATGCCGGAAATTAAAAAGACAAAGAAGAAGACAATGAATCCCATCAGAATCGGCAGCATAGTATCAAAGTAAGTCGAGTCGGCTGAACCATAACGGTAATGGGTGGTTAACGTGTAATCCGTTGTTTTTTGCTGCTGGGGTTCAGGGATTTGAGCCGCGCCGCGCGTGGCTTGTTTGAGGGCTGCCGCAAGTTTTTGCAAGGTAGTCGCTTGCGTTTTAAGGGCTGTGGCTGCCGCCTGCATTTTTAGTTTGATCGATGCAGCTTGCAAGGTTTGCTTCAAAATGGTGCTTTTTCCTTGATCAGCGTTGGCCAACGTCAGGGTTAACTTATCGCCATCCTGCGTGAGCACACCGGCATAATCATGAGCATTGATTAAGGCGATTGGCTGGTTACTTCTGACGTGATGCAACCGGACATGTTTCGTATCGATTGCGCTTGTTAATGCTGAGTCGACATGGTGAACTGCTAAATCTGCTTTGGTATTTGTATTTGATTGAAAAAGAAAAAAGATCAGCGTCATGATAAATAAGGGCGCGATAAACATCAAGGCCAGTGTGCGTTTATCACGGAGCATTTCTTTTAAAATCCGATTAATCAACGCTTCAATGCGCATCTTGCTGCCTCCCTGCGGCTAAAAAGACCGCTTCAATCGAGTCCGTTTGATAATCTGCCTTTAATTGTGCCGGTGTCCCTTGGGCAATGGCAGTCCCGTTGCGAATCATCAATAACGTGTCCGCTTCTTCGGCATCAGCCATGACGTGGGTCGTTAAAATAATGGCGACACCCTGATCCGCCAGACGATGCAATTCATGCCAGATCTGTTGACGCAGCTCAGGGTCAATGCCAACGGTCGGTTCATCTAAAATCAACAACTGCGGTTGACTGATGAGGGCGATGGCGAGCGATAATCGGCGCTTCATCCCGCCTGAATAATCCTTAGCTGGTTGCTTTAAGGCCGGTTGCAGATTGACGACATTAGCAGCATAAGCCATTTGTTTGGTAATCTGCGCGTGTGGGACGCCTTGCATTTTGGCAAAAAATGTCAGGTTATCGGCACCGGTTAAACTTTCATATAAAGCATCAGTCTGAGCCATGAAGCCGATTTTCGCGAGTAGGGGACGATTCGGCACGGCTTGCCCTAAAACGCTGACTTGTCCGGTGCGTGGGCGCAACATACCCATAATGGTACTGACTAAAGTGGTTTTGCCAGCACCGCTAGGACCGATTAAAGCAAGAATTTGACCATGATTTAAGGTCAAGTTGATGTCCTTAAGCACGATCTGTTTACCATAGCCTTGGGTGAGGGCGCTGACCTGAACAGCTTGATTTGTTTGCATATTATCGCGTCACTTTCTCAATAATATAGTGAGTGCTCACTCACTTGCCATTATCGCCAATTTTGGGGTAAAAGCAACTAAAAGTTTAAAAGTCATCAGCCAAATCAATCGGATTGTTGTCAAAAGGATGGCATCTAAAAGCTGCTTCAAGCTGTGTTATGGCGACTGAAACCGCTTATGCTCCCGTTTCTGGCCGCGCCTGCGCACACCTCGTGGTATAATTATTCAGAAGTTTGATTCTAAACCATAATGGAGGAACGCGGATGCGCACCTATCTGACAAATTTATTAACTTGGTCCACCTTGATCAATCTGGTTGACATCCTCGTCGTCTGGTATGTCATTTATCGTTTGATCATGCTTGTTCGCGGTACAAAAGCGGTTCAGCTTCTGAAAGGCGTTTTTGTCATTGCTGCGATCAAGATTATTTCTTGGTTCCTTCAGTTGAAGACGGTCGGTTATTTAACTGATTTGGTTATTACTTGGAGTGTGCCAGCACTGGTTATTATTTTTCAGCCGGAAATTCGGCGTGGCCTTGAGCATCTAGGTCGCGGTTCCTTGATTTTTCGGTCGAATAATAATCAGCACGAAGTCGAAGTACGGATGGTCAAAGAACTTGATAAGGCTATTCAATATATGAGCAAGCGCCGGATCGGGGCCTTAATGACGATCCAGAAGAGTACTGGGCTGGAGGATTACATTGAGACAGGTATTCCCTTGGATGCTGATATTAGTGGAGAGCTGCTGATCAACATTTTCATACCGAATACGCCGTTGCATGATGGGGCGGTGATCATTCGGGACAATCGAATTGCGGTTGCGGCTGCATACTTACCTTTATCTGACAGCAATCTCATTCCTAAAGAACTTGGTACGCGCCATCGTGCTGCTGTCGGGATCAGTGAAGTGACCGATGCGTTGACGATCGTTGTCTCTGAAGAAACTGGGGAAGTGACGATCACAAATAACAACAACCTGATTCGTAATTTGACGCGTGATGACTATATGAAGTTTCTGACGGCGCAGTTAGTGCCAAAAGAAGAGGCGCCGAATCCGAACCCAGTTGTCAGTTTCTTTTCGCGCCGGTTTAAGTCACGTAAAAAGAAGGAGGGCAAGCAATGAATCGCTTATGGGATAATCCATGGGTTAATCGGTTGTTGGCTCTGCTTCTCGCGATTGGGCTTTTTGCTTATGTCAACGTTGAAAGCATCAACAATACCAGACAAAGTGCAAATGATGATACAACCTTGGTTGCCAACAAAACCCAGACCGTGAAAGTGCCGTTACAGGTAAATGCCAACACGGACAAGTATTTTATTACCGGTTATCCGTCAAAAGTTTCAGTTGCATTGACAGGAACGGCTTCATTAGTCACGATGACCGCCAACACCCAAAATTTTCGGATCATTGCTGATCTTACCAAACTCGGTGTTGGCAAGCATCGTGTTCGGTTGAAGGCAGAAGGTTTGAATAAGGATTTGAGTTATTCGATTTCGCCTAAATCCGTGACCGTTGACATTCAGGTTCGGGACAATAAGACAATGCCGATTCAGGTTCGCTATAATAAAGCCAGTATCGCATCCGGGTATGCAGCTGGTGAGCCAAAGCTGTCGACGCGAACAGTGGATGTCACTGGCGCACGATCCGTGATTGACTCGATCGCACAAGTTGTGGCAAATGTCTCGCTGTCGCACAATACCCGGAGTACGGTTGACCAAGAGGTGCTGTTACAGGCGCTTGATGAGAACGGCAATACGATGAATGTTGTGTTGGCACCGCAGACTGTTCATGTAACCTTACCGATTTCTCAACCTAGCAAGAAACTTACCGTGGAGCTAAAACAAACTGGGAATGCCGTGTCAGGACGCACGTATGTCTTGTCCTCTGACACAAAACAGGTTACCGTATACGGAGACCAAAGTAGTTTGGACAAGCTGAGTAAATTAACCGTGGACGTCGATGTCAGCGGTATTAGCACGACGACAACTCGGACTTACAACGTAACTGATTTGAATGATGGCATTTCTGCTGCTAGTCCGAAATCACTTAAAGTGACGGTTAGTGTTGGCAACACTGGTAATGATGATAATAACAACAATGGCGGTTCAACAGCGAGCGCCAGTACTTCGAGTTCGAGTGCCGCAAGCACCTCGAGTGCCAGTGAATCAGACTCAAGTACATCAACAAGCGACAATAATGGCTGAAAGAAATGAGGAAGAATTAAGATGACAAAGTATTTTGGTACTGATGGCGTTCGTGGCATTGCAAACAAGGAACTAAGTCCGGAAATGGCTTTCCGGCTAGGGCGGACAGGCGGCTATGTTTTGACGCAGCACAAAGAAGATGCGAGTCGACGCCCATTGGTTTTGGTTGCTCGCGATACACGAATCTCAGGGCAGATGTTGGCTGATGCTTTAATTGCTGGCTTGCTTTCTGTTGGGATTGAAGTGCTGGATTTAGGCGTGATCACAACGCCTGCTGTTGCTTATTTAATCAAGATTCAAGGCGCCGATGCTGGTATCCAGATTTCGGCGTCGCATAATCCGGTTGCCGATAATGGCATCAAGTTCTTTGGAGCGGACGGCTACAAATTGTCTGACGATACTGAAGAAGAAATTGAAGCCTTACTGGATGCGCCAGAAGACAAACTTCCACGGCCAGCTGCTGAAGGATTAGGTACAGTAGACGATTATCCTGAAGGCGCACTCAAGTACACCCAATTTCTTGAGCAAACCTTGGCAGATGATCTGAGTGGCATTCATGTGTGCTTGGATGGCGCAAATGGTGCAACGAGTGGGTTAGTTAGTCGAATTTTTGCTGATCTTGAGACCGATTTTGATACAATGGCAATCAGTCCAGATGGGCTTAATATCAATGCTAACGTTGGTTCAACGCATCCTCAGGCGTTATCGAAATTTGTCGTCGAAAAAGGTGCTGATGTTGGCCTCGCGTTTGACGGTGACGGTGATCGCTGTATCGCAGTTGATGAACAAGGCAATATTGTTGATGGCGACAAGATTATGTTCATTCTCGGTAGTTATATGAAGTCACAAGGCCGGCTGAAGCAGGATACTGTCGTCACCACTGTTATGAGTAATCTTGGGTTATATAAGGCATTAGAAGCGAATGGCATGAAGTCCGTGCAAACGGCCGTCGGTGATCGCCACGTTGTCGAGGCCATGCGCAAAGATGGCTATAATATTGGCGGCGAACAGTCTGGCCACGTCATTTTGTTTGATTATCACAATACCGGGGATGGCATGCTAACAGGCATTCACTTGTTAAATGTCATGAAGAAAACCGGCAAGAAGTTGTCTGAATTAGCCGCACCTGTTCAAGACTATCCGCAGAAACTGGTTAATGTGAAAGTTGCGGACAAGGAAAATTGGCAAGCTTATCCAGAAATCCAAAGTGCCATTGATACCGTCGAAAAAGAAATGGCCGGTGATGGCCGTGTTCTGGTTCGCCCTTCAGGCACTGAACCTTTGTTGCGGGTCATGGCCGAAGCCAAAACCGAAGATTTGGTTTCCCGTTATGTGGATCAAATTGTGGATGTGGTGAAGCAAGAAATGGGCAGCAAGGAAGATTAACTGCTGTCTTTATCAAAAATTTAAACTTTATTTTAACCGAGTTGTCACGGGTCTCATCGACAACTCGGTTTTTTTGTCTGGTGATAGCATTCGTAATTGGCACGCTTTGAAAGCGCGTTCATAAAATCCCAAAACCAGTGTGCATAAGAATTGAGTAAATTAATATAGACCAATATATACGTTTCAAGTATACCAGTGTAAAAATGGTGTTGACATATAGCCTATTAAAAACTATAGTTAGCTTTGCTTTTAACAATACCAATAAAAAAATCTGTCTAAACCAATTTTTAGACAAAAATGAAAAGGATGTTGACTATGTGTGGAATCGTTGGCGTTATCGGTAAAAAGAATGCAACGCAGATCTTGCTTAAGGGATTAGAGAAGTTGGAATACCGCGGCTATGATTCAGCCGGCATTTACGTGAATGACCAAGCCGGCCATGATCATTTAATTAAGCGCGTCGGCCATATTTCCAATCTTGAAGAAGCGGTTACGCCTGATGTTCAAGGCGTTATGGGGATTGGCCATACGCGCTGGGCAACCAATGGCGGCCCTACCGAAGCCAACGCTCATCCGCATGTTTCCAATGACGAACGGTTTTATCTGGTGCATAACGGCGTTGTGACCAATGCTAACGAACTGAAGCAGCAGTACTTGCAAGACATTGAATTACAGAGTGATACGGATACCGAAGTTGTTGTTCAGCTGATTGCCTTGTTTGCCCGCGAAGGTCTGTCTGCTAAGGAAGCACTGCGCAAAACCTTGAAAATGATCCAAGGTTCTTATGCTTTCTCGATGGTTGATCGCCTTGACCCAACAGTGCTGTATGTTGCTAAAAACAAAAGTCCATTACTGATTGGCCGTGGTAAAGGCTTTAATGTGGTGGCTTCTGATGCCTTGGCAATGCTTAGTGAAACCGATCAGTTTGTTGAACTGAAGGATCAGGAAATCGTGACCTTGACGGCTGATGCCATTCACATTGAAACGATTGACGGCAAAGTTGAGGAACGTAAGCCATTCACCGTTAAAGTTGATGATGGTGAAGTTTCTAAAGGTACGTACCCATTCTTCATGCTTAAAGAAATCGACGAACAGCCAATCGTGATGCGGCGTTTGGTCGAAAAGTATACCGATGATCATGGCAACATCGTTTTGCCAGAAGATTTGCTGAAAGCTTTACAGCAAGCTGATCGTTTGTATATCGTTGCGGCTGGTACCAGTTATCATGCCGGTTTAGTCGGTGCACCTTTGTTCGAACAATTGGCAGGTATTCCGACAGAAGTGCATGTTGCTTCTGAGTTTGCCTATCATCAACCACTGTTGTCCAAGCACCCACTGTTCATTTTCCTAACCCAAAGTGGGGAAACTGCTGATATCCGTCAGGTCCTTGTTTCAGTCAAGGAACGCGGTTATCAGACATTAACGATCACAAACGTTGCCAGCTCAACGCTTGCTCGTGAAGCAACCTTTATGTTGCAGTTGCATGGCGGCCCAGAAATTGCGGTTGCTTCTACCAAAGCTTACACGGCACAAATCGCCGTTGAAGCGCTTGTATCGAAAGCAGTCGGCGAGGCTAAAGGATTGCAGGCTGCTAAGGACTTCGATGTGATCCATGAACTTGGGTTGGCAGCAACTGGTCAGCAGGCTTTGATTGACCAAAAGGATCGCATCCATGAACTAGCAACTGACATGTTCAAGACCACGCGCAATGCTTTCTACATTGGCCGTGGCGATGATTACTATGCCAGCATGGAAGCAGCATTGAAACTCAAGGAAATCAGTTATGTTCAGGCAGAAGGCTTTGCGGCTGGTGAATTGAAGCATGGTACGATTGCTTTGATTGAAAAGAATACGCCAGTGGTTGCAATCATTTCTGATCCGGTTACAGCAGCGCGCACTCGCAGCAATGCGGACGAGGTGCAAGCTCGCGGTGCCAAGGTGCTTCATATCGCAATGGCTAGTCAAGCCCAAGATGGTGACCAAATCGTTGTCGATGAAATCAATCCATTACTTGCACCGCTTTTGACGATTATCCCGGCACAGCTCTTGGCTTACTTTACTAGTGCGGATCGTGGTTACGATGTTGACCGTCCGCGTAATCTGGCTAAGTCAGTGACCGTTGAATAATCGCTAAGGATTTCATTTGGTGATCGGTGTCATTCATGTCAAGATGTGGATTCAATCCCCAGCTTGGTGTCTGACGTCGTAGCGGATCGTGATCCATGTATATAAAAAAGTGTTGCATCACGGGTATCCTCGTGATGCAACACTTTTTTAATAAGCACAAATTAAGTATTTGTGCGCTAAGTGACACGCTGCAAATCGGGAAGAACTTTATTTCAAGTAACCTTCACTCAAAGTCATAAACTGTTGCGCATCTTTGGCGGCTAAATCAATGCCTTGCTGCCAGAAATCCGGTTGCGTTAAGTCAACCCCGAGATGTTTTTTCGCTAGGTCTTCCGTTGTCATATTCGCCGTATCCCGCAACAAAGCAATGTAATCATCTTCAAAATTATCAGATGCTTGGGCCTTTGCGTAAATACCGCTAGAGAACAGATAACCAAAAGTGTAAGGGAAGTTGTAGAACGGTGGGTTGTCGAAGTAGAAATGCAGCTTATCTGCCCAGTACATGGGATCAAAAGAACTTAGACCACCTGCATAGGCTTGTTGTTGTGCAGTCGTCATGAGTTCTTTCAGTCGTGGCACACTGACAATTCCTTTTTCCCGTTCCTGATAGAAACTGTCTTCAAACAGGAAGCGAGCATGGATATTTAACAGCATCGCCAATGGATTGGCCATTTTAGCGTCTAACAAATTAAGTTTCTCAGCTGGTGAGGTTGCTGCTTTGACTGTGGCATCTGCAACGATTAATTCTGCAAAAGTTGATGCAGTTTCGGCAACATTCATTGCATAATCTTGACGCAATAGCGGCATATCTTTCAAAATACTGCTGTGGAAAGCATGGCCCAATTCGTGGGCAATGGTGGAAACACCAGATGCTGAACCATCGAAGGTCATGAAAATACGACTTTCTTTGACATCTGGGACGCTGGTCATGTAACCGCCAGCGCGTTTGCCTGGCCGATCCTCAGCTTCGATCCAGCCATTTTCAAATGCCTGTTTGGCAAAGGCAGCCATTTTAGGTGAGAACTTGGCAAAGTTGCTCACAATAAATTCGGCGGCCTCATCGAAGGTATAGGTCTTTGGCTGAAAATCGCCCACGATGACTGGCGCCCATTGGTCATACCATGGCATTGTTGGCTTGCCAGTTAATTCGGCCTTGCGCGTGAGGTAAGCAGCAAAAGGCTGTTTGTTGGCGCTGATGGTGTGCCACATTTGATCCAGCGTGGCACGTTGCATGCGATTGTATTGCAACGGCTTGAAAAGATAATCCGGATAATGATGCAACCGATAATTCGTAAGCCGGAAGCCGGCAATGTGATTCAGGGTCTCACCAAACAGACTGGCATGATCGTCCCACGTTTGTTCCCAAACGTTAAAGACTTGTTCACGCGTTTTAGTGTCAGGATCGCCTTCGAATTTATTCTGGGTTTGGCCAGCACTAAGCTCTGTGGTTTTGCCATCTTGTGTGATTGGGAACTTAAGACTGCCGCTCAAGGTGGTGTAATGATCGCTCCAGCCAGTAAAACCATCAACTGCCAGATCATTAATCATCGTTTCGGTTTGATCATCTAACAGTTCCTTTGCCTGATCGCGCATCTCTTGCAAGCCAAAACGACTAGCGCTTAAAGCTGATGTGGTCGTTAGCTGATCGAAAGCTGCTTGTGACATGGCTGCGAGTTTTTTGGCCAGCGGGTTGTTAATGTTTTGAAAACGGGTATAAAGAGTCGTGAGCTGACCTTGAACAGGTCCGGTTTTCAGATTAGCTGTATCAGCGCTGGCAATCATCTCGACGAAGCTGCTAGTAGTAGCGAGGCCTTTGCCAATGTCTTCCAGCAGTTGCCAAAGTGTGATGAAATCGGTAAACTCAGGAGCATCGTGGTCAGGGGCCCAAGCGGCTACTTTTGACTCCAGTTGAGGCAATTTGGCCGTCACATCGCTAATTCGGTCGGCAAGTTGCGGTGAGTCGATACCACCGGGGAAAATCGAATCGAGGTTCCAGTTAATTGGATAAGACATATTGGCACTTCCTTTCGAAATAGCTTTATTATACCGTAGATGAGAAAAGTCTGAGTGAAAGCAGGTAGAAGTTTGTGACGTCTTTTAAAAAACATTGGGGGTTGTGGCTGGCGGCAGTCCTTTTGTTTGTCTTGTTCTTTAGTTCCAGTATGACTTACAAAGAGCAAACAACGGTGCCGTTATTGGAACGCTTGTTACACAATGAACCGTTTAAGCAAGCCTTAAGTGGTATTCATTTTAATTATGCGGGTGAACAGCAATCAATTGCTGAGGTAGGCTATTTTAAATTTGTTGAATTTTTCATTCGCAAAGGTGCGCATGTCAGCATCTTTTTCCTATTAGGTCTTGGTCTGACACAAGGCACGTTTATGTATCAGAAAAATCGTTGGCTGCATTGGCCGCTAATGGTCTTAAGTTGTACCGGTGTTGCGGCATTTGACGAGTTTCATCAAATGCTGACAGGCGGGCGGACACCGCTTTTCCAAGATGTGATGCTCGATACTGCTGCTGCGGCTGTGGCCGTGACCTTAATGTGGTTATGGTTATGGCGGCAGAAGCGTCATTGAATAAAGTGCCGATCTTTGCTATAATTTTAGCGATTCATATGCTCCTAAACTTACGAAAAGAGGGTTTATCATGTCAGGACATTCCAAATGGCATAACATTCAGGGCCGTAAAAATGCTCAGGATTCGAAACGTGGTAAAATTTTCCAGAAATTATCACGTGAATTATACATGGCAGCAAAGCAAGGTGGTCCTGACCCCAGTGGTAATCCTTCCCTTCGTTTAGTCATGGACAAAGCTAAAGCTGCCAATATGCCAAAAGACAATATTAAGCGTGCTTTAGATAAAGCAAGTGATCGTGATGCGGCCAACTATGACGAAGTGACCTATGAAGGCTATGGGCCAGGTGGTGTGGCGATTTTGGTTGAAGCTTTGACCGATAATCGCAACCGGACTTCCAGTACCGTACGAGTGGCGATCACCCGACACGGTGGGAACATGGCAGCTGCTGGTGCGGTTTCATACATGTTTGATCGAAAAGGTTATCTGGTGATTAGCCGTGACGACCTTGATGTTGACGAAGATCAGATGCTAGAAGATGCGCTTGAAGCCGGTGCAGAAGATATGCAGACTTCAGATGAGGCATTTGAAATCTACACCGATCCTAAAGAATTTGCTCAGGTTCGCGACGCGCTTGAGGAAAAAGGGTACAAGTTTGTCCAAAACGAACTGACAATGGTTCCGCAAAACCTGACCCCGATTCCAGAAGATAAAGTTGAACAATTCCAAGCTATGATTGATCAATTGGAAGACGACGACGATGTGCAGGAAGTTTACACAGCCGGCGACTGGCCAGACGATTAATTCATCGATTGATAGCTAGTGATCAAGACGAGGGAAATCCTCGTCTTTTTTTTGCCCAAAATAGTCAAGAGGACGGGGTGATATATGACGCTCGCGAACTCTTTTAATACAGGGGGAAAAACGATGCAATCGGTGAATAAGCTTTTGACAATTGCGCTGGAAAAGGGTGCTAGCGATATTTACTATTTGCCTAGTCCGCAAGGTTATTTGATTCGCCTACGGGTACCGACGGGCTTGGTAACAATCGCCGAGCGAGACAGCAAACGTGGGCAGCAAGAAATTAATTACTTGAAATTTATGGCGGGCATGAATGTTGCCGAACATCGCCGCGTTCAATTGGGAGCCTTTTATCAAAAGGAATCAGCAGCTTTTTTACGGTTAAGTTCAGTGGCTGACTTTCGCGGTGGTGAATCACTGGTAGTTCGCATAATCAAAGGCATTCCAGATGCTGCAGGCGCACGTCATCTGTTAGATCGTCTGTTGGGTATTTTACTGCAGAAACGCGGCATGCTGACACTAGCTGGGCCGACTGGGTCAGGAAAAACGACATTACTCTATCAGTTAGCGACGCGTTTGGCGGAATCACGAATGGTCTTGTCGATCGAGGATCCAGTTGAGATCAATCAGCCGCAATTCTTACAGTTGCAAGTCAATCCGGAGGCAGACATGACCTATCCGCAATTACTGAAGGCGGCGCTGCGCCATCGACCAGACGTCTTGCTGATTGGAGAAATTCGTGATCGACAAACAGCGCAAAGTGCTTGCGAAGCGGCGATTAGCGGTCACATTGTCCTAGCGACCGTGCATGCCCGATCAGCGGCGGATACACCCTTAAGGTTGAGCAGTTTTGGCTTGCCGGATGAGTTAGTAGCGGCGGCATTGACGGCGAGTGCGGCGATCAGTTTGCAGTATCGGCCAATGATTCACCCAGTGGCGGAAGTCGTGGTTTTCAAGCAAGTAGGACAAGCTGATCAGGAGGTGGTTTCGTGAGCATGCCGCTGGTGATTCAGGAACGGTTTTGCCGTCAAAGCGCTGCGTTAATTGCTGCTGGTTTTAGTTTGCCGGATGTGTTTGCTTATTTGCGTGTGAGTTTACCGAAATACCGGCCAATTTGGGAACGAATCGAAACGGATTTGGCTTCTGGCATCGGATTGCCAGAAGCAGTTGACCATCAGGCATTAGCTCCCATCCTCTTTCAACAACTGCAACTAGCACAGGTTCATGGGGATTTGGCAAAAGCATTGGCCGTGGCTGGTGATTACTTAGGCTTGCGAGTGCGGAATCGTCAGCGGATTGGTCAACTATTAATTTACCCACTTGTGTTACTGGGCATGCTTGTTACCTTGCAAGTGGTCGTTGTGTTTGGCGTGTTGCCAGCCTTGGCGTTACCACAATCGCATTTAGTGCATACGCAGTTAATGACCATGGGTGGGGGCTTAGCCGCTGGGTTGCTAATATGGCTTGGTTGGCATCGACTGACGTTGGCTCAACGCTTGCAACTCTTACAACGATTGCCTGGTGTCCGTGGCGTCATGCAAGTGTACTATCAGTTTCAGTTCACAGCCGGAGCCGCCCACTTCTTACTGGCAGGTGCTGAGATTGCCGACTTTTGCCGACACTTGATAACCGTTGGCGGTCCGTTGGGTGATTTAGGAGCACGCATTCAACAAAAGATTCAACAAGGGGCTGAGTTGGCCGATGCGTTACACGAAGCCTTTGTGCCACCTGAAGTTGCCCGTTTATTGACAATGGGCCAGACACATCACTTAGTGGCGACCGGCTTAAAACTTTTTGGTGAACAACTATTTTTACAGTTGCAGCAACGTTTAGAACGACTGGTGAACTTGGTGCAGCCATTGCTGTTTTTGCTTATTGGTGGCGAAATTTTACTGATTTATTTGCAAATTCTCTTACCACTCTATCAATCTTTCGGGGGATGACCATGCGACGCAAACGATTACGGGCTTTTACATTGATTGAAGTGATTGCAGCACTTGGGGTCATTATTTTATTGACGTTAGCTTTGGTTTTGACAATTCAAGGGCAAATGAAACGTGTTGAAAGTCAGAATCTAAAAGCTACGGTGGCAACTGTGAATTCACAAATTGAAATGGCCTATAACGAGCCGGATGCTGACAAGAAATCACTTAAAACAATTCCTGATTTAGTCAGAGAAGGCGTGATTACCGATGCGCAGGCGAAGGACTTGGAAAAAGGCAAGGCAACGATGAGCGGTGACAATCCGCCGAAATTTAAAGTTCCATGAAACGGCTGCGTGGCTTTGTGATGCTTGAAGTGGTGGCTGTTGTGGTTGTGCTGGCAGGATTGACACTGGCGGCCGTTCCCTTAGGGCAAAGCGTGATTCGCCGAAATCAGGAAACCAAGTTTCTCGAAACCATGCGGGAACAATGGGAATTATTAGGGATGAAGGCATATGCCACGCATAAAATTGGCACCATGTCTGTCAATGATGAGGCACGTCAGGTGACATTTAGTCTTTTTAATGGTTCAAAACGAATTTTGCCATTTCCGCCATCCTTGAAATATGACGATAAAATTCCTACAAAAACGACGAGAGAACCATCAGGTAAATTGAAAGGCAACCGCAGCGTAAATTTTCTCAGTCAAGACGGCTATTACTGGCATATAACCCTACAGTTTGAATGGGGGCGGTTCTTATTCCAAAAAGTACCAAAACATTAACAGGTTCTTTGTTAATTGAACATCTTGCAGCTCTGGGGGTGCTCTTGCTGGCGGTTGGTTGGTTAATGGTGTTAGTGCGGTTATATGACCGAGTTGTGGTTGAATCCAGACAGCGAACGACGGCCTATTATGCGGCACGGGTGGCGCTTGTTCATTTGCCAGTACCAGGCGGAGAGACGACGGTTCAAGTCGGACCTGATGTGTGGCAAGTAACCGTCAATACGCAGGAGGTAAAGGCGCATGCCCAAAAGGGTCGATCAACATATACGTTCACGCCTTAAAGGCTTTACTTTAATTGAAGTGGTGGTCAGCCTGATTTTACTTGCGGCGGTCATGCTGTTATGGCGACCGGTTTTATTGCATGTCACGCGGTTCACGCTTCAAGACCATGTACTAATCACGTCATTGCAAGCAGAGCATGACTTGCAAATGTTTGTACGAGATAAAAAGTTGCGGTCTGTGGCCTTAATGTCGGTAAGGGTGAGAAGTCCCGAGAAAGCTTACACGATCAATTTTTATCAGACCAAACATTTTCGCGGTATGGTTCGTGTGATGGGATCTGAAAATGGGCATATGCCATTATTTACGCATCTAACCGGTGTCAATTTTAGCAAGGTAGCTCAAGGCTTTCGCTATCGTCTGTATTTGACGACTTCGCAGAAGATTGACGGTGGGGTGCAAATCGATGAAGATACGCGGTAGTGTTTTGATCAACACACTGATACTGTTTGCTTTACTTCTAATGCTGACTGTTGGCGCGATGCAACGTTTTCGTGACTGGCAGGAAAGTTATCAGGTGCTTGAACAGGTAGAAAAGCGCCAATTTACGGAGGCATACAACCATTGGCGAGAACAGATGTCTGATAAATCGAAAAGCGAGGCTGATTCCTCGACTTCAGCTGGCAAGGAATCTGATACATCAGCTATTCGATCAGCGCCGCCAGCGATTGGTGAGACCAAAGAAGCGACTAAGGAACAGCTTGAGGCAACTAGATCAGGGATTCACGCGCTTGAATAAGCTTTTCTCAATCGGTACACTGGTAAGCGGAGTGTCGGCGATGACCAGCGCCTGCACGCATCGTTTTTTAGGCCTGAAACCGTATTGATAGGGGGAAGCATCTTGGCCCACGAACATCTAGAGAAGCTGTACAATGTTTTGGATGAAAGCACGACAATTTTGCATCAACAATTGAAAACATCTTTTATTGCTGCTGTTATTGAAGCGGGAGAGGATCTTGCGTCGGGCAACGTCATGCAAGAAGATGGTGTTCCCAACGATGAAGCTAAAAAGAAGCTAACAGCGTTGTTTGATCAGATCAAACTCGCCACCTATGAGCCGGAAGAGATTCGTCAAGCCATTCAATTAGTGCTTGTTAAGGCAATCAAGGTAGATGGCATTGAACCCAATAAGCAAGTCACGCCTGATGCCATGGCCAGTCTTGCGACATTTATGGTGACGGTTTTTGCGCAACATCTGCCAAAAAAGATGCAAGTCGCCGATCTGGCCATCGGGACGGGGAACCTTTTATTTGCTGTGATGAATCAGCTCCACAATGCGCGTCAGGTGGCAGTCAAAGGCTACGGCATTGATAATGACGAAACCTTATTGGCAGTTGCCGGCATGAGCAGTACGTTGCAACAGTTAGATGTTGATCTTTTTCATCAGGATGCCTTAGATAATCTTTTGTTTAAAGACATCGATGTTGTTGTTTCTGATTTGCCAGTTGGTTACTACCCGGTTGACGAACGCGCCAAGCAATTTGAGACCGCGGCGGCCAAGGGACATTCTTATGCGCATCATTTGTTAATCGAGCAAAGTATGCGGGTCTTGAAGCCAGGAGGACTGGGTTTATTTTATGTGCCGAGTCAGGTTTTCCGTTCTGAAGAAGCGGCGGGGCTGACAGCTTGGCTGGCGAAGTCGACCTACTTCCAAGGGTTATTGAATTTGCCGGAAGATTTCTTTGCTGACCAAAAGGCGGAGAAAAGCCTGCTGGTTTTACAGAAACCGAGTCCGGATGTCAAGCGTGCTAAGCAGATCTTGTTAGGCCAATTTCCAGATCTAAATGACCGCGATGCTTTTGCCGCGTTTATTGACAAAGTGAAGGATTGGGCAGCTGCTAATATTGCGTGATTGATTGATTTTTAAGTAACCAAAAAGGAGAGCTGACAAATGCTTGTCTTGTCAGCTTTTTTTGTCATTTCAAAACACTTTTCATCTTGTGATAGCAAGGTGGTATGGCTGCTGTCACAGGATTTGGGACGTTAGAATAGACTTTACTGATCCGGTCGCCACTGCCTTTTTAAACTGGAATCGGTTAGAATGGGTTATCAAACTTAAGGAGAATTAATATGTCATTATTAAGCGTGGCCTACCTGCTGATTGCAATTATTTCAGTCGGCGTGACCATCTTTGATATCATTCAAGTTCGGATACATGCGCAACCAAAAGTCTGGCGTATTCTTTTGTATCTTGCGGTGGCAGCCTTTTCTCTGGTGTTGACCTTGCAGCAAAGTCAACATTTTGACGATCTTGTCAGCGGCGCCTTTATTGTCGTTATGTTTATCTGTTTTGCCTGCTGGCAGAAGGGTCTTGCTGATGCTGCGATGATTGGCGGGCTTGGTAGCATTCGATTGTATCAGAATCTTTCTGGCGTTGTTTTACAGGCAAATGCTGGGGGTACGCTGCTATTGGCGCAAGCCGGTCAAGTGACGGTTTTAAAACTGCAGTTTCGCCAGTCGCCAACAGATCTACAAAGCTTTTTGGTCGATAAAATGCCACCAGAACAGATTCAAATCGTGACAGGGTGATCAGTTGGGCGTTTTCTGAAAATGGTGTATAATTTTTTCTGATACGATTCAAAGAGCTGGGATATTTCTGCATTTGCAAAGACAGAACCTGTTATGTCCTGATTTTTTTCGGGTTAACACGTTTATAGGAGGATGAGCATGCAAGCCAAGAAAGATGACAAGCCCGAACTAGCGCGTCACTTGAAAAGCCGACACGTGCAACTGATTGCGATTGGCGGAACGATTGGGACAGGCCTTTTTCTAGGATCTGGTCAATCCATCCACACCGCTGGGCCTTCCATCTTACTAGCTTATCTCATCACAGGTGGGATTTGTTTTCTAATTATGCGGGCATTGGGTGAACTGCTGATGTCCGATGTGAATTCACATACGTTTATTGATTTTATTAGCCAATATATGGGAAAAGATGCTGGTTGGGTGACTGGCTGGACCTACTGGATTTGTTGGGTGGCGGTCGCCATGGCCGAAGTGACAGCGATCGGTCTCTACATTCGATTCTGGTTGCCAGGAGTTCCTCAATGGCTGCCGGGCCTGATTGCACTGGCAGTGTTGCTGCTAATGAATCTGGTTAGCGTTGGGCTGTTTGGTGAGGCGGAGTTCTGGTTTGCCTTGATTAAGATCGTGGCCATTATTGGGTTAATTGCGCTCGGCGTCTTTATGCTGTTTGTGCACTATAAAACGCCTGTTGGCTATGCCAGCCTAAGCAACCTCGTTAATGACGGCGGCTTTTTTCCAAAAGGAATGAGCGGTTTTCTTATGTCGCTGCAAATGGTGGTGTTTAGTTTCGTCGGGATCGAAATGGTCGGGTTGACTGCTAGTGAAACCAAAGATCCGCATAAAGTGATTCCAGAAGCGATCAATGAGATTCCGATGCGGATTTTACTGTTTTACATTGGCGCATTGTTTGTCATTATGTGCATCTACCCATGGCGTGATGTGTCACCCGTTAATAGTCCTTTTGTCGAGGTTTTTCGTAATGTCGGGATTCCAGCCGCCGCCGACATTATTAATTTTGTGGTGTTGACAGCGGCAGCATCTGCCTGCAATTCATCTATTTTCAGCACTGGCAGATTACTCTTCTCACTGACATTAACTGGTAAAAGCAAGTCCGCACGTTGGACTGCTAAACTGTCTCGGCGACAAGTGCCAGCGCGGGCCATTATGATTTCAACAGGAGCCATTGCTGTGGCTGTCATTTTGAACCTTTTTTTACCGGAGTCTGTTTTCGCACTGGTTTCAAGTGTTGCTACAATCAGCTTTTTATTTGTTTGGGGCATGATTGTCCTCGCTCACTTGCGCTATAAGAAACAACATCCGCGCGGAACGGATTTTCCAATGCCATTTTATCCTTATTCGAATTATCTTATTTTTGCGTTTTTAGGGCTGACTGCTGTGATTATGATTTTCGATCGGGCAATGCTGTCCGCATTGATCTTTGCGGTTATCTGGATTGCGACGTTATTCACCTTGCGCCGATTGCACGCTGATCATAAAGCTCACGAAGACAAAACAAAAGACGGTATTTAATCTGATTGAGTGAGCACTCGCTTCAATAACGGAAAAGATACTTGAGGACTCATATAAAAGTGAAAATAATTTTGAGTGTTCACTCAAAATTATTTATTTTAGGGTTGACTAACTTTAGCAACGCGTTATGCTATTGATGGTTCGTAGATCAACACGCATCCGTCATCATGATGGCGGTTTATAGAGAGAGGGGCCGACAATGGCAAAAGTCGTGACATATCGCCACTTGACAGACGATGTTGTTGCTGCACCTGATCAAGAAACCGAGATCCCGGATAATTATCGCTGGGAGCCTTCATGGCGGTTCCGGATCAAAGCAAATTTGGTTTATGCGGGTTCTTGGCTTTTTGCCCAAGGGTATTGCCGCAGCGTCTTACATGTTCGCAATCGCAAGGCCTTTCGCCAGGCTGCCGGGCGCGGTTATTTTGTTTATGGTAATCACACTCAGCCTTTTGGGGATGTTTTCACACCCATGCGCGTGAATCAGTCGCGCCGGGTTTTTACGTTGGCATCACCGGCTAATCTCAGCGTGCCAATTCTAGGACGAATCGTGCCTTATGGTGGCGGTTTGCTGGTGCCAAGCAAGTTACATCAATTGCGCCCGTTTGCTCAAGCCATTCGGCGCGTTATCAAACAACGACATGTGGTCATGATTTATCCTGAAGCCCATGTCTGGCCTTACTATACCGGCATTCGGCCGTTTGAAAATGGTGCTTTTCATTATCCGGTGACAACCAATGCACCAGTATTTGCAACCACAATGACTTATCAAGCCCGGCGGTGGCGGCAAAAGCCACGCCGGATCTTGTATGTCGACGGCCCTTTTTGGCCAGATGAACAGTTACCGCTCAAAGCGCGTCAGCAGCAGTTAGAGGCGCAAGTTCGAACGGCGATGACTACTCGCGCCGCCTTGAGTACGGCAACGTATATTCACTATCAGCAGCGAGAGGAGGCGGACTCATGACGATGAACATCATGTTTTGCGGTGATGAGAAGATGACGGATGGCGTTTTGATTGCTACCTTGTCATTGATGCGGCATACCGATCAACCATTGCATATTTATGTGTTAACCGCCAAGCTAAAAGTCAGTGGCCATGCTTACCAGCCATTCTCTGAGGTGACGGCTGAGCGCATGGCTGACTTGATGCGGCAGGAGAATCCGCAGCACCGCTTGACGCGGATTGACATCACTGATTTATTTATGGCTAATCCGCCGCAAGCAAACATGACCACGATGTTTACCCCTTATTGCATGTTGCGTTTGTATGCTGATTTGATTCCTGAGTTGCCAGATCGTGTGTTGTATCTTGATACTGATATTGTGTGCCGTCGATCGTTTAGCAACCTGTATCAAGAACCAATGAAAGACGTCGATATTGCTGGTGTATTGGATCATTATGGCAAATGGTGGTTCCATCATAAATTAACCTGGTTTGATTATATTAATTCCGGAGTTTTGCTGATGAACCTTGCTAGCATTCGGCAAGATGGCTTGCTGGTTCGCTGTCGGCGCCTGATCCGCCATCGTTGGCTGTTTATGCCAGATCAAAGTGCACTGAATATCATCGCAAAGTCAAAGCAGATTTTGCCGCGGAAGTATAATGAACAACATAAAGTCGAAACGGATACTGTCTTCCAACATTTCACCACCTCATTCCGTTTCTGGCCGCGGTTTCGTATTGTGACGGTCAAGCCATGGCAAATCAGTGCTGTTCATCAACAACTTGGCCTTCATGAATATGATGATCTATTAAACGATTATCGTCAGTTGGCCCCAAAATTGAAAGAAGTGTCTTAAATGCCTCAACAAACTACGGTTCCCATTTTCTTTTCTGTCGATGACGGTTACGTACCGTGTCTGGCTGTTGCTTTGACATCTATTCGAACGAATAAAGATCCGCAAACTGATTTCGTTATCAACATTCTTAACAGTGGTTTACTTCAAAAGAATCAGACGCGGCTTGCGGCTTTAGCAGCGCCGCATTTTACGATTAACTTTATCGACATGGACGCGGTCACGCAGCAGATTAGTGGCGACACAAATAAACTGCGCGGCGATTATGTGACGTTGACGATTTATTTCCGGCTATTCATTGCTGACATGTTCCCGCAATATGATAAAGCGATTTATATTGATGCCGATACGGTTGCCGATGGTGATTTGGCAGAATTGTTTACGACTGACCTAGGCGATAATTTAGTCGCTGGTGTTGCAGATCCGGTGATGATGACATACCCGGAAACCATTGAATACATTCAGCGTGATTTTGGTGTTCAACCAGGTGAATACATCAATTCCGGGGTATTGATTTTGAATCTCGCCCAGATGCGGCAGGAACATTTCTCCGACCGGTTTCTGCATTTGCTAAAAACGTATCATTTTACAATGATTGCCGCGGATCAAGATTACATCAATGTGATCGCACAGCATCGAATCAAGTACCTGCCAAAAACTTGGAATATGCAAACAGGTGTCCCGACTGCTGCTGAATCAGGCGGCAAGTTAATTCACTACAATCTTTTTGGCAAGCCATGGCATTACCGCGATGCTAAGTTAGCGGCAAACTTTTGGCATTATGCGCCAGCATCTGGTTTTGAAACGGATTTGAAGCAGCAGTTGGCGGCGTTTACGTCAGCTGATCAACAATCGGATCGGGACAGCATGGCGGCGATGCTAAAAACCGCCGTTCAAGTTTGCCATACTGATAACACGATCTTGAACGCAATCAAGCATGGTGAACAGGTGGCGCTATGAAATCCGGCAAGTTTGTTGGACCAGACCGAGCCGCGGTGATCGAAAATATTCGTCGCGCGGTGGCGGCTAAGGCATTCAACGTTAAGGTGGAAGAACACGACCCGACTTTCTCGGAAGCACAAGAAACAGCTATTATTGATCATTATTTACATCAGCGGCAACGCTGGACATTCCGAGTGAAAACTTTTATTTGCCGATTGCTGGTGAATGCTTATGCAGTGAGGGTCACCAGCGATGTTGAAGTTGTTGGGGTTGAAAAGATTCGGGCGATTAAAAGCGGTGGTGTCATCACGAGCAACCACTTTAGTCCGTTTGAAAATATGGCGATTCGCAAAGCTGTCCGTTTAGCTGGCCGCCACCGGATGTATATCGTGAGTCAAGACACCAACTTGGCCATGAAAGGGTTGCTGGGATTTGTCATGAATTATGACGATACAATTCCACTATCCGGTCGTCCAAGTTTTCTTAACGGACCATTTATGCAAATGCTAACGAAGGCCTTTTCTGGACATCATTGGGTGTTAATTTACCCAGAGCAAGAAATGTGGTTCAATTATCGCAAGCCGCGTCCACCCAAGCGCGGATCATATTTTTATGCGGCTGAGGCCGGGGTGCCCATTATCTCGTGTTTCACTGAGATTCGTGATTTGAAGGCGCGTGAGAATGATCAATTACGCGAGGTCAGTTATGTCCTGCATGTACTTGATCCGATCTACCCGGATCGCAACTTATCCGTCAGAGACAACAGTTTTCAAATGATGCAACGCGACTATGCTCAAAAGCGGCAGGCTTATGAAGCTGCTTATGGCAAGCCGCTGACTTATGCATTCAGCGACCAAGATATAGCTGGTTGGGACCCGCAGTAACTAGCAAGAAATATTTTTATTTCATTTAAAAAGAAAATGTGCTCGGCACTTGTTGGACAATCTGTCCGCCAAGTGCCGATTTTTTTGAGCATGAACGGATCAACTAAATAACCGAGGCCAAAGTGACAGTAAATGTCTCGGTGCCATTTGGTATGCTGCGGCGAATGCCAACCGTAACCTTCATAGTGATCGATTGATAGTGGCGCACAGGTCCTTCACCAACTTGCTTGTTATGCTATAACGGAAGTAAGAGGTTATATTTGAAGGAGGCTACGCTTTGATAGATGTTATAAATAATCAAGCTTTTCATCTTCACAACAATCAAATCAGTTATATTTGCGCTTTGCTGCCGAATGGTCAGCTTGGGCATCTTTATTTTGGTCCGCGCTTGTCATTAACTAAGAACGACTTAACCTATTTGTCTCAAGGCCCAAGTCCGTTTGCGTGGATGGCCAATTTTTCAGACGACCAGGAATTTGCCTTGGGTGATGCACAACAGGAGTATCCCGTTTACGGAACTGGTGATTTTCGCCAAGGCAGCCTGAGTGTGACTCAAGATGATATGCCAATTTATCCGAACTTTGTTTTTAAAGATGATCAATTGACACATACGAAAACGCGGGACTTGCACCATCCGACGAGTTTCGGCAATCCGGCATTGACCGATGTGCTGACGATTCATCTTGAAGATAAAACGGCCCAATTGTTGCTAACGTTGCAATATACGATTTTTGCCGACAGTGCGGCAATTGTTCGTTCCGCCACACTAACCAATCAAGGCCTAGATTGCATAATTAAAGTTACCACCCAGAAAATGTGAAAAAAGACCTGTCCGTTCTTGCTAAAATGGTGTTTGCATAACATACCATCTAGAGAGAAGGACAGGTCCCATGGCCATTATAACCTTAATTGAACGATCTCAGATAGAACTGATGCAACACCACACGATTCAATACATCGCCGCGACCTTAGGCCGCTCTCGTATTTCTATTAGGCATGAGCTTCACCGTTGCCCTGAAGGTGATTACTGCGCCATTATAGCTCAGGATCATGCCGATACTTGTCGGCATCGTTGTGGTCGGCACTCGATTTTAACGCCTAAGTTGAAGCGGATGGTAACTGAGAAGCTAAACCTAGGTTGGTCCCCTGAAATGGTCGGTTATGCCGTTCACTGTGCGCCACACACGATTTACCACTGGATTTATCAAAGACAAGTCGATTTTCAGCCAAGCCAACTCTTTGATCACGGTAAACGTCATAAAAGAAGACAAGACCTTCGGTCGCGCTATAACCAAGCAGTAGGCACCTCAATTGAGATTCGCAGTGAGTCAGCTAATCGGCGAACCGAAAAAGGACATTTAGAGATGGATACAGTTCGCGGTGGTCGCGGGTCAAAGGCTGCTGTTTTGACCATTGTCGATCGGGTGACACGTTTAATGGCGACAACTAAGCTTGAAAACTTATCACAAAATGCTGTTCTCAAGGGATTTGCAAGACTGATGGTGGACTTTCCGGGTCCGGTTCGATCAGTGACGGTTGATCACGGTAAAGAGTTTTCCTGCGATCAGGCGCTTACAAAGCGCTATCGGATACCGGTTTACTTTTGCCACGCCTATCACCCGAATGAACGGGGCACAAATGAACGGTTCAATCGAGAACTTCGCTACTATTTCCCGAAGGGAACACAGTTTGATCAGGTTTCAGAGACCGATATTCAACAAGCCACAGCGCTTATCAATAACAAACCTAGAAAATGTCTCCGTTGGCAAACCCCAGTTCAAGCAGTGAGCAAGCCTCTTTCTAGGTGGTAACTTTATTATTGCAATCTAGGAAGGGACAGCACCAGTGATGATTCAACGCATGCTGAGTGGCGTTTTGAACTTGCCGCAAGGACGGTATGACGTTGTTCATTTATCTGGTAATTGGGCGAAGGAGCGTCATATTCAAACGCAACCGTTAACCCAGGGAACTTTTTCAGTTGAATCGCTACGTGGTGCCTCCAGTCATGAACAGAATCCTTTTGTGGCCTTACATGCAGCGGGACAGCCGTTTGCAGCAGGCGATACCTATGGGGCGAACTTGATTTATTCGGGCAACTTTCTGGACAGCACCGAGGTCAACGAATGGGATCAGACTCGATTGCTAACTGGCATTCATCCCGCATCGTTTAGTTGGCGGTTGGATCCAAAAACCAGTTTTACCACGCCAGAAACCGTGTTTAGTTATAGCTCTGGTGGTCTTGCCGGCTTAGCTCAGGCCAATCAACGTTTTGTTGCTCGCCATATTATTGATCCGCAATGGCGTCAAAAGCAGCGTCCGGTCGTCTTAAACAGCTGGGAAGCGACTTACTTTGATTTGAACGAGAAGAAGTTGCTCAAGTTAGCGGCACTCGGCAAGCAGGTCGGTGTGGACTGCTTTGTGCTGGATGATGGCTGGTTCGGAACGCGCGACAATGATTTGAGTTCCTTGGGTGATTGGTTTACTAATAAGCATAAATTTCCCGACGGTCTCGGCCATTTTGCTCAGGAAATTCACGCGATGGGCCTGCAGTTTGGCCTTTGGTTTGAACCCGAGATGGTTTCACCGCGATCTCAATTCTTCCAAGCCCATCCGAATTGGGTCGTTCGACCAAAAAAGGGTCGTATCTCGATCACGCGTAATCAATATGTGTTAGACTTCAGCAACCCAGCTGTCGTCAACAATATTTTTGAACAGATGCAAAAGGTCATCACTGAAACCAACTTGGATTATGTGAAGTGGGATCTTAATCGCAGCATTACAGAGGCCTTTTCACCGTATCTCGAAAAGATCGGTCATCCGCAAGGCGAGTTCTTCCATCGTTATGTACAAGGCGTGTACACGCTCTATCAGAAGCTGCTAACAGCATTCCCGCATTTATTGATTGAAGGGTGTGCCGGCGGTGGTGGCCGCTTTGATCTGGGCATTCTGTTCTACAGCCCGCAAATTTGGACTAGTGATGATTCCGATGCGATCGAACGCCTCGCCATTCAATCAGGCACGGCTTTGGCCTATCCATTGAGCTGTATGAGCAATCATGTGACGGCCGTGCCGAATGAACAGGTTGGTCGATCAACGCCGCTGGTCACGCGGTTTCGGGTGGCGGCCTTTGGGATTCTTGGTTATGAACTGGATCTGACCAAACTTGATGCGCGAACATTGGCTACGATCAAGGCTCAAATTGCCTATTACCACGCCTTACAACCGCTAGTACTGAAAGGCGACTTTAGCCTATTGTTACCGCGACAGTCCAATGGTCAGAATCAGGTGGCGTGGTTGCTCAGCGCTCATGATCGCAAGCACCTTGTTCTTGGCTTTTTCCGAGTCTTGGCTGATGCAGACAGTCGCACCGTGCAGTATATGAAGGTACCATTGGCAAAATCTGACACACCGTATTGGGTCAATCAGCACACAGGTCCAATTTCCGGGGATGTCCTCCAGCGCGTTGGTGTGCGCTTACCAGTCCAATTCAACGGCGCCAATCGCGCACAAGCTCAGTTAATCGGTGACTATCAATCGGCACTGTTGACCTTTGATAGTGTGGCAAGTTTGGATCACATTGAAAGCCAGCAGACCGATGCCGACAAGCAAACAGTTGCCCATTAAATGTGCTGCCGAACAGCTTTGGTTTAACAATGGCTGTTCAGATCAGGAATATGATTAAAAAAAGCCCGATAAACGAGTTGCAAGTATCAGTTTTTGACTTGCAGCTCATCTATCGGACTTGTTTGTCCCTTTTTAGTCACGATGCTTGCTTACTAGCAAAATACCAGTAACCAAGCTCATGGTACCGGCAACGATGCCAACAGCACCAGCGACAAGTGTCACAACACCAACAGATCGAGAAAAAATTTTGCTCAAGAGATTAACACCTTTCTATTGTTTGGCAGGATCGTAACTAACAACAATGCATGAATCTTGATTAGGATTCTCAATCCGTTCATCGTTCGATTCATTGTTCAATAAATCTGGTTCATCGCTATGACGAAAGCGCGCAGTAAAAACAGTTTCGTCATTAATCCGTTTAATGTAACGCGCAGCTGCGCCGGGACTGACCAATTGAATGGACGTTGATTTGCCATCGTTAACGGCGTCATTCAGTTCGGCAACAGTACCTGCTAAATCGTCGTGCGAAAACCCAGCAGATTCTAAAATGCTGAGAAGTGCTTTTACTTTGTCGTTCATGATTTTCCTCCTACTTGTCATTTTCAGACTCACGGCACTATTGTAGCAAATATTTACTTACGGAAGGTAAGCTTTTGTCTGCTAGGTGACGACAAGGACACATTTTCCAAACAACCCAAAATAAAAAGCCCCAAAACGCTGATTTACCAGCATTTTAGGACTAACTAGAAGTAAGGGAAAATGTCATAATGGAGGTGAGGAGTCTCCAACTCGATTGGCCTCAACCACTGATATAACAGCATTTGTGCGGTGGCCTTACTCCAAATGTTACCTAAAATGTTACCTGTTCCATATATTCTGCTAATTTGTCGATGCCTTCTCTAGCGTCCGACTGATTCATGCCAGCATATATGCGAAGCGTCACATCGGGCGTAGAGTGACCCGCAAGCCGCTGCACAGTTGAAACATCAACACCACTGCGAATCATATTCGTTACAAAAGACTTACGCAGACCGTGCAATGTGATGCGAGGTGTAAGGTGGTTTGCTTCAATAATATCTTTCAGCCACTTGTTAGGCCTGTTAATGCCTAAACGTTTTTCAAAGTGTTGTGGAGATGGAAACAGTGGCCGATCATCTCTAATGCTGATAATCTTGCTTGCATCAAGTAATGCTATCCACTTTTTAAGCTGTATTGTCACTTTCGGGGTTAATGGTATTGTGCGCATACCCGCGGTTGACTTGGTGCCTTTAATTGATTCCTTACCATTCAGACCAGTTGCATAGGCTTTATTGATTGAGAGTGTGGACGTTTTGAAATTAACATCTGATACGTTCAGGGCGCATAGTTCTTCACGCCTGATACCGGTGCTAACCATCAGCAGAAACATTGTGTACTTTTCTGGATCGTTATTAGGATCAATGCAAGTTAGGAATCGGGCGACTTGCTTGTTATCCCAGTACACTGGTGACTTTCCAGATCGTACCCCGCGTGGCAATTCGACACCGTCTGCGGGGTTCTTTTCGATGTACTGCATCTTAACAGCAAATGAGAGTATCTTTTTCAAATAAATGAAACGTTCCTTGTATGCCTTGGTGGTTGTTTCTCGCCACTGACTGACAGCACTTTGAATGCTGCCGGTTTTTATCGCGGTGAGAGTTTTAGAACCAAACATAGGGATCAAGTGGTTATTGAAAAGCTGCTTAGTCTTATAGGCTGTACTTCCTTCCACAGTTTGAACATAGATTGGCCACCACTGATTGTACAAATCACTAAAGGTATGAACCGGTGGGGTAGTGTCGTTTTCATCATATAAACCATTAGCCACGTCTAGCTTGAGTTTTGACTCTAGTAGACGTGCTTTTTGCATGCTTTGAACATTGCGAACAATATTCTTGCGTTTTCCAGCAACAAGCCCAGCATTGACCGTTACGCGGTAGCGAACTGCACCAGACTTAAGCTCGACTTTCTTAATTGCCATATTCTTCTCCTATCCGTCACGCTGGGCAGGCGGTGTTAGATTGGAGAGTTTTCGCCGGAAATGGCGAAAAGGTGGCGGCTGATTTTTCAGCCATGATAATAATCATGCTTAATGGATCTCCACAGTAACAAGAATCCTAATGTATCTTCATAAGAAGGACAGCTTAATCACTAATTGTATACTGCCCGTGGTTGTTTAAATATAACCTAGATATTTGATTGTTAATTGCATTTTGTATTTTCACAAAATCATCAACGCCAAGAGGTTTTTGCCTAGAATCAGAATCGACCAATTGTACTAACAGAGATAAAACAATCTGAAGTTCTTCTATGTTTTCGTGCAAATGCTCACTACGACTAGACGAAATATAAAATCGCAATATATGAGAAACAATATTTTCCGAGTCCTCATCAATATTACCCCCATATTCCGAGCCGATTGAAAGCACTATATTAGCGAGACGTTGAAATGCTTCGCTTCTGACTTCAAATTTAATATTTTTTAAATTGCTGTTTGTTAGTGTTTCAGCCGGAGCATCAGTCAGTCCCATTAAATAAGCAGTATTTGTTTCAAAAATATCAGCTAGTTTTTTTAAAACTTCAGCAGAGGGTGTTCTCGTTCCACGTTCATAGTTGCTAAGAGTTGTTATGGGCATACCAGCCTTCTTTGCAAGTTGGCTTAATGTCCAGCCTTTTTCGTAGCGAAATGCCTTGATTCTATTTTTCAAAGTGATCACCTCCTGAATTGATGTTACTCGATTTGAAAAAAATGTCTAGCACCTATTTACAGATATTCATTATGAGTATATAGTCTATTTATACCCGAAACGGGTATAAACTTTTGTTTACTCATAGTGAAGGAGGCTAAACCAATGCAACTACAGATTAGCACTACATCAGAGTTTGAGAACAAGCTTCGGTCGCTCGTACGTCAAACCGTGGCAGAGATGATGCCACAGCAACAGACCAACCAGCCGCAGATTCCAGAATTCTTGAATCTTGGAGAGGCATGCAAGCTTTTGTCTGTCAGCCGCGGCACACTCGACAAGCTCATCAAGCGTGGCGAAATCAAGGTAACGCATGTAAATACTGCCAAGCGCATCAGCAAGAAGCAGTTGATCGAGTTCATGGCATCTAGGGAAGTTTAGACTGCTGGGCAGGCGGCAAATTGTAAGCAACTTATGGCAGGCGCAGGAGCGTCAGGAAGGCACAACATCATGAAGCTATTCAGTAAAGAAGAGATGGCACTAGACCGCGAACTCGGAGATTTGATGGACGACGTTAGCCTCAACATTCTGGCCATTACAGAAGACAGCAGTGTCACGGTTGGTGGTAAGCATGTCCCCAACAGTGAGCTGGCAATCACGGCTGCAAAAGAGCTGCTGCGGGTATCGGAGATCCTAAAGCTGTATGAAAACGAGGATGATGCCGATGATTAGCATTATTACGTGGCTACTAAGCCACCCGCTCACCGTCCCGGCACTCTGCATGGCGTTCCTGATCGGGGCCGTCTGCGGCGCTTATTTTCAATTCTCGGAGGACGATCGTCATGCCAAAAATGGTTAGCACAAAATATGGCTGGCAATGGCGAGACTACGTGCAAGCTGATGCTGATTGTGATCGGTACTGGCAAGCGCAAAAAGCCGAGAAACGCTCACTGATTGAAGCCACAAAAAAATCGCCAAGAGTTGCACCTCAAGGCGAGAAAAAGACAAGCGAAAAGCTATACATCAACTTTTAGCTTGCCTCGAATTGGTTACTTTGTCAAGGAAAACGGAGGCAATTATGATGAAAAATGTTTCAAACAGCACCAAAGCGCCTGATTTAGGTGAGGCGTCTTGGAACCTCAGCACTGCAAAAGGACTTTTAGAAGCCCTTAGTGATGAATTCGACATTATGGAAGGCTCTGTCGTTTCATATCAAAGCAATCGTAATGAAAAAAATGCTGCAATCTTGGCATACGGTACGGATCGCTCATTTTATACATGGATGGCGCTACTGAAAGCAATTCAAGAATACGTTGATAGCAGCTTGGCAACGATTGATGAGGTAAACAAATGATGAAGGAAGATTACTATACAACCGCACAGGCACTTTTGAGCGATACAAGTGCAATGGTGAATATCTTGCGACATCAGATCAATAATGAACAGCAATCAGCACTGGCCGACACAGTCGCTGACATGATTATTGATGCTCGCCGTCTACTTATGGAGGGAGATGCTGTCGATGGTCGACGTGCTTAAAGTAGCGCTTGGATATCAGCAGCATGGCTTTGCAGTCTATCCACTTGCGCCCGCGACCAGAACACCGATTAATGGTTCCCACGGCTATAAGGACGCTACCAAAGACCCAGAACAAGCCAAGAAATGGTGGGGCGAACATCCTAATTACAATATTGGCTTGGGGCTTGATGGTGTGCTGGTATTCGATATTGATATGGGGCATAAAAGCGAGGCTAATGGCAATGAGTCGTTGGCTAAATTGAGCGCTGAGGGTCGTGCTGATCAAATTCCATCTACCTATATAGAAACAACGCCAAACGGTGGACTTCATATTTTCTTCACCTATCCCAAGGAATTGCAGCTAACCAGTCGATCAGATCTGTTCTCTAAGAATGGCGAGAAAACCGGCCTTGATTATATTGCAACTGGTGTGCCGGTTTTTCCTAGCATTCGCGAGAACGGCATGTATCAACCACTCAAAGGGCACAAGATCACCAAGCTAGCCCCAGTGCCTCAGTGGTTACTAGATGAAATCCAACGTGTCAGCCACCCTAACCCACAGTTGGGTGGTTCAACAGTTTATCGAGGTAAACGATGGACAGGCAAGCTACTAGATGAAATAGTGAACGGCACTAGTACCGGCAATCGCAATGATTTTCTGACTATGATTGCTGGCAAAATGTTTTTCACTGGTGCAGAACCGCAGACAGTATATAACCTGCTGTTTACAACTAATGATAACTATCTAGATACACCCCTGTCAGAAGCCGAAGTGAACAAGATTTTCAAGTCAGTATTGAAAGCCGAAGAGAGGAGGCGTGCGGTTGGTTAAAGCAATGCCCGAAGATATTAAGCAAGAAGCCAAGAAAGTGGTCAACGTTGATTTTACAGGCCAAGAGCAATGGCGAAATGACCTTAAACTTGATGGCAATGGTGGGATTAGAAAAGATTCGGTGGTTAATATTCAACTGCTACTTGATAATGATCAAGCCTTCGCCAATGTCGTTGCTTGGGACGACTTTTCAGAGATGCTCATCAAGACAAAAGGCGTTAAAGGATTGCCGATTCGTAAGGGTTTTTGGACTGATGAAGATGATGCTGTCGTCCGCTCATATATGGAGCGTAAGCACAATCTCTTGTTTAGCAAGCAGAATGAGCAAGATGCCATGGTTGTTGTTGGCAAGGAACATTCAATTAATCCGGTTAAAGACTGGATTGAAACGGAAAAATGGGACGGTACCCCTAGAGCAGAACGTTACTTCATCGACTATCTAGCTGCCGAGGACAATGAATATACCCGTGCTGTTACTCGTAAATGGTTAGCTGGCGCTGTAAAACGTGTCTATCAACCCGGTTGCAAGTTTGAACTCGTTCCAATTCTTGAAGGTAAACAAGGACTTGGTAAGAGCACGGCTGCTCGTAACTTATTCCCGACAAAGTTCAGCGATTCATTAAAATCAATGGGCAAAACGGACGAAGATTATAAGAAGCTGCAAGGTAACTGGATCATGGAACTCGGTGAACTTTCTGCAATGAAAAAAACTGAGATTGAGTCGGCTAAGAGTTTCATTAGCGCCCAGTCTGATTCATACCGAGGGAGTTATAGCCATTATGTTTATCCACATTTACGCAAGTGTGTGTTCATTGGCAGCACTAATCAACAGGACTACTTGAAAGACGCTACTGGTGAACGCCGTTTCTTCCCTATCAGATGTGGCGTTACAAAGCCCACAAAGGTGGTGTGGCGCAATGAAGAAAGCGTGCCGAAGATCAACCACGATGTACATCAGGTACTGGCAGAGGTCAAAACATGGGTGGATGCAGGTGAGAGTGTCTTTGCTGATGATAAGCTGATGCAACTGGCTAAACCATATCAACAAGAAGCAGAGACCGTTGATCCTATGAAAGAGGCCATCGAAGACTTCCTCAACATGAAAGTACCATCAAACTGGGAAAAGTTGTCATTGAGCCTAAAGGCCAGCTTTTTTCACACTCATATTGATCATAACGGCGATGTTGCTACTTGGTTACAACAGCACCTGGATGCTGGAGAATTACAACCAATGCAACAAACCACGACTAGAGAGATCATGGAAGTCGTGTTCGACAAGTCAGTCGATCGTTACCTGATGGGGCGCACAAACTCTGATGCAAAACGGATCAAGCTCATTATGGACAACATGCCCGGTTGGCAAGCGCAACGAATCCGTATAGCCGGAGGGCAACCGCGCGGATACGTTCGACAGTAAACTTCATATTTTTAACGTGGCACAAGCGGCACACGTGGCACAATGCAGTAGTATCAACGCTTACAGCGATTTGATACGTGGCACAGACGTGGCACAAGACGGGGCATACGTGGCACATATTAATTCCGTGCCACGCGTGTGCCAGGTATGTGCCACGTAGAATTTCAGAATTGGCACAGATAAACCCCGTTATATCAACGATGTTCCAGGTGTGCCACGTGTGCCACGTATAAAACAAACAAGTTTAAAACTACCCACAAGGAGAAATTGAAATGACAAAAACAGCATATCGCAAAGCAGCACTTGTAGACGTTAAACACGATCGAGACAAATGGGCTGAACTTGGGGCGCTTGTAAAAGAACGCTACTTAGTTCGTAGCATGACACCAAAAGATTGGTTCATCATTGTTAAGCAACGTGAAGGCTATGAAATTGAAGTATATCCAACGTTTGAAATGTCAGATGGTTTTCAATTCTCACATGTTAATCTATTGACACGATCTTCATATGGAAGCATTAGCCACATTGCATACCATGAACTTTGCTCCTCAGCAAGTGACACTATTAGTTCAATTGACCGCATGATTGATCTCGTCAAGGATAAGAGATATTAAGAACCCCCAAGGCCGAGATGAAAGCGAAGTGATGCAAATGAGTGTGCCTTTGCACATTTGCATGCACCCCGGGTGCCGTCGCATGATCCCGTTCAATCAACGCTTTTGCGAGGAGCATAAGCAAGACAAGAGCAAACAAGCGACGAATCAGGAACGCATGCAATACGAAGAGAAGGAATTACGTTTCTACAAGTCAACAACATGGACAAAGCTTTCAAAGTCATTCAGGTTGCGCAATCCAACTTGTGCTAGCTGTTTGAAACGTGGGATTATTCGTCAAGCTGTGCTTGTTGATCATATTGAGCCAATCAAAACAGCTTATGGTTGGCAACACAGGCTTGATGAGAGCAATTTACAAAGCTTGTGCCAGACTTGTCATAACGCCAAGACCGCCCGGGAGGTAGCACAACGCCGGATGAGATCCCCCAAGAGATCGACCCCCGCCCGCAAATTTTAGAGCGAAAGAACGGTCGGCCTCTTTTCTTTTCGATGAATACCGAAAATCACAGAACCTATGTATAATCAATGTGTTATAATTATAATAGGTATAAACGAATACAAATTCAGAAAGGACGTTACACATGGGAGCACCCCTAAAATCAGTGACTAACCTAAGTGCACATTTATCCAAAAAACAGTTAGCTGATCGTGTTGCCTCTGAAAAAGCACTGTTCACTTACAAAGAATTGCAAGTACAGCCCCCTACATGGCTTGATGACTATGCTGTGACCGAGTGGCACCGTATTGTACCATTACTCAAAAAAGACATTCCAGTGAGTGAACTAGATGCCGCCCTGATTGCCAGTCATTGCCAAGCCTATTCTGACATTCAGAAAGCTGCCGAGCTAATTCAAGAACAAGGTATGATGGTTGAAACCACCGATAGTGTGAAAGCTAACCCAGCAGTTAAAATGAAGCTGGATGCCACAAATCAAATGATGCGCATTGACGAAGTATTGGGACTGTCAGTGTATAGCCGGGCGAAACTTGCCTTAAAGAGTGAGACTAAGAAGAAGCCTGACGATCCGTTTGCAGAGCTGGTGTCATCGTGAACTATGCGACTGAATACACCGACAAGGTACTAAGTGGTGAGATTGTTGCCGGTAAAAAAATTAAGCAAGCAGCAAGACGTTATCGCAGAGATTTGAGAGCCAGCAAGCGCAAGAAGAATCCATGGCCGTATTACTTTGATGAGGACTTTGCCAACAAAGCCATTGAGTTTATCGAACTGATGCCGGCACGTGATGGGTCACCACTCAAGTTAGAGCTGTTTCAGAAGTGGTTGATTTCAGAGCTGTTCGGCTGGCGTGATAAGGAAACTGGCAATCGCCGGTATGATCGAGCCTACATCAGCATGGCACGCAAGAATGGTAAGAGCTTCCTGATGGCTGATCTAGGTGCGTTGTATCTCCTCAGGGAGAACAAGCCAGCCATGAACCGAGAGATCGTCTATACAGCCAACAGCAACGCTCAAGCACATTTGGCTTTTGACATGCTGTCTAGTGGTTTGCGTCAGGTCTCTAAGATGTCTAAATCGGTGCGTGATCGTTTGAAGATCAACCGTAACGAAATCATCGACTTGCCGAGCAACAGCCCAGCTGTTCCGCTTGCGTCTGATCTGCATAGCCTAGATGGTTATCAAAGTGACTTGGCTATTATTGATGAGTTTGCCTTAGCTCGTAGCGATGAGATTCTACGAACACTCAAAACTGGCCAGATAAACAGCGACAACAGTTTGTTGGCCGTCATCTCGACCACGGGGCCAGACCTGAATGGTCCTATGTATAAAGAATATAAATTTGTCTCCAAAGTCTTAACCGGTCGCGAACAAGCAGATCGGTATTTTATTGCCATTTTTGAGCAAGACAGCAAGGATGATGCCTTTGCACCAGAGACTTGGGAGAAGTCAAATCCACTACTGGCTAATGCTGAAAGAGCGAAGACAATGCGGCCTAGCTTGCAAGCTGATGTTGATCTAGCAGCCAAGCAAGGAACCCTGCGGCCAATTCTCGTCAAGAACTTCAACATGTGGCAATCAGCCAGAGCAGACAGTTACATCAGTCTTGACGACTGGGAGAAAGCCACTATCGAGCCACCAGACACCAGAGACAAGGACGTGTATATCGGACTTGACCTTTCCAAGTCTAGCGACCTGACCAGTATTTCGTGGTTAGTTCCAGAAGATGGCTACCTGTATGCTGACAGCCATTCATTCGTAGGAACGAAGTACGGACTGGAAGAGAAAATCAAGCGTGACGGATTCGACTACATCAGTGGTGCTAGTCGTGGCGAATGTAGCATTACCAAACTCGACAGCGGCATGATCGACTATGACGAAGTTTTGCGCTTCATTCTCGACCTGATCGAACGGAACCAGTGGAACGTGCGTGCCATCTGTTACGATCCCTTCGCGATGGGCTACCTGATTCCAGAATTTGAAAAACGCGATTTGCCACTGCTTGAGGTGCGACAAGGTGTTAGAACACTTTCAATTCCGACAACTCGTTTTCGTGATGATCTCTTCAATGGCCAGTTAAAGCACCCTGATAATCAGTTACTGGCCTATGCGGTGAACAACGCTATTCTGAAATATGACGCTAATAACAATCCAATTATCGATAAGGCTCGCAACGCTACGAAGATTGACCCCGTAGCCGCACTGATGAATGCTTACACAATTGCAATGGATCAAAGCAAGGAAAGCGAGGTGGCAGACAATGACTTTTATTCGAGCGATGACTTTAGTTTTTAATGTGCAGACCGTGCTATTACTACTGGGGCTGATCTGTATGGTTGTCGGTATCTGGTGGCTGTTCGGGTTTGGTGTTGGCATGATAGCAGTCGGCACGGCTCTTATCTCTGTCGCAGTCATCATCAACTTCAACAAAGGGAGGTGAAACAATGAGCTTTTTCACGAATGACACAACACAACCACGCGATGACAACAGCGACCCGTTCTTAGATGCGCTTGTCAGCATGACCAGCAACGACAGTGGCCTATATGTGGGGATTGGTGCTTTACGTAATTCGGATGTGTTTACGGCGGTGCGCGTGATTGCCAGTGATCTTGCAACCAATCCGATTGAATACAGTGACAATCGTATCAGCGTGCTTCTTAACAAGGCACCCAATGGCCACATGACCGCATGGGCGTTCAAGTTTGCCATAGCTGCTAACATGTTGCTGAATGGTAACAGCTTTGCACGGGTTACTAAGAATCCCAGCGGACAAGTTACTGGCTTTGAGTTAGTCCCCAACAGCCAAATGGTGGTTAAACAAGACGATACGACCGGCATTATCAGCTACGAATACACGCCTGACAACGGCCGCTCACAGCGTTTAAATTCCAGTGAGGTATTACACTTCAAGTGCTTCACACAAGACGGCTACAAAGGAATATCGCCGCTTTATAGCCTCCACGATGAGGTCGGGGTGCAAAAGTCTGGGCATGCGTTGCTGAAAGGTTTCTTCAACTCTGGTGTCCAAGGGACAGGCATTCTTAAAGTCAACAAGACCCAACTAGACACCAAGGCCAAAGAAAACATCCGGAATAAATTTGAAGCTGCCAACAGTGGTGATAATGCCCTCAAGACCATCATTCTAGACAATGATATGGACTATAAGCAACTCGAAGTTAATACTGACGTGCTGAATCTAGTCAATTCTAGCGATTGGACAACGAAGCAGATTTCCAAAGCGTTCGGGTTACCACTGGATCGGCTGGGTATCGAAAGCGAGCACTCAAATGCCGTACAGTCTAACGTGATGTACTTGCAAAACACGCTGATTCAGTATTTTACCTGCTTCACAAGTGAGATGGATGCCAAACTGTCCACAGGTGACAACCGGTTCAGCTTCAACACTGACAAGCTATTTTCAGCGGACCCAGCCACGATGCAAGAACTAGCAGTTAAGGGGCTGCAAGGCGGTGTTCTGACCACTAATGAAGCACGAGCCAAGTTAAATCTGCCACCAATTACTGGAGGCGATGACATCATGGCCAGCCTCAACTACACACCACTAAACAACCTGACAAACTATCAAAACACAAGACAAAGGAGTGATCCAGAAAATGAATCAAGATGACGTAGAAAAACGCCTGAATCCTGACGCTGATCTGGCTGCCGCCGATGCGACTAAAACAGACGACGATCAAGATAAGGCTAAAACCGGTTCAAAGAAACTAAGTGGTTATGCAGTAGTTTTCAATAGCCCAAGCAAGGATCTTGGAGGCTTTAAAGAAGTCGTTGATCCGCACGCATTCGACAATGTGGACTTATCAGACGTCTATATGGTTTCGAACCATGATTTTAGCCAAGTCTTAGCCAGTACCAAGGCCGGCACGTTGACCTTAAACGTGGATGATAAAGGCTTGCAGTTTGAAGCAACCTTACCCGATACGACCACAGCCAACGATGCCTATAACAACGTCCAAGCTGGTAATCTGTCAGCCATGAGTTTTACTTTCAATGCTGCGCCAGACGGTGACACGTTCACTAAGGACGACAGTGGGCAAGTGATCCGTACCATCAAGCAAGTAAAGAGCTTGTTTGACGTCTCACTGGTAGCTATTCCAGCGTATGACGATACCAACGTCCAAGTGGACAAACGCAGCTACACTGAATGGTTGAAAGACCATGTAGAAGATCCAGAACAGCAACTACCACCAACCGAAAAACGAAAGGGAGTCAATCACATGACCGAAAAAACTATTATTGATAAAGAAGAACATACCGAGTCCCGCGCTTACGAAGACTATATTCGTAGCATGGGTGAGCAACGCGATGGCTTAACGACAACCACTGCTGGTGCAGTCGTTCCTAAAGAAGTCATCAATGATGTTTGGGACTTAAAGCAATCAGATTATGACCTGGCTAAATACGTCACTGTGAAGCAAGTAGGTACCCCTGTAGGCACCTATCCGATCGCCCTTACCAACAATGGCGTTTTAGCCACCAAGGCAGAACTTGCAGACGTGGCCGATGTTGACGCCAATATGTTTAAAGGTGTTGACTACAAGGTTGCTACCCGTGCTGGCAAGATTTATCTGTCTAATGAACTGGTAGAAGACAGTGAAGTTGATATTGTTGCCGAGGTTAAGAATCAACTCAAGAAGCTAGTACAAAACACGGACAATAGCAACATTATCAGCGTTCTGACTGGCAAGACGGGCACCAACGATAACTTCAAGCACATCACTGGCACTGGTCTCGATGACCTCAAGCAAACTTTCAATGTTGAGTTAGATCCAGCACTGTCCTTGTCTGTTATCGTCAATCAGGACGCTTTTAACTACCTTGATACCCTGAAAGACAGCGAAGGCCGTTACTTGTTACAACCTTCAATCACGGCACCATCAGGCAAGCAACTATTTGGGGCGCCGGTGATCGTGATTGCTAACGAAGTATTGCCGACTGATAAGGCGGGCACCTATCGGATCATCATCGGGGACTTTGCTCAAGCAATTTTCTTAGCCCAAAAGAACGAAGTCAACACCCAGTGGGAACGGTTCGACAGTTATAGCCAAGGCTTGGCCGTCGTGATCCGCAACGACTATGAAGTGGTTGATCCAGACGCTGCTCGAATCGTTGACATTACACCGGTAGCAGCCACGCCAGCAGCATAATTTAGTGGGGGCGTGCCTTAGGGTACGCCCCTATTTTTATATAGGAGATGAGCATATGAGTGTTACCACAGAAGATCTAAAGAAAGCACTGCGCATTAGCCACAGCGAAGATGATGCTATGTTGTCAGCCTACTTGTTGACGGCAAAGCAGTTCGTGATTAGCGCGGTTGACCAGACCCTTACGGATGAAAACTTTGGAGATGATCCTCGTTTTGACTTTGCTGTCTCGTTGTTAGCACAACACTGGTATATTAACCGTGGTGTCGATGGGGCAACGTATGTACCAGATAGCGTTGTGAGCATGATTCAGCAGTTGCGAGGTGTTGACTATGCCACTGGTAAATAGCATCAGCCAACTGAATGAACTCATTACTTTAGTGAGCTACACGATGGGTAATGTAAATGGGGTTCCTGTGAGCAACGTCAGGAAAGAGCACTTCACGACATGGGCACTTGTGTTAAGCCAATATTTAAGCGAAGTGAGGGCGTCAGTTGGGACGAAGCTCGAAGATACAGTGACCTTTGTTGTTCGGTATGATCAGCCAGAAACTATCCTTAACTCATGGCGCATTGAATGGCAGGGAAAGCAGTACGACATTGTGAAACTAACACCGGACACAGCCAAAAAACAATGGACAACAATCATAGGAAAACCAGTTGCCAATAAATAAGCTTTAACTTATAATTAGGATAGTCCTAGGCGATAAGCGGGCAGAACCGTTTTAACCGACGCACGGCATAGCTAACCGGTGGCGCATTTTATAGACCAAGTCAGATTGATTTCTCGTAGCAAGTGAAGGACATTCCTCAACCCTCGCTGATACGGTAGTCATAGTTTTCCTTGACTTGTTTCATTGCTTCTCATCTAAAGTAGCAATATCATTGGGCGAAGCGGGCAGAGATGCCCGTTTTTTTGTGTGCTGAGAGACGCATTCTGGTGCACGCTGAACAAGTTTAACTTGAGGTATGGTCGTTCTGGACAATAAAAATCGGTTAGGCAATCCGGAATTTCGGGATTGGCTCAACAAAGTCCGAAATTCTGACGTTCAAGAACGAACCAGCAAATTGTGGGTTCGTTGGGAAAAGGCAAGTCAAAAATATTGACCTGCTTATGAGAACCAAGTGACAAATATTCACCTAGTCAATGGATACAAAAATAGCCACCTCATAGCGAAGTGGCTATTTTGTGTTAGTCATGTAGCTTTTCTTGTAGTTTATCTCCAGCATTATCAATGCCCTTAGCTGCGAAGACTGTACCTGCAACTAAAACACCGCCAACGATGAGAGTACTAGCAACCATAAACTTAAATGCAGCTTTTAAAGCGTCCATAAAGATGTCCCCCTATCAGTCTTTTGATCTGCCAACAAAGAAGGAGACCACGGCAACAACAATAATTGCGCCGATAATTGAAGGAATCAAAGCCATTCCTGCCAGTTGTGGCCCCCAATGGCCTAAAAGTCCCTCACCAATTGCAGAACCCACTAATCCTGCAATGATGTTAGCAAACCAGCCCATCGATTTTCCCTTGCTAGTGATAGCACCAGCAATTGCACCAATAATAGCACCAACAATTAAAGCCCAAAGAAAATGCATGATAATTCCTCCTTTTTGGTTATATTGTCTCTATAGACGAACACAGTATAACATACAGTAGTAACAATAGATAATAAAATAGCCGCCCGTAATGGACGGCCACCGCCTGCCAAGCAGATTAAAATGTTACCTAAATGTTACCTGATGTTACCAACTAATGATAATCAGTGACTATCTGCCAAACATAAAATGCTGCTACACCGGCATTTTGAACACCGATGAAAGCTAATGATAATGATAAGTGGAGGTGAGGAGAATCGAACTCCTGTCCATCACCCCTGCTACATGCAGCTCTACACCTATAGCTGACTTATTTAAAATTCGCCGCGATGTCGCGCCAGCCAGCAAGGCTAACACAAGGCGGCTAACCTACTAGTCTCTTGTTAATGCCTCAGGTGGCAACATTAACCGTAGCTCAATCATTTGAGACCCAGACCCGACCCTTGAGCGAAGTCGGAAGGATCACGCTAGCTGGTTATTAAGCAGCTAAAGCGTAAGAATTTTCGTTCTTTGCAGTTATATTAACTGTTCCGTTGATGACGGAGCCGAGCCTCCGAGGTGCACTGCATGTGCGAAAAGCAATGTCGAGACCATTACACCCCCGATTAAGGTGCAAACGTTATGATACCACGGTATAATTAAGCTTGTCAAAATGTTTGGTTTTAGACTGGCATCAATTTCGGATTTAAGCTATTTTTATGGAGGCATGTCTATGATTCTACTTATTGCCGGATGCATGCAATTACTGATGGGCATCCTTCTTGCTGTTTTTCGACCACGTCATCAATCTGGTTTTTGGGGCTACACGTCCTATCTTGCCGGGGTGAATGCCGAAAGTTTTCGCTTGGCACAACGTTGGTTTTGCCAAGCATTGATCATCACAGGCGCACTTGAAGCCGGTGCGGGCTGGTTGATCCATTTTCTGGCATGGGACAATTTCTTTATTGTTTGGCTATTTTTGGCCGTCATGTTGTTTCTGCCAGGATTTGTCTATACCGAGACGCGGTTAAAGCATTATTTGCAAGCCCATGATGCACTGCCTTATGACTATGTGTCACCAGACGATGCACCGAAACCGCAACGCAAAAAAGGCTTTAAAGATCTGTGAAATGAGGGGTACATCATGAAATTATTAATGATCGAAGATAACACGAGTGTCGCCGAAATGATGGCGATGTTCTTTCAAAAAGAGAAATGGGAAGTCGTCAACGCCTATGATGGTGAAGAAGGTCTTGCTAAGTTTAAGGAAGCACCGGACAGCTTTGATATTATTACGCTTGACCTCAATCTGCCAAAAATGGACGGCATGCAGGTCGCAAAAGAAATTCGTAAAATCAGTCAAACTGTGCCGTTGATTATGCTCACAGCGCGCGATACTGAAAGTGATCAGGTGTTGGGACTGGAACTCGGTGCCGACGACTATGTTACCAAGCCATTTTCACCGATTACGTTGATTGCACGTATCAAGGCCCTACATCGTCGGGCTGAGGTAGGCGCCGAAGTGGGTGCTGAGCAGACAACAAGCGAGCCGCCTGACGGTTTTGATGTTGAAACTGATCACTTCAAGCTCAGTACCAAAACACGTGAAGCTTATTTGGATGGTAAGCAAATTGAAGGCTTAACACCAAAGGAATTTGATTTACTGCATACCTTGTCGAAAAGTCCGAAGCAGGTTTTCTCACGTGAACAATTATTGCAATTGGTTTGGGATTATGAGTATTACGGTGACGAACGAACTGTAGATGCCCATATTAAAAAACTACGCCAAAAAGTCGAAAAAGTCGGTCCGCAAATTATTCAAACTGTTTGGGGCGTCGGCTACAAGTTTGATGATTCGGGGCTTGATCGATGAAAATGCTCTACCAGCAGCTGATTGGCTTTTTCTCAGTCATTATGGTGACCTTAGTGATTGTCTCGATTCTGTTTATTCGGTCTACCACGAACACGGTTTGGGAAAATGGCTTTAAACAGTTAGAGCAATACACGGATGTTTTAAAAAATAATGCGGTTGATGAAAATACCTACGTCATCAATGCCAGATTTATTCAAAATGCTGAAGAGATTTTAAGCGATCAACACGTGCATTTTGTTATTTATGATGCCAATAACGTTGCTAAATATCCTGTGTCCCAAAAAGGTCAGATGCCGGCGATCAAGGCAAGCTATTGGAAAAAGCTAAAGCAAGGGGCGGCTGTTGCCGTCCCGGAGATGATGACGAATCCAATCAGCGGCCATGCACAAAGCATGACGATCTATTATCAACCGGTTTTTCTGAGTGAAAAATTACTCTTTGTGATTGCCGCCTTTGCGCCAGTTGAGCAAATTCAAAGTTCAATTAGCAAAACTGAGCATAATTTGCTTATCGCGTTCGTACTGTCAACGCTTGCGGCGTTCATCATCAGTTATTTCATTGCGTCCTATCAGGTGCGGCGGATTAATCAATTACGGCGCGCAACGCATCAAGTGGCAGAAGGCAATTATGATGTTGAAGTAAAAATTAAAAGCCGCAGTCATGATGAAGTTGCGGAACTGGCCGATGATTTTCGCGACATGGTGACCTCACTGAAAGCTAGTCAGCAAGAAATTCAACGGCAGGAAGATCGGCGCCGGCAATTTATGGCTGATGCGGCTCATGAAATGCGGACCCCGCTGACAACAATCAATGGCTTACTTGAAGGCTTGGCCTATGATGCCATCCCTGAAGAAAGTAAGGGAAAGAGTATCGAATTAATGCGGAACGAAACGAACCGCTTGATTCGGCTTGTCAACGAGAACCTTGATTATGAAAAAATTCGGACAAATCAAATTTTGCTCAGCAAACAGACGTTTAACGCGCGCACGGACCTTGATAACATCGCGGAACAGCTGGCGCAGAAATCCGAAGAGGCTGGTGATAAGATCACAATTGATGCCCCAGCAGATCTGCCGACATATGCAGATCATGATCGGTTCGTTCAGATTCTTTTCAACATTGTTCAAAATGCGGTCCAATTCACTAAAAATGGCCAAATCACCGTAAAAGCAAAAGTGGGGTATCACCAGACTGAATTTGCCATTAGCGATACTGGTATTGGTATGTCCAAGGATCAGATGAAGAATATTTGGGAGCGGTATTACAAGGCCGATCCATCACGTAAAAACACCAAATATGGTGAGTCCGGTTTGGGCATGGCGATTGTGCATCAGTTAATGGGACAACACGGTGGCACCATTCATGTTGATTCGACCCTAGGCAAAGGTACAACCTTTACGTTGACCTTCCCAGATGAAGCGACAGCGCCTAAGCAAAAGCAGCCAGGAGCCGATCAGCAGACCTCATCATGAAGAAGAGACAAGTTCAAGCAGCGTCAAGATACACCAAAAAAAGGCCATTAGGACCGTTCGAAATGATCATCACGCTCACGTGAATTGCCTGATTTTGTTAAGCAAAAGTTTTGCCGCATGTGATGGCTGGCAGGGCTTTTACAATGCAGTAGCTGCTTAGCCAAAATTATATAACAATTTTGGCTACTGGGTTGCGTCCAAATCCTCACAACGACGGCTTTGCATGGAAACGTGTATAATAGAATTAACAAACTAAAAGGAGACGCATATGACCATTCGACGAATACAACAAAATGATTTTGCTGATGTAGATGCCTTGTTACATGCAGCATTCAATGCCAGCAATCGCGGTTATAACGGTGAGGCAGAGCTAGTTGCCGGACTGCGGCGTGATCCTAATTATGATTCAGCCCTTGAAGTTGTGGCGATGATGGACGGTCATTTGGTCGGCTACGGGCTAATGACCGCGGCCAGCATTACGCCAGATGCCCATATGCAAGGGGTGGCGCTGGCACCGTTAGCAGTTGCCCCTGAATATCAAGGCGGTGGCATTGGGGTCGCGATTGTGACTGAACTCGACATGCGAGCAACTGATTTGCGGCGTGATTTTGTCAGTGTTGTCGGCGATCGACAATTCTTTGGCCGACTTGGCTTTCAAAAAGCAGCCAAGTACAAACTCGATCCGCCTTTCCCAGTCGTCACTGAAGACCATTTGATTAAGGAACTTGTGCCTGGTGTTTTGGCAAGTGTTCGCGGCAAGGTCAATTATCCAGCACCTTTTTTGACCCAGATAGCGAATTAATCATTGAGACCACCACATTAAAAAATGAGCCGCGTTGTTCAAAACGCGACTCATTTTTTAATTATTTTTGTTTTTCTTGATCCTTGTCGTGATGATGAGCCATGCGGATTGACCCAATACACAGACCGCCAGTGACTAAAGCACTTCCCATGAGTGTATTGTCGCTAACATGCGGCCAGCATTCAATGAAGACGACAAAGCCAATGATGACCGCGACTACCACAAAATGCCATGAGAAATGATGTGGATGATATGTATGCTGTACCTTCATGTGAAGGCCCCCTTATAAATGCGTTCGCAGGCGCAGAAACCTATCCATAAACATTTGAAACCCAACTGGTCAAAGACCCATTCATTTAAGCTTCAAGTCACGGATGTTCAGGTTTCTAAACGTGTCCGCGCACGCTTTGTATGAATTAACTAATACTCCCCGCAATGACAGTCTTAGCCTACCGCAAAAACGATCAAGATTAAAGGCACTTCACTTAAACGCTTTCAGGCTCATCAAAATGTCATCATCCATCTGGTCAAAAACGCTGCTATTTTTTTAAAAGACCGTAAAAACGGTCTTTTTGCTTGACTTTTTTTATTGCAAACCTTTTACAAGTTGACAGTGGGTTTGCAGAAATGACAATCACTGTTACAATATGAACATATCTGAACGAATGTCTATTATTCAAGGACATTTAGTTTTAGTCAATCGTTTTGGAGGTTTTAGCGTGAAGCAGTTTTATATTGTTGACAGTTCGATGCTTCCGGAAGTCGTCGGTAAAGTCATAGCGGCGCGCGCACTTCTCCAAAATGGCGAGGTTAAGCAGGTGAGCGAGGCCGTCAAACAGGTCGGCATTTCCCGTGGAACCTATTATAAGTACAAAGATTATGTTTTTTTACCCGACCCAGAAATGGCATCGCGTAAAGCGGTCATCTCGTTGATGTTGCATCACGATCGCGGCATTTTATCAGAAGTTCTGACAACCATGTCGCAAGCGCAAGCTAGTATCGTGACCATCAACCAAAATATTCCGATCCATAATTGGGCTAGTGTTGTGATGTCATTTGATATTTCGGCATTGCAGGGAACGTTAGATGATCTTGTAACCAAACTTGGCGACATTCGCGGTGTCAGTGATGTGCATCTGGTTTCTGTTGAATGAGCGCCATGATTATCTGGAGGCTGTATGAAAATAGCATTTAAACTATTACTCTGGGTCTTAGTGACCGGTGTGATTTTATTTCCCGCGCTACTGTTGATTTTGTTTGTCATTGGGTTGAGCGTGGTCGTTTCTGGTGCCATGGCAATTAGCGCTGTTGGGCTGGTACTCGGTATCATTTTTGTGGCCTTGGTGGGTCTCAGTATCATGATTCCATGCTTATTGCTGGTGATTCGCTTTATGACTTTCCGAACAGTGAATGTTCGTTTTCAACATCATGGTGAACGGGTGGTATTGCCGGTGACGGTCAAGTTGACGGGACGGACGATTTACCACGCGATTTATGAAAATTTCCGTGCGGGTCGACGGCGCGGGCGGCATCTTTTATCAGCCTGGGGGTTTGGGTTTGAGACTTACTTCCACGAAGACCTGCAGGCGTATCTTGCTGATCAGATTCTTGCTCAGCACGGCCCTGAAATGGCGGAGTCCTTTGTGGTTGATGAGAGGCATTCCTACTCAATTGCGTATTAACAAAATGAATTTAAAATACCATCCGCAAGAGTGCTGTGCCAGCGCTCTTTTTTCTTGGCTACTTTTTGAAATTGACGCGTTTATTCATCACGCCGCGGCCGCCATTGAATCACCCGATTTGATTCAGGCCAGCGCATCTCTTCAAAGCCGACATATTCAATCGTGAGTTGCGTGTGCTGACGAAGCAGGCCAATGAAGGTTTCTAAGTCTGCCAGGTCATAGTTGATCAGGCTGTGTAAGGGAATGGAACGTTGGCGCTGATCCTTAGGTTGAACGTTCATGAAAAAATTGTATGCCGGTGTATAGGTTTGATTGACCAGTGATAGCCAGTAACGTGTTTGACGGCGTCGTTTGAAAAGGGGGGTTAATCGCGCCATCATTAGCTTCAAATCTTTAGTCATAGCTATTGCCGCCATTATGTCCTCCTACTAGTGATGCCCGTTGAATCGCCGTTCCGCCATGCATCGCACTTTTAGCGTAGATCAAGCCCTTAAAGCCAAAACGATCGCGAATAGTATCTAGCGTGCGTTCTAAATTAGTTGCTTTAATTTGTTGATCAACCGGCTCAAAGAAATTGAGTTGTTCGCCGGTATCTGGGGCTAAGCGGCCGGTATAAACGGCAACGTTACGAATGACCTCACCATGCCAGTTTTGCCGAAAAATCAGTTGCAGTGTGGCAACAAGATCGCCGTCCCGATTCGTCGGTAAAATTCGCTTAGTTTGGTGAAACCCGCCGCGTCCGTCTTTTTCACTTTCAGCATAGGAAAAGCCGATACCTAGGGAAATTTCACCAGCTCGTTTGTGATGATGCCGCAACCGTGCGGCAACCTGTTCGCCGATTTCTTTAATAACGATTTCGATTTCAACTTGATTGCTATAATCGCGCGGCAGAACCTGTGAGTTGCCAATGCTTGGTTCGCGGGTGATGACGCGTTCGCTGATTTTTGTGCGGTCAATGCCCCATGCTAGCGCAAATAACTGCGTGCCAATGATGCCTAGTTCTTGCTTTAAGGCATACGGATTTGCGTGAGCAAGTTGTTTCATTGTCGTAATGCCCATACGTGCGAGATGCGCTGCTGTTCGTTGACCGATACTCCAAACGTCTGTCATATTGGTGATCTGCCAAATGGTATCTGGTACAGTTTGATAGGAGATTTGACCAATTAAATTAGGATCATGTTTTGCATAAACATCCAGCGCAATTTTGGCTTGAAGCGGATTGTCACCGATCCCGACTGTTGTGTAGAGACCAAGTCGATGCCGAATAGTATGTTGAATTAATTGCGCAACTGCACGTGGTGTTTTGCCAAAGAGTCGCCATGTGTGCGTTAAATCGAGAATGGATTCATCAATGGAATAAGGCCACAAGTCTTCATTGGCAACAAACTCACGAAAAATATCATTGATGGCTAGATTCTTTTTGATGTAAAGATTCATGCGTGGCGGTACCACGATCAGATGCTTATCCACAGGTAAGTCCCGTTGACGGCTAACGTTACTTTTAAGGCCATATATTTTTTTGGCCATTGGCGAAGTTGCCAAGATGAGGCCGCCATTTGTATTCTCTTGTTCGGACATGACCACGAGAAGGGTTCTTAAAGGGTTCAGCCCGCGTTCAATGCTTTCAACTGAAGCGTAAAAGGATTTATTGTCAATCAGGAAAACCGTTCGATGCGGTTCGTGGGAATAATCGTAGGCCATCAAAATCACCTCTGCAATTATTATACGAACATACGTTTGTATAAGCAAGCATAACGTGATTTCAGCCCAGAAAAAAACCGCTGCGTCAAAAAACGCAACGGTTTGATTGAATCGACGTTAAGCAATTGTTTCGGTTAGCGCATGCAACCGCCGATATGACTGCCCCATGAAGAGACGTTGGACATCATATTGCTGTGGAAGAAGCCCATTCCCATGCCACTGAAGGCCTCTAGGACAAAGAAGGCTGCAAAAATTGCCGCGATCACGATCAAGGTGACCATCAATGGCCGCCATTTTTCAGAATGTAACATAGCAACGACCCCCTAACAATTAAAAACACATGACAGCATGTAGTATAACACCATTAGATGACGGAATTGGGAGAAAATAAGGCGGCACGCACCAGTCTTATTTCTGAACAAAGGGGTGTTCACCTCAGTCAAGCATTAGTCTCGATCCCACTTAATCTTCAGATTAGTTTCAATCAAATCACCATCGTCCAATGCGAAAGGTTCGACGACACTGCTGCCATCATCTTTGGTGAACTTGATATTCAAGATGTTGCCATCGCGATAAACAACTTCCCACTTACCATTTGTTGGCGTGCCATTGCTGGTCGCCGTATAAGTACCGTCACTGTTGAAGTTGAAAGTGGCAGTGTCGCCTGATTCCCAGCGACCGACGACGCCATCCGTTGAATGATTATCATTGCGCTTTGAAGCATCAGAAGGATACTGGCGGTTCGTTTTGGTCACACCATTGTCATCATAATCATCATCGTCGTCATCATCATGAGATTCAGATGTTGAAGAACCGCTTGTGGCGTCATGCGTTGGTGTAACCGTCTTGGTAGCGGTTGCGGCATCCAATGTCAGTGCTTCCGGTTGCCCTTTAAGCGGGACGATGACTTCACGATTGAAGTCTTTCGTACTTCCTTCGTGCGTACCGCTCAGCTTGAGGGCGTACAGACCAGGTAATTGACTGGCAATGGTATAACTGCCAGAACGATTTTCAGGTTGAATTTGATTGCCATCCATGGTGAAAGCAGCGGCGTCAAGGTTGGTTTTGACTGTGACGTTCGCGGTACCAAGCTTAACCTTGTATTTCGGGAAAAGTAGCAGGTAACTGCCTTGTTTGACGACCTGAACCATGCCATTGGTTTGCTTGTCCATGATCATGGTTCGCAAGGTGCTGCGATAAAGCCGATTCTTAGTCAAACGGGCGAGAGGCTTAAGGTCACTTTCAGTCAATGGTGTGCCATCGTTTGCAATGGCAACTTCAGCCATGTCATCGGCATCTCCACTAGTCATTTCATCAGCCAACTCAGCGACTTGTCGATTTTGACCATAGTACATTGATCCGCCGAGATAGGCCGCACCTAAAAGAACGACAACCGCACCAACAACGATCCATGGCCAGCGCCGGCGTTTATGTACTTGTTGCTGCGCTGGCTGGGTTGAAGCAGCAACTGTCGCAGACTGAGTTGCTTTTGGTGCCTCGGCAGGGGACGTTGATGCTGGTTCTTGGGTTGATTGGGCTTCAAGTCGGGCTTTCCGCAAATCAAACCCGCAGTTAGGACAAAAGTCGTCAGTTGGTTTAATTGGTTGACCGCAGTTGGGACAAAATTTTAAAACATCATGCATAAGTTATTCCTCCAAAGTTTTCTTGAGCAAGGCAGCAATCTGATCATGACCGCGCTGGTTGGGGTGAAAAGTATCGCGCGGACCGTTACCAGCGAAGTCGGTGATGGCTGTACCGGCAGGGCCTGTGACGTCATCATGGTTTTGCCAGATGGTCGCCAGATCGGCAACTGGAACGTGATAAGTTTGACCGATTTGTTTGACCACAGCATCAAATTGCAAATCGGCGGCGGCATAAGGACCATGGTTTGGCGACCAGGTCGTCATAAGGATCAACTCAGCTGTTGTTTGCTTCTGCAAGGTTGCCACGATGGTTGTCAACGCCTGGCGGTAATCAGCCAGCGCCGTTGGTGTGGCGCCGCCAACCGCATCGTTCGTCCCAAACTCGATGGTAATCAAATCAGGATGCTGGGCAATCAACGCTGGCAGAGCAGGGACACCAAGATTAGTCGCGGTTTTTCCCACCTCTGCAATCCCTTCCTCTGTCACCGTCTTGTCAGTCAAACGGTGTAATTGGTCAGCAAAAAGGGTGGTAAACCGGCTTGTTTTACTATCCGCAAACAAACCAACAGAGAGGCTGTCGCCAAACGGTGCATACACGAGCGTCGTTTGTGATTTTGCCTTCAGCCGGGCGAGCATGCTTGTCTGCTTAATCGCAGCTGAGGATCGCGAACTAGGCGACTTGCGGCTGCGAAGCGAAGCCGCTGAACTGCTCGATTTAGCCACTTTATGTTGTACCCCGCAGCCAGCTGCTAAAATGAGCAATAAAAGACCAAAACCCAACCAAAACTTTTTCATAACATGCCTTCTCCAATGCAATCACGATGCGTCAGCTAACAAACCGCGTGTTCTTAGCTTTCCAGTCTTCTAATTTAATAAAAACCCAGAAGCCATAGATCCCCAACGTGATAATTGTCAGCAACAACCATTTAATCCAATTGCCGAACAAGCTCACGGCCGACCCAAAAAAGTGCATCCGATGACCCTCAATCACGGTATGATTGATTTTCCAACCATATAGCATGGTCAAAGCCCATGGATAACAAATGCCTAGTGTAAAAATCGTGATCAAAGTGCCAAGAATCGTCCAGCCGACGTAAGCCAACAAGCCACCATCAAAAAAAGAGTGCCGCCCATATTTCGTCTCCATAATCGTTGCTGCCTCCAACTTGTTTTCTCTAGTGTAGCAGAACTGGTAGGCAGGGTGGAGGAGGATGCTTGAATTGTAGCCTTTGATTTATTGCCTACAGCCACAACAGAGACCGGTGGCAATGCGTTTTACTGCCATTTGAATAGAAAGAGAGAGCTGGCGGAGCGGCGATGGGCTCAGTGGTGACATTGTTCTTAAACGGGTGGGCTTCCCGTTTTAGAACAAGGCCAGACTTTGAAACCGCGCACTTTGCGGGTTCAAAGCTGTGCCCACCACGTTCCAGCCCAATCGCCGCGGAGCCAGCTCGGACCACAGGTGAAGACTCACGTCAGATAGGACGAGAAACCTTGTACATCTGATTTTAAAGAGGTCATGATTGACCACTCGCTCACGCTCCCTCCCAAAATTTGGTACAATAGGTCAAGGAATTTTTCACTTGGTTTTTCTGAAAGGACGATTCGTTAAATGGTAATGGATGCCGCATTAAAGGGTATGAATGATAAGCAATCTGAGGCGGTGTTGGCGACTGAAGGGCCAGTGCTGATTATGGCTGGTGCCGGTTCAGGCAAGACACGGGTATTGACTCATCGGATTGCTTATTTAGTTGAAGAAAAGCACGTCAATCCATGGAACATCCTTGCCATCACGTTTACAAATAAGGCCGCCCGTGAGATGCGCGAGCGGGTCGGCAAGTTGGTTGATGCTGAGATTGCGCGCGATATTTGGGTCTCAACGTTCCATGCGCTCTGTGTCCGAATTTTACGACGCGACATTGACAAACTGGGCTATAACCGTGCCTTTACGATTGCTGATCCTGCTGAGCAACTGACGCTAGTGAAGCATATTTTGGCTGATTTCAATCTTGATCCAAAGCGCTACGATCCTAAATCCATTTTAGGTGCTATTTCGAGCGCTAAAAATGAACTCGTGGAGCCACAAACTTATGCCAATGAACAGGCTAACAGTCCTTTCACCAAAGTTGTGGCGCAGGTTTATGCGGAATATCAAAAGCGTCTGCGCAGTGATCAGGCATTGGACTTTGATGATCTCATCATGCAGACCATCGTGCTTTTTGAAAAAGACAAAGAAACACTGGCATTCTACCAGCGTAAGTTCCGCTACATTCATGTTGACGAATATCAGGACACTAACGAAGCGCAATACCAGCTCGTGCATATGTTGGCAGAAGGCTACCATAATTTATGTGTGGTTGGTGATGCCGACCAGAGCATTTATGGCTGGCGTGGTGCCAATATGCAGAATATTTTGGATTTCAAAAAAGACTATCCAAAGGCGCAAGTCATTTTGCTTGAGCAGAATTATCGGTCAACTAAAACTATTTTGAGTGCGGCCAATGATGTGATTCAGAATAATCAGAATCGCCAAGCCAAAACGTTATGGACGGAAAATCGCGAAGGCGACAAGATTACCTATTACCGCGCTCAAAGCGAAACTGATGAAGCTATTTTTGTCATTCGCCGAATTGAAGCAGAGATCGCTGATAATCATCGCAAATATGGTGATTTTGCGATTCTGTACCGAACCAATGCGCAGTCGCGGGCGATTGAAGAAGCGTTTGTGAAGTCCAACATTCCATATAAAATGGTTGGCGGGCATAAGTTCTATGATCGCAAGGAAATTCGCGATGCGCTAGCGTATTTCCGGTTAGTGGTCAATCCGGAAGACGATATGAGTTTTAATCGAATTGTCAATGAACCAAAACGCGGTATTGGCAACACAAGCGTTGAGAAGTTAGAGGCCTTTGCCAATGAGCATGACTGGTCCTTGCTGGAAGCAGCGGCGAATGCTGAACTCAGTCCGATTGCTGGTAAAGCTCGCGGACAGTTAGCTAAGTTCGGTAAAATGATCCAGGAGCTGGGTACACGGCGAAAAGATCTAAACGTGACCGAGATGATGCAGGCAATTCTTGAGGATAGTGGCTATTTATCAACACTGCGAGCGGCCCACAATCTGGAAGCCGATACCCGCATCGAAAACTTAGAAGAATTGCTTTCGGTGACCCAAGGATTCGATTCCCGGTATCAGCCGGAAAATGAAGACAGCGACATTTTCGTTGATTTTCTGGCTGAATTGGCGCTGTTATCGGATCAGGATGACGTTGAAGAAGATGCACAAGAAGTTACCTTGATGACCTTGCACGCTGCTAAAGGACTGGAATTTCCGGTTGTCTTTTTAGTGGGGATGGAAGAAGGACTCTTTCCATTGAGTCGGGCTTCCATGGATGAAAGCGAGCTCGAAGAGGAACGGCGCTTAGCTTATGTCGGCATTACCCGCGCCAAACAGAAGCTGTATCTGTCCAATGCCTATGGCCGGATGCTGTATGGTCAACGGCAAAACAATCCTGCTAGCCGTTTCATTGAAGAAATTAATCCTGACTTGTTGGAAGTCATTGGCACTACCCAGCCAAAAAGTGACATTCCATTTATTAATCGTACTGACCGCGCATTCAGCTCGCCGTATAGCCGGCACGCTGCTCAAAAAACAGCAACACCCGTTACTGTGCAAGCCGCGCCAACAACAGGTGCAGGCAAAACCAGTTGGGAAGCTGGCGACAAGGTGAAGCATCGCAAGTGGGGGACTGGTACCGTGGTGAAAGTCACGGGTACCGGCGATGATCAAGAACTCGATATTGCTTTTAAAGACAACGGCATCAAACGACTGCTAGCTGCCTTTGCTCCGATTGTCAAAGTGGCATCATAAGCGTTCGCAGTTTGACTCAGAAATGTCGGGATGCATATTTTTAGAGGAGGCTCGCTGTGTTAGCAAAACCAGCTGCACAATTCACACTTGAAGAAGCTCAGGCGGAAGTCGAAAAGCTTCGGAAGCAACTGAATCAATGGCGTCTTGAGTATTACACCAAGGATGCGCCAACTGTGACCGATAACGTCTATGACGATCATTATCGCGATTTACAGGCACTCGAGGAGGCTTATCCCAAGCTAGTCACGCCTGATTCGCCAACTCAAGAAGTCGGCGATGTCATTAATTCGGACTTTGCCAAGGTGCAACACCCAATTCCGATGTTGTCGATGGGCGATGTTTTTTCGTTCGAAGAGCTGAGTGAATGGGATGCTCGCATGCAAAGCAATGTCGGCCATCCGGTGGATTACAATGTTGAGTTGAAAATCGACGGGTTGGCTTTATCTCTGATTTATGAAAACGGCAAACTCGTTCAAGGCTCAACACGTGGTGATGGTAATGTCGGTGAAGATGTGACCAGAAATGTGTTGACCATTGCGTCAGTTCCCAAGCAGTTAAAGCAGCCACTTTCACTCGAGGTACGGGGTGAATGTTATATGCCTAAGGCGGCGTTTGCCAAGCTGAATGCGCGGCAGGAAACTGAGGGCGGCACGCCTTTTGCCAATCCACGTAACGCGGCAGCTGGATCACTCCGACAGTTAGACGCCAAAGTCACCGCTGCTCGAGAGCTGGATACCTTCATTTATACGTTAATTGAACCAGAGCAGTTTAACGTGACCACGCAGCATGAGGCGATTGCGTTTATGCAGGCACTTGGATTTACAACAAATCCAAGTTCAGAAGTGGCTGGTGACATGCAGGCGATTGACACCTATATTAAGAAGTACACCACCGACCGTGATGAGTTGCCTTACGGAATTGATGGGATCGTTTTGAAAGTGAACGATTTGGCGCTGCAAGCGCAACTAGGCAACACCGTTAAAGTGCCACGCTGGGAAATTGCCTACAAATTCCCACCTGAAGAAGCAGAGACCGTCATTCATGACATTGTCTGGACAGTTGGTCGAACCGGTGTGGTCACGCCGACTGCCGTGATGGACCCCGTTCAGCTTGCTGGAACCACAGTGGCACGGGCCACGTTGCACAACGCGGATATGATTCGTGATAAAGATATTCGCATCGGCGACACCGTCATGTTGCACAAAGCAGGCGACATTATTCCTGAAGTTTCGCGGGTACTGGTTGCTAAACGTCCAGTGGATACGCCACCGGCGCCGATTCCAGAGGTCTGCCCGTCATGTGGCCAAAAACTGGTCCATCTCGACGATGAAGTAGCTTTGCGTTGCATCAACCCGATGTGTCCGGCACAGGTCCAAGAGCAGCTCACCCATTTTGCGTCTCGCAACGCGATGAATATCGATGGCTTAGGCCCGAAGATTGTGGCACAGTTGCAGGCCAAGCATCTGGTAAAAGATGTCGCTGATTTGTATCACCTCACAGCTGCGGATCTGGCGAAATTAGATAAGTTTAAAGAAAAATCAATTAATAATTTGTTAAGTGCGATCAACAACAGTCGGCAAAACTCGGTAGAACGCCTAATCTTTGGGTTGGGCATTCGGCACGTTGGCGGTAAAGCCGCCCGAATTCTGGCCGAGCATTTCGGCGATTTGGATCATCTGATGACCGCCAGTCAAGAGGCGATCGCAGATGTGCCAAACATCGGGCCGACCATTGCGGAAGCGATCGTGACGTATTTTAAAGCCGCAACGGTTCAAAAGTTGATCACTCAGTTGCGCGAAGCTGATGTTAACCTGCGTTACACCGGACCGACCAAACCAGTGGTCAAAGATAATTTTGTTGCAGGTAAAACCGTTGTGATTACCGGTAAGTTTGCCGAGTTTTCGCGGCCAGCACTCACGAAGCAGCTAGAAGGATTAGGAGCCAAGGTCACAGGTTCAGTTTCAAAGAAAACGGACCTCCTGATCGCTGGCGACGCGGCTGGCAGTAAGTTGGCAAAGGCACAAAGCTTGAATGTCCCAATCATGAATGAGACGGAATTGCTGGCGAATTTGAAGGATTGAGGAACATCAATGAAGAAATTTTTAACGTTAACTTTGCTGGCTGGGGCTGCGGTGTTGTTAGCAGCCTGTGGCAAGTTGAATTTTGACAGTGGCAGCAGCAGTACTAGTGGCACAAAAACCGGTAGTTACCAAACCACCGGCACGGTTGATAATAGTATGTATCAAGGTGTTATCAAAAACGGACGTTATCAGACGAGCAGCGCCCGTGGTTTGACGCTGCAGCAGAATGATCAAGGCGAGAACAACTTCAATATTAAAAGTATGGAAAGTGGTCTCGAAAACCTAGCCAAAGCACAGTTTCCAACTGACAAATATAGTTTTGAAGAAGGTCAGTTGTTAAGTACGGCAACCGCTAAAAGTTGGCTGAAACGTGAAGCCAAGGACAACAAAGACGGCCTTAATCCGGTTGATAATGGCAAAACTGATCCTGATACTCGCAATCCGATTTATTTGCAGCAGATTTTAGAGCAGGATTTCATGGTGCAAGACGGTAACAGTATGAAGCTGGGCGGAATCGCAATTGCGCTTGGGATGAATAAGGTTGATTACTATACAAAGACGGAATACGGTGCCCAGTATCAAACCGAAATTTCCGATGAGGCGATCAAGAAACAAGGTGAAGCAATCGCTGCCAAGGTCGTCGCTCGTTTACGCGCCATGAGTAAAGTGCCGAATAATATTCCGATCATTGTCGGTATCTACAAGAATGCTGAACAAGATAGTCTCGTTGGCGGTGTTTATACCGAGCAGACAACCAGTAAAACCGGCACCAATTTAGGCGATTGGAAGAAGCTTGACCAACAGAATGAAGTGTTGCCAGTGGTGAGCGATCATAAGGCGATTAACAGTACCGTGGCCAATGACTTTTCGAATTTTACGAACCAAGTGAAGGGCTTCTTCCCGACTTTAGCTGGGATTACGGCACAGGCGCATTATGAAGGTGGTAATCTAGCCGGCATGAACATTACGGTTAACACACAGTTTTATGGGTTGACCGAGATTCAGAGCTTTACGCAATATATTTCAACGGCCGCAAGCAAGTATTTACCTTCTGGCGTGCCGATTGAGATCACGATTCAGAGCACGCAAGGCATGCAGGCCTTTGTATCGCGAAGTTCTGGCGACAAAGGCTTTTATACCCATGTATTCGGGAGTTATTAGCCGAATCTATGGTAAACTACGAATGATAATGAAACTGAAAGCGGGGATAGCATGATTTCTAAAGACAGTGTTGCGCATGTGGCAGGATTGGCCAAGTTGCAATTTTCTGAAACGGAACTGGAGAAATACACCAGCCAGCTCTCCGAGATTCTCGATATGGTTGAACAACTAGAAAGTGTTCCGACGCAAGATGTGCCGGTAACTACCCAGAGTATTCATCTGGAAAATGTGATGCGAGCGGATGTCGCTAAGCCAGGCGAGCCGGTAGCGGACTTGTTGAAAAATGTGCCGACCAAGAAGGGCACGTTGATCCAAGTTCCAGCGATCATCGATAAAGAGGAGGACTAGCGCGTGGATTACTTTAAAACCAGTATCGATCAATTGCATGAGCAGTTGCGCTCCGGCAAGGTGACCAGCAGTCAATTGGTTGACGAGACATTGGCCGGCATCAACCAGTTGGATGCTGAAGTAGATGCCTTCTTAGCACTGAATGCTGATGGCGCCAAGGAAAAGGCTGCTGCAGTCGATGCAGCCGGTATTGCTGACGATCAACCACTAGCCGGTGTGCCAATTGCTATCAAAGACAACATTGTCACCAAAGGCGTTGTCACGACGGCAGCGTCCAAGATGCTTGCCAACTTCAATCCGATTTATGATGCGACCGTTATGCAAAAGCTTGATGCAGCCGGTGCGATCAATGTTGGTAAAACCAACATGGACGAATTCGCGATGGGCTCGTCAACAGAAAACTCCGCTTTTAAAACGACTAAAAACGCTTGGGATCACACGCGCGTTCCCGGTGGGTCGTCAGGCGGCTCCGCGGCAGCTGTCGCAGCTGGTGAAGTGATTGCCGCACTGGGCAGTGATACAGGCGGTTCCATTCGTCAGCCTGCTGCTTTTAACGGCATCGTCGGGGTCAAACCGACATACGGCCGCGTTTCTCGCTGGGGTTTGATTGCCTTTAGTTCCAGCCTTGATCAGATCGGAACGCTGACTCGACATGTTAAAGACGCTGCGCAGTTGCTGAATGTGATTGCTGGTCATGACGAACGTGATAGCACCACAGCGGACACACCCGTACCGGACTTTACCGCCAAAATCGGTCAGGATATCAAGGGAATGAAGATCGCTTTGCCAAAGGAATACTTAGGCAAAGGGGTTGACCCAGCGATTGCGGATAAGATTAAAGCAGCTGCCAAGCAGTTCGAAGACATGGGCGCGACGGTGACAGAAGTGTCACTGCCACATACCCAATATGCGGTGCCATCTTACTACATCATCGCCAGCTCCGAAGCCAGCTCCAATCTGCAGCGCTTTGATGGCATTCGTTATGGTTTCCGCGCCAAGGATGTCAAAAATATTGAGGATGTTTATGTTCGTTCTCGATCCGAAGGTTTTGGCCCAGAAGTCAAGCGACGTATCATGCTGGGCACCTTCAGTTTGTCAGCCGGCTTTTATGATGCATACTTCAAAAAGGCAGGGCAGGTTCGAACTTTGATTACCCGTGACTTTGAAGATGTCTTCAAAGATTATGATCTGATTATTGGACCGACAACCCCAACCGTTGCGTTCAAAATTGGCGAAAAAGTCACCGATCCAGTTACCATGTACATGAACGACATTTTGACAATTCCGGTCAATCTTGCCGGCTTACCGGCGGCATCCGTGCCAGCTGGTTTCGTTGATGGCATGCCAGTCGGCTTACAGCTGATCGGCAAACATTTTGACGAAAGCACGATCTTCCAAGTTGCTGCGGCTTTTGAAGCACAAAACGACTACTTAGCACAGATCCCGGGGGGCAAGTAAGATGAACTTTGAAACAACAATCGGGCTTGAAGTCCACGTTGAGTTGAAAACCAAATCGAAAATGTTCTCACCATCACCTGTCACTTATGGTCAGGAACCCAACACCCAGACAAACGTGATTGACTGGGGATTCCCAGGCGTTTTGCCGAGCATCAATCGCGGGGCCTATCAACTTGGCATCATGGTGGGGCTGGCATTGCATGCTGACATCACGCGTTTGACTCATTTTGATCGGAAAAACTATTTCTATCCTGACAATCCTAAGGCTTATCAAATCACTCAAAGTGAGAAGCCTTTGGGCACCAATGGCTGGGTGGAAATTGAAGTTGACGGTAAGAAGAAAAAGATTGGTATCGCAGAACTGCACGTTGAAGAAGATGCCGGGAAGAACCAGCACGAAGACGATGGTTATTCCTATGTTGATTTGAACCGTCAAGGCACACCGCTGGTCGAAATTGTTTCCAAACCGGATATCACCAGTCCAGAAGAAGCTTATGCTTATCTGGAAACCTTGCGCCAAATCGTTCAGTTCACAGGGGCTTCGGACGTTAAGATGGAAGAAGGCTCTATGCGGGTTGATACCAATTTGTCAGTGCGGCCAATTGGACAGGAACATTTTGGTACCAAGACCGAAATCAAGAACCTGAACTCCTTCGTGCATGTTCGCGATGGCCTCGCATTTGAAGAAAAACGGCAGCAGGCTGTGCTTTTGAGCGGCGGTGAAGTGCGTCAGGAAACCCGGCGCTGGGATCCAGATGCTAAAGAAACGCTTCTGATGCGGGTTAAGGAAGGCGCCGATGATTATCGTTACTTCCCTGAACCAGACCTGCCACCAGTGGCTGTTTCCCAGAAATGGATTGACGACATTCAGGCCTCGTTACCGCAACCGCCAGCAGAGCGCCGGCAGCGTTACATCGAAGACTGGGGAATCCCAGCTTATGATGCCGGTGTCTTGACGCAGACGAAGGAAATGTCAGATTTCTTCGAAGCAACTGTGGCGCAAGGCGCCGATGCCAAGCAAGCGTCTAACTGGCTGATGGGTGAGGTTTCCGGTTTCTTGAATGCCCAACACGTTGAACTGGGGCAAGTTGCCTTGACGCCAGCGCATTTGGCAGGCATGATCAAGCTTATTGGTGATGGCACGATTTCCAGTAAAATGGCCAAAAAGGTCTTTAAGGAAATCATTCAACATGATACTGATCCGGATAAGTGGGTCCATGAAAAAGGTCTGATCCAACTTTCCGATCCGGCTAAATTGACCCCGATTATTGACGAAATTCTCGATAATAACCAGCAAAGTATCGATGACTTCAAAGCTGGTAAGGACCGGGCAATTGGCTTCCTAGTTGGTCAGATCATGAAACAAACACATGGTCAGGCAAACCCTAAAGTGGTCAACCAGATTTTGATGGCTGAGATTAAGCAACGATAAGAGATACTGACTATCTAGCAATTCAGTTCGGATAATAGCCTCGACATGTAGACAATGTTCTTTGTTGTTTACATGCCGAGGTTATTGCGCAAATTGCTAGTCTTGCTATTGTGGCAGCAGATGGGAAGTACCAAGAAAAATAGGCTCAAAAGTTGCTCATGATTGAAGCTTTTGAGCAAGACATTGACGATTCACGATTATGACAAAGACTGTTTCCGCCAGCAACGGGCCAGCAGTCCAGTATTGTTAAAACGTTTAAGGAGCATTGACCGATGAGAAAACGGGCGCGTTTGATATACAACCCTACATCCGGCAACGAAGGTTTAAAGCGCTTCGTCCCCGACATTTTGGATATCATGGAACAGGCAGGATATGAAAGTTCAACCTTTCAAACAACCCCGAAGCCTTTTTCTGCACGTGAAGAAGCAAAGCGTGCCACTGAAGCGGGTTTCGACTTAATTGTCGCTGCTGGTGGCGATGGTACGATTAATGAAGTGGTTAATGGGATCGCACCAGCTAAAAAACGCCCAAAAATGGCGATTATTCCAGCAGGGACGACCAATGACTACGCGCGTGCTTTGCGGATTTCGCGGGATGATCCGGTTGAGGCGGCCCAAGTGATTCTCAAAGGCCAAACCCTTGCGATGGATATTGGCCAAGCCAATCATCATTATTTTATGAACATCGCGGCTGGTGGCTTGTTGAGCGAACTCACTTATTCTGTGCCATCTGAAGTTAAATCTATTTTTGGCTATTTTGCCTATGTGATTAAAGGCGCCGAGATGTTACCAGCGGTGCGGACGGTGCCGATGAAACTGGAATATGATGGCGGGGTTTATGATGGACCCGCCAGCATGTTTTTCCTCGGCCTTACCAATTCTGTGGGCGGTTTTGAGCAGATCGTGCCGGATGCTGCACTTGGTGATGGCAAGTTCTCCTTAATTATTGTTAAAACAGCGAACATGGCGAATTTGCTGAAGCTAATGGCGCTTGTCTTCAATGGTGGTCGCCACGTGGATGATCCCAATATTATCTATACAAAGACTAAAAAGTTGCGGGTGAAGGCCGGCGGAGACGATCCGTTGAAAATTAACCTTGATGGTGAATACGGCGGCGATGCGCCGATGACGTTTATTAATTTGAAGCAACATATTGCCATGTATGCTAATCTAGACGAGATCCCGACCAAGAATCTTGGTACGGACGCGCAGAAGCAGAAGGACTACATGGCCGAAGTCGAATCCATTTCTCATCAAGATATTGATGGTGATGGACAGATCGGCTCACAAGACGAAAAGGATGACTAATTTGGCCCAACCAGCTGTAACCAAGAACCAAGATCTGGAAGTTACCATTCAAGATCTCACTTATGAAGGGATGGGCGTTGCCAAAGTTGACGGCTTTCCGCTTTTCATTGAAGATGCCCTGCCTGGCGAAAAAATGCAGGTGCATGTCCTCAAAACGCAGAAACAATATGGCTTTGCCAAAGTTGTCAAACGATTGAGCGACTCACCGGATCGTGTTCCCGGTGCAGATAGCACTTATATCCGTACGGGGATTGCGCCACTGTCGATCTTGGCATATCCGGCACAATTGCAATTTAAGCAGAAACAAATTCAAGAACTTTATAAAAAAGCGCATCTTGATATTGCGGTGCTGCCGACCATCGGGATGACGAATCCTTTAGGCTATCGCAACAAGGCGCAAGTACCGGTTCGTACCGTGAATGGCGAACTGCAAACTGGCTTTTATAAAAAACACAGCCACGACCTCGTACCAATTGAAGACTTTCTGATTCAAGATCCGAAAATTGACCAAGCCATTGTGGTGGTGCGTGATCTTTTACGAAAATACCATGTGCCAGCTTATGATGAGCGCGCTAATAAAGGCGTTATTCGTAACATCATGGTGCGCCGGGGCCATTATACGAAGCAGATGATGATTGTCTTGGTGTCACAAACTTGGCAAGTGCCGCATCTCAAAGATATTGTCGAAGAGATCACCTTAGCATTACCAGAAGTAACGAGTGTGGTTGTGAACTTGAATGACAAACGAACCAACGTCATTCTAGGCCGCAAGTCACGAACCATTTACGGCGAGGACTATTTGCTGGATAAGTTGCTAGGCAGTGAATTCCAGATCTCGCCAGTCAGTTTTTATCAGGTTAATCCGGTTCAGACTGAGGTGCTTTACAAAAAGGCCATTGAGGCTGCTGGTCTGACTGGTAAGAAAAATGTGATCGATGCTTATTCAGGTATCGGGACGATTTCCTTGACGATGGCACGTCATGCCAAACATGTTTACGGCGTCGAAGTGGTTGAACCTGCTGTGCGCGATGCCCGGGCAAATGCGGTGCGCAATCACATCGATAATGTCACCTTTGAAGTCGGCAAGGCGGAGGAGGTCATCCAACGCTGGAAAGACAACGAACTGCCAGTGGATGTGCTCATGGTCGATCCGCCGCGCAAAGGACTGGATAAAAGTTTCATCGACGCTGTCGGTTATATGAAGCCGCCAAAGATCGTCTATGTGTCCTGCAACCCCGCGACTTTGGCAAGAGATTTGCAGCTGCTAGCCGCCTTTGGCTACACAGCAAAGGAAACCCAGCCAGTGGACATGTTCCCGCAGACGCAGCATATTGAGAGTATTACGGCTTTGGCGTTGGCGAAGTAAGACTGCACAACTATCATGGCGCAACTCAAAGAGGCACCCGCACATCAATTGATTGCTGCGGGTGCCTCTTTTTGACTGTAGCAGGCATGAATATCTGTTGATTCAGTATCAGTTCTATTTCAGTTGAGATTTCGCCTTAGTCCGAGCTGGCTCCGCGGCGATTGGGCTGGAACGTGGTGGGCACGACTTCAAGCCCGCAAAGCCCGCGGTCTTGAAGCTCGGCCTTGGTCTAAGCGGAGAAAACCACTCCACTAAGACCAATCTCACCACTGAGCCCATCGCCGCTCCGCCAGCTCTCATGATTCTATTTTAGAACACGATCAGCATGTCGATCTTATTGTTGATTGAGGCTCGTATTTGGCAAAAGCACTGACTGAACGACAAGATCTTGATTCTTTGTGAGTTTGCAGTTGTGTCCACCACTCAAGCTTCGCAGTCGGCACCCCTGAATTGCCGCGGAACCAGCTCGAACTTTTACACTAGGCTTTTATTTTGGGCAAATCATGATAACACCCTAAATATTTGCTCATTCAAGTTGCTATAATAGGGCCATTTCCCTTATGATCAGTAGCAGTGACAAGAAATGGGGGAGTATGGTGCAGCAAAAGACTTTAGCAATGAAATGGTTATTTCTGGGTTCGTTGATTACGAATACCGGGATCAGCCTGATCTGGCCGTTAACAACGATTTATATGCATGAATATTTAGGTGAACCACTAACGGTTGCAGGGATTGTTCTTTTTGCTAATTCCATGTTTATGGTGATCGGTAACAGTTTCGGTGGGTGGTTATTTGATCATTGGCAGCCATATGGGACAGTTCTTGCTGGTATTGGCCTGAATCTCTTTGCGACCGGTATGCTGATTTTCTTCCATGGATGGCCGGCTTATCCACTGCTGTTAGTTGTGTCCGGTCTTGGCAGCGGTATCACAACGACGGCGATTAATTCCTATGCGACTCGGATTCAGAATAAACGACCGAGTGTCGTGTTCAATATTCTCTACTTTACATCGAATCTAGGGTTGGTTATCGGCACTTTAATTGTCGGATTTGTGCTGCCTTATGGTATTGGCGTTGTTTTCGCTTTGGCAACTGGCTTATTTGCCTTATTTTTAGTGGTTGCTTTGTTGCATTATCGAATTGATAAAGTGGCGATTGCGACTGCGACCACGCAAACTGTTAACAGCGAGCGCAACCCAGCCAAGCCGCGGTTAGTCATGTTGATGGTGACCTTATTTGTGACCTGGCTAATGTATGAGCAATGGCAGAGTAATATTTCTGCTTTCATGTTAGGCGAAGGTTTGACGATTAAGGATTATAGTTTCTTGTGGACGATTAATGCCTTACTAATTGTGCTATTCCAGCCAATTTTGACGGCTTTTGATCGCTGGTTATTACAACACATTCGCTTGCGTTTGATTGGCGGTTTTGTCTTGTTTGCCGGATCATTTTTGCTTTTGTTGAACGGTTCAGGACAGTATATAACGTTCATCGTGGCGATGATTGTTTTAACCATGGGTGAAGTCTTGGCCTTACCAGCAGTCTCGACTTATGTCACCTTGTTTACGCCATTGGCACAGCAAGGGCGTTATCAGGGATTGATTCAAGGCTTTGCTTCAGCTGGTCGCGCATTGGGTCCGTTGTTAGGAGCAATGGTGATTGAGGGCACCGGCAGCTATCAGTTGTTGTTTGTTGGTGCCACAGGCTTAATTTTGTTGGCGGCTTTGGGTTTTGCCTTCAGTGTTCGCCAGAGTATTCCGGCCCTGAACGATCCATTGCACCCGGTTACCCACCAGCAGTCGTGAAGTCTGAAAAGAATCGTTCGAGGGGATTATGAAAAAGAGAGGGGCTTTTGATTTGCGTTATCGACTGATTTTAAGTGACATTGACGGGACGCTGCTGAATTCAAACCACCAGTTGACCGATGAAGTTAAAACGGCCATCAAAGATTACGCGGCTGCTGGCGGAACCTTTGTGCTGGCTTCTGCGCGGCCGCCTTTGGCCATGACCGCTTTGGCACATCAGATGGGTCTCGACGTGCCACTTGCCAGTCTCAACGGTGCCGTCATTTGCCAACCGCAACATGGCGATTTAAAAATCCTGTCCGCAACGCCTTGGCCCGCTGGCATTGGTAGCCAAGCATACGAAGCGTTAGCTAAACTGGCACTCAGTCTGAATATTTTCAGTGGCGCGCATTGGTATGTGAACGTGGTGGATGCGTGGGTCCAACAAGAAGCCGCAATCACAGGCTTTGGCGCAGAAACTGCGCCTATGGAACAAATGCTGGCGGAAGGATTGCCAGTGCATAAAATGCTGTGCATGGGTGAGCCTGCTGTGGTTGATCGCGCGGAAGCCATCATTCTTGCCCATCCAGAGTGGCAATTGGTCGCTAGCCGTTCGAAACGAACCTATCTAGAAATTGTGCGGCAAGGCGTGTCAAAAGAAGCCGCTCTTCGCCAACTCAGTGACTTGTTTGCCATCCCCATGACTGAGACGATGGCGTTGGGCGATGGTGAAAATGATTTGCCAATGTTAAAAACTGCTGCACTTGGGGTGACCTTGGCCAATGGGTTGCCTGTGGTATTAGATGCAATTAAAACTGTTGTCCCTGACAACGATCATGATGGTGCAGCGGTCGCCATCAGGAAATATGCGATGGCCAAAGCATAATCAAAAAGGCGCCTTGACAGGATTCAATTTTGTCGGGGCGTCTTTTTATTCTGTATAAAATAGTTTTAAACGAATCTATTTAGTCTTTCAAAGCCTCAACAGCATGTTCAAGCTGCTGCTTTTGAGCATCGGAAATCTCCGGATATTTTAGCGGCAAAGCGGTGACTTCTTGATTGATAATCTGCGAAACAATCAGCCGTGAATACCATTTATCGTCAGATGGAATGATGAACCAAGGATTGGCCTTGGTTGCCGTGTTCTGAATAGCCTCTTGATAGGCTTTTTGATAATCATCCCAGTAGCGGCGTTCCTTAATATCAGCCAGTGAAAACTTCCAATTCTTTTCCGGAACCTCGATACGCTTAAGGAATCGATTCTTTTGTTCCGCCTTGGAAAGGTGCAGGAAAAATTTCAAAATTAGAATCCCGTTGCGCCGTGCGTAAGCTTCCAAAGCTTTAATATCATTGAACCGTTCAGCCCAAAGACTATCGGAAACGTCCTGAACACTGTCAATACCAGGCAGGTTTTCCTTGAGTAACAATTCGGGATGGACGCGGTCAACGAGGACTTCTTCATATTGGGAGCGGTTGAAAACTGTTAATTCGCCGCCAGCGGGAAAGGCCTTGTGAATTCGCCACAAAAAATCATGATCTAGCTCCAGCTCAGTCGGCACTTTGAACGAGACAACTGAGGTGCCTTGTGGATTAACCCCAGACATCACATGCTCGATCATACTGTCTTTTCCTGCAGCATCCATGCCTTGGAAAATGATCAAAACACTGTATTGTTTTTGCGCGGCTAAATGTTGCTGTACTTTTGATAATGTTTTGATGTTATTCTCAATATCTGCTTTAATTTGATCTTTTTTATTTTTAAAACTATCTGGCGGTGTGGTCGTGAAGGCTTTCATATCAAACTTGCCTTTACCGTCAAACCGATATTGTTCTAATGCCATCTCATCACCCTCTCTGTCTTATTGCTTTTAAGATAGAAGTTTCAAGGACATTGTGCAAGCAATTGACGCGCTTGCTTAGTCAAACTATGCTTGCATTATCGCATTTAAAAACCGCAGGAGGAGCATCGGATTTTGGTTCGACGAATGCGCTTAAAAGGAGGAATTTTGATGTCATTACCACGTATTCAAGATGATTTATATATGGCAGTCAACGGGACTTGGCAGCAGACCACGGTGATCCCGCCTGACAAAAGCGTCGTGAGTGCTGACAGTGATCTAACTGATAGCATTCGAATCAAGTTGGTAGCCGATTTGAAGAAAATAAACGCGGCACCACAAGCCGCCGATTCACCACTGCAAAATGCCGCACGACTATTTGCTAAGGCTAATGATAAAGTTCGACGCAACCAACTCGGCATGACACCGGTTCGTGCACGGCTGGATAAAATTGCTGGGCTTAAAACGCTGGCCCAGTTTCGTGCAGCACTGCCAAAACTACTGGCGGAGCAATATGTGTTGCCAGTAAGCCCGTACGTTGATGCTGATATGCACGATGCGGCTCACAATATTTTGAATCTTGGTGGTCCGGCCACGATTTTACCTGACGCTGCCATGTATCAAACCGATGATGCAGAGAATGCGGCAGATTTAGCTGCATGGTCGAAAATGGTCGCAACGCTTTTGGGTGAGGCCGGTTTTGACCAGACAGCACAAGCGCACTATGTGGAGGCGGCTAAAAGCTTTGATCGCCGATTGGCTGCGTTCATTCCGGCAAATGTCGATTTTGCCGTTGATAGCACCTTTGACAATCCGCTAACCTGGACTGAATTTGTAGAAGATGCTGGTTTCTTAGGCATTCCCGAAGCTTTGGCTGCTAAAATGCCGCAGACACCGACGAAGGTCAACGCCGTGGTGCCTGCTTATCTGCCGCATCTGTCGACATTAATCACCGAAGCAAACTATCCAGAATGGCAAGCATGGATGCTGATTAGCGAACTATTGGCTTGTGCTGATTATTTAAGCGATGATAGCCGCCAACTTGCTGGTCAATATGACCGTTTTTTGGCTGGACAGCCTGAGCCCGAAGCTTGGGAAAAGCATGCTTTTGGAGTTGCCAACGACTATTTTGATGATGCCATTGGTCAGTACTATGGCCAGACTTATTTTGGCGCGGATGCGAAAGCGGATATTACCGCGATGGTCAAGGAAATTTTGCAACAATATCAAGTTCAACTTGAACACAATACTTGGTTAAGCCCAGCGACCAAGCAGAAGGCTATCCGCAAATTAGCGACTATGAAAATTAAAATGGGTTATCCAGATCAACTTTTCCCGCTTTACGCGACCCTGCATGTCGAGCCAGAGGCTGATTTACTGCCGACCATTTTGCAATTGAGCCAGCAGACGCAAGACTTTTGGCTTCAGCAGGTGGGTCAGCCAGTGGATCGCAATGTTTGGGGGATGCCGGGGCACCTTGTGAATGCCTGCTACGATCCGATGAAAAATGACATCACCTTCCCAGCCGGAATTTTACAGCCGCCATACTACTCACTGAACTGGACCCGAGCGCAAAATCTTGGCGGTACCGGTGCTACCATCGGTCACGAGATTTCACATTCGTTCGATAATAATGGCGCCTTGTATGATGAATATGGCACGTTAAATAATTGGTGGACGGTTGAGGACAAACAAGCCTTCGACAAGTTAGTGACAGCTATTGCGGATCAATTTGACGGTTTATTGTATGAAGGCGTCAAAGTGAATGGCCGACTGACGGTTAGCGAAAACATCGCCGATAATGCCGGCATGGCGGTGGCGTTGGACTTGTTAGGGGATTCGGCTGACCCGAAAGTGCTGCAAGACTTCTTTATTGCCTATGCTCGTTCTTGGGCGACCAAAATGCGGCCAGAGCGCGCTAAAACGGTGTTGCGGCAAGATGTCCATGCCCCGGCGACCTTGCGGGTTAATGTCCCTGTGCAAAACTTTGAGGCGTGGTATCAAGCTTTCGATGTACAGCCGACCGATGGTATGTATCGATTGCCCGCAAAGCGCGTCACGATTTGGCGTCGGTAGCATTTAAACACATTTGTTTTAAATAAAACCGATATTAGTAGGCCTATCTTGTCCCTGAAATCGCCTCATAACGCTGTGTGTCAGTTATTAGTTGTCTTTAAATCTAAAATGAAACTGAGATGATCACCATGAGCGCCAGCCGTCGTTGGTTGATTTTGATTGCAACTTCAATTGTTTCCTTTATGGCTACATTGGATGCCAGCATCGTCAATATTGCTTTGCCCTACATTGCCCGGGAGCTGAAGGTGCCGATGAGCACCGTCGAACTTGTCACATCAGTTTATATGATCGCGATTTGTGTCCTGCTTATTTTCTGGGGGAAGTTGTCTGACAGCGTGGGTCGGATCTGGTTGTTTCAGTTGGGGACCATTTTGTTTGCACTAGGCTCGCTTTTTTGCGGACTATCCATGACCTTACCATGGTTATTAACGGCCCGACTGATTCAAGCCACTGGTGCCGCGATGACGATGGCGACTAATTTTGGCATTATCACCGCCATTTTTCCGATGAATCAGCATGGTCGCGCGCTCGGGGTCAACAGTGCCTTGTTGCAACTGGGCAATATCGCTGGTCCCGGTATTGGCGGCGGGGTGTTGGCTGTTTTAAGCTGGCATTGGATCTTTTTGATTAATGTGCCGGTTGCGCTGGTGGCGTTTTTAATTGGCGTGCTGGTTTTTCCAAGGCAGCGGCCGTCCTTGGCGGGGGCCCACATGGATTGGCCGGGATATGGCAGTTATTCGGTCATCATTTTGGGCTTTTTCATCACGGTGTTCTGGGCACAAACAGCCGGACTGTCGTGGGTGACGCTGTTACCAGGGATGCTTGCGTTCGTCGCTCTTGTGGCTTTTGTTCATATTGAGCGATATGCATCTGACCCGCTGATTCCGTTTGCCATTTTCAAAAATCCGGGTTTCACGATTGGTATTCTGACTGCGATGATCGTCTATATGCTCGGCTATTTTAATAGCGTGATCATGCCGTTTTATCTGGAAGAAACATTAGGCTTGAGTGCGTTAACGGTGGGCTTTTGTATGATGGCAATTCCGGCGGCCAATGTTATCAGTGCACCAATTGGCGGGAATCTGGGCGATCATTTCGGAGCAGAACGGGTGTCTTTCTTCGCGCTGTTTCTCTGGTGTGTGCCGATGGGGTTGTTTGCCGCGGCAACCCCGAACTGGCCGTTGGGTTGGATCGTGTTTGGCCTCGCGTGGTCAGGATTGGCCAATGGCGCTTTTCAAAACAATCCGATGATGATGGACAATGTCGCGCCGAAGTTTCAAGGACTGGCGGGGTCAATGGCTGCGCTTGGCCGTAATTTGGGGATGACAATTGGTGTTGCCTTGGTGACAAGCTTGTTGTACCTGAATATGAGTACGCAGGCTGGTCGGTACATTCATGATTATCCGCATGGCCATCCCCAGTGGTTTATCTATGGCATGCACCGCAGCTATGATTTTGCTCTGCTACTCTTATTGCTAGCTGTGCTGCTGTTAGGCTGGTTGAACCTGCATCGGCTGCACGAGCGTAAACAGTCGTTAAGTTGAGAATTAAAAAAAGAGACAAGTTCTGCGACCGATTATCAGGCGAAAACGCATGGTAAACAGCCGAAAACTTGTCTCTTTTTTCAGATTAATCTTTGCCAGCACGATCATAATGAATCCAGCCAGTTTCGCGGACGCCAAGCTGATCATACAGATGCTGGGCGCCATGATTGCTGATCCGTGTTTGCCAACTGCAGCCTGCATAACCGCGCTCATCAGCCAGTTGAAAGGCAGCCTGCATCAATTGTCGGGCCAAACCGTGGCGGCGAAACTTAGGGGCGACATAAACATCATTGATGATCAACAACGGCTTGAGCGTGCGGGTGTCAAAACTACGATAAAGAATCGCAAAGCCGACCAGTTGCTGGTCCAACTCAGCCACAAGCAAAGCCCCTAATGTGGCATCAGTCCGTAGCTGATTCAGATGAGCAGCCATGGCACTTTCATCAATCGTAAGTGGGACAGGGCTGTCATGATAATAACCTTGAACGAGTGATAATAAAGGCGAGACGTCGTTGGTGATGGCAGGGCGAATGGACATTGGAAAAACCTCCTTGGCCATAATCTGGTCCTATTTTACCTTGAAGTACGCCTAATTAGCACCTTTTCATGCTTGATTGACTGGCTTTTGGACATTCTGAATAGCTACCAGACAGACTAAAAAAAGACTAATTTGCCATATATAGGCAAATCAGTCTTCGCTCTCATAAATAGTCTGTTGGAATTTAAAGATTGCAGCATTTGGCATGGCAAGGAAGTTTTAGCGTAGCACTTCCTATGATTATTTGGGCTCTGACAAATTGTAGGTTTCAGAAGTTATCGTTCAGCCTGAGAGATAGTCATTGCCGATCGTCAGTAGCCATCGAGAAGACCGCGACACAACCGAAGCCGGTGTGGCTGGCGATGGTGGGGCCGATGTTGCCGACTTGCAGCGGTGTTTCAGGTGAGGCGGCATGCAATCGGTCTTTCACGAAGTTGGCGGCGTCATAATCGCCTGATGTTGAAATGATGACCCGGTGCGTCGGATTGGCTTTAACAGCCTTCAGCGTTTCATCAGTTAAGTCGATCAGTGACCGTTTTCGGGCGCGGACTTTGCGCACAACGCGAAGTTTCCCAGCAGTATCGACGTCCATAACCGGCTTAATATTCAGCATCGTTCCAAGGGCTGCTGATGTCCGCGAAACGCGGCCGCCATGATACAGAAAATCTAGCTTATCAACGGTGAACCACATCCGATAATGCAACCGATGATCTGTCAGCCATTGCGCTAACTCAGCAATCGGCATGCCAGCATCGCGTTTATCAATCGCGTCCAACACAAATTGGCCTTCCCCCGCGCAAGCGGCTAATGTGTCGATTAAATAAATTTGGGCATCAGGATGCTTTTCTAACAACATCGCTTTAGCCTGTGTTGCAGAATCAAACGTACCGCTTAAACCACTGGAGAAACCAATGTATAGAATCGGTGTTTTGGCTTCAACATAAGGTGTGAAGAAATCCACAAATTGGCCAACGTTGACCTGTGTCGTTGTTGGCATCACATTTTGCTTGAGCTGCTGGTAAAAGGCATTGATATCGTATTTATCTTCGCCAAGATCGTCTTCGTATTCCTGACCATCGATTGTAAAATGCATTGAGACAAAATCCACATGATGATCGTGTAATGTTTGATAGGGTAAGTCGCAGCAAGAATCGGTTAAAAGCTGGTACATTAGGTTCACCTCTCGTTGCCCGTGGTTAGCCACGGGGTATTTCCATCAATGTTACGCTGTTTTATCTATTTCTGAAAGTGCCGCACGGCTTTTCAAACATAGCGAGTGTTTTTTAACGCCTAAAAACAAGAGCTAGTTGCAAATCATTGGCCAACAATGGCCTGTTAAGACGGCATTTTGTCTAGCAGAAGGGAAAAGCTGACTTTTTGCCCAAAAAAGCCGAATAGCAGTCATCGTGCTATTCGGCTGTGACCGGATCAGTTATTGTCGGTAGTCTTCTTTTGGTTAAATAAGGTACCGACTGCTGGGATGCTACCGAGAGAATCAATGGCAGTGCTTGGCAGCACAACTGTGTTAGCGGTGCCCTTTGCCAGCGCTTCAAGTGCTTCGACATTCTTGTATTGCAAGTACAGATTGCCGTTATCAATCAGGCCGGCATTAATCGAATTGATCTGATCTTTGACGGCATCGGCAATGAGTCGCTGACTTTCAGCATGACCTTGCGCCTGCAAAATCTGAGTTTGTTTGTTGGCTTCGGCTTCAAGAATAGCCGATTGTTTTTCGCCTTCAGCTTTGGCAATGGCAGCCTGTTTGTGGCCTTCAGCTTCCATGATGTTGGCTTCCTTTTCACGAGAAGCACGCAACAGTTTGTTCATGGAATCCTGAATCGTGGCGTCAACTTGGATGGAATCGATGTTCACCCGATCAACATTCAGGCCGTAACCAGCAGTCGTTTCAGCAATTTGCTGGAACAGCGTTTGGTTAATCGTTTCGGTTCCGTTCAAGACATCGTTTAAATCCATATTGCCGATAATACCACGCAAGTTAGCGCGGGTATCTTGCACCATAGAAAGAACGGAATCCTTGTTTTGGTAAACATAAGCATTAACGTTGGTAATATGATATTTCAATGTTTCGGAAATGCGGACGACAACATTATCTTTGGTAATGACTTCCTGTTCGTCAACCTTCAACGGAATTTGCTTCATGTTGACAATTTCGGTAATCCGATAAATTAGCGGTGGCACCATGTGAAAACCAGGCTCTAAGGTTGCCACATATTTACCCAACCGTTCCACAATGCCGACTTCACCAGTATGGATGATGGCAACGCTGGAGAAAAGAATGGCAACGACAATGACTAGGACAACAACAATTAACGAGATCAAAATAATGCTATTCATAAAAATCACTCCTTCAAAACATCTAACCAGATGTCTATGAATTTCTACTGATACGGGTGACATGTATTAGGAACTTGGCGTGGCTTAATAATGCAAAGCATGTTCCGGTTTTACCACGCTGAGATACAACGGCGAAATAGCGTTGACAACGACCTTGTCGCCAGCGGCTGCATCATCTTGGACTCGATAATGATAATGAATGCCATAAAGGGTGATTTCGCCACTCGCGGCCGAAGTTGGCAACGTAAAAATCGTTCCTAAGAGCCGTTCATCAAGCATTTATCCGTCTCCTTCCCAGTTCCGCGATTGCGTTTGGTGGAAGCCTCATCAGCTTTGCAAAGCAATCGCTATCACACGCTAATTCTAAAGCACGGGTGAGGGAAAGACAACGATGACGACTTCAAAAAGCAAGTTATTTGCTTATGTTGGATAAAATTACTATTGTTTTTGCTCGCTTCTATTCTTATTGGCCTTTACTTAACAGACTGTGACGTTGATAAAACCAAATTTCGCGAAAATGATCGACTTTGCTACAATGGTAAAAAAAGAGCGTGAGCTGACCCGATTAGAAACCGGCGTGTAAGCGGCGTCAAGCGCAATGGCCGCACTTGGGCCATTGCGCTTGAGGTCCTTACACAAAGGTTTCTGGGTCCGCGATCGCGTTTAAAAAGAGCGTGAGCTGGCGCGGGTAGCAGCCGGAGCATAAGCGGCTTGGTCGTTGCGGCCAAGGTTCTTATGTGAAGGATGATGCGCCAGTGAAGGCGTTTATACGAGGAGGGGACACTGTGCGCAGTCGGGTCATTTATGCTGATACCTATCGCAAACGTCATCAAAGACGCTTATTTTTGCTGGCCGTTTTAATCATCGCTTTGGGCGCACTGTTTGTTTGGTGGCATCAGCGCAATCCCCGCCCTGATCCGCAGACCTATCCCGTGTTGGGTGTGCGTCTTGACCAAACCGATGGGGTGCAGGATTTTGACAGTTTGCGCAGCAGCAAAGTCAGTTTTGTCTATCTCAAAGCGACTGAAGGCAGCAGCTATTTTGATGATAATTTTAATACGAATTTTAATCAGGCAGCTGGCAGTCGACTGAGCATCGGCATTTACCATGTGTTCAGCTTTGAAACGACACCCCAAGCCCAAGCTGACCAATTCACGCGCCAAGTCGGCCAAAATATCGGTGATTTACCGATTGGCATTTACTTAAGCTATTACACTGAAAAGAAGCCAAGCACACAATGGCTGACAACTCAGTTACAAACTTTTGTCACATTGGTGCAGCAACATTATCATCGCCAAGTGTTGCTGATGGGTAGCCCAAGTATTTTAAAAGCTGTCCAAAAAGTCGACCCCCAAGCACCACGCTGGGTTGTAAGCGACAAGAAGCCGACAACGAGCAGTGGTTTCTGGCAATATACGTCTGGCGCCCGGTTGCCGAATGGACCGCACGCAGATTACCGCGCTGCCGTATTTATGGGGGATCGGGCGGCCTTTTTAAAACTGTCTCAGCAGATAGTCAATTAACGCCAAACACGGGAATTGTCAGCTAATCATAATTTTTGTGGCTGTATATGACAAAAGTGTTCGTTGATTGTTCGCGAAAAGCCATGTCAACCTTGACACCAATGCGGCATAATAGTTGCGAGGTGAAACTGGATGAAGAAAGTTTTGATCGGCCTTGTTGTGCTGATTGTGCTGGTATTTGGCGGCTTGAAAATTTTTGAAATCACAAATTATGGTGGCACGACTTATTACACGAAGATCACAAACGCTGGTCAACAGGCCACTGACCATGATCAAGATGGTAATAAATACACCATCTACGCCTACGACTTGCCCGGCTATGATGAAAAAGGCAGTTTGCAGCAGCTGAAGTTCAATGCTAATCAAGACCGACCACTTAAAATGAATGCTTATTTGAAAGTGATATACAATGATAAAAAAGGCGTCACTGATTGGCAGCGTGTCCCGCGAGCAGAGGTGCCAAAAGCGGCGCTGGCAAAGTTGGACTAGTCAATAAGATGCCAAAACGTTTCATAGACGTGAAGGTTAATTCAACCAAATAAAAACGGCTGATTTTCCGTATTGGAAAATCAGCCGTTTTTTGATCGCTCATAGATAACCCAGCAGAATTTACAGATGACAGTGCCAAGATTGAGCCACATCTAGCCAAAGATTACAGCGTTTGGCACGGCAAAAATCTGTTGATCAACTTCTGATGACTTTAAACACTCGGAACAATAATTGCATAAGTGGCATCTTCGGCCTCGTCGTAGATCGTTTGCGGACCATTATCGTCGGCCGTGATGACCAACTTATAGCCGTAATGGTCGAGAAAAGTCAGCTCATGGATGGTGATGCCGACGACTTGACCGGGAAGCACTTTGTTGTCGATTGCGATCTGCAGTTGTGGCGAGATCGCCAGCGAGTGGGTCTTGTTGGTTTGCTCATCGAGAAATGCAAAATTCCCCGTAAAATTCTTCGCCAATGCCAATGCAGGATTGGCTGCCTTGGTTTGCGACTCCTGATGATGACCCCGATGCGCGAGTGCATGTTTCAGCCCGCGTAAAAAACTCGCCATGTTATTCGACCTCCCATTTTTTCATTACATTAAGTCTACCATGACTTTTTCCTTTAGTGGTTACAGTGATGCTGTTTTTCTGTTACTGGGCTGTTACAATAATGGTAAGCGGTTCAGAGACTTGTCAAAAATACTTTGTTTTTAAAAGGATGACGGCAACTGAATCGGGATAAGCGTGCGTGATGACGCTTGATGATTGACCGTGTGAGTTGAAGACCGCCAGTTTATGAAGGCCACGGCTTAGGCGGTTTCGCGGTGTCTGGCATGTGCATCAGCACGTTAAAAAACAGAGCACGATTCAGCCAGTTTCTGAGCTGAATGGCGTGTCTGAAAAGGGGGATTTGCCATGTTAAAACTCGGTGTGATTGGAACAGGTTGGATCACCAAGCAATTCGTGGCGGCAGCGATGGCGACGAAAGCTTATCAGTTCACCGCTGTTTATTCGCGACATCAGGAAAGCGCGCAATCATTTATTGACAGCACGGCACCAGCTACTGCTTATACGACGATGGATGCTTTTCTTGGCAGTGATATCGATGTTGTTTACATTGCCAGTCCAAATAGTTTGCATGCGTCTCAAGCGTTGGCAGCGTTAGACGCCGATAAGCATGTGATCGTGGAGAAACCATTGGTTGCCACGACCATGGAGTTTGAAAAGTTGGACGAAGCGTTGCGGAAGAAACCTTCTTTATATCTGTTTGAGGCAGCGCGTCACGTGTATGAACATAACTTTGAAGTCGTCAATGAATTCACCCACAGTCAACCGGTTGATGGGGCCACCTTAACGTATATGAAGTATTCGTCAAAATACGATGCCTTTTTAGCTGGCAAGTTGCCGAATGTGTTTAATCCTGAATTTGCCGGCGGCGCTTTAATGGACCTCGGTATTTACCTTGTATATGATGCGATTGCATGGTTTGGTGTACCGGAGAATGCCGTTTATTTGCCGCATTTTCTCAAAAGCGGGATTGACGGCGATGGCGTTGCTCGTCTCGACTATGGTAAGTTTGCGGTGACATTGATCACGGGTAAAACGACTAATAGCGAGTTGCCGTCAGAAATTTATTCTGGCAAGCAAACATTGATGATGGACAACGCTGCTGAGCTGGAGACCGTTAAGCTCGGTGATCAAGTGCTGAGCACAGAAAAGTTGGCTAATCCGATGGAAGCTGAGGCAGCCTATTTTGCAAAAGCAATTGTCGGCAAGGACCGCAACGCTTTTGACAAGGCATGGCAGCTCGCCAAAGAGGTTCATCAGGTCATGTCAATTCTGCGGACCTCCGCAAATCTGGATTTTTAGTGAGGACAATATTGTGACAATTGCAACCCCGTTCCAAAAACGCTGGCAAGCAGCCGGCTATACTGAACAGACGCCGATTCAAACCGCCGTGTATCAACCGCTGAAAGCCGATGAAGATGTTGTTGGGCTTGCTCCAACAGGCTCAGGGAAAACATTAGCTTTTGGCTTACCACTACTTGAAAAAATGGTACCAGGCGATGGCTTACAACTCTTAATTTTGGCACCATCACAAGAGTTGGCGATTCAAACCCGTGATGTGCTCACACCTTACGCCAAAGATATTGGTATCACCGTGCAAGGCGTTATTGGCTCGGCGAATGTCAAACGTCAGCTCGATAGGCTAAAAGAAAAGCCAGAAGTCGTTGTTGCAACGGCGGGTCGCTTATTGGAACTGATTCAGTCGCGTAAGTTGAAACTTGATGGGTTGCAAACGCTGGTCGTTGATGAAGCTGATGAAATGTTGCGTGATCCAGGATTTGATCAGGTTCGAGAGATTGCGGCAGCAGCACCCGCGGAAGCACAATTGGCCTTTTTCTCGGCCACGCCAAGTCCTTATTTTAAGGAGCTGCATAAGTGGTTTGGTAAAACACCAGACATCATTGATGTTCGGGCAATTGATCGAACCCGTGGCGAAGTCAGGCATCTGTTTTTGCAGACGGATCGGGCGCATCAGGTTGATTGGTTACGCACCTTAGCCCATACCGATGGCTTCAAAGCCTTGGTCTTCTTCAATCAAAATTCGTCCTTGGAACGCGTGGCGGGGATCTTGCGTCATCAGGCGGTTCGCTTTGCAGTCTTGTCACGCGAAGGCCGGCAAACGGTTCGACAGAAGGCATTGACTGATTTTCGGCGCGGACGAATCACGCTCTTGCTGGTGACCGATATGGCAGGGCGCGGACTGGATATTCCTAAGTTGCCGGCTGTGGTAAACTTTGAACCACCGAAGCGCGCGGAAGTTTACATTCATCGGGCTGGGCGGACTGGCCGGATGGGTGAGGCAGGTCTGGTTGTGACCCTGGGGGATGATCATGATCGCCGCGACCTCAGCAAGTTGGTACCGCAGTATCATATTCATCGCGGCTATATGTCAGAGGGCAAGCTTGTGGACACGCCGCCAGCTAAAAAAGTGTCCGAGGCGTCGGCACCAACGACGGTTGAAAAGCCTGCATCGCCAGTCGCCAAGCAGCAGCCAGTTAAGCCAGAAGTGGCGCAAGAACCGGCTGTTCGTCCGCGTCGCAAGCATAAGAAACATCGCCTGCGAGATCAGCGGAATAAAGGCAAGCACAAGGATAACGCATAATGCAGCATCGGATGTATGATGAAGACAAGGGGGCAGTCATGGTGAGTATGAAAGCAGAACAAATGGCTGCCATGATGACATTGATGAGCGCTGCCGGTGATGCGGAAAATGCAACCATGACGGCGATTGACGAAGCCAAGGCCGGCCATGCTGAGCGCAGCCGTAAGCTGTTGAAGCAGGCAGATGCCAAGTTGAAGCAAGCTCATCAAGCTCAGACCCAGATGCTGACGTATGAAGCACGAGGCGAAAAAGTTGACGTGACATTATTGATGGTGCACAGTCAGGATCATCTAATGAGTGCGATGACCATTCGCCGGCTTGCCGATGAGATTATTGATCTTTATCAGCAAGTGCAGGCGCGTAAATAACGGCTGGCACAGCGCGGTTGACGTGCCTGCAACCGCGGCAATAACGCGCTCGCAATCAAGAGAGGTAATCCCCATGAAAATCGAAAAAACATTACAGACACCAGCAGCTTTTTTATATAGCAAGATTATTGCGCCCGTACAAGCTGATATTGCGGCGGCTAACAATCAACAGGTTGCGGCGGCAGAACTCGGTGGTTATGCTTATCGCAAGCAATTTCCAGATGGCGAGTGGGCCAAAGTTAAGGTTACCAAGAATGTGATTGATCGTGAATTTGCGATGTTGACCGTCACCCGTTTCTCGCGGTTCAAGGTTCGGTACCTGATCACGCCGTTAAATGCCAATGCCAGCCAAGTCCGTGTCAGTGAAACCGTGCAGCCGGTTAACTGGGCGGCGCAACTGAAGCAAATGGTGACCGAATTATTGGTCGGCAATAAACGCCGCCGTAATTACGGCCGGATGTTAGATTCGATTGAGCGGTCGTATATGACGGCTTAGGCGTTGTTCGCTGCATGTTGAACACTTTATAGTCAATATTTGCAAATGAATTTGAATTGCCCTGTGGCTTTTGGCATAATTGACTTTGTCTGGTGCCCTTAGCTCAGCAGGATAGAGCGACTGCCTCCTAAGCAGTAGGTCATCGGTTCGATTCCGATAGGGCACAGTACGAAGCACAGTCTTGATGGCTGTGCTTTTTTGGAAATCACATTGCACATTCTAAAAAGTCTTAAAGATTAAAAATGAGTGCAATCACATTTTTGCGGTAGCTTGATTTGTCTAAAAGGAGATTACGCGATGCAAGCCTTCACAGCCGTTTATTTGCCGGGCTGGTTGATTTTCATTGGCGGTATGTTGATCATTAGCAGTGTGAATGCAGCGACGGTGCAAGCCATGGTGAATCGGGCCGGGCGTTCGAATACGCAGCTCTGGTATATGAAACCAGGTATTTTTGTGCACGAGCTGTTGCACGCGGTTGTTGCGCGGCTCTTCGGATTACAAGTGACTAACTTTTCCATGCGAGCTGATGTGGTTAGCGGCAGCGCAGCGCATGTCAGTTTGCGGTACAATCGGCGCTCGCCTTGGGCACAACTGGGATTATTTCTGTCCAGCAGTGCACCTGTCTGGGGCATCAGTACCGTGTTGCTGATCATGGGACGATGGGCCTTTTTTCCGACAGATGGCCGGCTTTGGCCAGTCTTAACTGCCGCCACGAGTCTTAATGAAAAATGGGTGGCGATGCGCGGCTTGATTCAGATCAACTGGGTTTGGTTTGCGGCTTTTATCGTCACGGCCTTGGTGCTGACGCCAGGCATTGCGCTTTCAGCTCAGGATCTGCGCAACATGTGGCGCAGTGCCCCGATCGTGTTCTTGCTGACAATCGTGATTTTTTATGTTTTTTTGACGTTTTGGCCAGCTGGATTTGCTTGGTGGTCGCTGTTGAACTTGAATATGTTATTGTTAGATGCGATTATGCTGCTTTTCAGTATCTTGATTTGGTTACTGGCAAGCATTTTGTGAATGAATGTTGACAAGTGAGAGGGCAAATGTGCCCGATGTCATAATCTATAAGTGAAGCCTTTTGTTCTTTAGTAGGGGGAAGACGATGATTGCGCCGCAAGCGGAGACAATTTTAAAGGAAAAATTTGGCTATGATCATTTTCGTGCTGGTCAAAATCAGGCCATCAGTCGCGTTTTGGCTGGTGAAAGCACGCTGGTTGTGATGCCAACAGGCGGCGGGAAATCGTTGTGTTATCAGATTCCAGCGATGTTGTTGTCGGGATTGACGCTCGTGGTGTCGCCGCTCATCGCGTTGATGAAGGATCAGGTGGATGCGTTGAACGATAACGGGATCCCGGCGGCTTTCATTAATAGTACCCTTGATTATCAAGAGATTGCTGATCGTCTTGACCAAGCAAGAAGTGGTCGGATTAAATTGTTATATGTTGCCCCAGAACGGTTTGACACGGATTGGTTTGTGCAACGGCTTGGCAGCACCGATATTTCGTTATTTGCAATTGATGAAGCCCATTGTATTTCTCAATGGGGTCACGATTTTCGACCGAGTTATTTGAATCTGGCGAATGTGGCGGCTCAATTGCCTTCGCAGCCACCGGTCATTGCCTTGACCGCAACGGCCACACCGCGAGTTGCGCAGGATATTTGCCAGCGACTGGCGATTCCGGCTGACGGGATGATTAATACTGGTTTTGAGCGAAGTAATCTGAGCTTCAAGGTCGTGCGCGATCAGGATGAAGATCGGTATCTATTAGATTACCTGAAACTGAATGTCGATCAGGCGGGCATCATCTATGCCAGCACCCGTAAAGAAGTTGACCGTTTGTATACCTTTTTGGCACATAAGAAGTTGCCTGTGGCCAAATATCACGCGGGCATGAGTGAAGCGCAGCGTGCTGCTAATCAGGAAGACTTTTTGTTTGATCGCAAACCAATTATGATTGCAACGAATGCGTTCGGCATGGGTATTGATAAAAGCAACGTGCGGTTTGTCATTCACGCCCAGATTCCCAAAGATGTCGAATCGTATTATCAAGAAGCCGGTCGGGCTGGTCGTGATGGCTTGCCGAGTGAGGCAATTTTGCTGTTTAAGCCGCAAGATCTCCAGGTTCAGCGGTTCTTCATCGATCAATCCGAAGGCGATGACGAGCACAAACAGCGGCAATATGAGAAGTTGAAAATGATGGAACGGTATGCGAACACAGATCAGTGTTTGCAACAGTTTATTTTGAACTATTTCGGTCAAAACGGGACAAACCCATGTGGTCGGTGTTCGAATTGTTTGGATGACCGGGAATCAGTGGATGTTACGGTTGATGCGCAGAAGGTCTTATCTTGTGTGGTTCGCTTGCATGAACGTTTTGGCAAAGGCGTTGTGGCGCAAGTGCTGGCGGGGGCCCACAATCAGCGGGTATTGTCGTTTCATCTAGATCAATTGTCAACTTATGGGTTGATGAGCAGTCGTCGTCAACGCGACATTACAACGTTCATAGATTTTCTGGTGGCTGGCGGTTATTTAGAAACCCGCGGTGGTCAGTACCCAACTCTGGGCTTAACGGCCAAAGGCGCTGAGGTTCTTCGCGGACAAGCGCAAGTATTCCAGAAGACGGCGCAAAAAGCCGAGCAGCATCTCGAAGTCGACGACACTGTCTTTCAGGAACTGCGCAGTACTCGGCGACAACTGGCGGAGCAGCAGCATTTACCGCCTTATATGATTTTCTCTGATAAGACGTTGAAGGCAATTGGCAGCGCCATGCCGCAAAGTCTTGATGAGTTGATGGCGGTCAAAGGCGTCGGGCAGGCGAAGTTGGATAAGTATGGCCAAATCTTTTTGGATGTCCTGCAGGCGATTAAGGCCAAGGCTTGAATGGCTAGTGTCGATCAAAAAAGGTCGTGATCGCGTCTTTCCCGTTTTGAAGCGGGGGGATGCGGTCACGGCCTTTTTAGCTTTTTACCAGGTTTTCTCCGCCACTTTGGTTTATTTGGCGGAGAAAAGACAATTTACGGCGGAGAAAAATACCTAAGCCCAGTCACCATTGCGGAAAATCGGAACGACGGTGCCATCGGCCTTGATGCCGTCAATATTCATGTCAGCTGAGCCCATCATGAAATCAACGTGCGTGTTACTTTGATTGAGGCCAGCCGCGGTGCGTTGGTCGGTGGTCATGGCAACGCCGTCTTTGACGGAGAATGGATAAGCTTGTCCGAGCGCCATGTGATCAGAGGCGTTTTCGTCATATAACGTGTTGAAGAAAATCAAGCCGGATTGGGAAATCGGGGATGGATCAGGGACCAGCGACACTTCACCAAGCGAGCGGGCGCCGGGGATCTTTAGCAGGTTTTGTAATACCGCATCTCCACGATCAGCATGGGCGTCGACGACTTGACCGTTTTTAAAGGTAAAATGCATCCCCTCAAGGATATTCCCGGAGTAACTTAGCGGTTTTGTGGAGGCAACTGTACCATCAATGCGGCGGAAATCCGGCGCCGTGAAGACTTCCTCTGTCGGCATGTTGGCCATGAATTCCTCACCGCGCGGATTATAGGCGCCAGCACCTTCCCAAATATGGTGCTTGGGCAGACCGACAACCAAATCAGTACCCGGCGCGACATAATGAAGCCGATCGAACTGCTCAGCATTCAGCCAGTCCGCTTTTGTTCGCAATTGTTGATCATGGGCTTTCCAAGCAGCTTCAGGATCAGGCTGATCAATTCGGGTGGTTTTGAAAATAGCCGCCCAGAGTTTATCAGTCGCTTCTTCCGGGGTATTGGCATCAGGAAAAACTTTTTCGGCCCATTTTGGACTTGCGGCGCCGATGATGGTCCAGCTAATCTTCATTGAGCTGATTGCGTCCATTAGGCGGGCGTAAGCTTGATTGAAGGCATTTTGATAGTTAGCGATGCGTTGTGGATCCAGTCCTGCAAGGTTGTCAGGATCGGCAGAGATCACAGTAATCCGTTTGGCATTGTGATCGACCCAGTAGTCAAACTGACCCTTAATGAAATCGGGGATGTTGTACAGGCGGGATGTTGCCATGTGGGCCATGTCCAACCGCTTGATCAGATCATCGTGCCACTGAACTTGCACTTCAGCGGCACCACGGTCATAAGCCGCAGCCACAATCAACTGCGCAAGTTTGGCCTGATCCACGGCAATTTGCAAATAAACCGTGTCACCGGGTTTCACGGCGACGCCAATATCAACGGCGAGCTCTGCATATTGTTTGAGGCTTTTGTCAAAGTTAGGTAATGTCATCTTTCGTTCCCTCCAAATCCGTCGTTGGCAATAGTCTACCATAGCAGTCATCATTACGTGCTCAACAGTTCTAAAAAACGTCCGTGCTTTATGTTTAAATAAATGACACCACAAAGCATGGCGTTCTCTTTAAAAAATACTTCGAAAAAAATTAAGAAAACCGTCAATTTGTTTGCAAATAGTGTTTCTTTCTGGTATGAGGTCTGGTAAAATAACAGCATAACATCTAGATTGCCTTTTGGAGTGGAGGCGTATCCAAAGATGTTTGTAAATGAGTTGTGTGCAAGCTAGTTTTAAATAACTAAAGAAAGCAAGGGGAACATTATGGCACGAAAGAAAACAATTACGCATGATCAGATTCTCAATGCGGCGTATGACCTTGTTGTGGAACAAGGCTTCAAGAGTTTCACAGCGCGGAATATCGCCAAAAAGATGAACTGCTCAACACAGCCAATTTATTTAGAATTCAAAAACATGGCTGAGCTGAAACAGGCTGTCATGGATCGAATTAAAGAACTACTTTCACTGAAAATGGCAAAGCATTTTACCAACGATCCAGTCGTTGATTTGGGGCTTGCTTATATCAATTTTGCACTTGAAAATCGGCCATTGTATCGCGCCGTTTTTGTGGAAGATCACTTCGGTGTTGATGAAATGCGCGAATATGCGATGAGCACCGCAATGCGCGTATTCGATTCTTACGAACCAGCGCAGCACTTGAACGAAGCACAGTTGCGCAACACGATCTGCGGGGTATGGATCGTTGCAACGGGGATCGCCAATTTAATGGCACCAGGCTTCATTGATATTACACGAGATCAAATGGTTGATATTCTAACGGCTGTGACACAAGACTTCATTGTTAACGGCCGCTTCTCAGACGACCCGCGCATCTCTTGGTTTCAAGACGCCAAGATCGCTCAGGGATACTAACGATCATTAATAGCAAATTGGGGATAACCGTTCCGATGTGGAGCGGTTTTTTTTAGAGCGTGAGCAGGAGCGGTTAGAAACCGTAGTGTAAGCGGCCTTGGGCGTGATGGCCGGGCTTTGGCCATTGCGTCCAAGGTCCTTACACGGAGGTTTCTGGGCCAGCGAACGCGTTTAAAGGCGAATGCTTTTTCAACGACAATGAGTCCCACCGGTTAACAAAGACGGCAACAGTGCAAACCCTGATCTTGGGCCAAACACTGCTGCCGCCTTTTACATAGTTGCCACTTCACCGAATCACTGGAAAACCATCTCACAATGCGCTACTTTAAAACTAACGATGTTGTCTACCGTCTCACAAGACAACACAGAAAACCACAAGGGAGCTTATTATGGGAAGTTCATCAGACCTAAAAGACCTATTACGCGAACGAATCGCCGCTAAATATACCATTGACGATTTAAAAGATACTGGGAAAAAGATTCGTAAAACTGCACCAATTGAAAGTCTGGCCGCCGTCAGTAAGATTGATCGGGACCCCGTCCAGTTCATTAATAGTGTCGAACAAAACTTAACCAAATCACTGTTGCCTATGCGTCATAGTCGCATGGGCGCTTCGCAGGCAGCTTTTTTTCGCGGCACTGCTGAGTTGATGGCCTATGACTTGCAGCAAGGGGAGAAGTCTGGCATCAATCTGTTAATTGATGGTGACGCCCACTTACAGAATTTCGGTTTCTACGCATCGCCAGAACGCAACCTGCTTTTTGACCTCAACGACTTCGATGAAGCGCAGATCAACAGCTTTGAATTTGACATCAAGCGTTTGCTGACAAGTGTTTATTTGTTAGGCGACCAACAAGGATTCGATGCAGATAAATTGGATGAATTGGTGCAGACAGATGCATCGATTTATCGTAAAACCTTACGGGACCTTTTCAAGGTTGGTGCATTGGATCGTTTTTATCAGTCCACCGAAGTCAGCCATCTTGTGCAGTCGATCCCCGGCGCTGAAGATTCGGCGTTGCTGTCGAAATTTGTGAAAAAGGCGACGAAGCGCAATAATGACTCGGTGATCAAAAAATACACCACGACTATCGACGGTAACATGCGGTTTAAAGACGATCCGCCAAGCTCTGTCAGGTTGGATAAAGCGACTTATCAGGCGATCTTTGACGGCTTTACTCAGTACCGCAAGTCCACGCGGCCGGATATTTTGGTGCTACTGAGCGAATATCGGATTACGGACATCATTCATCACAGCGTGGGTATTGGCAGCTTTGGCACGAATTGCTATCTCGTTTTGCTAAGCGGATTAGGTGGCAGCCATCTTGTGCTGCAAGTCAAAGAAGCCTTGCCGCCGCGACCTGAATTAATTCCAAATACGGAACGCATCACGTTGCAACAAGAAGTCAGTCAGGGACAGCGTATTATTGCTTCTCAGATGATTTTGCAGAAAGCCTCTGATCCATTCCTCGGCTGGTTCAACGTAGGCGATAAAAGCTATTATGTCCGCCAGTTCCGTGATATGAAGGGGTCTGTGGATCTTGAGGAACTGACTTTCCCCGAGTTTCAGTACTACACCCAGATCACCACGTATCTATTGGCAATGGCACACGCTCAGACGCCTCAGGCTGCAGTGGTGACTGGCTATCTTGATAAAAGTTTTGACAGCGCCGTTCAGCGTTGGAGCAAATGGTATCTGAATCAGGTAAAAGCGGATTATTCAGCCTTTATGCGGGCAGTTCAGACGCACATGCTGGCCTGAGCCATCTTGGAACTGATTGACAGATCAGATTTTTCTTGTCCTGATGACGCTCACTCTGGCAAAATAAAGTTAAGACGCTAATCACCTAACTTAATGACATGCCTGAAGAGCAGGGCGTCACAGAAAGGAGGCAAGTGATTATGGCTCGCAAACAACATCAAAAAAAGCCGCCGCTGCTTTCCGCCGAACAAGAAGTCGCGATTCAATCCGGGCGTGCAGCATTGGCAGATTTGGCGTTGCCACGCCGCACCAAAATGCGGGTGTTTGTTAAACTTGCCATCAATCGGATCACCGAATCGAACATCGGCCAAAGTGCTGCTGCCTTGGCGTACTATACCTTGCTGTCCTTATTCCCATTGATTCTGTTTGTCGCCAATGCTTTGCCTTATTTTGGCCTAACATACAAAGGCCTTGCTGCCTATTTGACACAGGCAATCCCATCCAATGTCATGAATTGGTTGGACCCAGTGATCGCCAATCTGTTGGATTCCAGCAGTGGCGGTTTGCTGGGAATTGGGGCGGTTGCGACTTTGTGGGCGGCCAGTTTAGGCGTGAATGGTTTGAAAATGGGCTTCAATCAAATTTACGGCGTCGAGTCATCGCAGAATTTTATTATTCAACGCTTACTATCGATGCTCATGACCTTCACACTCATCATTGTGATGGGCGCCATTCTGATTGTTTTCGCATTTGGCCGCCAGTTTCTGGAATGGCTGATCCCACTGCTTCGTCTCAACGATGACTGGCTGCGAACATTTAATACCCTACGTTGGCCAGTGACGATTACGGCGCTTTTTGTCATTATTATGTTTTTAAATTATTTTCTGCCGAACGTCAAAATCCGGATGTGGACAGTCTTACCAGGCACCGCCTTTACGGTCGCCGGTTGGCTGTTAATTGCCCAGGCGTTTTCCTTATACATGAAATATTTTGGGACACGCTATCTGTCCTATGGCACGATTGGCACCTTCATCGCGATCATGTTATGGCTTAACTTCTCCGCACTGGTGCTGTTGTGGGGCGCCGTCATCAATGCACTCACCGCTGAGTATTTCATTGGTCGACTACACGGCAGTAAGGGGAAAGTACACGACTTCGTCAAACGCCGCGTGCGGACACCACACGAAGAAAAAGAAGCGAAAAGCTAGTCATTGAGTGAGCAACCATGGCTGAGAGCAGCAAAAAAGGACTTGCGTTCATCTGAGAGCGCAAGTCCTTTTGCTTTAAACGGTTTTATTGCAATGCCTGATACTTTTCAACAAGTTGTTTGGTAAAGGCCTCTAGGTGCTTAATATCGTCTTCTTCAGGGGCGAGATCGATCTTAACGTCTTCCGCACCCTTCGTGGCCCCGGTCTTGGCAAAAGCCTTGTCAAAGTCGTCTACCGAAGTGGCAAAGTCATCATAGAAGCGATCACCGCTACCGCAGCAACCGTAGACCTTACCCTTGAGATCGAGTTCTTGCAACTCTTCATAGAAGTCAACGGCTTCGTCAGGTAATTCGCCATCACCGACATCTGAATAGGTGTAAGTCGCGGTGACACAAATATCGACATCTTCAAAATCGCTGGCCAGCGCTTGAGAAACTTCCGTTGTCGTCACGTCCACCCCTAAGTCCTCAAAAGCTTCTTCAATAATACCAGCGATATCCTCGTTGTTGCCGGTCAAACTGGCATATACAATCCTTGCGCTTGCCATTTTTCTTTTATTCCTCCTAAAACACAGCACTCGGGGGCTTACACGTCGGCGAGGCTGCCTTTTCTTGTTCATTTGCCTGATTATAGCATAGGGGACACGACTCTGGGGATGTGAATCGAAAAGGCCAATGATCCCTGATGTCATAACCGACACCGACACTGTTTAACCAACCATTCTCAGACTTCTGTTGTTTATCCCTGATTAATGCTACACTAATTGCGAGCTAAACTTGTATTGGAGGCAGAAAAGCTTGATCACGATCAAATCAGCACGAGAAATTAAAGGCATGGCAAAGTCCGGTGCCATTTTGGCAGGTATGCACCTTGGCCTGCGCGATATTATCAAACCAGGCATCTCAAGCTGGGAAATTGAAAAGTTCGCCAAAGAATTCTTTGAATCTCATGGCGCCAAGGCCGAACAAGTCGGTTTTGAAGGTTATAAGTATGTGACTTGTGTCAGCATCAACGATGAAGTTGCGCATGCGGTTCCGCGTAAGGGCCTGAAACTCAAAGATGGCGATGTTGTCAGTGTTGACACGGTTGTCAGCTGGAATGGCTACTTCAGCGATTCTTGCTGGACGTACGGCGTTGGCAAGGTGTCAGAAGCTGACCAGAAGCTGATGGACGTTACCAAAAAGTCCCTGTACTTAGGGATTGATGAAGCAGTTGTTGGCAATCGGATCGGTGACATTGGCGCTGCTATTCAGACTTACACCGAAGATGATAACGGCTACGGCGATGTCCGTGAGCTTATTGGCCACGGCATTCAGCCAACCATGCACGAAAGTCCTAATGTGCCGCATTATGGCGTGCCAGGTCATGGTTTACGACTAAAAGCCGGCATGACCATTACGATCGAGCCGATGATCACTGAAGGTACTTGGAAGATCAAGGGTAAACAAGTCCCAGGCGATACTTGGGAATACTACGTCACTGCTGACGGCAGCAAGTGTGCCCAGTACGAGCACACGCTGGTCATCACAGATAACGGCCCGAAGATTTTGACTTCTCAAGGCGATGCCATTGATGAGAAGTACAAGTTAACCGAGGCCGATCTTAAAACACTTCCTGAATAATAGCGGCCAACGCGATCATTCAGAAACAATAGGGCACGAAAAAACGGGGTGGCGACGATGATTGCTCACCCCGTTTTGTATGTGAGCGCGAATCAGCCCGGTTAGCAACCGGAGTGTAAGCGGCCTTGATCGTGATGGTCGGGCTTTGACCATTGCAATCAAGGTCCTTATATGCAGGCTTCTGCGCAAGCGAGCGCGTTATCGTAACTTACAAACGAATGGTACTTAATCAAACCAGTTCACGTTATACTAAAGGAAAGGACGAAAAGAGGGAGTATATGGCAGATCCTGAAGCGCTGATCTCGGTTATCATGCCAGTCTACAATGCAGAGAAGTATCTCGCAGAGGCCTTGGACAGTTTATTGGCACAGGATTATCCGAATTATGAGATTATTTGTGTAGACGATGGTTCCATGGATACCAGTAAAGTTATCTTGGCGGCTTATATGCGAGAAAATCCCCGAATTCACGTTGTGCGGGTCCAAAATGGCGGTCAAGCACGGGCTCGGCAAATTGGGATTGATCATGCCAGCGGGGACTTGATCACGTTTATGGATAGCGACGATCTTGTGCATCCGCAGTGGCTATCCACCATGGCAGACGGGATGAAGGCACCACGGGTCGATATGGTGGTTGTCAATTATTACAACTACATTGGCAGTACGAAGATGAAGGCACGCGCGTTTCGTGAATCGACATTTAAAAGCGAAGGCGATGACAAGTATCGCTATTGGCTAGAGGATCGTGATTTGCGCGGTTATTTGTGGAATAAATTATTCCGTGCCGAGTTATTCGAACAGCCGGTGCCTGTCGCGAATTTCAATTTGTTAGAGGATGCTTACTTTATCGGCCATCTTTTGCCGCGAATTGATCAAATCGGCTTTATTGACGAACCTCGGTATTATTATCGGTTCAATGCGACCAGCAGTGTGCACGCCAAGTTTCAAAAGCGCGATTTAGAAGCAATCCATCAACTCGGCGCCGTTTTCCTGACCCTCGCGCATGACAAGCCGGAATTGACCTCGCTGGCAGTGCGCCGATATGCTGCCCTGAGTCTATTTGTGGTATCAAAAATGTCACCACGTCAGCTTGTTAAAAATTGGGGTTATGTCCGCCAGCTTGGGATGGTACTGGGGCAATATACCCGCGAGTTTCAAGATGTCATCTCGGCAGGCGATGTCAACGATTTAGCGACAGAAAATCCAGACAAGCCCAACAAAACGAGCCTGACAGGCAGATTGCGCGCATGGTCGCAGCTGCTGGGCTTGCCGACCTTCGATGACTTGAATAAGCTTGCCAAGGCGGATGATGATCCAGAAGATGTGAAAAGAGAATCCTAGTGAGGGACAACCGCACTCACAGCCGCAACAATATTTCGCGTGAGTGACCTCAGCGTTCAATGACTAAGACACAGTCACTAGACGCTGAGGCCACTTATGCTCTTGTTTCTAAACGACTCGCACAAAAAAGCCGCCACTCATGTGTTTCGCGAGCGGCGGCTTCCTAGCGATCATCGAAAAGGTGCTGATGGGGGTTTCAGCAGGTGGCGGTTGTTCAGTTATGCCTGTGGCTCTGCAGGTTGTGGTTCCTTCTTCTCATCAACATGGTAGATTTCAGTAACCTGTGTCTCGGTCATCTTGGCGCCTGTCGGAGTCGCGTACAGGTTGACGCCATCCTTGACGAAGGCCTTAGCATCAGCGACAATCTGCGCGAACTGTTTGGCTTGGTCCGCCGTTACGTCAGCTTCGTACTTGTTTAAACGAATACTGGTGGTCTTACCAAGTGAAGATTTGAAACTGAAAGAAAATGTTTTCATAAGTTAGCCCTCCGTTTAGGCGTTCAGTTCGGTTTGCTGTTGCAAGACCGTGCTGTGCAGTTGAGTACCCGGGTACAAACTAGCGAAGGCACTGCCGATCGCGAGTAATTGACCATCGTCAGCTTCAAGCGCGACGTTGTTCATGCGCCGGACTTGTTTGTAATCCTCCTTCTCTGGGTCGATCATCGTATAGACAATGGCTTGTGCTTTGATTGTTCGTGGCATGTTACTTCCTCCTTGTTTTCAGCGCTTGCGTGCGCTTTTCATCGTCAATTGCAACTGTGTGACTAGACTTGGCCAAAGTCAGGTCACGCGGTCTTTAAAATACAACTAGGTGGATCAAAAGGTGCCATGGCATCGTAAGACATTTTTTTGCCTTACACTTATACAAATCGGTGAACCCTTCGATTTGACAACCCTAAATGATCGAAAATTCGGAAACCATTGCACAAAGTTGAATCTCTGCTAAAATAATTAAGGTGATTCTTTAGAAATAGTAAGGTTTTTGTTGGTTTACGTCACTGTGACGTAAGGTCAGCTATACTTACAGTCGGATTCCCTCTGGGGTCCTATATAAATGAAAAATTGAAGGGTTCTGATTGTGTGATAACAGCGCAGGCGCCAGGCAAGCTTTATGTTGCCGGTGAATACGCGGTGGTTGAAACTGGCTTCCCCGCAATCATTGTGGCGTTAGATCAATTCGTCACCGTCACGGTTGAGGCAACGAAGCATTTCGGCAGTATCGTGTCCGAGCAGTATCAGGAAAACTCGCTGTATTGGCAGCGTCAAGGCGACGAGATGGTCTTTGATAATCGGGATAATCCGTTTCATTACATTCTCTCGGCAATCAAATTGACTGAACAATACGCTCGAGAGTTAGACAAACCGCTCGCGTTATATAAGCTCTATATTGATTCGCAGCTGGACGCCAAGGATGGGAAGAAGTATGGCCTAGGCAGTTCAGCAGCGGTGACTGTTGCCACCATTAAGGCATTAGCCAAGTTTTACGACTTGAAAATGTCGAAGGATCAGATCTACAAGCTGGCTGCCATTGCCCATCTAGACGTACAGGGCAATGGCTCTTTAGGTGACATTGCAGCATCTGTCTATGGGGGATGGATTGCCTACCGTTCGTTTGATAAAGCGTGGTTGGCGGCAGCACGAAACCAGATGTCACTAGCCGACCTGATTAACACTGATTGGCCAGAGTTGTCGATTGAATTGCTGACAGCTCCGGCTGACATGCAGTTGCTGGTTGGCTGGACAGGTTCACCAGCTTCAACTTCTCAGTTGGTCGACAAAATTACGCTGGCCAAAGCGAAGAAGCCACAACTTTACCGTGACTTCTTAACTGCTAGCCGCGAAACCTTAGAAAAATTAATTGATGGGTTCCGCAACCGTTCGTTGAGCAGTATTCAAGCTGGTATTCGCCGCAACCGTGAGTTGTTGGATGAATTAGCTCATTTCTCGGGGGTTGCGATCCAAACACCAGCATTGCGTCAGCTTGTTGAACTAGCTGAACAAGCAGGCGGCGCGGCAAAATCTTCAGGTGCCGGTGGCGGTGATTGCGGGATCGTCTTGATTGATTCTCATCAAGCCATCAAACCGCTACTTGCGGCTTGGCGCGACCATCATATCGAGCCTCTGAAATTTAATGTGCATGAAATTAATGATTAAAGACAACTCGATTGCTAATGGTGATCGAGTTTTTTATTTTCAGCGATGAAAATGTGAATTCTTTGTTAGAATTCAGGATTTCCAATACTTTTCGCAAGCGGTTTCTAGTATAGTATAGTAGGTAGTCAAATTAGTAAGAGAAGGGACTTGTGTACACGTGAAAGTTCGTAAAGCAGTCATTCCGGCAGCCGGGCTTGGGACCCGCTTTCTGCCAGCAACTAAAGCTTTAGCCAAAGAGATGTTACCAATCGTTGATAAACCAACCATTCAGTTCATCGTTGAAGAGGCTAAAGCCAGCGGGATTGAAGACATTCTGATCGTTGAGGGTAAACAAAAGCGTTCTATTGAGGACCATTTCGATTCTGCTCCTGAATTGGAGCAGAATTTGAAAGAAAAACATAAAGATGCCTTGTTGGAGTTGGTTCACTCCACCACTGACATCGGCGTTAATCTCTTCTTCGTTCGCCAGCCATATCCGCGCGGCCTTGGGGATGCCGTTCGTTTGGCAAAGTCATTCGTTGGCGACGAACCATTTGTTGTCATGCTCGGCGATGACCTGATGCATGACAAGGTACCGTTGACCAAGCAACTGATTAACGAATACGATAAGACCCACGCATCCATTCTTGCTGTTAAAAAAGTGCCACATGACGAAGTTTCAGCTTATGGCGTTATTGACCCTGAAAAAGAAGTTTCAAAGGGACTCTTCAACGTCAAGAAATTTGTTGAAAAGCCAGCTGTTGCCGATGCACCAAGTGACTTGGCCATCATTGGTCGTTACTTGTTGACACCAGAGATCTTTGATATTCTCGAAAATCAAAAACCTGGTAAGGGTAACGAAATTCAACTCACCGATGCCATCGACACCTTGAACCAAACCCAGCGTGTCTTCGCCCATGAATTCACCGGCGATCGTTATGATGTTGGGAATAAGTTTGGCTATGTGAAGACCAACATCGAGTACGGCTTGACCCATCCAGAAGTGAAGGATGAGCTGCGTGCTTATATTCTTGACTTGGCTTCAAAGCTGCAGGCAAATAAGCCTGTGGGGAAGCCCGCAAATAAGAAGTAAATTCATAACATAAAAGTTCAACTGTCAATAACAGAGCTGTTTGACGATACACAGATGAGTGTTCGATAAGACAGCTCTGTTTGTTTGCGCTTAGGACGCAGGAATAATGCTATAAAATGGTTTCAAGTATTTAGTAAAGCAATGACAATTGAATCAATAGTATAAATAGTTTAATATTGGAAAACGTTTTCTATAGCGTTAAAATAACGCGTAGGAGGCGAGGATCATGAAAAAGTTCTGGAAGACTTTGTTATCAGCACTGATTATCGCAATAAGTTTTGGTGCATTCAGTACAGCCAATCAAGTGGACGCAAGGGTTAAGTTCACCAGAAACGCCGATTATTACAAGAATGAGCCAGAAAATGCCAAACCAAGTGTGCTATCGACTATTACGACGATCAATAAAAATGGCACCATGATTTATGATGCAGACACTGTGAAGCAAAAAGATGTGATCACGGCGGCTGCGACGCATTGGAATAAGGCAGTCGGGATTAACTTGATTATGAGTTATCAAGAAGCCCATGTTGCTAAAGCTGATGCGGATGTCGTCATTGAACCTGCAGATTTACCGGCGGGTATTGGTGGGGTAACAGGCTACGACGGCTATGTATACGAAACTTGGCAGAATATCATCAAAATCGCTAACACCACGTTAGATGCTGCTAGTTCACAAAAAGGTTTTGTTCAAGCTGTTTCAACGACCAGTCACGAAATGGGACATGCATTAGGTCTCAATCATGATCCGGGCGCACTGATGGGAACGAGTGGTGCGGCTGAACTGGCAAATGGCATTTTACCGGCCATTCCTGACTATAATGTGAATGCCGTTGGCGCGATCTTGAAAGACTTGGATCAGTTATACCCAGGATCGAAGCCGATCACGATTCCAAACATGACAGATGGCAGTGCTTATCGCGATGCTGGCACAACTGAGGAAATATTGCCCACTGACCCAGTCGCGCAACTAGTACTAGGTGTTGATCACTTGGCGACACGTAACTTTAATGGTGGCACCGTAGACATTCTCAGCAATGAAAATGTCTATCAGGTCGGGCGAGGCCAAGTTGGCACCACGAACTCATTCAATTTGACTAAAACGAAGCAGCCAATTGTAACTGGTTACATGAGTGCTGGTTCCCAAAGGTATTATCAGATCAAAGTTGGCAGTCAATATTACATTATTGGCGGCGGTAGTCGCGTCATTATTACTGGAGATGCTTACCGTGATAACGGCACCACGACGGATGTCCTAGATACCGACTTAATCAGTAAACTATTCAAGGATGATTCTCGTTTAGTATCACGGGATCTTACTCATAGAACAATTGAAATTACAGGTAATGAAGATGTTTACCAAGTGGGTGTTGGACGTATCAGTACAACGAACGCACTTTTGTTGACAGGCACTCAACAAGAAGTCTTAACCACTTATGTGAAGGTAAATGGCTTTCATGTTTATCAAATACATGTAGGTGACAGGTACTTGATTATTTCAAGTGATTTTACCAAAGTAGTAAATTAAGCCGGGCTGTTGCTTTTTATTGACGAGGTATTATTAGATCAAAGTGGATAATCAGTACTACATTATTGAGGCGATAGTCGCGTCATTATTACTGGTGATGTGTATCGCGATAATGTCAATACTCCGGACGTCCTAAGTACAGATTTGATTGGTCCAAAGCAGCAAGCTCTGACAACTATCACAAATGCTGGTGAGGGACATGCTTATCAAATTCATGTTGGTGACAGATACTTTATTATTTGGCGCGACTTTACCAAGATAGTAGAGTGAATATTGTTGCCGCCTTAGAAATATGTTATGCGAGTTTACAATAATACTTTACGAAGAGTTAAGAACAACAAATAAAACGGTTTTAGTACCCTGATTGCATATTGTAGTTAAGAATACCGAGACAGTTGCTTTTGTTATTTAGTCGAGGGGATATTACAAAGCAAAGCCTATTGATGTTACGAGCTTGCGCTTACATTATTTTTGATAAATGGTTATATAATTTGTGGATATTAGGTGGAACGAATGTTAAAATAAATTTAAAGGGGATGATTAAAATGAAGAAGTGGTGGAAGATTGTTCTGTCAGCATTTATTTTTGCGATAAGCGTCATCTCATTTAGCACGGCGAGTCCGGTAGATGCTAAGATTAAAATTATCAATGGCATGGATTTTTATAAGAATGAACCAGAGAATGTTAAACCGAGCATCTATATACCTTTCACGGCCATCAACGCCAAGGGAACCATGATTTATGACGCCGATACTTTTCCGCAGAAGAATGTTGTAGAAGCCGCGGCAGATCATTGGAATAAGGCAGTCGGTATGACTTTGATTATGAGCTATCAAGAAGCAGGTGTTCCTAAAAGTGATGCAGATGTCTTGATTAAATCAGCCAATAACTTACCTGCGGGTACAGGTGGTGTCACTGGCTATAATGGTGTTGTATACGAAGGCTGGCAAAACCTCATTCAGATTGCTGATGGCACGCTAGTTAAGACCGGTACACCGAAGGGATTTATTCAAGCGGTGTCTACAACCAGTCATGAAATGGGACATGCATTGGGATTGTTTCATGATCCAGGCCCACTAATGGGCACAAGTGGGGTGGCTGATCTGGACAAAGGAATCCTTCCAGATATTCCTAAATATAATATTAATGCGGTTGGAGCCATCCTGAAAAACCTCGATAAACTATACAGTGGTGCCAAACCAGTCATCCTTCCAAACATGACCGATTAAGTAGAATGTTTATCAAATACATGTGGGTGATAGGTACTTGATTCTTACTAAAGTCGTTGATTAAAATTTTTCGTTCGAAGTAATGAAACTTAATAACAGGTTGACTTAACGGCATGCTGAGCGTGTTCAATTAGGTCAACCTGTTTTTTTGCGGCTTCTGTTAAAGCAATTCTTATTATGAAAATTTCAGTTTAGGCATGGCTTTGTCAACAAATACGTCAATAAAATCATTTTGGTTAACAATGAGCCAGTAAGAACATTACATAACAGATTCTTTGGGCAACGTTCGATTATCATTGTGTTGTTAGGTGAAAAAGTATGCTAGTAACTCGTAAGCAAAAGATCCGTTCATCGTGAGCTACTACCGCTATTAAGCGAAATAGCGTACAGTTAATATATAAAGACCCGAAACAAAGGGGTGAGACCATGAGAAAAAGATGGAGAATCTTTTTATCGATATTAACAATTATGACCAGCATAACCATGTTTAATAACGCGAACCAAGTTGATGCCAAAGTTAAGTTTATTAACGACTTAGATATGTTTAAAAATGAACCAGAAAATGCCAGACCAAGTAACCTCTCATTCATAACAACGATTAACAAACATGGCACGATGATTTATGACGATGATGCTATCAAACAAAAAGACGTGATAACAGCAGCGGCAGCTCACTGGAATAGAGCAGTTGGCGTTAATTTAATTATGAGTTATCAAAAAGCCAAAGTGGCGAAGGCTGCTGCCGATGTTGTCATAAAATCTGCAGATTTGCCTAACGGTGTTGTTGCCGAAACTGGTTACAACGGTATTGTCTATGAAGGCTGGCAAAACATAATAAAAATCAACGATACCATACTCAGCGGTGCTAGTTTTCAAGGAGGTTTCGTTCAAGCAGTGGCAGCAATAAGCCATGAGATGGGTCATGCACTAGGTATTAATCATGATTCAGGTGCGCTTATGGGAAACAGTGGCAATGCGCAACTTGCAATGGGGATTCTTCCGGATATTCCAGAATATAATATTAATGCTGTTGGTGACATTTTAAAAAATTTGAATCAATTATATGCCGGCGCGAAACCAGTGATCATTCCAAATATGACGGGCGGTATATTTTATCGGGGTGTTGACACAACGATGGACGTTTTAAATACTGGTCCAGTCAGTCAGCTTCTTAGTAGAAAGAGTCGGCCTTTGACTAGGGACTTCATGGTAGTGCAGTCCAAATTACAGATAGCGAAAATGTCCTCAAAGTCGAGTTAATTAATTCAATGAGATTAAAGAAGGCAGTCTCAATATTCCTTGGCTCAAGGAAAACTGAGACTGCCTTTTAAAGTGCTATGAAACATGTAAAGTCGTGGTGGCTAATGAGAAAAGATACAGAATGGGTTTTGTTTAAAACTCTGTGTAAGTTTCATTAACTGCCAATAGCGCGTTCATGGCCGCATGTTTGGCAAAGACACCATTTCGTATTAAGTGACTAACTCGAGTGAGATCAGGTTGCATGGCTTGATATTGCTCCTCGGTAAAGTTTTCGATAATTGACCAAATATCTGAAAGGTTTTCAACAGCAAAACCTAGATGATTTTCTGTGACCCATTTTGCCGGAGCCGCATGTTTCCAAATAAACACTGGAATTCGCTTTGAGAGGTAAAGGCTAAGCTTGTGCTCATAACAAAGGCGGTTATACTCTGCAGTTTCACCGGTTACTTGATCAAAACTGTCTGATGCCCAAACGAGGCCAAAACCACCATCGAGATGATTAGGCAGTTCAGTAGGCGTATAAGATCCTTTGTAATCGATGTTTCCTTTATTTAGAAGATCTTCATTCGGCTTGCCCCCGAAAACATCAAGACGCCATGTATCTGGAACTTGATTGAGGTAATTTGAACTGTTGATGTTACCAGCAAAAACTAATTTCTTTTGAAACTTCGGTGCCGATGTTTCTTCATCTTCGATAAACCGGTAACTGAAAGGTCCTTGTGTAATAATTGGGCCTTTAAAATCAAGTTCTTTTTTGAGTGCTTCTTTATAAGCCTCACCATGAACAATTAAGCCATCAAATAGTGAGAAAAGCACCGGATAGGTTCGATATGAATATTGATCAAGCCAAGGGTCAGAGTCAGTATCTTCCTTGGCAGCTTCCACAGCCCAAAGGGGATAATAATCGTGCACGAGACCGATAACCTTGCCCTGATATACATCTTGAATCTGAGAAATGAGTCGCTTGAGGTTAAGCGGTCGAATAAAGAATGGTACTTGCAGGATTAAGGTGTCGCCGGGTTTGAAACCAGCTAACATGCCGTCTAGACGGCTGGACAGATTAGCATCAGGCTCGTCACGCCAGTAGTAAAAAAATAGATCAAGGGGTTGAGCACCCATAGCCATTAAATCAGCAGTATAGTCTTCTCGTGCCTTATACATGGCAGTTCGATTGCTCTCATCGTAGGCTTTGACTGTTGTATAATTTCCTCGACTAACCCATAGCATAATTATTCCTCCAAATGATTAAAAATGACATTTCTAATACGTTCGACTCCTCGTAGAAGTGAGTCGCAGGCTATTAAAATAATGATAAGTAACTTGTTGCAACTGGTCAAGGGAAAATACCAAAAATATATTCTCAGAGAAGGTAAGATGAGATAGGAATAAGTTTTCAATTGAAGAGACATTGCTGACTTACCTTGCGGGTTGATTCGTTGGTTAAAATACCCGCGATCGCTAATGCGATCGTTTGAGTCATGTGTTACTATCTTGTTATGAAAAGAGTTTTTTCTAACGGCCTTTATGCTTGTTGAAAAGTACTTAATCACGTTAAATACCGTGACTTTACCCATCGTAGTCGTTTAGCATAAAGAATTCTTGAAGAAGTTTTCAGCTTGTAATGCTATGCTATAATTGACGTTATCGAGTGGGTAAGGCCCGTTAAAGTGTACGGAGGATATCAATCAATGAATTATATTATTTCACCATTACAGCCACAGACAGATCAGGCCACAATCAAACCTAAAATGGATATTGCTTATTTTTTTGGCAAAATTGGATTTCGTGAACTCTTTTTGTCGCGCTACGTCAGTTGGAATGATGAAAACTGGCGATCTGAAATCCTTGGCATGATTGCCACTGTTGATGAAGGCGATGTGGTTATTTATCAGATTCCAACGTATGCAGCGCCAGAGGTTGAAGAGGCCATTGTAGAATTAGTACATAAACAAAAAGCAAAGATTGTCGCGTTTGTTCATGATGTTGAGTATTTACGCTTTCCAGATCAATATGACAAAGCAGAAGTTCTAAGGTTCTTGTCGTCATTTGATGGTCTTATTGTTGGAACTGAACGCGTCAAGAGTCAGTTGACTGCTGACGGCATCACCATTCCAATGGTTCCTAGTGGTCCTTGGGGCTATCGACAACCAATCGAGTATAGACGCCCGACATTTTCTCAAAATATTCACTATGCAGGAAATTTAGTGACGCGAAAAGGCGGCTTCTTACAGAATGTACCTGAAGGACTCCACCTTAAAGTCTATGGATCTGCTGATGGGGATGTTAATCTACCATATTCATTAGCTGATTCCGTCGAGTATTTAGGCTCATATCGTCAGGAGGAGCTAGCCTTAGCTTTGAACAACGGGTATGGGCTATTATGGGATGCAGACACTGACAATCACTTTGACGATTACGCAAGAATTAACATGACGCATAAATTCAGCCTATATTTGTCCATGGGATTGCCAGTCATTGCGTTCAATCAGAGTGCAATTGGCAAATATGTGAATGAACAAGGTTGGGGTCTGGGAATTGATTCCTTGGACAACTTGCCTAATCTTCTTGAAGGCATTACAGAAGATGATTATAACCATCTCGTGGATAAAGTCGCAGACGTAAGTAGTTTGATCCGCAATGGTGTCCACAATCAAATGGCCGCTTTACAGATCGTGCTAGCTGTGAAAGGAACCATGCCATTTTAATTCACTGGCAACTACAGAATCTGAATAAGTGAATAAACAAGACCAAAAAGAACCATGACTGCAAGAAGCAGGGAAACGCCGACTTGGACAATCTTAGTTGCCTGTACGTGGTCCTTTTCTGGTTTAGTGATTTCTTCGTTTTCTTTTTTTATACGTTGGGCGATATCCTTATCGAGCAACTTTCTTTTTTTACTTGTCATAATAACCTGAGTATAGAGGTAGAAAAAAATAAAAGCAACGTATAACTAGGGCACAATGAAAGGGTTCATTGATGAATTTTTTTGGATCGAGTTACCGTTATCACAAAAAAACTAAACAAATTCTCAAGCTAGAAGCAACTTATAAAAAAATGGGTGATGAGGAACTCCGTCATCAGACAGTCTTATTTAGAGAACGTCTTCAAAATGGAGCATCTCTACGGTCTCTGCTTGTCGAAGCATATGCTGTGGTGCGTGAAGCGACATCAAGGGTTCTCAAAATGCGCCCGTTTCCTGTTCAAGTTCTTGGCGCAGTGGCAATGGAATACAATAATATCGTCGAGATGAAGACAGGCGAAGGTAAAACCTTGACTGCTACGATGCCGATGTACTTGCATGGCCTGACTGGCCCGGGAAATTTTCTCATTACGACTAATGGTTATTTAGCCAACCGTGATGCTGAACAAATGGGGAAAGTTTATCGATGGCTTGGATTAACCGTTAAAGCAGGTGTCCCTGAGCCAGGACATGAAGGTGAAGATAGAGATCGTGAAAAAATCTATCAGGCAGACATTGTGTACACGACTAATTCGTCACTTGGCTTTGATTATTTATTTGATAATTTAGCAGCAGATCCTAGCGATCAATACTTACGAAAATTAAACTTTGCGCTGATTGATGAAGCGGATGCCGTTTTGCTGGATTCTGCTCAGACGCCATTAATTATTGCTGGTATTCCGCGCGTTCACTCCAACTTCTATGGATCCGCTGAACGAATGATCACCATGCTTAGGGAAAAAGAAGATTACGAATTGAGCGTTGATCGCAAATCGGTTTGGTTTACGCCTGAAGGTATTGAACGCATGCAACATTATTTCGGTGTTGATGATCTGCTTGGAAAGAAATGGTATGAACTGTATCGTCATTTAGTTCTGGCACTTAAGGCTCATTTTATCTATAAAAGAGATCGAGATTACGTTGTTGATCATAACGAAGTGCTATTGGTTGATCTAGATAATGGCCGTGAACTGATCGGTATGAAGATGCAAGGTGGTCAACATCAAGCAATCGAAGCCAAAGAGCATGTACCGGTTACTGATGAAATGCGGACGATGGCATCTGTCACTTACCAGAATCTTTTTCGGATGTTCGGACAGTTGGCTGGCATGACCGGTACTGCAGCAACCGATGCCGCAGAGTTTATGGAAGTGTATCGACTGGCAGTTTATCAGGTTGCAACAAATAAGAAAATGATTCGCCGTGATCTGCCTGATGAGCTTTATATTACTCAGGCAGCCAAACTGATCGCATCATTAAATACCGTCCGTGAGGCGCATCAAAACCAGCAACCTCTTTTAATCGAAACGGGTTCTTTATCACTTTCAAACCTATACTCACGCTTACTTTTGCGAGAAAAAATTCCGCATAGCTTGTTAAATGCTCGTAGTGCCTCAAAAGAAGCGAAGATTGTTGCAGAAGCTGGCCAATTAGGGGCAGTCACTGTAGCAACTTCGATGGCAGGACGAGGGACTGACATTAAGCTAGGAAAAGGCGTCAAGGACAAAGGAGGGCTCTTGGTATTAGGTACCGAGAGAATGAACAACAAGCGTGTCGACAATCAGTTGCGTGGTCGTGCAGGCCGTCAAGGGGATCCCGGTAGCAGCATATTCTACACCTCGCTTGAAGACAGAATTGTCATCCAAAATTCTCCCAAATGGGTTCGAAAGTATGCTTATCAGCATGCAAATATCAAAAAACAGCACCTTAGTCGTCATGGCCGATTTAGGAAAGTGATAGATCGGGCACAAGATCAGGTCAGCAATAATGGCCGAAGTGCACGTTTCTCAACGCTACAATATGGTGAAGTCTTCCGAGCTCAGCGAGATAACGTCTACGCGACTCGTGACAAAATAATGGTTGCAAAATCGCTTGATCGGGTCATACAAGGGGTCTTCAAACAAGTTGGCGAACGTTATGTGCAAGAACATCGAGATGGTGACATACCGGATTTTCTGGATTTTGTGTACACAAATATTGATCGAGACTTCTTGCCACAAGCAATTACTGAGCGACCAGAATTGATACACAGCAGCACTTATCTTGTTAAACTGATGACGGACCAGTTTGCCAAAAAGCGAGCATTTTTAACGGATGACAAACAGTGGCATTTTTTTCACCGAGTGACAGTGCTGAAGACAATTGATTCCGCTTGGATCGATCAAGTTGATAATCTTCAAGCCTTGCAGGCAGTTACCATGAATCGCACAAGTAACGGTCGCGATCCATTGTATGAATATCAGAAAGAAACACGGCGGACGTTTAAAAAAATGAAGCAAGCTATGAATATTGGTATCACCCGGAATCTCTTGTGTTCCGATTTGGTGCTCAATCCAGATGGCTCTGTTGAGATTCAATTTCCGTAGTAACTAGTTAGGATGAGACAGATGAAGAAGCATCAAGATATTGTAAAACGTGTTTTGTTCACAATGATGATATTGGTTGTTTATGCCTTGGGACAACAAATTATGTTGCCTGGTTTTGACATTACTTTAGCCAGAAAGATTATGTCTCACAACAGTCTCCTGCAGATGTTTGGACTTACGACAGGTGGCCAGATGAATTTACCAACTTTGCTATCTTTGGGACTCGGTCCTTATATGACTGCGATGATTGTTTGGCAAGCAATTCAATCTCTCGATATTCGTACTATTAATAATATGTCGGTTCGCCAAAGTGGTGTCTTACAACGATTTGTAACGCTTGTCTTGGCTACACTTCAAGGTATTGTCATGGTGTATTATCTTCAAGACGCTATCAAACCATTGTACTTAATTAGTGACAATATTAATTTGGGCCCGGCAGTCGCCGTGCTGATACTTGTTGCAGGCGCCATGTTTGCTTTGTATATCGGGAATGAAAATGCTTCTTATGGGTTTGGGGGAACAATCGCTTTAATTATCCCAGGAATCCTGATGGGATTGCCTCACTCATTCCTTTATGGCTATGGCACAACTCGTATGAAATTGACCCCTGTTAGCATTTCGATTGCTGTGGTTGTGACGATTATTGTTTTTCTTGTGGGAATCATGGTTTTCCGAGCAGAAAGGCGCATTCCAATTCAACGCCCTTCTTTAGAAAGTAGCTTTAGTGATTCTTATCTACCACTCCCTTTTTTGGCGGCGGGCGCAATGCCATTTATGTTTTTAAATATGCTATTTATTCTCCCAGCACAAATAGTTAGTGCTCTGGGCTATCAGTATACAAATGTTGGACAGTTTATTATTAATCAGATAAATTATAATCATTGGCCAGGAATCATTGCTTATGCTTTCATTATTTTGTTTCTTGGATTTGCTTTCGGGTTAATTAATATCAGCCCCTCAAAGGTAGCTCGTCAGCTAAAAGAACGCGGTGATTATGTTTACCATACCGCACCAGGGGATGCAACAGAAGCGCTTATTATGTACCACTTTTTTAGACTAAGTTTAGCTGGAGATTTTTTCTTACTCTTAATCGGGGATCTTCCTCTGGCAATAGGCATGTTCATAAAACATGCAAGTAATTACAGTATGTATCTTGGCGGGCTTTTCATTATGATCGCAATTACTGACTCAATTACGCAACAGTTTATTGCTCTATGGAACAAGGAACGTTATAACCTGTTTGATGATCCGATTGAATGAAAGGAGAGCTAAATGCTGACATTAATGCCAACCTTTGAAAGTGGTACGACTCATCCGGCCAATGACCCAGTTGTTGAGCTTGGAACAATGTTTAAAACGAATAGCGTTGACTTTTCGTTGTTATTCAGTCATCAGATGCCTGATTTACGACGTTTGTTGTATCGGATAGGATTGGAAGGCTTTCCGTGGGTCAATGTTTATGATGATATTCAACAAATTAGTGTTAAAACTGGCATTCCATATACAATTGATGATTTGATATTTCCCGACGATGTCACGCCTCTTTTTATGGGCCGAGACGTGTATTATTTTCGCGATGCCAAACGAGTGATTCAAGTGCACTTCCATGACGAAGGTTTTGTGTACTGGGTTAAACGAGTCGCGTCGGAAGGTCAGATAGTTGTGGAACAATACGATGATCGTGGTTTCATAACGACGCGGACAGTTACTGAGCAAAACGGTATTAGAACAAAATATTGGTTAAATAATTTTGGACAAGTCGTTTTGACGCAGACCAAAGGGAAGGTTGTTGTTGCCCCAGAGCAAAAAAATAGATTTTACGCAACGCAGTATCACAGCATGCAAGAGATTGTTTATGAATTCTTGATGAAACAAAGCATGCGGATTGGCAAATCACTTCAAGTAATCACCAACTTAAATACTGATATGCTGGAATTACGAAACGGGCAACCCTTATTAAAACAAATGATTTTTTTGGTGAATCAGCGACTCAATTTATCCGATATGGACACAATGATGATTAATACGAATGATATTTTCATTTTTCCTACGTCTGCTGACCAAAGGCTTTTTAATCTTAAACTTGAGCCACAGGACAATCAACATAAGCTTTCTAAGATCAGTAAATATGTGATTCCTCAGTATGCAACAACTTTGGATTTAGGAGTTAGTAATGAGACAGCTCTAGATTTAATTTATTGGAGAATGGGGAATATTCAAACTGCGGAAGCACGTCAACTGTTTCAGAAATTTATTGATATGCTTCAACACCAGGATGATCGTGCATTGATGGTTGAAGGCACTAAGCTGCAGGTTGAAACAATTGGACATCAACTTGAAAATTTTGCGAGTGATCGTTTCGGAGTCAATCTAGAAAGTGAAGAGTATGAAGAAGTAGCAAACTTTATTGCTGATCAACGTAGTGGGAAACCAATTGCTGGTTTAAATAAGCGTGGAAAGAAATTACGCGAACTACCAGATTGGGAACAGCTAAGTGCAGCTGAGTATGTTGTTAGCCGTATTCATTTTCAGATTTCTAAACGAGAAGCTGAAGATGACATCATGCATGAAGCGCGAATTTATGTGGATACTGAAACGATCCCTGATTTACGCCTCATGATGCTGGCGATTAGTAATGGGGTACCATTGATCGTTAGGCAGGAAAGTACCCTGATCCAAAACCAGAAAAATGGCATTATCGTTGAAGATATAGCTGATGTACCACAAGCCTGTTCATTTTTCCTGAAGACATTACGTCGCTGGAACGATGCATTGGTTGTGAACGCTGAGCTGATTGACAAGTTTTCTGCTGAACGTCTCACACGACAATGGAAGGAGGTTCTTGCAGTTGGCAAAAAAAAATAAAAAGCTAATCATTCATTTTGGTGCCGTTGCTCTAGACTTTGAGGGCCTTCTCCTAAATGACTTCGAATATGTTTGGCAAAGTGATCCTTCTGTTCCTCCAGTGAAAGACAAGCCCTTACTTGAAATGGGAAGACTTAACCGTTATTACCAAGACGCTCTTTTTTTGTTAGATGAAACTTCGCCTTGGATTGATGATGAAACTGTACTGACGGCTTTACCGGCCAACCAGATACTGTGTGATAACGCTGTAAGAATGTCTGCTCGTTGTGAGGATATATTAGACCTAAAGGGGACTTTTAGATTTGACTTTAAAGATCTTCGGTCAATGGCTGAGCAAATCAACTACAGTTTTTTTGGTGGTCAAGATGGTTATCGTATACAATCAGATGCCTTCACAATTGCGCCGAACTTCACTGGAAACTTGCGCCAGATGGGACATGTTTATCACCAATTTGAAGTGGATTTTGACGCCAAGTGGCGATTAACAGCTTATCCGAATATTTCGCAGTGGGTGCCCGGGCACATTCAAGATTTGGTCTTGGTTGACTTTGATCGACTGGATGATTCAGTGCACATTAAAGCAGTCTTGAATCAGTATGATACCGAAACTAATGAGATTCTCAAAACCGACGAACTTGTTGACGATGATTTGAAACACGGATTTCTGGCTCAGGGCGGGAAACATGGCATTGACTTGCAGCTTCTAATCTTCACCAGTGGGAAGGGCCGTCTTCGAATTGGGCAATTCCATTTGCGGCGTTCGCGAGCAAAATTGGTGAGTTTTTTCTAAATGGTCGTCGTTTAATAGACCCTTCTGGCATGAACACAGAACTTGCAACCTATTTTGATGCAGGCGATTTGAAACCACCGCTCACTGTTTATTTTTCAGGATATCGACCAGCCGAAGGGTTTGAAGGTAACTATATGATGCGTAGTATGGGGGCCCCGTTTCTCTTATTTACTGATACAAGGTTGGTAGGCGCCTTCAAGTTGATTAGCGGCAGTAGCGCCGCCCCAGAGGAAATTTTCGGGGAATTGTTGGTTTGTCATAATTTTTCTCCTTAACGCGTTCACTGGCTCAGAAACCTGCACATAAGGTGGCTTCTGACCGCGGCTGTTCACGCTCTGTCTTACGCTTCTGAAACGGCTTGGGTGACGCTTAACAAGTGGTCGTCAGTCGTCACAGTCGCTTTTTCTTGAATGGTAATCCGGTCAGCTGGGGTGTTTAGCAGCAAGACCATCACCGTTGGATCGAAGCTTTCCTGCTCGATCAGGTTCAGATCAATTTGAATCAGCGGTTCGCCAGCAGTGACGTGTTGATCTGTGTTGACGAGCGTTTTAAAGCCGCGGCCGTTCATTTTAACGGTGTTGATCCCAACATGAATCAAAATTTCTTGACCGGTGGCTGTGGTGAGACCGATGGCGTGGCCGGTGGGATAGGTCATGGTCACGACAGCATCCACTGGGGCCACGATAAGTTCGTCTTCCGGGGCAATCGCGACGCCATGGCCGAGGGAGCCGGACGCAAAAACATCATCGTTGACATCTTTGAGGGAAATCAGTTTTCCAGTAACCACACTTTTCAGGCTTTGGCACTTGATGGCTGGCTCGTTCGTGTCGGCAGGGGTCTTTTTCTCGACAATGGCAAAGAGATAGGTTGAGACAAAGGTTAGACCGAACGCAATGGCAACAGTGAAAAGCGCGTTGCGGAAGTTGGCGGGATTATTGCCGATGAAAACTGGCAAGGTGAAAATGCCGGGTGAGCCAAACGAGTAGCGCACGAGGCCAGTGAGTCCGGCGAAAAGGCCAGCCAAGCCGCCTGAGACCATGACGCAGGTTAAAGCCCGTTTGTATTTCAAGGTGACCCCATAAAGCGCAGGTTCGGTGATGCCTGACAAGGCGGTCACACTGGCAGAAAGCGCGATCTGGCGGCCACGTGCCTGCTTTTCACGGAAGGCGATGGCGGCTGCAGCACCGGCTTGGGCAATATTGCTGGCGAGCATGCCGGGGCCCATGATGGTTTCGCTGCCGAACTTGGTGATTGACAGCGTTGCTAGCGGCAACAAGGAAACGTGCATCCCGACCATGACGAGCAGCGGGGTGAAGGCGCCGACAACGGTTGGTACCAGCCATGGGGTGTGTTGGTTAATGAAGGTGACAGCAGTGTAGAGGCCATCTCCTAGCAAGCTACCGATCGGGCCAATGACAATTAAGGCGACGGGGGCCGTTATCAGTGCGACTAATAATGGTTTGAGCATGGTTTTGATAATGGTCGGTGCGATTTTTTCGGCGAATCGTTCGACATAGCTCATGAACCAGACGATCAGAATGATGGGGATGACGCTGCCACCGTATGAAGCGAGGCGGATTGGTGCGCCAAACAAGGCGATGGGTTTGCCGGCTGCGACCATCGCGGTGAAGTTCGGGTGTAGCAGGACGCCGGCCATCATCATGGCTAAGTAAGTATTGGTGTTGAATTTTTTGGCGGCACTGACGGCGAGCATGAATGGCAGAAAGTAAAAGGCAGCGTCGGCCATGAAGCTCAGGGTCAGGTAGGGGACACCTTTGGGATCAAGGCCGAACAAGGCGAGAATCGCGATCACGACTTTGAACATGCCGCCTGCGATCAAGACAGTGATAATTGGTGCCATGATGCTGACAATGGCATTCAGGACCCGTTTTAAAATGTTCTTTTCATGATCCGCGCTGGGTTTGGTGCCATCACCGGCTTCGCGGATGTGATAGTTTTTGGTAATTTCGGCATAATATTTAGTCACATTGGCACCGATGACGACCTGTGATTCGTCGCCTGAGTTCACGGCACTCAGCACTTCAGGCATTTGTTCAAGTCGCTGAATATCGAACTGGGTTTTATCAGCCAGCGTGAACCGCAATCGCGTCGCACAATGATTGAGCGTTTTGACATTTTTGGCGCCACCCACCGCTGCCATGATACGATCGGTGATTTTTTGATGGTCAGACATGTTGTGTTCCTCCTCGGATAGTGAGCGCGAGCCAGCGCGGTTGCTGCGCTGGGGGGCGCGTTATGGTTGGGGTAAGGCATGAGATGACTAGTTAGTTAAAACCCGGTGGATATGAATAATGAGATAAGCCAACTCTTCCTTAGTCGGTTCTTTTTCGTAGATAGCAATAATGGCTTTTTGAACTTTAAGTGCGATTTTGGCCGCTTCAGGATACACAGTGTAGACACTTGTGAGTAGTTGGCCATCATCAGCGAGCATGGTATCACCAAGGTAACGCTCAGCAAAGAATTTCATATGGGTGACAAAGCGTTCGTAATTCAAACTCGTCGTGTCAATCGTGCCACCAGTCAGCGCACGCACCGCCTGCAAGACGTTGTCAACAAGCTGGGTTACTTCCAAAATATTCGCTTTACCGGCCGCGGCTGGTGTTGCATTGATGATGTGGAAGGCAATGTTAGCCGCTTCTTCCCGTGGGAGTGCCAATTGCAAGGTCGCTTCGACAACCGTCAGCCCATATTCGCCAATGGCAAACATTTCGGGGTAGTAGGTTTTCATTTCCCAGTAAATCCGATTACCCAGTGATTGCTTGCTGTGATAGCGCTGAACTGAAAAAGCCAGATGATCTGTTAAGGCGTAGTAGATACTGGGAAGAAGGGACAGCTGCAGTTGCTGCTCAGCATACGTCACAATCTGTGAGGTAATGCTGATGTAAACAGGTGGTATGTTATTGAGCGATTGGATCATTTCGCTTTTGCGACTGTCATCCAGCGGCATGAATTTTTTGAAGATCGCGTTGTCGGGAAGACAGGCGTTCACTTTTTGACGATAGCCAATGCCCTTGCCAAACGCGATATACTCGTGGCCGTCCTGTTCAGCGAGGACGACATTGACATTGAGCACTTTTTTGATGCGAAACATCGGACACCCCTTTCATAAGTCGTTCGTGTGATACTTGCGGGCCGCCACTGACCGCAAGTTTTGCAAAGGACGCGTGCCAGTTGTTGCGAAGCGCGTGTTTGGTGGCACAAAAAAGCAGGCAGACTGAAGAAAATCGTTTGCGATGAAACGATAATCCAAGTCTTGCCTGCATAAGCAGTAACATGCGCTTGTGATGCGTTATCTGGTCAATGTATTTTAGCATGATGACTATAGAAAACGCAACCATTTCGATGAATGAAAGCACATATTTTTATTATTTTATCTGATAATCATTAATATTTTGATTCAGGAAAGATTATAAATATGAATGTGATTATATTAAAGACTGGTTCAGCATGTTTGGGGCTGAATGATCGCTTAAGAACGCTTTCGAACAAAATCGTTACCCTTTGAAAAATTGAGCTTTTTTGTCAGCAGTCGGAATTTAAGATCCCAGTGCCAAGGCGGAGCAATCGTAGGCCAGATGGGGCTCAGCCGTGCAAACAACACAGCGAGGGTCTTTGACGCTGATGTTGTTAGGCGACTTTGAGATCGCGGTTTTTGCGAGCTCAAAGCGCCGTCTCCGCTCTAGCTCCGCGCCGCCAGCCCCATCTGGCCGGAGATGGCGGAGTTTGGCACGGCAAGAGGCTGAGTAGTACAGCCCCTTTATTTAGTTACTGCCATATTTTCCGAAAGCGCGCGGGCCAGTTAACCAGACTGGCATGTTTCCCATTTCGCGGCCAGTATTCAAGGAAAGCGAGGGCAATTAAGCCGATTAACCCAAGGCTTGTCACGGTCCAGCCAGCTTTGATCCCAGGGGTGTGATAACTCAAGGTGAATTTCAGGCTTGTTGAAGGGACTTTGAGTCCGATGAAGCCGCGATAGTTTTGGATTTTCACTTTCTTGTTATCAACTTGCCAGCCTTTTTCATAGGGGATGGTTAACATGATGTAGCCGCTGTTGTTTTGACGGGTGGTTAAAGTGACGCTGCCGTTTTTGACGACTTGCTTAGGCGCGTGTTGTTTTGCCGCCGCAACCGCCTGTTCGAATGGTTGGCGATTGAGGGTATATAAAGCAAAATGATCGAGATCAATCTGATCAATGTTGCGGTTGAACGTTAAGGTGACAGTAGTCGGTTTTTCCGCGTCAATAGGTAATGAGACCGTTTTGCTGCCATTGTCAGGATCGTTTTTGAGCGGCACATTATTGATGCTGATGGCCATGTTTTTGCGCATGTTTTCACCCATGACCAAGTAACGCTGCTCGGTACTCGGGTTGACGTTTAAGGTAATCGTCGCGCCGAGCTTTTTATCCTTTTTGGTGGCAATGGCATTGGTCAAGGTGGTCAGCGGCTTCACGTTGTCAACGGTGATGCCGGAGAAATCGGTGGTTGTGAAAATTGCGCCGATTGTTTCCGGTGTGAAGGTGCTGAAGTAGGCATTTTGTTGAAGCACGGGATTAGCTTGCACCTGTGTCGGTACTTTTCGATAAATCTGGGTGGCCACAGGGAGCGCATCAGGATTTTGGTAAATATTGAAATAATCGTTATGACCGATCAACTTGTATGCCGGTAGATCATAACGGGGGTTGTCAATGATTCGGGAAGAAATCTGCTGGTATTCAGGCGTTGTCGTTTTCGTGCTTTGCGTATTGACCAGCAACAGTTGCCGGACACCGAGCAGGCTTTCGAGCGGCCAAGTCAGGTCGTTGTTTTTCACGCGGCCGGCGGAGCCAATGGCACCGACATTGGTTAACGCATTGATCGTGCTAGTGTTGAGGACGGATGAGAAGGTGCTAATGCCGTTAAAATTGTACTGATAAGGATCGTCCATGGACCGCTGGGTATCACTGTTTACCCGGTAAAAAGTATTTGGCGCCAGTGTTTTCGCTTCGGTGTAAGCTGCGTTAAGCGCCTTGCTTGTAACGGTGAAGTCTGCTTTTGAGATGAAACTGATGGCTTTGAGACTCGCGTATGCATTGGCGCCCATATCTAGCACCAGCAAGGTTAGGAGACCGCCAACCACCCATTTTTGTGGGAACAGGTGATGCGCCCAACTATACAGTAAGATGGCCGCGACTAAGAGTAAGACGCCGCCGAGGACGAGGTTGGTCAAGGTGACATACTTGTGACTGCTCATGCGCCAAGCGGTTGGGATGAAGACGACCCCGCCGACAACCACGCTGGCGATGATCATTCGTAGACGTGAGACTGACGGCAGGTTGGCGAGACCGCGTAAACCGAGCAATAACAACCAGAAAATGACAATAAAAGAATGCCGATAAAGGTACCAAACCGGCGCGCGAAAACCTTGCCACATGATGACAAGCGGGTTGAGCCAAATGGACAGCATCAGAATCACAGTCATCACGCCGGAAATCAAACGCTCGCGAACCGAGATTGCTGGCGCTAAGAAGTAAAAGACAGCGCCTAAGAGGGCGATCATGCCCATGTATAAATTGGGCAGGCCATTTGATAACTGCGCAAAGTTGAAACTGCCAGGAATCAATTTTGACGGCAGATCGATCAGCGAGAAAAGTGGTTTGAGGGTGAAATCCGCACCAGCACTGGAAAGACGTGAGGCACTTAAGGCCAGATAAGTGGGGATCAAGACGATGGCGCCGATCATACCGCTCAGTAACGACCCGCCGACGAAAAGCGCGATTTTGCGCAGCAGTTGAGGCTGATGGTGACTCGCCCATTGCCAGCAGAAATACAGCGCCGAGAAAATGGCGACCATGAAACCAATATAATAGTTCGTGATGAAGCTTAGGCTTAATGGCACAACATAGGGGATGAGTCGGTGTTCTTCAAAGAGGCGGTCAATGCCTAAAATCACGAGCGGCAATAAAATCACGCCGTCCATCCACATGATATTCAGAAAGTTGGCAATCAGGAAGCCGGAAAGGCCGTAACTGACGCTGAAGTCCAAGGTGTACCAGTTTTTGCCATAGCGATGGCTGGCCAATACCTGCGCAGCAAGTGCCGCGGTGCTGTACTTAAGCGCGGTCACAAACAACATGGCCACGGGAATGGCTTGGCGCGATACAAGCACGAAGATCAAGTTGAAAGGACTTAACAGGTAATAGGTCCAATTTGCATACATGCCGCCGCCAAGACTGTTGGAGAAAGAATAAGCTTTGCCAGCTGTGCCCATTAAGGCGTGTTTCAGATAAGTAAAGAAATCAACATATTGAACGGCTGAATCGTTTGCCAAAATAGATGACGAGCCAAAAGGCGCCATTTTTAACGCGGCGAAAACGATCAGACTGATGGTGAAGGTCATGCTGAAACTGATGAGCAATAATGGCCATGTTCGATGCTTTTTAAATCGCGACATATAGAGAGGGACTCCTTCGAAAATTCGGTAGGGTCAAAAGTTAATAAACAATATGATAGCAGAAAAAATGACTGACTTAAAAATAAGCAAGTCTTGAATATTAACTTAATCATAACGCGTCTTTGAACTGAAAAGTGACCGGAAGCGCAATGAAAGCGCTGTGGCTGCTATTTTAAAAAAAACGTAGCAATTGGTGATACTTGTGACATCAGGTCGTGTGGTCAAAGGGATGAAAATAATCTTTTCCAGTAAGACAAACAGCATCGGGGAACGGTACAATAGAATGAAAGTTATTTTGGGAGGACGGTTTATGCACGCACAGACATCATCAGCAAAGCTGAAGACATTCATGACACAAAATGCTGTCTGGCTGTTGCCGATTTTGGCGATGGTCTTGGTTTTGCTCGTGCAGTGGCCGCAGCTGCATCTACCCTATATTTTTCATCAAGACGATACGATGCCACAGCTGCGGCGGTTGGAAAGCTATGTGACCAGTGTGCGGCACGGCCAGTATTTTCCCAAGGTTTTTCCTGAGGCAGTCCGCAACTTTGGCTATGCTTTTGACGCGTACTATCCTTCATTAATGTTGTTGCCATATGTGTGGCTACGGCTGATGGGGATGGGGGTGGTCGGTGCGTATGATGGTTATCAGGCCCTCATTCTCATCGTCACAGTATTGGCTGCCTACGCTAGTTTCTTGAAAATTCGGCGAAAACCGCTGGCGGCGTTTGTTTTCAGCATGGTGTATACGACTGCGGTCTACCGGGCCTTAGACGCCTTTGTGCGGGGGGCTTTGGGTGAAAATCTGGCCTTCATTTTCCTGCCGATCATCGTCGCGGGCATGTATGAGCTTTACGTCAAACGAACCGATAACTGGTTTTTACTGGCGTTTGGTGTGACCGGTCTGATGTATGCGCATATGTTGTCGCTGGTTATGGTGCTGGAATTTTTGGTTGGCGGCTTTCTCGTGTTGGTTGGCATGCGGCGCGTGACTTGGCGAATGGTCAAGTACACGATACTGGCAGCGATCAGTACGCTGCTGATGGGACTGGGCAGCTACTTGCCGATGATTGAGATGTCCAGTCATATTGCGTTGAAGTTAAGCGAGTCTGCGACGATCTGGCCGAACTTCATCCTCTATAGTTTGGGTGATCTTTTTGAGAACTCCCTGAGTATGTATGCCTCAACCAGTAATATGCAGAATGTCGGCCAAGCCTTTCGACCTGGCATGGGCATTTTCATGTTAATGACAGCCATTGTGCTGGTGATTCGTTGGCGGAAATTGAATCAAGCGGTTAAGGTAGTTGCTGGTCTAGGGCTGTTGACGATCTTTCTAAGCACCAATTTGTTCCCGTGGTCGTTGTTTAGCAAAACGATCTTCGGTGTCATCCAATTTCCTTGGCGATACTTGGAACTGACGACTTTATTTCTTAGTCTGGCAATTGGGTTGATCGTGGCGGATCGTCCAGCCTCATCACATGTTGCTTGGGGGCTGGTGCTGGCAACCTGCATTGTCGGTTTCAGTTATGCCGTGAATATCAATGCGACGATGCTTAATGCCAACATTTATCGCATCACCGATGAGAATGCAACGGCTTATTATGAAGATGCAACTGGCGGCGGGAGTGAGTATGCACCAGAAGATTTTGATTTAACGACTTTTTTTAAAAAGACAACTTATTCGGTAACGGCTTCTCATCAATTGACCCGTCTAACGATGCCCACCCAAACTTACAATGATATGCGTTTTACCTATACCAGCAGCAAGCCGGTGACCCTGAAGCTGCCAAAATTTGGCTACGTCGGTTATCATGTGACCATCAGCGGTAAGACAGTTGACTACTGGCCAAGTGGGAAAAATGCTCAGATTACGATAGCGGCACCAGCAGGCACGCATCGTGTTCGAGTTGTCTATACAGGTACGGCGCTGCAACATGTGACCGGCTGGCTTTCCTTAGTGGCTGCGCTTGGCTTTGGCGGCTGGTGGTTGTTGCGTGAAACACGTAGGCAACGGGCAACGGATGAGCGGATAACGACTGGGTCTGAATAATGAAACAAAAGAGATTCTTGCCGTGCCAAACTCCGCAATCTCCGGCCAGATGGGGCTGGCGACGCGGAGCTAGAGCGGTGACGGCGCTTCGAGCCCGCAAAACCCGCGGTCTCGAAGTCGCCTAACAACATCAGCGACAAAGCCCGGTCACTGTGTTGTTTGCACGGCTGAGCCCCATCTGACCTGCGATTGCTCCGCCTTGGCACTGGTATCTTTAAATTCTAATAAAAATATCCGTGAAAAAAAGCAAACAATTGGGGCGGTGCCCCGTCAAGTGGACAGCTCAAATATTAAAAAGTTGTTCTCGTGTTATTTCCAAGTTAGGGACAAATTAATCATTAATTTTGGCAGTCCGCCTGGGCTGCCATTTTTGATCCAAGCACTTTCCTAATCAAAAGGTCCTTCTTGAATCATGGCTCTCCTCCTCGTGGATTCTTACAGAATACTATTATGCTGCTGTTTCAATGGCATGATTTCGGTATTCCGCTGGGGTCATCCCGTTGAGTGTCTCTTGGTGCCGATCACCGTTGTACCACAACACGTATTCTTCAATGAATTGCATCATTTCTTCGTATGTATTGGCATGGACAAAGTCAAAATATTCAGTCTTCGCATGGCTCCAGAGACTCTCCATCGGACTATTGTCTCCCGGTGTTCCCGGCCGTGACATGCTATGAATAACACCAGAACCGGCCAATTCAGTATTGTATAGTCGGGATGTGTAACCGGAACCTTGGTCACTGTGCAGCAGCTCAGGCAAAGTCTCCTCTGCCTCTGCAGCGGCTCTGAATGTTTGAGTGACCAGTGTAGCGGTCTCACTCGGCTCGACCTCCCAAGCCACGATACTATGGTCGTAGAGATCCTTGATTGCGCTCAAACGCAAATGGCACTCTGAATTGAAGCCATACGTCAACTCGCTGCAGTCCGTGACCCAAACCTCATTGGGCCGGGTAGGATGAAAGGCATGGCTGCCATCCTGGTTAAGCAATTTATTTCCAAGGATGTATTCCTTCTTTTCCGCTACTCGATCATGCTTCTTCTGGCGAATTGAACACTGAATACCGTTATCTTGCATCAATCGCCGAACCCGTTTAGGGTTCACATGATAATCAGTCTCCTGATTAATGATCATCCTTAACCGATCAACCCCATAAATGTAGTGATTGTCTTCTTCTAATTTCTTGATGAAACGAACCAGCTCAGTGTTCATGATGTCTTGTTTAGTTGGTTCTCGGTGCAGCCACTTGTAATAAGCAGAGCGTGGAATATCGAATATTTGGCAGCACAACGATACCGAATGGTATCGCTTGGTGACCCTGGTTACCTCTTGGGTGAGTTCTTGAATGGCAGTATATTGGTATTGTCGGTGTTGTTGCCGGCACTCCTTCTCTCTACATTTTGCAATTTTTTTAGGAGAGCGTTCTCCGTCTCCAGATAGTCAATCCTGGCCTTACTTTGTTTGTTCTCAAGCTTTAAACGTTGATTCTCATCAAGGGTGTTTTCAGGCTTATGCTGACCTCGCCGATCCTTAAGACCTTCCTCGCCGCTCTCGCGAAACTTCTTCACCCAAGAATAGACTTGACCGTACGAAACTCCAAAGTGCTTAATGGCCCCTTGGTAGTCCATATCATGTGCGATGATCCACTGTGCGATTTCGATTCTTTCAACGTAAGTTGTTTTCTTGCCCTTTGTCATGGGTGCACTCCCTCTAGTGGTCTGTAGTAGTTGACCACTATTATACAGAGAAACCCATTGGTAAACGACTGCTGGATTGGAGATGTCATACTCCGCACATAGTTTAGGGTAAGACGTCCCACCCGCCAGGTATTCTTGGACAATCTGAAGCTTGAACTCTCTGGAATACGTCTTGTGTTTACGTGGGTGGCGTCGCGTTGCTCGTTTCTTCGGGACGAGTCCAGCCGCTCCCCATTGCTGATAGCTGTGCACCCACCGACCTAAAGCCACATGGCGGGGTCCCCCAGACCTCTGAACATCCATGAGTGATTGGCCAGACAGAACTCGATTAACGAATTGAATCTTTTCTTCCAAAGAATAACGAATTCCCTTCCGCCGCATAAAAAAACTCCCTTCCAGGAGAACAGACCTTAAATATTTGGTCTGTCCACCCAAAAGGGAGTGTACCCATTTTCCGCAATAAGGAGTTGTTTGCTTTTCTTTAATAGTACTGGATTATGTCCCAGCTCAATCATTTTTAAATTACTTTTGACTATGTGACATACAGTTACTTGATCTCACGTGCGATAAAAATCGGGCGTCGTTTGGTTTCTAAGTAAATGCGGCCGATGTAGCGGCCAACGATGCCGAGGGCGAACAACTGGAGGCCGCCGATCATCAGAAAGATAGAGACCATTGACGGCCAGCCAGCGGTCGGATCACCGTAAATAGCTGCGCGAACAACAATGAAGATTAAGGCTAAAAACGAGCCAACGAAACTGACAATCCCTAGGATGGAGACGAAAGTTAGCGGTGCTTCAGAAAAGTCGATGATGCCATCAAGCGCGTATCGCAAGAGCCCCATGAAGGACCAGCTCGTCTCCCCATGTTGACGCTCGATGTTGCGATAAGGCAGATACTTTGTTTTGAACCCAACCCAGCTGAATAGCCCTTTAGAGAAGCGGTTGCGCTCGGTCATTTGAATGACAGCTTCGACAACCTGTCTCGTCATCAAGCGGAAATCCCGTGCCCCTGGCACAATTTGAGTTTGCGAGACTTTATTAATGAATTTATAGAATAAATCCGAGAAAAATGAACGCATCCGAGCTTCGCCTGAGCGGTCAGTGCGTTGAGCACCAGCCATATCATAGCCGTCTTGCAAGGCGGCATACATATCAGGAAGCATCGCTGGCGGGTCTTGCAGATCAGCATCCATAACGGCGTAGTAGTCTGCTTTTGCGGTGGAGAGACCAGCATACATGGCCGCCTCCTTACCAAACGAGCGAGAAAGATCAATGAAGTGAACCTGATCGTCTTTTGCTTGTAACTGTTTGATCTGCTGAAGGGTATCGTCACTTGAACCGTCGTTGACAAACCAAATTTGGGCTTGTAACGCGATTAAGTCGTCGCGGAATGTTTTAACAAGTTCCTGATAGATCAGCGGAACATTTTCTGACTCGTTATGACATGGAATGATAATTGCCACACTTTGCGGCATGGGAAAGCCTCCTGTTTTGCGCTAATTTGATGATGGCTGAAAAAATACTTTGGCGTGCCAACTCGCACGGTGCCGCTATAACAGAGCTAATCTCGCATAGACTTAATCGCTTTTGCTAGCTTAGTTGTTTGACTGGTGACGGTTGTGAGATTGGCCGTCATGACATCGATTTGTTGATTGAGTGAACTGTAATATTGATTCAGCTGAGAAATTTGGCTTTCTAAGTCATCTTGTGAGGTGTCACTATCTGCGGTGGTGGAGAAGAAGGTATCCTCAGCCGTTAACATTTCGCGGTAATAACTGACCAGTGTTTTGTGATCTAACTTGGCGAGTTTCAGACTTGTGAGAACGTTATTCAACTGTGTTTGCGGTGTATCCTCAGATGGCTGATTGTTGAGCTTTGTCAACGTATTATTTGCCCCAACCAAAGCGCTGTTGGCGGCTTCTAGTGATTTAAACGCCGCGGCACGCCTATCCAAAAGTTTTTTGACAGGGCCATTTTCTTTTTTTAAATCAGTTTGCGGATTTTCCTGGTAAGCCTTTTCAAAAGCAGAAGGAAAGGCGTTTACCGTTGATCCAATCGTCTTTAACGCATCTTGTTCTTGCTGCACCTGCGTTTGAACGGTGGCGGTTGTGGTTTTTAACTGGCTTTTAGGATTTAAAGTCGCCGAGCATCCAACAATCAAGACTGCCAGACTGGCTAACAAAATGAGTAATTTTTTCATAGCAGCTCCTCTGTTTATATGGTAGCGTAAAGCCCGATTAAATACTAGCGGGGCGTGACGAGTACATGTGTTGACTATTCATTAAGTGGAATGTTCTATGCTAAACTGACACTGGAGGGTGATGGCCATGCACATAGGTATGCGAACGGTTAAAACAGCAGTGGGGACGGCAGCGGCAATGCTGATTGCTTACGAGTTGCACCTTGAATATTGGACGGCCGCTGGGATTATTACGATTTTATCAGTCCAGAATACGACCAAGGCATCATTTCGGCTAGTCGCGTATCGCTTATTGGCGACCGTGTTAGGTTTTGTGATTGCGATCGGTGCATTTTTGGTGCTGGGGTACAATGCACTGGCTTTCGGGCTTTTCTTACTCATTTTCATTCCTTTGACCAACGTGTTTGCGGTGCAGAGCGGTATCGTCATGACCGCGGTGCTAGTCACTCATTTTATGATGGCGAAAAGCTGCAGTTGGTTCTGGATTAAAAATGAACTATTATTGCTCGCAGTGGGCGCTGGTGTGGCATTGATTGCCAATTTGTTCATGCCAAGTCTGGAAGCCAAAATCACTGAGTTTCAGGCACAAGTCGAAGCCGAGATGCGCGAGATTCTCGATCATATGAGCCAGCAATTGGGTCCGGATCACATTAAAAGTGCGGACAATTGGGCGAATCTGTCAGATTTGAAAATGACCTTAGATGCCGCTGTTGCTTGGGCTAATCGCCATAGTGACAATCAATTGCTGGCCGATAATGATTATTTTCAAGCCTATTTTGAAATGCGCGACAATCAATATGAGTTGCTCCGGCAAATGCAAGACAGCCTTGACCGTATCGAAACACCTGTGGAACAAGCAGCCGTCATCAGCGATGCCTTGGCGATGACAGCCAGTGTTCTGACCGAAGACAATCCCGCCACACAATTGGTCACCATGGTCAAAAAAATTCAACGCGATTTTGCTAAATCAGCGCTGCCAACAGACCGCGCAAGCTTCGAAAGCCGCGCGCGATTGTTCTATTTCCTAGAAGACTTTTCCCGCTTGTTGCAGTTAAAGCGGAATTTTAACAATATTATTTCATCACAGAATTGATTTGCGGTTTCCTACATGTCCTAAGTCATTTAAGTTGGAAAATAAAAAGGGGCGTTTAATCTGATGGATGTCAAAGTCATAAAACTCGGTACCTCATTAGTGCCAAAAATTAACAACCCATATGCTGAGGCTAAATCTCTTTCACTTTATCAACCCGAAGAGTGGGCTGATATTGAGCACAATTTTCGCTGATGTCCCATCGCCGCAAGCAAGGTAACGATATTCCAGTTGATTCTGTCTCTCAAAGTGACGAAAATTCAATAATGGCATTCTCTGATCATTTGAGCAATCATGAGTACAACAGAGTAGTTGCGTCATCGGTATTCTAAGATAGAAAGCAAGAGCTGGCGGAGCGGCGAGGGGGCTCAGCCGTGAAATTGTTGTTGGCGGTTTACCGCCTACAACAAGGCCAGACTTTGAAATCGCGCGGGGTTTGCGCGAGTTCAAAGCTGTGCCCACAGCTCTAGCTTCGCGGTCGCCAGCCCTCCTCGCCGCGTAGCCAGCTCGGACTAGGGGAGATACTTGACTGGAATAGAACTGAAGAGAAACGTCGTTTGCATTGCAAAAACGCGTTCGCAGGTTTCTAATCGCGCCTGCTCACGCTCTTAAACGCGATCGCCAACCCAGAAATCTGCGTGTAAGGACCTTGGATGCAATGACCAGAGCCCAGTCATCACATCCAAGGCCGCTTACACTCCGATTTCTAACCGGGTTGGCTCACGCTCTATACTTGCTTGCCGTTTGGCGTGATGGTAGACTAAATATGTACTTTTTGAATGGTCGTGGTTGCATGGTTTCAGAACTTTCTTCCACTTGTACCAAACAGAAATACACGATATTATCATGCGTCAGCAGACGCAAGGAGGAATGTTCTCATGGAACACGGCACAGTTAAATGGTTCAATGCTGAAAAGGGTTACGGTTTTATCACTCGCGAAGATGGTAGCGATGTTTTCGTTCACTTCTCAGCTATCCAAGGCGACGGCTACAAGACCCTCGAAGAAGGCCAAGCAGTCACTTTTGAAGTTGAAGACAGCGATCGCGGTCCACAAGCGGTTAACGTTAACAAAGACTAATATGAAAGTTTCAGAGCTGGTTGCAGAGATGCAACCGGCTTTTTATTTTCGCGTGTGCACGAGGACAGATACAGGTAAAATGGGTGAGTAGCGATGTTGCGTACCGGCATCAAATAAAAGTGGCGGATTGTCTGACTTTTTCTAAAACTCATTTGGCAGGTGCTCAATGCGTGTAAGTGCATGTTAAACTAGTTCATAGCATGTTAATTGAAACATTTTTTGGAAGGTGGGGAAGGGCTGCATGTTAAGATTTGTGAAAGTTGCGCCGGAAGCTCGGTTGCATTATTTGGATCTTTTATTGATTGGGGATGAGGATCCGAATATGTTGCGGCGGTATTTGGACGCTGGCACGTTATTTGCAGCGATTGACGAGACTGTGCCGGTTGGCGTGGCCATGGTAGTGCCTGTGGATGCTACCACCATTGAACTGAAGAATCTTGCGGTACTGCCTGCCCGCCGTCGTCAAGGTATCGGTGCGAGCTTGTTACGGCACGTCGGACTGGTGTATGCGCCTGATTATCAGGATATGCTGGTTGGTACTGGTGATGTGGATTTCGAGAATCTGCGTTTTTACATGCGCCAGGGATTCCGTTTTGACGCAATCCGTAAGCATTTCTTCGATCAGTATGCCCATCCGCTGTATGCAGAAGGGATGCAGTTGCAGGACATGGTTGTGTTACGACGACGGTTGTTATTGACAAGTTCTGATAAAACAAAGGAGTAATGCTTTTGGCCAAAAGGCGCCGACATTTTACGTTAAAAATAATTCCGCTTGCCGCTTGGCTAGTCATCGGTTTCTTTGCGATCGGTGTGACGCTTGTGGTTGGTTCATACTGGGCCCAACAACAAACAGAAGTGACGCAAAAACAAGAAGTTGCGGATGAAAAGGCGGCAGTACGCGCAAAAAAAGTTGCCTTTATTAAGCGCTTAGTGCCGACAGCACAGGCCATGCAAAAGCAATATGATGTTTTGACAAGCATCACCTTAGCGCAGGCCATTTTGGAATCCAACTGGGGTACCAGTGCATTGGCGAAGGACTACCATAACCTGTTTGGCATCAAAGGTACCGATCCAGCCACGACCAAAGTGTTGCGCACGCAGGAATATGTCAATGACAAATGGATCACGGTCGATGGCCGTTTTCGGGTGTATGACAACGACAGTGAATCGATCCGCGATCATGCGCTGTTATTCGTTAATGGGACTGATTGGAATCCGCAACAATATGCCACAGTTCGTGCCGCTAAGGACTATAAAACAGCGGCAGCTGCTTTGAAGACGGATGGCTATGCTACTGATCCTGATTATCCACAAAAATTGATTCATTTGATTGAAACTTGGAATCTAACCCAATATGATAGTTGAACGTTCGTGTTTTAGCGATGCGGCAATCCTCGTTATTTTGACTTTTTAAAGCCGAATCACGGGGATTTTACTTATTCTTTTGATGAAAGCGGCTTCGCGTGTTTGTTCGGGAATTAGCGTGATTGTGTTGTTCCACACTGATTTTTATGGTAAGCTTGTTGAAAATTTACAATTAAAAGGAGTGCTTGTGGTGAAATTACTGGAAGACCGGATCAAAAAGGATGGCCAAGTAATAGGAACAGATGTCTTGAAGGTGGATAACTTTTTGAATCATCAGGTCGATCCTGATTTAATGGCAGATCTCGGTCATGAATTCTACCGGCGCTTCAGCAATGAGCCGATCACCAAAATTCTGACGGTTGAAAGTTCTGGCATTGCGCCGGCGATTGCAACGGCAATGGAGTTTCACAAGCCGTTGGTTTTTGCCCGTAAGCATAAGAGCTTGACTTTAAAAGATCATCTTTACACAGCTACGGTCTATTCGTTCACTAAAAAGACCTCCAATGAGATCGCTATCTCTCGCAAGTTCCTTTCAGCCGATGACAATGTTTTGATCATTGATGATTTTCTTGCCAACGGTCAGGCGGTCGAAGGCTTGATGGATATCATTGCACAGGCTGGTGCGACACTGAGCGGTGTGGGGATTGTGATCGAGAAGACTTTCCAAAAAGGCCGCAAGTTGCTTGATGAAAAGCATGTTCGCGTCGAATCATTGGCGCGCATCAATGCATTTGAAAATGGTCAGGTCATCTTTGCGCCGGAGGATTAGCCCACGATGAAGAATAAAGCGATTTCGAATCCTAAAGCAGCCGCATTGGGACTGCAGCATTTGCTGGCGATGTATTCCGGTTCGGTGTTAGTACCAATTCTGATTGGTGCTTCGTTGCATTTTACGTCTGAGCAGATGACGTATCTGGTGTCGATTGATATCTTCATGTGTGGTATCGCAACGGCTTTGCAAGTATTTGGCAACAAGTATTTTGGGATTAAGCTGCCAGTCGTTTTGGGCTGTGCCGTCCAAGCGGTGGCGCCTTTGATCATGATTGGCCAGAAGTTTAATTTTCAAACGATGTACGGGGCCATCATTGTTGCTGGGTTGTTCGTTTTCCTAATCGGCGGTGCTTTTTCAAAGTTGCGTTTCTTGTTCCCGCCGTTGGTGACCGGTTCGTTGATCACGGTCATTGGCTTGTCATTGATTCCGGTTGCTTTTCAAAATCTTGGCGGTGGCTCAACAACGGCCAAGGATTTTGGTAACATGACCAATCTGATGGTCGGGGCCTTCACGGTACTTCTGATCTTAGCGATCAATGTCTGGGGCAAAGGTTTCCTGCATTCAATCGCGATTTTGGTTGGCTTAATTGCTGGTACGGTGCTTGGCGGTTTTCTTGGGTTGGTTAGTTTTCAGCCGGTGATTGAGGCCAGCTGGTTCCACGTACCGACGCCATTTTACTTTGGGGTACCGCAGTTTGAGTGGAGCTCGATTGTCACGATGATTTTAATTTCGATGACATCCATGGTCGAAAGTACTGGCGTTTTCTTCGCGTTAGGGGACATTGTCGGCCGTAAAATTGAAGCAGACGACCTGAAGCGCGGCTATCGCGCCGAAGGGTTAGCCGTGATGCTTGGCGGGTTGTTCAATACCTTCCCATACACCACTTTCTCGCAAAACGTTGGGTTGGTTCAATTGTCAGGGATTAAGACCCGCAAGCCAGTCATTTTTTCCGCGATTTTCTTAGTGATTCTTGGTTTACTGCCAAAAATTGGCGCTTTAGCCACGATTATTCCAGCACCGGTGCTTGGCGGGGCCATGCTGGTGATGTTCGGCATGGTGGCTGTGCAAGGCATTCGGATGTTGCAACAGGTTGATTTTGACAATGATAAGAATTTGCTTGTCGCTGCCATTTCGATCGGTCTGGGACTTGGCGTGACAGTTCAGCCACATATCGTTCAGTTTTTGCCAAAAACAATTCAATTGCTGTTTGGGTCAGGCATTTTAATGACCAGCTTGAGTGCGGTTTTGCTGAACTGGCTGTTCAATTCGCCACGTCGGACGCAAGAAATGTCGGTTGATGAAGGCTTGAACGAACGCGATTCAGATAAATAAAGTCAAAGCGAGGAACAGATGTGACGCAATTTATTAGTCCAGGTGCAACGATTGGCATTATCGGCGGCGGTGTGACTGCTTTTCAAATGGCGAATACGGCCAATTCGATGGGCATGCGCACGGTCGTTTTGGCGCCAACACAAACGGATATTGCTTTTGAAAAGGCGGATATTCCGTTGGTGGGCGATGCCACTGATCGGACAGCGCTGAAAGAACTCACGCAATTAAGCACAGTGATGACTTTTACAGATGAGAATGTCGATGGTTCGTTGCTGGCGGAATTAGCCACTGCCAACCAATTGCCTTCCGGGGTCGACATTTTGACTGTCACCCAAGACCGCTATTTGGAAAAAGTCTTTTTGGACGATCTGAATATGAACATTTTGCCTTATACCCAAGTCATTACGCCGAATGATATTAAAGAGGCTGTTGACACAATCGGTTATCCAGCCTTGCTGAAACCGATTCAGAAGGGGATGGGCGTTGACCAGCAGCTGCTGCTGTCCACGGCAGATGACGTCGCGCGGGCACAGCAGTTGTTGCAACAGCGACCATATATTCTTGAGGCTTACTTACAAAACATCAAAGAAGTCGCTGTGATCGTTGCGAAGGCGGGGTCAGAAGTGCGCATCGGCCCGGTTATTCAGAATTATTTTGATCGTCATCAATTGAAGGCTTCATCTGTGCGCGCTGATGTTGATCCAGCAGTGATTGTTGAGATCCGGCGTATCGCCGCTAAAATTTCAGAGAAGTTAGCCTATACGGGCATCTTTAGTCTTGAATTTTTCTTAGCCAGCAATGGGACGCTTTATGTGAAGAGAGTTTATCCAGGGCCGAAATTATATGGCCATCTGATGCTGAATACGAGTGACATTTCTGAATATGAGCTGCATCTGCGCGCGATTCTAGGCTGGCCATTGCCGGAGTTGCAATTGGCCGAGGACGGCGTTGGCATTCCGCTGCGTTCAGAAGATATGGACGCGGTTTTGACTCAGATTCAAATTAAACCTGATTGGCGATTTACGTTTTATCCGACTGGTGGCGAGCTAACCGGCGAGATTCAGATCGTGGGTGATTTGAAAGCAATCAAAGCCAGTGTGAATGCGACTGGCCACTTTGTCATTCAATGATCGCGTGCTGGCAGTCGCAAACCAAGGATACCTGTTGTTGTTTTGTCCACTTGAAGGAGGAAAAAGCCTGTGATTCCGCGTTATAGTCGTCCCGAAATGGCCGCAATCTGGTCAGAGAAGAACCGTTATGCTGCATGGCTGGAAGTTGAAATCTTAGCTGCCGAAGCCTGGTCCAAACTGGGAGAAATTCCCGCTGCTGATGTCCAAGCATTGCGTGCGCATGCTAAGTTTGATGTTGATCGGATTCATGAGATTGAAGCGGTCACGCATCATGACGTGGTGGCATTCACGCGGGATGTTTCTGAAAGCCTCGGCGCTGAGAAGAAATGGGTGCATTTTGGCTTAACCAGTACCGATGTTGTCGACACGGCACAAGGCTACCTGTTGAAGCAGGCTAACGAGATTCTGCGTGCAGATTTGGCCGCCTTGAAGGCTAGTTTAGCGAAGTTGGCGAAGGCCCATAAGGATACCGTGATGATGGGGCGGACGCATGGCGTGCACGCTGAACCAACTACTTTTGGGTTGGTTGTTGCCACGTGGTATTCTGAATTGAAGCGAGACATTCGTCGATTTGAAGACGCGGCTAGCGATGTTGAAGCAGGTAAGATTAGCGGTGCAGTCGGCACCTTCGCCAATACGCCGCCTGCTGTTGAGGCGTACGTCACAGAGCAGTTGGGTATTCGCGCTCAAGAAATCTCGACTCAGATTCTGCCGCGTGATCTGCATGCGCATTACATTCAGACACTTGGCCTGATTGCGACTTCGGTGGAACGATTTGCTTTGCAGATTCGGCATATGCAGCGTACCGAAGTTCATGAAGTCGAAGAGCATTTCAACAAAGGTCAAAAGGGCTCGAGTGCTATGCCACACAAGCGCAATCCAATCGGTTCGGAAAATGTTTCTGGCTTGGCGCGCGTCATTCGTGGATACGAGACGCCAGCCTTAGAAGATGTGCTGTTGTGGCATGAACGCGATATCTCGCATTCCAGTGCCGAACGGATCATGTTGCCAGATGCTACCGGGCTGCTTGATTACATTCTCCATCGCTTCACCAGTATTTTGGACAATTTGGATGTTTTCCCAGACCGAATGAAAGCCAATATGAATCTGACGCATGGCCTGATTTACAGCCAGCGGGTGATGCTGAAGCTGATCGAAGCTGGCTTGAGCCGAGAACAAGCCTATGACTTGGTTCAACCCAAGACTGCGGTGGCATGGGATGAGCATCGCGCCTTCCGTCCGTTGCTTGAAGCTGATCCGAAGATTACTGATCGGTTAAGTCAGGCCGATTTAGACGATGCTTTCGACTACCACTATCACCTCAAGCATGTTGATGAGATTTTCAAACGAGTTGGTTTAGCATAAGCAAATAAATCAAACAAAAACGGCGAGTGCAGACGGGGCGGTGCCCCGTCAAGTGGACAGCTCAAATATTAAAAAGTTGTTCTCGTGTTATTTCCAAGTTAGGGACAAATTAATCATTAATTTTGGCAGTCCGCCTGGGCTGCCATTTTTGATCCAAGCACTTTCCTAATCAAAAGGTCCTTCTTGAATCATGGCTCTCCTCCTCGTGGATTCTTACAGAATACTATTATGCTGCTGTTTCAATGGCATGATTTCGGTATTCCGCTGGGGTCATCCCGTTGAGTGTCTCTTGGTGCCGATCACCGTTGTACCACAACACGTATTCTTCAATGAATTGCATCATTTCTTCGTATGTATTGGCATGGACAAAGTCAAAATATTCAGTCTTCGCATGGCTCCAGAGACTCTCCATCGGACTATTGTCTCCCGGTGTTCCCGGCCGTGACATGCTATGAATAACACCAGAACCGGCCAATTCAGTATTGTATAGTCGGGATGTGTAACCGGAACCTTGGTCACTGTGCAGCAGCTCAGGCAAAGTCTCCTCTGCCTCTGCAGCGGCTCTGAATGTTTGAGTGACCAGTGTAGCGGTCTCACTCGGCTCGACCTCCCAAGCCACGATACTATGGTCGTAGAGATCCTTGATTGCGCTCAAACGCAAATGGCACTCTGAATTGAAGCCATACGTCAACTCGCTGCAGTCCGTGACCCAAACCTCATTGGGCCGGGTAGGATGAAAGGCATGGCTGCCATCCTGGTTAAGCAATTTATTTCCAAGGATGTATTCCTTCTTTTCCGCTACTCGATCATGCTTCTTCTGGCGAATTGAACACTGAATACCGTTATCTTGCATCAATCGCCGAACCCGTTTAGGGTTCACATGATAATCAGTCTCCTGATTAATGATCATCCTTAACCGATCAACCCCATAAATGTAGTGATTGTCTTCTTCTAATTTCTTGATGAAACGAACCAGCTCAGTGTTCATGATGTCTTGTTTAGTTGGTTCTCGGTGCAGCCACTTGTAATAAGCAGAGCGTGGAATATCGAATATTTGGCAGCACAACGATACCGAATGGTATCGCTTGGTGACCCTGGTTACCTCTTGGGTGAGTTCTTGAATGGCAGTATATTGGTATTGTCGGTGTTGTTGCCGGCACTCCTTCTCTCTACATTTTGCAATTTTTTTAGGAGAGCGTTCTCCGTCTCCAGATAGTCAATCCTGGCCTTACTTTGTTTGTTCTCAAGCTTTAAACGTTGATTCTCATCAAGGGTGTTTTCAGGCTTATGCTGACCTCGCCGATCCTTAAGACCTTCCTCGCCGCTCTCGCGAAACTTCTTCACCCAAGAATAGACTTGACCGTACGAAACTCCAAAGTGCTTAATGGCCCCTTGGTAGTCCATATCATGTGCGATGATCCACTGTGCGATTTCGATTCTTTCAACGTAAGTTGTTTTCTTGCCCTTTGTCATGGGTGCACTCCCTCTAGTGGTCTGTAGTAGTTGACCACTATTATACAGAGAAACCCATTGGTAAACGACTGCTGGATTGGAGATGTCATACTCCGCACATAGTTTAGGGTAAGACGTCCCACCCGCCAGGTATTCTTGGACAATCTGAAGCTTGAACTCTCTGGAATACGTCTTGTGTTTACGTGGGTGGCGTCGCGTTGCTCGTTTCTTCGGGACGAGTCCAGCCGCTCCCCATTGCTGATAGCTGTGCACCCACCGACCTAAAGCCACATGGCGGGGTCCCCCAGACCTCTGAACATCCATGAGTGATTGGCCAGACAGAACTCGATTAACGAATTGAATCTTTTCTTCCAAAGAATAACGAATTCCCTTCCGCCGCATAAAAAAACTCCCTTCCAGGAGAACAGACCTTAAATATTTGGTCTGTCCACCCAAAAGGGAGTGTACCCGACTCGTCGTTTTTGTTTGGTCGCATTTGCGCCACCTGTTGACCATAGAAAAAGTCCTGTTCAAGTTGTGATAACAACGAGAACAAGACTCATTTTGTCAGGGCACTCAGCGTCAATACAGGCGGTTCCTGCCAAGCATGGTTAGGATTCGCATTTAACAAGGATTGATCTGTTGTTAAAACTAGCAAGCAACTATTGGTTTGTTGCAATGCATGATTGGCTTCAGTGAGGAAGTCGCGGGTAACATAAGGATCAAAGATCGCAGGAGAGCTGGTTAGCAGCAGGTAACGTTTTTTACCCATCAAGCCACGATAAAATTGCAAATAAATGCGTTGCATGGTGTTCAATGTCGCAGCTGGCTGGTCTAAGATCGGTGAATTCGTGGATAACCATTCAGGCAAGAAATCAGAGTCCTTGCAGCGTCCATTGATGCAAAGGTTGTTTCGCACGCTGAGATAGTCAAGGATACCTGTATGCCGGCTATTAATGAAGCCGACTTGCTTGATGACGCCACCATTAATAAAATCGCGCACGTACTGATCATGCAAGGCAATCAGGTCATTCTCGTTTGAGGCATAGAGATACTGAATCGTCGTTGGGGTAAAAAGTTTGGCAAAATTTTCGCGATAGATATCAAGTAGTTTTGATCGAAATAACATGGCTGTCTCCTAACGCGGTAAGGCACGCCTTTTCCGAAGCATGGAAAGTGGTGTGACCAAACCTATGTTGGTGATGAAAATCACGGCGAGACCATTTCCCAGTGCTGACAGGAAACCGGTTGGCTGTGTCATATCATCAGTTTTGCTACCGTAATAAAAGAGGGTTTCACGGGTAAAACCAGTCAGGTGACGGGCAAAGAGTTGCTCAAATGCGTGGTTCATTTCGATGCTGTCATACTTTTGTTGTAGCAGATGGGCAAATACCGAACGATTTGTGGTCGTTAAGAAATAAATCAATTGATCATTTAATAAAACCACAAGAAAAATACTAACAATGAAGCTAATTAAAAAGCTGAAAATTGCTTCAAAGGCGTATTGTAAGCCGATCGACATACTGCTTTTTCCGACTAAATACAAAGCATCAGTTTCAGACCGCCGACGCCGCCATAGCCAAGCAGTTCCTGCAAGCCACAAAAGACCGTCAGCAAAAACAACTTTGGTCAGCATCGACTGAGCAGCCTGCACCATTTGAATGTGGGCTTGTCCGACCTGCGTACTGAGCAAAATCGTCTGCCTATTTTGTGTTCCAAATGAGTTCAAGCGTTGCAAAAAAGCTGCCTGAGCAGATTGGTCAATCATTTCACTTGTCATCAGCATGATGCTGATCAAGCAGAACGCCACTGATAACAGCATCATCACAATATAATAACGGCGATGATAACGAAATCCTGAAAACGTTCGCTCAAAGAAATGCATCTACCCGTTCACCTCACAAGCAGTATAAGCAATGAATTTGAACAAAGTGTGAACATAAGCCGAGCATTTACTATGTTATTTGAATTTATTTAGATGGTTGGGTTGTGACATTCACATCAGACGAACTGCTAGATTCGCTGCTGCTGGAGGCTTCAGTTTGATCCTGAACTTTATCTGGGAAGGTGGTGATGGGATCAGTGTCGTCGGCTAATTCAGGAGCATCAGTTTGGTAAAGTCCAGTTGTTGATTGGTCATTATTTTCGCTATAGAGACTGGTGCTCTTGCTGCCTAGATTGCGTTCGATTGACAAGACATTGCTGAGACTCTGATTGTAGTCATATTGGTTAGGGTTGACGGGTTTAAAGCCAAGTGGCACGTAGAAGCGTAAGAGATTGCGGTTAGCGACATCGTCTGAAAGGCTGAGTCTTGTGTCCACTGACTTCTGATCCTTGACGATGGTTGCTTCAAGCGCAGGCGTCAATGTCAGCAGTTTACCGGTTGTATTATCGTAGACTTTACTGCCAAGTACGGTGTATTTAGAGGTGACAAAATTGTGATTACGGAAGGCAACAACGCTGTCGTGCTGACTGGACAGCAGATCGGTGCCAAATTGGACATAACGCGAGCTATCAATGCCTAGTAAGTGAAGTAAGGTCGGCAAGACGTCGATCTCGCCGCCGTAAGTGCTATTAACGCCGCCTTTAAGACCAGGCATGTGGAAAATCAGCGGGACGCGTTGCAACTGAGCATCATCGAACGCATTCCAAGTGCTAGGATCCTTGCCAAGCAACGGTGCCAGAGTGGTATTGCGATCATTACTAATACCGAAATGATCCCCATAAAGCATCACTAGCGAATTCTTTTCCAAACCGCTTGCTTTCAAATAGTTGAAGAATTCCTTGAGCGCTTCATCAAGATAATGAGCCGTGCGAAAATAACCGTTGATCGTGGCGTCATCAGTGCCGGCGTCAGGAAAATCGGAATCAGCTTGGGTGATATAAAAAGGATTATGATTGCTCGTCGTGATGATTTTGGCATAGAAAGGCTGTTGCAGATGCTCCAGATACTTTGGTGTCTCGGCCATCATCAACTTATCTTTAATGCCATATTCAGTCGCTGCTTTTTCGTCATGATTATAAAAGTTGCCGGAAAAGTAGTCGTTATAACCAAGACTCTTGTATACATTGTCGCGGTTCCAGAAGCTAGCAGAGCCACCATGAAAAACAGCACTAGTGTAACCGGCTCGTTGATTGAGAATGGCCGGCGCTCCTTCAAACGTATTTTCAGTGCCGAGACTGCTGAATAAAGAGCCATTGGCAATCCCAAACGTGCTGGTTTCTAGCATGTTTTCGGCGTCACTGGTTTTACCAAGGCCAACTTGATGAAAGAAGTTGCTAAAGCTTAGTGTGTCTTTTTCTTTAATGAGTGAATTCAGGAAAGGCGTGACTTCTTGACCGTCAATTTTTTGGCCAATCAAGAATTGTTGGAAGCTTTCCAAATGAATAATAATGACATTTTTGCCTTTGGCCGTCCCAAAATAACTGGCGTTTGGTGCGGCATAATGTGACCGCGTATATTGCAATACTGGGTCAAGATTCGAACTGTCTGCTTGGGCGCGGACCTGATTGTTCTGGGCTGTTTTGGCAGCATCGTACACGGTGAATGGCGCCAAGCCCAGATACTTAACGATATAATTCCGATCAAAAGTCCGCGTCAAAAGTTGCGGCCGATTCATTTCACTAACCGCCATGATCAACCCAAACAGCGCGATCCCAAAGACGGTGACAGCTTGCGGAAAGTGAAAGGGAAGTTGGCGGGTATCCAACGTCAGACCGAAATGCGGCCAGCGCAAAGGTTCATTGTGGATATAGCGCCAGATATTCCAAATACTGTAACTAAAATAAGCCAAGGCCACTAGCACAATATCAATTATATAAATGATATCGTGTGGTTTAACCATACTAAGCGAGCTAGCTCCAAGACCCTGACTCACTTTAGAGACGCCAAGGACCGTGTTGATGGTCAGAAAATCTGAAAACTCGCGATAATACAGAACATTTGCGAGTAATAGCAAAGTGCTGAGTATGTAAACAATGACGCCGATGAGGTAACCGCGGCGCGCATGCTTGGGATACAAGCCAAGCGATAGGAAAATGATCCCAGTTCCTAAAGGATTTAATAATAGCAAGGTATATTGTAGCGGATCATTTAAGCCAAGTGAAAAGTCCACAAAGTAACCAAAGATGGTCTTAGCCCATACCAAAAAAAGCAGACAGGCTAAAAAGCCAATCCGGGTTGATCTTATCCACTGTGCGAGGCGATTTAGTCGTAACCGTTTCAAAGCGGCAACTCCTTTCCACTTTGTTCTTTGTCATTGTACCCGCAAAAGGGAGGAAGCACAAAAGCAGCGTCTGAGCCAACTTGGTTTTGGGGGTGGCAAGCGTGTCTCAATATCTGAAAACTGAGCTGTGCTTGGGAGCGTGTTTCTGAAGCAACTGCAAAAGGCCTGATTACCATTTTGCTTAGACCCTTATGTGTTGGTTTCTTCGCTGCTTTGGCACAATGACGCGAGAACGCTATTTTAGTGCTTTTTGATGTCCCGCGCTGGCCTCCCGACATATTGATGAGATGATATTAAATCGTGATCCCGTCGCTGGTATCATGGCAAATCATGCAATGATTAGCGTACCTCATTTTCCTAATGGCAGAGGGTGATGCTCATCATTCTTACAGAGTCTTTAAAAGTTGTAACACATTGTGGGTATCCTTCAGTCACTTTGCTACAATGACAACTGGAGGTAGCACAATGCTGTTTTTGGGGCCATTTTACAACTGGATTAACACAACCTCGCTCAGTCGCGTCAACCATTTTCCTTTGGTTCGATTGATTGTTTTTAGTTTGGACAAAACTATTCTATACCTATTGATCTTTGCAGCATTGCGCTGCCTTTGGCTGTTGGTGACGAAGCGGAGAACCACTTTTGGGCGGGAATTGAAACTAGGCATTTTTGTCGGTTATTTAATGCTCTTATTTGCTTTGACAGTTTTTCGCGATGTGTATTATCCGTGGCAACTGCACTTTCATTGGAATCGGACATTATCTGTGATTAATATCCGACCACTTGTTGAAACGCTTAAATTACAACATGCTGCCAGTCACTTCGATCTCTGGTATCAATCACTAGGGAATATTGCTTGGTTTATGCCGCTTGGCTTTGGTATTCCCTGGGTGAGCAAACATCGACGGCGTCTCGCGGGCACGGTTATATTTGGCTTGCTGACGTCGTTAAGTATTGAAACCTTACAATTTCTGCTAATCAGTGGGGTAGCGGACATTGATGATGTTATTTTCAATGTGATCGGTGCGATTTTCGGCTATAGCCTATATCGCTTGTTTCATCATCGTAAATAAGCATGAGTCGTTTTAGTATTCATCATGAGTTTTCTGTGTATCATGAAGGTGAGCTGTCTCTTGGAAATGCTTTAGATCAGGTTGTGCTTGTCTTGCCGTGGGAAAACCGCTAGAATATTTTTTTGTGTTCAATTTTTTTAAATCAATCATTAAAATAGAAAGAGGCGCGTAATGGGATTTTTACTTGCGCTGATTCCAGCAATTGCATGGGGCTCCATTGGCTTGGTCAGTGGCAAACTAGGTGGCAATGCTTATCAGCAAACTTTGGGGATGACGTTTGGCGCGCTGGTTTTCGGGATCGGCACGTTGATTGTCATGCGTCCGGTCTTAGATACTAAAATTTGGTTACTTGGGATTGTCTCTGGGCTTTTCTGGGCATTAGGACAAGGCCAACAGTTTCAGTCCATGAAATATATGGGTGTCTCAATGACGATGCCCATTTCGACAGGGATGCAGCTTGTTGCGACAACACTGGCCGGTGCGCTGTTGTTCCACGAATGGCGTAATGGTCGTGATGTGACCTTGGGCATTCTTGCGCTGGTATTGCTGATTGTGGGCGCAACGTTGACATCAAGACGCGAACAAACAGACGACTTCACAACACAAAGTGGCGTTGCAAAGGGGCTGCGAACCTTATTGATATCGACAGTTGGGTATGCGGGCTACACGATTATTGTCAACGCTGGGCATCTTGGCGCTTTGGCCGTTGTGATGCCGCAATCCATTGGCATGATTATTGGTGCGTTATTAATGGGCATTGGCCATCAACCGTTTGCTAAGGCAACTGCCAAAAATATTTTGACAGGCCTGCTTTGGGGAACAGGGAATGTGTTCATGTTGTTATCGATGGCCAATGTTGGTTTAGCGGTTTCTTATTCATTGTCACAGATGGGAATTGTCATCTCGACTTTCGGCTCGATTTATCTGCTTGGCGAGCATAAAACACGCAAGGAAATGATCTGGGTTAGCTGCGGGTCGGCACTGGTGATTCTCGGTGGTGTCGTCCTTGGCATCATGAAAGCAAAGTAATCGATGAGAAGTTGCTCGATTGCTTGCTTTTTTACAAATTCAATTTTAAAGTTAACTTGTTAGAGTGTGAATTTGAACAAAGCATGGGTAACTGAATTTAAAAGTTTACTTGATGAGTTATTTCGAATTAATAATTGAATTGACGTTTTTTATGAAACCACTCTCATATCGACTTTTGACAGTTACTTATGTATTTAGAGGAGGAAGCACACGATGTCGTACATCAAATTTGATTCATCTAAGCTGGACAAGTTCGTTCATGCCAATGAACTTGAACAGATGCAGCCGTTAGTGACTGCAGCTGACAAGGAATTGCGTGAAGGAACAGGTGCTGGTAAGGATTTCCGCGGCTTTATCGATTTGCCAGTCAACTATGACAAGGACGAATTTGCCCGGATCAAGGCAGCAGCCAAGAAAGTTCAAGGCAATTCTCAAGTCTTTGTTGCGATTGGGATTGGCGGTTCTTATTTAGGCGCACGGATGGCGGTTGATTTTCTTTCCCAGACTTTCCGTAACCTTGACCCTGATCTGAAGTTCCCAGAAGTTTATTTTGCTGGTAACTCCATCTCTGGTACTTATCTGGCGGACTTGCTTGACATTATTGGCGACCGTGACTTCTCGATCAACGTGATCAGTAAGTCTGGTACCACGACTGAACCTTCAATTGCATTCCGTGTTCTGAAGGCAAAGTTGATCGAAAAGTATGGCAAAGATGGCGCAAAGGAACGGATTTATGCGACAACTGATCGTGCCAAGGGTGCCTTGAAGCAAGAAGCAGACGCAGAAGGCTACGAAGAATTCGTTGTTCCTGATGATGTCGGCGGTCGGTTCTCTGTGATGTCCGCTGTTGGTCTGTTGCCAATCGCTGTTGCAGGCGGTGACATTGACGAAATGATGCGTGGTCTCGGTGATGGTCGTAAGGCATACGCTTCAGCTGATTTGAAGGAAAACGAAGCTTATCAGTACGCCGCATTGCGGAACATTTTGTATCGCAAAGGCTATACCACTGAATTGCTGGAAAACTACGAACCAACGTTGCAATACCTTGGCGAATGGTGGAAGCAATTGATGGGTGAATCTGAAGGTAAGGACCAGAAGGGGATCTATCCTTCAAGTGCCAACTTCAGTACTGACCTGCACAGTCTTGGCCAATACATTCAGGAAGGTCTGCGCAACCTGATGGAAACCGTTGTCTGGGTTGAAGAACCAAACCGCGACCTAACCATTCCTGAAGATGCTAACAACCTTGACGGCCTCGGCTACTTGGCTGGCAAGAAGATGTCCTTCGTTAACCGCAAGGCCTATGAAGGGGTTGTTCTCGCCCACACCGATGGCGGCGTGCCAGTTATGACCGTCTCCATTCCAAAGCAGGATGCTTACACCTTAGGCTATCTGATCTATTTCTTCGAAGCTGCCGTTTCAATCTCCGGCTACCTGAACGGGATCAACCCATTCAACCAGCCAGGTGTTGAAGCCTACAAGAAGAACATGTTCGCATTGCTCGGCCGTCCGGGTTATGAGGATATGACCAAGGAATTGAACGCACGGCTTTAATAGCGTGGGTTTGAGGTCGTTTGGATAGGAAAAAATGAGAGCTCCAGAATCATGTTGGAAAAGTCCGTGGTGAAGATTTCGGACTTATCCACAGATTCTGGAGCTCTTTTTGTGTGCTCATTTGTTAAGGCTTTTTCGAATTGCCGATGGTTTTTGGGGGTTTTGAATATTTAAACTGAAAAGGGAGTTCGTTTTGCAACAAAAATAAAAGCTTACAAAAGGACTTTTACTGGTTATTCGGAGAATGTCGCAACATATTCCTCGCGTTTAGTATATGGCACCGGCGTAGCTCCAGCTTGGTTGAACAATTCAAGGATGTCTTTGTTAACAGGTTTAGGTTGATTTTTACGGTTTCGATCATTCAAAATGACAAAAAATTTTGTTGGCTCAACTTGTTGCTGTTTGGTTTCATAAATATCAGTAAAAATGGCTTTTGCAAAAATCGAATTGTTGGCAGACGAAAGCAGCTTGATTAGTTTTCTCGGAACGTTTTCTGCACCAGGGATCGAAAATTCGAAATTATGTGTTAAACCTGACTGCCCCATGAACGCGGCATTCTTTAAAACTCGGATATTGTTTGACTGAAAGAAAACAGCAACATCTTCAAAGAAAAAGTTTTGAGTTGGTCTAGGTGCAAGTACAAACATGTCATTTACAAAAATCATAGCTTGCAACAAATTTGTTTTTAGTCGGCCAAAGTCTTCACTCGGTCCAGATATCTCAAGTCTTGCCTCACGCCAATTCACTCCGAAAGAAGCTAGATGATCTAGGAGTAATTTTCTTCTTTGAGGCGAACGATCAATAAAAACTCCCTGGCTCTCTAAATTGTCGTTACTCCAACCATCGTCAGTGAGGATAATTTGAGAAGAATTTGGAATTTCAGATACGTACATAACCAGTCCATCATTAAATGGATCGGTAAATGGGCTATCAATGCGAACGGTTCCTTTATGGAGTTGTTTCATGGAGGTTTGTTCTTTGACCCATTCAAGGTATCGGTTGTTAAGCTCGGTTGCATTTAGCATGGGTCACCATCTCCTTAATCTTCAGTTGTTCTTGACATGTACGTACGCAATAAATTTTTCTAAATCTTCAATTAAGCTCTGAGGGTCCCCAAATGGGGTACTGGTTAGCGGATAAACATGTGCTTCCACTTCGCCCAAACCTTTAATAAAATGGTAGAGGTGAATATGATTTCCATCTGCAAAGGTTCCATCTGCATTATAATGCCGTCCCCCATTAATACACAATCGAACCAGATGGATATTGTTATCCGTGAAACGTAGATGAATACTGTATTTGTTCTCTATATTTCCTCGATAATAGTGCATAACATAGCGAATGCCATTCACCGAATCTTCGACATAGGCATCGTCCTTCGTTGAACCAACGAGTGGAGGTAGTTTGATAGGATCTTTAATGAATTGTTTGAATGTATTTATAAGATTAATAACATCAGGGTCAGTCAGTTGATCTAAACTCATCTTCTCACCTCCTTTTAGTTTTTCCCAGAATACTATCTTTTTAGTTGTAGTCACTGTAGTACATAAACTGACGGTTAGGTCTGATTTCTTAAAGAAATGGATGAAATCCTCGAGAACACTATCATCCACTTCCACTAATTAGACTCACTTAAATGAAATATATAGGCTAAACACTTGAGAATTATCAGTAAAAGTTTGGACAGAAATACGCTCAAGCTGATGAGTTTGTTTGAAGGTATTCGTGCTTTGCTGTGATCATCGCTAAATGTGTTTCAAGAGAAGCCTTGTCTCTGAAGTTCCATACCGCTATTCCATGTTGTTTAAGGTCGCCAACATATAGTTGGCTTTTTTCAGTAAGGCCGTCAACAAGGATATTAATGGTTGCATGGCTGCCATAATTGTCGTCTCGGAACTGTTGCGCGTCGCTCCATATACCAATGATAACGTTCATTGTATTTCTACTTAAACTTGTAGCCAGTTTTGTCAGTCTGAAATCATTTGGTTTGGGTGTAAACAGATACTCAAAGTGATATTTGGCGAATGATTAACATGGTGCGAAGATCGAACCAATAAAACTGTATTGGTCACGATGGCTCTTAAAGTAAGTTTTAACGTCATCGTAGAAAATATTGGCTGTGTTGTTTCGGTTGAGAAATACAAGGTTAGTTTAGTTTTAACATCCATAAATTGTATAGGGTGATTTTCAATCACAAATAAATTCGGTATTTCTTACCCTAATTTTACCACGATTATTTTCGTGTAAGACTGGAATGTACTTCTCTTTGAAGTGCTTGATGGACTTCGTTAGCCTATCTGCTTGATCTTGCGTTAATAATGAATCCTCCATCGGCTTCCTCCTGTATTTGTTGTCCCGATGTTTGTGTATTGACAGTTTCGTAGCAACAAATGCTGCTTGGCAAACTAAGCGAGTTAATTGCAATGACAAAATCAGCTATTTAAAAATAGATTCTGAAAGAACCCGAACTGAACCTGTGAACACAGATGTCATCGCATATTCTTTTATTAAGGAGCAAGCGACAAGGGTTAGGTGGGCTGATGAGTGCAATATAAATCCAAAAGTGCATCGCCTAGGTATTTGAAAACAGCAAAGTCAGACGTCAGCATCCATCCGAATAATCTCTGGGGAAATTGTCAGATAATCGTTGATTCCAGCCAAAAATTTTTGAAAATGCGCCGTCCCATTATGACTTTCAACGGCTTCAGCATCTCGCCAATGTTCGATGATTTCATATTCATTCGGAGTGGTGAGACTTTGATAGTGATCGTAGCTAAGGTTCCCTTGTTCCGCACGTGAACCTTGGACTAAAGCGGCGATGAATTGCCGATATGCTGCATCACGATCTGGTTTGACGACAAGTTTGACATTAATGATTTTCATTTTAAATCCTCCATTTTTTGTGTATGTCATATGATGATGGAAGCTGGGTCGCCAAGAAACGTTTTCGATCCATGGCTAGCTTCTTTTTGCATCAGTACTTGGTGCCTATTATACGGAGTGATTCAGATTGTATCAATTTTAAAAAGCAGCGTACATGGGTGGTGTCAATGATGTGTTTAAGTCTAAAAAATCACCATCAGCACAAATGCTGCCTCCATGATTAACAAGCCAAATAGGGCCGTGATCCTACCGATAAAACTGCGGTGACCTTGTTCAAGTGAGAAGGGGCGGATGTCTTCTTTGCTCGACGGTGATATTTCGAAATACTTCTCCATCATGTGACGTGAGATTGTGTATGACTGACAGCTTAGATAAATCAAAGTGATGGTGACAATTACCGTTAGCCAAGCGCTTACGCGACAAACGGTTGGGTCAGCGTAGACATTAAGTTGGTAGATGCCAGCAATCAGGAAACCGATGCAGGCACTCAGACTGAATAAGTTAAGGCGAAGCAGCAAAGCGACTTTTTGGGCCCGTTTCATTTCTTCAGGAAATGTTTTCAACATTTTTGCCGATAACATGACAACTTGATAAGAATTGGCACCTTTTGTCGGACGTTTTGCTTTTATGACTTTAACGACACCAGTTATTTCTGTGATGGCACCGATTGTTAAAAGAAGCAGGATACCGTCAAAAAAGATTTGATTTGTCATGAGGGACCTCCAAAAACTGAATCAAAAAAGCCGCTTCGACTGTTATGACGTCTAACGGCTTTAAGTGACGCTGATAGATTTTAATTCTTAGTGCTTGTCCCATCAGCATAGTTGATTGTATAACCAGGTTCAATATTAAAAATGTAAACATTAAAATAGACTTGATTGTCACCAATACTTTGCGCACGCATCTGAACACCACGAGCCACTAATTCATTGCCACGGAAAATTGGTTTGACTTCGTAGCGGACATAATGGCTGGTACTTTGTTTGAGGTAATAAGCGATATCCATCTCATGAGCCAGCATGAGTGGCGTATTAAGGGTTTGCGTGCCGGTCATAAGGTTCTTGGGGTTGTTGTTTTCGCCGGTTAATTGATAACCAATAAGATGGCTGCGATTGTACAGCCAACCATGCGCGGTTTTCTTGTTGTGCCAGCCAGTTGGGTTCCATGTGAGTGGTTCACGCTTGGCTGTTGGCATGAGTGATTTATTTAAAAGCGCATTTGCATCTGTCACGCGATTTTGACCATCGAGATCAGAATAAGTTGCCCAAGCACCATTGGCAGTAGATAGATCAGCATCACTAAATGCAGGATTATTTTTGTTGACAATGATTTCTTGTTGGCCAGTGTAGTCAAGATTGGCAAGATCGGACGCTGTCGTGGCAGCAGCACTTGTTGATGATTCACTTGCAGCAGGTTGTGTTTTCGCTAACTTGGCTTTGAGATCGGTGATCTCTTTGCGTTTTTCCGTCAGTTCTGAATCAAGGCTGCTGATAGCTGACTGCGTCTTTTTGTTAGCCTTGGTTTGGCTGGCAACTGGATCGCCAGCTGACTTTACTGAACGACTATTAGTTGTACTGCAACCGCCGAGAAGAAGACCAACAACGGCCAGCGGCATGAAAAGTTGAAGTAATTTATTTTTTCTCATCGTAAGGCCTTTCGATAACCAGCTGCTTGTGCATCAGCTTCGGAATTGAAGTAAACCGCGTTGGCTGAATTCATGTGATAGCCAGCTTGACCAGGCACATGGTAAATTTTGCTACGGCTGTTTCCGATGATGGTGCCTTGTTCAGCCGTATTCATGTCACCTTCATTAGTCGTGGCCTGCTGTGTTTGTGCTGTCTGTTCCTTAGCGGCTGACTTTTGAGCCTCTTCAGCTTGTTTGGCTGCCTGTGCTGCTGCAACTGCTTGCGATGAGGCCGCGGCGGCTTGCTCAGACGCGGCAACTTGGCTCGCTGATGCTTCTTTGGAAGCTGCCTCAGATGCCGCTCTAGACGATGAAGCCTCAGCTTCGCTGGAAGCAGCAACTTGCGAACTTGCTTCCGATTCTAAGCTGGCCTCTTGTTTGCGAAGTGCTTTTAATTCAGATGTCTTCTTGGCTTTCGCTGCCAGTAAAACTTTCCCACGAGCTTTTTCGCTCTTGAGTTGGCGCTGCTGTTTGGCAGATAGCGCCTTGGTTTTGCTGGTTGACGATGTTTGCTGTGGTGATCCCGATGCGGCTTTCGTATCTACCAGTGGTCCGCCAGCGATCAATAAGACAAGCCCACCAACGAGTATGATCAAGTTTAAGCGCTTGGTGAGCGGATGTTTGCGTTGCCGAATCAATCTGACAATACCCCATATGAATCCCACTAGCCCGAGCAGCACAAAAATACTTCCCAGTGTTGACATGTTATTCCCTCCAAAGTTTTAATATCGACATTAGTTGTTTAAACATAATAAGATTTTTGTCGATTATTCCAAAGCTTATTTTCCCAGAAAAAAAGCCCGGCGACAAGCGCCGAGCTAGCTTCACAGTCAGTTTTTTTAGGATTTGACCACATCGACATTAGCATACAAGTTTGCAATGATTGCCAGCATGTCTTTTTCAGTCCGGTCCCAGCCGATCGTTTTAAGAAAGGCTTGACCATTTTGGACTTGGTTGCTGATCGTGTCAGGGTTGGCACAAGCATTTGCAAGCGTTTTGGCCAGATCTCGTTCATCAAGATGACTGGCAAAATAGGTCCCGTCTTTTAAGAAGTAGCTTCCTGTGCCTTCCTTAAAATCAATGAGTGGCAGGCCAGTGCTCATCATTTCATAAGGGACAAGCGAAAAATTGGTCATAGATGGCGCGATCCCGAAATCAGCACTTTGGTAAAGTCGATTTAATTCCGGGGGAGTCAGCTTACCAAGGTTTTCACCATTGATGAATCGTTTGCTGCGGCCGGTACCGAAGTATTGAATTTTGAGATCGATTCCTTTGGCGCGCAGTAACTGGCGGCAATTTTCGAGGACAATCTGAATGTTGATGGGTGCGCGCCGCGGGCTGCTCCACTTGGTATAGACAGCAAGCTTGATTTGCTTCTTTTGTTGATAAGGTCCCATGTCGCGTTCCTTGAATGGATACCGTGCGACATCGACAGGAAAGTTAATCACATCAATAGGACTGTGAACCTTGCAATGCATGGTGATCATGTGGGCACACCATGGACCAAGCGATACCATGTGCAGACCTAGACTGTAAGTTCGTCGCGCCATCTGATAGCGATCGCCATATGGATAGAAATACGGTTCGTAATCTTGAACAAAATACATTTTGTACCCCGGTTTGTTCTTGATCACATAAACGGATTCCCATAACGTGGCGACCCAAATATCGGAACGATGGGACTCAAGTTCGCCCATTGGCAGACAGGTTCCTTTGTAACCGGGATAATTAAATTCAGCATTCTGAATCATTTCGTCTTGGCTTTGTGGGACATAGCTTAAATAGTAGACATCGTAACCGGCGTTGGCCAGCAGCGTACCTAGATGCAGCATCGTTGTTTGACCGCCATCAAAACCGATAATGCCGGTTGTGACAAATGTGATCCGATTACCACGCGGTTTCGTTTGATCGGCTGGTTGATCATTAAAATATTTCAAAATCTGATCATATTGATGAATACTGCCATCAGGGGCATCACTAAACTTAGTTTTTGCAGGTTTCACAACGAGTCCTCCTTGTATGATTAATGGTACTTTGTGTCGCTTTAGGCGTTGCTTAAATTTGAGTAGAAAAAAGAAGAGCGGACTAATTGTCATCTCGCGTTTGATGTGACGATCCGTGTAGGCTCAAGCAGCGTACAAAAACGGCTACTTTATTTTAGTTTACATAATAACCGTAAACTTCTTTTTGAAAGTTTTCAAGTTGTCGCTGAATGGTCGTTAAGAACGGAGAGGCGTAAAATAGAAGGACAGGACCAGTGGTATACTGTGTTAATAATAGTGGCATTTGGCTAGGCAGGCGGATCATTACGAATGCTTATCTTTACCCTGACAGGGGCCTGTGCTAGTGTGAAAGTAAATTATTTTGTCATGAAAGAACAGGTGAAACGATGTTAACGATTGGTGTCATGGGACTTGGTACGATTGCGCAGAAAGCATATCTGCCAGTTTACACACAAATGCAGAATCAAGTGCACTGGGTACTGAGCACCCGCAACGACGATAAATTGCAACAATTGGCAACACAAGACGGACTTGCGATTGCGGGCACGACTTTAGAGGATTTGGATGCGCAACCGCTCGATGCCATCATGATCCACACGCCAACGGAAACCCATTATCAGTATGTGAAACATTTTCTGGAAAAAGGCGTCAACGTTTTTGTTGATAAACCACTTGCCACAGATATGGGCCAAATCAATGAATTATATGATTTAGCCGATACCCAGCACGTGCTGCTAACGGTTGGATTCAATCGACGATTTGCGCCCATAATTCAGGACTTGGCTGAAGTCGATGATAAAACAGGCGTTCGCGTTGACAAAAATCGGATTGATGCCCCTGACGATCCAGAACATGCACTGTGGGATCTCTTTATTCATCCGGTAGATACGGCCTTAATGTTGGCAGGCTATCCAGAAAAACCAAATACCCGATATTCATTGCATACCGGCGATGATGGTAAACTGCAGCAAGCTAGTGTGATTTTCACCGCACCGGGCATCCGCGGTGAAGCCGGGATTGACTTACAAGCAGGTACCAATCTTGAAGAAGCTCAGGTTGCGGCTCCAAGTGGCGTTCAGCGTGTGCAGAATCTTGATCAACTCGTCGTTTACGGACGTGGCGGGGCAACGCAGACATTCGCGCCTGATTGGCAGCCGATGTTAACAACGCGCGGTTTTCAGCCAATGGTTCAGGCCTTTGTTCAGGCTGTGGCGGATCCAGAAGGGAAAAACCCGGTATCACCAGCTACTAGTCAATTGGCGCACGCAGTTGTTGCGGATTTGGTTAATCAGATCAAGGCTTAAGTTGTCGTGGATTTTGGGATATAAGGCATCTAATCATTCGGATGCCATCAAGAAAATGCTCGCTAGTGAATTTTTGGCGTGGTGAGTACTGTCTTTTTGGAGGGAATCGCTTATGTATCGAAAAGAATTTATGGCAATGGCCAATGAAGAAGCCAAGGCAAACGTCAATGGTAGCGATGGCGGTCCGTTTGGTTGTGTGATCATCAAAGATGGTAAAGTTGTCAGCCGCGCGCATAATCAAGTGCTGGTCGATCACGACCCAACCGCCCATGGCGAGATCACGGCGATTCGAAAAGCTGGCCAGGCACTTGGCACACATGACTTAACCGGCTGTGAACTCTACACATCTGCCATGCCATGTCCCATGTGTCTCAGCGCCATTATCTGGGCCAACATTAAGCAGGTATACTATGGCAACACAGCAGACGATGCTGCGGCAATTGGCTTTCGCGATGCCGCTATCTATGATTTCATCAATGCCGGCTTGAAAGGCGACATGCTTGCTCTGAACCAACATGATCGCGAGTTGACGATCGGGGCATTCAAAGACTATCAATCGGCTCAAAAGAAACTTTATTAGCAACACGAGTGGCATCATCTATCATTAGCCAAAATGACTGACAGGAAAAAGCGAAAACCCGCATCAGTTGTCACCAAGTGCTGTCAAAATGTATTTGACATTTTCGCACTTTCCTGTAGAATAATTTAGGTACGATATTAAGCGCCACTCATTGCCCGTTGGTCAAGGGGTTAAGACGCCGCGTTCTCAGCGCGGAAACACGGGTTCGAATCCCGTACGGGTGAGAAATAGAACAAATAAGAACAAATGAAATCCTCGAAATGCCTTTAGAATGGTGTTTCGGGGGTTTTTGTTTTGGGGAGAAAGGACTAAAAGGGATAACTTAGGGGGCATTGATCGGGGACTTTCACGAACAAGTATTCGTGGAAAAAGGCAAATCCCCCCTGAAACGTGGAAACTATTGTGCCTCAAGGGTTTTGGGCGGTGATAAATGCATTGAGTTTTTAGAAGTCCCCTAATGATCGCTGAATCCAGCGTCCAGCACGGAATGTGGCGACCGATGATGTTTTCAGTCTTTTGAAGGCATTTTTACTACTTTGTCCCTTTTTTTCCAAGATACTCTTGACCGATTGACACCCGCAACTTGGTGTCAGCTTCGGCCTGCATTTGCGTGAAGACATGGCCGTACATGCGGTGAAGTTCCTTTAAACTGCTGTAACCAAGACGCTTCGCAATATACCAGTCAGAGTAACCAGCGTAGATCACACAAATTTAACCTTAAAGTTGACAAAAAAGTCACTGTTGATACATTATAAATATTGAAAAGAGGCCATCGGGAGGGTACCCCGATGACCTCGACACGGTCTGGAAGACTGGTGTAGAAGCTAACCCTCGTGGCTAGCTTCTTTTAGTATCTTGGTTGCGTAGTTATTTAAAAATATTGGCCGGCAAGCCACTAATTCATCATCGCTACTCCTAACGTCAAATAGGTAGCGAATAAAATCCAAACAAAGTATGGCACAAACAGGTAGGCTGCCAGTTTGTTCACATTGCGAAAGGCAACTATGCAGGCAAGGACAACCAAATCAAGCACTATAATGATGATCAGTCCGAGCCAATAGCTATTGCCGCCGAAAAACACGATGCTCCAAATGAAGTTGAGAAGCAGTTGACTGCCAAAAAGACTGAGATTGATGGTTTTTTGGGTACGCGATGTCGTGTCTTTGATGACTAAGTAACCAGCAACGCCAATTAATAAGTAGAGGATGATCCATACTGGTCCAAAGACAGCGGCTGGTGGTGAAAGTGGCGGCAGCTTTAAGGATGTATAGATGCCCTTGATATTACCTGCGAGTAGACCGGAAAGGGACCCAATAAGTTCAACAACGACGATGCTCAAAATGAGATGAAACCAGTTGATATTTCTTTTTGTTTGCATAAGCAATTACCTCCTTTTTTGAGTTTAGCATGCTCATTATTAATTGTGTTAATATCACGCATTTGATAAGGTGCGTCAATCATTGATTGTCAAAGGCTGTTACTGATCCAGAAACTGCCTTGACATAAGTTCTATGATAAAGGTAGAGCCTGCTTGAAGGCTTTGGCAGGCCAGAAGTTTGATTAAGCGAGGCGATCATCATGATGCAATATCGATTACAATTAGATACTAAAAACCAGTTGTTTGTAGCAATTGACGCACATGACCAGAACCATTTTGGAACTGGTCGGACGGTTGAAGAGGCTATTAAGAACTTGAAGGATTCAACAGACAACAAAGCTGCATAAAATCAGGTCGTGGACTTTCGCACTTGCGAGAACCCACGACCTGATTTTTTAGTGGCGCTTATTTTCCTAAAAGGTTCGTGGTAAGGCATCTTCTAGTGCATTCCCAATTCAATTCGTCAGACAACGCCGTAGCTTTTCGATAAATGGATTTAAGCCTGCGTTTCCAAGTAGTTCGATTCGGATTACTGATATCGCACCAATCGCCGCCGAGTTCGGATCCAAACAACGATAAGCACAGCGACTAGCGCAAACACACCGACTGCGGCAATGATGAACAAACTGCGATAGCTGAGCCAGTCGATGATTAGCCCGCCGAATAATGGCCCGAGTGCGCGACCAACGGAACCCCAAGAATTGACGAAACCTTGGTAGCGGCCTTTGATTTCACGCGGAGTCAGATCGTTAACGAGTGCAGGAATAGCAGGGGATGCGGTCGCTTCGCCAGTTGTCAAAGCAATCATTGCGATCATGAAAAGCGCATATGTGTGCGCGGTGATCAGAATGAGAAATGAGATGGCAACCATCACGAGACCAAAAAGAATTTGATAGATAATCTGAATGCCGTTGACGTGTTCGTTGAACCAGTTTAAAAAGAGTTGAATGACGACGATTAAAGCGGCATTCAAGGTCCACAGGAAACTGTAATTGCGTAACGGAATGCCTAGTCCAGTCATGTAGACGGACAAATTGGATGACCATTGTTGATACATGAGCCAAAAGATGAGCAAGGCAAAAAAGAAAGTGGTCAACATCAGCTTGTTTGCACTAGGCAAACTCGGCTTTGGTGTTTCGGTCGTCGTCTCTTTTCGTGTCGGTTGCGCTGTTTTTGCCGCCGGTCGGAATTTGATTAGGACGATCCCAAAGAAAATGCCATATAACACAACCGCAATCAAAAAAAGTAGGGTAATGCTGATATCATAAACAAACCCAACCAACGCAGTGCCAACCACAACACCGACATTTTGCGCAAAGTAGAGCATCGTGAAGACATAGCGGCCGTCTTTTGATCGGATGCTTGTGCCGAGTGAATTCACCATCGTAATGTTCCACCCTGAGCCAATGCCCAGTAAGGTCAGCCAAATGCTGTAGGCTGGCCAGCCGTGCCACAAGGTCAAACCGATCAAGACCAAGCCGGTGAGCCCAACACCAAACAAAGCAAGGCGGTAGGGGTCGCCTTGGTCGTACAGACGTCCGCCAATGATACTGCCGACGACGCTCCCAAGCGAATTTAGCAGTAAAACGACACCGATGACAGTTAGCGAAATGTCTAGGCGATTATGCAAATAAATGCTGGTTAAAGGCCAGATGAAACTCATGCCAATGCTACTAAGTAAGGCACCTGTCAGTAACCAGCGTAACTGAATTTCGCGCACCAAGGGTAACGCCCCCTTTTTAAAATAATTGCAAGGCACGGAGCCGCTTGCTGCCTGTGTTTAAGACAATAATGCCATGTTACGTCAAGTGTGATCGGGCGGTCAAACCTATTTTGGGGGATGCTTTCATGATTGAAAATAAACGCAGACACATTTTGTGAGTCAGAAAAGGAAAAGAATAGGGACTTGGCAACATGTCCCAAAACCTTAATGCATAGCAGGCAGGCGCATGCGTAAATAAGCGATGAAATGGAAGACGATACCAAGTAGTAGCAAGACGCCAGCGATCCAAACGTTCAGCCAACTGACCAAAATGGAACTACCATAAATTAAGCCACTGATTAACGGATCGATACGTTGTGTAGGACTGGTGATGCCATGATCGGTGAGTTGTGGATGGGTGCTTAGATAATGATAAATCAACCAATAAGAAAGCGAAATTAAGAGAGCGACAATGTCGTAGACAATAAACGCTACCTGCATGTCAGCATGATTCAAGGTTCGTAACGCCATTGCAACCAGTGACATGCTGTAGTTGATTAACGTTGCGGTGAATAACAGGATGAGATTCAAAATATTCAGCGCCGTGGTGGTTCTCTTAACATGAGTAAAGTAGTCGTGGTGGAAAAGCCACAAGGTACCGACGTAAAAATAAGAGGTGAGGTAAGTGATTAATAATGGCATTTGTCCGGTTACTTGGTGCAACAGCGTCCCTGGTCGGCCAGCAACGGGATGAAATTCAAGCACCAAAATAGTGATTAAAATGGCAAACACGCCATCGCTAAACGCTTCGATACGAGATTTTGACATAGCGATCATTGCCTCCTTTTGATTGCCATTTGGGTGAGGTATGCCGGATCGGTTGTAAGAAGTTGTCAGCAAAAAAGCGGCCGCAAGATTCGGACCGCTTGATGTCATTCACTTATAACTTAAAGATTTTTATCCATATTAAACGTTAACTTCGACAGTTTTAAACTTTCCATGACATAGTTGTTAATCAAAGCTTTAGTAGCTTGCTTGGTGTGATCAACTAACTTGTAATTGGCTTCAGTTAAATACTGCGTCAACTCTTTATCCCCAAGATCCTTGGCACCGTCGTCGGTGGCTTGGATCATTTCACGATAGTCGCGATTCAGGGCAGTTAAATAATCGCGATCTGCTTGAATAAACTGGGTGTAATGCGCTTCGACTAACACATCCAAGAGGCGATGCAGCCAGTAAGCTGAATCGGCATCGATATCGAATGTTTTCGGCGTTTTAGAGTAGCTTGGATCGGTATCGTTGGCGTTGCAATAAAACGGTACATACGGGCTGAAAGTCGGCATGCCAATCGCTAGCCACATAATGGCAGCAAGTCCTTCATTGACATCACGGCGTAGCTGCAAAATGTGTGAATTTTGCGTACGGTTCAAGCCGATTGGCCGGTAACGGAAACGATCGGCATCACTACCATGACCATAAGGATCAAATGGTGTCTCGTTGTAATGGCTGCCGAGGATTTGGGCAATGTCTTCACGGTTGATCAGGTGATCGGTATGCATGATGAATGGCAATTCGGCTGATTCGGGATCAGCTTCGATTTCTGGATTCAGAATTTTGTGACCATACCACACACGCGGCGTGTTGTAGTGACGATCCTTTTCATTCATCGTGCCGAAAATGTGGCGGAAGTTCCAACCTTCTTTGTCGGTGTTCAGGTGATGCGCATCGACGAATTCTTGAATACCTTCACTCCAGACGAAATTGTCGGTATCATCAAAGTCAACTTGCTGGATAGCAACCTGATTAGCAGCAATCGCGTAGGCATCATCAGGAATGCGCTGTGCAACCCAATGATGGCCAGTCACGATTTCCATATACCAGACATTATCTTTGTCGGAAAACAACACCGAGTTGCCAGCAGGAGAGCCGTATTGCTTGATGAGTTGACCCAGATACTCAACCCCATGACGAGCAGATTCGATGAATGGCAGCACCATGTTGACGATCAAGTCTTCATCAAGCCCATCTTTAACCAACGGATCAAACCCCAACGCCCGTTCATTGCCGTAAGTACTTTCGGTGGCTGACATCGCGACATTGCGTTCGTTGATCCCGCTTTCCTCGTAATCACCGAGTTTATCGTTCTCAACATTTGGGACAGCATTATAGCGATAGCCGTTCTCCGGCAAGTCTGCTTCGAAACCGTTCAAAGGTGATTTAACGTGCAGCGATTTCTCGCCTTTCCAGCCCGCGTGCATATAGAAACGTTGTGGTGTTAGGGGACTGAAGGTGTCGTCGTTACGTGCGATCATCGTTGAACCATCGATGCTGGCCTTCTTACCGACCAGAATCGAGGTGCATGCAGATTCAATTTTCATTCTTGCGCCTCACTTCTTAAGTATTGGTAATAGTTTACGCCAGAATCAGGTATTTTGCACCTTCATAAAAAAAGACGTTGACAAGTGCGCAAAAATTTTTTAAGATATTACTCGTTGTTAAGTTATTGGGTAGTAGCGAAGTGGTAACGCAGTGGACTCTGAATCCATAATCATAGGTTCGATCCCTATCTACCCAAGCGCGATATTAAAAGATGCTGTGAACAGACATACTTGTTTGTTCACAGCATCTTTTTTTTCGTCTAAATCATTTTAATCCCGGTTATGAGCGCTGGGTCCAAGCTAAAAAGGCAGCGTAGCCAAAACAAAGACAACCATAAAGCAGAAAAGCGCCGATGATGAAGGACAGCCATGGCCAAGTTAAAAAAGCGCGTGCGATGAAAAGGAAGAAAGCCATCAGCACCGCGCGCAGGCCACGGGTGAAGACGGCTTTGACAGCATTATTCAAATGACACCTCAATTAGCAGGCGCCGTGCCTTGGTCAGGTGGCTCGTGGTTAACCACATATTATTAGTTGAAGCCTGCTCAGCGTCTTCACTCAATTCAGGCAGCAGGCTTAATAACCATGCACCTAACTCAGGATTATTGAATGCAAAATGTTCTGGCAAACGGATAACCCGTAACCGATTTGGTGGGAAAAAGAGTGATTGTTCAGGAAACAACACACGGTCGTCTAAAAGAATACTGGCGACATTTTGATAAGGTACCGTGCGAACCTGATAACTTTGCGGATGGGCATGGGCATATGCCAGTATCATGATGGCTGCGTTGATCACAAAAAAGGCCTCCATTCAGAAATGCTTACGGGTTTCATGATACCATGGAAAGGAGAAGTGTGTGCGTTAAGCGAGAATGCGCAGTGGACAGTCACGATGCGACAATGATGATGAGATGGCATAGGTGCACGGACTGAAGGAGTGATAGACATGACGATAAGGCTATATTTGGTTAGACATGGCGAAACGCCTATGAATGCGGCTCGACAATTGCAAGGCATCACAGATGCGGCGTTGACGGCTAAGGGACGCGCCGCTGCCGACCGATTAGGCGAGTTGCTACGGCCAGTGCCTTTTGCAAAAGTCTTTACCAGTGATCGCGGCAGGACAATTGAAACCGCTTATCGGATTATTGCTGGTCATCAGCCGCAACCGCCATTGATTCAATTGTCCGCCTTACGTGAATATTATTTTGGCGGCTTAGAAGGTGATTCTGGTAACGCCGTCATCACCCGCACGATTCGTCAATTTGGGGTGGCTGCCGCTTTTCGGGCTTGGCGCGGGTCGGAGCGTTTTGCTGGACTCGTGCGGTCAATTCGAGAAGCAGATCCGACCCATCAGGCAGAGGACTTACCAGATTTGATTGCTCGTGCCCACCAGGCTTTTACCCAAGTGATCGCCCAAAGCCCGGACAACAGTGACATTCTAGTTGTTTCGCACGGTATGTTACTGAGTGCGTTGATTTATCAGCTGGCGCCAGAGGACTTGCCGTTTATGCTGTTGAAGAATACCAGTGTGACGCGGGTTGACATCACAGAGAAGCAGTGGCAGGTGCGCGGCGTTAATTTAACGCGTGAACGCGACATTTTGGCACTTCGCGGCTCAGCAACGTCGACGGCACCCGATGCTGCCTCGGATCAGTCGCCAAAGTGATTTCTTGGACTGAATGGTTATTTAACAGCAACCAGTCATGTCCCAATAATAAGAATTTTGTTAAAACGACAACCTCAGACCTTCGACTGAATTTGTCGTTTTTTGATTGCATTTTAAAACAACCGCGACTATAATGACAGCTTGTCACATGACAAATTGTCATATCCGTGAAAGGAGGCCGTCATGCCGAAACCAACGTTTTTTCGGTTACCGGAAGCAAAGCAAAAACGTCTAATGGATGCCGCTAATAAAGAGTTTGCCCGCGCACCATTTAATGATGCTAGTATTAGTCATATTATAAAGGATGCAGGGATTCCGCGCGGTAGTTATTATCAATATTTTGATGACAAAGCCGATCTTTATTTTTATTTATTGGAACAAGTGCGGCATCGCGCAGTTGCTGCTTTGCAACAGGTGATGGCCAAACATCACGGGGATCTTTTTGCCGCTATGTCAGAATTTTTTGGGCTGACGATTGATGCGCTGGTTCAAGGTCCGCATGCAGCACTTTATCGCAATGTCTTTTTGCATATGGATTTCCACAGTGCCTCAAAAATGGCCGGATCACCTTTAGCTGAGCGGCCCCGTGGGCATCATGAGATTCATCAGTATTTGCTGGCAAATATTGATCGTCGTCAGTTACGAATCAAAAGCGACGATGATGTCAGTTTGCTCATTCGTCAGATTGTCGGGATGTTCATGCAGACAATCGGCTATTTTTATTCACGCCAGACTAAAGGTAAAGAGGTGACCGTTGCTGAGTTGAAGCAACGCACCAATCAAATTCTGGACTGGTTGCAGTACGGCGTTGCCAGTGAAGGGGAACGTCATTAAATTGTGCAAGACGGTCGACCGCAATTGCGATCTAATGCACGTGTTAGGAGGAAATTATGCTTAAGCTTGCAAAAAAACGCATGTCTGGCTGGGCCGTCATCGGCGCCGTCCTGTTCATGATCGTTCAGGTGATGAGCAACCTGTACTTACCAAACTTGACAGCCGATATTGTTAACAACGGGGTTGCCAAAGGCGATATTGATTACATTTGGGCAACCGGGATGAAAATGATCCTGTTTGCCTTGCTCAGTATTCTTGCGAGCGTGGGAAATGTTTTTCTTGCGTCGCAGACATCGCAAAAACTGGGACAAAAATTACGTTCCGACGTCTATCGCAAGGTCATTAACTATTCTCATGATGAGATGGACAAGGTCGGCACAAGCTCTTTGATCACCCGGACAACGAACGACGTCACCCAAATTCAAAACGTTTGGATGATGATCTTGCGAATGATGATCATGGCACCAATCATGCTCATCGGGGCAAGCTTTTTGGCTTATCAAAAGAGTCATACCCTGACCATGGTTTTCTTGATTAGTCTGCCATTATTAGCCTTTTTCCTATTGATTATTATGTATTTTGCTGTGCCGTTGTTTAAGGCTATGCAGAAGAAGACCGATAACATTAACTTAGTTTTCCGGGAAGGTTTGACTGGCGTTCGGGTCATTCGTGCCTTTCGTCAAGATGATTTTGAACAAAATCGGTTTGAAACGGTTAACCAAGATTACACGCACAATGCCGTGAAAGTCTTTTCAATCATCGCTGCGGTTTTCCCAGTGATGACGTTGATTATGAGTGGCACGAACATTGGCATTACTTGGTGGGGCGGCCATTTGATCGCGCAACAAGCACTTGAAACTGGGAATCTGATTGCGTTCATGACGTATGCAATGCAGATTTTAATGAGTTTCATGATGCTTTCTATGATCTTTGTGTTCATTCCGCGGGCGCAGGCTTCTGCGGTTCGTTTGAATGAAGTTTTGGACCAACATAGTCGGATTACGACGCCAACCTCACCAAAGTCGTTAGACACTACCCATCCTGCACTGCAGTTTGATCACGTCCAATTCCGTTATCACCATGCGGAAGAGCCAGCCTTGAGTGATATTGATGTGCAGGTCACTGGTGGTGAGACGCTGGCGATTATTGGCGGAACCGGGAGTGGGAAAACGACGATGGTCAATCTGATTCCTCGGTTCTACGATGCAGAAAAAGGGCATGTTCGAGTTGACGGCGAGGACGTAAAAGCCGTTGATTTGAAGAAGCTGCATGAAGCTGTGGCTTTCGTACCGCAGAAAGCCAATCTTTTCACCGGAACGGTGCGCGATAACATGAAATATGGGAATGATGAGGCAACCGATGATCAAATCTGGCATGCCCTTGAAATTGCCCAAGCTAAAGATTTCATCGCGGCCAATCCAGAAGGCCTGGACTATCAAGTTGAACAAGGCGGCGGTAATTTCTCTGGCGGGCAACGTCAACGGTTAGCCATTGCGCGTGCTTTGGTCAAGGATGCATCTGTTTATGTTTTTGATGATTCATTCTCTGCGCTAGACTTTAAAACCGATGCTAATTTGCGCGCCGCTTTAAAGGCCGATGCTAAAATCCAGACAAAAGTCGTTGTCATTGTTGGTCAGCGAGTATCAACTGTCGCCGATGCGGACACGATTGTCGTGTTGGATGAAGGTAAGATGGTCGGCAAGGGGACACATGCTGAGTTGAAGGCCACCAACACGACTTATCAGGAGATTATCAAGTCACAGATTCGGGAAGGAGACGAGCAATAATGGCAGATCAAAAAAAGTCTGAAACCACGAAGCAGCCGTGCGGCCCTCGGATGGGTCCAGGCGGCCGTGCCGGTCTCGTTGAAAAGCCGAAGAATTTCTGGGGCACGACGGCGCGTTTGTTTGGTTACATGCGCAATCGGCTGATTGGGATCATTGCCGTACTGGTTTTGGCGATTGCCTCAACCGTCTTTCAGATTCGCACACCGAAAATTTTAGGGGAAGCCACAACCGAAATTTTTAAAGGCGTCATGAAGGGGCAAGCTGAACAAAAAGCTGGCATGTCAGTTGGCACTTATCCAGTTGATTTTGACAAGATCAAACAAATTATCTTAATCGTCCTAGTCTTGTATTTGGGCAGTGCGCTGTTCAGTTTCCTGCAGCAGTTCATTATGACCCGAATTTCGCAGAACACGGTTTATCAACTGCGAAAAGATTTGAAGTACAAGATGAAAACTGTGCCGATTAAGTATTACGACACGCACAGCAACGGTGATATCATGTCGCGGGCGATTAATGATATGGACAATATCGCCTCAACTTTGCAGCAGAGTCTGACACAAATGGTGACAAGTGCTGTGATGTTTGTCGGGACGATCTGGATGATGTTGACGATCTCTTGGAAACTCACGCTGATTGCTTTGGTGACGATTCCGCTTGGCCTGATTGTGGTCGGGATCGTTGCGCCTAAGTCACAAAGGTTCTTCGCTGCTCAGCAGAAAGCCTTAGGGTTGCTGAATAACCAAGTTGAAGAGACTTATGGCGGCCAAGTCATCATCAAGAGTTTCAATCGTGAAGACGATGAAGTCCGCGATTTTGAAGGTCAGAACCAAGCCTTTTATAATGCTGCTTGGAAGGCCCAGTTTGTTTCTGGGATCATCATGCCGCTCATGATCTTCCTGAACAACATCGGTTATGTTTTTGTAGCAATCATGGGTGGTATCGAAGTTGCCAACGGTGCCATTACACTGGGGAATGTGCAAGCTTTCCTGCAATACATGCAACAGTTCTCTCAGCCGATTTCACAATTGGCCAACTTGGCTAACACGATTCAGTCAACGATTGCCAGTGCCGAACGAATCTTTGCTGTTCTGGACGAACAGGACATGCAAGACGAGCCGTCTGGTGTGCCAGCAGTCGCAAATGATCCGAACAAATTAGTGATGGATCACGTACAATTTGGGTATACACCGGATATGCTGCTGTTGAAGGATTACAATTTGCAAGTGAAACCAGGGCAAATGGTGGCCATTGTTGGACCAACTGGGGCCGGCAAAACCACGATCATCAACTTGTTGGAACGTTTCTACGACATCAGTGGCGGTTCGATTCGCTTGAACGGGACAGACACGCGTGATATGAAGCGAGAGGCAGTTCGCTCGCATTTTGCTATGGTGCTTCAGGATACGTGGCTGTTTACCGGTACCATTTGGGATAATTTGAAGTATGGTCGAGAAGATGCGACAGACGATGAAGTGCTTGCGGCTGCCAAGGCGGCGCATGTTGATAACTTTGTCCGGCAGTTGCCAGATGGCTATAACACGATTCTGAATGAAGAGGCTTCAAATATTTCTCAAGGGCAACGGCAATTGCTGACGATTGCGCGTGCGTTTGTCGCCGATCCTGAGATTCTGATTCTTGATGAAGCAACCAGTTCAGTTGATACCCGAACTGAAATTCATATTCAGCATGCCATGAACCGACTGTTGACGAATCGAACCAGTTTTGTTGTTGCACATCGACTTTCCACGATTCGCGACGCTGACAACATCATCGTGATGGATCATGGTTCGATTGTTGAAACCGGCAACCATGATGAACTCATGGCCAAAAATGGCTTCTACGCTGATCTGTATAACAGTCAATTTAGCGGTAATGTTGCTATTTAGGGCTGATTTGTAGGGACGAGCGTGAGCAATGATTCCCTTGTAGGACTTGTGATTCGTTAAATTCCGAATAATCGTAGGCGGGTGCTAGGCTAAAAGTTCCTTGCCGTGCCAAACGCCGCAATCTCCGGCCAGATGGGGTGGCGACGCGTAGCTAGAGCAGTGACGGCGTTTTGAGCTCGCAAAAAGCGCGATCTCAAAGTCGCCTAACAACATCAGCTCCAAGGACCGTCGCTGTGTTGTTTCCACGGCTGAGCCCCATCTGGCCTACGATTGCTCCGCCTTGGCACTAGGATTTTTAAATTTTTCCTGACTATCTATGAAAAACAAAGACGACTGATTTTCCGCAATTGAAAATCAGTCGTCTTTTGTTTGGCAATGGTGAACGTTGAAACATCTTAACTTTTCAGCGCCGCTTGTGGCGCATGAAGGTGGCGTAGTGCAGTAGGCAGGCTAACAGAACAAAGAAGATTACCACGAAGCTGACATAGCGCCACCAGAAGTTGGTGGCGATGCCAGGTAAAAGTAACTGAATGCCCATCGTCGCCAGCGCCATCACAGCAATCATACCGAATAATAAGAAGTATCGTTTCACGGTTTCATCATCCTTTTTCTTAAATGTGCCTAATTTTTCGCCGAGTTGGTGGGCTTGATTGACCTTTGCCAGTGGCAGTGAGGCCATCCCCCAAGTATGCGGTAAAACCAGTTCGGTTATTTTATGGACACCTGCTGCTGCCATGGCTTTATCAATCGCAACCAAGGTCGCATCGGTTTGGTGCGTGAACGTATTGTCCAAGCCGGTGGCAAAACAACTGGTGACACTGACATAATGCTTGTCCTTGAATTGCCCAGGCAAGGTGTCACCTTTATGAGTCATTCGCGTCATGCGATGGCGCATACAGTCCAGCAGTTGCTTAAATTGACCAGCGACAGTGCCAAAATAGGTTGGTGTACCTAATACCCAAACATCAGCAGCTTTTAATTTGGCTTCGAATTTATCCAGCGTTGGATTTGTGGTCTCAGGTTTGTCAGGATGAATTTGATATTGATTCAAATCGACAAACTCAGTTGTGGCGGGCGCTGCAACGCCGGCCAGCACTTCTTTGACTAAGCTGGCGGTGAGGCCATTAGCATCCTGACCACCGTATATTCCCAAAATTTTCATCAAATACTTGCGCCTTTCTATGTCATGTTTTTACATGACATCACACTTAACTCTAAAAAACATTTGTGAATTTCGCAACTTAGTTTTGTTGAAGAAGCCGACTTTCGCGATGGCCAGTACTTTTTGAGTTGATTTGCGAATTGAATCACCAAATCAAGCGTTTTGTTGGCAAAAATTGAACCGAATCATTATGCTGTTCTCAGTTATGTAAACAGCGGGAGATTAACGCTGTTTGCGTGTTCAAGAAGGAGCAGATTAAAATGACAGGAATCATATTGCCAGAAGAGACGCGAGTGGATTTTGTCGCGCTTAAAGTGGCGAATTTGACGTTGGTGAGTCAATGGTATCAGCAGGTTGCGCGGTTAGATCTGCTACGGCAAAATGGGTCAACGATTTATTTAGGCACCCGGCTTAATCAACAGGTTTTAGTGGTGTTGCATCAAATTACAGGGCTGCAGGCACAACAACCGGTGACTGGCTTGGATCATTTTGCCATTTTGTTACCGAATCCAGGTGCCTTAGGTGCGGCTTATCGCATTGTGGCTAAGAATCAAACTGTAACGACCGCCTTTCAGACAGGTTATCGGGAAGGCTACATTGCCCATGATCCTGAAGGCAACGGGGTTGCTTTCACCATTGATCGCGCGATTGAACAGTATCAAGAAGAACGACAATATAACTGGGAAGACGAAACGCTTCAGTCGATTGACCCGGCAACCATTGGCGAACATGCCGCTCGGGAATATGATCGATTGCCATCTGGTACGACGATTGGTTATGTCCAATTTCGGGTGTCCGATTTACCAGCGACAAGTCATTATCTTGAACAGGGATTGGGTTTTCGCGAAAAGACTAGCCATGATCCAAATGAGGTTTTTTTAGCGGCAGGGGATTATCGGCACCACATTGGCATTAACTTAAGACTGGATGCTAAGTTGGCGTTGCCGACGCCGGATATGTATGGTTTGGATTATGTGAGTTTTATCTTGCCAGATCAGCACGCTATGGAAAACATTTTGATGAACCTTGCTGCGGCAGGTTTAACGGATTACGATTATAATAAAGACAATCAATTTTTGATGATTGCTGGTCCTAATCGCCTAACGCTGTGGTTTCGGGTGGCGTGATTCGTGATAATGGTCAGTACATCAGAGAGAAGGCCAGCATGGATTTTCAAGCAGTGACGGATGAACTGAAGACATGGACAAAAGCCCGGGTAATGCCGGGTTTTAGTGTGGCATTATTGGCGGGTAAAACGGTGCAGACGGCGGTCAGTGGCGAGGCACAGTGGTTCCCGCAACCTGCGCCTTTGCAGCCGCATATGCTGTACGACGTGGCATCTTTGACGAAGGTGATAGGAACTACCACGGTGTTCTTGCAAGCATGGGACCAAGGCTTGGTTTCGCCGGATATGCCGCTACATCGATTCTTGCCAGATTTCCCACACACAACCACTTTTCGACAGGCACTCACGCATACTTCAGGACTGGAAGGCTATATTCCGCACCGTAATGCCTTGCCAGCCCCGGCGCTGAAACAGGCGTTGATGACGCAACTGACTGTTACCGAAGAAGTGGATCGTCAAGTGGTTTATCGCGACGTGAATTTGTTGCTGGTTGGCTGGGCTTTGGAACAGGTATATCATCAGCCAATTCAAACACTCATCACGCGGCAAGTGATACAGCCGCTAGCCTTACCGCAAGCTACTTTTCAACCTGATTCACAACAATGCGTTCCAACAACGTATAGTCCGGCAGTCGGGTTGCGGCAAGGCGTTGTCCATGATCCCAAGAGCGCTATTCTTGGTAAGCATAGCGGTGCAGCTGGCTTATTTGCTTCGTTGGCCGACCTAGTAACTTTCACCGAATACTTTTTTGGCAACCGCCAATCAGCAAGCTGGCCCGCGCATGCGGCTGATCTCACACAGGATTGGACAAAGCATCACTTAGGCCGAAGTCTCGGATGGGACTTGCGGCGCGATGGTCAAGACCGACTATGGCTTTATCATACTGGCTTTACGGGCACTTTTTGGCTGATTCAACCTGATGATCAATTGGCATTGGTTGTCTTGACCAATCGGGTTCACCCCCAACCAAATCCGGCTTTTTTGGCAAAGCGGGATGCTTTGATAGCCCGATTTTTAAGTGATTTCAAAACAATGCCTGCTGTATAACTGATAAAGTTTTGGGACATGATTTATAGTTGCAAAAAAAGACGAGCGATTGTCCGTAGTATTTGGAGTACGGAAAACCGTTCGTCTTTCATTTTGTTATAGACAATCTGCTGTTGAATTTAAAGATCCCAGTGCTAAGGCGGAGCAATCGTAGGCCAGATGGGGCCCAGCTGTGCAAACAACACAGCGACTGATCTTGTCGCTGATGTAGTTAGGCGACTTCGAGACCGGTTTTTGGGCTCGAAGCGCCGTCACTGCTCTAGCTACGCGTCGCCACCCCATCTGGCCGGAGATTGCGGCGTTTAACACGGCAAAGGATTCTTTGCCTAGCATTCCTTCCCACACTGTCGTACAAAGCATACGCGGCCTAAAAGCCTGCTTTGATGTACCCGCCATCGCTTAATTTCTTGCGTAGTTGCAACATTGCTGTATAGGTGGCCAGAACGTAAAGTTGATCTTGCGGGGAGCGTTTTAAGGTGCTGATGACATCATCAAGAGCTGGCTTGCTGACAAGCGCTTTTTCGGGCACACCTGCGACTGTAAGGCGTAAACCGATGTCCTTGTAGCGTTCGCCGCCGACCAAATAGCTGGCGGCCTTTTGACTGGCAACGAGTTCTTCAAAATTGCCGTCCCAAATCCAACTAGTATCAATGCCATCTGCATAATTGGCATTAAGCAGCATTGCAAAACCAAACGGCTGCTTGGCGGTTTCGATCATGCTGAGGACCTGGTTGAGGCCGACTGGGTTTTTAACCAAAATCAAGGTTAATTTTTTCTTGCCAAGTTGAATGACTTCTTGACGACCGAAGACCTTCTCGTCATAAGCAAAAGCTTGGCTGATTTCAGTCGGGGTAACACCGAACGCCCGGCCAACAGCAAAGGCGGCGAGCGCGTTGTAGATGTTATACATGCCACCGATGTCGATGTGGCATGGTTGATCATCAATCATGAAGTCGCTGCTTTGTGGGGTCATTTGGGTGACCTCGGTGATTTGATGGGTTAAAGCGGGGCGTTTGAAGCCGCAATGCGGACAAAAATAATTGCCCAAATTGGCGTAAGTTTGTGCATGGTAGTGCAGAATGTGCTGACATACCGGACATAAGACACCGTCCGTATTCGGCGGGGCTTTATGATCGCCATTTGCCGTGAGTTCAAAGCCATAGTAGGTGACTGGATTAGGCAGCTTTCGGGAGCTGAAAATCGGAGCGTCGCCATTAGCAATGACCATCGCTTCAGGATCGCGTGTCACACCGTCTAAAATTTTCTGATAGGTGGTATAAAATTCCCCATAACGGTCCATCTGGTCGCGGAAAATATTGGTGAGAACAAAGGCCTTGGGTTTTAACTGAGCGGCAACTGGTGCGACATTGGCCTCATCAACTTCGAGCACAGCGATACCGCGGCCATGACCGCGCTTCGGCTGGGCCAAAAAAGCCGTTGTGATACCTTGCAACATGTTGGAGCCAGTGGGGTTCGTTAAAACTTCTTTATATTTCTTTTTAAGCACCTTAACAATCAGGCTGGTGGTCAACGTCTTGCCATTTGTTCCAGTCACCACAATAACATCGTAGTTTTGACCGAGCGTCCGCAAGACTTGGGGATCAATTCGGTTGGCGAGCTGGCCTGGTAGGCTCGACCCGCCTTTTAGAAATGTGTGTAAGAACCAGTAACTGCTGCGACCAATGGCAGTTGCCAGGCTAGCTTTTGCAGAAAATGCCACGGCGTTCTTCCTCTCAACTTAATGGGACTATTTTAGCATAAGTTGCAAGCAAACCGGCGGGCGTGGTGTTCTTTGCACAAAAAATCCGTTATACTGTGAGCTGTGATATTTGAGATGGAGGCGGCATATGGCCCAGCTTTTCTTTCGTTACGGTGCGATGAACTCCGGGAAAAGTATTGAAATCCTGAAGGTTGCGCATAACTATGAAGAACAAAATAAGCGCGTAATTTTGATGACAAGTGCCGTGGATGATCGTGCCGGCGTCGGTATGATTGCCAGTCGAATCGGCTTAGAACGCACGGCAATTCCGATTACACACGAAACCAACCTTTACGACATCATCAAGGCAACTGATCCTAAGGCTGCCTGTGTGTTGATCGATGAGGCGCAGTTCCTGCAGAAACATCACATTTTTGAAGCAGCACGTGTGGTTGATGAATTACATATTCCAGTCATGGCGTTCGGTTTGAAAAATGATTTCCGCAATGAGCTGTTTGAAGGTTCAAAATATTTATTACTCTATGCGGACAAAATTGAAGAAATGAAAACGATCTGCTGGTTTTGTGCCAAAAAAGCGATCATGAATTTACGAATTCATGATGGCCAGCCAGTCTACGAAGGCAAACAAGTACTGATTGGTGGGAATGAGTCGTATTATCCAGTTTGCCGACATCATTATTTTCATCCGCCATTGAAGCAGATTGACCCTGCCGATTAAATTTTAAATGGCGCTTGACGATAAGTGCCCGCACTGGCGCGTTTAGCGACTAGGCGTGTCGATTGTGACGCCGGTAAATGCATTTTTAGGAGGAAACATGGATAAGATTTTTGAACAGTTGGATGGTCTGCTGGACCGTTATGAAGAACTTCAGGAGCTGATGTCAGACCCTGAAGTGATTAGCGATACAAAGCGTTATCTTGCCTTGTCCAAAGAAGAAGGCGGCATGCGGGATGTTGTCGCCGCTTACAAGAAATATAAGCAAGTGCTTTCAGATATTAAAGAAAGTGAAGAAGTTCTGCGGGAAAGCAAAGACGACGACATGGAAGCTTTGGCCAAAGAAGACCTCGAAGACTTGCAGAAGCAAAAGGCTGACCTTGAAGATCAAATCAAGGTACTGATGCTGCCCAAGGATCCTAACGACGATAAAAATATCATTATGGAAATTCGTGGTGCAGCAGGTGGCGACGAAGCCAGTCTTTTTGCTGGCGATTTGTTGAATATGTATATGCATTACGCTGAGCGCCAAGGCTGGAAGACCGAGATCATTGACGCAACTCCTACTGAAGTCGGCGGGTACAAAGAGGTTGTGGTCATGATTACTGGGGACAACGTCTACTCCAAGCTTAAGTATGAAAATGGGGCGCATCGTGTGCAGCGCGTTCCAGTGACTGAAAGTGCTGGCCGCGTGCATACCAGCACTGCAACGGTTGGTGTGATGCCAGAGTACGATGAAGTTGATCTAAAAATTGATCCAAAAGATATTCGGACAGATGTCTATCGGTCATCAGGCGCCGGTGGTCAGCACGTCAACAAAACCAGTTCGGCCGTGCGGATGACCCATATTCCGAGTGGCATTGTGGTCTCAATGCAAGATGAACGTAGTCAGCAGGAAAACCGGGCCCGCGCAATGCAGATTCTGCGTTCGCGTGTTTACGATTATTATGAAACCCAGAATCAGGAAAAATATGATCAGAATCGGAAGAATGCGATTGGGACTGGTGATCGGTCGGAACGAATCAGAACTTACAATTACCCGCAAAACCGGGTTACTGATCATCGAATTGGGTTAACACTCAACAAGCTGGATCGTATCATGAATGGCGAACTGGACGAAATTATCGATGCGTTGATCGTTCACGATCAGGCACAAAAGATGGAATCGCTCAATGTCTAAAACGTATGCCGAGGCGCTCAAGTGGGCGTCTTTGTTGTTGACCAAGGACGGGATTGATCCTGACGGTGCGCGGTATGTCTTGATGACACGTGCGGACTTCACCCCAAGTCAATTGATTTTGCATCGTCAAGATCTGATGCCTGAAACACGTTGGCAGCAATTTCAACAGGATGTCGAACGCTTGCGTCAGTTTGAGCCGGCCCAATACATTGTCGGGGTAGCCCCTTTTTTTGGTGAGTTGTTTAAGGTCACACCAGCAGTTTTAATTCCGCGATTTGAAACTGAGGAGCTTGTGGCTTGGGTCGCTGAAGAGCAACGGACAGCACAAACTGGCTTGGATCTTGGTACTGGCAGCGGGGCGATTGGCTTAACCTTAGCCCGCAAGTTGCCGCAAACAACGATGACATTGAGCGATGTTTCACCAGAAGCACTTGCGGTCGCTAAGCAAAATGCTAAGGAACAGCAGGTGGCAGTTCAGTTTACGGTGAGTGACTTGTTTGCAGCCCTACCAGCACGGTATGACTTTGTTGTGACAAATTTGCCTTATATCGCCCCAGAAGAGACGCCTGTGATGGATCAAAGCACGCTGCGTTATGAACCTAAGTTAGCATTATTTGCAGGGCATCATGGCCTCGCCGTTTTTGAGCAGTTTGTTGCAGCGTTGCCTCAGCACTTAACAGTTGGCGGGGCGGCATACTTAGAATTCGGTTATCGCCAAGAGCCGGCATTGCGCGAACTTTTTGCTAAGCAACTGCCACAGGCGCAGGTGACTTTTCGACGCGATATGGCAGATCATCCTCGTATGGCCAAGCTGCAATTCTGAAGGTTAAAACGCATGGTGTGACCCTTGAACCGATCTGCTACAATTTTTCTACTAAGTTTGAGCTATTTTAAAAAGAACATGATTTGGAGGCAACATCTTGTCAAAACGTTATCACGAATCTGATATTCCGGAAGCTGCGGCTGCGCTGAAGCGTGGTGAGTTGGTGGCCTTTCCCACCGAGACTGTTTATGGTCTCGGGGCGGATGCGACCAATGTGACGGCCGTTGGAAAAGTTTATGCTGCTAAAGGGCGACCGTCTGATAATCCCTTAATCGTAACGGTTGCCGACGCCGAAATGGTCGGACAATATGCCACGATTACCCCGCTTGCAGCAAAGCTAATGGAGGCTTTTTGGCCGGGGCCACTGACAATTATTCTGAATATTTTGCCAGGTCGGCTGTCCATGAAGGTGACTGGTGGCTTGCAGACAGCTGCCTTCCGAAACCCCGATAACGCGTTAACGCGCAAATTGATTGCGACAGCCGGCGTACCCATTGTCGGTCCATCAGCCAATACTTCGGGCAAGCCGAGTCCAACAACCGCTGACCATGTGTTGCATGATCTTGACGGCAAAATTGCCGGTGTACTCGATGACGGGCCAACTCAAGTCGGTGTTGAATCAGCAATCATTGATCTCACGGTCACGCCACCAGCTATTTTGCGGCCGGGAGCCATTGGACCCGATGAACTTGAACCGTTAATCGGACACGTTGATACGGCAGCACATCATGTTGGCCAAAACGAAGCACCTAAGGCTCCAGGAATGAAATACAAGCATTATGCACCAGCTGCGCAGGTAGTTGTTGTCGATGATCCAGCGCAATTTTCGGCAGCGGTCGCTTGGGCTAAACAAACTGGTCAAGTGTTTGGCCTGTTGGCAACTGATGCAATTTTGGCTCAGTATCCGACGATACCAAGCTATTCACTTGGGAAGGATGTTCAAAGCGCTGCCCACGCTTTATTTGCCGGGTTACGGTGGTTTGATTTACATCCCGATGTCACGCTGGTCTTAGCACAAGCCTTTTCAAAAACTGAATTAAGTGCTGCTTACATGAATCGGCTGTTGAAATCGGCTGGCGATATGCATTTTCAAGGATAGTCGCGGCGGATCATAGCGCTAACCGTTTATGAGTGCTGGACTATCGAGGACTCAAGTTTAGCCGTCGTGCTGAATCGTTATCTTGGATGATGGCAGCTGTTTAAACGAAACAGAACGCCAACATTCAGCTACAAATAAGTAGATTTTCTAGCAGACCCACGATGATTTGCTATAATGAGACCAACTGACAGAGCCTTTGTGAGTTGGTTTTTTTAATAAAAGCAAATGCAACGGGTGTTTTGGTGGCGCATTTTAAAGGAGGAACTTGCATGGATTTCATGGCACAAGATCCAGAAGTTTTCGGTGCAATTCATAACGAAGAGGAACGACAAGAACATAATATTGAACTTATCGCTTCAGAAAACATTGTTTCCCCAGCGGTTCGGGCGGCACAAGGGTCAGTGCTGACGAATAAGTATTCTGAAGGTTATCCTGGCCATCGTTATTATGGTGGTAATCAATACATTGATGTGGTTGAGAATCTCGCCATTGATCGCGCTAAGAAATTGTTTGGGGCCGAATTTGCAAATGTACAGCCGCATTCCGGTTCACAGGCAAATATGGCCACGTATCGCGCCTTTTTAGAAGATGGCGATAAAGTGCTGGCAATGGATCTAACCGATGGCGGCCATCTGACTCACGGCAGCCCAGTTAGTTTTAGTGGTCAGGAATATCATTTCTACCATTATGGTTTGGATCCGAAGACAGAACGGCTAAATTACGCCAAGATTCGTGAGCAGGTTGAACAGGTGCAACCGCGAATGATTGTTGCGGGGGCTTCGGCTTATAGCCGCGAGATTGATTTCAAAAAATTCCGCGAAATTGCCGATCATGTTGGGGCCTTTTTGATGGTCGACATGGCGCATATTGCCGGGTTGGTTGCCGCAGGTTTGCATATGAATCCGGTACCTTACGCCGATGTGGTCACAACAACGACGCATAAAACGCTGCGCGGCCCCCGTGGCGGCTTGATCCTTGCTAAGGCGCAATACGGCAAGGCCATTAATTCAGCACTTTTCCCCGGTATTCAAGGCGGGCCGCTTGATCACGTGGTTGCAGCAAAAGCCGTTGCATTAGGCGAAGCGTTGCAGCCATCTTTTAAAACATATGCTCAGCATATTCTGGATAACATGCAGGCGATGGTGAGTGGTTTTGAAGAAGATCCGCATTTGCGGTTGATTTCTGGTGGTTCTGATAACCACATGGTCTTGATTGATGTAACGGGTTATGGCGTAAATGGTCGCCAAGTTCAAGATTTACTGGATGAAGTTGGTATCACGACTAACAAAAATCAAATTCCAGGAGAGCAGAATGGCCCGTTTAAAACCAGCGGTATCCGAGTAGGTACGGCTGCCATTACCACTCGCGGCTTTACAGCAGATGAGAGCAAACGAGTTGGCGAATTGATCAGTGCCGCGATTGCCCAGCGTGATGATCAGCCAGCTTTGGACCAGATTCATCAAGAAGTGCTTGCACTGACAGCCCGTCATCCTTTATCATAGTTAGGGTTTGCAAACAAATGATTATCAAAGAAAACGTGATTGACTTCTTTTGAAACCGGTCTATCAGAGGGTTTAGGACGTGATGTTCACGGTAGCACATGACGACTAAGACCTTTATGTAGCGGTTTCTAGGATGAAGAATGCGTTTAGGAGGCGCCAAATGGGCAAATTTACAGTTTTGAATCACCCGTTGATTCAGCATAAGCTGACCCTGATTCGGGACAAGCATGCTGGAACCAAGGAGTTCCGCGAAATCGCCAATGAAATCGCGGAATTAATGGTGTATGAAATCACACGGGATCTGCCGCTTGAAAGTATCGAAATTGAGACACCGATGGGTAAAACTATCCAAAAACAGCTTGCTGGCAAGAAGCTTGCGGTTGTCCCAATTTTGCGCGCAGGTTTAGGGATGGTTGATGGTGTTTTGCGCCTGATTCCAGCCGCAAAAGTCGGTCACATTGGCATGTATCGCGATGAGAAGACCCTTAAACCGCATGAATACTTTGTTAAAATGCCGCCGGATATTGAACAACGGGATTTGATCATTGTTGATCCAATGCTGGCAACTGGCGGATCAGCTAACATGGCCATTGAGGCACTCAAGAAGCGCGGTGCCACATCAATGCGGCTAGTTGTCTTGGTGGCAGCGCCGGAGGGTGTTAAAGCCGTCCAGGCGGCCAATCCAGATGTCGATATCTATGCGGCAGCGTTAGATGATCATTTGAACGAAAATGGCTATATTGTGCCGGGTCTTGGAGATGCAGGCGACAGACTTTTTGGGACAAAATGACATTCTTTGGCATGTGTAAAAGCACGTGCCTTTTTCATATTTCTTCAAAAGAATTTTCATAGCCGCAAAAATAGGTGGTCAAAAGCCGCCCAAAGCCATGAAAACACTGATGAAAAAGCCGCTATGGCGGCAAAAGTTTCTGCTTTCAGTGCTTTGTCTTTTAGGTGAAATGGTGTTAGAGTAATGATTGTGTTTCAGGGGTCTGCCCTAGTAAACAACGATTATCGAAGTCTCCGCAATCGTGCATCATCATTTTGATGATACAAATGATATGACGTCACTTCAGTAAGGAGGTGAATTCTGTGAACGAACAATATCCCTCGATCAAGCTTTTTGGCTTAAGCTTTAACCTGACGAATGACATCGGCGTTTTGGTTTCGGCAGTTCTGGTATTCTTACTGGTATTCTGGCTGTCTCGCAACCTTAAGATGCGGCCAGGCGGCAAGCAGAATGTGCTGGAATGGATCATGGACTTTACGAACGGTATCGTCAAAGGTACCATGCCTGGTTCGGAGCGTTATACTTTTAATTTATTTGCGTTTACGCTCTTCTTATTTATTTTCATTAGTAACCAAATTGGGTTATTCATTGAAGTCGATATCGGCAAAGACACTTGGTTCCGTTCTGCGACCGCGTCGCCTGTCATCACGATGACGTTGGCCATGATGGTACTGGTCCTCTCGCATTACTTCGGGGTTGTCTTCAAGGGTTTCAAAGGATATCTCAAGGGGTATGCGTCACCGGTCGCAATCCTGCTTCCGATCAACCTGCTTGAAGAGTTTACAAATTTCATTACACTCTCCATGCGGCTGTATGGGAATATTTTCGCCGGCGAAGTCTTAGTCCTGCTCATCAGGCAATTTGCTTTCTCAGGCGGGGCCGTCAGCTTCGTCTCCGGATTCTTGCTTGAGGTTCTGTGGCAAGGGTTCTCAGTCTTCATTGGTAGTATTCAAGCGTACGTTTTTGTCACGCTTGGGATGGTTTACACATCACACAAAATTGTGTCCGAGTAACTAAATTAGGAGGAAATTTCTTATGCAATTCATCGCTGCATCAATCGCCGCCGGCATCGCTGCCTTCGGTGCTTCAATCGGTAACGGGATGGTTATCAGCAAAACCCTCGAAGGTATGGCTCGTCAGCCGGAAATGGCTGGGACACTTCGTGGGACTATGTTCATCGGTGTTGGCTTGATTGAAGCCGTTCCGATCTTGTCTGTCGTTGTTGCCTTCATGTTGATGAGTCGTTAATCTGGTTCATCAATAAAGAAGGGAGTGGCAAAAAATGACTTTAGGTGACACACTCTTCACACTAGTCACATTTCTGGTTCTGATGCTAGCCGTCGGGAAAGTGGCCTGGAAGCCAGTTTCGAAAATGATGGCGGATCGTCAGCAGAAAATTTCCGGAGATCTGGATTATGCTGAAAAGTCACGCAAAGACGCAGATGCTTTAGCAGCTAAACGTCAAGAAGAACTGCAACACTCCCAAGCCGATGCCGTTAAGATCGTGAATCAAGCCAAGGAAAATGGCGAGAAACAGCGGCAATCATTGGTCGACGCTGCCAACGCAGAAGTCACCACGATGAAGAAGAATGCGCAAACCGACATTGATCAAGCACGTAAAGATGCCTTGGCCAGTGCCAAAAATGATGTGGCAGACCTAAGTTTGACCATCGCGCAAAAACTGATCGGTAAGGAACTCAATGCAGACGATCAAAAAGGTTTGATCGATGACTATATTAAACGGTTAGGTGATGCAAATGGCAGTCACTAATCAGATGGTCGCACCCCGCTATGCCAAAGCTTTATTGGAAGCGGCACAAGATCAAAATCAGGTGGAGACGGTCCATGAAGAGTTACAAGCGCTACAGTCTGTCTTTAACGACAACCCAACGATCTTGACTATTTTTGATAACGCTCGAATCACGGCAGCTGATAAAGATGCCTTGATGACAACCTTAACCAAGGATGCTAGCCCGCTGGTCGCTAACTTGTTGAAGTTAACCCAGCAATATGGGCGATTCGGAGCATTACCAGCCATCATCAGCGCGTTTAACCAAGCGTACGATGAGGAGGCCGGGATTATTGCGGCGACTGTGACGACTGCAGTTGCTTTGTCAGCAGATCAAGCTGATGCTTTGCGCAGTACCATTGCTGCGCGTTTTGGCATGAAATCGACCCAACTGGATCAAGTCGTTGATCCAAGCGTCATCGGCGGTGTGCGAATTCAAGCACGCGGTTCGGTTATCGATGGTACGGTCAAGCACCGTTTCGATAAGATGAAAGCTGCACTGCTGGCAGACTAATGAGTAAGTAAAAGAGGTGAACCGGATGAGCATCAAGACTGAGGAAATCAGTTCTCTGATCAAAAAACAACTTGAAGGATATCAGGACGATTTGGCGGCTGAAGAAGTCGGCACTGTGACTTACATCGGTGATGGGATCGCACGTGCGACTGGGCTGGAAAATGCCATGGCCAACGAATTGCTCCAATTTAGCAACGGCTCATACGGGATGGCGTTAAACCTTGAAACGAACGATGTCGGGATCATTATCTTAGGTGACTTCGATGAGATTCGCGAAGGCGACCAAGTGAAACGCACTGGCCGAATCATGGAAGTTCCTGTCGGGGATGCCATGATCGGGCGAGTTGTCAATTCTTTGGGTCAGCCGGTCGACGGTTTAGGCGCGATTAAGACGGATAAAACCCGTCCGATCGAGTTTAAGGCGCCAGGTGTTATGCAACGCAAATCCGTATCAGAACCGTTACAAACCGGTTTGAAAGCGATTGATGCGCTGGTACCGATTGGCCGTGGTCAGCGTGAGTTGATCATTGGTGACCGGAAAACCGGGAAAACATCAATTGCGATTGATACCATTTTGAACCAAAAAGATCAAAACATGATCTGTGTGTACGTTGCGATTGGGCAAAAGGACAGTACGGTTCGAGCTCAAGTTGAAACGTTGAAAAAATATGGTGCGATGGATTATACCATCGTGCTGACTGCTGGCCCATCTGAACCTGCACCAATGCTGTATATCGCGCCTTATGCCGGTGCAGCGATGGGTGAAGAGTTCATGTATAACGGCAAGCACGTCTTGATCGTGTATGATGATTTGAGCAAACAGGCAACCTCATATCGTGAGCTGTCCTTGCTGCTCCGTCGTCCGCCTGGTCGTGAAGCCTATCCTGGGGATATTTTCTATACCCACAGTCGCTTGTTGGAACGCGCTGCTAAATTGAGTGATAAACTCGGCGGCGGTTCTATGACGGCGTTGCCGGTTATTGAAACTCAGGCAGGCGATATTTCCGCGTACATCCCGACTAACGTTATTTCTATCACGGATGGTCAGATCTTCTTACAAAGCGATCTGTTCTATGCGGGTACACGTCCAGCCATTGATGCCGGTGCTTCTGTTTCCCGTGTTGGTGGTGATGCGCAGGTCAAGGCGATGAAGAAAGTTGCCGGGACATTGCGGTTGGATCTGGCATCCTTCCGTGAACTGGAAGCCTTCACGCAATTTGGTTCTGATTTGGATGCAGCAACGCAAGCTAAGTTGAATCGTGGTCGCCGAACGGTTGAAGTGCTGAAGCAGCCTGTTCACAAACCGTTACCGGTTGAAAAGCAGGTTATCATTCTTTACGCATTAACCCATGGCTTCCTTGATCCAATTCCGATTGAAGACATTACTCGCTTCCAAGATGAACTGTTTGATTTCTTCGATAGCAATGCAGCTGATTTGCTCAAGCAGATTCGTGACACCGGTAATTTACCGGATACCGATAAACTTGATGCACAAATCAAGGCTTTTGCCGGCGGATTCCAAACGAGTAAACAACTTGCTGCAGCGAAAGACTAAGGAGGTGCCGCATGGCTGAATCATTAATGGACATTAAGCGCAAGATCGCATCGACCAAGAAAACCGGTCAGATCACGCAAGCCATGCAGATGGTTTCTGGGGCCAAGTTAAGTCAGATCGAAAAGCGGGCTAAAAAGTATCAGATTTATTCTGATAAGGTTCGCCAGATTGTGACCCATTTGGCTGCTGGGCAGCTTCTTGAGTTAGCCAACGCTGCAGAAAGTGATACCGATTCGGGCGACAAGAGTCAGGTCATCTCCGTTGCTAGCCTGCTTCAGAAGCGGCCGGTGAAGAAAACCGGCTATCTCGTGATCACAAGTGATCGCGGGCTGGTTGGCAGTTACAACAGCACGGTTTTAAAAGCCATGATGCAGATGATCAAAGATGACCATGAAAGTCCTGACGATTACGTCATGATGGCCATCGGTGGTGTCGGTGCTGATTTCTTCAAAGCACGCGGCCTGAATCTGGCTTATGAATATCGCGGTGTTTCTGACATTCCGACTTTTAATGAAGTTCGGGAAATCGTAAAAACAGCTGTGACGATGTTTGACAATGGTGTGTTTGATGAACTTTACGTTTGTTACAACCATCACGTCAACACTTTGACCTCTGCTTTCCGTGCAGAGAAAATGTTGCCGATCAGTGATTTGGATGTCAGTGAAGTGGCCGATACCAATGTTGAGTATCTGATTGAACCAGATCTTGACTCGGTTTTGGAATCAGTTTTGCCGCAATATGCGGAAAGTCTGATTTTCGGCGCGATTATGGATGCCAAAACGGCTGAACATGCCGCTTCGACCACTGCTATGCGTAGCGCAACTGATAATGCCAATGACCTGATCTCACATCTGTCGACCCAATATAACCGGGCCCGACAAGCTGCGATCACCACAGAGATCACTGAGATCGTCGGTGGTGCGGCAGCACTAGAATAATCACGCGCTAGCTGGTGCTGGTTCTTAAACACACCAGCTCGGTGCTCATCATAACGCGCTCGCTGACGCAGGAACCAGCGTGTAAGGACCTTGGCCGCAATGACCAAAGTGCGGTCATCCCAGCCAAGGCCGCTTACACTCCGATTCCTAAACGCGTCAGCTCGCGCTCAATTTACAACAGGAGGACGAAAATGCCAAATTCAACTGGTAAAATCGCGCAAGTGATCGGTCCTGTTGTCGACGTAGCCTTCCCAATCAATGGCGATCTGCCAGAAATCAATAACGCCTTGACCGTTGCCAAGAAGGATGGCTCCCAGCTTGTGCTGGAAGTTGCCTTGGAACTTGGTGATGGCGTGATGCGGACTATTGCGATGGATTCCACCGATGGTCTGCAACGCAACATGGCGGTTCAAGATACTGGCGGTCCGATCTCAGTCCCTGTCGGAAAAGACACACTGGGTCGGGTGTTCAATGTGTTGGGCGACCCCATCGATGGCGGTGAAGCCTTTGGACCGGATCATCGGCGCGACAGCATCCATCGTGATGCGCCAAAATTCGAAGATTTGAATACCAGTTCAGAAATCTTGGAAACTGGCATCAAAGTCATCGATTTGCTCGAACCTTACCTGCGTGGTGGGAAGGTCGGACTCTTCGGCGGTGCTGGTGTCGGCAAAACCGTTTTGATTCAGGAACTGATTCATAATATTGCCGAGGAACACGGCGGCATCTCCGTTTTCACTGGGGTCGGCGAACGAACCCGTGAAGGGAACGACCTTTACTTCGAAATGAAGGAAAGTGGCGTTCTGGAGAATACAGCCATGGTCTTTGGTCAGATGAACGAGCCGCCTGGTGCCCGGATGCGGGTTGCCTTGACCGGATTGACGATCGCGGAATACTTCCGTGATGTTGAAGGTCAGGATGTCCTGCTGTTTATCGACAACATTTTCCGGTTCACTCAGGCCGGTTCCGAAGTTTCTGCTTTACTTGGCCGGATTCCATCAGCTGTTGGTTATCAGCCAACGCTGGCAACAGAAATGGGTCAGTTGCAGGAACGGATTACATCGACTAAAAAAGGTTCAGTTACATCGATTCAGGCAATTTATGTGCCTGCTGATGACTATACTGACCCTGCGCCGGCAACGACTTTTGCGCATTTGGATGCAACGACCAACTTGGAACGGCGTCTGACTGAGCAAGGGATTTATCCCGCCGTTGATCCGCTGGAATCATCTTCTAGTGCATTGACGCCGGAAATTGTCGGTGATGAACATTATAAAGTCGCTACCGAAGTGCAACAAGTTTTGCAGCGGTATCGTGAGTTACAAGATATCATCTCTATTTTGGGGATGGATGAATTGTCTGACGAAGAAAAGGTCGTTGTGGCCCGTGCTCGCCGGATTCAGTTCTTCTTGTCACAAAACTTTAACGTTGCGGAACGGTTCACTGGCCAGCCAGGTTCATATGTGCCGGTTGAAGAAACGGTTAAAGGCTTTAAAGCTATCTTGGATGGCAAATACGACGATTACCCTGAAGATGCCTTCCGTTCGGTTGGTCGCATCGAAGAAGTTGTCGAAAAGGCTAAGAAGATGGGCTTTGCTCCTGACGATCAGAATACGGATGCTGACGAAAAGCCGGCTGCACAAGCTGCAGCTAACTAAGGAGGCGACGCGTTTTGGCTGAAACGAGCAACGTTCTTCGGGTCAACATCGTGACGCCTGATGGGTTAGTATACGATCATCACGCCAGGATGCTAGTTGTTCATTCTGTCGCAGGCGAATTGGGTATTATGGCTAATCACGAACCAATCGTGACACCACTTGAGATCGGTGAGGTTGACGTGCAACGTGTTGACGCCAGTGATCACAACGATTCAATTGCGGTTAACGGCGGTTTTATGGAAGTATCAGAAAATGTTGCTTCCATCGTCGCCGATTCTGCCGAGCGTGAGCGTGATATTGATCTCAGTCGTGCGCAAGCTGCGCGCGATCGTGCTCAAAAGCGCATTGCTCAAGCAAAGAATGATCATAATCAAGACGATCTTCGGCGGGCACAAGTCGCACTGCGACGGGCCATCAACCGAATTAACGTCAAGACCAGTCATTAAACATGAAAAGCAGTTCTCTCCCAACTTGGAGAGGACTGCTTTTTGCTTGCTGCTTGATGAAAGTTAGCAAAACCTGCAATCAAGGCCACTTATGCTCCGGTTTCTAACCGCGCCTGTTCACGCTCTGCTTGCGTCTTATCGCGTTCTGCGGGAAGATACCTCATGAGGTGATCATATGTTTCAGACAATCGGTTTAAACGGCGCGATTACAATCGTGTCGCATTTTGTTTTCATCATGCTCGCGTTCCGTGCACTCAATGCCTTGCGCTTTGAACAGTTCATCAAAGCCAACCATGTTCGTGAGGCACAGGTCTTGTTACTCTTCATTGCGGTTGCGCTAGGATTCTTAGTCAGTTCGTTCTTTCTATCACTCTTACAAGCAGCTTTAAACTTACCTAAACTTTTCCTGTAAAAACCTCGTCTTAACTATGGTATAATGCGATAGTTAGTCAATTTACGAGGAGAGATATATACCCATGGCAAAAGATATTGGGATCGACTTAGGGACGGCCAATGTGCTGATCAATGTAAAAGGCAAAGGCATCGTCTTAAATGAGCCCTCCGTTGTCGCCATTGATACCCATACCGGCAAAGTGCTGGCGGTGGGGACAGAAGCCTATAAAATGGTTGGACGGACACCGGGTAATATTCGGTCGATCCGGCCGTTAAAGGATGGCGTCATCGCTGACTTTGACATTACCGAAGCAATGCTTGAATATTTTATCAATAAACTAAATGTAAAAGGTGTTTTTTCAAAGCCTAATATTCTGATTTGTGCACCAACCAATATTACGGATATTGAACAGAAAGCGATTATTCAGGCAGCTGAAAAGTCTGGCGGCCGCCATGTTTACTTGGAGTTCGAGCCAAAAGTAGCGGCTGTTGGAGCGGGATTGGATATTTTCCAACCACAAGGCAATATGGTTATTGATATTGGCGGTGGGACGAGTGATATTGCTGTCTTATCCTTAGGCGAAATCGTCACGAGTCGTTCACTGCGCTTGGCAGGTGACAAAATGGATGCCTCCATTGCTGCCTACGTGAAGAACAAGCATAAGTTAATTATTGGTGAGCATACCGCGGAACAGATCAAAATCAAGATTGGTGCCGTTTACGAAGCCGATGAGAAAGAAACGATTGAAGTCCGTGGCCGTGATATTGCGACTGGTTTGCCACGCGAAGTTTCGGTGACATCTGTTGAAGTTGCTGAAGCTTTACATGAGACGATGATGGCGATCATTGAAGGCGCAAAAGGTGTGCTTGAAAAGACGCCACCGGAATTGTCTGCGGATATCATTGATCGTGGGATTATGCTGACAGGCGGCGGCGCCTTGCTTAAAGGTATTTCACAACTTTTTGCTGCAGAGTTGAAAGTGCCAGTGTTGTTGGCGGACGATCCTTTAGATGCAGTTGCACTTGGGACCGGTGTTTTACTCGATAATATTGAACACCATCGCCAGTACTAGGAGCGAGCTATGGACTCACAATATCCTAAACGCATCTTCCACATCATTAAAATTTGGCTGATGATAGCCTTAATCGCACTGATATTGGGCTTATTGATTGGCTTTGCTCTTGGGGAAGGTAATCCGCTTAAGTTGTTCCTACCATCAACATGGGTGCACTTCTTTAAGTTTCTGCGTTAGGAGTGTTTCATGAAACAGGTTCTGACATGGTTAGTGCGGGGCTACCAGCGCTTCATTTCCCCGTTGCTGCCGCCGAGCTGCCGATATTATCCGACATGTTCAACCTACATGATTCAGGCGTTGCAGAAACATGGCGCCATCAAAGGTTCCTTAATGGGGATTGCCCGGATTTTACGGTGCAACCCCTTTGTTAAAGGCGGGCTTGATCCAGTGCCAGCTTTTTTCACTTTGCGGCGTAATCCGCATCCCGAAAATGACTTGGATCTTAGTGACATTCAAAATCTCAATCATAAGCTAGGAGGCCGTCATGGCTAAGGAAAGAAATATCAAGGTCACACAGGCAGATGAAACTCGAAATGGTCATACAGTTTCGGTTTTAAAAATCGGTGACCGGGAGATTGGCTTTATTGAACCGGACGGCACGCGATTTTCAGCATTTGTAGCTGGCTCGACTAAGCCTAACCGGTTCAAAACACTGGATGCCGCAGTTAATGCGTTGATTGCCGAATACCATTTACATCAAGGCTGAAACAACTCTGGCAGCGCGCATCGCAACATCCAGTGCTCCGTGATTTTAGAGGTAAATCGGTATTTGAACGGTTTTATCATCAACATTCAGCTAGTAAAGAATATGCTTTTGCGAAAATCGAAGGCATTTTAAGAACGAAACGTGAACCAACGCGTTTAGGCAAGAGCGTGAACTGGCACGTTCAGAAACCGGGACATAGGCGACCTTGAGACGACCTGTTGGGTTTTGACCCTTTAGTTTCAAGGCTGTTATGTGCACGTTTCTGCGTCAGTGAACGTGTTTAAAGGAGGGCAGCCCGTGGAGTCACACGAAATCAAATCAAACTCAGAGGGTGATCGGATTGATTATGGCATCATCCTGTCAGTCATGTTACTGGCTTTGATCGGGCTTGTGTCCATCTATCTGGCCACCGCTCATGATACTTCTACGCTACAGAATCCTGTTCGTGCCACGGTTATGCAGGCGGCGTGGTATGTGATTGGCGGTATCGGCATTTTCTTCGTTATGCGATTTGATGCGGAGCAGCTTTGGCGCATTGCCCCTTATTTATACGGGATTGGCATTTTTCTGATGATTGCGGTATTGATTTTTTATGACCGCAACACAGAAGCCAGTACAGGTGCGAAAAGCTGGTTTGCCCTTGGCCCGATCAGTTTTCAGCCGTCAGAAGTGATGAAACCTGCCTATATTTTGATGTTGAGTCGCGTTGTGACCCAACACAATGCTGCTTTTTCACATACCATTCAACACGATTGGCAGTTAATTGGCCGGATGGTTTTGTGGACATTACCGATAGCAGTCCTCATGAAATTTCAAAATGACTTTGGGACGACACTTGTTTTTCTGGCGATTTTCGCTGGTGTTACCTTGGTTGCCGGGATTAATTGGCGCATTCTCGTGCCGATTGCACTTGTGGCTGGCATTATCGGGACAGTTGGCATTCTGTTAGTGACGCAGACATGGGGTCGATCTATTCTTGGTAGTATCGGCTTTAAAACATATCAATTTGCCCGAATTGATTCGTGGTTAAACCCTTCTGGTAGTACAACTGGCGACAGTTACCAGCTGTGGCAATCGATGAAGGCTATCGGTTCTGGTCAATTGACTGGGAAAGGGCCAATGCACATTGCAGTGCCTGTCCCAGTCCGAGAATCGGATATGATCTTTTCCGTGATTGGCGAGGCTTTCGGTTTTGTAGGTGCTGCGGTTTTGATTCTGTTATACTTTATGTTGATCTACCAAATGATTAGGGTCACGTTTGACACAAAAAATGAGTTTTATGCTTACATCTCGACTGGTGTCATCATGATGATCCTATTCCATGTATTTGAAAACATCGGCATGAACATCGGGTTACTACCATTGACGGGGATTCCGCTACCATTTATTTCACAAGGTGGTTCATTCTTGTTGGCTAATATGTTATCAGTCGGGATGGTCTTGTCGATGCGCTACCATCATACGAGCTACATGTTTAGTCGCGACACAGAAGATTTTGAATAGGGGAGAGCAAAATGGCAACAACTTATTTTTGGCAAGATGAACTGGCTGCCGGGCAAATTCGTCTCGGCTTGACCCAAGAGGCTCAAGAAACGTTAGGCAAAATCAAGTATGTTGATTTGCCAACAATTGGCGCGAGCCTTACCACCGGCAAACCTTTTTTAAGTGTTGAAGCCGAAAAAGCCGTGTTAGATCTTGAGGCACCGTTAGCAGGAACAATTGTGGACGTGCATCAGGAATTGAGTGATAAACCAGCTTTGTTAGACGAAACCGATCATAACAAAAACTGGGTTGTGACAGTTTCAACCAAATAGCTAATCAAAAAGCCGACCCGCATTTTTAAAATGACGGTCGGCTTTTTGCATGGCACATTGTGATTTAGCGCGGCTTATTCGAAGAAGCGCTTGGCAATTTCTTGATAAATTTTGATCGCCGTTGTGTAACTGTTCAGGTCGATGTGTTCATTCACTTGATGACTGAAGTGGTTATCACCGGGGCCATAGACAATCACATCAAAATGGTTAGATGATTTGATGAACTCGGAAGCATCGGTTCCTCCAAACGCAACGGCTAATTCAGCTGGTTTACCAGTTACCGCCGCGATGGCAGCATTTGCCGAAGTTACCAAGTGGCCTGTTTTATCGGAGTGAACCGGCAGAAAACGGTGCAATACTTTCAACGTGAGTTTCGCATTGGTCGTGGCGTTGACATGTGCCACTAAGTCTTCAAGCATTTTCACAACCAGCTCAATATTGGCCGATGGGGTCGGGCGAAGATTGCCACGAAGGAAAGCGTGGGCTGGAATGGTGTTGACTTGGTCGCCGCCATTGATGACCGTGATTGAATGTCGAAATGGGCCGAGATCCGGGTCAGCAGGCGCCTTGTCAAAGGCGTGATGTTCCAGTGCGGCAAAAGTCGTTAGACCATCGATGGCATTGACGCCTTTTTCAGGCCTAGAACTATGGACAGAGACGCCTTCACTGTCAATCTCGTAATTCACGGTACCAGCATGTGCATATTTTAAGATTTTAGTGGTGGGTTCACCAACAACTAAGCCAGCGAGATCATCGGCATAGCCTTGCTCTGTCAGCAAACGAGCGCCCATCGCACCGTATTCTTCGCCTACCGTTGCAATCAAGCGAATCGGATGAGTGAATCCGGATTGTTTGAGGGCGATCAGGGCCAGCACCATGGCGGCTAAACCGCTTTTCATATCATCGGTGCCACGACCATACATCACATTGTCGACGACTTTGCCGGAAAAAGGTGGGTACGTCCAGGCTGACTCGTCTCCAGGACTCACAACGTCTTCGTGGCCAGTGAAACCGAGAACGCGATCACCATGGTTTAATTCGGCAATTAAATTCACGCGGTCTTCTGTGTAGGGGATCAGCTTGGTAGGAATATCGGCAGCCTCAAGTTCGGCTTGCAGCAGTTTGGCGACGGCGAGCTCGTTGCCATTTACAGAATTGATTTGAATCAGCTTTTGGAGCAGGGCAATTGGTTCTGTCATGATTGCACCATCCTTTGTCGCGACAGTCAGCTATTGCAGACTTTGTGCGCGAGTTTTGTTGAGCACAGCTTACACTCTTTTTGATTTAAAATTCAATGATTGACAAGTTAAAAAATTGTGATAAGCTCACTTGTACAAACTTGAAATTGATTGTAAACGGACTGAGTGAGTAGTTACCGCGAGGCAGTACAGAAAACCTGATGAGCTGAGAGCAGGGTCGCTAGCGGAAATGAAGATGGCTTGGCACACACGGCACACCGAGCAAATTGCGAGGCTGTGATGGTTGGCACCCATTATCCTGCACCCGGATGAATTCGTCCGCTGAGTGGATCACGTTTTGTGTGGTCAATTAGAATGGTACCGTGGGCCAGAGCTCACTTCTAACAAAGATTGATAATTTGTTAGAAGTGAGTTTTTTTTCGGTCTTTTTGTATCAATGGCAAGTTTATGCGCCTCGGACTGCAGGCCGACGCACATATTTTAGAGAGCGCGAGTCAGCTCGGTAAGAAACCGAAGCATAAATAGGCGGGGACGTGATAGCCGTATTTTGGCCACTAGGAAACTTATGCGTAGATTGATGGGTTGGCGAACGTATTTAGGAGGAGAAGACATGAAACGGTTTTGGAAAATTTTGACAACCATTTTTGTTTTAGGATTAGTCTTGGTTGGGTGCGGTAAAAGTAGCAGCAGTTCGTCCAGTAGTCAAAAGCAAACGACGGTGAAAATCGGGGTCGTTGGCGCGGATAATCGCGTCTTGCAAGCAGTTGCTAAAAAGGTTAAAAAAGAGGGCATTACGATCAAGATCGTACAGTTCTCGGATTACAATCAGCCTAACACCGCCTTGCGCGATCATGATATTGATTTGAACCTGTTTCAGCATCAGTATTTCCTGGATAACTGGAACAAAACCCACAAGGCTGATCTAGTCAGCATCGGGCAGACCATCATTGCACCACTAGCGATCTATTCCAAAAAAATCACTAAAATTAGCCAGATCAAGAAAGGTGACACCATCGCACTTCCTAATGATCCGACTAACGAAGGCCGCGCATTACAGTTACTTGAAACTGCTGGTTTAATCAAACTGAACAAAAAGGTTGCCTTGCCAACCACGCGAGACGTGACCGAAAACAAATTGGATCTTCAGTTGAAGGCCGTTGATGCTGCCCAGACAGCAAGTTCCTTACCAGACGTGGCCGCTTCCGTCGTCAACTCTGGCGTTGCACACGATGCCAAACTGGATCCCAAGAAGGCTGTTTATACTGAAAAAGTCGACAAGCAAAGCCAACCATGGATTAACGTTTTCGTTGCAAACAAGAAAGATCAAAATAATGCTACTTACAAGAAGATCGTCAAAGCATACCGAACAAAAGACATCGCTGACTTGATTGAGAAACTTTATCATGGCAGTGAAGTCCCAGCTTGGACGCAGAAATTTTAATGGTGAGTTGAGAAAAGTTAATAGCAAAGTGAGCAATATTGAGGGTAATCCAGTTGGATCCTGGGATAGAAAGCAAGAGCTGGCGGAGCGGCGAGGGGGCTCAGCCGTGAAATGTGACTAGGTCATAATTCTTAGCCAGAGAATAAAAACGAGCAATTTTCCGCGTATTGGAAAAATCGTTTGCTTCTGCCCGCTTATAAATTATTTGTTGCGATTTTAAAGACTGTAGTGCCAAGGCGGAGCAATCGTAGGCCAGATGGGGCTCAGCCGTGGAAACAACACAGCGACGGGCTCTGGAGCTGATGTTGTTAGGCGACTTCGAGACCGCGGGCTTTGCGGGCTCGAAGCGCCGTCACAGCGTTCCAGCCCCAGCTGGCCGGAGATTGCGGAGTTTGGCACGGCAGAAACGCGTTCGCAGCCGCAGAAACCTGCACATAAGGACCTCAAGCCTAAATGGCCAAGGCCCAGCCATTTAGGCTTGAGGCCACTTATGCTCCGGTTTCTGAACGCGGCTGCTCACGCTCTGATTTAAACGCGTTCACCAGCCCAGAAACCTGCGTATAAGGACCACAAGTGCAATGGCCAAAGCCCCGGCCATCACACTTGTGGCCACTTATACTCCGGTTTCTAACCGGGCTGGTTCACGCTCTGAGTACTTTATCTTGACATTTTACCTAATCATCGTCTAAAATCGATTTAATTCATTTCGGGAAACGAATGACGTGAGTGAGTAGATCTAATCAGACTGTACAGAAAACCTGGGTAGCTGAGAGCAGGGTAGTTAATTGGATCGAAGATGGCTCATTGATCGGCATCGCTGAGCAGTGGTTAAGCGATGATGGCTGGCGGCCTTTAATCCGCACACAGGTGATTGCCTGTTATTGAGGACGCGATGGCGTCGAATTAGAATGGTACCGCGAGCTAGGCTCGCTTCTAAAACTTGTTTTTAGAGGCGAGCCTTTTTGAATGCTTTCATCGCTTGCACACATCATTTGTTTACCTGAACGAGGAGGAGAAAGTTCATGAAATTTTGGAAAAAGGCAATTTTGACGTTTGCACTGATTTTACCAATATTTGTTTTAGCAGCTTGTGGCAAGTCGGCTAGTTCAACGAAGAATACCACGGTTAAAGTTGGCATCATGAGCACGGATAAAGAAATTTGGACTGATATTCAATCACGTTTGAAGAAGCAGGGTGTGACGATCAAACTTGTTCAGTTCACTGACTATAATCAGCCTAACCAAGCACTGGAAGATGGCGATATTCAACTCAATGCCTTCCAGCATCACAATTTCTTGGATAACTGGAACAAGAAACACAACACCAAGATTGTTGATATCGGCGCAACCTACATCGGCCCGATGCGCGCTTACTCCAACAAGATCAAATCGTTGAAGGACGTTAAGAACGGCGATCAGATCTCGGTACCAAACGATCCTTCCAATGAAGGCCGTGCTTTACAGTTGTTGGCACAAAATGGCTTGCTGACGTTGAAAAAGGGTGTAGCTTCACCGACTATTCGCGATATCACTGAAAATAAGCTGAATCTGAAGTTTACTGAATTGGATGCCGCTCAAACAGCCCGTTCTTTGAATGATGTCGCAGTTGCTGTTGTCAACAATGATATTGCTGCTGCCGCTAATCTGAAGCCAGCTAACGCAATCGCAGTTGAAAAGATTACTAAGGCGTCCAAGCCTTGGGTGAACTTCATTGCTGCCAAGTCAGCCAAGGACAAGGACAATGCGACCTATAAGAAGATCGTGAAAGCCTATCAGACACAGCGGACAGCTGATCTTTTGAAGAAAGTTTACAAAGGTTCAACCTTGCCGGCTTGGAACTATAAGTTTTAGTTAGAAACGGGGACAATCATGTCAGATCAAGCAGTTGTGACTTTAAAAGATGTGGACGTTGAGTTCCACGGCAAAACCCGCTCGGTGCATGCCGTTGATCATGTGGACTTAACGGTCAACCGCGGTGATATTTATGGCATTGTCGGATACTCTGGTGCCGGCAAATCCACACTTGTTCGGACCATCAACTTGCTGCAGCGCCCAACTGGCGGCAGCGTCAACGTCCTAGGCCAGGATATGTTGGCCTTGTCGCCGGCGCAGCTGCGCAAGGAACGCAAACGTATCGGCATGATTTTTCAGCATTTTAATCTGATGAACAGTCGAACTATTGCTGACAATGTTGCTTTTCCATTAAAAGGAATCAAATCGAAGCAAGCGATCCAAAAGAAAGTTGCGGAGTTGCTTGATCTGGTTGGACTCACTGACCGCGCTAATTCCTATCCTGCGCAATTATCAGGTGGACAAAAGCAACGCGTCGGGATTGCCCGCGCGCTGGCGTCAGATCCTGAAATTCTCATTTCGGATGAAGCAACGAGTGCACTTGATCCAAAGACGACCAGTTCTATTCTGGAGTTGCTCCAGTCGCTGAATCAACGACTGGGCCTGACCATTGTACTGATTACCCACCAGATGGAAGCTGTGAAGCAGATCTGTAATCGTGTGGCGGTCATGGATGATGGGGCAATCATTGAACGCGGTGACTTGTTGCAGGTCTTTTCCAATCCTCAGCAACAGTTAACCAAAGACTTCATTGATACTACTTTGCAACTGGATCAGGCGATTGATGCTGTCATGCAGCAGCCGACCGTGAAAAATCTGGGGCCGGATGATCGTCTTTTACGATTAACCTACGTCGGTGATTCAGCCGATCAACCGCTGGTGGCTAAGCTGTTTAGTAGCTATCATGTCACGGCGAACATTCTGTTTGGTGACATTCAGATTTTGCAGGATACGCCGTTTGGCAACTTAATTGTGGTTCTTTCCGGTGACCATGATGAAGTTGAAGCCGGAATCGCGTATTTGAAACAGCAGGATGTCAAGATTGAAGACATTCTTAAGAAGGAGGCCTAGACAGATGGGACAGTTCTTTACAAAATATTTTCCTAACGTGGTGCCTATCTGGTCGGGTGACGGCGGGGTGACCCAGGCAATCAACGAAACGTTGTATATGACCGTGTTGACAGCAGTTGTTGCCGGCATTCTCGGGATTGTTATTGGGATTCTGCTGGTTCTAACCGATGAAGATGGTTTACTAGCCAACCAACCGTTTTATTTTATCCTCGATAAACTGGTTAACATTTTTCGGGCGGTGCCATTCATCATCTTGCTGGCAATCATGACCCCTGTGACGCGAGCCATTGTCGGGACGGGGATCGGACCAACTGCAGCCTTGGTTCCTTTAATTGCAGGGACCACACCGTTTTATGCACGGCAGGTTCAAAATGCCTTATTGACAGTTGATCCTGGCGTCATCGAGGCAGCTGAAGCAATGGGTGTTTCGCCGCTTGGCATTGTGTTGCGGGTTTACCTGCGCGAAGGTTTGTCAGAACTCATCCGAGTTTCAGTCCTGACGATCATCTCTGTCATCGGCTTAACCGCTATGGCAGGTGCAGTTGGGGGCGGCGGCCTTGGGAATCTGGCGATCGCGGTCGGTTACCAACGTTACCAATACGATGTCATCATCGTTTCCTTAATCTTTATTCTGGCGATCGTTTTCTTGGTACAATTTATCGGTGACTTCTTCGCACGAAAAACCCATCATTAAATTTAAAACTCGTTTTGTAGGCAGAACTCGTGATAGCGTTCTGCTTTTTTTTGAACGCGTTTGCCGCTGTTCTTTTTATGACGTAGAATGGCGATATAACTAAAAGTCAAATTCCAGTCGGGGGTATCATTGTGCACACACTTGAGATTAAGGATTTACATGTCAAAATTAAAGCAGAACCTGAGCATCCGGAGATTTTGACCGGCGTTAATTTAAAGTTAGCGACTGGTGAGATTCATGCCATTATGGGTCCGAACGGGACAGGAAAATCAACATTAGCCGAGACGATCATGGGCAATCCTGCTTATGAAGTGACTCAAGGCGATGTCTTAATTGATGGTCAGTCTATTTTAGACATGGCAGTTGATGAACGCGCGCGAGCCGGGCTTTTTCTAGGGATGCAGTACCCGCAAGAAATTGCAGGTGTTACCAATGCCGAGTTTATTCGGGCGGCGATCAATGCACGCCGGCCAGAAGATGATCAGATTCGCATCACCGACTTTTTAAAGCAATTGGACGACACAATGGCGACCCTCGAAATGCCGGAATCCATGGCGGATCGATATTTGAACCAAGGCTTCTCCGGTGGTGAAAAGAAACGCAATGAAATTCTACAGTTGATGATGATCCACCCGCACTTTGGTTTGTTGGATGAAATTGATTCCGGCTTGGATATTGATGCACTGCGGATTGTTGCCAAAGGGGTCAACTTATTGCGTGGACCAGATTTTGGCAGCATGATTATTACGCATTATCAACGGCTATTGGATTACATCATTCCCGATGTTGTGCATGTGATGAAAGGTGGCCGAATTATTGAAAGTGGCGGCCCAGAACTTGCTAAAGAATTGGAGAAGACTGGCTACGAACACCTTAAAGTAGGTGATCAAAATGGCTGAAGCAGTGACTTTACCGGCACCTAACTTGCCTAAGTTTCCTTTAGCTCGGTATTTAAAACTTCAGCCTGATGCCGTCCTAGACCGTGTGATTCTACACGCACCGCAATCGGTTGCCTATGCAGCAGGCTCCAGTGAGGTTCAACGGTTCACCCCAGTCACGTCATTGGATGCTTGGTTACTTGCACACCCCCAAGGCGCGACCACGATTGATATTCCGGCCCATTTTGTAAGCGGTGATGAGCCGATTGTCTTGACTGGTCCTAAGCAAGCGGGTGGACTGCTTTATGTTCATGTCGGCAAAGGCGCTAAAGTCACGATTCAGGAAAAATGGGCGAGCGGCGGCAATGTTTTAGGCGTTTGGCTTGTGTTGGTTATTGATGCCGATGCCGAAGTCAGCTGGCTGAGTTATGACAGTTTTACAGCTGAGACCGTGATTGCAAACCGTACCGCCACGCTTGGTGCCAATGCTAAATTGAATTGGACCTTGGCAGGGTTTTCGCGAAACTCCGGCCTTAACCGGGTGGATGTCCGCTTATTGGGCCAAAATGCCGAGGCAACCGTCAACGTGGGTGTGCTTGCGGCAGGAAGTCAACATGTCAGTTACACGACCTCGGTAACCAATGAAGCGCAACACACAGTAGGGCATATTAACCAACGTGGCGTCATTACTGGCAGTGCCCATTTATTATTCAATGGGATTGGTCACATCATCAAAGGTGCACGTGGCAGTGATGCCCAACAAGAAAATCGAGTCTTGATGTTGTCGCCACATGCGGAAGGTGATGCCAATCCGATTCTGTTAATTGACGAAAATGACGTCACCGCAGGACATGCGGCTTCAGTGACGCGTGTGAATGCTGATCAGCTTTACTATCTCATGAGCCGTGGTTTGTCTGCGACATTAGCGAAACGGTTGGTCATTCGCGGTTTCCTTGAAGGCGGCTTGGCTGAAATTGATGATGTCCGACTGAAGAAAGAACTCTTCGCAACGATTGATCGAACGCTGGTGGCTGAAGATGCGTGAACAATTTCCATTTTTTAAAGCTCATCCCGAACTGGTCTATCTAGATACGGCGGCGACTTCTCAGAAACCGCAAGCTTTACTAGATGCTATTCAAAATTACTATGTCAATGATAATGCCAATGTTCATCGTGGCTTGTATAAATTGGCTTATGACACCACCGAGGCTTATGAAAACGTACGCCAACAAGTGGCCGGCTTTTTAGGTGCGGCGAGTGCTGACGAGATTATTTTTACTCGCGGGACCACTGATAGCTTGAACTTGGTTGCTAGTGCTTATGGGCCGCAAGTCGTCACGGCTGGGTCACAAATTGTTGTGACAGGTGCAGAGCATCACAGTAATTTCATTCCTTGGCAGCAATTAGCCAAACGCCAGCAGGCTACGTTCACAGTGACGCCGGTAAAGCCGGATGGCACGGTGGATATTGCTGCCTTATTAGCGGCCATCACGCCTCAGACGAAGGTGGTTGCGGTGGCGCAAGTGACGAATGTTGCAGGTGATACGTTACCGATTGCCAAAATTGCGGCCAAAGCCCATGCAGTTGGTGCTGTTGTTGTTGTTGATGGCGCGCAGGCGGTAGCCCATCTGGCAGTTGATGTTCAAGCTATGGGGGCGGATTTCTATGCATTTTCTGGGCATAAAATTTATGGCCCAACTGGCATTGGCGTCCTCTATGGCCGCGCTGATTTATTGCAGCACATGCCGCCGATTCAGTTTGGCGGTGAAATGATTTCAGAAGTCCGCGATGATGTCAGTACTTGGGCAGACGGCCCAATTAAGTATGAAGCTGGCACGCCGCACATTGCTGGCGTGATCGGATTAGGCGCTGCTTTAACGTGGTTTGATCAGTCTGTGAATGCAGCAGCATTTGACAACGAACATCAATTGGCAGATCAGTTACGCGCTGGCCTGGCAGCGATTCCAGATGTGACCGTGTATGGTAATCAAGCAAGTTTGGCGACTGTGTCGTTTAACTTAACTGGGATTCACCCGCATGATCTTGCGACTTTCTTAGATGAGCAGCAAATTGCCGTTCGTGCGGGGCATCATTGTGCACAACCCCTGATGGCGCGACTAGGGGTGCCAGCCACGGTTCGTGCTAGTTTCGGCGTTTACAACAATGCTGACGATGTTGAACGATTGATTCAGGCAGTTCAGGCGGCAAGGAGGTATTTCCATGGCATTGACTAAGCTGGACCAGATGTATCGGGCGGTCATTTTGGATGAAGCACAACACCCGCGACATCACGGGGTTTTGCCAGCTTTTGACCATGAAATTACGGTTCGCAATCCAAGTTGCGGTGATGTCTTGCATCTTCAAATCAAAGAGGATGCCGGCCGGGTAACGGACGTGGCCTTCTCTGGCAGTGGCTGTACGATTTCTCAAGCAAGTGCTAGCCTGATGACGGAACAGATCATTGGCAAAACGCCAGCAGACATTGAACAAATGGTCGAAACGTTTTCTGATTTGATCATTAACGGGGATGTGCCAAACGCTGATATTTTAGGCGATGCAGCGGTTTTAAAAGGCGTCCACCAATTTCCTGCACGGATCAAATGTGCCACTTTGGCATGGAAAGCAGCGGCGCAAGTTTTGACGCAGAAAGGTGAAGACCATGACTGAGACAAAAAACACTAAAAACAATGAAACTGTCGCGGCAGATATCGACTTTTTGCCAGAAGACAATCCAGCAGATTTTAAGGATGATATCAAGCCGGTGTATTCTACAGGTCGGGGCTTAACCGAGGAAACGGTTCGCGCTATTTCTGCGGAGAAGCATGAGCCTGACTGGATGCTCGATTATCGGTTGCGTGCTTATGCAACGTACAAAAGGCTGGCAATGCCGAATTTTGGCCCGGATCTTTCCGATCTTGACTTGGACAACATGCTTTATTTTCAAAAGGCGACGGATCGAACCTATCGCGACTGGGATGACGTGCCTGACGCCATTAAAAATACGTTTGATCGGTTAGGCGTTCCGCAGGCTGAACGTAAATATTTGGCCGGCGCCAGCGCCCAATACGAGTCTGAAGTGGTTTACCATAACATGCGGGATGAATTCGAAAAACTCGGCATTATTTTTATGGACATGGACTCAGCTTTGAAAGAGTATCCGGAACTCGTGCATGATTATTTTGGCAAGCTGGTTAAACCTAGCGACAATAAATTTGCTGCTTTGAACGGTGCTGTGTGGTCTGGCGGCAGTTTTATCTATGTGCCTAAAGGCGTGCAGACAGATGTGCCAATTCAAAGTTACTTCCGAATTAATGCTGAGAACACCGGTCAATTCGAGCGGACGTTGATCATTGTTGAGCCTGGCGCGCATGTTAACTACGTGGAAGGATGTACGGCTCCTAACTATTCCAGCGACAGTTTGCACGCGGCGGTTGTTGAAGTTTTCGTCAAAAATGACGCTTACTGCCGCTATACGACGATTCAGAACTGGAGCAAGAATGTCTTCTCACTTGAAACCAAACGCGCACAGGCACTCGACAACGCCACTATGGAGTGGGTTGATGGCAACCTTGGCAGTAAAACTACGATGAAGTATCCTAGCGTGTATCTTGACGGTAAAGGCGCGCACGGTACGATGTTAAGTATCGCGGTCGCAGGTGAAGGCGTTGATCAGGATAATGGCGCACGAATGATTCATAATGCGCCGAATACCAGCAGTTCGATTGTCTCCAAGTCGATTGCCAAAGATGGCGGCGCGGTTGATTATCGCGGCACGGTTCGCTTCACTAAAAAGGCAGACAATGCCTTTTGCCACGTAGAATGTGACACGATCTTGATGGATGAAAAAAGTTCAAGTGATACAATTCCTTATAATGAAATCCATAATGCCACAGTGTCAATGGAACATGAAGCAAAGGTATCAAAGGTTTCCGAAGAACAGTTGTACTACTTGATGAGCCGCGGTATTTCTGAAGCCAAGGCCACTGAAATGATTATCATGGGCTTTGTTGAGCCATTTACTAAAGAACTGCCGATGGAATATGCGGTTGAATTGAATCGTCTGATTGGTATGGAAATGGATGGGTCTGTAGGCTGAAATCGAGTTCTTATTTTAATGTCGATTTTTGAAGAAAAGCTGGCTAAATTGTCATCTGCAATCTGGAGGTTGCGGATAGACGTTTGGACAGCTTTTTTTATTCGACATAAAAATATTAGGCAAGCCTAACTTTTTGCTTTATGATAGAAGCGGCAACAAAACCACACTAATTTAGGGGGCCGCAAATGGATAACTATGATAAAGCAAGAAAGGTTTTGCAATCAACGGCATTGTCAAAAATAGCTCAGCAGACCGGTATCAGTATCGGGCAGATTTGGCATTATCGTGATCGTCACGAAGGCATTGAAAAGGCACCAGAGGCCTATGTAAAGAAGATTGCCAGTTTGTATCGAAATAAGCGGTATTGAAATCGCTAGAATAAGGGGCTTGTTAATTTGGCCAAATTGCAAGAAGCATCAGGATAAAAGCTATGAACCCACAAAACAAGTCGTGAGCCTGATAGCGATCACACGTCATGGGTGCTACAATTAAATTACTGATTTGCAAACTGAATCTCAATTTTTTGCATGCTATTGCGTGTGCCATGATCGCGAGGAGGTGTACCATGGCTGAGGATCTTGAACATTTTATCAAGACAATGGCGCTGGGGATTCCAACGATTAAACCAGACGAAAAGCGAGCTTTTCTCGGTAATTTTCGTGAGCGAGTTGCGATGGCCATTACGATTAAGCAGTTACGCGATGCACGAATCACCACCATGCTTGATGCGGTGTTGACCCGTTATCCTGGTTATCGAATTTTTCTTAATGGCCGAATGGGCGAAAGTCTGGTCAATCAATACATGATGCAGGCCCTAGCCCACAACTATCCTTTCACCATTATGAATCAACCGGGGATGCGCGTGACTAAGCGCGTTTTGCAAACCGATTTTGGCTGGGTATTGGCGCACCCGACTCAGAAAATAGCCCGACCCATCCTTTTATAAGCTGGCGACACACGCCGGTTGTGAAGCCGTTTGCCAGTTGAACATTGCAAAAAGTGCGGTTAGTTTCTGACGACAATCACGTATTTACAGGAGGTCCATTTTGACGCAACTTGATACGATTCAGCGAACGGTACAACAACTACGCGATTTGCTGAATAAAGGCGAAATTTTTACAGCATTACCGAATATGTTGGGCAAAGTGATTGAAAGCGTGGCAGTTGAACCTGCTACCCCGATTAAAATACCTAGAGACGACAAGACGGCCATTGTCAAAATCAGAGCTATCCAGAAGCGGATCAAGCAAACAAGTGATCCCAGCGTGACTGATGATGAGATTGACTTTTTGGTAGCACATTTGGCAAGTACCAACCCTGCAGTTCGGGATAAAGGCGTTTTCTTCCTGTTCAATGATTTGTTTCAGGCGGAGGCCTTCACCAATGAGCAAATTAAAACGCTTTTCAAGCGGCTGCAAGCACCGGATATTTTGTTCAATCATATTTTTGAACCGCAAAACAATGGTATCTTTTTGCGCAGCTTTGCGTTGATGATTCTAAGCGGCGTGATCTATGCTGATCAGAATCGTTACCACGTGTTGACTAAAGCCGATTATTTGGCGACTGTTCAGAATATCGCCGTTTATATTCTGTTAGAAAAAGATGGCCGTGGTTATGTTGAGAAGAAGGGCTGGGCACATGCCTATACACATATTGGCAACATGCTGGAAGAATTGAGTCAAGTTGGGGTCTTACCGCGAGCTGAGAAAGTTTTGCTCATGGCCGCAGTTGTGGAAGCTTGGCGGCGCGTTGAAACACCGCTTGTTTTTGGGGAAGATCATCGCATGGCTTTGTATCTGAGCAGCCTGACCAACGTCAATAAGTTTTACAGTGAAACTTTATTGATGTGTCTCAAGAATTGGCAGCACGCCTTGGTGAATGTTCGTCCGCAAGAATCCTACAGTTTTTGGGTTCGGTGGTACAACCGCAATCGATTGTTGCAAGCATTGGCCCTGCGAGCTGATTTGCCACAGCCAATTGCCGATTATATTCAGCAAATTGTGGATCTTTTTTAGTTCAGATGGTCAATAGAAGGGAGCACGGCTTTGATTAAGGCTATTATTTTTGATATGGATGGCGTGATTGTCGACTCAGAGCCGTGTGCCTTAGAAAATCGACTGGCCTATTTACGTCAGGTGGGGATTGAAGCCGATGATCGCAAGTTGGCTGGGTTATTAGGGCGCAATATGGCCGATGTTTGGCGCATCATTGCGCCTTCGAAAGATGCTCTGCAACTTCAAGCAGGTTATGTGGCCTACAAACAGGCCCATCCGATTCCGTATGCAAAGATTGTAATGCCGGGTGCACGGCCAACTTTACAATGGTTGAAACAGCATGATATCAAAACTGCCATTGCATCAGCCTCAGATCTGACCTTTATCGAAAAGATGTGTACAGAGACAGGCTTGCGTCAGTATTTTGATCAATTGCTTAGCGGCGCCGACTTCACACGCACTAAACCGGCACCTGATGTCTACTTGGCAGCGCTGCAGGTGCTGGACGTGGCTGCTGAGGAAGCGATCGCGGTGGAAGATTCAACGCTTGGTATTGCCGCCGCAAAAGCTGCTGGTCTATATACCTTAGCAGTCCCGCTACGTGATCCCCGGTTCACTCAAAATCAGCAAGCAGCAGATCAACGGATTAAGAAACTAACCGATATTATGGGAATGGTTGATGATAAAAATGCTTATAATCAATAAGCATTTTTATTTTGCATTTATATTATAAAATTTATATCTCGTGGCTTTTAGATACAAAAGATCAAAATCTAAAAAGATATTTTTTAAAAATTGAATAAATATCAGTTGTTATTATTAGCTTTTAAAACCACTTATCCGTATAATTGACTCTAGGTTAAGGGTTAAGCCTTGCCAAAATTCTATGTTGATGCACTTAACTGAAACACTGGGGAGTGATAAGTATGCGAAAGGAGCAGCAAACACTGCGGATCTTGGGGGATAAGGTCCGTTATTATCGCAAGTTGAAGGGTCTATCGCAGGCCGAGCTGGCGGCAAATATTTGCACGCAAGCTACAATTAGCTTGATTGAGAAGCGTAATAAAGTGCCAAGCATGAATATTTTGATGCGATTAATTGGTCGTTTAGGAATTCAGCTGGATGACATTGTTGTCGAGCATCATGATCGGGTTCAGCAACTGTTGACCGGTATTGATTTTCAGATTCAGCACCACCAATATGCACTTGCTGCGGAGAATTTGAGTAAGATTCGGTTGGATAAGATCAAGAATGATGATGACCAAAAGCGCTACTATTATTATCAAGGAATTATCGAACTATTCAAAAACAATGCACCGGATGAGGCGATTTATTTCTTTGGCCGAGTCCTGAGCCCGTTAGTTAACTCCGAACGTGATCTTTTTGGTATTCTAGCAACGCTGGGGTTAGGATTGGCCTATGCTGCCAAGCATACGTTTGACCGATCTCGAGTTTATATTGATCAAGCGTTACGCATGTTGAAACACGTGCCACTGTCTGACAGTAAATATCTGGATGTTGAGTTGACAATTTATTGGCACATTGCCCGAATTTATTATGAACTCAGTGACTTTAAGGCCGTCCTCAAATACACTGATCTGGGTGTTCGAGAGGCAGTCAAGCACGATAAACTTTTCCTTCTAGATGAATTGTTTGCATTACAAGCAAGGGCGCTCAAGCTTTTGGGTGACCCCGATGCCTCTAAAAGTTATCAAATTGCGATCGCATTTGCCCGAGTGACAGGCTCAACGCCTTTGGAAACGAGCTTAGTCGCAGAAATGGTCTCGCAAAAACCAAATATTGAGACAGCTTGAAAAATCCTCATAGATGCTGCCGTCTATGACGAAAAAAATACCTGAAAACATCGGCTGATTTAAGAGCCAGATGTCTCAGGTATTTTTTTATTTTTTAAGCAGGTTTTAATGACCTATCTAACTTGAATATTAAAATTATAATGATTATTTATCACTGTTGTCAGTTGGCTTTTTAGTGCTTGCCAGTGCCGGTTTGTTGGCCAAATCGGTCCGGACAACCAAGACATCGCAAAGTGCGTTTCGTGTCACATATTCAGTGACGGACCCAATCAGTAAGCGTTCAACAGCGTTCAAACCGGTGGCGCCGATCATAATAAGGTCGATATTCTTAGCCTTAGGGATATCACGGGCGATGATCGTCTTCGGAGCGCCATACTCAATACTGAAACTGACCTTGTCCAATCCTGCCTTCTTGGCTTGATCCACATAGCCTTCCATGGTACTCTTCGCGTTTTCTGTGACTTGTTCAACCATCGCTGAGTCAAAACTGGAAACGTTCTGGAACGCGCGGGTGTCGACAATATGAATGAGAATCAATTCTGCGTCATTCCGTTTTGCAACGGCAACCGCTTTCTTGAATGCCAACTCAGCTTCGTATGAGCCATCGATCGCAACCAAAATATGTTGATATTGTTGTAACATTCCTCATCACCTCTACCTTCATTGTACTTGATTTAATCATGGAATTAAATGAAAAGCGTTTCACAACTTCATTTGGGTCAGACTAATTAGCACGAAAATCATGGCTAAGAAGGCACCAACGACCAAAATCACGAGATTTGCCCAGAGCGGAAAGAAAAGACTACCAATGATAGCAGCAATGCCAACAAGGACAAACAGGCAAGCAAATAGTTTAAGAAAACGGGTTAAACCCGGCGTTGGTTTCTTAATAATCAAAAAGTTTTGTTCACGATGCGACCATGTATAGGCTGCTAAGGCAAACGTTACTACGGCGTAAATGCCCATTAACAAGAGAGTCACGAGAGTCCTCCTATCTGTTTTCTTTATTATGCCATAGCTGGCAGGGAATGGCGGGGGGATTTTTCTGAAAATTGAGTGACTTTTAGACGCTCGTGTTACCACTTTACATTAACGCGTTCGGTCTACCTAGACCTTGGACGCGCTGGCCAAAGAACAGCCATCACGCCCAGGGCCACTTATATGCCAACTTCTAAACGCTCTGGCTCACGCTTGAGGCTGCTTTTTGCGGAAGGCTATAACTGACGCTGGGCTAGCTTTCTATAACGCGTTCGCCAGCCCAGAAACCTGCACATAAGGACCTCAGCCATAAATGGCTGGGTTTTGCCATTTATGGCTGAGGCCACTTATGCTCCGGTTTCTAACCGGGCTAGCTCACGCTTCCACAAAAAAAGCCGGCACTGGGCCGGCCAAAAACAGGTTTGGTTTTTGTGAAAGGCTAATTGGTGCCGTTTTCTTCCCGGATCGTTGAAACCCGCTACTAGCTATGTGGGCCCAGACGCCAGAGACATTAGCCGCTAAGTGAAATAGCAGCACCGTCCAAGACTCTTCCGGTCCCAAGGTCTCGATACTGTTCGGTCAACTGATAGTTAAGGAAGCGCGAACACCTTAGAACTTTCATAGTTATAGTAGCACGGGAAGGCAAGTAGTTGCAAGCGTAAACGCTTACGTTACCTTTTCTTAGACTTTTGCGCATCACGTTGCCAGTCTTTAAGTTGTTGTAGTCGCTGAGCCAGTGCCGCTTCGTATCTGCCGGTGGCTTTAGGCTGATAGTAGTGTTTATTTTTAAGGTTGTCAGGCAGATATTGCTGTGCAACCCAGCCGTTGGGATAGTTATGCGGCAGTTTGTAGTCGATACCATGGCCTAGTTGTTTGGCACCGCGATAATGGGCATCGCGTAAATCATTTGGGATTTGGCCGGCATTGCCGTTTTCAACATCGGCGAGAGCTTCGTCAATAGCCTTGATACCGGAGTTGCTTTTAGGTGCGAGGCAAAGATCAATGACAGCATCAGCCAGTGGAATGCGACCTTCCGGCAATCCGAGACGTTCAGCACTTTGAATGGCGGTCAAGGTGCGACTGGCAGTTGCTGGATTGGCAAGGCCAATGTCTTCATAGGCAATGACCAGCAGTCGGCGGGTGATGCTGTTGAGGTCACCAATGGCGATTAGCCGAGCGAGGTAATGTAAAGCTGCATCAGCATCGGAGCCGCGGATGGATTTTTGAAAGGCCGAAATAATGTCGTAATGCGCATCCCCGTTTGTATCGCCAGCCAAAGCGGGCTTTTGCAGACTTTGCTGAATGGTAGTTAGATCAATTGTGATCGTGCCGTCATCGCTTGCTGGGGTTGATAATACCGCTAATTCAAGCCCGTTCAACGCTGATCGTAAATCGCCATTGGTTGCATGGGTGAGATAATCAAGTGCGTCAGGCTGTAAGTCAACCTGATAGTCACCAAGTCCGCGTTTGTGATCGGCTAAAGCCCGTTTGATGGCGCTTGTAATATCATCTGGCGTCAGTGGCTTAACCTGAAAGATTTGAGTTCGGCTGCGAATGGCTGGCTGAATGTTCATATAAGGGTTTTCGGTGGTTGCCCCAATTAAAACGATGCGGCCACTTTCCAACAATGGCAGTAAAAAGTCTTGCTTGGTTTTATCCAGCCGATGAATTTCGTCTAGCAGCAAGATGACGGTCCCGCTCATTTTGGCCTCTTCAGCCACGATTTGAAGATCCTTTTTAGTGTCGGTAGCGGCATTTAAAATACGGAAGGCATACTTGGTGCTGCCAGCAATGGCACTGGCAATACTGGTTTTACCGGTACCGGGCGGGCCATAGAGGATCATCGAGCTTAATCGATGAGCGCTGACCATGCGACGAATGATGCGATCTGGGCCAACAAGGTCTTGTTGACCGACAACTTCATCTAAATTTTGTGGACGCATGCGGTAGGCAAGCGGTTGTTGCAAGGCGAACCCTCCTTGTGTGTGGCAGTTTAAAAATAGACATTAACTATAGGAAGTACTTTTAAGATGATTGACTTAGTTTAGCATAGAGATGTGACTTGAAAATAGGCGGTTGTTGTTGCACGGGGATGCTTACGCTCCGGTTTCTGATCGCGCCAGCTCGCGCTCTTGTTGTCTGCGTGTTAATCTAATTCTAGATCATCAAATAAAGGAATGACACATGTTGAATCATTATTGGCAACTGATCCAGAAAAATAACTTGTTTGGCTTACGGGACGACACTCGGATTGGGGTGATTCGGACGGTGAAGCCGGTGTTGGCGGAAGGCGAGCAGCTGCCAGTGTGGGCGAATGCGAGTCGGCATGCGTTGGTGCAGCAGGTGTCGGCTACAATGTTACAGTTGACGACACCGCTTTTAGACGATCCCAGCGAAGTTGTGGCGTATTTGCGTGCGGGACTCAGCCGCGTCTGGGCAGCGCTGCCAGAAAACGGCAAGCTGCCGGTTTTCACCACCGGATTGGAAAATAATCAGCGCATTCGCATTGTTTTGCCGGAAGTGTTGTTTGAGCGGCTTTATACGGCGGAAAATTTTCAAGGGAATGGCCCTGATTATGTAACGTACCGGAATCAAATTTATGATTTGGTCGCTGATGGGTTGATCACACAATTGCCGTTACTGACTTATCTCTTTGCCGCTTCACCGGCCAAAAACGGCCGGGCATTTTGGCCTGCGCCGGATCAGGAACGGCAACTGGTTCAAAAGGTCAGTGACCCTGATCACTTAGCGCGAACATTGGCTTTGGATGTTGCAGTGGAACTTGATCCTTATGCGGCGAGCGGTGTTACGGAACAAATGTTGAACTTTTTAATCGACAGTTGCTGGTTTGCTTTGAGTCAACCAGCGATTCCATTGCCCGCGGCGGCTGAGGTGCGCCGGCATAGTTTGGCAGAAGCACAGAAGATTGCTGCTGGCGATCCCACGGCACCGGTCGCGAGTTTGACAGCACCGATTGATGCCATGGCGGTCTGGCTGAATCAGGTCGGCCTCACACCGCAACGCAAACAAGCTTTTGAGTTGATGCAAAGTCGAGTCCTGAAGCCAGAAACGACGATTGCGGGTCAGGTGGCGGCGGCTTATTATGATATTTCAGCAGCTCAAACACCGTTAGCAACGCAAGCCCACGCAGATTTGTCAATGGAAGAAGATTTGCCGGGCTTCAGTAACTTGTCAGGCAACAGTCAAGCCTTGCTTCAGGCAGTGATTGATAGCGGGTATCAGTGGACCTTGCTGGATCGGGAACAGAACATTCTGCAGATTGCCAGTGATACTCAGCGCCATGTGTTGATTGACGGTGCGTTGACTAGTCGCACACCTGCTAGTGCCATGGTGGTAGCAGAACATCGCCAGGCCGCCAAAAAGATGTTAGCGGCGGCTGGGTTACCTGTTGCCAGAGGCGCCAAGTTCACACGTTGGCCCGAAGCTAAAGCTGCTTTTGAGCAAAGCTTTGCCCGTAAAAGTATCGTCGTGAAACCTGAACAGCGTAGTCATGGGCTTGCTGTTGAGCAATTTGCGGTGCCGCCGACTGCCAAACAATTCGCCAAAGCCTTTCACGCTGCTAACCAAGATCACGGCGTATTGGTCGAGATGATGGGGCGGGGAACAACGTATCATTTTACTGTTATAGGTCGCCGTGTGGTAAGTGTGTTGGAAAATGCCGCTGCCAATGTGGTTGGCGATGGTCGTAAATCAATCAAAGAATTGATTGCGTTGAAAAATGGTAAGCGGCCGAATGCACGGCAGCTCAAACTTGACGAAACAGCAAATCGGCAGTTGAAGTTACAATCGGTTACGATGAATACTGTCTTGCGGCGCGGTCAGCAGATTTTCCTTGCTTCTGCGGCGCACCCGCAAACAGGTGGCGATATTTATGATGTTACAACCGAAATCGATCCAAGCTACAACCAACTTGCGGTTGCCGCTGCTGATGCGCTTGAATTGCCGATTGCCGCCGTTGATATCGTGATTGATAATCTTTATGACGCCTATGCTGCTGAGCATGAAGGCCAAGCTATCATCATCAGTGTCGATCCGATTCCCGACTTAATGTTGCCACAACAACCAGATATGGGCGCGGCGCATTCAATTGCACCTGCTTTACTCACGTATCTGTTTAGCGAAAAATAAAACATCTGCCGTCATGTTCGGCAGATGTTGGTTATAACTTTTTAAAAAAATCAAAGCCACGTTTTTTCGGCTTTTCAGAATCTTGCTCAAGTGGTGGCAGATCAACATTCGATTGATTAATCGCCGTGTCGGCAACAATCAGCAATCCAGCGGCCTTGTCGGCTGTTTGCGCGGTTTCATTAGCCACCAGCGTGAATGGCACATTCGCATCCGTGAGCATTTTCATATAGGGGCCTGTGATGGCATTATCGAGTTTCCCGTTTAGCAACGCTTTATAACCATGAGCGTGAAAGTCTTTGAGTAAAGGCTGCACCTGCGCTTGTCGTTTGGGGTCTGCCAATGCTTGATTGGTGACCTGTAGAGCAACACGTTCTCGCAAAGAGCCCATATAGGCTCGACGTTCATCGGGTTTGGTCTGCGGGGGACCGTAAATCGCACTGTTCAGATGTTCCTGCATATTATCGTCTGACATTAATGGTGCCTCCTTTTAAACGCATTCATATGCCCTCATTGTAACATGTTCTTGTCTTGGAAAAGAGGTTGTGGTTCTGTTTACACTTGAAGATTTCGCCGTTTTTAAGGCGACAACGCTGGCGACACGAATGCATTTGATTCGCGAACAATTGGATCCCAAGTTTGCTGAGGCCGCCACGGTGATTGTGCCGCTGCTGCAAACAGATCAGCAGGCGATCTATTCGCACATTGCGAAGCATCAACGTCGCTATCGCAATCCGCCGCCGAATACCTGGGTCGCGTTTTCAACCAGTTCACGCGGTTACAAAATGGTGCCGCATCTGGCGCTCGGCTTTTGGGATGATCGGCTCTTCTTGTGGCTGTCAGTTTTACGTGAAAGTAAGCCGGCGTCGCGGGTATTGACGGGGATCACCGCGATGGCAACAACCTTACCGGGAAAATGGCAAGTGGCAGGGGAGCATACAGATAAGGCTATGTTACCACTGACTTCAGCCAATTTAGCGACAGTTAGGGCTCGATTTCAGACGATTAAAAAGGCGGAGTTCCTTCTAGGAAAAGTTTATTTGGCAGATGATCCGATTTGGGCAGATCCCGTGCGGCTTTGGCAGGACATACAACAGCGGGTTGTCGCCCTTAAACCAATGTTTGATCAGTTGGTTCAAAACGTCTAATGTCGGGGTGATCGCCTGCAAATGGATCATTTTGAATGCTTTGTATGAGAATGCCGCGAGAATTCAGCGAAACCTGTCCGCCGCCATGTTTAGGGTGGTAGAATCACACTGTGGTGTTGCTCGCCTGCGCGTGTTGGTAAAGTTTTGGCGAACGCCTATTTTGCCTAGTTCACCACTTGGATTAGCTAGCAAACTGCATCATGTTAAAGGAGAAAAGCCATGCCAGATGTACGATTTCATAGTGTGTTTGATATTATCGGTCCAGTGATGGTCGGCCCAAGTAGTTCCCATACAGCAGGTGCCGCCCGAATTGGAAAAGTGGTTCGCGATATTTTTGGTGAAGCACCAGAAACGATCACGATTTACTTGTATGAATCGTTTGCCAAGACTTACCGCGGCCACGGGACAGATGTGGCTTTGGTCGCAGGATTATTAGGCATGGCGCCGGATGATCCGCATCTACCTGAATCAATGAAGCTTGCCTATGATCAAGGCATTAAGGTTAGCTTTGTACCGAAAAGCGACAAAGTTGATCATCCAAACACAGCGCATATCGTGCTGCAAAAAGGCGACCACCGGCTAGCCGTGACTGGGGTATCGATTGGCGGCGGTAATATTCAGATTACTGAAATCAATGGCTTTAAGATTTCTCTGAGTATGGGGCAGCCAACTTATATTACAATTCATGAAGACGTTCCCGGGATGATCGCGCAGGTGACGAAAATCTTTTCCGATGCTGGTATTAACATCGGTACCATGACTGTGACTCGCGAATCAAAAGGCGAGCAGGCGATCATGATTATTGAAACAGACGACTATCAAGATGATATTTTGGCTAAGTTGAAACAATTGCCGCATATGGTGAATGTCACTTACTTCGAATGACAGTCGTTCTTAATTGTTGTCCCTGATGTTTTGATAAAGGAGTCGCCTATGTTTTATACCGTCAAAGAATTGATTGAACAAAGTCACGCGTTTCCATCTGTTGCTGCGTTAATGGTGCATACCGAGGTTGAAAACTCGACACGGACGGAGGCACAAGTTCGCCATCTTATGAGCCGCAATCTGGAAGTGATGGAACGATCCGTCAAAGAAGGCATCGCCGGTGTCAAAAGTGTTACCGGTTTGACTGGCGGCGAGGCGAAGAAATTAGACGCTTATGTCACCAGTGGTCAGTTCATGAGCGGCAAGCCGATCATGGAGGCTGTTCGCAATGCGGTTGCTGTCAACGAAGTCAATGCCAAAATGGGTTTGATTTGTGCGACACCAACAGCAGGCTCAGCTGGTGTTCTGGCTGGCGTTTTGCTTGCCATGCGCGATCGGTTGCATCTTAGTCACGATCAACAGTTGGATTTCCTTTTTACAGCCGGTGCGTTTGGCTTGGTCATTGCCAATAATGCCGGGATTGCTGGTGCAGAAGGCGGCTGCCAAGAGGAAGTCGGCTCAGCGAGTGCAATGGCGGCGGCCGCGTTGGTGACAGCTAATGGCGGGACGGTGGAGCAAGCAGCGACCGCGGTTGCGATTACCTTACAGAACATGCTCGGGCTGGTGTGCGATCCAGTCGCTGGCTTGGTCGAGGTGCCGTGTGTAAAACGCAACGCGCTGGGCGCCAGTCAGGCGATGATTTCCGCTGACATGGCGTTGGCTGGTTGCATCAGTGTCATTCCGGCTGATGAAGTGATTGAGGCGGTGAATCGCGTTGGGATGCAATTACCGGCGACCTTACGGGAAACAGGCGAAGGCGGTTTAGCAACCACCCCAACTGGATTGCGTTTGAAAGCGGAAATTTTCGGTAAATAATCATTGTCAGTCTTGGCTATTTCAGGGCGTGATATTTGTGGAGATGCCCCAAGCTGGGTGTTAGCGTCAGTTGCAGTTTAAACGGAAACACAGGAGGAGCTCGTGATTCATTTCTATATTGTTCGTCATGGGGAAACAGCCGGTAATGTCAGCCAGTTAATTCAAGGTATCACCAATTCGCAACTCAATGCGCGTGGCCGTAAACAGGCATTGGCTTTGGGCCGCGGGTTGCGGGCAAGCGGTTTGATGATCGACCGAGTCGTTGCCAGTGATCTGCTTCGAGCACAGGAAACTGCGCAACAAATTTTACTGGGCATGCAGGTAAAGCTGGCAATTGAAACCGACAAAGGACTGCGTGAAGAAAATGATGGCGTTTTTGAAGGACGATCGTTAAAAGATGTTTCACAGGAGGTTTTTGGTGTTCCGGATTATCACATTCTTGTGCGCAGCGGTAAAATGCCGCTGGAAGCGATTCCTGATGGGATACACGCAGCTGATGCAACTAATCAAGCTGAGAATACGCAACAAGTGGTTTCTCGGTATGATTTTGCCATGCGCCGAATTGTGACAGCCGCAGAAGCTGCGAATGAGACCAATGTGTTGGTCGTCAGCCATGGCACGGCCAGTCTCCTGTGGTTGCGAGCGCATGGTGGCGATTTGCCAAATCGGACCGAACTCACGAATGCCAGTGTTAGCAAGGTTACCTATGACAACGGGCGATTTAAGGTTGACTGGATGGACAACACTGAGTTTCGTGATCAGGGATTAAAAGAAGAATTATCGTAAAAATATTGGGAAAGCATCTGTAGGCAAGACGGCTATGGATGCTTTTTTAGGTGCACAGTTGTCTATATGTTAGGTGGCTCGGTTAAGTTCATCAGAGTAAAAAGATTGTGCGCTATCGAAATTCACCATTCGCGCGTATACTTGTCCTTAAGATATGGGCCATCACAGTTTTTGTGACCGTGATAACTTAGTAAAAATAGACAAGCTTATTCATCGTCGTTAAGTTGATAAGCACATTCAAAAGGAGCTGGTGACATGGAGCAAGACGTATTTTTAGCTAAGGTGACTAACTTGATGCTTGCACCGAGAACGCGTGCATTTGAGCGCGAACAATTGCGCCAGGCCAAACATTTGGTAGAGGCCGGGCGACCAGTGGCGGAAGGCTGGGCGCAACTTGAATCATCTTTGCGGCCATTGGCGATGCGTGATAACCTGACCCCGGATGTGGCTGACTTTTATCGAGCGGAGACCGGTGATCCAGCAGGGGCTGTGCAGACAGATTTGAGTGCCCATTTTGATCGCGACATGCCGTTTCAGGAGCGGGCCATTTTTGCTGGCGGTTGTTTCTGGTGTATGGTTGAACCATTCGTCGATTTGCCTGGTATCACCGCAGTCACTTCGGGGTACACTGGCGGGCATAGCGCACATCCCACGTATGAACAAGTGATCGGCGGCTATACCGGGCATGTTGAAGCCGTTGAAATTATTTTTGATACCCGCAAAATGAGCTACGCGGCATTAGTGGCGCTTTATTTTCAGTTAACTGATCCGACTGATGCACTGGGGCAATTTCAAGATCGCGGCAGTCAATATCGTCCTGTGATTTTTGCCAAAGACGATACGCAACGCCAGATAGCGGAAGCGGCTAAGGCTGAATTGGCTGCTTCTGGGCGTTATTTGCGGCCAATCATCACTGCAATTGAACCTGTTGCGACTTTTTGGCCAGCCGAGAACTATCATCAAGACTTTTATAAAAAGAATCCGAAGCGCTACCAGATGGTTGAACGGACGCGCCGCCAATTTCTTCAATTTCAGCGTGCACAAGGCAACCTGCGGGTGATGTTGAAACGGCGTAAAAACGCATAAATTCTTGCAGTCAAATGGCAGTTGTTGTTGAAACGGAGGTAGTGGCCTATGCGGGAACCGATACGACATTGGACGCAAAAGAATATGCCTGATCTTCACGGCAGCTATGCGGTGGTAACAGGTGGTACCAGCGGAGTTGGGTTTGCAATGAGTGCTGCTTTGTTGCGGCACGGGGCGACGGTGATCATCGTTGGCAAACAGGCATCAAAAGGCGTCACTGCTGCAGCCAAGTTAAGGGCGCAAACCGGTCAACAAAATGTCACGTTTATGGGCGCTGATCTGGCGGATCAAGCAGCCACTAAACACTTAGCCAACCGCCTGCTGAGGATGCTTCCTAAGCTGGATATTTTAATCAATAATGCCGGTGTGATGATGCCCGCTAAACGTACCTTGACCCGTGACGGTCTCGAGCTGATGTGGGCAGTGAATTATTTTGCCGGATTTATCTTAACAATCGAACTGATGCCGCTACTATTGCGATCGGATCATGCCCGTGTGGTTAACGTTGCCTCAATCGCCATGGGTCGACCACATTTGACCTTTAATCAGTTTGATGGCCATGACTATCGCCCTTGGACGATTTATACGACTACCAAGCTGGCGCAAGCGATGATGGTGGTTAAGCTCAATCAGCTATTGACAGAGGCAGGACAGTCGGTGACCGTGACTGGCTCAAGTCCGGGATTAGCCGCAACGAGTTTGAAAACAATCAGCTCAAGGAAAACTGCGTGGTTGATGCGAATGGGTGCGTTGAGTTTTCGCTTGCTGCCGTTTCTCCGGCAGTCGCCAGATCAGGCGGCATTGCCAGCACTGTACGCCGCAACTGATCCCAATGCGCAAGGCGGCGTGATTTATGCACCACATGCATGGCGTGGTTTGCGAGGTTACCCGGCATTATGGGCTTGGAATCAGCGGCCCGAATTACACGATCAGAAGTTGCTTGATCGTTTATATCGGGCTTCACGCAATGTAACTGGTGTATGACTGCCATTTTGGGCACGTTAGATTTTCTAAGAAGCGACTTTGCTAATGCCCCAAAAGCATCATTTCTGCTGATCCCATGCTATTTTTGCTGTGATTAGCGTTGTGTAAGCGGTTCACCTAAAATGGCACATGTAGTGGTGAGTACACTCGCTAACACCAATATATTGTATATTCAAGACTTACATTTAAAAAAATTTGTTGCATAATAGAGCATGGTCGTTGTCAATGCAACGAAAACGAAAGTTTAAGGGAGTCTTGTTTGTGCAAACATCTGGGAATTATTTTAGTTGGTTGATGCATCAGTTGAAGGGGTGGCCGCAGCAGAACTATTATTTGTTCTGGTTTGCTTTTGGGTGTCAGTTGATGACCCTTGTAGATGCTAAGATAACCCCCGTGACTATCATTACTTTTATTGGGACAACTTTGGGTGTGCTTTGCGTCTTGGCCATTAATGCCACTAAAGCAGTCAATGGGTGGTTAGGTCTTTTGAGTGCCGCATGTTTTATCTATGTCGGCTTTATCGCCCGCAATTATCTATCAATGTTTGAACAGCTAGCCTATGTGGTGACACTTGATTTGCCAGTTTTGATTAGCGTTCGGACTTGGAATGATGATACTAAGAACAACTTGAAGACATTCAATGCCCAGAAATGGATGCTGTCAATTGGCTTCACGTTGATTGTGTGGGCGGTCAGCGCCTATTTGATCGGCCAGTTTACCAATGATCCGCGGCCAATTTTTGATGGTATGGCTTTTGCGATTTCATTGACTGGTGGGATTGTTTGCTTCCTGCGATACAACAATCAATACTTCTGGTGGTTGTTCAGTGGCGTGGCTCAGCTCGTTTTATGGGCCATTACTTTTGCGCAAGGGGATGCCAGTTTAGCGATGGCGATTAATGCCAGCATTTACGTCATTAATGATATTTTGGCCTTCACGGTTAGTCCATGGTTCAATCGGGGCCGCAAGCAGCTGGGTCTAAAAACGATCTAAGTGGTGCTTTAGCTGTGTTTGTGGTAATGTTTGTTGTTGGCGCAACATAATAAACATAATTGAGGAGCGAGATCTGTGATCTACATTTTAGGCAGTATTGGTGCAGGAAAAACGTCGCTGACAAAAGTTTTGTCAGAAGATATGCAGGCACCGGCATATTATGAAGATGTTGAAGGTAATGGCATGATCGCCAATATGTTGCAAAAATTTTATGGTGCAGGCGTTGAGAGTCGTAAGCGAACCGGCGCGATGTTGCAGATTGCATTTCTCACGTTCCGTTACCAGCAATTGAAGAAGGCTGTGACCCAAGAAAACGCGATCATGGATTCTTCGCTTGAATCAGACTTCGTGATGGCCTCGCAGTTGCATAAACACGGTGAAATTGATGATGTTGATTTCAACGTTTATGTGACACTGTCTCAAGAGATGCAAAGTAATGTCAATGGCAGTCCTTGGAACGGTTTTCCTGATCTAGCAGTTTATCTGAAAATTGATCCAGATCACGAAATTGACGAAATTCAAAGTCGTGGTCGCGATATGGAAGATATTCGCGAAAAGCCGGAGTTGGTCGATTACTATCGGCGTGTCAACACAGCTTATCGTGATTGGGCGAAGGGTTATACGCGCTCGTCTATGATTACAATTGATCGTGATCGTTATGACTTTATGCACTCAGCAGCTGACCGTGCCAGTGTGTTAGATCAAATTGAAACCAAGCTTGTTGATCTCGGCAAATTATCCCCGCAAGCGTTTGATGCGTTGCAAGCGCAACATGCAGATGGGCCGATTTCTAAGTTTGCATGATTTCTAGTTAAATTGTTAAAAAAGAACGGCCTGTGCAATCATCAGTTTTTCGGGAATTGCGCAGGTCGTTTTTTAATTGGTGGACATTGGGGACACCATCGGTAAGCGGCTATTTTGGTGCAATCAGCTTTTGCTTGACCATTAACAAAATGATATACAGAATATCAAAAATGGCACACAGAATACCAAGAGTCAAAACAAGCGGATTTGGTTCGATAACTCCCATCAGGATTGTCGGGGCTAATGTTCCAATAAACTTTGTGATACCAATAGCAACTGACTGACCTTCAACACCGTGCCGAATGAATAACATGTTTAAAAATAATATCGACATCAGTAGATTTTGAAGATAGGCTGACAGCCGTGCTCCTGTGTGAACACCAAAATAATTGAGTAAAAGTATCTGGACGATAAATGAAACGACTAAAACAAAGATGCCTAGTAATCGATAGTGATTTTGAAGTTCTACTGGCTGGTATTTCCTACCATATTTGAAGTAAGTGACAACAATCAGGACATCGCACAATGCCCAAATAATATTGATGACGCTTTGTGCTGAAGAACCGTTTGGATGAATAAAACCATTGATACCATAAGTTGTTTCCCAAGCAATGTTTAATCCTAATGCCCATAATGGCATACCGTAAGTATGTTCTTTGAATCCTTTACGAATGAGAAAATAGTACACAAGTGTCCAACTGATGCCACTAATTAATGTTAATGCGAGTGCCATAAAACTTCCTCCTAACTGAACTTGCATCAGCATAACGCTGAAAAGATCAAAGAAAAACGTTCGTGGCTAATAACTGTTACAATATTAACTTGTAAGTATCAATTAATGGGAGGTATATCATGAATCCCAAACAAAAGCGGACTAAAAACCAAATAGCTAAGGCGTTTATTGAACTTTTGAGTCGTCATTCATTCGACAGCATCACAATTGTTTCACTTACACAGGCGGCGGGTGTCGCTACTGTTAGCTATTACCGAAATTTTGCATCTAAAGAAGCCGTTCTTCAATACTACCTTGACGGTCTATTTAGTGCATACATCAATGAGCTTCAAGCACATCACGAATTAAAACTCAAAGATTTTTTTGAAAGCTTTTTTCGCTTTTTTGGTCAGAATGCATTATTTGTGAATAGTTTGATTCGAGATGACCGTACTTACTTGTTAATGTATGCATTCAGAACATATCTCGACACAATTTTTTCAATGTTGACTCGTAAGAATACGACCCACACAGTTAATATGCCTGATCAATATACAAAATTGATGCTTGCCGGAGGACTTTATTATACTTTGATTGAATGGATTAAGGATCCTAACCGACCCAACCCATCGGTATTAGGCAAGCAGTTAGCGCTAAGTTATAGATAAGTTAATCACAGCCATTGACAGTTGGTTTAGAAATCACAGGGTAGCAGTTCAACTTTTGGCATTCACGGCATGATTATCAGCATCAATACGCTAGCTTTGCTGTTACAACTTTCAATTGTCGCAAAGCCAGCTCTTGTTTCGAAGTATGTAGTTGATCCACAAAAGCGGTCACACTCGCAGAAATCTGCGTGCAAGGCCCTTGGGCGCACTGCCCAAAAACAGCCATCTTCATAAGGCGACGTACACATTGATTTCTAACTGAACTGGTTTCTAGTCTTCACATATTTTCGATCACAAGTTCAGTCTATGATATGCTTATGGTATAAGAAGCCATGGTTCGAGACCCTAACTAGCATTGGTTGTCAGTAGGGTAAGGGACTCTGATCCCACTAGAAGGAGGAACTCATTCGTGACAATTTATGATCAGCACATGCATACCTTGTATTCATTTGATTCCGAAGCCCAACTCCGTGATTACTTAACGCAGACCAAGGCGCCTGTCGTGACAACGGAACATCTAGAGTTTGATAATCCTGATGATGGCGGCCGGGATAATCTGCCCGACTATGCTGGAATGAAGGCAACACAGGCGGCTTTGGCTGAAAAGTTTCCTAACCAGCTTTTGCTTGGAATCGAAGCCGGCTATTTTGCTCCTGCCGATGCTCGATTCCGACAGTACTTGGACAACCATAACTTTGATTTGACACTTCTGAGTTTTCATCATGATGGTCATTACGATTATCTGGATGAGCAATTGACATCTACACCAGCAAAAAAGCAGCTTGAAGATTACTTTCAACGAATGCTTGCAGGCCTCAAACAATTTCACGATGCTGACGTCTTGGCGCACTTTGATTATGCACTGCGCCGATTTGACGTCACGCCGGAACAGCTTGAGGCATGGGGTAAACCGCTACTGGATCAGATTTTTACCATCGCCGTCGAAAATGACTTGGCGCTGGAGTTGAATACGAAGTCGATGTATCGCTGGGACAATGCACCGTTGTATGATCGGGCGATTGCTTGGTATCAGGCAGCGGGTGGTCACTTGTTTACCATCGGCAGTGATGCGCATGAAGGACCGCAATACGAGGCAAACTTTGCTGATGCGCTAGCGATGCTTAAACGTCACGGGGTAAAAGAAATCGCCACGTATCGTCAACATCAGCGGACAATGGTACCGATTGAGCCGCCAGTGATTGATGATGATAATGCTTATTAATGGCAACAGGGTGAGGACATCATTCACAGCTTCGAAAAATAAAGACGCCCGATTTTTCCATTTGCATGGAAAATCGGGCGTCTTTCGTTTTCTCATAGATAACTGTCGGGATTTAAGATCTCAGTGCCAAGGCGGAGCAATCGTAGGCCAGATGGGGCTCAGCCGTGCAAACAACACAGCGTTCCAGCCCCAGCTGGCCGGAGATTGCGGAGTTTGGCACGGCAAAGGATTTTTTAGCCTAGATTGTTTCTTCAAAACGCCGTGAAGCGCTTATTTCAGATAGGCGTAAACAAAGTTGAAACTGTTGCCCGGGCTCGTCTTCAGATCATGGATCTTCGGATTAACCATGCGTGCTGCAACGAGTTGATACAGCGGGATGGCACCGGCTTGATTGACCAGCAACTGTTCAGCTTCAGTCATGTCCTTGAAGCGGGCAGTCGGGTTGTTAGCATCCGCACCGTTACTCTTAGCCATGAGCTTATCATAGTCAGCATTTTGCCACTGGCCATGGTTGTATTCACTGCTACTCGTGAACAAATCGAGATAGGTGTTGGGATCTGGATAATCCGCCCCCCAAGTACTGAGGACCATGTCAAAATCGTGGGTGGCAGCGCGCTGCTGACGGTTCTTAGCTGGCACACTGGCGATACTGATTTTGAGGCCTGGCAAATTCTCTTGCAAAGCACCTTGAAGATATTCTTGAGTTGCCTTGACTGCATCAACATCATCACCTAGCAGCTCAACATCAACTGTTTTGGTGCCAACTTCTTTCAGGCCTTCTGCCCACAATGTTTGAGCCTTCTTCTTATTGTAAGTCGTGATGGCCTTCGTGTTCTTGGCGACCGCTGTCGCATAATCGGTGCTGCTGTCCGGCAACTGGCTGAGATCAGCCGGGGTAATGCCACGGGCGACAATAGAACCGTCGGCTAACACATTTTTAACAAAAGAGTCGCGATTGATCGCCATGGAGATGGCCTGGCGAATCTTGGTATTCTTGAATGCCGGGACCTTGTTTTCATTTAATTCAAGGAAGTAAGTCCGGGCCCGTTTAGTGGCAACATAACCATTCTTGCCCTTTTGTTGGGCAGCGAGCTGGCCGGTTAAATTGGCATCGTCAAGTTTACCAGTGCGATATAGGTCAAGTGCCGTATTGGTATCCTTGACTACCTGAACGTCAATTTGCGTCAAATGAACATTCTTTTTGTTCCAATAGTTGGTATTTTTAACTTCTGTCCATTTATCGCCAGTGCCGGTCCAGCCTTTGGATTTAAAAGCACCGTTCGACAAAGTATATTGCGACTTGGTACCGTACTTGGCGCCCCATGCCTTAACCTTCTTAGCAGGTTGCGGGAAAAACGCAACGTTATTTAACAAGCTATTGAAGTAAGGAATCGGGTGTTCAAGCGTGACTTCTAAAGTTTTATCATTAATAGCCTTGATGCCCAGATCTGTTGCCGGCTTTTTGCCTGCACGAATGTCGTCCGCATTCTTGATGCCAGAGTACATGTTGGCCTGAGTGGACTTGGTAGCTGGATCAACGGTTCGCTGCCAAGCAAAAACGAAATCTTGGGCTGTGACCGGGGTGCCGTCACTCCACTTGGCATTGCGTAACGTAAAGGTGTAGGTGAGGCCATTATTTGTCGGCTTCACGATTTTGGTCGCCATGGCTGGTTGCAGGTCGTGACCGTAGTATTTATATAACCCGTTCATGGTATCAATGATAGCCTGTCCAGAGACACCTTCAGATGCTTTACTTGGATCAAGCGTTTGCAACACATCGGCTTCCATTCGGTGCCAGACCTGTTGCTTGCTGGAACTAGAACTGTCCTTGCTCGATTGGGTACCGCATGCAGTCAGTACAAAAGTGAGTGCTGCAGCAGCAACCACAAGCCATTTTTGTTGTGTTTTCAAATCATGCCCCTCCAATTTGTAAGCTGTTACTAGAATAGCAATCTCCTTACAAAAAGCAAGTGTTTTGTATGAACTGATGCTTTTTGAATGACAGCTTAAAAACCCAGTTCACGAATGGACTAGGCAAAGGCGTGATCTTAGACGTTGTGGTCGCGAAAGATGAGCGTGACAGCAAATTGTTGCCTGTCTGCTTGCAGCGTCATTTTCCCGCCAAGCGTGGTGGTGAGTGATTGCACAATGCTCAGACCCAAGCCGACGCTTTGGGTTGTCCGAGCCGAATCGGTTGTGTAGAACCTGTCAACGAGCTGGTCAGCATTCGCGAGTGGTTTGTCGGTGTTGTTGGTGAAGGTGATGGTCAAGTGCTGCTCATCTTGGCGAACGAGCGTGACACTAGCCTGATTCTTGGCATATTTTAGCCAGTTACCAATAAGATTTTGGAAAACTCGGCGCATCATCGTCTCATCGGTTGTTAAAACAAGATTGGGTGCGATTTTTGGGGTTACCTCCATACCATTGGCCGTCAATTGGTCAAAATAATCAAATAATTCGGTTTCCAGTAATTTTGATAAGTTGATGGGTTTTAGCTTTAACGCCGTGGATTTCTCCTGAATGAGATTGAAGTCCATCAGGTAATGTAAGTAGTAATTAACAGATCGCAAATTGTGTGTCACGCGGGCCAGCGATTGTTTGGCGTCGGCGTGCGGATCGCGATTTAGAAGTTGAACGTAGCCAGTTGCGACGGTCAGCGGGGTTTTAATATCATGCGTCAAATTCAGCAACATCTGATGAATCTTTTTTTCTTGCGCAATTTGCTCAAGCCGCAACTGGCGGGTGGCATTCAGATTGTCATTAATCCCAGCTGCGAGTTTACGAACCAAAGGAAAATTGGTATTGGTTGTCACCCCAGCGTTAGTCTCGACGTGATTAATATAGGTAAGTTCGCGATTGATACGGCGGATATCGATGATGATCAACAAAAGAGTGATCGCCAATACAAGACAAATGACGCTGAGTCCGATGATGATACCAAGCATAGCCTTCTCCTTTGAAAAACATTTTTCGATTGCTAGCAGTTATCCTTAAAAATGATCCGAAGCTAACTAGCTATATCAACCGAACGCCGATGCCCCAGATTGATACAATATACTTCGGATCTTTTGCCAGATCATTGATTTTGGTGCGTAAATTGCTAATGTGCACGTTCAGCGTATTATCTGCGTTCATGAACGGCTCGCCCCACACCTGCTCATATAATTGTTGTTTGTCGAAAACTTGATGGGGATCGCGCATCATCAACGCCAGCATCGCATACTCTTTTTTCGGCAGGGTCAGCGGTTGATTGTTGACAGTAACCGCATGACGTTTGAGATTCAGCGTGATTTCACCAACCTGTAAGTGATCTTGTGCTTTAGCCGATGGTGCAGGCAACGTTTGACGCAACTGCACCTGAACCCGAGCCAATAACTCGTCAATGTCAAACGGTTTGGTTAAATAATCATTGGCGCCTTGTTGCAGAAGCGCGACAGTTTTTTGCTTGTCTTGAATGGCGGTAAGAACCAAAACTGGCACGCTAGATGTTTTGCGAATGGTCGTCAAAACACTTTCACCGGTGACGTTTGGCAGCATTAAGTCAAGAATAATCAAGTCAGGTGCTTCCTGATGAAATTGTGCTAAGGCACTGATACCGTCATAAGCTTGGATCACAGCGTAGTAGGGTGATAATACATCTCTTAACAAGGCTTGAATATCTTGATGATCTTCGACAATTAAGATTTTGCCCATGCTGTCACACCTCCTAAACGCGTTCGCTGACCCAGAAACCTGCGTGTAAGGACCTTGGCTGCAACGGTCAAAACCCGACCATCACAGCCAAGGCCACTTACACTCCGGTTTCTAACCGGGCTGGTTCACGCTCTCTTAAACGCGTTCGCAGCCGCAGAAACCTGCACATAAGGACCTCAAGTACGATGGTCAAAGTGCGACCATCGCACTTGAGGCCACTTATGCTCCGGTTTCTAACCGCGGCTGCTCACGCTCTCTCCTAATAGTGTAAGCTATAAGAGCAGTTTTTCACAATTTAGGTTTAATTAAGGATTCATTATATAGCCAGTTAAGAAAGGCCCGTTAAGCTGATTTTGTAAGCAAAAAGCGGTGACAAAATGGTGGAGGGAGATTGCTATGACACAATCAGTGTTAACGATTGAACATGTTAGCAAACAGTTTGGACGTTTTCAGGCATTAGATCAGGTCAGTTTCACAGTTGAAAAAGGGGATATTTATGGCTTAATTGGCGAAAACGGGGCGGGTAAGACTACTTTAATGCGGTTGATTACCGGCTTGTCACCGATGCAGCACGGAACCGTCACATTACTAGGTGAGCAAGCTGGTCACTATCAACATGCACTTAGTCGAATTGGAGCTGTGATTGAAAGCCCAGCAGCGTTTGAGAAGTTGACCGTTTACCAAAATTTGCGGTTGTGCGCAATTCAACATGGCATTCAAGATAAACAGGCCATCACGGAAGCCATTGATTTTGTGGGACTCAAAGCGAAGCAAACCACCAAAGTCAAACATCTTTCTTTAGGACAGAAACAACGACTAGGTTTGGCGTTAGCGATTTTACCGCGTCCGGATTTTCTGATTCTTGATGAACCGATTAACGGCCTTGATCCTTCGGGTATTATGGAATTTCGCCAATTATTGAAACGCTTGAACGAGGAGCAGCAGACAACCATTCTAATCTCCAGCCATATTTTAAGTGAGTTGTATCAAGTGTCCACCCGATTTGGCATTATTCATCATGGACGGATGATCAAACAACTGACCAAGGCTGAGCTGGATAAAGCCAATCAATCAGGCTTAGCGGCTACCGTTGATGATACGGCACTGGCAGCACAGGTTTTGGATCAACATGGGTATCAAGATTTTGACATCATTGACGATCATCATCTTTTGTTGAGACAACCGGAAGTTAATGCAGCGGGGGTGAACCAATTGCTTGTGACCAGTGGCGTGGGTGTTCAGGATATTAGTCATCAAGCCGGGTCACTGGAACAATTTTACATGCAGTTACTGGGACAAACAGAGAAGCAGGAGGGGCAGGCATGATTAATCAAATTCGGGCCGATTTTTATAGTCAAATACATACAATTGGCATGTACATCATGTTTGTGTTGACGATTATTTACTCGGCCATGACAACCTTGGCACAAAATGTTGGCGGCGTGACGGTTCATGGCGACAGTGATCAGTTTGCCCAAGTTGCGGCTAAATCTTGGTCGATATTAACTGGCATCAAAGTGGCGAATATGGGTGACACGATGCTACTTTACGTTTTTATCGGCGTGTTCGTCATTATTTTCGGCTATGAGTTCAGTCAAAAGGTTTACAAAAATACCTTGATTTCGGGTATCTCCCGGTTACAGTTTGTCTTAGCCAAGTATTTGGTGATGTTACTGGACTTACTCTTGCTATTCGCCGTCAATTTCTTAACCGCACTGGTGGCCGGACTTGTTGCTGGACGGCCATTAGGCGGAAGTTGGGCAACATTGATTGGGACCGTTAGCCTGAGTTTCGTGGCCGCGACCTTCTTTGTGAGTGTGATTTTCAGTATAGGTGTTTTCCTGCTGGTATTAACTGGATCAATTATGATCCCGGCCATCGTGGTGGTGGTCTTTCCGCTTATCATTGGCGTGCTCCATGTACTCGGCGAGTGGGACTGGATTAAATATATCGACTTCTTCGGCGTCGCCCAAAATATCGGCGTCGGTGGCATGAAGGTTAGTGCATTGCCACCGTACATCGCTGTCAGTTTAGTGCTATTGGTTGTGATGATTGGCTCGTCAGCATTAATGTTGCGAAACAAGGAACTGTAACTGACTTTTTAAGATTTAAAATGATCCGCATTTTGGCTAGTTGGCCTTGTGCGGATCTTTTTTTTGTTGCTTGCTAAACAGTCTCGATTAAGTGGTTGAAAATTTCCAAAAATTTCTGAGCAGCGCCAGACATTGGGACGTTTTTTGTCCAGATTAAGGCCATCTTGGTGGTTAGTGTCGGAGAAAAGGGAATGAATTTTAGCTGCATTTCATCATGGCCGATTAAATGGCTGAGACCGACAATATACCCGGAACCGAGTTGAGCAAGCAGACCAGCATTGTAAATCAAGTTGTAGCGAGCCACGACTTGATTAGGGTTAAAGGCGTGGCCGGCCCAATCAGTGAGCATTTTGACAACTGGTTCGCGCTCCGAAACGATCAACGCCTGACCCCGAATCGTTTCTGGTGAAATAGCGGTTTGTGCCGCTAGCGGATCAGAAATGGGGATGAGCAGGCCCCAGCGATTTTCACCTGGAATCCGGCGATAGGCATATTTATACGTGTCGGCCGGATCAATCACGACCCCAAAATCAAGTAAACCATGATCTAACCGCTCCTTAATATCATCGGCATTGCCGCTGTATAGCTGCAGTGTCACATCAGGGAAAGCAGCGATCAATTGTTGCGCTGCCTTTAACACAATCTGATTAAGCCGTGACTCGCCAAGACCAATTGCTAGCGTACCGCTGACGGCATGGTCATCGACAATGTCTGCAACCGCAGCGTCTGTCAACGTGAGAATTTGTCTGGCGCGATTCACCAAATACGTCCCATTAGCGGTTAAACTGATCGCCCGACTTTTTCGGTTAAACAGCTTTGTACCGAGTTCTGTTTCTAATTCTTGCATTTGTCGCGACAAAGCAGGTTGTGAAATATGGATGGCATTGGCAGCCGCCGTAATCGTGCCAGCGTCGGCAATCGCCACGAGATAGCGCAATGTTCGTAATTCCATGAAAAGGCCTCCGATACATAAGGAAATATCATAATACTATATAGTATATAAGCATTATACATTTTAAGCCATCGGACCGATAATAACCTTAAACATTGAAAGAAGGCATTCGTCATGAATGACAAGAATCAAAACGCTGGACTATTCGGCTTAGGTGAAGCTAATACCGCTTACCAACAGTATTTTACGGGCAACAGTTATCTGAATGGTTTGGTCGCCGCGGCAGATGAGATCGATGTGACTGTTGCCAATGTGACATTCGAACCTAGTTGCCGGAACAATTGGCATATTCATCATAATGGGTTTCAAATTTTACTGGTCACAAGCGGTGAAGGCTGGTATCAGGAAGCCGGCAAGCCAGCACAATTGCTGCATCCCGGTGATGTGGTCACGATTCATGAAGGCGTGAAGCACTGGCACGGTGCAACTAAGGACAGCTGGTTTAGTCATGTGGCGATCACCAAAGGTACTAGTGAATGGTTGGAACCTGTATCGGATCAAGCTTATGCGCAGCTAACGGAGGCAAAATAAGATGGCAAAACAAACAGCAGGACGCAAACAGTTGGGAAAATTTGCCCCACAGTTTGCTGCATTGAATGACGATGTTTTGTTTGGGGAAGTTTGGGCAAAAGAGAATGAACTGTCTGCCCATGATCGCAGCATGATCACGATTGCTTGCCTTATGACCAGTGGCGATTTTCCACAACTCAAAGCCCATTTACAATTAGGAAAAGAACACGGCCTGACGAAAGAGGAAGTCGTTGCTGAAATCACTCATCTCGCTTTTTACGCCGGCTGGCCAAAGACGTGGTCTGCGTTTAATCTGGCGAAAGAAGTGTATGGCGAATGATAAACGTCCTCATACTTGGTGCTGCCAGTCAGATTTCACGCTTTTTAATTCCAGATTTGTTGGCAGATAAAACTGTGAACCTGACGCTATTTGCCCGCCGAGCACCGCAACGGTTAGGGCAATATGCAGGTGAGTCACGTGTGACGTTGGTTGACGGCGACTGGAATCAAGAAGCCGATATTGAACAGGTTATGCCGAATCAAGACATCGTTTTTCTGGCAAGTTCCAGTCTTGTCGGTAATCAAAATGTTGTCACAGCGATGAAGCATACCGGTGTCCAACGTTTGATTGTCGCAGGCGGCCTTGGGATTGACGATGAAGTTGCCGGCAAGTTTGGCAACTGGAATGCGCGGATGATGGGAGATTACACACCATACAAACAGGCCGCAAAGGTGATCTTAGACAGCGGCTTGAATACCACTTATCTTCGCATGACATGGTTATACGACGAAAACGGCAACGAAAAGTATCAAATCGTGCCAGAAGGCCAGCCATTGCGCGGAACTCAGGTAACACGTCAAGCAGTGGCGAAGTTAGTGACTGCCATCGTGAGACACCCTAGCTTATACCAATACGCAAATATTGGCGTTGTTGAACCGGGGACTGAGTGGGACAAACCATCGTTTTATTAAAGTTGCATGATTCATCTGAACCACCGATCAATTCGCAAATTAGAATTGATCGGTGGTTTTTTGAGATGTTACCTTGATGCTAGCTGATTAGAGCACTGGGGTTGTCATTCAGGATCAAAAGAATTACGCTTGTTCTATGAATATCGAACAAGCAGATCAAACAATGGCGAATATTTTTAAAGTTTTAGGTGAACCGCATCGAATTGAGATTTTGCGTATCCTTTATCATGCTGGTCGAGAATTGACGTGCTCAGAAGTCAGTGCCCAGTTAAATTTGAGTAAATCGACAGTGTCGTATCATTTTCGAGCTATGCGGTTAGCGGGCTTGACGAATACGCGCCAAGTAGCACAAATCAAGTATCTGTCTATCAATACGGCAGCTTTTGATCGGTTTTTACCGGGGTTTTTAGCGACCCTGTAATTTTTGGCTTGCTTGTTCGATATTCATCGAATAAAGGAGATGTACCACATGCTTAAATTATTTTATGCTTCAGGAACCAGTGCAATGGCGCCGCATATTCTACTGACTGACGCGGGACTTAATTTTGAGTTGGAAAAGGTGAACTTAGATCAAAAAACTTGGCGCGGTGGCGATTACGATCAAATCAACGCCAAGTCTTATGTGCCGACCTTGCAAATAGCGCCAGAACAATACTTAACAGAATGCGCTGTGATTTTAGAGTACATTGACTTTCAAGCCCGACAAAATGATGGTAGCAATTATGCCACAGATGAATACTGGCAGGAGCGGGTGTGGCTCAATTATATTGCCACAGAACTCCACAAAAACTTTATTTCGCCTTTTCGGAAGGGTAATTGGCTACCTAATACAGATGATAGCAAACGGTTGGTGTGGCAGCGAGTTGCCCCGCGACTAGCTTATGTTGAAGCACGGTTTCAGGGACCATGGCTAATGGGGCAGCATTTTTCAATGACGGATCCTTATCTGTTTGTCATGACAAATTGGATGCACCGGCTTGATTTTTCATTTGATCATTTGCCAAAATTAAAGGCCTTTGACGAGCGAATGCGACAACGGCCAAGTGTGCAGGAAGTTCTGCGGGTGGAAGGGAAGCCGCACAGCGTTACTGATGGTTAATGCGGGTGAAGCAGTGACGCTTGTGTCTTTCTTGTGTCCGAACGACACTATTGACAAGGTCTGCTTGAACGAGACTCATGCTTCAAGTAAACTTGTCGGTACTTTTACAGATCATTGATGTTCAAAATGAGTGAGACAGAGCCATCAATTTTGCTGATAGTAACCTATTTTGCGATCACAATAAGGAGTAAACTGTTGGACTTAAATGAAGACTTTTTCAAACATTATCATTACAAAACAGAGTTGGCGGCAATTTGCCGACAGCATCGTTTACCTGCTAGTGGCACAAAAACGGTATTAAATCAGCGTTTGCAAGCATTGGTGGCAGGGCAGCGGCTTGATACACCAACAAGCAAGGTTAAACGACTGGCTAAACCTGTTAAGGAATTATCGGTAACGACGCCCCTCGCGAACTCTGGATTTTCCTTCAATGCTGCGGCGCGACAATTTTTTGCTGCGTACTTTCATGTCAGCAAGTTCGCATTCACAAAACCTATGGCCGTTCTCAAACGTCAAGCGGAAGCGCAACCCCAATTAGCATTAACGGTCGCTGATTTAATTGACGTTTATCAGGCAACTCGCAATTCAAAAGCTCGTCAACAATTTCTCGCGGAAAATGCCGAAGAAAAAACATATGAATGGAATCGTTTCGTTCATGACTTTTTTGCTGATCCGGCGACTAGGCAATTTCGACCGCGCCTAAAGGTTGCCGCGATTCTTTGGCAACAGGTCAAGCAATCAACCGCACCCAAGCAATACGTCCATAGCTTGTTGCAGGCTTATCATGAGGCTATTGCCGGTTACGTTCAGACCTCTTCAGAGATTGATCAATGAAACATTGAGCAATCATCCACAGCCCTCAAACAGGCCAACAATGCCATATACAGCGGCAATGTTGGCCTGCTTCTTATGGGTAATTATTATTCGGAATCTGACAAAGCCCATGTCTTAGAAGAGAATGATGACTTATATTATTTGTTCAATTCGCCAGTTGTTTTCTGTATAATCATAATCGTAACCATAAGTAAACGAATCTTCTTATGATTTTTTTGGCGACTTGGTAAAATTACTGCAGGGAATGGCATTTGGGGGATTTTGGAGGAAGGAATGCAAATTAAAGCAGGGACGGCCGATCAGGGATGGGCTTTAGAAGAAAAACTGGACGAATTTAATCGGCATCAGCATCCCTTCAACGGAGCAGGTGCCGACGTGTCATTTGCGTACGTCATCAAAAAAGGTGACCAAGTGGTTGGCGGTGTCGCGGCGAGTTCGGATGACAATGCGATTGGTTATATCGAGTTGCTCTGGGTAGATGAAACCATGCGGCGACAGGGGTTAGGGTGTGCCTTGTTAACGAGTGTCGAACAAAGCTTGCAAGCTGCTGGTTGCAAAAGGGTGCGATTAGAAACTTTTGATTATCAAGCACCAGCATTTTATCTTGAAAACGGCTATCACGAATTTGCCAAACTTAATTACGACTATGCCGGTGTGATTGAATATTTCTTCGTCAAAACGTTATCGCTGCCAATCGGCTACGACATACCATCGGCTTTTTCGATTGAAGCAGCTGAAGACCCAGCGATGGAAGCCATTGAGAATAAACTTCATGCCTACAATGTGAAAATGAAACCACTACTGCAAGAAAAAATGGGTGTGACTTTTACTTTTTTAGCGGAAGAAAATGGCCAATGTATAGGCGGCATTTTTGGTTACAGCACCATGTATAAAATCGGCTATATTGAAAGTCTGTGGGTAGCCGAAACTAACAGACATGCAGGTGTTGGCACGGCTCTCGTTGATGCTTTATTAAATGCCTTAAAAGATTTTGGCTGTCCGATTGTTCACCTCGATACCATGTTGTATCAAGGGGCGGCGTTTTATAAGGCACTTGGCTTTGAGCAATTTGGCCAGCTGACCTACCCGGAAATTGACGCAGCAGAGGTTTTTTTCGTCAAACACTTAGTTTCAGTTGGAGAAAGGACAATAAATGCCAACAAATAAAGGTATCACAGTCGCTCGCGAAGAAGATCCAGATCTAAAGCAAGCGATTGTGCGGGCTGTTTTGGCCGATTTGCCCGAATGGTTTGGCTTGCCGGATGCAACTAACACTTATGTTGAAGAGGCTGCAAAACTATCTTTATGGGTTGCTTGCTATGAAGGTCAGGCGATTGGGTTTATCGATTATCGCCAAACCAGCAAGGCAAGCGGCGAAATCAGTTGTATGGGTATTAAGAAACACTTTCATCATCAAGGGATTGGTCATCAGCTGGTAAAGGCATTAGAAGCCGACGCTAAACAACATGCCCACTACCTGCAGGTAAAAACGGTTGATGAAGGTCATTATCCTGAATATGATCAAACCATCCGTTTTTACGAGTCAGTGGGATTTGAGCGATTGGAAGTTTTCCCGACATTATGGGATGCTTGGAATCCGTGTCTGGTGTTGGTCAAGAAGCTTTAATAAGCGGCCAAATCGCCCAGAACAAAGTCAATAAAAATCGCCATGCCTGACAGAACAGATCGGCTCGTGTAAACTTGATATGCGTAAGCGCATTCAAAACGAGGGATTAGTATGGGGCCATTCTTTCATGGGTCACGATGATCTCAGAATTATCCACATCCATTCTGTTGTACAACGTCAAGACTCGGACAATGACAGTAGCCATTTATACCGAAGTTATTCGTGGAAATTACGGCGTTGCCGCTGCACTATCAACGATTTTGACCGCGTTGACAGTGATTTCCTTGCTAATCTTCATGAAAGTTTCTAAGAATGGGGATATTGCGATGTAACCACAAAACTTCGTCGGAAATAGGACAAAAGGGAGTTGACCGTGACTGGTTGACTCTCTTTTTGCTGTGGAAGCGACTTTTGTTGGCAAAACTGGCTGAATATTCACATGAAAGGAAAAAGATATATGTGGTGAACCTATTTACATCTAGTCTTAGAAACCATATAATATGGATATTAAAGCCGCAAGGAGGCAGAACATGACCAAAAAAATTGCAATTGTCGTTGATTCGGGTTCTGATGTCCCTCAAAGTGTTCTTGATGAAAATAAAAATATTGCAGTCGTACCGCTGAATATTACTATGAATGGGCATAATTACCTTGATGCAGTTGATATCACACCGGATGAATTTTATTCGGCGCTAGCAACGGCAGAAACATTGCCGCAGACTTCAAGTCCGTCACCGCAAGCTGCCAAAGAGGCGATGGATCGGTTGTTCGCGGCTGGTTATCAGCAAATCCTCGGTATCACAATTTCGAGCGCGTTGTCTGTGACGAACAACGTCTTTCAATTGGCCGCGCAAGATTTTCCCGCTGACACCGTAACCATTCTTGACACAAAAAGCATCGGCATTGGCAGTGGCATCCAAGCAGCCTATGCCGCATCATTGATCAATGCAGGGGAATCCTTTCAGGACGTGATTGCAAAAGTTCGTGCCTCAATCGTCAAAAGTCGGATTTATTTCTACGTGCCAACTTTGAAGTACCTCAGTGCCGGCGGTCGAATCGGCCGAGTGGCAGGCCTTGTCGGTTCGGTTTTGCACATTAAACCGGTGATCTCATGTGATCCAGAAGGCGTCTACTACCCTCTTTTTAAGGCGCGATCCGAAGATAAAGCGATTCGGAAATTGGTTGAACAAGTCAAAACGGATTGCTTAAATAGCGCTCATTATCGTCTAGGAGTTGCCCATGGTCAAAATCCAGCTTTGGTTAAAAAGTTGGCAGAAAAATTGCGCGAAGTGACTGGCCGACCGGTTGATTTTATTGGTGAGATCTCGCCGTCATTGGGGGTTCATACAGGACCGGGACTGATTGGTGCAACGATTCAGTCGTATTAAGCGTCACGAGAATGAGCCATGCTTCATAGACTTGACCTGAACTGACATCAAATTAACAATGCCCGTTTCTCAATATGTTGGGAAACGGGCATTGTTTGTTTTGCTTGATAGAATCTGTTACTCCAACCACTTATTCTTCTTAGCCATCTGCACGGCCTCAATTCGATTATGAACACCGAGTTTACTGAAAATAGCAGACAAATAATTGCGGACGGTTCCTTCCGAGAGAAACAGCGATGCAGCAATTTGTTTTGAGGATAAGCCGCTGGCGACTTCTGCCAAAACAGCGAGTTCGCGATCAGTAAGGGGATTGCTTTCAGCGGTCACCATATTCGTGACTAATTCCGGGGCATAAACCGTTTGGCCCGTCATCACTTTTCGAATAACATCAATCAAATCATCACTGGGGCTGTCTTTGAGCAGATAACCATTCACTTGGGCAGCAATAGCGCGTTCAAAGTAAGCTTTCTGCGCGAAGGTCGTTAAGATAATAATTTTTGTTGCTAACTGGCTGCCATGAATCTTATCGGCAACGTCCAATCCGGTTAACTTGGGCATCTCAATATCTAGAACGGCAACGTCCGGTTTGAGTTGCTGAATGTCCTGCCATGCTTTTGCACCATCACCAGCACTGCCTAGTACGTGTAGATCATCTTCCAAGTCTAGTAGCTGGGTGAGGGCGGAGTTTAACATACTTTGATCTTCCGCGAGATATAAGGTAATCATTGTGATAGCTGCTCCTTTGGTAAAGTGAGTGAAACTTGAGTGCCTTGGCGGTTGTGATTAATCGTAAACGTTCCATTAACCTCTTTCATACGTTGTTGCATGCCACTAATACCGTTTGATCCTGTGCGCTTATAACTTTTGGAATGGCCATCATCTTGAATCTCAACCAGATAGCCATTTGGATTCTGCTCAAATATCATCTCTACCTGATGCGCGTGAGCGTGGCGGATGACATTGGTGATAGCCTCGGAAATGACCGCACTCAGACGAATTTGTACTTTTGTCGGCCATTCAGCGGCCTCACTTTCGCCACTGGTTAGCAGAACGACATTTGCCTCAGCAAGATTCTTGCCTTGCATCAACATCATTTCGCTGAGGGACTGCTGGTGCAGATCGTTAACAATCGAACGGACTAACTGTAAGTCATCTCGACTAGTTTGTGCAATATCGTCTAACTCTTGAGCGACGCGGTCAGGCGCCTTCACGAGCAACTTTTTTGCTAATTCGGTTTTAAGCGTAATCATCGAAAAGCTCTGACCGAGCGTATCGTGCAAGTCTCGGGCGATTCGTTCGCGTTCACCGCGCCGGACAATTGCTTGAAGTCGCCGATTGGTTTGACGTAATTGCCGTTGATGGATAACTGACCGGGAAACAGTATAAGAGATGATAGGCGAAACAAGTGGAAAAATCAGATTAAACATATCAGGATTATTGATATTGATAATCCCGGGATGAAGCTGATTAACGCGCCATAAACTTACAAAAATGATTAAATAAAAAGCCGCGGCAAACCAACGGAAATATTTTCGTGGAAAACGGGCTAAGATAAAAGGAACTTGCCAACCAGGGTAAATAATCATGTAATTGTTGAGGGCAAAAATAGAGAAAATGCCTGCAATGGCGAGTTCAAGCGGAATCGTAACTGGCAGCCAATGATCGACCTCGTTCACTAAGATATAGACAATTAGAAACAGGATACCTAAACCTATCCAAAGCCAATCATTGATTGATTTTACTGGCACAAATTCTGACATGATGTACGGCAAATAGACCAGCCAAATATAGCTGGTCCATTCGAGATTTCTTAACCATGAACGGAGACTATGCCTCACCCAAAGCCACGCCCTTTCGTTGTTCGTGTTTGGTCATCGTAACAACTAGCAAACTGCCAAGCACAAACCAGACCACAATACCAACTAAATTAGTTAAGTCTACTGTAGCACGTGAAGTGAGTTGATTTAAGAGCTTGTTTACAAAGTAGGTTGGCATCTGCTTGCCAATAACTTGTAACCAGTTTGGCAGCATGGTGATTGGCCACCACAAGCCGCTGATAATCGCCATTGGAAAGGTGAGCAGGTTACTAGCAAGACTGAGCATTTCTTCGCGATGGATATACGACAATGCGATGCCAATCATGAGCACTGGCAGCTGTCCAATCAAAACGACACCAAGGAGTCCTAGCCATTGGTCGGTACCAAGGCTCACATTATTGACACCAACAGCAATGCTGCCTAACACGATGACTGAGAGTAAACTCATCATAAGCATCCAAAAGGTGATTGACACATAGTAGGGCAAAGTGCCATGCGGAGATAGTCTTAGAAAGGTTGTGAACCCCTTATCGCGGTCACGCTTTAAGATGGATGCAATGCTGAAGAAAGCATTAATCAAAATGCTATAGACAATCATCTGATCCATATAACTGATATTAAAATATTTAATTTCAGTTGCAGAGCCGCTGATCATCATTTTGGTATAGAGCAAATAAAATCCTGCGGGCATTAAGAGTGAGAAGAAAATAAACGAAGAATTGCGGACGACTAACCGCTTGCCGTCAAAGGCCAGTTGCGCTAAGAGTGTTTTCATTTTTCTGCCTCCTGTTTAGTTAATTGTAAGAAGATATCTTCAAGTGATTCCCGACTGAGGTTGATTTGATGCAAACGATCAAGCATTGGGACGAGTGACTTAAGCGTTTGATCGCCATTGTTGCTATGGATCGCGAGTTTGGAACCGATACTGTGAACCTGATCAACAGCAGCGAGTCCTTTAAAGATGGCGGGTTGCAGATCGGTTTCAAAAGTAATGGTAGCGCCTAAATGCTTTTTTTGAAGTTGTTGGAGTGAGCCGTCAAAAGTGAAACGACCATCTTGTAAAATCAACAAACGATCAGCGACCTGTTGAATTTCTTCAAGATAATGACTGGTGATGATAATCGTTTTCCCTTGTTGCCGGAGTTGCTCGATTTTGTTCCAGAATTCTTTGCGTGCAGTGGCGTCCATGCCGACAGTCGGTTCATCAAGAAAGAGCAAATCAGGCTGACCAATTAAGGCAACGGCGAATGTAACTCGACGTAACTGACCACCGGAAAGACTGCCGAGCCGTTGCGATTTAAGCTGTTGCAGTTGCAGCTCTTCGAGTAATGCAGCTGGATCAAGCGCATCAGGCGTCTCGGCAGCAGCAAGAGCCAGAATATCCCCAACCGTGATGCTAGGAATGATCATGTCGCCTTGCAGCATTGAACCAAGTCGTGCCTTGATAGCAGTTGTACCTGGTTGTTGATCAAAAACCTTGACGGTACCTGTTCCTGATAGTAGTCCGAGCAAGATATTAAGTAATGTGGTCTTCCCTGCGCCGTTAACGCCAATTAAGCCGACAATTTCACCTGGCTGAACCGTCAAATTAATGTCTTTTAGGACTGTTTTGTCACTGTAGCTAAATTTTAAATGTTCTGCTTGAATTACTGTGGTCATTTCGTCCACCTCCACCATTGATACTACGCGGTGGGTGGGTTAGCCAGTAGTCGCGAATGTCATGAATGGTATGTGACAAATGTCATGATCCCTATGAAAAAAGCCTATCTTTGAATTTAATCAAGCACGGTCAATAAAAAGCGGCTATCTGAAAGCTTAGTGGGGCTTCGCAGGTAGTCGCTTCAGTTGTAGCGCACTATAACGGTATATCCGCCCCTTGATGCAAGCCTTTCTTAGTCTGATCGAAACTTTTATCGGACTTAAAGGCCCCAATGAGCTGCCGCATGTTCATGTCACTGTCACGTATTTCAGGCATGGTAGGCCGCAAAGTGGTACCGGAAACCGTGAGGCTGTATTGAGTAGCAAGACTGGTAATAGGCGTTTTGGACTGATACATATTGTAGAAGGCAACCTGCTCACCATCAATCAGGGCATAAAACATATAGTCTGTCTGATTGACCGAAGGGATAAACTCAGAGAACACGATGAGTTTGCTGCTAGATCCCGGGACGAGATGATAACTGTAGGTTTCACTAGTACTGTTTGCGTAGTCAGCGACTTCGGATTGTTGTAAGCCGTTGAGGGTCCAGTAAGCCGTGAAGAGCAAGGCCGCCCGGTCAGCATCTGTCAGACCCGCTAGCTCACTGGCAGGTGCAAGTGGTGCTGTTTTCATAGCATCAATCGGGTAGGTGGTGTCGGTATTTTGCGTCCATGAACTTGAAGTGGCCGATTCATTGGTGACTTCGGACGAGGAACTTGCAGTGGAGGCACTGCTGCTAGATACCGTCCTTGGTAGGCGCGTTTGTGAAGCCATCTCTGACGCGACTGGCAACCAGTTAAAGGCACCAGTTAAAGCCAGAAAAATGGCACCGACCATCAAAATGCCCTGGAGACTGATCCGGAGTTGATATTGTCGTTTCAATAAATGCTTCGGCGTCCAATAAAGGTCCGTTGCATCGCTATCATGGTCGTGATCCGCTTTTTCAAGTAGCTGAAATAACCACTGCGTCAGGTAAAACCAGATCATGCGACTGATCAACGCTAAGGCCATACCACCAAAAAGAAAGATGTTTTGAATCTCGTTGTTTGAGGCCGCGAGCATTTCGGCTAGTCGAAGTCCGAATGGTGACGTCATCAGGTCGGCGGAAAATACGTCTTGGTAATGCATGACAATTGCTGTTACGAGGCCAGTTGCTGCGAGCACATCCAAAACAATGGCAACGAGTCGCCAGTTGCGTTTGCTAGGATGAGATCGGTAGATACCGCGCACATAGACAATTCGGGCACCGCGGACTTGGCTAGGAAACATCATCTTGTGCTGCTCAAGCTGAATATCCACGATTCGGTTGGTGTTGAGATGTTGTAACGCGATCACTACTAAGACGGCAATCAGAAAAAGACTGAGAATAAAATAGAAAATCATGGGGTTCTCCTTTGCTAAACAGCGGCTCAAGCAGATGGCGATCACTGGTTTTATAGATGCGGTGTAACGATCAAAAAAGTTGTTGACAGACATTATGATAATTAGATCTAGGAATAGCTTGTCGATCATTTTCTAGTCCTTGACCTTGATGTATACTCCAATGTTATTCTGATGACACGAAAAAAGGGGATTTTCTTATGAATATTAGGACATGTGCGCAACAATCCGGTGTTAGCAAAGATACGTTGAGGTTTTATGAAAAGATTGGCTTGATTGTGCCATCAAGGGGTGAAAATCATTATCGCGATTATACCCCAGATGATGTGGTTAAGTTGCAGATCACGCGAAATTTAAAAGCGGTTGGGTTGTCTTTAAATGAAATCAGCATGATATTGTGAATGTATGATGTGCCAGTGACAAAGGCTTGTCGCGAAGATACCTTGGCCATTTTGCAAAGTTATCGCGAAGTCTTTAAACGCCGGGCGAAGCTGGATCTTGCCCTTAGCAACATAGCGCTTGATATGACCACTGCCATTAAAATGCAGGCAGGGGATCATGCAATGATGACATTATTTAAAAAGATAGGGGCACTTAATGATTAAAACAATTGCAGATGGGATTCGTTTTCTGTTAGAAATTGCAACAGTTGTGTTATTGATCATCGCTGGGTTCAATAGTAGCGATCTTGTGGTTAAACTAACTGTAGGTGTGATAGTGCCGGTGCTCGGCATTCTTTTTTGGGGTCGGTTTATGGCCCCGATGTCGCTTCACAGGTTACCAACAATTGGCCGGGTGATAACGGAAATACTCATATTTGGGGGAACATCGTTGGCAACGTATTTGCTAACAACACATAAAGCCGCATTGATTTATGGCAGCATAGCATTGATAGATACTTTGATTGAGCATCTAATACCGTGAGTTGATTTAATTTAACTGGCCAGTAGGTACTTTGTCTTGGTTTGTGCATACTTAGGGGTGAAATGCTTTGTCCGGAAAAGCTCACAACTTACCATTTATGATCCATGTGATGACCAAATTCAAAAAGTTATCTGTGTAGGAAATTATCGGCAATCATTTAAAAAATCCACTCGGTCTTGCTCTGGGTAATTTTCAAGGAAACTATGATTGCTGACAGGCATCGCCAAACTAGATCCCGCGTAGTTGCAAAGCAAGGTGAGTTATCACCTAATCCGTCGTGTTTAGACTGAAAATGGTGGATGTTAGTTGTATGTCAAGGGGATTAACGACAAAAGGAAAAGGTTTTGAAAAGGAATTGCTTAATTTTGACAGGTTTTAAATAAAAAAGGTCGAATTAAATGTGACACGGTGTCACCAATCATCCTTTTTTATAACCCTTAGAGAATGTGAGGTGACACGGCGACTGCTTTCACAGGTTGTGCGTGTTTGTCAAAATGGTGAGCAAGTTTGGCTGGCATCAAGGCCTTAGGTTTTATATCAGACGCGTGGTTGCTATAATAGTGTTTGCTGAATAAGTAATGACACTGACTAGAAATCGTGAGGAACAACAACTTGATTGAAGAACAAACTGTTCAATTAGTCCAACAAAGTTTAACCGACATCACCGATCGACAGATTAATACCGTTTTGAATTTGATGCAAGAAGGCAACACGGTACCGTTTATTGCGCGTTATCGTAAAGAAATGACAGGCAGCCTTGATGAAGTACAGATTCAGGCAATTGAGGAAGCTTATAAACGTGCGACTGCTTTGCAAGATCGTAAAGCGGCCGTCATTAAAAGCATCGCCGAGCAAGGAGCACTGACTGTCAAGCTGGAACAGCAGATTCAAGCCAGTACCAAACTGCAAGATGTGGAAGATATTTACCTACCATACAAGCAGAAGCGCCAGACCAAGGCGATGGTGGCTAAGTCGCGCGGCCTTGAACCATTCGCCAAATGGTTGCTTGCTTTTCCAAGTGGATCTCTTGAGCAAGAAGCCCAGAAGTACGTTGATCCAGCCAAAGAAATTGCCACTGTCCAGGATGTTTTAGATGGCGCCCACGAAATTTTGGCGGAGACTTTTAGCGAAATGGCGCCGATTCGTAACTGGGTGCGCAATTTTACCATGCGCACAGGAACCATTAGCGCGACAGTCAAAACGAAGGGCAAAGAACTAGACGAAAAAGGCGTTTATCAGCAATACTACGACTTCGAGGAAACCGTCAAGAAGATGTCCTCAACGCGTACGTTGGCGGTCAATCGTGGGGAAAAAGAGAAAATTCTGACGGTTAAAGTCAAAGTTGACACTGATGCTGTCCTGCATTACTTCCATTTTAAAATTATCGACAATCGGCCCAGTACGGAAGCAACGGCGTTTATTGAGGACGCTTACGAAGATGCATACAAGCGATTTGTTGGGCCAGCGATTGAGCGGGAAGTACGAAATGCGTTAACAACTGATGCCGAAGAGAAATCCATTAAGGTTTTCGGCCAAAATCTGTACAACTTGCTGATGCAAGCACCAATCAAAGGCAAGGTTGTGTTAGGTTTTGACCCTGCATACCGCACTGGCTGTAAATTGGCCGTCGTTGATGAAAATGGTAAGTTCTTGGCCAAGGCTGTGATTTATCCGCATAAACCAGCACCAGAAAAAAAGCGTCAGGAAGCCGCACCAGAACTCATTGCGCTGCTTGAAAAGTATCAAGTGACGATGATCGCGATCGGTAATGGCACGGCGAGTCGGGAATCCGAGCAATTTGTCGCCGAAACATTGAAGCAGATCAAGCGTGATGTTTTTTACGTGATCGTGAATGAAGCAGGGGCGTCTGTTTACTCTGCGAGCCAAGAAGCGCGTGATGAATTTCCCGACTTGCATGTGGAACAACGCAGCGCTATCAGCATTGCGCGCCGCCTACAAGATCCGCTCGCCGAACTCGTCAAAATTGATCCAGAGTCGGTCGGAGTTGGTCAGTATCAACACGACTTGCCAAGCAAAGATCTGTCCAATGAAGTCGATGTCGTGGTCGAACGCGCTGTGAACCAGGTCGGCGTGAACTTGAACACAGCCAGTTACCAACTGTTGACGCACATTTCCGGCCTATCCAAGACCATCGCAACTAATATCGTGCACTACCGCGATGAAAACGGCAGCTACAACAGCCGTGCAGAGTTGAAAAAGGTGCCACGTTTAGGACCGAAAGCATTTGAGCAATCAGTCGGATTCCTACGCATTATCGGCGGCAAAAATCCGTTAGACAACACCGACATCCATCCTGAAAGTTATCCAGTCGCTAAAAAAGTTCTGGCGGCAGCAGGTGTGACCGCCGCTGATTCAGGCAATGCAGCAGCAGTCGCTAAAATTCGCGAGGTACCCATTGCGCCATTGGTAAGTGAAGGGGTTGGTGCTGAAACCGCGAAAGATATCATCACCAGCCTGCAAAATCCAGGCCGAGACCTGCGTGACAACATGGCCGCGCCTATTCTGCGACAAGACGTCTTGACAATGGAAGACTTAAAAGTGGGGATGAAGCTAGAAGGCACCGTCCGCAATGTCGTTGACTTCGGCGCATTCGTTGACATCGGTGTGAAACACGATGGTCTCGTCCATATCTCCAAGATGGCGCGCAAATTTGTGCGTGATCCAAAGACCGTGGTTGCCATTGGTGACATTGTTGAGGTTTGGATTGAGTCGGTTGATTTAGCGCGCGAACGGATTCAGTTGACGATGGTGGATCCGGCTGTTAGCTAATGCGTAGGGAGAGTGACTGTTAGTTACAAAACCTATTTAAAAAAGAGGCGTTGCTTTTGATGTTGGTTTGAAGCCAAACATCAAAAGCAATGCCTCTTTTTTTGGATACCAATCAGTTAAAGTAAAGCCACTTGGTCTTATTATCTGGGCTGTGACCTTCAGGGTGCTTGTTTAAGGTCAAGCTAGCCAGTTCATCACTGAACCAAGGACATTGCTCGTTGCCGTGCCATGTCATGTTACTTATTGACCTACCTGTGTCGATAACAAGTACAAGCTTAAAATTTTGCAAACTTGGAGATCAAAAAAACTAGGCGGACGTTATACGCAGTCAAACTGGTTTTTTACCATAGGCGCAGCGTTTCTGCACGCAAACTCTTGCACCGGAGAACGCTTGGCAAGTGGTTTTCTTGAACTGGAGAAAAGCTTAGTTAGATTGTGCTTCATGATCGGCATCCTCTGTGAGGCGAACACCAAACGTACCTTTTTTGTTAACTTTTGCCGTATATGCGAGATGATAAACAGTCTCACCATGAAGCATGGCATCTTGAATCTTTTTGATCTCTGTTTCAGCTGCCTGCCTTGTTTGATACCAGCCAAGTTCAACGAGACGGGTAGTCCCTAGAAAGCCACGTTGGCTACTTTCACCAATTAATAGAAAAGAAGGTGCCGTTTTGCTAGGGATGCCTTCTGCAACTTGAAATCCTGTGTAACTGCCCAGCCGGTCATTGATCAAGGAAGTGATCGTGATCGAGGCGCTTGAAACGTTATTAGAGGTTATCTGCTGCTTTGGTTCTTTACCGAGAAGATCGGCATAAGAAACGCCTAAAATGTCTCTTAATTTTGCAATTTTATCAAGATCAGGTTCAGCTAGACCGTTTTCATACTTTGATATGGCTTGACGACTGATGCCGATGGCTTCTGCTAGGTCATTTTGTGAGAGTCCTTTTTGCTTGCGTAGCTGCGTAAGTCTTTCACCAAACATTTTTCTCGCCTCCTTCTATACTTCAATTATCCGATAAACATCTATGCCATACAAGCAATCAATGGGTGCAGGTTGTCAACTGGCGGTTGCGAAAGCGAGCAACGAGGAGTTATTCCCAAAAATGAGGATCGAATTTTATGTTCTGGTGATTTTTTTGTGAATCAAAAATGCGGCGTAAAGTTTGTTCGCTCTATCAGCAGAAAAAAACAACCAACCCCGTTAAGGATTGGTTGTGATCGTGAAGTATTAAAGTTTCTGGTTATATAGATATAAATTCAGTCAAGATGAACTTGTAAGCAATCCATCTATATCAAGAACTGGACAAAAATTGGTTGGATGAAATTTGATGAAAATTGACTGAACTATATAACTTTTGTGCCAATTTGTACCAACTACTAGCTGACCCCTAAAATACATTAAATAACGGCTTCTCAACAATTGAGAGGCCGTTATTTTTCGATGTCGCATTGATTCAGCACGTGGTTGCCGGAGTTGGCTTTGATGATTAGATCTAATTGCAGATACTGTGCAGTGTTTTTGTACTAGGATTAGGGCACGTTTTCATTTGGTCGACTAGCATTCAGCAGAGGGCGACTTAAAATCAGCTTCGCCATTTTGAACAAGACATTCTAAAAAGGTAGGCCGAATGGTTTCAAAATACCAATTGTTCTTTTAAGTCTTTGAAGACACGTTTATAAGATGTATAATGTCATCAGATACCTATTCAGTATCAAAAATAAAGTTTGGAGTTGAATATTAATGAAAAAGAAGACCGTTTCAACCGCCATTGCCACCGGCTTACTGCTGGCACCGCTGGCGTTAGGCTTGGTTGCTAACCAAGCACCCACCAATGTCGCGCACGCCGCGATCAGTACCGTCGCTAAAAGTCAAAGCACCAATGTTTTAGCCAATTGGACCGCCAACACACCGAGCCACATCAAGGCCCAGATTCAAGCACAGGCCATTGACCCAGCTAACGCCAAGGACGCCGTTTATACCATTCAATGGGGCGACACGCTTTGGGGCATCAGTCAGGCGACCGGTATTTCAATCGACCAGCTGGTCACCGATAACCACATCGCCAACCGTGATCTGATTATCGCGGGTGCCAAACTCACCCTGAACGGGTCCGCTAAGGCCCAAACCTTTGTTCAAAACGCTCAAGGTCAGTCCGCCGATTCAAAAGCGTCCGTTGCAGGTGTGAATAGTGCTGCGGCGGGTACCACTAGCGCAGCAACCGGCACGGCTAGCAATAAAGCCGGTACGGCTACCACGCCAAACGGAACCGAAGCTTCCGGTTCCAGCGTCAAGGGCGGCAACACCAGCAGCAACACCGGTGCCAATACCAGCGAAGGTGGTTCCGGCAGTGCCGTAACGCCATCCAAGCCAAGTACCGATTCAGGTGATGGTACCAGCACGGTTAACCCAAGCAAGCCAAGCACCGGCGCCGGCAGTTCATCCAGCTCAAGCAACGATGGTTCCAGCACCAGCAAGCCGTCCACCCCAAGCACGGGTTCCGGTTCACAGGGCAGCAGCAGCAGTTCCAGCGGCTCTGATGCGTCCAAACCGTCCGAACCGAGTCAGCCAAGCAAGCCGTCTGAACCAAGCAAACCAAGTACCGGTTCCGGTGACGATGGCAGCACCACCCCGTCCAAACCAGTCACCCCGACTGCTGAATATGCGGATGTCACGGTCAAAGCTGTCACCAGCGATGGCACCGTCTTGAAAACCGCGACGATCTCGCATCAAGAAGTCGGCAAGTCCGTCACCGCACAGGCTAGTTCCGTCGCCGTCAGCGGCTATGATTTGAGCGACACCAGCAGCAAGTCGGCTGTCGTTTCAAAGAGCGGTACGGTCATCACGTTCACGTTCAAGAAACACGTGGTACCCGCTGGTAATACCTATACTCCAAACGTTGACCACATCAAGCAGCTTGTCATGGCCAAGTACAATTTGGCATCACATGGCAAATATTGGGGTAAGCCAGTTGGTAAAGCCGGCGACAACGGCAGTATTGTTGGCGCCGATGGCCATCTGTATCTAGCAACACCTGAAACATGGCCACTGGATAACAATCCATATACCTCCGACGAACAAATTGCGGAAGCCATCTGGGAAACCCGTGTTACTCAGGCCCTCGATGACCCTAACAATGTCTCAGCTGTCATTGATACCTTAACGGCTACCGGTTCAACTACCATTAACCCTAATGGTACGGTATCCGGCAAGATCCAAACGTATATGCACATGACTTGGTACCAAAAGTTCTAATAGCCAATAAGCTTCACCCATCCCGCTCTGGTGAGCACCTGTCGGTTCGATTCCGACACGGGATCTAGCGCGGGTGCCAACCCTTAAATCCCACGCTCGTTTGTCGCAATGGTGCGATAGGCGCACCAAGTGCTGCATCACGCTTATGGTCAACTCAAAAGACCACCGCTGCCGTGCGGGACGTGATGACGGACAGCACTTACCATCGGTCGCTCAGGCTGGTAGAGCAGATTCCTAACGGAATTAGTCGCGGGTTCAAATCCCGTCCGATGGTCTTGCCGCCTAGCCTTCAATAGGCACCAGCGGTATAAACAAAGCGTTATAAAATTAGTAAAATTTTTTGACATTAGTGTCAGGATGGAGTGGATAAAGAAAGATTGCACCAGAATCAAATACTTCTACATACTCTTGGAGGAATTTATATGGTTAAAAAGAAGTTAGCTTTCACACTAGTTCCGTTAGTGGCGTTTTTGCTTGTCTTTTTATCAGGCTGTGGATCGTCAATGGCTGGGACTTATCATGGGACTAGCGGTAGAACTACCATGACCTTGTCAAAAGATGGTAGTGCCGGATATGGAGAAATCGTATCAACTGGACATTCAGACACTTGGCACGGTAAATGGACAGTTGACGGGAATTCAATTCATATTGTATTAAAAAGTAATTCAGATTTCGGCTTTAATCTCAAAGGTACAATTCACGACAACAATACATTCGAATTACCAGACCAAAAGGGTACGGGGGATAATAATAATTGGAAGGACGAAACGTTCACAAGATCTAAATAAGGTCTGATGTAAATAATCTGAGAAGGAGTCACTTGAGCATTTACTGACGCAGTGATGAAGTTACGTTATAATTCTAGTTTTAAATTGAAAGCCCTGAGTTTCCGCAAATTTCGGAAACTCAGGGCTGTTTTTAGTTTGCGGAGTTGTTACTAAAACCCGCTGTGGTGGGTTCACGGGTACCCACTTTTGAGACACATAGATGCTGCTTCTCAGTACGTCAAGGGTGTAATAAACATTATTGATATTATTAGACTTGTGCTGGATTGAGTTTACCAAAATTAAACTACCCGTATCTTTATAATGCATAGTTACAACAGTGTGCGGAAACCACACTTGTGAATCGCAAATAACGTGAAATTCTTAAAGTGTCAAGAGGTCTGTTTCGGAAGTAGCAATAGTGACATTTTACACTTGAAATTACATCTCTAAATCCCTGTCTTGTATTCACTTATTCCCGTAACGTGGCATTAAAGCTACTTTTACAGGAGGAATCGTTCAGTGTTGATGAATATTGGAAGAATTGTGCGGGATAGACGCCAAATAAAAGGGATAACGATTGAACAGTTAGCCGAAAAAGCCGATGTTTCTGTGTCGTTAATATCCCGATTAGAGCGTGAACGTGTTGACAACATTAAACTAGCCAACCTAGCAGCAATAGCCAATGCTCTACAACTTCAAATGGCGGACTTCTTCAGGGATTCGCGATTGCAGACGCCTAAAGTCGTTGAGCTGCTGGATTACTTGGCTGAACAGCCCGAACAAAAGCGAGAGGATGCAGCGGCGCTCATGCTACGTTTGATGAAGTTATAAGTTATAAATGGTTACAATTTGATGGGCTAGGGCTTCGACACCCACAGATTTATGTAAGTGGTACAAGTCTGCGAGGTTGATAGTCTTATCAGGCAACTCAAGTGTTAGCAGTTTAAAACAGTGGTAGTCAAAGTCATATCTAGCGTTAACAAATATTTCAAATTTCAAGTTTTGTAAATCAAGTAGCGTCTTTTCTAAGTTCATTATGTTTCCTCCGATAACTAAAATAACCTCAACAATTTTTCTGTTGAGGTTATTTTAGTCCGCTTAAAAACTGAGATACAGTCTTGTTAAAAAAGGGAATTTGTTCTTGTTGAAAAATATTACGTTTCTTGTATAGAACAAATTTTAAACACGGTGTCAAGCCGAGTCAAGATTTATCATCATATTGTTTGTAAGCAAAGACTATTGTTGGACTCAGATTTGGTATATATCGGTATTCTTGGACTGGTGGTATTGCTGGGAGTCCAAAAGGATTAATCCAATTTTCGGAATGCTTAAGCTTTTCAATATCGGATTGCAAACCTATTATTTCGTTTTGTTGTTCAACAAGTAACGATGCTAATGCGTTAATGGACGCAAGTGGTAATTTGTTATAAATTCGATGATTACTGTTTGACTTATGATTTGGTTTATCGGTAGCCGATGCTGGGTAATGCCGGAAATATTGCCAGAGATCTAGATCTTCCTCCATAATTTTGTTCTGTGATTCCCAGTAGGCACAAAATCGGTTAAATGCTGGCAAGGGCAGGCCTTGCACAGGTTTCTTAATACCATTAACCCGTATTTCATTGAACTCGGACTTTAAAAATTTAAATTCTTTGGTGTTGAGATATCGATAAACGGTTTTGCTAGATTTCTGCATTACTTCGGCAATATCTTTTACTGTGGCGAATTCTTGCCCGGTTTCTGTATCTATAACCATATTAACACCTCAATATTAATTCTCATTAAAATACAAACTTATAAGGCTTAATCGTGTTCTATTGTACCTTATGAAACAAGGCAATACAATAATTGCATACAGATCAATTCTCAACCAAAAGTGAGCTGAATGATCTGAATTTAATTTAGGAAGGTGTTCCCATGAAAGCATTTAGAAAGACCGGTTATAGCAAAAGTGTTGCCGATGATTACATTAACAAAGATTTACCGGTTGTTTATGTAACCAATGTGGTTGAAACGATGTACAAATATGAGGACAGTCACCGGACTGACTCAGTAAGTGGTTATCGGTATTGGTTCATCCAAGAGGGACTTAACCCTTTCCGTGTCAAGTTTTCTGAAAAGTTAAGCGAAGGTTTAAACGCTTTTGATCAAGTAACTTTTGATGAGTTGGAAGGCATCGAGATCAAAGGAAATGTTTATTTTCGCGCGAAGGGCGTAAAACTTCTTAATGAAAAGGGGAAGTCCGATGAGTAATGAGGAAGTTCGGACCTATCTGCTTCAGTCGCTGAACATGTCTCTAGACATTAAAGGTGAAACCACCTATACAAACAGCTTTGATGTCCAGATCACAGACAAGGGTTTCCTTTTTATTCCACGTGTACCATGTTCGTTTGTTTTAGATGCTGACCTTTACCAACGTATTTTTTCAATTGCCAATGGTGTCCTGTATCCAAAGTTTACATTATTGAAACAAAGTGGCGCGTTTTTTACTCCTACAAAAAGTTCGAATTTTCATCTCGCACGAGCCTTTTTTTATCCATGGTTCGTTGGTATTCCCGAACGGTTAGTTATTAAAGATATTGATGATTTTGTCAGCACCGTTCCTCTCGGTGAACTTCCTTTGATGAAGGGAGTCACTGTTGATTTTGATCAAATCACTCATGTTGAAATTGCCGGAAATTCAGGAGCTGGCAAATCATATGCATTGGTTTATCTATTGAATGTCATCAACAAGTTTGCTGATCTAGTGATTGTTGATCCGAAGTATGATTCTCCGTCTAGATGGGGAAAAGATCATTCAGTTCGCGTTGTTCATCCTGACGACAGCTCTTCTCAGAATGACTATGTTACTCAGGTTAATGGGGTGCTAAGTGAGGTGCTTAAGATTATTCATCGTCGACAAGCAACCCTTCAAACCGGCCATAGCTTCAATTTCAAGCCAATCGTGATTGTCATTGATGAACTGATGGCGCTTTCTATGGCCGTGACAAAGACGATTAAAGATTCATTTTTCGGTCTTTTGGGACAAGTGGCACTTTTAGGGCGGACGACTAAAGTACATCTTATTCTAGTCTCTCAACGTTTTGACGCGTCAGCACTACCAGTAGCTGTACGTGAACAGGCGAACCTGTACATCCAATTGGGAAATATCAATAAAAAAACAACTCAGTTTTTATTTCCAGACTTGGATAACACTGATGGAATAGTAGTCCCCGTCGGCCGCGGAACCGGATTAGTTCAAATTATAGATGGAATTCATGCGCCCAACATCATGCCACTATTAATGCCAACTTATGGGAGAGGGGGTGATTGAATGTGAAAAAAGAAAAAAAGCAAACACGCTTTCTGCGATTGTCATGGATTCGTATTTGGATGATGGCACTTGCATTGGTAATGTTGCTCTTCAGCTTCGCGTCTGTGATGTTTTTAAAACTTTTAGACGATGATTTATTTCGCGGTGTGGCATCGCTTGGTTTTCGTGACCAATTAACCGGGGTGAGTCACATTTCTCAGTATGGGGCATTCTGTCTGTTTATCCTCGAAGCTTTAGCTTGGATTATTGAACTTAAACGGTACCGAGGAAATATCAAACGTTTGGTTAGAGCTGTAGTTGTTAAGTGGCGTTTGGAACGAAGCTTGTTCCGGCCATCTGATCACGCGGGTGAATCTAGTAAGAAGTTATCAAGCTATAACTATGCGGTTAAGCGCCTGTCAGTCTTTGTTTCTGAAAGTCAAGTTACACTGTGCATTCCTCTTCCATGGGATGGGCTGGCGCAAAAAATGATTGAAGACAGCCAGTCAGTTATTAAACAGAAGACTTCAGATTTATTTAACACTTTTGTTTTTTCAAGCTTTGAAGAGAAAGCTGGCTTTTTGTGGCTTAGAGGTTCGCGGCGAAACTAGAACTGAGATGCGGCCTCGGCCTCGCGCAGCGAGATGCCGAAAGGCCGCAATCTTTTTTAAGCCGCGAACAAATCCAGTGTCTTAGGATTGGCCTTATCTTGATACTAATAGAAACAACCCCATTCTTCAAAATGGCTGATAAGTGCGATGACACCGGGAAATACAGATAACAATCTTGTTGAATGGCTCTAAGTTGTTTAGGTAAGTGAGGTGATCTTGTGTGACAGATATTCTAAAAGACGTGACAAGTTATGGTCATGAACAGCCTTGGCGAGAACGAAAGATTGCTTGCCGGATGTATGGGGATTATGTCACTAAATTAAATTACAAAAAGGCGGCACGTGTCGTAGATTGCGGTGAGACATTAAAATTTGCCAGAAGTGGGTCAGATTTGAAGTTATTTCAAGCGTGGTTTTGCCACTCTCGACTGTGCCCAATGTGCAATTGGAGGCGCGCGCGAAAGCAGTCATATCAACTAAGCTTAATTATTAATGAAGCTTTACAGCAGAATTCATCTGGTGTGTTCTTATTCTTGACACTGACAGAGAAGAATGCCACCGCATCAACTTTAAAGGCAGAGTTAAAGAAAATGAACGCCTCATTTTACAAGCTCTTCCAGTACAAAAAAACCAGCAAGAATTTACTGGGATATGTTCGATCGACAGAAATTACGTTTAATGAGAAAAATCAGACATATCACCAACACGCACACGTTCTATTGTTCATGAAAAGCACCTATTTCAGAGATTCGCAGAACTACATTAAGCAGGCTGAGTGGTCTAAGTTTTGGAAGCGAGCACGGAAGCTAAACTATGAGCCAATTGTTAATGTGAAGCGGGTTCGTCCAAACGTTAGGAGGGGGGACACCAGTTTGGCGTCGTCGGCTCGCGAAGTAGCTAAGTATCAAGTTAAAAGCACGGATTATTTAACAGGGAGTGAAAGCCGCGATTTGAAAGTTGTTGGCACACTTGAGAACGCGTTAAATCATACGCGGCAATTATCTTTTGGGGGCGTTTTAAAAGACATTCGCCAGCAGCTAAAACTGGATGATCTTGATAACGATGACAGCCCTCAAAATTTAATTAAGCTCGGAATTAATCCGGCAACTGGACAGAAGGTGACCGAAGTGGATTATGTTTGGAATCCTGTGTCAAATAATTATGAAAAGTGGTAGTGACTGTGTGATGAAAATGAAAATAAAAAGTGTTGCACCGTGAACTTGTTACGGCGCAACACCTGATAGCTCCCACTATCAACAGAAGTATCTCATTTTCATCCAGTTTTTAACAGAGCAAAAATTTGCGGAATTGATGACAGACAACGATACAGAAACTCATCAATGATGCAAAGACGAGAAAGGGTGAAAATCATGGTTCTAAAAAAGACATATGATCATATTTTGTTGAACCGTGAAGAAGCAGCAGCGTATCTAGGCATTGATCCGGTTTCCTTTGACAAGTATTTTCGAAAAAAGGGGCTGAAGGCATTTATGCTTGGGAAACAAGAACGGTATCTGCAAAGCGAATTGTACAGCTTCATTAAGAAAAATAGCATTACCTGAAGCAACGTGATAAGCTGATTCCGTATTGACGGGGCCAGCTTATTTCTTTAATAAGGAGATAAGATCATGGCGGTAATAGTAAAACGAAACAATAAGTTCAGAGCGTTGGTGTCTGTTCCTAATCGGGGAGAGTATAAGCGTCTTACTAAAACCTTTCCGACATATCAGGAGGCCAAAGTTTGGGGCTTGAAGCTAGAATTGCAGAAGAGTAATGGCGTTGACTTGATGACGCGTGACACATTACTTGTGGACTACTTTTCCTATCATCTTGAATTTGTGAAGAAAGCGGAGGTGAAAGAATCAACTTATTTGGCTTATAAGCGGCAAGGTGAAATTTTGAGGAAGCTTTTTCCTAAAATCAGAATCAGAGATTTGAACGATGTACTAATTCAAACGATTATTAATGACTATGCCAGTAACCACGCACTTAAAACAGTGCAGTTGCTAGTAACGCCATTACGGTCAGTTCTGAAGTATGCCTATGCGCATGGCTTGTTAGTCAACGATATTTCATCATTGATTCATGCCCACGGCAACGTGCCAAAGAAGCGCAATCGTGCGTTATCAATTACGGAGCTTAAAAAGTTACGACACTATTGCTTTGAGCATACACAAAGTGAGTTTGCGATTCTGGTACTTTTGGCAACTGATTCTGGGTTAAGACGGGGAGAGATATTGGGATTAAAGCCGGACGATCTTTCTGAAGAAGCGGGGGAGTGCGATGTCCAAGTTAATCGCTCATTAAGCCCATTTTCCGATGCAGTGTCGTTAAAAACCGAGTCTTCAAGAAGAAAAGTATCAATCACGAAACCGGTGTATGACTTGGTCAAAATGATTCCAGTGAAGGCAGACGGTTATATTTTTGAGCGGGACGGTTTCCATCAATCCATGATGCTTGCACCTTTTCTTGCTAAAGTAGGTATTAGCCAAACGACTTTTCATGGTCTGAGGGATACGCATGCTTCATTTCTCTTTAGCCAAAATCTCGACTTGGCATATATCTCTCAACGTTTAGGCCACTCTAGCTTGCTAACGACTCAGAATTATTACATTACATTAATGCCCGAAAAAAAACACGCCCAAAATGGACGTGCAATGGACCTGTTGGCAGGTCTTTAACGATTTGTACCAATTTGTACCAGTCGAAGTGCTCCAAACACCTTTGTTAAGGCGTTTATAAGCGTTTCGATTAAAGTTTCTGGTTATAGTATTCAACAACCAGTGATTCGTCAACTTCTGGTTCGAGTTCGCCACGTTCTGGTAAACGAACGAGGGAACCGGTCTTCTTAGTGTCGTCAAAGGTAACGTAGGCCGGACGGGAAACGGTGTTCTCGATGGCTTCATTGACGATAGCAAGGTTTTGTGAACGTTCGCGAAGAGCGATCACTTGGCCAGGCTCTACTTCATAAGAAGGGATATCGACGCGCTTGCCATCAACGGTGATGTGACCGTGGTTAACAAGTTGACGTGCTTGCGGACGGCTGGAAGCCAGACCCAAGCGGAAAACCAGATTGTCCAAACGGGTTTCGAGCAGGATCATGAAGTTATCACCATGGGTGCCTTCTTTGATCTTACCGGCGCGCAGGAACAAGTTCTGGAATTGGCGTTCGTTTAAGCCGTACATCCAACGTAACTTTTGCTTTTCACGCAATTGTTGGCCGTATTCAGAGATCTTACGACGGTTGTTGGCACCATGATCACCAGGTGCATAAGGACGACGAGCTAATTCTTTACCAGTGCCGGAAAGGGAGAGGCCAAGACGACGGCTCTGCTTCCAGCGAGGACCAGTATAACGAGACATATAGATATTCCTCCAAGATTTTATTTGGAGTAAAATAACGAATTGCGGCTTTAGCACACGGGCAGTCCTGCAAAGGTTCACCTTTGCAGCCGCGGTTACTACTGTCACCGGCTTAACGCCGAGGCAGGACTGGAGCCGACCATGCCGGCCGCTGCTGCATTATTTTACACGCGTGCTAGTATACCGTGTTTAGCGCAGCAGTGTCAAGGTGCGCCGCCAACGTCTCACCAAACTTAGTGAGGATGGCTTCGTCATTTTCACTAAATCGATCAAGTGTTGGGGAGTCGATGTCCATGATGGCGACCACCCGATTGTCAACTGTGATGGGAACAACGATCTCAGCGTTGCTGGCAGAGTCGCAAGCGATGTGGCCAGCAAATTCGTGAACGTTTGGCACGCGCAGCACAGCGTTTTGGGCGTAGCTGGTGCCAACGACACCGTTGCCTGGCTGAATGTGCATGCAGGCGACTTTACCTTGGAATGGCCCGAGGTCAAGCTGGCCAGTTTTATCATTATAAAGGTAGAAACCTGCCCAGTTGAGGTCAGTCATCAAGTCGTTTAGCAAAGCGCTGGCATTGGCAAGTACCGTAATTGGGTTAGTTTCGCCGGTTAGCAAACCGTCTAATTGGTCAACAATGATGGGATCAAGGGTCGTCATTTAATCAGTCCTTTTAGAGAATTTATGAAAAGCGATGTGTAGGCCTTTTAACTGAAGCCTTTTTTTGCGATACTTGTACTTAGGATATTCTCACATTTTGATGCTTAACGGCATTTTAGCCGTGAAGCTGTCAAAATGCAATTGAAATGATAATAGGTAAAGCAGAGGGTGTAGGGATGATCTGGTTCTTTGTTATCGTAGTGATCATAGTTGTCGCTGCCGGCGGTGTCTGGTGGCTGCAGCATTATTTTCAGACTCGAATCAAGAACTTGGACGCGCAAGTCGAAGCGATCGACGTTGGTGCGCTGTCGAGTCAGATTCGCAGCATCGAGCAGTTAAAGTTAACTGGCGATAGTCTGGCAACGTTCAGCAAGTGGGAACGGGCCTTTGATCAGTTGAATGATGACGACTTGGCTGACCTACAGAAGATTCTGCTTGATCTGGAGGACCAGGCCAAGCGTTTTCGCTTTGATCATGCCCAGAAAATTGCTAAGGTGCTGGAAGCAAAAATTGACACAGCCCGCCAACAATATGACTTGATCAGCCAAGCCTTACAAGACATTCGGCATGATGAGGCGGATAATCGCAGCAAGATGTTGCAGTTACGTGATGATTATCAAGTGTCGCGTAAAACGATCCTCGCCAAAAGTTTTGTCTTCGGGGATGCCCAGCCGGCTTTGGAACAGCAGTTGCAACAACTGGCTGAACTTTTTCAAAAAATTGACCAGATTAATAATGATGGCGATCATCAAGCTGCCAAGAGCGAGGTTAAGCAGTTAAGTGATGAGATGGCGGCATTGCGGCGTCAAGTTAAAGAATTGCCACCGCTTGTCAATGAACAGGTGAACGAATTCCCGGCGCAGATTAATGAAATCGAGCATGGTTATCGGCAGTTGACAACGGCTCATTATGTTTTCACTGATGATATTCCGGGCATGGTCGAGGATGTTAACGAAAAGATGGCTGACGCTAACACCGCGCTTAAGTCGCTTGATGTGGACGCCACAGAAGCGGCTAACAGCGAAATTGAAGCTGAGATTGATAAGATGTACGCGATTATGGAAAAGGAAATGCAGGCTAGAAAGCGCGTCGATGCTGCTGCGCCAGACCTGCGCCAATTTATTGATCACGCCTTGCGTCAAAATCGCGAGTTGCAGACAGAGCTGGATCATTTGAATCAGAGCTACACGTTGAATCACAATGAAATCAAAATTGCCAAGGATTTAAAGACGCAGCTTGATTCGATCGATGCCAACTATATTAAGGATACGGATGCGATTGAAGCTGGTAAGGCCGTTTATTCTTATGTGATTGAGCGGTTTGATGCCACCAAAGATGAGTTGACAGCGATTGAGAAGCAGCAGGTTCAAATTAATCAAGCGGTCGCAGGCTTAAAGAAAGGCGAGATTGTCGCCAACAAGCAGGCAGAGAATTTTGAACTGGATATGCGTAACATCAAACACGAAATTTTACGGCATCACCTACCTGGTCTGCCACAAGATTATGTGAGCCAGGTCAAGCACGTCACTGCCGAGATCGAGCAATTAAACCATGATCTTGATCAAGTGAAAATTAACATGGACGCGATTGCGAAGTTTCTGATTAAAATTGCCAGCGATATTGATGCGTTGAAAAAAGCTACCAGCGCTTTGATTGACGCTGCGGGTTTGACAGAAGAATTGATGCAGTATGCCAACCGCTATAAAACAACAGTGAAACCAGTCGCCGAAGCAGTGCATCAGGCTACTGAGTCGTATATGCAATTTGATTATAAGCAAGCCGCGGATACCTTAGCGACGGCATTGGAGCAAACCGAAGCCGGAAGCTATAAGAAGGTTGAGGATGCGTACCTTGCGCGGAAGAAAGCTTCATTATATTAGTGATTCGGATTTGGGAAAACCAGCCGGTGGTGGCTGGTTTTTTGTTTGGAGGTTGTTGTTGTGCGAATTTGTGGGTAATTTTCGTAGGACTTGTTGTACGAACTTTCTGATGTGATCTAGGCTCCGATAAACGCGCTCGCCAGTCCAGAAACCTGCGTGTAAGGACCTTGGTCGCAATGGTCAAAGTGCGACCATCACGCCCAAGGCCACTTACACTCCGGTTTCTCCCGGACTGGCTCGCGCTCTTGAAACTTACTAACTTTTTGTCTATAATTCAACGCAGTCACAATAACGGAAGGGGCCGGCAGATGATTTATTTTGATAATAGTGCGACGACGAAGATTTCGCCGGAGGCATTGGCTACTTATAATAAAGTCAGCACGGATTTTTTTGGTAATCCGAGTAGCTTGCATGCCTTGGGGACACGGGCAAATGAGGTTCTGCAAAGTTCACGGGCGCAGATTGCTCAGCTGATCGGTGCGAAACCAAACGAAATTTACTTCACCAGTGGTGGTACCGAAAGCGATAATTGGGTGATCAAGGGAACGGCGATGGCGAAACGTGAATTCGGCCGGCACCTGATCACAACCAGCATTGAGCATCCTGCGGTCATTAATACGATGAAGCAACTAGAAAAATTGGGCTTTGACGTGACCTATCTGCCGGTCGATCATCGCGGGTTTATCAACATCGATGATCTCAAAGCAGCGATTCGCAAAGATACGATTTTGGTCTCGATCATGGCGGTCAACAATGAAATTGGCAGTATGCAGCCGATTGTTGAAGCAGCACGCGTGCTGGATGCCTATCCCAATATTCACTTTCACGTTGATGCTGTGCAGGCAGTCGGCAAGGGGCTGGATGCTGCCTTGCAAGATCCACGGATTGATTTTATGAGCTTTTCGGGGCATAAGTTCCATGCTCCGCGTGGCACAGGGTTCATCTATGCCAAGGAAGGCCGGATGATCGCGCCATTGCTGACAGGCGGTGGCCAGGAAAATGACTGGCGCTCAGGCACGGAAAATGTGCCAGCGATTGCCGCAATGGCGAAGTCACTACGGCTCCTTTTGGCCAATGAAGCGGATAACGTGGCTCGTCAGCAAGCTGTTCGCAAACGAATTTACGATCATGTCAGTCAAAAGCCAAAGGTGACGATGTTCAGCCAATTGACCCCTGATTTTGCCCCGCATGTGTTGTGTTTCGCGATTGCCGGTGTCCGTGGCGAAACAATCGTCCACGCTTTCGAGGCGCAAGCTATTTACATTTCGACAACTAGTGCCTGCTCCAGTAAAAAAGGAACGGAAAGCAGTACACTCGCGGCAATGCATACCGATTCCCGGATTGCAACGTCAGCGATTCGTGTTAGCTTAGATGAAGCGAATACTTTGGCCGAGGCAGATGCTTTTAACAAGGCATTTGATACGGTTTATGCGAAGTTTGCTAAACTTGATAAGGCGACCGTTTAACTGAAAGGATTATAGTATGCAATATTCAGAAATTATGGTTCGTTATGGCGAACTTTCGACAAAAGGCAAGAACCGTCAAGCCTTTATCGGCCGGTTAAACGGCAATGTCACCCGTGCTCTGCACGAGTTCCCCAAACTCACGATTCGCCCTAAGCGTGATCGGATGCATATCGAATTGAATGGGGAGCCGAGTGATCAGGTGATGGCTCGGTTATCACAAGTTTTTGGCATTCAAAATTTTTCACCAAGTATTGCGGTTGAAAAAGATATGGATAAGGTGCATGCAGTTGCCTTGCAATTAATGAACGAAACCGCGCCAAAGGGCATTAGCTACAAGGTCAACACGCGCCGCAGTGACCACGATTTTGCCTTAGATACAAACGCCATGAATTTGGATCTGGGTGACTATCTGACAGATAAGCGACCTGATTTGGTTGTTAAAATGCATCAGCCCGACATGATTCTGCGGGTTGAAGTCCGGCGCGAGGCGATTTATTTGTCCACGAAGACCATTCAAGGGGCAGGTGGGTTGCCAGTCGGGACTGCCGGCAAAGCAGCTTTGATGCTAAGTGGCGGCATTGATTCGCCAGTGGCTGGCTATTACGCGTTAAAGCGGGGTGTGGACATTGAGATGGTTCACTTTTTCAGCCCGCCGTATACCAGCCAGCAGGCACTCAACAAAGCTAAGCAACTGACCGCGAAGTTGACGCCATATGTCGGCCGGATTTACTTTATCGAAGTGCCATTTACGGAAATTCAAGAGGAAATCAAGGCGAAAGTGCCAGAAGGTTATCTCATGACCGTTCAACGGCGATTGATGTTGCGGCTAACGGAAGCCATTGCTCAGCAGCGTGGCGATCTCGCGATTTTCAATGGCGAATCGGTCGGTCAAGTTGCCTCGCAAACGTTGGAGTCGATGGCGGCAATCAATGATGTGACAACGATGCCGATTATTCGACCGGTGGCAACGATGGATAAGAATGAAATTATTGCCGAAGCCGAGAAAATTGACACTTACGATTTGTCGATCATGCCATTTGAGGATTGCTGCACGATTTTTGCGCCGCCTTCACCGAAAACTAAGCCAAAGACAGATCGCGCGCGTTACTATGAAAGCAAAATTGATGTTGCCGGCTTGATGGATCGCGCACTGGCTGGCGTGAAAATTCAGGAGATCAAGTCATCGGATCAATTTATGAATCAAGATCAAGATGTTATTGCTGAATTACTTTAAAAAGAATGCCTGTTGTTTGCCTATTGATGCTAGTGGTCATGGCAAACAACGGGCGTTTTTATTTAATAAAGGAAACATTTCACAAAAGCTGAGACTTTTGACGGTTTTCATCTTTTGGTTATCTGTGGTGATAAAGTCAGAAGCACAGACCAAACTGCCCGGTCGCTGACAGATAATATGATAACATCAGTACAATCGTAACGATTCATGCCAGTCATTACTTTTGAAAAAAGATAGCCAAGCAAGCCGAATTCTGGTAAGCTAATATGTGAAAAGAGTAACAAAAGCGTGCGGAGGTGTTCAAAGTGGTAGTCAGCAAGCAGGCGTTATCACAGGCAACAATTAAACGGATTCCCGTGTATTATCGAACGGTTAAAGACTTGCAGCAGACCGGCGAGAAACGGGTGCGGTCTGATCGATTAAGTAAATTGGTGCACATTGCTCCAGCAACGATTCGACGTGATTTTTCTAATTTTGGCGATTTAGGCCGAAGTGGCTATGGCTATTCGGTTGACTTGCTTGCACAGGTTTTTGGCGAGTTGCTTGAAGTCCACTCAGAAGAACAGATGGCGTTGGTGGGTTGTGGTAATTTGGGCCGTGCCTTGCTGACGAATAATTTTCGCCGCAACCCTGATCTTTCTATCACGATGGGCTTTGACACCGATCCGCAATTAATCGGGACAACGATTGCCGGCGTGCCGATTTATGATTTGGCCGCTTTAGCTGAAAAATTGCGTCCGAGTATGCACACCGCTATTGTCTGCGTCCCAAGCTCGGCCCAAGCTGCAGTGGTGCGCCAATTAGAAGCGCAAAACGTCACTGCCATTTTGACCTTTGCTCCCAAACCGGTTCCTGCCAAACCGACAACCACGATTCGCTACATTGATCTCACCAGTGAACTGCAAGCCTTATTGTTTGTCGATCATCAAAAGCAGGTTAAACGAGTGTCGCAAGGGTAGCACAACTGAGCCGTAGCAGGCTATGTTTCCGAAAAGGATAGCGCTAGCGATTGACCCGTCAAAATCAACGGGTTATAATTCAGCTAATGCAATGATCAAGAGGGTCATGGTCTTTTTTTCCAGCGACAAGGTGGTTGGTGCAAACCTTGAAAAAGGCTATGGTTGTAGCTTGTGAGCTGCCGTCCTGAAGTGAGTAGGGAGCGGCCGGTGACAGCCGTTATCCTGAACCAAGTGGGGGATTGTTTCCCAATTTAGGTGGTACCGCGAGCTGACTCGTCCTAATTTTTTTAATTAGGGCGGTTTTTTTTATTCTCGTAAGTCAGCTTGCGGGCCGCGTTACTGCAGGAACAGAAAAAAATTGTGAGGTGGAGCCAATGAAAGAGCAAGCATTAGCACCTAAGTACGATCATAAGGCCGTTGAAGCTGGCCGGTATCAAGAATGGCTAGATGAGGATGTTTTCAAACCGAGCGGTGATCAAAAAGCCAAGCCATACTCGATTGTCATCCCGCCGCCAAATGTGACGGGTAAGTTGCACATGGGCCATGCCTGGGACACAACGCTGCAGGATATTGTGATTCGTGAAAAGCGGATGCAAGGTTTTGATACGTTGTGGCTGCCCGGAATGGATCATGCTGGAATCGCGACCCAAGCCAAAGTTGAAGCTAAGTTGCGTAAAGAGGGCATCAGCCGCTATGACCTAGGGCGCGATAAATTTGTTCAAAAAGTTTGGGAATGGAAAGACGAATTTGCCAAGACGATTCACAGTCAGTGGGCGAAGATGGGGTTGTCACTTGATTACAGCCGCGAGCGTTTCACCTTGGATAAGGGACTTAACGAGGCTGTTCGTAAGGTCTTCGTTGAGTTGTATAAGCAAGGCCTGATTTATCGGGGCGAATATATCGTCAACTGGGATCCGCAGGCCCGTACGGCGTTGTCGGATATCGAAGTCATTCATGAAGATGATAAAGGCGCCTTCTACCATGTGAAATATCCATTCGCAGACGGGAGCGGTTATATTGAGATCGCCACAACCCGTCCCGAAACGATGATGGGCGATACCGCCGTTGCTGTCCATCCTGGTGACAAACGCTATCAGGACTTAGTTGGCAAGGAGCTGATTTTGCCGCTGGCTAATCGCAAGATTCCAATCATCGAGGATGCGTATGTTGATCCAGCATTTGGGACAGGGGCGGTTAAAATCACGCCTGCACATGACCCTAATGACTTTCAGGTAGGAAATCGCCATGACTTAAAGCGGATCAACACGATGAATGAAGATGGCACGATGAACGAAAATGCTGGCAAGTACAATGGCATGGATCGTTTTGAAGCTCGGAAGGCCATGGTGGCGGATCTGGATAAGGAAGGTCTGTTACTGAAAGTTGAGCCAATTGTGCATAGTGTTGGTCATAGTGAACGCACCGGTGTTCAGGTCGAAGCTCGGCTGTCAACTCAATGGTTTGTGAAAATGAAGCCGTTAGCGGACGCTGCCATCAAAGCACAACAGGAAGCTGATAAAAAAGTGACCTTCGTGCCAGATCGGTTTGAGCACACCTATTTGCAATGGATGGAAAATATTCACGATTGGGTTATTTCTCGGCAACTTTGGTGGGGTCATCAAATTCCGGCTTGGTACAACAAGCAGACTGGCGAGACCTATGTGGGCATGGAAGCACCAAAAGACATTGAAAATTGGCAGCAAGATCCAGATGTTTTGGATACTTGGTTCTCAAGTGCTTTGTGGCCATTTTCAACGATGGGCTGGCCGGATACCGATTCACCGGATTACAAACGCTACTATCCAACGGACACATTGGTTACCGGCTACGATATTATTCCATTCTGGGTGGCTCGAATGATTTTCCAAGGGCTGCATTTCACTGGCGAGCGTCCGTTCAAGTACACCTTGATCCATGGCCTGATGCGAGACGAACAAGGCCGCAAGATGAGTAAATCCTTGGGCAATGGGATTGACCCGATGGATGTGATCGAAAAATACGGGGCCGATGCTTTGCGCTGGTTCTTGATTACAGGGAATAAGCCTGGTCAGGATACTCGCTTTAGTTACAAACAAGTTGAAGCCGCTTGGAACTTCATTAACAAAATCTGGAACATCTCCCGATTCGTGATGATGAATCTCGGGGACTTGGAGAAGCCGCAACAACCAGATCCAAGCACCTTCGATTTATCTGATAAGTGGTTATTTGCCCAATTGAACGAAACGATTAAGCAGGTCACTGATCTATCTGAACGCTTCGAATTCGGCGAAATGGGTCGGACTCTTTATAACTTTACTTGGAACGTTTTTGCTGACTGGTATGTTGAAATGAGTAAAGAAGTGCTTTATGGCGATGACGAAAAAGCGAAGGCAGCTAAGCGAGTTAACCTTGCTTATGCGCTTGACCAGATTCTGCGCCTATTGCACCCAGTCATGCCGTTTGTGACTGAAAAGTTATGGCTTGCTTTGCCACACGCAGGACAGTCAATTGTAACAGCCAGTTATCCAGTTGCTAATGATGCTTTTGAAAATTCGGCCGCTGTTGATGCCATGGATTCAATCATCGCTTTGATTCGTGGCGTCCGTAGCATTCGTAAGGATGCAGGTGCGCCACTCAAGACGAAGGTTGACATTATTGTCAAATTAACTGACCCGGCTTTGAAGCCAATTTTTGAGGACAATTTTGACTTTATTGATCGGTTTGTTAACAGCAAAGCTTTCACAGTAGGAACCGATGTTGCCGAGCCCAAAATGGCTGGCAGCACCGTGATCACGGGAGCAACAATCTTCGTACCGTTAAATGAACTGGTGGATCTTGATGAAGAGCGCGCTAAGTTGACAAAGGACGCTAAGAAGCTTCAGCAAGAAATCGATCGCATCGATAAAAAGCTGAACAATCAAGGCTTCCTCGCCAAGGCACCTGAGGCAGTTGTTGAAGAACAACGGACCAAGCGCAGCAATTTTGCCGATCAGCTGAACAGCACACAGCAGCGGTTGGCACAGTTGCAGCAGGCTTAATCAAGTTTCGCTTTAAGGTAACGATCAGATTGACGTTGGTTTGCTTTTTGTTAATAGATTGATTGAAAAGGGGACTGACCATGGTAACATGGCCAGTCCTTTTTGTTTGCCTATAGACGGCTGACGATTAAACGCTTTTGGCACAAGGTTACGTCTAGTTATCATTCAAAAATCACTGGGTAAACATCATAACTTCTCCAGAATTTCTGGTATCATGAAACTTATGAAGCTAGCACTTGCACGCTGGCATAGAAACCGGGCGCGTTCATGCCCTGAGGAAAGAAGTTGACCATGGACTACACCGAAAGTGTCGCGTATATTCATTCGTTTCCGCGCTTGGCCAAAACTGGCGATCATCAGCGCATTCTCACCTTGTTGCATGCCTTGGGTGACCCGCAAAAACGAGGCCATTATATTCATGTCACTGGGACAAATGGTAAAGGCTCAGCCGCCAATGCCATTGCCCATATCCTTGAAGCAAGCGGTTTGAGCGTCGGTTTGTATACATCACCGTTCATTATGCGGTTTAATGAGCGCATGATGATTGATCATCAGCCCATTCCTGATGCTGAGCTTGTTAAAGCGGTCGCTGTCGGACAACAGGCCTTAACCCAGCTGCGGCAAGCGACACCAGATTTCGGGGTCACGGAATTTGAATTTATCACGGCTCTGGCCTTTTGGTATTTTGATCAAAAACAGGTGGATTTGGCAGTGATTGAGGTGGGGATTGGTGGCGACACGGATTCCACCAATGTGATCACGCCGGTTGTAAGTGTGCTGACTGAGGTAGCTTTAGACCATCAAAAACTGCTTGGCGATACGATTACTGCGATTGCAACGCATAAAGCTGGCATCATTAAACCGCACGTCCCGGTTGTGACTGGCAATTTGGTACCAGATGCTGATGCTGTTGTGGCGGCAAAGGTTGCAGCAACAGCTAGCATGTGGTTGCGATTTGACCGCGACTTTTCCGTTCCTAAAGCGCGCTTGCATGGCTGGGGTCAGCGACTGACTTATGCCGACAAGGATGGTGAGCTGACAGACATAGATATACCGCTGGTTGGTGATTACCAACAGCGAAATATGGCAATTGCGATTCAGACGGCAAAAGTCTATGCCTCTGCAACGAATTGGCCGTTGAAGTCGCAGGAGATTCGCAAAGGGCTAGCGGCCAGTCGATGGCCGGCGCGATTAGAGAAGTTAAGTGACGAACCACTGATTGTGATTGACGGCGCCCATAATCCGGACGGCATCAAGGGATTAATTGCCGCATTGCACCAGCTCTTTAAGCAACCGGTGACAGTGATTGCTGGCATTTTGGCTGACAAGGATTATCACACCATGGCCGATGCACTAACGAAGGCATTTCATACCGTGTATCTCGTACCGGTACCAGGCAATGCCCGGGCTTTGCCTGAGGCTGGGTATGCAGCCTTGCATGAAGGCCAATTAAAGGATTCCTGGCAAGAAGCAATGGCCGCGAGCCTTGCTGACGATCCGGATCAGCCAATCATCTTAACCGGCTCGCTTTATCTGGCCGCTGATGTTCGACAAACTTTAAGAGCGTGAGCCAACCCGGGTAGAAACCGGAGTGTAAGCGGACCTGAACGTGATGGCAGGGCTTTGGCCATTGCGTTCAGGGTCCTTACACGCAGGTTTTTGGGCTGGCGAACGCGTTTCAGAAGAGCCGAGACCAGCTCAATTAGAACAGCGCGTGAGCAGTTTTTTTGTGTCACGAGCGACTTTAAGGAGGAGACCATGACGACTACCATTATTTTTGATCTTGATGGCACCTTGGTGAACACCGAGGCACTTTATCTCAAAAGCAATGTCAAAGCTGCCGCTCAACTGGGATTGCATCGCACTGAGGCTGATTTTCGGCCGTTAGTGGGTGCAGCCGGCCCCAGCGAGGCCAAAGTGATTGCCGACATGATTGGCGCCGAACATGCTGCTTGGTTTCAAAAGTTTTCGACGGCGGATGTTCTTGATCAAATTCAAGGCGGCGCAGATTTTGTTTTGCCAAATGTACAGCCAACTTTAGCGGCATTGACAACGGCAGGTTATCCATTGGCGCTGGCGACGAGTAGTCCGCGGCATTATGTGGATGTTGTCTTGGCAGCAACCGGCTGGCAGCGGCAGTTTCACCCGATTTTGACTGGCAGCGATGTACAGGCGCATAAGCCTGATCCTGAGATGTACGAAGCAATGAAAGTCAAGCTGGGAAATGTGCCAGCTGTTGTCGTTGAAGATACCCATGTTGGTGTTGAAGCGGCTGTTGGAGCTGGCCTGCCAGTGGTCATGATTCCTGGTATTGCGCAAAAACCCGATTCAAAAGCGACCGCGATTCTGTCATCAATCAGCGAATTACCAGCTTGGTTGAAAAATCAGCCTGCGTTTGCGTAATTTTCTAATGACACCGATAACTGATCGGTGAAGTGAGAAAATGCCAACAGGGGGAATTTTCATGGCAGATGCAGCAGAATTGCCACGTGAACGGTTATTAGCACATGGTCCGCAGGCTTTGACGGATGCTGAGCTTTTGCAGCTGGTGGTGCGAGCAGGGAATCAACATTATCCGGTTAAGCAGATCGTGAGTGAAGTTTTGGCGACTTATCCGAAACTTCAGGGCTTGGCAGAAGGGGATCAAGGCTTGCTTGAGCATATTCGGGGACTGGGCGCTGCCAAACGAGCTAGTATTTTAGCTGGGGTGGAGTTGGGGCGGCGGGCTATGCAACGGCAGACGGTTCGCTACGGGCAAATCAAAAATAGCGAACAGTTAGGCAAAACGATGATTTCTCGGTTTGCTGGTGTGAATCAGGAATCCATGTTGATTTTATTTTTAGATGTTAAGAATCAGATTATTACTGAACAGATTGCTGCAATTGGTACAGTAGATTCAGCTATGGCAGATCCGCGTATTGTTTTTAGAGAAGCGTTAAAGTTGAGCGCCACAAACCTGATTATGGTACACAATCATCCCAGTGGTGATCCCTCGCCAAGTCAGGCGGATCGGGACACCACGACTCGGTTTCAGTTGGCCGCCGCGTTGCTTGGCATGCATTTGATTGACCATCTCATTGTTGGTGGGGAACGCTATTATTCATTCGCGCGCGATGATCCGGAGTTCAATTAGGCAGGGGAACAAAGTTGTAAGCTTTTCTCAAATTGCCCATCTGGCATGAAAATCGGGTAGTTTCACATTTTGTCACAGAAATAAATATGCTATAATGCATGGAGTTATACGAAATGAGTCAGCATAAGGGGAGAACGTCTTGTTTGGATTTGGATCAAAAAATATCGGGATCGATCTTGGCACTGCAAATACCTTGGTTTACGTTGACGGTAAAGGCATCGTTTTAAACGAACCTTCCGTTGTCGCGAAGAATACCCAAACGGAAGAAGTCATTGCGGTTGGTGAAGAAGCTCGCGACATGATCGGTCGTACCCCGACCAATATCGTGGCGATCCGCCCAATGAAAGATGGGGTCATCGCTGACTACGATACAACGGCAGCCATGTTGAAATACTTCATGCAAAAGGCGCTCGGCAACGGTAGCCATCCGCAGGTCATGATTTGTGTGCCTAGCGGTGTGACCGAAGTTGAAAAACGCGCCGTGATTGATGCGGCTAAAGTTGCTGGTGCACGCGATGCATTCGTCATTGAGGAACCTTATGCTGCTGCGATCGGTGCTGGCTTGCCAGTTATGGATCCTACCGGCAGCATGGTTGTTGATATTGGCGGCGGCACGACTGACGTGGCGACCATCTCACTTGGCGGTATCGTGTCCAGTCGTTCTATTCGAGTGGCCGGTGACAAGTTTGATGAAGCGATCATCAATCACTTACGGCAGAATTTCAACCTGTTAATCGGTGAGCGAACAGCTGAAGCCATGAAGATTCAGATTGGCTCAGCATCTGTTGAAAAAGCAAAAGATATTGACGGCATGACGGTTCGCGGTCGTGATTTGTTGAGTGGTTTACCGAAGACAATCGAAATTTCAGCGACTGACATTGCCAGTGCCATTCATGAAAATGTTCTTGATATCATTACAGCAATTAAAGAGACGCTTGAAGAAACTTCTCCAGAAATTGCTGCCGATGTCATTGATCATGGGATTGTTTTAACAGGTGGCGGTGCCTTATTGAAGCACTTGCCGGATGTCATTTCGGATGAAACCAAGGTACCGGTCTTCATTGCCCAAGATCCATTGGATTGTGTTGCCATCGGTACTGGCGAGTCATTGAAGAATATTGATGTCCTAAAGAAGCGTTAACAGCCCATAAATGAAGATGGTTCGTGTGTGGCAAGAGGCTGGGATGATTTGATCCTGGCCTTTTTTCGCGAGTATGACGGAGGAACCAATGCAGAAATTCTTTTCCAATAAAAAATTGATCGCCCTCATGATCGCGTTGCTGGTCAGTCTTGGTTTGATCGCAGGGTCGATGTATGCGAGTAATAATCGTAACACCCCGCCATTTATTCAACGGATTGCCAACGATGTCGTGGGCATTGGCGGTCGCTTGGTTGCCATTCCTGGGGATTTTGCTCGGAATGGCTTGGATGACATCAACAACCTTTTGGATACCTTTCAGGAGAATCAACGGCTAAAAAGTCAGCTGGATAATTTAGCTCAGACGAAGGTTCAGGTGCAGACACTTAAGCGGGAAAACAAGCAGCTGAAAACTCAGTTGAAGTTAAACGGCACCTTGACCGATTATTCTCAAATTAGTGCCGCGGTGATTTTACGGACACCAAGTGACTGGCGCAACATGGTTGTGATTAATCAAGGCAGCGCTGCTGGCGTCAAGAAAGGTATGCCGGTTATGGCCGGTTCGGGACTGATTGGTCGAGTTGTTGAAGTCAATCGGACGAACGCCAAGGTTGAGATGTTGTCGACGGCTAACAAGTCTAGTGATCGCATCGCCGCCGCTGTTGAAACTAAAGGCGATAAAGAAGTGAACGGGATCATTACTGGTTACGACGAGAAGTCCGGTGATCTCATTTTGGGTGAGCTGAATACTGATACTGATATTAAAAAAGGCGACGATGTTGTCACCAGCGGGTTAGGCGGTATGACCCCGAAAGGCTTACTCATCGGGAAAGTTGCCAGCGTCAAAAAAGATGACTATGGTTTGGCCAACAGTGTTTACCTAACGCCTGCCGCCAGTCTGAATGATGTTACTGTGGTGACCGTCATTTCGCGCACGATTGCAGGTGACTAAGATGCTGAATGAAAAACACTTTACTGGTCATTGGTGGGTTGTTCTCCTGTTGTTGTTGCTGATGTTGATTGATGGCAGTCTGGCATCGGTATTAGCCCAATGGATCATGCGCCCAAATTTTATGGGCACGCCGCAGCTGACATTACTTGGACTCATCATGATCACGTTATTTGTCCCTGAGGAAAAGTATATTACTTGGATTGCTGCGCTCATTGGACTCTTGTTTGATACGTTTTATACTGGCATTTTAGGGGTCAATGCACTGCTCTTTCCATTAGTCATTTATACCATTCGACAGATTCGGCCGTATATTCCGCGAACACCGGTGTTTGTCGGTATGGTTTATATTATTGGGTTATTACTGTATGGCATTGCGAACTACATCATGAATCGGTTTATCGGTTTCGGTACTGGAAATGTCGTGATGCTTATTGCAAACCACCTCGGCCCTGGTCTGACAGTCAACTTGGCGTTGTTTGTCATTGTATATGGGCCGTTGCACCGTTTGTTAGACAATTTAGCTGAAGAATAGTTGGGGTGATGATGTGGACAGTGTCGTCTTAAAAGGTCGTAACGATGGTCTGGCGCTGCAGCTTCAAGATACAGCAGATTTTGAGCAGATCATGCGCACACTGAAAACATTACTAGGCAAACTTTACGAAGAAACGCCAACTGGTGATGTCAGTTACCGACTTGAAACCGGAAACCGTTTGCTGACCGAGGAGCAATTAGCCGATATTCAAAAGATTTTTGCTGATTTTCCGCGTTTTTCAATTAATGGGGTTGTCAGTGCGGTGATCGACAAAACGGTTGTTAACGAAATGATTGCAGCCAAAACAACCCATCGCATCGGTGGCGTTATTCGTTCTGGTCAAACCATCGATTTGATGGGCGACGTGCTTTTTCTCGGCGACCTTCATTCTGGTGCTACCTTGTCTGCTTCTGGTAATATCTTTGTGATGGGTCAGGTTGGCGGCGTGGTTCAAGCCGGCAGTCAAGGAGATGCTCGTGCCGTTGTTGTCGGTGATTTGAAAGGTGCGGGGCAGATTCGAATTGCTGATGTCGTGGAGATTGTGGCAGATCATTACGATCCTGACCGACCAGTGGCTTATCTGAATGAGTTACATACGATGACACATGCGGGATTAGCGGATCTGGCCAGCATTCGACCGCGATTATTCAAGCAAATGGAGGCAATGTAGATGGGTACTGCGTTAGTTGTCACATCAGGAAAAGGCGGCGTCGGCAAAACGACATCGTCTGCTAATATCGGGACAGCTTTGGCTCTGCAAGGGAAAAGGGTCGTTTTGTTGGACCTTGATATTGGTTTGCGAAATCTGGACGTCGTGATGGGTTTGTCAAACCGAATCATCTATGACATTGTCGATGTGGCAACCGGTCGCGCTAAACTACATCAGGCTTTGATCAAGGACAAACGGTTTGATGACTTGTTGTACTTACTGCCGGCTGCGCAAAACGCGGAAAAAGATGCTTTGGAGCCAGAACAGGTTGTTGAAATTGTTGAGCAATTACGGCCTGATTTTGACTTTATCATTCTTGATTCACCAGCCGGTATTGAACAAGGGTTTAGAAATGCAACTGGAGCTGCTGATGGTGCGATTGTGGTGACGACACCAGAAATTTCTGCCGTCAGTGATGCAGATCGTGTTGTTGGTTTGCTTGAACAACGTGAAATGCCAATAAAACCGCGTTTGGTCATTAATCGCATTCGCCAAAATATGTTAGCCGATGGGCGCTCCATGGATATTGATGAAATTACGAGTCATCTGGGACTCGATTTGCTCGGGATTATCGTGGACGATGATGGTGTGATCGCAAGCTCGAATAAGGGTGAGGCGATTGTGATGAATCCAGACGATCTTGCCAGCAAGGGTTATCGTAACATTGCTCGCCGGCTGTTAGGCGACAGCGTTCCATTGATGGATATTCGGATAAAAAAGCAGGGCTTTTGGTCAAAACTGTTCCATCGTCACGACTGAAATACGTGCTGGCGTGACAGCAAATCGGTGAAACTTTTCAGAAACTAGTTGACATTGATTAAGATTCGGTGTAATTTAGTGACAATTCATTAAAGCGTTGAGTGGAATCGATGAATGGTCGTGTCTTGAAGCGAGTCCGGGATGATGGGAACCGGATAGACATCCATTGATCACACATCCACGAGTGGACGATTGAACGAAGTAGGTCGTCTCGGTTGGGCTCGTTATCGCCGTGGTTGAGATAACTACATGAGGTTAGCTGTGTGAGCAGTTAACAAATCTGAGGTGGAACCGCGGTAAAAGCCGTCCTCTTACAGCAATTTGCTGTAGGAGGACGGCTTTTTGTTTACCGGACATCTTTCTTGGACATGATTTTTCAACCACGTGAGGCTGATTGTGTGAACAATCAGCAAACTGAGGTGGTACCACGCAAAAGCGTCCTCTTGCAGCAGCATGCAAGGGGGCGCTTTTTTGACGAGTTGGCGCGAACAGTCCCAGCTATGCGAACGCCATCAGTCACACTGACACAGCGCTGAAACGAATATTATTAGGCTTGAATACGAAAAGGGCGTGAACTGTTGCGATTAGAAACCGGAGCGTAAGCGACCAAGGTCCTTATCAGCAGGGGTTTTGCACCAGTGAACGCATTTAGAGGAGGAAACACCATGAGCTATATTTTTCAGATTTTACCGGCATTATTATCTGGTGTGAAAATGACGTTGGGTATTTTTGCTATCACACTGATTGGGTCCATTCCGTTAGGCTTGATTCTATCGGTTGGGTTGATTCCAAAGCCAAAATCGATACTGGGTAAAGCAGGGAAAGGGCTGCTTGAAGGTTATGTGTGGGTTTTCCGCGGCACGCCATTACTGCTGCAGTTAATGTTTATCTTTTACGGACTCCCGATTATTGGATTGGTATTTGATCGATTCTCCGCCGCACTGGTCGCCTTCATTTTAAATTATGCCGCCTATTTTGCCGAAATTTTCCGTGGCGGCTTCGGGGCAATTGATGAAGGCCAATTCGAAGCCAGCACCGTCTTGAACATGACGCGTTGGCAGGCGCTGCGGTACGTTGTGATTCCTCAAGTGGTCAAAATTGTTTTACCGTCAATTGGTAATGAAGTCATCAACTTGGTGAAGGATTCCAGCCTAGTGTACGTCATTGGCTTGGGCGACTTGCTGCGAGCAGGTAATATCGCCAGTGCTCGTGATGTTACCTTGGTGCCACTGGTACTTGTGGGGATCATTTATCTGTTGTTGACACTGATCCTGACATTTTTACAAAAACGGATCGAAAGTGCATTTTCATATTATCGCTAGGAGGGGCAACCTATGTTAGAACTCAAACAAATTAATAAATCATTTAATGGCCAGCCAGTCCTGGTGGATATCAATGTGACGATTGAAGATGGCAAAACGTTAGCCATTGTTGGACCAAGCGGTGCTGGGAAGACAACATTGTTGCGAATCATTAGTGGACTAGAAACTGCAGATTCCGGGACGATGATCTGGAACGGTCAGCCAACGACAGCGCAAGCATTACGCAAAGAAGGCGTCATTGGCGTTGTATTCCAAAATTTCGAACTTTTTCCGAACTTATCCGTTATGCGCAACATCACGCTTGCACCAACCTTGCAAGGCGTTGATCAGAAGAAAGCTGATGAAACGGCCAAGAAGTTGCTAGATCGGCTTGAATTAGTCGCTCAGGAAAATGCCTATCCGTATTCATTGTCAGGCGGTCAAAAGCAGCGGGTAGCTATTGCTCGGGCGTTGGCACTGAATCCGCAGATCTTGCTTTACGATGAACCCACCAGTGCGCTTGATCCACTTTTGCGGGAAAATGTGGCTGCCTTGGTTAACCAATTCAAAGCTTCTGGCATGACGCAGGTTGTCGTCACGCATGACATGGACTTTGCCGAAAGCGTGGCTGACACGACTTATCACGTTGGCAAAGGCGGTGACGGTCAATGAAACGCCGAATCGTACTGGCACTCATGTTACTCGTCACATTGCTAGGCACCGTCATTAGCGGATGTGCGCGCGAAACCGTCGGCAATTCCTGGCCACGGATCGAACGAACCAAAAAAGTCGTCATCGGTTTGGATGACACCTTTGTTCCAATGGGATTCCGTCAAAAGAACGGTCAACTGGCTGGCTATGACATTGATCTGGCAAAAGCGGTATTCAAACGCTATGGGATTAATGTCGATTTTCAAACGATTGATTGGTCAATGAAGGAAACTGAACTGAAAAATCAAACAATTGATTTGATCTGGAATGGTTATTCGGTGACACCGGAACGAAAAGAGAAGGTGGCTTTCTCTGATAATTATTTGATTAATCACCAAATTTTAGTCACCAAGACCAAAAGTAATATCAAAACGATCAAAGATATGGCTGGGAAAACCTTGGGTGTCCAAACTGGGTCAAGTGGCGCCTTTGATCTCGATGCCCAGCCAAAATTGCTGAAGAATTTCATTGCAAACAAAACACCAATTCTGTATGACACCTTTAACGATGCTTTCATTGATCTCGATGCAGGACGCATTCAAGGAATTTTAATGGATGAAGTCTACGCTCGCTATTACATTGCCCACAAACCGGACCCGTCCAGCTATCGCATTGCCAGCGACGACTTTCCACCTGAAAACTTTGCGGTTGGCATGCGCAAGTCAGACAATGTCTTACGCAGCAAGATTAATGCCGGTTTGAAAGCACTTAAAGCTGACGGCACCGTAGCAAAGTTGCAGAAAAAATGGTTTGGCAAAGTCGAGGAGTAATCAGCGTATTTGCGAAAAAAATGAGGTTGTGCCGCTGGCAATTGTCAGGGCATGACCTTTTTTCGTCAAGAGGCACCTAAAAAGGGAACTTCGGGACCACTTGGGTGAGTACGGAAATGTATTTTTTACAGGCATAGCTGGGCTAATTAGGTTATGATACTTAAGTAACCTTCGCCAATGAAACCACTTGTAGACTCAAAATTTGCTGGCAGTTACGGGGAGGAAATGTTATGTGGATCTGGTTGGTCCTTGGGTTTCTTTACATCATCAACGCACTGACAGCGATCATCACGGTCTTTCGTTCGCATCGTGATATTTCTGCAGTTTGGGCATGGCTATTGGTGCTTTTACTGTTGCCGGTGGTCGGCTTCTTGATCTATTTTGTTTTTGGCCGCAAGTTACGGGCTAATCGCATGCAGGATCTGATGACGCAGCGTTTGCTGGGCATCGACGATTTAGTTGATCAGCAGCAGCAAGCCCTGGCAGCTGGCCAACCGTTGATTGGAACGCCTGGCAGTGGCGGTGTTTCCGAACTGGTCCGCACCTTATTGCGTGCTGATGACGCGCTAGTAACCACCCACAATGATGTGCAAGTCTTAGCATTGCGTGAAGCCTTTTTTAAGCAATTGTTCGAAGATATTGCTGTGGCAACGGAACATATTCACATCGAAGCTTATACTATTCGGCCTGATGCAATTGGCCACCAGTTGCGCGATTTGTTAATTGAAAAAGCCTACGCCGGTGTCACCGTACGCGTGCTTTACGATACATTTGGCTCCCACGACCTACCAAACAATTTTTGGAAAAAATTAACGGCAGCTGGCGGTCAGGTTGAGCGGTTTGTCGCTACAAAACTGGGGCGTTGGAATCCGCGAATCAACTTTCGTAATCATCGTAAGCTGATCATTATTGACGGACAGCTTGCCTATCTGGGCGGTTTTAACCTCGGCAAGGAACACCACGGATTGCCAATGTTGCGCGATACTCAGTTACGAATTCAGGGCAAGGCGGTCGCCGTGGCCCAGGCGCGCTTTTTGATGGACTGGAACGGAACGAGCAAGCAACAAAAAGTAAAAAATGTTGATGTCCTGTTTAGAGAACCGGTTGTCACTGGGAACACGACGATGCAAATTGTCTCTGGCGGACCAGAGCAGCAGGTTGAAGCAATCAAACTAGGCTATCTTGGCCTCATTAATCAGGCAAAAAGAAGTATTTGGATCGAATCGCCATATTTCGTCCCAGATGACAGTTTGCTGGATGCGCTAACCATTGCGGCGAATGCCGGCGTGGATGTTCGAGTGATGATTCCCAAAAAAGCCAATCAGATCTTGATGGCCAAGGCTTCGCTATTTTATCTTAATCAGGTTGTGGCAAATGGTGGACAGGCATTTTTATATGAAGAAGGTTTTTTACATGCTAAAACGATTGTGGTTGACGGCAAATACGTTTCAACTGGCACTGCCAACTTCGATATCCGTTCGTTTAAACTGAACTTTGAAATTGCGGCATTTATTTACGACCATCGGATTGGGAAGACTTTCCAAAAGCTGTTCTTAGCGGACATGGAACGGGCAATGCCTTACACGCAAAAAGTGATCAAAGCAAAAACGCGGCCTAAGCAACTCAGTGAAGAACTCTCCCGCTTACTAGCACCAATTCTGTAATCGCCGTGCCATGAAGCTGAGTTGAAAAAGGGCAGATAAAAAGCCGCTGGCACACAGCGGCTTTAAGTATAAGGTGAGATCGGTTTAGATCAATTGTAAACTTGCTAGGGCACCCAGAACAACGCCTAAAACGGTAATGATGATCATGACCCAGGCGCTGATGATGGTCATCTTCTGGAACTTGCTTTTTTTCTTTTTCTGCACCGAAAACACCACCTTTGTTGTTCTGCTGGCTATCATTGTACTGGTTTTTGCCGGTATCGGCAAGATAATCGCTGCTTTTTGTGGTCTTTTCTAGCGACTAGGTCGGCGAGGCAGTATTAGTTGTGGTCAAGTACTGCGGCAATATCGGGGGCTTCATTCTTTAAAAGCCTAATAGACGAGCTAACAGGGTGTTATTCAATTTTTTGTTAAATTTTTTCAAAAAAGCAGGCAACTTTACTACGCAATTATTTTGCAGAGCTTGACGCTCCACGGAGCTTTGGTTAGGGTTAATTGAGAGATGTATCAATACGCGGCACCGAAGACGGTTGCTGCTTTTGGAGGGAATCATCATGGTGTTGCTTGCGATGGGTTTGCCCATTCTGGTATGGCTGGTCGTCGTTGCGGCTGTCGTTCAATTCGATTTTCATGGCGGTTCGTGGTTTTGTTTACTCGCAATCGTTAATTTTTGGGCTATTTTTAAACTAACCTTTACCAAGACACCAAATTTTATTTGGGTCATTTTGTTTACCACGATGGTGATTGCCTTGATTTTGGTCATTTGGCAGGTGGTACGTGAATATGACCTAATCGTTCGTCGATATTGGCGCATGTTGACCCGTGTTTTAGCCTTAGCCACCACATGTTGGTGGATGGCGGGTGTTTTAATCTTTTTTCTGGGTTAATTCCCCACTTTTCTCCCACAACTCATTATCGCCCGTGATCCTTGTGATCACGGGCTTTTTTGTGCTCTTCAAAATGATTAGCTTATTAAATAACCCAATTTTCATTCATAAGTGGTTACATGTGGAGAAGAGTGGGTCATTGTGGTAGACTGAAAAAAGTAGGGAGGTGTCAACCATGCTCATGGGTGAATTTGAACGCAGTATTGATGCAAAAGGGCGTTTAATTATTCCAGCTAAGTTTCGCGATCAGCTGGGCGCCTCTTTTGTGCTCACCCGTGGTATGGATGGCTGCCTTTTCGGTTATCCGATTGCTGAATGGGACAAACTCCAGACCAAACTTGCAACTTTACCATTGGCAAAAAAAGATGCTCGAACCTTTACCCGATTTCTTTTTTCTGCCGCAACGGAATGTGATATCGACAAACAGGGACGAATTAACATTCCAAAACCGTTGTTCAAACATGCTGGTTTGCAAAAAGATTGCGTACTAGTCGGCGTGAACACGCGTATCGAAGTTTGGGATGCCGAACGGTGGGAACAGTTTGCTGAAACCGCTGAAGAAAACTTTGATGATATTTCTGAAAATCTAACGGACTTTGGGTTATAGCGATGACAGAATTTAAACATGAAACAGTTCTATTAAAAGAAGCGACGGCGGCATTGGCGGTTAAACCTGCTGGTATTTACGTTGATGCAACGTTAGGCCGCGGCGGCCATACTCGACAGATTCTCAATCAGCTGACAACTGGGCGATTAATTGCTTTTGATCAAGATGAGGCGGCGATTGCAACGGTCACAGCCGATTTTGGAACATTGCCAAAACAACTCACTTTGGTACATAGAAATTTTCGAGATTTGACCGATGCATTAACGACGCTGGGAATAACTGAAGTTGATGGCATTTTATACGATCTCGGCGTTTCGTCACCACAATTTGATGATTCAAAGCGCGGCTTTTCCTATCGCTTTGACGCGCCACTCGATATGCGCATGGACCAGCGTCAAACGCTCGATGCAAAAACAATTGTCAATGAATGGCCTTATGCCGATTTGGTTCGCATCTTTTCCCGATATGGCGAGGAACATTTTTCTAAACAAATCGCTCGGCGCATTGAGCAAGCACGAACAGTCCAGCCGATTACAACGACCTTCCAATTGGTTGAGTTGATTAAAGCAGGCATTCCAGCAAAGGCTCGGCGAACAGGCGGTCATCCAGCTAAAAAAGTTTTTCAGGCAATTCGGATCGCGGTTAATGATGAGCTATCAGCGCTTGAGTCGTCCTTAGAACAAGCGTTGAAGTTGATCAACGTCGGGGGACGCATCAGCGTTATCACGTTCCAATCTTTAGAAGATCGACTCGTCAAAACGATGTTTAAAGAAGTTTCTTCGGTTCAGGATGTGCCGCGTGGCTTGCCGGTCATTCCGGCCTCTGCACAACCGAATTATCGCCTAGTAAATCGAAAACCGATTTTACCAAGTGAAGAGGAGCTTGCGGTGAATCACCGCGCTCATAGTGCCAAATTGAGAGTCATTGAAAAAATTCACGATTAGGGGGTACAATCTATGCTTGAGAGTACAGCAAGACCATTAGTGCAGCAGCCGGAAACACCGCCAATACATAAACCTGTCACCACACCTGCGCCCAACACACATATTGCATTTAGCGGGTTTGAAAGGACATTGATGTTTGCATGTGGTGTTTTAGCGACCGTGGTTTGTGTAGTCTGTTTGTTTATGCAAAATCGGTTGAGCAATACACAGCGTCAGTATGAAGATTTGCAGACGCAGATCGCCAAACAGTCCCAGACGACTGCGAATCTCAAGCAGGAGATTGGTGAACTTTCAAATTCAGAACGCCTTGATGCCTTTGCCAAAGCACACGGTTTTAAGGTTATCAACGGCAACATAAAGCGTGTTGATAATAAATGAAAATTTTCAAATCAAAACGATCAACGAATGCACATCCTGCCCGAAACCGTAAAATTTTCGGCATCTGGATGATCGGGGTCACACTCCTGATCCTTGGTGGGTTCGTTCTTCGTTTTTCTTTTGTGGCGACTGTTGGCGAGGTTGATTCTAACAATCTGGCGAAGCAGCGACAAAAACAATATCAAACTGATACTGTCTTGCAGGCTAAGCGCGGCGCCATTCTCGATAAAACTGGCAATGTGATCGCAGAAGATTCCAATACTTATACCATTTTTGCGATTTTGGACAAGCAAAGCAAAGACAGCAACAATAAACCTGATTATGTGGTTGATAAAGCAAAAACGGCGAAGATTCTGAGCCGTTATTTGGCGATGTCAGAAGCAAAAATTTTGGCGCGACTAACGCCAGGTAAAAATATGTATCAGGTTGAATTTGGCACACCTGGCACCAAATTGAGTTTGGCGATCAAGAAACAAATTGATGCTGAAAAACTGCCGGGCATCCATTTTCGTGAAACACCGTCGCGACTGTATCCAAATGGCGTCTTTGCGAGTCACGTGATTGGTCTGGCTCAGGCACAAGGCAAAAGTACCAGCTTGACAGGCGTCATGGGGCTTGAAAAGCAATTCAATACGGTTTTAGCCGGTACGAATGGTTATCGTCGCAGCCAGACTGATGCATATGGCTATAAGCTGCCTAACGCAAAGACGAATCTGAAAACGCCTGTTAATGGCGGTACCGTCTATACAACGCTCGATAGTGGTTTGCAGGCCTATTTAGAGACGCTGATGACCGACGTGCAAAATAAATACGAACCAAAAGGCATGACGGCAGTGTTGATGAGTGCTAAAACTGGACAGATTTTGGCAGCGACTCAACGACCAACGTTTGATGCCTCAACGGGTGAAGGCTTAGGCGACATGTGGCGTGACTCGCTTGTTGAAGATAATTATGAACCAGGCTCGGTCATGAAAATTGTGACGCTGGCGGCTGCGATTCAAAGTGGCAAGTATCACCCAAATGATTATTATCAATCCGGATCTATCAAATTGGATGGTGGTACTGTTAATGACTGGCGAACCGGCGGCTGGGGATCCATTCCTTTAAGCAAAGCCTTCCCTCTGTCGAGTAACGTGGGGATGGTTAAGATTGAACAGGCAATGGGGGCTGGCATCTGGAAGCAGTATTTGGATAAATTCCGTTTCGGCCAGAAAACTGGCATCACCTTGCCGGGTGAAACTAGCGGGCACATTAGTTTTGAACGGCCCCTCGACCAAGCAATCACCTCATTTGGTCAAGGCATTGAGGTCAATGTGATGCAGATGCTGCAGGCGATCAGTGCCGTTTCCAATGGCGGCAAAATGTTGAAACCGCAGATCGTTTCTAAAGTCATCTCTCAGAACGGCAAAACCAAAGTTTATAAACCGGAAGTCGTTGGGCAACCCATTTCAAAGGAAACTGCGGCCCAAGTCATTGATGCAATGCGGCATGTTGTTAACGATGAAGACGGCACCGGTGTCGCATACAAGATGCCCGGTGTTGATTTGGCTGTGAAAACCGGGACGGGGCAAATTGCCAGTCCACAAGGTGGCTATCTGACAGGTGATTCAAACTATACCTTCAGTGTTGCCGGGGTTGCGCCGGCTTCTGATCCACAGTACGTCCTTTATCTGGCCATGAAACAACCGCAAAAAATGACGGAACCGGCCGAATCCATTTTGGCTAGCATTTTTAAACCGATGATGCAGCGGGCACTGGATACAACTGCTAATGGTGCGGTTACTGATGATACCAATACGGCCACCATTCCAGCGGTCACTAACGCGGCATTGACAACGGCGCAAGATAGCTTGAAGCAAGCCAATTTCGACGTGGCAACGGTGGGTACAGGTAATAAAGTTGTGCAACAATTACCAACAAGCGGTACCAAGGCACTGCACGGTTCCCGAGTTTTGCTTTTGACGAACGGGGCCATGACCATGCCTGACTTAACTGGTTGGTCAAAATCTGATGTGTTAAAATTTGTACAACTGACCGGTAAGAAATTCAAACTTGTCGGTGATGGTTTTGTAACCCAGCAAAGTATCGCTGCAGGCACATTGTTAGGCGATACTAGCGGGACCATTAAATTTAAACAACAATAGAATTGGGGATAGTCATGCAACTTGCTCAGATGCTCATCCCGATGGTTTCGGCATTTGCAATTACCATTATGTTCATGCCATTGTTCATCGGCTACATGCGTTACAAAAAAGAAGGTCAGGTGATTCGCGAAGAGGGTCCAAGCTGGCACGAGAAGAAATCAGGAACACCGACTATGGGTGGTTTGATTTTTATTGCTGCTATCATTGTGTCGGCCATTTGGGTCGGTATTTGGCAGCATCAACTGACGCTCAGTGTCTGGGTCTCCTTGTTTATTTTGGTGCTCTATGGACTGCTTGGCTTCTATGACGATTTTGAGAAACTGGTTCATCATCGCAATGAAGGGCTTAAGGCATGGCAAAAGCTAGCCGGTCAGATTCTGGGTGCGATTATTTTCCTAATCGCTTATTTCCATGAAGGCTTTGATCACACGCTATGGGTGCCAATTATCGGCAATGTCAGTGCCACTTGGTTCTACGTTCTTTTTGTCATTGTTTGGTTGGTAGGCTTCAGTAATGCTGTTAATTTGACGGACGGCTTGGATGGCTTGGTTGCCGGTCAAACAACAATTTCATTTGGCACTTACGCGATTATCGCGGCACATGACGGTCGGACTGATGTTTTGATCGTTTGTTTGGTGACGATCGGTGCCATGCTTGGTTTCTTGATGTTCAATCACAAACCTGCTCAGATTTTTATGGGTGATCTTGGATCATTAGCGCTGGGTGGCATGTTGGCAGTGGTTGCTATCTTGCTGCATCGCGAATGGTCATTGTTGTTGATTGGGATTATTTATGTCACCGAAACAGCCAGCGTGATTTTGCAGGTGGGTTCTTTTAAGTTAACCGGCAAAAGAATCTTTCTCATGTCACCTATTCATCATCATTTTGAAATGAAGGGCTGGTCTGAGTGGCAAATTGATCTGACGTTCTGGTTGGTCGGGCTAATTGGCAGTGGCATCTATTTAGCATTTTTTCTTTAAAATTAAGGCATAAGCAAAGAAGGATAAATCGTGAAGAATATTTCGGATTATCGCAATAAAAAAGTGCTTGTTTTGGGATTAGCGAAAAGTGGCGTGAATGCGGCACGCCTATTACATAAGTTGGGCGCTTTAGTGACAGTCAATGACAAACAACAATTTGACGACAACAAAGACGCTCAGGAACTGCTTGCAGACGGTATGCGGGTCATTACCGGCAGGCATCCGGTTGAGCTCTTAGACGAGCATTTCGAGTTGATGGTCAAAAATCCTGGCATTCCTTACAGTAATCCGATGGTTAAGCGGGCTGAGGCGTTACATATGCCAATTATCACTGAACCCGAGTTGGCTTATCAGGTTTCGGAAGCTCAATGGATCGGGATTACTGGGACAAACGGTAAAACGACCACAACCACGCTGATTGGCTTGATGTTGAATCAGCAGCGGCCACATCATGCATTTGATGCGGGCAATATTGGCATTCCCGTTAGTCAAGTCGCTCAAAAAGTCGGCAAAGACGATACGATTGTGGCTGAGTTGTCGAGTTTTCAACTGTGCGGCATCAAAACGTTGCATCCACATATTGCCGTTCTAACGAATATTTATGAAGCTCATCTGGATTGGCATGGCAACCGGGCAAATTATGTTGCGGCCAAAATGCGAATTACCATGAATCAAACACCAGACGACTATTTCATCATGAACTGGGATTTGCCAGAAATGCATGAGTTGGCGAAACAGAGCAAGGCACAAATCGTCCCGTTCTCAAGAAAGAACGCGGAAGGCGCTCGAGCTCAGTTAATCGATGGTTGGCTGACGTTTGATGGCGATCGGATTATGAAGGCCAGCGAGATGCAGATCCCCGGCTTACATAATATCGAAAATGCGTTAGCTGCCATCGCTGCCGTGAAACTCGAAGGGGTCGGTGACGATGCTATTCGCGAAGTGCTGCGAACATTCTCCGGGGTTAAACATCGGATTCAATATCTAGAAACCATTGATGGCCGCCGGGTCTACAACGATTCAAAAGCGACTAACGTTGAGGCAGCCACCGTTGCCTTGAATGCATTCGACCAACCGATTGTCTGGCTGGCAGGTGGTTTGGATCGCGGATTGCCAATGGATGCACTGACACCACTGGTTAAGAAACACGTTAAGAGCATGGTTGTTTTTGGTCAAACAGCACCCTTGATGGCCAAGATTGCTAAAGATGCCGGGGTACCAGTTCAAACGACTGAGAATGTGATGACTGCGGTGCCACTTGCCTATGAAGTCAGTCGCCCTGGTGATGTCATCTTACTTTCGCCAGCGGCCGCAAGTTGGGACCAATATCCTAATTTTGAAGTTCGCGGCGATGATTTCATTAAAGCTGTCAATCAATTAAAAGCAACAGTCGAAAGTGGGGATAAGTAAATGCGGCTGGTGATCTCTGGAGGCGGCACTGGTGGCCACATTTATCCGGCACTGGCGTTGATTGAAGCCTTAAAAGCGGAAGGAAAACTTGACGATGTGCTTTACGTTGGCACGAAAAGGGGCTTGGAAAGTCGGATTGTACCAGCGACCGGACTTAAGTTTGCGACGCTCGATTTGCAAGGCTTCAAGCGAAGTCTATCGTTAAGTAATTTCACAACAGTCCGGAAATTTCTTGGTAGCTTGGGTGAAGCGAAAAAATTGCTACAGGATTTTCAACCTGATATTGTGGTTGGTACCGGTGGCTATGTTTCCGGTGCCATCTTATTTGCCGCGACACGATTGCATATTCCAACCGTGATTCATGAATCCAATTCGGTGGCTGGGGTGACGAACAAGTTTCTGAGTCATTTCGTTGATCGCGTGGCCATCGTTTTTCCTGAAGTTGCTAAGGCTTTTCCAGCCGATAAAGTGGTGGTGACAGGGAATCCGCGGGCCCAACAAGTTGCTGGTTTGAAGCCGAACGATCGGCTCCGTGATTTCGGCCTTGATCCGCATATTCGTACTTTGTTAGCCTTTGGTGGTTCTCGTGGGGCGCCACGGATTAATGATGCGGTTGTGGCGGCCTTGCCGATTTGGGCGAAAGCAGATTTTCAAGTGCTGTTTGCCACTGGCCGGACGCATTACGATCAAATTAAGGCTAAATTGCCTGATTTACCAGCGACAATCAAAGTGGTCCCGTACATTGATGATATGCCATCCATTTTACCGGATATCGGGTTATTGATCAGTCGGGCAGGGGCGACGACTTTGGCAGAAATCACGGCGCTTGGGATTCCGGCAGTTCTGATTCCCAGTCCCAATGTGACTCATCATCATCAATTTTTAAATGCCCAAAGTCTAACGAAACAAGGGGCAGCGATCACAATTACAGAAGATGAATTAGACAATCATTTTCCACGTCGGGTTGTGACCTTGATGGAAGATGACGAAAAACGTGCCGCAATGGCTAAGGCATCAAAAAAATTAGGTGTCCCAGATGCAAGTGATCAATTGATCGCAGTGATGACGACGCTACTTTCGAAACGTAGGTGATAACTTTGGCTTGGCCCCGAAAAAAGAAACCGCAACCTGACCCGCTGACACCGTGGCAGCAATACCAGGCGCGCCAGCAGCAGACGCCGCGACATGATCGGCGCCAGAAGCCAAAATTGAATGTCGATCTGCCGAAAGTACAGAACTTACGGCGGCGTAAGCTGGTTAGAAACCTCACGTTGATTTTGCTCCCCCTGCTGATATTGCTGGGGGTTTTTGGCTATTTTGCTAGTCCGCTATCCAAGGTTGGGCTTGTGAGTGTGCAGGGTGTGCGGACCGTGCCTGATCAGCAGGTGATTAATGCCACAAAATTGTCGGATGATGATTTGATGTTAAGCGTTATATTGCATAAAAAAGCGATCGCTCAACGTGTTCAAGATTCTTTACCAGAAATTAAACAAGCGAGTCTGACGTTTACCGGCTTGAATCATATTGTTATCAAAACCAGCGAGTATGAGACGATCGGTTACGTCTATCAGAAGCATACTTATCACAAGATTTTGATAACCGGTAAAGTGCTGAAGAACGGGACGCAGACGCCAGTTGACACTTACCCTGTTTTTTCCGGCTTTACAGCGAAGGAATTGCCGCAGATGATTTCCTTGCTGCAGCAGTTTCCGAAGGCCATTCAGCGAGACATTTCCGAAATTGATGCTAGCCGTGGTGACGCAAATCCTTACCAGATCTCGATGAACATGAACGACGGTTATCGCGTGATTGCCGATTCGCGAACAATTGCTAACAAAATCAAGTATTATCCGGCAATTGTTTCACAGGTTAAGAAAAAAGGTGTTATCGATTTAGAAGTTGGGGCATTTTGGCGGGCATACTCAAGTGCGGAAAAGTCGTCAAACGACTGATTTTGTAAGGTTTGTTTTCTCAAGGCAAATCGAGTGTGTTACACTGATAATGGCACCATTCAATTATGAAATTAACCTATTAAACGTTACACAAGGAGGTTCCCGATACATGGATAATCAAGGTATTTACGTTGGACTTGATATCGGAACCACCTCAATAAAAGTCATTGTTGCCGAAACAGTAAAGGGACAAATGAATGTTATTGGTGTGGGAAGTCAGCGATCGGAAGGCGTGAGCCGCGGGGTGATCGTTGATATCGATAAGGCAGTTGCCGTCATTCGTGCGGCCGTTGCCCAAGCTGAAGACAAGGCAAATATCAAGATCGATCGGGTCGTTGCTGGCATTCCCGCCAACATGCTGCAGATTGAACAAGTTTCCGGGATGATCGCGGTCGGTGAAGAGAATAAAGAAATTTCCGACAACGATGTTCGCAGCGTGGCAGCGGCAGCATTGGTCCGCAACTTACCACCAGAGCGTGAAACATTATCATTAGTCCCGACCGAGTTTATCGTAGATGGTTTTGATGATATTAAAGATCCGCGTGGTATGTTGGGCGTTCGGCTTGAGATGCGTGGCATCATGTTAACTGTTCCTAAGACCGTGATTCATAACACGAAGAAAGCCATTGAAAAGGCGGGTCTTCGAGTTGGCGGTTTGGTGATTTCGCCTTTGGCCATTGGTCGTTTGGCCTTAACCGATGGTGAACAAGATTTTGGCACCGTTTTGATTGACATGGGTGGTGGTCAAAGCACCGCTGCCGTGATCCATGACCGTAAGCTTAAGTTTACGTCGGTGGATCAAGAAGGCGGCGAGTATATCACTAAGGATATTTCAGTTGTCCTCAACACGAGTTTTACGGACGCTGAGAAACTCAAGCGTGAGTATGGCAATGCTGATTCACTGGCAACGAGTGAGGAAGAGACTTTTCCTGTAACGGTTGTTGGCAAACACGAGCCAGCGATGATCTCTGAAAAATACCTTTCCGAGATTATCGAGGCGCGAGTGGCGCAAATCTTTAAACGTCTGAACAAAGCGTTGGACGCTGTTAATGCGCTTGATTTACCCGGCGGCATTGTGATTACTGGCGGCACTACGGCGTTGCCAGGCGTGACGGAATTGGCTCAGGACATTTTCGGCCGACCGGTCAAACGGTTTATTCCCGATGATATGGGGTTGCGTCACCCATCGTTTACTGAAGGGCTTGCCCTTATCAAATATGCTGCCCAGATGACAGATATTGAAATGCTGGTCTCCAGCGTCTTGCCGACACCATTCATGGTTGATGGCGCCGATGTCCGTCCACAACCACAAAGTAAGCAGCCAGAGCAACCGGCTGCCGCTGTGGACCAAGGCAATCAGCGATTACTTAAGCGCAAGCAGGAAAAACAACCGGATAAACCAAAATCCAAGGAACCTTCAGCATTACGCCGGTTCTTTGGCAATTTCTTTGAATAAATCTCGATCCTAGGAGGAACACGAATGGATTTTCAAATGGACGCACAAAATGAAAAAGGCGCCAACATTAAAGTAATCGGTGTCGGCGGTGCAGGCGGCAATGCGATTAATCGCATGATCGCCGAAGATGTTAAAGGTGTTGAGTTCATTGCGGCGAACACTGATTTGCAGGCTTTGAATGCCAGCAACGCTGAAACCAAGATCCAACTCGGGCCTAAATTGACCCGCGGCCTAGGTGCCGGTTCCAATCCGGAGATCGGGCAAAAGGCTGCTGAAGAAAGCGAAGAAGCCATCGGTGCTGCGCTGCAAGGTGCAGATATGATTTTTGTTACCGCTGGTATGGGCGGTGGTTCTGGCACAGGAGCAGCGCCGATTGTTGCCAAAATTGCCAAAGACCAAGGTGCCTTGACTGTCGGCGTGGTTACCCGTCCCTTTACTTTTGAAGGCCCTAAGCGCGCAAAGAATGCGACAGAGGGCATTGCACAACTGAAAGAGCATGTGGATACCTTGGTGATTATTGCCAACAACCGTCTACTTGAGATTGTCGACAAGAAGACGCCGATGCTTGAAGCGTTCCATGCTGCTGATAATGTGTTACGCCAAGGTGTTCAAGGTATTTCCGATCTAATCACCAGCCCTGGTTACGTTAACTTGGACTTTGCCGACGTGAAAACAGTCATGGCTAACCAAGGATCTGCTTTGATGGGGATTGGGAGTGCTACGGGTGAAAACCGTACCGTTGAAGCGACTAAGAAAGCCATCTCAAGTCCACTGCTTGAAGTAAATATTAGCGGTGCCAAGCAGGTACTGTTAAACATCACTGGCGGCCCAGATTTGAGCTTGTTCGAAGCTCAAGATGCTTCCCAGATTGTTGCCGACTCGGCTAAAGATGATGTTAATATCATCTTCGGGACATCCATCAACGAGGAACTTGGCGATGAAGTCGTCGTGACGGTCATTGCGACAGGGATCGAAGAAGATCCCCGTCAGGAACCTTCACATCGCAACGTTGCTAAGAACCGTACAACGGATCAAGATAATCAAGGCGGCGGTTATCGCCCAGCCTATGCTGATAGTGACGCCAGCGAGAATCGGCAGGCAAAAAGCGATGATCCGTTTGGCAACTGGGACTTGCGGCGTGAACCAAGCAAGCGTCAGGCACCAAGCGGCGATGATATGAGCAACGCTAAGAAAAAAGATTTCGACATTTTTGAAAATCAAACTAACGCAGACGATGCTGGCGGCGATGATCAGCCACCATTCTTCAAGCGTCGGCGTCAATAGTCAGGAGGTCATGATACATGGCGTTTGAAAAGTTAGGCGAAAAATTTAGCAACTTCTTTGCCATGGACAATGAAGATGATTATCAAGACCAAGAAGACGAACAGGCGCAACAACCCGCACCAGAACAACCGGTGGACAATCATTATCGCAGCAACAAGGTGGTTTCAATGGCAACGCCCGCTGGTAAGACAGCGAAGATCGTGGTTTATGAACCGCGAGTGTACTCTGATGCCAAAGAAATCGGGTCGCATTTATTGAACAATCGGGCGGTTGTCATTAACTTTGATCGCATCGGCTCCGATGATGCGACGCGCATTGTCGATTTTTTGACAGGCACTGTGTTCGCCATTAATGGTGAGATTAAACGGGTGGGCGAGTCGATTTTCCTCGTGACCCCTGCTAACTTTGAAATTGATGGGTCACTCGCCAGCACCATTGACTCTGACGGTTTGAACCTTTCTTCGCAACATTAACGAGGTGTCAAGTGTTCAATTTACTCAATGCAATCTATCAGGTGGGCAGTTGGGCAATTTACCTTTATATCATCATGGTCTTCATTTACATTTTGATATCTTGGTTTCCCAATGCTCAAGGCTCAGCACTGGATCGCTTTTTAAGCAGATTTGTTGATCCGTTTCTGAGCATCTTTCAGCGATTCATCCCACCATTGGCTGGGATTGATTTTTCACCAATCCTAGCATTCTTTGTACTTTCACTTATTAAAATGGCTTGGACGAAATTATTTATCATGTTAGTCCAGAAGCTTGTAATCGGGTGACAACTTATGGATGCCATCTATCAGCATTTTCGAAAAGATGAAGCGGCACTGATCGACCATTTTGCGGAACTAATTGAAACCGCACGAACGGAGTACCGGCCAGTGCTGACAGACTTTACAGATCCACGTCAACGGTTGATTGCGACCAGTTTAGTAAGCGCCGATGACGATATTAAGCTCGTACATTTTGGCGGGTATCCCCGCGCTGAGCGGCAACGAATCATTTTTGCACCGAGCTATTTCTCAGCAACGGCGGTTGATTTTGATATTCGGTTGTTACAGATCATTTATCCGGAGAAATTCGCCGAACTGCACCATAGTACAGTGCAAGGCACCCTATTGAACGCAGGCCTTGATCGTGATGTTTTCGGTGACATTATCACGGATGGTGACATTTGGCAGTTCTTTGTGGCCGCACACATGCAGGATTGGGTCACAAGCAATGTTGATAAAATCGGGCGCGTGGGTGTTCATTTCACTGAACATCCGCTGGCGGATTATGTGACACCGGAAAATGACTGGGAGCCGCTCAATTTTTCAGTCAGTGCTTTACGCTTGGATACAGTTGTGGCCCACGGCTTTAACATCTCGCGTCAACGTGCCAAAACCTTAATTCAAGGCGGTAAGGTGCGTCTTAACTTTGGTGAATCGGATGCACCGGATGCTGAAATTGCAACATCAGATATTATCTCTGTTCGAGGGTTTGGCCGCTTGCGGCTTGATGAGATTCTTGGAGAGAGTAAAAAAGGTAAACTAAGGGTCTCAGCGGCTGTGATTCATAAGTAGTCACACCGCCGAGTTCAACAATGTCCCAGAAAACGAATTGATGAGGAGGACTATCAATGGCTTTGAGTCCACTAGACATTCACAATAAAGAATTTAGCAGCAAAATGCGCGGCTATGATAAGGACGAGGTCAATGACTTCCTTGCCCAGATCGTTAAAGATTATAGTGGCTTGATCAAGGACAACGAGGGCCTGAAAAAAGAATTGGCAGATGCCAAGGAAAAGGTTCAGTACTTCACGGATATGAAGGAAGCCTTGAATCAATCGATTATTGTCGCTCAGGAAAGTGCTGAAAAGGTTAAAAATAGCGCGCATCAGGAAGCTGATTTGATTAAACAGCAGGCGCAGCAGGATGGTCAGGCTATTTTGAGCAAGGCCAAAGCAGATGCTGACCAGAAGTTGCATCAAGCTCAAGCTCAAACGGAACAAACCTTGCACGATGCCGCATTGAAACGTCAGAATATCTCTGTCCAAACTGAAGACCTCAAGCGACAAAGCCGGGTCTTCCGCCAACGTCTGCAAGTGATGTTGGAGTCACAGCTTGAAGTTGTGAAGAGTCCAGAGTGGAAGGAATTGCTTTCCAGTTCACCTGAAGCTGCCGATACGACCGATCCGAGTCAAGATTCGCTTGACAATGCCCACGAGGGTTTCGTAAACTCAGAGGGAGCAGTTTCCGGCGCTGATGGTACCTATACTGAGATCATTTTCCCAGATGATCAAAGTGGCGCACCAGCCTCGCAAGCAGCAGCAGATACACCGGCTAGTTCGGCGGCGGCTGAGTCAGAATCGACAAATGACAGTACCAATGATTCTGAGTCTGCAACCGATCATGATGCTCAATAACGTATGAACACGCGTCGTTTGGTGGTTCCCTTTGCAGCGAGTCAGGAAGTAGGTGTGAGCCTGACAAGTACCGCTGAACGATATCAGTTCACAGTTGTCCTGCCGAAGTTGGTAAGCGGGACCGGTTGATCACCGTTAGTCAATCACTGAGGGGGACTTGTTCCCTGAAGTTAGGTGGTACCACGTTTGCTCGTCCTAATATTAGGGCGGGCTTTTTTGATTTCAATTAATAAAGGAGCGGGTCACGTGAAAATTAAAGATACCTTGAACATGGGTAAAACCAGTTTCCCAATGCGCGCTGGTTTACCGAAGAATGAACCGATTTGGCAGAAAAAGTGGGATGAGGACCACGTCTATGAGCAACGCCAAAAATTAAATGAAGGCAAGCCAACGTTTATGCTACATGATGGCCCGCCATTTGCGAATGGCAATATTCATATGGGTCACGCCTTGAATAAGATCAGTAAAGATATTATTGTTCGCTACAAATCCATGAATGGCTTCCGGGCGCCTTACGTTCCTGGTTGGGATACTCACGGGTTGCCGATTGAACAGCAACTAGCGAAACAAGGTGTGAAGCGCAAGGAAATGTCGATGACCGATTATCGTGAACTTTGTCGGCAGTTTGCCATGCAGGAAATCGACAAACAGCGCACTGACTTCAAACGCCTAGGCGTGATGGGTGACTGGGAACATCCTTACATTACGCTGCAGCATCATTATGAAGCCAGTGAAATTCGGGTTTTTGGTGCCATGGCGAAAAAGGGCTACATCTATCATGGCTTGAAGCCGGTTTACTGGTCATGGTCATCTGAATCGACTCTGGCGGAAGCCGAGATTGAATATCACGATGATAAATCACCATCCATTTACGTCGCCTTTAAAGTGGTGGATGGCAAGGGCTTACTTGACACTGATACCTATCTGGTCATCTGGACCACCACACCTTGGACCATTCCGGCTAACTATGGGATTACGGTTAATCCGCGGTTCGATTACGTTCAGGTTCAAGTTGGCGACAAAAAGTACGTGGTTGCTGCCGAATTACTTGATCGCGTAGCTGAAGAAATTGGCTGGGAAAATCCGAAGATCCTGAAAACCTTTAAGGGCACGGATATGGATAAAATGACTGCTCAGCATCCTTTATATGATCGCACGAGTCTTGTCATGAATGCTGATCATGTCACGTTGGATGCTGGGACTGGACTTGTCCATACAGCGCCTGGTCATGGGGAAGATGACTACAAAGTCGGGGTTAAATACGGCTTGCCTGTCGTCTCAGTGGTTGATGCCAAAGGTTACATGAATGAATATGCGCCTGGTTTTGAAGGTGTCTTTTATGATGATGCCAACAAGCAGATCACCCAAGCACTGGCTGATAAAGGCGCCCTGCTGAAGCTTGATTTCTTCACCCATAGCTATCCGCATGACTGGCGGACAAAGAAGCCGGTTATTTTCCGGGCAACGACACAATGGTTTGCGTCAATTGATGCATTCCGTGATCAGATTCTAAAGGCTATTGATACGGTTGACTTTAAGCCGAGCTGGGGCAAGACACGGCTGTACAATATGATTCGTGATCGTGGCGATTGGGTTATTTCCCGTCAGCGCGCATGGGGCGTGCCGTTGCCGATCTTCTATGCTGAAGATGGCGAACCGATTATTGAAGAAGAGACGATTAATCACGTTGCTGATCTGTTCGGAAAATATGGCTCAAATGTGTGGTTCGAACGAGAGGCGAAAGACTTGTTGCCAGAAGGCTATACGAATCCTCATAGTCCGAATGGTCAATTCACCAAAGAAAAAGACATCATGGATGTGTGGTTCGATTCCGGTTCCTCTCATCAGGCTGTTTTGGCGGCTCGTCCAGAGCTCAGTTTCCCAGCTGATTTGTATTTGGAAGGGTCTGATCAGTATCGCGGCTGGTTTAATTCCAGTTTGATCACCAGCGTTGCTGCCACTGGGGTCGCACCTTATCGCGGTATTTTGTCGCAAGGTTTCACCTTGGACGGCAAAGGACGCAAGATGAGTAAGAGCCTAGGTAACACGATTGTCCCGGCCACGATTGAAAAGCAGTTTGGGGCTGAAATCATCCGGCTGTGGGTCGCAACGGTTGACTCTTCCTCTGATGTGCGAGTTTCTGTAGACAACTTTGCCCAAACTTCTGAAGCTTATCGAAAGATTCGAAATACGATGCGGTTTATGGTAGCTAACACAGGCGACTTCGATCCTGAAAAAGATACGGTTGCTTATGATGAACTTGGATCAGTTGATCGTTACATGATGGTTCGCTTAAACCAAATCATCAAGCAAGTCAAAACAGCTTATGATGCGTATGATTTTGCGACCGTCGAAAAGACTATCAGCAGTTTCCTTGTCAATGATCTGAGTGCTTTCTATTTGGATGTCGCTAAAGATGTTGTGTACATCGAGGCGAAAGATGATGCTAAGCGACGTGGGATGCAAACCGTGATGTTTGCCGCCTTATTGGCCCTCACTAAGTTGATCACGCCGATTCTGCCGCATACAGCAGAAGAAGTTTGGCCATATCTCAAGCAGCCAGAAGCCTATGCTGCTTTGGCTGATATGCCAGAAGCAGAACAGTTTGATGATGAAAGCCAATTGTTAGATATCTGGTCAGGCTTTATGGACTTCCGTTCTGAAGTGCAAAAGGCTTTGGAACTTGCTCGTGACAACAAAGTTATCGGGAAGTCGCTTGAAGCTGCAGTCACAGTTTATCCTTCTGAACCTGTTCGCGATATGCTGGATGACGTCGATGCCAATGTGATGCAGCTTTTGATCACAAGTCACTTCGAAATTGCGCCTGCAACTACAAAGGCACCGGCCGATGCCGAACAGTTTGATGACATGGCTGTTGTTGTAAAACATGCTGACGGCGAAGTTTGCCCACGCTGCCGAATGGTGCGTACAGATATTGGTACAGATCCAAAGTTGCCGCAATTGTGCAGCCGATGTGCAGCTATCGTTGAGGCTAATTTCCCAGATGCTGTCACTAACGGGTTTGATAAGTAGGCGGGTGAAGACATGCAAGGACGCGTTAAAAACTTTAACGTTGACAAAGGCTATGGCTTTATTGAAGCTGAGGGGCAACCGGATATATTCGTTCACTTTTCGGCGATTAATGAACCGGGATTTAAAAGTCTGACGCCCGGTGAAACGGTTGATTTCGTTATTGTTGAAGGGCCTCGGGGTCCACAAGCAGCGAATGTGACGGTTCATCGGTCTGAGGATGGTACACCGCAATAGACTTTTTGATGCCCCGTTGTCGGCTGGCGACAGGGCGCTTACGTAAACTCTAGACAGTAAAAAAACACCGCGAGATCAAATCGCGGTGTTTTTGTATACAGCATTCAGTTTTTGTGGTGCAAGTTTTTAGACTTAAATTACTTGTTGATTTCTTCAATCTTACCGTCATGCGTACGGGCAACGGTCATCTGAGTAACGGGGATGTAACCGAGCTTTGGTACCAATGTCTTTTGGACATTCTTTGACTGAATATAATTGATGAAAGCTGCTGTGGAGGCGTTTGGTTTGCCTTTGGTGTACATATGTTCATAGGCCCAAATCTTCCAAGTGTTGGTGGTCACATTCTTGTCCGTTGGTTGGACATGATTAAGGGCAAGCTTTTGAACACCGTCTTTAATTGCTGAGAAGGCGAGATAGCTGATGGCACCCGGTGTTGTTGAAACCATCTGATAAACAGTACCGCTAGAATCTTGTTCCTGACTGGTTTTAACTTTATTTGTCTTGATCCCGAACTGTTCGAACGTTGCTCGTGTCCCGGAACCTTGTGCGCGGTTAATCAATACGATGGCCTGATCTTTACCACCAACTTCTTTCCAGTTAGTGATCTTGCCTTGGAAAATATCAACTAATTGCTGCGTGGAGATGTTTTTGACGCCGGCGTCCTTGTTGACAACTGGCGCAATCGCAACAACGGCTACCTGATGGTCAACCAGATCATCAGCTTTCAAATCAGATTTTTCTTGGGCAAAAATGTCTGAATTACCGATTGTAACTGAACCGGCTGCAACTTGACTCAAACCGGCGCCTGAACCACCACCTTGCACGGTGATTTCTGCCTTAGGATTGTCTGTTTGATATTGCTTAGCTGCCTGTTCAACCAAAGGCTGTAAAGCTGTTGAACCAACTGCCAAAATCTTGCTCTGCTTGATTGGGGCAGAGCTGGATTTGCTTGAACTGCTGGCGGATTTGGACCCGCAGCCTGCCAATACTAAGGTGGCGGCTAAGGCCACGGTCAAACCGACGAACAATTTCGAATGCTTCATTACTTTTCCCTCCAATACTTGAATAACCTAAGCATAAGGTTGCTGTGTAAAGACTTCGCCACGTTGCTGTAAAGAATACGTTTTACTTTTGTAAAGGCTGTAACGGTTCCTTTGAAATGCCGACAACACTCGGCGTATAATGACGCAGATAGGCTTTATTAAAGGAGCGGAACACGTGAAAAATTACATTGAGGACAAAAATGTTCAGAAAAATCGGTGGTGGATCCTAACTGCCATCGGAATGTTTACAATTATGTCGACGCTAGATGGGTCAATTGTCAACATTGCTTTACCAGTGATGAGTCGCGATTTACATATTCCAATGAATCAAGCGGAGTGGGTGGTTTCGATTTATCTGATGATGATCTGTGGTTTGTTGCTGTTTTTTGGCCGGCTAGGTGATTCAATTGGCAAAATCAAAGTTTTCCGAGTTGGGATGGTGCTATTCTTAATTGGTTCGCTTTTTGCCGGTTTCAACAATAGTCTTGCCTTGTTGCTTGCTGCGCGAATTGTTCAAGCTACTGGTGCATCTATGACCATGGCGAACAATAATGGGATCGTAACGGAGATTTTTCCAATGAATGAGCGCGGTCGCGCCTTGGGTCTGATCGGTTCCTTTGTGTCGATTGGCGCAATTGCTGGTCCTGGGATTGGTGGTTTGATTTTAGGCCAGTTGCCTTGGGGGTATATTTTTTGGATCAATATTCCGATTGGGATTGTCGCTTTGATCCTCGGAACAATTGTTTTGCCAAAAGATCTACCCAGCAGGCGCGTGCCGATTGATTGGGCTGGTTTTGTGACGTTTCTAGTCTTGATTTTGTCCCTTTTTATGGGGATCTTTTTGGGACAAGAACGCGGCTTTACCGATCCCTTCATTCTTGGGCTGTTTGCATTAGCTATCGTGGCGTTCGCTGCCTTTGTTCATATTGAAAATCATAAAACCGATCCATTGGTCAGCTTCAAGATTTTTCAAAACAGTGCGTTTACCCTGAGTTTGTTGTCTGCGTTTTTTATTTTCGTCACGAACTTTTTCTTCAACGTCATTTCGCCGTTTTATCTTCAGAATGCGCGGGGATTATCACCAGAAAAAGCTGGGTACTTATTGATGATTTTTCCGATTGTGCAAGTGATCGTGGCTCCGGTGGCGGGTAGCATTGCTGATCGCATCGGTCCTTATCGCATCACAATGGTAGGGTTGTTGATCATTGTTGCCAGTCAGATTGGGTATGCTTTCTTCAATTTGCAGACATCGTTTATGTTTGTTGCATTGATGATCGGCTTAGTTGGATTTGGCAATGGGCTGTTTCAAGCACCAAATAATACTGTGGTGATGTCGAGTGTGCCGACCCGTGATTTAGGAATTGCTGGCGGTATGAATGCGTTGGCGCGTAATTTAGGAATGGTCGTCGGCATCTCAACGGCCACCACAGTGCTGTTTTCTTCCATGAGTCATACTGCTGGGAAAAAAGTAACCACTTATCTGACTGGGCAACCGGACATTTTCATTTCTGGTATGCATGTTTCTTTTTGGGTTGCGACGGGGTTGTGCATACTAGCGGTGGCTTTAACCGGCTATCGCATGTGGCAGGTACGTCATGAGACAGCTGTCTAAGTGAAAGACATAAAAAAAGCATCCCTGCTTTTTAGTTTCATTGCGGGGATGCTTTTTTAATTGGCGAAGTGTTTTTATAGCAGATAACTGACTGATCAGTTGTCTGGTGTGACGTCTTTGGGGCCTTGATGACTCATATCACCGTGCGTATAATTTAGCAGTTGTTCCTTCAGTTCGCCTTCCATTTGAACCAGTTGCTTTTCGGCATTTTGGCGTTTAACCCGACCGTCTTGTTGAATCTGCAAGGTCTGTTTTAAAGTGTCAATCAAGTCGTTTTGTGTTTGCGTTAACGTCTCAATATCGACAACACCGCGTTCATTTTCCTTCGCAGTTTCAATCGAACTGATCTTCAACATGTCACTGTTCTTCTTTAACAGGTCATTGGTGGTTTGCGAGACTTGTCGCTGGGCCGTGACAGCATCTTTTTGCCGCAACAAGGTGAGGGCGATGGCCACTTGATTTTTCCACAGTGGGATCGCTGTGTTGATGCTGGCTTGAATTTTTTCGGCCAAAGCCTGATTCGTGTTTTGAATCAGGCGAATCTGGGGTGCTTGTTGAATGGTAATTTGTCGAGCCAATTGCAGATCGTAAGCACGTTTATCCAAACGTGACGCGAATTGTTTCAGATCATTGACTTGCTGAATTGCCATTTGGTCATTGGCTGCTTCGGCTGCTTTCACCGCTTCAGGAATGGTTTTGTCATTGAGTTCACGCAACTTAAGATTGGCCGCTTCAATATAAATATTTAGAGCATCAAAATAAGCTTTGTTTTGATCATATAATTCGTCTAACAGCTTGTTATCATTGAGTAACCCGCGTTGTGATGTTTCAAGGCGATTGGCAATCGTATCAATTTGAGCACCGATCTTTTGATACTTCGCAGTGATTTCATAGATTGATCGCTTGACACGGCCAAATAATTTGCGGAAAATATTATTATTTTCAGCTTTTAATTCGTCTGGGTTAGTCTCGTTCAATCTCGTCATGAGACTTGTCAAGGCATCACCGACTGCGCCGGTATCCTGACTTTGAACTTTAGTTAACATGTTTTGTGAAAAGACGCCAAGTTGTTTTTGGGCATCAGCGCCATAATTCAAAACAGTTTCGCCTTTCGTCACATCGATTTTGCTGGCTAATTCTTGTGCTTTTGCTTCTTGTTCAGCACTTAGTTTTGGTCTCGCTGTAGCCGCTGCTTGAACAGCCTCAGCCGAATTGTTGTTGGTCATTGAAGCTTCTGACGTGCTGAAAGGATCGGCCAATAAATCATCTGTCAGATTGGTTTGTTTGTCATCATTCACATTATTCACTCCGTTTCATGCGCCTTATCTGGATCAAGGTGTTTTTTGGCAAGACGAACATCGCTATCGAGATCATCAAGATCATCTTTAATGAAAGCTTGATAGTCTGACTTGATTTTGCCTGCCATAGAAGTCATGGTCGAAAATGCTTTGCCTAAGGTTTCGTACGTATCTGCCGTCTTAACCTCGTGATGCGTAATCTGGGCATATTTTTGCATCAGATCCAGTAAATTAGGTACCTGCTGATAAACGAACGTGCCGGCATCGGTTAAGCGTTGTGGTGCTTGAACAAGTGCCTCAAAATAGGCATGCAGCAGGTCAACCAAATCGGTATTTAATGTGAGCGCACGCAACTTTGGTACTTCTTTTGTGAGTGCCTCGATAGTCCGAATTTGTTCGGCAAGATCGGCCATTGTTTTTCTAAAAAGTTTGATTTCCTCATCACTTAAACCGGATGCAGCATAATGTTCAGCCATCTTCGGATCAAGTGACGGGAGACTGGTTGATTTTGGCTTAGGCCGGCTTAGTTCACCGATATAGCGGGCGAAGGCAAAGACCACACCAATGGACAAGGCGATCACCCAACGTCCGGACAGTGCACCTATTGCCGCACCCATGGCGGCCCAGAGTATAATTCGCCATATGCGAATACGTTTGCTTGTGGCCACGAGATCACTTCCTCTTTCGTTTGCATTTAGTGTAGCACAACCCCGCGGCTTGACTATCAGCCGGAAGTTGGATATTAGTAATTATTTTATTAAGGATGCACGGTTGTAGGTTGGCTGGTGTAAGCTGATAATTAGGGTTGTTTGGCCATTTTGAAGCTTTAGAGGCGAGCATGGACTCGCGCGGTTAGAAACCAGCACTTAAACGGGTTTAGGCGGTGATGACCATTTTTTGGTCATGATGGCCGGGGTCCTTATGTGAAGATTTCTGCGCCTGCGAATGCAGTTAAGGAGGGAAAATCAAGTGGACGAAGAACCGATCGCTCAGCAACGCGTTTTTACTGGGCAATTAATTGCTGTGGATGAACTCACAGTTAAGTTGCCAAACAACACAACCGCACAGCGAGAAATTGTACGCGCCCAACCGGCTGCTGGTGTTTTGGCCTTAAAAGACGACAAGGCGCTGTTTGTCAGCCAGTTTCGATCAACAATCGGTCAGATGACATTAGAGATTCCAGCAGGTAAAATCAATCAAGGAGAAGCACCACTCACAGCTGCACGCCGGGAATTAAATGAAGAAACCGGCATGACGGCGATGAAGTGGCAACCTTTGGCGAGTTACTTTCAGTCACTAGGTTTTTCTGATGCGACCATGGCTTTGTTTCTGGCCAGCGAGCTGCATTTGGCAACCAATCAATTGCATCAGGATCCGGATGAGTTCGTCAAAGGCGAATGGTTGACACTGCCAGAAGCTTGGCAAGCAGTTGATGACGGTCGCATCTGCGATAGCAAAACCTTGCTGGCTTTACTTTATTGGCAGCAGCAAGGAATAGGAGCGTGAACCGGCTTGGTATATAAGAGGTCGTAAGTATGATGGTCATTTTTTGACGAGTGCAATGATGATCCTTATCCGCAGGCTTCTGGCTTGGCAAACGCGTTAAAGGAGGGCAACATGGCGGAAGTTAACACGCGCAAAGCATATCGTGAGGCACAGGAAAAAGAACAACACGCGGCGCGCGCCCGCGAGGCCAAACGAGTTGAAGTTGAAAAAGACTATGCTCGCAAATCCAAAGGCAAACCCGAAATCAAGAATGCCCGTTTTGACGAAGTGACCTTCAGGAAGGTCAACAGTCTCAAAAAAAGATTGAATTGGGCCATCGGGATTGTCTTTGGCTTGTTGGTGATTGTTTTTCTGGTACTCTATTTTGGGTAAGCTAGCTATTCTTGGCACTTACCAGAAATGGTTACTGTAGCGCAAGCGCAGTGGAAGAAAGTTGATTCACTCATATTATAGAAGAAAGAACGGAGCGATATTTTGATAAAAGTCGGCGTTATTTGTGCCATGGAAGAAGAAATCAGGACCTTACTGGCCAAACAGACTCAGCAACATGAAACGGTGATTGCCAGTCAACATTATTTTGAGGGCCAAATTGACGGGATTGATGTGATTTTGGTTCAGTCTGGTATTGGCAAGGTTCAAGCGGCCATGACGGCGGCTTTGTTGTTGGGAACTTTTAAACCGGATGTTGTGATTAACACCGGAAGTGCCGGTGGTATTGGTCAAGGTCTGGCGATCGGTGATGTTGTTATTTCGAGCGGGGTTGCGTATCATGATGTGGATGCAACGGCTTTTGGTTACTTACCAGGGCAGTTGCCGCAACAGCCGCAAATTTTTGAAGCCGATTTAGACTATGTGGCTAAAATTCAGGCGGCAGCCAGCACAACCGGTTTAACGTCAAAGGTTGGTCTCATTGTGACAGGCGACAAGTTTGTTAACGGTCAGGATGCGATTGCGGCAATTCTGAAAATCTATCCGCAGGCGTTAGCAAGCGAAATGGAAGGGGCGGCTATCGGTCAGGTGGCCAAAGAGTTCCATACCCCGTTTGTTGTCATCCGGGCAATGAGCGATGTCGCTGACGAGCAGTCCGGAGTGGATTTTGACAAATTTGTGATCAAGGCGGGCGAACAAAGTGCTGCGATGCTTCTTAGCTTTTTTGCTCACCTACAGGCATCACCTCAGTCTTAGGAGTTGATTGTTAATATGCAACATGTTTATCTTGATAACGCGGCGACCACACCCATGGCCCCAGAAGTGATTCAGACCATGATGGACCAAATGGAGCACGATTTTGGTAATGCCAGTTCGACTCATTGGTTTGGCCGAACAGCTCATACTGTCATGGACAAGAGTCGCAAAATTTTGGCCGATGCAATCCATGCGCAGCCCGGAAATATGGTGATCACCAGTGGCGCAACAGAAAGTAACAATACGGCGATCACTCAAACGGCGCATACGCGCGCTAGTTTGGGGAAGCACATCATTACAACGGCTATTGAACATCCCTCCGTTTTGCAGCCGCTAAAAGCCTTGGAAAAGGAAGGCTTTCGGGTGACGTATCTGCCAGTCGACGAAAATGGCCGAATCAGTTTAGCTGATTTTGACGCGGCTTTGGACGATGACACTATCTTAGTGACCATCATGATGGGCAATAATGAGGTTGGCAGTCGGATGCCAATCAGTGAAATTGGTGCGCGACTAGTCGATCATCAAGCTTGGTTTCATACAGATGCAACCCAGGCTTTTGGCTTACTAGACATCGATGTTCAAGCGCAACACATTGATATGTTAAGTGTTTCGGCGCACAAAATTAACGGACCCAAAGGCATCGGTTTTCTTTACCGCGATCCTAAGGTTCAGTTCCCGTCTTTGTTGAAAGGTGGCGAGCAGGAGTTGAAACGTCGTGCTGGTACAGAAAACATTGCTGGCATTGCCGGGTTTGCAACGGCGGTTAGTCTGATCACGTCTGATGAGAAGGCTAAGCGGCAGTCAAAGTATCTTGGTTTTAAGCAGCAGATTATGGGTGCATTGGATGATGCGGAGATTCCCTATGCAGTTAATGGTGATATTCGGCCAGATAATGTCAATCACGTTTTCAATATCTGGTTGAAGGGGATCTCAACATACGCTTTGCAAACCAACCTTGATTTGGCTGGCATTGCAGTTTCTGGTGGTTCTGCCTGCACAGCTGGTTCACTTGAGCCTTCACACGTTTTAACTGCCATGTTTGGCGCTGATAGCCCGCGGCTTGGCGAGTCGATTCGTTTGTCATTTGGCGCGCAGACAACCAAAGCAGATATTCAGGCGTTTATTGATGCCCTGTTACCAATCGTGCAACGGCTTCAGGCAAAACAATCGGCGCGATAAGTCTGGTTTGCGAGTGACCCGTTACCATGCGTTTCAACGGTTAAAAAGCTCAAAATTGTCTGTCACCACCTAATAATCCTTATCAACCTCCCCAGTGTTGCGACCAATATGCTAAACTTATAAACAGTCAAGCGTGTTCCTCGCATGCGCTGAAATAAAAACAGTTTCACCACCTTTTTGCTGGTGAAACTGTTTAGGGGAGGTTTTTGTATGGCACTAGCAGCAACCGGATCCGCACAAGGCGATCCGAAAACCTATCAAATCGGGTCAGCGTTGAAACGATTTACCTTGATAGATTTAGGCTTTGTTCAAACTAAGAACGGCAATTTTCAACTGCAACGCTCGCTTGATCCAAATTCACCGTACACAACGGCAAACAAGCTGAAAATGACGGTGGCAAAGAATTTAGATAAGTTCCAGCTCGATGTCACAACGGGCAATGGTCTTAAAGCGATTAACATTTTCAAAACCGATGCCACAAAAGAAAATGTCGAGCAATATCAATATTGGATCAACAATTTGATTGAGCGCGGTGTGATTGAAGCAAAATAGGATGTATGCCGCGCTTTAACATTAAGCTGCCACGATGTTGGCCTCAGGGAGGCTGACAGCTTAGCAGCTTTTTTGCTTTCTTTGATTAGATCAAACCTTACGAAGCGATCGTATTCACAGTAAAAATGTCAATCCGTAGCAAATTAGTTCTTATGATTATCAGAAACGCTAAAGTGATAAGCTGAAATTAACGAAGAAAAGAAATGGAGGGATAATATGTTTGACCACGGCTTCATTGAGGTCCACGATGCTAACCAAAATAACTTGCAACACGTCAACGTAAAGATTCCTAAGGATGCGATTAGTGTTTTCGTCGGCCGATCAGGTTCAGGCAAGTCTTCTTTAGTTTTTGATACCATTGCCGCTGAGTCCCGCCGCGAACTGAATGAGACTTTTCCGAGTTTTACCCAACAGTATCTACCTAAATATGGTCAGCCGGATGTCGGCCAAATCGACCATTTACCAGTGGCAATTGTTGTCGAGCAGAAGCGCATTGGTAAAAATGCGCGGTCAACGCTTGCCACCTATACGGGTATTTATTCCTTGTTGCGGTTGTTGTTTTCACGAGCTGGCAAGCCGTTTATTGGCTATTCGGACACTTTTTCTTTTAACCTGCCACAGGGAATGTGCAAGACATGTCAGGGACTCGGGTATGTGGATGACATTGATGTTAAAAAGTTAATTGACCCGAACAAATCGTTGAATCAGGGCGCGATTACGTTTGTCAGTTTTGGACCAGACACGTGGCGGTGGAAACGCTACGCTTACAGTGGTTTATTTGATAATGACAAACGATTGGGCGACTATACAAAGCAGGAAATGGACACCTTATTGTATGCCCCGCAGCAAACACTAGATCATGCGCCAACAAAGTGGCCTAAAACAGCTTTGTACGAAGGCGTTGTGCCGCGAATCAGGCGGTCCATTATTGGTAAGAAAGAGGCTGAACATCATAAGACGGCATTGGCAGAAATTGTCACCCGTATGCCATGTCCAACATGCCATGGAACACGTTTGCGGCCAGAGGTTTTGACTTGTTTCATCAATCAAACGAATATTGCTCAAGTGCTGCAAATGGATCTCGTCAAGGTTCGCCATTTTCTGAATGGCATTCAAGAACCACTTGTTCAGGACGTGATCCGTGAGCTGTTACGAAAAATCGATTCTTTGATTGACATTGGGTTAGGCTACCTATCCCTTGATCGACCGACTGAGACATTGTCGGGCGGCGAAACCCAGCGCATTAAAATTGCTAAGTTTTTGACTAGTGCCTTAGTCGATATGGTTTACATTTTGGATGAGCCCAGTGTTGGCTTGCATCCGCATGATATTGAATTAATCAAGCGTGCCATTTTGCGTTTGAAGGAGAAAGGCAACACTATTTTAATCGTTGAACACAATCCGGCACTGATTGCGATTGGCGATAATATTGTCGAAGTGGGTCCTGGAGCGGGGACAACGGGCGGGCATATCACCTTTACAGGTACCTACCAAGCCCTTTTAGACAGTGACACTTTGACAGGAAAACTGTTGAAACAGCCATTGACTTTTCGCCAGCCGCGGCCAGCCACATCAACGATTTCATTACAGCATATTCATCGACATAATTTAAAAGATGTTAGTGTCGCAGTGCCGCTGGGCATTGAAACTGTGATTTCCGGGGTCGCTGGTTCCGGGAAGAGTACGTTGGTATCTGCTTTACGTGATCAGTTAACCGCACCATATATTGATTTGGCACAAGCCGATATCGGTGCTAATATCCGCTCAACGCCTGCCACATACCTCTCAATCCTCGATCCAATTCGCAAAGTCTTTGCTGACGCGAACCATGTGGCTAGCAGTTGGTTTAGTTACAACGGTCGCGGCGCTTGCCCACGTTGTAAGGGTAAAGGTGTGACCATTACCAATATGGCGTTCATGGATCCGGTTGTACAGACTTGTGAACAATGTCATGGACGACGTTACAATGATCAGGCGCTGAGCTACACTTATCATGATAAAAATATTTCTGACGTGCTGCGCATGCCGATTACAAAAGCACAAAACTTTTTTGCGGATGTACCGGCTATTGCCGCACCCTTGCGAAATATGGCACGGGTTGGCCTCGACTATCTAACACTTGGGCAACCATTGACCACACTTTCCGGTGGCGAAAAGCAGCGTTTAAAGTTGGCTGTCGAATTGAACCGCACCGGTACCTTGTACTTGCTTGATGAGCCAACCGCTGGCCTACATTTGCAAGATGTGAAAAAGTTGATTCAGCTATTTGACGAACTTGTCGCAGATGGCAACTCGTTGATCATCGTTGAACACAACTTAGAGGTCATTAGTCAGGCAGACTGGCTCATTGACATGGGTCCAGACGCTGGCATCTATGGTGGTCAAGTCCGCTATACGGGGACACCTGAAAATAGCATGACTGTCAAACAATCACGAACGGGACAAGCCATGAAACAATACAATCAGGCGCCGGAACGGCAACAAAATAATAGGCATTGACGCCAAACTTGATTTATTTGTATTGACCGTTCTGCGTCACGTTGCACTGAAGCAAGAATGAGCTGGTGACTTGTTGTTTGCTTGGATCATCAGAGAAAAACTAAACTAGCATATAGCATAGACCAGAAAATGATGGTTTGCAGTTCCGCGTAAGCAGCCGTCAGCCTAAATAGCCAAAGCTCAGCTATTTGGACTGGCGGCTGTTTATGTCTAGATCGCTATTGGCAAGCTTGTTATTTTTGGCTAAAACGCGTTCGCCACCCCAGAAGCCTGCGTGTAAGGACCTTGGATGCAATGGCCAAACCCGGGCCATCACACCCAAGGCCACTTACACTTCGGTTTCTAACCGGGGTGGGTCACGCTCTTGATGAAACGCGTTCGCAGGCGCAGAAACCTGCACATAAGGACCTCAAGCCAAATGGCCAAAGACCAGCCATTTAGGCTTGAGGCTACTTATGCTCCGCTTTCTACCCGCGCCTGCTCACGCTCTAACAGTTGCTATCTCATCATTCACTGTTATAATGGTTTTTACTGGAATTCGACCTTCAAATCGGATATCTCCAGAATCTGATGAAATGATGGTGATTGTTTTGGACAATTCCAACATCCGTGTTGTTGTCGGCATGTCCGGCGGCGTGGACTCGAGTGTCACGGCGCTGTTGCTGAAACAACAAGGTTATGATGTCGTCGGGGTCTTTATGAAGAACTGGGACGACACAGACGAAAATGGCGTCTGTACAGCAACAACGGACTATGAGGACGTCGCCAAGGTTGCTAGTGAAATCGGCATCCCATATTACTCGATTAACTTTGAGAAGGAATATTGGGATCGGGTTTTTCAATACTTCCTCGATGAGTACAAGGCTGGCCGCACACCAAACCCTGACGTGATGTGCAACAAGGAGATCAAATTTAAGGCTTTCTTGGACTACGCTGATCAGCTCAACGCGGATTATATTGCGATGGGTCACTATGCGCAGGTTAAGACAGACGAAAACGGGATCGTGCACATGCTTCGCGGCGCTGATGGCAATAAGGATCAAACGTACTTTTTGAGCCAGCTTTCGCAGGATCAGCTTAAGAAGTCGCTTTTCCCAATTGGTCATTTGCAGAAACCCGAGGTTCGTAAAATCGCCGAGGCAGCGGGACTGGCAACGGCAAAGAAGAAGGACTCGACTGGTATTTGCTTTATCGGCGAGCGCAATTTCAAGCAGTTTTTGAGCACGTATCTGCCAGCTCAGCCGGGCAAAATGATGACGGTGGATGGTGTCGAGATGGGTACCCATGATGGCTTGATGTATTACACAATCGGTCAACGCCAAGGCCTCGGCATAGGCGGTAACTCAGATAATTCTGAGCCATGGTTTGTGGTAGGCAAAGATTTAGACAAGAACATCTTGTATGTCGGCCAAGGGTTTGACAACCCAGCCTTGATGGCCACCAGCTTGAGCGCTTCTAACCTTAACTGGACGACTGGTCAGGCACCGGCAGAAGGCACCCACATGACGGCCAAGTTCCGTTATCGTCAGCGGGATACAGGGGTGACGCTTCATTATCATGATGATGGCACCGCCACTGTTGACTTTGACGTGCCAGTTCGCGCAATCACACCGGGTCAGGCGGTTGTCTTTTATGACGGCGACGAGTGCTTGGGTGGTGGAACCATAGATGCTGCATACGCACACACGAATGAGTTACAGTACGTTTAATTAAACTGAGTGCAAAAAGAAAGTCGGCGATTATGTCGGCTTTTTTACATAGCGGCGGCTGATTGCTGCTTGAAACGCGTTCGCAGGCGCAAAAATCTGCACATAAGGACCTTGATTGCAATGGCCAAACCCGGGCCATCACGTTCAAGGCCGCTTATGCTCCGGTTTCTAACCGCGCTTGCTCACGCTCTTGTCTGAAAACGCGTTCGCAGGCGCAGAAACCTGCACATAAGGACCTTGACCGCAATGGCCAAACCCGGGCCATCACGTTCAAGGCCGCTTATGCTCCGGTTTCTAACCGCGTCTGCTCACGCTCTGCTTGAAACGCGATCACCACCCCAGAAACCTGCGTGTAAGGACCTTGACCGCAATGGCCAAACCCGGGCCATCACGTTCAAGGCCACTTACACTCCGGTTTCTAACCGGGGTGGCTCACGCTCTGCTTGAAATTTTCCTTCAAAATCTCGATAATGAAAGAGTTAAGATGCGAAAGGATAGTACGGTCATTGATTGGGACTTTTGAATCATTGGCTGTGACTAAAGGGGATTGACTTGTGACGAAGTTGTATTTTGTACGTCATGGCAAAACAGAATGGAATAATCAAGGACGTTATCAAGGAGCTAATGGGGACTCGCCGTTATTGCCGGAGAGTTATGCGCAAATTAAGGCGTTGGCCGGTTATTTGCAAGGAATTCCTTTTATGCATGCTTATGTCAGTCCATTAAAGCGTGCACGAACAACTGCCCAAACCTTGATTAAAGATTTGGATGAGTCAATTCCGTTGACCATTATGCCAGCTTTGCGGGAGTTCAATCTCGGTAAAATGGAAGGGATGACGTTTACTGATGTAGGTAAGCATTTTCCTCAGGAGCTGCATGCCTTTCGTCATGAACCGGCAGCCTATGATCCACGAAAAATACATGGGGAATCTTTTTCACAACTGATTAATCGGGCTATTCCGGCGATCGTGGCGACTGTGGCCATGGATCGCACTGGTGAGGCTAATTTGCTGTACGTCAGCCACGGGGCCGCACTCGCTGCGGTGATTCAAAGTCTGTTGGGCACACCACTGGCGGATATTCGCAAAGACGGAGGTTTGACCAATAGCAGTGTGACCATTTTGCACGCAGATGGACCGACCTTGCCGTTTACCTTGCTGGATTGGAATGAAACCAGTTTCTTACCGGAACCGCCAAAAGCAACGGATACGATTTGAGTTGCTACGGCTGTCAACAACGAGATAAGAGGGTCAAATGGATTCAAAAATTTTAACCATGTTCAACCAAGGCAAGCATGAGGAGGCGATTCAAGCGGCAGTCAAAGCCATTGATGCTGCCCCTGATGATCCGAAACGCTATGCGATGTTGGCAACAATGCTGATTAGTATCAAAGCGCTGGATCAGGCCGGTGAATTGCTGGCCAAAGCGCGCCAGCTTTTTCCAGAGGATCTGGAATTGCAATACACCGCTGGCTTGTTTGCGTATGCTCAAGCGGACTTTGCGGCTGCAGTCTCATGGTTTGCCAAGGTTAGAACCGACCAGACTTTGAAAAATGATGCTACCTACATGTTGGCTTTAAGCTACCAACAAGCTGGCCAGCCAACGAAGGCATTGGCGTTTGCATTAACGGCGCATGACTTGGCGCCAAAGCAGCTCGATGCCGCCCTTTTAGCAGCTGATTTGCTGATGGCAAACGATGTATTTGATGCAGCAGCCCGAGTGTTGAAACCATTGTTGGCAACCGAACAGCCACAGGTTCTGTTCACGTACGGCATGGCACTGAGCGCCGCTGGTAAAGATGGCAGTCATTATTTGAACAAGGCCAAGGCACTCGATCCAAAAGGGTATGATCAAAAAGCTAACATTGTCGCTGATATCAACCGATTCTTGCGATTGCAGGAGGGTCAAGATGGACACGCGTGAGGAGACTGTCACCGGTCGGGTCAAAAGTATCTTTTTCCAGAATCCAACAAATTTTTTTAAAATTCTTCTGATCGAAATCTCTGCGACGACTATCACCTGGACAGAGTCAGATATTGTGGTGACAGGAACGTTTGGTGATATTAAGGAAGATGCGACCTACACGTTCACTGGGCATGTCGTGGATCATCCTAAGTATGGGCAGCAGTTTCAAGCAGACAATTACCATGCGGATCAGCCGACGAATAAAAGTGGGCTGGTCGATTATTTGAGCTCAGATAAGTTCCCGGGGATCGGTCCGAAAACGGCAACGAAAATTATCGATCATTTGGGTATGGATGCTATTGACAAGATTCTGGATGATCCGAAGGTTTTGGCAGGCTTAGGCATGACAGCTGCCAAGCGTGATATGTTGGCGACAAATCTGAAATCGAATCAAGGCATGGAACGGGTTATTATTGGTCTTAACGATTACGGCTTTACTAGCAATATGGCAGGTCGTATTTACCAACAATATCAAAATGACGCCTTAGATGTGATTAAGCACAATCCGTATCAATTGATTAACGATATTGATGGTATCGGCTTTACTCGGGCTGATCAGATTGCGGCAAAATTGGCGATTGCCCCGACTTCGCAGCTTCGTCTTGGCGGTGCAGTGATGGATACCCTGCAACGGTTGACCGATGGCGAAGGTGATACCTATGTGACGCTGAAGTCATTGGTCACTCAGACACTTGATTTATTGGAACGGGCGAGAAACGTTGCCGTTTCGCCAGACGCAGTAGGACAGGCAATTGTGACGCTGGCTAAAGACAATGCCCTGATTGCAGAAGGCGACCGCATTTTCCCGAAACGATTATATGATGCTGAATGGCAGATTGGTCGGCAACTAAAAGGACTGGCAGAGGCAGACGCAACGGCTACTGAACCTGAATTGGCTGAGATTGAAAAAACGTTAGCGGCGGTCGAGGCGGATACCGGTATTGCGTATGATGCGACGCAAAGAAAAGCCATTGTCACGGCGTTACAGTCGCCCATTTTTCTGTTGACTGGAGGACCTGGTACTGGGAAAACCACAGTAACAGATGGTATCGTGCGGACGTATGCACGGTTGCATGACCTTTCATTGGATCTTGATCAGTATACGACTGACGAGCCATTTCCAATCATGCTGGCAGCGCCAACCGGGCGAGCAGCGAAACGGATTAGTGAAACCACCCAACTGCCAGCCAGTACGATTCATCGCCTGCTCGGTTTAGGTGTTGACACGCAAGAATTTGCACCTAATGAGTTACCAAATGGCCTGTTGATTATTGATGAGATGTCAATGGTTGACACTTACTTGTTCCGGACGCTTTTAACGGCATTACATCCCGGAATGAAAATTGTCTTGGTTGGCGATAAAGACCAGTTACCAAGTGTCGGTCCCGGACAAGTATTCGCTGATTTATTGCGCAGCGGCGTGCTGCCGCAAACAGCGCTGACGCATATTCATCGTCAGGATGCCGACAGTTCAATTATTCCGCTAGCGCATGCAGTGAATGCTGGCAAGTTGCCGGATGATTTTACCAAGCCGCAAGTTGATCGCAGTTTTTTGGCGTGTGCGCCTAGTCAGGTACCTGAAGTTGTCGGACAAGTGGTGCAACGAGCCGCAGTCAAACAATTCTCGATCGCGGATATTCAAGTGTTGGCACCTATGTACCGCGGAACCGCTGGTATTGATCGTTTGAATCCGTTACTGCAAAACATTTTGAATCCAAAACGCAGTGCCCGAACGAAAGCAATTCAGTTTGGAGAAACGGAATATCGAATTGGTGATAAGGTGTTGCAACTGGTCAATGATCCCAACCAAAATGTTTTTAACGGTGAAATCGGTCAGATTGTCGGCATTACTTTGGGCAAGGAAGCCGAAAGCAAGACGGACGAATTAACGATTGATTTTGACGGCAATGAAATCACTTGCAAACGCAGTGATTTTAATAAGATTACGCTTGCTTATGCCACCTCGATTCATAAAGCCCAAGGCAGTGAGTTCCCGATGGTGATTTTGCCGCTCACTTTGCAAAGCCGCCGGATGTTGCGACGTAACTTGTTGTACACCGCCATTACGCGGGCTAAATCATTTTTGATTTTGGTTGGCGAACTGGCAGCCTTTCAGGAAGCGGTCAGTGAAGTAGCCGTTAATCGACATACTGGGCTGGTCGATCGGCTCATGACCGTATTTGGCAAAACCGTTGCCCCTCAGGTTGCTGATGCTTCAGCAACCAAGGATATTTCAGCAAGTCCCAGTGAGCCGCAAATTGACACAACTGCACTTGACTTGGATAATGAAGTTAAACAACAACCACCGGCAGCGCACCAATTAACGCCTGCCTTGGTGGCTTCTCAACGAATCGATCCCATGATTGGGATGGATGGTATGACTCCGCAAATGTTTATGACGAAGGAGAATTAACTAGCTATGGAGGACAACATACGCAAGTCACTGGTGATTAAGCCAGTGACGCCTCAGGATCTCGAGCAGTTCAACGATCTATTAACTTATGTGTTTCAAGTGACTCAAAAGGACTTGGAACAATCCGGTTATGAGGAAGGGGAGTTAGAACGAGCTAAGCGTCCAGTTTTAGAGAAATCGGATGTTTTGGGCTGGTTTCACAAAGATGAGCTTGTCAGTTCACTGGCCATTTATCCTTGCACAGTGAATATTCACGGCACATTATACAAAATGGCTGGTTTGACAGGGGTTGGCACGTATCCAGAGTATGCCGGCCACGGTTTGATGCACGATCTTGTCCGACTTGGCTTGCAGCATATGCGTGACCACAAGCAGTGGATTTCGTATTTATATCCTTACAGCATCCCTTTTTACCGAAAAAAGGGATGGGAAATCATGTCCGATCATCTCACTTTTGACGTGAAAGACACACAATTACCTAAACAGGTGAATGTGCCCGGACATGTTGAGCGTCTGGAAATCGATGATCCTGATGTAATTGAAACGTATAATCGCTTCGCCATGAAAAATCATGGGGCGATGATCCGCAACCAGTTGAATTGGGACGAATACTGGCGTTGGGAAAACGAGGAGGAGCGTACGGCTGGTGTTTATTATGACGCCAACGATGAACCACAAGGCTATGTTCTTTATTGGATTGCCGACGAGGTTTTCCACGTCAAGGAAATGATTTACACCAACCAAGAAGCCCGAGTCGGCTTATGGAACTTTATTAGTGCTCATTTTTCAATGGTGACGCACGTTAAAGGTAACATTTACAAAAATGAACCGTTGCACTTTTTGTTAGATGATGGTGATATCTATCAGACGATCAAACCATACTTTATGGCCCGGATTGTGGATGTGAAGGCTTTTCTGAAGCAGTATCCGTTTGCGGCTGAAACGCCTGAGTCGTTTCATTTTGTCGTAACTGATCCTTTGGCGCCGTGGAACAATGGGACCTTTGGGGTTTATTGGGACGAAAAAAATCAAGTTCAAATTACTGACCGACCGGTGGGTGAAGAGATAAAAACTGATATCCAAACCCTAACAACCATGTTGATGAGTTATCGGCGGCCATCGTATTTGGCCCAGATTGAACGACTTTTTGCTAGTAAGCATGCGATTAAGTTGCTGGAAAATGCCATTCCAATGGAAGAACCTTATTTTTCAGATTATTTTTGATCGTCATGTTCAATCACAGAAAAGCGCTGCACCTACCAGAAGAAAACTGGCGGTACAGCGCTTTTTGATCGGTTTAAATACTGCGATCAATCCAAAATTTTTGTTTGGCCATTGAGAAGTCGATTTCAAACGGCCGTGTTCCCATTTCCTCGCCATCCATCTGACCAAACTCGAGCGAACTGGTCTCAACTGTTAACTTGTCTGCGTGGAAAATGTGAGTAGCCCGACATGTCGGTTTTTTACCACGCATGAGTTGAATCATCGCCAACGCCCATGAGACGATATTAAACCATTCAACAATCACGAGATCAAGTTTCCCGTCGGTTGGGTTAGCCGGTTTGTAAAGACGAATGCCGCCGCCAAAATAAGGAATGTTGGTGGTGGTGCAGATATAGGCGCGATGAAAAAAATGGCGAACGCCTTTTTCATAGACGGCAACCGGGAAGGGACGGCGAGTCATCAGCATACCGACAACATGAAATAAGTAGGTGAGTTTACCAAGATGCAGCCTATTGAGCAATTGCTTACTATCACTGCGGTTAGCAGCGTTAACAACGGCAGCGTCAAAGCCAATACCGATATTATTCACGAAATAGCCACTTTCGCCGCGGGTGCGTTCATGAAATCGCCCGATATCAATCGTAACCGCTTCTGTAGCCTGTAATACTTGTTCCAGCGCATGCATCGGATCTTCAGACATACCGATACCGCGAGCGAAATCATTACCCGATCCGGCTGGTACGTAAGCAACAGGAATCTCTGACTGGCGTGTGCCAGCTAACCCATTGATCGCTTGATTCAAGGTGCCATCCCCGCCAATGACTAACAAAACCGGATGCTCACGTCGATTGAAATCACCAATTTGCTTTGTGATCACGTTGGTATGTCCGGGATAGCGGGAAGTTTTGATGGCATAAGCCAAATGACGCTGATCCAAAACGGCCTTCACTTGTTTATAAATTGGAATCGACGAACCACCGCCAGCCGCCGGATTATAGATAATATAATAAAAAACAGCCGTCATCAGCTTTCCTCCTAATAGACACGCACTCAATTATACCGAAAATAAGGCGAAAAACAATGGAACAGTGACGACCTTATTGTCATCAAACGAACATTTTTTGAAGAGGCAGATGACTACAAACCAGCAAAGTGTCGGTCCAGCACCTAGCAAGGCGGTAACAGGATTTTAATCATGATTTTTGGCAATAGATGCCAATAAAAAAGCCACGCGACAAGCACCTAAGTGGTTGTCGCGTGACTGTTAATCATTTTCAGTTAATGAGTGACGTTGCCAGCTATCTGACCGGAATTTAGAGCAAAATCAGCATCGGTAAAATAACCGGGTGTCGTTCTGTTTTGTCGAACAAAAATTCTTGCAAGTTGCTGGTGATTGCATCTTTTAAGCTAGCTTCCGTCACCTTTTCACTGCTTGAGAAGGTTGACTTAATGGTGCGATAGACGCGCCGCTGAGCCTGATTAATCAACTCGCCGGATTCACGCATATAGATGAAGCCGCGAGAAAGCAGATCAGGACCAGCTAAGACCGCTTGTTTTTGCATATTGATCGTAGCAACGACCACAACCAAGCCTTCCTCAGACAACATGCGCCGATCACGAATGACAGCATTTCCGATGTCGCCGACACCATTGCCATCAATGTAAACATCGCCAGCAGGGAAGTGACCGGCAATTCGAGCACTATCTTGCGTAAGAGCTAATACATCGCCATTTTCCATAATGTAGCAATTCTTTTCAGGGACGCCGCATTGTTGGGCAAGTTCGCAATGAATCTTTTGCATCCGATATTCACCATGGCAAGCCATAAAGAATTTTGGCTTGATTAGCCGCAACATAAGCTTCTGGTCTTCTTGACCGCCGTGACCGGAAGTGTGGACGTTGTTGACCTTGCCATGGATGACCTCGGCACCAGCTTCACTTAGCTGATTGATCACGTGATTAACACTGACAGTATTGCCGGGAATCGGATTACTGGAGAAGATGACGGTATCCCCAGGTTGAATACTGATTTGTCGATGCGTGCCATTAGCAATTCGGCTCAGCGCTGCCATTGGTTCGCCTTGTGAACCGGTACAGAGGATCATCACTTTATCAGCTGGCATCGAATTAAGTTGATGGGCATCAATCAAGACGTCATCAGGGATGTTAAGGTAGCCAAGTTCGCGGCCATTGACCATCGCAGTTTCCATTGAACGGCCAAAAACAGCAATTTTACGACCGTGTGCCATTGCCGCATCAGCTGCTTGGGCGATCCGTGAAATGTTTGACGCAAAGGTGGCAAATATGATGCGACCATCAATTCGATCAAAAATGTGGCGAATTGACTTGCCAACAAATCGTTCTGACTTAGTAAATGTTGGTACTTCCGCGTTGGTCGAATCCGACATCAGTACCAGCACGCCTTCTTCGGCGAACCGGCACATTTTTTGGAAGTTAGGGGATGGCTGATCGCCAACCGGCGTGAGATCAAACTTGAAGTCCCCGGTTTGAATGACGATGCCTTGCGGTGTATGAACCGCGATGCCCAGCGTATCCGGAATACTGTGGGTCGTGCGGAAGAACTCAACACTAAGTTTTTTGAACTTCAACACGGTGTCTTCGTTAATTTCAGTTAATTTGGTAGTGCGTAACAAACCGTGTTCTTCAAGTTTGCCACGAATCAAAGCTGCTGCTAACGGACCAGCGTAAATTGGCACATTCGGTACCTGCTGTAAGAAGTAGGGAATACCACCAATATGATCTTCATGTCCGTGAGTAATAACCAGTGCTTTGATCTTGTCTTTGTTTTGAACCAAGTAGGAATAATCGGAAATGACATAATCAATCCCAAGCAGATCATCTTCAGGGAACTTGATCCCTGCATCAATCACGATGATTTCATCTTGGAATTGAACCCCGTACATGTTCTTCCCAATTTCACCTAAACCGCCGACAGCAAAGACGGCGGTTTCGTTATTCTTAATATTTAATTTCATATAATTAGAAAGTTGTCAGCTTAAAGTTGGCTGACTTTTCCTCGTATTCCAGGAAGTTTCCGGATAATTCCTGGATGAATTCAATATTATAAGGCGTGTTCTTTTCAACAAGCGCACGCGCTTCAACCGCAGATGGCGCCTCGAGGTAAAGCGTCTGGGTTGTTTCCCGTCGTGGATTTTGAATCTTGTCTTTCTGATATAAGACTTTGTAGATCATGATGGACTCCTTCCGTGGTACAAAAAGAAAGGAAGTGCAACAAAACGGCTTCCGAAAAAAAGGACATACCATCAAGATGGAAAACCACAACAGACATGGTCTATCTTATTGGGATGGCCGATATTTCTCGTCGTTCGAACCCGAAAACAGGCATACCTGCGCTATTTCGTCGTTCTATTTCTGTCACAACTCCTAAATACTTTATGACCGATCGATTTGTTGTGAAAACAACAGCTAGCAACAGTCTATCATATTTGAAACGGTGTGAACAGACCAGAGCGTGAACCAGCCCGGTTAGAAAAACCGGAGTGTAAGTGCTCCTCAACGTGATGTCCGGATTGAGGCCATTGCGTTCAAGGTTGTTATACGTAGGTTTCTGAACTGGCGACCGCGGTTATGCGGCAATTGTAAGGTCTATCCTTTGGTGCTAATGCGGCTGGCACACTGATCCTAGTACTCTCTTAGGAATCAAACCAGATGATGCTCACGAGTTTGTGACCAGCTATTATTGTCAAGCTAACTTCCGATTGCAAGAATCACATTGGCGATAGCGTGGTTGTTCTGGGTATAATAAAGGTAAGAATCAATAACATATTGGCTTTTGAAGGGAGTGGACGTTATGGTCTGGCTTATCGTTGTTCTAGTTCTGATCGTGCTCATCGTTTTGTGGGTGCTCAGGAAGCGCTGGCGGCGTAATAAAGCAATCCAAATTCTGCTTCATCATAGCCAGCGACTAAGTGATCAGGTCATGGATGCTGCTTTAACATCACTTAAAATCCCTGTCCAAGAACCTTTGACTTCAAAACCAATTACGGACATTTGGGGTCATGGTGTAATGGCGTTCTCCTATATTTTCCCCAAGAGCTTTTCCACCATTGATCAGCATCAATTAGCCGACGCTTTGCAAAAAGCGGCTGAAGAATTGGATATTGCCAGTTCCGATCCGGCATTACCGCCTTTTGTGATCACGGATTACTTTGAACTAGAGGGGCAGCAACATGTTGATCTCGCTTTTATTGCTAATGAGGCTACCATAGAATATGTCCGCGATGTGAATCGCGTTGCTTAATTTTAGAAAGTGCCGAATGGAGGGGTTCAAGTGAACGATGATCAGGATTTATTGATGCGTCAGATCAAAAGTTTTGCCCAAGGATTAGGCGCTGCGATGAGTAAGAAAGATCGACGCCCAGATGATCCAGTCGTCGTTTTCCACGATGCGGAAGTCAGCTTGGCCAGCTATCAAGCAAAACTGATAACCGAAGTGAAGGAAAATGGCTTTTCGGCAGCTAAAGCACTTTTGACAACATGGCGGGACACCCGCTTATCGCGACGACAGTACGAAGACTTAACGGCATGGTTGCAGGGACAACGATTTGTGTATAAAGAATCGTAAGTTGGGTGAAAAATAGTGTCAAAAAAAGAAGGCTTTAAGCCTTCTTTTTAGTACAAGCGTATTTTACTTGATAATGACGGCATCCGGGTCGATGGTGAAAGGATGTTCCTTATTAATATGATCGTAAAACAGGACGCCATTTAAGTGATCGATTTCGTGCTGGCAAACGATAGCCGGATAGTTCTTCAGACGAATCTTTTTATGTTCACCGGCTTCATTTTGATAACTGATGGTAATCCGATCAGCCCGGACGACATATCCGGGAACATCCTTATCAACGGACAGGCAACCTTCGCCTTCAGCCAAAGCAGCATGTTGAACGCTGTTGCTGATGATCCGCGGATTAATCAAAACTTCCTTAAAGAGGATTTCATTATCGTCACCGGGAACCAAAACAGCAGCCATCGCCTTGCTTTGCCCGACTTGTGGCGCAGCTAGTCCAACGCCAGGACGCAAATGATACTTTTCGTTTTGTTCTTCATCTTGGCTGATGACCAAGTAAGCCATCATATCATGCGCCAGTTGCTTGTCCTCGTCAGAAAGTGGGAACGTGACTGGCTTTGCCGTTTCACGCAGGACCTTGGCCCCATCGCGCGTGATATCCTTCATCAAATACACAATCTGTACCTCCGTTCATTTCTTCTACTAGATTAGCACAGGACCAGAAGGCTGAAAAGCTTCGCGTGCAAGAGGTTTGCCTTAAATGCTGCAATAGCAGAAACTTTTTCTGTGTCTGGGTGATAAGCAAGAAAAAAACTATTTTTGAAGCTTTGCTCATTTTCAAGGAATTCACGCTATTTCGATTCATAAAGCTACAGAAAAAATAATAGCTCTGTATCACTTACAAAGACAAATACAAAATGTTTTTTGTCTAATTGATGATTCGCAAGTTTTATGTTCTAACCAACAACCTTTTTGAATTGCCATGATTGTTCAGCTGTGCTCGATTCGGTGAAACATTTGACATTCGGTTTTTTTTACCCTACTATATAGAAGGTTAAACAAATACGGTGCTTTCCGTTAGGTGAGGCTCCTATACGAACAATGCTGCTGCTCAGAAACATCGAGAGATGCCAATTGAGTCAACTGCGTCTGCCCATTAAGGCTTACGCTAATGCAGCTGAAGCTCGCTTCTAGGCGTATAGTGCTAAAACTAAACGATTGGGATGCTTTTTCTGCACGCTCTCAATCGGCGTGCAATTTTTTTGCCTAATGAAAAGCTGAGGAAAAGGTGGTGAGCATAATGGAACAATCTTCAAAGAGTAGCGGTAGTAGTAGCGATTTAGCTGATCCCGGAAGGCCCATTGTGCTGCCGCTACGATCTCTTAAGTGAAATTAATGGATTTGGCAGCATCGCGGTCCTTCTCGGGAAACGGGAAGGAGTTTGTCGATGTTGATGATGGTTTCGAGTGGCCTGTCACGCTACGAAGCGCAAAAGGCCCAACAAACAGTTACACCACGTCCTAATACGATCAACAAGGCAAGTCTCTTCTTACCGTTGTTGATCATGACTGCCGGTGTCAGTGGCTTGATCAGTGTGATCACTCGCAACTGGCTTCTTACAGTTGTTATCGGCGTGTTGCTTAGTATGATGATGGCTGTGATCGTTTATCTGCTCACAGCTGCTACCCGACATCAGGGCGATCCCAAACAGACGGTTTTGGTTGTACGCGAGGGCTTGGTTCGCCAAGTGAGCGCAAATGACCTTGTCGTCGGTGACGTGCTGATGTTGACGACAGGAGAAAAACTGCCTGTTGACGTTGCGTTGGCTCTCGATGCACACGTTTCCTTGCCAAGTGATTTGGCCGGGCTGCTGGCTTTGATTGGTCGGCAGGTACCAGCGGGGGTAGGCATTGCTGGCGCTGTGATGGCGACCGATGCCCAAGCAACCGTCACGGCGGTTTTGCGTGATGGTCTTGTCGACCATGCCTTTGCACAATTGAACGGAAAGACGGAAAATCATGCGCCAGCTTCACTTGTAACGAGTGCGGCAGTTGGTTTTGTCCTTGCGCTAAAACAGATTTTTCGGGTATCCGGCATTGCTGTATCACTCCTGGCAAGTGAATTGTTAAGAAGTAAACAAGTAAATCGTGCGCAGCAGGTTCGGTTACATGCCGACCTTGCCCAACACGCCACCTTGGTTGGCGCCATGAAACATCACAGTAAAACAAGTGATTTTCGGCACAACCAAGATCCGGTCTCGTGAAGCACGATGAATGAATCCATTAAAAGAGGCACGCGCTTGTGAAGCGACGTGCTCTTTTTGTGTCTTATTTTTTATAAGGTTCTGTTATAGTCCCATTCGTTAAAAAATGAGGCACAACAAGCTCGGAAAAGGATTCCCGCCAGTGCTGAAATAAAACGCTTGCAAGGATAAAACCGCAATGTTACGCTTGGTTTGTAAAGATTTTCATTAGTACAGTTTTCCTGCGTTAATGACAACAGGAATGGAAAGAGGTTCTGATTATGGCAAAACAGCATGCTGCAGTTGATTTCAAGAAACTGTTGGAAAATCAAGATGCCGATTTTAAGCCGACCATCCAAATTCTGGATGAAGCGGGCAAGGTCGTCAATCCTGATATCATGCCCGATCTGAGTGATGATCAGTTGGTCGACTTGATGTCCAAAATGGTTTGGCAGCGGGTTCTTGATCAACGAGCAACCGCGTTGAATCGGCAAGGACGATTAGGTTTTTATGCGCCAAGCGCTGGTGAAGAGGCCAGCATGATTGGCAGCCATTCGGCCATGAAAACAACGGACTGGTTGTTACCTGCTTACCGTGACTTGCCACAGTTGATTCAACATGGCTTGCCACTGGATAAAGCATTCTTATGGTCTCGTGGTCATGTTGCCGGTAATGAATACCCAGAAGATTTTCACGCGTTACCGCCTCAGATTATTATTGGTGCGCAGTACGTCCAAACAGCCGGCGTTGCACTCGGCTTAAAGAAGAATGGCAGTGATGAAGTGGCCTTCACGTATACCGGTGATGGCGGCACGTCACAAGGTGATTTCTACGAAGGTGTCAACTTTGCTGGTCATTTCAAAGCCCCAGCAATCTTTATTGTGCAAGATAACGGCTTTGCGATTTCTGTACCGCGGGCCAGTCAGACGGCTGCGAAGACTTTAGCGCAAAAAGCAGTTGCTGCTGGTATTCCAGGTGTGCAAGTTGACGGTATGGATGCCCTAGCTGTCTATGAAGTGACAAAAGAAGCGCGGGCATGGACCGCCGCTGGTAATGGCCCTGTCTTGATTGAAACGCTGACCTATCGTTATGGGCCACATACGTTATCTGGCGATGATCCGACGCGTTATCGTTCCAAGGAGACAGATGAGTTATGGCAAAAGCGCGATCCGTTAATTCGAATGCGGAACTACCTGACTGATAAGGGACTTTGGAACAAAGACAAGGAAGACGCCTTAATTGATCAAGTTAAGGATGAAATTAAGGACGCAATTAACAAAGCTGATAAGGCACCACAGCAGACGGTATCCCGCTTCCTAAAGGACACGTACGAGACCGCACCGCAAAATGTTGCTGAACAGCTGGCAGAATTTCAAGGAAAGGAGTCGAAGTAACCATGGCACAAAAAACAATGATCCAAGCCATCACGGATGCGCTTGATGTTGAGTTGGCGAACGACCCTAAGACCTTGGTATTCGGCGAAGATGTTGGGAAAAACGGTGGTGTTTTCCGTGCAACTGATGGTTTGCAAGCAAAATACGGTGAGGATCGGGTTTTCGATACCCCACTAGCGGAATCTGGCATCGGCGGTTTGTCGATTGGGTTGGCATTGACCGGTTGGCGGCCAATTCCTGAAATTCAGTTTTTCGGATTCGTTTTTGAAACGATGGACAGCATTGGTGGTCAGATGTCACGGATGCGTTACCGGATGGGCGGCACTCGCTCAATGCCGATCACGATTCGGGCGCCTTTTGGCGGTGGTGTTCACACTCCGGAAATGCACAGTGACAACTTTGAAGGGTTAATTGCGCAATTTCCTGGTATGCGTGTCGTTATTCCAAGCAATCCATATGATGCCAAAGGTTTGCTGATTAGTTCGATCCGGAGCAATGATCCTGTCTTGTTCCTTGAGCATATGAAACTATATCGTTCCTTCCGGCAAGATGTTCCAGAGGGCACGTACACGGTACCGTTGGACAAAGCGGCGGTGACCCGCGAAGGTTCAGATGTATCGATCATCACGTATGGTGCGATGGTTCGCGAAGCGCTGAAAGCTGCTGATAATTTAGCCAAAGATGGCATTCAGGCTGAAATTGTTGACTTGCGGACAATTGCGCCACTTGATGTCGAAACGATCATCAATTCGGTCAAAAAGACGCATAAGGTTGTTGTGGTGCAAGAAGCACAACGCATGGCCGGTGTTGCATCAACGGTGATCAGTGAGATTTCCGAACGGGCGATTCTGTCGCTTGAGGCACCGATTGGTCGGGTTGCCGCTCCGGATACCCCGTTCCCATTTGGCCAAGCTGAAAACATTTGGCTGCCAAATGCTAAGGATATTGAAGCTAAAGTCCGGGAAACCGTTAATTTCTAGAAAGAAGAGGTGCCAACATGGCTTTTGAATTCAAACTGCCAGAACTTGGCGAAGGTTTGGCAGAAGGCGAAATCGTTAAGTGGGACGTCAAACCTGGTGATGACATCAAGGAAGACGATACCTTACTTGAGGTTCAAAGTGATAAAAGTGTTGAAGAGATTCCATCCCCGGTCTCCGGCAAAATTTTAAAAATTCTTGTTCCAGAAGGGGAAACCGCGTCAGTTGGTGATCTATTGGTTGAAATCGATGATGGCTCCGGACCGGCAGCTGCACCGGCTGCACCTGCGACTGCAACAGCAGCCCCTGCGACACCCGCTCCAGCAACGTCTGCGCAACCTGCACCTGCGCAATCGGTTTATCAGTTTAAGTTACCCGAATTAGGCGAAGGTTTGGCAGAAGGCGAAATTGTTAAATGGTCAGTCAAGCCTGGCGATCAAATCAAAGAAGACGACACGCTGTTAGAAGTTCAAAGCGACAAGAGTGTCGAAGAAATTCCTTCTCCAGTTGCCGGAACGGTTGTTAAGATTCTGGTACCAGAAGGCGAAACCGCGACAGTCGGTGAAGCGCTGGTTGATATTGATGCACTGGGTCATAATGACACATCGGTTGCTACTGAGGCTGGCGCTGCACCGCAGCCGGTTGCTGCAACACCGGCTGCGACGCCAGCTGCACCAGCAGCGGGTGGCGTGCCGGCCATCACCGATCCGAACCGGGAAATTTTAGCAATGCCATCTGTGCGTCAGTATGCACGCGAACAGGGCATTGACATCTCACAAGTGCCAGCAACCGGCAAACATGGCCGGATTACCAAGGCTGATGTCGATGCATTCAAGACGGGCGCACCAGCTGCATCTGCACAGCCAGCAGCCCCTGCTGCTCAGGCACAACCGCAACCAGCCACAGCAAAGCCAGCTGCACCGGCAGCACCAAAGCCGCAAGCAGTTGCACCATACGTTTCGAGTGGTAATGAAGCTGAACTTGAAACCCGTGAAAAGATGACCCCAACTCGGAAAGCGATTGCTAAGGCGATGCTTGCTTCTAAGCAACGTAGCCCGCATGTGACGAGTTTTGATGACGTTGAAGTTTCTAAGTTAATGGCTCATCGCAAGAAGTACAAGCAATACGCAGCTGATAAAGGTATCAAGTTAACCTTCCTGCCGTATATCGTCAAAGCACTTGTGACGGTGTTGCGTGAATATCCGGAATTCAATGCGTCCATTGATGATACAACGGATGAAATTGTCTATAAGCATTACTTCAACATTGGGATTGCAACGAATACGGATCACGGCTTGTATGTGCCTGTGATCAAGAATGCCGATGCAAAGAGTATGTTTGAAATTGCTAAGGAAATTAGTGAAAATGCCCAGAAGGCTTATGACAGCAAACTAAAGCCGGATGAAATGCGCGGTGGCTCCATGACCATCAGTAACGTTGGGTCAATTGGCGGCGGCTGGTTCACCCCAGTGATCAATCAACCTGAAGTTGCGATTCTCGGAGTGGGCAAAATTGCTAAGGAACCTTATGTCAACGAAGACAACGAAATTGTGGTTGGCAACATGTTGAAATTAAGTTTGAGCTATGACCATCGTTTGATTGACGGCGCGTTAGCACAAACCGCCTTGAATCTGATGGATAAATTGTTGGCAGATCCTGATCTGCTGTTGATGGAGGGATAAGCATGGTTGTAGGCGATTTTGCAATCGATTTGGATACCGTCGTCATTGGTTCCGGCCCCGGCGGTTATGTTGCTGCGATTCGCGCAGCTGAAATGGGTCAAAAGGTGACCGTGATTGAGAGCACATTCATTGGCGGTGTTTGTTTGAATGTCGGCTGCATCCCATCAAAAGCTTTGATCAACGCAGGTCATCGCTATCAAGACGCTTTGGAAGCAAGTACGTTTGGCATTCATGCCAAAGGTGCTGACCTTGATTTCACGAAAACCCAGGAATGGAAGCAAAATAAGGTTGTGCATACGCTGACAAGCGGTGTGTCGATGCTATTCAAGAAACACAAGATCGACACGATTATGGGCACGGCGTTCTTAAAAGATGACCATAGCCTGCGCGTGATGCAAAAAGATTCAGCTCAGACCTATACGTTCAAGAATCTGATCATTGCGACTGGCAGCCGGCCAATCGAAATTAAAGGCTTTAAGTTTGGCAAGCGCATTTTAGATTCAACGGGGGGGCTGAATCTTCCTGAAGTACCAAAAGAATTTGTCGTCATTGGCGGCGGCTATATCGGCTCCGAGTTGGCGAGTGCGTACGCTAATCTTGGCGCGCATGTCACGATTCTTGAAGGCACAAGTTCGATTCTGCCAAACTTTGAGAAGGATATGGTTCAGCTAGTTCTGAATTCCTTCAAAAAACGTGGCGTAACAGTTATTACCAATGCGATGGCTAAAGAAGCTGAAGACACTGGCAAAGGTGTCAAAGTGACGTACACGGCCGATGGTAAGGAACAGACGATTGCCGCTGATTATGTTATGGTGACGGTCGGACGGCGGCCAAATACTGACGATCTTGGTCTCGATATTGTCGGGGTCGAAACAACTGATCGCGGTTTAATCAAGGTCGACGCTCAAGGCCGGACCAACAAACCGAATATCTATGCGATTGGCGACATTGTGCCAGGTGCAGCATTGGCGCATAAGGCTAGCTATGAAGGTAAAGTCGCTGCTGAGGCCATCAGCGGCAAAGCCAGTGCGGTTGACTACAAAGCGATGCCTGCCGTTTGCTTCACGGACCCTGAACTTGCAACAACTGGGATGACAGTTGCCGAGGCGAAGGATAAAGGGATCAAGGCTAAAGCCAGCAAGTTCCCATTTGCTGCCAATGGTCGTGCCCTCAGTCTTGCCCAGACAGAAGGGTTTGTCCGCTTGGTCACTAATGAAAACGGTACGGTTATCGGCGGCCAAGTTGCTGGCGCCGGTGCTAGTGATTTGATTTCAGAACTGACCGTTGCTGTTGAAGGCGGTTTGAACGTTGAGGATCTGGCCTTGACCATTCATCCGCACCCAACACTGAGTGAAGTTATCATGGATGACGCTGAAGTTGCATTGGGACTCCCAATCAATATTTAGTATCTGATAGAGATGTCATGAAGCAGTCTGATCTCCTTGATCAGGCTGTTTTTGTGTCATTTGGTTATCGCTAATGGCGAATGCTGTGAGCATGGCAACAGCTAATTTTTACAAAAAGATGAGAAACGGCTAATATTTCAGTTAGTTAACAATTGCGTCTAAACCCCTTTTTAATTTTGTCTTAAGATTCTGCTTCCGTTAAAATGTAACTAATGGAGTGGAGGGGAAGGGTTTTCATGCAAAGAGTCGTGGTGAGCGGTGCCAGTATCGGGACCCAAGGGCTTTTAGAAACATTAATTGCATCACAGTTGCTGTTGACGGTGGGTTGTTATGAACCAGATGAATCATTGATTGATATGGTTGGGTTGACAGCTTTAAGTCAAATATGTCAAAACACATTTGCAAAAGTCACGCCGAAAGTTTTAAAAGCGGCGGATATTTTAATCTTGACCGATACGGGGTCACCTGATGCCGATGATTTTATTGAGACGAATATTGCGGCAATTCGCAAAGTTCTCAATTCAGCGATGGCGGCGGGCTTCACAGGTAGAATCATTGTTGCGATGACACGTGATGAACTTTTTACGTATTTTGCGCAACGTTTTTCCGGAGTGAATAAAAGTCAGGTTATTGGACTTGGTACGTTCGGTGCAACGTGGCGATTTGAACAATTTCTGGCTGCTAGGTTGGCAGTACCGGCGAAACATGTGACGGCTTATGTGGTAGGTACGCGACAAGCCCCAGTGTTGATTTGGAGCCGAGCTTACGTTGGTGCAACGCCGGTTTTGCGCTTATTAAATGATCAGACGATTTTTACTGATGGCTTGGATGCGGTTCGAAGCTTTTTGAGGAGTCCCTTGACTGTCTTGCTTGGCAGGTTGGTGATTCCGATTATTGCGGCGTATAGTGGCGATAGTTTGATTGGCACGCTGACGCATCTGATGGATGTAGAGGATGACACAGGTCAGGTTTATAGTTCTCCAGTCCTCTTGAATGATAGCGGCGTTGTGACGCTCGCCACAGTTGCTGGTTCGGATGATGAGGAAGCTGCGTTGAGTCAAACGAAACAAACTGTACAGGATCAAATTAAGGCGATAGAACAAGGAGCTAGTAAACATGAAACCTAATTATGCCTATCCACTCGACATTGACTGGACAACTGCCGAAAAAGTAAAAGTCACGACCTTTTATACCTTAGTCGAAGATGCATATGAACACGGTGTTGATCGTGATAATCTGCTTGCAGCGTACCGTGGATTTAAGGAAGTTGTGCCAGATAAAGGAACCGAGCGCAAATTAGATCGGGAGTTTGAAGCACTGTCCGGTTATTCCATGTATACTGTTATACAGATGGCCCGCAAAGGCGTGAGCCAAAAGATTAGGGTAAGGGTGAGTTAACCATGACACAAGATCCAGAAATGTTGCGGCAAACGATTATTAGCTGGTTTGCTGCTAGTCGCAAACAAATTCTAACCGCAATGGCTGCCCCATTAGATGTTGCCACCAAAAGTAATCGCAACGATTTGGTCACCAATGTCGACAAGGCGAATCAACAATTTTTGATTGGCAAAATCAGAGAGGCGTATCCTGAAGCCGGTATCATTGGCGAAGAAGGACATGAGCACGATGACACTGATTTAGCTGGTCTCGTCTTCTTTGTCGATCCAATAGACGGCACCATGAATTTCGTCAAACAACAAGCTCATTTTGCCATTATGATTGGTGTTTATCAGGACGGTGAACCTGTTGTCGGCGCGATTATGGACGTCATGCGAAATGAAGTGCTTAGCGGGGGCCCAATGATTCCCGTCACCCATGCTGGACAACAAGTGAAGGTTTTGCCAGACTTGCCGCTTAAAGATGGCTTGTTAGGTGTCAATGGCCCGATGACGATTAAGAATCGGTTGCATCTAGGCGATATCGCGTTGACCAGTTCTGGCGCTAGAATGAGCGGCAGTGCAGGAATGGAATTCATCGAAATTGCGCTGGGTCGACAGATCGGGTATGTGTCTTACTTACAGCCGTGGGACGTAGCGGCTGGAATGGCGATTACTAAGGGTCTTGGCGTTGTTTTCAGCCGTGAAGATGGCGCACCAATCAACTTGCAGCAACCAGGCGTTGTGGTTGCTGCTACACCAAAGGCACATCAAACGATTTTGACGATGATGGCGGATGGCGGCAAAGAGGCTTAAGCTAAACCAATAGACAAATCATGATTTCTGGCGCAAACTAAGTGGCGCCAGTTTTTTTCTTAATAAAAGGGTCGCGTGATAGCCCGCTTTATAAGAAAATGCAAGGTCTGTGATTGCGTGAAGCACTTCACTTTTCAGAAAATCCAGACAGACTTGTCATTGTGTGTTATAATTTCAAATCGTATAACTGTGTCAGTTGCTGGCACTTTTTTAATGCGGTAGGCGGCCAGTAGTGCCAGCAGAAAGGAAGTATAAATCGTGAAAACACGTGACGATATTCGCAACATTGCGATCATTGCCCACGTTGACCATGGTAAGACCACATTGGTTAACGAAATGCTTAAACAATCAGATACACTTGATCAACACATTCAATTACAGGATCGGGCAATGGATACCAACGCCATTGAAAAAGAACGTGGGATCACCATCCTGAGTAAAAACACGGCAGTTAAGTTCGGCGATACGACCATCAACATCCTCGATACCCCGGGGCATGCTGACTTTGGTGGTGAAGTGGAACGGGTTATGAAAATGGTTGACGGCGTTTTGCTTGTCGTTGACGCTTTTGAAGGCCCAATGCCGCAAACGCGGTTTGTCTTGAAAAAGGCGCTTGAACAGCATTTGACACCGATCGTTGTCATCAACAAGGTCGATCGTCCAGGTGCGCGCCCTGAAGAAGTCGTTGATGAAGTTCTCGAATTGTTCATTGAATTGGGCGCTGATGATGCACAACTGGAATTCCCAGTTGTCTATGCTTCCGCTGTCAATGGCACTTCCAGCATGGATTCCGATTTGTCAACGCAAAAGCACACCATGACCCCGTTGTTTGAGACCATCGTCAAAACCATTCCGGCACCCATCGACAACAGTGACGAACCTTTGCAGTTCCAAGTTGCGATGCTTGATTACAACGATTACGTTGGTCGAATTGGGATTGGTCGGATTTTCCGCGGCAAGATTAAAATCGGCGACAATGTTACCGTTATGAAGCTGGATGGTTCTCAAAAGAACTTCCGCGTGACAAAACTCTTTGGTTTCTTTGGCTTGACCCGAACCGAAATCAACTCTGCTAAAGCCGGCGATTTGATCGCGGTTTCTGGGATGGATGACATCTTCGTTGGTGAAACGGTGACGGCAGCTGATACGCCGGAAGCTTTGCCGATTTTGCGGATTGATGAACCAACTTTGCAGATGATGTTTGTTGCGAATGACAGTCCATTTGCAGGTCGTGAAGGTAAAAATGTGACTGCTCGTAAACTTGAGGAGCGTCTGAAGTCGCAATTGCAGACAGATGTGTCGCTGCGCGTTGACGACACTGATCAGGCAGGTGCCTGGATGGTTTCCGGTCGTGGCGAATTGCATCTTTCAATTTTGGTTGAAGAGATGCGGCGCGAAGGTTTTGAATTGCAATTAGGTCGTCCTGAAGTTATCTATCGTGACATTGATGGTGTCATGATGGAACCGTTCGAAAGCGTCCAAATTGACACTCCTGAACAATATACTGGGACAGTCATTGATGCGATGAGCCAACGTAAGGGCGAAATGCAGAACATGGAGAACGAAGGCAACGGTCAAACCCGTTTGACATTCTTGGCGCCTTCTCGTGGTCTGATCGGGTACTCAACCGAATTTCTCTCTGCTACTGGTGGTTACGGCATCATGAACCATACCTTCGAAAAATACGCTCCGGTTATCAAGAATTGGGAACCAGGCCGTACACAAGGTGCTTTGGTTTCCATCAACGCTGGTTCAGCAACGACGTACAGTCTGCAATCCGTTGAAGACCGTGGCCAGTTGTTTATCAATGCCGGCACCGAGGTTTATGAAGGCATGATTGTTGGTCAAAACTCGCGTGAAAATGACATTGCAGTCAATGTCACCAAAGGTAAGAACTTGACCAACACCCGTGCAGCCGGGAAAGACCACGCAGCAGCCATTAAGACGCCAAAAGATATGACGCTTGAAGAATCCATTGAATTCTTGAATGATGACGAATACTGCGAAGTTACCCCTAAGAACATTCGCTTGCGTAAGAAGATCCTTAACACAGGCGAACGTCAAAAAGCGGCTAAGCGCAAGAAAATTGCCGCATCCAAGTAAATAAGTCGGTCAAAAAGTCGTCTGTAAAAGGCGGCTTTTTTGATGTCTTGATCACAATAATTGTGATTGTTAGACAAGGCTTAACTTGTCGACTGAGCGGTTGTTAAATCAGCATGTATTGGTGTGAATGACCGCCTGAAAAAACAGTTTTTAGTGATTACCGCAGAACACGGCTTGGAGCGTGAAGGCGATATGCTATAATTAGTCCATTAATTGCTTGAAAGGCCGCGTTTTCATTGATGAATAAATTACGGCACGTGGATTACTTCATATTAGTTCCGTACCTCGTTTTATGTGCGATCGGTATTGTCATGGTGTACTCTGCCAGCGCTTATTGGGTTCAACGGCAATATGGCGTTGCCGAAACGAAATACTTGATTCAACAAGCACTGTTTGTCCTGCTCGGTATCGCGACTGTGTTTTTCTTTTATAATATGTCCTTGAGGGTGGTCCACAATCGTTGGGTTCTGTTGACTTTAATGGCCGGACTAGTTGTGATGCTGATCTATCTCATTGTGCACGGCCGCGCCGTTAACGGGGCCGCTGCATGGATCACGATTGGCGGGTTTCGCTTACAGCCATCAGAATTTGCTAAAATGATTTTGATTTTTTATCTGGCGCACATGCTGACATCGCGCGAGGATCGCTTTCAACAAGAGGACTTTCGGCTAAGGCAGATGTGGCAGCCATTGTTTGTCGCTGGTATGATCATGCTTCTGGTTTTTGTCGAACCAGATACCGGTGGATTTGCCATTCTTTTCTTGATTACATTGGTCGTGGTTATGTCCAGCGGGATACCGATGCGTTACGGTTTTTTGTGGGTCTTGATGTTGATCGCGATCACAGCACTGGGCTACTACATCGTGTCGCATTATCATTTTCCCGGATTGGAGAAGAATTACGGCTATCAACGATTAGTGGCCGCCATTCATCCGTTTGCTAAAGCGAATACGGTTGGCAATCAGGTTGTTAACTCCTTGTATGCGATCAATCACGGTGGGCTGTTTGGTGTTGGACTAGGCATGGGCAGCCAAAAGTTAGGCTATCTGCCTGAGCCTTATACTGACTTTATTTTGGCCGTGATTGCCGAGGAACTTGGCTTGGTTGGGACATTTGTCGTATTGAGTTTGCTTTTTTTCCTGATCATGCGTTTTTATCTGATCGGAATTCGTTCCAAGAACACCTATCACACGCTGATCGCGTACGGCATTGCCACGATGATGCTGGTGCAAACCGTTTTCAACGTTGGTGCTGTGACTGGGGTTTTGCCAGTTACCGGGGTGACGCTGCCGTTTATCAGTTACGGCGGTTCGAGTATGATCGTGCTGTCAATGGCGATCGGCATTATGTTAAATATCAGTTATCATAGTGAACGTACGCAACGAAAGGTAGAGAAGACGCATGCATAAAGTTTTAGTCGCTAATCGTGGCGAAATCGCCATTCGGATTTTTCGTGCCTGTGAAGAGCTTGGTCTTAAAACAGTCGGTATTTTTGCTAAAGAGGACGCTTTGTCAATTCATCGATTCAAAGCGCAGGAAAGTTATCAGGTCGGAGCAGGAAAAGCGCCTATCGCTGCCTATTTGGATATGGACGATATTATCCGAATTGCCAAGCAAAGCGGCGCGGACGCGATTCACCCGGGCTATGGCCTGCTTTCAGAAAATGCTGAGTTTGCCCGGAAAGTTCGGGCAGCCGGCCTCATTTTTGTTGGCCCGCGTTCGGAATTACTCGATATTTTTGGCGATAAAGTTGCGGCCAAGGAAGCTGCTCACAAGGCAGGCTTGGCGACTATTCCCGGCACGCCGGAACCAACGCGCGATTTTAGCGAAATTCAGGATTTCACAGCCACACACGGTTTTCCGGTGATGCTTAAAGCAGCATCAGGCGGCGGCGGGAAAGGCATGCGAATCGTTCACTCTGAAGCTGAACTTGAGGCCGTGTATCAAAATGCGGTGAATGAAGCGAAAGCTAGTTTTGGCGATGATCGGATGTACGTTGAAAAGTACATTGCCTCCGCCAAACATATCGAAGTCCAAGTTCTTGGCGATGAGCATGGCCATTTGTTGCACCTCTTCGAACGTGATTGTTCAGTACAGCGCCGCCAACAAAAAGTGGTTGAAATTGCCCCAGCTGTGGCATTGCCAACAGCCTTGCGGGCGCGAATTTGCCAAAGCGCTGTTGATTTAATGCAAGGCTTGCACTATGAAAATGCCGGTACCGTTGAATTTTTGGTTGATGGCGACCAGTACTATTTCATTGAAGTTAATCCGCGGGTACAAGTGGAACACACGATCACCGAACTGATTACCGATGTGGATATTGTGCAGTCACAGTTAAAGATTGCAGCAGGCGCCGATCTTTTTGCAGACTTGCATTTGCCAAAGCAGGCAGATTTGCATGAAAATGGCGCGGCGATCCAGTGCCGGATTACGACTGAGGATCCTGAAAACAATTTCATGCCAGACACAGGCACCATTAATACTTATCGGTCACCAGGCGGCTTCGGGATCCGCCTTGATGTTGGGAATGCCTATGCTGGGGCAGTTGTCAGTCCTTATTTCGACTCCTTATTAGTAAAGGCCAGTGTTCACGCACCGAATTTCACCGCTGCCGTAGCCAAAATGCAACGCGCTTTACATGAATTTCAAATCACCGGCGTCAAAACCAATGTTGCTTTCCTTGAGCACTTATTAGCGACAGAAACTTTCCGGACGGGTGAAGCAGAAACCGCGTTTATTGATGCCCATCCAGAACTCTTGCAAGTTCAGGCAAAGCCCGACACGGCTTCGCGGTTACTGTGGTACATCAGTGATGTGACGGTTAATGGGTTCAAAGGTGTTGAACGACAGGCACAAAAATATTACCCTGAATTGCGCTATGATGTTCATTTTCCTGCTGCCAAGCCGCAAAAAGATTTAGTTGCCTTGCTGCATTCTGACGGTGCGCAAGGGGTTACTGATTGGATTAAGGCACAAAACCAGTTGCTGTTAACGGACACGACTTTCCGTGATGCCCATCAAAGTCTTTTTGCTACCCGGATGCGCACTCGAGACATGTTGACGGTCGCACAGGATATGGGCAATGGCTTGCCAAATCTTTTTTCCATGGAAGTATGGGGCGGCGCGACGTTCGATGTCGCTTATCGATTTTTGAACGAGGATCCGTGGACCCGTTTGAAAAAATTGCGGGCAGCCTTGCCGCACACCTTGTTACAGATGTTATTCCGTGGCAGTAACGCGGTCGGCTATCAAAACTATCCGGACAATGTGATTAAAGCTTTCATTCAAAAAGCAGCTGATGATGGCGTTGATATTTTTCGAATTTTTGACAGTTTGAACTGGTTGCCACAGATGACGCTCAGTATTGATACCGTCAAACAAACAGGTAAGCTTGCTGAGGCGACGATGTGTTACACAGGCGACATTCTAAGTCATGCCCACCCTAAGTATCAGCTAGCTTATTATGTTGATCTGGCCAAACAATTAGTTGCAGCTGGCGCCGACATGCTTGCGATTAAAGACATGGCCGGCTTGTTGAAACCGCAAGCGGCGACAGAGTTAGTAACGGCGCTCAAAGATGCGGTCAGTGTGCCGATTCATTTGCACACACATGACACCACTGGTAACGGTATCGCGACTTATGTAGCCGCTGCTAATGCTGGGGTCGATATCGTTGATGTGGCGCAAAGCAGTTTTTCCGGAACGACCAGTCAGCCTAGTCTAGAAAGTCTTTACTATGCATTAAGTGGCAATCAGCGACAGCCAGATATTGCCATTGAAAAGGCGCAGAAGTTGAATCGCTATTTTCAGGCAATCAGACCTTACTATGCCGATTTTAGTAATGGTGTGACGGGTCCGCTAACGGATATTTATACAGTCCAGATGCCAGGTGGCCAGTATAGTAACTTGCAGCAACAAGCGCGTAGCATGGGGATAACGGATTTTGAGGCCGTTAAAACGATGTATGCTCAGGTAAATACCTTATTTGGCGATATCATCAAAGTAACGCCATCCTCAAAGGTGGTGGGTGATATGGCGTTGTTCATGCTGCAAAATCACTTGACACCCGATGAAGTGTTGGCGCATGGTGAGCAATATGATTTTCCGGCCTCGGTCGTGGCATTCTTTAAAGGCGATCTCGGGCAGCCGGTTGGTGGTTTTCCGAAATTGCTCCAAGCAAAAATTCTGAAAGGGCAAAAACCGTTGACGGTACGTCCAGGGCAATTGGCGAAGCCGGCTGACCTGAAGGCTGTTCGCGCGGCGTTAGTACAAGCCGGGATGAATGAACCCAGCACAGAAGACGTTTTGAGTGCAATTCTGTATCCGGATGTCTTTAATGCATACGCCCGCAAGCAACGGCAGATTGGACCGGTGACGAAGTTGGATTCGCCATCGTATTTCCAAGGAATGCGGATAGGCGAAACCGTGTCTGTGCCGATTAAAGCAGGTAAGACAATGATTATCCAGCTCAACGCGATCGGCGAGGCGGATGCAAGTGGTATGAAGACGCTGTACTTTACTGTTGATGGGCAAAAGCAGGAAGTTCAAATCCGCGATGCGCATCAGAAGAGCGCGGGGTTGCGGCATCAGTTGGCGGAACCGACTGATCGTAATCAAATTGGTGCACCGATGGCAGGGAAAATTGTTTCAGTTGCCGTTAAGTCCGGTCAAGAAGTGGCACAAGGGGATGCCTTGTTTGTCATTGAAGCCATGAAGATGGAGACGACGGTTCATGCGCCATTTGCAGGTACCGTCACTCATCTTTACGTGGAGGCAGGCGCCTTAATTAAGAGTCAGGAACTGCTGGCCAAGCTTCAACCCGGTGTGACCAAGCAGTGAGTTTGGAAGGTGAAAAAATGTTTGCTATCAAACAGCGGCAAGGACTTGTCGTTTGGGTGTATTCCCTCAAACAATTAAAAACGCTGCGTCGATATGGCACGATTATGTATGTCTCGCGCCGCATGAAGTATGTTTATCTTTATTTGGATCAAGACGAGTTGGCTCAGACAAGTGCCAAACTCAGTAAATTACGATTTGTTAAACGTGTTGAACCCTCCCATCGGCCAGAATTGGCGACTGAATTCGGTAGCAACATCGGCCAATTTAAGCCGACTGAAGAGGATCTTGAGGTGAAAGCCAAGCCAAAACGTCGCTTGCGCCCAAGTTCGGCTGGCGATGAGACATCAGTAGGTGATCACGATGCGCGTCATTAGTGGAGCATTTCGGGGATTGCGGCTGACGGCAGTGGCAGGTAACCAAACCCGGCCAACTGCAGATAAAGTCAAGGAATCCATGTTTAACATGCTGGGACCGTACTTTGACGGCGGACAGGCACTCGACTTGTATGCTGGCACCGGTGCGTTGGGCATTGAAGCAGTCTCGCGTGGTATGGCTCACGCGACGTTGGTTGATCGGCAGTACGCCGCAATCAAAACGATCAAAACCAATCTTGCACTAACCAAACAGCCTGAGCACTTCACCGTTTTGAAGCAGCCGGTCAATAAGGCTATCCGCCAGTTTGCGGAAGCTGGCCAACAGTTTGACTTAATCATGATGGATCCACCCTATGCGCAACAGCAAGTATTGGCACAACTTGCGGCGTTTATCAGTACTAATTTGTTGCGGCCAGGCGCACGTGTTTTAGTTGAAACCGGTATGGATGTGACTTATCCTGATGAGATCCCCGGCTACATCAAGCTACGGCGCCAAACCTATGGGGTGGCGCAGGTCTTAATTTTAGAGCGAAGCGAGGAAAACAATGACTAAAAAAATTGCAGTGTTTCCCGGTAGTTTTGATCCTTTCACGAACGGTCATCTTGATACCGTCAAAAGAGCTAGTCGGTTGTTTGATGAAGTGGTTGTAGCAGCCATGACCAACACGAGCAAAAAGCCGCTTTTTTCCAGTGAAGAGAAATTGGCGCTGATCAGTGAAAGCACCGCTGGGCTACCAAATGTTAAAGCCATGGCAGCGCCTAAACGATTAACAGTTGAATTTGCCCGGTCAATCGGTGCCCGGTTTATGATTCGTGGTATCCGCAATGTCGCGGACTTTGGTTACGAGGCTGATATTGCGACGGTGAATCATGATCTCGATCCTGAAATCGAAACAGTTTTCTTGCTGGCAGACAAGCAATATGATGCCTTATCCAGTACCATCATCAAAGAGGTCGCGGCCTTTGGCGGTGACGTTCATCGTTTTGTGCCTGCGCCTGTCGAAGCAGCTTTGTATGCGAAACTAGGTGACGCTCATCAAACCAAGTAATCAGAAACGTCGGCGCTGGCGTTGGCTTATCGGACTGTTAATAGCAGTCGTTTTGTTGGCTGTCTTCTTTTTGATCCCAACCAATTACTATCTAGAAGTGCCCGGTTCAGCGGAATCTTTGAAGCCGTACGTTAAAGTCAGTGGCAATAAAGATGATGCTAAGGGTGCCTATATGTTGACGACAGTGGGTGTCGTAGGGCCAGCATCTCCGGCATTACTTCTGCTCAGTAAGGTGCAAGCGCACACCGATATTGTGTCGAAACAGGATCTGATGGGCAATGATAGTAGCGCTGAGTATGATCAGCTGCAAGCCTACTATATGAAAAGTGCCGCTAATAACGCGGTTGCGGCAGCATTCAAAGCGGCCAAAATGCCAGTGAAAACGGAACATCTGGGTATTTATGTCATGTCCGTGCTGCCGCAGTCGCCATTCAAAGGTAAGCTGGCGTTAGGAGACACGATTACCGAATTGAATGGCCAGCACTATACAACCGCTGATGCTTATGTCAATGCGATCAAATCTAAGAAGGTCGGATCAAGTCTGACACTGACATACCAGCACAAGGGAAAGACCAAACAAGCAACTGGCAAGCTGATGCGGTTACCGCAAACAAAACGGGCGGGTATTGGTATCACACTGACGGAGAACACCGCGGTCACAAGTGAACCGAAAGTGACTATTGATGCCGGTAACATCGGCGGACCGAGTGCCGGTACGATGTTTGCCTTACAGATTTACACGCAAATTACACACCAGAATCTGCGGCGGGGAGCAGTGATTGCCGGTACCGGGACGATCGATAGCGATGGTAATGTGGGACAAATTGGCGGGATTGATAAGAAGGTGGTTGCTGCCGATGCCAAAGGCGCAAAACTCTTTTTTGCCCCCAATCAGCCAGCTACAAAAAAGCTAAAACATTATGATCCCAATTACGTCAACAACTACGCTGAAGCCGTCGAAACAGCGAATCAGATTAAGACCAAGATGAAGATTGTCCCGGTCAAAACATTGCAAGATGTCATCCGTTACATGGAAGCTTATGCAAAATCGGCATCATAAGCGCTTGCCAGTTGATCGAACATTGGCATGAAGAGATGGTGATGATGAAGAACTGCCAACCAAGGCAGTTCTTTTTTTCTTGGCCTGCGTAATGTGTTGGTGAGGTGAGAGAGATGACGACACTTATGTTTTGGTTGAAAACTTATTGGTATGTACCGCTGGTGGCGCTTGTCGGCGGGTTCTTTTTCTGGCAGCAAACTAAGGCAGCACCAGCACAATCCCAGCTGGCCGTTAGTGTTCACACCACTCGCAGTCATGCATCTAATGTTCATGGTCAGTCGACCACTATAGCGTCCAGTAGGCAAACAAGAAGCAGTACCAGCCGACCAACCCGTGGATTTGTACATATCAAAGGAGCAGTCCAAAAGCCTGGGTTATATCCGGTTCGTGCTGATACGCGTTGGGATGCGGTGGTTAAAGCCGCTGGTGGGCTCACAGACAAAGCTGATATCAGTCAGGTGAATTTAGCCAAGCTAGCGGTGGATCAAGAAAGTCTTCAGATTCCAGAGAAAGGTGGCGCTGTTGCCACCGCGCCAGCTTCAGGGACTGCCAGCACTGGCGGCACTGCTGGCCAAACAAATGCGGCGGCTGGTAGTCGTGCAGTTGTGAATCTAAACACGGCTGATGTTAGCCAACTCCAGACAATCAGCGGCATCGGTCCGAAAAAAGCTGCTGACATTATCAGTTATCGCGATAGTCATGGTGGATTTAAGGATGTGGCCGAATTAAAAGAGGTTCACGGCATTGGCGATAAAACGTTTGAGACTTTAGCACCTCAGCTAACGGTTGGCCCATGAGTGGTCGGTTTATTTTAATGGCAGCAGGTTTGCTTGCTGGTATCTTGATTGGCATTGGGGGATGGTTGCCAGCTTGTTTATTGTTGCTTTGGCTACTCGTTAAAACGACTCGCAATCTGGTCATAGTCGTAAGTTTGGCTATTCTCGTTGGGTTAGGACGTGGCTTGATTGATGCCCAGCAGTGGCGGCAACCGCCTGTTCCCCAAGGATCAATTGTGATCCCTGCGACAGCACTCAAGCTTAAAGAAGGTTACGCAAGTTTTACTGGTCGAGCAGCTAATGGGGTGATTGTTAGTGGTCGCGGCAGCGTCAATCAGGCCGTCGCTGCCCGATTAAAATCAAATAATCAACCACTCGTGCTGCACGGTCAGCATCAAATAAAACGTCTAGCGCCGGCAAGAAATCAGTTTGAGTTTGATTACGCGACTTATGTTTGGCAAACACAGCAGTTAGCCTACGAGTTAGTGAAACCGCAATTGAGTTTCGAGTCAAGGTCGCCACAAAATATAGCAGAGTTAGTTGATGGTTGGCGGGTTCATTTATTTGACTATTTTGAGCAATTGCCAACAAAAGTTCGTCAATATGCAAAAGGCCTATTTCTAGGCCAACTTGATGAAGACTTTTTGACTCAGCGGCAAGCTTTCGTTGACTTAGGGATCTTTCACGTTTTCTCTGTTTCAGGGATGCATCTTTTTGCAATTATTGCCGGTTTATACTGGTTTGCGGCGCGCTTGCGAGTGCCTCAAGGGTTAGTTGATCTGAGTCTAATCGTCCTGCTGCCGTTGTTGTTACTCCTATTGCCACTTGGTGCTGGATTGTGGCGCGCAGTTTGGATGCGATTGGCCGGTATTGTGAATGATCATTTGCAACTTGGTTTCAGCGGGCTTGACTTATTTAGCTTCGTTTTAATGGTTAATTTATTTTGGCAACCGCGGGTTTTGTTAACCATGGGTGGTCAACTAACTTACCTGTTAACCGGTTTATTAGTGGCGCTTCCTGCCATGCGTTCGTGGCAGCTCAACTGGCGACTGGTACTTGCCAGTATGCCAGTGATTGCTTGGCACACGTTCAGCTTCAATATACTGACGGTTCTTTTTAACTGGCTGTTAATGCCGATCTTTGAACTTGGGGTCATGCCAGGGCTTGCGATCGCGTTGCTTTTGCCACACGCCACCTTGACAGCCACTTTTGACGATGGTTTGCAATTGTTGGAAAATGGCTTAGTTAGTTTAAGCCGTGTACCTGGCCAAATAGTCACTGGCGCTTTTCCAAGTTGGTTAGCGCTTATCGGTGTTGTCGTGATGCTGACGGTGATTGTTGCTAAACGCTGGTTGGCGGCGGCTTGCTGGTTTGTGACTGTCTTTGGCTGGTGTTGGTATCAGCCAAATTATCGGGTGGTCATGTTTGATGTTGGACAAGGGGACGCAATTTTGATTGAAACCCCTTTTCATCAAGGTGCTTTGTTGATTGATACTGGTGGGCGAATTTTCGGGAAGACGACCAATCCACCTGTCCGACGAGCCATTGTGCCATATTTGCATGCTCGCGGCTATGCTCGGCTGGATACCTTATTACTGACGCATCCGGATATGGACCATGTTGGCGATGCCCCGTTGCTATCTCAGCTAATGCCAGTCGGTCGACTGATCACCACAGCGACAAGCATTCAGCATCAAATGATTCAAAAAGTTGCCAAGCAAGTGCAACATGTGCAGCTCGTGGCGGCTGATGACTGGTTGCGCATTGGACCCGCTAAATTTCAGGTCGTATCACCGAAAGCGCAGACATCCGGCGATCCTACCAAGACAAACGCCGATTCAATTGTGCTCTATGGTAAAATAGGCAACAGCAGTTGGTTGTTAACTGGCGACGCCGAAAAAGAAGCGGAAGAAAAGAATATCATGCCGCGTCAGCTAACGGCCGATTATTTAAAAGTCGGCCATCATGGTTCGAAAACATCAAGTACCCCGGCATTGATCAATAGCTTGCATTTAAAAGCAGCACTTATTTCCGCCGGTGTCGATAATCGGTATGGTCATCCCCATCCAGAAACCCTTGCAACGTTGGCTGCAGCCCACGTTCCATGGGCTAGCACTAGCGAGCGAGGAATGCTGTGGGTTGAGCCGGGGCAAAACAAACAGGAAGATCAGCTTTTTGGCTGGTTACCAACAAAGGAGCAAAGCAGCAATGCAGGTCCGTGATTTTATCAAACATCTTAAGAATGGCGAACGACCGCCGCTGACATTGATTCTCGGTGAAGAATCCGCATTGCGTCAGCAGGCACAACACGCGATAGCCAGCATGATTCCGGAAGATCAACAGGCTATGAACTTTGGCCGCTATGATATGCAGCAAACGCCTGTTGGTGCAGCCTTGAATGATGCGACCTCGATGCCCTTTTTTGGGGATTATCGGGAAGTCGTTATTGACGATCCGTATTTTTTGACAGGCGAAAAAAATGCCGACAAAGTCGATCATGATCTTGCTGGTTTGCAGGCTTATTTTGAGAACCCAGTACCGTCAACGATGATGGTCATCATCGCGCCTTATAAGAAACTTGATGAACGGAAAAGGTTGACCAAGGCATTGAAAAAGGCGGCGCTCATTGTGAATGCAGCACCGCTTGATGAACGGGAGGCGCGTGCTGCTTTAGCCCAAACATTTAAGAAGCACCAAGTGACCATTGATGCACCGGCATTGGATACCCTTGTGCAGCGCACTAACGGCCAGTATTCGATCATGATGGGTGAGGTTCGCAAACTACTGACCTATGCCAGTGATGGCAGCCCGCTGACCGTTGCAGCGGTCGAAGCCCTAGTACCTAAGCAGCTCAATGATCGGGTGTTTGACTTGGTGACTGATGTTTTGCGCAAAAATGCTGCGGCCGCTTTGGCGCTGTATCGTGATTTATTGGCTCAGCGTGAAGAACCCATTCGTTTGAACGCATTGATGCTAGGCCAGTTTCGACTATTGCTGCAGGTGAAATTATTAGCAAAAAAAGGGTATAGTCAAGGCGATATTGCTGGCACCCTCAAGGCCCATCCATATCGAGTTAAATTAGCCATGCGGCAAGTGGATCGCTTACCTTATCAGCAGCTTGCGACTGCCTACAGTGGCTTGGTTGATACTGAAACAGCAATGAAAACGGGAACTATCGATAAGGCGTTGGCTTTTGAACTATTTATGCTAAAGTACACAGGACAGCAGTCTGGCAAGCATGTGCGCGGTTAAGCAACATCGTGCGGATTGCAAATGATCGTTAGACGCAAAAATCCCCTCGGATAGAAACCCGAGGGGATTTTATTTGGCATGACGCCTTAATTACTTGTTAAGTAGTGCAGAAAGACGACTCTTGTCGCGGCCGGCCTTGTTCTTCTTGATCAGGCCTTTGCTGTTTGCCATGTCGATAGCACGGGCAGCAGCCTTGTAAAGATCCTGACTGTTGTCAGCATTTTGTTCGGTTGCGGTCTTGAACTTCTTAACAGCGGTACGCATTGCGTTCATTTGCGCAATGTTACGTACACGAGCAGCTTCTTGCGTCTTAACGCGCTTGATTGCAGATTTGATTTGTGGCATGAGATGTTCACCTCCAACAGTGGATTATGATAAAACTGCATAAGTTTCAACAGTCGCTATTATACAGAAGGCTTGGGGGCAATGCAATAAAAAGTTGTAAAGGGAAAATGCTTGATAGGCAAAAAGACTTGCAATCATTGGGCAGCTCCGGTAAAGTAAGTAAGTACTTTTGAACCTGATACTTAGTTTAGCGAACCACCGACGCTTTACTCAGTTTCAGGCAATACTCAGAAAGGTGGTACACACAATGGCAATTGAACAAACACAAAAAGATGAAATCATCAAGCAGTATGCACGGCATGATGGGGACACGGGTTCACCCGAAGTCCAAATCGCAGTTTTAACTGCAGAAATTTTGGCCTTGAATGACCATTTGTCCGTTCATAAGAAGGATCATCATAGTTACGTTGGTTTGATGAAGAAGATCGGTCATCGTCGTAACTTGCTTGCATATCTACGTAACAAAGATATTACGCGTTACCGTGATCTGATTAAAGCATTGGGTCTGCGTCGTTAATTTAACTTTGAAAGGTCGCCTTGGCGGCCTTTTTTTGATGGTTACAAACTAGTCTGATTAGAAAGCGGCGTGTGAAAGGCTTTTAAATGTAGTCTGGGAAACGCCATTGTGTTCAAGCCTTTTAGGTGTAGACTATTTGCGACTATGAGCGCGTTATGAAAACCGGAATGCCAGACAAAGGAGTAAGCATCATGGGAGCGGAATACCGTCAACGTTATGAGGATCATTTGTTGAGAATCACGGTTTTAGCAGCGACACATCAGATAACGGTTGTCTTTGCAGCAATGGCTGCTGATCAGTGGGCCGCTGCGGGGATTACTAAAAAAGGAGCAGTGCAGACCGCCGCAGAGGGCATTGCGCTGCCTCTTCAGCAATTAGTGCAGACGATTGCGATTGGCTTAATTGGTAAAACACCAACCTTATCGTTGTTGCCGTCAGAGTTGCAAAAAACGGTAACCACTATTTTACAAAATCGTGAACTGCTAATGACAGCAACGCCGACAGGACTGACGATCATGCCTCAAGTGGCTGGTACAACGGTGGACTTTTGGCTTGCTGGTGATGCCGCGTTTTTAACTGTACCGGATGATCGCTTGCAACCGATAGATTTGAAAGCGTGGGTACAAAATATCCTACCACAAGCTCATGGCATGGGCTTCGGCCCAGTAACCGGGCAAGCAGCGTTGGCGATCCTAGCCAACGACCATGGCAAACATCTAGCAGCTGGTTGCTCATCAGAAGTTGCAGTCGTTTTAATGGCGGATCATGAAGTAGCGGCCTATCATCTTGACGCGGCACAGACGAGTGATGCTGGCTATCAGACAGCCGTTGCAGCGGCCAAACAAAATCACCACGTTGTGCAACGTTTCTTTGAGAATCACGTTTAGAAAGAAACATCTGTACTTAGGCTCATTTGGCATGAAGTCTTTGAAATGCATCCAATTGCGCTCTATAGGTTTTCCTTCCGTCATGTGGTACACTTGTATAAGAATTTATTCGGCGGAAGCGGGTTTGAGTGATCATCATTGCCGCGCTTCCATAAATTAACCACGAGGTGAAACCATGACGAAGATCAATCTGGTCGCTCTTGGTGGGGTACGTGAAAACGGAAAAAACATGTACGCCGTCGAAGTTGACGACCAAATTTTTGTATGCGATTTTGGGTTAAAATACCCTGATAATGAGTTACTTGGCATTGATGTCGTTATCCCTGATTTTAGTTATTTAACTGAAAATGCTGATCGGATTGCCGGGATTTTCCTGAGCCACGGACATGCGGATGCGGTTGGTGCCTTACCATATTTTTTGGTTGAACATCCTGTGCCAGTTTTTGGCTCGGAATTGACGATCGCGATGGCCAAGGTATTCATGCAACATGATGCTCAGGCTAAAAAGTTCAAAGACTTTCATGTGATTGATGAGAAGTCGGTCATTGATTTTGGCGATGTGTCTGTCTCCTTCTTTAGGACAACACATAGTATTCCCGGATCGTTGGGGATCGATATTGAAACCAGCGAAGGTCAGATTGTTTATACCGGTGATTTCAAATTTGATCCCAGTGCCACACCGATGTATCAAACTGATTGGGCGCGCTTGGCACAGATTGGGAATAAAAAGGTATTGGCCTTGCTTTCGGATTCGGCCAATGCGGAATCTCCTTATCCAAATGCTAATGAACATGAAATTTATGATCACATTAAAGAAACATTCGAGTATCAGGATGGCCGGATCATTGTTGCCGGTGTTGCCAGCAACATTCAGCGCATTCAGCAGGTTATTAATGCGGCCGCTTCGCTCGGACGACGCGTCGTTTTGACCGGCCGAGATGTTGAAAAAGTAGTCAAGACTGCGATTCGCATGGACTACATCAAGTTGCCGAATGAGGACGTCCTTGCTAAAACCAAGGAACTCAAAGCGCTTGCCCCAGAAAAAACGGTTATTTTGGAAACTGGTCGTATGGGTGAACCGATGAAGTCCTTGCAACGCATGGCGACTTCTCGGCATCGTTTGATTCACATTCATGAAGGTGATTTAGTCTTTATTACGACCACCATCGCCCATGCAATGGAAACCATGGCAGCACGTACGAAAGACATGATTTATCGTGCTGGCGGAGATGTGAAAGTGCTTGGGGATGATATTCATTCATCTGGCCACGCCTACAAAAACGATCTTCAGCTCATGATCGACTTGTTAAAACCTCAATATCTTGTGCCAGTGCAAGGCGAATACCGTCTGATGGCTGCTCACGCGGAGATTGCGCATGAAGCCGGCATCCCAACTGCCAATATCTTTATTGTTGGAATGGGCGACATTTTACGTTATGAAAAAGGTAAAATGACTGCATCGGGTCATGTCAATGCAGGTAACACCATGATTGACGGGATCGGTGTCGGTGATATTGGCAATATCGTTTTACGAGATCGTAAAATGCTTGCGGAAGACGGCATTTTCATTGCAGTTGTGACGATTGATCGCAAGAAAAAACGCGTCGTATCAAAGCCGAAAGTCACGAGTCGCGGATTCGTTTATCTGAAGACCAGTCGTGATCTGCTTGCCGAAAGCGGCACACTAGTGACTGATACGGTCCAAAAGAACTTGGACAACAAAGAATTCGACTGGACACATTTGAAGCAGGATGTCCGCGATAAACTTAGCCGTTTTCTGTTTGAACAGACGAAACGCCGCCCAGTTATCCTGCCGGTCATTATGGAAGTTAATCAAAATAGCGCCAAGCGCCAATAATCAAAAAGAAAATTCGGATCACCATTTCCGGATTTTTTATTTTTGCAGTGATGACACGCTTTCTACAGCACGACAGGAGGGTTCTTATGGCAAAAATGGTTTCATTACCGGATAATGAAAAACGTCATTTTGACATCGGCGAGCAAGCTTTGCAGAAGGGCAATTATGCTTCGGCAGCGGCTCATTTTGAAAAAGCCTATGAAGCAGATCAATCGTATGCAATTGCCCAACCGTTGGCCGCAAGTTTGAATGGCTTGAAGCAGTTTCACGAAAGCTTAAATGTGATGTTGCCACACTATCAAGCTTTCATGCAGACAGACGCAGACGTTCAGTTAATGTTGGATGCTTGGTTAGGGACACTCAATTTTGTCATGGCACGTGGCATGTTGCGCCATTTTGATGCGGTGCGGCGCGCTACTTTTGACCGACAAATTGACGCTGCCGAGGCACTTGCTTTAAGTAGCCATGGTGAACAGATTGCTTCATTGGTGCGAAAAATCAGCCATCTCGGCGGCTTTTCGCGGCAGGAGCAGCAAGATTTGTTCAGCCAAATTGGCATTTTGCCAAAAGCGGCGTTAGTTGAAGCAGCTGTGCCTAATTTGGCCGATCAAACGGTTCCTGTTGCGATGCGCGTGTCTTTGCTAGATTTGTTGACAAGTATCAGTTATAACCAACCTGTCAGATATCAGGCATATGACCGCATTGAAACCCTTGTGCCAAATGAGTTGCCTGGAATGGCGGAGGAAAAAAGCGGACCGGCCATTTTGACGCAGTTGCAAGCTGCCTTGGGCGATGATGATCAGGAACTAGGGACGGCATTGGTTCAGATGGCGCGGGTGCAAATTGCCTTTCTCTATCCCGATATTGACCGTCTGATTCCAGATCCAGCTGCATTCGTCCAAGCTTATTTGGATCATCACCAAGGTAAAAGCACGGTATTTGATCAACTTTTTGCATGGCAGACCGCCGAAACGGCAAAATTGTCGGAACAGGCGTAACGATACGTTTTCACTGTAAATGAAAGAAACTTGACGCTATCTGTTTACAAAGTGAAATTGACCATGTATACTCATTGCTGGAATTCATTTCCAGCGTAGATATTTGTTTTGGTATTTACGCTCAAATGTAGTACACTTAAACGTAAAGGATTATCAGGGTACACAAGGTATCCTGTATTCTTACGAAAAATACAGGAGGTTCGTTTTTTCATGGCTGAAAAAGAACACTATGAACGCACAAAGCCCCACGTAAACATTGGTACGATCGGGCACGTTGACCACGGTAAGACTACTTTGACCGCGGCTATCACTAAGGTATTGTCAGAAAAGGGCCTTGCCAAAGCGCAAGACTACGCTTCTATCGATGCTGCTCCAGAAGAAAAGGAACGTGGCATCACAATCAACACCGCCCACGTTGAATATGAAACCGAAAAGCGCCACTACGCACATATTGATGCGCCAGGGCATGCTGACTACGTTAAGAACATGATCACCGGTGCTGCACAGATGGATGGTGCGATCTTGGTTGTTGCGGCAACTGATGGCCCAATGCCACAGACCCGTGAGCATATCTTGTTGGCTCGTCAGGTCGGCGTTGATTACATCGTTGTTTTCCTGAACAAGACAGACTTGGTTGACGATCCAGAATTGATCGACTTGGTTGAAATGGAAGTCCGGGAACTGCTCAGCGAATACGATTATCCTGGTGATGATATTCCTGTTATCCGTGGTTCTGCTCTGAAGGCCCTTGAAGGCGATCCAGAACAGGAAAAGGTTATCATGGAATTGATGGATACCATCGATGAATATATCCCAACACCTGTTCGTGAAACAGACAAGCCTTTCTTGATGCCTGTTGAAGATGTCTTCACCATCACTGGTCGTGGTACAGTTGCTTCTGGCCGTATCGATCGTGGGACGGTTAAGATTGGTGACGAAGTTGAAATCATCGGCTTGAAGCCAGATGTTATCAAGTCTACCGTTACTGGTCTTGAAATGTTCCGTAAGACCTTGGATCTTGGTGAAGCCGGCGATAACGTTGGTGTCTTGCTTCGTGGTGTTAACCGCGAACAAGTTGAACGTGGCCAAGTTTTGGCAAAGCCAGGTTCAATCCAATTGCACAACAAGTTCAAGGGTGAAGTTTATATCTTGACAAAAGAAGAAGGTGGCCGTCATACGCCATTCTTCTCAAACTATCGTCCGCAGTTCTACTTCCACACCACTGATGTTACCGGTGTGATTGAATTGCCAGATGGCGTTGAAATGGTTATGCCTGGCGATAACGTTACTTTCGAAGTTGACCTGATTGCTCCGGTTGCTATCGAAAAAGGTACCAAGTTCACCGTCCGTGAAGGCGGCCGTACTGTTGGTGCCGGCGTTGTTTCCGAAATCCTTGACTAATTTCTGAATATACGCATGAACCCGCAAGCTTGCTTGCGGGTTTTTTCGTGCAGAAGCGCCTGAGCAGGCTCGGTTTCTGGGCCTTCTCACGCGCTTGTGCAATGTAAGGTCATCCAGGCCCATGACTGAGTACCGCTAGATCCAAATTCAAAGCTGAACCAAGCCACTAGGCGAAACGCGATCAAAAACACAAATATGGTCATTTATCCTGACTGATCAAGCCTCCAGTCAACCGCGGTCAACGCCGGCACTGGACCTTCACTAGCATACGATGAGTGACCAAGCTTTTTCATCGCCAAAACATGACGACTGTTATATGATAGATGTTCACGAAAAGACAGAGCGTGAGCTGGTGTGTTCAGAAATCGGAGCATAAGCGGCCTGGGTCATGACACTCAAGGTACTTATGGGCAGGTATTCGCACCAGTGAGCACATTTAAGGAGGAGCCACCTATGAAACGATCCACCACATGGCGCATGTTGGTGTTTTTCTGGCGTCAACTTGCGGATATGAAGCGTCAATTGATTCGAATTATAGTGGCGCTAGTGGGCGTTGCCGGTGCACAATATGCGATTCCACGCCTGTCACAGTATGTCATTGACCGCGTGATCCCGAGCCGGGCTGTCTCAACACTGGTGCTCACAATTTTCCTGGCTTTAGGCCTGACTGCTTTGGCTGGCTTGCTGAATGCGCTCAGCACATATTGGATTGGACAGGTTAGTTTAAGCGCGATCGCCCGTATGCGTGACGCTTTATTTCGGCATACGTTGGGACTTGACATGCATTATTTCGAGACAAGTAAAACCGGGGACTTAATGGTGGTTTTAACCAGTGATGTCAACACCTTGCAGCGTTTAATCTCAAGCAATACCTTGGGCCTGTTCGGAAGTATGCTGAGTTTTTTTGTCGTGCTGGTGTTGATGCTGATTCAAAACTGGCAGCTCACAGCGCTGATTTTGCTCACGTTTCCTGTTTTGTTCGTTTTGAATAATATTTTTGTGCGCCGAATTCGCGCTGCTTATCGGCGGGTGCGGACCAGTTCGGGTGTGATGAATAACCAAATTCAACAAGCTTTGACGAGCATTGGGCTTATCAAGAGTTTCACAACTGAAAAAGCAACCGCGAATACCTTTGAAAACGTTAATGAGCAGAACCGCGATAATCAACTGACAGCAACACGTCTTGGAGCAACTTTTTCGCCGATCACTGACTTCGTTAACTATCTTGGTACGGCGATCATTTTAGGATTTGGTGCATTTCAGGTAATGCATGGGCAATTCACAGTCGGGCTAATTGTCGCCTATACAGCTTATCTGGGTATTCTTCAAGCACCGATTCGCCAAGTGACCGGCTTGATTCAACAATTGCAGCAAGCAACGGTTTCTTTTGAGCGGATTGAAACATTGCAGGCGGCGGTGCCGCGGGTGGTATCTCCGCCAAATGCGATCAAGTTAGCGCGTTTTCATGATCGCATTCAATTCGATCACGTCGGCTTTAGCTATGATCCGTCAGTACCTGTGCTTAAGAATATTGATTTTTCACTTGCTAAAGAACAGGTGATTGCATTGGTCGGATCTTCAGGTGCAGGGAAGACGACCATTACGAACTTGCTGGATCGATTTTATGATCCGACAGAAGGGAAAATTACGCTTGATGGGGTCGATCTTCGCCAAGCTGACTTAGAGAGCTTGCGGCAACAGATTGCGATTGTTTCGCAAGATGTGATTCTATTGGATGGTACGATCAAGGAGAATCTTGAATACGGTACACCAAATGCTAGTGAAGCGGCTATTTGGCAAGCCGCCGAAGCCGCCAACATTGCAACGTTTATTCGCGAATTGCCTGATGGTCTTGCCACTCAAGTTGGTGAACGGGGGATTCGTTTATCAGGCGGTCAAAAGCAGCGAATTGCCATTGCTAGAGTCTTTTTGAAAAATGCGCCAATTGTTATTTTGGATGAAGCCACGGCTGCCCTAGACAATGAGTCAGAGCGATTTGTGCAGGCTAGTTTTGATCGGTTGATGGCGGATCGTACGTCATTAGTGATCGCCCACCGTCTGTCAACCGTCCGGCATGCGGACAATATTCTCGTACTGGAACATGGCGAGATTGTCGAATCTGGTACGCATGACCAACTGATGGCGCAAAACGGTCGTTATAAAGAACTTTATGATTTGCAATTTACTTGATAATTGCAGTTAGCTGGAAAGCTTAAAAATCGGAATCTATCGCTTCAAAGCTCTCAGGGCGGGGGAATGTGAAAAAAAGCGACGCTGATGTCGCCTTTTTTGGCCACAACATTTACATTCAAGTGGGTTTCGGGTATCATACATTAAGTATGCAATGTGAAATTGCGAGACTAATTGTCGGAGGTACAGCATGTCTGCAAAATGGGAAAAAAAGGGCACCAATGATGGTGAGCTCACCTTTGAAATCGATTTACCACAAATTCAACAAGGTTTAGACCAAGCGTTTCAACGTGTTCGCAAGAACTTGACGGTTCCTGGGTTCCGTAAAGGCAAAGTTAGCCGCACCGTGTTCAAACGGATGTATGGCGACGCTGCACTTTATGAAGATGCTTTGAACATCTTGCTGCCAGACGCTTATGAAGCAGCCGTTAAGGAATCCGGTATTGATCCGGTTGACCAGCCGCAAATCAACGTTGATTCTATGGACGAAGGCAAACCTTGGGTCATCAAGGCAACCGTTACGGTTAAGCCAGAAGTCACACTTGGCCAGTATAAGGGTCTTGAAGTGCCAAAGCAGGACGTTGAAGTTTCTGCAAAGGATATTGACGCTGAATTGGAAAAGCGTCGCGAACAGCAGGCTGAACTCGTTGTTAAAGACGACAAAGCAGCTGAAAATGGCGATACCGTTGTGATCGACTATGTCGGGACAATTGACGGGACGGAATTTGACGGCGGCTCTTCCAAGAACTATAGCTTGGAATTAGGGTCAAACTCATTCATTCCTGGCTTTGAAGAACAACTTGTTGGTCACAAATCTGGTGATGAAGTGACCGTTAATGTCACCTTCCCAGAAGACTACAAGGCAGCTGATTTAGCTGGTAAAGCAGCCGAATTCAAGACCACGATCCATGAAGTCAAAGTTAAGGAATTGCCTGCATTGGATGACGACTTTGCGAAGGATCTTGATGATGATGTTGATACCCTTGATGAATTGAAAGCAAAAATCAAGAAGGAATTGACCGATCAGCGTGAGGAAGCTGCAAAGAATGCCGTTCAGGAAGCTGCCATCAAGGAAGCTACTGACAATGCGACGATCAAAGAAGTGCCAAATGCGATGATCGAGCAAGAAGTGCATAATCAGATGGATCAATATCTTGGCAACATGCAACGCCAAGGGATCTCACCAAAAATGTACTATCAATTAACTGGTACATCAGAGGATGATTTGCACAAGCAGTTTGAGGCTGATGCAGCTACGCGTGTTCGGACAAACTTAGTCCTTGAAGCCATCGTGAAGGCCGAAGATATTCAGCCAACCGAAGACCAAGTGAACGAAGAAGTCAAAAACTTGGCTTCTGAATACAACATGGACGAAAAGGCCGTTCGTAAGGCTTTGAGTGAAGATATGCTCAAACATGATATTGGTGTCAAACAAGCCATTGATATCATCACGGACAGTGCAAAAGAAGTCGAATCAGCTAAAGATGATGCTGACAAAGAAGCCTCTGACGCCAAGGCTGACAAATAGTTTGCCGTTTCCACGTAAAAGAGACGATCCCCGATCGTCTCTTTTGTTGTATGAACGCGTTTTTAGCGTATACTTGACGTTATTCTTTTAGCAGAAAGAAAGGCAAGTTATTTGACAAAACGGTGGGTGTGCTTCCGCTAGTCGGCACTTGACGCTTCTGTTAGAATGAAGGTATCAAGAAAGGGTTGAATCAGATGTTTGACAACGTCGAAACGACGGGTCCAGTTACTTGTTCTTTTTGTGGCAAGTCACAGGATCAAGTGAAGAAAATCGTTGCTGGCCCTGGGGTTTATATTTGTAATGAATGCATTGACCTCTGCAAAGAGATCATTGATGAAGAATTTAAAGAAGAAGCCTATCAGAATCTGCTTGAAGTGCCTAAGCCAGTCGAGATCATGAAGACGCTCAATGAGTATGTCATTGGTCAAGATGCCGCGAAGAAAGCTTTGTCGGTTGCGGTTTATAATCATTATAAACGAGTTAACCAAATGCAGACTGCAACGAAAGATGACACCGAACTGCAGAAAAGTAATATTGCGTTGATCGGGCCAACTGGTTCCGGTAAGACTTTCCTTGCCCAGACATTGGCCAAAATTTTGAACGTGCCATTTGCAATTGCCGATGCCACCACACTGACCGAGGCTGGTTATGTGGGGGAAGATGTTGAAAACATCTTGCTTAAATTGCTTCAAAATGCAGACTATGATGTTGAGCGTGCTGAAAAAGGGATCGTCTATATTGACGAAATCGATAAGATCGCTAAGAAGGCAGAAAATGTTTCCATTACCCGTGATGTTTCGGGTGAAGGGGTTCAGCAAGCCTTATTGAAGATCTTAGAAGGCACGATTGCCAACGTACCGCCGCAGGGTGGCCGAAAGCATCCGCAGCAAGAGTTCATCCAGATCGATACCACTAACATTCTCTTTATTGTTGGCGGTGCTTTTGATGGTATCGAAAACATCGTCAAGAACCGGATTGGTGAAAAGACGATCGGGTTTGGAACGGATTCAAACGAGCAAGTTGATCCGGATAAGTCACTGATGCAGCAAATTATTCCAGAAGATTTGATGCAATTCGGGATTATTCCAGAATTCATTGGCCGTATTCCGATTTTAGCCGCGCTTGAGAAGTTGAATGAAGACGATCTGGTACGGATTTTGACCGAACCGAAGAACGCCTTGGTCAAGCAGTATCAAAAGCTGCTGAGCTTGGATGATACCGACTTGGAATTCACCCCGAATGCTTTAAAGGCGATTGCCCATCAGGCAATTGTGCGCGACACTGGCGCCCGTGGTTTGCGGTCCATTATGGAAGCCATCATGCAGGATACCATGTTTGACTTACCAAGCCGCAGCGATGTTGACAAAGTTGTCGTGACCAAGTCAGCTGTTGAAGGTAAGGCTAAGCCACAACTGGTCTTAACCAAGGGCCGTGAAGCTTCTTAAAACGCAACTGTCATGAAAGCATCAAGCGAAAAGCTTGGTGCTTTTTTTTGACTATTAAAAAATTCTTTTGAGGTTAGCCACGGCCGTGTTTGCGGATAAGGTGTCACCCGAATCACGACCGGTTTCTCCGGCGAGGCTGCGTAAAATATGCTAAACTATTTGAAGCGGTGTTGTGTTTAGACATCACGTTGAGGTAAAGCCAAGAGGAGGCCGTTTGAGATGGACGTGCATGACGTCAAATTAACTATTAGTGCGGTTGCGGCCGCTCAGTATCCCGAGGACGGTCATCCAGAGATCGCTTTTTTGGGCCGCAGTAATGTCGGCAAGTCATCACTGATCAATAAACTGATTCAGCGCAAAGCCATGGCACGCACTTCTGGTGTGCCAGGTAAAACGCAGACATTGAATTTCTATGATCTTGATAGTCGACTCTTTTTTGTTGATGTACCCGGATATGGATATGCTAAGGTCAGCAAAACCGCACGAGCGAAGTTCGCCGCCATGATTGAGACTTATCTGACGACGCGGCAACCATTGCGCGGTGTTGTTTTGCTGGTCGACAGTCGGCATGAGCCTACTGCTGATGACATCAGTATGTATCAGTATTTAAAATATTATCAGCTCAGAACACTGGTAGTGGCCACCAAAATTGATAAGACGCCAAAAAGTAAACGGCTGCATGTGGCCAAACAGATCAAACAGCGACTTGATTTGAATCAGACCGACGATGTGATTCTATTTTCGGCAACAACTGGTGAAGGTTATGAGGCTGTCTGGTCTTGGCTTGAACAAACGGCTGGCTTGGAGGGAAGATAAAGCATGAATTTCAATGACTATCAGCAAAAAGCAAATCGCACCTTAGCTGGCAATGAACACGTTTTGACTAACCTGTCATTAGGGTTGGCAAGTGAAAGCGGCGAAGCGATCGATTTAATCAAGAAATATACATTTCAGGGACAGGATCTTGATAAAGTCAAGCTGCAACATGAGCTAGGCGATGTGTTGTGGTATTTATCACAGATTGCTTTGTGGGCAGACATTGATTTTGATGATGTTGCAACGAGTAACCTTCAGGAATTGGCGAAACGCTACCCACAAGCCAAAAAATAATCGGTTTCTAGGTATGAAAAAAGCGAAGTGCGTGGGCACTTCGCTATTTCTTTGCTTCTTTTTCTGTTTTTTCTTTGGCTTTCTTGGCCAACTTGTCGTGGTGTTTTGGATCTGGCCCGGTTGCGTTCTCCTTATCACCAGGCAGACTGGCAAACTTATCGAACATGTCATTCAGGTTGGTTTGTGTGTTGATTTTCAGTGCCATGCACGCCACCCCTTTCCTTGCTGAAAGTATAGCATCAACACTGGGGCGCGTCTAGGTAAGTTGCCTGAACAAAAAAATCCGGAAAAATATGAATGCATATTGCATAAAAATCAATTTAAGTGTATAGTACACTCTTGTAATCAAGGAGGGTATTATGAAGCATTTGAGACGCTGGTTGATCGCTTTAGTCGCTGTTTTTGCGGCTGTTGTGACATTGAATATGCAAACGGTCCATGCTGATGACAGCTTGGCCAAGGTTCAACAAAAAGGTACGTTGGTGATGGGCACGAGCCCTGATTATGCGCCGTATGAATTTTTAGTCAACAAGAATGGCAAGAATCAAGTTGTTGGCATGGATGTTGAAGTTGCGCGTAAGATTGCCAAGGATCTGGGTGTAAAGCTGGTCATTAAACAGATGAACTTTAACTCACTTCTGGTCGCCTTGCAAACGGGTAAGGTCGACATGGTGTTGGCGGCGATGTCACCGACGAATGCCCGACGGAAGTCAGTTGACTTTTCAAATACGTACTACAAGTCTGGACAAGACATTTTGGTCAACAAAACGGATGCTAAGATCTACAAAGATCATAAAAGTTTTGCGAACAAGAAAGTCGGCGTCCAGAATGGCAGCTTGCAAGAGACGTTAGCGAAAACACAGATGAAGACGAGTTCCACATTGGGCTTGACTAAGGTCACCGACCTGATTTTGGCGTTGAAGACACATAAGGTAACTGGTGTTGTCGCTGAAGGTGCGGTAGCGAAGGCTTACACGTCAAATGATGATTCGTTAGTTGAGATTCCCGGTCACTTCAACTTATCAAGCGACACAGTCGGTACCGCGATAGGGTTTGCTAAGAACTCTGATTCATTAGTGGCAGCCGCCAACAAGAGCTTGGCAGAGATTAAGCAAAAAGGTTTAATTAACCAGTATCTCAAAACTGCTGGCAGTTACATGAAAACCAATACTGAAGATACCAGTATGATCCATTACTGGACCTACTTCCTAAAAGGGGTCGAGTATACGCTGTTGATTAGTGCTATCGGTGCTTTCTTCGGGGTTCTACTCGGCACGATCTTCGCCTTGCTGCGGTTGAGCAAGAATAAACTGTCACATTTGATAGGTGTGTCATACATTGAGTTCGTTCGTGGCACTCCGCTGATGATTCAAGTCATGTTTGTCTATTTCGGTATAGGGATCTTCATTGATATTCCTGCGCTAATTGCAGGGTTGATTGCTGTTTCCTTGAACTCGGCGGCGTATGTGGCTGAAATCATCCGTAGCGGGATCGATAGCATTCCAGTGGGGCAAACAGAAGCTGCCCGTTCGCTCGGCCTGTCAGAGCGGCAGACGATGATAAGCGTTGTTTTACCACAAGCAATCAAGAATATTTGGCCAGCGCTTGGTAACGAATTTATCTCCTTGATTAAGGAAAGCTCGATTGTTTCCATTATCGGGGTTACCGATCTGATTTATCAGTTAACGGTTGTCCAAACCGCGACATACAAGGGAGTTCAACCAATCCTTGTCGCGATGGTCCTCTACTTTGTTCTGACATTCGGGCTGTCCAAGCTCTTGAGTCATTTTGAAAGGAAGATGAATCATGCAGCATAAACCTTTAATCCAAATCAATCACCTCACCAAAAAGTTTGGCGACAATGTTGTTTTGAACGATATCACCGAAACCATTGACAAAGGCGATGTGATCGTTGTTATCGGTGCTTCCGGTGGGGGGAAAAGTACCTTCCTGCGTAGCCTGAATTTACTGAATCGACCAACAAAAGGGGAAATCCTTTTTGAAGGTACTGATTTAGTTGGTTTGAGCGAGAAAGAGCTGGATAATGTCCGAGAAAAAATGGGAATGGTGTTCCAAAGTTTTAATTTGTTCCCCAATATGACAGTTTTGGAAAACATTAAACTCGCACCACTTAAAGTCAAAGCTGTGACCGATGAAGAAGCAACCAAAACAGCCAAAGAAATCTTGGATCAAGTTGGCTTAGCCGAAAAGGCAGATGCTTATCCATCCAGTCTTTCCGGTGGTCAGCAACAGCGTGTCGCCATTGCTCGTGCATTAGCGATGCATCCTGATGTCATGCTGTTTGATGAACCAACCAGTGCCTTGGATCCTGAAATGGTTGGCGAAGTTCTGAAAGTTATGCAGGATTTGGCTAAAACCGGGATGACCATGGTTGTTGTGACCCACGAAATGGGCTTCGCCCGTAGTGTGGCCGATGAAGTATGGTTTATGGATGGCGGCAAAATCCTTGAAAAGGGAACGCCGGAACAACTGTTCGAACACCCGCAAGAAGAACGGACACAAGACTTCCTATCCAAGATTCTTGCCCAATAAGCAAAAACACCTCAACCAGCAGCTGGTAAGCGGCACTGGTTGAGGTGTTTTTGGTGTGAAGTGACCATTGCTAAATTGGGGCAGTCATGCCGTCACTGATCAAAGCCGCTTGCTTGCAATCTATTTTTAGAATCTTTATAATGTTAGGCGAACATTTGTTTTATAAGGAGATTACGATGGCCTCAGCACACATTGAACACAAGTTATCGTTGCTGCCAGATCTGCCTGGCAGTTATCAAATGAAGGATATCAACGGCAAAATTATTTATGTCGGCAAGGCCAAAAACCTGAAAAATCGGGTGCGGTCTTATTTCAAGAGTTCACACGACGGTAAAGTTGCGGCGATGGTGTCACAGGTAGCGGATTTTGATTTCATTGTGACTTCAACTGACAAAGAAGCCTTTTTGCTCGAAATTACGCTGATTCAAAAATATCAGCCGTATTACAACATTAAGTTGAAAAAAGGGACTGGCTATCCGTACATTAAAATTACTCATGAACGCGATCCGAAGATTGAAATCACTGGTACTATCCGTAAAGATGGCGGTTATTACTTTGGGCCATACCCAAATGTCTATGCGGCGCAAGAAACCATGCATTTTATCCAGAAGGTTTATCCATTGCGGCGCTGTAATGGCTATCAAGGCAGACCGTGCTTGTATTATCACATGGGTCAGTGTCTGGGTGCCTGCTTCCGGACTGTTCCGGAAAAGGAATACACGGACCAAATTGAACGTATTAAGCGCTTCTTGAATGGGAACGTTGGCAAGGCTAAAGCCAGTTTGACGGCTAAAATGGAGCGGGCTGCGAAAAATCTTCAATTTGAGCGAGCCGCAGAAATTCGGGATCAACTGCATTATATTGAACAGACGGTGGAGAAGCAGAAAATTATTTCACACGACAATACAACGCGTGATTTGTTCAATTTTTATATGGATAAGGGCTGGATCAGTATCCAGGTCTTCTTTATTCGTCAAGCACGTTTAATGAAACGTGAGTCACGACTTTTTCCAGTGGTGAATACTGCCAAAGAAGAATTCGAATCATTTATTTTACAGTTTTACAGCCGCAAGAATAATGTGAAACCACGCGAAGTTCTCGTACCTGCTGGGCTTGATAATAAAGTACTGGCAGATATCCTAGAGATTCCAGTTAGAACGCCACAGCGCGGTGAAAAACGGGACTTGATGGCCTTGGCTGCTAAGAACAGTCAAATTAAGCTTGAAGACAAATTCCGTTTGATGGAATTGGATAATCGTACCACGATTGGCGCGATGAAAGAGCTGATGGCCGCTTTGAACTTGCCAATGGGGCATGTGGCTGAGGCATTCGACCACAGTCACATTCAAGGAGCTGATCCGGTGTCGGCGATGGTGCAGTTTGTGGATGGCCAGCCAGCTAAGAACAATTATCGAAAGTACAAGTTGGATGCTGACAAGACGCATAATGGCGCAGATGAGGCGGCTAATACGCGCGAAGTCATTCGCCGGCGCTATACCCGGTTGTTAAAGGAGCGTGCACCGTTACCGGATTTGATCTTGATGGATGGCGGCGAGATTGAAATGAACGCAGCTAAGGATGTTTTGGAAAACGAACTCAACCTTGATATTCCCGTGGCAGGGATGGTCAAAAATAATAAGCATAAAACGGCAGCATTGTTATTTGGCAATGCTGATCAGCTGATTAATCTTGATCCTAAGTCGCAAGGCTTTTACCTGCTTGAACGGATTCAGGATGAGGTGCATCGTTTTGCGATTACCTTCCATCGGCAGCTGCACGCTAAGAACTCGTTGGCCTCTCGATTAGAAGGTATCAAGGGGGTCGGACCCAAGACGCGGCTGAAGCTGTTACGGAAATTCAAGACGATCAATAAGATTAAAGAAGCTCCCCTCGAAGATATTCAGGAGCTAGGGATTTCTAAAAAAGTTGCGCAGGCATTGAAGCTGTCGCTGACGGCAGAGCCGACACCAGCGCGGCGGGTTTAATCAAATCGTAGGAGCGTTTAGGACATCGTTCATAACCATCAGTAAGAACAAACAATTTTGAGATTTAAAGATCTAGTGCCAAGGCGAAGCAATCGTAGGCCAGATGGGGCTCAGCCGTGCAAACAACACAGCGACGGGCTCTGGAGCTGATGTTGTTAGGCGACTTCGAGACCGCGGGCTTTGCGGGCTCGAAGCGCCGTCTCCGCTCTAGCTACGCGTCGCCACCTCATCTGGTCGGAGATTGCGGAGTTTGGCACGGCAAGCGAATTTTTTGGCTAGGAATTTAACGCACCACAAGCTCTTATGTGGAATTCCGGTTCGGTCTCACAGCACAAAAAAGCTTGGCGACATTGATCGCCAAGCTTTTTGCTTACTTATTTATTTTCTTTTGCGGCTGGCCGCCAGAAGCCGAGGATTAAGGCGGCAATGATGGTCCCAATCAGAAGTGACATGATGAAGCCAAGTTTCTGGTTGGTTAGCAGCAAGGCAACAACGCCACCATGAGGAGCAGGGACGTTGACGTGCCATAACTGGGTCAAACCGCCAGCAATAGCTGAGCCGATGACTGAGCTGCCAATGATATGCAGCGGGTCAGTAGCAGCAAATGGGATCGCGCCTTCAGTGATGAAGGTCAGGCCAAGTGCATAGTTAGAAAGACCAGCGTTGCGTTCTTGCAAGGTGAATTTCTTCGGGAAGAAGGTTGAAGCAACCGCAATGGCCAAAGGTGGAATCATGCCACCAATCATAACCGCGGCCATCCACCGACCATCTTTAAAGCCGGATGCTTGATAGACACCGATGGCAAATGTATAAGCGGCTTTGTTGAAAGGACCGCCCATATCGATACTCATCATGGCGGCTAGAATGACGCCAATCAGAATCGCATTACCAGTACCCATGCCTTCAAGGAAGCTGATCAATGCGCCATTGATAGCGGCGAAAATCGGGTTGATGATGAAGAACATCAGCAGACCCATGATGGCAAGGCCGATGACTGGATAGAGCAGGATCGTGCGCATACCGTCAAGTGAATGTGGCATTTTGCTGAGCAGCTTCTTCAAGCCAACGATCATCCAACCAGCTGCGAACCCAGCAACCAGACCGCCTAAGAAGCCAGCTGGGTTTTGAGCCTTCACAACGGAGGCCGTTGCAACCGTGGCCATATAACCACCGACGAACCCAGGCATCAACGCAGGCCGATCGCCAATTGATTCAGCAATATAGGCCGCTAAAACGGGTACTAAGAAGCTAAAGGCAAAGGTTCCCAAGTTGTTGGTGAAGGTGAACCACATCGATGTCTTGCCCAGCCATTGTTCGAGGATGAACGAGATCGCCATGATAATCCCACCGCCGACAACAAATGGCAGCATGTTTGAAACACCATTCATCAGGTCTTTGTAGATGCGATTCCATAAAGTGCCGCCAGAAGCTTCTTCACTGGCCGCATCACTGTTATCGGTGCCTGCAGCATGAAAGACTTGGCCTTTGCCTTGAAGCGTTTCTTCAATTAATTCTTCAGGCTTTTTAATGCCGTCAATGACCGGCCGATTGAGCAACTTTTTGCCGTTAAACCGATCCATTGCTACCTTTTTGTCGGCAGCGACAATGACACCAGCTGCTCGATTGATATCGGAATCGGTCAGTTTGTGCTTAATACCTTCAGAGCCATTTGTTTCGACTTTGATATCGACACCGAGCTTTTCCGCTGTTTCTTTCAAGGCTGCCTCAGCCATGTAGGTGTGGGCAATCCCTGTTGGGCAAGCAGTGACCGCTACGATAAATGGCCGTTCCTGGCGCTTTTCTGCCTTGAACTCCGCTTGCTTGTCAGCTTTTTCTTGTTCTTCCTGAGCCTTTTCCTTGGCTTCTTCAGCTTTATCTTTAGCCTCTTTTTCAGCTTGCGCCTTACCAAACAAGGCTAAAACATCATCCGGTGTCTTCGCTTGTTTAAGATCTGCCACGAGCTTCGGGTTGATGAGCAGGGAAGATAATGCTGCAAGTGCTGCCAGATGTTCGTTGTTGGCACCTTCAGGGGCAGCAATCATGAAGAATAAGTGAACCGGCTGGCCGTCTAAGGCGTTAAAGTCAACGCCCTGATCGCTTTTGGCGAAAAGAACGGTTGCTCGAGTAACCGCACTGTCTTTGGCATGCGGCATTGCAATGCCTTCGCCAATCCCAGTAGTTGATTCGGCTTCACGCTTCAGAATATCTTGGCGATACTCGTTTTCGTCGGTCACAATACCTTCTGCATGGTATTTAGCGACCATTTCATCAATCACAGCCTCTTTGGACGTTCCTTTGAGGTCCATGATCATGACATTTTTTAGTAGTAAATCACGAATGTCCATTTTGTCCTCCTAAACTTCAGTTATACTAATTGTTTGTTTCACTTCAGCGATTTTGTCAGCGGTGGCAAGATCTTCAGAAAAAGCGGTCGCGGAACCGCAGGCAATGCCGACTTTAAAGCTTTCCAACGTGTCATGTGTCTGCGCAAATGTGCCGGTAAAACCAGCTAACATACTATCGCCTGCGCCGACGGAATTAACCGCTGGCTGCTTAGGAACGGTGCCATGCCAAGCGTGATCTTGGTCGATCATTAAGGCCCCGGCCCCCGCCATGGAGATCAAGACATGCTGAGCGCCAAGACCAAGTAGGCGGCGACCAGCTTTGATGATGGCATCTGTGCTTGTATATTCTGGATCGCCGAACAATGCTGCTAATTCATGGTGATTAGGTTTGACGACAAGGGGATGGTCAGGCAATGTGTCGAGTAACGCTTGACCAGTGGTGTCGATGACAAAATCAGCCTTGTGGGCATGAATCACCGGAATCAGATCCCGATAGAAAGTGTTAGGCAAGCCTTTTGGTAAACTGCCAGACATGACGACGACATCGCCGGCTTCAAGTTTGTCTAATTTGTTTTTGAAGGCGGCAATTTCAGCAGCGTCAATGGTAGGACCGCTTGCATTGAGTTCAGTTTCGGATGCTGCTTTAAGTTTGACGTTGATTCGTGTATCACCAGCAGTTTTTGTGAAGTCACAAGGCATGTCAATCGCATCGAGCCGATCTTGGATAAAGGTACCGGTAAAACCGCCCAAAAAGCCCCAAGCAGTTGTTGGCAGGCCTAATGTTTGCAAAATTCGACTCACATTGATGCCTTTGCCGCCTGGTAATTTAACGGCGTGCGTAAGTCGATTGACAGCGCCAAGTTCAAGTTCCGGTAACTCGATCACATAATCAATCGAAGGGTTGAGCGTTACTGAATAGATCAAGAATGAACCTCCTTAATATTTTCAAATCGCTGATAACTGGTTGGGAGTCCTTGTAATGAACTTGTCAGGATCGTGGCATCGGAGATATCAGCAAAACGGACGAAACTGACTTGCTCAAATTTACTTGGATCCGCCAGAATGACAGGTTTACTGGCTTGGTGAATGGCCAATCGCTTGATCACAGCTTCTTCTGGATCAGGCGTAGTGAGACCAAACTCAGGATGAACGCCGTTAGTTCCAATAAAGGCAACATCAAACCGATAATGGTTCAAGGCTTCAGCCGTCGTGGCGCCAATCAACGCTTTGGTTGTGGGCTTGACCATGCCGCCCAGCATGAGTGTAGAGATTTGATAATCAGCTAACAAAGAAGCGTTATCAACCCCCGTTGTAATGACTGTGACACCAATGTCGGCCAAAAAAGGAATTAATTGTGCTGTTGTGGTTCCAGCATCTAAAAAGATCAGATCATCGGGCTCAATCTGACGAACGGCTGCCTGCGCGATCGTTTGCTTGGCGCGCAAATTCTGTGCAGATTTGCTCGCGACATCCGGTTCATCGCCGAGGCCATTGATGCGCTTGGCGCCGCCGTGAATGCGTTTGAGCTCACCTGCTGCCTCTAGCTCGTCCAAGTCGCGGCGAATCGTGGATTCAGAAGCATCAAGAGCAGCCATAAGTGCCTTAGATTTGATGACGGTATGCTGTTGCAATTGGGCAAGAATATATTGCCGACGTTCTTCTGTAAGCACTTTCGTTTCACCTCGTTCTTCATTATACTGATGAAACCGTCAAAAGCAACCTAAAACGTGCAAAAACATTCAACAACTGTCAGTACCCCAACTGACGCGGCATATTGGCAATGTTTTCTAATTCTTGTGCATGAAGGGTGAGTACCGGCTTGGGACGTGTTAAAATAGTTGAGGTATGCGTTACGCTGTACTGAAATATAAACATCGCGTATAATCAAATGACATGTTTTTCTGAAAGGAGATCGCCAATGTTTGTCGATCAGGTTCAAGTAGAGGTTCAGGCGGGCAAAGGCGGCGACGGTATGGTCGCGTTCCGGCGCGAAAAATTTGTACCGTTTGGCGGCCCGGCCGGCGGTGACGGCGGTCATGGCGGCAGCATCATCTTATACGTTGATGAAGGTTTGCGCACGTTAATGGATTTCCGTTATCAACGGCATTTTAAAGCGTCAGCTGGTGGCAATGGCCAAGGCAAGCAAATGTATGGCCGCGCTGCTGAAGATCGGCGGATTGCAGTGCCGGCTGGTACGACAGTTACCGATGCTGACACAGGCGAGGTTTTAGGCGATTTAACTGAGCCGGGTCAAACTTTGGTTGTTGCTAAAGGAGGCCGCGGTGGTCGCGGTAATATGCACTTTGTTTCGCCCAAAAATACGGCGCCGGAAATTTCCGAAAATGGCGAACCGGGCGAGCATCGTTTCATCAAATTGGAACTGAAGGTGCTTGCGGATGTTGGGTTGGTTGGTTTTCCTTCTGTCGGTAAATCGACACTGTTATCAGTTGTAACCCAAGCCAAGCCAAAAATTGCGGCTTATCAATTTACGACGTTAGTACCCAATCTTGGTATGGTTCAATTAGATGATGGTACCGATTTTGTGATGGCTGATTTGCCCGGTTTGATTGAAGGGGCTTCACAAGGTGTCGGTCTTGGCATCCAGTTCTTGCGGCATGTTGAACGCACTCGTGTGCTACTGCACCTAGTTGAGATGGATCCTGATAATGGACGCGAGCCGCTTGATGATTACGATCAAATTCGTAAAGAATTAGGGGCTTATGACGATAACATTTTGAAGCGGCCTGAACTCGTGGTCGCGACCAAGATGGACTTGCCCGGCGCGGCTGAACGATTTGCTGATTTTAAGGCAGCGTTACTTGCTCGTGGCGTCGCGGCGGATCATATCTTTGAAATTTCTAGTCTGACGCATCGTGGCGTGACGCCACTCATGCACAAGACAGCCGAAGTACTCAAAACAGCACCGCATTTTGAGCCGAAACAAGCGGCGGTTAAAACGGCTGATTATAAGTATCAACCAGAGCCGGCTTTGAAAGTAACCCGCGATAGTGACGGGACGTTTGTGCTCACTGGTGACAAGATTGAGCGGGCGTTTAAAATGGCCAATCTTGATCATGAAGATGGTGCGATGCGCTTTGCTCGGCAATTACGCAGCATGGGGGTTGATGATGCTTTGCGTGATGCTGGTGCTGAAAGCGGCGATTTAGTCGCCATTGATGATTTTACATTTGAGTTCGTTGAATGATCTTCGGCTGAACGGCTGGGGAAGTTATTTTTAGACAGAATGGTGGGGCCGCAATTGAAACAGACGCGTGGACGAAAGCGCCGGTACATTCATGGATTTGATGGTTTAAGAACAATCGGGGTTATTGGTGTTATTTTGTATCATTTACGCCCCGAGTTGTTTCGGGGCGGATATTTAGGCGTACCGATCTTCATGGTCGTGTCCGGCTATTTGATAACGGATGGGTTGTTGATCGAATTTGACCGCAATCATCGGATTGATTTTAAAAGTTTTTTTATTCGACGATTTAAACGCCTATATCCTGGGTTAATTACCGTCCTCTTTGGGACAGCAGCCTATATCACGTTATTCTCGCAAAACTTGCTGCATAATTTGCACATGATGGTATTGACCAATTTACTTTATGTGTACAATTGGTGGCAGATTTTGAACGGGCAATCCTATTTTGCTAGATATGCAAATGGGGAATCCCCATTTACGCATTTGTGGACGTTGTCGATTGAAGGTCAGTATTATCTCATTTGGCCTTTTCTTGTGTTGGCGCTGTTACTGTTGGTTAAGAGCCGGCATCAGATTGCGAACATTGTGCTGATTCTTGCGGCTGCCAGTGGCGCTTGGATGGCAATCTTGTATATGATGACCATTGCCCATGTACAGCCAGCAGCGTTTGATCCAAGTCGGCTTTATTACGGCACTGATACCCGTGCATTCTCAATCCTATTCGGAGCAGCGCTGGCCTTTATTTGGCCAAGTGGCCGGCTTTCGCAACACTTAGGTAAAAAATGGGTGATTGGGCTTGATCTTCTCGGTACTGCCAGCTTTCTCGGCTTACTAGTCATGGTCTTCACAATTGATGCCCAGAGCAGCTTTCTTTATGAAGGCGGAATGGTATTGTTCTCAATTGTGACAACGATTTTGGTGGCAGTGGTAGCGCATCCGGCAGCTCATTTTGACCGATTGTTAAGTAATCCGTTGTTCAGCTATATCGGCAGCCGTAGTTATGGCTTGTATTTGTATCAGTTTCCCGTCATGATCTTTTGGGAGAATCGTTTTCGTAACATTGCGGATCACCCAGTATTATATCCGGTGATTGAAGTGGTGCTAATTGTTGTTATCACCGAACTTTCTTACCGCTTCATTGAACAACCGGCGGCACATTTTAATTATCACAAGACTTGGGCATTCCTAAAGGGCTTAGCTAATCCTAAAATTCGTATGGGGAAAACGCGCTGGGTTAGTTATGTGGCGCTGATTATCTTAGCTATTGGCAGTGTTGGATTAGCCAAAGCGCCTTCTGTTAAAGCAGAAGGTGACAACTCGCCTTTAGCACAGCAGTTAAAGAAGCGTGGTGTTTCCACTAAAGAGAAAGAAAAGCGGTTGGCAGCAATGCGTTCCAGTATTGCTGCACAAAAGAAGGCTGACAAGAATAAAGCGGCCGAAGAATCAAGTTCCAAGGCGCTAGAAGCCAAGTATGCTTCTCAAGCTAAAACGCATCCAGTCAATCGTGAGTATGAACAATACGGCTTGACCCAGATTCAATTGCAACAGGCACAAGATATTGGACTCACTGCTATTGGCGACTCTGTCATGCTTGACGGTGAAAATGGGCTTCAACAGCTGTTCCCTAAAGCTGTGATTGACGCAGCTGTCTCTCGGCAAATGATCAATAGTATTGATTTGGTCCGCAGTTACGCTGACCGCGGTGTGCTGGGCAATATCGTTCTGATTGGGTTAGGAACTAACGGCCCATTTTCAGATGATCAGCTAGCGCAAATGATGCAAGCCATCGGTCCTGATCGGCAAGTCTTCTGGATTAATGTACGTGTACCAACGCGCGCTTGGCAGAATGATGTTAATAGCAAATTAGCCGCAGCCCAGAAGCAGTATAAGAATCTGACGGTGATTGATTGGTATGACAAGTCTAATGGTCATCCTGATTGGTTCTACAACGACATGGTTCATATGAATCCGAATGGCAATCCACAATATGCGGCATTAGTTGCGAAAACGATTCTGGACAAGGTGAAAAATTAAGCTTCCGACAGCTGATTGATTGCGTTGATGAGACAAATATGTCGGTTGATTTCATGAGGCTGAGCGGCATCAAGTCGCTCAGTTTTTTTATTAGCGGTTGCAGTTAGCCGTCCACCTTCGTCTTTTTTAAACCTTGCAAATCTCGGCTTACCAACATTGAAACCGCGAAAATGGCGAGGAACTTGTGGTAGACTACAAAGTGAAGTTCGACAGAATAGGAAGTATGGTATGGAAATTCAATTTTTGGGCACAGGCGCAGGGTCGCCTTCCAAGTCCCGGAATGTTAGCAGTTTAGCCTTAAAATTACTTGATGAGCGCAATGAGGTTTGGTTGTTTGATGCCGGGGAAGGCACACAACATCAGATTTTACAAACCGCTATTCGACCACGAAAAATTGCCAAAGTATTTATTACTCACTTGCATGGGGATCATATTTTTGGCTTGCCAGGGTTTTTGGCCAGTCGCTCCAACCAAGGCGGCACAGATCCGTTGACGATTTACGGGCCTTCTGGCATTGAGGATTTTGTAAAAACCAGTTTGAAGGTTTCTCAAAGTCATCTCAGTTACCCGTTAAAATTTGTTTTATTACAGCATCCAGGCGTGGCTTTTGAAGATCAAACTTTCAAAGTCACTTTTGATCGCTTGGATCATCGAATTACGAGCTTTGGTTTTCGGATCGAAGAAAAACCGCATCCTGGCGAGTTGTTGATTGATAAGGTACGTGCCGCTAAAATTCCTTCTGGACCGGTTTATGCGGCTTTGAAGGCCGGCGAAACTGTAACCTTGCCAGATGGCCGGATTTTTGACGGCCACGATTTCATTGGCCCTGCGCAACCTGGCAGAACGGTTGCCATTTTCGGGGATACCCGCATGTGCAATCGCGCGCTGCCTTTAGCAGCAGGCGCTGATGTGTTGGTTCACGAAAGTACCTTTGGACCGGATGAAAGCCAATTGGCTAAGCAGTATTATCATGCGACCAATGTACAAGCAGCGGCGTTGGCTAAACGTGCAGGTGTCGGGCGGCTCTTGCTGAACCATATTTCGGCACGATATCTGAGTCCCGGGGTAGCGATGTTGGAAAAAACGGCGCGGCAGATTTTTCCAAATACGCATGTTGTCAAAGACTTCGAGGAAATTAACATTCCATTTCGGAGTGAACAATCGGAACCTGCTGTCACAGTTAAATCATAAAGCTCAGCGGTAGCAAGTGAATATCAAAACAGAGGAGGAAATCATGATGAACCAACATCCGACGGTGGTTATTTCTGGAGGATCGTCAGGCTTAGGCAAGGCGATTGGACTTGAGGCAGCAAAGCAAGGCGCAACCGTTGTCTTTTTGGCGCGGCGGCGGGAGAAATTACGTCAAGCACAGGCAGAGGCCAGCACGCTTTCCGGCCGACCAGCTTATGCTTTCCCTGTTGATGTTGCTGACCCAGTTGCAATTGAAGCGACCGTTGATCAAATTCACGAAACGGTTGGGCCAGTTGATATTCTGGTGAATGCCGCTGGGTTTGGTCATTTTGAAACAGCCTTCGATACCGATATGCAGGTAGTAGAGCGCATGTTTCGGGTGAATGTGCTGGGGATGATGTATCTGACGAAGTTGCTGGGTCGCGATATGGTCACGCGTCAGCAAGGACAAATCATTAACATTGCTTCAATGGCTGGAAAAATGGCGACGCCTAAGTCAGCTATCTACTCAGCAACCAAATTTGCGGTGCTTGGGTATAGTAATGGCTTACGTCTTGAATTGAAGCCATTCGGTGTTAAGGTGACCACGGTTAATCCGGGACCAATTGCCACGAATTTCTTTAGCGAAGCCAATGCGTTAGACTATTTGGCTAGCGTTTCTTGGCTGGTTTTGGATCCAGATAAATTAGCGCGGCGAATTGTAGCGACATTTGGTCGACCAGTTCGGGAAATCAATGCACCGTGGTTTATGAATCTTGGCGCAGATTTTTATACCTTGTTCCCGCATTTGGGCGATTGGTTAGCTGCTGGTATGTTTAATAAGAAGTAAAGGGGTAGGTCGTATGAAGGGTCAACAACGTTTTATTATTGGGTTAGTTCTGGCATTGATTTTAATTGTTTTTGCCTTGTTGAATGGGCAAGACGTTTCGGTTAATTTCTTCGGTATTCAGCTAAAGTGGCCGTTGATAGTGATTATTGCGGTTTCCGTGTTGATAGGTGCCGTTGTGACCTGGTTGATCTCAACCAGTGCCGTTTCGAGTGCTAAAAAACAGATTCGTGAGTTGCAACAGCGGATCACGGAGCTGACAAAATCCAATAAAACTGACAAGCCAGCCCCTAAGCCAGTTCAAGCACCAAAAGAGGAACCGTCCACGGATGCGACGGATACCAAAAAGTAGACCTTTGAGGATTGAACTGTCGTACCTAGCTGTCAATAGAGTAGCCCGTGACAAAATTCTCAGTCAGACAAATAAACAAATAAAAGGAACAATTTTTCGATTGTACGATTGGAAAATTGTTCCTTTTTGCCTTCGCATAGATTATTTAATGCGATTTTAAAGACCGTAGTGCCAAAACGGAGCAATCTAGGCCACCTGAGGCTCAGTTGTGCAAGCAACACAGCGACGGGCTTCCTACGATTTTTTTAAATCATCATGAAATTTAAAAAATAGTTTGACCTTAACTGACCAATGTCGTATTGTGAAAATGAAAACTATAATGTAAGACGATATTTTTCAGGGAGGCATCCGTATTCATGAACCCAGATAATTTTACGCAAGCCGTTGCCGAAGCACTTGGCGCGGCACAACAAATTGCCCAAGTTCGCCGTCATCAAGAAATTGACATCCCACATGTCATGAAAAGCCTGGTGCAGCCTAATCAATTGGCTGAACAGATTTATCGTGAAGCCGGTGTGAATGTGCAGGGCTTGAATGCTGCGATTGATGCGGCACTGGAAGCAGAGCCTGTCGTTGAAGGCGCTAGCGCATACGGACAAAGCATGTCCCAAAACCTGTCGCAGTTACTGACAGATGCCAACAGCGTGAAGGATGAATTTGGCGATACCTATATTTCTACAGAAGCAGTCTTGCTCGCCCTTTATCAACAACGCTACAACCCGATCACCCAATTCTTGTTGAACGATGCCAAGGTTGATGCAAAGCGATTACGACAGGTGATTGAGAACCTGCGCGGTGGTGAAAAAGTAACCAGCAAAAATGCCGAAGCCTCTTATAAGAGTTTAGAAAAGTACGGTACCGATCTTGTAAAAGAAGCGCGCAGTGGCAAGATGGATCCCATCATCGGACGTGATGAAGAAATTCGCGATGTCATTCGTATTTTGAGTCGCAAAACTAAAAACAATCCAGTTTTGATTGGTGAACCGGGGGTCGGCAAAACCGCCATTGTAGAAGGTTTAGCCCAGCGGATCGTCAAAAATGATGTACCTGACAATCTGAAGAATAAAACTATCATCTCACTTGATATGGGAAGTCTTGTTGCCGGTGCGAAGTATCGCGGTGAGTTCGAGGAACGCTTGAAGGCGGTCTTAAAAGAAGTCAAAAAGAGTGAAGGCCAAATCATTCTTTTTATTGATGAAATTCACAATATTGTCGGTGCTGGTAAGGCAGAAGGCTCCATGGATGCTGGTAACTTGCTGAAGCCGATGCTGGCCCGTGGTGAATTGCATCTGATCGGTGCCACGACACTGGACGAGTACCGGGAAAACATCGAGAAAGATAAAGCCCTTGAGCGTCGGTTCCAACGGGTGCTGGTTCAGGAACCTAGTGTTGAAGATACGATCAGTATTTTGCGGGGACTGAAGGAACGATTCGAAATTTTTCATAAAGTTCGGATCCATGATACCGCGTTGGTCGCTGCAGCTACTTTGTCCAATCGGTATATCACGGATCGGTTTTTGCCTGACAAGGCGATTGATTTGGTGGATGAGGCTTGTGCCACAATTAACGTGGAAATGAACTCCCGCCCGACTGAGCTGGATGTGGCAGAGCGCAAACAGATGCAGTTGGAAATTGAACAGCAAGCACTGAAGAATGAAACTGATCCTGCCAGCAAGAAGCGATTAGCAGATGCTGACGCTGAATTGGCCAACTTAAAAGAGAAAACAAATAAGCTCAAGGCTCAGTGGGAAGCAGAAAAGAAAGATATTCGTCAACTTAACGAGAAGAAGTCGGCGATTGATAAAGCCAAGCATGAATTGGAAGATGCCCAAAGTCGCTACGATCTTGAAACTGCTGCACGCTTGCAACATGGCACGATTCCACAGTTGGAAAAAGAGCTGCAGACGATGGAACACAGCGATCGTCCGCAATCTTGGCTAGTTCAAGAAAGCGTGACAGCCAATGAAATTGCTGCGGTGATTTCGCGGGAAACCGGTATTCCAGTAGCGAAGTTGGTTGAAGGTGACCGCCAGAAGTTATTGCATTTGGCAGATAATCTGCACCAACGTGTCATTGGCCAAAATGAAGCCGTCAGCGCTGTCTCGGACGCTGTTTTGCGATCCAGGGCCGGTTTACAAGATCCAAGTCGGCCACTTGGCAGCTTCTTGTTCCTTGGTCCCACTGGTGTCGGCAAAACAGAGCTTGCTAAAGCATTGGCAGAAGATTTATTTGATTCAGAAAAACACATGGTGCGAATTGATATGTCCGAATACATGGAAAAAGCCAGTGTGTCGCGATTAGTCGGGGCGGCCCCTGGTTATGTCGGCTACGAACAAGGCGGCCAGTTGACTGAAGCAGTTCGCCGCAACCCATATACCATTGTTTTGTTAGACGAAATTGAAAAAGCTAACCCGGACGTTTTCAATATCCTCCTACAAGTTTTAGATGACGGTCGTTTAACAGATGGTCAGGGACGTACCGTCGATTTCAAAAATACGATTATCATCATGACGTCCAATTTGGGCTCCGAGTACCTGCTTGACGGTGTGCAAGAAGATGGTACCGTTAGCCAACAAGCCAAGGATAATGTGCGGCAATTGGTCGGCAAAGCCTTTAAGCCTGAATTTTTGAATCGGATTGATGATATTATCATGTTCAACCCACTATCATTAGCAGATGTTGAAAAGATCGCTGTGAAGGATCTTAAGCAATTAGGCACGCGGTTGGCCGATCAACAGATATCGCTTGATATCACACCGGCAGCGCAGGAGTGGTTGGCCCATAAAGGGTATGAGCCAGCGTTTGGTGCCCGGCCACTGCAGCGGTTAATTACGAGTGCGGTTGAAACGCCGCTGGCTAAAGAATTGATTCGCGGGACTGTGATGCCGGGTCAAGAAGTCGTCATCACGGTTGCGGACGATCAGTTGCAATTTAAGGCAAAAACAGTACCGGTCAAAGCTTAAACCGGCTGACAACTGATTTTTTCTGTAAAGACCCTTGCCTTGACGCACCTTTTCATGTATGATTATCGTTGCTGTGACAGATAGCATTCTGTCCACGCGTGATGATGATTGGACTTGCATTTTGATCATCAACCGTATAAAGTTGTTTAGAAATCTTACTAAAAAAGGGGTTTTCCGCTCATGGCAGTTCCAGCACGCAGAACGTCAAAGACCAAGAAGCGTATGCGCCGCGGTCATATCAAGTTGAATGTGCCTAACTTGCAATTCGACGCAGCGACCGGCGAATACCGCATTTCCCACCACGTTTCACCTAAGGGTTACTACAAGGGTGCACAAGTGGTTAAGAAGTCCGACGATAACGCAAATGCATAATCAAAAGCCAACATCTTAGGTGTTGGCTTTTTGTGTGAGCGCTCGCCAGCCCGTTTAGAAACCGGCGTTCAGGGCCACTTACACGCAGGTTTCTGGGCTGGCGAGCGCGTTATGGTGAACGGAGTAGGTTTCTGGGCAGGTGAGCGCGTTATGGTGAGCGTGAGTACGAGCAGCTAGAAGTCGGAACATAAGCGACCTTACCAATGAAGGCTGTACTTTGATCATTAGGTAAAATATTAGCATCAATCGGTCCACGAATGGTTATCAAGTCTAGCTCACATGGTATACTCTTCTTGAAAGAGGTGGCAGCATATGGCTGATAACGAACAATTTGCCGATTATCTAGGGCAACTTCAAGAGGCGCAGTTTCCGCGCTGGACTGATCTGCCCCAATTTGACTTGTATATGGATCAAGTGATCCAGTATGTCAATGATATTGTCACACCGCTGGGGTTTGGCGAGATCACATCCACGATGGTCAATAATTATGTTAAAAAGGGGGTTATTAAAGCCCCGCTTAAGAAAAAGTATCGTCCAGAACAATTAGCCAATATTTTAGTCATTGCGATGCTAAAGCCAGTTTTTGCGTTGGATGCTATTGCGGCAGGTATTCAATTTTCACTTGCCAATCGGCCGGTTGCGCAAGCTTACGATGCGTTTATTCTCACTTTTAGCAGCGCAATTGAGCAGGCAAATTCGGATTTTAGCGATGGCTTAACCATTAGCCGCGTCAATAAACCAGATATGACGACAACCCAGCATGCCATTGTGACAATGGCCATTAATGCTGTTTTACAAAAACTGTTAGTTGAAAAAATGATTGATCTGGCTGCTGATGATTCGGAAAAGAAAGGGAAAAAATGAAACTAACCATTCTATCGACAAGTGACACGCATGGTTTTGTCTTGCCAACTAATTATGTGAAACGGGATCAGGATTTGCCTTTTTCATTAGCCAAGGCCAAAACGGTGCTTGATGCTCAGAAGGCAGCAGCTGAAGGACCAGTTGTGACGATTGAAAATGGCGATTGGCTTCAAGGATCACCACTGGCCTATTACGTTGCGAAGATCAGCAAGCAGCCAGATCAGTTGACGCGACTGTATAACGAGGTTGGGTATGATGCCGGCATTATCGGCAATCATGAGTTTAATTACGGCAGCGACTATTTGCGGCAAGCGTTGAAGACATTGACCTATCCAACCATCAACGCTAATATCACCGAAAATGGCCAACCAGCATTTGGGGCGCCTTATCAATTGATTGAGCGCTCAGGGGTCAAAATTGCCATTCTGGGTTTGACAACGAACTACATCCCACATTGGGAAGCACCGGCCCATATTGCCGGTTTGGCTTTTCAAGATGTGGTAGCGACTGCCAAGCACTATGTCCCATTGTTGCGTCAACAAGCTGACGTTGTGATTGTTGCTTATCATGGCGGTTTTGAGCGTAACTTGCAGACCGGTCAGCCGACTGAGCCATTAACCGGCGAAAATGTCGGTTATGCGCTGACCCAAGTACCGGGGATTGATGCTTTAGTCACGGGTCATCAACATCGACAATTGGCCGGATTAGTTAACGGTGTGCCGATCACTCAGCCAGGTTACCGCGGGGAAGCGATCGGTAAGATCACACTTGACTTAAATCAGACAGCGAGCGGTTACCAAGTTACTGCTAGCAAAGCCGTGTTAGTCAAAACAGGCGGATCAATTGCGAGCCCAACCATTTTGCAGTCAGCGGCTGATCTGAATCAAACTGTTGAAACTTGGTTAGACCAGCCATTAGCTCATGTTGAAGGGGATATGCGCATTCAGGATCCATTTGCTGCGCGGGTTCATGAGGTGCCGTACATTGAGTTTATTCAAAAAGTCCAAATGGCCAGCACCGATACTGACATTTCGGGCACCGCTTTGTTTAACAATGAAGGGCGAGGGTTTGGCGAAACTATCGACATGCGGGATGTCGTCACGAATTACATTTATCCCAACACGCTAGCTGTGTTGCGGTTAACCGGCGCTGATTTAAAAGCAGCTCTGGAACAGTGCGCCGAATATTTTTCACTAGATGCTGATGGCAAGTTGACGGTGACGCCCCGATTTGAGCGGCCAAAACCTCAGCATTACAATTATGACATGTATCAGGGCATTGATTATACTTTGGATATTCATCAGCCCGTGGGCAGTCGAGTAACTCGGCTGCTTTATCACGGTGCGCCAGTACAGCCCACTCAGACTTATGATGTGGCGGTTAATCAATACCGTGCGGCTGGTGGCGGTAATTTTAAAATGTTTGGTCCTGATAAAGTCATCCGAGAAAATCAAAAAGATATGACCGAATTGATTGCCGATTATTTGCAGGAACACCCATTAATCAAGGCAACTGCTGACCAAAACTTTAATGTTTTACCGTCAATGTGACAGTGAGTCATATTTCGCTTGTCAAGCAGCCAAGGAACGCTTATGCTGTTGGTCGTTATTGAATTGTGCATAGCGAAAGGATTGTTCGGTTTAATGAAAATTTGGAAATATACCATGGTCGGCTTATTGGCATTCGTGCTAGCAGGTTGCGGCCAACAATTAAGCACTACCAAAACCTCATATGGGCGTGACGGACTGGTCGCCATTGTTAAAGGGACGGCCCGCGGTGTGGATCGCGTCAGTTATACAAGTGATGCCGGAAAAGGCAGTGTGCCAGTCAATTCAGGCACGTTTGTGGTCAATGTGCCCGTTAGCGATGTGGCTCAAAAGGTGAACCTAAAAGCCGGTAGCATGCAAACTAACGTCACGGTGAAAGCCGGTCAATCGCTCGGAACTTATAGCACGATTGCGGCAAAGTTTAATCAAATGCTGGCGGTATCCAGTCTACCTAAAGCGGATCAAGCCAAGCTAAAACAGGCACAGGCTGCAAGTGCCAATGCTCAAAAGAACGCTGCGACCATGAGTCCAACTGAGAAAATGGCAATGGCTCAGCAAGCACAGCAATTGAAGACACTGATGGCTCAGGCCAATGCCAATACCAAAGCATCCCAACTGCCGGCAACGGCGAAGACGGGCATTCATTCAATCTTAAAATCAGCAAGCGGCGATTATCGCGCAAGTATTGTTGATGGCAAGGCAATGGGGTTTGCCGTTGTGGTACCATTATCAGTTTTGAAAAACAGCAAGAAGATGCAGACGTTTGCCACTGACTTCGGGTTACTCACAACTTCGGTCGGTGCTGATGCTAAGTCAGTTTTCTCGCAATTTAAGAAATTGACGAAGGATGCTAAGTCTAAAAACAATGCGACGACCATTAGCACAATCAAGAGTCACGGCGTCAAAATTGATGTTGGTTATTCCACCACAGCACTTTACCTGTATGTGACAAAATAAGCTTGCGTCACTCATTCCAAAAACGTCAGCACATGCAAAGTGCCCGGTTATTGTTAGACATGCCAGTCTAGCAATAATCGGGCACTTTGACGTCATTGACGATTTAATTAATGTTCTGGTTTTTCCGCAGGTTTTGCAAAATGCTGCATGATTGGCGGGAAGAAGAATAAAATGACAACGAAGATCACACTGATAATCGCGCTTGTCTTCGGGTCGTAGCTGCCGCCGCTCAAGGCGCTGATCAGGAAGCCGACAACTTGGCCGAGGATCACGCCCCAGATAATAGTAGGTAGATAACGCATGGAATCCCTCTTTTCTGTCGTCATCTTACCACGACCACAAGCGAATTCAACTGAAATTGTGAGTATTTCCGGTATAATAGAAGCGAGGTGGCAAGATGACGTTTACCCAATTACAGGTTCATAGCAATTATACCTTATTACACAGCCCGTTGGCACTGTCGGATCTTATCAGCGCAGCAAAATCACGCGGTTATTCGGCCATTGCCTTAACGGACACTAATGTTGTTTATGGTTTAGTCGAGTTTTATCGACAGGCGAAAGCGGCTGGCTTGAAGCCGCTATTAGGCATGCAGATTGCGATTGATGATGCCAAACTTTTAGTGATTGCCAAAAATAATCAGGGCTACCATCAGTTACTTAAGATCTCCACGCAGATTATGCTAGCAACTTCGCCGGTGGCCTTTGCGGACTTATTGCCTTTGACAGGCTTAGTCGCCATCACCTTACCGGATTCACCATTTTCGGCGGCAGTTGTTGCTAACGATCACGACAGAGCTGTCGCTTTTTTACAGGAGCTTGATAATAAACAGCCGGAAGCGGTGTATGTTGGTCTGGATGAGGCTCATTTAGATACGCCATTGCCGGCATTTGCGACTAGTCAGCAACTTCACCTAATGGCGTTAGGCAACGTTCTGTATCGTGATCCGACTGATGCTTTTACGCAAAAAGTGATGGCAGCGATTGGTGATGGCAGTCAGTTGAATTTTCGTGACCCAGTTTTAACCGATGCTGGGCCATGGTGGTTAAAACCGCCAGCAGATGCAAGTGCACCTTTTGTTGCTGCTGGACTACAGGCGGCAGTTGACAACACGGCTCAGATAGCGGATCAAACGGATGTGACGATTACGTTCAAGCAGCCGCAGCTACCTCATTACCAAACGCCAGATCAGCTTGCGTCTAAAGATTACCTGACCAAACTGGCTCAAGAAGGCCTCGCTAACCGTTTTCACGATCAGCCGATTCCGACAACCTATCAGCAGCGTTTGCAATATGAGCTGGATGTCATTATCAAAATGGGATTTGCTGATTACTTTCTGGTGGTTTGGGATGTGATGAATTACGCTCACAAGGTCAATATTATGACTGGGGCTGGGCGAGGATCAGCTGCGGGCTCCTTGGTCAGTTACGCGCTGGCTATTACAGAAGTCGACCCGATTGCTTATGATCTGCTGTTTGAACGGTTTCTGAATCCTGCTCGAGCGCAAATGCCTGATATTGATTTGGACATTCCTGATAACCGCCGTGGCGAGCTGATTCAATATGTCCATGACAAATATGGCCGAAATCACATGGCCCAGATTATTACTTTTGGGACGTTCGGCGCGAAACAGGCGATCAGAGATGTGGCACGCGTTTTCGGCATGAGTCAGTTTGAAAGTAATACTTGGAGCAGAGCAATTCCAAACTTGTTGCACATGGATTTAAAAACAGCATACGATCAGAGTCAGCCGTTGAAAAATTTGGTGGCTGATTCACCAAAAAATCGCATGCTGTTTCAAACCGCTTTAGCATTAGAGGGGTTGCCGCGACATTATTCCACGCATGCAGCCGGGATAGTGCTTTCTGAAGAACCACTAACTGACACCGTTGCCTTGCAACCCAGTGGCGATGGTCTTGAACAGACGCAGGTACCCAAAGATGATGTTGAAGCACTTGGGCTGCTTAAAATGGATTTTCTGGGTTTGAAAAACCTCAATATTTTAGCCGCCGCCAGTCATTTTGTCACCCGTGATACTGGCCGGACGTTTGATCCAAAACAGATTCCGCTGAATGATCAACTGACACTCGCTTTGTTTGCCCGCGGTGATACTAACGGCGTTTTTCAATTCGAGTCTGCTGGTATCAAAAATGTTTTGCGAAAACTGCGGCCAACTGATTTTGAAGATGTTGTGGCTGTCAATGCCTTGTATCGTCCAGGTCCAATGGAAAACATCGACACGTTCATTGCCCGCAAAAATGGGCAAGAACCGATTGCTTATCCTGATCCGGCCTTGGAGAAGATTTTGAAACCGACATATGGTGTCTTGGTTTATCAGGAGCAGGTCATGCAGGTGGCCAGTGTCATGGGCGGGTTCAGTCTTGGCGAGGCGGATTTGTTGCGGCGGGCCATGAGTAAGAAGAAATCATCAGTGCTGGCAGCCGAACAGGATAAATTCATTGAAGGTGCGGTCAAGCAAGGATTCCCTGAGGCGACTGCCAAAACGGTTTATGCTTATATTGATCGATTTGCGAATTACGGCTTCAATCGTTCTCACGCAGTTGCTTATAGTATGGTCGCATTTTGGTTAGCGTATTTAAAAGTGCATGATCCAGCCGCCTTTTTTGCGGCATTGATGAATGCTAGTATGAATAATTTGCCGAAGCTCCGGACTTACGTACAAGAAGCCAAAGCGCGTCAGGTAGCTTTATTAGGTCCTGACATCAACACCAGCAATGGTGGCTTTAAGTTGAGCGACGGGAAGATTCGCTTTGGACTTTTGTCTGTCAAAGGGATGCGCCGTGACTTTTCCGAAGCCATTTTTACCGCTCGTAAAAATGGCCCGTTTAAAGATTTTCGCGATTTACTACAGCGCCTCGAGCCGAAGTGGTTAAAGGCAGATAATTTCAAACCATTGATTCTTGCCGGTGCCTTTGATAGCTTTGATGATAATCGGGCACAGACAATTGCGAACTTAGATGAATTAATCAACTCGGTTAAACTTGCTGGCAATGATGTTGGGTTATTTTCAGTGCTAGCGCCTAAACCGATTGTGGTGCCGGAAATGCCGGCAGGCGAACGGCTTGAAGAAGAGGCTAATGTTTTAGGCGTTTACCTTTCTGGTCATCCGGTTGACAAATATGCCCCTTTGAAAACGCAATACACATTAGTCAATGTGGTGGATTTAGCAGAAGGTCGCACGGTTGATATTTTGCTGCTGGTTCGACACATTAAGCGGATCCGGACCAAAACTGGGAAGCCTATGGCGTTTGTGGATGGACAGGATGCGACTGGCACCGTTTCGCTGACGGTTTTTCCCAATCTATATCCAACATTAGAAAAAATTGAGACCGACATGGTGGTACTAGTGAACGGGCGAGTTGAAAAACGCAATGACGACTTGCAACTCATTGTGAACCGGATTCAAGATGCCGCACCGTTACTTGAGGCCTTACCAAAAGCACAGTTATTTATTCGCTTGGATGCGGATAATGTTGACGCCAGGACCGATTTACTGAAAAAATTGCAAACTGCCCATGGACCAATTCCGGTTATCACTGTCGACACGACCAGCAAGGAGAGTGTTTTGTTAGATAAGCGATACTGGGTCACTGCTGACACCAGCTTGATGGCTGATCTTGAATCGCGGTTTGGTGCGGCTAATGTGGTGTTGCGAAAACGACAAGAAGAATAGAGAAAATTGTAAAATGTTCTCATTTTCAGGGACTTTGTTTCTGAAAAGTGGTAAACTCAATGAGTATTTGTGATGGGACAAATCGCAAAAGAATATGCATGAGGTGAAATAATGAAACGCATTGGTATTTTGACCAGTGGCGGGGATGCGCCTGGCATGAACGCCGCGGTCCGCGCTGTTGCTCGCAAGGCGATGCACGAAGGCCTTGAAGTATATGGCATCAATTATGGATTTGCTGGGTTAGTTGCCGGCGACATTTTCAAAATGAATGAATCAACTGTCGGTGATAAGATTCAACGCGGCGGGACCATGTTATATTCCGCACGTTATCCACAATTTGCGCAAGAAGAAGGCCAGTTGCGCGGGGTCGAACAATTAAACAAGTTTGGCATCGAGGCGTTGGTCGTCATCGGCGGAGACGGCTCTTATCACGGTGCACTAGCTTTGACGCGTCACGGTTTCAACACCATTGGCCTGCCAGGAACGATCGACAACGATATTCCTTACACGGACTTCACGATTGGCTTTGATACTGCCGTTAATACAGTTGTGGAAGCTGTTGACCGTCTTCGCGATACCGCGGCTTCGCATGAACGAACCTTTGTCATTGAAGTCATGGGTCGTGAAGCTGGGGACATTGCCCTTTGGTCGGGCGTCGCCGGTGGTGCCGAGGATGTCATCATTCCAGAACACGACTTTGACGTTAAGAAAATTGCGTCGAAGTTGCAAAGTTCTCGTGAACGTGGTCAAAAGCATGCGGTCATTCTTTTGGCAGAAGGCGTGATGCACGCTGATCAATTTGCCAAGGAATTAGCCGCACATGGCGATTTCCAATTACGTTCGACAGTTCTGGGACACATTGTTCGTGGCGGTGCACCGTCCGCACGTGATCGCGTTTTGGCTTCACAAATGGGCTCATACGCGGTTGAACTTTTGTTGCAAGGCAAAGGCGCTTTGGCTGTCGGCATTGAGAATAACAAGATCACGGCACATGATGTTCGGACCTTGTTTGATGCCAAGCATCACGCAGAACTTTCGCTCTACACCTTAGCGGAAGAGTTAACATTTTAATCTCGTAAACAAACGACATTAACGTCTGTTTAAATAATTTCAAGGAGCGATTTCACTTATGAAAAAAACCAAGATCGTCAGCACGCTTGGACCTGCAAGTAACACCACTGATATCATCGTTAAGTTGATTGAAGCGGGTGCCAACGTTTTCCGTTTCAATTTCTCACATGGTGATCATGAAGAGCATTTGGCACGGATGAACATGGTTCACGAAGCTGAAAAGATCACGGGTAAGACCGTTGGTATCATGCTGGATACGAAGGGTGCCGAAATTCGGACAACTCTTGAAGATACCCCGAATGGTAAGATCGATTTTCACACCGGTGACAAAGTTCGCATCTCCATGGATGCAAGTCTGAAAGGCACCAAGGAAAAAGTTGCTGTTACCTATCCTGGCCTTTATGATGACACTCACGTTGGCGGCCATGTTTTGTTTGATGATGGCTTGATTGACATGAAGATCACCGAAAAGGACGAAAAGAACCGTGAACTCGTTACCGTTGTTCAAAACGACGGTGTCCTTGGTGGTAAGAAAGGTGTCAACGCTCCTGGTGTTGCCATCAACTTGCCTGGGATTACGGAAAAAGACTCCGATGACATTCGTTTCGGCTTGGACAACGGGATCAACTTCATTGCTGCTTCCTTCGTTCGTAAGCCTCAAGACGTTTTAGACATTCGTGAACTCCTTGAAGAAAAGAACGCACTTAATGTTCAGATCTTCCCTAAGATCGAATCACAAGAAGGCATCGACAACATTGATGACATCTTGAAGGTTTCCGATGGCTTAATGGTTGCTCGTGGCGACATGGGTGTTGAAATTCCATTTGAACATGTTCCGATCGTTCAGAAGCGCTTGATCAAGAAGTGCAACTCTTTGGGTAAGCCGGTTATCACGGCTACACAAATGTTGGATTCCATGCAAGAAAACCCACGTCCTACTCGTGCCGAAGTAAACGACGTTGCCAATGCCGTGTTTGATGGCACCGATGCAACGATGCTTTCTGGCGAATCTGCTAATGGTGACTATCCGGTTGAATCCGTTGCTGCAATGGCTCGGATTGACGAATACACCGAAGCAGCGATGATGGATCAGGATGCCTTCGCATTGAAGGAATACAGTAACAAGAACGTCACCGAAGCTGTTGGCCAAAGTGTTGCACACACGGCTCGCAACTTAGGGGTTAAGACCATTGTTGCTGCGACCGAATCCGGCTACACTGCCCGCATGATTTCCAAGTATCGTCCGAAGGCTGACATTCTTGCCATTACCTTCAGCGAAAAGACCCAACGCGGCCTGATGGTCAACTGGGGCGTTTATCCAATCATTGCTGAAAAGCCTGCTAACACCGATGCTATGTTCGACTTGGCAACCAAGAAGGCCCAAGACCTTGGCTTTGCTAAGGAAGGCGATCTGATCTTGATCACTGCCGGTGTTCCTGTTGGTGAATCTGGCACAACCAACGTAATGAAGGTTCAACTCATTGGCTCCAAGCTGGTTCAAGGCTCAGGTGTCGGCGACGAATCCACGATTGGTAAGGCAGTCATCGCAAGCAACGCTCAAGAAGCTGCTGCTAAGATGCAAAAGGGTGACATTCTGGTTGTTAAGACGACTGACAAAGATTACTTGCCAGCAATCGAAAAAGCAGCTGCCTTGGTTGTTGAAACCGGTGGCTTGACCAGTCACGCAGCTGTTGTTGGTATTGCTATGGGTATCCCAGTTGTTGTTGGTGCTGAAAATGCTACCAGCGTCATCTCCGATGGCCAGATCATTACTGTTGACTCCCGTCGTGGGATCATCTACAAAGGTGCTACCAACGCCCTTTAATCTTCAAAATGACCTGTTAAAGGTTAGGAAAAACTCTCAAGGAAACTTGGGAGTTTTTTTCTTCCAAAAAAACAGTAGCGTTACCTGTTTTGAGCAACTTACTGATAAATGTATGAGCAGAGGTCGTCAGGTGCGTGCGAGTGGCTTATAATAAGAAACAGTATGCAATCTCGTAAGCGATAACGCTGGCAGTTTGGTCAGCATCATGATGGAGGGAACACTTGTGGAGAGTTGGCTTTTTTTACTAGGTATTTTAGCAATTGCAATTGTCGGCAAAAATAAAAGCCTGATAATTGGGGTTAGTGCTGTGATGGTTCTCAAGCTGATCCCGCAAACTCAAAACTTTTTGAAATTGCTTCAGACGCAAGGGATCAATTGGGGCGTGACTGTGATTTCAGCCGCTATCATGGTGCCAATTGCAACGGGTGAGATCGGCTTTAAAGAGCTTCTTAATGTCATTAAAAGTCCGGCTGGCTGGATTGCGATCGGGTGCGGCGTTTTAGTCGCTGTTTTGTCGGCAAAGGGTGTCGGTCTGCTGGCAATGAGCCCGGAAATGACTGTAGCATTGGTTTTTGGCACAATTATTGGCGTCGTGTTCTTAAAGGGCATTGCGGCTGGACCGGTGATCGCCAGTGGCCTCACCTATGTTATCTTGACCGTTTTTAATCTTGTTCCTGGACATTAATGACCGGCAACTATGGCGCTGGTTTAAGGAGAAAAATAAATGAATTTTAATGGCAGTATTGTCACCGCACAAGTGACGGATCACAATGACACGGAAGTCTTTGCTCAGCATGATGGCGTCACTTTGGCCATTGATCGCAGTGAGTTGGCTGAACTTCCAGAAGTTGGCAGTGATGTTGAGGGTTTTGCCTATGAAAATAAGCAAGGGCAGGCTCGGTTAACCACAAAAGTTCCGACAGTTGGCCGCGACCATTACGCTTTTGCGAAAGTAGTCGAAGTGCGTAAGGATCTTGGGGTATTTGTGAACATCGGCTTACCAGACAAAGATATTGTGGTTAGTGAAGACCAGTTACCTGAAATCAGCCGTTTATGGCCGCAAAAAGGCGATCAATTGATGGTTGCCTTAACAGTCGACAAAAAAGACCGGATGTGGGGCAATCTGGCTGATGAAAGTATCATCCACGCGGTTGCAAATCGCGCGAAGCCTGAGCAGATGAATGCTGATGTTACTGCCACGGCTTATCGGTTGAAGATGGCTGGAACGCGTGTCTTGACCGATGATTTTTATTTGGGTTTTATCCATCCAAGTGAGCGCGATGCTGAACCGCGACTTGGGCAAATTTTGCATGCTCGCGTGATCGGGGTTAGTGCCAATGGCGAGCTGAATTTGTCGCTAAAACCACGTGCCTATCAGGCCATCGGTGATGATGCTGGCATGATCTTGGCAGTTTTGCAGCATGATCCTTCAGGAAAAATTGCTTATACGGATAAGAGCGATCCTGAAGCGATTAAGCAAACCTTTGGCATCAGTAAAGGCGCCTTTAAGCGCGCACTGGGCCATTTGTTGAAGGCTGGCTTAGTGAAAGAGGAAGCTGGGTATACGATTTTGACGGCCGCAGCCAAGGCGTCTCGGGAGTAACATCATGCATGGGTTGATCGCGGATTTTATTCATTATCTAAATGTTGAACGCGGATTGGCAAAAGCCACCCAAACTAGCTATCAGCAGGATTTGATCACTTTTTCGGCTTGGCTAGCGGCCCGAAAAAGAAGGACATTTCCTGAGGAGTTCGGTACCATCCAGTCCTTTTTAAAGGAGCAGAATGCCACCAAGGCGCCTGCTTCAGTTAGCCGCATGATTTCTGCTTTACGCAAGTTTTATCGGTTTTTACTGCGTGAAGGGGCAATTTCAGCTGATCCAATGACCAAGATTGACACCCCAAAACGTGCCCAACATTTACCAGCAACGTTGTCGAGTCAAGAAGTCGATGCTTTGATGGCCAAACCAGATACCGACAAGCCATTGGGATTACGTGATCGCGCTATTTTTGAGTTGATGTATGCCACTGGGTTACGGGTTTCAGAAGTTGTTGATTTACGTCTTGATCAATTGCATTTGGCAATGAATCTACTTCAAGTGACTGGTAAAGGGGACAAAGAACGACTGGTTCCCATTAGTCCGCAAGCCACACAATGGGTGGATCGCTATCTGCAAGAGGCCAGACCCAAATTACTCAAACGAGTACAACCTAAAAACGTTTTTGTCAATTTTCACGGTGGGCCAATGACTCGCCAAGGGATCTGGAAGAACCTCAAAGCATATATTGCAAGTATCGGCATTGAAAAAGATGTCACACCGCACACTCTTCGTCACAGCTTTGCGACAAGGTTACTCGAAAACGGTGCTGACCTGCGCGTGGTTCAAGAACTACTCGGCCACAGCGACATCAGCACGACCCAGATTTACACCCATTTAAGCAATCAACATCTGGTTGCGGTCTATCATAAAACGCATCCGCGCGGGTAGCTATTTTGACAGGGTGGTCCTTTCTAAGAATATATTTGATGACTAAGAGATTGTGGTCATCAGCATTGCCATGGGCAGTCTAGCTCGAATACTAAGATAGAAGGCAGAGCGTTGGCGGAGCCAAATCGGACAATAGAATTAAACTTGATTAGCGTAGAACCGAGAAAAACTTGACACATACGTTCATGCTCTGCCCTTTGCTACTGCCGCGTTTCTATGATAGAGTGTTACGAGAGTATCTCTTGGAGGCAAACATGCTGGTTAAATACAAAAACGACTATGAGAAGATCGCGATGGGATTGTTGTCTTTTATTCCGGATCTGAAAGATGTCGGGCATTTAAAGACAGAACTCAAGATGTACACCGAAGATGATTCCCATGCGTTGTATCTATACAAACATAAGAATGATTTTGTTGGTGTCGTTGGCATTGAACTAAGTGCTGACTTTGTTTTGGTGCGGCATTTAAGCTTTTCACCTAATTTTCGTGACCAAGCAACGGCATTTGCCGCGTTGACTGAACTGACTGAACTTTTCCCAAACAAGAAATTGATGGGTGCCCTTGAACATGCACCGCTAATCGCCGCCTTTAACAAGTTTCGAAAAGAGGATGACCATGGCACTGACACTCGTGCTGAATGACTTCTCCGGACCGTTAGACTTGCTTTGGCACTTGATTCGGACGAATGAAGTTGACATTTACGACATTCCGATCGCTGAGATCACCGCTCAATACCTAGATTACCTGCATCAAATGCAGGATCTGGCGCTGGACGTGGCCGGCGATTATTTTGTCATGGCCGCTAATTTGATGGTCTTGAAAAGTCGCCTTTTGTTGCCCCAACCTGAACCCGAAACGATGGCTCCTGATGAGGCGCCAGATCCACGAGCAGATTTAGTGGCACAATTATTGACCTATCAAGTCTACCAAGAAGCAGCAAAGGATTTGAAAGCACGCGAGGCTAAACGCGCACAAGCCTATGCCAAGCCAACCACATTGCCAGACGCCAAAATGGCTGTGCCACTTGCGCCAGGTTCAGTGAAATTAGTTGATTTACAAGCGGCCATGGCGCGTGTGATGAAGGCACAACAAGCCACTCGCCAAACCATTGCCCACATTGAAACCGAACCTGTATCCGTTGAAAAACGAATCGGCGAAGTGCTACAGACATTGCAAAAAGGCGGGCAATGTCTCTTTGCTGATTTACTGTCGGTTCAGTCGGTTGAGCAGGTTGTGACGACTTTTCTGGCTTTGCTTGAATTGATGAAAAATGATCAGGTTATTTGTGAACAAGAGGCGCCATTTGATCCAATCACAGTGACCTTGAAGGAGGCTGCTTAATGGAGCCAGCACTAGAAGCAATCCTTTACACAGCTGGCGAAAGCGGCGTGACGCTGGGCGAGCTGGCCGGCATTTTAGAAATCAGCGAAAGCGCGATGCGACAGCAATTAGACGCGTATCGACAACGGCTGGCTGCTGATGATCAGCGTGGCCTGCAATTGCAGCAGTTTGCGGACCGGTATTATTTACTGACCAAACCAGCGTACGCCCCTGCAATTAAGAAATATTTTGCCGGGCCGCCAGCTGCGGGATTATCGCAGGCTGCGTTGGAAGTGCTCGCGATTATCGCGTACCAGCAACCGATTACCCGGATTGAAATTGACGAAATTCGCGGTGTTCAAAGCTCAGGCGCATTAACTACCTTGGCTGCGCGACAACTCATCAAAGAGGCAGGCCGAAAAGAAGCCCCTGGTCGACCAATTTTATATGCGACAACTCAGTTTTTCCTTGACTATTTTGGGTTGAACCGCCTTGCTGATTTACCACCGCTAGCTGATGCGCCTGCCGATACAGGTGAGGTTGATTTGTTTACGGCATTTCGGCACGATGATGATCAAGAAGAAGCTACTATAGACGAAAAGAAAATGGAGCAAAATCAACAACATGACAACCAAAACTGAACGGCTTCAAAAAATTATCGCAAATGCCGGTATTGCTTCGCGTCGACATGCGGAAACGTTGATTGCAACTGGCCATGTCAAAGTTAATGGCCAAATTGAAACGGAAATGGGCATCAAGATTGGTCCGCATGATGAAGTCGAAGTGGATGGCGTGCCGATTGGCAAAGAGGCTAAGCGCTACTTTCTCTTTTATAAACCGCGCGGCGTGATTAGTGCTGTTCAAGATAATAAGGGACGTGATGTCGTCACCGATTACTTTAAGGATATTGCTGAGCGTCTTTATCCAGTTGGCCGATTAGATTACGATACAAGCGGCTTACTTGTGATGACAAACGATGGCGATTTAGCCAACCATTTGATGCATCCACGTTACGCGCTTGAGAAAAAATATGTAGCCAAGGTTCAAGGTGTACCGAATCGACCTGCCTTGGCTCCGCTCAAAACAGGTGTCGAGGTTGATGGCAAGATGACTGCGCCTGCTAAAGTAGACATTATCTCGACTGATAAGGCTAAAAAAACGGCGATCGTATCTTTGACCATTCATCAAGGCATGAATCATCAGGTTAAAAAGATGTTTAAAGCAGTCGGCTTCCCAGTTCTAAAACTATCTCGGGAAGCGTATGGCAACTTAACTTTGGTGGGGTTACAGCCAGGTGAACATCGGCCAATCAAGCCGCAAGAACTGCAAGCCTTGCGAAAACTAGCGGGTGAATCGGAAAGTAAGTAGTTGGTGAAATTGTTAACGTTTTCAGTGCAAACGCTTGAACTTTTCCGGTGCCTTTGCTAAAGTAAAGCTGTTAATTAAATAATCTTGGTTCGTCTTCAGGGCAGGGTGCAATTCCCGACCGGCGGTATAGTCCGCGACCCGCTTATGCGGTGGAACCGGTGTGACTCCGGTACCGATAGTGATAGTCTAGATGGAAGAAGATGGGGCTTTTTTGAATCTACATTCAATCAAGACCTATTCCCCCTGAAGGAGGAATAGGTCTTTTTAAGTTCCGGAAGACGGCCTCACGGAGGTAATGCTTTATGGCAAGTAGTTCCAAGGTTCACCGTTTGCTTGGTATCGCGTTGTTAGCGGCGATCGGGTATGTTTTGATGATGTTTTCATTTCCGATCATTCCTGCTTTCCCGTTCCTGAAGCTTGATCTATCAGATCTGGTTGTTTTGCTTGGTGGGTTATTATATGGCCCGGCTGGCGGGATCGGCGTTGCATTTATCCGGAGTCTTGTGCATTTTGCTTTAACAGGCGGCGGGGTCGTCAATTTAATTGGTGATCTGGCAGCTTTCATTGCGAGCGTTGGGTTCCTGCTTCCAGTTGTTTACACGATTCGTGGCAAGCACAGCTTGTTGCGGCAAATTGAAGGTCTGGTACTAGGTACCGCAAGCCTGACACTTGTCATGAGTGTGCTCAATTGGCTGGTGATCACACCGATGTACATGGCGGTCTTCAATTTTAACCTTGGTATGTCGCTGACGCGTTACGTTTTAATCGGCGTGGTACCATTCAACTTAATTAAAGGAATTGTGGTCTCGGTTGCATTCTTCGCGATCGCCAAGGCCTTGGCACCGTGGTTAGCTCGGCGTGAGATTCAACCTAGTCATTAATGATTTAATCAATCAACTAAAAAACATCCGTCAGCTTTGTTAAGCGACGGATGTTTTTCTTTAGCGTAAAATCGATTGTCTTGCGACGAATCACGTCAATCTTCGGATCACGTGCTATTGGTTCGCGTAATCTGAAACTATAGCAGTTAAGCTTTCCCCGTCTCAGAAAACGGGCGCGCGTTGAACGGGTGATCGCTACGTTTGATAGCGTGGGTCGGGCAGCGTTGGTAGGCCAATCGAAAGTCGATCGTGGCCTGATCATTTAAAGGCTCAGTGCCGGTGTTGCGATCTGGTTTATAATAAGCAATGCCAGCTTGATCGTAATCAAAAAGGGCAGGTGCCAACATCTGACACAAGCCGCAAGCAATACACTCTGGACGTTCTACTCTGCCATATAAAGCCATATTCAAACTCCTTTATACGATACATAACACTTAAACAGCAATGTTGAGAAATGAGGTGACAAGCTTTGCTGACCGATTTTGTGATTCAATTTTTCAGTGAGCAGCCGCGGCGTGAGCGGGCTGTTTTTGGACTCTTAACTGGTAAGCAGACCATTTCAATCCTTTACGCCGCCTTGATTCACCAACAACTGCAATGGTTGCATCTTTATCCAAGTCTGTCAAAAGAAGCTTTTTCAGCGGCCATCACGACGTTGAAAGTGCAAAGAATGCTGCGTGAAACTGAAACCGGCTTGATTTTAACGGAAAAAGGGCAGCATCTCAAGCAAGCAGCAGTTACCCAGTTACCGTTACCGACACATTATCAACCGTGGATGAACTTACCGGTGTTCGCACCGCGGTTCTTCTTAGGCGTGCAAGTGCTTTCTGAGGCGAGTTATGCGAACCGTGCTTATCAACCAATAAGTGTTAATTGGGCGACACAGCAAGTTGTGAAGCAGTGGTATCAGCAGGTCGATTATCGAGCTGCCGTTATAACATTAAGCAGCCTTTTTCAAAGACTGCCGACTGAATTAGCTGACACGTTAGCGGCTAACATGATTGGCCATGACTACGCCGGACAACTGATGCCAGCAACATTGCAGGCTCACTTTGAACGACTTGATGCGCTAGCGGCACTGGTTCAGCAACTCGCTAATACTAGGAGTATGTGGACGGCGTTGTGGGGCGGACCCCGCGATTTCGTTTCGCGACCGGCGCAGCAGACCTTGGCGCAAGCACGCGCTGGCATGGCGTTGCCAACAATTGCTCATCGCAGCCACCGTAAGCAAAGCACGATTACTGAACATCTGTTGCTCGCGGCAATTATGGGTGAAACGTTGCCGATTGAGCATTTGGTGCCGCTTAAAATTCACCGTGCACTTGATCGGGTGACGCAAATCTACGATCATCAGGCATTGTTGGCAGCCATTCCTGGAAGTACTTTTTTCCAGATTCGATTATTCCAGATTCTAAGTTTTCAAGGGAGGTGGCCGCGTGTCACAACTTGAAGCACAACTTCAACAACATTTTGGCTTTCAAGAATTCCGACCTGGACAAAAGGCTTTGATCCAATCGGTGTTGGATGGACATGACACGCTGGGAATTTTACCTACTGGCAGCGGGAAATCACTCTGTTATCAATTGCCGACTTTGATCAGTAACAAGCCAAGTTTAATTGTTGAACCGCTCATTGCCTTGATGAATGATCAAGTTGGTCGTTTGCAAGCAGCTGGAGAAAAACGGGTCATTGCCTTGTCAGCGCAAATGCCACCGGTTGCTTTTACCCAAATTCTCAAACGATTGGCAAGTTACCACTATATTTTTGTCTCACCAGAAATTTTACAACGCGCTGATGTGCTCATGGCGCTCAAACGACTGGCCCTAGGCTTATTTGTGGTAGATGAAGCGCATTGTATCTCACAGTGGGGGCCAGATTTTCGACCTGCTTATTTGCAGCTGGGACAAGTTCGCCAACAATTGCAAGCAGATGCGATTCTTGCCTTAACCGCAACCGCACCGGAGCCCGTTCGCCGTGACATTGTCCAACATCTAAGCATGCAATCGCCAGCAATTTTGGCTGGGTCAGTCGATCGACCAAATATTTTCCTTGGCGTTGAGACCGGCTTAACAGAGAAGGAAAAGGCTTTAAGACTGGATCAGTTATTGCACGAGGTGGTGGGGCCAACGATCATTTATAGTGCTACCCGAGCCGCGTGTGAGACGTTAGCGATACGATTGCAAAAAGCCGGCCATGCTGCGGCCTTTTATCATGCTGGGTTGGATCGGCACCAACGCGATCTAATCCAGCGACAGTTTCAATCGGATCAGTTGCAGATTATCTGTGCGACGAGTGCGTTTGGCATGGGGATCGATAAGGCAAATGTACGGTTCGTCGTGCATACCTATGTGCCGGAATCGCTTGAAGCTTATTATCAGGCAATCGGACGAGCCGGCCGTGATGGCAAGCAGAGTCTAGCGGCGCTTTTGGTGACCGATCACGATGTTCAGCACGGCGCTATTTTGGCGGGGATGTTGCCAGATGCGGCATTGATTCGGCTCATCTATGCGCATCCTGAGGCGTATCGCACTTTTGACGATCCGCAGATCAACCTGATCGAAGCGTATGTAGACGCTGGCTTTTCGGTAGAGGCTACGCAGCAGCAATTACAGCACAGACTAACTGAGAAACAGGCTAGTTTCGCAGCGATGGCGGCTTTTGTTAATGAATCAGAATGCCGTCGTGCTGTTCTGCTGCAACATTTTGATTCGCCAATTGAACCGCATACGGCTTTGTGCTGTGGCGAGATCACCACTACGATATTGCGCCAACTACAGCCTGAAGTGCCACAAGAACAACCAAAATTAGCTTCTTGGCAGGCAGTATTTCACCAAATCTTTAGATAACCGACGCCCTGACGCTGGTCAATATGATACAATAAGCGCAGTAGTGAGGGGGATCGTGATGGCGGAAAAAGATGAACACCAACATGACAATGAGGATCACAAGCGCACCAATGGTGAGGATCCAAGTAAACCTTGGGAAACGCTGTTTGACGATGATCGTGATGATCAAGGTAATTTGAGCCGCGTTGCCACCAAGAAAAAAAGGCAAGGAAGTTCAAAATTGACCTGGATTTTAGCGATCTTGTTAATTCTTGTGGTTTTGGCACCAATTATTTATGTCAAAATTTCTGGTGATCAAAGCCGCAATGGCGCTAACCTTTCTAATGATCGCGTTGTGATCCAAAGTACTAAAAAGAGTAGTAAAGTTTCAAAATCAAAGAAATCATCGAAGGCTTCCAAAGCGTCGAAGACTTCAGTGGCCTCGTCACAGGCAGCGTCGACTCAGCCTAGTCAAACACCAAGCGTTACTTCCCAACAAGAAGAACAGACCAGTGCATCAGCGCAGCCTAGCGAGCAAGCAAGTGCCAGCACGGCTGGCAGTTCATATACCGTTCAAGCAGGCGATAACCTTTATCGAATTGCTGTCAATCATGGAATGACCTTAGATGAGTTGCTCCAGATGAACGGTATGAGTGCGGGTTCGAGCATTGCACCGGGCACGGTTTTGAAAGTGAAATAATCATGACACGACCCTGTTCTGCATGCGTATAGGCATGAGCAGGGTCGTGTGTTGTGGAGGAAAGTATGCAAATTGCGATCGACGGCCCGGCCAGTGCCGGGAAAAGTACCATTGCGAAACGAGTCGCCAAGGAATTAGGGTTTATCTATTGTGACACTGGCGCGATGTATCGCACCGTGACCTACATGGCCATTAAAGACCAGCTGGGCTTTGGCGATGAGGCGGCTATCATGCAGCATCTCGCCAACATGACGATTCGGTTTGAACCGGGTGATCCTGAACAGCGCGTCTTAATGAATGATGAAGATGTGACCTTAGCCATTCGCGAACCAGACGTGACCAACAATGTTTCGCAAGTGTCAGCGTTGCCTAAGGTACGCACTGAACTAGTGAAACGCCAGCGGGATATCGCAGCATCCAGCAATATTGTCATGGATGGTCGCGACATTGGCACCACCGTTTTACCTAACGCCGAAGTGAAGATTTATATGGTGGCATCAGTTGCTGAACGGGCAAAAAGACGCTACAAAGAAAATATTCAAAAGGGCATTGAGACACCACTAGCTACCCTCGAACAGGAGATTGCCGAACGCGATCGCAAGGACTCTCATCGGGCCGTTTCCCCGCTACGTCAGGCTTCTGACGCGATTAGAATTGATACGACATCAATGACCATCGATGAAGTGGTGGAACGAATTTTATCCCTGATAGGCCAAGTAAAGACGAAATAGTCAAGGGCTTAAAATAATAGGTGGTAATTTGGTTCGTTTTCAAGTACAATAGATCCAGTATACAGCTGCATAGGAGGATTTTTTGGCATGAGTGATAATAACGTTAATGAGAACACCGAAACAATGGCGGACGCCCTTAAGAGTGTCACCACAGTAAAGATTGGTGATACCGTCAAGGCAGACGTTCTTGCCGTTGAAGATAAACAATTGATCGTTGGGATCGAAGGAACAGGCGTCGAAGGCGTGGTCCCGATCAAGGAGTTATCAACTCAGCCAATCGATGACATTCACGATGTTGCAAAAGTCGGCGACAAGCTTGATTTAGTTGTGCTTTCAACGGTTGGCAAAGATAAAGAAAATGGGCAGTTCCTGCTGTCCAAGCGCCGTTTGGAAGCGCAAAAGGTTTGGAAAGAAATCCAAGCTAAGTATGAAGCAGGTGAAACCATCACCGCTCCGGTTACCAGCGTCGTTAAAGGCGGATTGGTTGTTAATGCCGGTGTTCGTGGCTTCGTTCCTGCATCCATGGTTGAAGATCATTTTGTTGAAGATCTTAGCCAATACAAGGGTAAGGAACTTGAATTCAAGATCATTGAAATCGAACCAAGTGAAAATCGTCTGATTCTTTCACATCGTGCGATTGTTGAAGCCAGCAAGGCTGAAGCACGCAAGGAAATCTTTGCGAAGATTCAACCTGGCGACACCGTTGAAGGTAAAGTTGCTCGTTTGACCAACTTTGGCGCCTTTGTTGATCTTGGCGGCGTTGATGGTTTGGTTCACGTTTCAGAGATTTCGTTTGATCATGTTGACAAGCCAAGCGATGTTCTGAAGGTTGGTCAAGAAATCAAGGTTAAGGTTCTGAACGTTGATCCTGATCGCAACCGCATTTCCTTGTCCATCAAAGCAACGTTGCCACAACCTTGGGACGACATTGAAGAAAAGGCACCGGCCGGCTCTGTTTTGACTGGTACAGTTAAACGTTTGACCACATTTGGTGCCTTCGTTGAAGTCTTCCCTGGTGTTGAAGGTTTGGTTCATATTTCCCAGATCTCTCACGAACACGTAGCAACCCCAGCGGATGTCCTTAAGGAAGGCCAAGAAGTGCAGGTCAAGGTTCTTTCCGTTGACCCCGATGCACATCGTCTTGCTTTGTCCATCAAGGCTTTGCAGGAACGTCCAGCAGGCTCTGAAGAAGAATCTCATGAAGGCGGCAACAGCAGTCGTGACAATAGCGACCGTGGCGATCGTCGTCGTTCTTCACGTCCTCGTCGTGGCAATGATCGTCATCAATCCACGTCGATTCCTGCTGAATATCAGCAAGATGATTCAGGCTTCTCACTTGGCGACATCTTAGGCGATGCCTTGAAAGATGCTGCTAAGGGCAATGATGATCAGGATGATAACAAGTAGTCATCTTGAACCTAAAAAGTTGAGCCTTGGCTCAACTTTTTTTATGGGAAATAAATCCCATGACGCCGTCACAGAAAGGAGGCCGTTTTATGGTCTTACCAACATTAGCAATCGTTGGCCGTCCGAATGTGGGCAAGTCAACCATTTTTAACCGTATTCTCGGTGAGCGGGTTTCGATTGTGGAAGATACGCCCGGGGTCACGCGTGATCGCATCTATGGCACGAGTGAATGGCTTGGTAAAGAATTTGCTGTCATTGACACCGGTGGGATCGACTTAGGCGATGAACCTTTTTTGGCGCAAATTAAGGATCAAGCTGAAATTGCCATCGATGAAGCCGATGTCATCCTTTTTCTCGCTGATATTGAAAGCGGGGTAACTGATGCAGATGAACGGGTTGCCCAGATTCTTTATCGGGCTAAAAAGCCGGTCGTACTGGCAGTCAATAAGGTTGATAACCCTGAACGTCGCCAAGATATTTACGATTTTTATTCATTAGGTTTTGGCGAACCCTATCCACTTTCTGGGACCCATGGGATTGGCCTTGGTGATGTTTTGGATGCTGTTTTAGCAGCATTTCCATCCGAAGATAAGTCAGTTGAAGACGATTCGATTAAGTTCAGCCTGATTGGTCGGCCAAATGTCGGTAAATCGTCTTTAGTTAACGCCATTCTTGGTGAAAATCGGGTCATCGTGAGTCCAATCGAAGGCACGACCCGGGATGCGATTGATACGAAGTTCGAAGCAGTTGACGAAACCTTCACGATGATTGACACGGCTGGGATTCGTAAACGTGGCAAGGTTTACGAGAACACCGAAAAATACGCGGTCATGCGTGCATTACGAGCGATTGATCGTTCGGATGTTGTTTTGTTTGTCATCAACGCCGAAGAAGGTATCCGCGAACAGGATAAAAAGGTCGCCGGTTATGCCCACGAGGCCGGTCGTGGCATCATCATCGTCGTCAACAAGTGGGATACAGTTGAGAAAGATAATCACACGATGAAGGATTTTGAAAACCTGATTCGTCAGGAATTCCAATATCTGGATTATGCGCCGATTATTTTTGTTTCTGCCAAGACGAAACAGCGTTTACAGAGCTTGCCAGCCATGATTGTGGCAGTTTCAGAAAATCAAACTCGGCGAATTCAAAGCAGTGTCCTAAATGATGTCTTAATGGATGCCATTACTGTTACACCAACACCGACAGTTAACGGAAAACGCTTGCGGATTTATTACATGACGCAAGTTGCTGTCAAACCGCCAACTTTCGTGGTTTTTGTTAATGATCCCGACCTGCTGCACTTCTCGTACGAGCGATTCCTGATTAACCAATTGCGACAGGCCTTTGATTTTTCCGGTACACCGATTCACATCATCGCACGTAAACGCAAGTAGTTCGGCGATGGCTGAATATTGTCTTTTCATTTAAAAAAATATGTCAAAAATCGTGATTTTCGATAACCGATCCTTGATCAGACAGCAAAAAGTTTGGCAAAAACCTTGTCACAACGGGCTTGCTATGCTATGTTTAAACCTGAAATGGTGATACATATTATCATTGTTTCTTCATTCCTGAGAGGTCAGGAATGGGCATGTTTAGGTGTTAACGCATCTAATCAATATGGAGGTGAAATGTTCATGGCAAACAAAGCAGAATTGATCGAAAGTGTTGCAACCGCAACTGGTTTGACCAAGAAGGATGCAACCGCAGCTGTTGATGCAGTATTCGGTTCTATCCAAGACTCCCTTTCAAAGGGTGACAAGGTTCAGTTGATCGGCTTTGGTAACTTCGAAGTGCGTGAGCGTGCCGCTCGTAAGGGCCGCAACCCACAAACCGGTGCCGAGATCAAGATCCCAGCATCCAAGGTACCAGCATTCAAGCCTGGTAAAGCACTCAAGGACGCCGTTAAATAAGCGGTTCACCTGAGGCAATGATGAAACAACCAAAAACCGAGTCTATCTGGACTCGGTTTTTGCGCGTTTTGGCGTCATTCGCCAGCGACTAGGGGCGGGACGAGCGACAATAGCGGTATGCGCAGTCAAGTGTTGCTGGAGAGCTTTTGATGCTCATCAGTTCGGAATCAGTAAAACGCAATGTTAAACTAGCAGTAACGACAATCTTTAGGCTTTTTATAAAATGAAATCAACGGAGGCAGCCATGAGTTACGCAAAAGAAATGCTTGATGCCATTGAAGCTGGCCAGATGGAAACGGCGAAGCAGCTATTCACCCAAGTATTGGCCCACGATGACGACGAAACCCAATACAACCTTGCCGAAGAACTGTATGCGCTTGGGTTTAACGGTCAGGCTAAGCGGCTTTATCAGGGGCTCCTAGGGCGATACCCTGACCAAGGCGATCTGGCGACGGCTTTAGCTGATATTGCAGTTTCTGACGGAGATACAGACGCTGCCTTGAATTATCTTAGTCGCATTCAGCCAGGTGATCCTGCCTATGTTCAAAGTCTGGTGAGCGCTGCCGACGTCTATCAAACACTTGGTTTATATGAGGTTAGTGAGCAAAAACTGCTTGAGGCGAAGCGTTTGGCGCCAGACGAGCCGGTGGTGACCTTCGCTTTAGGCGAATTCTATTTTGACTGGGGTCATTTTGCCGAGGCCATTAGTGCTTATAACGAGCTGCTAGCGGCCGGTACAACTGAACTTGCTGGGGTTAACATCGAAGCACGGTTGGCGGCCAGTTTAGCGCAAACAGGGCAGTATGAAGACGCAGTGGCTGCTTATGAAGATGTCGGTGTTGATGCACTGGATCTCAATGGCCGGTTCGAATTAGGTGGTTTGTATTTACAACTTGATGATCCGGCTAAAGCGATCACCAATCTTCAAGCCGTGATTGACAGTGATCCAAGTTACGCCAATGCGTATTTGCCACTTGCTCGTGCTTATGAGGCCCAGAATCAGCCTGACAAGGCCTTAGACACGGTTCAAGCCGGCGTCATGGTCGATGATACGAACCCAACGCTATATGCCTTAGGCGGCAAATTAGCGCTTAGTGAAGACAATGTCAAATTAGCCGAGACGTATTTACAAAAGGCTTTGGCGATTGATCCGGAAGATCAAGGTAATATGCTCGCTTGGAGCAACTTTTTGGTGCAGGAAGAGCGTGATCAAGAAAATGTTGACTTTCTTGACCAAATCGATCGTAGTGGTGATGTTGACCCACAAATTTATTGGAATATGGCTAAAAGCTACGATCGGTTGGAGAATATTAAAAAAGCCCGTGAGAATTACCTTTTAGCGTTCAATCGCTTTCAGGATTCCCCGGACTTTCTCCACGATATCATTGATTTCTTCCAGTCGACTGGTGCTCGCGCCGAATTGAAAGCCGCTTTAGTGCGATATTTGAAACTGGTACCTACTGACGACGAGATGCAGGCCCGTTTGGATGAACTCAACGCCGAGACGGATTAATCGTTGCGAATCAATGACCAAATAGTAGTCGGCGGCGTTTTTTCTGGTAGGTGAAGCCTTCGCCCAAGGCCTCATGGACATCAAGGATGCTGATGAAGGCGTGCGGATCAATGGCCTCAATCAGCCGTTTTGTTTGGGCAATTTCAGTTGACGAAACGACAGCATAGACGACCTGCTTGCGATCGTGGGCGAACCCGCCTTCAGCATGTAAGAAAGTTGTCCCACGTTCCAATTCGTTCATAATGGCAGTGGCGATTTCTTGGCTTTTGTCAGAGACGATTAAAAGGCCCTTCGCCGCGTATGCACCATCCAGCGTAAAGTTAACAATTTGTGAGAACACGTAGGCACCAAGCAGAGTGTACATCATGAGTTCGATGTTCAGATACGTCAACGAGATCGTTAGCACAGCGGCATCGAAAACCAACAAGGTTCGTCCCATTGGCACGCCGGTCTGTTGTTCAACTATCCGAGCAACAACATCCGTGCCGCCGGTGGTCCCGCCATGGCGGTAAATCAAGCCGCTGCCAAAACCGCCAAACAGTCCAGCTAAAACCCCGGAGATAAAAAGATCATGATCGAGGTTGATGGTTAAAGGTACCCGTTGCCAGATCCACAGCCAAGCAGAAAGCATCAAGGTGCCAAAAACAGTGTAAGCTAGGGCGTGTTTGCCTAAAAATTTGTAACCAACGATGAGCAACGGAATGTTCAGCAGAATCGTGCTGTATGCCGGATCGAGATGCCACCAATAGCGGATTAGCAAGGTAATCCCGGTGACGCCGCCTTCAGCCAAGTGATTCGCAATATTAATATAAACAAGCCCGAACCCATATAAAGCACAACCAAGAACAATCATTAAAAGATCCCAACAAGTACGCGTGGTGCGTGACATAGGCCGCCTCCCAAAAAAGAATTTAAGCTTATTCTAACAGAAATGTCATATTTCGGCTTAATTGTGGTAATGGTGGTTGCCGGTTTGGAAAAAGGAGTTTGAAATGCGACTAGATTTGACCCAGCCAGATTTTAAGGCAGCGATTCCGATTTTAAAAAAAATCGAAGTTGCTGGTTATGAAGCTTATTTTGTTGGCGGCAGTGTTCGTGATGCGATACTGGGGCTGCCGATTCACGATGTGGATATTGCCAGTTCGGCGTATCCGGCAGAAATTAAGCGAATTTTCAAGCGGACAGCGGATACCGGCATCGAGCATGGCACAGTGATGGTGCTTGATCATGGGACTGGCTATGAAGTGACAACTTTCCGAACCGAATCGCGCTATCAGGATTTTCGCCGGCCTGATCATGTGACTTTTGTGCGCTCCTTAGCAGAAGATTTAAAGCGTCGGGATTTCACTATCAACGCTTTAGCTGTTCGGCATGATGGCACGATCATTGATTTGTTTGACGGCCTGAAAGATTTGCAGCACCACCAGCTGCGGGCAGTGGGTAATCCTCATGAACGGTTTCACGAGGATGCTTTGCGGATGATGCGGGCAGTTCGATTCGAGAGCCAATTGGGGTTCGGCATTGAGCCAGCCACCAAAGCGGCAATCGCCGACAATGCCAAACTGTTAGTGCACATTTCTGTAGAACGAGTCGCCGCAGAATTTAATCGGTTGCTGACTGGGATTGATCGACGTGCTGGCTTGCAAGATTTTATTGAGACTCGCTTGTTTGCCTACGCCCCGAAAATGGCGGCTCATGAAACAGCCTTAACGCAATTTTCTCAGTTGCCTGATACGCAGCTGACCAGTTTGGCAAGCGGCTGGGCGGCATTGATTTTCCTTTTAAGAACACAGCCGCTGGTGATGCTAAAGGCCTGGAAGCAATCCAATGAGCTGATCACCTTGGTCACGCAAACTGTCAAGCTACTGCAGGTGATGCCGAATCCGACTGCTTGGGATCTTTACCAAGCTGGTGAAGCGGCCGTGACAACGGCTAGCGAGGTTCAAAAACTGCTGACGCCTGACTTTGATCAGCAGCAGCTAGCTGAGGCTTACGCGGCCTTACCGATTCATAGTAAAAAAGAATTAGCGCTGACCGGTGCAGATTTGATTAAAGCGGGGGTCCGTCCCGGGCCAGCGATGGGCAAAGCACTCAATCAAATCGAGCAGCGTGTCGTCGCTGGAGCTTTGCCAAATGAACTAAAAAAGTTGTTGCCGATCGCAACTGAAATGTCTCAAGATCGTTTGTGAGTGTGTTATGATGAGCATGTAAGCACATTCAACAACGTCAAACAGGACGATTGATCAGCTGGGCGGCTTTAAAATAGCATAGTTGGCCACCAGTGCGTTTCCAACCCGTTCTGCATGACAGTGAAGGGGGATTTCCAATGGCAGAACATGTTTTTGAGCAATTGATTTTTCATTTTCGTAACGGTGACGAATGGACTGTTGAGCATGATGAACTGGCGGACGTCTGGATCAGTCGAGTAACCACGAGTTACGGACGCATTCACGGCGGTCAGATTCAAGAGATTCATCCTTGCAAGAGCTTTAAGGTTGAGATTTTGCCTGAAGCTGACCACGTCAAGTCAAGCGATATCAACACCGGTTCGCTGGAGATGGGGATGTTTGGTCGCGCCACTAAGTATCAAGATATTGAAAAGATGGACTTGGTCTTTAACGCGGAAGACAAAAAGCGCGTTCAAATCTACTTCCCATTCAAGCAAAAGGATCCAAGCGGGCTTGATAACGAGTACCAGAGTAGCAAGCTTGCAGCAAACGGTCATCTTTATATTGTGATCGATGAAAAACATACCGTGGATGATGAATATCCGCGGATCTAATCGTGATCACGTACGGGTCGGCATTGATGTCGGCCTTTTCTTGTGCGCTGCTTCTTGCTAAGATGGACAACGATACGAGTGAAATGAGGGACAACATGCAGACGCTAACAGCGCAAGGCCTGAGTAAGGCATATGGTGACAAACAATTATTCAATCAGATTGATTTTTTAATTAACGAAGGCGAGCGAATTGGCTTAATTGGGGTGAATGGTGCTGGGAAAACCACGCTTATTCGCGCATTAGCCGGACTTGATTCAGTTGATGCTGGTGAAATTAAAACACCCAAGCAATATCGCATCAGCTATCTGGCTCAGATTCCCGATCTTGATCCTGACTTGGCGATTATGGATGCCATTTATCATGGTGACTCACCGGTTTTTCAAGCGATTCGCCAATATGAACAAGCACTAGCCGAATATACCAAGGATCCTATGAATCCGGAAAAAACTGCCGCTTATACAAAAGCAGATGCCCGCATGACGCAAGAAGATGCCTGGTCTGCAGAAACCGATATCAAAACAATTTTGACGCAGCTGCACATTGATGATTTGAGCATGCGTGTTGGCGATCTTTCCGGTGGTCAGCAAAAGCGTGTCGGTCTGGCCCAAGTGCTGATCGAATCGCCGGACTTATTGCTGTTGGACGAGCCGACGAACCACTTGGATTTCGATTCAATCGCGTGGCTTGAGAAGTATCTCAGCAATTATCGCGGCGCTTTGGTCGTGGTAACGCATGATCGTTATTTTCTTGATCGCGTGACGAACCGGATTTTTGAATTGGACCGCGGCCGTTTATTCCAGTATCAAGGCAACTATCAGGCTTATGTCGCCAAAAAGGCTGAGCAATTGGAGGCCGAAAAGTCGGCTAATCACAAGCAGGCCCAGCTTTACAAGCAGGAACTAGCTTGGATGCATGCTGGTGCCCAGGCACGTTCAACGAAACAACAAGCGCGCATCAACCGTTTTCAGACCTTGCAAGCTGCCAAAGATGCGGCACCGGAAGCAAACCAGCAGTTGGATCCCATTCAGATTGCCAGCGCCCGCTTAGGCAAAAAAGTCATCGAAATGCATCATGCCAGTTTGCAGTTTGACAATCAGCCGATTCTAAAAGACTTTAATTGGCTGGTTCAACCAGGCACTCGCATTGGGATTACCGGCAAAAACGGCGCTGGCAAGTCAACATTGCTGAATATTATTGCTGGCAAACAAAAATTGGACAGCGGTTCTATTGAATTAGGCGAGACCGTTCATTTGGGCTACTACACCCAGATGAGTGCCAATTTGGATCCGAACAAACGCATCATTACCTACTTGCAGGAGGTTGGCGAAGAAGTCGTGCAAGCAGATGGTCAACGCGTGTCAGTGACCCAAATGCTGGAACAGTTTCTTTTTCCGCGCAGTATGCATGGTACGCTGATTGGTCGCTTGTCAGGCGGCGAAAAACGCCGGCTTTATTTGTTACAGGTGCTCATGCGTCAACCTAATGTTTTGCTTTTGGACGAGCCGACCAATGATCTAGATATTGCCACCTTGACCGTACTCGAAGATTATCTGGATCAATTTCCAGGCACCGTCATCACCGTGTCACATGACCGTTACTTTTTGGACAAAGTGGCTGATCAATTACTGATCTTCAATGGCAACGCGCAGATTGACCGAGCGGTAGGCGAGTTCTCTGATTATCTGGCTCAGCAACAAACCAAGCAGCCAGCAGCCAAACCAAAAACATCAGCTGCTGACGCTGTACCAAAAAAAGCCGCGCCAAAGAAGAAAACAAAACTGACATATGCTGAGCAGATAGAGTATGATAAACTCCAAAATGAGCTTGACGAGTTGGACGATAAACTCGCTAAAGTCAAGGCAGCTATGGCCGAAGTCAACGGCGAAGATTATGTCAAACTAGGTGACTTACAAGCCCAAATTGACGAGATCAACCAAACAATTGATAAAAAATTCGACCGATTTGCCGAACTGGATCAGTATGTTTGAACACACGCCCACTGGAGGGAAGAAGACAATGTTAGAGCAGCCATATCTCGATCTTGCCCAAAAAGTATTAGATCAAGGCCACTTCAAGCCTGATCGCACGCATACAGGCACGTACAGTATTTTCGGTCACCAAATGCGGTTTGACCTTAGCGAAGGGTTCCCTTTACTAACAACCAAAAAGGTGCCCTTTGGTCTCATTAAAAGCGAGTTACTTTGGTTCTTGCGTGGCGACACCAACATTCGTTTCCTATTGCAGCACAAAAATCACATCTGGGATGAATGGGCCTTTGAGAAGTGGGTTGCCAGCCCCGATTATCATGGTCCGGATATGACCGATTTTGGTCATCGCAGCCAAAAAGATCCTGAATTTGCCGCCAGTTATCGTGAACAGATGGCCAAGTTTGACGAACGTATTCTCACTGACGAGTCATTTGCAGCTAAATACGGTGATTTAGGATTGGTTTATGGCTCGCAATGGCGGGCGTGGCATACCAGTCGTGGTGACACCATCGACCAGCTGGGGGATGTGATTGAGCAGATTAAGACGCATCCATACTCGCGACGCTTGATCGTATCCGCTTGGAATCCAGAAGATGTGCCAACCATGGCGTTACCGCCTTGTCACACCCTCTTCCAGTTTTATGTCAATGATGGCAAACTTTCCTTGCAACTGTATCAGCGTTCTGCGGACATTTTCCTTGGCGTGCCGTTTAATATTGCCTCATATGCCTTGCTGACCCATCTTGTTGCCCATGAATGCGGGTTGCAAGTCGGGGACTTCATTCATACATTTGGCGATGCTCATTTGTATGTCAATCATTTGGACCAAATCAAAGAACAATTAACGCGGACGCCACGGCAGGCGCCAACCTTGGTCTTGAATCCAGATAAACACGATATTTTTGATTTTGATATGCAAGATATTAAATTGTTGAATTATGATCCTTATCCGGCCATTAAAGCACCAGTTGCCGTTTAAGCGAAGCACGTGCTTGGACTGCCTTGTCGGCGAGAAAGCTTATTATTGGCGATATCGAAGCTGTTTAAGTGACGGTTCTGACTGATTGCAGTACCATCAGACGTATCAAAAACGAGGGGGATTTTAAATGGTAGCATTTTTGTGGGCGCAGGATCGGGATGGTGTAATCGGTAAAGACGGCCATTTGCCATGGCATTTGCCAGATGATTTGCATTATTTCCGGACTCAGACTGAAGGGAAAATGATGGTGGTTGGGCGTCGCACGTACGAAAGTTTTCCAAAACGGCCATTACCAGATCGTACGAACGTGGTTTTGACGCACCAGGCTGATTACCAGGCACCAGGCGCGATTGTCTTGCATCAGGTTGCTGAAGTGCTTGATTATGCGAAGGAACATGCAGATCAGGCATTAGTCATCGCCGGTGGTGCTCAAATCTTTAGCGCCTTTAAAGACATGGTTGATACCTTGCTCGTGACCCGTCTAGCTGGCAGTTTTGCAGGTGACACTAAAATGATTCCACTAGATTGGGATGCGTTTACTAAAACCTCAAGCCGAACTGTCGAAGATCAAAACCCCGCTTTGACGCATACTTATGAAGTTTGGCAAAAGCAAAAATGATCTGACGCGTTTAGCAGCTAAAGAAATTTTTTAAGGAACTTAAATAGTTATGTGCATTTGTAGTTCGTTTTTTTAACTAAAATTGACTCATGTGCAAAAAAGATCGGCTTCTCCGTCTGACGGAGCGAGCCGATCTTTTTTATATAGTTAGCATTAAACGAAAAGGTAAATTGAAATGTACATGCACAGGCTGCCGAGAATGACAAACAGGTGCCAGATGACATGGATGTAGGGGATGCCTTTTTGCAGGTACAGCATAGCGCCACCTGTGTATGCTAACCCGCCAGCAACCAGTAACCAGAAGCCAATCGGTCCTAAGTGATGCCACAGTGGCACCATGCCGATTAAGCAGAGCCAGCCGAGAATGACGTAAATCATGGTTTCCAGATGCTTGAAGCGATTCAAGAAGAACAGCTTGTAGAGGATGCCGCCAAAGCAAAGCGCCCAGATGGCAATTAGCAGGCCGATCCCTAATGGTCCGCCAATCGCGACCAAACAGTAAGGCAGGTAAGAGCCAGCGATTAATATGAAAACGCCGGAGTGATCTAGGACCTGTAAGACATGGCGCGCCTTGCTAAAATAGAAACCGTGGAACGCCGTTGAAGCCGTATATAAGATGATGAGGGAGATCCCAAATCCTAAGTAACTGATTAACTCAAGCTGACTGCCACTATTGGTGCCCTTAATACCCAACGCAATCGTGCCAACCACTGCCAGCCCTAAGGCAAATGCATGGGTTATCGCACTAAACATTTCATTATTAAATTCATAATGCTTTGATTTTGCCACGCGCATCTTCTACCTCCTTGGTGCAACCGGTACAGATTTCTTTACGAGAATTGCCGGGCACGCTTCAATTCACTTACGATTTTAGCATGGTACGTTTCACAATACAACCTAATCTAGTTATGATAACTAGATAATATGTACTGACAATATTTCTGGACTTTGCTATAATGAGTTCGATAAACGAACCTAACAGAAAGCGTGGCTCAGACATGGCAAATATCAAGATCGTCACGGATTCTTCCGTTCAACTGACTCCAGAAGAGATCAGCCAACATAACATTACGGTTGTACCGCTGACCATTATGATTGATAATACCGTTTATATTGATGGCGAAACCATCACACGGGATGATTTTATGGATGAAATGGCTGCGGCGCAAAATCTGCCCAAAACCTCGCAACCAGCTGTCGGTACGTTTGCCGATGTTTTCGACAAACTGACAGCAGACGGCAGCGAAGTTTTGGCAATTCATATGACTGAAACGATCAGCGGAACGGTGAATTCTTCGCGGCAAGCGGCTCAAATTGCGAAAGGCAAAGTGACGGTGATTGACTCGCAGTTCACGGACCGAGCGATGGCTTTTCAGGTCTTAGTCGCTGCTGAAATGGCCGAAGCCGGCAAAGATATGAAAACGATTCTTGATAAGCTTGAGCAAGTGCGAGACAACACGACACTGGTCCTTGGCGTAACGAATTTAGACAATTTGGTCAAAGGTGGCCGGCTTAGTCGTGTTTCAGGCTTAATTTCATCGTTTTTGAACATCAAGGTCATTCTGCAACTGCAAAATGGCGAATTGAAAGCCTTACGCAAAGGTCGGGGGATGAAGACGATTAACAATTTCATCGCCGAAACAATTGCTAAAATGGCCAAACTCAGCAACATCAAAAGTGTTGGTATTTCAACGGCCGGCGCTAAGGAATTAGGTGAAGACATTGGTCGGCGCATCGCAGAAGTGCTACCGAGTGTCCCGATTCTGGTGCGACCGACTGATCCAGTCATTGCAACCCATACAGGGCCAGGTGCGTTTGCAATTACGTACTACGTTGATTAATTTTTAATAAAATTTAACTGGCCGGCGGAAGCGCCGGCTTTTTTAAAGCACGAACACTTGTGGCTTGAGAACGCCGTATGCACGGTTTCAGGCATGATCAAGGCAACGACAGCTGGTGATGCCTAAAACGGTTAGGCGGGCATCTGCGGCTACTTGTGCCCTGATTTTAGAGAGAAGCAAAGCCGGCACCATTTTTGAATCAAACTGGGCGCCCTTGTCGACTGTTTTTGGTCATTGTCAATGATCATTCAGACGGAGCGACTTTGTTAATTTGTACAACGTCAAGTACAATAGCCTATTAATACCAGTCATTTGACCAGAAACACAGGAGGCACCATGGCCAAGTTAAAAAGTTTTCTTATTTCATTCGGCGTCATTTTGCTAGCCGGTATAGCGGCTTTTTTAAGCTGGCAAGTATTCGGCCCTGCCGCTGCGCCCAGTCAAGTCAAACTGACGGCTGATCAGCCGAAGCAACTCAAGCTGACGGCGGTTGGCGATTCGCTGACATACGGCGTTGGTGATGCCACGAATAACGGTGGTTTTGTTGGACTCACTCAGGCCGATTTGGAAGCTACCGGCCAATATCAAGTCACGACGAAAAACTATGGTGTTAGTGGTAACACCAGCACCCAGATTCTTAGTCGCATCAATAAACAGGCGAAGATTCGTACAGATTTGAAGCAAGCCAATATCATTACCGTGACGGCAGGCGGCAATGATCTGATGCATGTGTTGCAGCAACATTTTCTTAGCTTGTCTGAAAAAGAGATCACTGCTGGTAGCACGGCTTTTCAGAAACATCTAACGACCTTACTCACAACTATTCGTAAGGAGAACGCAACGGCACCGATTTATGTTTTTGGCATCTATAATCCGTTTTATGTTTATTTTCCAAAAATGACAGCGATGACTAATAGCGTGAGCGCGTGGAATCAGGCAACGCAAAAGACCTTGCAAGGCTTCCAACGTGTCTATTACATTGACATCGATAAGGTCCTATCAAATGGGGAAACTGTCGCCAACAAGGCTTCTGCAAAAGAGGCTTTGAAGGAAGCAACATCTGGAGATGGCAACCCGCTGATCTTTTCGCAAGATCATTTTCATCCTAATAATGCCGGTTATGCGCAAATGACTAAACAATTGATGACGAAACTAACAGCCACAAAGAAAGATTGGGAGTGATTAGGGTGACAGAAAAGAAACGGCAGCGCAAACAAAAATCGATCAGCTGGTCAATGATTAACTGGTGGAAATGGGCATTTTTAATCCTGATTGGCCTTATCTTGGGTAGCGGAATTTGGTTTACCAAAACCGTCTTAGCGCCGGTTTCACTGAACACAGCCACAGAGACTAAGACGATTTCAAACGACCCGGTTTTCACGGTTAAAGTCACCAAGAGTAGTGCCAACCGAATCATGGCACATTATTTAAAAACCTATCTGAAGGACAGCCCAATTAAATACGCCGTCACCCTTGGCAATAATGAGGCGGCGTTGAATGGTTCGTTCAAATTTCTTGGCAATAATGTCAAGTTCCAATTGACCTTTGATCCGTTGGTACTTAAAAATGGCGATGTTTTGCTAAAGTCAAAGAAATTGAACGTCGGTACATTGCCAGTCCCGATTAGTTTCGTAATGAGCTATATTGGGCATAGTTATAAAATCCCTAGCTGGGTCAGTCTTGATAGTAAGGCAGGAAACGTTGTGCTAAAATTGAGCCAATTTAAACTCCAAAATGGCATGACGCTTCGGGCAACTAAACTAGATCCGACGAACGATGACTTAGAGTTCGCAGTTTACCTCCCGGATAATCAGTGATCATTGGAAAGAAGCTGAATATTTTATGAAAAAAGAAACAGCTATTTTTGCTGGGGGATGTTTTTGGTGTATGGTTGAACCCTTTGAAGAGCAGCCGGGCATTTTGAATGTAGTGTCCGGCTACACTGGCGGCCATGTCGCCAACCCCACCTATGAACAGGTTTCGTCTCACACCACTGGACATACTGAAGCCGTAGAATTCACCTTCGATGCCGACACCATTAGCTATCCGCAGTTGTTGGACATCTATTGGCAGCAAACCGATCCGACAGATGCTATGGGTCAGTTTCAGGATCGCGGCGATAATTATCGACCGGTGATTTTCGTGAAGGATGATGCCCAACGCGAAGCTGCAGAGGCTTCAAAAACGGCCTTAGCTGCTAGTGGGCGCTTCAGTGGTCCGATTGTGACGCAAATCGAAGCTGCCAAGCCGTTTTATCCGGCTGAGCCTGAGCACCAACAGTTTTATGCTAAGAATCCCCGCCGTTATGCATTAGAACATGCACAACGGCAGGCTTTTATCGACAAAACATGGAAGGATCAATAATGCATCGGACTTTTTACGAATATCTCATGACCCTGCGTAACCCCAATGACCATAGTGAAATTGCTGAATTTGCGAAAAATGCCTTTTTGGATCAAAGCTTTCCTAAGCAAGAAAAGGATTACCATCGACTAAGCGATTATCTGGAACTAAACGGCAATTATTTGCCAAGCATGGCCGTTTTTGACGAAACGTATCGCGCCTATGAGGCGAGTGAAAGCACAGGAGGCGATTCGTATCAATAAACGTAGATTACCGTGGTGGGCCGTTTTGATAATTGTCATCGTCGCACTTGGCGGTGGTGTCGCAGGCGGTTACGCGCTTTCTTATCAGCAAGCGCAACAAAGTGTTTTGAAAACAAGTGTCCCCAAGGAACTAGCACCCGTTATTGCTGCTTATGAGACGGTTACCAATAACTACTATAAAAGCGTCAATACGACCAAATTAACCGATGGCGCGATTAAAGGTATGCTGGCAACGTTAGATGATCCATATTCCGTTTACTTGCAGAATAACGATAAAACCAATCTTGATGACACGATTTCGGCTTCATTTGGCGGTATCGGTGCCACCATCCAGCAAAATCATGACAGTCTTTCCATCGCCAGCATTTTACCTGATACGCCCGCCAAAAAAGCAGGCATGCAAGTCGGCGATGTGCTGCTCAAGGTCAACGGTAAAGATGTCTCCAAACAAACCGTTAGCAAGGCAGTTGCCAAAATTCGCGGTAAAATCGGTACCACAGTGTCCGTCACTGTTAAGCGCGGCAGCAAACAAGCGACCTTCTCGATGAAGCGGCAGAAAATCACGGTTGACACTGTCACTGGTCAACTTGCTTCGGCCAACAAACAGGTCGGCGTCATTACTATTTCGACTTTTAGCGAACCAACCGTCAAACAATTCAAGGCCACTGTTAAGAAATTACGCAAAGAAGGGGCCAAATCCTTTGTCCTCGACTTACGGCAAAATCCGGGCGGCATGATGAGTGCGGCTTTGTCCATCAGCTCCATGTTCTCTAAAAACGGCCAAACCGTTCTGCAAGTCGAAGACCGCAACGGTGCCAAGGAAGTCTATAAGGCTGGCAAGAAACTCGATGACGGCTTTAAAGTCACTGAAAAAACGGCGGTCTTAATTGATGGTAATTCGGCCTCAGCCAGTGAAATCACCGCTGCAGCACTTCACCAAAACAGCAACATTCCGCTTGTTGGTGAAAAGAGTTTCGGCAAAGGCACCGTCCAAAATGTCGGTGAAATGGGCAGCAACAAAGAACTCAAGCTGACCATCGCTAAATGGTTAACGCCAAACGGCACTTGGATCAATCACAAAGGCCTGACACCTGATATCAAGGTCGACTACCCAGCCGCGGCGAAGATCACCTTGATCAACGCCACTCAGCTCAAACCAGGCGATAAAGACAGCGATGTGAAGTCCTTGCAACAAATGCTCACGGCACTTAAAGTCGGCTCCGTCACTGTCAATAGTCAATACGACGATGCCACCCAAGCCGCTGTCAAAACGTTCCAGCAAGCAAATAAGCTTGACGCAACAGGAACGGCGGATCAGGATACGTTGGCAACGCTCGCGCAAAAGTTGAGTGCACAGTTGACCAAGGATGATCCGATGATGAAGGCGGCTGTGGATGCGGTAGCCAAGTGAAAATCAAATAGGTTATGATATGCGCGTATATGCCTTTTAGGAGGTGTGTACGCGTTTTTTTCGCACGTTCAATGATCCGCATTTTCGTGTTGTCATGGTTGACTGGGAAAATTATGCCAGTGCACTTACCCAAAGTTTCGCCAATTATATAGTCGATCTCCGGATTCAAAGGCCTTATTTGAAGTTTATTCTGCGGTGAAGGATGATCCCGTTTTTAAGCAAACGTGGGATCAGCTAAAGGTCGAAGAGTTAGGTGAAGAACGATTGCTGCTCAGCGTTCCTAACGCCGGAGAGCTCTATTTCGTTGAGACTTTTCTTAAGTTTTTGTGGAATGGTGATTTTATCGGCGTGCAACTGCCTGGGGATGAAGGAACTCAAAAGAGGCTTTACGAGATGGTTAGCGACTAAAAAGTACATGACTGAGCGGCCCGACACATTTTTCGGCTATCATAGTTTAAAAACAGGCAGTTGTTACTTTTCACATAAATACAGTATGCTAGTCGTTAGGAAATAGTTCATACTGAGATTTTAATTGTCTTAGTACTAAAGGAGTTACAAAAATGGCACAAATTCAATGGTTTCCCGGTCACATGGCCAAAGCCCGGAAACAAGTTCAAGAAAAGATTAAACAAGTCGACCTCGTGCTTGAAGTTGTCGATGCGCGGACACCGGAATCGTCGCGCAATCCGATGTTGGATGAGCTGGTGGCTGATAAGCCGCGCATTATGGTGCTGAATAAGCAGGATTTGGCTGATCCGGCATTGACGGCGGCGTGGGTTCAATATTATCAGGATCAAGGGTTTGCGGCGATTGCGATTGATGCCCAGCATGCCAAGCGGTTGCAGCAAATTCCGCAATTGGCGACGAAGTTGATGGCGGAAAAGATTGCCCGGAAAAAGGCGCGCGGCATTCGTAATCCGATGATTAAGGCGATGTGTATTGGCATCCCCAATGTCGGCAAGTCGACGGTGTTAAATCGTCTGGTTCGGCGTAACATCGCGGTGACCGGCAACAAACCAGGCGTGACGAAGAATCAACAGTGGTTGAAGGCCAGTGATAACTTTCAATTGCTTGATACCCCTGGGATTCTTTGGCCGAAGTTTGCCTCACAAACAATTGGGATGCGGTTAGCCTTTACAGGTGCAATTGCCGATGCAGTTTTCCAAGAAGACATGGTTGGCTTGTATGGGCTGACTTACTTTATGGCGCATTATCCAGCTGCTTTGAAAAAGGCATACCATGTCACCGATGATGATTTAAATGAAGCGCCCCATGATCTGCTGGTTAAGTTGACGAGATCACAAGGTTTCGCTGAGGCTTACGATCGGATGGCTGAGCGCTTGATTTTTGATGCACGACAAGGAAAGTTGGGACGCTTTACCCTCGAGAAGCCTGGTGAGACAGATGCCGACGCTGAGTGAGTATAAAGCGTTGCTGGCTGCTGACGAAGTTGCACCGGCTATTTTGGCGGCACTTAAAGAAGACAGTCGCATCGGTGCTGGCAAATTACTGGCAGCGTATCAACGGCGACAGGCCCATCAAGCAGCCGAAGAGGTGGCTTTACGTTATCGTAGCAGGTATGAGCGTCAGTTATGGGGAACCTATGAGTATGTCGCTGGGTTAGACGAAGTAGGGCGGGGACCACTTGCTGGCCCTGTCGTGACGGCTGCGGTGATTTTGCCGCACCATTTTCAGTGGCCGGTGAATGACTCGAAACAGCTGACCGCACATGAACGCAATGTGCTTTACCCGCATATTTTAACTGAAGCGATTGCAGTTGGCATTGGCGTGGCTGATAATCGGACGATTGACCGTGAAAATATTTACCATGCGACTGAATTGGCGATGGCTCAAGCCGTTGACCATTTGCGAGTCGCTCCGGAATGTTTGTTGGTGGACGCAATGCACGTGCCAGTCGACTTACCGCAAAAACGCTTAATTAAGGGCGATGCCAACAGCATCAGTATCGCTGCGGCCAGTATTGTTGCTAAAGTGATTCGTGATCGGCTTATGATGATGTACGATAAAATTTATCCTGGTTATGATTTTAAGGACAACATGGGGTACGGGACAAAGGCACATCTTGCCGGATTGGCGGCGCACGGCGTTACCCCAATTCATCGCCGCAGTTTTGGGCCTGTACGTGATCGACTGCGCTCTTAGTGCTTCATTGAGTGTGTCGATGTCGTGTTTGCGTAGTTTATTTGCGGGAGGACGACCAACAATGACACTGCGCAATTTTTTACTAGCATGGCACATTGCCACACGCCAGAATCCGCGGATGGCAGTTGCTTTAGAACAAGCTATCCGAGGAAAAGATGATCTCGCACCGTTTCAGGAAGAGCTCAAGAAACGTTTGACTGACCAGTATAGTCAACAATTAATTGCTGCCAAACACGTGCCGTTTATGACGTATGTTGATGCTGCTTATCCACCACGATTGCGGGAAATTCCGCAGCCGCCGTTGGTGCTTTTTTATCGTGGGCAGTTAGGTCTGTTGAATCAATTAACGTTAGGGATTGTTGGTTCGCGGCGTGCAACCGGCTATTCAGCGACGGCGCTGGCGCAGTTATTGCCGCAACTACCGTCAATGGTGATTGCAAGTGGCCTAGCAGCAGGCGCTGATGCGATGGCGCATGAGGCAGCCCTCAGTGCCCGACTGCCAACGATTGCAGTGATTGCCAACGGCCTTGATCAGGTGTATCCTGCCAAGAACCGCGATTTGCAGGTGCAGATTGCGCATGTTGGGCTTGTTTTAAGTGAGTATCCACCAGCAACCGGCCCGCAGCGGTTTCAATTTGTCGCTCGCAATCGGATTATTGCCGGTATTGCCCATGGTGTGATGGTAACTGAGGCGGAGATGAAAAGCGGCAGTCTCATCACGGCTAACTATGCTTTGCAACATAATCGCGAAGTTTTTGCGTTGCCTAATCGAATTGATGCGCCTTTGGGAGCAGGTACAAATGCGCTGATTCAGGCAGGAGCGGCGTTGGTGACTGGTCCAGAGACGTTGGTAGAAAACTTGAATTTTTACCCTTGAGGTGCACATTTTTGCTTACTTTATAGTAGAAAAAATTTCTTTTGATTTGACAAGAGCAAAATGACTAGCTTATGATAGCAACTGTTTTGAGTCAGCAGGTGGCATTGACCATTAGACTGGCACCAGTTGCGATTGCTTTGATGGTCGCGCCGGTGGTAGATGATCCATTGCCGCCTTAGGACGCATCAATTACTGACGACGAATCGTCAGCATCGCACAAATTAATCAGGGCTTGCCTACTAGGCAATGCCACCGGAAGGAGCGCGTTCATGGCCGACAAGAAGTTAGTCATTGTTGAATCGCCAGCCAAAGCCAAGACTATTGAAAAGTATCTTGGTCGAACCTATAAAGTTGTTGCAAGTTTGGGGCACATTCGCGATCTACCTAAGAGTCAGATGGGGGTCGATGTCGATAACGACTACGAGCCAAAGTACATTTCGATTCGCGGCAAAGGCGATGTGATTAAATCCCTTAAAAAAGATGCTAAAAAAGCTAGCAAGATTTATCTCGCAGCCGATCCGGATCGTGAAGGAGAAGCCATTGCATGGCATGTCAGTCACATTTTAGGTTTGGATCCAAAAGCCAAAAATCGCGTCGTTTTTAACGAAATTACGAAAGATGCCGTTAAAAATGCGTTCAAAACCCCTCGTGGCATTGATATGGATCTTGTAGATGCCCAGCAGGCACGGCGGATTTTGGATCGACTGGTAGGCTATTCCATCAGTCCTTTATTATGGAAGAAAGTTAAAAAAGGCCTGAGTGCTGGCCGCGTTCAAAGTGTTGCGCTAAAGCTGATTATTGATCGCGAAAATGAAATCAAAAACTTCACGCCAGAAGAATACTGGTCATTAGATGCTGAGTTCCAAAAGGGCCGTAGTAAAAAGTTCAGTGCTAGTTTCTATGGCCTGAAGAATAAAAAGCAGGCTTTAAAGAACAACGAAGCCGTTCAAAAGATTTTGGGCCAAGTGGACAAAACTAAGCCGTTTGCTGTGACGAATGTTGTTAAAAAGGAACGCAAGCGCTTCCCATCCCCGCCGTTCACAACCAGTACCTTGCAGCAGGAAGCTAACCGTAAGTTGGGATTCCGCACCCGAAAGACCATGATGTTGGCCCAGCAACTGTATGAAGGAATTAACTTAGGTGGTAAGTTAGGCACCGTTGGGCTGATCACGTACATGCGTACCGACTCGACTCGCGTGTCAAATGTTGCCAAAACTGAAACCAGCCATTACCTGCATGAGAAATACGGCGAAGCTTATGCTGCCGTCAAAATTCGCCAAGGTAAACTGCAGGAAGGGGCACAAGATGCCCACGAAGCCATTCGGCCAACCAGCACATTACGGACACCGGATAGTTTGACGGCAGTTTTGGACAAGGATCAGATGAAACTTTATCGGCTGATCTGGAGTCGGTTTGTTGCCAGTGAAATGACCCCGGCGATTATTGACACTGTGGCCGTGACGTTAGACCAAAACGGTGTGACTTTCCGCGCCAACGGTAGTCAGACTAAGTTTGAAGGGTTTACCAAGTTGTATGTCTCATCACGTGACAGCGATCAAAAGGACAATATTTTGCCACCGCTTGCAGTTGGTGATTATGTCAAAATGTTGAAGACCGATCCGGCTCAACACTTTACACAGCCACCAGCCCGTTACTCGGAAGCAAACCTTGTCAAAGCGCTTGAAGAAAATGGCGTTGGTCGTCCGTCAACTTATGCGCCAACTATCGAAACCATTCAGAAACGTTACTACGTGAAACTGAATGCTCGCCGGTTTGAACCGACTGAATTAGGTGAGATCGTCAACAGCTTGATCGTTGAATTCTTCCCGGACATCGTGAATATCAAGTTTACGGCGAACGTCGAATCTGAACTTGATGGGATTGAAACCGGCGAGGCTGATTGGGTTAAGGTGATTGATCAGTTCTATAAGCCATTTGAAAAAGAAGTGGCTCACGCCGAAACTGGGATCGCGAAGATTCAAATCAAAGACGAACCAGCCGGCTTCAACTGTGACATCTGCGGTGCGCCAATGGTCATCAAAATGGGTCGCTATGGTAAGTTTTACGCCTGTTCCCGATTCCCGGATTGCCGCAACACCAAGGCCATTGTCAAAGAGATCGGGGTTGTCTGCCCGAAATGTCATATCGGTCAAGTTGTTGAACGTAAGAGCAAGCGTAACCGCGTCTTCTATGGTTGCTCGCGTTATCCAGACTGCGACTTTGTCTCATGGGACAAACCAGTCGGCCGCGATTGCCCGGTCTGCGGACATTTCTTAGTTGAGAAAAAGAGCAAAGCTGGCACCCAAGTCGTCTGCCCAAATAACGATTATAAAGAAGCCTTGCAAAAAGCATAATTTGAGAAAGCAGTGAGTATGTTATCTTTGTACTCACTGTTTTTTTCGGGTAAACTTGGGCAGAGCGCAAACAGGCGCGCTTAGAAACCGGAGCATAAGTGGCCTCAAGCCTAAATGGCTGGGCTTTGGCCATTTAAACTTGAGGTCCTTATGTGCAGGTTTCTGCGCCTGTTTGCGCGTTTCGGAACTGGAGCATCACCAGCCTTGAAGTCTAAATGGCTGAACTTTGGCCATTTAGACTTCAATGTCCTTACACGGAGGCTTCTGCGCCTGTTCGCGCCTTTAGAAAGCTTGCTCAAAGATTCAGTCTGCCCACAATAGCAAGCTGAGTCGCTACCACATCAGCAAGCCACCAAAATACACGTGCCGCAAAACTCACATTTTCTCTGAACGAACTAATTGCGCCACGCCACCACAAGGAGGAATCACTCATGCCAACAGTTAATGTCATTGGTGCCGGACTAGCCGGATCAGAAGCAGCCTGGCAAATCGCTCAGGCCGGTGTAGATGTCAACTTATACGAGATGCGTCCCGTTAAAATGACGCCTGCTCATCACACGAGCAATTTTGCTGAGCTTGTCTGCACGAATTCACTGCGCGCCAACCAGATCACCAATGCGGTGGGTCTATTAAAGGAAGAAATGCGTCAGTTACATCCAATCATTATTCAAAGTGCTGACGCCACCGCAGTCCCTGCTGGCGGTGCCTTGGCGGTGGATCGCGAACCATTTAGCGAGCTAGTGACCCAAAAGTTGACGAGCAATTGGCATATTCATGTGGTGAATGAGGAATTGTCAGCATTTCCTGATGGGATCACAGTGGTGGCTACCGGTCCGCTAACAGCGCCCGGGCTAGCACAGGCAATTGTTGATCTGAACGGCGAGGCCGGTTTGTCATTCTTTGACGCAGCCGCACCGATTCTTGATGCGAATACGATCAACGAGGACATTGTTTATAAAAAGTCGCGCTATGATCGTGGCGAAGCCGCCTATTTGAATTGTCCGATGACGAAGGATGAATTCTTGGCGTTCTATCAAGCGCTCGTTTCTGCCGAAGTTGCTGAAGGCCATGATTTTGAAAAGATGACGGTTTTTGAAGGCTGCATGCCGATTGAAGTCATGGCCAAACGCGGTATTAAAACTATGTTGTTTGGCCCGCTAAAGCCAGTTGGCCTTGAAGATCCACGGACAGGTAAGGAACCTTACGCGGTTGTCCAGTTGCGTCAAGATAACGCTGCAGCGAGTTTATATAACATGGTCGGGTTCCAAACTCATCTTAAATGGGGCGAGCAAAAACGGGTTTTCCGACTAATCCCTGGACTTGAAAACGTGCAAATCGTCCGGTATGGCGTCATGCATCGCAACACTTTCATGAAATCCCCAGTGGTTTTAGAACCAACATATGCATCAAAACGCCGGCCTGATCTGTTCTTTGCAGGCCAGATGACTGGGGTGGAAGGTTATGTTGAAAGCGCCGCCAGCGGTCTGATTGCGGGTATCAATGCGGCCCGTATGGCGCTTGGAGAAACCCCGCTGATTTTTCCCGAAACTACAGCGATGGGGTCAATGGCGCATTACATTACTCACACATCCGCCCATCACTTCCAGCCGATGAATGCGAACTTTGGCATCATGCCAGCGTTAACAGTCAAAATACGCAATAAAAAAGAACGCAATCAGCAGTTAGCTGATCGTGCATTAAAAGATTTAGCTACTTTCCAAGCAGGTATGAATCGGGTTGAACAAGTTTAAGGACGCAAAAAATCTCGGGTTACCGGGATTTTTTCATTGGTATTTCGGCGGCTTGATGGTGTTGATGCACTGAAAGCGTCAACAATGGCTGCATTTTATGTTAATGTATTATCGGAGGGATTCAATGAAGCCAATTGCAGCGTTTCAAGAGTATCTTGAAGTTGAACGGCAGTATTCACCGGAAACAGTGACGGCTTATTTGAGTGATCTTCAAGAATTTCAGGCGTTTCTCAAGGCCAACGGCGGGTTTACTGACTTTCGGCATGTGGATGATTTAGACGTTCAAACTTATTTGACTGATCTTAACAAACAGGATTTGGCACGGACATCGATTGCCCGAAAAATCAGTAGTTTGCGAAGCTTTTACCGTTATTTGACACGAATTGATGTCGTCAAACGCAACCCATTTGAGCTGGTTGAATTAAAAAAGCAGCATCATCATTTACCACAATTTTTCTATGAAGCCGAGATTCAGGAACTGTTCAAGACAGTTGCTGGCAAAACCCCGCTGGATCAACGTAATCGCGCTTTGTTGGAAGTTTTGTATGGCACCGGTATTCGAGTTTCCGAGTGTGCCAAACTGACATTGAATCAGGTCGATTTCAATACGGCATTACTGTTGATTCATGGTAAAGGCAACAAAGATAGGTATGTGCCCTTTGGACAGTACGCTCAGCAAGCACTACGAACTTATTTAAAAGATGGCCGACAAGTCTTGATGGCTAAAAGTCAGGCACAGCATCGATATGTATTCGTGAACCAGTATGGGCGTCCGATTACCTCGCGTGGCATTGAATATATTTTGGATCAGCTCATCAAGCAGACGACGCTGACAGCTAACATTCATCCCCACATGCTGCGGCATAGTTTTGCAACCCATATGCTGGATCATGGTGCTGACCTGCGAACTGTTCAAGAGCTACTGGGTCATGCAAGTTTATCAACTACACAAATCTACACGCATGTCACCATGGCACATTTAAAAAATGAGTATATGAAATATTATCCGAAGCATAATTAAGACTAAAGCATGATGCAAAAGCAGTCTGAGTTTTTTAAGCTAAGAACATTGGCGATAACAGATTAATCGCTACTTTAGCTGTTTTTATCCGACGAGATACGCAGATAACGCGCTCGCAGTCGCAGAAACCTACACATAATGACCTGCAAGCCTAAATAGCCAAAATTCAGCCATTTAGGCTTGCAGCCCACTTATGCTCCGGTTTCTAAGCGCTTCTGCTCGCGCTCACTTAAAAAGGAGCATGACTATGACAACAATTGCAGCAGTAAGAAAAGATGGTGTGACCGCTTTGGCCGGTGACGGTCAGGTAACCCTTGGCGAAAAGGTCATCATGAAAGGCAACGCGCAGAAAGTTCGCCGGATCTATCATGATCAAGTCGTCATCGGGTTTGCCGGCGGGGTGGCAGATGCTTTCACCCTGCAAGACTGGTTTGAAAAGAAGCTGGAGCATTATGCGGGCAACTTGCGACGTTCCGCAGTTGCGCTGGCTCAAGATTGGCGCAAGGATCCGACCTTGCAGAAACTTGAGGCCATGATGATCGTGATGGATGAGCATGACCTGTTACTCGTATCCGGGTCTGGCGAAGTGATAGATCCAGATGAAGACGTGGTAGCGATCGGCTCCGGCGGCAACTTTGCGCAAGCCGCGGCAATCGCGATGCTGCGGCATGCCCCAGATATGACACCAGCTGACATTGCCAAAGAAGCAGTGAATATCGCAGGGAATATCGATATTTTCACAAACCACAATGTTATTGTCGAAAGCTTTTAGTTTGTAACCGTTGGCAATTACATTGACCTACAGGAGGCTTATGATGGCAGAAGTACAAACCCCAAAACAGATCGTTGAAAAACTCGATCAATATGTCATTGGACAAGATGATGCAAAACGGGCCGTCGCGGTTGCCTTGTATAACCGTTATCGGCGAATGCAATTATCGCCAAAAATGCAAGAAGAGATTACCCCGAAAAACTTACTGATGATCGGACCAACTGGTGTCGGGAAAACCGAAATTGCACGACGACTGGCAAAAATAGTTGAGGCGCCATTTGTGAAGGTGGAAGCGACTAAGTTTACGGAAGTTGGCTACGTTGGCCGTGACGTCGAATCCATGGTTCGCGATCTTGCCGAAACTGCCGTTGCCATGGAAGAAGAGAAGCAATTTTCAAAGGTTCGCATACGTGCCGAAAAAGAAGCCAACAAGCGTTTGGTTAAAATTTTAGTGCCGGCCATTCGTAAGGAAAAGAATACCAATCCGATGGCCGAGATGATGAGCATGTTGCAAGGGATGCAAAATGGCAAAATGCCAGCTGGCGATGATGCAGACGCAGGCGGCGAAGTGACCGATGATATTCGCAATAAGCGTTTGAGCGTGGCAAAGCAACTGGAAAAAGGATTACTTGAAGATCATGAAATCACCGTTGCTGTCAATGATGAGAAAAAAGGCGGTGGCATGGGTGACATGTACGGTCAGATGGGCATTGATCTAAGCGACACCATTGGCGCTTTAATGCCTAAGAAAAAGGTTGAGCGGACCATGACCGTCAAAGAAGCTCGCGAAATCTTCATCAAAGAGGAATCTGACAAACTGGTCAATCATGCCGACATTTATCACGACGCCATTCAAAGTGCCGAGAATAACGGGATCATTTTCATCGACGAAATCGATAAAATTGCTGCGGGAAACAAGCATAATAGCGGTGAAGTTTCGCGTGAAGGTGTGCAGCGAGATATTTTACCGATTGTAGAAGGATCGCAGATTAACACTAAGTATGGTCCTATCAATACGGATCACATCTTGTTCATTGGCTCAGGTGCGTTTGCCGAGGCTAAGCCTAGTGATTTGATTGCTGAACTTCAAGGGCGTTTTCCAATTCGGGTTGAATTGAAGGACTTAACCGAAAAAGACTTTGTGCGGATCTTGACCGAGCCAGACAATGCTTTGATCAAGCAGTATATCGCCTTGATTGGTGCAGATGGCGTGAAGATTACCTTCACGAAGGAAGCGGTTGATCGAATTGCAGAGATTGCGACTCAGGTCAATCACGACACTGATAATATTGGAGCGCGGCGACTGGCGACCATTCTTGAAAAACTGCTTGAAGACGTACTTTATGAAGGTCCAGATATGGCGATGGGCGCTGTGACCGTCACCCAGCAATATGTGGATGACAAGATTGGCCATATTGCGGCTGATTCAAACATGACGCGGTATATTTTGTAGTTAACAATAATGTTGTAGGTAAAGGATGAGGATGTATGGTAACGATTGCAAATGACTTTTTGACAGTTAAAATCAGTCGGCATGGTGCTGAACTGACCAGTATCAAAGATAACCTGACAGGCAGGGAGCGTCTGTGGCAAGCAGATCCTGCGGTGTGGGGTCGCCACGCCCCGGTCTTGTTCCCGATTGTTGGGGCGCTGGCTGACAATCAATATCATTACGCAGGCAAGACTTACCACATGGGCCAGCACGGTTTTGCCCGTGATCGTGATTTCACGGTGCTCTCTGCGACACCGTTTAAAGCGAGCTTCGTTCTGAAGGATGATGACAAAACGCGGGCGATGTACCCGTTCGCTTTTCGTTTAATCATCACGTTTGCACTAGAAAATAATAATCTACATGTCACGTATCACGTTGACAATCCGGACAAAAGTGAGCCACTGTTCTTTAGCATCGGCGGCCATCCGGGCTTCAAGGTCCCAATGACGCCGGATACTCAATTCTCCGATTATTATTTGAACTTCAAACCGCGTAAGTCGCTTGTTCAGATTCCGTTGGTTGCTGGTGAAGGCATTGATTACACGCACCGGACCTTGGCTGCAACTGATGCCAATTTGGCCTTAACGCACGAAACATTTGATCATGATGCTTTAATTTTCGCGTTGCTTGGTAAGACAACCTTCAACTTGGTTTCTGACAAGACGAAACATGGTGTCAGCGTTACCATGACCGATACCCCATATCTGGGCGTTTGGAGTCCGTATCCAACCACTGGCGACTTTGTCTGCATCGAACCTTGGTGGGGCATCGCCGACACGATTGGCAGCACTGGCGACCTGACGCGCAAACTTGGGATCAATCGACTTGAACCTGGCACGGCATTTGAGAAGGGTTACATGATCAGCATTTTCTAAGGTGTCATCAGTTTGTCGATTAGGTACATGAAAAAAAAGACATCCAGTTTCGGATGTCTTTTTGGTTGCCATCAAAAGGTGACTAAGAGCGCCCCCGGTGTTGACGAAGATATTGGCCTAAGCCAAAGGGCACCATATTTTCATCTCCGGCCTTGATGCGTTTGAAGTTTGCCCGATGTTTGATCAAAAAGACAACCAGCAGCCCGCAGGCAACAGTTGTCAGCAACCAATCATGGTAAACCAGCGACCAAGCTGTGATCAACACCATACCCAGTGTGCTGGCAACGCTGACCATGGACGTTAGCAAGATCAAACTGAACCAGATGGCAAATGCAATGACAAAAAATGGCGGATTATATGCAAGTAAAATGCCAGCGCTAGTTGCCACCGCCTTACCGCCTTTAAAGCGAATGTAGATCGAAAATGTATGACCGAATACGGCCGCTAAACCCACGATCAGCACCAGCCAATGATGCTCGATGCCAAAGAGAATGGGTAAGCTGGCAGCCAACGTGCCTTTTAAGATATCCAGCACTAAGACAATTGAGCCGCCGACTGGCCCTAACATGCGATAAGCATTTGTGGTGCCAATATTGTGACTCCCGCCTTTGCGGATATCCGTGTGATAAAAGAGTTTACCAATGACCACACCAAACGGGATGGCGCCTATGAAATACGCGAGTATAAAACAAAGCACAAGTATCAAATGTGCCCCTCCTCTCAAACTAGAAACTATTTTAGCATTTTTGACTTTTGAGTGATACGTCAGTAGAATAAAACGAACGTACATTCGAATAAAACCTGTGAAGCGGGTTGTGGCGCGATTTGGTGCCGTCTTGTGCAAGGATCATGGCGGGGCACAGCGTAGATATGGTGCCAGCGGGGGATGAATTTCACGTCAAGAAGTCATAGTTATGTGCCATGCTTAGGGAAGTGCGGTTTTCTGCTGAGCTTTGAGACATTGACACGGCTAATAAAATTTAAATGAACAATGATGGTATTAGCCAACTGGGTCGATTTTGAGGAGAAAACAGGAGTCCTGAGAGCAATACGGTGAGGTCTGCTGTTGATGGTGTTGATGCTTAAGCAGGCTCACAGTCGCAGCAACCTGCGTGTAAGGACCTTGGCCGCAATGGTCAAAGCCCGACCATCACGTCCAAGGCCGCTTACATTCCGGTTGCTAACCGCTCCTGCTCGCGCTCTACTGAAACGCGCTCGCCAGCCCAGAAACCTGCACATAAGGACCTTGGGCACAATGGTCAAAACCCGACCATCGCACCCAAGGCCGCTTATGCTCCGGTTTCTAACCGGGCTGACTCGCGCTCTTATTTTTTATTTCTGAAATCTCAACGCGTGGTGTATTCTATAACTTAGTTGTTCAAAAAAGGGAGTTTACTATGGATAAAGCAACGCAAGCATATAATGATTCATCCATTCAGGTGCTGCATGGCTTGGAAGCTGTGCGGAAGCGTCCGGGGATGTATATTGGTTCCACCGATGGCCGCGGTTTGCATCACTTGGTCTATGAAATCGTGGACAACTCTGTCGATGAAGCGCTCGCGGGGTTTGGGGATGAGATCAATGTGACGATTCACGCCGATAACTCTGTGACCGTACAGGATCATGGTCGCGGGATGCCAACGGGGATGCACCCGAGTGGCAAACCGACGATTGAAGTCATTTTAACCGTGCTACATGCCGGCGGAAAGTTTAACCAAAATAGTTACAAAACTTCTGGTGGTTTGCATGGGGTTGGCTCAAGCGTCGTCAATGCCTTATCGGAGTCATTGACTGTGCGAGTTGTGCGGGATAAGCACGCATTTGAGGAGCATTTTATCAATGGCGGTCATCCTGATGGCAGTTTGCAGAAGTTGGGCAAAGTTAATGAACCTAATGGCACGACCATCACGTTCAAGCCGGACCCGACTATTTTTCAAACCACCGTCTTCAGTTATGATACCTTGGCCGAACGCTTGCGCGAATCAGCCTTTCTACTGAAAAATATTACGATTAATCTGACGGATGAACGCACCGGCAAGCATGACAGTTATCACTATCCTGATGGCTTGGTCAGTTTTGTTAAATACCTTAATGAAGGCAAAGACGCATTGTCACAGGTGATCAATTTTGAAGGCAAAAAGGACGGTATCGTGGTTGATTTTGCCGGCCAATATAACGATGGCTATTCTGAAAACCTGATTTCGTTTGTTAATAACGTTCGAACTGGTGATGGCGGGACGCATGAAATTGGCTTGCGCAGCGGCATGACCCGTGCATTCAATGAGTTTGCCCGAAAAGTCGGCTTGCTGAAGGAACGCGACAAGAACCTTGAAGGCAGTGATGTGCGTGAAGGTTTTGCAGGTATTTTAAGTGTCCGCATTCCAGAAGAAATTTTGCAATTTGAGGGCCAGACAAAGGGTAAGCTTGGTACGCCGCAAGCCCGCACTGTGGTCGATGGGATTGTCTATGACAAGCTGTCAACTTTTTTGATGGAAAACGGTGAAGAGTCGCAAGAGTTGGTTCGTAAAGCCGTCAAAGCCCGTGATGCGCGGGAAGCGGCTCGAAAAGCACGCGATGATAGCCGGACGGGACGCAAGCGCAAGAAGGACCAAGGTTTGCTTTCCGGTAAATTGACCCCGGCGCAAACCAAGAACCCTAAGCGTAACGAATTGTATCTCGTCGAAGGGGATTCTGCCGGTGGTTCAGCTAAACAAGGCCGAGACCGAAAGTTTCAGGCGATCTTGCCATTGCGAGGGAAAGTACTGAATACCCAGAAGGCCAAGTTACAGGACATCGTTAAAAACGAAGAAATCAATACGATGATTTACACCATCGGCGCTGGTGTCGGTGCGGATTTTGATCTGCAGCAGGCCAACTACGACAAAATCATTATTATGACTGATGCGGATACTGATGGCGCGCATATTCAGATTTTGCTACTAACCTTCTTTTATCGCTACATGCGGCCGCTGATTGACGCAGGCCGAATTTACATTGCTTTGCCACCATTGTACCGGCTGCAAAAAGGCGCTGGTGCTAAAACCAAGATCAGTTATGCTTGGACCGATGAAGAGTTGGCCAAAGAGACCAAAGCCATGGGCAAGGGTTACACATTGACCCGATTTAAAGGACTTGGGGAAATGAATGCCGATCAGCTTTGGGAAACGACTATGAATCCTGAGACGCGGACTTTGATCCGGGTTCGGATTGACGATGCTCAGCTGGCGGAACGACGCGTGACCACTTTGATGGGTGATCGCGTTGAGCCGCGTCGGGAATGGATTGAGCATAACGTCAAGTTTGATATGGATGACGACGGCAGTATTTTGGAAACCCCGACTGCTAATCACGAAAAATTACAGTTTGGTGCCAAGCAAATCGTCAAACAACTGGACAAGAAAGGAAAGTAAAAGCCATTGGCCAATCAGATTCAAGAACTGACCTTAGAAGAGGTCATGGGCGACCGGTTTGGCCGGTACTCGAAATACATTATTCAAGAACGGGCGCTGCCTGATGTGCGTGACGGCCTCAAACCGGTTCAGCGTCGCATTTTATTTGCGATGAACCAAGATGGCAATACGTATGATAAGGGCTTCCGCAAGTCGGCTAAAAGTGTCGGGAATGTCATGGGTAATTATCATCCCCACGGCGACAGCTCCATTTATGAAGCGATGGTTCGGCTAAGCCAGGATTGGAAGTTACGGGCCCCACTGATTCAGATGCACGGGAATAACGGTTCCATGGATGGTGATCCGCCAGCTGCAATGCGATATACGGAAGCGCGTTTAAGCAAAATCAGCAAAGAAATGCTGGCCGATATCGATAAAGAAACCGTCGATATGGTGTTGAACTTTGATGACACGGCACAGGAGCCAACTGTGTTGCCCGCAGGATTTCCGAATTTGCTGGTGAATGGTGCAACGGGCATCTCTGCAGGTTACGCGACCGAAATTCCGCCGCATAACTTGCGCGAAGTGATCAATGCGGTCTTATATTTGCTGAAGCATCCCACTGCTGATTTAGATACTTTAATGCAATACGTCAAGGGTCCCGATTTTCCAACAGGTGGGATTATTCAAGGGCTTGATGGTATCAAGCAAGCTTACGAAACCGGCCGCGGTAAAATCGTGGTTCGTTCTCGGACACACATCGAAACCATTCGTGGCGGTCGTGAGAAGATCGTGGTCACCGAGATCCCGTATGATGTCAATAAAGCGCAGATGATTAAAAAAATCGATGAATTACGCATCAACAAAAAAGTGGACGGTATCGCCGAAGTCCGTGACGAAAGCGACCGTTTTGGGCTTAGCGTTGTCATCGAATTAAAAAAAGAAGCCGATGCACATGGCATCTTAAACTATCTATTTAAAAATACCGATCTGCAAATTGCATACAACTTTAACATGGTCGCTATTGCCGACATGCAGCCGAAGTTACTAGGACTCAAGGCCATGTTGGAAGCATACGTCGAACATCGACGCGATGTGGTCACTCGGCGAACGCGTTTTGACCTCAACAAGGCCGCTGCTCGACAGCACATTGTCGAAGGCTTGATCAAAATGCTATCGATTTTGGATCAGGTCATCGCCGCGATTCGTGCTTCCAAGGATAAAGGAGATGCTAAGCGTAACTTAGTCAAGAAGTTTGATTTTTCGGAAGCTCAGGCGGAAGCGATTGTTTCCTTGCAGCTGTATCGATTGACCAATACCGATATCACGGCTTTACAGAAAGAAGCAGCACAATTGGCGAAAGCAATCGCCGAGTATCAAGATATTTTGGCCCGCCCCGCTGCCCGCGATCGGGTGATTGAAGGCGAGTTGAAGCGGATTGCCAAGGAGTACGGGGATGATCGTCGCAGCAGCATTCAAGCCAAAATTGAAACGCTTGAAGTGGCGACAACGGTGACGGTGGCTGATGAAACCGTCATGGTGCAGGTTTCTCGTGATGGCTACGTTAAACGCAGTTCACTGCGCAGTTATCAGGCGGTTGATCCGGCCGACAATGGTTTGAAGGCCAATGATCTTGCCATTTTCACTGGCGAACTGAGTACGTTGCAGCATCTTTACATCGTGACAAATGCCGGAAATGTCATTTATCGACCAGTGCATGAAATTAGTGATGCGCGTTGGAAAGACACCGGCGAACACTTAAGCCAAACAGTTGGCCTTGGCACTGACGAAAAAGTCTTGGCAGTGTTTGCTTTTGATCAACTCGATGGCGCTGGCAGTTTTGTGTTAGGGTCAAGTGACGGGTACATCAAACAAACTGCCTTAAGTGATTTGCAGCCGCAACGGACGTACAAGAGTAAGCCGATGATGGCGATGAAGCTGAAAGACCCAGCCGCGATTGTCACCAATGCATACTTCACGACTGATCAGCAACAGGATGTCTTTGTGGTCAGCCGCCACGCTTACGGACTGACATTCCCGTTAAGTGATGTGTCAACTGTCGGTGCCCGGGCAACCGGCGTTAAAAGTATGGATCTAAAGCCAGACGATGAGGTTGTCAATTTCATTCTAGTGAAGGATCCAACTACGGCTAAGGTCGGTATTTTGACCCAACGTGGCGCCTTCAAAAAGATGGCCTTAAGCGAGGTCGGGGAAATGAGTCGTGCCCGTCGTGGTTTACTGGTCTTGCGTGAGCTTAAGCGTGATCCGCATCGGATTGTCGCGATGATGTCAGTCGATGACGCTACCCGCCTGAATGTTTTGACCGATACGGGTAAGGTAACGACCCTTAATCCGGCACAACATCCAGCGGGTGACCGCTATTCGAATGGTTCGTTTGTCATTGACACTGATGTCCTTGGCAAGCCAGTTTTTGTTCAAACCAAAGAAGAACCAGCAGATCAAGTCGAATAAATGGTGATCATTGACGCCGCTGTCTGTACTAATACAGATGGCGGCGCTTTTGATTATTATAGGACAGACCAGTTGTGTACAATTTAACAAAATGCCGAAATCATGGGCGAAAAGAAGCGACGAAGCACACTTAAAAAACAATATAACGCCTATTATATGGGCAATAAAACGCTTGCATAGATTTGGTGGCGTGTTATACTGTGTTTGTAAGAACTGTCACATCTGTAATCCACTTTAGGAGGCAAACAACTATGAAACAGCTTGACGAAACCAAAGTTCCTAATTATTGGGAAGGCTTTAACGGCGGCGACTGGCAAGAAGAAATTAATGTGCGCGATTTTATCGAGCATAACCTGAACCAATATGACGGGGACGAAAGTTTCCTTGCTGGCCCCACTGAAGCGACAACAGTCCTGAACAATCAGGTTCTAAATTTAAAGAAGCAAGAACGTGCAAATGGCGGTGTTTTGGATGCTGACAACAATATTCCATCTACGATCACCTCACACGGCCCTGGTTATTTGAACAAAGATCTTGAAAAGATTGTTGGTGTTCAGACCGACAAGCCATTCAAACGAGCATTCATGCCATTTGGCGGTATTCGAATGGCTGAAGATGCATTGGAATCTTATGGCTTCAAGACAGATCCTCAAGAACACAAGATTTTCAATGAATATCGTAAGACCCATAACCAAGGTGTCTTTGATGCTTATACCCCTGATATGCGAAAGGCTCGCCATTACAAGATCGTGACTGGCTTGCCAGACGCATACGGCCGTGGCCGGATTGTTTCTGATTTCCCACGGATCGCTGTTTACGGGATCGATCGTTTAATGGCTGAGAAGTTCAAGGATTATAACTTGACCGGCGACGGCGAAATGACTGACGATGTAATCAAACTGCGTGAAGAAATCAATGAACAATATCGTGCCTTAAACGACATGAAGAAGATGGCCAAGGAATATGGCTATGACATCTCGCGTCCGGCAGCTAATGCGCAAGAAGCTGTTCAGTGGATCTACTTTGGCTATCTGGCTGCTGTTAAGACGCAAAACGGTGCCGCAATGTCCGTTGGCCGGATCGATACGGTTATTGATGCTTATATCCAACGCGATATGCGCTTAGGCAAATTGAACGAAGAACAGGCACAGGAACTGATTGATCATTTGGTTATGAAATTGCGGATGGTTCGTTTCATCCGGACTGAAGAATATAACTCACTGTTCTCAGGCGATCCAATCTGGGCAACCTTGTCATTGGCAGGAATGGGCAATGATGGCCGTCACCACGTTACCAAGACGGCTTTCCGTTTCCTGAAGACTTTGGACAACATGGGCGCAGCACCAGAACCAAACATCACCTTGCTTTGGAGCGAACGCTTGCCAGAAGGCTTCAAACGCTATGCAACCGAAGTATCCATCCAAAGTTCAACCATTCAATATGAAAATGATGACCTGATGCGCAACGAATGGGGTACCGATTACTACGGTATTGCTTGCTGTGTCTCGGCACAACCAATTGCTGATGGCGTTCAATACTTTGGTGCCCGTGCTAACTTAGCTAAGACAGTTCTGTATGCGATCAACGGTGGGAAAGATGAAATTCAGGAAGCGCAAGTAGGGCCTGAATATGCACCGATCACCAGCGATTACATTGATTACAAAGAATTCATGAATAAGTTCGACAAGATGATGGACTGGCTGGCCGACACGTATGTCAATGCTTTGAATGTGATTCACTATATGCATGACAAGTATTATTATGAAGCTGCACAGCTGGCATTGAAGGATACCCAACTGAACCGGACCTTCGCAACCGGGATTTCCGGCCTGTCACACGCAGTTGATTCCATCAGTGCAATCAAGTATGGTCATGTCAAGGCAATTCGCGATGAAAACGGTGTTGCAGTTGACTTCGTTGCTGACAATGATGACTATCCACGTTATGGTAACAACGATGATCGCGCTGATGACATCGCTAAGTGGTTGGTTAAGACCTTCTATAACAAGATGAACACGCATCATCTGTATCGCGGCGCGAAGTTGAGCACCAGTGTCCTGACCATTACCTCCAACGTGGTTTATGGTAAGAATACAGGGACAACACCAAACGGTCGTCAAAAAGGCGAACCATTCTCACCAGGTGCCAACCCGGCATATGGCGCAGAAAAGAACGGCGCACTGGCATCCCTGATGTCCACCGCCAAGATTCCGTATCATTACGCAACTGACGGCATTAGTAATACGTTTGGGGTTACTCCGAACACACTGGGCCACGATGATGAAACTCGTAAGGATACCTTGGTACACATGGTTGACGGCTATATGGAAAACAGCGGCATGCATTTGAACATCAACGTCTTCAATAAGGAGACCCTGATTGATGCTCAGAAGCACCCAGAAGAATACCCAACATTGACCGTTCGGGTTTCTGGCTACTGCGTCTACTTCGCAGATTTGACCAAGGAACAACAAGACGATGTCATTGCTCGGACCTTCTTCGAAGAAATGTAAGCAGCTTAACTCAAGACAGGAAGCCATTCCTGTTTTGCCAAAAGACGGCAACGATGCTGTTGCCGTTTTTTGGCAGAATGAAATGAAAATCAATTGAAAACGACACATGATGTTGTACATGATGTTGTAGTGGAGGCAATAAGATGAAACTCATCGATCAGTCACAAAGCCCATTAAATATCTTAGAACAAGTTGGTCAGGATCATGATGGCCCGATCAAAGGGTATGTTCACTCGGTCGAAAGTTTTGGTTCGGTCGATGGCCCTGGTATTCGCTTCGTTGTCTTTATGCAAGGGTGTCGCATGCGTTGCCAGTATTGTCACAACCCTGACACCTGGAACATTGGGGTTGGTGAAGAAATGACGGCCGATCAAATTTTGGCGGATGCCCAGCGCTATAAAGCATTCTGGGGTGACCAAGGGGGTATTACCTGCAGTGGCGGTGAGAGTTTGGTACAAATCGATTTCATTCTCGAACTCTTCACCAAGGCTAAGGCACTGGGAATTTCGACTTGCCTCGATACGTCAGGTGGCCCCTTCACGCGTGACCAACCGTGGTTTGGCCAGTTTGAAAAGCTGATGGCTGTTACTGACATCTCATTAGTTGATATTAAACACATTGATTCGGCCGAGCATAAAAAGCTCACCGGTTTTCCTAATGAGAATATTTTGGATATGGTGCAGTATATGTCGGCGCATGGTGATGACATGTGGATTCGCCACGTTCTGGTCCCGGAACGCACTGACTTTGACCCTTATCTCAAACGGTTAGGGGACTATATTGCGACATTGGACAAAAACGTGGTCCAAAAAGTTGAGATTCTGCCGTATCACACGTTAGGCGTTAAAAAGTATCACGAGCTTGGCATTACGTACCCGCTTGAAGGCATCGAACCGCCTTCTGCCGATCGCGTTAAGAATGCAGAGAATCTGCTGCACGTTAAGGATTATACCGGATGGCAAAGCTGGCGTCCGAAACCAGTTGCGAGCAACTGAATTTTTAGCTAGAACTTAACGTAACGATTAAAAACGCGGCAAATTCGTTGCGTTTTTTTTCATTGCCACTTATGATGATGGTTGAACGATATTATTAAATTATAAACGAAAGGGAAGCCGCCCTATGAAAACGAAACAAGAGCGCATTTTTTCCTCAAAGACACTAACTTATTTTCTGCAATTGGCAGAAACCATGAACTACACCCAAGCCGCCCAATTGCTTGGCATTACCCAGCCAGCCTTAACACAGCAGATCAAGAAATTGGAACGGACGGTGGGGGCACCGCTGTTTTATTCTGTCGGGAAGAAACTGCATTTATCTGACGCTGGTCAGACCATGTTAAAGTCAACCCATGAGATCTACGAGATCTTGAACCAGACAACCGACGAAATTCAACAAACAACCAGTGCAACCGTCGGAAAAATCAATATTGGGTTATTAAGCTCAATCGAGGATAGCGCCTTTATTGCGTTCATTGCTCATTACTATCAACTGAATCCTGAAGTTGAAGTGACGCTACGGATGATGACCCGTCACGAAATTTGGGAATCCTTGGAAAACAACCAGATTGATTTGGCTATCATGAATCTGCCAGATGAAACCATTAAGAACTGGAAACCATACGCCAGCAAGAAAATTATTGATGAACAATTGCTGTTCTTGCACCACGATGACGCCTTGGCTAACCGTAAGCGAATCCATTTCAAAGATACTTTAGCTGAACCTTGGGCAACTTATCCTGACGACTATTTCCTTGGACAGCTTCTGCGTGAGGCGTACAAGAATCAAATGGTTGATTTCCCGCACGTGGTCGCACATTTCACCACGCCGTATCAGTTAACCCAATTCGTTAACTTGTCAGGGGTCAACACGGCCTTACCAACCAGTTTTGTTCGGGCACGCGCTGATCAAATCAAGGCCTATGCTATTGCGTTTGATCCGGCCATTCGCTTTGAGATTTCTTTTGTTTATCGCAAAGAGAAAGCTGACATTCCGCGGATCTCGAACTTCTTCCAGACCTTTGACGATTATCTGAAGGAAAAAGATTACTTGTCGCGGGTCAGTGAAAACCGTGTTAAACTTGATAAGTAAACTATTCAGTTGAGGAGCGATCAGATAAGATGACGACTTTGATTTTTGGGCATCAGAACCCGGACACCGACGCGATTACGAGTGCCATGAGCTGGGCAGAATTTCAGAAACAGGCAGGCAACACGGATGTTGAGGCGGTAGCATTAGGCGAACCGAACGATGAGACTAAGTTCGTCCTTGATCACTTCAAGGTTCAGGCACCGCGGGTTATCAAGACGGCAGCCAGCGAGACGGATCATGTCATGTTGGTTGATCACAACGAATTTCAACAAAGTGTCAGTGATATCGAAGACGTGACGATTGATTCTGTTGTCGACCATCATCGCATCGCTAACTTCCACACGGCAGCGCCGCTGTTTTATCGAGCAGAACCGGTTGGCAGCACCAATACCGTCATTTTTGAGATGTTCCAGGAATATGGCTTCAAGATTTCACCAACATTGGCTGGCTTGATGGCTTCTGGTTTGATTTCAGACACGCTGTTGTTGAAGTCGCCGACCGCAACCGATAAGGATAAGAAGATTTTGCCAGAAATGGCGAAGATTGCCGGAATTGATTTGCAGTCATATGGTCTTGCCATGCTGAAGGCAGGTACTAATTTGGCCGCCAAGTCAGATATGGACATTATCGAAGGCGATGCTAAGAGTTTCACCATGGGCGGCAAGTCTATTCGCATCGGACAGGTCAATACCGTTGATCTGAACGACATTTACGCACGTCAGGACGAATTGATCAATGCCATGACCAAAGAGGCGCAGGCGAAAGGCTACGACGATTTCCTGCTGATTGCCACTGACATCTTGGACAGCAATTCAACTGGTTTCGCAGTCGGTGCTGACCGCGATAAAATCGCCAGTGCTTTCAACGAACAGTTCGACAAGGACGCGCGTTTGGCATTGCCTGGGGTTGTTTCCCGCAAAAAGCAGGTCGTTCCGCCAATGCAGAGCACGTTTGAAGGTTAACTTTCATCTTTAATTGCACACAATTGTTTAATTGCACACAATTGTTCTAAGAAAAGTCGCAGCTTGCCAGTTGCGGCTTTTTTGTTTGCAAAAAGTCTCTAGCCATCTTTTTGCGAAATCTGTTAAATATAAAGCTGACTAGCAGCTCGTGATGCGTGAATTTGAAATTCGTGTAGCAATTCGCGGGTCGAATCAACAGCAAGTTGTCATGGGTCATTTTGGATGATTTTGAGGCATGCTGAGAGACGCATTCTGAGACGAGTTCGGGAATTCAACTTGATAAGTTCGTCGCAAGTGACTTAACGAAAAAAACTCAAGCAAAAAATATCCAATGATTGTAGAAGCTTTTAAAGACTTGGCTGCAAGCAGCGGTTCAAAAAATGAGGCGACTATCGGGTGCTGTATGAAATTGCGAATCAAATAATCGCCAACGTAAATATTGCGAGAATGGCACGATGCCGTCTCTTCAAACACTACTTCGCATAATATATATTATGTAAACTAGAATATAAATAATTGGCTTTGCCACTTGATCTGCGAATCTGGGTGTCCCCTCTTTCAGATGGCTGTCAAAAATTTGTGGTCCGGACGTGATGTTGGTGGTGGCGATTGCATTTTTTACCAAGGCAATCAATTATGACTTGGGTTGTTGCGTTTGCGCTGAGTTGCATGCATTTGTTTGATTGAAAATGTCATGCCAGCCAAAACCAGAAAAATGCATATCAATTCAAGCTTCATGATATTGTGAGATTCTCGTCAGTTAGCCGGCTTCGAGTTGCTTGATGATTTTTTGAGTTGTGTAGTTTGAAATTGACTCAACAACAATTGAGGGTCACGTAACATTCAGCAAATTTATTTTGTTGACCAATGGCCAAAATAAATTTGCTGAATGATTGACCGAAGTGAACTCATTTAATAGCCGAATTCATGCCAGAATTATGCCAGCTAAAATTTGTCTGACCAACAACAGGCGTTTGCTGACATCTTTGCTCACCTTTGGATAAAGCTAAAACTTTATTCAATTCTGCTTCACATGGCAGAACAATGGCTGAACCAGCACCACCGTTCATTTTTCATCAACACTAGCCCTCGCCAAGGACAGTTGTTTTCGCGTATACTAACATTATCTAAAAGAAAACATATGTTCGAGGTGAAATCTGTGTCGACACAAAATTATTCGAAATTAATTCATACAATGCTACCTGCCCTGCCGGATTACATTCAGGACTATTATCAGAGCCAAAAAGCGATCCCGATCGCCGATTCGACGCTTTATCAGTATTTACATTTTTATCAAGAGTTTCTGAACTGGCTGATTAACAGTGGTGTGACGGCCGCTTCCTCACCGCAAACCGTCCTGCTGACCGTGTTAGAACATTTGTCGTTGCGTGATGCCCAGGCATTTATGGCGTATTTGCTTGAACGGCCTTCCAAGACGCACCACAACAAGCGAATGACGCGTCGCAGTGTCGCTTTGCGCTTAGTCGGGATCAAGGCGCTTTATCGATTTTTGACGGAGGAAAGTGAACCCCATGCAGATGGCGAACCTTATTTCTATCGGAATGTCTGGAACAAGGTAAAACTTAAAACCCACACTGAAACTGCGAGTTACCGAAACCACAAGCTACAGGAAATGCTGTTTGTGGACGGTGAAGATGCTAAGTTTTTACAGTGGTTGGATCAAAGTTATGCGCAACAACTGCCAGCCAAGCCGCGGCGCTATTTTGAGGCGACAAAACTGCGCAACTTGGCCATGATTGCCTTACTGTTTGGCTCAGGGGTTCGAGTCAGCGAATTGGTGAATATGAATCTGGAAGATTTGAACATGGATCGGCATACGGTCCAAGTTGTTCGCAAAGGCAACTTTCAGGATCGCGTCAATTTTGCAGACTGGATTGATCCGTATGTTCAGGCTTACTTAACGCAGCGAGCGGCTATTATCGGTTATCAAAAGCCGACTTCTCCCCTGTTTGTGACAGTTGTCGGCCAAAAAATCAATCGGATTCGCCAAAATACAATCGAAGCCTTTTTCAAGCGTTATACAACCGATTATGGTCGGCCATCAACACCACATAAGGCCCGGCACACTTTGGGAACCAATATTTATACGGTCACCAAGGATGTACAGCAGGTTGCGGATCAGCTCGGGCAGACGACCACAAGTGCGACAGATCTGTATATCAATCTCAGTGATAAAAGCGGTAAAGAAGCCTTGCGTGAGGTTTCTGAAACGGCCGCAAAAGCAACTGATCGCGGGCATGACCAAGCTTAATTGACGAGGGATGGTTACTGAAGTTGATCATCGAGTCTTTTGAAAGCTTATTTCGCCAGACCAGCCTATAATCGAGTCAGATCGAAACGGGAAGGTGGGATTGATTGTGTTAGATGTTAAAGATTCAGTGAACCGATTAGCATGGACAACGGAGCATCATTTCCTGCATATTCAGGCCCGACATGATTTTATGCGGGCATGGGCAGTTCAATTTGAGATGGCGTATACGGACTTTCGTGTGATTCAGATGGCGCTGCAACTTGGCGGCGAACAATATCATGATTTGCTAAAGCGGTTTGCGGCCGCCTATGAAGCGGTGTATGCCTATGAGTATGCCTTTGCTGCTGGCGGGTTGGCTGGTTTTGACGAGCAGTTTGCCGATAAAATGGCGGACTATCAAACAGCTGAGCAAACGCTGTTGAAGATCATTGATGAAATCAAGGCATTGCAGCCAGCTTAATTGCTGGCTTCAACTAAAAAAGCGTCGAGCGACAGTATTTTTACTGGCGTTTCGACGCTTTTTTCGTTAGCTGCGACTGGTAGCTTGGCGACGCGAGACGATGCGATAGTACACGTTACCGGTGAGCTTGTACATGAGGACATAGATGATCGCGAAGATACCAAGTGTGATGAGTGAGACAGTCAGGAAGAACTGCCAATTTGGTAAGCCAAACAATATCATGATGCGTTGAATGAATGGCAATGCAAATCCGACATGAATCCCTGCCACGAGTAATGGCAGATAAAACAGCATTAGTAACTGGCTGTTGATGGTTGCGCGCACTTCTCGCAAGCTTAAGCCGACGCGTTGTAAGATCGTGTAGCGGCGGGCATCGGCATAGCCTTCAGATAACTGTTTATAATACAAGATCAATAAGGTTGCCAAAATGAAGGTGACGCCGAAAATGATGCCGAGGAAGAGAAAGCTGCCCATGATACTCATGGTCTCATCGTAATTCACGGCTTTCGATTGAACTGAGGCCGATTCAGCGATACGACTCTTGACCACCGCTTCATAGAGCTTAAGCTGATTGGCATGGCTTCCTTGCAACATCACATCTTGACTTGTGGTGATATCAGCTTGCGCCTCAGCCGCGTTTTGATAGCGTGCATTTCTCAGATGCTGCATGGCGTCGATCATTTGCTTCTCTTCAGGAAAGGCAATAAAAAGATTGGGGATAAAAGTCGCTTGTGCATTTGGAAAGCTACCTGCACGCTTTCCGATCCTGTAAGTCTTTTGACCAATGCGAATGGTCTTGCTAGGAAAATTTTTGGATGTATAGATCAACACTTCCCCTGACTTAACGCGGGCATGATGCCCGGTAAAGCGGTTGTAGCTCTCAATGGTCATCAATTGCACCGAGCGCGCATTGCCCATACTGAACGGACCATTGACATTGGCCTGCGATTCAAGACGATTGCCATTAAGTAAAGCCATCGTACTGGACGGTCCAACAAAAGTGTGTTGCGACTTGATGATGACATGATTCGCGCTGGCCATCCGTGCCACCTTGCCGGGTGCAGTGGTGTCGTTTGCCTTGAGAACATATGACAAATCAACTGGCGTATTCGTATTGACGACTTCATTGATACCGAAGAACAACGTGGCCGTGCTGGCGAGCGTAATCAAGGTCATCGTCACCAAAATGGCAATAGATGCAAGGCCAGCGCCGTTTTGTTGCATACGATAGAGTAAATTAGCTACATTGATAAAATGCTTGGGTTTGTAATAGTAATTTTTGCGGTTTCGCAACCATTTTAAGACGAAGACCGATCCGGCGGTGAACAGTCCATAAGTGCCGCAGATGACTAAGATCACGGCAACAAAAAACATACTCATTGCTTGTAGTGGATTAGTTGTCGTGACCGCGATATAGTAGCCGGCAATTAAGGCGATAAGGCTAACAATTAACGTCACCCACTTTGTCTTGGGCTCCCGCTCACCTGCTCGTTGTGCTCGCACGATTTCGATTGGCCGTTTGCGAATGAGCCAAAGTTCATCAACTAACAGCAAAACAACGAATAAGCCGATGGTAATGATCCCGGCGATACTGAAGGCTTGCTGGCTTAACCCAAAGTCAAGATTGTGGTCAACTTTGAGCATTTTGGCGAGCGCAAGGTAGCTGATGCGGGAAAGGACGGTACCGAGAATACCACCGAACAGTAAAGTGGTTAGTAACAGCAGCAGTTTCTCCACTGCCATCATTTTGCCGAGTTCACCTTTGCCAAACCCGATGATGTTGTAAAGTCCTAACTGACGAATACGCTGTTTGCGCAGAAAATTGTTTGCATAGATGGCGAGAATCACAGAGATAATCACGATGACATCTGTGCCGAACATGAACAGTGACTTGCCAGCGGCTGCCCCCAGCTTTTTAAACAAGACATCACTACTGGCGTAAGCATTCAGCATGATTAGGTTGACGGCCATCAGGAAGCTAGTGGTGGTGACAAACGGAACAAACAGGCGGCGATCGGCTTTCAAGTTACTTGCAGCGAGCTTAAAGTAGAATTTCATTGTCCATCGCCTGCCTTTGTCAGCATGGCGGTCATCGTCTCGCTGATACGGGTTAGAAAGGCTGGTTGATCGAGATCCCCACGATAAAGTTGATGAAAAATTTGACCGTCGCGAATAAATAATACTCGTCGGCTGTGACTGGCCGCCACAGCACTGTGCGTTACCATGAGGATCGTTTGCCGGTTTTCGGCATTCACATCTGTGAGCAGATCAAGCAGTTCTGTAGAAGTTTTGGAATCCAAGGCGCCAGTGGGTTCATCAGCCAACAAAATTTCTGGCTCGGTGATCATCGCGCGTGCTGCCGCCACGCGCTGTTGCTGGCCGCCGGAAAGCTCGTAAGGATATTTTTTCAGCAAGGCATCAATGCCTAGTCGTGGTGCGAGCTTAGTTAGCCGATTTCTCATAATTTCGAGGGGCTTCTTGGCAAGGACTAATGGGAGAAAGATGTTGTCTTGAACATTGAAGGTGTCAAGCAAATCGAAATCCTGAAAGATGAAACCGAGGTGTTCTCGACGAAACTTAGCCCGGGCACCTTCCTTGACGTTGCTCAGATCCTGTCCGTTTAGACTAATATCGCCGCCGGTTGGATCGTCCAGCGTTGCAATCAGATTTAGCAAGGTGCTTTTGCCAGAACCTGATTCACCCATAATTGCCACAAATTCACCGGCTTCAACAGTGAAACTGATGTTCGTCAAGGCACGCACCGGCTGAGCCCCGCGACTGGTATAAGTTTTTTCGATATTTTTTAATTTAAGTAATGTTGACATGTGATCGTCCCCTTTCATTTATTAGCTTAGCGGGGATGATGCCCCATGCCTACTTACAGTGACTCGTAGTTGCTTACAAGCTGGTAAGGTAGCTTACTCCACTTGCCACCGCGTTTGGGGAAAATGAATGGCAAATGTGCTGCCTTGCCCAATTTCTGAGGTGACAGTTAGCGTCAGGCCAAGCTTTTCAGCGATTTGTTTGCTCAAAAATAGCCCCAAACCGCTAGCTTTCTGATTTGCGCGGCCGTTGTAGCCGGAATAACCTTGTTCAAAAATCCGCGGTAAATCTTCGGCCAAAATCCCGATACCGGTGTCGGCCACCATGACAGCATCCCCTTTGGCATAAATCTTAATTGAACCGTGCGGGGTATATTTAATGGCATTGGTTAGCAATTGTTCAAAAATAAAATGCAGCCATTGACTGTCACTAATAACAGTTGGCAATGGCCCCACAGTCACGGTCAGGTCCTTGGCGATAAACAGCTTCGCCAAGTCACGAACGGTCTCATTGACTAACGGTTTGAGTGGTAGTTCAGTTAAAACAAGATCGGTATTTAATGTTGTCAACTTCAGATAGTTCAACATGACCGCAAGATACCGATCGATTTTGCTGATTTCAAGTCGGGCATCTTTGGCGTTAACAGGTTCGACTTGCAATAGAAGATCTAACGCGGTCAGCGGCGTTTTGATTTGATGTGTCCATAGCTGCAGCGTGTCGAGCGTTTCTTGTTCTTGTTCGTGGGCAGTATCTCTGGTTGTGCGCAGCTTTTGCGTCAGCGTTTGGATTTTTTGATAATAAGCCAGGCTTAATGGATCAGTGATCTGCACAGGATCAATTGGATGATCGTCTTGCAGTTGCCGCCATTCACGGCGAAAACGCCAATAATCAATGCTCACAATCACTGCCAGTGGCGCTGTCGCAAAAAACCACATATTCAGGACAATCTCAAAGGAGTTGGCCAACAACCAGCTTGCCAAAAAACCTGTTGCCAGTAAGGTCGCTAGCAATAACCAAATTGCCCAACGCGAGCGGCAATAAGCTTTCATCATGGCTTTGTCCCCTCACTTGCCAACCGGTACCCTTTACCCTTCACTGTTTCGATTAGTTGCGCCAAACCAATTGAAGTGACTTTCTTGCGCAGACGGTTCATGTTCACGGCTAAAGCATTGCGATCAATGAAATCGTCGCCTTCCCAAAGCTTTTCGATCATCGCTTCGCGCGACACCACCTCGCCATCAGCGCTGAACAAAAGACTCAGCAATTTTGTCTCAGTCGGTGTCAGAGCAACAACCTGCTTAGCCGTTTTTAGCTGATTATCGGTCGGCACGAGCGTAAAGGCGCCGTGCGATAAATTGGTGTCGATTTGCTGATATTGATAAGTGCGCCGCAGCATCCCTTGAATTTTCGCCAGCAACACCGGCAATTCAATCGGCTTAGCCAGAAAGTCATCGGCTCCTAAGTTCATCGCCATGACAAGGTTCATATCATCCCCAGAACTTGTTAAAAAGATGACCGGTACCTTACTATGTTTGCGTAACTCACTTAGCCAGTGAAAGCCATTAAAATATGGCAGACTGATGTCCATGATGACTAAGTCTGGTGCCGCAGCTGAGATTTCCGCGTCAACTTGGTCAAACTTGGTGACCGTGTCAACGGCAAACGCCCAGCGATTTAAGTAATCACTAATCGTTTTGGCAATCACCGCGTCATCTTCGACAATAAAAATTTTCTGTGCCATCTCGTATACATCCCCTTGGGTATCTTCAACTTGTTTTGTGAGTCAGAAACTGCCATTCAAACGTGCTAATAGTTCGTCTGGGCTAGATCATAGGTTTTTACATCACTTTGATTTACACTAAGGACAGTTTCTATTCTAACTGATTTCGGGTGTTGAGAGTGTCACATAAAAATCTAGGTTGGCAAGCGCAAACAGCAGCGTTTCTTCTCAGTCAAAATTTATTTGTTTTTGGCAGTTCGACCGTGTTCTATGCTGTGTTGTGGGATATTGCGCTAAAAACGTCGTCAGGGGCATGGATGACCTATGTCTCGCTGGCGACCGCGTTGCCAGCGATTTTAATCTCGCTCACGGCTGGCGTGTTGGCCGATCGCTATAATCGTAAAATGTTAATTGTGCTCTCGGCGGCTGTTGTCACCTTACTGACATTATTAGTTGCGTCTATCTTTGCTTTTATGACGCAAGATCTTTGGCTACTGCTCGTGATTGCTGTGATTCGTAGTTTTGGCAACGGTTTAGAAAATCCCGCAGCGAATGCCTTGTTGCCACAACTGGTCCCTGCCAAGCATCTCACGCGGGTAAATGGTTACAATCAAATCCTGATGGCGGCCATGCTCGTGATGTCGCCGCTGTTGGCTGGTTATATTTTAAGTGACCTTGGGATTTTTTGGATTTTTGTGGTAGACGCCTTATCTGCCGCGTTGGCCATCCTGTTTTTGAGTGTGGTGCACGTACCAACACCGAGTGCCAGTCATGATCGAGCAGCCAAACGCGCCGATGGGATTCTCGCCGGGTTGCAATATGTCAGACGAACACCGATTTTGCTGGCCTTCATGCTATTTACTGGGTTGGCGTTTATCCTCGTTGCCCCTTCATCACAATTATCAACATTGTATGTTAATCGGACATTTGGATCAGAAGTTTGGCATTTGACGTTTAATGAGTGGTTTTGGACCATTGGCGCGGGACTTGGCGGCCTTTATATCGCCCGTCACAAACATTTTCGCGATCAACTTGGCTTGATTGCCATCGGGTTTGCCGGCAGTGGTCTTGCCTTTGCCGAGATGGGACTGCCGCAATCCTTTAGTTTCTATTTACTGTTTATGTTTGTTTCCGGAATCTTTTACCCATTGATTCAAGCCGGTCAAACCATTTATCTTCAGGAAAATGTCCCTGCTGATAAGTTAGGTCGTGTATTTTCGCTTTGGGCCATCCTATCGACAGGAATTTATCCATTAGCGATGTTGGTCTATGGACCACTGGCAGATCAGGTGCCAATTGGCCGCATTTTTGTGGTCACTGGCTTGTTGCTCATTGGTGTTGCTTACTGGTTCTGGCACCGGCTGCGCAAACTTTCGTGGTAAGCCATTCTGTTCTTTAGTTGCCGCTAGCAGCGCTAATGGGCCAAAATTCAAAACAAGATCGGTGCCAAACGTCGACATTTTTAGCTATATCTGGCCTACGACGGCTCTGCCTTGCCATGACGATCCTTAAGCCCTATTAGATTATAGACAAGAAAAAAAGAATGAATTTCCTAAAGACGGCCAATCATTCTTTTTTATATGGTCGCTGCCCGTGATGCACATCCTCAGTCGGCCGATTAATACCGGCGTTGAACCTTAAACCCAGTTGGCACCGTTTCAAAGCCGACTTTTGGATAAAAGGTCATGGCACTAGGCGCTGATAACAGCATGATCGAGACATTTGGCCCCTGCATTGTCCGTAATTGGAGAAGTAACTTGGTGGCAATGCCTTGATGTTGATAATCCTTCGTTACAGCTAATTCTGACACAAATGTACAATAGGAGCGATCTGACACGCCGCGTAAAACGCCGATTAACTGTTCATCGTCCCACGCTGTTAATAAAACGTTGGCATTGTTGAGCATGCGTTGCATGCGGCCGCGATCCTCAGTCGGTCGGTTGATGCCCGATGCTGTTAGGACATGAATGAATTGGTCAGCGGTAATGGCGTGATTAGTTGCAATTTTAATCATGGTTATCCCTCCCTGCCAATTCGAAACATGTTATCGGCTTTTAGCAATCCGATGCGTTCATAGAAGCCGATCGCCGAATCTGCTGCCTTCAATGACAGCGTGACCCGCGGCCCGATATAAGCTTGCAAAGTTGTCATGAGCTGACGCCCAAGGTGATGACCTTCATAGGCAGGTAAAATTAAAAGATCACTTAGGTAACAGCAATATTCAAAATCCGTCAGACACCGCGCAAAGCCAATCAACTTTGCGCCATCCCACATGCTCAAAACAAGGGGTGTTTCGTCAATCATCGTCTGCAAGCGGGTCGGATCGTTGATCGGTTTATTGAAATGTGTTTGCTGATACAAATCATGGACCTGTTGAACACTTAACGGTGTATTAATTTTAATGGTATAGGGCAATCAACCCAACTCCTTCTTGTGAAAACTCGTTTCGCTGTGGCATTTCTCAAACTAAAAAGCAATGACTATCGTTGACGATACCAAAAAGGCCGCGTAAACAAGCGGCCTTTTTGGTAATCATGGCAACGTCCAGCAAAATAGTTTGTGATGACGCACGCACCCACTTGATGCTGAAATCGTTGACGGCGATCATCTTTGAGTTGCGCAATGTTGTAGCACTTTATTTGAAAACAGTGATTTTGCTTGCTGGAATCCGATACAGTGAGTCCGGTGCACTCTTTGGTTTACCAACAGCAATCAGCAATGTCGGCAAGAAATGATTCGGATCCAAATCAAGTGCCGGAATAATTTTTTCGTGATCGAAACCTGTCATGGCTCCTGTTTCATAGCCATAGGCGCGGGCAGCCAACATGAACGACATTGCCGCAAGACTACTGTTTTGAATAATAAATTCGCGTAATGCTTGTTGGTTTTCTTTAAAGGTGGCAACAAGATTTTCAATCATTGGTTTTTGATGCTCAATCGCACGATCAGTCAATAAACCAGCCGCTTCCGCTCGTTTGAAGAGATCCTCCTCAAATGGTCCCAAGTCGGTTTCGCCACCAATAAGTACCACAGCGGACGCGGATAAAATTTCCGGTGCATTGGTGCCAGCAACTGCGGCGATTTTTTCCTTGGCCGCATTGCTTTGTGCGACGACAAACCGCGTTGGCTGCATATTCAAGGCACTGGGCGCTTTTGTCGCATAAGTAATCATTTGTAACAACTCGCCTTTACTAATGGTGATTTCCGGATCAAATTCACGGGCGGTGTGGCGTTTAAGGACAACTTCATCAAAATTATTGTTTTCCAACATCAAATTCACCTCTTAGATTTTTTGGACATCTTCAGAATACGCCAAATGTGGGCGCTTTCCTAGCTGTTTTTCAAAATGGTATAGGTTTTATGTGGAAAATGGAAGCGGTGACATTTTCTGCTTAGTCCATGATTAGTTGTCGCTAATGTCATCTCGTGACCGCAACGATGCGCTTAATAGCAGCATTGAAAAAATTGGTAGGTCAATAAGCATTTGATCCCCTGGTGGTGATGCACATGCTTGAAAGGGTCAGATCGGGTTCGTTGTCGTTATTTTTTTGCTTGCTGAAACGCAGTCATGATTTGTTGTACGGCTATATTTTGCGCTGTGGTACCAAAAGTGATCCGTAACCATCCCGGCTTTAAGCCATCACGAACCAAAAAGCCGTGATTCAAGAGCTGTTCCTTCAAAGCGGTCGCTTGCTTTTGCGGTGCCTGAAAAAATTGGAAGTTCGTTTGACTTTGATAATGTGGCAGACCAGCCTTCGTTAAAAACCGTTCCCAGTCCTCCCGTGCTTGCCGAACCTGTCCACGGGTTGTCTGGACAAATGTTTGGTCGCCAAGGGCAGTGAAAGCTGCTAGTTGGGCCACACTGCTCAGATTATATGGCAGGCGGACGGTTTGCATGGTCGCTGCCAGTTGCTCAGGCACAACGGCGAAGCCGACTCGAAAATTGGCTAAGCCGTATATTTTTGAGAAAGTTCTCAAGACAACCAGATTAGCAAAGCTTGGTAACAATTTGAGTGCGCTGGTAGCCGGATAATCGTCTGTAAATTCAATGTAGGCTTCATCAATCAGAACCAAAACACTTGGTGGCACTTGCTGTAAGAACTGTTCTAGCTCAGTCAGTGACAGCAAGGTGCCTGTCGGATTATTAGGATTGCAAAGCCAAAGCAGTTTGGTTTTGGGGGTAATTGCCTGAGCCAGCGCCTCGAGATCAAATGCTCCGGTCGTCGCTTGTACCGGTACGTTAACAACCTTGGCGCCTTCAATCTGGGCATGCAACTGATATTCGGAGAAAGTTGGCCACGGCTCAACCACTTCATCCCCAGCCTCTAAAAAAGTACGGGCAATGAGCTCAATGATTTCATCCAAACCATTACCAAATACAAGTTGGCTTTCAGTGACGCCCAGTTCAGCTGCGACCGCTGATCGTAAACGGCTAGCATTGCCATCAGGATAGTCACGGCTTTGGGTGAAGTCCCAGTTTTTGATTGCTGTTTGTACCTTGTCACTAGTGCCAAAAGGATTTTCGTTTGCTGACATTCTAACAATATGCGGCAATGCGCGTTCTTGCGCCAAATCTGCCAAGGGTTTTTCGGGGATGTAAGGTTGTAAATGAGTGACGGTATGTTTTAGCATGTTGGCGTCCTCCTTAAAAGCGTTTGCTGGCTCAGAACTAGCCTGTTCACGCTTTGTCTATTAACGATGCCCTCTTCAAGGCATTAATATTTCTCGATTTTTGACCGTTCTTGCAGTCGGCTCTTCTTTCCTTCGCGACTAGCCAATTCGGTGGCAATTTGATCAACCGTGATACCGCGTTCAACCATAAGAACCAGGACGTGATAAGTGAGGTCGGCCACTTCAAGGATAAACGCCGGATCATCTGGATTTTTGGCGGCGACAATCACTTCTGTGCTTTCTTCACCGACTTTTTTTAAAATTTTATCGAGTCCTTTGGTGAAAAGATAATCCGTGTACGAACCGGCAACTGGATTTGCTTGCCGTTCTTTGATGAAATCATATAGAGCTGGAATACTTTGCTTTGCTTGGGTCATGTAAGATCCTTCCCTTCCGGATAATGACGATAAAAACAGCTGATGTGGCCGGTATGGCATGCTGGGCCGGCGGGATCAACGGTGACGAGCAAGGTGTCCGCATCGCAGTCAACTGCAATTGTTTTAACCGTTTGAATGTTGCCACTGGTGGCGCCTTTATGCCACAATGTTTTGCGACTACGCGACCAGAACCAAGTTTCACCAGTTGCCATCGTTTTTGCCAAACTTTCTTGATTCATATAAGCGACCATCAACACCTGTTTGGTGGTTGCATCCTGAACGACTGTGGTGATCAGGCCATTGGCTTTTTCCCAGTCAAGTATGATCATCGAACCGCCACCTTTGCTTGTTTTAAAGCGGTTTTCACTTGCGGGACAGTTAATTCGCCGAAGTGAAAAATAGATGCTGCCAAGCCAGCCGATACCGTGGTTTGCGTAAACAACTGGACAAAGTCTGTTGTCGAACCGGCGCCGCCACTCGCAATGATCGGAACTTGAACAGCGGCAGTGAGTTGTTGATACAATCGCAAATCAAAGCCACTTTCAGTGCCATCCGCATCCATCGAAGTGACGAGTAATTCACCTGCTCCTGCGGCAACTGCTTGTTTCGCCCAAGTGATCGCATCGAGATCGACTGGCGTTCGGCCACCGTTAACCGTGACCTGATAGCGATTTTGATCAGCTTGCCAACGTGTATCAATCGCGGCAACAATCGCTTGGCGACCAAATTTTTCGGCACCGGCTGTGAGCAAACTTGGATCGGCGACTGCGGCTGAGTTTAATGAGACTTTGTCCGCACCTGCTCGCAACAAAGCGTGCATATCCGCGACCGATTGAATGCCGCCGCCAACTGTCAGCGGCATAAAGACTTGATTGGCCACTGCTTCGACCGTTTGAACCAAGGTGCCGCGCGCTTCGTTGGTCGCGGTAATATCTAAGAAGACCAGTTCATCTGCGCCTTGCTCTTGATAAGCCTTAGCAATAGCGACAGGATCGCCGACGTCTTTTAACTGCACAAAATTGATGCCTTTTTTGACCCGACCGTGATCTACATCTAGACATGGGATAATGCGTTTTGTCAGCATCTTAACCCTCCATTTGTTTGAGCATTGCTAATTCAATAGCACCTGTTTGCCATGCTTTGCCGATGATGGCTGCTTGAATGCCAGCGGTTTGCAAGCGGCGTAAGTCAGCTAATGAACTGACGCCGCCACTGGCGATGATCGTGGCTTGGGGCATCGCCTGTTGCAAGTCCGCAAGTAACTGGGCATTCGGGCCTTGCATCATCCCATCTTTGGCAATATCGGTCACGATAAATGTGGTGACGCCGCGTTGTCGCATGGCGTTTAGAAGGGCGTTGGCCGTCTGCTGGCTGGTGGTTAACCAACCGTTTGTCGCCACTTTCCCGGCGCGGGTATCAATGCCGACCGCAATTCGATTAGACCCGAATCTCGCAATCGCTTGTTCGACCAAATCAGGATCGGAAACAGCTGCCGATCCTAAAATAAGCCGGTCAATGCCTATCGTAAGATAAATTTCCATGGCAGCCAGTGTTCGAATGCCGCCACCAAGTTCAATAAAAGCCGAGGTTTGTTCACGAATGCGCGTGATGACCCTTCGATTGATCGGACGTTGTGCCCGTGCGCCGTCAAGATCAACGAGATGCAAATGGGCAAATCCGGCATCTGTCAGCCGCTGTGCCTGATAGAGCGGGTCTTCAGTTAAACTCACTTGGTCGTAATCACCTTGCGTGAGGCGAACGCTTTTGCCATTGAGCAAATCAATCGCGGGATAGAGCTTCATCTTCGGTCATCTCCTTGAACTTTTTCAAGCCGGCTAGGCCAATCGCGCCACTTTTTTCTGGGTGAAACTGGGTCCCAAGTACATTATTGCGACGAACAATGCTAGTCAGAGGTTGTCCATAATCAGTGGTTGCCAGCGTAAATTGTGGCAGCGTTGTTGCATAGAAGGAATGGACAAAATAAGTTGCTTGATCGGCAAACACCGCAGCAAATAAATCGGGTTGCGTGAGGTTGTTGGTGTTCCAACCCATGTGCGGGACGGCTAATCCCGAGTCAGTCGGGATGGCAACGACTTCGCCGGGAATGAGGCCAAGACCGGCAGTTTCGCCGAACTCGAAGCTGCGATCAAATAGCAACTGCATCCCTAAACAGATACCCAACAACGGCTTGCCAGTAGCAGCAAACGCTTGAATGACAGGCACCAGTTGTCGTTGATTTAAGGCTTTCATCGCCTCTTTAAAAGCGCCGACACCCGGCAAAATCAAACCGGAAGCAGCCATGATAATCGCGGGGTCGGCTGAGAGTTGATTGTTGACCCCCAGATAATCAAGTGCTTTTTTAACATTGCGGGTGTTGCCTGTATCGTAATCAACAATCACAATCATTCAAATCACACCCTTTGTTGAGGGAATGCCTTGCACTTCAGGATTAATGGCGACTGCAGCCCGTAAACTACGACCCAGTGCTTTGAATAAGGCCTCAATTTTATGATGGGTATTGCGGCCATACAGAACGCTGGCATGCAGGTTGAATTCACCAGCAAAGGCAACCGCCTGGAAGAAATCTTCTGTGACTTCCGTATCAAAGCCGCCTAATCGCTGATTGGTTAATTCGGCATCAAAAACGAGGTACGCGCGTCCAGAAAGATCGACAACCGCTCGCGCCAGACTTTCATCCATTGGCACAAAAGCACTGCCGAAACGCTCAATCCCGGCTTTATCGCCAAGCGCCTGCTTAAAACATTCACCTAACACGATGCCGGTATCCTCAATGGTGTGGTGCGGATCAACATCCAAATCACCTTGCGCATCGACAGTTAAGCCAAATCGACCATGTTTAGCAAATGCATCCAGCATGTGATCAAAAAAACCGATGCCAGTAGCAATTTGAATGCCACTTTGCTGATCAAGGTTGAGACTGATCGTAATCGTTGTTTCCTTGGTAGTTCGGGTAATGGTAGCTGTACGCATAAGTTAAACCTCCTTTGCGGCAGGGACACGTTTGATGATGGCTTCAGCGTGGCCATCTAGCCCTTCTGCTTGTGCCAACGTGACGATTGCGTCTGCCTGACTTGCTAGTGCTTCTGAGCTGTACTGAATGAACTGGGTACGCTTAACGAAGTCATAGACCCCCAGTGGTGAGAAAAACCGTGCTGATCCGGCGGTAGGCAAAACGTGATTGGGTCCCGCGACATAATCACCGACCGGCTCAGCAGCATTTTGACCAAGAAAAACGGATCCGGCATTTTGAATCTGAGCTAGATACGTGATCGGATCAGGCAACTGAACTTCTAAGTGCTCGGGTGCAATTGTATTCATCAATGAAAAGGCATCGTTTATGGTTGCTACAATCGCAATGAATCCTTGATTTTCAATTGCTGCTCGCGCGATCGATTCTCGAGGTAAGGTTGGCAACTGAATATCGATCTGTTCGCTGACTGCCGAAGCCAGTTTTTCACTTGGGGTTACCATCATCGCGCGCGCATTGGGGTCATGTTCGGCTTGTGATAAAAGATCGGCAGCTAATCGAATCGGATCGGCTGACTCGTCGGCAATGATGCCGATTTCTGAAGGACCAGCGATCATATCAATAGCAACGTTGCCAAAAACCTGCTTTTTAGCTTCCGCAACATAGCGATTGCCTGGGCCCATGATTTTATCAACGCGGGGGATGCTTTCGGTGCCATAAGCTAAAGCAGCAATTGCCTGGGCGCCACCGACTTGATATATAGCGTCTACGCCAGCGAGGCTAGCCGCTGCTAGTACAACTGGATTAAGGCCGCCTGGCTGCGGCGGTGTCACCATCACAATCTTTTTGACACCGGCCAATTTAGCGGGGATAGCGGTCATCAAAATGGTGGACGGATAAGCAGCTGTGCCGCCGGGAACATAGAGGCCGACTGCAGCCAACGGGGTGATTTTTTGTCCACGAATGATGCCAGGGTTTGGCGTATCGACGAAACCGCGTTCGATTTCATTTTGATGATAACTTGTGATATTGGCCTTCGCTAACTGCAAAGCTTTCAATAGTTTTGCCGGCAGTTGTGCGGGCGCGGCATCGATGAGCGCTTGGTCAACCTGAAAGTCATTAACGGTAACGTGATCGAGCTTATTGCTATAAGTACGCAAAGCTGAGTCACCTTCTGCTTTGACTTTCGCGATGATCGCCTGAACAATCGTTTGTACATCTGTATTTTGGGCAACGGCGGTGCGCCGAATGTCGACTTGTTGCTTAAGCTGGCTTAACGTGCCGGTTAAAATTTTCATAACGATGCCTCCTGAGGGCGAACTTTTTGTAAAGATTGAATAAGCTGATAAATCTCTGTGCGTTTTTGTTTCAGGGCCAAGCGATTGACAACGAGATGTGTCGAGACAGGCGCGAGTTCGGCGAACACTTTGAGGTGGTTTTCGCGTAAGGTCGTGCCAGTTTCGGTGATATCAACGATGGCATCGGCCATACCAGTGAGTGGTGCTAATTCGACAGACCCTTCAATTTTGATGATTTCAACGTCCTCGCCTTGCTTTTGAAAATACTGTTGTGCAATGTGCGGGTACTTGGTCGCGATGAGTTTACGTTTCGTCTGCTTTGGATCAAAGTCTGCGGTTGAAGCAAGAATGAAGCGGCAACGACCAGTGTTGAGATCCAACATGTCAAACTGGCGATGCCCTTGCTCAGCCAGAATATCCGAACCGACAATCCCAATATCGACGGTGCCATGATTGAGATAGGTCAGCACATCCGGGGCTTTAACCAAAATAAAGTGAAAATTCGGATCATCGGCAAAAATCAACCGTCTGCTTTTGGCTTGAATGGCCTCACAGTGAATCCCGGCAGCCGCGAGTAAGGGTAAGACTTGCGTTTCAGTTCGCCCCTTAGTGAGCGCAATGGTGAGTGTCATAGGATCGCCTCCTTTGGGGAAAGATCAATCAAGTTAGCATGCTGTTTTGTCGCTGCAGCTTGAGCCTCTGCCAAAGTATCGACCAGACACAGTCTTGCATTCGGGGTGGTGGCAACCATCGCTGCTGCGGCTTGCCATTGCGATGGCAGGCCATAGACAAATGTGAGGGGCTGGTCAGGCGCATTCGGCAATTGATCAGTCACGGCATCAATGTCAAAAGCTAAGCCAACCGCTGGCAACAATTCTTGTTGAAAACTTGCCAGCAATTTGTCATAGCGACCGCCGCTAAAAAGATATTGGTGACCGCCATCAACGTAAGCATGGAAGAAGATGCCGGTGTAATAAGATTGTGGTGGCCGGCTGGTGAGATCGATCGTCACGCGCAATTCCGGAAATTGGTCTTTGAGAAAGGCCACCGTTTGTTGAAGTGGGGCTAAGCGATCCGTAATCACATTCGACGGCAATAACCGTTTCAATTCGGCAAAGATCGTTTCGCTATCGCCAAAAAGCCATGGCCACTGTTGAAGAAATGGATAAAGCGGGTTTGTAGCAAGCGGCGCAATCAGGTCTTGATAGGTGCTTAGCTCTTTAGTAAAGAAAGCGGTTTGAAATGCATCAGCCGCGGCATCATTCAGTTGAAGCGTTCGTAAGATTTGCGGAACGAACTGGGCATCAGATAACTCTAACGTGAGATGTGTCAATCCTAGCGTGCGACAAATTTTTCCTGCTTCGCTGAGACATGCCCACTCGGCTTTGAGGGAGCGATACCCAATAAGCTCAATGCCTGCTTGGGTGATCTGGTTATAAGTACCGCTTAGACTTTTCTTAACTCGAAAAATGTCGCCGACATACCACCATTGCACTGGCGGCACGATACTCGTGGTACTAAGCAATCTCGCAAGCGGTAAAGTCAGATCAGGCCGCATAACCACTGATTCGCCAGCATCATCGAGCATTTGATAAGGTTGTTCGCCACTGACAGCTAACGGTTTAAACACATCTCGATATTCCAACAATGGGGTTTTGACCCGCTCGAACCCGGCTTGAATGAATTGTTGACTAATGGTTTGAATGAGATTCTCTTTGCGAATGGCCCGCGGCCCGAATTCGTCGCGTGTGCCAATAGGCAGATGCCGATTTGACATGAGTTAGCTCCTTTCGTTGACATGAAGTTTGGCTTGGTGCTCGCGATAACGCGCTCGCAGTCGCAGAAACCTATGCGCTCCTGGTCGCGCCTAAAAAAATCGCCCTCGAAAACGAAAAAACGTTTCCGAGGGCGATTTTTGACCGCGGTACCACCTCAATTTTGTTTAGCTCTTGCGACCTAAACCTCACCTGCCAAGTAACTGTCAGCAATTGCGAACAGCAGTTGGCAGCAGTGATAACGCAACGGATGCGTGACAGCTTACTTAGTTCAGCCGTCAAGTTCATAGATGTGTGTTCAGCTGGCTAATCGCGTCTTTTCAGCAATAGACGCTCTCTGTTGATCAGGATCAGCTTACTTGTTCTAATCACAACTTCATGTTTGTTAATGTGACTTTCATAATAGCCATCATTTTGCCATTGTCAACCTTTTTTTAATTCGGCGCGGATAATGCCACCACAAGTTGTGGCATAAAAAGGTGCGGCAGCCAGCATCAATGATGTTTTTTTATGAATATTTGGTCAAATTATTATTTTGAAAGTAAACATTTTTTTGCATAATCAGTCCACTAATTAGGGACCTCAGTATCCGTTTTAAGAAACGTCAGTAGTAATTGTCGCATCTCTGCATCTTGCGCAGGTGTTCCAAAACTTTGGCGAATCCAGCCGGGTACCATACTGTCGCGAACCAAGTAGCCATGCTGTTTTAAAAAGGCGCCAAGCGCTTGGGGATCGGCGACTTGATACAACATAAAGTTGGTCTGACTGGCATAGTGCTGAATGTGGTTGGCCTCAAAAAAAGCTGACCATTGCTGCCGTGCTGTCAATAGTTGCTGTTTCACGGTTTGAGTGAAGGCTTGATCCTGCCAAGCTGCTAATGCCGCCGTTTGACTAATACCGCTAATGTTGTAAGGCAAGCGCACATTCTGCATTTTAGCAATTATTCGCTGCGGCACGATGCTAAACCCGACGCGAAAATTAGCTAGACCGTACAATTTTGAAAATGTCCGCATGACTAGTAAATTGTTGAATTGGGTAATCAGTGACAGCGCAGACGGATTCGGAACGTCGGCGACAAAATCAATATAGGCTTCATCGACCACTACTAGCACATCAGCAGGCACCCGCTTCATAAACTGGGCGATCTGAGAAATTGGTAAATAAGTACCGGTCGGGTTATTCGGATTGCACAACCAAATCACTTTTGTTTTGGCCGTAATGTGCGCGGCTAAATCATCAAGATCAATAAGTCCGGTTGCCGGCGTTACGGCAGCATTCACCGTTGTGGCACCCGCGATAGCTGCCTGTAGTTGATATTCCGGATAAGTCGGCCACGGTTGAAGGCTTTCGTCCCCGACTTCCAAAAATGTCCGGCAAATCAAGGCAATCATTTCATCCAAACCACTGGAAAAAAGGAGCTGGTCGGGGTTTACGTGTAGTCGTTCGGCCACGGCTGTTCGTAATGGCAGTGCATCTGGATCAGGATAATTGCGTCCTTGCGAAAACGCCCAATTTGCGAGCGCTTCTTTCACTTTGGGCGATGTGCCAACCGGATTTTCATTGAATGACAAACGCGTCAGCTTGGCAAGTCCCGCTGCTTTCGCGAGTCGCTCCGGTGTGCTGTCCGAAACATAGTCCGGCAGCCTGGCAACACTTTTGCGTAACATCACGCCACCTGCTTTCTTAATTGCTTTCGAGTGTACGCGCAATTGCTTGAAAAGTAAATATATTATGCATAAATATTCATAAGATAAGCGTCGAATCAAAGTATTGGCTTTCTATTGCTGACCAAGCACGGAGAAATCCAGTTATTTTAATTAAGCTGAGGAGTTTTTCTTAAGCAAATAATCAGGTTAAACCATAACGCGAAGTCATCAAAAAAAGGCAACAATTTCCATACAAAGGAAAAACGTTGACCTTTTTCACATAGATAATTTTTATTGAAAATTTGAAGAAATCAGTGCCAAGGCGGAGCAATCGCAGGCCAGATGGGGCTCGAAGCGCCGTCACGCGTTCCAGCCCCATCTGGCCGGAGATTGCGGAGTTTGCCACGGCAAAGAACCCTTAGTCTAGATTTTTCCCGGATTATTCGAAATCTAGTGAATCACGAATTCTATGCAAGAATGAAAGCTCAGCCCCAACCTCTAATCAATATTTTAATCTTTGGCGATAAAGGCCAAATAATAAGTCACAGCCGATACCGTTTGCGCCGAACGGATTTTGCCAGCTTTGACACCCGCAACTAATTCAGAAAATGGGACTAATCGGCTAGTTACAAATTCGTCTTGATCGAAGTCTTGTTTTGTTTTATCAGCCAAGTCAAGATGTGCCAACACCAGATTGACGGTTTCATCCGTCATCCCTTCACTTGAACGGATAGCGGTCATCCACTGCAAATCGTGCGTCACGTAGCCGGTTTCCTCGCGCAATTCCCGGCTTGCGGCGGTTTGCCAGTCTTCACCCGGGTCCATCAAACCGGCTGGTAAGCCAAAGACTTCACTGTTTACCGCAACTCGATACTCGCGATTGACTAGCACGCGTCCATCATCGGTCATAGCCAACATGGCCACTGCATTGGCGTGGCGAATCAAGTCACGCTCAACTGTGAGGCCATCAGGCGTTTTAATATGTTGCGTCACAACATCGAAAATCGGCCCATGATAATGCGGGGTTTCGCTCAGAATTTTTCCTTTTGCTAGCGGTTGATCAAAAAACATATAGGCATCCCCTTCAATTGAAAAAGCCGCGCCTAAACGCGACTTCTGATTATGCTTTCGTAAAATCCTTCATCCAAGCTAAGGCGATTGCCTTTTCACCTAAGTGGGTGCCGACAACTGGGCCAAAGTAAGATAGTTCGAATGGAACTGTTGGAAACTTCTGCTGTAAATCTGCTAACCAACGATTGGCCTCGTCTGGATCATTAGCGTGGATAACAACCGCGCGAACCGGATAATCAACTCGATCAAGTTCTTCTTGAAACAAAGTCTCAACGCGAGAGTAAGCCTTTTTGATGGAGCGAATTTTTTCGATCGCCACGATCTTGTGACTTTGATCGTCAAACGTTAACAATGGCTTGATCTTTAACATGCCACCGATAAAAGCCGAGGCATTGCTGAGTCGGCCGCCGCGAACAAGGTTTTGCAGATCATTAACGATGAAATACTCACCCATGGTTGTGCGTAAGTTATCTAATCGAGCCAAGATCGCCTCAGGATCATCACCGGCTTCGGCCATTTGTGCTGCTGCCAAAACCAGCCAACCCATCAAAATAACGGTAATTTGTGAATCATAAACATAAACCTTTGCGCCTTGAACCTCATCTACGGCACCTTTCAATGTATTCACAAAACCGGAAATTGTGCTGGCCAGATGAATACTGATGATAGTGTCATAGCCTTCATTAGCAAGATTCTCGTAAAGCTTCAGCATCTCGCCCAGCGGCGGCTGCGTGGTGCTGGGGAACGTTTTGGCAGTCTTTAATTTGGCATAGAATTCTTCGGTGGTGATATCCTTGCCTTCGTCGTAAACCGCGCCGTCAAGAATAACCGGAATCGGCACCACAGTGATGTGATGTTTGTCGATTTCGGCTTGCGGCAGATAACAGGTACTATCCGTCACGATAGCAATTTTCATGTACAGACACCCACTTTTTCAAAAATGATTGTCTACATCATACCATAAAAAACAAAAATGTAGCGGGTGCGCAGTCCCCCACCAATCGCTTTTTGCTATGACACCCAAAAACCGGTAAAATGATTGGTACAATTGGAAAGCGAGCGGATCAACATGTCATTTGACGGAATCTTTACCCATGCCATGGCCAACGAGCTAAATGCAACTTTAAGCGGCGGCCGTGTTGCTAAAATTCAACAACCTTATGAAAATGAAGTTGTGATCACTATTCGAGCGGGACGAAAGAATCATCCCCTCCTTCTGTCAGCCAACCCTCAATATGCGCGGGTTCAGATCACGCATATTCCATTCACGAACCCTGATGTTCCCGCAACATTCACCATGACTTTGCGGAAGTATTTTAATGCGGCCACCTTAACTGCCGTGCATCAGGTGCAAAATGACCGGGTGCTCCACTTTGAGTTCTCAACCCGTGACGAACTCGGCGATGAACTCGGCTTGCGGTTGATCATCGAAATGATGGGTCGCCACAGCAATATTTTCCTTGTCAGTGAACGTACTGGTAAAATTATTGATCTCATTCGGCATGTGTCGGCCGATCAAAATCGTTATCGTCCCCTGATGCCAGGTGCCCCTTACGTTGAACCGCCTAAGCAAGACAAAACCGATCCTTTTCACGATCCAGACCGGCGTTACCACGCATTAGAACGCGAGGTCACGCCCGCCTTAAGTCGCGCAGCGCTGTTACAACAGCATTATCAAGGCTTAGCTAAAGATTCGGCTACTGAGCTTGCGTTACGACTCAACCAAGGCGATGCAGGCTGGGATGGTTTCTTTGCCGCACTGGCGACACCCGTGCCGACCATCACGGCACAAGGTAAAAAGGCCGTTTTCACGGCAATCCCCTACCTGTCATTGACTGGTGAGCAAAGCCAATATCCGACCCTCAGCACGATGTTGGATGCTTATTATGAACAAAAGGCCGAGCACGATCGCGTCTTGCAGCAAGGTGGGAACCTGATCCACGTCATCAAGAACGTCCTTGATAAAGATCGCAAAAAACAGCGTAAGTTGCAGCGGACCTTAGAGGAAACGGAAAAGGCCGATGATTACCGAATTCGTGGCGAAGTGTTGACGACTTATTTAAGTCAGGTCGAACGCGGCATGACCAGCATCGAGCTGCCTAATTTCTATGATGACAATCGGCCAATCAAAATCACACTATCCAACCAACTGACGCCGTCTAGAAATGCTCAGAAGTACTTCGCTAAATATACAAAACTGCGTAATGCCGTTGCCCATGTCCATCAACAAATGCAGGAAAATCAGGAAGAAATTGATTATCTTGAAGGTATCATGGCCCAGATCGACGTCGCTAGCCCGAAAGATTTGGCCGATATTCGGCTCGAACTGCAGCAGCAAGGCTATTTACGCAAGCAAAAGACCAACAAAAAGGGGGCTAAACGCCAAAAGGTCGCAAAACCTGATCAATTTTATGCCAGCGATGGCACCAAAATTTGGGTGGGCAAGAATAACTTGCAGAATGATCAATTGACCTTGCACACTGCTAAGAAAACCGATATCTGGCTGCACGTGAAAGATATACCAGGCTCCCATGTTATCATCGATAGTCATCAGCCAAGTGAGAAAACGTTGCTCGAAGCGGCTAAGTTGGCCGCCTATTTTTCAAAAGCCCGTGACAGTGCTAATGTACCGGTGGACTGGATCGAAGTCAAAAAGATTCGTAAACCTAATGGCGCCAAGCCAGGATTTGTGGTTTATGAAGGGCAAAAGACGGTCGCTGTCACGCCTGACGTCGAGCTGGTCGACAAGTTACGCAACCCGCCTACCAAGTAATCGTCACGTTCAATTGATGTCAGTGTCTAGGGGGCAATCAGAACGATGAAAGCATCAGACATTCCTTCATCCAAAACCGTTCAGGCGCATATATTAGCTAACAAGATCAAACATGGCTGGAACACCACTGATACAAATTTCGAAATGTTATTGGCCTACCATGAAATGGCTGAATTAACGACGGCATTATTAAAGGACGATCACGCCAACATCGCGGAAGAATTGGCTGATGTCACCATTTATCTACTTGGCATTGCCGAGATGACAGATGTTGATTTAGCCCAAGCTGTCCACAAGAAAGTCGCCATTAACGACCACCGCGTGTATGATGCGCAAGGCCATAAACATCTTGAATAACTTGTTCTGACGGCACCAAAAAAAGCTCACGTCGCAAAACGTGAGCTTTTTTGATGCTGTTTAACCTTGGAACTTAAACACAACATTGCTATCGAAAAGCTTGAGCATTTTTTCAAACAATAACTTACTTAGCAAGGCTGCTGCAACTGGAATCACGATCCAGCAAAGGACAACCAGCGGGATCGCTAGGCCAGCCTCCATGGATGCCAGCGGTCCGACTAAACCGACAATCCCGAACCCAGAAGATTGCGGCGTACCGCTGATAGAAAGCAGTGCAACTGGAATTGCCGAAATGATCGCGGTGAACAAGCACGGTACTAAGATAATCGGATATTTGAACAAGTTCGGCATCATGAGTTTCATGGCACCTAAAGCAATTGCCAAGGTCACGCCAGATTTGTTCACGGTCCATGAATAAACGACAAGCGCAAGTGCTGTTGCTGCAACCCCCATCGCCGCTGCACCAGCCGAAACCCCGTTCAGTTGGATGGCTAGGCCAATGGCAACAGTCGAAATTGGACTAATGATAATCGTGGCGAAGGAGCAGCAAATTAAGATTGCCATGAAAATCGGCTGTAAGGTCGTAAAACTGTTAATCACATCGCCAATCGCTGCGGTAAATGCTGCAATAAACGGCAACAGTAAGACCCCGATATAGGCGACCCCGCACCCAACCAAGATCGGCATGGCAACCACTGCTGTGGAGCCGAATTTATCTTTGACCCACATCAGAACCAGCACAGCAATCGAGGCGGTGATCATGGTGTTGATCAAATCACCAGTGCCGGCACCGACATAGGCTTTCATGGCAGGATTAAATTTCACAACCCCCGAACCAACAAAGGAAGCACCAGCCGTTACCATCATCTGCATTGGATTGAATTCAAATTGCAAGGCGATCAAACCGCCAATAATCAACGGTGTCGCAAGTTGAAAAATCACGGCAATTTGCGTCAACGTGACCGCAAATGTGTTGGTGCCGAAGTATTTCAGAATGCCGGATAGAACAGCATTGGGGATGAGGCCGATAATAACGCCCAAGGCCGTTCCTGATAAAACCTTATTAAGAAAAACGCGTGGCGTCATTTTCTGGGACTTTTCAGGTGTTTTGTTGTCTTCAACAAGCCCGCCTGCTTTCCCCTTTTGTTCGTCTACAAGTGCATCTGCAGCCGCATGGGTCATCTCCTTGTTCGTCGAATCAGCCATCATGTGTCACCCCTTCATTATTTTGCGTGCAGCAACTGTTCCTTGGCGTGGACTAGTTGGGTTAAGAAGGTACAATATGGGGTCGGAATACCGTACTTCTTACCGCGCCGATCAATCACACCGTTAATATAATCGATCTCAGTCAAGCGGTGATTGGTAATCAGGTCTTGATGCATGGACGGATAATGATGGCCGATCGTGTTTGGATCCCAGGTTGTTTTGATGTAGTCCACCGTGTCAGGCACATTCAAATCAATGCCTTCTTTTGCGGCAACTGCCGAGAATTCTTTGACGATTGCGACAACCATGTCCTCAGCGGTTGAGGTGCTGCCAAATTCACTCATATTGCAGTCCAGAATCGTGCATAAGCCGTTCATTGTGCCATTGACCGTTGCTTTCTTGTAGATCGTATACAGAATATTATCAGAGTATTCAGCATTTAGTCCAGCGTCTGATAACAATTTCACGATCTTTTTTGCAGCCGCGGTTGCTGCTTCGCCGTCTTCGACGTTGCGCAAGGCGACTGAACCGCTGCCGAATAGCTTTAATTTGCCTGGTCCTTCCATTCCGGCGGTCCACATCGTATTACCAATAAAAATATTGTCGCGTGTGACATATTTTTCGATGATTTCTTCATGACCGATACCATTCATTAAACACAGAATTTTAGTATGGTCAGTGATCACCGGCTTTAATGACTGCATCATACCGTCTAGTTGCATGGATTTCGGGAAGAGGATGACGAGATCAGCCACTGCACTTGGATCAATTTTGGTTTGTTCATAGGCTTTGATCTTAGCAACAACTTGTTCGCCATCGAAGTTGGCCTGCAGGCCATGCTCATTGATAGCATTCACATTGTCAGCCCAGCCGTCAATACCGTCGACATCATTGCCTGCGCGACTGAGCATCAATGCATAGCGGCCACCCATGGCCCCGACACCAGCAATTGTAATTTTCATGATCTTTTTCCTCCTGTCATGGCACATCTCTACAGCTGTTTTGAAAATCTGTGGAAATTCAATGTTCTCAACGCAAACATGTCGTACTGTGCTTTAGTAAAGATCCGACTCGATGTTGTATTGACTTAAGTTCAATTTGACATCGTTCATAAATCGTCCGGCTTGCAGGCCGTCGAGAATACGGTGATCCAGCGACAGACACAGATTGACCATGTCAGCGATCTTAATGCCGTCATCGGTGACGATCAGTTTCTTGTTGATGCTTTCGACTTGCATAATCGCTGCCTGCGGATAATTAATAATCCCCATAGAGGCAACTGAGCCAAACGATCCGGTATTGTTCACGGTGAAGGTGCCATCTGCCATATCAGCCGACGTCAGTTTTCCAGCGCGCGTGAGTTGCGCTAGACGGTTGATTTCTTTGGCAATCCCGGTGATGGACAGCTGGTCGGCATGTTTTATCACGGGTACATAAAGATAATCATCGGTTGCAACGGCAATTGAGATATTGAAATCCTGATGATAAACAATATTCCCGTCTTGCCAGCTAGTGTTGATCTTCGGATGTTTCTTCAAGGCTTGAACGACGGCTTTAATGAAGAATGGGAAGTAAGATAAGGAAATGCCTTCCTGCTGTTTAAAGTTGTCCTTCATGCGGTTACGCAGTTTAACCATGTTCGTCACATCTGCTTCCACTAACATCCAAGCATGCGGAATTTCGGTGGCACTTTGCACCATGTGACGAGCAATTGTTTTACGAATACCATCAGCCGGGACAATTTGATCATGAATGCCAGGTTCAAAGTTGATCGTTTCAGGTGCTGGCTTTGGTGCTTCCGGTATTGCTGATGCGGGCGGTGCGGTTGGCGCTTGGGCGGTTGCTTGAGCGGGAGCTGAAGGCTCAGGCACTGAGGTTGGCGCGCTGGCGCTAGGCGTGTAATTGAGCACATCCTTGCGGGTGATTCGGCCATTGTTACCGGTGCCGATGACATCATTAAGGTCGACGCCTTTTTCTTCAGCTAAGGCCAACACGGCGGGTGAAAAACGCTTGCCGCCAGCGGCACTAGGTTTGCTTGGCGCTGCCGGAATTGGTACTGGTGCTGGTGGCGATGCCGGTTGTGCAGCCGGTGAACTGGTGGCGGCAGCTGGTTCAGGCGCACTTGCTGCGCCTTCAACTTCGATGCTCATGATCGGTGTACCGATTGGAACCTCTTTATCAAGGTCAACGAGATAGGCTTTAATGACGCCAGCAAAATTCGATGGAATTTCGGTCGTCACTTTATCTGATACGGTTTCAGCTAAGGGATCGTATTTTTTGACATGATCGCCTGGTTTGACCAGCCAATTAATGATGGACGCTTCGTGAACACTCTCGCCTAAACCGGGCAGTAAGATTTGTTCGATCGCCATGCTATTTTCCCCCTTCATCAATATGCTGCGAGCGCTTTCATTTCGTTGTAAACTTGTTCTTCGTTAACTAAGAATGCTCGTTCCAGCCCAACAGCATATGGCATTGCCGGCACATCAGGTCCTGCTAACCGTCTGATTGGTGCATCGAGATCGAAAAGGGCATCCTCGGCAATCATGGCTGCAACTTCACTCATGATGGTGCTTTCCTTGTTATCCTCGGTGATTAATAAGACTTTACCGGTTTTCTTTGCTGCTGCGACTAAGGTTTCCCGATCAAGTGGATAAAGTGAGCGGACATCAACGATTTCTGCACTGACGCCTTCACCGGCCAGCTTCTCCGCAGCAGTTAAGGCATGTTGGAGCACCGCCCCATATGCAATCACGGTCAAGTCGTCACCTTCGCGAATCACATTAGCCTTGTCAATTGGCACGGTGTAATCCGTTTCCGGCACTTCCGCTTTTAGCAAGCGATATAGACGTTTGTGTTCATAGAAAATCACCGGATCGTCACTACGAATCGCGGTTTTAATCATGCCTTTTGCGTCGTATGGATTTGACGGGGTGACGACCCGCGAACCTGGTTGCCCAGCAAAGATCTTTTCCGTTGATTGTGAGTGATAAAAGCCGCCGCGCACGCCGCCGCCATATGGAGCGCGGAAAACTGCCGGCACGGTCCAGTCGCCTTTGCTGCGGTACCGCATGCGGGCCGCTTCGGAATTGAGCTGGTTGACAGCTGGTAAAATATAATCCGCAAATTGGAATTCGGCGATTGGCCGGAAGCCAACTAGTCCAAGGCCAACGCCCATACCACCAATAGCAATTTCCGTTAAAGGTGTGTTGAAAACCCGTTTATCGCCATACTTGGCAGCCAAGCCTTTCGTGACGCCAAAGACCCCGCCTTTGTCACCGCCGACATCTTCCCCGAAAATAAGGACGTTTTCATCTTTCGCCATTTCTTCGTCAATACCTTGTTGGATCGCCTCTAAATAAGTTAATTCAGCCATGGTTCTTCATCCTCCTTTAAACGCGTTCACCAGCCCAGAAACCTGCGTGTAAGTATCTTGGTCGCAATGGTCAAAGTCCGACCATCCACGTCCAAGGATACTTTTACTCCGGTTCCTACCCGTGGCAGTTCGCGCTCTCCTATTCTGCGTACAACTGGTCGGTGATCTTGGCTGGATCTGGATCAGGCATGGCTTCTGCCTCATCGGTTGCTTGGTTAATCTCGGTTTCAAGTTCCTTTTCAATGCGATCAATGTCGGCTTCGTTCAGGTACCCTTCGTCGATTAATTGTTGTTGGAAAAGTTTCACCGGATCGTTTTCTTTGATTTCGGCAAGTTCTTCGGCACTACGGTATACCCGCTGATCATCGTCGGAAGAATGACTGGTGAGTCGTTCAACCATGATCTCAATCAAGGTCGGACCGTTGCCTTGACGGGCATCCGTCACTGCTTGCTTGAACGCCAGATAGGTTTCCGCAAAGTCGCGGCCGTCTACTCGAACGCCTTTAAAACCAAACGCTGGGCCGCGGTCAGCTAACTTTTCAACGGCATATTGTTCTTTGTCTGGCACCGAAATAGCGTATCCATTATTTTCAACGACGAAGACTACTGGCATCTTGTGCACGCCTGCGATGTTCATGGCTTCTGCACATTCACCTTGACTAAAGGAGCCATCCCCAGTGGTAACCACGGTGACATAGTCTTCACCACGCATCTGAGCACCATAGGCAATCCCAGCGGAAATTGGATACTGGGTGCTGACTGGCGAGGAGTGACTCACAATGTTATGCGCCTTGCTGCCGTAATGACTTGGCATTTGACGACCATGTGAAGCTGGATCGGCTTCTTTCCCAAAACCGGCCAGCATAATATCTTTTGTCGTCATCCCCCACATGAGCACTGCGGTGAGATCCCGGTAGTAAGGCAGAAAATAATCTTTGTCATAATCAAACGCCAACGCCATAGCAGCTTGCCCGACTTCAGCACCTTGTCCGGAAATGTTAAACGAGAATTTACCAATTCGGGTCAGTTGCCATAAACGTTCATCGACGCGGCGGCCACGCATAACGGCCTTATAGACGTCAAGAATGGTCTCGCGACTCAATCCTGTCGTTTTCAGTTTCCCTGTCGTTTTCATTTTTTGCATCAGACTCACTCGCTTTCTTATTTGTGAATGGCTATCTTGTGGGTATCTAAAGTTGCTTCTTGAATGGCTTCCGATAGTGATGGATGCGGATGAACGGCATCACCAATCTCTGTAGCAGAGGCATCGAGGTACATCGCGTCACTCATTTCGGCAATCATGTCGGTGGCGTGGGCACCAATGATGCTGACGCCGATAATGTCATCGGTTACCACATCTCGCAGCACTTCGACAAAACCGGCTGTATCGCCCAAAATGATCGCTTTAGCATTGGCATTAAAGTTGAACCGGCCAATTTTCACGTCGCGATCTTGCGGATAATTGGATGAGGTATAGCCGACACTGGCAATTTCTGGATCGGTGTACGTACAACGCGGTACATCATTGTAATTAAGCGGTGCAACTGGTAGACCGGCCATGTGTTCCACCGCGATGATGCCTTCTTTCATCGCCACATGCGCCAACTGGAGGGTATCGATGACATCGCCAATCGCATAAATGTGATCTTCCGTTGTTTGATAAAACGCATTGTGGGTGATGCCCTTTGCCGAATACTTAATCGAGGTATTTTGTAGTCCAATGCCTTCAACATTTGGCTGGCGGCCAATCGCAACCATGACTTTGTCAACGATTAAGGGATCGGTTTGTTCAGCGATGGTCAGTGCCACCTGCTTATTTTTGATCGTTGCCTGTTCCACTTTGGCGCCGAGTTGGATGTGAATGCCGCGGTTTTCGAGTTGTTTCTGTAATTCACGGGCAATCGATTGACTTTCGTTGATCACCAATTGATCCAAAAATTCAACGATGGTGACATCCACCCCAAAGTCATTAAGCAGAGAAGCCCATTCGACGCCGATGACACCGCCTCCGATGATTGCGACTTTCTTCGGTAAAGCCGTGAGTTCGAGCATGCCGTTGGAGGTCAAAATCATCTTTTCGTCAATTGGCAGACTCGGCAAAGTCTTTGGACTAGAGCCAGTTGCGATGATGACGTGTTTAGGTACGATCATCACGTCTTCTTTGCTTTTGTCATCGAAGGTTACCGAGACAGTTCCAGATACCGGTGAGAAAATCGATGGGCCTAAAACCGCGCCAGTTCCGTTAAGAACGGTGATCTTATTTTTCTTCATCAATCCTTGAACCCCGCGGTAAAGCTGGTCCACAACAGTTGCCTTACGCGCTTGAATCTTGGCAAAATCAATGCCGACTTTGCCTTCGATGATCCCGCCAAATGTCGCAGCTGATTGCATCAGTCGCAGTGTTTCACCGCTATGCAACAGTGACTTGGTGGGGATGCAGCCTTTGTGCAAACAAATGCCGCCGACTTTTGCCTTCTCTACTAAAACGACCTGCATGCCTAACTGTGCGGCCCGAATGGCGGCAACATAACCGCCGGGTCCGCCACCCAGGACCACCAGATCTGTGTTCATTGTCATCTGCCAGTTCCCCCTTTGATTGTTGACGCGTCTGATTGATAAACGCGGACGGGTTCTTCATGATTCAAAACGCGCATCACCCCCTCATAGAGTGCCTGCATTTCCATTTCTCCTGGTCGCACTACCACCGGTGCGATCCAGGCTAAATCATGTTGCAGCGGGGCTGTCACAGCAGTGGCATAAGCAGCGCCGCCAGTCAAAATAATCACATCAACCTGACCATTTAAAACGCCCGCCATTTCGGCGATCTGTTTTTTAATCTGATAGATCATGCCATCTAAGTAGAACTTAGCGGTTTCGTCACCCTCAGCAATCCGAGCGACAATGTTTTTGATACTGATATCGTTTAGGTACGAGCGCAAACCACTTTGACTAGCCAATAATTTTTTGACTTGGTCTAGCGTCAGCCGCTCAGCTAACACTTTGGCAACAAAATCAACTAGTGGCAGTGAGCCAGCTCGTTCGGGTGAGTACGGTCCTTCACCATCAATGCCGTTATTGCCGTCAATCATGCGGCCGTTTTCATGTGCATGAATGCTGAGACCCCCGCCGATGTGCGCGACGATCACACGGCTTGTGGCATAGGTCTTGCCCATAGTAGCCAAAACTTGCCGGGCCATGGCTTTTTGATTTAAAACATGGGCCGCACTGTGTCGCTCGATTCCTTTTAAACCACTGATACGAGCGAGCGGCTGCAATTCATCTACCACGGGTGGATCCACCACATATGCCTTGACGCCATATTGATCAGCGACTTGCTGTGCTAGTCCTGCACCAAGGTTACTTGCATGTTCGTTGCGTTTGGCTGCGGTTAAATCATCCAGCATCGCCTCATTGACAGCATACGTACCGCCCGGAATTGGTTTTAACAATCCTCCGCGTCCAGCGACTGCCAGCACTTCGCTTGCTGAAAAGTCCTGATCGGCTAAAAATTCTTGAATGGCTTGCATCCGAAAATCTTTTTGTGCAATAACGGCATCAAATTGACTTAGCTCGGCTAAGGAGTGGTTAAGTGTGCGTTCGGCGACCATTTTACCAGCCTTAAATAAGGCGATTTTGGACGAAGTTGAGCCAGGATTGATCACGATGACAACATCGCGTTTTGGATGCATGGTCATGAGGCACCGCCTTTCAGTTGTGCAATCGCGAATGCCAGCGCCGTTAGTTTACTATCAACGGAATCACTGCGCGAAGTTAAAACTATCGGCACTTTCGCCCCCACAATCGTGCCGCCTGAGCGAGCATCCGTGAATAGCATCAACGCCTTATATAAAACATTGCCAACATCAATGGTTGGGACAATTAACACATCGGCATCACCTTGAATCCCGCCTTCATAATGTTTATGCGCCACAGATGCTGGTGATAATGCCAAATCAAGCGAGATTGGGCCGGCAATCACGGCATCTGAGCGCGTTTCAAACTGTTTTGCGACCGCCTGCGCCAAAACTGAGGAAGGCATTTTCGGATTAAAGTTCTCGGCTGCACTGAGTAGCGCAACTTTTGGCTTTGGCAAACCAATTTGATGCGCAACGCCTACTGCATTTTCGACAATGGCGGCCAGCCTGTCTTCGTCGGGATCAATATTCATACCAGCATCGCTCAAAAGAAGTGGCCGGTTTAGTTGTGGCAGATGAATAATCGCAACATGAGACAAAACTTTCTGAAGCCGCAGTTGATAGTCAGGACGAAGCAGTTCTTTCAGTAATGTATGCGTTTGCACAATGCCCTTTAGTAAAATATCGGCCTTACCTTGAGCGACTAAACCAACCGCTTGCGTCACCGCGTCCGCTTCATCGCGCGCCTGATGAAAAGTCCAAGTGTCTGCTTGGTCAACGTTCGAACCGCTATCAAACACAACAAATTGCAGTTTGTCCGCCAAGGTCGAAGCGAGCTCACTGCGAGCACGAGTTACAAGGGTTAGTATGTCTGGTTGCGAACCCATTGGAATAGCAACTGTGATCATCCTTTCACCTCCAAAGTTGATAAACGGTATCTTGCCAGTGGCCATCTAAATTGTGAACAACTGTTGTATAACAATTAACCTGATGACGTCTATTTTCCATAAATTTTACTCATAAATTAATGAAACTAAGTATATAAGCTTTAATTGCCCCTATCTGTAGTATAACAGTTGGTATCGATACAGCAAGAAAACGCGGCTCGATTTTCCTGAATTCTCATGAAGCTATTTTGATGAAACCTGAATTCAACGCATTGTGCATATAAATGCAATCAAATCATTTTCTAATAAATCAGTTTAAAATGGATTTTACTGCTTAATTAATCCAATATCAGTAAAAATAATTTTTTTATTTGCCACTATGTGAATCAACGATCATATTCTGGAATTCTCATTTCCTCATGGATTGCTTAGATTGCTCACCAATGCGACTTGGTTCCCATAAATTAACGAATGCAGCTTCACGTCATCGGCAAGGACAAAAAAGCACGGTTACTTCAAAATATTTTTTGAAGTAACCGTGCTTGGCTTTTTCGATTTGAACATGGGACTCAATTGGGGCGGCTTATTGAAACTGTGCGCCCCACTTGACCGGATCTTCTCGCCATTGATGCAGTGAAGCGAGTTGCGTACTAGTGATGGCGCCTTGTGACTCGGCTGTTTGGATCAAAGCCGTATAGTTTGTCAGTGTGAAGAACGGTAAGCCAGCATCGGCAAAATTAGTTTTGACCGCGGCTAGTTGATAACTAAAGATTGCAGCGACGCCTAAAACTGTAGCACCATCTTTTTGAGCGGCTGCAACCGCGCCTAAGACTGATCCGCCAGTTGAGAGCAAATCATCGATGACCACCAGCTTAGCATCGGCTGGCAGATGCCCTTCGATTTGCCGTCCTTGACCGTGATCCTTAGGCTTACTGCGAATGTAAACCAGCGGTAGGTTCAACAAGTTTGCGACCAAAGCCGCATGTGGAATCCCAGCAGTAGCCACGCCGCCAATCGCGGTAACATCAGGATAGTGAGCCACAATTTGCTGCGCCAAACCAGCTGCAATTTTACTGCGAACGTCTGGGTAGCCAATGGTCAAGCGATTATCGGTATAAATTGGACTTTTCATGCCGCTGGCCCAGGTGAACGGTGCATCAGGACGCAAGGTGACTGCCTGAATACGGAGTAAGTCGCTGGCAATTTGTGTTTCTAATTTAGTCATGTGCTGTTTCCCACGCTTCCTTAATTGATTGATAAGCCGCCACCGGATCATCAGCCTGCGTAATCGGCCGGCCAACAACAATCGCTGAACTGCCTAAACGCTTGGCTCTGCCCGGGGTCACGACTCGTTTTTGGTCGCCGACTGCCGCACCATGCGGTCGAATTCCCGGGGTGACTACCAGAAAATCAGGTCGCGTCACACTTCGAATGAGTGGTGTTTCCAAAGCACTTGCCACCACGCCATCGGCATTACTTGCCTGCGCGATGGCAGCAAGATGCTGAACCGCTTGACTGATCGGAATCTCAATCGAAAGCTGATTTGTCAGCATCGTCTGATCTGTAGAAGTTAGCTGCGTGATCGCAAGCATTTTTGGTGCTGGATGACCAGCTGCCTTTGCGCCAGCCAATAGCCCGCGTTTGGCTGCGATCATCATGTCTTTCCCGCCTGCTGCGTGGACAGTGGTCATCGCCACACCTAGTTTACCCAACTGCCAGGCCGCTTTTTCCACGGTGTTAGGGATGTCGTGAAGTTTTAAATCGAGAAAAATCGACACCGGTCGGGCTTGTTGAATCTCGGTGATAATTGCTGGGCCTTCAGCATAGAAAAGTTCCATGCCAACTTTAACGAACAAATGTTCTTCTTTTGGAAATTGGCTTAAAAAATCAAGAGTTGTGGTCTTATCCTTAAAATCCAGTGCGATAATAGGCGTCATTAAACTGTCTGTCCTTCCTGTATGGCTGCCAATTCAGCTGCGATCTTCGGAATGGCTCGCTTTTGATAATAATTGGCTGAACCAACTGCAAGTGCCGTGGCGCCGGCCGCCAACATTTCTGCTGCATCATGGCCAGAGCTGATCCCACCCATCCCAATCAACGGGACTCGAACGGCATGAGCCACTTGATAAACCATGTGGAGTGCCATTGGCAGCAAAGCCGGACCTGAAACGCCGCCAGTCACATTGTCGAGAAGCGGTTTGCCAGTAGCAATATCCAGCCGCATGCCGACAAACGTATTGATCAGTGAAAGACCATCGGCCCCCGCTTGTTCGACTGCTTCAGCAATGGCAGTGATATCAGTCACATTCGGCGTCAGCTTAACGAAAATCGGCACCGAGCTCGCGGCTTTAACCGCACGCGTCACGGCCGCAGCGACTTCTGGGTCTGTTCCAAACGCCATCCCGCCTTGCTTGACATTCGGACAGGAGATGTTGACTTCTAGTGCCTTAACATTAGGAGCGGCACTCAATTTTTTCGCCACTGCTGCGTATTCGGCAACATCCACCCCGGCAATACTAGCGATAATCGGCAAGTCAGGATACTGCGTGGCCAACCATGGCAGCTTTTCGTGCAGCACGACATCAGAACCGTGATTCTTTAGACCTACTGCATTCAAAGTACTGTCAGGGCCGTCGGCAAAAATAGTCCCTTGATTGCCGATGCGCGGTGCGAGTGTCGTCGATTTTGTGACTAACGCTCCCAGTAAATTGAGATCATACTCTTTGGCGTAACCTTCGCCAAAACCAAACGTCCCACTCGCGGGCATTAACGGATTTTTCATCGTGAAACCCGGCAATTGAATGGCCATGTGGTACCTCCTTATGTGTAGGCTGCTGCGACTGCAAGTGCGTTAAAGCGTGCCCGTCATGCTATAAAAGCTGAAATAACAGCGTTAATAACGCAACGAGCATTTTGATGGTGATCATACCTAGATAGTGTTGTAAAAATCACTTTGTATGGCAAGGCGCTCAACTTTTAATCGGCGATATTGAAAATGCTTGTAATTCTAGAACTTTCAAAATGGCTCCAGCTGTGTCTAGACTGGTCATCAATGGCACGCCATGTTCGATGGCAGCTTCTCTAATTCGGAAACCGTCACTTGAAACCTTCTTATCTGCACTCATAGTGTTAATCACTAATTGAATTTTCCGATTGGCAATGTCTTCAAGAATCGTCTCCTGGCCACTATCAAGTTTTTCAATCGTTGACACTGTGATACCGGCTTTCTCAAAGGCCTTAGCAGTGCCGCTTGTTGCCACTAGTTGATAACCAACTTCGCGGAATCGTTTTGCTAGTGCCGTTGCTTCAGCCTTGTCAGCGTCTTTAACCGTGATCAATGCCCGGCCAAATTGTGGCAAGTGCATGCCAGCCGCTTCAAAAGCTTTGTACAACGCCTTCGCAAGGGTGGTGTCGCTGCCCATGACTTCACCGGTCGATTTCATTTCCGGCCCAAGCAGACTATCAACGTGATTCAACTTCGAAAAACTAAACACCGGTGATTTGACGTGAATACCTGGCTGATTCGGCAACAAGCCTGTTTCAAAACCTTGTTCCTTCAAACTTAAACCAAGAATTGCCAATGTTGCGACTTGTGCCAGTTTGATGTTGGTCACTTTACTCAAAAACGGCACGGTTCGACTGGCGCGCGGATTCACTTCGATGACGTAGGCTTTACCATCGTGAATGATGAATTGAACGTTCATCAAGCCAATGCAGTTTAGTGTCCGCGACAATTTAATCGTGGCATCGGTGATTTGATCGATAATGTCTTGACTAAAGGTCTGCGGCGGATAAACAGCCATCGAATCGCCGCTATGAATGCCAGCGCGTTCGATATGCTCCATGATCCCTGGCAAAACAACGGTGTCACCATCAGAGATGCAATCCACTTCGCATTCCTTACCGACTAGATAGTGGTCAATCAGCACAGGATGATCATGTGAAACGGACACCGCCCGATCAATATAATTGTCAAGTTCAGTTGCGTCGTGAACAATTTCCATCGCCCGGCCGCCTAACACGTAGCTAGGCCGAACCAAAACCGGATAACCAATCTTATCAGCGACCGCTAACGCACCGGCCTTATCCGTGGCGGTACCGCCTTCTGGTTGTGGTAACTTAAGTGATTTAATCACCTGATCGAACAAGTCACGATCCTCGGCCCGATTAAGGTCTTCAACTGAAGTGCCAAGAATCTTAATGCCACGGTTTGCCAACGGTTCAGCCAAGTTGATGGCGGTCTGCCCGCCAAATTGGACGATGACCCCTTCTGGCTGTTCCAGATCAATGACGTTGAGGACATCTTCAAGGGTTAATGGTTCAAAGTACAGCTTGTCAGCAATCGAAAAGTCAGTCGACACCGTTTCCGGATTACTATTCATGATAATCGCTTCATAGCCGGCTTTTTGAATGGCCTTAACACTGTGCACAGTGGCGTAATCGAACTCCACCCCTTGACCAATCCGAATCGGACCCGAGCCAATCACGAGCACACTCGGCTTGTCGCTTTTAACGCTTTCGGTGCTACTTTCATAGGTGCTGTAGTAATACGGCGTGTCGCTGGCAAATTCACCGGCGCAGGTATCGACCATTTTGTAAACTGGTAGTATCTTTTGTTCCTTGCGCATCTGTCGCACTTGGTCAGCGTGCAGGCCCCAGAGTTTGGCAATCTCTTCGTCGGCAAAACCGTACCGCTTTACTTCGGCGAGCAACCCCAGATCAGCTTTATGTGCCGCCAGTTCCCGCTCTAATTCCACAATATGTTTGATCTTGTCGAGGAAGAATGGGTTCATTTTCGATAACTCGGCGACTTCTTCAATGGTGTAGTCGCGACGGAAAGCTTCAGCGAGATAGAAAAGTCGTTCATCGTTGGCTTGAATGATCTGTTTGCTCAGTTCATCGTCGCTCAACTTGGCAAAAGCTGGCCGTTCTGGATGAATTAGTCCAACTTCTAATGAGCGCACCGCTTTTAGCAGACTTTCTTCAAGCGTTCGACCAATTGCCATGACTTCGCCAGTGGCCTTCATTTGGGTGCCTAATGTGCGGTCACCGTTTTCAAACTTATCAAACGGAAAGCGTGGCAATTTGGTGACAACATAGTCTAAAGCCGGTTCGAATTCGGCCCAAGTTTTTTTCGTGACCGGATTTTTGATTTCGTCTAAGTGCAGGCCAACTGCGATCTTGGCAGCCATTTTCGCAATTGGATAACCAGTAGCTTTGGAAGCCAGTGCACTGGAGCGCGACACCCGCGGATTGACTTCGATGACGTAGTACTTGAAGCTGTTACGATCCAAGGCAAATTGGACGTTGCAGCCGCCTTCGATCTTCAACGCGCGAATGATTTTCAAAGCAGCATCGCGCAACATCTGGACTTCTTTATCGGTCAACGTTTGGGTTGGCGCAAAGACCATCGAATCGCCGGTGTGGACACCGACAGGATCAAAGTTTTCCATGTTGCAGACGACAATTGCAGAATCCGCTGCATCGCGCATAACTTCAAACTCGACTTCTTTGAAGCCGGCAATGGAGCGTTCAACCAACACCTGCGTCACGGGGCTCAGGTTGAGACCGTTTTCCGCAATTTCTGCCAATTCTTTTTCGTTGTTCGCAATCCCGCCGCCGGTGCCGCCCATGGTGAAGGCCGGTCGAATGATAACCGGAAACCCGATTTTATCGGCAAATTGTTGTGCTTCTTCAATGTTATTAGCGATGGCTGATTCTGGCACCGGTTCATGCAACTTCTGCATCAGGTTTTTGAACAATTCACGATCTTCGGCTTGATCAATGGCCGTCAGCTTAGTGCCCAGCAATTCAATGCCCAATTCATCCAAAATGCCAGTATTGCTAAGTTTCATCGCTAAATTCAAGCCGATTTGGCCGCCGATGGTTGGTAAAATCGCATCAGGTAACTCTTTACGTAGAATCTGGCTCACAAATTCGACTGTTAAGGGTTCAATATAGACGCGATCGGCAATTTCCGTGTCGGTCATGATGGTTGCTGGATTGGAATTGACCAAAACCACTTCATAACCTTCTTCGCGTAAAGCAAGGCAGGCTTGCGTACCAGAGTAATCAAATTCCGCGGCCTGACCGATAATAATTGGACCGGAGCCGATCACTAAGATTTTATGAATATCTTGACGTTTTGGCATGATTATCCTTTCTGCGTGCGATTTGAGAATGCATCCATCATTTCCATGAACTCATCAAAAAGATGATCGGCATCGTGTGGGCCAGGAGCGGCATCTGGATGGAACTGGACAGTAAAGGCCGGATACAATCGGTGCCGCAAACCTTCTACTGTACCGTCGTTGATTTCCACGTGGGTGATCAACAAAGTATCTGGATCAATGCTGTCAGGATCAACCGCATAGCCGTGGTTTTGACTGGTAAAATCAATTCGGCCGGTGGCAATTTCACGAACCGGATGATTGAAACCGCGATGGCCATACTTCATTTTAAAAGTGTTGGCGCCATTGGCGAGTGCGAATAGTTGATGCCCTAAGCAGATACCGAACAGCGGAATTTTGCCTTCCACGCCACGAATCATGTCCAGTGCTTCAGGAACGTCTTTTGGATCGCCAGGGCCATTGGTGAGCATCACCCCATCTGGCGCTAATTCGAGAATTGTTGAGGCGGTGGTGGTGGCAGGCAGCACGGTAACATTGCACTGCCGTTTGGCAAGTTCGCGTAAGATACTATGTTTGAGTCCGAAATCAATGACGACCACGTTGCGGCCTGTGCCAGGAGCTGGGTAAGCCTGTTGGGTAGAAACCTGCTGGACTTGATTTTTAGGTAACACGAGGGCTTTCAATTGATCGAATGCGTGCTCATCGGCTGCGTCGACAATACTAGCCTTCATTGCCCCAACTTCACGAATCTTCTTAGTTAAGGCGCGGGTATCAACGCCACTGATGCCAGGAATGTGTTTGCGTTTCAGAAATTCATCTAAGGTCATTTGACTGCGCCAATTGCCGGTCACTCGGGCAACATCGCGTACCACAATCCCCTTTGCGGTTGGATCGATACTTTCATAATCGTCACGATTGATCCCGACGTTGCCTATCAGTGGCTGGGTGAAGGTAATGATTTGGCCGTTGTAACTTTGATCGGTGATGGTTTCCTGATAACCACTCATCCCGGTGTTAAAAACGATTTCGCCCGTTGTGACAGTTTCCGCACCGAAACCGACGCCAGGGAAAACGCTGCCGTCTTCAAGAATTAAATAGCGCTTCATGCTTGTCCTCCTCTAAAGGCGTTCACTAGATCAGAAGCCGATCTGGTGAGCGCTTTGCTTAAACCCGTTTGCCTGATGCTAATCGCGTTTGTTCATACTTTCTTAAGGGCTGGCTGACGCTCTTTTAAACGTGCTTGCCAGCTAGAAGCCCAAGCTGGTTCACGCTCTTGCGTAAGCAATTTGCCCCTGACTGATCGTGTACAGTGTTTGACCGTTGACTTTATCGCCAACAAAAGGTGAATTTTTGCCTTTGGAGAACCAGTCGGCTGGGTCAATGGTGTAAGGCGTATCGAGATCCATAATGGTTAAATCGGCAGGTCCACCGACTGTGATATGGCCGCCTGGCAGATCAAATTTCTCAGCCGGAATCGTGCTCATGCGTGCGATCAGCTGTTTTAGGGTGAACATCTTTGATTTAACCAGCTTGGTATAGAGCGTTGAAAAGGCCGTTTCTGACCCAACAATGCCAAATGCCGCTGTTTTGAAGGAACCGGTTTTTTCAGCAGCCGTATGTGGTGCATGGTCAGTCGCAATCATATCAAGCGTACCGTCTTGCAAGCCTTCAAGTAAGGCTAAGTGGTCGGCACGTGAGCGCAACGGCGGATTCATTTTAAACATTGGATTGTCGCCCGGAATGTTATTCTCATCCAATAGCAGGTGATGCGGTGAGACTTCAGCGGTGACGTTTACCCCGCGTTTTTTAGCTTCGCGGATTAGGTCAACGCTTTGCCGAGTCGACACGTGGCAAGCATGGTAATGCACGCCGGTTGCAGCGGCAAGTTCAAGATCGCGCGCTAACTGACTGCTTTCGGTTTGATTGATGATCCCCGGTAAATTCAGTTTCTTGGCAACTGGACCGGCATTGATCACCCCGCCATGCATCAGACTTGCATCTTCAATATGAGCAACGATAGGCGCATGCAACTTAGCAGCCTGTTGCATGGCTTGATACATGGTGTCGGCATCCTGAACCCCGACCCCGTCGTTGGAAAAGCCCAGCGCTCCAGCAGCTTGTAAGGCTGCCATATCAACGACCTGATCAGAATGCAGGTCATGCGTAATCGGTGCAAACTGCAAAACCGTGATCTTCGCATCAGTTTGATTTTTCTCAAGCAGTGGTTTTAAGGTTTCGACAGTGTCTGGTACCGGTTTGAGATTGCTCATGGCGACAACAGTTGTGAAACCGCCGTGAGCAGCCGCCGCAGCGCCAGTTTTGATCGTCTCTTTAGCAGTAAAGCCGGGTTCGCGAAAATGCACATGGACATCAATTAATCCCGGCATGACGATGGCACCAGTCGCATCAATCACCTGTTCGTGATCGCGCGGCGCCAGCGATTGACCAATCGCCGAGATGATGTGATCGGTAATTTGGATGTCAGCCGTGTATTCAGTATCGCTGACAATATGGGCGTGTTTGATGAGCATGGGTTACTCCTCTCCAAAATGACGGGCATTAATGACGGCCTCAAGCATGGCCATCCGCATGAAGACGCCGTTTTGCATCTGAGTGAAAATGCGTGACTGCGGGCCATCAACCAGATCACTGGCTAACTCAACATCGCGATTGACTGGCGCCGGATGCATGAAAATCGCGCCAGGTTTCATTGTCTTAGCAAGATCATCGGTGATGCCGTACTTTGCATGGTACGTTTCTTTTGAGAAAGCCTGACGGTGGTCGGCGTTGAAGCGTTCCAACTGAACGCGCAGCAGCATCAAGACATCCACCTGCTTGACCAATTCAGGCACGGTGATGAAATCACCATATTGATCGAAACTGGAATCGTACCATTGCTCTGGACCGGCAAAGTGCAACGTGGCTCCGAGTTTATGCAGCATCTGCATATCACTGCGCGCAACTCGGCTGTGACTCAAATCGCCAACAATTCCGATACTCAAGCCGTCAAAATGACCGAATTCTTCGTGAATCGTCATCAGATCCAGCATCATCTGGGAAGGATGCTGGCCGGCACCGTCACCAGCATTGACAATCGCTGTCGTTGGCCATGCACCTAAAAGATCGTTATAGTAGCCATCTTGTGCATGTCGCATCACCGCAATGTTGACTCCGATCGCCCCAATCGTTTTAATGGTGTCTTCAAGGGTTTCGCCTTTTGAAACCGAACTATGTGCCGGATCAAATGGGATGACAGTCAGACCTAATTTGCGTTCAGCCATCTCGAAACTAGTGTGGGTGCGCGTGCTATTTTCAAAAAATAAGTTAGCTGCGTATATCGGCTCTGGAAAATGGACGGTTTGACCAGCTTTAAAATCTTCGGCGCGATTGATCAAAGCCATGGCGCTTTTGTCATCAACTTGTTCAGCGGAAACAAAATCTTGAAAGGATGTATCTGTGAAATTAGATAAGGTCATTTTTTTCTGCCTCTTCTTCATTAGCGGCGTGTTCAGGTAAGACAAAGTTCAGGAAGATCCCGATCACAGTTGCCAGGGCGAGTCCTGAGAATTGATACCCGGAGAACTGTAGGCTGGCATTGCCGATGCCGATCACGAGAATGGTTGAAGCAATCATCAAGTTGCGCTTCTGATCAAAGTTGACTTTGTTGTCAATTAAGACGCGCAGGCCGTTGGAAGCGATCACCCCAAACAACAGAAAGCTGATCCCGCCAATAACTGGACTAGGAATGCTACGGATTAAGGCGCTAAGCTTACCGATGAAGGCAAACAAGATGGCGAAGAACCCGGCACCGCCTAGCACATAGATACTATGGACCTTGGTCATCGCCAAAACTCCGATGTTTTCACCATAACTGGTGACAGGTGGGCCGCCAACCAGACCGGCGATAATGGATGCGGTACCGTCACCGGCTAGGGTGTGGTTTAAACCAGGATCTTTGAAGAAGTCACGTTTAGTCAGCTTGTTGAGCACCATGATGTGCCCCATATGCTCGGTCATAGTGACAAAAGCAATTGGTGCCATGGAGAGAATCGCGCCCCAATAAACTTGCGGCTGATAACTGATAAAAGGAATTTCAAACTTAGGCAGGTCGAACCAAGCAGCCTGCTGAACTGGTGTCAAATCAACAATGCCAAAGAGCAAGGCAACAAGATAGCCAGTGATAATGCCTAGTAGAATTGGCAACAGACTAATGAATTTTTTGAGGTACATATTATAAATAATGACAGAGGCTAAAGTGATCATTGCGACTGCGAAGTAACGCAAGTCATAAACGCTTTTGGTGGCGCTGATGGTCCGCATCGTTGCATCAGTGGCAGCAGTGCCAGCAAGAGATAGGCCGATAACCATCACAATCGGGCCAACCACAACTGGCGGCAAAGCCCGGTCAATCCATGCTGACCCGCTGCGCGCTACGATCAAGGCCACAATGAGATACACAACCCCAACCGCGATGGTGCCTTGAGCGATGGCCGGATAGCCAGCACCTTTCATCAAGGCCTGCATGATCGTGATAAAAGAAAAGCTTGATCCCATATAAGCCGGTATTTTGCCGCGCGTGATCAGGATATACATTAACGTCCCAACCCCACTTGAAAAAAGGGCAATGCTAGGATCGAGTCCAACTAAGATCGGCACAAGAACTGTCGAGCCGAACATCGCAAACAGATGTTGAATAGAAAGGCCAACCCATTGACCGAATTTTGGCTTGTCGCCGATATCTAAAACGGCTTCGTCGTTGTGAAATGCCATCTTAGCCCTCCATCCTTTCGATGCTGATCCCGTCTTTACCGTCAAGCTCAGAAACTTGAACCTGAATTTGTTCGTCCAATGAGGTCGGAATGTTTTTACCGACAAAATCTGGACGAATTGGTAATTCGCGATGTCCGCGATCAACCAAGACAGCCAAGCTGATCTTGCGAGGCCGGCCTTCGTCCATCAAGGCATCTAAAGCAGCGCGAATGGTGCGGCCGGTGAAGATGACGTCATCGACCAGAATGACATGTTTGCCGGTGATATTAACCGGTAACTGTGCACCTTCAACATCTGGCTGATGATCATGATCAATCTTATGGACGTCATCGCGGTAAAACTGAATGTCCAATTCGCCAACCGGAACCTGTAACCCTTCAAGTTGTTCGAGACGCTTGGCGATCCGATGGGCTAAATAAATCCCGCGGGTTTTGATGCCGACTAAAACGAGATCGTTGAGTCCCTTGTTTTGCTCGATGATCTCGTAGCTAATGCGTGTTAATGCACGTTTCATGGTTACCTCGTCTACAACTTGTTTTGACTGTGCCATTGATGTGCCACCCTTTCTTATATGTATTGCGGTTTTGATGCTTTGGAAGTGAACAGTGATGCGGGTGTTACGCTCCGATGCTGGCATTTCCTAAACGCGCTCGCAGTCGCAGAAACCTGCTCGCGCTCTACAAAAAAAGTCGCCTTCAATCCAATTTGGGATAGAAGGCGACCGTAGCCTGAATAATCCGCCGCAGCGGAATGGACCTTCTAAGCCTCACTGGACTTAGTTAAAGGTGCTTGTTTGATTGCATTAAGATTACCGAACGTTGCGGGTCTTGTCAATGCCTGCACGTAGATCGGCTAAGGTTTTTTCAAAAATTGGCGGTACTGGTGCTTCGAAGACGAGCAATTGACCGGTTGTCGGATGAACGAATCCCAGTTTAGCCGCGTGCAAAAATTGGCCTTTGCCGGGCAGGGTGCGTTTTGGCCCGTAAAGTGGATCCCCGGCCACAGGGTGATGAATGTATGCCATGTGCACGCGAATTTGATGCGTGCGGCCGGTCTCTAAAATGCATTTAATGAACGTGTAATGTTCAAAACGCTCTAATACTTGAAAATGGGTAACAGCATGGCGACCGTCTGCCACGACAGCTTGACGTTTACGATCGCGGGGATCACGACCCAATGGTGCATCAATTGTGCCTTCATCTTCTTTGAACGTGCCATGGACAAGTGCTAAATACTCACGAATCGATGTTTTGGCTTTTAATTGTGCGGAAAGACTTAGTTGCGCTTTTTCGGTTTTAGCAACCATCAGTAGTCCGCTGGTGTCCTTGTCGATGCGATGCACGATGCCGGGACGAATGACACCGTTGATGCCCGGCAAATCAGTATGATATAACAAACCGTTGACCAGTGTGCCATCTGGATGACCAGGTGCAGGATGTACCACCATGCCCTGCGGTTTGTCGACGACAATGACTTGGTCGTCTTCATACACAATATCGAGCGGGATCGGCTCCGGAATAGCTTCCAGCGGCTTGGCTTCAGGAATTGAGATAGCAATCACATCGCCGCTAGCAACTTTGTAATTGGCCTTGGTTGGCTGCCCATTGACCGTCACCAAGCCATCTTGCAACCATTTTTGCACCTGACTGCGCGTGTGAGTGGTTTCATGCGCCGTGATAACCTTATCGATGCGCCCCTGCTCGGTCGTGATCGTAAAGGTGCTAGTCATCACGCCACCGCCTTATCATGATCGAACAGGATAAAAATTAGCACTAAAATAACCCCAAATGTGATGCACATGTCTGCAAAGTTGAAAATGGCATTAAAGCGCCACTGATCCAAAAACTCAAGGTGAAACATGTCCGTCACATATTGAAACCGCAATCGGTCAATGAAATTACCGATGGCCCCGGCAGTAATCAAGGTTAGTCCTAGGCGATAGATCGGTTTGTGCAAACTGTCGCGCCACAGCATGGCAACAACCCCGAATGCGAGTAAGGTTGTGATATAGAAAAACCATTGTTTGCCTTCAAACATGGAGAAAGCTGCGCCAGTGTTGCGAATATGCGTGAGATCAATCACACCTGGAATCAGTTGTTGGCTTTCGCCTAATGGAATGTGGGCAGTGACCCATGCCTTAATCAGAAAATCAATTAACACGAGCGCAGCGGCGATGATGAGATAAATAAGCACAGAAGTTCCCCCTGAGTAAAAGCGTTTGTTTTCTAGTGTACCGCGGTCAAAGAAAAACCGCCATCTTAAAAATGGCGGTTACGCATGAGCTGATTAAAAACCACACAAAATTAGAACAGGCCGGAAATCTTGCCATCGTCGGTAACATCCATGTTCAAGGCTGCGGGCACTTTTGGCAAGCCGGGCATGGTAAGCACCGAGCCAGTCATGACGACAAGGAAGCCGGCGCCTAACTTGGGGATGATGTCGCGAACGTGAATCGTGAACCCTTCCGGTGCACCCAACGTTTTGGCGTTATCCGTTAACGAATATTGCGTTTTAGCCATGCAGACTGGCAAATCCTGCCAGCCGTTTTTAACGATCGTGCGCAAGGCACTGTTTGCTTTGCCTTCATAATCGACATCAGCTCCGCCATAAATCTTTTGCACAATCGTCTTGATTTTGGTTTTGACATCGCTTTGCGGATCATATAAGCGAGTAAAATGCGCCGGTTGATCAAGTGTCGCCAAAACAGCATCCGCAACCGCCAATCCGCCGCGTCCGCCGTCAGCCCAAACGGTGGCGGTGACGGCTTTAACGTTTAGTTTCGCACAAGCATCAATTAAAAACTGAATTTCGGCATCGGTATCACTAGTGAATCGGTTAATCGCAACTACAACTGGCACACCGTAACTTTGCATACTGTGGATGTGGCGTTTGAGATTGCCGAAGCCTTGGGCCAAGGCTTCGATATTTTCCGTTTGCAGGTCCTTTAACGCGACCCCGCCGTTATACTTCAAGGCACGCACGGTTGCGACAATGACGACTGCGTCAGGCGTCTTGCCGAGCACAGGTGTTTTGATGTCCATAAACTTTTCACCGCCGAGATCCGCACCGAAGCCGGCTTCGGTGATCGCGATGTCCCCGAGCTGCAAAGCCGTACGCGTGGCCAAAACCGAGTTGCAGCCGTGCGCAATGTTGGCAAATGGACCACCGTGGATGAATGCCGGGGTATGTTCTAATGTCTGAACCAAGTTAGGTTTCAAGGCATCTCGCAATAGCATCGCAATCGCACCGGTGACTTTCAAATCGGCCACGGTCACCGGCTGCCGGTCATAAGTGTATCCAATGACAATTCGGCCGATACGCGCCTTTAGATCGGCAATGTTTTCCGCCAGACACAACACTGCCATTAATTCGCTAGCAACTGTAATATCAAAGCCATCTTCGCGCGGCACACCGCTTGTGGGACCGCCCAAACCGATCGTAACATGACGCAAAGCGCGATCGTTGATATCTAAAGCACGCTTCCATAAAATCCGCCGTGGATCAATATTGAGCGTATTGCCTTGTTGCAAATGATTGTCAATCAAGGCGGCTAGGGTATCCACCGCCGTGGTAAGTGCATGCATATCTCCTGTAAAATGCAGGTTAATGTCTTCCATTGGAACTACTTGCGCATAACCGCCACCTGTCGCACCGCCTTTCATGCCCATTACCGGGCCTAAAGACGGTTCGCGTAAAGCAATCACAGGATGCTTACCACGTTGTTGCAGCGCATCCCCTAAGCCAACGGTGATGGTCGACTTACCTTCGCCAGCTGGTGTTGGGTTGATGGACGTTACCAGCACAAGTTTGCCAAAAGGTTTATCCTTTAAGGCGTTAAGTGCACTAAAACTAAGCTTGGCTTTGGCTTTGCCATAAAGTTCAAGATCATCTTCTGATAAACCTAAACCAGCCGCAACTTTCGTAATCGGCCACATTGCCGTCGCTTCATTGGCTTGTGCAATTTCAATATCAGACATACAACACACTCCTTATTTGGCGGACTCTTTCAGCCCTTTTTGGATCAACGACACTACTTTTTGTTTTCTTTTTTTACCGAACAAAACAAAAGTCACTTGACCATATCGTTTGGTTTTAAGAATAACTGTCAAATGGCCAAACGTAAACCCCTCAATTTCCGGCCAAGTCATTTCCAAGGTGTTACTCTTAAAAAGACTAACCAGTTTTAGGCCTTGTTCATGGACAACAAGACGATGAAGCAGCACTTGAATGATCGCAACAAGCACTGTCACTATGGCAATGCCAATGGCTAGCAGCGATGGCTTGGTACTTTCTAACTGAACAATCGTGGCAAGGCTGATCCCGATCACGATCATACTCCAAAACATGCTAAAATCGATCCAGGCAGGTTGATAATGAGTTCGGTATTCTGGCACTTTGACACTTCCTTAGGAGAAATTATGCTTAAACTATACACAGATGGCGCGACAAAAGGCAACCCAGGACCCGCTGGGATCGGCATCTTGGTCAGTGGCTTGCCCCATCAAATTCAAAAACATGCTGCACTGCCAGCAATGAGTAATCATGAAGCCGAGTTTGCAGCCGCAATCGCTGGTTTTGAACTGCTGATCCAAGCCGGCTTAAATACAACACCGGTCGCCTTCTACAGTGATTCCAAGCTTGTGATTCAGGCGATTGAAAAGCAATACGCTAAGCACTATCCCGACCTAGCAGGCCGTTTGCTGACCTTAATCGGTCAATTTCCTTTAGTATTGCCAAACTGGCTGCCTGACCGGGCCAATCGCGGCGCCCATATGTTAGCTCAGCAAGGGTTGCGCCAATCTGAAACTAAAATATAAATTTTCGGCAAAATTGCGTCATGACTAGAACAATCGAGGCAAAAAGCAATTTTCCTTGCCAGACGCCACTCTCGTCGGTACTGGCGCCGTGATCATTAAGTTCAAAAAAAGCTTGTTTCTGAGAAAAGAAAAGGCAACCATTTCCTTGTAGACGGAAACGGTTGCCTTTATTAATGGTTGTGAATAATATCCCAACCTTGTCGTCTCATCACGACAATTTTAAATTAAGCTGATGGGTGCTTATTTCAAAACTTTAAACTGATCTTTTCGATCCATGTAATCTTTATCTTTTGCTGAACCTTCAATGGAACCAAATGGCATTTGTGCCCGTAAGTTCCAGTTGGTCGGGATATCAAAGGCTTCACGCACTAAATCGTCAATGATTGGATTATAGTGCTGCAGATTCGCGCCGATGCCATTGTTCGCCAAGGTGACCCATGTGTTGAGTTGTGCGGAACCTTGCGCCTGTTCTGCCCAAGTCGCAAAGTTTGCCGCATATAATGGGAAATTATTCTCCAATTGCTTTACAACGTCAGTATCGGTGAAATACATAATGGTACCGTAAGCTGCTTTAAAGCTGGCAATTTTCTGCTTGGTTGCTTCGTAAGCCTGCTCAGTCGGCACTTCACTCTCCAGCCGCTTGACGACAATATCCCACAGCTTGTCATGCTGCTCGCCAAACAGAAAAACAGCGCGCGTCGTTTGTGAATTAAACGCAGTCGGCGTCTCCTGAATGACGGTTTCAATCAAATCCACTAAGTCATCCGGATTCTGTTTAACATCTTTGCCAAGTGCATAAATTGAGCGGCGTTGCTTTAAAAGATTCAGTAAGTCTTGATTCACGAGAAAACCACCTTTTTATAAATTAAAGCGTGCGCTGGCGCAGTTAGAAACCGGCGTGTAAGCAGTCTTGGCGGTGATGGCCAGGTTTTGGTCATTGCCGCCAAGATCCTTACACGCAGGTTTCTGCGCCTGCAGACGCATTTCAGAACAAGTATCATTCTACCAACTGACTAAAAGTAAGTAAACCCCAAATATCAACATTTTCTTTCCTCCTACCCAAATATTTCGCAAATCCTCCTATTTGCCCCTCCAACGTGACAGCCTCGCTTCGCTTGAGTACAATGAACTTATTCTTCTTGGAGGTGCGGTATGTCGCTGATTACCTGGCTTATTCTTATTATTTTGGTTTTAAACACCTTCGGGGCAATCTTCACGGTTCTACGCGAGGTCCGAGATATCTCAACGACTTGGGCGTGGTTGCTAGTGCTTATTTTTTTACCGATCGTCGGGTTTGGTTTTTATTTATTTGCTGGCCGCGGCTTATCAACGAAAAAATTGCAACGGATTCAACACGAATATGAGTCTGGCGTAAAAGCATTTGTCTCACTACAAAAGCACGAAAACGCCCGGAATAAGTTATTGCCACCGACTGATTACACGCCAGCGGCCAAGGCTTTAACCGCCTTTTTTCTGAATACCGCGCAAGCACCGGTCCTTGCCCATAACCAAGTGCAACTTTACACGGATGGCGAGAAAAAGTTTGCGGCGTTATTCCGCGATATTGAGGCCGCTAAAGATTATATCTATGTTGAGTACTACACCATTTACAATGATGAATTAGGCAATCAATTCCAGCAACTGCTGATCAAGAAAGCTAAGGAAGGCGTTGTTGTAAAGGTCCTATATGACGCTTGGGGTTCCATGGGCGCTACAGCAAAGTGGTGGCGCCGGCTGACCGACGTTGGCGGGCAAGCCGAAAGTTACTTTAGTTCCAAGCATCCCATCACTGACTTTCGTTTGAACTATCGTGATCATCGCAAGATCGTTGTCATTGACGACCACGTCGGGTATATCGGCGGGTTTAATGTTGGTGACCAATACGTCTCCCGCAAACCTAAGTTCGGTTATTGGCGCGACACACATTTGCGCATTATCGGCAATACGATTTACGCTTTAAAAATTCGCTTCACCATGGATTGGAATGCAACAGTCAGCAAAAAAGACGAAATTGCTTATAGTGTTGAACAAGATAGTGCCGATAGTGTCACTGCCGACAGTTTGACAGCCGGTGCAACGCCTATCCAGATCGTTGCTTCCGGACCTGACCGCCCAACGCAACAAATTAAGTTGGGATACACCAAGTTAATCACCAGTGCCACCAAATCTGTTTGGATTCAAAGTCCTTATTTGGTGCCAGATGATACTGTGATCGACGCTTTAGTATCCGCTGCCATGTCAGGGATTGATGTTCGCATCATGATTCCTGACATGCCTGATCACCCGTTCATTTTCCGCGCGACACAATACTATGCGAATTATTTGACTCGCGCTGGCGTGAAAATCTACCATTACGAACACGGCTTTATGCATGCGAAAACGGTGGTTGTCGATAATGCCATCGCCAGCGTTGGCTCGGCAAATTTCGATATTCGTAGTTTTAAGCTGAATTTTGAAATTAATGCGTTTATTTATGATCGTAAAGTGGCCAGTAGCTTAGGCCAGATTTTCGAGGCTGATATGGCGCGCAGTTACTTACTGACGCCTGAGCTAATCGCCAAACAAAGCAGTTGGCTTCGGTTTAAACAAGACTTCTCACGGTTATTATCACCTATTCTTTAAGTAAAAACTGGCGCTTTATTCTGAATGATGTCAGAATAAAGCGCCAGTTTTTACTATATAAAGCTTCATTAACGTTGCCAGTCGTCCAAGACTTTGGTGTGGCCGACTAAGTAATGAATCGCGGCATGAACAAGTTCGTCACGGGCAGCGGTGAGATCGTCACCTTCAAGATCATATTTATCACGCAAATAGCCGGTGGCAATCGCCTGATACTCTTTACGCGCCTCACCATCATCTTTTAAATAATCGTCAATCGCGTTGATATTATCTTTCGCCCGTTTAGCCAATTCTTCGGCCAAATCGTCGACATGCGGCTGACGTTTATGCGCATAGTCCATGAGCGTGTCATTCATATCCACAACGGCGGCTTCATCGGCTTGCTTGTCTCGTTTCATTTTGTCATCTCCCAATAAAACAAGTATGCGCCTGCTAATCCATTTTTTAAAGCTGATCGTGATGCCTTTGCTATGTGCTACTAGCTATCAAAAGTAGTCAGGCTGGTGCTAGGCATCAAAGCAAACCTGAACATTTCAAAAATTAATTATTTCAGTGGGCTATTAATTTACGAGAACGCGCGAATAATTCCTGATAAAGTTGTGACCAGCTTTCAAACCGATCACTAGCAAGATAAAAGACTGGTGTATCTGGTACAATAGGTTCTTCTCCAGGCGCAAGATTTTGCGCCGAGATAACAAGATCAGGCTGTTGCTCAGTCGTCACTAGCCGAATATACGCAGGCTGAGTCAAGTTGAGACGAACGGTTTCATATAACGGCTGCGGCATTAAAGGATCAAGTGCTACCTTGAGCTTATCAGCAATCGCACTGTCCGTCATAAATGGCCACAGCAGTTGATAGAACCCGTCAATGATCTCTTTTGATGCATTTTCCAATGGCGCTTCGCGAGCGAAAAAAGCCTCCAAGGCAGCTTCTAATCGCGGATAAAAAGCACGCATTGGACTCGCTGTTCGCGTGAGATCAATATAGGCGCCACCGGGGAAAATGCGCTCGCTGATTAAAATCTTCAAGAGATTCCCTGCCAACGCTAGATCTGTTGTTACTGTCGGGGCAATCCCGACAACTGTTCGACTGAACTCGTTGCGGATTTTCTCGACTAACTGCCATGCAGGTGTATTACGCGCTGCGTGATAGCCAACTAGAGTAGCGGCATCAAATTGTTGTTCCGAGTGAAACCGAGGTACGCGCCACTGAGTTAAAAAAAGATGCCATGTTTCATCCTCAGCAGCCTTTCTCGGCAGATTATCAAACGCACTCGGTAGTGCTGCAGTTAGTGTTGGCCGAGGTGCCAATTCGTCAAAATCAAGGGTACCAACGATGGAGTGATTCGCTAACAATCGGTGTAGATGAACATTAGCTGCGAATAGAAGCTGCGCCCGCGAAAAATCTGATTGGATCAGACCAGCTTTGTCGAGTTCGCGCATTAATTGACGCGACTGCGGCAAAATTTCCGAAAACAAGGGATGGGCAAAGTCGACAAACTGCCACAATAATTGCCGGTAAACTTGTCTAACGCGGGCTTCCGGTCCAATAAGCGCTAAAGGATTTAGGCTGATGGTAACGCCGGCTTTCCGCAAATAAAGGCGCAAAGCCGAGATTCGGCGGAAAAAGGCGGCTCGTGAAAACCCGGTTTCATCCAAAAGCATCTGCAGTGTCAATTGAGGCCGCTTCAGCGTCTGAATCAATAGTTGTCCCGGCAAGGACCGCCTATATAGAAAGATACGATAACGATCTAGACTGATTGATGGTGGTGCAATCATATTACCATCGCCGCGTCGCAGTAATGGTGCAGCGTCTGACTGCATCGTGACCAAGTCTGCGGCAATTTTTTCCATCCGGCGTCGGAGTTGGCGGTAACTCTCACCACGGGTTATGGCGGTGGCAGCAATATCCAGCCGGTGCCCCGGGGCCTCCCACAACGTGCTGTAGATATTGATGCGATCTCGCTCTTCCCGATCGAGAAATAATTCATCAAAGACCATAAAGAAGGCCTCCTCGAAAGCGTTTGCTACAGTATAGCAAAGGTAGCAAAAAACCCGATAAGATATGCTCATGGTTTTTTAAGCTTTTTTTCACGGTCTCAACTGATTTTTATCGTAAATATTTTTGGTCGGGTTTTTTCGTCAATACCGTGACGTTGATACAAAGTTGCTCTTCAGCTTCAACAAATAGTTGACGGTTGCGACTGGTTTTCGCCATACGAACTTGGTATACTAAAAGTAAGCAAAAGTGTCAGCCAATACCATACACTTGGGGTATTCAAAAAAATAGCCCCAAGATATGGTATTTTTAATTGACAGGCACCCCAATATTGAGTATCCTAAGCTACATAAGATAACGAGAAAGGATGATACCTATGCGTAACATCACCTTATTCACACGCAATGGCTGCCCGCAATGCCGGATGACCAAGCGCTACCTTAACACCCATAAAATTCCATTCACGGAGCACAACATCAACGAAGAGCCGCAATACATTGATTACTTAAAACAAAAGGGGTTCCAGCAGGTTCCTGTTCTCGAAGCGGATGGGCTCGATTCATTCTCCGGGTTCCGACCGGACGCCTTGAAGCAACTGGCTGTTTGATCAGCCAGTTTTTTTATCGCATCACAACGCAACCAGCTATTATAAAACGCAGCGAAAGCAGGGTTTAGCATGTCATTAAAAACAATTAGTCCGGATCAAGTCACCTATTACGCGCTCAACAACGAGATCAACATTCCTGTGAATGACCAGATTCCGTTGAACAAAGACAAGGAAGCGTTGCAGGCATTTTTGACCGAAAATGTTGCGCCAAATACGATGCAATTTGATTCGCTGGCTGATCGACTGAAGTATTTAGTCGATAACCACTATTATGAAGCCGACTTTTTGAACAAGTATCAGCCAGCTTTTTTGGAAAAACTGGATCAATTTCTTTCAGCGCAGCATTTTCAGTTCAAATCCTTCATGGCCGCCTACAAATACTATGCGCAGTATGCCTTGAAAACCGATGACGGTACCCAGTATTTAGAAGATTTTAAAGATCGGGTTTTTGCCAACGCACTTTTCTTTGCAGACGGTAACGAGGACTTGGCAGTTGACCTTGCTGATGAAATGATTCATCAACGTTATCAACCAGCCACCCCTTCCTTCTTGAATGCTGGCCGGGCCCGCCGTGGCGAACTGGTTTCATGTTTTTTGTTGCAAATCACTGATGACATGAATTCAATTGGCCGGGCGATCAATTCGGCCTTGGAATTGTCCCGAATTGGTGGCGGCGTTGGCCTCACCTTGTCCAACCTACGTGAAGCCGGTGCCCCGATTAAGGGCATTGAAGGTGCCGCTAGCGGCGTCTTGCCAGTCATGAAGCTGTTGGAAGACTCTTTTTCCTATAGCAACCAATTGGGCCAGCGACAAGGTGCCGGTGTTGTGTATCTGAACGTTTTCCATCCTGACATCATCAGTTTCTTAGGTGCCAAGAAGGAAAACGCGGACGAAAAGTACCGGGTCAAAACACTCAGTCTTGGCGTTGTCGTACCAGATAAGTATTACGACCTCATTAAGGCTAATGCCGATATGTACCTCTTTTCCCCTTACTCGGTTGAACGGGTTTACGGGAAGCCGTTCTCTTATGTTGATATCACCAAGGAATATGACAACATGGTTGCCAATCCGGCCATTAAGAAGTACAAGATTAAGGCCCGTGATCTAGAAAACGAAATCTCCAAACTTCAGCAGGAATCTGGTTATCCTTATATTATCAACATTGATACGGCAAATCGCGCCAACCCAATCGAAGGCAAAATCATCATGAGTAATCTGTGCTCGGAAATCATGCAGGTTCAGGTGCCTTCCAAGTTGAACAATAAACAGGAATATGAAGTGCTGGGTACTGATGTATCTTGCAACTTAGGTAGCACGAATATTCCCAACCTGATGCATAGCCGCGACTTTGGCCGCAGTGTCGAAGCAATGGTTCGTGCTTTGACTTATGTCACGGACCACAGCAACATCGATGTTGTACCTTCCGTCCAGCACGGTAATCACCAGGCTCACAGCATTGGCCTTGGTGCGATGGGCTTGCACACTTATTTTGCGAAGAATCATATGTTCTACGGTTCGCCTGAAAGCTTGGACTTCACCAATATTTACTTCCTTTTGCTGAATTACTACACCCTGAAGGCATCCAATAAAATTGCCCAAGAACGCGGCGAAAGCTTCCACAACTTCGAAAACAGCAAGTATGCGGACGGTAGCTACTTCGATAAGTACACCGAGCAAGTATGGGCACCGAAGTATGACAAGGTTCGCGCGCTGTTTGATGGTATTCACATTCCGACGCAGGCTGATTGGGAAGCGCTGAAGACCAGTGTCATGAAAGATGGTCTCTACCATCAGAACCGCATGGCTGTTGCGCCAAATGGGTCGATCAGTTACATCAACGACACCAGTGCATCATTACAGCCGATCGTTAACCGCATTGAAGATCGGCAAGAAAAGAAGATCGGCACGATTTACTACCCTGCTCCAGACCTTTCTAATGACACGATGCCTTACTATCAAAGTGCCTATGATATTGATATGCGTAAAGTGATTGACGTTTACGCTGCCGCCCAGCAGCATGTCGATCAAGGAATGGCCATGACGTTGTTCATGCGCAGTACCATTCCGGCTGGCCTTTATCCTTGGAAAGATGGCCGAACCGATAAAATGACCACCCGTGATTTAAATATTTTGCGTAATTACGCACATCATAAGGGCATCAAGTCGATTTACTACATCCGGACTTACACGGATGATCAAGAAGAAATTGGCAGCAACGCTTGTGAAAGCTGCTCAATCTGATAATCTTTTAACAGGGGGAGTTTCCCCTGTTTTTACATAAGGGAGCGTAAACATGGCAAAACAGTACATTGCGATCAATTGGAACGCGATCGAAGACGAAGTTGATAAAGCAACTTGGGAAAAATTGACGGAACAATTTTGGTTAGACACCCGGATTCCGCTGTCCAACGACTTGGACGACTGGCGATCTCTCAATCATGACGAGCAATGGGTTGTCGGCCACGTATTCGGTGGCTTGACCTTGCTGGATACCCTGCAGAGTCAGGACGGCATGGCAAGTTTGCGGCAAAATATTCGCACCCAGCAAGAAACGGCTGTGTTGAACAACATTCAGTTTATGGAAAGTGTGCATGCAAAGAGTTACTCTTCGATTTTTTCAACGCTAAACACACCAGCAGAAATCGATGAGATCTTCGATTGGACCAACCATAATGAACATCTGCAATATAAAGCCAACAAAATTAATGATATTTATCATAACGGTTCAGCGTTGCAGAAAAAGATTGCCAGTGTTTTCTTGGAAACCTTCTTGTTTTATTCAGGCTTCTTTACCCCGTTGTATTACTTGGGCAACAATAAGCTAACTAACGTGGCAGAAATCATTAAGCTGATTATTCGTGATGAAAGTGTTCATGGCACTTATATCGGCTATAAATTCCAGCTCGGATTCAACGAGTTACCGGAAGCTGAACAACAAACATTGAAGGATTGGATGTACGACTTGTTGTTCGATTTGTATGAAAACGAGGAAAAGTACACTAACGATCTTTACGCGAAAACTAACTGGACGGATGAAGTTTTGACTTTCTTGCGTTATAACGCCAACAAAGCCTTGATGAATTTAGGCCAGGAAACTGCTTTTCCTGACACGGCTGATGACGTCAACCCAATCGTAATGAATGGGATTTCAACGTCTACCGCCAACCATGACTTCTTCTCACAAGTTGGTAATGGTTACCGGCTGGGTCAAGTTGAAGCGATGCAAGATGATGATTATCAGTTCTCAACTGAAGATGAAGACCACGACAAATAAAGCCGTCGCGGCAACAAAAAAAGCCACTGCAATGTTTTGCGGTGGCTTTTTTGTTTTGGTCTGATTAGGACGATGATCATTCACTGTCTTTAATGGTTTGCTTCATCATACTAAGAAAACGTTGCGCGATTCTGGACAACTCGCGATCACGTTTCCAGACAAGCGCTACTGGGTCCGCTAATGCTGGTGCTAATGGTCGGAAGGTCAATGATGTGTTAGGACTTTGGGTGGCCAAATATTCAAGACACAAGGCTCGTCCTAAGCCGACAGCAGTCATCCCAAGCGCATCAACGGTCAGGTCATAAGTCCCAACAATGTAAGCCGGATCCATGCCTTGGCCTAACCAGTGTTCAAATGTGTTGCGTGCGTGCGTGGCCCGCGGCAGGATTAATTCACTGTCGCCAATGTCCGTTGGTGTCATCAATAAATTATCAGTTAACGGATCATCACTGGTCATCAAAATACCCCAAGCATCACGAACTGGCAGTAGCAAACTTTCATACTGCGTCTGCTGCTTGCCAGGCCGCAGTATGAAATCATACATGCCGGCCTCAAGATTGGCCACCAGCCCTTCATCCGAGCCATAGGTAACATGAACATGCAAACCGGGGTATTGATGGCGCAATTCTTGGGCAACATGAAGAACCAACCGTTTGCCGCTGGTTTCGCTTGCACCAATGTAAAGGTCACCACCAAGGGCATGTTTACTTTGCAAATTATTCTTTGTGCGCTCGGCAATTGCGGTGAGTTCACGTGCCCGGTTTAACAAATAGGTACCATCTTCAGTTAGCGTCACACGTCGATTACCACGAACTAGTAATTTAACGCCGAGCTCTTTTTCCAAGTCTTTTAATTGGCGCGATAGTCCGGGTTGTGAAATGCCCAGCGTTCGTGCCGCCGCGGTAATACTGCCGTGGTCAGCAATCTCAATGAAGTTGCGCAACGTCTGCAGTTCCATAAACTCCCCTACTTCCTATCAGCCTTGTTTATCGCAAACGGCTTCCTATAACAATTATACCCTATCCGACAACGATTGTATTCCCTTTCACACAGCAGGACGCAACTATTTTGTAAGTCACGCTCGCCACGGGTAATTTATTTAAATCTAGTCACTCGCATCTCTTGCAAAAGATCCCAGCCTGATTCAAAAAAAGCACCGGCTGCAAATGAGCCGATGCTAAAGGATTACCAAATTTGAACACGTTTTTCGGGTGGCAAATACATCCCATCACCTGGTTGGACATCAAAAGTTGTGTACCAATCATCAAGATTGCGTGGCTGAATGTTCGCCCGCAATTCGTGTGGTGCATGCACATCAACCGCTAGTAGCATTTTTTGCCGTTCGAGGCGAGACTTTGAACGCCAAATTCTTGCCCAGTTGATGAAGAAGGCATGCAGATCAACGTCCGGTTCTCTCTTGGCTGTATCTAAAGCCGCAGCCAAGCCGCCAGCATCAGCGATGTTCTCAGAAACAACGAGTTTGCCATTAACTTTACCGGCTTCAGTTTCAAGACCGTCAAATTCTTGGATCATGGCTTCGGTGAGCTTGTTAAAGTGAGCATAATCAGCTTTTTGCCACCAGTTCACCATATTGCCAAGTTCGTCAAATTGAGCACCGTTATTGTCAAAACCATGGGAAATTTCATGGGCAATGACCGCGCCGATACCGCCCAGATTTTCGGAAGCACTTTGTTTCAGGGAATAGAACGGCGCCTGCAAAATGGCGGCTGGGAAAGTGATGTCGTTCTTGGAAGGATCATAACTGGCATTGACCAAGTGACCTGGCATATTCCAGACGGTGCGATCAACAGGCTTGGTGAGTTTGTCGAAGTTGTACTGAAGCTCAACAAGTTGCATCGCGTTGATATTATCGATCAGTGACTTATCCGGATTAACGTGCAGCAAATCGTAGACGTTCTCAGGTTTATCGGGATAACCCATTTTGAGCACCATCTTGTCGAGCTTAAGAATCGCCTTGTCCTTGGTCGGTTGTGATAGCCAATCAGAGTTGCTGAGTCGCCGTTTGTAAGTGGCAATCATTTTTTGGACAAGTTGTGTTACATCAGCCTTCGCCTTTTCGCCAAAATAAGTGCGGCCGTAGTAAATGCCAATTGGTTCGCTAAAGAAAGCGTTGGCTAATCGGTAGGCGTGTTTGGTTTGATCCGGTGCTTTGGGCGCACCGGATAGCGCACGGCTAAAAGTACCGCCTAATTGGCGCAATGGTTCGCTTAAAAGACTAACAAGACTGTTTAGCCGGGTGACATACAACCAGTCGCGATAATTGCTGAAGTTAGCTTCGTTGAACAACTGCGTAAACTCATCCAAGAACCGCGGATCATTCACAACGACCGTTTCTGGCACCTGTTTAAAGATCTTTTGCAAGAAGTCAGCAAACTTGAATGGCTTGAGTTTTTCAACGACCTCCGCTGTCGGCATCGGGTTGTAGGCCTTAGGGTAATCTGCCCACTCTTCAGAACTCTTAACATGTTTCGCAATTTCTGCATCAAAGGCCAAGGCGCCAGCTAAAGTTGCCTTTTGCGCAGCAGCGTCAAGATCTGTGTAAGCTAAAAGCTTAGCCATCATATCTTTGAAAATGGTCATCAATTGTTCGCCGTTTTGATTGCCCTTGGCGTAGTATGTGGTATCCGGCAAAATGGTTCGTGGACCCATCAAATTAATCACATTTTTGCTGGTGTCTTTCATGTCAGCATCTACGTAGAAATTAAATGGCGGGTCAATCAGATGGTCCTGAAGCAGTTCGGCTGCCTGTTGATTGTAATCCGCAAGGTCTTTAATGCCGGCAACCAAATGTAGTTGCGGCAAGGCTGGTGCAAAGCCCGCTGCGTCTCGGGTCTTGAAATCCTTGGCTTGTTTGTACAGCGTCACCGCAGATGCAAAATACTTGTCTGGCGCCGTTTTTTTGCCGTCAGCAATCGCTGAAAAATCAGCCATCATTTTTTCTTCGACTTCATCGGCAAGGTCCTGAAAACCGCCAGTACTGCTTTTGTCATCAGGAATGACTGCCTGATCCGTCCAAGCCCCGTTAACTGCCCGGTACAGATCATCTTGGTAGCGCACTTCACTAGTCATTAAAAAGCCCCTTTCAATATGAACAGATATGTCATAATCTTAACGCACTTCTCATTTGCGTGCACGGTTGAATCGCTTTTCAGCCATATTCCTTTTAGTTGAGAACAATGAAGAACTGATTAAGTCAATTGTTCACAATCGAAATCGTTTTCTTTTTAATGATTAACCCGCTAAAATGGAGCATGAAGTCAAATCGATGGCTAGTCGTCAATGGCAGTCATCATTCAGGAGGATTGAAAATGTATTATGTCATTATGAAGTCTCATGATATTCGTGAGAATCTGGCAACAGAACAATATCTCATGAACTCGAAACAATTTGATGAACCGTTACTGCTGTTCTACTATGAAAAGCCGAGTGTGATTGTAGGCCGAAACCAGAATACGCTTGAAGAGTTGAATCAAAAATACGTGGAGGATCATAACATTGTTGTGACGCGCAGGTTGTCCGGTGGCGGCGCAGTTTATCATGATCTCAATAACTTGTGCTTCTCGTTTGTGGTTGACAGTGACTCTGAAGAATTTGGTGACTTCAAATCCTTCACACAGCCGATTGTTGATGCAATTCATACTTTAGGGGCGACTAGCGCTGAAGTTTCTGGCCGTAATGACATGCTGGTCGACGGTAAAAAGTTCTCTGGCAGTGCTATGTATACACGTAACGGCAAGACGTTCTCCCATGGTACTTTGATGCTGGATGTTGACATGAGTGTGATTCCTAACGTCTTGAACGTCCCAGAAGACAAGATCAAGAGTAAGGGCATTAAATCTGTTAAGAGCCGTGTGACGAACTTGCGGCCTTATCTAGATAAAAAGTATCAAAACCTCACTGTTCCTGAATTCCGCGATATTCTTTTGACTCGGTTGTTCGGCGTTGATGACGTCGCTGAAATCAAAGACAAAGAGTATCACGTCACCCCAGAAGACGAAGTCGAAATTAAAAAGATTTACGATGATGTTTACAACAACTGGGATTGGGTATATGGCCATAGCCCGGAATTCACCACCAAGAAGCGGAAGCATTTTGACTATGGGACGATTGATGCTCGTTTCGATGTCAAGGAAGGCAAAATTGCTAACGTCAAATTCTATGGTGATTTCTTTGGTCCTAAGGATGTTGCGGATGTTGCCGGTGCGTTAAAAGGCAAGCCTTACACGTCAGCAGCCATTAAAGACACTTTAGATGCCATCAACACGAATGAGTACTTCACCAATATTCCTAAGGACGATGTGGTTAACCTGCTCGTACCATAATCGCATCAGTTTTTAGAACTTAAGGCAGCACGGCCAAATGCTGTGCCGCCTTTTTTCATGCAAAAAGGACAACCTTTAACAGGCTGTCCTTCGATCGATCAGCGATTGATCGCTCAATTATATTTAATTTGACTAATGGCGTACGCCTGAATCCTTTTCGCTCCCCGACCTGTTGCCACGGTGATCACGCCGCGTTCATTATAAGGTTTGACAGTCGCGGCCTCAATATCGACCACGCGTCCCTTGAACCGATGGCGATCAATCGTATTGATCGCGACCTCATGCTGCGTGTGCAATGCATCTTGAAGCAAGTTGGTAATTTCTTCCGGGCGTTGTGCCATAAGCAATTCCTCCTTCATCTAAGAGCAGACGAGCGAAAAACCTGTCCGCAGATGTCTCAATGCGCATCGCTGCTAGCCGCGGTGAACATCAGTCAGCGACGATGCAGTGACTGAAATCGGTTACAGCTTCAGTATAACGGTTGTGTCGAAAAATTTCAGTATCCGCGCGTGAGATCAACTTGATGGCTTGCCAATTGGCCGCTTGATATCAAGGTTTTGAGGTTATCATTAAATATTTTAAAAACTTTGTCGCGTAATTGCGGCACCGTGCCCGAAATATGCGGCGTGAGCAAAACGTTCGTCATGCCCCATAATGGTGAGTCTTGCGGCAGTGGTTCCGGATCCACCACATCCAAGGCAGCAGCACTGATTTGCTTGTTTTTCAATGCCTGCGTCAAAGCAGCCATATCAACTGACGGCCCACGGCCAATGTTAATGAAAAGCGGTTGTTTGCTAGCGGCTGCAAAGAATGCTTCATCATAAAAGTGTTTTGTATCTGGCGTTAATGGTAACGCGTTGATGACGACATCTGCTCGCCCTGCTGCCTCATGGGTCGCCGCATCCGTCATCACTTGGTCAAATCCTGCAGCCGGACGGCCATGTGCACTCACGCCAATCGTGTGCAAGCCCAATGCCTGAAGTTTGGTCGCAATCGTTGATCCAATATGACCGGTGCCAAAAATGACTGCTGTTTTGCCCTTAAGCAATGTCATTGGCGGTCGCTCTTGACGTAATGTCCACATGTCGCGATCTGCTCGAATGGCTGGCAAAATACCGCGACTGATCGTAAACAAGACGCCAAGCACATACTCCGCAATGGGTTCGGCGTGAATGCCGCTTGTATTAGCCAGCAAGACATGGTGTTTAGCCAACTCAGCCAATGGTAAATAATCAACGCCAGCGGACATCGCCTGCACAAACTGAAGTCGGTCAAAGTTCACGCGGGTAACCGCAGCATTCCAACCATAAACCACGTCAATTTGTTGAGCCGTGGCATCATCAAGCTTGTCAGCATCGATGACGGTGTGTCCCGCTGCTTCAAGTGTTTGGCGCTGCTCCGGCTTCAGACTAAAGCTGTTTAGAATCTTCATCATGTCGCACTCCTTTTCAAAAAACGCGTTCGTAGGCGCAGAAACCTGCGTGTAAGGACCTTGGCTCCATTGGCCAAAGTTCGACCATCACAGCCAAGGTCGCTCACTTACACTCCGATTTCTAACCGCCCTTGGTCACGCTCTATCATGGTGCCAGTTAGGTTTGCCCCAATATTGGAAAAGATCGGTTCGGATAGTCCCATTATACAGCTTGCGGCGCTTGGTTGCCTTGCTGCCATAAGCCTTTTCAAAGCCCATGTCACTTGTCAAAATGTACTTGCTCCAAGTGGTTAAAGGCGCAAATGCTTGGCCCATTTCTGCGTATAATTGTCGAACCATGGCCTGATCGTTGAGCCGTTTCCCATAAGGTGGATTGGCAACAATGACCCCGTTTTCTTTGCTCGTCGAAAAATCTTTAACCGCCAATTGTTTAAACTGAATGCTATGCAGCAAGCCTGCTTGTTGCGCATTCAACTTGGCTATATCAATCATGTCACCGTTAATATCGCTTGCCTGAATATCTAATTCACGATCAAAGTCAGCTTGATCCATCGCTTCATCTTTGACGGTTTGTAAGACTGGCTGGTCAAAAAAGCCAAAGTTCTCAAAAGTAAATTGGCGTTGCAGACCCGGTGCAATGTTATGGCCAATCAAAGCGGCTTCAATCGCAATTGTGCCGGAACCAGTGGTTGGATCGACAAACGGCATATCCGGATGCCAGTTTGTCAACATGATCAACGCGGCCGCAAAGTTTTCCTTCAACGGCGCCTCACCTTTGGCAATTCGATACCCGCGTTTAAACAGACTTGATCCAGTCGTATCAAGCGTCAATGTTGCAATATCTTTTAAAATCGAAACTTCCAGCGGGTAAGTCGCGCCAGTTTCCGGTAACCGCGTCGTGCGATGATAAACCGCAGACATTTTTTCAACAATTGCTTTTTTGGTGATGGCTTGAACGTCCGGTTCTGAATGTAATTGCGAACGAACCGCTCGGCCCTCAACCGGGAACGCTGCGTCAAGCGGTAGGTAGTGATCCCAAGGTAACGCCTTAACGCCTTCAAAAAGCGCATCAAAAGTCAGCGCCTTGAATTGACCAACAACGATTTTAATTCGATCGGCACTACGCAACCAAACATTGGTTAGCGCGATTGTCTTATCATCGCCTTCAAAATAAACCTTACCATTTTCTGTTCGGGTTTGAATGCCAAGGGCTTTCAATTCTTTAGTTGTCACAGATTCAAGTCCGGCAGCCATCGTGGCAACAAGTTGATATCTCATATCGGTTTTCCTTTCATTCATGCAGCGTTTTTAGTGGTTAGTTTTAGTTTACAAGTTTTTGAGATGGTTTGGGGGAAAATGGTACTTGAGTTGGTGATTAGAAAGTGGTCGTGATGATCACAGGAATTTTTGTGTAAGGAATTTGAAGGTAAAAAATTCGTGGTTCTTTTAAACGCGCAAAAAGGCGCAGAAACTGACGTGTAAGGCCCCTTGAAGCAAGACAATGCCCGCGTGTGGAAAACCTCTGTTGGCTCTCCGAAACGCGCAAACAAAAGCAGAAACCTGCACGTAAGGACCTTGACCCTAATGATCAACGTACGGTCATTAGGGTCAAGGCCACTTACATTCCGGTTTCTAAACGCTTTTGTTTCCGCTCTTAAAAAAACAGCCCGGGTTTCCCCGGGCTGTGCCTGCATGTAGATCCCTATAAGCCATGTTTTGTTCCAGAACTTGTTCAGGCACAAGCTCCTTCAGTCATCATCTATCTCAGCGTTACCGCTGTATTGCCGTCGCTTCAATTTGCTTGGCAAAACGCCCCTACCAAAAGTTTGGGTTACTCGCTCGCGGGGTTTACCCGTTCCACCGCTCAGGTTTCCCTGATCGTTTCGTCACTGTGGCACTTTTCAGACCTACTAGCGCATAGCTGACGCCTTAGCGCGTTTGGCCGCCGTAGCCGTTTACACGGCCCCTAAGCTTATTGGGCTTAGCACGAACACTACAAGCATCTCAGCTTGTGCGGGCATGGACTTTCCTCAGCCTGCAAAAGCAGACCGCGATCACTCAGGACCTACATGTGATCATTAGTATTGGTCAACGTCGGAATGGTTGCCGTCATCATGATTGTCAACACTGCTATCAGATAGCTTTGAGCCGAACACATGACGTTCCAGATTACTCAGACGTTTAAGAATATCATAATTTGTCGCAGCCGCATTGGTTTGCGGCGTCTGCGCACTGACATTCTTGGAAACACTCAGCTGTTTGGTCAGCTCGTCGACCCGGCTAAACAGCTTGGTATTTTCTTCCTTCAGTCGATCAATCTCATTGGTGAAAGCTTCGTAATCGCGGATGATACCATCCAAGAATTCGTCAACTTCATCAGGATCATAACCGCGGACCTTGTTTTTGAACTTTTTGTCCAAAATATCCTTAGGCCCGTACTGGATGCTAAACTTTGTCTCTTTGTTACTATCCATTCCGACACACCTCATTGTTTTCATGGAACCAAACTATTAATTAGCTTACCATATCTCAATCATTTTGAAAATGCTCATTTTCAGCTTCTGCCATTGCTTGCGCTGTTTCTTCTAAATCATCCATGGTAATGAGTTGAACTGGATAATCACGACGGTCAGCCATCGCCTCTGCTGCTTGGTAATCCCATTTAGCTTTGCCTGGAAATTCTGGATCATAAACCAGCAGCGCTGCATCTGTATGGATGGTCATGAACCGGGTATAGCCCTGCAACTGCGCTGGTTGTTGATACGGTGCTTGCGAAACCGCATCAGAAAAGTCCACTTGTCCACGTAGGGCCGCCAGTTGACCTTGGTTATCTTCATTCCACTGCTTGCCAAAATCTGTGAATGGAACCATCATCGCAATTTTAAAATCTGGATACAATGGTTTGAGTCCTAAAGCAACCTCGACTGCCCACTGCTCCACGCCTAATTGCCCGCCAGTAATTAACCATTCCAAGCCTTCATCAAGAAACTGCATGAGCGTATTTTTTAATGAAGTTTTAAGTACCTTAAGTTTTGGGTCATTACTGCCAAAAACGTTGAGCTCATAGGCACGGTACCCCGTGACCCATAATCGTTTTCCAACCATGACTTACCTCCGATTATTAGGCCAAAGCGGCTGATATTGGTATAATAGCGCAAGGAGTGTGATCGCATGACCATTCATTACCCTAATGGTAATCCATACAAAGACGGGACGCAATTTTCATCACAAGCTATTTCGCGTCCAACTATCTATGGTGGACGCGGTATGACATTGGAAGAAGAATTGAACATCAGTAATCAATATTACCGCAGTATTGATAAAGCGGTCGTCTACAAGAAACCGACCCCAGTTCAGATTGTGAAAGTTGACTACCCTAAGCGAAGTCAGGCTGTGATTCGCGAGGCCTATTTTAAAACGCCGTCAACAACAGATTATAATGGTGTTTATCGTGGATTTTACCTTGACTTTGAAGCCAAGGAAACTAAAAATAAAGCGAGCTTCCCGCTAAAAAACTTTCATCAGCATCAGATTGATCATTTTCGGCGCTGTTTGAAACAAAGCGGGATCTGTTTTGTGGTCATTCGGTTTGCAACCCTGAAACGTCTCTTTGTTTTCCCTGCTGGTCGACTGATTGACTGTTGGGACCGACAACCAGACGGCGGTCGCAAATCGATTCCATTGAAGGATATTGTCACAAACGGATTCGAGCTTCATCCACAACTACAGCCGGTCATCCCCTTTCTTGATGGGGTTGACTGGTTGATTGAAACGAAAGTAGGTAATGTGCGTGGCTGATAATCAAAATATGTCGCGAATGGCCCGACGCCGCGAAGATAAGTTCACGAAAGGATCTGCCCCTAAACCGCCAAAACGATTATGGCGGCGAATTCTTAAGTGGACGTTGCTCGCGATCCTGGCATTTTTCATTCTCGGCGTTGGCCTGTTTTCTTGGTACGCTAAAGACGCGCCAGAAGTGACTCAGGCAAAATTAGAGTCAGGCGGTTCCAGTACCATTTATGATCGATCTGGCAATGAAATTACGACACTTGGTTTGGAAAGTCGGGATTATGTGAAGGCCTCGGAAATCCCGCAACAATTAAAAGATGCCGTCGTCTCCATTGAGGACCGGCGCTTTTATGATGAGAAATTAGGGGTTGATCCTGTCCGAATCATCGGGGCAGCGTTTAATAATCTAACAGGCACTAGCGATGGTTTACAGGGCGGCTCGACTTTAACGCAACAACTGATCAAATTGTCGGTTTTCAGTACCAAGTCCTCCGACCAAACCCTTCGGCGTAAAGCACAAGAAGCTTGGTTGGCCATGCAGGTCCAACAAAAATATAGCAAGGATCAGATTTTAGAGTATTACATTAACAAAGTTTTCATGAACTATGGTCAATATGGCATGAGCACGGGTGCTAAGTTTTACTTTAACAAGTCACTGAAGGATTTAACGCTTGCGCAGACTGCGTTTATTGCAGGCCTGCCGCAAAGCCCAGCCGGTTATGATCCCTATGAATATCCGCAAAAAGCAACTCAACGGCGCAATGCCGTCATTGATGCCATGTTGCGTGATAAAAAGATCACCGCGACGGCGGCTAAACAAGCCAAAGCAACACCAATCACTGATGGCTTAAAGCCAAAACAGCAGCAAACCAATACCGCAACCAATGACAAGGTGATTGATTCTTACCTCACTCAAGTGATTGCCGAAGTTAAGAAAAAGACCGGCCTCAATCCATATACCGACAACTTGGATATTTATACTAATATCGATATGGGCGCTCAGCGTCGGCTTTATGACATTGTTAACACTGACGAATACGTTAACTTCCCTGATGATGCCTTCCAGACCGGTGTCACGATGACCGATCCAAACAATGGTCAGGTTCTCGCACAAATCGGCGGTCGAAAAACTGGCGACGTCCGCTTGGCCTATAATCGTGCTGCACAAAATACACGTAGCAATGGGTCTACCATGAAACCGTTGATGGATTATGGACCAGCAATCGAATATCTGAATTACTCCACTTACGAGCAGATGACCGATGAACCGTATACGTATCCGGGCACGAGCATTTCACTTTATGATTGGGACAAGAAGTACCAAGGACGCATCTCTATGCGGACAGCACTTGAACAGTCACGAAATATTCCGGCGGTCAAGACCCTTAGTACTGTTGGCATGGCGAATGCGGTTAAATTCCTCAGTGGTTTAGGGATCAATTTGCCAAGTTCGGAACAATATCTCTCAAGTGCGATCGGTGCTTCTGTCAATACCGTTCAAGAAGCTGGTGCTTATGGCGCCTTTGCCAACGGCGGCACGTACTATAAACCGTACTATGTTAGCAAAGTTGTCACCGCTGATGGCAATACCCAAACCTTCAATAGTCAAGGCAGCCGGGCTATGAAGTCCAGTACCGCCTATATGATTACTGACATGTTAAAAGGCGTTCTGACCAAGGGAACCGGGACCTCGGCGGCTATTTCTGGACTGTATCAAGCTGGTAAAACTGGGACGACTGACTATAGTGATGCCGAACTCCAACAAAACCCCGCATTGAACGCAACTGGCATTGCCAAAGATGCCTGGTTCACAGGTTATACACGTAGCCGAGTCATTTCGGTTTGGACCGGTTATGATAAACCGACTTCACACGGGATTAGCTATGCTGAACAGACCATTTCACAAGAAATATACAAAGCACTAATGACTTATACGTCACAGAGTCTGACCAATCGTGATTGGACCAAGCCTGATACAGTTGAGTCTTATAATATTCTCAAGGGAAGTAATCCAGGAACGGCCATTACCGGCGGATCTGGTGATACGACTAAAGAACTCTACGTCCGCGGACACGGCCCAAGCAGCCGCAAAGCGGCAGTCGAGTCCTCTTCCTCGAGCTCAAGCAGTTCTGTTAGTTCCTCTTCACGAGAAAGTATTGAAAGCTCAAGTTCAGTTTCCAGCTCTGAGCCGGTGGTATCAGCCTCTGCCTCCTCTCAACCTTCAAATCAAGAACCAAGTGCTAGTTCAAGCGAACCAAGCACGCCTTCGGGTTCTGGCAGCGGCAGCGGTGGTAGTAACAATCCCTGATAACGACTAAGCTGCTTCAGTAAACCCTAAAAATAGCCTCATCCGCTTCTTGCAGCTGTCTAACGACGGCAATGCAAGAATCGGATGAGGCTTATTTTTGTATGGAAATTATTGTTGGCTGAGTCGCACAACATCCAAATGATGCTGCTTTAGCAAGGCTTCGCCGTATGGATCGTTACGATAATCTTGCGCATAAACCACGCGCTTGATACCGGCCTGAATCAAGGCTTTGGTGCAATTAAGACAGGGAAAAAAGTTTACGTAAACAGTTGCACCATGGGTACTGACACCGTTAGCCGCACACTGGATAATCGCGTTCATTTCGGCATGAATTGTGCGAATGCAATGGCCGTCTCGCATCAAATGGCCAGCCTCGTCACAGTGCGGATCGCCACTAATGGCACCATTATAGCCAGTCGCAATGATCCGATGTTCTTGCACCAGAACAGCCCCAACTGTGGCTCGCTCACAGGTTGATCGTTCCGAGACCTTCTCCGCTAACTCCAAAAAATACTGATCCCAACTTTCCCGATGAACGGTTCGTTTGGATGGCACAATGCTATCTGTCATGATTTGCCCCCTAAAGGTAAATAATGTGTTTCTAAAAACGCCCATTGCGTCCCTGCTGGCACTTGCGGATCACGGGCGCGCAGATACTCCCGACCAAAACGAATTAGGCTGCGATGAAGTTTAATCCATTCTGACGGGGGCATCAAGGCTTCCAGTCGCGCCTGAATCTGAACCGGTGTCGCATTTTGCGGGACGAGTCCCAACCCCTTTACAATTCGACTAACATGCGTATCCACAGCCACACCTGGAATGTTGAATGCATCACTTAAAACAACGGTGGCTGTTTTCTTGCCAACGCCTGGCAAACGGACCAAGTCAGCCGCTTTGTTGGGAACCTTACCTGCATATTCCTTAACCAAAATATCACTCAAAGCTTTCAAATGCGCAGCTTTAGTACGATAAAGGCCTAGCCGGCTAATGATCGCAGCGATCGCCTCAACCGGCGCTGCAGCCATGTCAGCAGGCGTCGGATAAGCCGCAAAAAGCTTTGGCGTGACCGCATTGACGGCCACATCGGTCGTTTGCGCCGATAACATGACGGCTACAAGAATCTGAAATGGATCCTCGGCGTGCAAGGTTGGTTGCGGATCAGGATAAAGTGCCATGATCTGATCAAATAGTTGTTTGGCTTCAGCATCGGTCACAAATGGTGCCTCCTCTTGGGCTAATGATGGGTGAATTTTCATATAAGATTTTCCTGGCGCTTGTCATTGCGGCTTTGTCACAGCTCCTGATGACGTCTAATATCTGCCTGAACCTGCTGTGGCGTTTTAAGATTGCGGCGTTCCCAGTTCAACAAAATGCGATCCATATATTTTAGCGAATAAGCCGAGTTCAATACAGCCTCTCGTAAAGCTAGTAAAATGACTTCCGGTAGATAATGATCAGTTGTAAGCCAATCACGAATCGTCTCTTGCTCAATTGGCGATAGTGGTCGTCCGAATTCAATCTCAATTTGGTTGAATACATTGGTTTGCGCATCAACATTTGCTTGCGAAGTTGCCGGGGTTGGTGTGCCACCAGCTGAGGTTGGCAGTTTAGCCAATATTGGACTGAGATCATAATGATCACGCATCCGACCATGACCATCCGGGACACTTTCCAAAGCAATGGCTTGTTTTTGAATAAGCGTCTCAATGGCACTATAAATCGCATTTGGAGCAACGTTCATTCGGGCAGCTAACACTTTCAAATCCGGTGCCTGATGATGGCTTGCCTGCCACTGATCAATGAACAAATAAGTCATGAACTCGGTTTGGGTTAACCCCAAGGTGGCGTAGTGATCAAACAGTAGGTTCGACAGACTGAACTGCCCTGCCTCAAGATAAGTTTTGAAATCCGTCATGGTGCTTGCCCTCCAAAAAAAGCCGGCGCACAGGCGTCCGACTTTTGATTGTCATCATGGTTTCAAACGGTTGATCATCCGTGGGAATGGAATCGCCTCACGTAAATGATCCAGCTTGCAGACCCACGTAATTGCCCGTTCAAGTCCAAGACCGAAGCCTGAATGCGGCACGCTCCCATACTTGCGCAGATCGAGATACCATTCGTATTCGTCTAAATCAAGTCCAGCATGTTCGATAGCATTCTTCAGTGTGTCATAGTCGGTTTCACGTTCAGACCCACCGATAATTTCCCCATAGCCTTCGGGTGCCAGCATGTCGGCACAAACATATTGCTGATCATCTTCCGGATCTGTCAGCATATAAAACGGTTTGATCGTCTTCGGATAGTTCAAAACAAACACCGGTTGATCAAATTGATCAGACAGGTAGGTTTCTTCCGGTGAACCAAAATCGTCACCATACTTGACGTCCATACCGGCATCTTGCAACATTTTAATGGCCTGCTTATATGTGATCCGCGGATATGGCAATTTGGTATATTGCTTGAGTACTTCTGGGTCGCGATCAAGCAAGTGCAGCGGATAGGCGCAATTATCCAAAACGGACTGCACGAGATAGGCAACGTAGCGTTCTTGGACCTTCAAACTCTCTTCTTGGTGACAGAATGCCATTTCCGGTTCAATCATCCAAAATTCGGTTAAATGGCGCCGAGTCTTACTTTTTTCAGCTCGGAAAACTGGGCCACAGGTGAAGACTTTGCCATAAGCCATTGCCCCTGCTTCAGCATAAAGCTGACCTGATTGACTCAAGTAAGCTTTTTTGTCAAAATAATCGGTTTCGAAAAGTTCGGTCGTACCTTCTGGTGCGGAATCGGTCAAAATCGGCGGATCCATTTTGATAAACCCTTCGTTATTGAAGAACTCGAACGTTGCTCGGATCATTTCATTGCGAATTTGTTGAATCGCAAATTGGCGCTTAGAACGCAACCATAGATGGCGATGATCAAGCAGAAATTCGATGCCGTGCTCCTTCGGGGAGATTGGATAGTCGTGCGAGTCACCAACCAGTTCAATGTTACGAACCTCGATTTCATAGCCAAAGTGGCTGCGGCTGTCTTGATGAATCACACCCGTAATCCACATACTGGACTCTTGGCGCAGTTCTTTAGCTAAGCTGAAAACTTCTTCTGGGACATCAGCTTTTGAAACAACTCCTTGAAAATAAGCTGAACCGTCGCGCAACTGTAAAAAGGCAATTTTCCCTGAGCTGCGTTTGTCGGTCAACCAAGCCCCAATTTTAACTTCTTCGTTCACATGTTCTTTGGCATCAATGATGCGAATCTGTTCCGTCATGCGTTAACTCCCTATTTCTAATTTAAATAATTACTTGCCCACAAATTCTCGAATACGTCGTGCCGCCTCGCGTAAGCTGTCTAGATCCTTGCAATAACTGATACGCGCATGGTCGGGCATACCAAATGCGCGGCCTGGCACGATTGCAACGCCGGTTTCCGCAAGCAACGCACTGATAAAGTCATCGACGGTACCATAATGACTCAACTGTGCCGCTCGCTTGATGTTCGGGAATAAATAGAAGGCGCCTTGTGGTTTATCTCCCATGTCAAACCCCGGAATTTCGGCTAATAAATCATAAAAAAGGTTGAGCCGTTCCTCAAATGCTTGCCGCATGGTTTCGACAATCTGCTGATCACCCGTCAATGCGGCCACTGCAGCATATTCAGACACAGCTGCTGGATTTGAGGTGGTGTGGCTGATAAAGGTCGCCATCGCCTGCATGAGTTTTTCTGGTCCGGCAGCATAACCAATCCGCCACCCAGTCATTGCATACGATTTGGAAACACCAGAGATCAAAACGGTGTTGGCCACAATGTCAGGGTTGATGCTGATCATTGCCGTGAAGGTTGTGCCGTTGTAAATTAAATCGCGGTAAATATCGTCGGTGATGACCAAGATATGATGTTGCAGTGCCCAGTTACCAATCAATGTCAGTTCTGTTCGCGTGTAGACAACCCCGCTTGGATTTTGCGGTGAGTTGATAATTAAAGCACGCGTTTTGTCCGTCCGCGCCGCCTCAAGATCATCAACACTGACTTTGTGGCCTTCCGATGGCATGACCAAATGCGGCGTCCCACTAGCAAGTTTGATTTGTTCCTCGTAAGAAACCCAGTATGGTACTGGAATCAAAACTTCATCGCCTGGGTTTAAGTAAACTTGGAACAAAGCATATAACGCAAACTTTGCCCCAGTCGTCGCCACAATCTGGCTAGCTGGATAACGCACACCGTCTTGCGCGAAAATGCGGTCGCTAATGGCCTGCTTCAATTCTGGGATCCCAGTCGCGGCAGTATAGAAACTAGCATTACCGGCTTGGATGGCAGCAATGGCCGCTTCATCAATCGTTTTCGGCGTCTGAAAATCAGGTTGACCAATGGACAGATCAATGACATCGGCTCCTTTTGCCTTCAAAGCCTTGGTTTGATTGCTCAATGCAAGCGTCGCTGATGGTGCGACGTTGAGGATTCTTTTTGCTAAATGCACGACTGCGCCTCCTACAGTTCCGGCAGTCGTTTGCGCTGCCGAATCATACTTTATTTATAAGTTTTTGATCGCGTTCAGCTGTTCGCCACTGCGAAAACTGTACGTCACGTAGTTTAGTTTACCAGACTTTGACAGATAGCCAATATCCCAAACGAATTCTGACCCACGTTTTCCTAATGAAGCATTCAAGATTTTCTTTGGCGAAGCACTTTGATTAATTTGCTGCAACGCTTGCTGCCGAGTGATGCCAGATTTCTGGTTTAAAATATTGACTTTGCCCGTTTTTTCTTGAATCACAACGTACACAGCTTGATTTTTCTTGGTATTACCCGCAACAGTCAGATAACTTTTGTCGCGGTTATACCACCAAAAACCGTTAATCGTTTTCAGATTTGCGCGGTTTGTCGCGATTTTCTCAGCTTGCCCACGTAGTTGTTGATAAGGTGAGAGGCTTTTCGCGTAGACGCCAATGGCACCAATAATTAAAACAATCAATCCAGTAATCACAAAGAACTTAACCCAGTCAAATCGACGATGACGCATGGGGTGCCTCCTTTCGAAGTATGGTCAGATGATTTTTGATAGCTGACGAGATACGTGTGGTAATTAAAATTTCTAAAAAAGCACTTGCTGGCACAAAAGCCTGCATATCAGGCTTTGGAAGTAATGGTCAAAGTTTTCTCGGCCATCGAGCTCTGGCGCTTACGGATGGCCTGCTCGCAACTTTTGGCTAAAACGCGTTCGCCAGTCCAGAAACCTGCACGTAAGGACCTCAAGCCTAAATGGCCGGGTTTTGGCCATTTAAGTTCAAGGCCGCTTATGCTCCGGTTTCTAAACGCGCCTGCTCACGCTCTGTCTAGCCACATCTTAATGTACCCCGGCATGTCAGTTAGTGGCAACGTCATTGGCTTAATATTTGGTAAGGATTTCTGCATTTTTCGACCGTAGCGTGTGGTGATGAATCGGGGGTCGAGGACAACGAAGATACCGCGATCGGTTTCGGTTCGGATCAAGCGCCCAAAACTCTGGCGTAATCGCAAGGTTGCGCGTGGCAAAGCATCCTCAGTAAATGGATCGCGGCCTGCTGCCTGAAGTCGTTCGTATCGAGCTTTGGTGATGGCGGCTTCGGGCGCATCGAACGGCAACCGGGTCAAGATCACCATTTCGAGCAACCGATCCGGATAATCAATCCCCTCAAAGAAGCTTGCGGCACCGAGCAATAAACTTTGATCACCGACCGCAAAACGCTTGGCGATCTTTTCCGCCGAACCAGTCACCCCCTGAGCCAATAACTCTTTATGATCGGCAATCGGTCGATGAGCAAGGCGTTGGTAAACCGCGGCAATGGTCGCCAGTGAATTGAACAATACAATCGTTTGGTGTCGGTTATCAGCCAACAACTCAATCGCCGCGGCAAGATAATCGGCATAGGCTTCTGCACTCACCGCACCAGCCGCAGGAGCGTCCGTGGCGACTAGTACTTTGGCCTGATCACGATAATGAAAAGGACTGCGTAACTTTAGAAAAGCTGTCTCTGGTAAATCATGGTAACCAAGCTGAGCGGTTAAAAAGTCAAACGAACGGTCAGTGGTTAAAGTCGCCCCGACAAACACCGGTGCCGTAAACCGCTGTAGCAACTGCTGAATGGCTGATCCAACCTGAAAAATGTCCCAACTTAGGCCAAGACTGCTAACATCATGCATTTGCCGCAACGTCAAAGAAGCTACGGCAGTTTGGCCGGCAACCAGTTCTGGCAAGCGCGCTAACAGTAATTTCAAGCGGTCACGTTGATCGATCAGGGTGACTGTCAACGCGGCTAAGGCTTGAAATCGTTGACCGTCACTTTTCAAAAAGAAATGTTGCCGGCCATTGAAATCTGCATCTAGTTTAGTCGCAATGACCTGAATGCGACCAATGACTTTGATCAATGTCTTAATATTGTCTGTTTGGGACGTGACTAACCAATTAATAGCAGCTTGATCCAAGCTCAGACTCACAAACCCTTGATCAGCCGTTGTCTTGCCGTTAAAGAAATGCCGATATATTTGGTGCTGCAGGATTTCAATCGTTTCTTGGGCCGTTGTTGTTAGAGCGTTAAGTTGCGCCAACACAGGCAGCATCTGCCGATCATTTTGATAGACGTTAACCAATGAGCGATCTTCATCGGGATCACTCAATCGCCACAAATGTCGCAACTGCCGCCGAATCTGCGCTAAGTCGATCCGTTGCGCAAAGGCAGCGGCGGTATTATCAGCAAAATGTTGCGCTTCGTCAACGACCAGAAATGGCGCCTCAAGGTCCAACAAATCAGCGTGGCGTGACAGAAAAGCGTGATTCGTAACCACGATAGCCGCCCGATCAATGGAAGCACGCAGCCGCCGATAAAAATCAAGTGTGTAATACGGGTTGATAAATGGTGTGCCTGAATCACCAGTATGCCGAATTTGCATGAACAATGGTGCCCGATAAGTTGTTAAGTGCAACTCATCGAGGTCGCCTGTGGTTGTTTGTGTCAACCAAACCAGCAATTTCATTTGCAATAACTGCGTTTGCCGACTTGGTGATTCTTGATGCAAACTAGCCGCGAACTTGTTGAGATCAATATAATGTTGCGGACTTTTAACCTCAACTGCTGGCAAGTCTCTGCCTAAAACAGCGGCTAAAGTCGGAATGGCCGTCTGAATTAGTTGGCTTTGCAAAACAAGCGTTGATGTCGCAACCACTAACTTATGTTCGGCGGTTGCGACATAAGCATAAGGCAGCAAATATCCAAGCGTTTTGCCAAGACCGGTTCCTGCCTCAATGAAAAGTGGCTGGGGACCACCCTCTTGTGCATGTGCAAAAACCGCATCCATCATCCGCGCCTGGGCCTTGCGGAAGCGATAGCGCGGTTGGAGCAAGTGCCGTTTTTCAAGATCCGTTGCCGGATAAGCTGCTGACGCAAACGTCTCCTGGGTTGCTGTCGGCACTCGGCGCAAGACCAACGGGCCAACTTGAACAAACCCGCGTTTTAACGGTTTCAACGGTTTAGCGATTGCCTTCAAATAATCACCGGTTTCCCGCAACAAGCCACTGCCGCGCGCAACCAACGCCTGTTGCGTCGGACTGGGCAAGGCCTGAAAGCGAGCCGCCAGCTGGCGCAACAATTTAGCCGTGCTAATCGCGTCACTATCGGCTTGATGCGGGTTATCGTGCTCAATTTGTAAGTAACTCGTTAAATCAGGCAAGCGAAAACTGCTAATCTCAGGCAATAAAATTTGCGCCAATTCAACCGTGTCGATCGCAGCTAATTGCAGCTTTGGCAGCCCCACTCGCTCAAATTCCGCATTTAAAAAAGGATAATCGAAATTAACGTTGTGCGCTACAAAAACCGTATCAGTCAACAGCTGATGCAACGTTTTGGCGATTTCTTCAAAATAAGGGGCCGCGACTAATCGATTGGGATCCAAGCCGGTTAGTCGCTGAATTGCCACTGGTACCGACCGATCCGGATTCACCAACTGAGAAATTGTCTGGATAATTTTGCCGTGCTGCATTAAGGCACATCCAAACTGGATCATCCGGTCGCCGTCTTTGACGCTGGTCCCAGTTGTTTCTAAATCGACCACAGCAAAAATGGTCTCAGCATTCATTTTAAACATTCCCGTCTAAACATACTGTTCATATCATACTATTTACCAGCACCTGATGCTACCAGATCGACAACGGTTCCGGTGCGCAAAAAGACCAGATAGCGATGCAGCACCGGTTTGGGTTGTAAATCCTGCAAAGCTTGTGCATATAAGTTTAACTGTCCACGATAACGATCCACTAAAACGGCCGTGTTCGGGTTATGATCAGTTTTGTAGTCAAACAGCGTGACGCCTTGTTCATCACTCACGTATCCATCAATAATCCCGTGAATCAAGACGTCCTCGCCTGGGTCATCGGCCAATGCTTCAAAAACCTGGTCAGCAGGCAGCAGCATGGAAAACGGAACTTCACGATGAACCTGCTGCGGCTTAGCCAATAACAACCGACCTAAATCAGTTTCAAAGAAGCGAATAAGTGCCGTCAAATCAATGTGCTTTGCCACATCGACCGCAATGACCTGCGTGGTGGTCAATTGATCGCGCAAAGCCCTCAAGCTGGCCATGGTGATCGGCTTGGCGAGATCCACTAGCTGCAGCAATAGATGCGTTGCCGTCCCAATAGCTGCTGGGCTGATGCCACTAGGGGTTTCGGTCAGAAACGCTGGCGCCGTTAAATCGCGCATCGGTGGCTTGGGACCGAGAAAACGATCTGCATTGACCAGATCAATGGTATCTGGATCATCAAATGCGCGTTTAATTTCTGAAACACTTTGAAAACCTGTCGTAGTTGTTGCTGCTTGGAAAGGATAGGCCTTTTTAAACCACGCAGATAAGTCGACCATTGTTCCTGAATCGTCAGAAACTTTTTCCGGAGTTGCAGTCGGTGTGACTTGCGGATTCACGTCAATTTCAATTGTAAACTCCGTTTCATCACCGACGAGCGCAGGTTTGATAGTTGTTTCGGCTAACCCACGGGCCTGTGGATGTCTGATCAAGGCCGGTCCGATCCAGTCGAGATAGCTCGTTGCCCCACTGCGGACTTGCGGCGCCAAAACACGCGCTTTACCTTCCGCCGCCGCAGCCCATTTTTCGACCGTTTTATCAGCAGACGTCAGCTGATTGCCACTCATCGTTGCGCCAACCACGTAAAGTCGCTGTTGCGCACGCGTCAGAGCAACATACAACAACCGCATCTCTTCAGCCAAGGTCTGATTTTGCCGTGCAGCTTTGGCAGCTTGATACTGGGGTAATTCATATTCAACGCGAGTTTCAGGATCTAGCCATTTAATACCGATACCTTGTTTTGTCAAAATGGCAGTGCCGGTTTGATCGCGCATATTAAAATGTTTGTTTGCCTGCATCAAAAAGACAACCGGGAATTCCAAACCCTTGCTTTTGTGAATGGTCATCAACTTCACCGCATCATTATCTGGATCGACTTGGGCAGGCATTGCCAAATCTTGATCCTGCTTCTGCATCAAAGTAATAAAGTGAATAAAGGCAAATAACCCTTTGAAGCCACCCGCTTCATAAGTGCGGGCTCGATCAATCAAGGCTTGGAGATTTGCCTGTCGCTGACTGCCCCCTGGGGTGCCGCCAACATAGTCAAGAAATCCGGTATCCTGATAGATAGCCCACAACAAAGTGACCAAGTCATTTTCTCGGGCCAAGTCGCGAAAATGGCTGAGCTGGTTGAAGAAGTGCGTCAGCATGTCATGCGTCCGCTGAGCAAGTGGCGTTTTTGGTTCGGCTTGTAGAAATGCTGTCACGGCATCATAATATGGCACCTGTTTTGCCGCTAAACGAATCAGTGCCAACTGATCAGCTGACAAACCAACAATCGGCGAACGCAACACAGCCACTAACGGAATATCTTGTTTTTGGTTATCAATCACTTTTAAAAGCGCCAGCATAACCATCAATTCAGTCGTTTTGAAAAAATTCTTGGTATCGGCCACAAACAATGGGACGCCTGCTGCAGCAAACTGTGTTTGAATCAGACTGTTTTGACTGGTTTGACGCGTCAGTAATGTGATATCGCGATAGTGGATGCGCCGATACTCCTGCGCCTGACGATCCCATAGTTGCGCATCGGGATCGTTGATTAATCGCTGAATTTCGGCCAAGACTAGCTGCGTTTGGCCAGTCGCAATGTCCACTGGCTCGTTATCATCAGCATCTCCCGGTAACTCACTTGCATCAGAAGAATCTTCATCAGATGTTGCTTTGCTATACAACAACACTTTCACTGCCGGATGCGCATCACCGTAATCAAGCGCACCATACTTTAAAGCCGCTGCGTTGTCATAGCTCAAATCGCCAACTTCCGGATCCATGATTTGACTGAAAATCAGATTGGTAAACGCCAACACATTTTTTGTCGAACGAAAATTCTCAGCTAAAATAATCCGTTCTGGCTCGGCGGGATCGGTCGGTGCATCTTGAAATGTTTGGTATTTATGAATAAATAGTTGCGGATCGGCCAGTCGGAAGCCGTAAATACTCTGTTTGACATCCCCGACCATGAACCGATCACCTGGCGTAGTGGTGCTGACAGCGGCAAGTAAAGCCTCCTGCAACGGACTAATGTCCTGATACTCATCCACCATCACTTCATCGAAACTCGCGCGATAGTTATCGGCAATTGGTGCACCGGTTTGTGGATCTTTTTGTTGCAAAATGCGTAAAGCATTATGCGCAATATCACTATAGTCTTGAACATGCCGAGCGGCCTTTTCAGCGATCAACGCGTCTTCAAACTTTAAGGCCACATTAGCTAATGTGGCTACTAAAGGTTGAGCTTCCCGCAACAAATCGCCAATTTGCTCAGCAGCTAAGGCAAAAGTTGGTGCCAGTTTGTTCTGCCAAGTTTTCTTTGCAGCATCACGTAGATCTTTTGCCGCGTTTTTAGTGTCCTTATCTGCGTCATCCAGTCCTTTACTGATGCGCGACCAAGCAGCAAATTCATGGGAAATCAAGACACTGCGGACTGTATCGTATGTGGGTGCATTTGTTTCTAATAGTGTTTGCAATGGGGCAAGATCAGCCTGAATTTGCTGATACCAAATTGGGTTTGGCAGTTGATTGGCTAACGCTGACGCCTGAGTCAAACTGGTGGCTATTTGCAGCAATTGGCCTTTAACTCGCGGCCAGATTTGTTGGCTAAAGGTCGCTTCCCATTTTTCCGGTGCATACGGCGTTGCCAATCCTTCCAAATAGGCCTTGGGATCAGTTGTCGCACCGGCTTGGCGGATCAACTCAAACATCAAGTCTTGCAAACCGCTATCATCTCGATCCCCGCTAAAATTAGCAGTGAGTTGTTCAAACGCAGGTGCTTCGTCACTGGCATATAATTGTTCACGCAAATCGTCCCAAACGCGCTCTTGCAGCATGTAGCGTTCAGTTTCATCCGTAAGCAACCGAAAACCGGGATCAAGATCAATGACATAGTAGTAAGTTTGGACAATTTGCAAACTAAAGGCATCCAGCGTACTGATTTTAGCCGCATTAACCATGGCAATTTGATTGGCAAGATGACGCCGATCCTCACCACTAAGCTCATGTCGTCGCTCGGTGAGTGCCTTCTTCAAAGCCGTCTGAATCTTGGTTCGCATTTCGGCTGTTGCCGCACGAGTAAATGTCACGATCAACATCCGGGTAATGTCGGCATGCTGTTTGAGAATCTTTTGAATAATTCGCTCAACCAACACGGTGGTTTTCCCGCTACCAGCAGAGGCGGAAACCAGCACGTCATGCCCGTCGTGGGTAATCGCTGCTTGTTGAGAGGTTGTAAATTGGGTCATGCTTGCGAATCCTCCTGACGATGATGCGGAATTTGTGTGGGATCAGTTGTGACACGGCCAAGCACCTCTTTGCGTTTCAACTTTGGCACATGATTGTAATGATCAAACCCGGTTGCCGGATCGAACAGCATAATACTTTGATAGTCGCTGTTGCTGATAACGGTGGATTCCTGTCCATATTGAAACGGCGCCAAAGCGATATCCCCGGCTAAAATCCGACTGGCAGCATCAATAATCAATGCCTGATTGTGCAAAAGATAGGCACTTAGATCTTCTGGTGTCAGAATGTTTGACTGATTATAATTGAAGGCACCGTCTTTTTTAAAACCAAGTGGCACCATCATACTGCGTCCACCGGTTTCTGCTGAAATGGTTTTGTCTACCGCCGCCAAGTCTGCCCCATCTTTAGCTACCAAGAAACCTAGATATTTAAAAGCTTTTAGTCGATCAATATCGAGGTCAAGATCGGTACTGAATTTGAACTTAGGATCTTGTAAGTGAAAATACAGTGCTCCGGCTGGCACAAATGGCGGATCAGCTGGGACATTTGCCATTGCTTCAACATACGTCAACATCTGTAAGGCAATGCCATAGTACGCGTCACTGTCATCGAACCGATGTTGCGTGCTCTTGTAATCAACAACCATAAATCGCTGCGCATCTGATTCTCGATAGACATCTAGTCGGTCAATTTTGCCGCGTACATTAACGCGACCACCATGCGGCAGCGGCCAAGACAAGCCAGGTAAGCCCCTGGTATCCCCAATTCGGCCAAACTGCAACTCAGTGCGCATCGGACGGAACCCGGTCCGGCGTTGCTGCTGGCGCATGTTCGTCAGCACTTGGATCAATAACCGACTTAAGCGACTTGTCAAATAAGCCATCCGATGGGTACTGCCAAGAATTTCATAACCCGGGCGCTTCGTGATAGCCGCGACTAATGGCGGGACCGCCGCCGCGACATCCGCCGCGGTGACATCGGCCAATGTCTGGCCGGCGTCGCGCAACTGAGTCAGATATTGATCCAGCACCGCATGGAAAAGACTACCAGTATCGGCTGGCGATAACTCAAATTCAGGTCGCGGCTGTAAAAGCAAACCATACTTCAAAAAGTATTCAAACTGATTACGATAATACGTCTCTAATCGCGATACCGAGACATTCATGTCCCGACCGTACAATTGGACTGCTAATGTCGGATCAAGACGTCCAGGGTTATTTTGATAGGTCAAACTGCCTGCTAGCTTCTGAGCTAACGGTGCCAGCTTGGTTTGTTTGAGACTGGCCAAAACGCCTTGCCAACTTCGACTCAAAGACAATTTCTGATGCTGAGCTTCACCAGCCGCGCGAACAAAATCACTGAGCATGGCCCGCGGACTACCCAGAACTGCTTTTAGAGATGTCCCCAACCCAGCCGGTGCCCATGTAGCAGGCGTTAATTGCAGTGCTTGGGCTAATTGTCTAAAGTACGGCGAGGCTTGATTTTCACTGTTTTCCTGCGTATTTTGCATGGGGTAACTAAGTGTCAGTTTTTCAGAAGCTGCCATAAATCCAAGATAATTGATGAAAGGATCGCCTAAGGTTGTGGTCGGACCTTGTTCAGGTAAAAAACGGTCATCTGGAAGCTGAGCCGCCAACAGTTGCCGCTCTTCGCTATTTAAGACACCACTATCGTTAGGCACATCAGGCATCGCGGTGTTTGTTGCGCCAATCACATAAACGTGTTTTGCCTTGGCCAAACGAACCAAACCCGTTTCGGAAATAACCACCGAGTCCAGCGTCGACGGAATCTGCGTGTAGGTGGCACTAGCAAAGCCGGCCGCCAACAGTTCTCGAAACTGATCACGATTGAAGTCAGCTTCTCCCAAAATGGTCGCATAGTCATTTAACAATTGGGTGAAGGTATCCCAAGCCTGTTCGTTGGCTTGACTGCGACTTAAATCACCGTCAGCGTTAGCGGTTTGTCGCCATACATTCAGCTGATCAATCACACCAGTCGTTTGCAGCCATTGATATAAGCTGGCCGCGGCTTCGCGACCAGTTTTGGCAGTCTGCCATTGACGCAGCAATTGCGGAACGGTGTCCGCAACCAAAGTCTTGATTGCATTAATTTGGGCAGTTTTATCTGCCTCGGGATCAAGTTGCGAATCGTCAGCGTTAGGATTGCGCTGAAAATAGCGCCATGGGTCGGTCTGTGTCCACCGTTTTTTGCCGGTAATGCCAGTGCGAACAAGATGGTTATCTGTTGTGTCTAAAGCATCACGAAAAGCCGCGATATCCATATTCTCAGGTAGTAACAACTCGGTATGCAAAAGGCGCATGACATCCTGATATTGATAATCGTGGTCTTGTATGGCAAAAAGACTTTCAATGAGTACGACTAGCGGATGATCCTTCATTGGCCGTTCGAGATCAGTAAATTGAGGGATGTTGAATTCTTCAAAGATGGCCGGAATCACCGCTGCGTATGGATCCAAGCGACGGGCTAAAATCAAAAAATCGCGGTAACGTGCACCTTGCCGGACGGCTTGATAGATTTGGCGGGCAACCGTCCGTAATTCATGATATGGATCAGTCGCCACTGCCAACTCAACTTCTTTGTTCTGTGCTGTCTGTGCAGGCGCCTGTGGTTGTAAATTGGTACTCGTTTGCCACCAATCAGCAAGGTGCTTCATGCCTTCGCTTAGCGGACGCGGTTTAGCAAAACGATCTAGCCGGATCGGTACTTTCATCGTTTTGGCTTTTTGATAAAGGCGGTGATACAACCGGCCTGCAGGTAAGAATAAATTAGGTGCCACTGGCGGCGCAGCCGGATATGGCTTGTCCAGCACTAAACTAACGGTCACCTCAGCAGCCGTTTCAATCATTGTTTCGACCAATCCAGTCTCTGAAGCTGAAAAGACGTTGAAGTCATTGAGATAAATGAATGTGTGGCTCAGGTCCTGATTGCGCATCACCTGTTGCAACCCACTTAGTAGGCTGGCATTAGTGGCATAAGGGCCGATTTCCGCTTCATAGTGATCCAGAATGATCCCCAGATCTCGCAATTTAGCACGGTGCCGATCGCCTGGTGTTAAAGCGGCTACTGTCGTATTCAGATCTTCTGCTGTGATACGACCGGTCACTAATTCGCTTAATTGATCCGCCAGTTGTGTCACAAACCCAGTGTTATGCGCTTCGCCAGCATAAATCGTTAGTTCTTCCTTGCTTTCACCTAGTATCTTTGCGACCAACATCGTGTTACTGGCCCGATCAAGTCGTGGCTGTTGATAAAGCGCGGTGTTTTTCAGGAAATACCAGGCAAGTCGTGAGAAAGACAGCACCTGCACTCGATTTTGCGCATATACACCATTGACGGATGCTGCTTGCGCCCGCAACCGTTTCAACAAGTCGACTTCGGCTTCAAATTTGATATGATTAGGGACTAAATAAAAAATTTGGTTTTGTGAATCGGCTTGCAGATTAGCTTGAACCATTGTCGCCATCGTGCCAGCATGATCCGTCGTTGCGTCTCCTAAAATGAATTGCAGCCCCATGCGCTACCTACCTCCTTAAACGCGCTCCCCAGCGCAGCAACCTGCATGTAAGCACCTTGGCTGCAATGGCCAAGGTCACTTACACTCGGGTTTCTCACCGGGCCAGCTCACGCTCTGTCTAAACGCGTTGGCTGCCGCAGAAACCTGCACATAAGGACCTCAAGCCTAAATGGCCAAAACCCAGCCATTTAGGCTTGAGGCCGCTTATGCTCCGGTTTCTAAGCGCGGCTGCTCACGCTCTGTTACATTATGCTTTAGTCTAGCATATCTAAGTAGTGTCTGACGGGCGTTTGCGCTATCATTAATAAAGAATATTGACGAGGTGTTTATATGGAAATCGGGACGGGAAAAAGTTATGCAAAAATTATTCTGCTTGGCGAACACGCGGTCGTGTATGGGGAACCGGCCATTGCACTGCCAGTGAAGAGTGTCGGCTTGTCAGCTCGCGTCACGCCTCAGCCGGATGGCAGACAAACTGTGACGTCTTCTTTTTTCACAGGAAATTTAAATGCTGGTCAATTGACCAATTTTGCCGGTATTGCCATGCTTATTCGACGTTTATTGATCTTCTTTAACGCCAAGAATCAAGGATTTCATTTAACCATCACGAGTGCTTTGCCTTCCGAGCGCGGTATGGGCTCATCTGCCGCAACCGCTGTGGCAGTTGTTCGCGCTTTTTACGATGCATTTCAAACATCGCTATCACACGACACATTACTGAACTGGGCCGCTGTCTCTGAAAAAGCTTTGCATGGCAATCCAAGCGGTCTTGATGCTGCCACGGCTAGCGCTGAGCGGCCGCAATGGTTCGTCCGTGGTAAGGCGCCGCGCTCGATCATGATGCCACGAAACGGTGTGTTGCTAATTGCCGATACTGGCGTTGCCGGACAAACTAAAATTGCAGTTGGAGCAGTGGCAGATCGTTTAAAGCAGGATCCCAAAATGTACCGGCCGCTCATCAAGGATATCGGTGACACCGTTCGCCAGGCAGCATTGGCGTTGGCGCAAGATGATATTATTACCTTAGGCCAACTGTTCAATCGCGATCAGGCCGATCTGTCTGCACTTGGCGTTAGCAGTCCTGACCTTGACCGTCTCATTAACGTGGCGATTGATAACGGTGCTTATGGCGCTAAATTAACAGGCTCAGGGATGGGTGGTTGCATGATTGCTTTAGCAGCCAGTGATCAAGCGGTAGCGATTACCACGGCGCTTAAAGCTGCTAATGCGGCTAAAGTGTGGGAATACCATTTTGAATCGAAATGAGGCTATTATGACGACTTATGCACGCGCGCACACAAACATTGCGCTGATTAAATATTGGGGAAAAGCCAATCGCAAGTTGATGCTGCCAGCCACAAGCAGCATTTCTTTAACTTTAAATGACTTTTATACTGACACAGCAGTTACATTTGATCCTAGTCTAAATGATGATCGCTTCATGCTTAACGGTGAAGAACAAAACCCGGTTGCGGTCAGCCGCTTTTTGGATCGGGTTCGGCACTTAGGAAAAATTAGCACGTACGCTCAAGTCACTTCCTTGAATCACGTGCCGACTGCTGCCGGGCTGGCAAGTTCAGCCTCTGCTTTTGCTGCTTTGGCCACTGCTGCCAGCCGCGCGGCAGGTCTAAACCTTTCTCCGACTGAACTATCAAGATTAGCGCGCCGCGGATCAGGTTCGGCAACGCGCTCTATCTTTGGTGGTGCCGTTATCTGGCATCGCGGCCATGACGACGCCTCTTCATTCGCTGAACCACTCGCGATTCAACCTAGTTTGCCATTACGAATGCTTGTGGTCACGGTATCTGCTGAAAAAAAGGCGGTCAGTTCACGAAAAGGCATGGCCAACACAGTGGCCACAAGTCCCTACTATGATGCCTGGGTGGCCTCAAATGAAAGTTTAATTGAACCAATGATTACCGCGTTGGCTGAAGACGACTTAGCGCTGATCGGCAAATTGACAGAATTGTCCAGTATGCGCATGCATGCGGCGATTATGGCCGAGGAACCGCCATTCACCTACTTTCTGCCGGAAACATTACGGGCGTGGCAATTAGTGCAAGAACAACGGGCTTTGGGTATTCCCGCGTTTGCCACGATGGATGCAGGACCAAATGTCAAAATTCTGACTACTGAACCTTACGTGGACATTTTATTAACCGCCTTGCGCCCTGTGTTCGGTGATCGGATTTTGAGCACACGCCTTGGTCCGGATGCCAGCATCATCACAAAGGAGCAATTTGATGACACAAAGTCAGCAATCGCATCGCAAGGATGAACATGTTTTTCTAGCTGAAAAATACTTTCAATCTGTTGCTCATGCGGGTTTCGATCAGGTTCGTCTTTTGCATCGAGCTTTGCCGGAAACAACCATGGCTGCGGTGGATCTAAAACCTGATCTCCCGTTTAATTGGCAATGGCCGATTTATATCAATGCCATGACCGGCGGCTCGCCACAAACCGGCAAGTTAAACGCGCAGCTAGGCCAGCTCGCCCAAGCTTTGGGGGTGGCGATTGCCAGCGGATCGCAATCGGTGGCGTTGCGTGATCCGCAACTAGTCCCGACTTTTGCAACGCTGCGTGATCATGATCCAAACGGGTTTATTTTAGCTAATGTTGGTGCCGGTCATCATGCGACTGCTGCTGAGGCGGCGGTGGCAATGTTAAAAGCGAATGCACTGGAAATTCATCTCAATGCTGCTCAGGAAGTGGTCATGCCTGAGGGCGATCGCGACTTTATGTGGCAGGCTAACATTAAGAGCATCATTGCGACTAGCCAAGTCCCTATCGTCGTAAAAGAGGTCGGTAATGGCTTTATTCGCGAAGATCTTCAGTCCTTACAACAGCTGGGGGTTCAATTTGTTGACGTTGGCGGTCGCGGCGGAACAAACTTTGCCACGATCGAAAATGCTCGTCGTTCGGGCCACGATTTTGCTTATTTACAAGACTGGGGACAGACAACGGTTGAATCATTGCTTGAAGCGCGCGGACTCGGTCTAACCATGCTTGCAACTGGCGGCGTTCGTTCACCATTAGATGTTGTGAAGGCATTGCGGCTGGGCGCTCATGCAGTCGGCATGAGTGGCCTGGTGCTTCATCACTTGATTCAGACTGGCTATGAAGCGACGCTGGCCTATTTTCAGAACTTTCTGCACCAATTGCGCCAACTTTACGCGTTATTGGGCGTCACCAATTGGCAGGAGCTGCAAGAAGCCCCAATCGTGCTAAGTACTGATTTGGAACATTATCGTCAGGCTCGTGGCTTACCGGGAATTTGACCCTAAAACAATCCAAGTCATGATTGACTTCTGGAACTTTTATTCGAAGAGAATAATGTTGCAACACAATTCTCAGCCGGCAAGTAAAAACGAACGATTTTCCTAATATCGGAAAATCGTTCGTTTTTACCTATCCATAGATTAATTGCTGAGATTTTAAAGACCGTAGTGCCAAGGCGGAGCAATCGTAGGCCAGATGAGGCTCAGCCGTGCAAACAACACAGCGACCGATTTTCGGAGCTGATGTTGTTAGGCGACTTCGAGACCGCGGGCTTTGCGGGCTCGAAGCGCCGTCTCCGCTCTAGCTACGCGTCGCCACCCCATCTGGCCGGAGATTGCGAAGTTTGGCACGGCAAGGGACTATTAGCCTAGCACCTTCCTACGACTATTCGGAATTTAATGATTCACAAGTCCGATGAGCAAATAATGGCTCAGCCTCGTTCACCGGATGTGAGTTATGCCCCAAACCGAGTCTTCTTTACTAAATATCAAACACGCAACCCTTTTGGATAATAATTTTTGATGGTACCATTCACCAATTTACCAATTGCAAACGGCTTATGCTCGAATGTCAGCAGGACAAAACGTTTGCCACTTACCTTGCTTGGCAACGTTTCACCGTGCCGATAACGTGCATAACCGTCCGCATCAACCTCAATCATAGTTTGAAAATCATCCGGATTAAGAGCAGTTGCTAAACTATGACTTGGTTCAAATCGTTTCTTCCGGAAACTTCCGAGTTCCAGACCGGCACGCACCACTTTCACGTGCTCAAACGGGATCATCGTTGTTGGTAAAATTGAAAGAAAATCGCCATGCCGATAAAATAGGCCGCTGGGCTGCTTGGTTAGGCTTGTCGCTACAAACGCATCAACTTCATCCTTCGCCGGCTTGGCTAGCGGTTTAAGCGGCAAGCGGGCTGGTTGATGTGATGCTGGTGCCCCTGCTAACTTCAGCTTAGCAACAAAATGCCCTTCGCCACGCAATCGGTGAGGAAACAGTCGGACTGTTTTGGCCAGTTCTGGATTGCCATCGGCCCACGCTGGCCGCCCAGCTTCCATCCCCGGATATTGCTTAATCGGCGTAAGCGTGAACGCGTTATTGGCCAATAGCCAGGCAATGATTTGCTCATCTTCTTCAGGACTAAAGGTGCAAGTCGAGTAAATCAACGTGCCGCCTGGTGCTAGCATCTTCACAGCCGCTTTGAGAATCTGCTTTTGCCGCTCAGCACATTGCGCAGGATAGTCCGCATGCCAATACTGGATTGCATCCGGATCTTTACGAAACATGCCTTCTCCTGAACAAGGTGCATCAACCAAAATTCGATCAAACATTTGTGGCCACGCTTTTGCCAACGTGTCAGGATCATTATTCGTTACTAAAATCTGCCGAGTACCCCACCGTTCCAGATTGCCTGACAAAACTTTTGACCGCGGACCATTGATCTCATTGCTGACCAAAAGCCCAGTGTCGCCTAAATAACAAGCAAGTTGGGTCGATTTACCGCCTGGCGCTGCACACAAATCTAATACCCGTTCACCCGGCTTTGGGGCTGCAACAGTACCGACAAACTGCGCACTTGGCTCCTGACTATAAACAAGTCCGGCAACGTGATCAATGTCGTTGCCGGCGACCTTGCCATAATAACCCCACGGACTCCAAGGAATTGGTTCAGTTAATGACTCGTCCAATGGCCACGGCTTGGCTGGATCACGCCGAAAGCCACTTTCCGCAGGTGCTTCAAATGTCGCTAAAAAAGCAGCTGCTTCATCGCCCAGCAAACGAGTATATTTTTCCTTAAATGCTTCAGGTAGTTGCACTAGCTTTATCCTTTCTGTGAATCAAGTAACGGAGGAAGAAAATGGCAGTGATGGTCAAAACGACAAGAAAGACCCAAATATTAGTTCGCGTGGTGAAGTAGAACCACCAGTTTGCAAAAAGGCCACCAAGAAAAAGACTGACGCCAATATGACCACCACAGCTAGATAAAACGCCGCGCAAGTAACGCGCCCGCATATTCAAATCCAAACCAGCTGTTTGCAACGGCCCCATTAAGACCACCATGAGCATCGTCAGCAATCCTGCACCCAGCAATAAGAATAAGCTGAACAATGCCGTTTGACCATAAGCATGCCACCAAGTCGAAGCATTACTATCGCTAAAGTGGACCCGATGAATATTTTTTGCTTTGAAAGCGGCTTTTAAGGCCTTGCTATGCTGACTGGCGCCGTCAACATAGATTTTGACCTGCTTTAGTTTCAGCTTACTATTGGTAGTTTGTGCAGAGGCGTTGAGAAAGATAACTTTATTTAGCGGGCTGCCTTTGCGTGTGCCCACCGTTCCCAATACCGGGACATATTGACCATTCACTTGCAAATAACGCTGATTATTACTGCCAGTATACAGTTTATCGGCAAGATCGCGGCCAACCACCGTCACCGGCAGACTGGAGGCAAAATCGCCAGCCGAGAACCACTGACCACTATCGAGTGGCAGGCTCGCAACTGTGCCACGCTGATAAACGTACACGACTTGTTTAGCAACAAACTGGACCTGATAACCTTTGAAATCAGTTTTATCGAGCTCGCTTATCGCGGTGGTGATGCTGCGCGAACTTGTCGTGACATATTCCTGAGCCGTTTCCGACATGCCGAGGTGATCAAGCTGACTGGCATATTCATTTTGATCATGCTGTGACCATACTAAACCGGCTAATATCGCTAAACCGATCCATAAAAGATCAATCAAGAATAATTTTTTCACGTCATCCTCCTCAAGTCCTGCACAAATAAGCCATTTGCCAACAGTACAGAGACTATTGTAATCGGTAAACTCGTTCGTGAATCGCATCAAAATGACCAAACGCACGATTAAGCGCGAATAATCGCCGATCCGGAACGGTTCGGGCTTCTTGCCAAAATAACCGGCTATTGGTTGCACCGTTGCGTTCGCCGATCACGAATAATTGTTTAGTGGGAAAATAGTGTTGCATAATATGCAGGAACCGGACATCATTAGGATCCTTATCTGGGCTCCAAGCCATCACAACAGCATCGACTTGTTGGGCGTAGAGGAACAACGCCGCGTTGGCTGTGGCGGTTTTAACTGGAACAAGCGGCTGACGGCCAGTGACATTTTCTTTCGTCCAAGTGTGCGCATCGGTTGTGATCGTTTTGTCGCCTTGTGCGCGCAAACCAGCACTCACGTAACCATTACCAGCTGCCACTTCCAAGTACCGCTGAGGACCATAAAGTCGATGCCAGGTCGCAAACAGATCTTCATGAACAAATGACCACATGCCATCATGAAAGGCAATGTAGCGGCGGAAATTATGCAATAGATGATCTAGTTGAAGCAGTTCTTGCAGCTGCGCCTGTGGCTGGGTTAAAGCGGCATCAATTTGCGGCGTGCTAAGTCCCAACCAAGGTAACGCATGTGCTGGCAAGACACCAGCCGCAATAGATGCTTGCCAATTCTTCATGGCAGTTAGTTGTGATTTAAGCGGTCCAATGCGCGCATATTGTTTGGCCAGCCGATTTAATGTGCTCCAATAGTCCATGTTCACCCTCGTGATCCATCGCTTTGACTGCCTGAAAGACAGTCAAAAGCCGCCTTAAACGGCGGCTTTTGCATTCCGTGTCTAAACGCCGGTTAATGAATGCCCAGCGCCATTTTGGCATACCGACTGAGGCGTTCTGGCCCCCATGCTGGATACCAAACTAAATGAATTTCAACGCTGGTAATCCCGTCAATCGTTGTCAGTGCCCGTTTAATATCAGCATCCAACATGTCTGTCAAAGGACAGCCCATCGTTGTCAATGTCATTTCAACGGTACATTTGCCGCTTTCATCTAAATCAACCCCATAAATCAAGCCGAGGTTAATTAAGTCGACACCGAGCTCTGGGTCAATGACGGTTTCCAAAGCGTCAAGAATTTGCTGTTTCATTTTATCAAAATAAGCCTGATCTTGTGAGGCTGCCTGATCGCTGGTGTCTGCCATCGTTGAACCCTTCCCTTCTGTGACCCGGTACTGATTGCTCAAAGCCAGCCGTTAAGCCTTATCTGATGCAAGTACACCGGCAACTGAATAATGTTCCTTAGCCATTTCGTTAAGAACAATGTGAATATGCTCAGCGGGTGCGCCAGTATCTTTGACAATGGCATCTGTCACGTCCTTCACAAGGGCTTTCAGTTGCTCCGGTGAACGGCCTTCAATCAAATCAATGTGTACTAATGGCATGGTATTCGCTCCTTTGGCGGCAAAAGCCGACAGTTAATTTGCTTTATTTTAGCATGAGTGTAAGATTTTCGCACCTATGCTATGTGTTTTGCTCTTTGTCAATTCTATTTAAAAATCGCATTTACTGGAAAATTTTTCCCAATCACATGAAAGTAAACGGATCAGTCGATAGTTTAGATGGTATGGCTTTGACATCCCATCCTTCTGCATCGGCCCATTCGTTGATCAAAGTCGCAACTTTGCCTTTCATAATCGACTCGATATGGTGGCCGGGATCGATCACGGGCAGGTCGGCGGCTAGCATATCGTGACCGGTATGGTAATACACATCGCCAGTGATAAAGACATCGGCGCCAGCTTGCTTGGCATCGTTGAAGGCATCACCGCCATCACCGCCGAGAATAGCCACTTTTTGAACTAGCCGGTCTAGATCGCGGGCAACCACGCGCAACCCTTTAACGTTATAGGCTGCTTTGACTTGTTCAACAAAAGCCTCAAGGCGAATTTTGTCTGGTAACAAGCCAATTCGGCCCATGTTGGCGCCTTCACCTTCATTGATAAAAGGCACAACTTGACTTAATCCCAACGCTTCTGCCAGCCAGTCATTCATCCCGTCTTGGACGCGATCAAGGTTGGTATGCGCTGCATAGACCAGCAAGTCATCCTTTAGAATTTGGGCGTACATGGCATTCTGCGGAACCCGCAAATCCAAGTTATGCACTGGTCGAAACATCGCTGGATGATGAGAAAAGATCATATCAGCATGAATCGCTTCGGCTTCAGTGACCACTTCCGGCCGGACATCTAATGTTACGAGGACGGTTTTAACTGGTTTATCTGGGTTACCTAATTGCAGCCCGCTTGGATCGCGTTCCCATGCCAAACTCAGGGGGGCAAAGTCTTCAAATCGATTAATAATCTGTTTACCGCTCGTCATGTGCGTCTAATTCCTCCTTGATTAATGATAAAATTTTTTCTTGTTCGCGAATCTTTTCTAGCGGCACCATCTGTGCATCAGCCAAACCTTCAAGCACAGCCTCGGTTTTCTCAGCTTCGCGGTGCATTTTTTTCATAAAAGTTGGACTCTTTTGCCGCCGTAAAATCGGCCCGAAGCGTAAATCAGCTTCCGAATAAGGCACATCCGGGCGCGTTCGACCAGCTGCCATCAGTTCGTAAATATGGCCTTCATCTTCAACGATGTCCTCGCCGATAATGCCATAACCATGCTGATCAAGCCATAAACGGACATCGTATTGGTGTCGATTGGGAGCCAGTACCAAGGTTTCGGTACCGTCTAGTTGTGGCTGGCCAGCCTCAAGAATATCCGTCATCAGCTGACCGCCCATTCCAGCAATGACAACCGTTGAAATGGCATCGTCAGGCATGATACTTGCCAAACCGTCAGCTTGACGGACGCTGATCTGCGCAGTTAACCCAGCATCCGCAACGTTTTGCTTGGCAATTGCGACCGGTCCGGCACCAATATCACTGGCAATCGCAAAATTGATGCGTTGCTGCTGCACCAAGTAAATCGGCAAAAAAGCGTGATCTGTGCCGATATCCGCTACCCGTTCGCCTGCCTCAATAAAACTGCTAATGGCCTGAAGCCGTTTTGATAAATGAATATGATCCATGACTATACTTTCTCCTCATCTCGTTAACAGTTTTCATTATAACAAACTACGCCGAACAGTTAGTTAACTTTTCTGAAAAGCGGCTTACGTCCTCAGAAACATCAAAGATTTCCGGTATTCGAATCTGAATGAGGGGCTTCGCCACATGATGACGTACGAAAAAGCCGCCTACCTCACTAATGAGGCAGACGGCTTTATCAGCTAACAAACGTTCATTACTCAAGAAAATCCTTAAGTTGCTTGGAACGGCTTGGGTGGCGGAGCTTCCGCAATGCCTTAGCTTCGATTTGACGAATTCGCTCGCGGGTCACGCCAAAGACCTTGCCGACCTCTTCCAAGGTACGGGTCCGGCCATCATCGAGTCCAAAACGCAACCGCAAAACATTTTCTTCACGATCCGTTAAGGTATCCAGCACACTTTCCAACTGTTCTTTAAGCAGTTCATAGGAAGCATGGTCTTCAGGACTGGTGGCGTCTTGGTCTTCAATGAAGTCGCCAAGATGTGAATCATCCTCTTCACCAATTGGCGTTTCCAAGGAAACAGGTTCTTGCGCAATCTTCAGGATTTCGCGAACCTTTTCAGTTGGCATGTCCATTTCCGCGCCGATTTCTTCAGGCGTTGGTTCACGACCAAGGTCTTGAAGCAGTTGCCGTTGAATCCGAATCAATTTGTTAATGGTTTCAACCATATGCACTGGAATCCGAATTGTCCGGGCTTGGTCAGCGATGGCACGGGTAATAGCCTGCCGAATCCACCAGGTGGCATACGTTGAGAACTTAAAGCCTTTCCGGTAATCGAATTTCTCGACCGCCTTCATCAGCCCCATGTTCCCTTCCTGAATCAGATCCAGGAATTGCATGCCGCGACCAACATAACGCTTAGCGATGGAAACAACCAATCGCAAGTTAGCTTCAGCCAAACGTTGCTTAGCTTCTTGATCACCTTGTTCAATCTTCAAGGCAAGGGCAACTTCTTCATCAGCTGTCAGCAGGGAAACTCGGCCGATTTCCTTCAGGTACATCCGCACAGGGTCATTGATTTTGACCCCTGAAGGTGCGGACATGTCACTCATTTCCTTCTTGGAAACCTTCTTTTGCTTCTTCAAGCTAATCGCTGCTGGCTCGCCATTTTCATCAACAATAGCAATCCCATTATCCTCGATCTTTTGCATCAGATCGTCAATGGCACCACTCTTGAGCTCAAACGGCTTAACCAACTTGTCGGTCAGGTCATCTTCAGTAATTTGTTTCTTCTTCTTGTAATCTTTAATCACGGCCTTGACAGCATCGTCGAATGCTTTCGTTGTCGTTTTGGTCGTGCGTTTGCTGCTAGCGGTAGTCTTCTTGACCGTAGTTTTCTTCGCGGTGGTCTTTTTTGCCGCCGCCTTGACAGCGGTTGTCTTAGCCGCAGTTTTTGCTGCTGGCTTAGCCGTTGTCTTCTTTGTGGTCTTGTCTACTTCAGTTGCTGTTTTTTTATCAGCCATTAAAGTTCCTCCCCTAGCCTTGTTGTTGTTTCAAAAGTTTCATGAGATTCACATACTGCACCGTTAGCTCGCCTAGTTTCTGCTTATCGCCAAGTCGCTGTGCCTCTGTGATGGCCTGCTTGATGGCCTGCAGCCGTTCGACAGTTGAAGCGGACGTAATCGTCTGAATCAACTCGTCAATCGTTGCCTCAGTCGCCTCAGGCAAAACCTGCATCGCCACCGAAGCCGCCACCCCGCTCAGATCCGGATCGACTCGATCCAGGAATCCAGCTAACTCGCCATCAGGCTGCTCATGGAGAAAACCTAGCCATCCGGTAAAGAGCGTCTGAAAATGTGGCGCTGGAAATGTGAAAGCAGTATTTTTTAAACGCTGCATCACTAAATCATCGTGCCAAACATAATACAGTAATTGTCGTTGGGCTGCAGTGTAACGATCAATTGGCCGAACTGGTTGATTAACCGGCGCGGTTTGATAGCTCACAGGAGCCGACGACTGTTGTTGCACGGCTTGCTGCGGCGCTGGCAGGCTTTGATTCAGAGCGCTCTCAGGTACGCCAGTCGTGTCAGCTAACTGCTTCACATAAACTGCCCGCGCTACCGGATTCGAAATCTTACCGATGGTTTTTAAAGCCGCGTTCAGATACGTCAGTTTAGCCTGATCATTGTTCATGTCAACCCCGCGCGCTAAGAATTGCAGGATAAACGCGGTCGGCGTCAATACGGATTTGACTTGCGCTTGGAAGGCTTCGGCACCACGGGCACGAATGAACTCATCAGGATCCATCCCGTCCGGCAAAACGACCACATCCGTTTGTAATCGCGGATGATCAGCCAACATGGCAACCGCACGTTCAATCGCCTTTTGCCCTGGTTCATCACCATCGTAACACACGGTTAATCGCTTGCTTAAGTGGCTAATGATGTCAACCTGCTCAGTAGTTAAGCTTGTTCCCATGGAAGCAATCCCGGTTTTTACACCGGCTTGGTACGCAGCGATCACATCCATATAGCCTTCAAAAAGAATCGGGCCGCCATCACGGCCAAAATCGGCTTTGGCACGATGAAGATTAAATAGGACATCACGCTTGTTGAAAAGCTTGGTTTCGGGACTGTTCAAGTATTTAGCTTGGGTCTTGTCCTTGCTTAGAATTCGCCCGGAAAAACCAATCACTTGACCATGACTGTCCGTTAGCGGAAACATGACGCGATCGTTAAACCGATCGAACAATTTTCCTTCTTGATCCTCTACGAACAAACCGCTGGCACGCTGATCTTGATAGTCGACTTTGCGATTATTAAGAAACGCTACTAACAGATTACGTTCTTCAGGCGCATACCCCAGTTGAAAAGCTTCAATTGTGTCATCAGTTAAGCCACGTTTGTGCAAATAATCAAGTGCAGTCTGACCTTTCTCCGTATTCATCAAAATATGATGAAAGAGATCAGCCGTGTCTTGCAAAATATGCTGTTGCTTGCTGATCTCTGGATCAACCGGTGCTGCATGACCCACCTGAACATCCAGTGGCATGCCAGCAAAATCCGCCACTTTTTTAACTGCCTCCGGGAAGGTGGCGTTATCATAGTCCATCACGAATTTAAAAACATTGCCGCCGCGGCCGCACGAAAAACAGTGAAAAATCTGCTTAGGTTCATTCACAGAAAATGATGGGGTGTGTTCTTCGTGAAAAGGACACAAGCCAAACAGATTCTGCCCTGTCTTGCGTAATTGCACATATTGGCCAATATAATCAGCAATATTGACAGCTTTAAGGACTTTGTCGACAGTAGCCTCAGGAATCATTCCGGCGATGTCAGCTCACTCCCTTTCATGACATGTGCCGCAGAGCTGTTTGCCAGCCTGCAGACGCCCAACACACGTTACCCGAAATAGCGGTAAAAAGTCGCACTTCTGAGTTGAAATGCGACTTTTTGATAGTCTATCGGCATAATAATACAAAATACAGTATAGCCTGTTTAGGCTTGGAATGCAAGGCTACTTAACAATGACTTGACTCACATCGCCAAATTGCTTGATCAATGCGGCAAGTTGAAGCAAAGCTGCCAAGCGATTTTGGCGAATGGCTTGATCGTCGGCCATGACCATTGTGGCATCAAAGTACGCATTAATTGGATCTGCGAGTGCCTTAAGCGACTGATAATCGGCTTCCGTCGGTTCATCATCAAACTTCTTGGCAGTCGCCACCGTTGCATCATACAACTGACCTTCGCTCGGATTCTCAAACTTCGCTGTATCCACATCGACTTTTACCTGCTGCTTCTTGGTAATCCGCAACACACGTCCAAGTGCTTCCATGACAGGTTTGAAATCAGTATCGTCCGCGTGCGCAGAAAGGATCTTGGCAGCATCCAAGATACCGGCAAGATCGGCATCAGCGCGAACTGTCACTGCGTCCACAATGTCATGGCGGATCTTCTGACCTTGCAAGACTTGTTTGGCACGGTCAATCATGAATGCATTCAAATCCTGTTGATGCGCAGTAAAATCAAGACTATTGGTTTTTCCTGCTGCCTTCAAGGCATCAGCAATCGTCGTCTGCAGTTCAGCAACGGCAAATGGCCAATCATGTTTGGCGATCATTCGAACAATCCCGTAAGCTTGACGGCGCAGCGCATAAGGATCGTTTGAGCCACTTGGAATCAGATCAACTGCAAAAAAACTCATTAACGAATCGAATTTGTCCGCAATCGCAAGTACGGTGCCAACTAAGCTTTCTGGCAACGCCCCATCCGCAGAAATCGGCTCGTAATGCTCAGCGATAGCATGGGCAACAGCTGGTTTCTCACCTGCCAATTGCGCATAATGTTCGCCCATAATACCTTGCAATTCTGGAAACTCACCAACCATTGAAGTGACAAGGTCGAATTTGTAAATCGAAGCTGCTCGGTCCAGATCAGCCTTATCAATCGCAGATAAGCCAAAACGATCCGCCAACAAATCGGCGATAACCCTTGTTCGGGCCATTTTGTCGTACATGGAACTGATTTTATCGTGGAAACTAACAGCTTTCAAACGATCAACATCGTCAGCAATGCTGCGCTTTTGATCTTCCGCATAGAAGAAAGCTGCATCTTCCAATCGCGCGGTCAATACCTTTTCATTGCCCGCAATCACATTGGCCAAATGATCAGCATTACCGTTACGAACACCAATAAACGCATTGACCATCTTTCCTGACGCATCCCGCGCATAGAAGTAACGTTGATTATCTTTCATTGAGGTGATCAGCACAGCTTCAGGAATTTTGAGATACTTTTCATCAAAATTACCAGCAAATGCAGTTGGCCATTCAACAAGATTATTGACCTCTTCCAGCAAGTCTGCATCCAGATCAATCTGCCATTGATGATCAGCGGCAATTTGGTGAATCTGATCGCTAATCAATTGCTTGCGCGCTGCCGGTTCAACAATCACAAATTGTGCTTTTAACGCCGCAACATAGTCGGCCGCATTGCCGAGAGTCACTGGTCTGCCAAGGAAGCGATGCCCTTGAGTGGTTCTGCCAGCGTCAACATCCAGCAACTTCATCGGGACAATCGCATCATCCAGTAAGCTGACCAGCCAATGAATCGGCCGAATGTACTCGAAGTCATAAGCACCCCACTTCATTCGGGTTGGGAAGGTCAGGCTTTTAATGACATCCAGCATACCTGGTAAAATAGCTGCTGCTGTTTTGCCCTTGATTGCCTTATGCAGATAAACGTAATCCACACCTTTGATCGTTTTAAAGACAATGTCATCAGGGGTCATGCCTTGGCCGCGAGAAAAGCCGATCGCCGCCTTGGTCCAATTACCAGCTGCATCTTGCGCAATTTTCTTAGCTGGGCCTTTGACATCTTCTTCGATGTCCGCCTGCTTGTCGGCGAGGTCGTGAATCAGCAACGCTAGCCGCCGCGGTGTCGCGTACTGGTCAATCGCACCGTGATCGAGATGATTCTCTTTCAAAAAGGCGACAGTTTTATCGTGAAACTGTTGCAAACTCGGCGTCACCACATGCGCTGGCATGTCCTCAAGGCCAATTTCAATCAGATATTGATGCGTCATGTTATTCCACCTCCGTTTGATGTTGCAGTAGTGGGAAGCCAAGCTTCTTGCGTTCAGCCACGAATGCCCGGGCAACCTTGTGAGCCATCTTGCGAATACGGCTCATGTAACCGGCCCGCTCAGTAACCGATACCGCCCCGCGTGCATCCAAAAGATTAAAGGTATGGCTACATTTAAGAATGTAATCATAAGCTGGATGAACCAGACCGAGATCCATTAAGCGCCAAGCTTCTTTTTCATAGGCATCGAAGAACTTTAGCAGCATCTCCTGATCGCTGACTTCGAAGGCATACTTGCTGTGCTCATATTCAGGTTCCTTGAAAATGTCACCATACAAAACACCGTCGCCCCATTCAAGATCAAAGACACTGTTCACATCTTGAATATAGGAGGCAAGTCGTTCGACCCCATAAGTGATTTCGCTGGTAACTGGCGATACTTCAAGTCCACCGACCACTTGGAAGTAGGTAAACTGACTGACTTCCATGCCGTCTAGCCAAACTTCCCAACCAACACCGGCACAGCCCATGGATGGATTTTCCCAGTTGTCTTCAACAAACCGAATATCATGTTCCAATGGATTAATGCCGAGTGCGGCAAGCGAATCCAAGTAATATTCTTGAATATTTTCAGGAGATGGTTTCATAACGACTTGGAATTGATGATGCTGAAACAACCGGTTGGGGTTTTCGCCATATCGGCCGTCAGCTGGACGTCGAGACGGTTCAACATACGCAGCATTCCATGGTTCTGGTCCAATGGCGCGTAAGAAAGTGTACGGACTCATTGTCCCCGCCCCTTTTTCCACGTCATAAGCTTGCATGAGCATACAGCCCTTGTCACCCCAAAATTTTTGGAGGGTTAGGATCATCGTTTGGATGTCCATTTTTTTTGTCATCATTGCCTCTTTCCCGGTGAATTGAAGTGGGATTGGCTTCGGGACACGAAAAAGTCCCTACGCCAATTAATGGCGTAGGGACGCTTATGCGCGGTTCCACCCTACTTCAGATAGAAAAAAACTACCTGCGGCTTCATCATTTGGTTCGAAAACGCCAATCACAACAACCGTTATCAGGCTTACACTTTCCCCGACTCGCTTTAATAGGTTTCGTTGCGACCCTTTTTCTCATCACCGATTCAATTTCCTTATTAGTATAGCATCGCGGAAAAACGTGTCAAGCAGAGAAGAGCGTGAGCCACCCCGGGTAGAAACCGGAGTGCAAGTGGCCTCAGGTGTGATGACCGGGCTTTGGTCATTGCACCTGAGGTCCTTACACGCAGGTTTCTGGGGTGGCGATCGCGTTTTGGAGCAATTGCAGGCAGCACTATTTTTCTATTCTCGGTCGATAGTTTCTTATACTCCGAGTTGGCTCCGCGGCGATTCGGGGTGGCGACCGCGCAGCTAGAGTGGTGGGCACGACTGAGCCCATCGCCGCTCCGCCAACTCTCTGCTTTCTATTTTCAGATTGAAATACTGATAATCGTGGGCTATTGGTTAAACCAACAAACAATCATTTACAAAAGTTCCTTAAGTGCCAGAAACTTCATCGATCCGCTCCTTGCTATTCTTCCACAATTCTTCAGGTGTATAGGTGTCTTTGTCGAAGAGTGTCAAGGTGCCGTCTTCGGCAATTTGCGGATTTGCCCCAAACCATTCCCATGTTGGGGCAATTATCAAATTGACGCGCTTGCCTTTGCCTCGCGTCGGGGACCAAGCATCCAGGTAGTCTTTGATGAAATGTGAACGCATATAACGAGTCTGGCCGTTATCAAACTCAATGGCCAATATATTGGCGGCCAGCCAGACTTTGACGGCTTTTGGTGTTATTTCTGACATAACGCACCCTTCTTTACGTAATGCAAAACCCAACGACCATTTATTGCATTAAAAAAACGCTTACTACATGATAGTATACCACCGTAGACCAACAAGTGATCGTGCATTTGTCTTTGTCCAAAAAAGGAAGCCAATTCCCGTTGGCTTCCTTTATCAGAAGATTGCTAATTAATGCACCCCAGAAACTTCATAAATCTGCGACTTGCTATTACCCCAAAGTTCTTCTGGCGTGTACCGATCGGTTTCAAAGATTGTCAAGCTACCATCAGCGGCAATGACTGGATTGGCACCAAACCAAGCCCATGTTGGGTCAACTATCAATAGTCTACGTCTTTTCTTGCCTTTTGGTAATGACCAAGCAGAGATATATTGATCAATAAAATGTGATCGCATATACCGTGTTTGCCCATTATCAAATTCAATTGCCAATAAATTCGCTGCTACCCATACTTTCACAGCTTTCGGTAAGGTTCTTGCCATGACGCCCGCTCCTCTCAACAAACCAAAAAATGCTATGATCTAGTCAACTGTTTACGAGTTGAATATACCATAGCCGGCGAAGATGGTTAATAGTTTCTATAAGAAATTAAGAAATATGGAATAAATAAGTATCGTTATTCCATCTAAAAGCGACATATTACAATAATTAAATTAATTCAGTGTTTGTTTCGGAGAGTTATCCAGTCAAAAATATGTTGATAGTAAATAATTATGCCACTGATATCAGCCATCATTCCGAGTCATCAGGCAGGCGATCCTGCCATTGATGCATCTGATCCAAAAAACGTTTGGCTTTCGGGGTCACACCGACCATATCAGTGTAGATAACATCCAAAATTCGTCGTAATTCTGCTTTGGTATCAGGTTTGACGTTGATGCGCTCCACTTTGTTGAGATCAAGCGTGCTAAAACGTCGCAGGTAAAAAATCGCCCGCGGACTGGCATGAAGCCGGTGCGGATCTTTATCCCAGTGATTTTGGCACAGCAAACCGCCATAACTTTCGGAAAAATCAAGCGGCAAATCGGCGCGACCGTCAATCACACAACCGCGCCAGTTAGGCTCAACGCCATATTCTTTAAGCAGCTGGACTTCAATCACGTTGGCGATAATCTGTGGATCGAGGCCAGAATCAATGAGATACAAGGCTTGTTTGATTTGGTTAAACCAGAATCCGACTGGCCGCCCATCTGGAAAAGCAAGATCGATTAATCCAAAAATATAGGCTGCATAAGCATTTAAGGTGATGTCATCAGAAATTTGCCGATATTGAGTCGCATTTTTGATGGCAGACAAATAAGATAGACCGGATTCACGAACTTCACCAATATAATCAGCGTGAGTAAACGGTAAAATACCAGCACCTAAAGTAAAACCGGGCTTACGGGCCCGGTTCAAAAGAAACATTTTTTTGCCGAATCGATCGGTCAAAATTTTGACAAGCATATCAGATTCGCGATAGTTCTGGCGGGACATAACCAGTCCCTCAAATGTTTCAGTCTGCCTAACCATTATCGAAGATCCTTCGTGTTGTACCCTAACGACTTCAGATAAGCATTATTATCACGCCAATTTTTCTGGACGCGAACCCATAACTTCAGGTTCACCTTGTCGCCCAACAGGTTTTCGATGTCACGTCGGGCGCGAATGCCGATCTGCTTAAGCATCTGCCCACCGCGGCCAATAATGATGCCTTTTTGACTATCGCGTTCAACGATAATATACGCCTCGATCTGCAATTTACCGCCTTCCCGATCTTTCATGCGCTCAACTTGAACGGCAACAGCGTGCGGCACTTCATCGCGAGTTAATTCGAGAATTTTTTCGCGGATAAGTTCACCGACAACAAAATACTCAGGATGATCGGTGAGCTGATCTTCGGGGTAGTATTGCGGACCGACTGGCAATGCATCGGTCAATGCCGTCAATAGCTCATCGACATTGTTTCCCATCGTTGCACTAATCGGAAAAACTTGGGCAAACGCATAGTCATGCTGGTAGCTTTCAATCAACGGCAACAAATCGTCAGGTTTTACTAGATCAATTTTATTAATGATCAAATAAACCGGCTTTTTCACTTCCGCCAGTTGGCGCATGATATAGCCATCACCAGGGCCTTTTTCCTCGTCCGCTTCGACCATGAACAAGATGGCATCAACTTGATTCAAAGTTGACAATGCCGCTTTATCCATATAGGTATCCAGCTCATTTTTCGGCTTATGAATACCTGGTGTGTCGACAAATACGATCTGCGCGTCAGGAGTCGTGTAGATACCGTTTATTTTGTTACGGGTCGTCTGAGCCTTTGGCGACATAATGGCGATTTTTTCACCTAAAATACGGTTCATAAACGTTGACTTGCCGACGTTGGGCCGACCGATAATCGCAACAAAACCAGAATGATGTTCACTCAAGCGTTAAGATCTCCTTTCGAAAACGCACCTGGCAGTAAAGCCTGTGGCGTCGTTTGAACTGACTGTCCGGCAACGTTGGCAAGCGTGATGACAGCATTAGGGCCAAAGAATTCGCTAATGACTTGGCGGCAAGCGCCACAAGGGGCCACTGGTCCCTTGGTATCTGCAATCACCAGCAATTCATCCAGCTTCGAATAGCCCGCGCTGACTGCCGCAAAAATAGCACTGCGTTCAGCACAGTTACTAAGACCGTAACTAGCATTTTCGACATTTGCCCCTGAAAAAATGCGATCACCGACACGGACAGCCGCGCCGACAGCAAAATGAGAATACGGAACATAGGCATTTTCTCGAGCCGCTAAAGCAGCTGTACGCAAAACTGACAACTTACCAACTCCTAAAAAGGGCCAAAAGTGGTGGCCCAAAGACATAAATACCGGCGACGACGGCAATCAACGACACGATGAGCACCGCGCCGGCACTCATGTCCTTAATCTTCTTCGCGCGCGCGTCATATTGATCGCCAACAATAAAATCAACAACATTTTCAACGATCGTGTTCAACAACTCGCCAAGAAATACCAACAAGATTGCCAGAACTAACACGAACCATGAAAAAGCGGAAACTTGTAAGACAACGCCGGCAACAATGACCAGAGTTGCACTCAGAAATTCGCGCTTAAAATTATTTTCGTCGACAAAAAACACCTTCAGCCCATCGAGCGCGTGACGGGCACTTTGGATGAAATGTTTATTCTTGCCAACTTGCTTATCTGGTAAGGCCATAAGCTGCGAGGATTTTCTTTTGAAGCGGGATCATGACAGCTTCATCTTCTGGCTTAATGTGGTCGTAGCCGTTAAGATGCAAGAAGCCATGGACGACGGTGTAACCCAGCTCGCGCTCAAAGCTGTGCCCATAATCCTCGGCATGGCGGCGAACGGTCAGTGGATCAATGAAAAGATCACCGATGTTCTTTGCCATGCCAGGTAGCAGCGGCAAATCGTCTTCGCCCTCTTCAATCGCAAAACTGATAACATCCGTGACCCGGTCGGTTTCACGATACTCGCGATTGATGCGCTCAATCTCATCATCCCCAACCAAGGTGATCGACATTTCTGTGTTTTCAGGCAACTTAAGCTGTTTGCCGCAAAAAGCGACTAGTTTTTTGATGAGATCATGGTGCTTGTCATCCAGCAGTTGATCGTCATCGAATAATTCTAAGTCCATCCCTTACTCCTTCGTCTTCTTCTGCAACTGCAGGTCGTGTCGACCATAAGCCTCAATAATCTTTGCAACAACCGGATGCCGCACAACGTCCTGTGCCGAAAATTGGGTAAAGGCAATGTGACTAATACCTTTGAGTAATTGCTCGGCCTGAAGCAGTCCGCTTTTGGCGTTGTTCGGCAAATCAATTTGAGTGATGTCCCCATTGACGATCATCTTTGAGCCAAACCCTAAGCGGGTCAGGAACATTTTCATTTGTGCTTGGGTGGTATTTTGTGCCTCATCAAGGATGGCAAACGCATTATCCAACGTTCGCCCACGCATATAAGCTAACGGGGCGATTTCAATCACACCGCGATCCATCAGCCGATCCGTGTGTTCTTTCCCCAAAACAGCGTAAAGGGCGTCATATACCGGACGCAAATAGGGATCAACTTTTTCCTTGAGGTCGCCTGGCAAGAAACCCAGACTCTCACCGGCTTCAACTGCCGGTCTAGTCAAAATGATCCGCTCAACTTGGCCTGCCTTCATCGCGGCGACAGCCATGACAACGGCCAAGAATGTCTTCCCAGTGCCTGCTGGCCCAATGCCAAACGTGATATCGTTATGCTTAATGGCATCAACGTACTGGCGCTGCCCAAAGTTTTTGACCCGAATTGGCTGACCTTTGGCATCGCGCAACAAGGTTTCACTGTACATATCAGCAAAATACTCAAGCGTCCCACGCTTGGCCATCGCAACGGCGCTAGCGATGTCCTGCGGCGACAATTTAATGCCTTGAGCTAATAACTTACTAGCCGCCTCAAGTAACTGTAATGTCAAGCTGACCGCTTCAGTATCACCATGAATCCGCAACTCATCCCCAAAAGGCGAGATCTGCACATTCAATCCTTCTTCAATCAATGTCAAATTAGCGTCATTGATCCCGACAAGGTTAATCGCCATGTCAGGATTACTAAGACGGAAAATTTTCTCCGAGGTTTCTTGTGCCAAATATTGGCCCCCTAACAAATTTATTAAGCAATGATGCTCTCAGTTTAGCATATTTTAAGAGCGCGAGCAGGCGCGGTTAGAAACCGGAGCATAAGTGGGCTTGAGACTAAATGACCGGTCTTTGGTCATTTAGTCTCAAGGTCCTTATGTGCAGGTTTCTGCGCCTGCTCGCGCGTTTCCAAGCAAAGCGTGAAGCAATCGCCTGACCAAACTTAGACGATATTCAGCGCAAACCCATTCGTCAGCAAAATCAGCACCCTTATCTGATCACCACGCACGCCATTCACCCACAAAACCCATATAAAAAAGCCGGCTATTGCACCGGCTTTGTCGTTAACTAAGTTTTTCTTTGACCACGCTGCTGACAAGACTGCCATCTGCTTGGCCTTTGACTTTTGGCATCAACGTTTTCATCACCTTGCCGAAGTCTTGCTTACCCTTGGCGCCAACTTCCTTGATAGTTGCATCAACGATGTCACCGACTTGGGCTTTGTTTAACTGGGCTGGTAAAAAACGTTCGACGACCTTGATTTCAGCTTCGGTTTGTTGAACGAGATCATCACGACCGCCTTTTGTAAATTCAGAAACGCTTTCCTTGCGCTGTTTAAGTTCAGTCGCAAGAACGCTCTTTTCTTCCTCTTCAGAAAGGTCGTGGCCGAGTTTAATCTTCTCATTGACCAAAGCCGTCTTCAACATCCGGACGACGCTCAACGTCACTTTGTCCTTGGCTAACATGCTTTGTTTCATCTGAGCGTTAAGCTCATCCATTAAAGCCACTATTCACCAAGTCCTTTAATTAAAACTTCTTACGCTTACGTGCAGCTTCTGACTTCAGCTTGCGGCGTACGCTAGGCTTCTCGTAGAACTCACGCTTGCGGTATTCAGCGAGTGTACCCGACTTGGATACAGTACGCTTGAAGCGCCGAAGAGCGTCATCGAGAGATTCGTTTTTCTTAACAACTGTCTTAGCCATGTGATATCCCTCCCTCCGACACTTGTGTAACCACTGACGGATATCATAGCCAATAGTTCGTTTATTAGTATACAAAACTAGCAACCACGCGTCAATAAGCGATTTCACATTTTTGAATAAACTTGCCCTGTTCTGTTAAGCTTTTTAGTTGTTTTTGGCGTAAAATCCCTAACATCAGCAAATGGTCGACCTTAAATAGCTGACTGGTCTAGACACGCTTGTCACCATTGGTCGTCGGCTAACCGCTCCTGTTTAGTTGGTAAATATGCTATGATAGCGTTATCTAAGTAATGAGGTGGCAGTATGACGCAAGAATTAAATTTATATATTATGTCGGACTCGGTTGGCGAAACTGGCTTGCGGTTGGCGCAAGCTGTCGCGGCACAGTTTCCCAACTTTGAGGCACATTATGTGCGGTTCCCATTTATTCATACGGAAGAAAAGATTTACAGCGCGCTTGATGAGGCCAAGAAGGAAAATGCCTTGGCAATCATGACCTTCGTGACATCAGGCTTTGCTCAACTTGCAACGCATTATGCCAAAGATCAAGGCGTGATTGCCATTGATGTGATGTCGCCAATTTTAAGCGGGATTAAGTCAATTACGCATGAGGAACCAAATCACGTTCCCGGCGCTGTTCATGATCTTAATGAACGCTATTTTGACCGCATCTCAGCTATGGAATTCGCGGTGCTGTATGATGACGGCAAAGACCCGAAAGGCTTTCTCGAGGCAGATATCGTTTTGCTTGGCGTTTCGCGAACGAGTAAAACACCATTGTCGTTGTTTCTCGCTAATCGCAACCTTAAAGTGGCCAACTTGCCGCTGGTACCTAACGCCCATATTCCTGAAGAGATCTGGTCAGTTGACCCGAAGAAGATTGTTGGTTTAACCACAGACGCCTCTGTTTTGATGGAATTCCGGCGCCAGCGAATGATTGCCTATGGCTTGAATCCCGACACCGCTTATTCAGCACGCGATCAAGTCAATCAAGAACTCAAGTTTGCGGAAGATCTGTACAAAAAAATCGGCTGCATGGTGATCAACACCGCCCACCGATCGATTGAAGAAACAGCAACGCTTATTTTGGAACACATGGGTCTTGATGAATTTGATAATACTGAAACCCATTAAACCATCAAGTGGCGTAACTCATCGGGCTGAAAGTCCCCTGTTTTTAGCCATTTGATCTCTGCCCCGTATGGCGGTACCTGATGTTTTTTGTCAGGACCAACATACGGGGTTTCGAGTATCTTGGGTGATTCGGCCAAGGCAGGGTGATGAGCGATCTTGTTTAAGGCGTCAAACCCGATCGTGCCAAAGCCAATGTTGGCATGCCGATCTTTATGACTGCCTTGGGGATTTTTCGAGTCATTCACATGAATCACACTGAGTCGATCAAGGCCAATGATGTGATCAAACTCGTTGAGAACACCGTCAAAGTCGTTTTTGATATCATAGCCAGCATCATTGGTATGACAGGTATCAAAGGTTACCCGAAGCTTTTCGTTATGTGTCACACCATCAATAATGGCAGCTAATTCATCAAAAGAGCGCCCGATCTCCGTGCCTTTGCCAGCCATTGTTTCCAAAGCAATGGTCACTTTTTGATTAGGATCAATGATCTCATTGAGTCCTTTAATAATTTGTTTAATCGCTGCTTCCGGACCAGCACCGACATGCGCACCGGGATGAAAAGGCATGGTATAGGCATGAAGAGCATCTGCTCGAGCGACTTCTTCTCGCATGAACTGCACCGCAAATGTAAAGTTTTCCGGTTTCTTGGTATTGCCGAGATTGACGATATACGGGGCATGAATCACGGTATGACTAATGCCGTCTTTCGTCATCGCTGCTAGCCCTTCAGGAATCATCATTTCGCTAGTTGGTTTACGCCGCGTGTTTTGCGGTGCCCCCGTATAGAATTGAAGCGTGTTAGCCGTATAACTGGCGGCTTCTTCAACGGCACCAAGCAACATTTCTGACCCTTTCATACTGACGTTAGCTCCTATTAACATGTTTCCCTCCTAATTAATTGATCGTTTTTGATTTTGACAAGGTGACCTGCCGATGTCGGATACGTTGAACGATTCCGACAGGCACGGCTTGCCAATGAAAAAGCCCGGAATCGCTCCGGGCTAAATCTGATGGTCTTAATCCGTTTTCGGCTCATAAAAATGACCCAGAATCTTGACCGAATCCGTGATCGAGACGAATGCATAAGGATCACTGTGGCGCATGGCTTGTTCTAAATCATACATTTCTGCCCGCGAAATGATGGTGAACAGAATCGTCTTTTCCTCGTGATGAAAGGCACCTTCTGCATCGTGAACAATTGTGATGCCACGCCGCATTGAATTCTGAATCTCATTCACGACCTGTCGCGGCCGGGCCGTGACAATCATAACTTGAAGTCGTTGCTGCCGCGTATAAAGCGAATCCATGACCCGGCCATTGATAAAGATCGCCAAAGCAGAATACAGCGCATGCGGCCAGTCATTGACAAATCCGGCGAAGAAGATAATCAAAATATTGAACATAATATTGATTGTCCCAACCGTTCGGCCTGTGCGTTTTCGCAAAACAATGCCGAGGATATCAATCCCACCGGTTGAAATATTATTCCGCAAGGCGAACCCCGTTCCGAGACCGTTAACGACCGCTCCGAAGATCCCGCAGACAATCGGGTCTTTAGTAAGTGGTGTAAGCACGCCGAGCACCCGAATCATAATGGTCGAAAAAATGACCGCCAAGAACGTGAAAAAAGTGAACCGATGGCCAATGGCTTTCCATGCTAACACAAACAACGGTACGTTCAGGAAGAAAAGCAGCGTCCCGGTTGAAAAAAGATCTGTTGTTGATAACGATACGAAAGGCAATGCAATCGAGAAATTAAACCACTTTCGCACGATCGTTGCCAATAACTGCGCTAGTCCAGTGACCCCGCTGGCAAAAACCCCACCTGGTTCCCAGAACATATTCAGCGCCACTGCCACACAAATACTATAGAAAAAAGCCGCTGATAGCCGTGACCAATTTTGGTGTCGTCTAATCAGCTTATCAATCTCTTCCATACAAAAACCGCTCCCTGTCACCCGTAATAAGTCGCGCATCAAGTATAACAAGGGCGGTCCTGTATTGCTACCATGGTCTTTTTAAAACATTTTAATGAACAGACTTAAAGAGATGTCGATAATCCCCGTAACCTTCTTTTTCTAAGTCGGCCACCGGAATAAACCGCAACGCAGCTGAGTTGATGCAATAGCGCAACCCGCCTTTAGCAGCTGGACCGTCTGTGAAGACGTGGCCTAAATGCGACTCGGCAGATGGGCTGCGCACTTCAACACGTTCCATGCCAAAACTTTGGTCGCGGTGCTCAGCCAGTTTGCTGATTGGCTTGGTGAATGACGGCCAGCCGCAGCCGGCATCGTACTTGTCCTGCGATGAGAATAACGGTTCACCACTAACAATGTCGACATAGATGCCATCTTGATAAAAGTCGTCGTACTCGCCAGTAAACGGCCGCTCTGTCGCTGCTTCCTGTGTCACCGCATAAGCCTCTGGTGACAAGCGCTTTTTCAAGTCCTTTTTGCTTCCCTTTTCAAATTGATCTGACAATTAAAACACCTCCCGCTGTCTTCATTATAGCGGGAGGTGTTTTAATTGTCAGCAACTTAATTGTGGCTGGCATTTTTAAAGTAACGTTTACTCAGTTAGGTTTTCGTCGCCTTCATGTTCCTTTTCAGGATCAACATCGGCCCGAACTTCGATACCGAGATCTTTTAATTGTGCATCAGCAACGGGATATGGCGCACTGGTCATCGGTTCACTAGCCTTGCTGTTCTTCGGGAAAGCAATCACATCGCGAATGTTATCGCGGCCTGTTAGCAGCATGACAAACCGATCGAGTCCAATAGCTAGACCACCATGCGGCGGGAACCCGTAGTCTAAGGCATTTAGCAGGAAGCCAAAACTCTTTTGGGCTCGTTCTGGGGTGAACCCGAGCGCCTTGAGCATTTTTTCCTGAATCTCGCGGTTATGAATACGAATGGAACCGCCACCTAATTCGTAACCGTTGAGCACGATGTCGTAACTTTGAGCATGTGCGGCATGCGGATCAGTGTCAAGCAAATGAACGTCTTCTTCATTTGGCATTGTGAACGGATGGTGCGCTGGTACCCAACGCTGGATGCCTTCATCGTATTCAAACAGCGGCCAATCAACGACCCAGCAAAAGCGAAATGCTTGTTCATCAATCAAACCGAGATCGTGGCCAAAATGGGTCCGTAAATAGCCTAATGCATCTGCGACCACTTTGGCCTTGTCAGCAACAAACAACACCAGATCACCGGCGTTAGCGCCAACAGCTTTCACGAGGTCAGCACCATCGCCAAAGAATTTGGCAATCGGGCCGCTGATACCGTCTGACGTGACTTTGAGCCAAGCCAAACCTTTGGCACCAAAACGCTTGATGTAGTCTTGCTGGGCATCGATCATTTTCCGAGAATACTTGTCAGCGCCGCCTGGTAAAACAATAGCCCGCACTTGGCCGCCATTTTGAACAGCGCCGGCAAAGACTTTGAAATCAGAATCTTTGACGAGTTCAGACACATCCTGAATCTGCATGTCAAAGCGCAGATCCGGCTTATCAGAACCGTATTTATCCATCGCATCCTGCCAAGTAATTCGGTCAAATGGCAACTTGACATCAATGCCTTTCACATCATGCATCACTTTGGCAATCAAGCCTTCTGTGATGTCCTGAATCTCTTCAGCAGTTAGAAAACTGGTCTCAAGGTCAATCTGGGTAAATTCTGGTTGACGATCACCACGCAAGTCTTCATCGCGGAAGCAACGCGCAATTTGATAATACCGATCGAACCCAGCACCCATCAGCAGCTGTTTGAACAATTGCGGTGACTGGGGTAGTGCGTAGAAGCTGCCAGGATAAACACGTGACGGCACCAAATAGTCCCGGGCACCTTCTGGCGTGCTGGCGGTCAATGTCGGTGTTTCAACGTCAATGAACCCGTTGTCGTCCAAAAAATGATGCACGCTGCGCATGATATGTGCGCGCGTAAAAATATTCTTCTGCATTTCCGGCCGGCGCAAATCCAGGTATCGGTATTTTAACTTGGTTTCCTCAGTGACGGCCACCCCGTCCTCAATATAAAATGGTGGCGTTTTAGCTTTGTTCAAAATTGTGATGGTATGAACTTCAACTTCTACGTCCCCGGTTTTCATATCTTTATTGACAGCTTGCGGCTTACGCTTTTTTACCACGCCTTGCACTTCGATGACGTACTCAGAGCGTACCGAATTCGCCACAGCTAAAGCATCCTTGTCAAATTCTTCAGAGAAGACTAATTGCACAATGCCTTCACGGTCACGCAAGTCAATGAAAATCAAACTACCCAGACTGCGACGTTTTTGTACCCAGCCTTTTAGTGTCACTTCTTGATCAACATACTCGGCGGTCACATCACCGGCATAACAGGTTCGTTTACTCATTTTATTTTGCCTCCATTACTTGCGTATAGATTTTGCCAAAGTCGGCCAGCACATTAGCTTGGGGGAATGCTTGCTGATCGCCTGTGGCCATATTTTTGATTTGAACAGTGCCTGCAGCGCGTTCGCTTTCACCAATCGTCAAAACAAGCTTGGCATTTGCTTTGTTGGCAGCCTTAAATTGTCCTTTAGGTTTGCGTCCCATATAATCCATCTCGCCGGTGAAGCCTTGTTGACGAATGGCGGTCAGCATTTGCAGGGCCTCTTGATCGGCACCTTGGTCAATGGTCACAATGTACGCATCTGGCTGCGCCGTTGGCAATTCGCCTTGCATTAGCAACATCAGGCGCTCAACACCCATGGCAAATCCGATCCCAGGTGTCTCCGGACCGCCCAGTTCTTCGACTAAGCCATTGTATCGACCACCAGCTAAAATCGTTGTATAGCCGCCGCCAAACACCTTATCATCGGACATGACTTCAAAAATGGTGTGATTATAATAGTCCAAGCCGCGCACCATCGTGGCATCCACTTCAAACGGAATCCCCAATCCCTGCAATAAGGTTTTCACCCGATCAAAATGTTGCTGTGCCTCCGGTGTCAAATAATCCAAAATAGATGGGGCATTGGCCACAATTTCCTGATCATGCTTGTCTTTGCTATCAAGGATCCGCAACGGGTTTTTAACCAAACGAACCTTGGAGTCTTCAGAAAGCTGATCTTTGAAAGGCGTTAAATAGTCAACCAGCGCTGCGTGGAAGGCTTGGCGGGTTGCTGGATCTCCCAACGAGTTGATCACAAATTTAAGATGCTTGGCGCCTAGGGCCTCCAGCAACTGTTTTGCCAAAGCCAACGTCTCGGCATCCAACACCGGTGAATCACTGCCAAATGCCTCAACCCCGATTTGATGAAATTGGCGTTGCCGACCACTCTGAGGCCGTTCATATCGAAACATCGGACCCAAATAGTAAACCTTATAAGGCTTAGCATGTTCAGGACCATACAGTTTATTTTCTACATAGGCACGAACGACGCCAGCAGTCCCTTCAGGGCGTAAAGCCATCATCCGGTCACCTTTGTCTTTAAAGGTATACATTTCCTTAGTAACAATATCACTAGTGTCCCCCGCGCTACGCGAGAATACATCCACATTTTCAAAAATGGGTGTGCGGATTTCATGATACTGGTATTGGGCAAAAATTTTGCGAGCTACGGCTTCAACTTGCTGCCAGCGTTCGCTTTGGCCTGGTAATATGTCGGCTGTGCCTTTTGGGCGTTGATAATTCATGGATTGCCTCCTGTGGTTTAAGCACTGTGATTTAGTTGGTGAAGTGTGCTGGTTCCGAAACGCGCAAAAGGACGCAGAAACCTGCGTGTAAGGACCTTGAGCAGTAGTGACCAAAGTGCAGGTCACTACTACTCAAGGCCACTTACACTCCGGTTTCTAAGCGCGTCCTTTTGCGCTCTAAAAAAATACACCCCTCGATTGCTCGAAGGGTGCGGACACGGTACCACCTTGTTTTTTTCTTTGCCATAACGGTGGCGTTCCGGAACTTGTTCACCTCAGAAGTGTCTTTTCGATCGTTCCCGGCTTCCACCATCTCCGGGTCGCTTAAAGTGATCTATCCTACTTCTTCACAGGTCTTAGTTATTGCTTAAAGCATACGGTTTGTTGAAAGTTTTGTCAACGCGTTTGGCAAGATTTTCACGGTTCATTTTCAACAAATCTGTTGCTTGTGGATATTGTATAATACTGAGTAAAAAAGATGTTAGTCATGTTCAAGCATAGGCAAGGAGCGTTATAGCAATGGCAAGTAAATCAGTTTTTGTTAAAGTTGATCGCCCGATCGGTTTTTCAGACAAGTCGCATGCGCCTTATCCGATTAATTACGGCTATGTGCCCACGGTTACCGGTGGCGACGGCGAAAAGCAAGATGTCTACATTGTCTCCGATCTGATTAATGAACCCTTGCAATCATTTGAAGGCAAGTTGATTGCTGTTGTTCACCGAGCGGATGATAACGAAGAAAAGTGGGTCGCCACCACTGAAAACGAAACTTTCTCGGCAGCTGAAATTGCCGCGCGCATTCATTTTATGGAGCAATATTTTGACTCGACGGTGGCGTTAGTTTAACTTGACAATATTTTTTGAATTTTCAATAAAGTAAACGCTGTTCGTGTGAGAAACCCCTCCGTTTCATTGTTCAATATACGAATTAAGGATCAAATTTTCTCTAAAGCCTTTCTGCAATGTTGATGCCGTTACCTTGCGCGTACTTCTATCACAATCCAACAGCCCACAGCAATCAAACTATAAACGGCACCTGTCACCATACCAACAATGCTTGTCGCCAGCGGTAGTGGTCCAGTCAGGCCGCAAACGACTAGGAACAAAATGACAGTCCCCAGCAGTTGGCTCCACTGGCCGGATTTGGTCAACTGACCCAACATGAGACTCCCCACCGGTAACATGATGGCCCAGCCAAGTAACGGCCACGCAACGATTCCCTGCCGCAGCAAGGTTGGCAGCAAAAGTAGTAACGAAAAGGTAACACTTAACCATAAAGTGCTGTTGATGGCGCGGCGAGTCGCATGGTTCACGGTACCTTCCCATGCCGATAAACCATTCAAATCATCAGGCCAACCAATTTGACTGAAGAAACTCATGGCCCACAAATACTGAATCGGCAAAATCATCCCGCGCAAGCTGCCAACTGGCACAACCCAAGCAAGAAGCCATAAACCGATCGCCACTAGCCACCACCACTTGTTCTGAGAATGGAAAAGTCGATGTGCCTGTTGGCCAAGCAATTGTTGCCAGCGAAAGTTGTTCGTCCTTGCCGAATGAAACCGATCATCTTTTGGCCTTGGCAAATCAACCGTTAATTTTGATTTGCCTGAGTTCGTTTTTTGGTGTAGTGGCCGGTGCTCCAGACAAAAGGCAGCCAGTAACACCAACACGATGCTCATCAACACCGTCCCGCCGATTGCCAACCATTCTGTTTGTGTTAACGCCAGCGGCTGAAAAATTAGCTGATGTGTGCCCATCCGACTCAAATGATCATTGCCGCCCAGCATCAGCACCGTGTTAAGCGGATGTCCGGCAGAAATGGCGGACTGGCGGATCATGGCCATCAAGAACGCAATACCCGAAAAGTTAAAAAGTTGGCTGTACCAAGTCATGGTAGTCATCATGGCATATAACGTCAGAAGTGCTATCACTAACACGGTGGTGCCGAGTTGTCCTCGCAGTCCCGGCAATGTCTCACTCAAAACCCCTAAGCCGCTAATCAAGAAAATCCCAGGCACCAGACTGAAAAAAGGTGACAAAAATTGACTCAAGCTCAACCCCTGACCAGGATATTGGATCAAAAGCATTAGCCCGCTGCCAAGCATCACCAAGACTAAAATGGTGAACAATAGGCAGCAGCTAACCAGAAATTGACTCGCCAAATAACGGAAACGTCGTAATTTTGTCGTCAACAAATATGTAAGGACACCATTTTCCCGATCAGCATGAATACCTTGGCGCGCGATCACAAGGCTCACAAGTGGAAAGAACAATGACAACACGCAAGCAACACCGATTGGTAACCAAGTGGGATTATTGGCTTGCGCAAAATACTGTGGATCCAATACTAATACCCGAAAATTGCCCTTTGGCCGCGGTGCAAGAATGACAGCAGCCAAAAGTGCTATCACCGCCAAAATGCGAAATGAGAATTGTTGGGTGCGTTCCCGATAATCAACCGCAATGAGTCGCATCATCCTTTCCTCACCGCCTGACTTTTAAAGAAATCGAGAGTCGCATCTTCTAAGTTAGGCGCTACCATGACCGCATTTGCCACTGGCGCCTCGTCTGCAATCATGCGAATATGAATACCATCGCTTCTTTCTTGCATGCCACTAATTCGCTCACTTGTCGGCAAAGACGCATTGCGCGGCAGTGTGTATTCCCAAACGTGCCCCGAAGCTTTGTCGAGAAATTGTGCTGGTGTGCCTTGAAAATGCAATTGACCATCGGTAAGCAATAATAACTGACTGGCAATGGCCTCAACATCTTCAATAATATGGGTCGAAATGATGACAATTCGGGTTTGCGCGAGACTGCTCAATAAATTGCGGACAGCAATTCGTTCAACTGGGTCTAGGCCAACAGTAGGTTCATCAACAATCACCACTTGCGGATCACCTAAAAGACTAGCAGTCAGCCCAACACGCTGGCGCATCCCACCTGAGTAATCGCCGAGCAAGGTTGAATTGCTGGGATTCAAATGCAGCAGTCCTAACGTTTGGACAATTTGCCGGTCCGCCTCGCGCGGAGCAATGCCCTTAAGCGCCGCAATATAGCGTAAATAGGCCAATGCGGTCACATGTGCATCATAAGGCACCTGCTGTGGCAGATAGCCTAAAACTTGACGCATTTTTTGCGGTTGCCTGACAATGTCAACATCATCCAATAAAATCGTGCCACTGGATGGTTTTGCCAAGGTTGCTAAGAGTTTCAGTAAAGTCGACTTGCCAGCACCATTTGATCCAATCAAACCAATGACCCCATTGGCTTCAAGTGTCGCGGTTATCCCAGTCAACGCTTGTTTATCCCCAAAGCGTTGACCAACGTTTTTCAAAAATAATGACATGAGACATGCACCTCCTGAAACTAGTTAAAAATTAATAACTTATGGCAACATCAATCATAAGTTGCACTTGGCGTCAGTCTTTAGACCGAAAAAGAATAAGACATAATTCCTTATTGGACTTGTGATTCATTAGATTCTGAATAATCTGGGAAACGTATAGATTAGAATTCTTTGCCAGTTCGGCTCCGCAGCGGTACGCTATCACTAATTTCGCGCCCACTCTACTAAAACAAGGAAGTGTCTTTATGTGGCAAGATAATCGTATCCAAGCAGCCATTGATGGTACCAATCCAATGGTCATGGCTGAGCTACCCGGCGGATTTGCGGTATTTGGTGATGTTCAATTTTTACCCGGTTACTGTGTGCTCCTTCCAAAACAGAATATTACCGATCTCAATCATCTCGAAGAGCCAGCAAGAACTTTATTCTTACAAAGCATGGCTCAGTTAGGCGATGCGGTTTTGGCCGCTTGTCACCCGGTCCGAGTGAACTATGATATTTTAGGTAATACAGATAATTTTTTACATGCCCATGTGTTTCCACGATACAAAACGGAATCCGCGGAACGACTTGCTAAACCCGTTTGGTTATACACCCCGGATCATTGGTACGATCCACAATATCAATACAACCCGGCCAAGCATGATGCGATTCGGCAAAAAATCACTCAGTTTCTTTTGGCATAAGCGCTCGGTCCGACTGGTAAGGGTTATTCCGAATTGTCTTGTTGTCTAGTCCTTAACGCAACTTAAACGTGATTACGCCACTTTTTCTAATGCGATTTGCTATAATAGGATTAACTATCTTCAGAAAATGGTGGGCTCATGAAGAAAATTGGACAATTAAAAAAATGGCCGCTGGTCGTTCTGGTGGCGCTACTTTTCGGCGTTGGTGTTGCCACAACCAGTGTAATGGCCAACACACAATACATGACTGTCAAGGCAGATACCGTCAACGTGCGGTTAGGTCCTGGTTTGGCATATTCAATTATGGGACAAGTGAAATCCGGTAATGAACTGTCGATTATTGGTGCGAAAAACTCCTGGTATCAAGTCCGACTAGCTGGTAATAAAATCGGCTGGGTTGCCTCTTGGTTGGTGGATCAAAGTGAAGCAGCAACTTCACAGGCCAAAGTGGCAACGGTTAATCAACCGGTTAACGTCCGTGAATATGCCAGTCAAAATGCAAAACAACTAGGTTCGCTAAATGCCGGCGACAGCGTCAAGGTCGTCTATCAAGAAGGCGCTTGGACTCAGATTGCGTACAACACCACGGCTGCATGGATCACCAGCAGCAGCGTTCAGTTAACCGGCCAAACCACCAATTTAGCCCAGCCTGCGCAAACGGCGTTGGCAACCGAGAAAAGTGCGCCGGCGCTGAAGGTAACAACCAATACGATGACCAACCTTCGCAATGCCGCCGGTATCAATGCGCCTTCGGTTGAAAAGCTAGACAAAGGCACCGAACTGACGGTCTCTAAGCAGCAAGATGATTGGTATGCGGTCACGGCACCAGATGGCAAAACTGGCTACGTTGCGAGCTGGACCGTCAGCGCACCAAATGACGGGCAAACGCAAAAAGCCGCTACAAAACTGTCAGAGGCTACGATTGTCCTTGATCCAGGTCACGGCGGCTCCGACACTGGTGCGATTGCCAATGATGGCACCGACTATGAAAAAACATACACGCTTAAGACGGCCAATTTAGTTGCTAACGCTTTACGCGCGGCTGGTGCCAATGTCATTATGACCCGTACAACGGATACTTTCGTTGATTTAGCACCTCGACCAAATACTGCCAACAATGCTCACGCGGATGCTTTCATCTCTTTCCATTTTGACTCCAGTCCATCCAAGAATTCAGCATCTGGGATCACCACCTATTACTACGACAGCAAAAAAGACCTTGCCTTGGCCAAGTCCGTCAACAGTGCTTTCAGCGGCCTTCCGCTGGAAAACCGCGGTGTCGCCTTTGGCAATTTCGAAGTCCTGCGTGATAATAAACAACCTGCTATTCTGAACGAGATGGGTTACATCAACAACGATAAAGATTTCCGTCAAATCAAAGATCCGAGCTATCAGTCCAAGATTGCTACCGATATTGTAAATGGCCTAAACGCCTACTTTAAGGCAGGCAATCATCAGTGATGAACTAAAAAAGGTCCTGACATTGAGTTTACAACTTCAATGCAGGACCTTTTTTAGAGTCGATAATAACTTTTAAACGCGGAATAATGGCGGGATCTCTTCCAGATGATCCACCTGAAAATCAGCTTGCGGTGCGGCGTTCAAGCCGTCAACGTTAAAGTAGATCGTTTTGACGCCAGCGTTAATACCAGCGTCAACATCCAATGAGCGATCACCAATCATCGCTGTGACAGCCGGATTTAGCTGAAATCGTTTGAGCAGATACTGAATTGAATCTGGTGCCGGCTTGCGTGGCAAATCTAAATCGGCATCCACCCCACCCAAAAACAAATCAGCAGCATGATCCTTGGCCAATATTTTCCAAGCACTGTGATCGCGGTGCGTCAGCAATAGATTATTCCCGCCTTGCGACTTGATCGCTCGCAAAACAGCTAAGGCAGTCGGGTAAGGTTTGATATCCTGCAAATAAGCCGCAGCCCGATGGTGGTAATCAGCCTCCAAATCGGTCACACTGCGGCCGATCTGTGCCCCAAATGTCGTCAAAAATTGTTTGATTGAAGTCTCTTTGGTTGTTCGATACAAAGCGGCCAAATCAAAGTGACCACCGTTGTCTGTCACCAAAGCACCTAACGCTTTCATCATCCCCGGGTAGGAATCATACAAGGTCCCGTCAAAATCCCAGATGGCATTGACTAGCATTATTTCGCCTCCGTATCAAATAAAATCGTAACCGGCCCGTCATTTGTCAGGCTCACCTGCATATCGCCACCGAACTCACCAGTTGCAACAGGCACACCTAAAGCTTTGAGTTTGGCATTGAAGGCTTGATACAAACGATCACCTAATGCCGGATCAGCAGCTCCAGTAAAACTCGGCCGATTGCCGCGGTGAGTGTCAGCATACAACGTGAACTGCGAAATCGATAGCACTTGGCCACCTACATCAGCTAAAGCCAAGTTCATTTTGCCGACTGGATCACTGAACACCCGTAGCTTGCTAATTTTTTCCGCCAAATAATCACTGTCGGCTTCCGTATCAGTTGGTCCGACACCGAGTAAAACCACAAACCCGTGGTCAATTGTACCGACTGTATTGCCTTCAATTGTCACTTTTGCTTCAAGACTTCGTTGTACCACTGCGCGCATGAATTCAATCCCCTTTATTTGCTTAACATGATCAAAAAAAGCTGCTTACTCAATACGGTAGCAGATTTCTGACCACCTGTCTTGAGCAAACAGCATTTTTATCGTCAACCAGCCCTAAAATCAGCCATTGGCGCGCTTTACTTCATAAATATCCGGCACATTTTTGACTGCATCCATCAATTTATCCAAATGAGCAAGATTGCGTACCCCCACTGTCACGTGAATGTCAGCCATTTTGTCATGGTCAACCCGGCCGTTAATGTTGTTTAACGCCTTGGTCTGGGCATTTAGAACCTGCAACACATCACTCAGTAAACCGCTGCGATTATAACCGTAGATTTCCAAGTCAGTATCAAAAAGCTGCTTTTGGGCTTCTTCATTCTCCCAGCGGACATCAATCAACCGGCCGGCCATTTCACCGGAACTTTGCACACTCGGGCAATCGGCGCGATGCACGGTGACCCCGCGACCCTTTGTGACATAGCCAACGATCGCGTCACCAGGGACAGGCATGCAACACTTCGCAAGATGCACCAGCAGGTTATCCACGCCTTCGATGACAACGCCATCTTCAGAATGGGTTTGTGGCTGCTGATGTTTGTCGCTTGAAACCGTCGTAACCTTTTGATTTTTGGACAGAATTTCGGCTTCTTTAGCCTTCCGGTCTTTTTCAGCCTTGTCATGCCGGAATTTCTCCGTCAAACGATTGGCAATGACTTTCGGGGTATATTCGCCGTAACCAATCGAACTCATCAATTCATCAACCGTTTGAAAATTGAGGCGCTGCATCAAGCCTGTCATATTTTCCTTGGTCAAGAAATCTTTTGGCACGTAACCTTCGTCCAAAAGTTCACGTTCCAGCATATCACGGCCTTTTTCAGCATTCTCGCTTTTATCAGCCTGTTTAAAATAGCGCTTGATTTTATTGCGAGCCCGTGAAGTGAAGACCAGCTTGATCCAGTCGCGGCTTGGCGCACTGCCGCTAGCCGTTAACATCTCGACAATATCACCGTTTTTCAAAACATAATTCAGCGGTACGATTTTGCCATTGACCTTAGCACCGACCGTGTGATTACCAACCTCGGTGTGCACAAGGTAGCCAAAATCTAACGGATTACTCCCCTTAGGCAGCTCATAGACGTCACCTTTAGGCGTGAAAACGTAAACCCGATCCGTGAAGATATCGCCTTTGACACTTTCCATAAAATCGGCAGCATCGCTGGTTTCATCTTGAAGCTCCAGAATTTCACGGAAAATGTCGAGTTTCTTACCGGTCTTATCGTACTCAACCTTGCTGGTCTGGCCTTCTTTATAAGCCCAATGTGCCGCAACACCATATTCAGCCACATGGTGCATTTCTTCGGTGCGAATCTGAACTTCAAGCGGCTTACCCATCGGTCCAATCACCGTGGTATGAATACTTTGATACAAGTTTGCCTTGGGCATTGCAATATAATCCTTGAATCGCCCAGGCATCGGCTTCCACTTAGTATGAATGGCGCCAAGAACCGCATAACAGTCTTTGATCGTCTCGGTAATTACCCGAATGGCCAACAAGTCATAGAGTTCATCGAACTGCTTATGCTTGTCGCGCATTTTTTTGTAAATTGAATAGATGTGCTTTGGCCGACCGTAAATCTCATATTTGATGTGTAAATCAGCCAAGGCCTTTTCGATTTCGTCGATGGCTTCCTGAATATAAGCTTCACGTTCAGTCCGCTTACTATTCATCAAGTGGGCAATGCGATAGTACTGTTGCGGATTGAGATATCGCAACGATAGATCTTCGAGTTCCCATTTGATGGTACTGATCCCTAAACGATCAGCCAAGGGTGCGTAAATCTCCAATGTTTCGTTGGCAATTCGTCGTTGCTTATCAGGCCGCAAATGTTGCAGCGTCCGCATATTGTGCAGCCGATCAGCAAGCTTCACCATAATGACCCGTAGATCCTTGGCCATTGCCAGCAACATTTTTCGATGGTTTTCTGCCAGCTCATCTTTATGGGCAACATAGGTCACTTTGCTTAACTTGGTGACGCCATCCACAATGACGGCAACATCATGACCAAACACTTCTTCAATATCGCCCAAAGTAATATTGGTATCTTCGACGACATCATGCAAATAGCCAGATGCGACTGTTGCTGGATCCATTTTTAATTCAGCGAGAATCCCTGCCACCTGAATGGGATGGATAATGTACGGCTCGCCAGATTTGCGAACCTGATCCTTATGAACATATGCGGCAAACTTGTAGGCCTTTTCGACGAATGCCAAGTGTTCAGGGTTCATGTAAGCTTTACACAACTTCATGACATCCGGTTGGGTGAGTTCAACTTCTTCGGCCATTCTATTCCCTCCTGAATTCCACGCCTTCACAGGCACGCGCACGCTGATATTATGAGAAGGGCGATAAGCACCTGCCAAAAGAATCTTAGGCAACACGCTTATCGCCGCTTCGCTACGCTTGCTGTTTCGCGTCAGTGCGCGCTTTTATCTCAACACACCGTTTTCAAAAAGCAGTGTGCGTGACGGTTCACTTTTCTTAGATTACCCTTAAATTATAACGATTCTATGTAAAAATGCTAGTCCTTTGCCATTGCGAGCAGACTGAGCAAAATATAGACCGGCACAAAGAAATAGCCATACCATTGATAACGCAAAAAAACCATGGCGGCAAATAAAACTGGCAAAACGAATAACCACCACCAAGCCAAATGATGCCGATGAATCATCTTACCAATCCACCAAGCACTGAACATATCGATGAGAATAAACAAAACACCGACACGAATCGCTGTGCTGATATGAAATAACGGAAATAGCCACGGTAAAATCAAGGTGATCAGAATGCTCCAACTAATAACACTGTTGCGGGGCACTTTGACCCAATTGAGAATACGACTCATATGAAAATGTTCTCCTTTGATGACGCTTATATAGATGTTGCTTGTAATTCTGTTAAAACCGACACGGCACTAAGCAAGTAAAGCGGTGCAGTTTCTGCACGTAAAATGCGTGGCCCTAATCCTGCAGCAATAAACCCCTGCCCCGTTAAAACTGATAACTCCTCTGGTGCAAGGCCGCCTTCTGGACCAAAGACTACACACAACGAAGCAGGACGAGGCGATAGCGCCGAGATTAAGGCACCATGCTCACCTTGTTTGGCACTTTCCTCATAAGCGACCAATTTCGCCTCGGCAGTCTGCCCTACCTGATTTAGCTTAGCATACATCGTCACATCTGGAACCTGGTTTCGATGACTTTGTTCGGCAGCATTTTTAGCAATTTCCTGTAAACGGGCGATTTTTTTAACCACCCGTTCCGCCGGCCACCGTGCCGTTCCCCACTGGGCATTGAAAAAACCGATTTTGTCGGCACCCAACTCAGTAGCTTTTTGAACGATCCATTCTGATTTGTCCCCTTTGCTGACACCACAGACAACTTCCACAGCCAGTGGCAGTTCAACTTTTTTAGTTATGTCTTCATCAATCGCGACCTGTAGCGGCGACGACTGCTGAATGATTGCCAAATATGCGTGGTGCATGGGGTCAACGAGTTCGAACCGATCACCAATATCCTGACGCAGCACTTTGATCGCATGTTTGGCAATGGTCGCATCTAACTGAACAACGTCACCGGTTTTAAGTTTTTGATCGGTAAAATACCGCTGCATCTGATGTCCTCCTCATAAACGAATCGCAAGCACTAGCGCAAAAAGCTGCACATTAGAACCTTGGTCAGAATCGTCAAAGCACGGCCATTCCGGCCAAGAACGCTCATTGCTTTGATTGCTAACCGTGCCACCTCACGCTGTTTCTTTAATCACTGCGTCTAATGCGACCCAACCGCCGGCTTCGCGCCGCTGAGCAATTGAAAAGCCATTATCTTCTAAAGTCCGAATAATTAACGTCGCCTTGTCGGCAATAATGCCAGCAAGCAAGAAGTGCCCATGAGCTTCTAATCGTGGTCGCACTTGCGGAATCAGCGGCACCAGCACTTCGGCCAAAATGTTGGCAACAATCAAATCGGCTGACAAGGTAATGCCCTTCAACAAGTCATTCGCGGTGACAGTAATGTGGCTAACCGGATTTAGCTTGATATTAGCCTCAGCATTTCTAACGGCAATTTCGTCCACATCGGTCGCCAAAATGTCACCGACACCAAGCCGTTCAGCCGCAATCGCTAAAATACCTGAGCCAGTGCCGACATCAATCATGGTTTCACCACCGCGGATCACAGACTCCAATAACGAAAGCATCAGCTGGGTCGTCGGGTGTGTGCCGGTGCCAAAGGCCATACCGGGATCAAGTGTCAACTGCAATTCGCCTGCTTGTTGCGGCGTATAATGCTCCCACTTGGGTACGATGGTCAAAAATCGCGAAACGCGTAAGGGATGGTAATACTGTTTCCAGACATTTGCCCAATCCGCCTGCCTGACATCTGCCAAGGTGACGGTTGCAGCACCGGGATCCAGGCCGAATTGAGCAAGCCCGCGGACCCGCGTTGCAATATGATCGCGTTGTTCAACAAGTGATGTTGCTGGATCAAAATACCCAATCACTTGTGCTCCGGAGGCCAAATGCGGCACCGTTTTCGGGTCAAACCAGGTACCGTGAGCATCCACGGTTTCTTTTTTGAAATCAGCGGCGTCTTTGATTTGAATCCCAACCGCCCCTGCCTCCATTAAAATATTGCTGACCGCCTCAATGGCTTCAGTGGTGGTTGTGACCGTTAACGCTGTCCAATCATTCATGGTTGCCTCCTTTAAACGTGTTCTTTGATGCAAAAACTGCTACTGTCCAGATACCGGCTTGAAAAGTCAGCCGACCGGTCTTTGCGGCCAATATTCTTTCTTCTTTGGCAGGCTGACTAGTACTTGGGATAGGGTAAAAAGATGCGGTTATCCTCCTCCGGCTGTTCCGTCAGAATCCGTTCAAATGCCGCATCGTCAAAATTCAAGACGAAAGTATCATCGTCAGACGTGCCATCGACAAAATCCATGAGGTCACTTTCGCTATCGTCTAAGAAATCCTGCAAATAGATAAACAAGGCATCCACTGTGGCTTTATCAATGCCCTTCTTACCATTAAACCCGAAAACAGCTAAATAATCATCTGCATAGTCTTCACCGTGCAGCCGAGTTTCATCATAAAACAAAATGGCATCTTGATATTCAACTGGCCCATTGTCAACGGTCTCACCAGATTGATCTTCAACCTCGATACCAGACTCGCTTTGTACTGTCATCGTGATTTCAAGTTCAATCACATGGGCATCTTTATCCCAGTTTAGACTTAAATCACCATCGAAATCCAGCGCATCCATTTTGTCACCAATTGCATCTAACATATTGATTTGGCTCATGATTGCCATCCTCTCGTTTTTAAATCCTGATCTCGTCGAGCTGTACCTGATACAAACGGATTCCCCTGCACGGAAAAACGCAAGGGCGCGCTTGTCCAAGGTTCTTTGTTTGGAATGCCAATGCGCGGTCCTATCGTGATGTGACGCGGCTGAAATAATGTCGCCGTCAGCTGCAAGCCGCCAGCGTTTAATCGGCTGCCGTCAAGCGCACGGTCAATTGCCAATGCCTGACAAAGCTTGCCCGGGCCATTGGTCAACCCAACGCCTTCTTGGTGCCGACGTTGCTGCATTTTCGCCATACCAGCTTGCGGCTCCAGCGCGCGAATCAAGATACACTCTGGCACCTCCGCAGTTCGCGTCACAATATTCAATAAGCAGTACTGGCGCATTTGATAAACATAAACGTTGCCCGCCGGTAAATACAGACTGTGATTACGCGGTGTTTTTCGACCGCCAAACGCATGCGCGGCTTTATCCTCTACACCTAAATACGCCTCAGTCTCAACAATCAAACCACTGCAGCCAGCCAGACTCAGTTGCATCCCTAGCAATTGCTGCGCAGATTGAATTGTTGGCTGGGTTACTAACCATGGTATCATCATGCTTAACATCTTAGCCTAGCTGCGCGCGAAATCAAAGAGGCAGCACAGCTTTGCCTAAAAATCTTTGCCGGGTATAATGGTATCAAGTTAGAAAGGAAGCTGAACATGGCAGAAAACTTGGCATTGCGCGCATTAATCAGCCAACAGACAGATGCACTCGTCTCTGAACTCTATACCGACGACAAGGTCAATGCACGACTGCAGACGTGGTTAGCAAAAGTACCTGATCCTGGTGTAGCCGATACCTACAGTTACCTACTGTCGGAATCTCGCGATTTCTCTGAGGAACTTCTCTATCGCATTCTGACAAAGCTTGTCGAGGATGGTTCGCTCAAACTCAAGGAGCAAGCTTAGTAAAAAATAAAAAGAACGAAGCAGTCAGCTCATAATGAGCCTGCTTCGTTCTTTTTTGCCAGTTCCTGTTTACTCAAGCTTAGAAAGCACTGAGGCAGGGATCGCATTTTTATTCACGACTTCTGGGCCTTTGATAACCCGTTTCTCGGAAACAGTTGCTTTCACATAAGAGCCAGGCTGTAGTTCAGTTGGATTTGCAGATTCGCCAGACTCATATCCAACTTCGCGTTTTTGACCATCCTTTGTCACCCAAGTGAACTCATAATCATAATAGTAATACTGTTTACCATTAACTTTATAAGGGGAGCCATCATTATTTTTGGACGCATGCTTGGTTCCTTGTGTCACCTTTGCATAGGATTCAACGCCATTATAGGTGCTGTTCCAATACTGATAGCCGAAAAATCCCAAGACAATGACGACCAATAAGAACACAACGCCGAATGCTTTTTTCATATTTGTTTCACTCCTTCTCGATAAAAATAGTATGCCAAAATCGTGACCTGGATTCAACACTTTCAACGGCTTTTACGGCTTTCTTAAAGCGTGACAAAAGTGTAAGAAATGTAAGCTTGATGCGGGTTAAAGCCATTCTGTAATGCTAATACTTTATCCATCAGCATTGCATATCATGAGATTTTTAAAAACAAAATGGAACTAACTGAATAATTAATTTTATTACTAATATTATTTAATGCGTATGTCACTGGTATGTAAGAAGACAACTTATCCACGAGGGACATCGTTCACTTCTCTTATTGATACCTTGCGAAAATGTGATGGTTGCTTAAATACAATTTCTATATCATCTCATCGAATCCCTTGACGGCTTATTGACCAAAAAAGTGTTGGCAGTCTTTAACAAATCAAGGCTGAACCAACACTTTTGTAATAGGTATTACCACCCCAAACCAGATTTAATGTCGCTTAGGTCGCCGCGAATCATCTTTTCGCGGCTTGCGCTTCAGGCGGCTGAAAACTGACTGTACGGCCTTAAACCGTTGCGGATCACGGCGAGCATCCTGCACGAATTGACTAAAATCATGATCGCCGATGCCAATCTCAGGCGGTTCTTCTTTTTTATGCTTTAACCAGGCCATCACGACACCTCCGAATTATTATGGACACGACGAGATCGTTTGGCGCCTGACAAAATTAAGAACATGGCAACAGCCAAACCAATGACTGCAAAGACACTGTAGTTCGGAATCAGAATGAAGGCAATAAAGGCACACAAGCCTATCAGATTGCCTATTAAAAGCAGCCGTTGATTCTGACTCGCAAAATACGACAGCAAATGTAAGACGATCCCAGGCAACGTCAGCCACCACAAATGATTGGCCCACTGCATCAGTGTTGATCCAACACCCGTCAATGAGAAGCCGTTTGGCAATGTCGCCATGATGGCAGCAACTAGCATTACCAAGGCAAAGGCACCATATAAGAGGTCATACAGTGCCGGTACTTTCTTAATGGAAATTTTCAAGTGTCGACCTTCCCTTGTTTAGCGATAATCGTATTATACAAGGTTAAACGTGGCAATGCACGGAAGATGAAAACGACTTAATTAAAATAATAGTGTTTCGCGAACGGTTGGCTATTAAAAATATTTCTTTTAGCGGGGGTTGAAATTTTTTTCCAAACACTTCAAATCCAGAAAAATATTCACTTACTAATGATTTTAGAGAAATAAATGATGGTCATCCCGGGTTTTATGGCCGTTATCTTGGTGATGTCCTGAATATAACCCATTTTTTTGTATAGATGAACCAGCTTTTTCTCTTCGGCAATTGTATCCAGATGCCATGTCGTGACACTCGGATAAAAGATTTCAATGTCACGTAGCATTTGCTGCGCGTATCCTCGACCCTGAAATTGCAGTAAAATTAACAAAGGAGATAAACGTGCGATCTGCCTGTTCTGACTGACAATGATTCGAAGCATACCCACACGAGCACTTCCGTGGCTAAAAAATAAAAGTGATTGGTAGGACGAGACCACTTTTCTTCTAGGAAAACTAATGATTCAAAAAAGGGTCAGTTTGGTCATCCTGGTACTTCAGAGAGATGGGTTTGAAAGCGGCCTGATACATCTGCCGAATAAGCGGTAAATCCGCTTGGGTGACGGTAGCAAAACTAAAGGATTCATTCATAGAGATCTCTCCCTAATTGATAAAATCACCACGGCTTATTCATAGCTCACAGCTTAACTGGCAACTGAACAACGATTAACCGTCTGATTCAACCGTAATTATCACACATTTTAAGACAATAGCTTCCCAAAGGTGGTCTGTTTTGTTATACTAGTTCTTGTGTTTTGGAGAGTTGGCAGAGTGGTAATGCAACGGACTCGAAATCCGTCGAACCGGCTAATACCGGCGCGCAGGTTCAAATCCTGTACTCTCCTTATTATTTCAATAAGAGCCGTCTGATGCTTTGCTGGAAAACGGCATAGTGAAAGACGGCTCTTTTTTTCTGAAATTATGTCGCTATTACTCCTTGCCAATGCAAAATTGAAGGCACGTCTGCTTTGGGCTTTGAGCATGACGTACCTAGCTTGTCTTGTGCAAAGTATCGGTTCCGTGCAATCGCGCTCATTCGTTGACTTTTTTCGTCTTCATATTGAAGCCTGTTCGCGCCTCTCCTTGAGTAAGGTCTTTGTTGTGGTGATGATTCGGCATCATTGATCGTGTCAGCAATCATGTCGATACCATTGAACTAATCGACTGTTGAACTGTTCTCATGATCAACTTAACTTACTGTTTAAGCCAGTTCAGAACGCTATCCATTAAAACTGAAATAAGCCATTTCTATGGTGTTGAATTCAAGCATACACCATTTCCATCGTACGAGTATTGTGGCCAGTGATCATCTCATAAATGTAGAAGCTAGTGAACTTTTTGAAGAACTTGTCGGCTGTTTACCACTCCATGCTGGCGCAAACATCATTCAGGCTGATTCGTTAACAACAGATTGGTTTGAACCCTTCTCGAAAAAGATAATGAGCAGCATATGAAGCCGCTGTGCCCCAATGAATTAATTTTTATTTTCGGTAATCCTCCGTTTCTGGGATATATCCTTGAGTCACTATCGCAGAAAGCATCACGTGAATTTGCGATGAAATCCATTGACGAAATCCATTAAGGAATATAAAAAATTGATTTTGCCAGTGGATGGCTTATTAAGTCTGCATCAACACCGCAAACAAAGCCAAATATTCACGCGACATTAGTTGAGACAAATTCAATCCATCAAGGTGAACAAACCATCAATCTTGTGGAGACCATTATTTGTACAAGAGAATTAACATCAGTTTTGCCGAGCAATCTTTCATATGGGATAATAGTGTTGCAGCCGTATACGTTGTCATTATTGGATTTAGGCAGCTAACAGAGGAAGGCTCAAATCTGTTGGCGTCTGGGGATATCAATTCAGATTCTGTTGAGAAAATAGTGTCACATATCAATCAATATCTGCTCAATCTTCGCCCTCCGTTATCCTTGAGGCTAGTATAGTTCAGCTATCCAGTCTCCCAGAGATGACGAAAGGTAGCTCACCCTCAGAAGACGGGAACTTTATTTTGACGCAGGAAGAAGAACAGAACTTAGCAAAATGAGCGTTGATACTTCTCGCCATATTTTTGATTATTCTGGGGCAAAAGGGTTCTTACACAATACCCCGCGTCGAATTCTGTACCTCACAGATGCGCATCTGTCGGTACTTTCAATTCTGCTGATTAAATCTAAACTCGAATGAATTAGAGAGCTCAGAAAGAAAAGTTCAAAAAAGAGCACAGTGCCCTTTCTGAATACCCACTGCAATTCGACGAAGATAGCGTTGACTTGGGCCTCTGATGGCTATTTCCCGTGTTTCTTCGATTCAGAAAGAGTATGTTTCGATGGAGTATTTTTTGCAGGCAATGTCATAATGGCGAATGCGATTTTTCAATTACCCAATGCTAGTTTAACGATATTTGTCTTGCTGGAGTCCAAGATGCACACAACGTGGCTCTGGACGGTCGGTGGAAAATTAAAAAGTGGTTCCCAATACTCAAACACTCTAGTCTATAATACTTTCCCGATACCCCCTCTTGATAATCTTCAACAGGGATATTTAGACAGATACGCCAAATTGATTCTGTCTGCTCGCAAGGAGAACAATTCAAGTGAGACAAGTTTGGCTTCCCTTTATGATCCAGTCATCATGCCAGCAATTTCAAGAATAGTTCATGTGAGAAATGATAAATTTGTTGATTTCCCCATGGTTTATCCGCCCCTCAAAAGAACGCCGAAAAGACAAGCTGGATGAACTGTATCGCACCACCCTTAAGTAACAAAACAAGCTGAACTTTCGAAACACCAATTTGTACAGGGAGTGAGTAAATGACCAAAAACAGCCAAAGCAATTTAGTGAAAATTGCATACTTCGATGAACAAGCAGCAATAGATGCCCTTCAAGTTATCGATGGGGGATCTGCACTTGAGACGTTGAGCAAAACCTTAGAAAAAGAAAATGCGTTCGATGCAAATGGAAATGTCGGAAAATCTTTTTTGGGTCTAATTGGTTTTGGGCTAAAAGGCAATGCTAGGCGTGAAAAGAACACTATTATTCAAAGCCAAGTGACTAGCACACTAATCAGTCAGTTCCTAGAAAAGGTTTCGGAAAATGAAATTTCGCTTTTAACAGTCGACGATCCTAATTTACGAATTCAGAAGGAGTCAATCGCGTACTTCAGGAATTTGTTGCCAATGACGCATATGGTTAAGGATTTTTCGGCTTTAGAAAATGTCGATGAAGACTCTCAACGTGTGTTAGCGGCACTCAACTTCGACCAGCTAGGAGACTCTCTTGATACCTTCTCTGCCTACTATGAACTCGAAGGAACATTTGAGGCGCGACCCGCAATTTTCCGCTTCAATATCGATGGATTGCGAAATAACTACTCATTGTTAGACCTAGCAAAAATTGATCGGTTGAAAGTTTACGGATTGACGGTTGGATATCGAGACTCAATGAACCTTGCTTTTGACAAGCAGGTTGATGACCTCATTGCAGAAGTGAATGATGAAGATGTTGATTATGATGACCTCAAGAATACAGAGGATGAAAACAAAAAGGGCAAAAAAATGTATCCTATGATTGACGTGATTTTAGCTGGTATTGAATCATGAAAATAGAAGTCTTCTTTGAGCCTGAATCTGTCTTCGCTCGACGAGTAGCTCGTCTTGACGGGACGTTTCGCTTTGCTAAGTTTTTGCAGTATTTGGATGAAGCTACTACCACCACAAATAAAGACGATTTCGGCCAGACTAAAGTCAAAATAGCATTTTCGAATGATATTTCCACATTCCAGAATAATCACATCTGTGTGATTAGGCCTTCAGACCTTGTAGGCTACAAATCATTTGTGTTCGAGAAAATCGATACACACCTAGAAATTCTTAAGCAACTTGGCGTCCAACAAGTGCTAATTAGCAATCCAACTCGAATATTGATGTCTAATTTGGAACAATATCCAAATCTGATTGAGCATACTAATTTTCCATTTCAAAAAATTAGTATTAAGAAAATCAATTCTTTAGTGCAGAAACTAGATAAACAGATTATCGGTCAAACAAGGGCAAAAACAGCTATTTATCGAAAGTTGGTTGTTCAACATGTGCGAACTGGAGACAAACCACTGGTTCTTATGTTTTATGGTAATCCTGGGATTGGAAAAACAGAAGTCGCTAAGGTAATGGCAAAGTCACTCTTCGGAACAAACAAAGTTATTCGCGAGCAGATGTCAATGACAGCTGGAAACGCAAGTCTCGAATATTTTAAGGCAACCGCCCACAGCGAAAATTCTTTTTCAAAGGAGTTGTTAAATCGAAAATCAAACATTCTACTCTTGGATGAGTTCGCTCTGGCGCCGACATATATACAAACTGCATTTTTTCAACTTTTCGATGAGGGAAAGTATGTCGATCAAAACTTTTCCGTTGATATGCGTAACTCAATTATTATTTGTACATCAAATTTTACCTCAAAAAATCAGATGAAAGCCGCGATAAGCCCTGCACTATTTTCTCGTTTCGATGCAGTAATTCCATTTATTGATTTCACTCCAGAGGAAAAAATAAAAGTGGCCGACAAAATAGTTGAAAGTTATGTCAAATCCGGGAAAATAAAGTCCCAATACATCAAACTTATAGACATTGATAAAGTTAAAGATCACGTTCATCGAATGGTTTTGCATTTTTCAAATTTCCGTGCTATTCGTAATCTGGTGGAGGACGTAATTGCCGATGAGTTGATTGAGAGCAGCGGCTGGAAAAAATGATCTGGACATACTTTGCTGGACTATGGTCTAAAAATCGCTTGATCCTCATCTGTCTGATTGAATTAAAAAAGCCGTCACCCAGTGACGACCAACCAAGTATATTTGCATGCCAATTCAGTACCACTTCATTCAAATTCAGCCGATTTCAACAGTTCTAATCCCACCAAGAATACCGTTAGATCAATAATTCAACATCAATCAAACCGTCAGAATTGCTGGAACATCATTCCACCAAACTGGCGAAATGATGACTAAACCATCTGCCTTTTGTAAGAGTCGCAAATATTTCTGGACGAGCGGATCATGGGTTTTACCAGCATGAAACAAGCGAAGTTCTGCCACATCATAACTAGGAACAAATTGGTCTTGATAAAGATCAATAACCGTATAGGACACTTGATGGTGATCAAAATTATGTTTGACTGCTTCCAAAATTGCATGATTAAAGCTTTTTGCATATGGATGACAATAAACAATCAGAATTTTAGTCATTTGAACCCTTCAATAGATCCTTTAATGTCTTACGCACCAGATTAGGATCATAATTCGTAATGCCACTATCAATTAACAAACCGTATCCTTGAATAAATGACCACAACTGGATAAAAAGAATCTGGGGGTCAATAGTGATCCCGCGTTTGCGGAGTACGTCTTTTATTAGTTGGATCACTTGATCGTAAAATCCGAATTGCCCAGGTTCGACTTTCAACACATCGCGAGCTGCTGGATTGAAAAACAAAAAGTGCATCAAATGCGGATCTGCTTCAAACCGCTCTAAAATTTCGGCAGCCATCACCAAAAGTTTTTCTTCTGGATCGGTGATTTGCCCCAGCACTTGCGCCATCTCTGCCTCCTCTCGCTGTGACAGAAGCTGGGTAACAGCGCGCAATAGAGCGTCCTTGGTTGCAAAATGCTTGTAGAAAGCGCCAGTTGTCAATCCGATGGCCCGTGCCAATTTTCGTAAAGATAGCTGATCTTCACCATTTTCACGAATCATATTCATCGCTTGTTCTAAAATACGTTGGTCCGTATCATGACTGATTCCTACCAAATACTCACCCCCCAAAAAAAGAGATAACACCGTTACCCCATTAACTAATTATAGGGTAACAGCGTTATCTCTCTTTTTCAATCCTTAATTTTAGTGTTCCAGCAATCTTTATCGTAACTGTTTCAGAAAATCCCGCAAAAATCGCAATCTATCTTGCGCTTTGCGAAATAAATCAGTCTGATACTGAGTCAACACTTCTTCTCCAAATGGGCGCTGATCAATGTATTGATTGTATCGTAGCTCAATTTGAATGGCGGTGATATTAGGTTGATGACCGTAATAGCGCGTAATGTCACCGCCACGAAATGGAAAGTTATTTTCAACTGTGAAATCATGTGCGGCAAACGCTGCGGATAGCTTTTGTCGAAAAATTTTACTAGTTGTTCGGTCATGGTCATTGCCTAACACGATTGTTTTTGGCTTGACTCCCGGGTAATGAGGATATTGGGCAAAACTATGCAAGTCAATTAAGTAAGCATGGCCAAATTTTGCCTGTTTTTGCTTTAAAATCGTTGTTAAGGCGTGACGATACGGCCAATAATAGGTTCTCAACCGTGATTGCAATGTTTCTGGCGGTATCGGCTGCGGGTATAGAGGATGATTGAACGTATTTCGCTGATAAATTGTGGCATAGCGATAATCGTGATCTGAATCTAAGGTAACAGCACGATTGGGATCGGCGACATAGCGATTAACACGATTGATCAGCGTCGTGAAGCCGGTTTGCGGCAGGAAGTCATAAAGCGCAGGCAAGAACCAGTCGCTATTGGCCAACACGGCCGTTGGCAATAAATGCTTACGCATGTCAGCAGGGATCCAAGTACCACTGTGCGGCAAACTAATCACAACAGGAGATGCTGCGTCTGCATTCAGCAACTCAAAGGTAGCTGATAGTTGTTCGTTTTCACCCATTTTCTTTCCTCCTCGGTGACTGTTATCGGATCTAGAACAGGTAAAGGTTGAGACATACTTCTAAGTCGACAAAGCAAAAGCGAACAATTTTCCATTTGGAAATTTGTTCGCTTTTGCCTGCTCATAGATAATTTATTATGATTTTAAGGACCGTAGTGCCAAGGCGGAGCAATCGTAGGCCAGTTGGGGCTCAGCCGTGCAAACAACACAGCGACGGTTTCTGGAGCTGATGTTGTTAGGCGACTTCGAGACCGGTCTTTGGGCTCAAAGCGCCGTCACAGCGTTCCAGCCCCAGCTGGCCGGAGATTGCGGAGTTTGGCACGGCAAGGAAATTTTGGCCTAGCATCTTCCTACGATTATTCGGAATTTAATGAATCACAAGTTCTATGAGGGTAAGATGGCTCACCCTCTTCCGCATACAGGTGATTTTTAATTACTTCTGGTGTCCTTCTTCAGGCAGCAAGATAGTTTGACTCTCGCCGTCGTCGTAAGCCATGACTGTGTCGGGAAAACTGGGATCATACGGGAATGGCAGATCAACTGACATCTCCGTTGCCGCGCCACTTTCACTAAAATGAACGGTCAGCTTCCCCTGATTATTCTGCAGATCGAAACGTAACAAGTTATTTAGCGGAACAACCCCTTGCAGATTTCGATCGATGATCATCCAAATGCTATCAATGATTTCACCTGGCAGATTCGAGATGACGCCAAAAGTCGCGAACCGACTGTGATTTGTCTCAAACATACACGCGATCTCCTTCCTTCAGTCTTGCGTGGCAATATCCGCAAATTGTGCATCAACAAATTGCGCCAAAATTTTAGGATCAATGCCAACTGAGCGACCCACTTTACCGGCGGAAACAATGATCGTTGCCTGGTCCTCAGCCTCTTGACTGATAAAAATAGGATACTTATGCCGTTCGTGAATGCCAATAGGTGTGTTAGCACCATGCTCGTAACCTGTGGTTTTCATGAGATCCTTCAGCGGCACCATGCCCACTTTGCGGTTACCAGAGACCTTGCTTAGTTTTTTATAATCAACATGCCGATCGAGCGGCACGACGCCGACCACCGGACCAGTTTTGTTGCCGGTCAAGACCAGCGTTTTATAAATCTGATGTTCTGGTACATCCAAATGGTCAACTGTTAGCTGAGCAACATCGCCCACCTCTTCAGTCGGAAATTCGTAAGGCACATAAGCGATCCCCGCTTTGTCCAACATTTTTTCGACCAAGGTCTTTTCAACCTTATTGTGATGTTTAGCCATCGCGATCCCCCCTAAACGCGATCACAGTCGCAGCAATCTGCGTGTAAGAACCTCGAGTGCGATGGGCCCAAACCCGGTCATCACGCCTGAGGCCACTTACACGCCGGTTTCTAAGCGCGACTGCTCACGCTCTTGCTTAAATGCGCCACCTTGCGTAGCCAACCTACATGCATGTAAGGACCTTGGTCGCAATGGTCAAAAGACGGCCATCACGCCCAAGGCCGCTTACACGCCAGCTGCTAACCGCACTGGCTCACGCTCTGTCTTACGTTAATCCCGATACCACTTAAAATACTAGGGCATTTTGACTGAAAATACCACTATCATGCGCCAGTGTATGACATCAGCGTGAACATGTCATAGTCTTTGATCTTGTCGCGGCCGTGCAAGTCGCTTAGCTCAATCAAAAAGGCGGTGCCAACAACGATGCCGCCCAGCTGTTCGACCAAGCGAATCGTAGCAGCAATTGTGCCGCCAGTGGCCAACAGATCGTCGCAAACTAGGACACGTTGGCCAGGTTTAATCGCATCTTTATGCAAGTATAAGGTGGCTTCGCCATATTCAAGATCGTAGCTGGCTTTAACGGTTGGCCGTGGCAGCTTCCCCTTTTTCCGCGCCGGAGCAAAGCCAATACCCAGCTTGTACGCCACTGGACAGCCAACAATGAATCCGCGTGCTTCTGGGCCGACGATCATTTCAACGCCTTTGTCCTGTGCGTAAGCAGCAATTTCATCTGTCGCTGCAGCATAGGCTTTGCCATCTGCCATCAAAGGTGAAATATCACGAAAAATAATCCCTGGTTCAGGGTAATCCTGCACACTGGCAATGTAATCTTTAAAGTTGATGGTCATGATTCTACCTCACTGTCTGAATGCTCCGTCAGCAACATGGTTTCAAGCTGAGCGCGCGGCATGGTCTGTAACTGTTGCGCCAGATCTAGAAAGGCTGCACGCGCTGCATAAGCCTTCGCCGTTTGCAGCGGCTTTTTCGCCGGGGCTGTGACTGGAGAAATAAAAGCACCCTCTATTGTAACAAAATCGAGTTCAAAAAACACCTGAACCGCTAAGATCACTTGATGGACGGTTAAATGGACCGCCTTAGCAATCGCTGGAATGTGATGCTTGTCGAACCCAGGATGGGCCTTCAGAAAACGCAACACGGCCCCAAATTCTGCCCGCGTCGGTATAGCAACCAAGCGGCTTGGTGCGCCGTAAAACATGACGGCAACAGGTGGCTGCACATACTGCATCACCTGATGCAACGCGGCAGCATCTTTTGGCAAGTCGACTAAAACTGCATTCGCTAAAGGCGCTTGAACCTGAGCAGCGATGGTCGTTGGCCCACCAAAGGAAAATTGCCGCTCAAACTGTTGCTTTACTTTCGCATCAAAAAACACATACGTGCGGCTGGCTTTGAACTGGCCGCCGTCAATCGTTGGCATTCGCCAGTCAATGACTTGCGGCTGTTTGACTTCATAGTCTTTCAACATGAGTTGTAGACTGGTATGACCTTGCCAAGTGTTTTGATCCAGCTGAACTGCCAATTTAACGGCCTGTGCCGTTGCCAGTGTTTCCGCAGCATCACCATAGCCAAAACCAATCACATTGATGCCTTGGTCAATTTGAAAACGCAGGTGATTGTTTTCTTTACCAATCTGTTTCACATTTTGGATAACTTGCGGGCGTACTGAGAAAACCGGTTCGGGATTGCCTTGACCAAACGGTGCTAACTGACGGATCAATTGATAGTGATCCAATGTCAAATCAGCATCTTCCAGCCTCGTTGAGATAGGCAGCGTTGGTTTCGGAACAGTTTCCAGCATTGTTGCCGCAGCCACCTCCATCTGCGCATGAATCGCTGGTAAATCCGTTGTTTTAGCTGTGAGCCCGACTGCCATATGATGGCCGCCAAAATGGACCATGTGTTCCTTTGCTGGCTCTAAAGCTTTGAAAAGATGATAAGCCTCGATCGAGCGACCTGAGCCTTTGGCAGTTTCGCCATCATCTGCAATGTTCATAATTAACGTTGGCTTGCCTGTTGCTTCGACAACCTTGCTGGCCACAATCCCGACAACCCCTTCATGCCAACCTTTACTGGCCAGCAATAATGTTTTGGCCGCTTGGTTTTCCGGCGCCTGTGCCATCGTCAAAGCTTCCTGAGCGATCTTTGCAACTAATCCTTGTCGTTCCTGATTTAGCTTGCCGACTTGTTCGGCCAACTCAGCAGCAACGTCATCCTCAAATGTCGTCAGCAACGTTACGCCAGGATTCGCGTCGCCCATCCGCCCAAGTGCATTCAACCGCGGTCCGATGACAAAACCGACCGTTGTTTCATTCACGGTTTCCGGAGCAACACCGGCTTCCTTTAAAATAGCCGCAAGCCCAACCCGCGGCTGAGTCTGGATCATTTTTAAGCCTAATTGCGCAATCACCCGATTTTCATCGGTTAAGCTGACCAGATCAGCAATGGTACCCAAAGCTGCCAAGTCAACGCTTTCTAACGGTGGTTCGCCTAATAAGGCCGTTGCAACCTTAAAGGCAACGCCAGCCCCAGAAAGATCACCGAACGGATAATCGCCATCTGGATGCCGTGGATGAACAACGGCCACCGCATGCGGCAAATTTGCTGGCAACTCGTGATGATCGATCACCACCACATCCATGCCTGCAGCCTGTGCCGGATCGATGACTGCGGCACCAGCAACACCGTTATCAACGGTGATTACCAACTGTGTGCCAGTTTTTTGCAAATAAGCATAAACTTCGGCATTCGGCCCATAACCATCGGTGAAGCGATCAGGAATAAACACATCCGGATCGGCGCCCAGACTTTGCAAGGTCTCAAGCATGATGGCACTGCTGGTCAACCCATCAACATCGTAATCGCCATAAATCGTGATTTTTTCATTTTGCTCAATTGCCTTCAAAATCCGGGCAACGGCTTTATCCATGTCATGCAAGGCGAATGGATCATGCAATCGACTAGTGTCTGGGTGCACGAACGCATCATAATCTGCCTGATCATTAATCCCGCGTTGCAGCAACAGGGTCGCTAAAAATGGTGGGACACCCAATGTCTCGCTAAGCGCATGCTCATCAGCTGCTGCAGGTTGTGGGGCGAGTTGCCATTGATACTGCGTCATATCGTCTCGTTCCTTTCTAACCGATCCAGTATACCAGAGAAAGCTTAGCGAATTAACCGGTAAGCCTAAGTTATCTTTGGCAGATGCTGACTGACAGTAACACAAACAGAATGCGTATCGGCATGACATGTTATTGTGTCGGACATTCAATTCAAGCCATCCGTGCGACTCATTGAAAACGTGATATAATTAAATTGTGAATAAGCCCAACTCCAGTCAGCGACTTAAGATGTGTGATCAGCTTAAGTTGGTCATGCGATAAGGAGGAAGCACCATGGCAAAATCTCAAGACCAATTCAATGAAAAGGTCGGTAAAGAAATTAACGTTTCTGACGAGGCCGTCGATAAAGCAGCTGCCCAAATCGAGAAAGTCGGTTACGTCACTGAAAAGGACGTTCCGGAAATGATCGATCGCGATTACACTCGGGCATTGTCCAAGAAGGTTTCGGCAAAACTTCACAAAGACAATGACGATGATTACTTCTACGAAGAGCCTTTTGACTATGAAAATGGCCGCATTGCAAATATCATGTGGGACATGGATAAAATTAAGACCCGCGAAGAAGCCATGAAAATTTTGGCTGATGAGCTTGGCCTTACCGTTCCTAAGATTGTAATGCGTAAAATCGACGAACAGGTCTTCTAGTCTGGAGGACCTTCACAGCTTCAGTTTCTGCGGTTGTGGACGCGGTTCAACTTTAATAAAACAACCGGTATCCTTTGCGGAGCCGGTTTTTTTGTGAGCGCGAACAAACCACACTTAAAAAACGGCGCGTAAGTGGTCTTAAGGCAAACGGTCAAAACCGTGGCCTTATTTTTCACATGTAAGCCTTTTGCAATTGCGAGCACGTTATGGCGATAATCGGCAACATCAGGATAGCAGCTAGTGACAAGGATTTTTCAAACACATCATCATGCAACGGCCAGCTTATTGTGTGATAATGATGATAAAGAAAGGATGTGAATGCCATGGCTGACCAACAGGAATTAGATGATTTTTTTGCCCACGCCAAGGCTGCTCTAGATTTGCCCGCTGACACCTATGAAGATGCTTACCAACTCGGCGGTGCCAAATTTGCTGATAAACTCGCTGCATTGGTTAAAACCGGCAAGAAAACCGCAACTTCAAGCGGCTTTGAGCTGTATACTATTGAACAGGATCCGCTACCCAACGCCGGCGTCTATAATATTATCTTGAATCGGGCGGATAAGCCTGTTGCCTTGACTTTCACGGACAATGTTTTTGTGACGCCATTTATGAAAGTGACTGCCGATATTGCTAAACGCGAAGGAGAAGACGATCAATCCTTAGCTAGTTGGCGTGAAGTCCATCAAGCCTTTTTCAGTCAGGAATATCAAGCGAATGGCATTCAATTTGATCCAGAATCATCCATGGTCGTGGTCGAGGAATTTCATACTGTGTACCCAGTCGTTCAAACGAGGTGAAAGCAATGAATCTCAAGCATCGTACAGCGATCACAGAAAAGAAAGTCACGCAAAAGCTCGATGACATCCCCCATCCCACACTTGATGCCACACTCTACTTACTCGTTTTCAGCATCACTGCCATCGGCGGCCTAGTTTCCTATGGCGCCTATCAGCTCTTTAAACCGGAGCGAAAGTTAGCCCACAAAGCAAAAACACTCGTTGATGAACATGAAGATGACCACCAACACGAGGCATAAAAAAAGCAGGTCACAACGGCCTGCTTTTTGCTTGTTTTGAAGAAGAGGTGGGCAAATCACCAAGGTCTTTGTTTCTATGAAAACAGAACTGCCTATTTACCTTGGCTTTCCTCATCATTCATCTTCAGAATACTCATAAACGCTTCTTGTGGAACTTCCACAGACCCCACTGATTTCATCCGCTTCTTACCAGCCTTTTGCTTCTCTAAAAGCTTCCGTTTCCGCGTGATGTCGCCGCCATAACATTTTGCAAGAACGTTTTTACGGTAAGCCTTCACGGTGCTTCTGGCAATGACTTTATTGCCAATCGCGGCCTGAATCGGAATTTCAAACTGTTGACGCGGTATCGTGGTTTTCAGACGCGCAACAATGGCCTTGCCGCGTTCGTAAGCAAAGTCCTTGTGCACGATGGTACTGAGCGCATCGACAGGATCGCCATTGAGCAAGATGTCCATCTTAACCAGATCACTTTGGCGATAGCCGGTGATTTCATAGTCCAGACTGGCGTATCCCTTCGTGCTGCTCTTGAGATCATCGAAGAAGTCGTAAATGATTTCTGAAAGCGGCAAGTTGTAAATCACATTCACCCGATACTTGTCTAAATAATCCATCGTCACAAACTCGCCGCGCTTACGTTGCGATAACTCCATGACTGGCCCGACATAATCATTAGGCACCATGATTGAGGCTTTGACATACGGTTCGCGAATTTCTTTGATTTCGCTAACTTCTGGCATGTCAGCTGGATTGTCGATCGTTTTTTCAGTGCCATCGGTCATGATGATTTCATAATCCACACTTGGCGCGGTCATGATCAAGTCAAGGTCGTAATCGCGTTCTAGTCGCTCTTGGACGACATCCATATGCAGCAAACCTAAGAACCCGCATCGGAAGCCAAAACCAAGCGCCTGCGAAGTTTCTGGTTCAAATTCCAAAGCCGCATCGTTCAACTGCAGCTTTTCGAGCGCCTCGCGCAAATCGTTAAACTTGGCATTATCAACTGGGAAAAGGCCTGAATACACCATTGGCGTGATTTTGCGATAGCCTTTCAGCGGCTTTTCTGCTGGCCGATCCGCTAAGGTCACCGTATCACCCACACGAGTATCCTGAATGGTTTTGATCGCGGCTGTGATATAGCCAACATCTCCGACCATTAGAAAATCACGTTTGACCGCTTTAGGCGACATCACGCCGACTTCGGTCACTTGAAATTGCTTGCCATTGCTCATCAGCTGAATGGTGTCGCCGACTTTAACTTGGCCTTCCTTGACGCGCACATCAAGCACAACGCCACGGTAATCGTCATAAACCGAGTCAAAAATCAGTGCTTGTAATGGCGCATTCAAATCGCCAGATGGTGCTGGCACATCGGTCACAATCCGCTCAAGAATTTCAGGCACGCCTAGGCCGGTTTTACCACTGGCCAAAATAGCATCGGAGGCATCCAGCCCGATCATCTCTTCAATTTCCTCTTTAACGACATCTGGCTGGGCACTCGGTAAATCAACCTTGTTAATGACCGGGATGATTTCAAGGTCATCATCGATCGCTAAATAGACGTTGGCTAACGTCTGGGCTTCGACGCCTTGGGTAGCATCCACGACCAGCAAGGCCCCTTCACAGGCCGCCAGACTGCGGCTGACTTCATAGCTGAAGTCAACATGTCCCGGTGTGTCAATTAGATGAAAAATATAAGTTTCGCCATTTTTAGCTTTGTAATGCAGTTCAACCGCATTTAGTTTAATGGTAATGCCACGTTCACGTTCAAGTGCCATATCGTCTAGCACCTGCGCCTGCATATCACGTTTGGCAATGGTATCGGTCAACTCCAAAATACGATCAGCAAGGGTCGACTTCCCGTGATCAATGTGGGCGATGATCGAAAAATTGCGGATATGCTTTTGGCGGTCCAGCATTTCTTCTTGATTCATGTTTAGTAGTGCCTACTTTCTAAGCGAATGTGATATGAGTTCTATTATAGCAGAGCTTGGCGCAGCTCGGTAGAAACGGACAACTAAAGGTAGTGTCAGTTTGATCTTGATTCCATTCTGTAACGATTCAAACATGTCCCCATCAAAAAAGCGATCCATATAGGATCGCTTTTTGCTTACTTACCGCCTTTAAAAGCTTCCTTAACCCGATCGAACAGCGTGCCATTGTGCGGGGTGACATCCTCGCCACTAGCGGCTGCGAACTGCATTAAGGCTGACTTTTGCTTCTCATTCAAATGCTTTGGCGTCTGCACTTCAACGGTGACAATCTGATCACCAGTGCCGTTGCCTCGTAGGCGTGGTGCCCCTTTGCCGCGAAGTCTGAACTTCGTCTGGCTTTGGGTGCCAGCAGGAATTTTCAATTCAACTGCACCATGAACGGTGTCGACTTTGATCTCGTCACCTAAGGCTGCCTGAGCAAAGCTCAACGGAATGGTCAGATAGATTTCTGAACCGTCACGTTGATACTTTTTGCTTGGTGCGACTCGGAAAACAATATAGAGATCACCATAAGGGCCACCGTTGGTTCCAGCTTCACCAGCCTGCTGTAGTCGCATTTGCTGGCCATCTTCAACACCAGCCGGTACTTTCACATCGATGGTGTGACGTTCCTGTTCGTGGCCAGTGCCATGACAAGTCGGGCACTTTTCCTTGATTTCCTTACCTGTGCCGCCGCAAACATCGCAAACCTGCCGCGTCATCATCGCGCCAAATGCGGTATTGCGCTGAACCTGAATATACCCACTACCGTGACACTTATGACAGGTCACTGGGCTGGTACCAGGTTTAGCGCCGCTGCCATTGCAGGTGTGACAAACGGCTTCACGATCATAGGAAATTTTGGTGTCTTTACCAAAAATAGCTTCCTCAAACGTTAGGTCCATGCGGTATTGCAAATCGGCTCCTTGGCGCGGAGCGGATGGATTAGCCTGCGCACCACCGCCGGCACCGCCAAAGAATTGACTGAAGATATCGTCAAATCCGCCAAAACCGCCTTGTCCGCCGCCAAAGTCACTAAATCCGCCTTGACCAGCACCAGCGCCGCCAAACCCTTGCGGACCGTCAGCAGAACCATACTGGTCATAGGCCGCCCGTTTTTGGGGATCAGACAAAACCTGATAGGCTTCATTAATGTCTTTGAACTTCTGCTCAGCCCCTGGTGCATGGTTGAGATCCGGATGGTATTTCTTCGAAAGCTTGCGGAACGCTTTACGAATGGTGTCATCATCGGCATCTCGGCTTACACCGAGTGTCTCATAATAATCTTTCTGATCCGCCATAGTTCCTCCTCGATTCAGATCATGACTGAAAATGCCTGTTCAGCATAGCATAATTCAAACAAAAAGCCAAAACCGCGCCGCGGCTTCGGCTTCTTGCTCATGATACAACATGTTACTTCTTATCGTCGTCGGAAACATCCTTGTAGTCACCATTAATGGTGTCATCGTCAGACTTTTTATCATCGCTGCCTTGAGCTGCGCCTGCATCAGTTGCTGCACCGCTGGCTGGGCCGCCTTGCGCCTGCTGATTCTTCTGGGCATTTTCGTACAACTTCACGGTCATATCCTGAACCAGTTTGTTCAAGTCATCCCGTTTTTGCTTCATGTCGTCCAAGTTGTTTTCTTGTTGAGCCTTCTTCAAGGCTTCCTGAGCATCCTTGACCTTCTTGATGTCTTCTTCAGGCACCTTACCGTCAACATCTTTCAATGTCTTATCGGTTTGGAAGAGCAGCTGATCGACGTCATTCTTTAAGTCGACTTCTTCTTTACGCTTTTCGTCGGCATCGGCGTTTTCTTCGGCTTCCTTCTTCATCCGTTCAATTTCTTCATCGGACAAACCGCTAGAACTCTTGATGGTGATGTTTTGCGACTTGCCGGTGCCAAGATCCTTCGCAGAAACCTGAACAATGCCGTTCTTATCAATATCGAATTTAACTTCGATCTGAGGAACGCCACGTGGTGCTGGCGGAATATCCGTCAACTCGAAGCGCCCGAGTGTCTTATCGTCAGCTGCCATTGGCCGTTCCCCTTGAAGTACGTGGATATCAACGGCTGGTTGACTATCTGCTGCAGTAGAGAAGACTTGACTCTTTGAGGTTGGGATTGTGGTATTACGATCAATCAGTTTGGTGAAGACACCGCCCATGGTTTCAATCCCAAGAGACAACGGCGTTACATCCAACAGCACAACATCCTTGACATCACCAGAGATGACCCCGCCTTGAATGGCAGCACCAAGCGCAACCGCTTCGTCTGGGTTAATGCTGTGGTCTGGGTCCTTGCCAGTCCACTGTTTAACTGCTTCCTGAACTGCTGGTGTCCGAGTTGAACCACCATTTAAAATAACCTTGTCGATGTCAGCGTTGGTCAACTTGGCATCCTTCAAAGCATTTTCGACTGGGATCTTGGTCTTGGCAACCAGGTCAGCGGTCATTTCGTCAAACTGTGCCCGCGTCAAGGTACGTTCCAAATGCAACGGGCCATTAGGGCCAGCAGAGATAAATGGCAAGCTGATCTGTGTCTGGGTAACCCCGGACAGATCCTTCTTAGCCTTTTCAGCGGCATCCTTCAGCCGTTGCATCGCCATTTTATCCTTGGACAAATCAATGTTGTTGTCTTTCTTAAATTCAGCAACTAGCCAGTCGATGATCTTGTTATCAAAATCATCACCGCCCAAATGGGTATCACCATTGGTCGACAGCACTTCAAAGACCCCGTCGCCTAATTGCAGAATGGAAACATCAAAGGTCCCACCGCCAAGGTCGTAAACCAAAATCTTTTCGTCCTTGTCGCCTTTGTCCAAGCCATAAGCCAAGGCAGAAGCGGTTGGTTCATTGATAATCCGCTGAACATTCAAACCAGCAATCTTGCCGGCATCCTTGGTGGCCTGCCGTTGGCTATCATTAAAGTAAGCCGGTACGGTAATAACGGCGTCCTTAACTGGTTCACCAAGATAATCTTCAGAGAACTTCTTGATGTATTGCAAAATCATCGCAGAAATTTCCTGAGGGGTGTATTCCTTATCGCCAACCTTGACTTTGTAGTTAGCTTCACCCATATGGCGCTTAATGGAAACAATCGTGTCTGGGTTAGTGATCGCTTGGCGCTTGGCCACTTCACCGACTTGGATTTCACCATCTTTAAATGCAACAACAGATGGCGTGGTCCGATTGCCTTCAGGGTTGGTGATAATTTTTGGCTGATTGCCTTCCAGAACCGCAACAGCTGAGTTGGTAGTCCCTAAATCAATACCAATAACTTTACTCATAGTTTATACCTTCTTTATTTTCAGATTAATTATTTTGCAACGACAACCATAGCAGGACGCAACACACGATCCTTGAGGTAATACCCCTTTTGCAATACCTGCGCGACTGTGTCAGCTGGATGTTGATCATCCGCTGCGACCGTTTGAACGGCTTGCTGGGTATTGGGATCGAACTTGTCCCCGGCACCATCAATGGCAGTGATGCCGTTTTCCTTCAAAGCGCGTTCCAGATGGTCGTAAACCATTTGAACACCCTTCTTCAGGGAAACTGCACTGTCATCTTTGGCCTCGGTTGCAAGCGCCCGCTCGAGATTATCAACAACTGGCAAAATGGCTTTAGCCAACTTTTGCCCATCATATTTCAACAGCTTTTGCTGCTCTTTCTCGAAGCGAGCATTCATATTTTGAATTTCTGCAGCGGCACGCAGGTATTTATCTTCAAAGTCGTCGCGTTCTTGCTTCAACTGCTCGCCGTCATGTTTACTGTTCGAAAGTTGTTCGTTAAGATCCGCGATACTTTCTTGTAAAATATCTTCTTTTAACGAAGTCTCTTTCGTATCAGCAGACTTTTCAGCTTTCTTTGCGGCGTTTGCTGCATGCTTTGCTTTTTGTTCTGCCATGGTATCCTCCTTTAACGCGTTTCCTGACGTAAAAGCCTATCCATAAGGAACACATGCACAATGCCCAAAAAAGACCATTGCATTTGTGCGCCGATTTCTGAACGTGTCAGTTCACGCTATTCTTTAAACGCATCAGTTGGCTTAAAAACACCAACTGATGCTATTTGCTAACATGATTATTGATCAAAGTTGGCATAGTAGTCTGTCAACCGTTTAGCTAGCTCTTCGCGAAAAACGTCGAGCAAGCCGATCATCTTGGAGTACGGCATTTGCGTCGGTCCCAAGAGGGCGATCATACCGGTACCGTGACCACCAACATCATAACTAGCAGTGATCAAGCTGAGGTTCGCTAGATCAATAGGTTTTAACTCCGGACCCAGTCGCACTTGAACCGGTGTTTGGCGGATCGGGCCGCCCAGCAACTCAGTCAGATCGCCGTGATCCGCATCGATCAACGACATGATCTTTTTCAGCTCGTGAATATCCGAATCGCCAAGGTAATCCATCAAGTTCAACCGCCCACCAACATAAAAACGTTCAGAGGCAGCTGACTTTAAGACATTGCCAAAAATATCAAGGAAGCCGTCTGGGCTGGTCAAATACTGCATTAGCATGGACGGGACATCCGTCCTCAGCCGCTGTGCTACCTGAACCAATGGCAACCCGACCAGCTGATCATTCACAATTCTGATGGCTTTTTCAAGTTCATCGGAAGAAATGGACGGCGGGACGGTGAACACCTGATTTTCGACATTACCATTATTCGTGACCAAAATGGCCATGACTTGATGGTTACCTAGTGGTACGAGTCGGAACCCAGTGAGCTTAATATTGTTGACTTCCGGACCGAGACTAATGGCAGTGTAGCTCGTCAGATTTGATAGAATCTGCGCGCTTTGTGCCACAATTTCGTCCATTTTGCTGTAACGCTGGCCAAGCTCCTGCTTGATCGTTGCCAAATCATGGCGAGAGACGCGCACGGGTTCAACAAGATGATCAAGATAGTAGCGATAGCCTTGTGTCGAAGGAACTCGACCTGAACTGCTATGGGTCTTGGTGATCAGACCGGCATCTTCCAGCGCTGCCATGTCGTTGCGGATCGTCGCAGAACTGACGTGAACCGGCAGCTCTTGCATTAACGTCTTTGAGCCCACCGGCTGGCCACTTTCAGTAAACAACCGGATGATCTCTTTTAAGACGAGCAATTGCCGTTTCGTCAACATTTTCTCACCTCACCTTTAGCACTCGTTTTATATGAGTGCTAATACAATGAATAATATACCAAGCGAGGTTAGCAAAGTCAAGGTACGATTGCTAGATTGTGAACGTTTCTAGTGAAAATTATGGCAAGTGCATTTTAACAACACAGTCGTTTCTTTTAGCACTTAAACAAGCGGCTCATCAATCAAGAAACGTTGAAAAACCTCGTTGCCGAGGAACTTGCCTTTGTTGGTCAGGCGAATGTAGCCATCTTGGCGCACAACCAAACCTTGACTGACCAGTTCCGGCACAGTTTCACCATAAATGGCGTCAACTGTCATGTGGTAGCGATCATAAAACCGCGCTTCACTGACCCCCTGCATCGTCCGCAAGCCTAAAAACATTTCTTCTTCGATCTGTTCTGACTGTGGCACCAAATGATGTTCAAGGACCGGCAAGTGGTCAGCATGTAATGGTGTTAAATACTGCTTAATAGGACCATAGTTGTGGTAGCGATCACGACCAAGATACCCAAACGCGCCAGCACCGAAGCCAAAGTACTTGTCATTGCGCCAATAAAGCAAGTTATGCTCACACTGGTACCCGTCTTTTGCAAAATTACTAATTTCATATTGATGTCGGCCATGTGCTTCCATGAGATCGATCGCATCTTGATACATATCGGCCTCGACGTCTTGGGTCGGCAAGCGCAACTTGCCCTGTCGCATCAGATTATAGAAGATCGTTTTACGTTCCAAAATTAGGGAATACGTTGAGTAATGCGGCAGATCCAGTGCCAACGCCTTTTGCAAACTGGTCAGAAAGTCATCGCGGCTTTGATCAGGTAGTCGAAAAATCAAATCAATCGAAATATTATCAAACCCGACTTGACGGGCGTTAGCAATGGCAGTGTAAACATCTTTTGCTCGATGTATCCGGCCGATTCGGCGTAATACATCATCATTAAACGATTGCACGCCAATCGACAAACGGTTGACACCATAATCATGTAGCACTTGCAATTTTTCGGTCGTGAGCAAGTCATTGGGGTTAGCTTCAAAAGTAAACTCCCCTTGATCAAAATGTAGGATATCATGAATACCCTGACACAATGTAGCCAATTGTGTCGGTGTCAGCGTGCTGGGCGTGCCACCACCGACATAAACCGTCTGAATTTTTTCTTCAGGATGTTCGGCCATCACCATCCGCATTTCTTTTAGCAGCATGGCCACATAATCATCAACTGGCTGGCCTTCGATGAAAACTTTGTTGAAATCGCAGTAGTAACAAATATGTTCACAAAATGGTATGTGAAGATAAGCACCTGCCATATTAACCCTTCTTTGCGGCAAAATAGTCTCGGACGGCAGTTTCATCTTTTTTCAATTGATCAATCAAGGCATCAGCACCAGCAAATTTCACTTCACCGCGTAAATAGTGATACCAGCGAACTTGAACGGTTTCGCCATAAATCATTTGATTAAAATCAAGTAAATTAATCTCAAGTGTCACGTCTCGATCGGCGCCAAACGTGACATTACGGCCAATGGAGGCCATGCCTAAATACCAAGTGGTGCCAACTTTGACCTTCACTGCATAAATACCAATGCCTGGTAATCGCTGTTGGCCAAGTGTCTCCAAATTGATTGTTGGGAAGCCAAGCAAACGGCCACGCGCCTCACCATGAACCACCTTACCAGCAGTTGTATAGGTATAACCCAGAAAATCATTGGCCGTATCAATATCTCTGGAATCGAGTGCATGCCGGATTCGGGTTGAACTGACCTTTTGACCATCCTCAGCGAGTTCCGGCACGCTGATGACATCAAACCGGCCACGAGCATATTTTGGCAATAAAGCCATAGATGCAACATCCCGCTTGCCATAAGTATAGTCAAAACCTGCAACTACCGTATCCGCCTTCAGACCGACCAAATACTGATCGACAAATGCTTGCGGCGTCAGCGCAGCGAAATCTGGGGTAAAGTGAACCACATACAAATAGTCCACGCCCAGTGACTGCATAATTCTGATTTTCTCTTCACGAGTGGATAAATACCGAATATCGGTTTCGGAAACCCCACGATAAACGACGGCTGGATGAATATTGAACGTCATCACCGCCAACGGTATCTTTTTTGCTAAAGCGATCTTCTTGCCGGTTTTAATCACCGCTTGATGGCCGCGATGGACGCCGTCAAAGAAGCCCAAGGTCAAGACGATGGGCTGTGGCGGGGCCGCGGACACCTGCAATGGCGGCTGAATATCAATTGTTTTCATAAATTTTCACACATTCTTTTCATTAGCTAAAAACATTAAATCTGGCCGATACTGATCGTCTTCTCGGCGATAGATAGCCTTAAGAACGCCTGCAAAATGCAGACGAACGCGCGGAGTCTGCTGATCGAGCGATAAAAAGCGGCCATGACTGATTGCCTCAAATTGTTCTACGGTCAAATCAACTTGAGGCAGATCGGCAAAAGCAATATCAATCGGTTGAATCACATCGGCTAAAGTACCTGCCGCGGCATGCGCCTTCAATTGCTGAATGCTAACCGCCTGGTTCAACGTAAACCCGCCGCTTTTTACTCGCGTCAATTGACTCATCACCGCAGCAACTCCCAGCGTTTTGCCAACATCCACTGCTAGTGTTCTAATGTAGGTTCCCTTAGAAACATGGACCTCAAACCGAAAACGCTGGGTGCCATCAGTGGCTGAAAAAACCGGTTCATCGGTACGTGTAAACTGTGACACCGTAGCCTGTCGTTCTGGCCGCTTCACAGTTTCACCGGCGCGCGCATATTCGTAAAGCCGGCGACCATTGACCTTGACCGCCGAAAACATCGGCGGAATCTGTGTGATGTTTCCTGTCCACGCAGTCAATGCAGCATCCAACTGATCAGCTGTAAACGGCTGCGTTAAAGGCGTTTTATCAACAACTTCCCCATCCAAATCCTCGGTTGTCGTCGCAAAACCTAACGTGATTTCTCCGGTGTAGACTTTCCCACTGGCCATTAATTGCGGCACCGCTTTAGTGCCTGCACCAATCGCCAGCGGCAGCACGCCGTCCACATTAGGATCAAGGGTGCCGGAATGGCCAATTTTTTTGATACCAAGAATCTTGCGGGCATGATACACCGCATCAGCACTGGTCATGCCAGTGGGTTTATATAACGGCAAAATCCCGTTCATGGCAGTTCCTTTCATGGTTTTGATTTTTTATACATACTATGATGATGTTTTTCATGCTCGACATGTCGCCAGCCGGCCCAGATGAAAACAAGCACCACTAGGACCGAAAAAAGCCAGTCTGGCGTTTTCACATCAATCATTGGCAGACTGAGACCTAGCTTAATGGCAATGAGACCTACAAGAATATAAGCTGCGGTTTCAAGTTCCGGAACACGATCAATAAAGGTGGTGATGACCTGCGCCACCAGCCGCATAGCAAAGATACCGAGACAACCGCCAATCAAAACAATCACCGGATTGCTGGACACTGCCAAGGCCGCCAAAATTGAATCAACCGAAAATACGATATCGAGACTCTCAATTTGAATGACTGTCCCCCAAAGCCCGTGAGGTCGTTTTCCATGCGTCCCTCTCTGATTTTTTGGATGGCGCACTTCATAAAAATAACTCGCACTCATCCAGACAAGATACGCCGCACCAATCGCTTTGATCGGCCAGAATTGCAATAAGTAAGTACCTAGTCCGATAGCAATGAAGCGGAATATGTATGCACCACCCATACCGTACATCAGAGCTTTTTTTCGTTCTGATTCGACCTTGAGCTGCTCGGTTTGTGCAGCGAGCACGACAGCGTTGTCGACTGATAGCATGCATTCTAGCAAGATCAAGCTGAAAATGGTCACGAGGCCGCTAACAGAAAATGCCAGTTGCCAATTATGCGCTGAGAAGAATGGTCCGTATAAGGCACCTAGTAACTTGATCGTGATCCTTCCTTTCTCAATGATTATTATTATACCGTGCAAGCTTGAAAACCTAAAGCTGTTGGGCGGTAAAGTCTGAAGGTTTGAATTGATGGTTCTATTACGGTTTAGATTCAAAAGATTGTCTAGGGGATATGAGGTAAGAACCACAAATCTATTTTTGCACCGCGACTTTGGACTGTCTCTGTAAGGCTCCTTAAACACCGCAGCTACGAGTCGGCTCCGCATTCGATTTCAAAATTCAAACCAGATACACAATCCTCCTATTGCTGACACAGTATCAGTTATCGATTATAAAAAAAGACCTGACCACTAGCAGCAGTCAGATCCTTCTTTTAAGTGGCGCTTATTCAAGATTCTTCCGTCGTACTTCATTGATCAGTTGATCGATGCGTGCGCCGTATTGAACGGATTTGTCTTGGGCAAACTCGATTTCCGGAACTTTAAATAACCGGATACGCTGCCCGACTTCGCGGCGAATGAGTCCACTGGCCTTGTCCAGACCGGTTTGGGCTGCTTCGACTTTGTCAGGCGCATCATCGAGAATGCTGTAGAAAATGGTGGCATGTTGCAGATCACCGGTCAGTTTGACTCCGGTAATCGTCACGCCTTTAACCCGCGGATCGTTGACATCTTTCAACAAGATATCGTCAACTTCACGTTGGATCTGAGTCTCAACTCGACCGATACGATGTTTCATATCTGCCTACCTCCTTCAAAACAGTCGGTATCATTAAATCCTGAGATACGTTTGGGTTAGTTACTTCACTGGAACCTGTTCCATTGTGAAGGCTTCAATTTGATCATCGACTTTAATGTCGTTGTAGTTCTCAATGGTCAGGCCAAGTTCAAAGCCTTGACGGACTTCCTTGACATCGTCTTTAAAGCGACGCAAGGAGCCGAGTTTACCTTCGTACTTGACGATGCCATCGCGAACGAGACGGACACCAGCGTCGCGGGTAATATAGCCGGAATCGACATAACCACCGACAACGGTACCAACCTTAGAAACCGGAATTGTTTCGCGAACAGTCACTGTTCCGATCACCTTTTCTTCATAGGTTGGTTCCAGCATACCCTTCATCGCAGCTTCGACTTCTTCGATCGCCTTGTAAATGACACTATGCAACCGAATATCAACATCGTCTTGTTCTGCTTGGGCTTTTGCCAGCGCAGTTGGGCGAACGTTAAAGCCAATGATGATCGCGTTACTTGCAGCTGCAAGGGTAACGTCACTTTCGTTAATCGCGCCAACGGCCTGATGAATAATATTCACCCGAACACCCTTAACTTCGATTTTCTCAAGACTGCCAGCCAAGGCTTCAACTGAGCCTTGCACATCGGCCTTGATGATGACGTCAACTTCTTTCAGCTGACCTTCCTTCATTGTTTCAAAAAGATTATCCAACGTGACATGGTTGGTGTTCTTACGTTCTTCTTCCTGTGCCCGCTTGGCCCGTTCCTCACCAGCAGCACGCGCGGTGCGTTCATCGGCAAAGACAACAAACTTGTCAGCCGATTGTGGCACATCGTTGATACCAGTGATTTCAACAGGCATTGATGGCAAAGCATCTTTGACCCGCCGGCCATGATCATTAGTCATGGCACGGACGCGGCCGAAAGTATTCCCGACAACGATTGGATCACCTGTATGCAGCGTACCTTGTTGAACCAGTACGGTAGCAACAGGACCCTTACCCTTATCCAAACGTGCTTCGATCACAGTACCAACCGCTTTTTGATCAAGGTTAGCTTTGAGTTCGAGCACATCGGCTTCAAGTAAAATCATTTCCAACAATTCATCGATGTTCTTGCCAAATTTAGCTGAGATTTTGACGAAAATCGTGTCGCCGCCCCAGTCTTCAGGAATCAACCCATATTCCGTCAATTGTTCCATGACGTGGTCTGGGTTAGCGCCTGGCTTGTCGATCTTGTTAACCGCAACGATGATCGGTGCCTTGGCTGCCTGCGCATGATGAATCGCTTCAATCGTCTGCGGCATCACACCATCATCAGCGGCAACCACCAGCACAACAATGTCGGTGATGTCCGCACCACGCGCCCGCATGTTAGTGAAGGCCGCATGCCCAGGTGTATCCAAGAACGTAATTAACCGATCACGCAGTTTAACTTGATAAGCACCGATATGCTGGGTAATCCCGCCGGCTTCGCCTTCAGTCACATGTGTGTGACGCAGCTTATCAAGCAAGGTTGTCTTCCCATGATCAACGTGACCCATGATAGTAACAACTGGCGGCCGTGGCTGTAAGTTGTCTTGGTTCTTGTTTTCTTCTTCGAACACTTTGTCCAAGTCGGAAATATCTTCGTGAACCTTTTCTTGGGCGTCAATCCCGTAATCGGTAGCCAACAATTCGATGGTATCTTTGTCGAGGCTTTGGTTTTGGTTAACCATCACACCCAACATGAAGAGCTTCTTAATCAATTCAGCTGGTTCGCGATGCAAAATCTTACCAAGATCCTGCGCATTCATCCCAACTTCATAAATCAGTGTTTCTGGTAATGGCCGCTCTTTACGCTGCGGCATTTCCTTCTTCGGTGCGCTTTGTTGACGGCGCTTGTTCTTCTTGTTGCGCCGGTTGTTGCGGTTAAACCCGTTACGATTCCCATAACTGTTGCTGCGGCCAAAATTACTGTTCCCGCCGCCACGCCGACTATTGCGATTGTCTTGGCTGCCGGCACTTGCCGGTTTTGGTGCTGCCGCCGCTGGAACTGGAGCCGGTTTCGTAAAGCGTTGATTGGTTGTTGCAGCTGGCTGCTCAGTGCGCGGCCGTTCCGTCCGAGGTTGCTCAGAACGTTTACTCGCTGCATTTGCCGGTTTGACCGCTTCCTGACGTTTTGGTTGCTGACGTTCAGACGCTGGTTTAACAAACTTGCCACCGTTGCCTGCCACAGGACGGGGATTGCCATTAGCTGCCGTGGGACGGCCAGCACGCGGCATTGGCCCTGTGACGCGCTGGTTATCGAATCGACGATTGCGGTCATTACGGTTACGTTCGTTAGACCGATTATTGTTACCGGAACGATTAGCATTGTTCGCAGAACGGTTGTTATTATTATTGTTTGAGCGATTTGAATTCCGGCCATTAGCCGTATTGTTGGCGCTGGCTGTATTGCCGCCACGATTGTGATTCGTGTTGGTATGCGCCGTTTGTGTGCTGCGTGGTCGCAAAATTGTTGACTTGCTCAAGATGATTTTGCCGTCAGAGGTCTTATTTGACCGCGCCGGCTTATTTTCTTGCTTAGCAGCAGGTTTTGCGTTTTTCTGCGAATGCTCAGCAGCATCAGCATGATCGTTTGACTTGGCACTGGCAGCGACTGGCTTCTTAGCAGCCTCTTTGTGTGCCGCTGAACTCGTCTTGGTTGCTTTAGCAGATGTCTTTGCCGCCTGTGATGACGGTGCTTTGCCAGCTGACTGCTTGCTTAACATACCTTTGATCTTAGCTTCCTGATCTTGATCGATCGAGGACATGTGATTTTTTACTTCGATACCCAAGTTCTTCGCGATATCGATGACGTCTTTATTATCGACGTGCATTTCTTTGGCAAATTCATAAACGCGTTTTTTGCCCATTTCTTCACGCTCCCTGCAATTTAGGTGAGCAGCTGTTGCATCTTCTTGGCGAAGCCCGCATCCACAACGGCAATGATCGAGCGATCACTGCCGATGGCCTGCGATAGTTCCATTTTGGAAAACTCTGTAACCAAAGGAACTTCATAATAGCTGCTTTTATCCGAAAACTTCTTGCGGGTGTTGGCACTAGCATCATTGGCAACATAAACCAATTTAGCTTCACGCGAGCGAATCGCTCCTAAGACCAGATTATCTCCGGTGACTAAGCGACTGGCGCGGCGGGCCAAACCCAATAAATTCAATACGGCTTGTTTTTGCATCGTCACTTGCCGAATAGTTCTTGACGAGCCTTTTGATGATCGACATACGCGAATAGGTCATCATAAAAGGTTGGTTCAATCGTGATTCCAAATGCTGCGTCAATCAGCTTCTTACCCTTTGCTGCTTTCACAGCGGCTGGATCAAGTGCCACATAGGCACCGCGACCAGCAGCTTTGCCGGTAGGATCGATGGCGACAACATTTTCTTTGTTCTTCACGATGCGAACCAGTTCTTTTTTCGGCATCATCTGATTACTTAGCAAGTCCTTGCGCATTGGAATCTTACGCTTTTTCATGGCTCGCCTCCTTAAGCTTGCGCCGGATGATCGGTTGCACTCGGCGTTACAGGCGCTTGATCAGCTGAATCTGGTGCATCTGAGGCGGTTTTGGCGTCGTCGGCATCATCTGCTGCAGCGGCATCACTGTCAGGCGTTGTCTCAGCGTCAGTTGCTGCATCTGCGTTGTCGTTAGTTTCAGCAGCCGCTTCAGCCTCTGCTTCAGGCAATTCATCATCATCAACGAATTCAACTTCAGATTCAGGCTTGATGTCAATCTTATAGCCGGTCAGCTTGGCAGCAAGTCGCGCATTTTGCCCCTTTTTACCAATTGCCAAGGACAACTGGTAATCCGGCACAATCACAGTAGCGGAACGATCATTGGCCTCATCATTGAATTGAACCGCGATAACCTGAGCCGGATTCAAAGCGTTGGCAATGTAATCCGCTGGGTCTTCCTCCCATTGCACAACATCCATGTTCTCACCTGAAAGCTCGTTAACGACGGCTTGAACGCGCGCACCACGCGGACCAACAGTCGTGCCGACAGCATCAACAGCGTCATTGGTTGATCGCACAGCGATTTTAGTCCGATCGCCTGCTTCACGAGCAATGTTGACAATTTCTACCGTGCCGTCAAAAATTTCTGGCACCTCCTGTTCAAACAACCGCTTAACCAGACCCGGATGTGTTCGACTAACGAAAACTTGCGGACCCTTGCTCGTGTTTTCAACCTTGGTCACATAAACCTTGATGCGATCATGGGCTTCATACTTCTCGTTAGGCATCTGATCTTGACGGCCTAAGACCGCTTCGATTTTACCCAAGTTGACGTAGATGAACCGATTATCTCGGCGCTCAACGACCCCTTGAAGAATCTCATCTTCATACTGTGAATATTCGTCATAAACAATACTGCGCTCAGCTTCACGAACCCGCTGCATAATAACCTGCTTAGCAGTTTGTGCAGCGATACGCCCGAAGTCTTTTGGTGTGACCTCAAATTTGATTTGGTCACCGATTTCATAAGCCTTGTTAATCGCCAGCGCTTCTTTTAAGCTGACTTCCAGCCGTGAATCGAAAACTTCGTCAGTAACTTCCTTCACCGCATAAATGTGAATGTCGCCTTGCTTAGGATCAAATTCGACGTCCACATTTTGCGCTTGGTTGTAATTGCGCTTGTAAGCAGAAACCAAAGCGGCTTCCAAAGCTTCAATCACGACCTCTTTTTTGACACCCTTTTCTTGCTCAAGAGCGTCAAGTGCTTGGATCATTTCCTTTGACATGCTTTTCTTACCTCCACTAGAACTCGATCGCCAACCGCGCTGAAGCGATCAACTGCCGGTCAATGACCTGATCGAACTTGCGGCTCTTATCTTTGACCGTCAATGTCAACTGGTCAGGCAATAGCTCCTTTAAAGTCCCTTCAAAAACCTTCTTGCCGTCCAGTTTCTTGAATAAAGAGACATGGATATAGTCGCCAACTGCTTGTTCATAATCAGTTTCATGTTTCAAGGGCCGTTCTGCACCAGGACTTGAAACCTCAAGGAAATATTGCTGCGGGATTGGATCGGGATCCATGGCATCTAGCTTTTCTGACAAGGCTTCACTAACCATCACACATTCGTCCAGTGTAATGCCGCCTGTCTTGTCAATATACACACGCAGGTACCACCCGCCGCCTTCCTTCACAAACTCGACATCCGTGAGGTAAAAATGATGGTCGTCCAAAATCGGTTTGACCAAAGCGGTCACGGTTTCAACAACCGATTGCGTACTCAAGCCACCGCCTCCTTTACTTTCTCATTCAAGACTAACACTTCTGACGTCTCCAGATGCGAACATGGTGACGTTCGCCAATAAAAAGAGTGAGCATCGCTGCTCACTCACCGCCAGAACCTTACATTACTATTGATACAATACCATAGATTGTTACTACTTGCAAACTAGCAGACCTTTGTGCTAGTAAGCCTGTAAGCCAATTCATCGCATTTTTTCTAAACATTCATGACAGTTTGCATGAAATCGCATTAAGCCTAGAATAAACCGTCAAATAGCGATAATTGGTTTTCGTCTGGCAAGTCATCCAAGACATGGTTTGTTGTCATATAATCAATCAACGTTTTCGAAACCTTACCACGATTAGCCAGATCTTCCTTGGACAGGAATGGTTTTTCTTCACGAGCGGCCACGATTTGCTTGGCAACGTTATCGCCCAGGCCCGGAACAGCACGGAATGGTGCCAGAATCGTGTGATCATCCTGAATCAAGAAATTGTGCGAATCCGACTTCGTGACATCAATCATTTTAATCTTAAAACCGCGTTCGAGACATTCATTGGCGATTTCCAAAACCGTCAACAACTGCTTTTCCTTGGTAGAGGCATCCATGCCTTTATCGGTAATCTCCTTCATGGCCGCTTTGACTGCTTCCTTGCCATGACTCATGGCAGCAAGATCAAAGTCTTCAGCTCGAACCGAGAAATATGCCGTGTAATAGATCAACGGGTAATGGACCTTAAACCAAGCAATTCGTAACGCCATTAAGATATAGGCGGTCGCATGTGCTTTCGGAAACATGTACTTGATCTTTAAGCAGGACTCGATATACCAATCAGGCACGTTCTCGTTTTCACGCATTGCCTTTTGCCAATCATCTGGAATACCGCGACCTTTACGCACATGTTCCATGATGTTAAATGCCATTGAATCTTCCATGCCCCAGTGAATCAAGTCCATCATAATGTTGTCACGACAACCAATGACTTCTTTAAGCGTGACAATGCCTTGCTTAATCAGTTCTTCAGCGTTACCTAACCAAACATCGGTCCCGTGAGACAAACCGGAAATCTGTAACAGTTCGCTGAAAGTGGTTGGCTTGGTTTCCTCAAGCATTCCGCGAACAAAACGCGTCCCAAATTCCGGAATGCCTAGCGTCCCCATTTTCGAGTTAATCTGTTCCGGCGTGACACCCAGACTCTTGGTGCCGGAAAAAAGCGCCATGACGCCAGGATCGTCCGTTGGAATTGATTTTGGCTCAACCCCGGACAAATCTTGCAGCATCCGGATCATCGTCGGGTCATCATGCCCCAGCACGTCCATTTTCAAAATATTGTCATGGATGGAATGGAAATCAAAGTGCGTGGTCATCCAGGCAGCATTTTGATCATCAGCTGGGTACTGAATCGGTGTGAAATCATAAATATCCATGTCAGCGGGCACGATCAAAATACCTGCCGGGTGTTGCCCAGTGGTACGTTTAACCCCCGTGTCACCTTGCGCCAGCCGATCAATCTCGGCACCGCGCAGTTGCTGTCCCGTGTCACGTTCATACGCTTTAACATAACCATACGCCGTTTTGTCTGCAACCGTGCCAATGGTCCCAGCACGGAAACTATGATCCTCACCGAACATGACTTTGATATAGTTATGTGCAATTGGCTGATAGTCACCCGAGAAATTCAGATCAATATCCGGCACTTTATCACCGTGGAAGCCTAAGAAAGTTTCAAACGGAATATCGTGGCCATCTTTATGCAAATCAGCGCCGCATTTAGGGCATTGTTTATCTGGCAAATCAAAACCGGACCCAATTTCGCCATGAGTGAAGAATTCGCTGTATTGACAGTTAGGACAACGATAATGCGGCGGTAGAGGATTAACCTCAGTAATGCCAGCCATCGTTGCGGCTAAACTGGACCCAACTGATCCTCGAGAGCCAACCAAGTATCCGTCTTTATTGGACTTCAAAACCAGCCGTTGCGCGATGTTGTAAATAACAGAGAACCCGTTACCGATGATACTTTTTAGTTCTTTATCGAGTCGCTGCGCCACAATGTCTGGTAAAGGATCGCCATACAATTCATGCGCCGTGGTCATCACGTCATGTTTCAGATTTTCTTCCACCCCAGGTACTTCAGGTGTGTAAAGCTTATCCTTCACCGGCGTAATATCATCGTCAACCCAGTTGGCAATCAAGTTAGAATTATCAACTACCAGCTCGTGGGCCTTCTCTTCCCCAAGCCAACTAAAATCGGTCAGCATCTCACTTGTCGAACGAAAATGCACATCTGGCAAACTGTGGCGATTGAGCGGATTGGCTCCGCCTTGACTATGAATCAGAATCTGTCGATAAATCGCGTCATGTTGATCCAAATAATGGGCGTCGCCTGTCGCTACGACTGGTTTTTCCAGTTCCGATCCAATTTTGATGATTTTTTGAATAATATCTTTTAGATGTGCCTCGCCTTTGATCAAACCAGCCTCGATCAAAGGTTGATAGACAGGTAATGGTTGCACTTCTAGATAATCATAAAATGACGCTTTGGCGCGGGCCTCCGCTTCGCCTTTTTGCATCATTGCTGTGAAAACTTCGCCGCTGGAACAAGCCGAACCGACTAACAAGCCTTCACGCAGTTTTTGCAGCTGACTGCGTGGCACCCGTGGCACCCGATAGAAGTACTTAACATTAGACAACGATACTAATTTGAAAAGGTTTTTCAATCCCGCTTGTGTTTTCGCAAAAACAATCGCGTGACTTGGCCGTGCAGCTTTATAGGCATCCCCCGCCCCAACCCGATCATTCAACTGATTGAGGGTCGTCATGCCATACATCTTGGCCGCTTCTTTTTCCAAAGCATAAAGCAGATAACCAGTTGCCTCGGCATCGGCATTAGCGCGATGATGATGTTCTAGGCTGACTTTGTACTGCTTCGCCAAGGTATCGAGCTTGTGATTCTTCCGTTCTGGATGCAGCATCCGCGACAATTCCAAGGTATCGATGACCGGATTGTCAATATCCGCCAATCCATGCCGCTCGTAACCATTATCCAAAAAGCCAACATCGAAAGTCACATTATGACCCACCATAATGGCACCATCGCAAAACTGCTGAAACAATTTGAAAACGTCGACTTCAGACTTCGATCCATGCACCATGTCATCAGTGATATGTGTCAAATTAATTGTCAGTTCAGAAAGTGGGAAACCCGGATCGATCATTTCTTCGAATTGATCAATCACTTTGCCGTCTTTCATTTTGACGGCAGCCAATTCAATCACTTTGTCGTAAACCGCTGATAAGCCAGTGGTTTCAACGTCAAAAACCACATATTCAGCGCTGGCTAAATCACGCGGCTCATCTGCTCGGTAAGCAACCGGCGTGCCATCATCAACTAAGTTTATCTCGACACCATAAAGCATTTTTAAACCGGCTTTGACAGCGGCTGAATGCGCCTCTGGATAAGCCTGCAAACCTGCATGGTCAGTGACAGCAATCGCCTTATGCCCCCACTCTTTAGCCCGCTTCACATAGTCGCTAATTGGATTCATAGCGTCCATTTGACTCATATTGGTGTGCAGATGTAACTCAACGCGTTTCTCACCTTCAGCATCATCGGTTGGGTCCGGATGGGAGACAGTTTGAATATCCTGTGCATTAATCGTCAGCTCACGGGAATAGTTGTCCTCTTGAACACTGCCTCGCACGCGTAGCCACTGACCTTTTTGAATCCGCGCAAACATGGCTTCATCTTCTGGACCATTGCTGAATTTTTTTGCAATGAAGCTGGAGCTATAATCAGTCACTTTGAAAATTAGTAACTGCCGCTTAGACCGCAGTTCCCGAACCTCAACATCAAAAACATAGCCTTCAACCGTCACTGAACGTTCCTCTTGCGTGATGGTCACCATTTGTTGCGGGGCATCGGTCATTTTCATCTGACGCCCCATTTGAACTGGGCCGTCAGTTTGAACTTGTTTTTGTTTAGCCGCTTGCTGCTTCACTACTTCTGCAGCAGCCTTGGCCATTTTAGCGGTTTCTTCAGCTCTTTGAGCCTGAAAAGCCGCCATCGATTGGGCTGCTTGTTCCTCATCAACTTCGGCTTGCATCCGTAAGCCAGAGAAGCCAACCTGACGATAAGTTTCTTCGAGCTTACCGAGCCCTTGCTGAATCAAGTATTGCCGAATTTGCTCATTTTCGGTTTTGATCACAGCACGATCATTCTCAAGTGTTGGCACTTGTTTTTCACATAACTCGCGAACAATTCCTGTCCCAATTTCGGCATGGGTCACGACGTACTGCCAATATTGAGCTAATAACTCGTCAGTAATGGTTGGCTGGGTTACCACCACCGATAAATCAGTCGCAGCAATCTGTTGAAACACTAACGGCAACTTGGTCGCAATTGCATTGAAAGTCTGAAATGGCAGGATCGCGTCAAACCCCAAAGTGAAATCATAACGCCGAGATTGTTCATGAATGGTCACGTTTTGTACCGTGCCGCTGGTCAACGAAGGATCTTGTCGGACATCTGCCGCCAAGTCGAGTTGATCCAATAATTTTTCAAACATCTCATGTTGGGATAAAGCCAAATTGTGCACCCCTCTTAGATGGCAGGAAACGACCAAAGCAGCTGCTTCAGTCGTCTCCTCAGTCTATCAATTATCTTGTTCTTGCTTATTCAGCTGACCCATCAGAATCTTGATCGAGCTGATCAATTCTTCTTTTTTAACTTCGATTGTCTCGCCGGTTTTACGCAGTTTCAGTTCAACAATCTCGTCAACCGCTTTTTTACCGACCGTGACACGTAATGGTACACCAATCAAATCAGAATCTGCGAACTTAACCCCTGGGCGTTCGTTACGATCATCAACCAAAACGCTGTAACCTGCATCTTCTAGCATTGTTTCAATCGAAGCCGTCAGTGACTTTTGTTCTTCGCGCTTCAGATTAACTGGAATGAGATGAATATCAAACGGGGCAATCGTGGTTGGCCAAACTAGCCCATGTTCATCGGCTTGCTGTTCTGCAATCGCAGAAAGCAAACGGGAAACACCAATCCCATATGAACCCATGATGATCGGTTGACTGCGGCCATTCTCGTCAAGAAAATTAGCTCCCATAGTTTCCGTGTATCGGGTTCCTAATTTGAAGATGTGGCCAATTTCAATCCCACGTGTAAACTTCAGGACACCTTGGCCATCCGGAGAAACTTCACCTTCAGTCACAAATCGAATATCGGCATAGGTTTCCGGGGTAACATCACGATCAAAATTGACGTTAAGCAAATGCGTGTGCGCTTTATTAGCGCCTGCGACAAGATTAGTCAGGTCGCTTAGACTATTGTCTGCAATGATCCGCACGTCTTTATCGACATTTACCGGCCCAATATTACCGACTTCTGCGTGCATCACGGTCTTCACTTGTTCAGGTGTCGCCATATCAAGAAAGTCAGCATTCAACAAATTCTTTAACTTAGTCGGGTTGACTTCATAGTCACCACGAACCAAGGCCAATACCGGTGCGCCATCAGCCATGAAAAGGACAGCCTTGATCAATTTCTTTTCTGGTACCTTCAAGAATTCAGCGACTTCAGCGATCGTTTTGGCATCCTTAGTATCAACAGGTTCGAGCGCTGCCTGTTCTTCGACCCCTTGTTTTGGCAACGCCATGCTGGTTGCCATTTCAAGGTTCGCTGCATAGTCAGAACTATCTGAATAAACAATCGTATCTTCACCAATATCAGCAATCGCGGAAAATTCTTTTGAATCCTTACCACCCATGGCACCGCCGTCACCGATGATCGACCGATAGCGCAAGCCTAACCGATCAAAGATATTGGTATAAGCATGTTCCATCTGCCGATAAATGGTATCCAAATCCTGGTCATTACTAGTAAAGGAATAAGCATCTTGCATGATGAATTCCCGACCACGTAAAACACCATAACGCGGACGATCTTCATCACGAAACTTATCCTGAATTTGATACAACACCAATGGCATCCGCTTGTAGGATTTTAATTCATTACGGACCAAATCGGTGAAGGTTTCTTCGTGCGTCGGGCCTAAGATCATTTTCCGGTCCTGACGATTCTTCAATTTAAATAAATTAGGACCGTAAGTTTCATAACGTCCGGATTCTTCCCATAATTCAGCTGGCAAGAGGACAGGCATTTTCATTTTAACAGCATCGATTTTGGTCATTTCATCGTCAATAATGGCTTCAATCCGTGCTAAAACGCGTTCCGCAAGTGGTAAATAAGCATAAACGCCTGCTTGAATCTGACGCACAAAGCCAGACCGCAACATCATCTTATGCGACTTGGCCTCCGCTGAGCTCGGTACTTCTTTTTCTGTGGGAATAAACATCCGTGATTGTTTCATGTCAGCCTCCAAAGCTAGAATATTTTAAAAGTAGCGCATGATATCGTTGATTGTGACCGCTAGCATTAATAGAACCATCAGGCCCAAGCCAATCATGGTCACAACGCCTTCCGTTTCCGGTTTTAATGGCTTACGGCGAATAATTTCGATCAGGTTCAAAAGAATTTTACCACCATCAAGCACTGGAATCGGCATCAAATTGGTAATCCCTAAGCCGAGACTCAAGTAACCCATAAAGAAGAGTAATCCTTGAATACCGCCTTTGGCACTTTGACTCGTCATGGTATAAATACCAACCGGGCCAGCCAGTTTATTGAGTGAAAAGCCGCCGGTCACCATGGATTTGAGCACGTCCCAAGTGCGGACAGCCAAATTCCAAGTTTGAGAAAAGCCAAAAGGAATGGCATTTGCTGGGGACTTATCGACGTGTGCTTCAACCCCGATCTTGCCTTCTTTATTCGGCTTGATCACGATGTTCTTGCTTTTACCGTTTTCCTTCACGGTAAATGTCACTGATTTACCGGCATTTTTACTGACAATCTTTGAAAGATCCGTGAATGATGACATTTTTTGACCGTCAATTGTTTGCACCGTCGCATTGGACTTAAGACCAGCTTCTGCGGCTGGATAACCTGGCACAACTGTTCCGATTTGGTTGGTATTGAGCACCTGAACACCAAAAAACAGACCGTAAATAATAAAAGCTAGAATCGCGAGTAAGAAGTTATTCATCGGACCGGCGAAGTTGACCAATAACCGGCGCCAAACCGGGGCGTTTTGAAACTGAACGTCTTCTGGCGCGATCTGAACCTCGGTTCCGTCTTCTTCAATGATCGTCGCATCGTGGTCAACCTGCCAAGTTTGCAAGGCTGTTTCATCCCCGTTTGGATAACCTTCAATCACCAGATCCTTAACTAAATCGACGCGACTCACTTGAACCGGCATTCCGCCGGCCAAAGTCGTTTTGTCACTGGCATTGATCCGGACAACCTTGCCTTGATCGTTAAGAATCAGGCTCAGCATCGTCCCGGGCTTAATCTCGTCCTCCTCATCTTGCCAGCCAGCCATGCGGACGTATCCGCCAAGTGGTAGCAACCGCAGCGTGTAGGTCGTATTGTTCTTGTGCGACGCCCACAGCTTCGGGCCCATACCGATCGAAAATTCCCGGACTAGAATGCCGCTGCGTTTTGCAAAGTAAAAATGGCCAAACTCGTGAACTACCACAAGAATGCAGAAGATAACGATAAAGGCGATGATAGTGGTCATAAAATCTCCTTAATGGTTAGACAATGCCAAACAGATGCAGCATCGGCAAAACCAGCAACAAACTGTCAAAACGGTCGAGAATCCCACCGTGGCCTGGAAGAATCTTGCCGGAATCTTTGACGCCGTAGAAGCGTTTCAAAGCAGATTCGATTAGATCCCCAATCTGACCGATAACGGACAAAAATAGGGCGATCCCCATCATCGGCCAGAAGGTATAGTACTGCGGGAAGAACATCAGATAGATGGCGGCGGTGATCAACGCCAGTGCAATCCCGCCAAGACTGCCTTCGATGGTTTTATTAGGACTGATAGCCGGCCACAACTTATGACGGCCCAACTTACGGCCAATCATATAAGCCCCAGTGTCCGTCAGCCACACAATCAGCAACGCAAACATCAAGGTGTCCAAGCCAGCATCATTACGAACACTAATCAGATAATGAAACCCAGTGCCAATATAAAAGAAGGACAATACTGACACACCAATGTCGTCAAAGGTAGTTTTATTCTTGGTCGTGACGGTCAGGAATAGCAACAGCGCTACCGCAATATATATTAAATCGATTCGTCCAAGAAAAGCAGGCAGCCAGCGGAAAAAACTGTTAGGCAGAACAACCACCAGCACACCAAGAGCAGCGATTAGATAATCAGCCGAAACCAGAATTCGTTTCCGCATGATAAACACTTCTGACAAAGCGATCACTGCTAAAACTGCACCGGCAATATCAATCCAACCGCCACCAGCAATCAAAATCGGTATAAAGATAGCCAAGGCAACGACTGCCGTAATGACCCGTTGTTTCATCGTAATAAATCCTCCATTACCAAAAAATAGCTGTTTTATTTTTTTAACCCGCCAAATCGGCGATCCCGTGCCTGATATTCAGCAATCGCTGCTTCTAGAGCTGCAGGCGAAAAGTCTGGCCAATAATCATCCACGAATACCAACTCACTGTAAGCAATCTGCCAAAGCAAGAAATTTGAAATTCGCAGTTCCCCGCTGGTGCGAATCAATAAGTCCGGATCAGCTAGGTCGCCAAGAAATCCGGTCATCAACGCATTGGCAAAGTGACGGTCATCAATATCATCCGGAGATAACTCGCCTTCCTGTACTTGTTTAGCGAGCTTTTGTGCTGCATGGACAAGCTCGTCACGTCCGCCATAATTCAATGCAAAGTTAAGAATCATGCCGGTATTATTGGCGGTGTCAGCCATGGCTTCTTCGCTTGCTTGACGCGTTTGCGGTGGCAAGTCATCCAGTTCGCCCATCACCTCAACTTTAACATTTTCCTTGATCAAGTCAGGCATGAAGTCATTGAAAAAATCAACCGGCAGGCGCATGAGGTAATTGACCTCTGAACCCGGCCGCTTCCAGTTTTCCGTTGAAAAAGCATACAAGGTCAAAACTTTAACCCCTAAGCGACTGGCAGCTTTGGTGATCGTTTTGACATTTTGCATGCCTTGTTTATGACCGGCAACACGCGGTAAAAAGCGGCGTTTCGCCCACCGGCCATTGCCGTCCATGATGATCGCAATATGAGCGGGAATTCGCGCGGGATCAAGTTTAACTTTAGAAGCCTTGGATGTGGCCAAAATCGGTGCCTCCTCATAACGTCGATGGTGTCCTTGCACCAAATGTCTTTAACGATTGTAGCAGAAAAAGAGGCAGAGCGCGAACTAGCGCGGGTATAAGTGGGGATATTTTATTAGTAACACGGATCTGGACAACGGGTGCCATTAGGGTATAGGAAAAGGGTGAGCCATAATTTCCTCGCAAGACTTGTGACCATTAAATGCTGATTAATCGTCGGAAGGTTCTAGGCATAAAATATGCTTGCCGTGCCAAACTCCGCAATCTCCGGCCAGCTGGGGTGGCGACGCGGAGCTAGAGCGGAGACGGCGCTTCGAGCCCAAAAACCGGTCTCGAAGTCGCCTAACAACATCAGCTCCACAGCCCGTCGCTGTGTTGTTTGCACGGCTGAGCCCCATCTGGCCTACGATTGCTCCGCCTTGGCACTACGGTCTTTAAAATCGCAGTAAATATTTCATGAGAAACCAAAAAGGAACAATTTTTCAAATCGAAAATTGTTCCTTTTTATTGTTTGGCTGAGAATTATGTCCCAGCCTTTTTGTTGGTCGCTGAAATTAAACTTCAGTAATTTCTTTTTCTTTAGCTGCAGCGATTTCATCGATGCGCTTGGTGGCGTCATCAGTAGCCTTTTGCATGTCTTTTTCTAAGCGATGCAAGTCGTCTTCGGTGATGTCGCCGTCTTTTTCTTGGCGCTTGAGTTTGTCGAGACCTTCACGGCGAATGTTGCGGACCGCGATTTTGGCGCTTTCAGAGTATTTGCCGACTTCTTTGGCAATTTCTTTACGCCGTTCGCCGGTTAATTGTGGAATGACCAAACGAATGACATCGCCATCGTTTGCTGGGTTGATGCCTAGATCACTGGCATTAAGCGCGGTTTCGATGTTCTTTAATGAGGACTTGTCATATGGGCTCACTTGCAGAACACGCGGCTCTGGAATCGTAATGGCCGCCATTTGGTTGAGCGGTGTCGGTGCACCATAATATTCCACCGTAATCTGATTCAACAGACTGGCGTTTGCTCGGCCTGCTCGAATATTGCCGAGTTCGCGTTGCAACGATTCTTCAGTTTTACCCATATTTACTTTTGCTTGATCAATGATTTGATTTGCCATTAGCTTCTCCCTTCGATTGTTGTGCCAATCTTCTGGCCTTCAACCACGCGTTTGATGTTGCCTGGCTCATTGAGGTTAAAGACGACCAAATCGATGTCGTTGTCCATGGACAAGGTGCTGGCTGTTGAGTCCATGACTTTGAGATCCTTATTGATAATGTCCATGTGGGTCAGACTTTCGTACTTCACTGCATGCGTATCCTTATTCGGATCAGCAGAGTAAACCCCATCAACATTGTTTTTCGCCATCAGAATGACATCAGCGCCAATTTCTGCGGCGCGTAAGGCAGCGGTTGTGTCCGTGCTAAAGTACGGATTCCCGGTACCACCAGCAAAAATAACCACGCGACCTTTTTCTAGGTGACGGATTGCCTTGCGCCGAATATATGGTTCAGCAATTTGCCGCATTTCAATGGATGTTTGAACGCGAGTCGGAACGCCTTGACTTTCCAAGTTGTCCTGCAATGCTAATGCATTCATGACCGTTGCCAACATGCCCATGTAATCGGCCTGCGCACGTTCCATTCCCATTTCGGCGCCTGTTTCGCCGCGCCAGATGTTGCCGCCGCCACAAACAATGGCAATTTGAACCCCAAGTTCGTGCACTTCTTTAATTTGCTTTGCGATCGTCGCAATGACCGGTGGCTTGATGCCGAAGCCAGCCTCACCTGCCAGCGCTTCACCGCTGATTTTTAATACGATCCGGTTATATTTGACCATGTATCCTATACCTCCGTTGGTTGCTGGCACTATTTTACCATAGTCGCAGGGTTTCTGCGGAAAGAAGCTGATTTGAAATTAAGAATTGCGGACCGTTATTTTCCCTCACCACGGATCAGGGTACCCCAAAAACACGCAGTCACACGGTGTATAGCGCGGAAAAGGAACGGACGTTTTTAATTTTTCAAGATAAGTAAAAAGGGACGCTGCCGAGTTGACAGTGTCCCTTCAAGCAATTAACCCTTAATCTGATCCATCACTTCATCAGCAAAGTTTTCTTGTTTCTTTTCAATACCTTCGCCGACTTCATAACGAACGAAGCCCTTCACCTTGCCGCCTTTTGCAGCAACATACTTAGCAACGGTTTGGTCAGGATCCTTGACGAATTCTTGGTCCACAAGGGAAATTTCGCCGAGCCATTTGTTAACACGGCCTTCAACGATACGTGGCACGATCTTTTCTGGCTTGCCTTCGTTTTTGGTTTCTTCTGTAAAGATATCGGTTTGATGCTTCAATTCTTCTGCCGGTACCTTGGTCCGATCCAAATATTCAGGATTGATGGCAGCAACATGCATCGCGACATCTTTGGCAGTGTCGTCATCTGCGCCTTCGATAACGGTCAAGGCTGCGATTTGGCCACCATTGTGCAGATACTTGCCAAAGTGTTCGTTGTCTGTCTTTTCAACAACTTGGAAACGACGCAGGCTGATCTTTTCGCCGATAACTGTGGTTAAGGCAATTGCACCTTCGTCAACTGTCTGGCCATCACTCATCTTGGTTGCCTTAGCAGCTTCAAGGTCGGCTGGCTTATTAGCCGCAATCGCTGCAGCAACATTATTAACATAGTCCTTGAACTGATCATTTGAAGCAACAAAGTCTGTTTCGGAGTTAACTTCGATAATTGCAGCGGTATTACCGTTAACCGCAATTTCGGCTAAACCTTCAGCGGCAATATTGCCGCTCTTTTTAGCAGCCTTGGCCAAGCCCTTTTCACGCAAAACATCAATAGCTTTGTCCATATCGCCATCAGCCGCAACCAATGCCTTTTTAGCATCCATCATGCCGACTTGTGTCCGATCGCGTAATTCCTTAACTTGTGCAGCAGTAATTTGAGCCATGGATCTGATCCTCCTTGATTTAAAAAAGGCTGCCTGCAGATCTTGCAGTATGCGAAACCCTCAGACAGCCTATTGTTTAATTAATTATTTTGCACTTTTGTTGTCGCCTTCAACGGCTTCCACAATATCTTCCATGGAATCAGCCTTTTTGTCGGCAGCTACTTGTTGTTCCTGAGCGTCGTCTTGATCTTCACCCTGATTGCCTTCAATGATAGCATCTGCCATCTTAGAAGTAATCAGACGAACGGCACGGATAGCATCGTCGTTAGAAGGAATGATCACGTCAATGTCGTCAGGGTCGGTGTTAGTATCAACCATCGCAACGATCGGAATGTTCAGTTTTTGTGCTTCCTGAACAGCAATCTTTTCCTTGCGTGGGTCAACGATGAACAACACGTCTGGAATGCGAGGCATGTCTTCGATACCGCCCAAGAACTTCTCAAGCTTATCTTGTTGCTTCTTAAGAAGAGAAACTTCCTTCTTAGGAAGAACATCAAAGGTGCCATCTGTGGCCATCTTCTTGATATCCTTGAGACGCTTGATCCGAGTCTGGATCGTGTTCCAGTTAGTCAAAGTACCACCCAACCAACGATGGTTGACATAGTATTGACCGGCACGAGTTGCTTCTTCAGCAATTGCGTCCTGTGCCTGTTTCTTGGTCCCAACGAACAAGAAGACACCACCGTTTTGAGCTTCTTCTTTAACAAAATTGTAAGCGTCGTCGATCATCTTAACGGTCTTTTGCAGATCGATGATGTAGATGCCATTACGTTCCGTAAAGATATACGGCTTCATCTTAGGGTTCCAACGACGGGTCTGATGACCAAAATGTACACCAGCTTCAAGAAGCTGTTTCATGCTTAATACTGCCATGCGTTTGTTCCTCCATTATGGTTTTATTCCTCTTGACGACGTCTCCTCGCAGGTGGACTTCAATCGAAGCACCCCACTCACGATCAATCGTCAATGTGGTTTGTGCATATCGCACTTAGAAGATTATACAGACTTTTCTTTACTTTGACAAGAGCGTGAACCACCCCGGTTTCTGGGGTGGTGATCGCGTTTCGGAGCGTGATCAGGTTTCTGCGCCTGAGAACGCGTTTTTGAAGCAACCGCAAGAAGGTAGTCTTTGCTTCAGTTCTATTCTTGGTGGGTAGTCTCCGGTAGTCCGAGCTGGCTCCGCAAACTCTCTGCTTTCTATTCTAGAACCTGAGCACCAGTTGACCATTGCATCATTCGTTAAATCATTTAATTGACATCAATCCTGTTTACCGCCAATCAACCTGATGATCTTCCAAAAAGACTTCCTTACGATGCCGGCTCTGATGTTTGAAATGCCATTCTGCTGATAAAGCATCGTGCTTGTCAGCGAAGGCTTCGTGGTACAACAAGCGAACCGGAAGTCGTTGGGCGGTGTATTTAGCGCCTTTACCGGCATTATGCGTGGCCACACGCGCTTTGACATCATCGGTGAAGCCGCCATAAAAACTGCCATCTGCGCATAACAGCACGTAAAAGTAATACGTTTTAGTCGCCATTCAGCAACCTCCTCACCGATGACGAGTATGTGCCATCCGCTTCGTGAACAATCAATGGTGGCATAATTCGAATCCCGTTTGGTCGCCCGGCTTTGATGGCTTCGATTAATACCATATTCGCCTCGCGATCTTCCCGGGGATGAATAAACTGCAACCGTTTCGGCGCCAAGCCGACCACTGTCAAAGTCGTCAGCAGTTCGGCCAGTCGTTCAGGTCGATGAACATAAAAAGCTTTGCCTTGATATTTCAGTAAATCGGCACTGACGCGCGCAACCGTTGCGAAGTCAGTCGTTAATTCGTGCCGAGCCAAGGCTAAATGATCATTTGGATTAGTGATACTTTGCGAACTCACTTTAAAATAAGGTGGATTGCAGGTGACGATGTCGACTGAATCTTTGGCAACCATTTGGGTGGCATCAGCTAAATCACCGACTTGAACAGTCACATTTTGAAGTTGATTCAGCGCCACACTTCGCTTCGCCATATCAGCTAGTCGCGGCTGTAACTCAACCATGGTCACCTGCTGGTCCGTGTCCCTTGCCAAAAAAAGTCCGACAGCACCGTTCCCGGCGGCCAGATCGACCACCCGGCTGTGCCGCTTGACCTGGGCGAAGTTGGCCAAAAGAACCGCATCCAGTGAGAATGAAAAAACGGCTGAACTCTGAATGATTTTAATGTTGCGACTGGCCAGAACATCAACCCGTTCACCTGGTAATAATGACATCACGAACACCTTTTTCCTCCGAAGTGCGCTATACAATGGTATAATTTACCACAAAGTTTATCCATGAAGGAAGAATAAGCCATGTTTTATAGTTTTCTGCGTTATATCATTGCCGGTTTAATCTGGCTCATCAATGGCCACGCCCAAACTCAGAACAAACAGCAGCTACCTGAAGGGCCGTTTGTTTTGGTTGCGCCGCACCGTACGTGGCTCGATCCCGTTTTTCTAGCACTGGCTTCGTGGCCGCATCATTTTTCATTTATGGCCAAAAGTGTATTGTTCAAGAATCCTTTAATGCGTTGGCTGTTAGTCAAAGTGGGCGCCTTTCCAGTTGATCGGGCCCATCCCGGTCCTAGCGCGATTAAAGTACCGGTTCGTGCGTTAAAAGACGAACACAAAGCGCTCATGATTTTCCCAACTGGCTCTCGCTATTCAGCTGATATGAAGGGCGGCGCGATTCTCATTGCAAAACTAGCCAAAGCCCCCATCGTCCCAGCTGTTTATCAAGGACCTGGTTCTTTTTGGTCATTATTTAAACGTAAGCCTGCGATTGTGCGCTTCGGTGCACCTGTTGAACCGCCTAAAGGTAAGCTGACCGACGAAGCCCTTGCCGCTTTTAGTGACAAGCTGCAGGAAAACTTTAACGCGCTCGATTACGCGATCAATCCAGAGTACAAGTATGTGCCTGACAAGAAGAAATATCTGGAAGAAAAAGAACACGGAGAAGTTTAAGGTTCGCTAGTCGAACCTTTTTCCTTTTTATTCAATACAGAAAGTGAGCTTGATTCATGAATCTTTGGAAACAGATGACCCGAAAACCTGATGTTCAGGCCGCACTCAATGCTGATCATTTACTGACACGCAGTTTAACAACGCGTGACCTGATCGCGTTAGGTATTGGTGCCGTCATAGGTACGGGAATCTTTATTCTTCCCGGAACAGTAGCGGCGACTACCAGCGGACCAGCGATCACGATTGCTTTTATTTTGGCTGCCATCGTCTGCTCGCTAGCGGCTATGTGTTATGCCGAATTCGCATCGGCTCTGCCAGTTGCCGGCTCGGCTTATGCTTACGGCAATCTCGTGTTTGGTCAAGTCTTTGGATGGATTATTGGCTGGGCACTTATTTTGGAATATATGCTGGCAGTTGCCGCGGTTTCAACCAGTTTTTCTGCGTATTTCGCTAGTCTTCTACAAGGCTTTCACATCACCTTGCCAGCAGCTATTGCCGGTCCGTTTTCGCCGAGTCACGGTACTTATGTGAATCTAATTGCGGTCATTGTTGTTCTTATCATTGGTGTTATGTTGTCACGCGGTATGCAATCCTCCATGGCGATTAATCGTTTAATGGTATTAGTTAAGTTACTCATTATTGCCATTTTTATTGTCGTTGGCTTTTTTTACGTTCAGCCAGCTAACTGGCATCCATATTTGCCATTTGGTGCAAAAGGTGTACTTGCCGGTGCTGCGATGGTTTTCTTTGCCTATCTTGGCTTTGACGCCGTGTCTGCTTCAGCACCAGAGGTCAAAAATCCGCAACATACGCTACCACGCGGCATCATCGGCACTTTAGTCATTGCCACCATTTTGTATGTGTTAGTCGCGATTGTTTTGACTGGCATGGTACCATTCACCAAATTAGATGTGGCCGATCCAGTTGCTTTTGCCTTGAGCGCCGTGCATCTGCGTAGCGTTGGCGGTATCATTTCGGTAGGCGCCTTGGCTGGCATGTTCACCATGATGGTCACCATGATCTACAGCTCATCAAGGTTGATTTATGCGATCGGCCGTGACGGACTGTTACCCCGTTGGTTTGGTCACGTTAAAGGCCATCTGCCTGAAAATGCGTTGTGGACTGTTGTTTTGATCATTGCGATCATGGGCGGCCTTGTGCCACTCACGCAACTAGTCAACCTCGTCAATATCGGCACCTTAATTGCTTTTGCCTTCGTCTCAATTGGCATCATCCCCTTGCGCCGACATCAAGCCTTTAACAACGAAGGTTTCAAAGTTCCTGGGTATCCAGTGACGCCGATTATTTCTTTTCTGTTTTGTCTGCTATTGATGACTCAGTTAAGTGTCGAAACTTGGATTATGAGTCTGATCTGGTTTGCCTTCGGACTTGTCATCTACTTCAGCTATGGCATCCGCCATGGTCATGTTGCCGAGAAAAGAATTGAATGAATCTGCTGAATTAAGAAAGGAAAATAAGTCTTGATCAATCCTCAAACTGCAACCTGCTTGGTGGACGGTAAAGTCTATGCGATTAGCGATGGCCTTTTCTTAAGCGACTTGGAGCCTAAGTTGGCCAATATCATCAGAAACGACTATCCGAAGGCGACTAAGAACAGTTTCATCTGCAATCCTCACCTTCTGACTTATCGGCTAGAACGCATGCGGCGCCAACAACGGCAAGATGCGCGTGCGCATGATAAAATCAATCGAAAAATGTCGCAGGCTTTGGTCAAAGACAACTTTCAGCTGACCAATGTTTACGACAACATGGAAGCGACGATTACTTTTGGCGAGCGAATTGCCGATGCCGTTGCTAAATATGCCGGATCTTGGCCATTCATTATCATTTTTTCTGGTTTTATGATTGTGTGGATGATCCTGAATACGGTTGGCATTTTCGGGGCGAAATTCGATCCATTTCCTTTCATTTTGCTTAACTTATTTCTGAGCATGATCGCTGCTTTGCAAGCACCACTCATTATGATGAGCCAAAATCGAGCGGCGGAATATGATCGCTTAGAAGCGAAAAATGATTATCATGTCAATCTAAAATCAGAAGAAGAAATCCGACTGTTACACTCAAAGTTGAATCACATTATTTCAGATGACAACCCCAACTTATTTGAGAGCCAACGACTCACCGTTGAGGTTCTGGGTGAAATGGTTAATCAACTCACTGAAACCCGCCAGCAACTTGAATTGTTAAAGGCAACGCAGGATCAGGCCAATAAGGATATAGCCATTGATCAAAAAAACAAAACCAATGAGTAATCATGTCAATTCGATTTATATTGAAAAAGATCCCCGGTACCGTATGCAAGCGTAATTGCCTGTACATGGTACTGGGGATCTTTTTAATGATTTGCATTTATTCGGCATGATCGCCAATTTGCAGATGATACATTTCATAGTATCGGCCACGCTTGGCTAACAATTCGTCATGCGTGCCGCGTTCAACAATTCGACCTGCATTCAAAACTAAAATCAGGTTGGCATCTTGAATCGTTGATAGCCGATGGGCAATTGCAATTGTCGTTCGCCCTTGCCGAATCCGACGCAAGCCTTCTTGAATAACGGACTCTGTTTCCGTATCAATGTTGGCCGTCGCTTCGTCCAGTACGAGAATTTTCGGGTCAGTCACCACTGTGCGGGCAAAGGAAATCAGTTGTCGTTCGCCGCTGGAAAACTCAGTGCCACCTTCAATAACCTTGGCATGATAGGTGCCTGGTAGTTTATCGATAAAGCGATCAGCTTGCACAAACTCAGCCGCCTGTTTCACTTGCTCATCGGTAATACTGTCATTGAACAAGCGAATATTGCTACTGATATCGCCATAGAACATGAATGAATCCTGCAATACTAATCCTAATTTTTTCCGCAATTCTGGCATGGGATAGTCGCGAATGTCCACGTCATCAATTAAAATCTGGCCTTCACCAAACTCGTAGAACCGCATCATAACGTTGATAATCGAGCTTTTTCCGGAACCGGTGTGCCCGACCAAGGCCACGGTTTCCCCCGGATTGGCAACGAAGCTGATATCATGCAAAATATCGTGCTTGCCATCATAAGCAAAACTGACGTGCCGGAATTCGATTTTGCCTTGTTGGATCAGCGCATGAGCATCAGGATGCTGCGCTGGCGCATACTCTTGACTGTCGAGAATCCGGAAAATCCGGCTACCCGCAACAACGCCATCCTGCAAAAACGAAAGGTTATCCATCATATTAACCATCGGATTAAAGAAGTTTGCCGTGTAAGTCGTGAACGCATAGATCAGTCCAGCTTCCACGTAACTATGCATCGAAATCAATCCAAAGGCCCATAAAACCGCAATCAACGCAAAGGAATATAACAAGTTAATCACTGATGACAGCAACAAAGAATTGACGCGAATCATCGCCTTACGTGAGTCCAGATATTCCTCATTCGTCGCTTCGAATTCTTGACTAATGCGATTTTCCTGGCGAAACTGCTGAATGATGCCGATGCCTTCAATAGATTCGTTCAGTTGGGTATTCAACTCTGACAGTTTTTCACGCATGTGCCGATAAACCTTGGAACTGTAAGTGCTGTAATACCAGACCACTATGAGCAAAATGGGCAGAAAGGCAGCGACCATCAAGGCTATCTTTGGATTGGCCGCAAACATGATGGCAAAGCTGCTAATAACTGAGAATAACCCGACGATAACAGCTAAAATGACGTTCCAGAAATCGGAAAATGTCATTGTGTCATTGGTGACACGCGAAACAATCGAACCAGCTGGCGTTTGATCAAAATACCGCATACCTAACGTGTGCAGTTTGGCAAACAGCTGACGGCGAGCATCTTCTAAGCCGCGTTCTGCGCCCATGTTGAATAAAAATGTTTGAAAAAATTGGAAAACAGCTTTAACGAGCGTGCCAAATGCATAGAGTGCTGCAAACAGCAGCAGAATCTGAACCGTTGCACTTTGATTGGCCAAATAACGATCCATGAACTGTTGGAGAATGAATGGTAGCAAAACGTTCATGCCTGCAAGCAACGCAGCCGCCACAATGGCGCCAACGAACTGTCGCTTATACGGCTTAGTGTACCCCATCAGCCGCTTCATAATTTTGAGTTGTTGTCGAATCGGAATACTTTTCGACCAGGCACTCTCATACCCCTTACTTGCCAAGTGATTCACCTTCTTCCGCTGCTTCCATTTCTTGTTTTGCCCACATTTCGGCATACCAGCCATGCTTGGTAATTAATTGTTCATGAGTCCCGCGCTCAATCACCTGACCATTTTCAAGGACGAGAATCTCATCCGCATGCATCACTGAGCTGAGACGATGAGCAGCAATGATTGTCGTCTTATGGGCACGATCCTGCTTCATGTTGGCTAAAATTTCTTCTTCGGTTTTAGCATCCACTGCAGACAAGGCATCATCGAGAATCAAGAGTTCAGGCGCGTTGATCACTGCTCGTGCGATAGACAGCCGTTGCTTTTGACCGCCTGACAGACTGACTCCTTTTTCACCCACCAGCGTGTCATAGCCAGCCGCAAACTTTTTAATGTCCTCGTGAACAGCACTTTCTTTAGCCGCTTGCTCAACATCCTGTTGTCCCTTTTCGAACGCTGAAAAGCGAATGTTATCGGCAACTGTTGTCGAGAATAAGAAGTTGTCCTGTGGCACATAACCGATCGAATCTAACAAGGCGTCCAGTGAATAATCTTTGATATTATGGCCGCCAAAATCAATCACGCCATCGTAGTTATCAAACTCGCGTAAAAGCAACTTAAAAATAGTGCTTTTCCCGGCGCCGACCTTGCCGACAATCCCTAGCGTGTGACCTTCAGGCAGCGTAAAATGGACACGGCTTAAAGCGACCTGTTGATCATCCGGATAACTAAATTTATTGATTTGATAACGAATATCGCCATGCGCTGGTGTCGTAATCGCGTCTTTGGCTTCAAGGATCGTCGACTTTTCCTGCAACAGTTCATCGACCCGATCATAACTGGCATTCCCACGTTCTAGAATGTTAAACAATCGGCCAATCGCAAACATCGGCCACACTAATGCTGACACATACGTCACAAAGGAAACCAGTTGGCCAATCGTGATTTGTCCATGAACGACCTGCCAGCCGCCATAGATGATCGTGATGACATAGGTTAAGCCCATGATCAGACTTGTTGTTGGATCAAATAAGGCATCGATCATATTCACGCGCCGATTAATTTGCACGGTATGGTCGACAATTTGATTAAAATCTGCCGTATCTTCGGCTTCCTGGCCAAATGTTTTAATGACTTTAATGCCGCTGACACTTTCCTGCGTTTTATCATTCAAACGTGAAAAAGCCGCCTGCGATTCAGAAAAAGCCGCATGCAAGCGGGTGCCTAGTTTTCGTGCCATCACCGCCAACAATGGCATTGGCAAAATGGCAACAATCGTCAACCGCCAGTCAACGACCAACACCATCGCAATGATGGTGGTGCCGCCAGTAATCATGGAGTCGAACAAGGTTAAAATACCGGCCCCGGCAACGTTTTGCACCGCGTTCAGGTCATTGGTCGCATGTGCCATCAAATCCCCAGTACGGTGTTTTTGATAAAACGTGGCGTCCATTTTCATAAAGTGCCAAAATAGCCGCGTACGTAACGTTCGTTCAAGCTTCGCAGCGCCACCCCAGATCGCATTACGCCAGCCAAACCGGAATAAATACTGGGCAACCCCAGAAAACAGCAATAACCCCAGCATCCACGCCAAGTGACTGCTAGTTAACCGAGATTTGCTCATCGCATCAACGAGATCCCCAATAACTTTTGGCGGAATCAAATTCACCAAGGCCACAAGCAGCAAAAAAGTAACGCCGAGCAAATACCGGCGCCATTCTTGTTTAAAATACCAACCTAATTTTCTAAAGATTCCCACGACACTGCTCCTTAACCCTTTTGCTCATGGTTTCCCCATCAGCATCTCAAAATAATTAACGTTCTCTCATCATAGCACAAACGCACTGGGACACGAAAGCGCGATGACAAAGTGATTCCTGTCATCGCGCTTTCTTAGCAATTACTTAGCGTTACGTTGGGCTTGTTTCATTTGCGCCATCATCTGGTTCAGTTTCTTAGCAGATGGTTTTTGACCCATCTGCATCATCATCGTGCGCAGCATTTCTTCGTTCACAGGCGGATTATCCTGAAAATACTTCTTCATGTAAGCCCGTGCCCCGAAGAAACCGCCTGCCAAGCCGACCAGTAAGGCAATGATCCCCACAAGTACTGTGATTAACAATGTGCGGCCTCCTTCAAGTTTCATTCTTCATTGTACTAAAGCAGGTTGACGTTGAAAAGACTAATCTTTTCGCCAACCGTGTTCACGTTGAATCTTCTGAACTTTTTTGCTAGTGAGCTCCTTGCCTTTTTTATCAAAGACCTGCGTATGCTCGATTTGATCTCGCAATCCGGCACGAAAGTCCTTTAAATAAGCCTCGCGCAATTGTTGACGCTCGATTTTCTCTTCGGGTGTCAAACCAACACTGCGATCTTTTTTAGCTAATTCATTGATACGATCCAGTCGTTCTTTTGGTTGTTCTGCCATCATGCTACCTCCTACAATTTCAGTGGCGTGCATCAGTTGAGTTGCACTGCGGCGTAACGATAATTCGCCGCCTCATGCTTAGGATAAGGCGCATTCTTTAACATCGCAACATATTCTGCGGCTCGTCGTTCTGACGAGAAGGCTTTCAACAACTCAGTCGGTGCCGACTGATCCGCATAGTAGACGATGTAGACAAGCTGATCATCCATCAGCCTTCACCTCGAGTCTGTGGGTGCTTCTTTTTTGCGTGTACGAGTTTTCCATCCTACTCATGCTTCGCTATAACGCGCTTGCCAGCCCAGAAACCTGCATGTAAGGACATCAGTTGCAATGACTAAAAGCCGGCCATCACGACCGAGACCACTTACACACCGTTTTCTAAGCGGGCTGGCTCACGCTCAAAAAAAAAGACCGTTTGCCGGCCTTTTTCCAGTATTAACGACGCTTTTCGCGGATACGAGCTGCTTTCCCACGTAATGCGCGCAGGTAGTAGAGCTTTGCCCGACGAACTTGGCCGTGACGGGTAACTTCGATCTTTTCAACACGTGGTGAATGTAACGGGAATGTCCGTTCCACACCAACGCCGTTTGAGATCTTACGTACTGTATAAGTAGCGGAAATGCCAACACCGTGACGCTTGATAACAACGCCTTCGAAGAGCTGGATACGTTCGCGTTCGCCTTCAACAATCTTGGCATGGACACGGACGTTATCACCAGGACGGAAGTCTGGAATGTCATCGCGTAACTGTTTCTTGGTAATTTCTTGAATCAATGGGTTCATGGGTATTTCTCCTTTGCCGACATTCATAATCATCCCGACCAGCGGAATGTCGTTGATGTGTGACGTATCACAGTTAATAAGTTTACCATGACTGGTTGGACGTGTAAAGGTGAAAATCTTTACGGTATGCTAACGTTCAGGATTGATTCTTCAATCTTGCTTCTGCCGCCTTAGTAGCTTCTTCTGTTTTAACTTCTCGCAAGAGTTTTTGAGCAGTTTGATCGAGGGTAATGGTTTTCAAAAGATCTGGACGGCGAAGATAGGTGCGGCGAAGGCTTTCCTTTTGGCGCCAGCGAGCGATGAGTTGGTGATTGCCATTTTGGAGGACTTCAGGCACTTTCATCCCCCGGTATTCTGGAGGCCGGGTGTATTGCGGATACTCGAGGAGACCGTTCTCGAAGCTATCGGTGTGGGCACTTTCATCATTGCCGAGAACGCCTGGCAGGAGACGGACAATAGCGTCAATCATGACCATAGCAGGGAGTTCACCACCAGTGAGAACGTAATCGCCTAATGAATATTCATCGGTGACAAGCGTGCGGATGCGTTCATCATAGCCTTCGTAGTGGCCACAGATGAAGACGAGATGATCTTCTTGCGATAACTCTCGAGCGGCTTGATGGTTGAACTTCTTACCAGCCGGGTCCATTAAAATGACTCGCTTTGGACTGGGGTGACGTTCGTTGATGCCATCCATCGCCTCAAATAGCGGTTCTGGTTTCAACAACATGCCTGCACCGCCACCATATGGCGTGTCATCAACATGATGATGCTTGTCATGACTATAGCTGCGATAATCCACCACATCAAAATTAAGTAGCTCGCGTTCAATCGCCTTGCCGATCATGCTTTCGCGCAACGGCTCAAACATATTCGGAAAAAGACTTAAAACATCAATCTGCATCGTCAATCAACCCTTCCGGCACGATCACATGCGCCACTTTCTGATCTAAGTCGATGGACTGGACAACGGATTTTAGGAAAGGCAGTAAAATATCGCTTTTACCGCTACGAGGAATAACCCACACGTCATTGGGACCCGGGCTTAAGATTTCATTGACTTTGCCGAGCGTCTGACCTTGTTCATCAATAACCGTTAAGCCGATAATGTCTTTGTAATAGTAACTTCCCTCGTCCAGCGGTTGTAACGCTGTCTCGGTAACTTGTAGTTTCTTGCCTTTAAATGGCAGGACTTGATTAATATCGGTGTAATCCTTAAAGGTCAGCAAGGTGAGCCCCTTGTGTTCTCGCACGGATTGAATCGTTAAGGCAGTTTTTGGTGATGTTGCCACATAAACAGTGTTACCAACCTTAAAACGATCGGCCGGGAAATCGGTCGTGACAAGGACGCGTACTTCGCCACGAATACCGTGCGTGTTCACAATGGTGCCGATGTCATAATAATCAGGCATGTTCTTCCTCCTCTAAACGCGCTCACAGTCGCAGAAACCTCCACATAAGGACCTTGAACCTAAATAGCTAAAGCCCAGCCATTTAGGCTTGAGGCCACTTATGTTCCGGTTTCTAATCGCTCCTGTTCGCGCTCTTCTCAAACGCGTTCGCTGGCCCAGAAACCTCCGCATAAGGACCTTGAACTTAAATGCCAAAACCCAGCCATTTAGGTTCAAGGCCACTTATGCTCCGCTTTCTAACCGGGCCAGCGAACGCTCTTTCAAAATAAAAAGACCGACGCGGTATGCGTCAGTCTTTTTATTCTGCATGCGATGCATCCAAAATATTGAGCCGCACCCGCTTGTTGTACGGGCTTTTGACACTATATACAATGGTTCGGATCGCTTGCGCAACCCGACCTTGTTTGCCGATCACGCGGCCGACATCTTCAGGTGCCACAGCCAAATCAAAGGCCATGTAATCACCTGTTTCATGCGCAGTCACCTTGACGGCTTCTGGTTGTGTAACCAACGGGGTGACGATTGCTTGAATCAAGCTGCCGATATCCACCATTGATAACCGCCTTTATTTCTTGGCAAAGCGCGCTTCGTGATACTTCTGCATGATGCCCTTGCTACCAAGCAAGTTACGTACAGTATCTGAAGGTTGTGCGCCTTTTTGAAGCCAGTTCAAAATATCTTCTTCATTTAATTTCAAATCGACTGGATTAGTCAACGGGTTGTAATAGCCCACGGCTTCGATGAAACGACCGTCACGCGGGGAGCGTGAGTCTGCTACAACGATCCGGTAGAAAGGCTTACGCTTTGAACCCATCCGCTTTAAACGAATTTTAACTGCCACTAAGTCCACCTCCTGCTCATTTATCAACCTTGATAGCATAGCAAAAATATTTTAAGCTGTAAAGCCTTTTTTCTTTACACAGGTAAAATGTGTCGTTTGGCAACGGTCTTGTTCCTAATTGGCTGGTCAGGAAAAAATTGATTTTTAGGAATGGAAACGCTTGGCATTTTTCAGCCGACGTTTCTTGTTCTTCTTTTGTTTACGGACCATTGAGTTCATCGCCATTTTGCCAAGTTTGCCAGAAACGCCGCCGCCCATGAGACCGTCGAGGCCCTTCATGTTACCTTTGCTCATCTGGTTCATCATTTGCTTGCTTTGATTAAACTGCTTAATCATCCGATTGACTTCAACCACTGGCCGGCCAGAACCTGCAGCCAACCGCCGCCGTCGACTTGGATTGAGGAGATCTGGATCTTCGCGTTCTTGCGGTGTCATCGAGTAAACTATCGCCTTCATGTGGGCAATGTCTTTCGGATCCATTTTGACATTGGCCAAGGCTTTGTTGTTCGCCATTCCTGGGATCATTTTCATGATATCTTCCAGCGGACCCATTTTGCTAATCTGATCCATTTGATCCAGAAAATCATTGAAGTCAAAAGAATTCTCGCGAATTTTTTCAGCCATTTCCATGGCTTGTTTTTCATCGTAATTCTTCTGTGCCTTGTCAATCAAGGTGAGCATGTCACCCATGCCCAGAATTCGGTTGGCCATGCGATCAGGATAGAAGACATCCAGCGCATCCATCTTTTCACCTTGACCAATGAACTTGATCGGCTTGCCAGTGACGGCACGAATGGACAGTGCGGCACCGCCACGGGTGTCGCCGTCTAGCTTGGTTAAGACAACGCCAGTGATGTCCAGCTGCTCATTGAAGCCTTTAGCAACATCAACCGCGGCTTGCCCAGTCATGGCATCAACGACAAGCAAAATGTCGTTAGGATGGGCTAGTTCCTTGATGTTTTTCAGCTCGTTCATGAGCTTTTCGTCAATCTGCAGTCGGCCGGCAGTATCGATCAGTACATAATCATTCTTATTTTCTTTGGCAGTCGCCAACCCTTGGCGAACAATTTCGACCGGATCAACGTCGGTTCCCATTTCGAAAACTGGCACGTTGAGCTGTTTGCCGATAGTCTGCAACTGATCAATCGCTGCTGGCCGGTAAACGTCAGCAGCGATCAATAATGGCCGCGCACTGTCATTGTCCATCAGATACTTGGACAACTTACCGACAGTTGTGGTTTTCCCGGCCCCTTGCAAACCAGCCATCATGATGACAGTCGGAATATGTGGTGCCTTGTTCAGTGGCACTGCCGCCTCGCCCATCGTCTTGACCAACTCGTCATTGACGATTTTAATGATCTGCTGTGATGGGGTTAAACTTTCAAGCACTTCAGCGCCAAGCGCCTTGGTGCGGACGTTTTTAATAAATGTTTTGACAACATCAAAATTGACGTCGGCTTCCAACAAAGCCAAGCGAATTTCGCGCATTGCATCGCGAATATCGCTTTCACTGACCTTACCCTTACGCCGCAGTCCGCTGAAAGCCTTCTGCAGTCGTTCTGATAATCCTTCAAATGCCATAATTTCCCCCTGCTATTTCGCGGTTTGATCCGCGACTCGTTCTAATAAGGTACTTAATGCCTTGTCGTCTGGATAATGTGTACGCGCATAACTCACTAACGTATCAACAGCTTCATTTTGCGCTTGATAGTTGGCGAAAAGATGCAACTTCTTTTCATACTCTTCCAAGCTAGCCTCGGTACGTCGAATGTTGTCATACACGGCCTGACGCGAGACGTTAAACTCGGTTGCAATCTCGCCGAGTGAGTAATCATCACCGTAATATAATGCCAGATAGGCATGCTGTTTGTCCGTCAATAACGGCCCGTAAAACTCAAACAGCGAGTTCATGCGATAATTTTTTTCGATTTCCATCATGTCATTCCTTTAATCCCATGATTGCCGGCAACTCAGTTTCCCCGGCCGCTTGAACATGGTCCTTGTATAAGGATACCGGTATCGCTGAAAATGGTCAATTACTTAAAAAATTAGGTTGATGGCCACGGAGCTAAATACTAGCGTAGAAAACCAGCTTCGACTATCGGTGGATAACAGCCAAGAAATAGGGTCGAAGAAAAGATTGCTTTCTTGCAATTGCTTCAAAAACACATTTGCATCCGTAGAAACCTGTACATAAGGACCTTGAAGCTAAATGGCCAAAATCCAGCCATTTAGCTTCAAGGCCACTTATGCTCCGGTTTCTAACCGCGCCTGTTCGCGCTCTTCCAGTTTCCCCTAGTTTCGTGGTACACTGAACATGTGAAAAATTGGAGGGAAGAATATGGTCTCAACCTTTATTTACTGGGCCGTGTTTGCCGCTCTCGCTGCTTGGGGACTGTGGAGTTTGGTCTTCTCATGTGTTTACCTGAGCAACCATGAAAACGGCAATTTGTGGTTCTTTGCTATCATTAACGCGATTCTTGGCCTTCTAGGCTGGTTATTCGCTTGGATCATGAGTAATACGGCATGGCAACAATACTGGTTTGCAAGTAAGGTGCAGCCATCTGCATGGTTCACCTACCTGCTCATCGGTTACCTTGTCTTGATTGTCCTACAGGTCATCCTTGGCCGGGAGAAGAAAGTACAAGCGGCTTAATGTCATAAAAAAAGCGTCGTACTGGTTTTTCGCCAGCACGGCGCTTTTTCGTTATTCCTCATTTTAATTAAGCTTCGACCTTAATCAAACCCTTAAATAGTCCGGCCACAAATTTAGTTGGATCAAAAGCTTGTAAGTCGTCCATCTTTTCACCAAGGCCGACAAGTTTGACCGGTACATGCAGTTCATTGCGGATTGCCAACACAATTCCGCCTTTCCCTGAACCGTCAAGTTTTGTCAAAACAATTCCAGTGATTTTAGTTGTTTGATTAAACTCCTTAGCCTGATTAAGTGCATTTTGACCGGTTGTCGCATCCAGAACCAGCAAGACTTCCTGTGGTGCATCCGGCAATTCGCGAACAATGACCCGCTTGATTTTGTTAAGCTCATTCATCAAGTTGACCTTATTTTGCAATCGGCCAGCTGTATCAACAAGCACAACATCAAATTGCTCATCCTTGGCGCGTTTGACGCCATCAAAAACCACCGCGGCCGGATCGCCGCCTTCTTTCGTGGCAACGACAGGTACATCAACCCGGCGACCCCATTCCTGCAATTGCTGGATGGCGCCAGCACGAAATGTATCGGCAGCAACTAGCAGAACCCGCTTGCCTTCTTCCTTTAGCTGGTGGGCAAGCTTGCCGACCGTTGTTGTCTTACCAGCACCGTTGACGCCGACAAACAGGAACACACTTGGCCCTGATTCAGCAAAATGTAGGGCATTGTCTTCATCCTTACCAGCATCGCCATACATATCCACCAGCTTCTCCACAATCACACGGGAAACGGCCTTAGGGTCTTTGGCATTTTTAAGCTTAACTTCTTCACGCAGGTCGTCACTAAGCTTAACTGCCGTTTCAAAGCCGACATCAGACTCAATCAGCATCTCTTCAAGATTGTCAAAAAAGTCTTCGTCGACACTACGAAAATTAGCAAACAGTGCATTGAGTTTTTCACCAAAACTACTGCGGCTTTTTTCTAGGCCCTCATCATATTTATTTTCTTCAGGCGTTTCCGGTTCATCACCGGTAAACGCCTTTTTGATCGCATCAAAAAGTCCCATTAATTGATCGCTTCTTTCTGTGATTGATCCAGACTAACAGCCATAATTCGGCTAACACCTGATTCTTGCATCGTGACACCATACAATACATTCGCTGCAACCATCGTGCCATGCCGGTGAGTGATGACAATAAATTGTGTGGCGCTAGCATAATGCCGTAAGAATTCACCAAATCGATTGACATTAACATCATCTAACGAAGCTTCAACTTCATCGAGGATGGAGAATGGTACCGGACGCACTTTTAAAATTGCAAATAACAGAACAATCGCCGTTAGCGCCCGTTCGCCACCGGATAGAAGGGAAAGCCGAGTCAGTTTTTTGCCAGGCGGCTGAGCGGAAATCTCGATCCCTGTTGCGAGCAAATCATCCGGATTCGTAAGGCTCAAATGTGCATGACCGCCACCAAACATTTGCGGGAAAATTGCTTCAAAAGCACTATTGGTCTGATCAAACATATCCTTAAATCTTGTTTTGACCGTTTCATCCAATTCGTGCATCGTTTCTTCTAACTGCTGCTTAGCCTCTAGAAGATCATCTTGCTGCTTGGTGAGAAATTCGTAGCGTTCATTGACTTCCTTAAACTGATCAATTGCGTTGAGGTTCACCGGTCCCAACTCATCAATGCCACGCTTTAAAAGCTTGAGTTTACTTTTCAATTCAGGAATTGGCGCGTGATCGGCTGTCACTGCTTCCTTAGCGGCCTCGTAAGTCAACTGATAATCCTCAGCTAAAGTATTCAACCGAGCATCCAAACCTAGTTTAACTCGATTCAAAGCAACCGCTTGCTGCTCAGAAGTTGCCATAGCTTGGTGTTGTTGCTCATAAGTGGTCGTAATACGCGCCGATATTTGACTCAGCTTACCACGATTTTCCGCCTTTTGTTGTGTTAATTTGGTTTGATCCGCTTTGAGCTGCTTTAATTCAGTTTGCAAATTCGCGATCGTAGCGGTACGACTGGCCTTTTCTGCAGCAGTTTCTTCGGCCGTCGCAGTAATGTGCTCAATTCGTTGTTGCAAATCGGTCGCTTGGACTTGCGCATCGCGTGCTTGCGTCTGCCATTGCCGTTGCTGGTCATTCAAGGTCTGCAAATCATTGGTTGTGACTGCTAGCTTGGTCTTCAACGCATTAACCGTTGCTGCATGCTGGGTGCTGGATGCCGTTGCCGCCGCAACAGCCGCCTTAGCATTTTCAATAGTTGCTTGTGCTTCAGCAATATCTTGAACCAATTTTTTACCTTGGTGCTGCAACTCAGTTAATTTGGCACTAAGATCTGCCTGCGCCGTATCTGCTTGTTGCGCCGCTGCCAGCTGACGTTGCGCCTGACGCAAGGTTTCCGCTTGGGCTGTGTGCTGACTCGTAATTGTTGTCAACTTTGCGGTTAATGACTGTGCCTGTTGGGAAGCCGTTTGCCAAGCTGCCTGGGCCACGTTTTCTTTTTTCGTCAAAGCAGTCAAATCAGCTTGCTTTGCCTTTAATGTTTCGACAAGCGTTTGCAGTTGGACCTTTAAATGCCGGGCCTCTTGACTGCGAGCAAGCGGCGATGCTTGGCGTCCCTGCTTGACTTGGCCCCCAGTCAACGAACCCCCCGGATTTAAAATGTCGCCAGCTGTTGTGACAATTCGATAACGATGGTGGGTGGTATTGGCAATCACGATGGCATGTGGCAAGGTATCCACCATCAAAACGCTGCCGAGTAAGTTCGCCATGACGTGTGCCAAATCTGCAGGATATTGGGCTAATTGCAACCCAGTGCCTAAAAAGCCTTCAGCACCTTCAACCAACTGTAGAACCGCACTGGGCAGCTCTCTCGGCCGCATAACGGCAGCCGGCAGGAAAGTCGCCCTACCTGCTCGTTGTTGCTTGAGCAGGCTAATGGCACGTTGTGCAGCCGCTTCGTCACGGGTCACAATGGCCTGTAAGTTGCTACCCAAGGCTAAGTCAAACGCCTGTTGATAGGTAGTTGGAACCTCAAGTAATTCTGCGACCGCACCAATCACTCCGGGAAGTTGATCCTTATGCTTTAAAACCACCCGAACCCCATTGTAAAAGCCAGCATAATCATCATTCAGTTCGGATAACGTTTCATATCGCGCCCGACTGCGCTGATAGGTGGCCAGCTCGTCTTGATAAGCTTGCTGTTGGGCCGCCCGTTGTTGCTGCAATTGATCACGATCAGTTTTGGCCTGCTCAACGGCTGTTTGCTGTTCATCAACCTCTGCTTGCAACTGTTGCTGCTGCGTCAATAATGCAGTGACCTTGGCTTCCTGATCCTGTGCATGTTTACTCAGTTCGTAAATCCGACGATCATGCGCAGCATTTTGGCTGGCGGCTAACTGTTGATCTTTTTGTAAAGCAGCCTGAGCATTTTTGTTATCGGCCTGTGATTTTAACAGATCAATATAATGATTCTGGGCTACTTCCACTTGTTGATTCAGTTTGGCTGGATCCTGGTTTGCCTGTTTCTGCTGGGCTAATTCTTGCTTAATTGCTTGCTCTTTTTCGGCGGCAGCAGTTGTTTTTGTCTTAAGTTCCTTCAGTCGCTGATTTGCTTCTGTTAACGCTTGTTGAGCACGCGCCAGTCGTTCCTTTAAATCAGCCAACGTGGTTTCAGCATTAGCAGAACGTTCACTAGATAGGTTGGCTTCTCCGCTAAGATTCTCAAGCTTCATCGACCGGCTCAAGACCTGGTCATTCAACTGATTAAGTTGGTTCTCAAACTGTCGATCTACGGCACTTAACCGCTCCGACTGATCTTCCAAATCTTTAACCTTCGCCGTCAAAGCGGCGATGGTTTCCTTGGTGACCTTAGCCTCACCTTGGGTTTTCTCCTGTTCAGTCGCTAGTTGTTCGATCTCTAAGGCTAATAAAGTTTGATGAATCTGATGATACTCGCCGGATTGTTGTTGATAGTCCTTCGCCAACGAAGCCTGCTCACGTAATGGTTCCACCTGATGCTTCAATTCCACGATAATATCGTTGATCCGCGCCAGATTATCATCGTTATTGGCGAGTTCTCGTTCTGCCTTGGTTTTCTGTTGTTTATATTTATAAACGCCAGCGGCTTCTTCAATAATGCCCCGGCGTTCTTCTGGTTTACTATTAAATATGGCTTCAACCCGCCCTTGGGAAATGAACGAAAAGCTTTCACGCCCTAAGCCGGAATCCATGAACAAATCCACGATATCTTTCAGCCGAACATCTTGACCATTTAATAAAAATTCAGATGTCCCATCTCGATAAAGTCGCCGAGTGACAGAAACTTCATCAGGTTGATTTTTCAGATAACCATCATGATTATCAAAAGTCATCGTGACAGATGCACGATTAAGCGCTGGTCGCGTATCAGTGCCTGCAAAAATCACATCGCCCATCCGTTCGCCGCGCAGGCTTTTAGCACTTTGTTCGCCTAAGGCCCAGCGGATGGCCTCAGTGATATTACTTTTGCCACTGCCATTAGGTCCGACAATCCCAGTTAAACCCGACACAAAATCAATCTCAGTTTTGTCTGCAAATGATTTGAAGCCATTAATGATTAAACGCTTTAATTGCATGATGACCCCAATTCTACTTACCGTTTCAAGCTTGCTAATGCAGCTTTTGCAGCAGCTTGCTCAGCCGCTTTCTTATTCTTGCCAAAACCGGTACCCAAAACCCGGCCATCGACTTCGACATCAACGTGGAACTGCCGCTCATGGGCTGGTCCCTGCTCATCTAATAAGTGATAAACAATCGCCACATCACCATTTTGCTGCAAAACTTCCTGTAAAGCCGTTTTGTGGTCTTGATCGGCTGAAAACTCTCCCGCATCAATTTTCGGGAAAATAATCTGCTGAGCAAACCGAATGTTGGCATCGCGTCCTTGATCAAGGTATAAGGCGCCATTGAAGGCCTCAAATAAATCTTCTAACAACGTTAAGCGTTTCCGCGCCCCAGCCTTTTCCTCACCTTTACCAAGTTTAATATACCGGTCGAAATGCGCTTCTTTTGAAAAAGCCGAGAAGGCCGCTGTCTGAACAGCCGCTGCCCGAATTCGGGTGAGATCGCCTTCGGGTTTGTCGGGAAACTTGCGATACAAATAATCTGAAACTGTCAATTCCAAGACAGCATCGCCTAAAAATTCCAATCGTTCATTGTCTTTTAAACCTAATTCTTTATGTTCATTCACATATGAGGAATGCGTAAACGCCTCATCCAAAAGACTGAGATCATGAAACTCGATCCCATAACGTTGACGCAATTCACTCACAAACTCTGAGGCAACCATTAAAAATCCTCCTCGAAAATGCATGCATGAGCTCGTGAACGGCCTGGGTCATAAGTTTAGAAGTACCTATCAGGCGCTGGCTATCACTTCTAAGCAGCTGACACGCCGTTGCTAAACCGGACGCATTCACGCGCTCTTTTTTTATTACCTTCTAATTATACAAGAGCGCACAAAAAAAGACACCTGCGATTGCAGGTGTCTCTTCGAATCAGACGTGATTAATCTTTAGCTGTCGTATTACTTGTAACAGCGATCTTAGCCCAATTCAAGTTCTGTGATGATGCATAGTCGACACTCGCGTTCTTCACACGCTTGTTAACTGGGAAAATCTGTTGACGATACAGCATTGGGATGACAAAGGCCTCATCATTAGCATATTCTTGCCACTTCTTGAAGGCATTGTCACGATAGCTTTGACTCATCGCCTTTTGACCATCAATATCGTTTAACAGTTGCGTGTTTTTAGCTGAAGCAAAACGCGTGTAGTTAAACGGTGCCTTCTGAGAATAAAGATCCATTGGTGACGGATCGGATGACAGCTGCCATGCAGCTTGATAAACATCAATACTCTTATCATCCTTTTGAACCTTATCATAGAAGGAATTGAATTCCATCAGTCGACCTGTGGTTAACTTGACACGCAAGCCAATCTTCTTCCATTGCTGGATGTAATCTTGCGCAATTGGTTGAGCAGTTGAGCCGCCAGCCATGGTAGCAAAATTAATGGTTAGCTTCTTGCCATCTGGATCTGTCCGGTAACCATCTTTGCCCTTCTTGTAGCCTGCCTTGTCCAGTAAGCTATTAGCCTTCTTAATATTAAGGTTATAACCATCAATATTAGCATGAGCTTTACCAAATACAGGAGGAATTAATGTTGTTGCACGTGAACGAGTGCCGTTGTAGAACTTGGAAGCAACTTCATCGTTGTTAAGTGCATAACCCATTGCCTGACGCAAACTCTTGTTAGCCATCTTGGCTTTCGGATTATAAACGTTTTCGCTCTTACTGTCGTCCCACTTGCCAAGTTTGAAGCCAATGTAAGTATAAATCAAACCTTGGCGGCCGAGATTTTCATACCCCTTGACACTCTTCCAATCGTTCCAAGTATCAGTGCCCATTTCATAAACAAGGTCGTATTTATGATTCTTCAAGGCTGAAGTACTGGATGCTGAAGATACATTTTCAAAGGTAATCTTATCCAGCTTTGGCGTACCGTTCCAGTAATACTTGTTTGGCGTATATTGAACGCTTTGGCCAGCAACAATCTTGCTCATCTGATAAGGTCCAAAGAAGAGTGGCTTCTTGCGAATCTTATCGCTAGATTCCAGCTTATCAAAAGCAACATCATGCAGATAATGATATGGTGCAGCACTTTCCAAGAAGTAACCATTACCTGACGTATTGAAGGAAGGCTTCATTTCTTTAAAATGAATAACCAAAGTATTACCATTATCGCCCTTAGGCATTGTCAACCCAGAAATCGAGTCAGCCTTGCCTTCGTGATATTCGGTCAACCCTTCAATATTTTGCAAAGATTCAGTATAACGCTGACTCTTTGAAGCCTTATTCGCAATGATCTCGTATGCATAAACTAAGTCACGTGCAACAACCGGCTGGCCATCAGACCACTTAACATTTGGCTTAACCGTCACCGTGATTGTTTTGGCATTGTTATCCTGCTTCAATGTGGCCGCACCTGAGTTATTGAACTTGAAGGTGCTGTTAAAGCCAAAAAGACTTTCAGCAGCCGGGTACATATAGTCATTATCGTAGGCATCTGTATACAACTCTTCGTTGAAAACCCCCTTAAATGGTGAGTCGTCAACGACACCGACGTTAAGATTACCACCCTTAATCGCCTTCTTGGTGTTGTTATAAGAGATCGGTAACTTCACAGCCTTATTGGACGTGCTTGAGCTGGAGTTTGAACTCTTGCTACCACAGGCTACCAAGGTGATTGATAAGGCGGTAGCGAGTGTGATCATTCCGAGCACAGAACGCTTTTTCATACTTCTTCCCCCTTCCGCGTCGTCATCGCAATATGTAAACGAAGCAACGCTTCATGTGAGTTAAATGATAGCATAATTAGAACAAAAAAACCAATATTTGGGCACAATTTTTACTTTTTTTCTTCAAAAAAGGAGAGACACTTCGATTTCTCTAAGTGTCTCTCCAGTAATTTTCAGAAAATAAGCGTCAAACTCACCCGCGACGTTGTCGTGAATCAGCCGCACGCCGTAATGCCTGACCAACAAAGTTGATCGACAGGGACAGCGTCAATAAGACCAACACGGCTGGGAACCAAACCCACCAACGATCAAAGATTAAATCTGGGTTTGAAGCAAAACCGATAAGCGTCCCTAGACTAGGTGTTTCCATCGGTAAGCCAAAGCCCAAAAATGACAGTGCTGTTTCAATCCCAATAGAACTTGCGATAGTCAAGGTCAAATCAGTGATGATTAATGAACTGATATTTGGCAAGACGCCGGCGAACATGATCTTGAAGTTAGACGTCCCTGATGTTTTCGATGCCATCACATACTCGCTGCGTGCTTCAGAAAGGACGAGCGAGCGCATCAGTCGAGTAGTCGTCATCCAGTAAAAGGCAGCCATAATCAAAATGATTGTGATGACATTGTACTGTGGAATAACTGTTACCAACACGATGATGACCAGCAATGATGGAATGATCATCCAGAAATCAACCAGTCGCATGATCACGGCATCAATCCAACCACCAAAGTAACCAGAAACCGTACCTAGCACGACTCCCACAAATTCAATGATCAACGCAACAGAAATCCCAATTGTAATTGAATTTCGAGCTGCGAAAAACAGATATTTGAACATGTCGCGGCCGCCTTCGTCAGTACCAAGAATATAGCCACCTGTACCTGGTGCCATGTAACGATCCATGATATTAACCTCTGTTGCACCACCGACATTGAACATCATTGAGCCAATGAATGCAGCGAGGATGATGAACACTGCTAGGATTAACGAGACGACAGCAACTTTATCTTTGCGAAATTCATTCAAAATCACCTTGAAGTTAGAAGGTGATTGTTCAACTTTGGTGGTTGCTGCCACCTCATTTGCATTATTTTGCATAAGTTTTCCCCACCTTCTACTCGATCCGGATCCGCGGATCCACGATACTCATGATGATATCTGACAGCAAATTCCCTAACAACGTCAGGAAACCAAATAGCAACACCAGAGAGATGACAACTGGATAGTCACGACTGGTCATAGAAGAAACAAACAGTTGGCCCATTCCGGGATAACTGAACACTGTTTCCAGAATAACCGATCCACCCAGTAACATGGTAATTTGGTTCCCCATAAACGCTGCAATCGGCAATAAGGAGTTACGCAAAATATGTTTGTTGAAGATGACGCGATCCGGAACCCCTTTTGAACGGGCAGTCCGGACAAAATCTTGTCTCGTATTATCAATAACACCAGTTCGCAAATACTGAATCGTGCTTGGTGTGGTGATAATCCCAGCAACCAAAGCTGGCAGAATCATGTGATAAATACGGTCCCAGACATACCCTAACGTGCCCGGATTATAAGTGGATGACACACTACCACCGGTTGGGAACCACTGCAGGAAGAACCCGAAGAAAATTAAACCCAATAGATAAAAGACGAATGGCGGTACCGCCATCAAAATGAAAGAGCCAACCGAGATAGCTGAATCCCGCTTGGTGCCTTCGTAACGGCCGGCAATAACTCCGGCTGGAATAGCGATAACGTACAGAATAACCGTTGACATTAAGGCCAACCAGAAAGTGTTCACGGCGCGTTCGCCAATCAGACCGGTAACAGAACGTTTATAAACAAAGCTCTGGCCCAAATCACCGTGGAACATATTGCCAACCCATTTGAAGTACTGAATATACCAAGGATCATTCAAACCATATTGCTGGCGTAATGCTGCCATCTGCGCAGCACTTTGACCTTGCGAGAAATTACCAGTCAATGGATCCCCGGGCATCATCTTTGATAGCATGAAAACCAGGACGCTTAACAAGATCAATTGCGGGATCATGATTAAGACCCGTCGCAGAATTGTTTTCCACATTAATCATGCACTCCCTTCATCGTTGAATCTGGCAGCGCAACAAAATGTGTGTCGGAAATCTTCTGGAGATCCAAAACGCGGCCTTCTTTAGAATAATATTTTGATTCTTCTTCTTTAAAAACACGTTCGACTTCACGACGATGCTCTTTATTCTTCTTCCGATCATCAGGGTTGATGTCAGGAATCGCAGAAAGCAGTCGCTGTGTGTAGATGTGCTGTGGATGGTTATAGATATCTTCACGTGAGCCGATTTCAACAAAGCGGCCGCGATGCATGATCGCCATGTTCTTACACATGTGCTTCACAACACCTAAGTCATGGGAAATAAACAGATAAGAAATATTGTATTCCTCTTGAATCCGCTTCATGAAGTTCAGCACCTGCGCCTGAACCGACAAGTCCAACGCAGAGACTGGTTCATCAGCGATAATGAGCTTCGGGTTTGTTGCCATAGCACGAGCAACCCCGATTCGCTGACGTTGGCCGCCGGAAAACTCATGCGGATACTTGTACAAAGCATCGCTTGGCATGCCAACAATATCGAGTAGTTCTTGGACGCGCCGACGTTCTTCATCCCCAGTAAGATTCTGAAAATTGCGAATTGGTTCAGCAATAATATCCTCAATTCGCTTTCGTGGATTCAAACTAGATAAAGAGTCCTGAAAAATCATTTGAACGTCTTTGTTGTACTGCATATGTTTCCGCACACTGCGTTTGGTAATATCCTGCCCTTGATACATAATCGAGCCGGACGTGACCGGTTCCAAACCCACGATTGCTTTGCCTGTGGTGGATTTCCCTGAACCGGATTCGCCAATTAACCCATATGTTTCACCTTGTTCAATATCAAAGTCGATCCCATCGACTGCCAAAACATGGTCCGTCACTCGATTAAAAAACCCCGAGCGAATCGGATAATGAATTTTTAGATTTCTAACCTCAATCATTGCCATAATTTACTCACCTTTTTCAGCTGCTTGTTCGTCATCCGGGAAATAGAAGTCCTTGTAGCAGGTACACTGAACAAAGTGATCAGGGCCAACTTCGTGCATGATCGGATGCTCTTCATGGGCTGATGCAGGAATCCAAGGAATCCGAGCCGCAAACCGACAACCTTCTATCTGCATATTCTTCAATGATGGCACAACGCCTTGAATGACATGTAATTCGTCGTCATCTGAATCTGTCTGTGGCATGGAGCGAAGTAAACTGCGCGTGTATGGGTGCGTTGGATGCTTGAAAACATCCATTACCGAACCACTTTCAACAATTTGGCCCGCATACATAACTGCCACACGATCGGCCGTTTCAGCAACAACACCAAGATCATGCGTAATTAAAATAATGCCAGAATGCATTTCCCGTTGGATATCTTCCAACAGATCCAGGATTTGGGCCTGAATCGTCACATCCAAAGCAGTTGTTGGTTCGTCAGCGATGATAATCGGTGGTTTGCAGGCAATCGCAATGGCAATCACAATCCGCTGCCGCATACCGCCTGACAATTCGTGCGGATATGAACGTGCCGTTCGCTCAGGATTGGGAATACCAACTTGGTTCAGTAATTCCAAGACGCGACTTTCACGCTCTTCTTTGTTCATCTTAGTGTGATAGACCAGTGTTTCTTCAATCTGCTCACCAATCCGCATCAATGGGTTCAAAGCAGCCAATGGATCTTGAAAGATCATGCCAATGTCTTTACCACGAATTCGGTCAAAAAGGGCCTCATTCAAGCCAACAAGATTAAGATTGTTGTACAAAATATCGCCAGTGACCTTCGTATTGCGCGGATCATGAAGGCCGATAATACTGGTTGCCAAAGTACTTTTACCAGAACCCGATTCGCCAACAATAGCTAAGATCTCATCTTTTCGTAACGTGATGCTGACATCATCGACCGCATCATAATAGTCGTCTCCGAGTCTGAATCCCGTGTGCAGATGTTGCACATCCAGCAGCAAATCTTCAGGTTTATCCAAGCGAACTCCTCCTTTGCGTCCTCGACGCAAGATTAAAACAAGATGAGATTTTTGAAATAATTGTCTCTAAGTATAAAGAAATTATAGCGGTTATGCAAGCGAAAAATGCGTTCTAAAGCTGTTTTGCCATGTCAAAAGCGAAAATTTGATGGCATCATTTTGGGCCCTGGTCGCCGAAATTTAGCGAACTGTGGGCGCTCAATGAGTTCGTAGCGGCGAATATTTCGAAAAGAATAATCTTTTGATGTGTCGACCGTTGCAACTTCTTATCTGTGGCCAACATCTTCGGTTCGCTGAAAGACAAACGCTATCCCCAAGGCCTTACCCGTCAGCGTCTCAGGGACAGTGTCCAAGTGCGTTTCAAGGTCTACTACACAATGGTTTCTAACCAAGCAAACTCTTAAAAAAAGCCGTCCATCTCTGGTCGGCTTTTTGTCACTTCTGATGGGCGTTGATGTAATCAACGGCATCTTGAACTGTTTTGATGTTTTCGGCGTCGTCATCGGGGATTTCTGCTCCGAAGGCATCTTCTAACTCTAAAACAAATTCAACGATGTCAATTGAATCCGCATCAAGATCCTTTTGAAAGTTAAGTGTCGGGCTGATTTTATCGGGACTTAGTTGAAAATGGTCCTGAATTAGGCCGGCAATTTTTTGATAAATTTCGTCTTCACTCATGTTGCTCCTCCATTCATCTGCCAATTTAGTGTACTTGTTTGCCACTGGAATGTCTACGCTTTCTCAGCGGTTTTCGCTTCGCCAACTTCTGGATGGGCATCAAAATAATCGGCAACTTTCGCAACGGTGCCATTTTGAACCATTTTGGCGGTTTGCAGCAAAGTATAATAAACGGTCTCTGCATCTGCTGCACCATGAGCCTTGATTAAAGGTGCCTTGAGGCCCAGCAAGACCGCGCCGCCGTATGACGAAATATCAAAGGTTGAGGCCATCGCCTTGAGATTACCCTTCAGGAACAAACCGCCTAATTTGCCGGAAAGGCCACCTTCATAGATGGCCCCCTTCAGCATGTGCATGACCGTCCGCACAGTGCCTTCAATTGCCTTGAGCGTTGCATTACCGGTGAAACCGTCCGTCACCACAACATCGGCAGGACCGTTTAGGATATCACTAGACTCAACGTTACCAACAAAATTAATCCCCGGAGCCGCAGCTAATAAATCATGAGCCTCTTGATGCATTTTGTCGCCTTTGTTGGCTTCAGTGCCATTGTTCAGTAAACCAACTCGGGGGTTTTCAACGCCGCGAACATCTTTAGCATAGTAACTGCCCATGATGGCATATTGTAACAGATGATACGGTCGATTTTCAGCGTTGGCACCGACGTCCAGCATCACAAAGCCTTTGCCGTCAACTGTCGGCAAGGTTGGTAACAAACCAGGGCGTTCAATGGCACGAATGCGGCCGATAATAAACAAGCCTGCCGCCAACAAAGCTCCAGTTGAGCCGAGTGAAACCATCGCGTCTGCCTCGCCTTGTTTAACGGCTTGAGCGGCTAAGACCATGGAAGCCTGTTTTTTGCGGCGGATAGCACGAACGGGTTCATCGTCGCTGTTAATTTTTTCCGGAGTATGAATGATTGTTAACCGTTCATCATGATGAATAAGCGGTTTAATTTTTGCTTCATCCCCGTACAAAAGAAATGTCAATTCTTTGTTGGCATCTCTAGCTTTTTCGACCCCGGCAATGACAACTTCTGGGGCGTTGTCGCCACCCATGGCATCAATCGCAATTTTCATTCAATTCGTTCCTTTCAAGTTTTAATCCAAACTACCGAGCATCTGCCGGCTTTCCGCCAAGTAAGCGGCAAGCGGCTGATGGTCAGACTGCAGCAAATGTGGATCGGTTTTAAAAATCTGGGCCACAATCTTTTGCGCAGCTTCTAGGGTTGGAAAATCGCCCACTGGATCAGCGACTTTGAACTCTGGTAAACCAGATTGCTTATCTCCAAAAATATCACCTGAACCGCGCATTTCCAAATCTTTTTGGGCAAGTAAGAACCCGTCGTTGGTCTTGGTCATAATTTCCATGCGGGCAATTCCTTGCTCATTTTTGGGATCAGCGATAAGCAGACACTGTGCTGCTTTTTGCCCACGTCCGACACGCCCGCGCAACTGATGCAGTTGAGAAAGTCCAAAGCGATCAGCATCAAAAATTGCCATGACAGTGGCATTAGGCACGTCCACACCAACTTCAACGACGGTGGTCGAAACCAGAACCGCGATCTTCCCATCGCTAAAAGCACGCATAATCTGATCCTTCTCATCCGGCTTCATCTGTCCATGCAATAACGCAACAGGGCCAAGATTGCCGACCGCTTTTTGCATATCAACAAAAAGCTGCTCGGCATTTTGCAAATCAATTTTTTCGGATTCGGCAATCAAAGGGGTGATCGCAAACACCTGACTGCCTGACTGCACCTGTTCACGAATGATTCGATAAACTTGGTCAATCTGATTTTTGCGCAGCCACGTGGTCGCGATCGGCTTGCGACCCGCAGGTAATTCATCAATCGTGGAGACATCCATTTCCCCATAGGCTGTAATGGCCAGTGTTCGGGGAATAGGCGTCGCTGTCATTGACAACAAATCCGGCTTTTGTCCTTTTTCTTGAAGGATCTTGCGCTGATTAACCCCAAATCGATGCTGTTCATCAATAACAACCAGACCGAGCGCATGAAAGTCGACCCCTTTTTGAATCAACGCGTGCGTGCCGATGATGAGATTCAGGCGGCCATCACGCAACTCACTTAGGAGCTCGCGCCGCTTTTTGGTTGACGTCGAGCCAGTCAACAAACCTAATTTGACTGGAAAATCTTTGAATAACTTTGTCAATTTGGCAAAATGCTGCTCAGCTAACACTTCAGTCGGCACCATTAAAGCCGCCTGAAAACCAGCGGTCACCGCCGCATACAGAACAATGGCGGCAACAACCGTTTTACCGCTCCCAACATCGCCTTGTAGCAGTCGATTCATATGATTTGGCCGCCGCATATCGGCACAAATTTCGTTTACCACGCGTTTTTGAGCATTCGTGAGCGCAAACGGCAATGTCGCTATTAGCGCGCGCAAGGCCTGATTGTCATAAGGAATCGCCAACCCGTTGCTGCTGTTGGCATTCAGTTGTTTTAACGCCTGAATTTGCAATTGGAAAAGGAAAAACTCCCGGAAAACCCCAGTACGGCGAGCCGCCTTTGCTTCTGCCGGCGTATCAGGAAAATGCATGCCATGAACCAACTGAGCATCACTCATTAAGCGATAATGCTCGCGAATGCTGGCAGGTACCAAATCGTTGATATTTTGCTGATCGCGTTCCCAGGCAGCTTTGATCAAGTCGAGTAACGTCCCCATGCGGACATTTTTGTTGACGGTGTAAATCGCCGCCATCGACGGTTGATCCTGCGACTGTGTCGCGAGAATTTTCATGCCGGTCAGACTACGACGCTTGGCATCCCATTTTCCAAAGATTGCTGCTTCATCACCCATCTGAAAACGATCTTTTAACCATGGTTGATTAAAAAACGTCACCAGAATCACGCTACGTTCAATTTGGAGCTTCACGTTAACGCGACTACGATGCGGCCCAAATCGACTAATAACCGGATCCGTCACAACGATCCCCTTGACCGTCAATTTTTCCTGATCGGCTGCCTCGGCAAGATCCTTCACTTTCAAATCATCGTAGCGGTAAGGAAAATAAAATAGGAGATCTCTAATGGTGTGAATACCAAGGCTTGCCAGCCCAGCTTCACGTTTCGGACCAACACCAGGTAGAACAGTCACGGGATCAGTCAAAGCCATCAAGGCACCTCCTTTTTCAGAATATAGCAAACCACTAATGAGTGTGTTACTGACCATCTGGCCTAATGACGCCAATCGCACGCTTTTATATAAATTTCGCAAAAAGGTGCCCCGCATGCGGGACACCTGTACGCAATAGCTGTTTAAGCCTACTCAACTGAGACGAAATAAGGATAAACCGGTTGATCACCTTGATGGATTTCAAATTCCAAATCCGGATATTGCTTACCGACAGCATCGGCAATCGCCTTTGCTTCCGTTTGATTAGCATCCGCACCCACGATGATGGTCACAATTTCACTATCGTCATTGATCATTTTATCAATCATCGCAATCCCTGCTGCTTCGCGATCCTTATCAGTCACTGTGATCGTACCGTCGATAATCCCCATCCAGTCGTGATCTTTGATCGCCAAACCGTTGATCGTCGTATCACGGATGGCTCGGGTGATTGACCCGCTGATCACATTCGGTAGTTGGGCAGTCATTTCACTTTGATTAGTGGCTAGATCTGCATCAGGACTGTACCCTAGCATCGCGGTCATTCCTTGGTTGATCGTCTTACTTTTGACCACTGCAACTTCAACGTCAGTCGCCGCTTTTGCCGCTGCTTCCGCGGCCATGAAGATATTGCCATTGTTAGGCAAGACGATCACGTGCTTGGCATGCGCTGCTTTAACCGCATCCAAAATATCGTTTGTGCTTGGATTCATGGTCTGACCGCCATTGAGCACATGCGTCACGCCAAGACTCTTGAAGAGTTCTCCGAGTCCTTGACCAGCCGCAATCGCAACGACACCCATTTCAGCTAACGGCTTTTGGGCCACTTGTTGATCCAATGCGCCTTCACGTTCAATAATGCTTTCCTGTTGCAAGCGCATGTTATCAACTTTGATTTTCATCAATGAACCAAATTGCTGACCATAACGGAAAACAGTCCCCGGATGCTCAGTATGAACGTGCACCTTGACCACCTCTTCATCAGAAATAACCAAGGTCGAGTCACCGAGTGTATTCAAATAGTTACGGAACGGTTCGTAGTCAAAATGTTTGAGGTTTTGGCCATCACCAAGTTCGACCATCATTTCGGTACAGTAACCGTATACGATATCGGCTGGATCAAGCTGTACTTGAGCGCTTTGATGATGCACAGCATTAATCATTTCGTTCATTTCTTCGTCAGTGACGTCATGAACATCTGAACTAATTTTCCCAGACAAGCCTTCTTGGAAACCCTCGTAAATAAAAACAAGTCCTTGTCCACCAGAATCAACCACGCCGACTTCTTTCAAGACGGCCAAAAGATCAGGCGTTTTGGCTAAGGCACGTTTAGCACCTTTCACAACTGCCTGCATAACAACTAAAGCATCATCAGAGCCATTAGCCGCTTTTAAGCCAGCTTTAGCCGCTTCACGGGCGACTGTCAGGATCGTGCCTTCAACCGGCTTCATGACGGCTTTATAGGCCGTCTCGACGCCATGTGCAAACGCATCGGCTAGGTCCTGAGCCGTCAGACTTTTCTTATGCGCCACGCTTTTTGCAAAGCCACGGAAAAGTTGCGAGCTAATGACGCCAGAATTGCCTCGTGCGCCCATCAGCAAACCTTTGCCAAGATGCTTGGCTAAGTCACCAACTGACTCATCATTAGACTCCAACACCGCTTTTGCGCCAGTTTGAAAAGTCAGGTTCATATTAGTGCCAGTATCACCATCCGGAACTGGAAAAACGTTTAATGAATTCACAAAATCAGCATTTTTATTGATGCGATGTGCGGCTACCCGGATCATATCCTGGAATTTAGTCGCGGTAATTTCGGTTACTGCCACGGAACATCCTCCTCGAAGAACTTCAATATGTCACACCGTTAACAACCGGTGCGTGTACGTCAGTCGCCTAATACCTTGACGCCTTGGACGATGACGGTCACTTCATCAGTCGTGACCCCCAACATCGTTTCGAGGTTGTATTTTACTTTGTCTTGGACATTTCGGCAAACTTCTGAAATTTTAGTGCCATAACTGACGATAATGTTGACTTCGATTTTCACGCCATTATCTGTCTGACGAACGACAACACCGCGCGAATAATTTTCGCGTTTCAAAATGTCATTGAGATTATCGCGAATCTGATTACGGCTAGCCATGCCGACGATACCATAGATGGACGTCGCCGCACCGCCAACCACCGTCGCAATGACACTGTTGGAAATGTCGATGATTCCGTATTTGGTTTTGATTTTGACCGCCATGCTGTTTCCTCCTAAGCCATTCGCGATGATTTTCACATCGCGTACAATTCTACCAGCTAGTTTAGCATAGCTAAGCGATGACTGCGAGCAGAGCGTGAATCAGCCCGCTTAGAAACCGAAGTGTAAGCGCCCTTGGTTGTGATGGCCGGTTTTTGGCCATTGCATCCAAGGTCCTTACACGTAGGTTTCTGGGCTGATGAACGCGTTTAAATCAAGAGCGTGAATCAGCCCGCTTAGAAACCGAAGTGTAAGCGGCCTTGGTTGTGATGGCCGGTTTTTGGCCATTGCGCCCAAGACCGCTTACACGTCAGTTTCTGGTCTTGTCGCTACCTTTATGAGACAATTGTTAACAGTAACATTTTTCAAAGAATATCGGACTAGTTGTACTTACCCACCCAATTTTCTTAGACTCTGATCACGCGTTTATTTTGACCTGTCAAGTAATTTTACTTTGCAAAAATTCTTGCATTAACCGCGGGCCTATGATAAGTTAGTTGAGTGAAAAATTCGAGGGTGACCTTGAAAAAAAGGAGGTCATATTGTGGCTAAAGATATTATTACTGGTCGTCATACCACGTTTGGCAACAAGCGTTCTCACGCTTTGAATTCAAGCCGGCGCCAATGGAAAGCCAACCTGCACAAGGTTCGTATCCTTGTCGATGGTAAACCAAAGCGGGTATGGGTTTCTGCACGTGCCCTTAAATCAGGTAAACTGACCCGGGTTTGATCCCATAACATTTAAAAAGGTCCTGACAATGAATGTGATGCATCCTTCATTGTCAGGACCTTTTTTTGTTGAGCGCGAGCAGGAGCGATTAGAAACCGGAGCGTACGCGGATTTTAAGCGGTTGACCTAATATCACTCATACAATCTGTGATTCGTTGGACGCCAACTAATTTGGGAAAGCCTTGGGCTAAAATTTCCTTGCCATGCCAAACGCCGCAATCTCCGGCCAGTTGGGACTGGTACGCACTGTTTCAGGATCTTGAGATGCTGACTTCTCAGATCGGTAGTTCATTAAAGCAAATCAGGAAGAAAACAATGCCTAATTATCCAATTTTTGCCCGCGCCGATCACGACTATAAATAATTGCCACCTGACCAGTCGTCCAACTCACGGTGAAGGGCTGCTTGCCAAGAAACTCATTGGAAGCCCACGCATAAGGATAGCCCGCTTGCCATGGTTTTAATGGATATTTCGCTCCGACAATGGTCAAATCGGCAACTGGGGTGAGATTGACAACTGCAACGTACCGATAACCTGGCAGCGGCTTAATTTCATGCTCACCAGGGCTGTAATAATCAACCCAATTTTGCACATCAAACAAATGAAGGCGCTCAATATCTGCTAAAAAGCGCGGTTGAAGCGGTAAGAAAAGATTAGACAAAAAATGATCTAGTCGTCCGCCAGTCCCGCCAACCAAGGTGACGTCGCCGGATGAAGATGCCTGAAGTGCCGCTTTAACAGCCAACTCTGTATCCGTGTCATCTTTTTCAGAAGGCACCTGTTGCAGCTTCTGGACATGTCCACGAACTAGCCGCAATTCTTCAAGCGTTAAGGAATCAAAGTCGCCCACTGCCAGTTCAGGATGAATCCCTGCACGTACGAGTCGCAATGTGCCGCGATCAACGCCGATCCATACACCGGGCAATTGTTCCCAAGCGGCTGGCAAGCATGCCTGTGGACCGCCTGCCATGATGTTGACGTGCGTCATTTAACAGCCTCACGCAAGCTATTCATCGCGTCACCGACATTTTTGGACCCAAAAACATACGAACCTGCAACAAAAATATCTGTCCCGGCATCAGCTGCCGCCTTCACGGTTTGATTGTTGATACCGCCATCGACTTCAATGTCAAAATGCAGTTTCCGAGCTTTACGCAGCTGATATAATCGATCAACCTTGTCCACCATCGGCGTCAAAAATTTTTGACCACCAAAACCGGGATTAACCGTCATAACCAGCACTTGATCAACCAACGGGAGAACTTCTTCAAGACTGCTCAATGGTGTGCCCGGATTGATCACAACCCCAGCGCGAACACCTTTCTCGATCACATGCTGCAAAACGCCATAAAGATGATCCGTGGCTTCTTCGTGAACCAAAATCGTATCCGCCCCAGCTTCAGCAAAATCTGCCACCCAAGCCGCTGGGTCACTGACCATCAAGTGAACCTCCAATGGCAGACTGGTAACCGGACGTAACGCTTGGACGACCAGCGGACCGAAAGTCAGATTTGATACAAAATGACCGTCCATAACATCAACATGCAGTAAATCAGCACCGGCTTTTTCAACTTTTTCGACATCCCGCGCAAGATGAGCAAAATCAGCACTTAAAATCGATGGGGCAATTTTCATAACGATCTCCTCCATATATTGCGTTCATCCGGCCATTAATCAGCTTGACGTCCGCATTTTGTCTAATCTAAGTTACTTCTTCTTGTAAACTGGGCGCTTGCCGCTTAACTCTTCACGAAACTGTAAGTAGTTATCATAACGGCTTTGCATGATATCGCCAGCCGCCAGTGCCGCCTTAACGGCACAATGTGGCTCGCTAACGTGCTGACAGCCGCGGAATTTGCAATTGGGTGCTAACGCCACAAACTCAGGAAAACGGTCACGCAAATCATCTAAGGTGACGTCCAGTAAACCAAGCGATGAAAAACCAGGTGTATCAGCAACTAAGCCACCGTGAATCGGATAAAGATCAGTGGTGCGGGTCGTGTGCCGGCCACGATTTAACGCATGACTAATGGCCGCTGTTGCCAAGTCCAATCCTGGCACAAGATGATTCAACAAAGTAGACTTACCAGCACCGGTTTGTCCAGTGAAAATGGTCAATTTATCGGCAAAGCTCGCTTGTACTTGCGCGAGGATTGTCGGATCAAAGGGCTTGTCAGGTGCAAAAACCGGATAGCCTATTTTTGTATAGCCGGCTAAGTCTTGACGAATCTTCGTTAATCGCTGAGGCTTTGTTAAATCGGTCTTGGTCAGATAAATCTCCGCGTGAATATCGTGACCCTCAAGATAAACCAGAAAACGATCCAATAGGTTCTTAGAAAAGTCCGGCTCCACGGCGGAAGTGATCAAAACGGCTTGATCAACGTTGGCAACCGGTGGGCGCACCAACGCATTATGACGCGGTAATACCTTCAGCAAATAGCCTTCATCATCCCCTTCTCCCGGTTGAAAAGCAGCAAAGTCGCCCACCAGCGGCGTAATTTTGTCGTTGCGCAAACTGCCGCGCCCGCGAGTTCGGTAAGTTGTCCCATTCACAGCGATGTCGTAATACCCGCTGATCTGTTTAATAATTCTTCCAGTTAAGTTTTCACTCATTGAGTAATATTATCTCCCTGTGAAATAACAGTGCCGTCCCGAACAATCCGGTAGCTACCTGGGTATTTCGCGCTAACTTGCAATGTGATGGTGACTTGATCGTCTGCCGTGATATTAAAGGAACTATACACAGTATTAATGTTATGTGTCTTATCTGCGATGAAGACTTGAATACCGTTGGGTGCGGGCGCAGCACTACTACTGCTACTAGTGCTGCCACTGCTATTGCTGGCACTTGCGGTACTCGAACTGGCCGGTGCTTGATAGGGAATTGAAATTGTTTTCGACCAGGTTTTGGTCTCTTCAGGATCTGGGCCTTGAGAGACCGAAACATTGACTGTGTCGCCTGGTTTAACCTGTGTCCCAGCAGCTGGCGTTTGACTGATTACCATGCCTGTATCGACGGTATCAGAGTGCGCTTGAGAAATCACAATCTTAAGTCCGACTTCATTGGCGTAATCTCGCAAACTTTTTTCGGTATAACCCGTCAAATCACGAAGCGCAAAAGTATTTGGCTTGATCGCAACGGAAACACCAAATGTGATCGTCGTTTTGTCCGCAATGACCTTTTTGCCTGCTTTAATGCTTTGTGACACGATCTTGCCTGACGGTTCGTCATTGGTGCTGACCTGTTTTTCTTTGACGGTTACGCCGCGTTTTTGCAAGTCTGACTTCACGTCTGTGTAATCTTGCCCAACATAATTCTCTAGCGTAAATTGCGGCTGACCGCGGCTTAAAATCAGCTTGACCGTCGAGCCTTCCTTAACACTCACCTGCCGTTTTGGATCTGAATCGATCACCAAATCCTTGCTAACTTTCGTGGAATAAGTGTACTTGTATGACCCAACTTTTAAGCCTGCGCTGGTCAAGGCAGTTTTTGCCTGGGTTGTGGTCATGCCCCGTAGATCGGGGACGTCCACATCCCTTTTCTGATTGGCAAAAACTGCGCCGATACCAATCATCAGCAGCATGGCGACAAGTATCCCGATGCCAATAATCCACCAACGGCGACTTTTTTTCTTAGGTCGTGCTTTCGGACTTGGCTGACTCGCTGGACTGTCAGCATCTCCTCCTTCGTCATGCGGCGGTTTGGGACCGTTGGGGATGACTGGCATGATTCGTGTCTCATCCAGATCATCTTTAGGAACCACATACTTTGCTTCATGTGCTCGTGCCGGACTCAACGCTGTCTTGAGGTCGCTAGCCATGGCATCCGCACTGGTATAGCGATTAGCCGGATTTTTGGCTGTAGCCTTAAAAACAACATTCTCCAGTGCCTGCGGGATATGCGGATCAAACGCGCGCACCGACGGAATTTCTTCTTGAAAATGCTTTAACGCAATCGTAACTGCCGAATCACCTTCGAAAGGTACAGAACCAGTCAGCATTTCAAAAAGAATAATGCCTAACGCATAAATATCACTTTGACGGGTTGGCATACTGCCGCGCGCCTGTTCCGGTGATAGATAGTGCACCGACCCCAATAATGAGTTGGTCATCGTCATCGAATTCTCCGATAACGCGACTGCAATCCCAAAATCGGTGATCTTAGCATTGCCATCCGGATCAATCAAAATATTCTGCGGTTTCAAATCACGGTGAATGATATTGTGATCATGCGCCGTCTGAACGGCAGAAAGGATCTGTTCCATCATGTCGACCACGCGCTGATATGGAATGGGGAAATGCTCGACAATGTAGTGCTTTAAATCAGAGCCTTTGACATACTCCATGACCAGAAATTGCTGACCTTGACTTTCACCAACGTCATAAATCGACACAATATTTGGATGAACCAGCTCACTGGTCGCCATGGCTTCTCGTTGAAAGCGGCGAACTGTATCGGGGTCATTTTGCAAATCAAGCCGGAGAACCTTAACCGCCACATCGCGATCAAGAATCAGGTCGCGTGCCAAATAGACGTTGGCCATACCGCCTTCGCCTAATGTTTTGATAAGCTTGTAGCGCTCATTTAAAATCGTCCCCGGCTCAATCATTGCGGCTCCCTCCGATCCTGATGAATGATCAAGGCACTGATGTTGTCAGGTCCGCCAGCAGCATTTGCTTTGAGGATCAATTCTTGAGCCTTGCTGCCAATCGGCATGTCCTGACGCAACACTGCCGCGATATCTTCATTGTCAACCATGTTGGTGAGGCCATCAGAACACAACAACAAATAGTCGTCATATTCCATATCGTAAATCGTCACATCAGCATCAACATCACTGCTGACACCAAGCGAGCGCGTGATCACGTTACGCTGCGGAAAGCGTTTGGCTTCATCAGGGGTTAGTTCCCCATGTTTGACCAACTCATTGACCAAACTATGATCCTCAGTAATTTGAACTAAATGGCCATTGCGATAGAGGTAGCCACGTGAATCACCAATATTTGCCACCACGAATCGTGTACCGCTGATAATCACAGCCACAACCGTTGTGCCCATCCCAGAAAGATCTGTATATTGTTTCGCTTTTTGCAAAATCACATCATTTTCCTGCTGCAACTCAAAAATGAGCCAACGGACGATGGACTCAATCTCGGCAGTATCTGTTTTCTCAAAAGCATAACCTAAATGCGATACTGCCATTTCACTAGCAACATCACCACCACGATGGCCGCCCATGCCATCCGCCACCAAGGCCAACGTCGCTTCGGATTGATTTTTAAAAATACCGACATAGTCTTGATTATTTGGTCGCCGACGACCAATATCAGTGCGATAAGCGAACTCCATACATACCCCTCATTTGCGACGAATCAAACTGGCAATGAAAAATCCGTCCGTATCATAATCATCTGGAAACAGTTGCAACGCTGGTGCGTTATGCGCCTTGTGCAATGGCTTCAACGTTGGTACTGAAACTTGCTCGAACTCAGGATGAGCCGCCAAAAATTGTGCAACCACATCTTGATTCTCTTCTTTCACCATTGTACATGTACTATACGTCAGGCGGCCACCGATTTTTAAGGTTGGTGCCACACTATTTAAGATTGCTAGCTGAATTTGTTGCAAATGCGCCGGATCTTCAGGCGTTTTTGTGTACTTGATTTCCGGTTTACGTCGAATTAAACCTAATCCGGAACAAGGGGCATCCACCAAAATTTTGTCAAAAGAATTGGCAGGAAATGTTGTCGCAACCTTACGTGCATCCAGCACCTGTGCATGAATGCGGTCCGTCAAGCCCAAGCGTTTAGCGTTTCTATTGATCAAACGCACTTTGTTGGCGTGCAAATCAAGTGCCGTCACCTGTCCGCCTTGCTTCGGATCAAGATACTGGGCAATGTGGGTGGTCTTACCACCAGGAGCGGCACAAGCATCCAAAACAGCATCCCCAGGCTGGATATCTAAACTTGGGGCCACCAGCATCGAACTTTCATCTTGCATCGTATACTCACCTTTGACAAATGCGGATGTCCCTGCTAAGTGGCCACCAGGTGCAATAAGACCAACTGGTGTTAAAGGACTTTCCTTCAAATCCGGGAATTCCGGCTGTAGCGAGGCAAGTAAGGCAGCGGCAGTGATTTTCGTCGTGTTGACGCGCAGTGAAGCATGCGCCGGGGCATTGATGACATTCAAAATGGCACGGGTTTTCGGTTCACCCAGTTGTGCCGTCAATTTTTCAACAAGCCACACCGGCGTACTGCTTTCGATGGACAATCGCTTCACAGGATCAGCGATTGCGGCTGGGTCAGGAAAACCTGTTCGCTGAGCATTTCGCAAAACCCCAGTCACAAATTTGGCGATTCCTTGATGTCCAAGCTTCTTGGCAATTTCTGTACTATCAAAAAAAACCGCGCGTGCTGGTACTTTATCAAGATACTGCAGTTGATAAACGGCTGTATCAAGCAAACACCGAATCCAATTGTCGAGTTTCCGGCCTTTGATGAAAGGTGCCAGATAAAAATCCAACGTCAGCTGATGCTGGATCACACCATAGACGATGTTTGTCAGCAAGCCAGCATCACGCGGCGTCAACTTGTGACTATTAATCACGTGATCCAATGTCAGATTTGAATAGCCACCTTGCCCAGTGACTCGCGACAGGGTTTCAACAGCTAATAAACGCGGATTATTCGGGGTCATCAGTAATCACCTGCTGTCCTGAGACCAATTGTTGGCCCGGTCCATTCAAAAAGTCGGCAATTGATTGTTTAGCCTTGCCAGCCGGCTGTAGTTCATCCACTTGGAAAGTGGTTTGTTGGCCGGCAACCATCACCAAACGATGCTTATCCCGTTCAACAATACTGCCAGCAGGAAGCGTTGATCCTGCTGATAGCGGCGTAATCGCCCACAACTTCGTCCGTTGACCATTTAAATAAACATACCCGCCGACATCGGGACGCAACGCCCGAATCCATTGATCAAGGGCCTTGGCTGGCAGATGAATATTAAGATGCTCTTGCTCTTTGGTAATGGTCGGCGAAAAGGTCACTTTATCTGGATCTTGAGGGGTCCGGGTGGCCGTGCCAGCAATGATCCTCGGCAACGTTTCTAGTAACAAATCGCGACCGAGCAATGACAATTTGGCAAAAACGGTTCCCGTATCATCAGCACGCGTCAATGGCAGTTTTGCCTGCGCAAACATATCACCAGCATCCATTTTCTTCACCATTTCGATAATCGTGACGCCAGTTTCTGAATCGCCATTCATAATGCTGTACTGAATCGGCGCGCCACCGCGATATTTTGGCAGCAGCGAACCGTGCACATTCACAGCGATAATTTTGGCTGCTTCTAAAAATTTTGTTGGTAAAAATTGGCCATATGCCGCCGTGACAATCAAGTCTGGTGCCATGGCGATGGCTTGCGCCAGCTCTGGGCTGCCACTCAATTTTTCCGGTTGCAAAACCGGGATATCATGTTTCTGCGCCGCCTGTTTAACTGGGCTAGCCGCCAGCCGCTGCTTGCGGCCAACTTTACGATCGGGTTGCGTCATCACGGCAAGAATGTCGTAATGCTGGGCAATCAGTCCTTCAAGAATCGGGACAGCAAATTCGGGTGTACCTAAAAAAATTACTGAAGTCATTTTTTCCTCCAAACGATGAGTTGCTGGTAGGTTGGTGCCTATTTTGCCATGGAACAGGTTAAGACGTTTAAACAAATGCCAACGGTTCTGGATCAATCGCGACTAAAAAGCCGTGACGACTGCTTTGCTGGGTCTCTTCCAAAATATGCTGCAGGGTTGCCGCTAACGCCGGCTCGTGTTTATATTTTAGAACGATTTGGTAAATATAGCGATTTTTCAAACGAGCAATCGGTCCTGGTGTCGGACCAAGCATGATGACCTGATCGGATAGATGCTCACGTAATTCTTTTGCCAAAGAAAAGATAGCCTTAGCCGCCTGTGTTTCATCAACATGGCTCACAGCGATTTTCGTTGAATAAAAATATGGCGGATAATTGCCGCGATGCCGAATGGCCATCTCTTGCCGGAAAAAGCCTTCGTAGTCCTGCCGTTTGGCGTATTGAATGGCATAATGATCTGGATTGAAGGTCTGAACGAAGACTTCACCGGGTTTGTCCGCCCGACCAGCCCGGCCACTCACCTGTGTGAGCAACTGAAAGGTCTTCTCACTCGCCCGAAAATCCGGCAAGCCGAGCGCTGTGTCCGCATTAATGACACCAACTAAAGTCACATCGGGAAAATCCAGTCCCTTTGCGATCATTTGCGTACCCAGTAAGATATCGGCCTGATGGTCACCAAACGCATCTAAGATCCGCGCATGGCCACCTTTGCGCCGAGTGGTATCAACATCCATTCGCAAGATTCGGGCATCTGGCAGCAGCTGCTGCAACTGCGCCTCGACCTTTTGGGTGCCAGTACCGTAATAGCGAATTTTATCAGAGCCGCAGTTTGGGCAACGATGTGGAATCGGTTCCTCATGGCCGCAATAATGACATTTCAAGGTGTGTGTGTCCATGTGCAGCGTCAGACTAATGTCACAGTTCGGACATTTTGCCACATAGCCGCAATCGCGACACATCACAAAACTTGAATAACCGCGCCGATTCAAGAGCAACACACTTTGTTCCTGTCGCTGTAGTCGAATTCTCAAGGCGTCAAGCAGCGGGCCCGAAAAGTCCTCTTGCGCGCCGTGCGCAAAGGCTTCCCGCATATCAACAATATGCACTGGCGGTAATGGTTGATCGTTAATCCGATGCGGCAGCCGCAGCAGTGTATAAACGCCCTTTTCCGCTCGAGCGCGCGACTCCAATGAAGGTGTTGCTGAGCCCAACACAACCGGTGCATGGTGAATCTGTGCCCGTTTTAACAAAACGTCACGGGCGTGATAGCGTGGCGCCGAATCTTGTTTGTAGCTGGTCTCGTGCTCTTCATCCATGATGAAAACGCCGATGTTTTTTAACGGCGCAAATGCTGCCGATCGTGCGCCGACAACGACCTGAGCCTCGCCGCGCGCAATTCGGCGCCATTCATCATACTTTTCGCCATCAGACAAGCCAGAGTGCATCACGGCAACATGCGTCCCAAAACGGCCTTTTACGCGATTGACCATTTGCGGCGTCAACGCAATTTCCGGCACAAGCATCAAGGCTGTCTGTCCCGCGGCTAAAACCCGTGCAATCACCTGCAAATAGACTTCTGTTTTGCCAGAGCCGGTGACCCCTTCTAACAAAAATGTTTTAGGATCCCTTTCGGCAACGGCAGCGTTAATTTGCGTCACAATCGTCTGTTGTTCTGGCGTGAGCGGCAACGGCTTCGTCAACGGTTGATGCTGCAGTTCCGGATAAGGATCGCGGTATGTCTCGTGGCCTTCAAGCTTCAGCCAGCCTTTTTCGACTGCCTGATTAATCACCGGCTTTGTCAGGCCATATTGATGTTCAACGGTCATCAAAGCAGGATGCTGATTGTTAGCAGCCCATTCACCAATTAAAGTTAACAGTTTAAGTTGCTTGGCGGCGTTTTTACGCACGTGTTCACGCTCGGCAGCCGCTTGCTCCGGTGATAATTGCGGGATCAAGTAAAAGATTTTTTTAACCCGAGCACGATCCTTTTTTAAATATGAAATAGCAACTTTACCTGCTTGCGCCAATTTCATCACTGCAACTTGCTGTTCAGCGTTCAGGCTACCGATCGCCAGACTGTCAGCCGTCCCAAAGTATTTTTGTTGCTCATCAGCCGACAGCTTAACCGGTTCAGCAACTTTTACCGCATCGATTTTCAACATAGTTGGCAACATCGTCTGCATGCACGCAATCCAAAAAGAATACGTTGTTTGCGCCAACCACTTCGATAGCTTTAATAATTCGTGGTCCAAAACGGGGGCCGGATCAAGGACATCTAGCAAGGGTTTCAATTGACCGTCATAGTCGCTTTGGTCGGAGACTGACACGACCATGCCGCTTACTTTTCGCGCGCCTTTGCCAAACTGGACCCAGACCCGCATTCCCGCCTGCAAAGCGCCTTCTAAGCGCGCAGGTACAAGATAATCAAACGGTCGATCTGTTTGCATCGTGGGCACATCCACGATCACCTTGGCAACAATTGCCAAGCGCTCACCCCTTTTGTTTTGCTAACATCGTTGCAAGTTGCTCAATCAAAGCAGCGGCGACTTTTGGCTTGGGCATTTCCGGCAAGGTCACGGGTGCCTGCTCGGGCCGCAATAACGTCACAGCATTCGTATCAGTGTTGAATCCGTGAGTCGCATCAACGTGATTGGCCACAATCATATCAGCATTTTTCTTAGTTAATTTAAGTTGCGCATTTTTCAAAAGATCATTGGTCTCAGCCGCAAACCCAATCAATATCTGATGCGTTTTTTTACGGCCAAGTGATGCCAAAATGTCCGGATTTTGAACCAAATTCAGCGTCAGTCCAGAAGTCGCATCAGTCTTCTTTAACTTGTGATCACTGACGGTTGGCAACCGATAATCAGCAACTGCCGCTGCCATGATAACCGCGTCTGCCTCGGTAAATTCGGCATCAATTGTGTCTGCCATGGATTGGGCACTTTCGACTTGTTTGACTGTCACACCGGGAACAACTGGTAACTGTCGCGTTGTGACCAGCGTCACTTCGGCACCAGCTCCGGCCGCGGCATTGGCAATCGCCGTGCCCATCTTACCTGAAGAGTCGTTTGTAAGGTAGCGGACAGGATCAAGTCGTTCTTTGGTTCCGCCAGCAGAAACGATGATACGGCGACCACGTAACCGTGGGTCATCTAAGCTTTCGATGAATAAGGCAATCCGTTCCGGCTCAGGCATTCTCCCGATACCGGCATAGCCTTCCGCTAACAAGCCAGTTTCAGGTGGAAGCACGAGATAGTCTTGTTCAGTCATCAAACTAGCAATATTCTTTTGCGTCTGCGGATTTTGCCACATCTGGTCGTTCATGGCCGGGACCAACAACTTTGGTGCCTGCATTGCCAGCAGTGTCGTCGTCACAACATTATCAGCAAGGCCGTTCGCCAGTTTAGCCAACGTATTGGCCGTTGCCGGTACCACAACACCAAGATCCGCCCAATGTGCCAATGCCACATGGGCAACATGTTCAGGATGATCAAATTCATGCCCGTCTGTCAATACAGCCGCCTTGCTGACGATAGCCAACGTCTCCGGCGTGACAAATCGTTCCGCACTTTTGGTCATCGCAACCCGTACATCATGGCCTGCTTTGATTAAGGCTCGGACCAGTAATGGCACTTTATAAGCGGCAATCCCGCCAGTGACAAACAAGGCAATATGTTGCTTCTTCATGTCGACTCCTTTCGCACTTCAAGCTAGGACCATTATACCAAACGCACACTAAAAAGAGGCAGGAGCACTTTTAAGCGCCACTGCCTCCTGTATTGCCAGCCGTCTTTAAACGCCATTGTCATCAGACAGCCAGAACGATCAATCGCTTATTCCTGATCCTTGCGATCCAATTTTTCTGCATCACGCTCAAGCATTTTAGACTTAGGATCAATGATGACATCGCCAGCCGCAATTTCTTCAAGCGCTTTGCCAACACTTTTATCAGACTTATAATCTGACAACATCTTCAAATCACCAGATTCTAATTCATGGGCACGTTTTGCCGCCAATACGGCTAGCGAATAACGGGACGGCACCTTTTCCAATAGTTTATCAATCGAAGGATAAATAATCATGAGATGAAACTCCTTTTTCTAATAGATGGGCATGAGCCCCGCGCTATGCGAGCCAGCCACAGACAACTATCTTGCCAAATCTGCACTTGCTAACATGCCCTTGTAACGATCAATGACGCGTGGCACCCGCAAGTGCTCGCTTTCAATAATGCGTTCGATGCGCTTAACTGCTAAGTCAACTTTATCATTCACCACGGCATAATCATAATTTTCCATCATGGTGATCTCCGAAGCTGCTTTGCGAATCCGTTTATCAATGGTCACATCATCATCCGTGCCGCGTCCTTTCAACCGGTGGCGCAACTCGCTAAGATCTGGTGGTGTCAAGAAGATGAAGACACCGTTTGGACATTTTTTGCGAACCTGCATGGCACCGTTAACCTCGATCTCCAGTAGAACATCGCGGCCGGCATCCAAAGTTTCGTTCACATATTTTAACGGTGTGCCGTAGTAATTCTCAACATATTTCGCATACTCCAGCATACCACCTGTCGCAATTTCGTGCTCAAACTGGGCTTTCGTCCTAAAGTAATAATCGACACCATCAACCTCACCAGGCCGCATTTGCCGTGTCGTCATTGAAATTGAATATTGAAAATCTCGATAATTACCATCCAGCATTGCTTGCCGAACCGTTCCCTTACCGACACCACTGGGTCCGGACAAAACAATTAGCATTCCCCGCTCGTGCATGTGTGAACCTCTTTCGTTAAGTATTACTGAACATTTTGCACTTTTTCGAGGCTGATTTCAACTGCATCACCGGTGAAATGGTGAAAAGTGCGCCCGTTTGAGGGCAATCTGAGCATCACGGCGCCCCAAAGCAATCATATTAGCGATGGCTTCAGGCCGAAAATTAAACAATCCAGGCAGCCGCTCACTGGGTTGAAGATAGAGATCGCCATGATCAGAGCCAATGCGGCCAATTCCTTCGCCGCTAATCGCGATGACATAATCAGCACCAATTTGCCGCGCAATGTCAACAGGCAAGTCATTAACAACCCCGCCATCAACATAACTCACCCCGGCCCGCTCAACTGGCGAAAAAACGCCTGGCATGGCGCTTGAAGCAAGCAACCACTCCCGCGCCTCAGGTGCAGTCAACACATCCAGTCGGGTCACATGTGCTTGAAAATCCGGGACACTGGTTGTCACTGCTAACACCGCCCGCGAATCGAGTTTGGGGGCTTGCAGCATTCGATCTAATACTGGCACAAAATGACGCCGCAAAAAGATCGGTCCATTCACTTTTGCTTCGGAAAAATGCTGCCACCATTGTGGTACTTGCTCGGGCAGCATACGGGCGGTTCCGGCAGCATTGATGGCGCCAATTGACGACCCAATCACAAATGTCGGACGTAATCGCGGCCCCAATACGGCCCACACGCCGGCTTGGTATGCGCCGTGAGCAGCACCGCCGCCAAAAACAACTGCTATTGTTGCCATCGCTTGTTCCCCCCAAACGGCTTGATCCACTGATTTAAAAAAACTAGTTGCAACTTTGAACACTTGTTCGTATAATGAAATTACAAACAAATGTTCGGAGGCTTGATCATGGAAAACAAATCATCTGCACTGCAAACCGTTACCCGTCATCTCGTCGCATCTTATCGTGAATTCTTCGATTTGGCGGCACCAACTGCAAAAATGCCTTCCCATCAGCTTGATCTTTTCCTTGATCAGGCCATGCATCGCCAGTATCAAGTGGCGCTGTTCTTTGATCAAGATCGGCCGCCATTTATCGGTCGCATTACTCGGCCATTGGGTGAGAAACGGTATCTGGTCAAAGCATACCATAGTAACGTCTATCGGATCATCACCGAAGCGGAGGTATCCTACATTAAACGATTTAAATGATCGGTGTTGGCCGGTTGCGCAGTGTCGCGCGCTACCATCATGCCATTCATCGCAGGCTGTTGATCATCGAATCCGAATTTTTGGGCTTGCATGAATGGCATTTAATTCAGATGGGATTCATCACCACCAACTAAAACGACGTTAAGGTTTCTTTCTAGCTGCTATATAAAGACGCCTGATTTTCCTAAATATGGAAAATCAGGCGTCTTTCGTTTGGCATAGATCACTTATTGGAAACTAAAACTGATACCGTCAAAGCAAAGAAACCATTGACCAAATGTACTGTCGTAGACAATTCAGTCACTTAACCCATGCGTCCGTGTTTGAATTCGTCTGCCATTTTCAACAATTCTTCCGCATGTTCAACTGTTAGCTTGGTGATTTTCTCCCCAGCTAGCATTCGCGCAATCTCATCAACGCGGGCCTGATCGGTTAATTTCAGAACTTGCGTCGTAGTGCGGCCATTATGAACCGCCTTACTGATGACATATTCATGATCAGCCATCGCCGCCACCTGAGGCAAATGGGTGATGCACAACACCTGCGAAGACTTAGCAATCAAGCTAATCTTATTGGCAATCGCCTGCGCGACTCGACCGGAAACGCCGGTATCGACCTCATCAAAAATGATAGCCGTCACACCTTCTGTTTTCGCAAAAATCGTCTTCATCGCTAACATCAACCGCGACAATTCACCGCCAGAGGCAATTTTAGCTAACGGTTTAGCTGACTCACCAGGATTTGTTTGAATATAAAATTCAACCTCATCCAGTCCATCAGCCCGAAAATCCTTTGCCTTAGCAAAATGCACCGAAAAAACTGTTTTTTCCATATACAATGATGCTAACTGCTCGTGAATCGCTTTCGTCAATTGCTTAGCGGCGGCATGGCGGCGTTTTGACAAAGCCGTTCCCAGCTTCTGCAACTGATTCTGGGATGCCTTCAATGTCGTATCAAGATCTTCAACAGAAGTTTCTGCTTGTTCCATTTGGTTCAATTCAGTCGCGGCCCGCTTGCCATAGGCAATCACTTCATCAAGTGATTCCCCATATTTGCGCTTTAACTGATTAAATAAATCAAGCCGCTTTTCGACTTCATCCAGCCGACCTTCGTCAAATTCCTGATCATCCAATTCCTTCGACAAGTCATTTTGGACATCTTGCAAGCTGTAATAGGCGCTTTGCAAATTGTCAGCAATGGCAGCAAAATTCGGATCAAGATCAGCAATACTTTGCATACTCGACATGGCCTGACCGATTTGATCAAGCGCATTCACTTCTTCATCACTCAATAAAGCATAGCTCTCCTGCAATGCTGAATTAATCTTTTGAAAATTAGCAAGCCTTTCACGTTCTGCAGTAAGATCCGTATCTTCATGCGGCTGCAGATTGGCACTTTGAATCTCACCCACCTGAAATTTCAACATATCCAAGCGTTGTGCCCATTCCTGCTCGTTCGCCTGTTTTTGCTTCACGGCGCGCAAAGTCCGCTGGTAATCGTGATAAACATCGGCGTATTGTTGCCGCAATTTCAGCAAGTCATCGCCGGCAAACGAATCCAGTAACCCTAGATGCGTTTCTGGATGCATGAGCTGTTGGTGTTCATTTTGCCCGTGAATATCAACCAGCGTTTCGCCGATCGCCTTCAAGGTCGTTGTATTGACCAGATGCCCGTTCACACGACAAACATTACGGCCAGTGCGAAAAATCTCGCGCTGCAACAGTACGGTGTCATTTTGATCTGGATCCATGACCCCATATGCTTGCAGCTTAGCCTCTGTTGCCGGATTTTCTTGCGCATCAAAGAGACCTTCTAAACTGGCCTTAGTGGTGCCGGTACGAATAAAATCGACTGAGCCGCGGCCACCTGCCAACAAGCCAACTGCATCGATAATGATCGACTTACCGGCACCTGTTTCACCTGTCAAAGCGGTCATACCGGGCTGAAAACTCAGCGCCAGATGATCAATGATGGCGAAATCATGAATCGCTAACTCTTGTAACATCGCTTCACCCCACCATTGCTTCAAGTTCAGCCAACACTGCCGTTGCATATTTTGCAGACCGGCAGATGATCAAAATAGACGCATCCCCGCTGATGGTCGCAAAAATACGCTGATCATCCAGTTGTTCAATTAAAGTCTCAACTGCTGCCGCTGTCCCAGGCAATAAGGCCAAATGAATAAAATTATCCATGGCCTCACCCCACTTCATCGCGGTGATGAGCGTTCGCCGCAATTTATCAGTGGCTGGCAATTGTTTTTCTGCCGGCATACTGTAACGATAATGGCCTTCACCAGCAGGCACTTTGATCAACTGCATGTCCTTAATATCACGCGAAATGGTTGCTTGCGTGACCGGAATATGCAGCTCATTCAATCGCGCAACCAAGTCTTCCTGACGTTCGATTGGTTCATCTTGAATCAATCGTTGAATGGTTGCCTGTCGTTCGCGCTTGCGCATGTGCTCACCTCTGTCATAGATGGCTTTGTTCGATCAAAACTAGTCAAACAAAAGCTTTACCACTAGCATAGCGCACGAACTAGACAGATACCAAGTTTTTGCATAAATATTCATTATGGCCGATGTAAATCACCATAAGCGGCAGTCAAAGTTTCTTCAATATCGACATCAGGCGCCATTTTCCCAGGCGTTTGCGCACTATTTTGCAGATGAATTAAAAATTCAATATTACCTTCGCCGCCTTTGATCGGACTGTAATCCAATCCCAAGACATCGTATCCAGCCTCAAGTGCGAAATCAACGATCATTTTCAGCACGTCTCGGTGGACCTGCGGATCGCGAACAATCCCGTGTTTGCCAACATTAGCAGGCCCCGCCTCAAATTGCGGCTTAATGAGGGCAACCGCATGACCACCGGGAATCAGAATTGCTTTTAACGGCGGCAAAATAAGCTTTAATGAAATAAAGCTGACATCCGTCATGGCAAACTCAACTGGACCATCAGTGAAGTCTTCCGGCTTACTATACCGAAAGTTAACCCGCTCCATTACTTTGACCCGAGGATCTTCACGCAGTTTCCACGCCAATTGATTATAGCCAACGTCTAACGCATAACTCATCTTGGCGCCGTTTTGTAAGGCAACGTCTGTGAAGCCGCCGGTCGAGGCCCCGATATCCAAAACGGTTTTGTCCTTCAAGTCAATATTGAAGACTTTCAAGGCTTTCGCTAACTTCAACCCACCGCGACTGACATAAGGCATTTTTTTGCCTTTCACATGCAAAATAGCATCGCCATCAATTTTTACGCCTGGTTTGTCGAGTCGCTGATTGTTCTGATCATAGACTTCGCCAGCCATCACTGATCGCTTTGCTTGCTCACGAGATTCAAATAAACCTTGTTCAACTAGCAAAACATCAACGCGTTCTTTTTTGATTTTTGTCATGCTTTCAACACCGCCAAAATCTCAGCCAATGGCGCCGCGTCAACTGTCAATTCGTTTAACGCCGTCTCTGCTTTTGCAATTTCTACCTGCAAAGCTTGGATAGCACCGTCCAACCCCAATAACTCGGGAAAAGTGTTCTTATGCTCAATGACATCTTTGTCAGCCGTTTTTCCGAGTTCAGCCGTTGTTTTGGTCACATCGTTAATATCATCTTTAATTTGAAATCCTAAGCCAAAAGCGGCCGAAAAATCAGCCAGTGCTGTTTGGTCAGTCTCCGGAATGGTCACAAACAGCCCGCCCATCGCGATTGCAGCTTGGATCAAGGCCCCAGTCTTAGCTTCATGCATGCGTTTCAAAGTTTCGAGATGGTATTGCTCGTTTTCACCGTCCATATCGAGCACTTGGCCACCAACCATACCGTTGCTGCCAGCGGCTTCGGCTAGAATCTGCACACATGCGGCGCCGTTTTCAGGATACTCGCGGCTCAAGATGGCAAACGCATCGGTCAATAAGGCGTCCCCAGCCAAAATCGCTAAGGCTTCGCCAAACTGCTTATGATTGGTCGGCTTCCCGCGGCGCAGATCATCGTCGTCCATTGCCGGCAGATCATCGTGAATCAATGAATAAGTATGCACATATTCCAAAGCAGCAGCAGCCGGCAGTGCATCAGCAATCACACCGTCATACATCGCCACGACACTCAACAACAACAATGGTCGCAGGCGCTTGCCACCTGCCTCTACGGAATAAACCATTGCCGCTCGCAAATGCGGGTTAGCAACAGCAGCTAATTGCTCGTCCAACGTCTGTTCAACGGCTGTGCGCCATCCTGCTAACATAGGGCTCATTGCTGATCATCCTTTGGCGAAAATGGTTGCGTCGTCCCATCGTCACTGACCATTTCGGTAACGGTTTTTTCTGCAGTTTTTAATGTTTTCTCAAGGTCCTGACTCAATTTAACACCGGCTTTAAATTGATCTAATGCCTTTTCCAGCGGTACATCGCCTTGCTCAAGCTGATTCACGATGTTTTCCAATTGTGCAAGTTTCTCTTCAAAAGTAGGTTCAGCCATGTGTTTTCTCCTTTGTGGTGACGTGTGCGCCGACTTGTCCATCAGCCACGTGAATATGAATATCTTGATCTAGTTCGTAGTCACTTAGACTTTTCAGCATCTGACCTTGTTCATCGGTCACGTAAGCAAATCCGCGGCCCAAGATTTTTAACGGACTTAGGTGATCAAGGCCACTCACGGCACTAGCAAATGCCTGACGCTTAGTTTTCACCAAACCGCGCATCGCTTGATCCAAGCGATGACGATCCCCAGTCACTTGCCGCTGCAAATTGACCAATCGGATAAACAGTTGCCGGCCATCCAATTGGGAAGTTGCCATTGCCAAACGATGATCAGCCTCGCGCAGGCGATTATGCATACTCTGTTGTAGCCGTTGTTGAAATTGATCGACTCGCTGAACGTATTGATCATAAAGTCGATCCGGTTGCGTCAACACAACACTTTGTGCAGAACGCTGCACTCGAATCGCGGCATTTTTGAGCCGATTATGCATGGCATTGACCAGTCGCACCCGATCTTCAGAAATTCGATTAAGCGCATCAATCAATGTCACGGGCGTTACAATTTCCGCCGCAGCAGTTGGCGTTGCCGCCCGTCGATCGGCAATAAAATCGGTAATGGTTGTATCGGTTTCATGCCCCACTGAGCTGACAACCGGCATCGGCATGTCGACCAATGCGCGCGCAACTTTTTCCTCGTTAAAAGGCCAAAGATCTTCAATTGAACCACCACCGCGGCCAATGATCACAGCATCGAATCTACCTATTGTTTTAATCTGGTTTAATCGTTTCACCAGTGAATCGGCGGCTTGATCGCCTTGGACAACTGCCGGGAACAGCGTTAATTGCAAAATCGGATAGCGGCGTGCGACCGTCGTCATGATATCTTGAATGACGGCACCACTTGGGCTGGTCACAACTGCCACCCGTTTGGGAAAGAGTGGCAGTGGTCGTTGGTTGCGGTCAAATAGCCCTTCAGCCGCCAACTTTTTCTTCAGTTGCTCAAAAGCTTGATAAAGCGCACCCACACCATCTGGTTCGAGATGTTCGACAATTAAACGATATTCGCCGCTGGGTTCATATAAACTGACTCGCCCAACAACTAGGACTTTCATACCTTCCTCAAGGTCAAATTGAACCTTGCTGAAGGCATTACGAAACATCAGCGCACCGATTTTAGCGTGATCGTCTTTGAGTGAGAAATACTGATTACCTACACGTTTGCGATAATTGGAAATTTCACCCGTCAGATAGACTTTGGCAAGGTAAGGGTCCGCATCAAATTTGCGTTTGAGATATTGAGTGAGTGCCGTGACGCTTAAATATTGACTGGCATCAACCATTTGCTCGCCTCTTAGCCAAGGTCACTGTCTGGGCCATGAGCGAAGCAATTGTCATTGGCCCCACACCACCTGGTACTGGCGTGATGGCGCTGGCAATCGGCGCCACCGCGGCTTCGTCAACATCCCCAAGCAGCTTACCGTCAGCTCCACGCGAAATACCAACGTCAATGACCACTGCACCTGGTTTCACCGCATCGGCACCAATAAAATGCGGCACCCCAACAGCAACCACCAAAATATCAGCTTCTTTTGCCAGCTGTTTAAGATCACGGGTTTTACTATGCGCAATTGTGACGGTGGCATCGTGATTGACCATTAAACCAGCCAGCGGCCGACCGACAATGTTTGAACGGCCAATGATCACAACCCGTTTGCCCGCAACATCAATATCATAAGCATCCAACAATGCCATGATGCCATAAGGCGTGGACGCCACAACAGTTGGTTCATTGGCCCATAACCGCCCTACACTAACCGGACTAAACCCGTCAACATCTTTATCAGGATCAATAGCATCAATAACCGCCTGTTCATCAAGTCCTGCTGGTAACGGCAACTGAACCAAAATAGCATCAATATCCGGATCATGATTCAACTCGGCAACCTTCGCCAGCAAGTCAGCCTGCGTTGTCGCTTCAGGCATCCGAAACATTAAAGAACGCACGCCAATATCTTCTGCACGGCGCTGTTTATTACGTACATAAACCTCACTGGCCGGATTTGATCCCACCAAAACAACTGCCAATGTCGGCGTCACATCCTGTTGTGCCAATTCAGCAATGGTTTGCTTAAGGTCTGCCAGTATTTTCTTTGAAACTGCTCTGCCATCTAGTCGGGTTGCCAAGAGCTTCACTCCTCATTTTATCGGCGCTTGTTGCGCGCAATCGTCACTTATCAATATGCGAACATAGTACGACCAAAGCAAGATAAATCAAAACCGGTCAAAGCAAATACCTTTGACCGGTTGACTTATGCTTGCGGCGTTGCTTGGATGAAGTTCGCCAAAATGCCATTCACAAACTTGGCTGATTGATCATCGCTGTAACGCTTTGCCAAATTGATGGCCTCATTAATCGCCGCAGCTTCCGGCATCGCTTCTTCATAACGAATTTCGTATAGACCTAATCGCAGGATGATTAAATCCGGCTTCGTCAAGCGACTAAGGGTCCAGCCTTTTTTTAATTGCGGCGTCAAGGCAGCATCCAAATCAGCCTGTTTACTCAAAACGCCCTCAACCAGCGTGGTTAAATAAGCCGGTACCTCGGTATCTTGAGGTAAAACTTCGGCATACACCGCATCTTTATCAGCTTCCGGATTGGTTGCCAAGGCAAACAGCGCCTGAAAAGCAGCCTCACGGATCGCATGTCGTGATTCCATCTTATTCGTCATCCTTGCCGCTAGCGCTTTCTGCATCGTCAGTGTCGGTATCATCGTCGTTGAACAGATTATCAGGGTCAACTTTTTCAGCTTTTTCTGGAATGATGCCAACAACGTGGACATTAACCTCGCTGAGCGTCAAATCTGTCATGAACAAAAGCTGTTCCCGTAACCGTTCCTGCATCGTCAGTGCCACTTTAGGAACCGAGACGCCATAGTCTAGATACACATAAACGTCAGCGGCAATCTGATCATCCGTCACCGTCACACTGACGCCTTTGCCATGATTAGCCCGGCCGAACCAGGCGTTAATTGAAGCACCCAGTGAGCCGCGCATTTGATAAACACCATCTACTTGACTAGCCGCGATGCCCAAGATGACTTCCAAAACTTCAGGAACAATCTCAATAGTCCCCTGTGCATCGGTGCGATTCGCTAATATGATATTTGTTTCTTCAGCCATCGTGAGAACCTCCTAAGCCCTAGTTGTTGGCGCGTGAAATGTAGGTGCCATCATCAGTATTGATCGTTAAAACATCGTCAACATTGATGAAAAACGGTACCTGCACGACCAACCCTGTTTCCATCGTTGCTGGTTTAGAACCACCGCTACTTGTGTTGCCACGAATGCCAGGTTCGGTTTCTTTAACCACTAAATCAACAGTCTTTGGCAACTCAATTCCAAGCGTTTCATTACCATGCATGATAATTTTGACATTCATATTTTCTTTCAAATAATTCAATTGATCGCGGATCTCGTCGCCGGGAAGCGTCAATTGGTCATAAGTATCGGTATCCATGAAGACATAATTGTCCCCATCGGCATACAAGTATTGCATATTCTTGCTGTCAATTTGCGCCTTTTCAACTTTTTCAGTTGAGCGGAACGTTTTTTCTTGAACGGCACCTGTACGCAGGTTCTTAAGGGTTGAACGCACGAAAGCAGAACCCTTACCTGGCTTAACATGCTGAAACTCGACAATTCGCCAAAGGTCACCGTCGACCTCAATCGTCAAACCATTTTTAAAATCATTAACAGATATCATGAACTTCCTCCATACATTCAGTCGTAAACTAAACCTATTCTAGCAAGCACTGCGAATGCTTGCAACAGCAGAGCGTGAGCAGGCGCGTTTAGAAACCGGAGCATAAGCGGCCTCAAGCCTAAATGGTCGGGTTTTGGCCATTTAGGCTTGAGGTTCTTATGTGTAGGTTTCTGCACCTGCGAACGCGTTTTAGCCAAAAATCAATAAGCTAACCGATTTGACTCACAAGTCAGCTTCTGGCACGTAACTTACAGCACCAACAACTCACTAGGTGCTGGTTGACTCAAGCTTTGACTACCCGCAGCAGTCACTAATAAATCGTCCTCAATCCGAACGCCGCCAAGATCCGGTACATAAATACCAGGCTCATCCGTGACAACATTGCCCTTAGCAGCCGGCACGTCTAGATACGGTCCCCAAGCGCCGGGTCCTTCATGAATTGACAAACCGATGCCATGGCCTGTTCCGTGGCCAAAGTACTTCCCATAACCAGCATCATTGATTGTGTTGTGAGCTAAGTCATTGATGACTCGGCCAAGAACACCTGGTTTTAAAGCTTTTTGCACTTTTTGATTCGTTTGATAGACAATTTGATAAATGGTCTTCAACCTAGGATCTGGTTCGCCCACCGCAAACGTGCGGGTTAAATCAGACATGTATCCGTGGTAGATACACCCCCAGTCAAGCGTGACAATATCGCCTTTTTCAATTTTCTTCTCTGTTGCCGCACCATGGGGCATCGCTGAGCGCGTCCCGGAAGCGACAATCGTTTCAAAAGAAACATTGCTGGCGCCAAGTCCGCGCATGAAGAAATCTAAGTCATTGGCGACATCAATTTCACGCATGCCTGGTTTGATCGTAGCAATGACATGTTGATAGCCCTTTTCGGCAATAGCGATAGCTTGTGTGATTAACGCCAATTCATTGGCATCCTTGATCTCGCGTTGCGTTTCGACAAAGTCACGGGTTGGTACTAAAGTTCCTTGTGTGAGCAAATCAAATGCTTCATAATCGGCATAATTTAAGTGAACTGCTTCAAAACCGATTCTAGTCAGTTGCAAGCGATTGGCCAGCTTGCCAACGGCCTTAAACATGCTGTCCTGATGCAAAATCATTTCGGCATTATGTACTTGCTGCTTAAACTGTTCGGTAAATCGCGAATCAGTCACAAAATAAGCCTTTTGCGGGGTTACAAGCAAGGTGCTTTCTTCACCTGTAAAGCCGGTCAAATAAGTCACGTTCTTCGCATCGGTAACAAAAAAGCCATCCAGTTTTTTATCCTGAATTCGCGCCTGCAATGCTGTCATTCGATCCATCCAAATCGCTCCTTTACTGACTCATGCTTTGTTTTCTCTGAAAAAAAGACGCCCCGTTACCGGGACGTCTAGTCTTTATTCAGCAGCTGCTGCCGGATAAACTGAAACCTTCTTCTTGTCACGGCCGAAGCGTTCAAATTTTACAACGCCGTCAGCAGTCGCGAACAAGGTATCATCGCCGCCGCGACCAACGTTTTCGCCAGGGTGAATCTTGGTACCGCGCTGACGATACAAGATATTGCCTGCCTTAACGAATTGGCCATCGGCACGCTTGCTGCCCAAACGCCGGCCAGCAGAATTACGACCGTTGGATGTTGAGCCGCCACCTTTATGGTGAGAGAAGAATTGCAGATTCATCTTTAACATAACGTACACCTCCGAGGATTAATTTTGTTCAAGTTGTTTAGTAGTAATCGTCAAACGATCAGGATATTGGTCTTGGATGCTCTGTAATTCGAGCAATAAATTTTCCAACAGAATCTGACTGATGTGTAGCTGTTCGCCGGTAATGGCGGTTTTAATTGCCATCTGGAGATGCCCACCATGGACTTCATCCGCAATGACATCAGGTTCAAACCCTGCTAAGCCTTCAATGCCGTTAACGGCACCAATGCTCACCGCAGAAACAGCGGCACATACAATATCCTTACCGGTTTTACCGGCATCGGCATGACCCGTCAACGAGAAGCTGACGATATCACCATGTTCATCTCGATGAAAAATTGCCTTGATCATAACTATGCTGACCTCTTAAGCGTTGATCGCGTCAATAACGACCTTCGTGTATGGTTGACGGTGACCCTTCTTTTGATGAGAGTGCTTCTTAGGCTTGTACTTGTAAGTAACAACCTTTTTCTCGCGCCCTTGTTTTTCGACCTTGCCAGTTACGGTCGCGCCTTTGACGGTTGGTGTGCCAATCTTGGCGTCACCTTCGCCTGCAACCATGATGACTTCATCAAAAGTAACTTGTTTGCCTTCGTCAGCGTCGAGTTTTTCGACATAGATGGCTTCGCCAACCTCTGCCTTGTATTGCTTGCCGCCGGTTTTGATAATTGCGTACACTGTGTGCACCTCCTGTTTTGCCTTTCGGCTTTTCCCCTGAAGACTCGCCAAGTTGGGTGCTTACGCTTAAAAACCCAACATTGTGCGGTTGCATAGGAGGGGTGCCAAATACAACGGACTAATATTACCAGAGACGACGTCAAGTTGCAAGACAAACAACAAGCGCGTAGATTGGTGCGTTTAGAAACCGGTATGTCACAAGCCGTGCTGCTTTTTAAACATGCCACCTTCAAGACTCTCATATGGATGTTTCTGGGCTAGCGAACGCGTTTCAACCAAAAGTTGAAAGCCACGGCACCGCCTTCAGTAATCACGTTTTAATCTAGAAACCATCAACTGTGCCTTTTTCGAAAAAGCCAGACACCAGCAATGACTGCCAGCATGTAAAGGATGTATATCATCGTAAAGATGGTCATCCAACCACCAAGTGCGGCATTAATTAACAGTAAACTAATGACTAGAATAGCATCCACAATCCAATTGACCGGTTGAGCCAATTGTGTGGTCACAACGATCAGCAAAGCACCGGTCACGAGAAGAATTAAAAGGTTAAGTAATATAATGATAAGCTGTCACCTCCTTGAAGAATTATATACGAGCCATCTTCTTTCAACAAGAAATCGTTTAATTGAGCAAAACGGCAAAAGAAAAAGGCTCAGAAAAGATCTCCGAGCCTGCCCCTGCCAAGGACCTTTAATATACCATAGATGCGCGCAATTATTTTACTGAACTTTTGAATTTTGGAGGCCGCATTGTTGCCAAAAGCCCCTTTAGCTATCACTTAAAACACCATTGCTGAAAAGAAATGGTTTGTTCTCGGAAAAGCTTCCAAGTATTTTGACTCGTAAGCCTTTGAAACGACGGCACAAAAAAAGCCGCTGATTGTTCAGTTCAGCAGCCTTCAGTTACTTCTTCAATTGTTGTAACGCTTTTTCGATCGTGTTGCCTTTTCCAATGTGTTTAGCATTGCTTGAGTCAATAGCGATAAATTCTTGCGTCTTCATGTTGAGTTGGATTCGATATGACATCGTAATCCCTCCATTCTTTAAAAAATAGTTTGAATGGTCTCAGGTAGCGATGAAGGTTATACTACTCACTTTTTGTTAGTATGTCAAGCATTAAAAAACACAACGATTGCTAACTGACTTGCTTTTGACGGGATAAATCAAGCTAGCAACGCTCAAACCGGCTTTAACTAATCTGATTTAAAAGCAATTTAGCCTTGGTCATGGCCTCGTCGTACGTGCCATCGGTCTTGGCCGGTAACTTTTTGACTTGATCAAGCAATTCGCGACCTTGAATGACTAATGCTTCAATATCAGCATTTGTATCACTCAAAAAAGAAACAATTAAGTAGATGTTTAAGGCTTTGATGGCATCCTGATCGCCTACCATTGCCTCTGCACCTAACTTTTTAATGGCCGTTTTCAAATTTCGGACTTTTCTTTGTTCCTCTTTACGCTTGTGATAATAAGGTAAAAACAAGGCAACACAAACGGCAAGAAATTCAGATATACCCGCAACCCACTCTGAAATTGGACCCATTTCCATCAATAAACACCTTCATTGTCGTGACTCATGTCAACATTTCGAACTAACAACTCGTAGGAATAAAAAAAGCCTGATGCATTGTTCTCCTGCTTAGTCACGGATAGCCCGTTGTCGCAGCAATGCTTCATGGCAGTTGTAAGTTTTATGTACCAGCCGGGATTCGAACCCGGGACAAACGGTTTAGAAGACCGTTGCTCTATCCAACTGAGCTACTGGTACAAATCGTTATTAAGTATACGAGAAGCGCGACAGGCCGTCAACGGGTTCTATGAGGAAGATCATCCGATACGCAAGTTAGACGGATATAGTTGAAAGCAGTCAATGAGACCGCTACACTGAATTTATCACAATTTTCTCATAAAGGAAGACAATGCTGATGAAATTAAATCAATTTGCCCGTTTGACACCTGACTTCAAGGTGCAAGTAGCGGAGCTTAAGCAGATTGGCCTGCAAGCCGATCCTGATGACACTTTTAGTCAAAGTGCGACCGACCTTTTCAATGCTTTTTTTCCAGAGGCTTATACTTTAGCCGCAAAGGAAGATAAGCTCGCCCAAGTAGCAGTCAACATGGACCAAACACTAGCAGCATGGTTGGCGAAAAAGCCATCCAAAATGACGCGCCGTGACTTTTATAATGTGGCGCTACAACTACTTGGCTTCGAAGCTTTCACTGACTTTGACCTGAATGATCCATTTAAAATGATGACTGCAACCAAGTTACCAAGCCTCGATCACGATCTAACGAGCACCGCTGATTTGCTCAAGGCTGTTTATCTATTGTTAAATACGCGAACCAAGCATTTGGTTAGTTATTTGGATGATCTAGCTAATCGCGGTTTTTTAAAAGACTTCCAGAAAAAACAGAAAAAACCGATCCACCTTCTTTTTAACGGCAAAGTCCAACAAGTTTTTGATGCGCGGCAGGCGGTTCGTGAAGTTGTTTGGATCGAATCGGATATGGATACCGATCACGATGGCCAACGCGACTTGCTCGAAGCGACTATTTACCGCCCGAAAGCCACAGATCAAGGGCTTAAAGTGCCCGTGTTATTTACTGCAAATCCGTATTTTCATGGAACCAACGATGTGACTGCAGTGACGCACGTGCCGGAAACGACCTTAGCTGTTAAAACACACGGAGCCTCGAAAGCTGAAGTTACGGCAAATCCTGAAGAGCCTGCCAACTTGCCTCATCATCCAGTTAATGGCGAGGCGACACAGGCCGAAGCTTATGCCGAAGAAAACAGTATGTATGCCTTTAACGATTATTTTCTCGCCCGTGGCTTTGCTGTGGTTTATTCGGCAGGTGTTGGCACTCGCTATTCCGACGGCTTCCGGACAACCGGTGGCCCAGAAGAAACCGATGGTGCTGTTGCTGTCATCGAGTGGTTAACCGGTAAACGCCGCGCTTTTACGAACCGAACAGATGGTATTACCATAAAAGCTTGGTGGTCAACCGGTCTTGTCGCTATGACCGGCAAATCCTACCTGGCTACCTTAGCCATGGCGGCGGCCACAACTGGGGTTGACGGTCTCAAGACAATTGTTGCCGACGCTGGCATTTCCAGCTGGTATGACTACTACCGTGAAAATGGTCTCGTAGTGGCCCCTGGTGGTTTCCAAGGTGAAGATGCGGATGTTCTGGCTGTGGATACCTTCTCCCGGCAAAAGTCTGGCGGCGACCTGATTAACATCAAACAAGCTTGGGAAAAGCATCTTGCTACGATCACTCACGATCAGGATCGAACAACTGGCGCTTACAACACATGGTGGGATGCGCGCAACTACCGGAAAAACGCTAACAAGGTCAAGGCAGATGTGGTGTTGATCCATGGTCTTAATGATTGGAACGTAAAACCTACAAACGCCATCAAGTTTTGGGAGGCCATCGCAGACCTGCCAATTCAAAAGAAACTGGTTTTGCATCAAGGCCAGCACGTTTACGTCCACAATGTTCGCTCATTAGATTTTCTAGATATGATGAATTTGTGGCTCACACATGAATTGCTTGGTGAGGCGAATGGCGCCGAAGATGTTTTACCAAATGTTGTTGTGCAAGATAATGTTGCTGTTCAGACTTGGTCGGCCTATCAGAATTTTGCCAGCCCAGCAGCAGAGCATGTGACCAACACTCGCAATCTAAAAACGGATTTCGAGGCGGCCACTGATCAATTTACCGATCACGCAACAGCAACTTTTAATGCCCAGCATGATACCAGTGCCAGTTTCGAGACTGCCATCATCACCCCTAACAGTGCTTATGCCAATAGCCGCTTGTGGCTCACGCAGCCGCCACTTGAGCGCGACCAAACACTGGAAGGCATTCCGCACTTAGAGCTAACGCTGGCCATTGATGCCCCAACAGGTATTCTCAGTGTTCGCCTCATTGATTTAGGAATGGCCAAGCGATTCGGTGAAACCGCGGCAACGGTAGCCTTAAACGGTCTTCAACTTGGTTTTGATTATAAAACAACAGACGTTCTCGAATTCAAACCAACGGCTAAACCGACACCAAGCAAGTTGATCTCGCTTGGCCATATCAACCTGCAAAACCCAAAAAATGCTTACGAAGTGCAAAGGATTACGCCCGGCCAACCGTTCCATATCAGTTTGGATCTCCAACCCACCCATTATCATCTGCCAGCTGGTCGTCAACTCGCTTTGGTCATTCATGGGGCAGATATGGCCCAAACTATTCGCCCGATCAAAACAACTCATTATCAAATTGATTTGGCTAATAGCAGCATCACCCTCCCTTACCGCATTTAACTTAATAAGATGCTCACCAGTTTTTTCATGCATAATGCATCAAAAAAGGAGATATCAAGCGCCGAGTCGGCCTGACATCTCCTTTTTTCTTACTTAACTGTTCAATCAACTTGCTTCAACGGTGACAGCAACAGCTTTTGGGTTGTCTGGTTTAGTAAAGCTCCAGATATTGTTGCCGTTCCCATTCAGAAACCTGCTGACGATAAGCGGACCATTCGAGGTTCTTTGAGTCCATGAAACTTTGATACAAATGTTTACCCAGGGCAGCCTTGACCACATCATCAGCCGCTAATGCCTTCAAAGCATTGTGCAAAGTTGATGGGAGGTCTTGAATATGATTTGCTTTCCGTTCATCGTCTTGCATCCGATAAATGTTGCGATCAACGGCTTCTTCCGGCTTCAATTTCTTAGTCACACCATCTAAACCGGCTTGGAGAATCCCGGCGATGGCTAAGTATGGATTAGCGGTTGGATCAACTGACCGCAGTTCCAGTCGCGTGGACAATCCACGAGATTGTGGCACACGAATCAACGGTGACCGGTTCTTGCCTGACCAAGCAACATAAACTGGCGCTTCAAAACCAGGAACCAAACGCTTGTAGGAGTTCACAGTTGGGTTATTAATAGCGGTTAAAGCATAAGCGTGACGCAGAACCCCGGCGAGAAAATGCATGGCAGTTTCGCTCAACTGGTCATCCGTATTGGCATCGAAGAAAGCATTGCCCTTGTCATGGAAAAGACTCATGTTGATATGCATCCCACTACCGTTAATACCGTGGAGTGGTTTTGGCATGAAGGTTGCATAAAGCCCATGCTTGCGGGCAATCGTTTTAACCACAAGTTTAAAGGTTTGAATGTTGTCAGCAGCCTCTAAGGCATCAGCATACTTGAAGTCAATTTCATGCTGGCCTGGCGCAACTTCATGGTGAGAAGCTTCGACTTCAAAGCCCATTTTTTCGAGTTCAAGGACGATATCACGCCGACAGTTTTCGCCTAAATCTAATGGTGCAAAATCAAAGTAGGAGCCCTTGTCGTTCAACTGAGTCGTCGGATTGCCATTTTCATCCATCTTAAACAGGAAGAATTCTGGTTCTGGTCCAATATTAAATGAAGTAAAACCAGCCTCCTTCATTTCGTTCACGACCCGAATCAAGTTATTCCGTGGATCACCAGCAAAGGGACTGCCATCAGGACGATGAACGGAGCAGATCAAACGCGCAATCTTACCGTGATCGTTTTCCCAAGGGAACAATAACCATGTGTCGAGATCCGGAAACAGTAGCATATCGCTTTCTTCGATCCGGACAAAGCCATCAATCGAGGAGCCATCAAAGGTGATCTTGTTATTGAGAACCTTCTCCAATTGAGAAATTGGGACCTCAACGTTCTTAACGATTCCGTTAATGTCAGTGAACATCAGGCGCAGGAACAAAACATTTTCATCCTTAACAGTCTGACGAATCTCATCAGCGGTAATTGTTTTTCTTGCCATATACGTGAACTCCTATCTTTAGTGTGATTGGCGGAAGCCTATGGCTGGACCGGGATCGGGACTCTGGTTCAGTCGACTCTGGTTTAACAACTCGTCTCGCAGTACTTGCCGCACTTCGGCATCGCTGTCTTCATGATGTCGGGGATGCTTGAGTCGCTTTACGTCGGCAAGCGTGAAACCGTCTGCCATTTGACTGCGAATCTCAAGCAATTCATTAACATTATTCAGCGAGTATGTCCGATGATTACCAGCGTTTCGTGCAGGTTGAACCAACCCTTGCGCTTCATAATAACGAATCTGGCGCGCGGTTAAATCAGTCAATAACATGACTGTACCAATCGGCAGAACCGATCGCGTTCTCAGATCAGCGATCTCAGCCATAGGCATCCTCCTTTACAACAATGTCAGGTTATCAAACCATATAAGGCGTGTCAACGGCAGATGTAAGCTTTTCTGACATTCAAATAAAAAGATACCCTTTTTTTGTTTTCAAAATGAAGATGCCATAGACCAATAAATAAAAAGACGGTCATCATCTCTGGTAAGGCGCAACCGTTTCCAACCGCTATGTCGCTATCATCCCACCACCAATCACATCATCACACTGCCGGCTCAGACTGTTGGCACGAATAGAAGGCATCGAAGACACAGTCTTTGAAGTCACTCTAAAAATTTTCCGTTTAACATTATGTTAAAATCAACTGAATCTATTTTGAAAGGAACTCGCAGGCATGCACTTATATATCGGCTACTCAGAAAAAGTAGCAGCAAGGATACTGCCCACCAATTGGCGTTGTTTAACTGCGGCACCATTAGCTGCCTTTGGCGCAGCAATCATCGATGCTTCTGACACTGCAACGCTCACTCAGCTTGTGGCCAGCCAATTACCCTTACCAACTTTTATCATCGGCCAGATACCAATCAGTCACACTGGTCAGCTGACAGTCACCAACATCGATACACTTAATACCGCAACGATGGCTCAGATTACTGCTGCTGCACAAGCTTATGAGCAAACCATGGTACCAGCATTCATTCGCGACTTACTGGACTATGCGAAGGCGGACCCAACCAGCTTTGCGACTCCTGGCCACCACAGCGGTCACTACGACGACTTAGCACCAGCAGGTTACTTACTTCATCAGGCTTACGGCCCATCTTTCTTCGCTAGCGATACCAGCGATGTCGTCACTTCTTTGGGCGATATGTTAACACATGGGGGCACCCCGCTAGCTGCCGAAGAAGCGACCGCGCAGTTATATCATGCCGATGAAACTTATTTTGTGACCAACGGCACGACTGGATCGAATAACATTGTGGCCAGTGCATTGCTCACGCCAGGCGATTTGGTTTTATTCGATCGGAATAACCACAAATCTTTTTATAACGCGGCACTCGTTCAAAATGATGCCCGCCCGGTTTATTTGGATACACTTCGAACGAAACGTGGTTTGATTGGTCCGATCGATTTACAGAATCTAACCCATGAAAGTCTGCGACAAATGGCGGTAGCGGTGGCTCCCGAAAAGGCACATCAATCGCGGCCATTTCGACTGACAATTCTTGAACTAGAAACCTTTGATGGCATTGTGCCAAATGTCCGTCAGTTAATCGATCTTTTTGGGCCTTTAACCGACTACATTGTTTTCGATGCTGCCTGGGGTGGTTATGAGCCGTTTATTCCAGCAATGACGCCCATGGATCCCCTGCAGGTACCGCTTGGGCCGACTGACCCTGGTATCATCGTCACCCAAAGTGTCCACAAACAGCAATCCGGGTTTGGCCAGGCATCACAGATTCATAAAAAAGATGCCCATATTAAGGGACAAGCGCGATATGTCGGTCACGAACAGTTCAACCACGCGTACTTAAAACATGTTACGACCAGCTACAATTATCCGCTTTACGCGTCATTAGTCGCCAACACTGCCATTAATCAAGGCGCTCGCGGACAAAAAATCTGGCAAGATGCCATTCGAGCAGCACTCGGCTTTCGCCGCTCGCTCAACGATTCGCGACTCTTTTCTGCTTACGAACCGCCTGAGTTGACAACTTTGCCTGCTGATCAGGCCATTCAGACTGCTGAGGCTTGGTCCATGACGCCACAAGCTGCATGGCATCAACTCGCAGGCCTTCAACCTGATCAAGCATTTCTTGATCCAGGTAAAGTGACCGTGCTATTACCCGACACAGCCGCATTTGGCATCAGCGGTTGGTTAGTAGATCGTTATTTACTTGACCACGGCATTATTCCGGAAAAGGCCGACCTAAATAGCCTGCTTTTTTTAGTGACGCCGGGAACCGCTCGAACAGACTGGCAACGATTGCGCCAAGTGTTAGCGCAGTTTGAAGCCGATTATTTTGCAAATAAAACCGTTGCTGAAAGTTTGCCAAAATTAGTCGCTGAAACTGGCGAGGCGTATGCACATCAAACATTACGCGAACTAAGTCAGACCATGTCGGACTTTTTCCGAGAAGCGCACCTAACTGAGCAACAACGTGACTTGTTTACCAACACCAACGCCATCCCCACTGCCATGACCCCGCAAGCCGCCGATCGTTATTTTGTTCGCGGTCAAATTGACACCATCCCTCTGGAGCAAGCCACGGGCCGTATCGCAGTCGACGGCGCGCTGCCCTATCCGCCCGGAATCTTTGTGGTTGTCCCTGGCGAACGCTGGCGACCGGAAGCGATCAGTTACTTTCAAACACTTTTTGAAGGTATACGGCACTTCCCCGGCTTTACCCCAGAAATCCAAGGCGTTATCGCTCGTGCAGGTGGTCAGCCATATGTTCATGTTGTTCATGAACAACTTTCATAGCCGTCAAAAAAAGCGATCAATTAGCTTGATCGCGTTTTTTTGCTTATCCTATTCTAGTTATCAAAGAAAGTGGACTGCGCAGCTCCCATGGTCGCCAATTTAATATGCGCATAGGTTAACCCGCCTTGCAGGTATAACGTATACGGCGGGCGCAACGGGCCATCACCGGAAAATTCAATCGTAGAGCCAGCGACAAATGTGCCGCCTGCCATAATGACTTGATCCTCATAACCGGCCATTTTTTCCGGAATCGGCGTCACAAAGCTGTCAACTGGCGAGTTTGCTTGAACAGCCTTAGCAAATTTCACCATGTCATCGGCATTGCCGAAGTTGACTGTTTGAATCAAATCGGTTCGCGGTGCATCCCAAGCTGGTGAGACGTCCAGCCCCAGTTTAGCAAACAAGGCTGCTTCGAAAATGGCGCCTTTAATAGCATTCCCTGTGGTTTGCGGCGAAATGAAGAAGCCTTGATACATGTCAGCCAACGCATCGACTGTGGCCCCTTCAGCCCCGCCAAGACCCGGTACCGTGAACCGATAACTGATGCGGTCAATCAGATCCTTTTTACCGACAATATAACCGCCAGTTTTGGCCATGCCACCGCCTGCGTTTTTAAACAACGAGCCGGCCATGACATCAGCACCGACTTCCAGTGGTTCCTTGGTTTCCGAGAACTCGCCATAGGCATTATCGACAAAAATCCAGACGTTCGGCAAAACACTGCGAACAACTTTGATCATCGCAGCGATCTGATCAACGGTGAAAGAATCGCGGGTTGCATAACCGCGAGATCGCTGAATGGCAACCACTTTGGTCTTATCGTTCAACCGCGCTTTGACAGCATCATCGTCAACCGCCCCGTTTGGCAGCAGGTCAACATAATCAACACCAATGCCATATTCTTGCGGCGCGCCAATCCCGTTGCCAGCTAAGCCTAGTACTTCCTGCAGGGTATCGTACGGCTTACCGGTGATGTACACAATATCGTCACCTGGCCGAACCAACCCTAATAAGGCAACGCCAATTGCATGCGTACCAGAAACAAATTGCGGCCGCACCAGTGCATCTTCGCCGCCCAAAACATCGGCGTAGATGGCCTCCAAGACATCGCGGCCTTCATCATTATGACCATAACCGGTTGATCCGGTTAGATAACTTTCTGCCACATGATGGTTTTGAAAACTTGTTAAAACCTTATTCTGATTCTCCAAGATACGCGCATCAATTTTTGCCAGTTGTGGCGCGATCTGTGCGTCAACTTCTTTAACCATTGTCTGTAATTTTGGATCAAACTTATCCATCCAACTCATGATACTTTTCTCCTTTAAATGAGCGCGAACAGGCGCGTTTAGAAATCGGCGCATAGATGAGCGTTAACCAGATTTGCTCGAAGCTGAACCTAGCCAATCTGGTTGACGGCCCTCATATCCAAATTGATACGACTGTATTCGCGTTAACGTTGTTTAAGCCAATGTTGCACCAACGTAACAATGGCATTTTTGTCTTCCGGATGCGCGACCAGATCAAACCAATGGGTCGGCATCTGATTGCGAAAATAGGTCAGCTGCCGTTTAGCAAAATGCCGGGAATGTTGCTTAATCAGTGCAACACAATTCGCCAATTCAGCCTGACTGTGAAGATATGGCACTAGCTCTTTGTAGCCGATAGCCTGCATGGCCTGTGCATCTGCTGGCACGGTTTTTAATAGCTGCTCAACTTCAGCGAGTAACCCGGCCTGCATCATCGCATCCACCCGTGCATTAATTCGATCATACAAAACGGCTCGGTCCGTGGTTAAGCCAATGACCAAGGTCGAGAACAACGGCTCTGGTTGTGGCTGGTCAGAAAAGCGCCGTCCGGTTAATTCACCGACTTCTAAGGCACGAATCACCCGCCGCGTATTGGCCGGCGCAATTTGTTGCGCAGCATCTGGGTCGCGCTGTGCCAATTGCTGCCACAACCATGATTGACCGTTTGTTGCTAGCGCCACCTGCCAGCGCTGCCGAATAGCTGTCGGCGGCGCCTTCCCGCCTAAAGGCAGATTTAAGCGCAAACTATTAAGATAAAAACCGGTACCGCCTACCAAAATCGGTAATTGTTGCCGATCAGCCACCGTATCAATCATGGCCGTCGCTGCCTTTTTAAACTTGGCGACCGAGTATGCGACGGTAGGGTCAGCGATATCCAATAAATGGTGTGGCACCCCTTGCATCTCTTCTGGCGTGATTTTCGCCGTTCCAATGTCCATGTGGCGATAAATCTGATAGGCGTCGCCGTTAATCACTTCACCGTGTAGCTGCTGGGCTAAATAAACGCCGAGGTCACTTTTTCCGACAGCTGTCGGTCCGACAATCATGACAATCCGTTTGGCTGGTTTATCCATTTCATTAAGCTCCGATAGTATAGTATAATAAAAACAGTATCATAGATCATTAATCAGGGGGGATTTTCATGAAACATAAATTTGCTCGTGGCTTTTTTGTTGGCACGCTGATGACCCTTGGCGCAATTGCCGGTAGCGTTTTTGCCTTTAAGAAAAACTATATCGAACCTGTGGAAACTAAGGTCGATGAAATTAACGATAACCGGCGTAAAGCTAACCGTAAACGTTTCTCAGCTCATCAAGGTTAAGCAACACCAGCTGTTAATAGCGGTATGTTCATAATGAGCGCCGCTATCAGCAAAAAAGCAATCGACAAGTTCGATTGCTTTTTTCTTGCGCTTATGTAGCGGCTAATAGTTAGTCGGGCTCTTTTTTGTTTTGCCTGACCAGTTATCATAGCCGCCTTTTAGCCAACTGATTTTTTCGAAACCATTCTTGCGTAAACGCCGAGCAGCACGCAAGGAGAGCACGCCAGTTTTGTCATAGAGATAAACAGGCAGATCTTGACGCATTTCACCCATCCGTTCACGCAACTGCGTATAAGGAATATCGCGGGCACCGAGAATATGGCCCGCTTTGAATTCGTTACGCTCGCGTAAGTCAATAATCTGTGCTTTACGCATGGTGTGTTCAAAGTCATCCGGCGTGATCTCGCCGCCGATAGCCTTAAACCGTGATTTTTGATAGTAACTCCACAACCAGTTGAAACCCCAATAAATCAGAAATAATCCAACAAAAATTAACAGATAAGTTAACACGTGTATGACTCCTTCTTCCGCTTACTTAAGTGCAAGGCTGGCAGCTCCGATAACGCCAGCAGTGTTACCTAGCGTTGCCAGACGCAGACTTGTTGTTTCCCGAACATTCGGGAACGTATTTTCCTTGAAATACTTATCAACTCGCTTCAGCAAAAAGTCACCTGCTGCTGAAACGCCGCCACCAATGACGATGAATTTCGGATTCAGCAGATTGCCGACATTTGCCAATGCCAAGCCAAGAAAGTAGCTAACCCGGTCAACAATCATCAACGCAAGTTTGTCGCCGGTTTTGGCAAGATCAAAAACAATTTTGCTAGAAATCTCATCGCCATCATCTAACGTCTGCTTCAGTTTGGAGTCGCCAGCGAATTCTTCAGCCATATCCCGGGCCACCCGGACAACGCCAGTCGCACTGGCTACAGTTTCGAGACAACCGCGTTTGCCGCAAGTACAGAGATAACCATTGACCGGATCAACAGTTACGTGTCCGAGTTCGCCTGCTGAGCCTGCAACACCATGCAATAAGTTACCATCGGCAATAATGCCGCCGCCAACGCCTGTGCCAAGCGTTACGAAAGTTACATTGGCGTCATTTTCGCCAGCGCCTTTCCAACGTTCGCCCAAGGCAGCAACATTGGCGTCGTTATCAATACTAAAGGGAATCCCAGTACCAGCCTCAATATCCTTCTTAGCCTGCTGCAATGTTTTCCAATTCAAGTTGTAAGCGCCAATTACCGTGCCTGCTTCAATATCAACTGAACCAGGTGAGCCCATACCGATACCGACAAAATCATTCGGTGTCATGTTGTAGAGTTTGAGATGTTCGTTGATCGAATCAATGATATCCGGCAAGATGTGACTGCCTTCATCCAAAATATTAGTATCGATACTCCAGCGCTGTTGAATCTCACCATCAGTGGTTAAGATCGCGAATTTAACCGTTGTGCCGCCCAAATCGACACCAATTAATTTTTTGTCATTCATCTTTGTCATTCCTCCGTTTTTCGGCGGGCAGTGGCAGCTCATGATTTAAAGGATGTGCCTCTTCTTGCGCGTGTGCATGCCGCAGCACGACTTTTGCATTCAGGTAAACCTTGTCATCAATGAGCTGCGCTTTGTGCAGCCGATCTAATTCAAGTGCAGCCAGTTCGATATCCCACTCACGCTTTCCAACATGAATGAACGTACCAAACCCCTTTAATAATTGCAGAACATCATAGTAAGTTTTCATACTAGCCTGCGTTAAATCCTAAGAAAAGCAACGCGCCCAGTCCGAAGAGCAAGGTGACAGCTGAAGCAATCCGCCGCGGTGTCCCCATGCGACCAAGTGCCGGAGCACCCAACATGCCTGCTGCAAGAAAGCCACCAAGCAAACCGCCAATGTGACCAAAAATGTCAATGCCGCTGGAAAACAGATTAAACAGTAAGTTCAAGCCAACCAACAGTAAGAATTGGCGCGCCAACTGACGAATCACTGGATTTTCTTTGAAGCTGTCGCCGAGCATCAAGCAGGCACCGAGCAAACCGAAAATTGCTGTACTGGCACCTGCTGCAAGTGTGTTAGGACTAAAGGCAAAACTCGCGACATTACCGGCAAAACCCGAAATAAAGTACAACAGAAAGAATCGCCAATGGCCAAATAGTTGTTCCGTCATTTGTCCCAAATAATACAATGAGAAACCGTTAACCAGAATGTGCATTAAGCCGATGTGGACAAATACTGGTGTCATCAATCGCCACCACTGACCATACAAAATCAAAGGATTCAGCCGCGCGCCGTAGAAAACCAACACGCTATTATTGGTACTGCCACCAGAGAAAGTCTCCAAAAGGAAGACCAAAATGGTAACCGCTAAAATAGCATTGGTCACATAAGCTGAATTTTGCAACCGAGAGCGCCAGTTTGAATAATTCATAGTTTCCTTTCTAACCCATCTGCCAAGCAGACAGGAACTGCTTGCCGTATGCCGAGCCTGCCGCACCAATCCGCTAAAAAAACAACAGGTCCGCCTGTTGTTTTTCGCACCGTCAGAAGCGTTGGCCAAACACTTGGCGGCCATGTTCTTGTAGTAGTTTAGCATTTTTTGCACACGCTGCCAACACGATCAGCCGTTAACTGTCTTCTGATGAATCGAATAATCCTTATCTTCTTTGATGTTGTTCATCTGATAGAAGTCAGTAAACATTTCTTTGGCAATCTGCAGTTGATAAGGCGTGGTGGTTTCAGCCTTCAGATTCGGAATAATCACTGCAATCGCAATCTTTGGATCCTTCGCTGGTGCATACCCAACGAAACTTTCCGTGATGGTTTCAGTGAGCGCTGAATCTTTGGACTCACGGGCAAACCCTTGAGCAGTCCCGGTTTTCCCGGCAACGCCCGGATTCAAGGTATTCAGCGAAGTCGCTGTAGTCCAACCGTTTGTGCCATGCACAACCTGCCACATTCCTTGCTTAACTAGGTTAATCTGATCTTGCGTATTGTCGATTTTTGAAGTAACGGAAGGCTGAGTTGAGGTTAACACCGGACCGCTACTGCCATCGCTCAGTGTTTGGCTAATACTGTTCACTAAGAATGGTTTCATCCGATAACCGTTGTTGGCAATGGCGCTGATATACTGCAGCATCTGAATAAGGGTGTAGTTATCATAGTTCCCGTAAGACAAATCCAACGCCGAACCGACAAGCAAATTGCCTGATGAATCATGCGTATTGCCTTCTAACCCTGCAATCTCACCGGGCAAGTCAATCCCAGTTTTGAGACCTAATCCGAATTGGTTAAAGTAGCCGCGCATTTTGCTAAAAATATCCGAATTCAATTTCAGATAATTATTTGGCGAGTACGCATAGTGGCCTTCTTTCATGGCCAGCCACATCATGTAAATGTTACTGGAAACTTCCAGCGCAGAGGCTGCATCCAATGAACTGAAGGTACCGACCGGGTAAACAGATTTCTTGACTGGTGTACCAGGCAAGTAAATCGGTGTATCAGCTTGAGTATTAGAATTGACGGTAATCACGCCATCTTGCAAGGCGCCTAGCACCGTGGCACCCTTAACCGCTGACCCAACAACAAATGCGCGGTTGATAACGCCAAGTGCATCATCTTCAACCTTATGTGTCTGAACATCCTGATGCTGACCCGCCATGGCAAGGATACGACCCGTATTTGGATCCATCGCAACCGCGTAAGCACCGTCTGACAAGCTGCCCGCACCAGCAGATCGAATTGAACTGAAGGTGTCACTCAAAGACTTTTCGACTTTCTTCTGATAATCCGAATCGATCGTCAGATTCAAATTGGCGCCTTGTTGCCCCTTGAACTTGGAAACAGATTGAATAATCTGGTTGTTATTCCCGATTTCAACCTGCGTTTGACTCTTGGAACCCTTCAGAACATTTTCATATGCCTTTTCAAGGTAACTGGTGCCGACCCGGTCATTCCGAGCATAGCCATTTGCCAAATATGCCTGTAGTTGGTCAGCTGGCAACCCTGACTTTTCGTTGGAAACTTGTCCAATGATTGACGTCATAGAGTCACCGTTCGGATAAGATCGCTCCCAGTCAGTCCCAAGGTTCACCCCAGGCATTTGCGTCAAGCGCTCACCGACAACCGCGACTTCATGTGCCGTCACGTCTTGATTCTTAAGGTAGACAGTCGATAGCTGAGTGGCGCCATTCATAATTTTGTAAAGGCCGGCTGCTTCTTTTTGAGTCGCCGTAAAGGTTGGCATGTGTTGACGCACGTAAGCGACCTCATACTTGTACAATTCGTCAGCTTTGTCTGTCGGCAGATCTTGAATTTTCTTTGGCAGTTTGGAAACAATCTGTTTTGAAACTTTCGTTGGTGCCAAATAGTAGTCAATATAATCGCGCTTGGTAAGATTGTCTTCAGGCTTGTCAATAAGCTTGGCAAGCTGATTAGCAATGTCATACATCTGCTGCGATTTAGCCCCAACACTCTTAGTGTAAGTGATGGCATTATTCGCCTTATTCGTCACTAGAGCACGGCCCTTGCTATCAAAAATAAGCCCACGAGGCACATTGCCGGTGACCACTGTTTTGTTGGTGCGATCGACTTCAGCAGCCAACCGCGGGCCATTTAAAATCTGCAAATAAGCCAGCTGTGCAACTAAGGCTGCCAGCAGGAGAAACGCAATGAAAAATAATAAATTTAAGCGAAACGGAATTTGACTCTTGTTCCGTTTGGGTTGCGGTGTACGAATGTACTTCACCTAAAATTGCTCCTTCAGAATTTCTATCTTATAAAGTGTAGCAAAGAACCAGTCAAAACGCCATGACACGTGTCTTATGATATGCTTGAAATACGGAAGACGACACCTAAAATGCCGGAATTAATCTTATTTTAGAAGTTGGTGGACACTTGTGCGACAACGTTGGTTGAAAAATTATCCGCTGATCCTCAGTTTTCTTTTACCGGGACTGCTCGTCGGCCTTTATTTTGCAATCCGTGGCACCTTTCCATTTGGATCAAGCAGTGTGTTGACAGTGGATCTGGGACAGCAATATATCGATTTCTTCGCTTACTTGCGGCAAACCTTGCTCGGCCATCCTGGCCAACTTTTTTACGCCTTCAATAAAGCACTTGGCGGTGACATGTACGGGGTCTTTGCCTACTATTTGCTTAGCCCATTCAACTGGCTAGTTGTGTTGTTTCCAGCAGATATGCTGGATGTCGCTGCCTTCTTAATCACGGTGTTAAAAATCAGCACCATCGGCTTCACCATGGGTTGGTACGCTAAACGTCACGCCATCCACGGCATGATGATTCCGGCGTTTGGGTTAGCCTATGCTTTGAGTGGCTGGCTGTTGGCCAATAGCTTTAATCTGATGTGGCTGGATGCTGCAATGCTACTGCCGCTCATTATTGACAGTGTTGAAATACTATTCAAAGACGGCCGCGTTATGGCCTATATTGGCTGGCTCGCCGCGGCTCTCATCATTAATTTTTATACCGGCTATATGATTGCCTTGTTTTTAATCTTGTATGCCATTTACTGGCTCATTGCCCATACCTCAACATGGCAGCATTTTTGGCGATCTGGACTGCGGTTTATCGGCGCCAGCGGGTTAGCTGGGATGATCAGTGCGGTTGTGCTATTGCCCACCTGGTTTCAACTGTCCCAGTCAAAAGGCACTTACACCGTGGCGACGATACGTTGGCGCTTTGAATATGCGCCAACAAGGTTTTTGAGTAAAATGCTGCCAGGCAGTTTTAACTTTGACCAAATGCCATCCGGTTATCCCAACTATTACATTGGTGCTTTAGGATTTGTACTGGTTGTCCTCTTTTTCCTATCCAAAAGTCATCCTTGGCGCCAAAAATTGGCAGCGGCTGGCGTGACAATTGTGTTAATCCTATCGTGCATGCTAGAACCGCTTGACTTACTGTGGCACGGCTTTCAGTTTCCGGTTTGGTATCCATACCGGTTTACATTTGTATTGTGCTTCTGGTTTTTGAGTCTGGGTATCGCTGTCCTGCCGCATTTACAAATTGGCATTCCTTTGCAATGGTTAGGCGTTCTGCTGCTTGTGTTCGGCGCTATTTACATTGATGTCGCTGCCAACCTCAAACACTTCAGCTTTCTGACCGTGGGCCACTTGCTTTTTGGCGCAGGCTGTCTACTGCTGGCATTTGTCTGGTTTAGTTTGGACAATCGCCGGCCAGTCTGGTTCGGTTTTGCGATCGTGTTAATTGACTTAAGTGGCAGTTTAATCCTGACGCTTAATCAACTAGCCTATTTGAATCACAGTGATTACCACGATTATACCGCCGCCTTGATTCGCGGGACACAGACCATCCAGCAGCATGATCCCGGTTTGTTTCGAGTTGGAAAAACCACCATTCGAACCCGTAATGACCCCATGACGGCCAATTATCTCGGCGCAGACCAATTTAACTCCATGTTAGAGCCGGCTGTCCCCAAATTCTTTGGTCAGTTAGGGCAACCTGAAGACGATGGTTCGGTGGCCTACACAAATGGCACTTTAATTACGGACAGTCTACTAGGCATGAAATATTATCTGACGCCAACCAAACGGGCGGCAAAAAAACTACCAGATGCCGGTCAACGACCAGATCTAAAGTGGTATCGGCCGATCAAAACGACGCCTACTTGGCAAATCCTGCGATCACCTTTTGCCCAAAGTCTGGGCTTTGTAGCCGATACTGATTTGCTCAAACAACCACTCTATAGTGAAACCCCGCTTGCCAATCAGTCCTTAATCCTGCAATCAGCCCTCGGCAAGTCGGGCAATCCTTATTTTACGCCAACAGCATTAGAGGCACCGCAACTCACCGGTGTGCGCCGAGTCTCAACTGGCAACGCACCCACTTATGCTAAGGTTGGTCAGGGTCCCCACGATGTCACTTATCGATTTAAGCCAATACCAGGTAAAATCTATGTGTTAACCCTCGGCAGCCAGTTTGCTGACCATTTAGTGACACTCAATCAAAATGGGCAAACTGTCACCTTGCCAGATAGTTTTAACGATACCATTACGGTCAATGTCACCCCCCGTAGTCCTAAAGCTGAACAAGTTTTGCGGTTTCGCCTGAATAAAAAAGACGCCTGGTTTGAAAATTTTAGCTTATATCAAGCTGACGCCAAGCAAGTTATCCACGATCTTAAAAAACTGCAAACAGGATCTTGGCATGTGATACAACACACGGCTACCACCGTTGAAGCGACGATCAACATTTTGCACGACCACCAAATGCTGCAAACCACGATCCCAACCGCCCCTGGTTGGCACGTGAAAGTTGACAATCGACCTGTCACCGTCAAAAAAAGTTTAGGCATTTTCATGGCCATGCCGCTAAAACCTGGGCAGCACGTGATTACCATGCGTTACGTCCCGCCATTATTAGGGTGGGGTGCTGTGATAACGGTGACTGGCCTATGCTTAACGGCTTGTTGGTATGTCGTTGATAAGCGGCGCTTCTCGCGACACCTTGTTTCGCGACGGTGAGATATCCGAAGTTTTTTGACCAACCATTGCAACTCAAAAGCCAGTATCCGAACGTCTTTGATCGTAGCCAATTGATTGGCCGTTACAATCAAAAGCGCAGGTATACTGGCTTTTTAAACGCGCTAATTCAGACCTGCCCACAAACTTTTTCAAGCATGCCTAATGCCACTATAGCCGAGCCATAAAAGACGCGCTGGGCATTAAAGCTTGCCGAAAGCACGCTTATTCTTCTTTAAATTCATACTTCGGTTCATCCAAGTGCGCATCATAGTCCACTGTCATGGCAAGATTTTCAAAGAACCATGCATCGGTTGGATCAACAAAATAAGTGACGCCGTCTTTTTCTACTGCCATGATTGGCTGGTCAGGATGATCATCACGTGTCATGCCAACACTAAAGCCATCATGAACCTGAGTCTTACCATATGCCTTCCCAAAAAAACGGATACCAGCACCCTTGTCTGGCAAACTTAATTCACGGTGAAACCAACGACTTGCTTCATCAGTGATCGCGAGTTGCAACCCCATCATCTCCTTGATCGTTTTTTACGAGTCCATGTTTAAGTGCATAAATAGCTGCCTGCGTTCGGTCCTCCACATCCAGTTTCGCCAAAATGTTGGACACATGCGTCTTAACGGTTTTTAGCGTGATAAAAAGTTCTGTCGCAATTTCTTGATTCGACTTACCTTGCGCGATCAGTTGCAATACCTCACGTTCACGATTGGTTAACTCATCATACTGTGGTTGCGGATGATTCATGCGATTCATCATTTTAGTCGTGACTTGCGGCTCCAAAACTCGCTCACCTTTAGCTGTTTGCCGAATCGCCTTGGCAATTTCCTCGGCTGTGGCTGTCTTGAGAATGTAACTGGCCGCCCCCGCCTCCATGGCTGGATACACCTTGGCATCATCAATAAAACTCGTCAAAATAATAATTCGTGCTTGCGGCCATGCCTTCAGAATCTCCTTGGTTGCCGTGATCCCGTCTTTCACCGGCATCACGAGATCCATCAAAATAATATCAGGCCGATCTTTAAGTGCCATATCGACACCCTCTTGACCGTTTTCGGCCTGATCAACCACTTCCAAATCAGGTTGGACCCCTATGTAAGTTGCCAACCCCAACCGAACCATTTCGTGATCATCAACAATCAATACTTTAATCATGCGCAACATCCTTTGATAATGGCACCCTGACTTCAACACTGGTTCCCTGTCCGACCACGCTCACCACTTTCGCAGTTCCGCCCATGGCCGCGGCACGTTCCTTGATATTTGCAAGCCCATAATTACCATTACTGCTGGCTTGTTTCGCATCAAATCCGACACCGTCATCGACCATCCGCAACACCACCATATCCTGCAGCTGTTTCAGATAAACTTCAAGGCTCGTTGCCTTGGCGTGTCGTAACGTGTTACTTAAAAGTTCTTGAACAATTCTAAAAAGATTATCTTCGGCCGCTGGATTCAATTTAATATCATCCAACTGCCACGTGATCTCGATTGTAATCTTGGTTTGCAATTCTTTCAACAATTGAATAATCCCTTGTTTCAAAGATTTGCCTTCAAGATTAGTCGGCCGCAAATGCAGCAGCAATGCGCGCATTTCCGCCTGTGCCTCATTGATCACCTTTTGGATCGTATCCAGTTGTTTGCTCAGTTCAGCCTGCGCAGGGTCACGATCAGCCACACTACGCAGCGCAGATAACATCATCATCGCAGCAAATAACTGTTGTGAGACAGAGTCGTGCAGTTCACGAGCAAGCCGATGCCGTTCACCGGTTAAAATGGCTTCTTTTGTTTCACCGGAAAATCGAACCGGCGTGTTGCTATACCGTTCAATCTCACGTTGTAAGCGTATCATTTTTTGCCGCAACTCTTCAAGCAAGGCTGCCGGTTGCTTACCCAAAGCGCCGACTGCCTGCTGCGAGCGACTAAAAATAGGTGCCTGATATTGTCCAGCATTTAATTGTGCCAATCGGCTGTCCAACTGACTGTGCATGACTCGCTGCCGCCACATGACAATAACCGTCGCACCGGTACTGATCAACAAAGCGCCGATTACCAGATAAACCAAAACCGGCGCGGACAGGACGGTGGTCAATAACACCTGCAAAAAATCATGTTCGGTTACTTTAGCTAGCATGAAAACCAAACAGGCCTCGACCAAAAGCGCCCAGACCAGTAATGCCATAAAAAAGCCAACCAGCATCCGTCTTCTCATACAGCCAGCACCTCCAAATCGCCGACACCCACACTCGTAATGATGTGAATGCGGCGCGGTGCATCATCATAGTCCTTTGAATATGCCGTGACACTTTGGCTATGCAGCATCGAATCTTTATTTTCAAAATGCAAGGTACCATAAAAGGCAGCGTGTTCAACCGCAACACCAACGCCAATCGGCACCAGAATTCGCGTTTTGCCAAAACCTTTGCGAATCATGATCACACTATCGCCTTTAGGTAGAAAGGTGTCACCTAAATCAATAATGGTATCGCCAGCTGGCACAACCATATTAATGTCATCCCAATCATAGGTTGGCGAAATCGTATGCCGATCAGTCCACGAGTTAATCGTGCGCTTACCGGCCTTTTCACTGGGCTCCTTGGTCACTGGCGCTACATACTGTTTGCGATCCCAAGCCGAAAACCCCATACCTGGTTTCGTAACGACCATGATTATGAACACACCCGCGATCATTAGAATGAGCCAAATGGCCGGATTGATAAAAATTCCCAAGACTAACAAAATCCCGCCAAAAGCCACATTGAACGAGCGCAACCGATGCCATCGCGCACCGAGGAAAAGAAAAAACACGCCCACTAGGATCGTTGTCAGTGCCATAGGATTCGTGATGATCTGGAAAAACAGCCACAGGGTTAAAGCTAACTCGATGCCTAAAAATAATTGCCAGCGGCGCACGACGATCCCCCCTTGTCTACTTTTTAGCGTATACATTGACTCGATGTCGATTCATTTCAATTAATTATAACGAATTTCGTTGCCTTTGACTTAGGGCGTAAGGCTGAATTTGCAACCCAACATGTGGCTCAGTCGCCGTTTCACTTTTTTAAAGCCACAAAAAACGACAAACGTCTTCTCCTTGATAACCGGAAAAGACATTTGCCGTTGATTGCTTTTGGCGCAAGTTGACAAAGCGTTATGTGCTGATCAGCCTTCAACTTTGGTGATCTTGATCTTCATCTCACCACCAGGGGTACTGATCGTGACCTTATCGCCCACTTTACGGCCAATCAGACCTTGAGCGATCGGGCTTTCGTTGCTAATTTTACCGTTGAAGGCGTCTGCTTCAGCAGCGCCGACGATTTCATATGTTTCTTCATCACCGTCTTCTTCAAACGTGACTTTCTTACCAAGTGATACTTCGTTCTTAGCAACCGCTTTTGAATCAATAATTTCAGCGTAACGAAGCATTGTTTGAATGGTCACGATCCGATTTTCCAAGGTGGATTGTTCATCCTTAGCTGCTTCATATTCAGAGTTCTCTGAAAGATCACCAAAACCGCGAGCAACCTTGATCCGGTCGATAACTTCTGGACGCTTCTTGGTCTTCAATTCCTCCAACTCGTCTTCGAGTTTCTTTTTGCCTTCCGCTGTCATTGGATAGCTTTTGTCTGCCATAAAATTCTTACCTCACTTCTTATTTTCCTTAGTCACTGTATTAAGACCAGCCGCATTTGTCAATGATTACTCTTGCAAACCGCGTTCGGCCAGAATGGCTTTGATCTTAGTAACCAGTAAATCAATGGCGACTTGATTTTGGCCACCTTCAGGCACAATCAAGTCAGCGTAACGCTTCGATGGTTCGACAAACTGATGATACATCGGTTTTACCGTTTTTAAATATTGATTAATAATCGAATCCAGTGAACGCCCACGCGATACCATGTCCCGCTTGATGCGGCGGATGACCCGAATATCATCATCAGTATCGACAAACACCTTAATATCCATCATGTCGCGTAATTCTGCGTCATCAAGAATTAGAATACCTTCAAGAATAATCACATCTTTTGGGGCCAGATGAACGGTTCGGTCAGAGCGATTATGAATCGTGTAATCATACACCGGTTGATCGACAGCTTGCCGATGGATCAACCGATTTAAGTGATCCTTTAACAATGGTGTGTCAAATGCCAAAGGATGGTCATAGTTAATCTTTTTTCGTTCTGAAAACGGCATGTCACTTTTCTTGTAATAAGCATCTTGCGCTAATAAAAGCAATGAGTGCCCCGAAAAATGATCAAAAATCGCTCGACTCACACTTGTCTTGCCGCTGGCAGAACCACCTGTCACGCCAATCACAATCGGTTTTTTCTGCTGCACCTTGAAGCCCTCCTCAAAACTCATCCTTCAGCCCAGAAACAACCGCATAAGGACCCTGGTCACAATGACCAAGGTCCTTATGCGGCCAAAGTCCAATTAGGTTACTTATCTGCCGCTGCATTATCGCTGGCAAACTTAGCCGTATTGGCATCATGTTGTTCCCGTGTTGTCGCGTAAAGTACTTCACCAGTTTTAAGGTTAGCAACAAAGTACAAGTAGTCCTTGTCACGTGCATCAGGGCTGAGAACCGCTGTGATACTTTGCTCACTTGGCGAGTCAAACGGTCCCGGTCCATAGCCGGTGTGGACGTATAAGTTGTACGGTGAATCAACGCTAGTATCCTTGTTAGTCAGATGTGTTTTATGCGTGTTCAATGCATACATAACAGAGATATCCGATTGTAGTGGCATCCCCGCATCAATTCGGTTCAAGAAGACACCAGCTATTTTGCGACGATCATCTTGGGTGACCCCTTCACGCTCAACTAACGATGCAAGCGTCATGACTTCTTGAACGGTGTATTGCTGCTTCTTAATGCTCTTGTAGTAACTCTGCATCACACTGTCTGTCTTGGCAACCATCGCATCCACAAGGTCCTTGACTGTTTCACCAGCGCCAACGTTATAAGTCGCAGGGAAAAGATAGCCTTCCAATCGATAGCGAACTCCTTTTGCATTGGCCGCTGAACTCAGCAATTGCGGATATTTCTTAGCCAATTGATTAAAGAAGGTTTGATCTTTCATCAATGCCAGAAATTTCTTTCCGGTCAGATTTTTGTTACTTTTCGTTAACTTATCCATCGACGTCGCGATTTGTTCGATCGTTGTGCCTTCTTTAACTAGCAATTGGCCCGCAGCAGTGGTGGCACTGCCACCCGCACGCAAGGCTTGAATCACCGTGCTCATATTGGCGCGTTGTGTCAACTTGTACTGGCCCGCCTGAAAGTCGGCGATATTGTGGAATTTCACATAGTAACTAAAAACAGTGGCGCTCTTAATGACATGTTTGGCTTCCAGCTGCGCGGCAATCTGTTTCGTTGACGAACCCGCTGGCACCGTCACACTAATCGACGTCTTGCCATTTGGATCAACCGGCTCAAGCGCTGAACGGACATAGCGGTAGCCCATCAAACCAACGATCACTAGGACCGCCAATACAATCCCAATAACCCAAGCAACGATCTTGTTGGCTACTTTCTTTTCACTAGAACGCTGGCGCCGCTTGTCTTGTCGATCTGATGACCGTCTATCCAAAAATGTTGCCTCCTCTAAGATTAACACGGTCACTGGCACAGAAATCTGCACTTAAGAAGCTCGTCCACAATGGCCAAAGTACCGGCCATCGTGCCCAAGGCTGCCTATGTGACGGTTTCCAAACGTACCTAGTCCCGCTCTACTTAACTATTCTGAACAATAAATCTGAATCAGCAAATATTATACCCAACCAGCGACAAAAATGCGACTGCATCTAGCGAATAGCAGCCCCGATTCCTGTCTGTAACGCCGCCTTCACTTTGTCAAACGCCTGCGTCACTTCGTCTTCAGTCAACGTCTGATCGTCTCGACGATAAGTTAGCGTATACGCCAAACTCTTCTGACCCGCGGCAATGTGATCGCCTGCATAAACATCAAACAACGTCACATCCTGCAAGAAGGCACCGCCGTGTTCATGGAAAATAGCCATGACTTGATCGTTCGTTACTTGCTCGTCAACTTGCAAAGCAATATCACGGGTTACTGCCGGGAACTTCGGTGCGGATTGCGCGATTTTTTCCTGTCGCGGTGCGGCAAATAGCGCATCCAAATCTAATTCAAAAACAAAGGTGGCTGGCAGGTGCTCTGCATGTTCAAAGGCAGGATGCAAGCGCCCCAAAATGCCAACAAGTTGATCGCCGACAAAAATGTTTGCGGCTTGACCAGGATGGAGTTCAGCAACAGCTTGCGTTGCTTCAAAGCGAATCGGATCGGCCAGCGAATAATCACCCAGCAAATGTGTCACAATGCCCTTAGCGTAAAAGAAATCAACGGCTTTCGCAGATTGATGCCAATCTTTTGCGACAACATTGCCAGTGATGGCACCACCCAAATATTCAATTTCGGTTGGCCGCACCTGATCGCCTGTTTTGGTAAAGATCCGGCCTTGTTCATAAATCGCAACATTGGTTTCCTTCCGCGCTTGATTATACTTGATGACATTTAGCAAACCACTAATCATGTTCATCCGCAAAACAGCATGATCGGTCGTCATCGGTGAATCGACTTTGGTTGGGAGCCCAGGTTGCAGCTTGAATTGCTCGGCAGCCTCGGCAGTTGTCAACGCATAGGTGATGACTTGGGTCAGACCCAATCCTTCTAATAGATGACGTGTACGTCGGATCCGTTTTTGTTGCGAGGTGTACTCGCCAATAGTCATGGTTGTCGTTGGTAACGTACTTGGCAAATTGTCAAACCCATAGATTCGCGCAACTTCTTCCACCAAGTCCGCTTTGATATGAATATCCCACCGGCGTGGCGGTACAGCGACGGCAAACAAGCCATCAGATTCGGTCACATCAAAACCGAGTTGTTCAAAAATCTGCGTCACTTGTTGCTGCGTCAAATCGGTACCTAAAACATGGTTGATATGATCAAGCGAAATATCGACGACAACATCTTCTGCAGAAACTGAAGTCGGGCTAACCGTTCCCTTTGCAACCTGGCCCTCGCTTAATTCAGCCATCCAAGCAACTGCAGCATCTAAAGCACGATTGATATCAGCCAAGTTCGTCCCTTTTTCAAATCGGGAAGAGGCTTCAGACCGTAAATTGTACTTAAGGGCTGTTTTACGGACATTGACTGGATTAAAACTAGCAGACTCAATCACAACGGTGGTCGTTTCTGGCGTAATTTCAGAATTCAAGCCGCCCATGACGCCAGCCAAAGCAACTGGTACCTGCCCATTCGTAATCACAATATCTTGATCATCTAATTCATGTTCATTGCCATCCAGCGTGGTCAAAGGTTCGCCATTTTTAGCGCGCCGCACCACAATCTGCTGGCTGCCTAACTTGGCATAGTCAAAAGCGTGCAGCGGTTGCCCATAAGCCAGCATAATAAGATTGGTCACATCAACAATATTATTAATTGGACGGATACCTGCTAACCACAGGCGTTTTTGCAACCACAAAGGACTTTCTTGAACCTTCACATGATCAATGACCCGCAGTTGATAACTCGGAGCGTCTTTGGCATCCTTGACCTCGGCACTCAAAAAATCGCCGACCGGACGATCACCTTCAGTTAATGGCTTTTCTTCAAAATGGGGCTTTTCTGCATAAGTAGCGCCAACTTCCCAGGCTACGCCCCGCATGCCAAGTGCATCAGCGCGATTAGGCGTGATCTCAAAGTCCAAAATGGCGTCATGCATGCCTAACGCAGCTAAGGCATCACTGCCAGGCTCTAATGGCTCGTTAAAGACATAGATACCATTCAAATATGGTTTCGGCACGACGTTTTCACTAAAACCAATTTCCTGTAAGGCACAAATCATGCCAAGGCTTTCTTCACCGCGCATTTTGCCTTTTTTAATTTTAACGTTATCCGCAATGCGCGCGCCTGGCAGCGCCACAATAACAGTTTGACCGGCGGCAACATTTGGCGCGCCGCAGACAATTTGGCGCGGCGTTTCTTCACCGACGTCAACTTGACAAAGATGTAAATGATCAGAGTTCGGATGTGGCGTAGCACTTACCACTTTACCGACGACAATCTTTTTCAAGCCGGCGTCTGGATGCTTCACGCCATCAACTTCAATCCCTGTTCGTGACACTTTATCGGCCAGTTCTTCTGGTGAAACCGGCACGTCAACTAATTCTTTTAACCATTCATATGAGACGTCCATCTTAACCCTCCTGGCTGAATTGCGTTAAGAAGCGCAAGTCGTCTGTGTAGAAACTGCGAATGTCGTCAATCCCGTATTTCAGCATCGCAAACCGATCTGGACCAAGGCCAAAGGCAAAGCCGCCGTATACGTCAGCATCAATGTTCGCTGCCCGTAGCACATTGGGATGCACCATGCCGGCACCTAACACTTCAATCCAACCGGTATATTTGCAAACCGGGCAACCTTTACCGCCGCAACGAAAACAGGAAACATCAACTTCAACGGATGGCTCCGTAAATGGAAAATAACTTGGCCGCAAGCGAATTGTCCGATCTTTACCAAACACGTGTTGGCACATGGCCAACAAGGTTCCCTTTAGATCAGCCATGGTTATATGCTTGTCAATGACGAGTCCTTCCATCTGGTGAAACTGATGGCTATGAGTAGCATCGTCGTCATCACGTCGATAAACCACCCCAGGGCTAATCATTTTCAGCGGTCCTTTGGTAAAGTCGTGCTTTTCCATTGTCCGCGCCTGCATTGGACTTGTCTGCGAGCGCATGAGTAACTCATTGGTAATATAAAAAGTCTCTTGCATATCACGAGCAGGATGATCCTTAGGGATGTTCATCATCTCAAAGTTATAGTGATCTTCTTCAACTTCTGGACCGGTCAAAACTTGGTAACCCATGCCCATAAAAAAGCCTTCAAGATCGTCCATAATCTGCGTGATAATATGTGGTGTGCCAGCCTCAACCGGATCACCAGGCAAGGTCACATCAACGGTCTCTGATGCTAATTTCGCATTGATCACCGCCTGTTCGAGCTGGGCTTTGCGGGCTTCGATCACTGCACTGAGATCGTCGCGAATTTTGTTGGCGAACGCGCCGACTTTTGGCCGTTCTTCAGCGGACAAATCTTTCATGCCGCGCAAAACACCGGTAATCGGGCCCTTCTTGCCCAATAATTGGACGCGAATCTGATTTAATTCATCTAACGACTTAACCTTTTTAATGGTGTCGTTGTTTTGTTGGAACAATTGTTCAAGTTTGGTTTGAAGATCCATGTTCTTCCTCCTTGGTTGCTGACGTGAGGGTTGATACAACTTTCTGATGCATTTGAAGGCATAAAAAAAGTCCCTCTCGAAAAAGGGACGAAGCATCGCGGTACCACCCTTGTTCATGGTCACGAAATAACCATGCACTCAACAAGGTAACGGCTAGGCCGGAGCTTTCTAAGTGTTGCCACTTCAAAAGTCAACTCAGAAAGTGAAGACAAACATTTTGGCGATAGACGTCTTGCAGTCGTATGAACGTCATTCCCTATCTCGTCAGCCTGTTTGGGCTTTCGTCATCGTTTTTACGTCTTTTTAGATAAACTAAGCTTAGCAAATTCAGCGCCAACGTCAAGTGGTGATTCGCGCTAGTTAATAAAAAATGTGGTGTCATCACGCTCCCTATGACTTGTCGTTTGCTAGACTCCGAGTAACCTTTGAAAGGAACTAGACGATGCAGTCCCTAACCTCGGCCGTGCCAAACTCCGCAATCTCCGGCCAGACGGGGCTGGAACGCTGTGACGGCGCTTCGAGCCCGCAAAGCCCGCGGTCTCGAAGTCGCCTAACAACATCAGCGACAAGACCGGTCGCTGTGTTGTTTGCACGGCTGAGCCCCATCTGGCCTACGATTGCTCCGCCTTAGCACTGGAATTTTGAAATCCTGTATCAAATTGTCTATGAGAAACGAAAGACGAATAATTTTCCGCATTTGGAAAACCATTCGTCTGCATTTAATACGTTTGGATTATGCTGAATCCCTACTTCTCGTTAGCGTGGCATTCAGCATCTGTGACCCATGCATCGCCCCATGCGTGTGCGGCGGCCATAACTGAATTGAGGCCGCGGCCTTTGTCAGTTAACGCGTATTCAATCAAAGCTGAGTCTTTGTGGGTCAAGCGATCCACAAGGCCTTCGCCTTCGAGTTCCTTTAAGCGTTCGACCAAGACCCGATCGGAACACCGCGGGATTAATTGCGCAATGTCCTTAAAACGGGAATTGCCATTGTTTAATAAAACTTCCAAAATCAGTCCGTTCCATTTCTTTCCTAAGATCTCAAAAGTATGTTGAAATTTTGGACAAAGAGCGACCTGCTGGCTTTGACAATCGGCTGTACTGGTTACTGTTGCATCCACTCTACTCACCTCATAATTCCCATTCACTTACATTTATATAGTGCTAGAATACCACAATGTAAAAATATTACAAGCCAGTCCTCGAGAAACGTTGAAAAATATGGCAAAACTTTCCAGAAAAAGAACCACGGCATTCATCCGTGGTTCCAATCGTCCTTCACAGCCAAATAGCTGCTAAAACTTTGCGATCCTAATTTAAAGCCTTTAAGTGAGTGTGGATCGGATGCCGGAGCTTGTGCATCCATGGTACAACGACTTCATCCATGGCGGCATAATCATCGACAAGTGAAACAACGAAACTTTCCTTATACTTCGGTAAGCCAACCGTTGCGCCCCACATGTGTTTGACGATAATGTCTTTTTCCATCGGTGACAATTCAGTCAGCTTTTCAGCATTCCGCAAAGCAATCCGTGGATGGATGAAGGCATGAGTCCCCAAGTCAAACTTGGTTTTACGCCAATCGTAGTAAAACAGGTCGTGCAACAAGCCTGCCCGGGCGATCGCACGAACATTCAAGTGCAGCCGTTTCCCAATCAGATAACTCTGGTAAGAAACACTGATCGAGTGTTCCAATCGGTTAGAATAATGATGTTGCGGGTGTTCTGCCAGTCGCTGGACTTCGGGTTTGGCTAAAAGATCCGCCACATACCCAACGTACTCAGCATCCGATTGCCAATCGCGTTTTTTGCTCAAGACATCTGCTCCTTTTGTGGTTTGATGAACACACTTATAGTATAACAGGTTCTAACCAGAAAGGTCACGTTTGTAAGGGATTCTTAATCCCCGACTAAATGAAACATCATGACTGCTGCAGCAACCGCCACATTCAATGATTCAGCTTTGCCCCGGATCGGAATGTAAAGGTTCGTATCGGTATTTTGTAACAAAACTGGATCCATGCCATTGCCTTCATTGCCCACAATTAAGGCAAATCGTTCGCTCGGTTGAATGCTATGATAACTTTTAGCTTTTTCATTTAATTCTGAGCCATAAACCGGGATGCCGCCACGGTGTAAGGCTTTGATAATTGGCATTAATTTAGCGGAGACAATGCGCACATGGAATTGACTGCCTTGCATCGCACGTAATACTTTTGGACCGAACGCATCCGCTGTCCCATTACCGAAGACCACTGTTTGAATCCCAGCTGCATCTGCAGTTCGCACCAAGGTCCCAACGTTACCCGGGTCCTGAATCGCATCCAACAATAAGAACTGACCACTCAATGGCTCTGGCAATTGTTCTGCGCGGCGCGGCATCACAGCAAAAATGCCTTGCGGGGTCTGAGTGTCGCTTAAATGCTCAGAAACGGATTCAGAAATCTGTGTGATTTTGTCATAAAATGGCTTGAGCGCACGATCTTCAACATACTTTTCGGTCGCATAAATATCATAAGGGGTCTGGCCACTGGCAAGTGCCTCTTGGACCAAGTGACGGCCTTCTAATAAGTAGCGGCCAGCATCCTTTTGATGTTTTTTAACCGTGAGTTTATTGGCTGTTTTGATTCTGTCATTCTTAGGTGATGAAATATATTCCATGAAGTTCTCCTTATTTTTAAATGGTACTTTGTTTGCTTGATGCCGTTTGGCGGGTTTTCTTCTTGCAAGACAAAATCCAACTTAAGTCTGTTGTCGTTTCTACTATAAGCCTTATGCTACACTAGTATGGACTGTGGAGAAAGCTAAGATGAGCAAATGCTGCTTGACAGCATCTCCAATTAAGAAAGGAAGTGTCTTTTTGGTCAAACTTGCTAAACAAATCGTCGTCCGCGGACGGGTGCAAGGCGTCGGTTTCCGCTGGGCCACGAAGATGATCGCCGACAATCTTGATATTAGCGGCACGATTGAGAATCGGTCTGATGGCTCTGTCTTTATTCAGGCTGCAGGTGAACCGTTAAACCTTGCCAAATTTGTGGCGAAGGTTAAGGCCGGTCCAAACCCATATGCAAACGTGTCGACCTACGAAGAACAGCCGCTTGAAGACGTGCCAAACTTCCGCGGTTTTCAAGTTACCGGTTGAATCCAACCAGTCCATACAGTATAGTTAAACCCGATTACATTTTGAAGGGAAAACATTCATGCACAAGTCGAAAAAATTTGTCACACTTGGGTTGGTGAGCTTGCTGCCGTTGATTTTAGCAGCATGCGCGCAAACCACTAAAAAAGGCACAACCATGAAGCCGCCGACGGATCCGTTTTTTGGCACTTTTTATAAAGTGATCGGACTGCCACTGCAACATTTGATGGAGTGGATCGCCAGTCTGGTTGGCACTGCCAGCAGTTATGGAATCGCCATCATCGTGATCACCCTACTAGTTCGTCTGATTGTCCTGCCACTGATGCTGCGGCAACAACGAACGATGACGGCTTATCAAGAGAAGCAGAAGATCATCCAGCCACAACTAAAGATCGTTCAAGAGGCTACTAAGCGCGCCAAGACACCTGAACAGCAGATGGCAATGAACGGTTACATGCGGAAAATATACTCAGCCAATGGCACAAGCATGATTCCTTCCATGGGCTGCCTACCAATGCTGATTCAACTGCCAATTTTCTCTGGTTTGTATCAAGCCATCGCTTACTCCCCAGAAATTTCTGAAGCCACTTTTTTTGGCATTCAGTTGGGGCATTCCAATTTTATTGTCACGATTTTAGCAACTCTGCCATACATTGTCGTCAGCTTGATCATGCTGCAAGGCGTACCGCCAGAACAGCGTAAAGCCATGCAGACAACTGCCTTTCTGAATCCGATCATGACATTTGTCTTTTGTATGATGTACAACGCCGGATTAGGCCTCTACTTCGGTGCTGGCGGGATCATTCTGATTATTCAACAAGCGATCGTAACCTATGTTGTTACGCCGAACATCCGGAAGCGAATGGATGCTGAAATGGAAGAAAATCCACCGGTTATCGTTGTTGACGAACATACTTTTGATAACTGGGATACGGCAACTGCTGGTGCCACTGGTGCAGCTGGTACAACAGGTAGCAGCAAACCTGCTGATCCAGACGCCATTGATCATAGCAAATTACGTCGGCGTAACGCTGGTAAGCAACAACGTCCCCGGAAATAATCATCAAGTCATGAAATAGCCCTGATCGCAAAATTAGCGATCAGGGCTATTTCTGTGCGCGACAGATCTGAAGCCAAAAGTATTTGATGTCCCCCTGTTTGTTCGCCTCATACAGTGTGGGTTGCTTGATGACACGCTCATATGAACTCACCCTGCGCTTGAAATCAAAAAACCTCAGACAAATAGCTCGTCTGAGGTATAAAACGATTAAAGATTACTCTTGATATGTGTATCAGTTTTGCCTGCTTCTGCGCGCTTAGTGGTTTCCTGTGCAGCCAGTGCTTGGGCTTTAGCTTCCGTGATGGTTGGTAAATCAATTCGGAAAATGGATCCATGACCTAAAGCGGAGTCAACTTCAATTTGACCGTGATAACTCTCAACTAACTGTTGCGCGATTGATAAACCTAGTCCGTTGCCGCCTTTTTCACGACTACGAGCCTTATCAACTCGATAAAAACGATTAAAGACGCGTCGACGATCCGCTTCGGCAATACCTTCACCAAAGTCTTGCACCGCAACGGCGACACCGGAAACGCTGTTTTCAGCCATTGATACGTGAATCTCCTTGCGATCAGTGGAATATTTGACCGCATTGTCCAATAAAATAATCATGACCTGTTCCAAATGATTGCGATACATGCGCACAAACGTTTTCTGTTCCAAGTCGTCATCTAATGTAAACGTGAATTCCGGATGAATCATCCGAAAATCACCAACGACTTGTTGCACAGTCTGGTGCACATCAACAACCGCATTTGGAAATTGGATATCCACTTGATCAGCGCGAGTAAGATCTAGCATTTCTTGAATCAGACTCTTCATGCGAGTCACTTCCTGCAATGAGGCCGTTAAAGATTCCGCCAAAACTTCCGGATCATCTTTTCCCCAGCGATTTAAAAGCTGCAAATGCCCTTCGAGAATCGCCACAGGGGTGCGCAATTCGTGGGAAACATCCTGAACAAACTCACCTTGCTGATCAATGTAGCGTTGAATCCGATCCAACATACCATTAAATTCCAGCACTAAATCGCCAAGCTCGTCGTTGCGCTTCAAGGCTGGTATTCGAACCGTACTCTGTGGTTCCTCATTGACAACATCAATAGCATTCGTAATAAGCTTAATCGGCTTGAGAAAGCGCGTCGCCAAAGCATAGCCAATGAGAATAGAAATAAGAATAGCCGCAAATGACAGTCCCATAATGAGTAACGTAATCTCATGCATGGTCGCATGAAATGCCGTCAGTTTATCCGTTACCTGCACATAGCCGATCAAATCCGAACTAGTTGCAGAATAAATCGGTGCCGTACCGACCAAGCCATGAAAATCATCAATGTTGGCTTCTTGAACTTCCACGCCATGAACCTTGCCTAATGTAATCGGCGTATCGCGCGATTGAAAAATATTTGTCCGATCAGGTGAAAAAACAGAGACGCTCACATCCGCTTGCGCTAGTTTTTGAATCACGGAATCGGAGAAAATACGATTTTGCGATTCACTTGGCGCTGGAATAGAGGCTTGCCCACTCGGCATTGCACCTTCCAATCGCGGCACGACCTGCGCCATCGTTAAGTCACCACTGACTGGGGAAAGTCGTTGGACGACGGTGTTAAGGGTGTCCGTCACGGTTCGGCGTTCCTGATTCACTAAAATCTGCCGCATCGCGCCATAAAGGATCATTGAAAAGGTCACAAAGGTCACAAAAATCCCGACACCTACTGTTAAGGCCCATTTAACCTTTAACGAGATGCGGGGACTTTTTCTAGTTTGCTCAAGCGTTTGTTTCTTCGGAATCATTACGAACGCATAACATAGCCGGTTCCCCGAACCGTTTGAATATAACTCGGTTCACCCGGTCGATCGATTTTATTACGAATATAACGGACATAGACGTCAACAACATTCGTTTCAACGTCAGAGTTGTAACCCCAAACCTTTGAGAGCAAAACGTCACGAGCCAAAACAACATTGACATTTTCCATAAGCGTCAGCAATAATTCGTACTCACGTTTGGTTAATTCAATAATGTCGTCGCCGCGCCGAACAACGCGATTTTCTTTTTCAATCACTAAATCACGATATTTGATGGTTGTCTGCTTAGCAGTGTTGTTTTCGCCTTCAATGCTGATTCGGCGCAACAAAGCACGCAAGCGCGCGAGTAATTCTTCAATGGCAAATGGCTTCACAATGTAGTCATCAGCGCCATGATCCAAGCCACTGACGCGATCAATGACAGAATCCCGCGCGGTCATCATAATGATCGGTGTATTCTTCACCTGACGAACGCGCCGGCAGACTTCAAGGCCGTTTAATTCTGGCAACATCAAGTCAAGTAAGATGGCATCCCAGTCCTCAGCCAAAGCCGCTTCCAACCCGGTTCGACCGTTAAAATGCACTTCGGTCTCATAGCCCTCATGTTTTAATTCCAGTTCGACAAACCGCGCTAAATTTTTTTCATCTTCAATAATTAATATTTTACTCATCAATGGTCTCCTTATACTTATTCGTCTCTGACGCACTCACAGACTGAACCCATTTGTTTTTTCTCATAAAAACATATGCTACGACAGTTTAGCACAGTTTTCTCATTTTGACTATCAGCCGCGCAACGATGGGGCTCGACGATGATCAAAAAAACTACAAATGGTTTTTCTCATTTTGCAAGTCAAAAAATTCTCATAAAAAAAGAACCAATCTACTTAGCCGTCTGCATGCGTAATAGTTTGGTCCTTTTTTATATTAAGCTTATGCTGACTCATACCGTAAACGGGATGGAAACTTTGAATCTGGACTTTACCACTCTTCACACAGTTTTGGAATCAAGCTTGTACTTAATCAAGTTGATATACTAATCAATAAAGAGTGACTTCTCAATACGGTCATAAAAGTGATCATTGAGTGAGGCTGTGTACGATTTTGAAAATAAAGCTTTGAACATCTGTTGTCCATCATTTCCCGGAAATAAAAGATGGTATGGATCTATGAAATCAACAACTAAAACCGGATGTCCGGCCTCATTAGCTGGCATATAATTTGCTAAGACCCGGAACGACCCTCGATCACGAATACTTTTTTGAAAATCTGAAAGAATAGCGAATTCCTTCAGGGTGTCCTCTCCTGAAGGAATTCGTTCGATGCCAATTGCTTTATCGATAATGCTTCTTGCTCTTCTCCAGTTATCCCTAGACTGATCAATAGTGTAGGACGTCTCGTAGTGACGAGAATCCCCGATCATTTCCATACACGATCGAATTGAAGCATCAATTTTGTCAAAACTTTGAGGCACCGAATTAATAAAAAGTAAGTCTTTGTCAACCACTTTGTTCAAAGCTGAATGAACAATCTTTACATCTGGGTAAACCGATTGTCCAATATCTTTCTTAGGGGAGCTAATTTTCACGGATTTCTTGATTTCAAGCATTTCGGACGGTCTAATAGTACCTCTTAATTTAGGTCGAAACCTCTTTCGCTTAGACATTCAAATCTTACTCTCCTCATCAAAACGAAAAGTATATTCTGCTTTGATCTGAGCTGCATTCATTTTGATACCTGTCTTGCCTTCTTCGTAAACATCTTTCCAAGCGTGGTCTTGATGCGTCCGCTCCACCAGTCCAAAGTCATTTATACCATCGATATCTTCGAGCAAATCATCTACAAACAGCAAGATATCCTTTTCAACCTCATTTGTTGGGTGGAAAGGTTCTCCTTTATCCGAAAACTTTTCTTGTTTTTGTTCCGCATAAATCTGTCTATCAACCGGTCCATATCGCCAAGCTTCAAAATCAGGTTTAAACAACTCTGCCGGATATTCCATCATATCTGAGTCCTCATTTTCGTGACGAGTTAAAGAGCCATATGTGGCACTATAATACGCCCACAATAAATAAAGGCTTTTCTGAACTTTCAGGAGAGTCGGGTTGTCTAGCTTATTGTAAATATGGTTTACTAAAACATCTTTATCAGGAAAAGCAACATCCGTAGCCATTTCATCACCCCAAAGACATCATATCTGATTGTGACTTTTAAGTCACGCGAGAAATTCCAAATCCAGAAAATTCAAACTATTTTTCATATTCTGGTCTGACAACAATCCTACCGCAATCCGGCGGTACCAAAAATGATGTACCGTCAAATGTACCGCATACTGGTAACGAATAATTAGTTCCTAGACCAAAAAAAGCCAACCACATGACGGAAATACCGTCTTTCTGCGGATTGGCTCATATTGAATCTAATAAAAAGCTTAAGCTTCGGTATACCACGAATAATGATAGCTACCGTCGCGATCGGTTCGTTCGTAAGTGTGCGCACCGAAGTAATCACGTTGTGCCTGCGTGAGATTAGCAGGCAAGACGGCTGAACGGTAGGAATCGTAATAACTGATAGCGGCTGAGAAGCCTGGAACTGGTACACCAGCCTTGACAGCAACACCAACTAAGTCGCGGACACTTTCCTGATAATTCTTGGCGATATTCAAGAAGTAGTCATCCAGCAATAAGTTCTGCAAATCGGGCTTCTTGTTATATGCGTCAGTGATGTTTTGCAAGAAACGAGCGCGGATGATGCAGCCAGCGCGCCAGATCTTGGCCAAGTCCCCATATTGCAGCTTCCAATCGTACTTCTCTGAAGCAAAGCGCAATTGTTCGAACCCTTGGGCATACGACATGAGCTTACTGAAGTACAAAGCCTTGCGGATCATTTCAATGGCTTCTTTTTTGTCAACAGAAACATTGGCAACCGGCTTCGGCAATACCTTGCTGGCCTCAACCCGTTCTTGTTTCATGGCACTGATATAACGAGCGTAGACTGATTCAGTAATGACACTCTGCGGTACCCCTAATTCAAGTGCTGACTGGGAGGACCACTTGCCTGTGCCTTTATTGCCGGCACGATCAAGGATCATGTCAACAATCGGTTTGTCACTGCCGAGATCATCCTTGCGAGTCAAAATGTCAGCAGTGATGTCAATCAGGTAAGAATCCAGTTCGCCTTTGTTCCATTCACTGAAAATATCAGCCATTTCTTTGACATCAAGGCCAAGAAGATTGCGCATTAAGTTGTAGCTTTCAGCGATCAGTTCCATATCGCCGTATTCAATGCCATTATGCACCATCTTGACATAGTGGCCTGCGCCGTTTGGTCCGATATACGTGACACAAGGTGCGCCGTCTTCAGCCTTAGCGGAGATGGCTTCCAGAATTGGTGCGACCAGGTCATAGGCTTCTTTTTGGCCGCCTGGCATCAATGAAGGGCCATGCAAAGCGCCTAACTCGCCACCGGAAACACCCATGCCGATAAAGTTAATGCCTGACTTGTCGAGCTCAGCACTGCGGCGCATGGTATCTTCAAAGAAAGTATTACCGCCATCAATCAGCACATCGCCTTTATCCAATAACGGGAGTAGTTCCTTAATAACAGCATCTGTACCAGCGCCAGCCTTAACCATCATGATAATTCGGCGTGGTTTCTCAAGTGATGCGACAAAATCTTCAATTTTGTAACTTGGTACCAACTTTTTATCCGGATGCTCTTCAACAACCGCCTTTGTTTTGCTGCCAGTGCGATTGAAGATAGCAACGGTATTGCCGCGGCTTTCAATATTCAGGGCAAGATTCTTGCCCATAACTGCCATGCCGACAACACCAATTTGTGGTTTATCCATTAACATGGACCTCCTCATTCATTTCGTCATTTACTCCTTTTATGTTAGCAGAAACAGCTTGGGTTTAACAGTCAACAGCTAGGTTAGAAGCGGTCAATTTTTCTTCGCTTATTTTCTTTGAAAAAGAAGACGCCGCCTCAGGCAAACAGACAGAATCTGCTTTGTTTCAACTATTTTAAAATGTTATCCCTCTGTGTGACCTGTTATCACGGTGAAACTGTTAGCATTAATTGTCACGATGATGTGATCAATCTTGACGTACCAATTTTTACCCTTTCGATTCATGATTGCTTCAGGATTCAGAATTTTCTCTTTGCAAAATGCAATGACGTCCCGATCAGTAAGTGAAAGATTGTGTTCAATCCGGATGCGCCCTAGTTTTGTAGTGTGCAATTTGTCTAAGTTTCTCAGTAACTGATTATCAGAAATCATTTTTTATATTCACCGCAGCGAGCTTTACTTTTTGAGCCCGCTCCCTCATCAACTGTTTTTGAGTCATGAACCCAACAAGGCTTTCTCATAAAAATCGTTTTCGCTACTACAAAAGAAAATGGCATCCTCGCAATACAATTACGAAGGTGCCATTTTTCAATGGATCAAATTACATTACCGTGAGCCTGAAGACCTTATTGATCACGCTTGATCGTCATCAGGGAACATTCCCTTTAATTTCGTAAAGGGATTGTCCGCCTGTTTTTCTTTTTTAACAGCTTTATCAAAATCCTCTTCTGCTAAAACTTCCCAATCATCGCCTGAGGGCATATCACCGCTTGCGACTTCTTCTGGTGTCAGGACCTGCATTGGAATGCTCAACAACAGATGGTCCTCAATCGCTGGCAACAGATCCAGTTCAGCATCTTCGAGCGGCATAAGAATTTCGCCGTCCTCATATTGGTCAGCATGACCAGCGTCCGTTAAATAAATTTCGCTGAACGTAAAATCTTGCGGCAGTGTGACCGGCGTCAAACTGCGCGTTGACGGCACAACCAAATCACCCTTTAGGTTGACACTGACCAAAAAGTCACCACGATCATAGACAATATCGCCGCTTACCTGAATGGGACTCACGTCAAGAACCTCGGGATCGCGATCCTGTAAATCCGTTTTAACATCTAACGTGGTGCTAAAATGCAACGGCTCCTGATCGTGTTTTATTAACTCCTGAACGGTCCATTTCAACATGTGGTTTACCTCCTTTAAACGCGTTCTTAGGTGCAGAAACCTGCGTGTAAGGACCTCAGGCGCAATGACCCAAGTTCGGTCATCACACCTGAGGCCGCTTATGCTCCGGTTACTAAGCGCGCCAGTTCGCGCTCTTCACATCAGTGGTCGTCGGCCATAGTTCTGCTCAACGCCACCAATCGTTGTGATTAATCGATCCGCGCGATGGGTCATCGCGAGGACGCCATCCGGTGCAAGCATATCAGCACTGACCTTTGTGAGCAAGGGCCAGTCAAGATCATGCTTGACAATATTGAGATACTGCCGCCCAGTTGGCGTGAACCCTAAAACATGCAACTGCGGGTGTTGCCGTGCCTGATTAACCGCCGTAGCCGTCATATTCAAAGTAATGGCCAACGCTAGCCGTCGCAACCGCGCATAGGTATAGCGTTTCGATTTCACCTGCTTCAAAAAAGCAGTCATGTCTTGCGCGTCATCAATTTTTTGGGTGAAGCGGTACTCTAACCCTTCTGCCATGGTTGCGACCAGCCGCAGTTCATTGAGCTCGGCTGTTTGCAGGCGATATTTCAACCACGGGAAAAATTGTGCCCAACTATACTGTTGTTGCTTAGCATAAAAATCAACAAGCTCAGTAGGCACGATGGCTGCAACCGATTGATCAGCACGTAAATACTCACGCACTGTCGAGGCGCTGGCGATGTTGGCTTGAATGCCTACTTCATCATGACCAATCCCACGACGCGCAAATGGTAACAATGTCATCGGCCTCTTCAACGCTAAATTAGCCTTGGCATAACTCAAGCCCAGCATAAAATTAGGATCAGTTTGGGTGATCCCAGCCGCTTTTGCATAAACAGCGTTGAGTTGCGTGGCGTATGTCTGCGTATAATCGCGAAATCCATCCCCAGTTAACGCTGCTGTCGCCAGTTTTTCAGCTAAATCCGCATAAGCAACTTCAGGATGCTCAGTACCAAAGGCTAGAGTGTTGACACCCATGGCGGCCAACGCGGTCACACCGGCTTCAGCAAACTGGTCAGCGGCCTGAACGGCTCCGGTCACCGGCAACTCAACGACAATGTCTGCACCATGCTGCAAAGCCGCCTGCGCCCGAACCCATTTATCAAAAATAGCCGGCTCCCCGCGTTGTACATAGTTACCAGACATCACGACAACGACAACATCTGCTTGCGCCAGCTTTCGCGCTTGTGCCAAGGCATATGCATGACCCGTATGAAATGGATTAAATTCAGCAATCATCCCAACTGTCTGCATGGCCGCCTCCTAAACTGCAAGATCATCATGGTCATTCATTTTTTCTTCGCATGGAAAAACCAGCGTGTGCTGTCCGCCTGAATTGGCTGACGGCCAAAATCAGCTGTCACTTCAATTTTTTCAAACCCACTTGCGGTTAAGGCATCGAGATAGTCGTTAATCGGATAAGTTCGTTCTTTATGGGTTTCCGTAAGCGGTTTATAGGCATCTAGGCCCTCATCATAAAGAAAGAACGTTAAATCATGCTCAACACTATGCGGCACCTCACCGACGAAACTGTGCCATAAAAAGGCAAAATCATCGGTCTGATAATTGTACATATAACCGGGAAAAATCTGGTCCATTTGATATAGCGAGTGCGCATCGAAAAGAAAGTCTCCGCCCGGCGGCAGCAGAGACGCTACCTGAGTGAAGACTTGCTGAACTTCTTCAAGATTCGCCATATAACAAATGGAGTCGTCAAAACATGTCACGACCGGAACCGGTGGTAAATCACTCAAATCACGCATGTCGCCTTGAATAAGAGTCAGTTGGGCATCGGCTTCCTCAGCCTTTTCTGCCGCCAGCGACAACATTTCGTCCGATAAATCAAAGTCGGTCACCTGATAGCCGGCTTGCGCCAAAAGAACAGCCAAGAAACCCGAACCGCCTGCCAACTCCAAGATAGGCTGACCAGCTGGTGCAACCCGCTTCGTGACATAATCCCGCCACTGCGAATAGAGTGATTGATCCATCAGTTTGTCGTAAACTTCGGCAAACGTTTGATAAATCATGCTTCAACCCACTGATCTACTTCAACCAGCGGCGCTTCCTGCCATAACTTTTCAAGGTTGTAGAATTGGCGTTCTTCTGGCATGAAGACGTGCACGACAACATCGTTCATGTCAATCAGCATCCATTTCGATCCCTTTTGGCCTTCAATGCGACGAATCGTAACGCCGGCTTCTTCTTCTTTATCCTCAATTTCATCGACAATCGCTTGCACTTGTCGATCTGAAGTACCGCTCATAATGACAAAGTAGTCAGCTAATAAACTGACACCGCGCATATCTAGCGCCACAATGTCTTCAGCACGCTTAGAATCACCTGCTTTGACAGCAACTTCCAACATCGTCTTTGAATCAATCATAAATTACTCCTTTGTTAAAAATGCGTTATAAGTTAATAGTGTCTTTGGAAAAACGAGTTTGCGCGCACCAATGAGATAAGTCAAGGTATTCTCCAATTCAATTCGACTAGCTTCTTCCAAGTTCGTTTCCGCTGCCTTACGCGCCTTTGCTTCAACCGGCAAAGATCGCGCCGGTTCGATAAAATCACCAACAAAAATGATTTCATCAAGCTTGGTCATTTCCGGATCACCTGTCGTGTGCCGCGCAATGGCAGTCAATACTTGCTTATCAGTAATGCCGACCTCTGTTTGAATGAAATGAACGCCGACAACACCATGCCAAACCCCGCGGCCATATTGCAACAAGTCCGGATCGAAACCATCTTCAATAATCACGCGTTTATAGGTTTCAACTGGAATCTCTTTACCATAATCGTGCAGTAAACCTGCTAAGCCTGCGCGATCAACGTCTTGATCAAAACGCTTGGCCAATTCAATGGCAGTCGCTTCGACCCGCAAACAATGCTCATAACGCGGTTCATCGAGCCGATTGTGCAGCCGATTTAAAATTTCCTCACGACTTAAGCCATGTGTCAGACTTGCCGGATATTGATGTTCACTCACGATATAATCCCTCTTTTTGAATATAATCAATTACTGAATCAGGTACCAGATACTTCAAACTTCGGCCATTTTCGACCCGATCACGCACATCAGTTGAGCTGATATCAATCAAAGGCGCATCCACCCACAGAATTGGATAACGACTAGCTGGCGTATACCCACGCCGTTTAACACCGACAAATGTCACCAATTTGACAAGTTCGTCAATGTGCGACCACTTTGGCAGATAATCCACCATATCGGCTCCAATAATGAAATAATAATCGGTGTCTGGATGTAACCGGTGCAGCTCCAACATCGTCTCATAAGTGTAGCTGACACCGCCTCGTCGGATTTCAATCCCTTCCAATCCAAAAAGCGGATTGTCCGCGATAGCTAGTTGCACCATATTCACACGATGCCGCGCTGAAATGGCAGTTTTAGTGTCGACATGCGGTGGTTGATTATCGGGCATAAAATAAACTTTTTCTAATCCCAGCTCCGTGCCAGCTGCTTCGGCCATGATTAAATGACCGTTGTGAATCGGATTAAAAGTCCCACCAAATAGGCCAATCTGTTTTCGCCGATGCTGGCCAAGAATCTGCTCGCGCATTTCAACGGAGATCACGGGCTGGGTCAATGTGACACTCTGCGTCTTCTCCATAGTGATCCTCTTAGCGTGCGTTAACTTCCAGGCTAATTTTTCGATGATCTTTCTTTTCAGCCTGCTTATAGACAACAACCGTGTGACCAATGATTTGGGCGATCTCCACACCTTGAATGGCCGCCTGTAAGGTATCGGCTACCTCTTGCGGTGTATCATCGGCAGCCGGCAGTAAACTGATTTTAACTAGTTCCCGCGCTTCGAGGGCATCTTTCACCCCAGCCACAAACGTGTCACCTAAACCGTTCTTACCAACATTGATTAACGGCTTCGTGGTCATCGCCAAACTGCGTAAATACCGTTTCTGTTTCCCTGTTAACATCAATAACGCTCCTCTAACCGTGTCGGCAGGCATAGCTCTTTAAACACAACTGGCTGAGTGCCTCGTTGTGGTCATGGATACTTACCGCCGTATACGTTTTACTTCGACATGATTAATTTTGATACCAAAGATAGTTTTTCTAAATGAACGCACGCCGTAACAAAACATCCACACCTTTTGGCGCATAGCCGGCAACCGTAACACCAGCAGGCACAGTGATCCAGCCTAACCCGGCGAAAACTAAGTCGGCTTTTTCCTTTGGGGTGAATTCAAACCGAACCAATGGCGGAAAGTCTGGCACTTCATCCGGCTGTGGTGGTGACAGTAAACCGCCCACATGCTTCTGATAGAAATCATCCGCATTTTCTAACTTGGTGCGATGCAACGTCAACTGATTATCAGTGTAAATAACGAAACTGTTGCGACCTCCGCGAAGGTAATCAAATCGCGCTAAACCGCCAAGAAAAATAGTTTGGCCTTCATTCAATTGATAGGTTGCTGGCTTGATGACGGAAGTCGGTGAGACTAATTTTAAGTCTTTAGGGCCGACAAAGTGTGCCATCTGATGCCGATGAATGATCCCTGGTGTATCAATCAATGATTGGCCATCATCCAGCGGGATCATAATGCGATCCAACGTTGTTCCCGGAAAACGCGACGTGGTAATCAAATCCTCAACGCCAGTCAATTCTTTTATAATTCGATTGATCAAAGTAGATTTACCAGTATTCGTCACGCCTACCACATAAACGTCTCGATGATCACGATATTTTTCAATGGCATCCAACAGCTCATCAACGCCAAAACCTTTTTTAGCGCTGGCCAGCATCGTGGCTACCGGACGCAACCCTTGTGCCTTTGCCTGCTGCTGTAACCAATTCTTCAATCGATTCGGGTTAAGCGACTTCGGCAACACATCGGCTTTGTTCCCGACAAGAATGACTGGGTTGTCACCCACAAAACGATGCAGTCCAGGGATGACACTGCCATTGAAATCAAAAATATCGATGACGTTGACAATCAACGCATTACTTTCACCGATGGCATTCAATAAGCGTAAAAAATCATCGTCCGTCAACGTCACCGGCGCAATTTCGTTGTAGTGCCGCAACCGAAAACAGCGCTGGCAATAAATCTCGTCATCAGGATCGGCCTTGCTTAAAGTGGCTTTTGGCAAGTATCCCGGCTTTTTGGGATCAGTTGTTTGCAAAATAGCGCCGCAGCCTATGCAACGGCGCTCTGTTTCAGTGTTCGTGGTATCCATGAATATCCTCCTGATAATCCAAATGCCGTTTCTTGGCGAGTGCTTTAAAAACGTAACCTTCAAAGTAACGATTAATTCTGGTGTTCCACGCATCACTTTGAACAAGTGGCTGGGTTAAAACGGTTCGCACACCAGCAAGATTGCCTGCCCAAATATCGGTCAGCAATTGGTCGCCAACCATCACCACTTCAGATCGCTTAAGCCCTAATTGTTTGCGGGCTTTCGTGATACCCACAGGAAGCGGCTTCAAAGCACGAGCAACATATGCCACACCCAGCTTGGCCATTGCCTTGTGGATTCGATTTGCATTGTTATTCGAGACGACCACCACTTTAATCCCGCTATTGCGCAAGTCCGTCAGCCAGCGAGTCAGTGTTTCAGTGCCTTCGGGATGATCCCACGCCATCAACGTATTATCTAGATCCGTCAAGACCGCCTTAATCCCTTGTTGTTTCAAGCTGGCAGGTGTCAAACTGAAAATATTCGTTACCAGCCAAGTCGGCTCAAAAACTGCCACAAATCTTGTCCCCTCTCCGGTTTTCATATCCTTATATTATAGCCGAAAAGCGTGCCGAGCGCGAGTCAGCTTCATTGACAGGCGTGGCGAGCTCCAATCCTATTGATCCAAAGGTGTACGCCTTTGTCCGGGATGGTTCCGCGAGCTCTCTGCTTGCCATTAAAATTAAAGAAGCTAGTTAAGCTACTCTGTTTTCTTCCAACAGCAAAATCCTTCAGCAATTATAAAAATTGCTATTTTTCCAAACAAGCGTCAAGCTTGAATGAAACCGTTATCTTTTTAAAGACGAAATCATCGCCTTATATGTCAAAACAAGGTACGATTAGGTTGATAGCAGCGACTCGCATTCAGCGAATAAGACTGTTATACTTATTTTTAGTAAGTGCATCAAGGAGGAGGCAATGTCATGACCCGTTTGCATCATGTGTCGCTGTTGACCGGTGATGCACCAGCGACAATTCAGTTTTATACAAAGGTTTTAGGTTTACGTCTGGTCAAAAATACCGTCAATCAGGAGAATGTTCATGTTCGACATCTGTTTTTCGGTGATTACCAAGGAACTCCTGGCAGTGTGGTTACCTTTTTTGCGATTGATCGATTGGGGCATCGCTACGATGGGCAAAATCAATTGGGTGGGATTGATCTTGCCATTCCAACTGGGTCATTGGCATTTTGGGAACAGCGTCTGCGGATGGCAGGTTGTGTGGTGACAGCCACGCTGACCAGTTTAACTTTGGTTGATCCGGCTGATACGCCGGTCAGACTGTTGGTGACCGATCAAACGTTACCAACGCAACTTGTCGTGCCAAACGATGTTCCGGGCGAAAACCAGATTACCGGATTAATTAATGTCGATCTCCCAGTGGCCGATCATGAAGCTGAAAAGACCTTCTTTCAAACCATGCTGGGTGTGACCCCCGAAAATAATCAATTCAAGCTTGAGGCCGGTAACACCTTGACCCTTAAGCCTAGCCTCACTGATAGCATCAAACGATTTGGCCGCGGAAGCATGGATCATTTTGCGTTAACCGTTGACCATGAAGAAGCACTGCCGCGACTGGGGACAATTGCCGCACAACATGGCTATGAAGTTGAGGAGTTTGCTGATCGCGGCTGGTTTAAGAGCCTATATGTTCGCGATCCTGCCGATAACCGGATTGAATTTGCCACTACGGAACCCGGCTTTGCGTTAGATGAGCCGCTTGCCCACCTCGGCGAAGGTCTCGGACTGCCGCCGAAGTTCGAGGCACAACGTCAAGCCATTGAAACGTATTTTAAAACCAAAGGAGTGGATTTCCATGATTGAACACACATTATTAGGTATGAACCACGTCACAGCCATGGCCAGCGATCCTCAAGCGATTTTTGACTTCATGAGCAAAACGTTGGGATTGCATCTCATTAAGAAGACAGTTAACCAAGAAGCGTTGGATACGTACCATTTTTATTTCACTGATGATCAAGGTACTGCCGGAACTGACATGACATTCTTCACCTTCCCTAACCAGCCTAAAGGTAAAAAAGGCACGAACATGATCTCCCGCGCAAGTTTTCGTGTGCCTAGTGATGCAGCGTTAGATTATTGGCTCAAGCGGTTTGCTGAAAAAGGAGTTGCTAATGAAGGTATTAGCAATCAATTCGGTACCAAGATTATTAACTTCCATGATCAAGATGATCAACAGTATCAGCTTGTATCCGATGAAAACGATCATGGGGTTGCCGGTGGGACGCCATGGAAACACAATGACGTACCTGAGGAATTCGCGATTACTGGCCTTGGACCAGTGACCGTTACCATTTTCAACTTAGGTCATATGCAATATGTACTGACCGAGATTATGGGTTATAAGCAAATTTCTGAAGATGGCAACTGGTCACTTTACGAGGTTGGCGAAGGCGGTCATGGCGCCCAAGTGATTCTTGAGCATCGAGAAGATCTGCCGATTGCCGAGGAGGGCTTTGGCAACATTCACCACGCGGCTTTCTCGACTGAGAATCGAGAAACCTTAGGTACATGGATTGATCGCATCAAGCAGTATCGTTTCCCGCAATCAGGTTACGTTGACCGCTTCTACTTCAAATCCGAGTATTTCCGCGCGGCACCGCAAATTTTGTTTGAACTTGCAACAACCGGCCCAGGCTTCTTACAGGATGAAACTTATGATGAAGCCGGCATTCACTTAGAGTTGCCACCATTCTTGGAAAGCAAACGCGAAGAAATTGAAAAGCAATTAACCCCAGTCAAAACCGACTGGCGCGGACGTTAATGATTGGAGGTTGCGATGGCAGAAGATAAAGTAAACTACGCATTTGTTAAAGGTGATCCAACTGTCTCACCATTACTATTACTGCATGGCCAAGGCGGCGATGAAAATGACTTACTGCCAATTGGCAAGTACCTCTCGCCAAATAGTCCCATGTTGTCGATTCGCGGTCGCGTGCAAGAACAAGGCATGAACCGCTACTTCAAGCACACGGAAAATGGCGGCTTTGATTTAAACGATCTTGAACAGGAGACCACTTGGCTATTTTCAGTGTTAAATGACCTTTGCCGGAAATTCGACATCGACTATGAGCGATTTATCGTGATCGGCTATTCTAACGGCGCTAACGTTGCTGCACGGGCGCTATTGACGCGAAGTGATACATTCCACACAGGCATTTTCTTCCACCCGATGGCACTTTCGACAGTCGATTCAAAACAAGATCTTAGCGATGTCAAAGTCTGGATGTCACATGGCGATCAAGATCCGATTGTGCCAGCACAAAACTTCAAAGTGCTTGATACGTACCTTGAAGAGCAAGGTGCCGATGTCACGATTTTCCGTCATGGGCAAAGTCACAATTTGAATGAAGAAGAATTGACAAACGCCAAAAGCTGGCTGGCAAAAAGTGGTCGATTAGCTGATTGGCGACGGAGGTGAAAGACTATGCAACGTTTTGGTTTTGAACAGTATGGTGATCCGAGCGTTTTTGAAACCATTGAGGCGCCGATTCCCGAACCAAAAACTGGCCAAGTACAATTGCAGGTTCTTGGCTTTGGCTTGAATCCCTACGATGCTTCACTGCGTCGTGGTGAACAAGCGGCTTTTCGAAAAGTTAAGTTCCCAGTTGTCCCTGGCACAGATGTTCTTGGGCGAATTACCAAACTCGGTGAAGGGGTGACTGACTTTGCTATTGGTGATCTTGTCTTGAATTATCGACCAATTGGCGGTTACAGCGAGTATGTCACCGCCTCAACTTCAAAAATTTACAAAAAACCGACTGCCTTAAGCTTTTTGGACGCTGCTGCACTACCGCAAGTTGGCTTAGCTGCTTTTAACATTTTGCACTATATGCTGTCACTTAAGCCTGGCCAAACTTTGGCAGTCATTGGCGCAAGCGGCGGTGTTGGTGCTATCTTGGTGCAGCTCGCCAAGTTTGAAAAATTAAATGTCACTGCCGTTGCAGGTGCCCAACACCACGACTATTTGCAGCAACTCGGGGCTGATCAGATTTACAGCTATACAGATGATTTACCTGACAGCCGTGCTGATGCTGTGGTCAACGCCGTTTTGGGCGCTGCAGACCACGGTGCCTCGCTAAAGCTTGTCAAAGCTGGCGGTCAATATGTGACGACCGCTTATGCTGACGTTGATGTTAGCAGCAAGCCCGGCACAACCCACCTGCAATTGAACCCATCGAAGGCCTATTCTGTTCATGATGGCTTTGCCTATTTAGTTGATGTCGCCCAAAAATGGGGTCTGCAAGTTCGTGTAGCGCAATCATTTGCTTTTAACGTGGATGGCGTCATTGCTGCGCATGAAATGTTGGAAACACACCACGCCCCGGGCAAGTTGATTGTGATGCAAGATCGTCATGTCACCCATCCGGTTCGTAAAGACATCAATCAACTTTAAACAAAAATTGGGTTAACGCCTTGTCCCGCTTGTTTTCACGCCGTATGATAAACGGGTGAACGAAAGGCGGGACAACATGAAAATTGCAGTTTATTGTGGCGCCAATAGTGGCGCGGATCCAGCATTTCTACAGGCAGCAAGCAAAGTTGGCGCATGGATTGCGGCACGTGGCGATACGCTGATTTATGGCGGCGGTAAACTCGGACTAATGGGCGCAGTTGCGCAAAGTGCCCTTGACCATGGCGGTGACGTCATCGGCATCATGCCGCAAGTGCTCGCTGATCGCGGCTTAGCCATGCCAGCCTTGACGCATTTAGAAGTCGTTGCTGACATGGGAACGCGAAAAGCCAAAATGATCGAGATGGCAGATGCCGACCTTGCCCTTCCCGGCGGTCCTGGCACTTTGGAAGAAATCACCGAAGCAATTTCCTTCTCCCGAATTGGCCTTAACGCAAGCCCAACGATCCTGTTTGATCAAAATGGGTATTACCAACCTTTGAAACAGATGTATCAAACCGCAGTTGACCAAGGTTTCTTTGATCAGGATGCGTTCGATAACGTGTTATTCTCGGATGATCTAACCGCCATCAGTACGTTCATTGCCAACTATCAGCCGTTGGGGGTTCGGCAATATCATTAAAAAACCAGCTCACGTGAGCTGGTTTTCTTAATGTGAACCCATGTTTTTCACTTATATACGCAAAAAGAGCATGTCCGCTCGCCAAAGCGAGTTGTGACATGCTCTTTTAAATTGGCATTAAGCCAAAGCTTTTTTAGCTGTATCAGCCACAGCCTTGAAGCCATCTGGATCGCTAACAGCAAGGTCAGCGAGCATTTTACGGTTCATGTCGACATTTGCAACCTTCAAGCCATGCATTAGCTTGCTGTAGGAAATATCGTTCATGCGTGCCGCGGCGTTGATCCGTGCAATCCAAAGACGACGGAAATCACGCTTCTTAGCGCGACGATCGCGGAAAGCATAACGGTATGACACCATGACTTGGGCATTAGCTGCCTTAAACAGCAAATGCTTGGCACCACGATAGCCCTTAGCGAGCTTCAGTACCTTCTTACGACGCTTACGAGTAACTGTTCCACCTTTAACACGTGGCATTAGAATTCCTCCTCAAATCAAATCCGATAGATTATTATTTCATCTGGCTGAGCATCTGGCGGATCCGCTTCATATCTGAGTGGGATACCAATGCTGACTTACGCAATTGACGGCGTTGTTTCTTGGTCTTGCCGTGGAAACGGTGAGACGTATAAGCATGACCGCGCTTCAGTGCACCTGATGCGGTTTTCTTAAAACGCTTTGCGGAAGCACGGTGGGTCTTGAATTTTGGCATGACTTTTTCCTCCTGTAAACATCAGCGTGTTGCTGGTGAAGTTCACCAGTTTGCGCTTTTTATACGATCTTGCCGAAAACTACTTCTCGGCACGCGGTGCAAGCATCAAGAACATGCTGCGGCCGTCCATCTTAGGATGCGTTTCAACAGCAGCAATTTCCTTAACGGCATCCGCCATCTGCTCAAGGACTTTGCGACCAAGGTCCTTATGCGTGATTGCCCGACCACGGAACCGAACGCTGACTTTAACCTTGTCACCTTTTTCAAGGAACTTGGTGGCGTTCTTGAGTCGAGTATTGAAATCTGCTTCACCGATGGTTGGGCTTAGGCGGATCTCCTTGATGGTGACAGTCTTTTGTTTCTTCCGAGCATCGCGCTCTTTCTTTTGAAGCTCAAACCGGAATTTCCCGTAATCCATAATACGGGCAACCGGTGGCTTGGCATTAGGCGATACTAGGACAACATCTAAATTTGCATCCTCGGCAATGGCCAAGGCGTCACGCGTACTCTTAACGCCGAGCTGTTCACCGGTCTGGGAGATCAATCGAACTTCACGTGCGCGAATACTGTCATTGACTATCAGATCTCTTGCTATGGTTGTTCACCTCCGTGTGAATTTCAGAGAAAAAACAAAAACAGCGTGGCCACAAAGACCCCGCTGTTCATTAAATACCGAACTAATGAGCCTAGCGGTCCAAGGACTTAGGCGAGAAGCGGGAACTTCTGCTTTTTCTCAACGGATATAACTATACAGGAACATTCAGGCGACGTCAAGTTTCAGCTTTTAGCGATTTTACCGCTGATAAAATGGCGCAAACTCACCGCTCACATAGCGTCCTAATTCATTGTCATTAGGACTTACGTGGAATTGGGTCGTTTCTGGTAAATAAGCTTCTGCAAAAGCAACAACGGCGTGTAGGTCTGTTCCTTTATCTGCATCTACGACCAGCAACAGGCTTTGGGTATCATCAGCGCGGATCATGGTGGTCAAATAGGCTGCATGAACAGTTCTCAGCTTCGCCAAGTAGTCGCGCAAGTGCTTAACTAGTGTGGCGGTTTCACGCGACGGTTCACCGATCCGCACAGCCTCACCATTTTTAGCACTATCAGGTTTAGCCACGTAAAACAAGTTGGCGCGTGATAGTAGCATATTTTCGCCGTATGGATTGATGGCGACACCTTGTATATCATGATCTTCGTATAAAAAGTTGGCACAGTCATTGATGGTGGCAACAGCGTATTGATCATGATCTGGGCTTTTACCGAAATTAGCCTGGTCGGTAAAAATTGGTAAGAAGTCCTGTCCTTGATCATCCGTAATCATGACGATTGTCGGATCACCATCTCTCGTTGTCCCAACAGGCAACATGAATTTAGCAGTCTTTAAAGCAGCGTAAAAAGCGGCTTGGGTCTCCTCATTCTGATCAGCCCGTAATAACTGAATCAAATGAATAAGTTGTGGATTTTGAACAATTGGTTCATCAGTCATCATCGTTTTCCCCTTTATCTCGTTTCTGATCGGCACTCACTTTGCCACGAAACCTGCGTAATTTTTTTGGTAGGCCAACCAGCCATGAGAGTAACACAATGCCAACACTGCCGAAAACAGCCACACCTTGAGGTTGAAATTCAATTTTAGCAAACCACCAAGTTGCGATGCCATAAGCACCAACAACAGTTAGCAACATCACAATGCCCATGATCACTAACAGGCCACGGCCGCGATGGGCAATTAACCAGTAACCGCGCTGATTCGGGGTCCGCCATGGCAGCTTCATGTAAGCGAACAAAACCACCAAATACAAAACGGCAGCGAGGATCTTTGTGACCACGAATAAGACGAGCCATGAAGCCCATAATGCGATAAACACCGAGTCACCCTTTCTTTTGACGTGTGTCGTAAATGTGTCCAGTTTATCATACATGCTGAAAACAAATGGCGGATGTGCTAAATTTGGCGAGAACAAACCTGTTCCTAAAGATACTAACAACAAAATTATGAATGAATGGAGAAATCACCATGGCAACAATTGACTTAGTGAGGCATGCTGAACCAGACATCACGATTCATGATGATTTTTTGCGGCCACTGACCAGCGCTGGTCGGCGGCAAACTCAGCAGTTGGTTGACAGTTTGCATCAATATCCGTACACGGCCTTTTTTTCAAGCCCACTCAAACGTGCTGTTGATACGATCACACCGATTGCAGATGATCACGGCTTACCCGTTCAAAAAAACGAACTATTGGTGGAGCGAAAAATGCCTGCATGGCTGCCAAATTTTTCTGACTATGTTAATCAGCAGTGGCAAGATTTAACATTCTTTGAAAAACCTGGTGAATCTATTCATCAAGTTCAAGAACGTTACCTTTCATTTTTATATGGACTGCCAAGTTCGGCATTCGTCGCTGTCGGTAGTCATGGCACGGCGATAAGCAGTCTTGTCGAAGCGGCCATCCCCGGTATCGGCTATCATTTTTTCTCGAAACTTGGTTACGCCGCTGTCACCCGTATCGAAATGCATGCAGGCAATGTGGTTCACCTAGCTGTCTGGGAACCAAAATCAAAGACATTTAAAGTTCTAAAATAGTGTTTCCAAACCTCAAAATAATCCAAAACTGATGGCGCGTTTCGGGATTTTGATCAAAAGAAAAAGGAGCTTTGAGAACAATGTCTCAAAAGTTCCTTCCCCATTTGATTGAAAATGACACTAATCACCTAAAACCTTGGTCGCTTCGCCTGGCTTGGTTTTGCCGTCACGGCTGTAATTCTTCACTTCAGCAACTAAAGCATCGATGAACATGTTGCCTGCTTCTTCTTCGGTGTGTTCATCCCCATAGCGGCGAACCGAAACCGCAGCATCATTCAATTCCTTATCGCCGACAACAACGGTGTATGGAATCTTCTTGGTTTGCGCTTCACGAATCTTGTAGCCCATCTTTTCGTTCCGATCGTCAACTTTAACGCGGAGACCGGCGGCTAACATTTGTTTCTTAATGCGATTGACGTAATCCAGATGCAGATCATTGTTGACTGGAATCAAAACAGCTTGTGTCGGTGCTAGCCAAGTTGGGAAGGCACCCTTGTAGATTTCGGTCAGATAGGCAATGAACCGTTCCATCGTGCCGACAATCCCGCGGTGAATCATGACTGGCCGATGCTCTTCACCGTCTTTACCGACGTAGGTTAGATTAAACCGTTCCGGAAGCATAAAGTCCAGTTGAATGGTTGACATGGTTTCGTCATTGCCAAGTGCGGTCTTCGTTTGGATATCCAACTTTGGACCATAGAAGGCAGCTTCACCTTCGGCTTCGTAATAATCCAGTTTCAAGTCGTCCATGGCACCTTTTAACATGCTTTGGCTACGTGTCCACATTTCGTCATCATCGAAGTATTTTTCGGTGTTCTTAGGGTCACGATATGAAAGCCGGAAACTGTAATCGGTGATATTGAAGTCTTCGTAAACATCCATGATCAAGCGCAGAATCTTTTTGAATTCTTCTTGAACTTGGTCTAAAGCAACAAAAGTATGACCATCGTTCAGCGTCATTTCACGGACACGTTGCAGGCCGGACAGGGCACCTGACTTTTCATAACGGTGCATCATGCCGAGTTCTGCGATCCGCAACGGTAATTCACGATAAGAGCGAATGTGATGGTTATAAATCTGAATATGGCTTGGGCAGTTCATTGGCCGCAATTCCAACATTTCGCCGTCACCCATGTCCATTGGCGGAAACATGTCTTCGCGATAGTGATCCCAATGACCAGACGTCTTATAGAGATCCAAGTTAGCTAAAACAGGTGTGTAGACGTGTTCATACCCATCGGCAATTTCCTTGTCGATGATATAGCGTTCGATAACACGACGAATCGTGGCACCATTTGGCATCCAGTACGGCAAGCCTGCACCAACCTTAGGATCAACGAAGAATAGATCCAAATCACGGCCAATCACCCGATGGTCATGTTCAGCAGCTTCTTGGCGTCGTTTGGCATCATCTTCCAGACCCTTTTCGCTCCAATATGCCGTGCCGTAGATCCGTTGCAGCATCGGGTTGCTGCTCTTGCCTTGCCAGTATGCACCAGCCACTGACAGCAGCTTCAGATGCTTCAAGTCCTTGAGACTTGGTAGCAACACTTTTTCTTCAAAATCAACGAAGTCGCCTAACTTATAGCCTTTGATCGGATCGCCAGCAGCTTCAACCAACTGCTTCTTGAATGGATCATTTTTGAAGGCTTGGAAAGCTTCGGCGCGACTCAACACAACTGGTTCAAGTGCCGCGTTTTCCTTGATAATCGCTTCCATTTTCTTTTGAACGGTTGGCAAATCATCAACACTCACCTGACCGTCAGCACGATCGGTATCGTAGTAAAAGCCGTCTTCCGTTGCTTGACCCTGACCAAAATGAATATCCGGGTATAAGTCTTTCAAAGCAGCGGCCAGTACGAACGCTGCTGTTTGCCGCAAAACGGTCAAACCTTCTGCATCATCCTTGGTCATAATTTGCAATTTACCAGAATGCGCAATCGGTTCGTCATAAGCGATCAAATCGCCATCTAACTTGCCGGCGACAGCCTTCTTTGCCAAGCTATTACTAATACCCTCGGTGATTGCCTTAACTGTGGTGCCATCAGGAAACTGTTTGACGTTACCATCAGGAAATGTAATATCTAATGCCATGAGTAAGACTCCTTTATTGTTTTTTCGAAGAAACCAAAAAATCCCTGACATCTCTTAAGAGACATCAGGGACGATCAGTGATCGCGGTTCCACCCAGTTTGCCAACAGCACCGGCTGTTGGCCACTTAATTGACGCGTAACCTGCGTAACAGGGCCTTGCGGCAATCTCGAGAAGTGGTTCGGATCAGATCTTGCAAGACTTTCAGCCATGGTCTCGCTCTCTATTGAATGATCCTTTGTTGCTTCCGTCTTCGATAGCTTCATTGAAACACATTGCGCAGTCAGGTGCAAGAGGTTTTCTGAAAAAGAGCGCTCTCTGGCGCGTTTAGAAACCGGAACATAAGTGGCCTCAAGCCTAAATGGCCGGGCCTTGGTCATTTTAGGCTTGAGGTCCTTATGTGCAGGTTTCTGCACCAGAGAGCGCGTTTCAGCCACAGCGTGAACTAGCTCCGTCCGCACGGCTACAAGTAATTCTGGAAATAACATCATCCGCCAACGGTTTACAACTGAATAGCGATACTTTGAGCGTCAATCTGCCAATGGATTGCGCCGATTTTCACCGCCGACCTGCACTTCTTTAGCTAAAAAATGAATCCGTTCCATGATGCGCTTGGCTTTGAGCATCTCTGAATTTCCGCGATCTGTGCCGGCAAGTGAGGCAGTTAAATCTTCCATGCTTTTATTCGAGCTAAACAAGGTCGGCATTTTTTCCTGCATGCGATACTGCAAAATGATGCCAAGAACATCGTCGCGAACCCATGGGCTAATGCTTTCAGCACCGATATCATCAAGAATCAGAACTTGCGCGCGTTTGATGCGATCAATCTTCGGCAAGACGGTGTTGTTCCCGATGGCATTTTTCATTTCAACCACAAATGTTGGGACATGAATCAAGGTACTGGCAATCCCGCCTTTTTCGGCAAGATCATTGGCGATGGCGCCAAGCAAATATGTTTTGCCGACTCCAAATGGCCCACTCAAATATAGTCCTTGATGAAAAGCCTTAGGATCGGCAACAACGGCGAGAACGAATTGATTAGCCGCCAACAAAGCATCCATCCGCTCATCAGTCGGATCGTAATTGGTTAAGCTTGCCCCACGAATGTCCTTGGGCATGTTAACCGAGGTGACTAAGGAAGCCTGTTTAGCCTCCTCATCGGCCGCAATTTTGGCATCTGTTGGTTCATACGCGACGTCAATCAAACCGTTAGCTGCCACCAGGGTCGGCTTATACCCCGGTGCCAATGGTAATTCGCCGCGAGCAATTTTGTTTCGTTCGCTGACAAATTCGTAGATCTTCGCGGTTCCGCGATCAATCGCATCATCGGCGAGTTCGCCGGTATGTTGTTTTAGAAAAGCCTGAACTTCAGGGTCCTGCAAGGCTTCTTTGACCATCTTGAAATAACGATCCCGCCACTGTCGAGAATCCATCAACATGGCAATTCGTTTCCGCATATCTTCCATCAGTTCGCGCCTCCTTTATCACCGAGTTCACGCAGTTTCGCCAATTGGGCTGCTAGTTTCTCGCGGTCAGCATCGCTCACCTTTTTCTTTTCAGGCTGGTAACCTTCTTGTGCCCAATCTGGCAACTTCTCCTGCCGCGGACCTTTGGCGCTGCCTTGACGCCGTTTTTGGCCACTGGCCTTCTGCTTTTCAAAGTCACTTATCTGTTTCAAAGCAGCCTCTGGACTGGTCACATTAGCTTTCAGCCAACTATTAGCAATTGCATCAAGCAATGCCTGATTGATACTGTCATTGGTTCGTAAAATATAATCAATCAAAATATTGATCGTCGGCGCATCGAACACATTCCGCTCACTCAGCTGCTGAACGGCACGTAACTCGTTGTTAGCCGGGTACATTCGGACATTTTTTGCCTGCTTGGCCGCGGTTAAGAATTGGCGCGGCGGCATACTTTTGGCTTTTTGCAACAAAGCTTCGTCGGCTGATGCCACTTTTGGCGGCGCCGTCGTGGTCGTCGGCTGCGCATGTGGTTGTGCTCGGGTGTAGCCTTGTTCAGCTAAGCGCCGCAATTGACTCAAATTAATTTTGCCAGTCATGACATCTGTGGCGCGACTAATCAAGCGAGCAAAATCCGGCGGTTGAATCCCGTAAAAACCGGCGATTTGATACAACGCTTCCTGATGCGTGGCGAGTTGCCCCGCTTGAATATTACTATTCGCCAGCATCGCTTTGACTAATGCCCAATCATAGCCGCCGCCTGTGCCAAGCCGTGGCCGCGTAGCTTCTTTTTGCGTCATATCTGATTTAGCTGCCACCACTGCTGGTGGTTCCTTGCTCAAATCATGATCAAACCGAAACACATCGAGAAAACTGGCTGTAATCTCCTGCCATTCAGGTCTGCGCACTGGTTTGAGGCTAAATTGGCCAACCAGCTCATCGTATCTTTTTTCCCCGACTTTGTCGTATAGGAGCAACCCGAGAAGATCGTCCTTGAAAAAGGCATCAGGTGCCACCGGTGCATACAACTCATAAGCGTAGTACCGCCCTAATGAGTCGACTTGCGTATAAGTGCGCAGTAACCCGACCGCCTCCAGTTTGACACGCGCATTGAATAATTGATCAATATCAATATCTAATAAATCCAGCAGCCATAATTGCAGACGTCGATCAGTCACTAGTGCGCGATCTTTAACTTCCTGCCACAGGCTCAGATACAATGCCATCGCAATCGGCCCGATGAGCGGCTGATAGAGTGAAATTGCCACTTTTTCGTCAAAATCACTCAAATGACCGGCTTTTGTTAACACAAACCCTGCCTGTGGACTAAATGTATCAGGACGTTGCATGCACTTTCACCTCTTTTCAGACAACGGACCTGAGACATTTGCCTCAGGTCCGGTTTACCATTTTCAGCTGCGATGATCTTTACTTCTTGGTCTTTTCTTTCTTCATCATGTCCTGCAGTTCCTGCATGAAGACGGACATATCTTTAAACTGTCGATAAACGCTGGCAAAACGGATATAGGCAACGTCATCGACATCGGCTAGTTTAGACATGACAAACTCACCGATCGCCTGACTGGAGACTTCGTTTTCACCAATCGCACGCAACTGATTTTCGACCGAATCGACAATACTTTGCATTTGTTCCATGGTAACAGGCCGTTTTTCAGCGGCCCGAATAAGTCCTTTTAGGATCTTCTCACGATTAAATTCTTCACGTGTACCATTCTTTTTGATCACTAACAGCGGGGTTTGTTCAACCCGTTCAAAGGTTGTAAACCGAAACCCGCAATTTTCGCATTCGCGACGGCGGCGAATCGCACGGCCACCGTCTGTTGGTCGGGAATCGACAACTCGCGAACTATTATGATGGCAATGGGGACATTGCACGACTCCACCCTCTTAATCAAAGTTTGATAGCTTATTATAGCACGCGTAAGCCGCTTATGATAGCCGTTGCAGCCGGTGGATCAAGGCATTGGCTTGGGCAATGGTTGCCTCTTGAGTCCCATTATTATCAATCACAAAATCTGCCAATGCTGCCTTTTGCGCTAACGGCATTTGCGATTGAATTCGAGCCTCCGCATCAGCCTCTGAGAGTCCGTCTCGTGCCATTAAACGCGATAGTTGGATATTGGGATCAACGCTCACAACCGCAACACCGTCAAAGTCATCGGCATAATCGGCCTCATACAACAAAGGAATGTCGCCGACAACGATGGCGGCCCCACCGGCTTTTGCCTGTGCAAGTGCCTGACTGATGGCCTCGCGCAAATAAGGCCGATTGATCTGATTCAAGGCTGCCATTCTGCCTGGCTGGGAAAAAACAATCTCGGCCAGCTTGGCGCGATCTAGGCTGCCATCCGCGCGCAGCACTTCAGGACCGAAAGCTTGAGCAATGCGCGCAAGAACAGGCTGCCCAGGCTCGACGATCTGGCGGGCAATGACATCAGCATCCACCACCGGAAACCCAGCGGCTTTGAAAGTGCGGCTTACCGTCGATTTCCCCGATGCAATGCCACCGGTTAACCCCAAGAGATAAGTCACGCTGGCCGCCTCCTTTGATGTAATGGCTGACAGTGTGGGCAGTAATGGGTTCCGCGCTGACCAACCTTAATTTTGACAATCGTCGTGCCGCAGCGATCGCACGGGGTACCTTCCCGATCATAGACGTGCAAGGCATTTTGAAAAGAACCGCGATTGCCTTCTGCATCAACATACGTATGCGCGCTGGTGCCGCCTGCCGCAATGGCTGCGTTTAATTCTTGGATAATCGCGTCATGCAGTGTTTTGATTTCTTTAGATTTCAAGGTATCAGCTGGCTGCAGCGGATTCAGTTGGCTTAACCACAATACCTCGTCAGCATAAATATTACCCACGCCCGCTACCACGGTTTGATCGAGCAAAACCGACTTGATCGGTTTATGATGGCGTTTCAGGCGCCGGGCAAACTCAGTCTCGTCAAACGTGCTTGGCGTTGGTTCCGGCCCAAGTTTAGCAAGTGCTGTGACCTGATCCTCCTGCCCGGTTTTGATCAGCCGCATCCGCCCAAACTTTCGCAGATCCCGATACCGCAACTGACTACCATCCTGAAATGTGAACGTGACGTGATCATGCTTATCAAAAGGTGTGTTTGCATCTTTGACAACATAGTAACGCCCTTCCATACGCAGATGGCTGATGATCGTTTCACCATTGCTGAGGCGCATCAAAAGATACTTGCCGCGCCGATCAATGGTCGTGATCTCACTGCCGACAATTTCCTTTTGAAAAGTCGCCAACCCATTGATCAGGATTTTCTCCCAGTTAGTGTTGATGGCAGTAATGACTTTATTTTTGACTAACGGCAGAAGCGAGCGGCGAACTGTTTCCACTTCAGGTAATTCAGGCATTGAAATCTCCTTATTTAGCGTCGAACCAAGTTGGTCCATAATGACTTTCAACCTTTAATGGCACATCAAGGTGAACTGCTGAGTCCATGACTTTGGGCACGAGCTCGCTAAGCTGGACAATTTCTTCTTCAGGTGCCTCGAAGATGAGTTCATCGTGAACCTGTAGAAGCATTTTAGCTTGCAAACCGGCCTCATCCAAGGCCTTTTGCATGCGAATCATGGCTACCTTGATAATATCCGCAGCGCTACCCTGAATCGGCGTATTCATAGCGGTCCGCTCGGCAAACTTACGCAGATTGAAGTTGCGTGAGTGAATTTGTGGCAGATAGCGCCGCCGATGGAACAGGGTTTCGACATAGCCGTCTTCACGCGCCTTCTTGACCATCGCATCCATATAATCATGAACCTTAGGATATTGATCAAAATAACCATCAATGAACGCTTTTGCCTGTTTACGGGAAATGCCAATGTTTTGGGATAGACCATAGTCACTAATGCCATACACAATACCGAAGTTAGTTGCCTTGGCTTGCCGCCGCATATCAGGTGTGACTTGATCTGGCGAACTCAGGCCAAAAATCTTCATCGCAGTGTTGGCGTGAATGTCGACGCCATGTTTAAACGCCTCCTGCATATTCTCATCCCCGGAAATATGCGACAACACCCGCAACTCAATTTGGGAATAGTCAGAACTAAAAATTTGCCAACCTTCATGTGACGGTACAAAGGCCTTGCGAATAATCTTACCTTCATCACGAGCAGGAATATTCTGCATGTTAGGATCAACTGAGCTCAATCGGCCAGTTTGCGTCAAAGTCTGCAAATAGCGGGTATGAATCTTATGATCAGGCAATTGCGCCTTCAACAAGCCGACAACATAAGTCGAATTCAATTTTGCCCAGCCGCGATAATCCAAAATGTCCTGCACAATCGGACTTGCCGATTTCAATTCGTTCAACACGTCAACGCTTGTCGAGTAACCGGTCTTCGTTTTCTTGATCACAGGCAGATTCAATTTTTCAAAAAGAATTTCGCCGAGCTGCTTTGGTGAGTTCAAATTGAACTTCACGCCAGCTTCTGCATAGATTTTTTCTTCCAAAATCTTGATGCTTTGTGAGAATTCAGTGCCCATAGCCTTCAGTGTTTTAGCATTTAAGGTAATCCCTTGAATTTCCATTTCTGCCAAAACCCGAGAAAGCGGCATTTCCATATCAGTGAATAAGTCCGTTTGTTCCTGTTTTTCCAAATCACCGGTCAAATCAGGCCGCAATGCGAACAAAGCATCAGACTTGCGAGCAAACTGGCCAAACAGCTTATCGTCTTCTGGCACTTGCCGTTTGGCGCCTTTGCCATAAATATCCTCATCACGCGGCAAGTCATGATAATCGTGATCTTCAGCGATTTTACCCAAATCATTGCTGTTTTCGTCAGGATTAATCAAATAGGACGCCAATAACACGTCAAAAGCGATATCCGGTAATTTAACGCCGAGTCGATTAGCGGCAACGATGTTTCGTTTGCCATCAAAAACTGTCAGATCGCGTTTGGCATCTTCCAGCCACCGTTTAACCGCTGGCAGCGTCAGCAAGGTGACATCGGTACTCACGTAAGTTTCTTCCTTAGTGCCAATAAAGAAACCGATTTGTTCGGCCACGTGATAATTATCCTCGAGCATTTCAATCTCAAAAGTCAGAGGTTCGGTCAGCTTGGTGAGTGCAAGAATCGATTGCTCATCCAGTACGGAAAAATGAACCGCCTGAACAGGTTTAGCGACACTGCCACCGATTTTTTTGAGCAACGAATTCATATTCATTTTTGTATAGAAGTCCCGGAGTTTGTCTAAATCCGGTCCAGCATATGTCACATCCGCTAAGTCCACAGTAAGCGGTGCATCGCGATCGATCGTTGCCAACTGTTTGCTTAAGAAAGCGTTATCTTTATCGTTGATCAAATTCTCTTTAAGCTTGCTCTTTTTCATGTCATCCACATTAGCATAGAGGTTTTCCATGCTTCCGTATTGATTGAGCAATTTCAGAGCTGTTTTTTCACCGACCTTGGTCACCCCAGGATAGTTGTCCGAGGTATCACCCATCAAACCTTTGAGATCAATAATTTGAGCCGGTGTGATGCCAAGCTTTTCTTTGACATGTGCTGGGGTGTAGGCTTCAAGCTCATTGACACCCTTCACTGTCACTTGAACTGTGGTCCGATCGGTCGTCAGCTGCGTCAAATCGCGATCACCAGTGACAATCGTCGTTTCCCAGCCGGCCTCATCCGCACGCTTAGCCATTGTGCCGATAATGTCATCGGCTTCGTAATCCTTTAATTCATAATGCGCGATGCCCATGTCATCCAACAATTCCTTGATATAAGGCAATTGTTCCAGCAATTCGCTCGGTGTCTTGGCGCGACCACTTTTGTAATCAGCATATTTGGCTGTGCGAAAAGTCGTCTTGCCTGCATCAAATGCTACTAAAGCGGCATCTGGTTGGACTGCCTTTAAAACAATCTCGAGCATGTTGTTAAACGCATAAATGGCGTTGGTGTGCAAGCCATCTTGGTTCGTAAAACGGTCTAATTGATTATATAAAGCAAAAAATGCACGAAATGCGACTGAGTTACCATCGACTAATAATAATTTTGTTTTGCTCGCCATAAGTGGGCTTCCTTTTCTACGGCCGCTACTGTCACCGCGACCTGAGTTAGTTGTCATAGTCATTGTACCAAATTCTGCTAACCGGTGACTTGCTGGTCAGGGGAAAACTGGCAGAAAACAAAAAGAGAACTGGCAAATACCAGTTCTCTTGAACATTTTTAGTTAATTATTGTTATTCCCAACACCGAGAATCTGTAGGATTGCGGTGAACAGGTTCAAGAAGTCGAGATAGAGCATTAACGCACCGAGAACCGCTAGCGAGCCTTCCGAAACGGCAGCTTGTCCATCATTGCCAGTGGTGAGATACAGGTTCTTCAGCCGCTGCGTATCCCACGCCGTTAATACAATGAAGATAATCAGGACGCCGTATGAAATCAGCAGTTGCATCCCATTTGAGCCAAGGAACATATTCACAAATGACATGATGATGATCCCAAACAAGGCAACCATCGCGATACTGCCGGCTTTGCTCAAGTCACGCTTGCCAAAATGGCCAACCATCGACATGACCAGAAAGACAACCGCTGTCGTAGCTAAAGCAACGGCAAGGTTAGTACCGTCCGCAACCATGGCAACTGAAGCGAACGTGAAGCCAAAACTAGCGGACATGAGGTAAAACATCACTGTTGCATACCCCGGACTTGCCTGTGCGCGACGCCCTGTCACAAAAAATGACAAAATGATCGGCATAAAAGCCATGATCCAAAAAACAATCGGATGCCCACTCACAAAACTGGTGTACTCAGCTCTGAATGGAAATCCTAACAAATAACTGACGAGCGCCGTCACGACCAGCCCGCTCCCCATCAAGGTATAGATGCGGGAGAAGAACTGTGTCAAGCCGGCCTCGTTTACAACACGGCGTTCTTGCATAGCGTTCATTCCTTTCAAGTAACTCTTTCGAGTATCTGAAGACCATTATAACCGGAATGATGATATTTGTCAGTCAGGCGAAAGACCGATCTTTATTATGAGCAGTTTTCGATCATTTTAGACACAGTTTTCGATGTCCAACAAATCATGATCACACGGTCTATTCTTCAGCCAATAAGGTTTCGTAAGCTTTTTCATACTTTTGAATATCACCGGCCCCCATAAAGACAACCACTGCATTATGATACTGCAGCAAAGGCTTCATGTCTTCCTGATGAATCACTGCAGCGCCTTTGATCTGCGCGGTGATATCTTCGGATCGGATTTTACCAGTTTTCTCACGAGCAGAACTGAAAATCGGGGTTAAGAATGTTTGATCAGCTTGGCTTAGGACCTGAACATATTGTGGTTCGTAGGCCTGCGTGCGGCTGAAGGTATGCGGCTGAAAGACAGCAATAATCGCCTTGTCAGGATACTTTTGACGAGCAGCATCTAAGGTTGCTTTGATTTCATTCGGATGATGAGCATAGTCGTCGACGATGATCATGTCCTTGAGATCCTTTTCGGCAAACCGACGCTTAACGCCACTGAAGTTGCCGAGCTCACGGGCAATCAACTTTGCATCCAGCTTTTCCATGTGAGCGACCGCGACCACAGCCAGTGCATTTAGGACGCTGTGTTCACCAAACAGCGGCACAAAGAAATGACCGATCAGTTGATCGTGGAAGTAAGCATCAAAGCTGCTGCCTTTCGTATCGCGATCAACGTTGCGAGCCTGAAAATCATCACGGTCACTAATCCCATAATAATAAACCGGCACCTTTGCCTTTAGCTTCCGCAGCCAAGGATCATCCCCCCAAGCTACAATTGCTTTTTTAACTTGATTGGCCTCAGTTTCGAAAGCATCGTATACATCTTCAAAACCAGTGTAGTAATCAGGGTGATCAAAATCGATATTGGTCATAATCATGTAGTCAGGATGATAGGCCAGAAAATGCCGGCGATATTCATCAGCTTCAAATACAAAGAATTTGGAGTCGGGAATGCCCTTGCCTGTGCCATCACCGATCAAATAGCTGGTTTTAGCAACGCCGCTTAAGGTATGGGCCAGCAAACCGGTTGTACTGGTCTTTCCGTGCGCACCAGCAACCCCAATACTGGTATAACCTTCAATCAGCTTGCCCAAAAATTCGTGATAACGATAAATCGTGAGTCCCAATTCCTTGGCCCGTTTGATTTCAGGATGATCGTCCGTAAAACTATTGCCAGCAATGACAGTGTAACCCGGTTTCAGGTTAGCCGGATCAAACGGCAGCATCTTAATGCCGGCAGCAGCAAGTCCTTTTTGGGTAAACGTATATTGGGTAATATCACTGCCCAAAACCTGATGCCCTAAATCATGGAGCACCAATGCCAATGCGCTCATACCTGATCCTTTGATACCAATAAAATAATAGGTTGCCTCTGTCATGACGTTTGTTCCTCTTTCTTTGCTTGACTGTAATAAACTTCCCGCGGCTTTGCGCCTTTAGCTGGCGAAACGAGATGCTTCGCTTCAAGCGCATCAATCAAATTAGCCGCGCGGTTGTAACCGATAGAAAAAACCCGTTGAAGCTTTGAAGTCGAGATATGCCGTTCACCAGATAGATAGTCTAGAACTTCAGGCATCAACTCGTCTTCATGTGACACGCTGGCTTCAGCCGATTTGACCAAGCCAGCCGGATCAAAAAGATAACGTGGTCCGCGCCGAGCCTTGACATAATCAACAATCGCATCAATTTCGCGATCCACGAAGGTTCCTTGCAGGCGGATCGGCTGACTAGCGCCATTGCCCAGATACAGCATATCACCACGACCAAGCAGCCGTTCTGCGCCTGCCGTGTCAATAATCGTTCGTGAATCAATTTGGCTGGCGGTCATGAAGGCGATGCGCGTCGGAATATTATTCTTGATGGTACCAGTAATCACATCCACACTTGGCCGTTGAGTGGCGACCAACAAATGAATCCCAGCCGCCCGGGCCTTCGCCGTGATTCGCGCAATGTCATCTTGAATCTCACTGCCCGCAGCTAGCATCAGATCGGCCAACTCGTCAATAATAATCACTAAGTATGGCAGGACTTGTGCGTATTCGTGAAAACGCTCGGCCTTTGCATTAAACTGTTCCAAATTACGGACACCAGCCGCCGCCAACTTCTTATAGCGATCATTCATTGTTGACACGACCCACTTCAAAGCGGCACTGGCAGCTTTGGGATCGGAAATAACTGGCGATACCAGATGTGGCAAGCCATTATAACCGGCAAGCTCCACTGCTTTTGGATCAATCAATAATAACCTCACTTGTTCCGGTGTAGCCTTATAGAGCAAGGATACTAACAGACTGTTGATGAAGACAGACTTCCCCGAACCAGTTGCTCCGGCGATCAAGCCATGTGGCATCCTAGCCAAATTGGTGACCACAGGCTGGCCAAAAAAATCCACACCTAAAGCAATCGTCAATGGCGATTTAGCCTGCTGAAAAGCCGGGGTATCTAGGACTTCGCGTAGCATCACTGGTCGCGGTTTCAGATTTGGTATTTCAATGCCAACCGTATTTTTGCCAGGAATCGGTGCCTCAATCCGAATGTCTTTTGCTGCTAACGCCAATTTCAAGTCATCATTGAGGTTCGTGATTTTATTGACTTTAACACCACTGGCCAGGCGGACTTGAAATTGGGTGACAGTCGGGCCAACAGTGTGAGCGACCACGTGTGCATCCACGTTAAAGGCTTGCAACGTTTTATCCAACCGATCGCTTTGTGCCACAACCCAATCTTCTTGGGCAGCCTGATCAACTTTGACCGGCGAAGCAAGTAGCTTGAGCGGTGGCAGTGTGCTAACGCCCGGTGTTGGCCCTGTAGGTGCGGAACCTGTGTCCTCAGCCGCAGCCATTGATGAAGGTAAAATACCAGTTGACGGTGATTGCGTTAGTGCTGACGTTGAATGGTCGGCATCATTGGCTAATGGTGTTTCAGCCGTCGTTGAAGGTGGCCTTGATGTTTTTGGTGATGTTTGCACCTCTGCCTGAGCTTGCTTTGCCTTTGCCTTCTGGGCAGCTAATTCACGCCGTAACTTTTTGGCCGCATGTTTGCGCCGCAACGCCTCAATTCTCGCTGCCTTGCGACTGTTAGGCGCATGTGGCTTATTGATGACAGACTGTGAGGACGAATCAACAAACGGCTTGTTAACCGATGCTGGAGCCTCCTCTGCCTCATCAGCGGTCACAGCGGTCAGTAATGTCTTTTTTTCGGTCTCCGCTGACTTAGCCTGTGGTTCAACAGCAGATGTTGCCGGTGTCGAAGACGATAATTGGTGCGTGTCGGTTGGTGTTACCGGTTTGGCGGCAACTGACGGTGCGGTTGCTTCTGGCAAAGTCTCATCAAGCGGCTTTTGGTTCTGCGTCCCGGCTTCATCCGATTTTTCTGCTAATAAGGTATCTTCCTGCGGTGCTTTAGAAGCGTTCGCTCGTCTGTTAGCCTCATTTTCATCTTGTTTTTCTATAAATGACGTCGTCGATTTGGCTGTATTCGTATCAGACGGTGTCAGCGAAATATCATGATTGACGGCCATCTTATTTTCGATGCCATGGCCCGCAAAAAGATAAACCGTTTGCGAATCTGGTCGCAAAATCTCAGCAATTTGTGCGTAATCGGTACGATCAATAGGACGCCGATGAGCTGTGCTGTTTGGCGTTGATAGGCGCGATAACTCATCGCGGCCCCGCGGTCGTTGCGGATAATCAAAGGCACGCAAATCGGCCTGAGCCTCCGCGACCTTGCGCGGATCCACATCAGGCTTTGGTTTGTGCGCCAATTGCGGTGGCAACTGATATTGTTCCTCGTGTTGCGCCTGTGTCCAGTCCGAAGTATTCAACTCAGATTGGGGTTCCGGCACTTTATTTTGATGTAGAAATGCCGGGCCATCATAATGCGCCATGATTGAATCCCCTTCTATTCATGTTTCTAGCAGTGCCTCTATTTTAGCATAAGCACCGCAACCAATAATCCTTGATCCCTAAAAATATCACCAGCAATTGGAAAAAGATTCATGTTAAGACCAGTGATTTTGCAATTGGAGGCAAAAGAAAAGACGTAAGCACGAGGCTTACGTCAAATTTTTTCGTTATTCGCGATCAAAACAATTACAACCGGCTGTTCAGATGGGCACAAATTATGATGCTTGAACAGCAACAACGGCCTCGGCTTTTTTAGCATCAAATGGTGTGCCTGCAGGTAAACTATCAGGCATCACCAAGATACCGCGACGTTGTGGCGCGCCAGGAATGCCTAACTCACGGGCACTGCTGATCATGCCGTAAGAGTCAACACCGCGCAACGAGCCCGGCCAGATAATTTTGCCATCTGGCATCATGGCACCTGGCAAAGCAACAACAACCGTTTGGCCGAGTGCTGCATTCGGTGCACCGCAAACGATTTGAACCTGTTCATTACCAATATCAACTTGCGTCACATGAAGATGATCAGCATCAGGATGATCCTTAAAATCAACAATTTTGCCAATCACAAACTTAGGGGTTTCATCAACCGCTAGTTTACCCGGCAGCCCTGCCGTCTGAATAGCCTGATTAAGCTCGGCAATTTGTGTTGCGGTCAACACAAGGCGACCTTGGCCAGTTAACTGACCCAGCCACTGTGTCACGTTGAAAAAGTTGTAGCCAATCACGTTGCCTTTATCATTGAGAATCGCAACAATGTCACCACGTCGCTGAATTGTTTGTGTTGCCGTATCCTGACCTGTGATGGCAAGCAAGGTGTCGCCAAACGCTGGTTGATTATAACTGGTAATGAGCATATAAACCTCCAAAAATTAATGCAAGCCGTTAATGAAATCTTCGACTTGTTGTTTCGTCTTACGATCTTTATTCACAAAACGACCGGTTTCCTTACCATCGTTAAAGGCAATAAAGCTCGGAATGCCAAACACACCCATATCTTGAGCAACTTCTAAATTCTTATCGCGATCAACCGCGATGAATTCATAGTCTGAAAAGTCCTTCTCAATTTCAGGCATAGCTGGTTTGATAAAACGGCAATCCGAGCACCAATCTGCAGAAAAGAACAACATTTTTTTACCTGGTTGCTTGACCTCATTTAAAATTGCTGCATTAGAGCCTAATTCTTTCATAGCCAACATCCTTTCGCTTACTATTTATAAGTAACTATAACAGGAAATCGTCTTAAGATCAATGATGCTCGTGCTGTGTTACATTATACTCAAGGTGATAAAGCTTGAACAGGTCAACAAAAGCCAAGTCACACATCGTCAGATCAGTTAGAGATTAGCAGAAGACGTCAGCAATGTCTCGCCTTTATATCAGTTTTAAAAGAACGTCCGGAATAGGTTGGACAGGTCCGTCTTCATCACTAAAGGGGGTCACAAATTTGGCAATTTTCAAAAAGAAGTCGAATTGGCGTGTCTGGATAGCCGCTGCTGCGGTGACGGCCGGCATGGCCTCGATTGTTTATCGGCGCCTGTATTATCGAACCATTCCTAATCGCATTTTGTCCATCGTCAAGGCCAACTTTACAAATCGCGGAACCATCGAAAATAGCTGGATCAACATGCAGCCAACCGAATGCGGGACTGGCCGTGATCGCTATCGCGTGTATACTGGCGGGTTGACCGTGCGTGAAGGCGACCGCCTCAATCAGTTTGCCTTTGCTGTTGAACCCGATGGTACCTTAAGACAATTAAAACAACTTCACGAACCGATTAATGCTTAAAATGCGCGACAAGTTCGTAGATTCGACCGCCATCAGCGCTGAACTTCTCTTCGTATTCAGTAGGCACGTTATCCGTAACGCGTTTGTCGTGATGTAGGTTCAAGGAAACCAAATCGAACGTCATCCCAAAATGATTCATGCTGACCAAGGAATATTCAAACAACCCTTGATTATCCGTTTTAAACTGCAGCAAAGCATCTGGCTTCATAATGGCTTGATACTGTCGCAAAAAGTCACGATAAGTGAGCCGCCTTTTTTCGTGACGGGTTTTTGGCCACGGATCGGAAAAGTTTAAAAACAAGCCATCAATCTCACCTTCACTAAAATAATCGGTTAAGTCCGCACCATCGCCCAGCACAAGCTGCAAGTTTGGCAATTTTAAGGCAACCTGTTTTTTCAGAATCATTGCTACAGCGGCTTCCTGTAACTCTAAAGCAATAAAGTTTCGATCTGGATGGGTCTTGGCCATTTCGACAATAAATTGACCTTTCCCAGAGCCGACCTCAAGATACAATGGCCGTGATTGGTCAAATCGCGATTGCCAATGACCTTGCATCTTTTCTGGGCGAACCAGAATCATTTCAGGATGAGCCAAGATTAGCGGTTTCGCCCACTGTTTGTTACGTAATCGCATAAAATTTCTCCTTAACTTGAACATTGGCTAGGTCAAAGTACACCGTGACCGCTCAAAAGGCCTGGGACAAAATCACTTTTTGCCTCAGGCCTTTTTTGATGAATGACCTTGCTTGTTTGCAGCACAGCTTACCGACTCGCTTGTAAACATTCGAATTGATGCAAAACTTGCGCAACTTCTTCGAATCGTTGATGCGTGGCTGCTACCTTAATATCATGAAGCAAATGCAGATCACCGTACCAGTACAGTCGACGTTTCAAATCCTCATCAAGTCGTGCGCCGTAAGCATCCAAAAACTGGTGACTTGTGGCTGGACTGCCATAGTGGGCAAGTACATCCGCGAGATCATAAGCCGGATCGCCCAGCGCCACCTGCTCCCAGTCTACTAAATACAACCGACCGCCTGCCTGTAACCAATTCTTGTGGTTCAAATCGCCATGACAAACCGTTTGCACATCCGTGTGCGGTAACCACTGCTTTAAATCGTGCAGAGCCGTTTTGATCTTAGGCTGCGCAGCCACATCGACTGGGAAATCCTGAAGTAGTGCGATTCGTAATTGCTCAGGATCAAGGACTTGACCGCCTACTTGACGTAATAACCGTTTTAACAGACTTGAGTGGTGCACCTGTGCCAACATTTTGGCCACGACTGGCAACATCATTTGTTGCCGCGTTAACGTTTCACCGTCCAGCCACTCTTGAGCGGTTAGCACGTCTCCCGTACTCACCCGCCGCGTCCACAACAGCCGCGGGGTAATGTGTTCAACTGATAGTGCCGCAAGAAACGGCGAGGCATTGCGCTTAAGGAAATATTTTTGATTGGCATAAACCCCAAGAAACGCACTTCCGGTGGATCCACCTGCAGGCTGCAGGGACCACCCGGAATCTAATTCAAACTCCATAGGCACTACTCCTTACTTCTGGCCGCAGGAATGATTCACAACATCAAAAAGACACTCCCAGGCGCTCGTGCGTCCACGCTCAATATTACTAACTTGCGAAATTCACGTCAAGAGCAGAGCGCAAACTGGCCCGCTTAGAAACCGGAACATAAGCGGCCACAAGTGCGATGGCCGCCACTTTGGCCATTGTGCTTGAGGTCCTTATGTGTAGGTTTCTGCGCCTGTGAACACGTTTAGGCAGAGTGCGAACAGGCGCGTCTGTCATTCAACGCATCGCATCATGTACCTTCAACCGAACACGTGCATACCATCGCGTGAAGCCCCAAACAAATGCAGTCCCGCCAACAAATATCGTCAACCCGGCGAGCCACTGCAGTCGGATCAACGCAACCAGTGTGAAAACAACCACTTCAAGCAGCAACAACGTCATCAAAAGCCGTTCAAAGGCCGCCAGTTTTTGATTTGGTGCTACTGGATACAAGTGCGTGAAGACAATTTCATCATATTGGAAGAAGAATGGCAACAGCTGAAAGCCAACCATATACAAGAATAGAATCGCAAAACCAAGCAACAGCCACCACTGAGACAAAACCGCCACGATAATCGCGCCGATCACCAGTAGCCGCAAGTACAACCCAAGATACTCACCGCCACGCAAAAAGCCGCGCAGATACAAGTATGCCCACGTCTCTGTCTTGCTTGGCTTAACCACCTTCAAAAGTGGATCGAGGTACCGGCGACGATGGACGCTATTTGCCAAACCTGGCACATCCGTGAATAGATTATAAAATCGATACAGTCGACCCATGCGATCTGCTTCGAGGTCAATTAAAGCTTCGAAATTCAATAACCCCTCTGCCAACAAGGAACTTCGCAGCCATCTGAAGACCAAATTCAGCGTCAGCGCCACTAACAAGGCCACAGCCGGATGCAAGTAAAAACCTAAAAAAAGAGCTGCGAATGTGATGACAAGCAGTACAAGTCGTGGATGTCGCCAATTGATCGGCAGATGATAGCGCTGAAGCAATTGCAGCCACAAGTCGAGATCTTTGAATAACCACACAGCTAGTAGCAGCGTCACCGTCGCACTGATTGGATCTTGACCCAATTGTGCAAATAATGGCCACATCGCCAAAGCCGCAAAACCTAATAAAGTTGCCGGTAAAATCATGCTGTATCGCCGTGCCTTCAACAAATAGTCACTGAAGGCCTCTGCTTTTGGCAGTAAGAAGACTTGATCGGGCGCCTGCGCCAACGTGGCTAACTGGCCAAGCGCGATTAAAGCCGTAAAAATGACAGCCAGACACAAAGCTAACCACCAAGATGGCTGCAATGTTTTCACTAACAGACTGTAGGCATATAAGGCACCGCCAAAAAGTATTAGCAAGACCAGTACAAAATGGTCATTGAACACCAATCGCAAATATTTTTGCTGTTCTTGAACATGTTGTCGAAGTCGAGTTCGCCATAACGCGACCATTACTGTTCCTCCGTCATTTTCATATAGATGTCATCCAAGCTGCCATCCTGAAGATCAAATTGCTGCTTCAAAGAAGGTAAATCACCAGTTGCTCTGACTTTACCTGCTTTGATCAAAACGAATTCGTCAGCATATTGTTGAGCGGTTGCCAAAATATGGGTTGACATCAAAATAGACGCTCCTTGCTCCTTTTTTGCTGTCACCAAGTCCAACAGATCATGGACGGCCAGTGGATCAAGTCCAGTAAAAGGTTCGTCGATGATAAAAAGCTGTGCATGCGTCATAAACGCCGCCACAATCATGACCTTTTGCTGCATCCCTTTTGAGAATTTTGCTGGAAACCAGTCCAACTTATTGTCGAGTCGGAACATTTTCAGCATATTATCGGCATCTTGCCATGCAACCGTCGCATCAAGATCGTAAGCCATGATGGTCATTTCAAGATGTTCCCGCAACGTCAATTCCGGATAAAGCACCGGTGTCTCAGGCACATACGCGAGGTCAGCTCGAAAACCAGTGGGATCATCGTGCAATGTTTTGCCATCAAGTGAAATCGTCCCGCTTTGTGGGGTCAACAATCCTATAATATGTTTGATGGTCGTTGACTTGCCCGCACCATTCAAACCAATTAACCCGACAATTTTGCCTGCCGGTACGGTAAAGTTGATATCTTTCAAGACCGTTAAATTGCCGTAACCACCGGTCAATCCTTCAATTGTTAAAGTCATCTTACCAGTCCCAATCTGTATAATTTCAGTTAGTGATATGATAGCATGAAATCAAGGTTTCTATTAAAAAAGCGCAAGCAGAAATGAGGCAGCAACATGAATGATTGCATTTTTTGCAAAATTGTCCGTAACGAAATCCCCAATGTTACCGTATATGAAGATGACGTTGTCAAAGCCTTTCTGGATATCACGCAGGTTACACCGGGACATACTTTATTAGTCCCCAAAGTTCACATTCCAGATATTTTCGCTTATGACACTGAACTTGCCGCAGCTGTTTTTGAACGTCTGCCAAAAATTGCCCGCGCCATCAAGGCCAGTGACCCGGCAATTAAAGGTATGAATATTTTGAATAACAACGGCAAGGTCGCCTATCAAAGCGTTTTTCACTCACATATCCATTTGATTCCTCGCTATAGCGATCAAGATGATTTTGGCATGCACTTTGGCGATCACAGTGCACAGTATGACACAGAGAAACTTGAAGCGGTCGCTGACAAAATTCGTACCCAGCTGGAGGCCCAAGCATGAAATTTAAACACGGCTTTTTACTCGGAGCACTGACCGGAACAGTTTATGCGCTGTTGACTGCAAAAAAAACCGGTCCACAACTTCAACAAGAGATCGCGGCCTACTTTGAAGGTTTATCAGACGGGGTTGGTCAGGTGCGTGAGAGTGTTGCTCAGTTCAGTCAATCCCTCACCCATTTATCTGACGAACTCAACAATACTTTGAAACCTGCCATGAAAGATATCACAGATCGGGTCGAGACTTTTGAATTTGAAACGGCCCCGCGCGTTGATGCGATCCAAAAGCATGTTGAAAATATCAATGATGCTGTCAGCAATCTTGATGCTATGCCGACTGCCGATCAGCGTGAACCTTTACCAAAACATTGAAAATTGCTGGCGATGCCCATCAATTAAGTCGTGACGGTTTCGTGAAACTTATGTGAAGATCCGCGTGCGGCAGTAAGTTATGGTATAGTAGACGGCAGTGTTAACCGAAACTTTTAAGATTAGGATGTGTGATTGCATGAAAAAATGGATTCTCGGCGTTGTTGGTTTGTTTGTAGCAGTGACGTTAGCTGGTTGTTCAAGCAGCACGGTTGCAAACATGAAAGGTGCCAAGGTCACCAAAGACGAGTACTATGACGCCATGAAGAAGACCACCACTGGCCAAGCAACATTGCGTAACATGATTGTTTTGAAGGCATTGGAACAACAATACCCGAATAAGGTGTCTGATAAGAAGGTCAACAGTCAGTTCAATACACTGAAGAAACAATATGGTTCTTCATTCGATACAACCCTTGAACAAAATGGGTATACCGAATCAAGTTTTAAGGATCAAATTCGGACAACCTTGTACTCAGAAGTTGCCTTGAAGGCCCTCAAAAAGCCAACAGAAAAACAAATTGCTGCTCAGTGGAAGAAGTATCAACCGAAGATCACCGTGCAACATATCTTGGTCAAGACCGAAGATGAAGCTAAACAAATCATTTCCGACTACCAAAAAGACCCAACCGAAAAGAACTTTGAGGCCCTTGCCAAGAAGAACTCAATCGATACTGGAACAAAAGATAAGGGCGGTAAGTTGACGGCGTTTGACAACACCGATACTAGCTTGGATTCAACCTTCAAGAAAGCAGCCTTTAAGTTAACCAAGGCCGGCGATATCACCACAACACCGGTTAAGACGCAGTATGGCTATCATGTTATCCGCGTTATCTCCGTTGGTAAAAAAGGCACGATGAAGGAACACAAGAAAGATTTGGAAAACCAGCTCTATACAACATGGCAGAGCGACCAAACGGTGATGAACGGTATCATCACCAAAGTGCTTAAGAAGGAAAATGTTTCCATTAAGGATAACGACTTGAAGGATGTTCTTTCAAGCTATCTGAGCACCAGCTCAAGTACCAGTACTTCAAACTAAAAATTAAATCAGTGTTAGCACTTGAAAGCCTCGCAATTAATTTTGCGAGGCTTTTATTTGTGTTGCAAACATGACGCAATGAATGGCAAGTGATTGTTTGTAGGACTCAAAAAAAGGCTGATAAAGATAGGCGCTATCCCATCTTTATCAGCCTTTTGACAACCACATGACTACAACTAAACTGACTGAATTCGCCTAGTGCGGATCCGGAAAAGTTTGACCATTTTTAGGTCGATAGAAGCGACGATTGTCCATACCGAAAAGTCGTTCTGTGAAGGTACCAGGATCAACATGTTGGTAGGCGGTTGTCATCATATTGATTGATGCGTCCAATTCGTCTAAATCATGCAACACTTGCGCTTCAAGCAGCTCTGGCCGCACCGGCGAGCCGTATTCAAGCAATCCGTGATGTGCAAGCACGACATGACGTAGTAAGAGCATATCTTCAGCGTTGATATCAATTTTAAGTTGTTGTGCTGCTAAGACAATCTGCTCGTCAATGAGAACGATGTGACCAATCAAGTTGCCTTCAACCGTGTAATCAGTTGAGATTGGCCCGCTTAACTCAATGGTCTTACCGAGATCATGTAAAATTGCGCCTGCATATAGCAAACTTTTGTTCAAGCTCGAATACTGTTGAACGACACTTTTAGCAAGTCGCAAGATGCTTAGCGTATGAAAAGCGAGACCACCAGCAAAAGCATGGTGATTTGACTTGGCCGCCGGATAACTGAAAAATGCCTTCTTGTGATCATTGATCAGTTTACGGACAATTCGATTCCAGTTAGCATTGGTGATTTCGAAGATGTAACTGTTCAGTTCCTCTTCCATATCACTGGGTGCTTCTGGCGCCCGCTCAACAAAGGATTTAGGATCATTGCCTTCCTCTTGGGTTGCCAACCGCAATGAAAAAATCTTAATTTGCGGATTGCCTTGATATAATTCACGCTTACCCGACAATTGGACGACTTCGCCAGCCTTAAACTGAGCAATGTCATTGTCGCTAGCATCCCAGAACTTACCTGAAATATGTCCTGAATTGTCTTGAAAAATCATCGCAATAAATTTTTTGCCATTCTTTGCGACACGCACTTCAGCTGATTTAATCAGCACAGGAAGCCGAACATCTTCTTCATTATGATAATCGAAAAGCCGTTTTACCAAGGTCGTCACCTTTTCCTTGAATTTTCACACTACTTAAATCATACAGATATCAATGATAAAGTACAAGGAAGGTTGGTGCTTGAGTGTATGAGAAACCATGCTTCATTGTCATACAAATGTTAAGCACATCCAAGGACGAGTCAGCGCTCGAGTAAGAGCTGGCACCTAACCCTTTTTAAAAATAATGGTTGGATACTGCAAAAGAAAATGCACCACCTATGAATTGCCTTTTGCCAGCAAGTTTAGTTCAAACATTGTCGCGACACGCTCAGCCTTCTCTATGCGCATGAATTTCCAAAGAAAAAGGATCTCCGCAATCAACGGAAATCCTTCAATCACCAGTCATTACTTGCCTTGATAGACATCAATAATTGGTTGGGAAATAATTTTGTTCAATTCGTCCATCATCTGAGATAGGCCTTGTTCTTTTGCCATCAAATTTTGGATCGGCTGGATGTCGCGCATCTTGTCGCCAAGTTCTTGCAATGACTTCACTTCATCATCCGTGAAATCTTGTCCCTGCATTGACTTTTGCTGCATCTCATATTGCTTTTGTTGGAATTGTTGGAACAAACCGTAAGCAACGGTGTCCAGCTTCAAGAGATCAAACGCCTTCTTGAGATCCTGAAATTCCTGTGTTGTCTTGATATCTGCCGCCATCTGATTAGCGGTGTCGTAAACATTTGCCATACTTTACCTCACTTTTTGAGCCTATTTAAACCAGCCCTTGATATTATCATACCATTGTCCCACAGTTTGCTTGGCACTGTCTATGCCTTTCTCGATACTATCCTGAATTCCTTGCCATGTTTTGTCGCCACTGGATGGTGTTTGGATGCTAGCCATTTGTGCGGCATCTTTCGTGTCAAACGCGGTTTGTGGCGTATTCGGCATTAGGTTCGTCATTTCGAGTTTAAATAACGGTGCTACCCCAGACGTGCTGGTGCCTTGAAGGAAATGCTGACTGTCGGTTGTCGGGTAACCAATCCAGGTCGCATTTACAATGTCTGGCGTATAACCAATGACCCACTGATCCTTAGTGCCGTAGCCCCAACTACTTGGGACCTCAGTACTGCCAGTTTTCCCGGCGATTGTGTAGCCAGCTGGTTTAGCAGTTTGACCGGTCCCTTCGTTAAACGTTCCGATCATCATGCTCGTCATTTCCTGAGCCACTTTTTTTGATATGATTTGACGCATCGTTGGATGTGAGTTGTCGACCACCGTTTGACCTGACGCATCGACAATTTTGCGAATGAAGTGAGTCGTTGGCAATTTACCGCCATTCGCAAACACCGCATAGGCCCGTGCCATCATCAGCGGTGAAACCCCATTTTTAAGGCCACCAAGTGCAGCAGCAAGATTCTGATCGCTTTCTTTTAGTTGGATGCCAAACCGATCTAAGCTAGTGACCCCTTTTTGTACACCAATCTTATTAAGCAGCCAAACAGCCGGCGCATTGATCGAATCGGCCAACGCTTTATACATCGGGACAGTACCTAAATAGGTGCCGGTTGCATTGGTCGGCGTATAATTATTTTTACCGTAACTAAGTTTCTCGTCCTTCAAGACAGAATCATAATGATAACCATTTTCAAGTGCTGGTGTATAAACCATCAACGGCTTGATCGTGGAACCCGGCGAATTGCGAAGTTGTGTTGCGTAGTTAAACCCTAAGAAGGTATGCTCACCGCGATTACCAACGACCGCCCTGACACCGCCTGTTTTCGGATCAAGCACGATGGAAGCCCCTTGAACCTGCTTACCATCTGCGGCATTTGCCGGAAACGCCCAGTCTTGAGCAAAGCTGTTTTGAAGGTTGCGTTGATAAGTTTGATCCAAATTGGTATAAATTTTATAACCTTTGTTCAAAATATCATCGACACTAATACCTTCACTGCGCGCCTCTTCAATGACGGAGTCAAAATAAGACGGATATTTTTGACTGTTGGCCGTTGAAAAAGTATCGACAACCTGCACTGACTGCGCTTTTGCCGCATTGGCCTGCGCCTGCGTGAGCTTCTTATTGTCCACCATCAATTGCAAAACGACATTGCGGCGCGACAAAGCATTGTCCATGTGATCAGCGGGGTTATAGTAGCTAGGATTCCGTAACATCCCCGCCAGAATTGCCCCTTCACTCGCATCAAGCTGGCTGGCATCTTTGCCAAAATACCGCTTAGCAGCATCTTGAACCCCCCAGACCCCATTGCCAAAATAAGCATTATTGAGGTACATCGCAAGAATGTCTTGTTTGGAGTAAACTTTATTCAACTGGATGGCCATAAATAGTTCTTGGGCCTTGCGCATCACCGTCTGCTTTTGCGTCAGCAAGGTATTCTTCGCCAATTGTTGGGTAATCGTACTACCACCACCCATGATTTGGCCATGGTGGATGACATAATTCAAAGCAGAGCGAAGAATCCCTTTGATTGAAAAACCGCCATTGGTATAAAACGTACGGTCTTCCGTCGAGATAACGGCATTTTGTACTTGCGGACTAATCGCCTTTAACTCGACGTAGGTCCCTTTTTGGCCGTACAGTGTGCCGGCTTCTTCGTTGTTAGCGTCATAAATGACGGTTTTTGTTTGTAAGGTACTCTTGATGTTTTCAACATCGGCGGTTTTGGCTTTATAAGTAAACCAAGCAGAGAACCCGAGCATGACTGTCAGACCAATTAAAATCAGCCAACGAATCACCTGAAACCGGCGGAAAAACCACCGTGTTCCCTGCCAAATTCGTGATAAGAACTGCATTTCCGTCCTCCTAATGTGAATCTTGTTTATTGTAGCATAGGCGACAACCGCCAAAATTTCATCGACATCTTTTTAAGCAAACTTTATGGTCAAATGAATTGAGGAAATCACTTGTTGTTTCAAACTTCTGCACGTGCCACGCTGCCCGCCAGCCTTCGCGATCAACTTCAAGCATGGTTGATACCACGTAAACGGCAACACCAATTGCGCGTTGCCAAAACAATTTTAGTTAATGGTCATTATCGTAATTTTAATGAAAAAGTACAGCCTAGTGATGTTATCACGATGACTTATGATGAACCCACGCCACTTGCCTACGTTCCGGAAACGCCGGCCCTCACAATTCATTATGAAGATGATGATCTACTCATTGTCGATAAGCCGGCTGGTATGAAAACTCACCCAAACTTACCAGGCGAAACCGGTACCTTAATGAACCAGGCAGCCGCTTATCTGGCCCCTTTCCCGGCGTTAATTACCCATCGGCTAGATATGGCGACCAGTGGTTTATTGGTCATCGCGAAGAACCCTTTAACGCAAGCCATCATTAACCGACAGTTGGCTCTTAAAACCATGCATCGGGATTATATAGCGTTAGTACCGCAGGGAATTGCGGCCAGTGGCACCATAACGGCTCCGATTGGGCATGATCCTGATGATCAGCGTAAACGCATGATTAGACCGGACGGGGCATCGGCCATTACTCATTTTCGCCGGATCGCAGAAACGTCAACAACTGCGACGGTTGCGCTCAGACTCGAAACCGGCCGCACCCATCAAATTCGGGTACATTTAGCTAGCATTGGCTATCCAATCCTAGGTGATCCGCTTTATGCCCCTGATCAGACAACCTATCAGCGCATGTATCTGCACGCCTTTCAGGTTCGCTTCACAAAGCCGCTATCAGACACAACGTTGACGGTGACCAGTCCCCTGCCTTTTTGAACAATTTTGAGCCAAAGTAATGGCACATACCATGGCAAGCAGCGGGCCACTAATTTTGTGACAACGAAAAGAGCTGGGTTTGACAAGGTTGACCTTGTTGCCCAGCTCTTTTGCTTGTGATGTTGCCAGATGCTTACGAATTGAAGGCTTGCCGATAAGCCGCTTCAAACCATTTTGCCTGCTTCTCATCCGGGCTAATCACGACAATCGTGTCATGACCAGCGATAGTGCCGACAACTTGCTCAAAACCGATGTCATCAATAATCGCTGCCAATAAATTACCGTTGCTCGGTAACGTTTTGATCACGTTCATGAAATGTACCCGGGTAATCGACAGCCCGACTTCACGAATTGAGCGGCCTAACCGTTCTAACTGGGACTCTGAAGAGCCGCGAAAAATGGTATAACGTAACGTCCCGGTTGCGTCTTGCGATTTGACGATCTTCATCTCGCGAATGTCGCGCGAAATCGTGGCTTGCGTCGCATCAATACCAGCCGCTTTTAATGCTGCCAATAACTCTTCCTGCGTGGCGATTGGCTTTTGATTAATGATTCGTGTTAAGGCCGCTTGGCGTTCACTTTTATTCATCACATGACCTCCACCATTATTGTTGCGCGGGAGTCAGTCCAAGAGACATCGGCGTGTAAGCGGCCTTAGACGTGATGGCCGTACTTTGACCATTGTGACCAAAGTCCTTATGCGTAGGTGTCTGGACTGACGAGCGCGTTATCGTCACTGCCGGTTGCTGACGCGCAAGGTTACATTTCTTCTGGCGCACCGACACCCAACAGTTGCAGCGCATTTGTTAGCACTTGTGTCGTCGCCTTAACCATCGCCAATCGAGCTGGCAGCTCACTGTCCTCAACCAGCACTTTGACATTGGCATAATACTTATTGAAAGCTTTTGCCAAGCGTAGTGCATACTTAGCAATCACAGAAGGTTCATATTCCTTGGCTGCACGCAAGACTATGCTTGGGTAATCGCCAAGGGCGCGCAAAACGTCCCAAGCCGCTGGATCACTTAAAGCCACTTCAGGCGCCGGGTCAATCGCAGCCTTCCGCAAAATGCTATTAGCCCGCGCGTTCGTGTACTGTACATATGGACCGGTTTCACCTTCAAAACGCACGACTTCTTCTAAGTTGAAGTCGAAGTTGTCTAAGCGTTCGTTCTTCAAGTCATGGAAAATGACGGCGCCGACACCGACTTCATGCGCAACTTTATCCGCATTTGGTAAATCGGGATGCTTTTCAGCAATTTGTTGTTTCGCCAGACCGACAGCATCGCGCAAAACATTTTCCAGTAAGATAATGTTGCCTTTACGCGTTGACAACTTCTTGCCATTCGCCGTAATCAGCCCAAATGGAATGTGGTGAATATCATTCGCCCAGTCGTAACCCATTTCTAACAAGACGGCTTTTAACTGCTGGAAGTGTTCGCGTTGTTCATTACCAACAACGTACAGGCTTTGAACAAAATGATAATGTTCTTTCCGGAAAATCGCAGCAGCGAGATCACGCGTCATATACAGCGTTGCGCCATCTGACTTCTTGATCAGCGCTGGATTCAAGTTATACGCACTCAAATCCACAATTTCGGCACCTTGACTAGTTTTCAGCAAATGCTTGTCTTCAAGCCGCTTCACCACATCAGCCATTTTGTCATTATAAAAGGCTTCGCCATTGTAAGAATCAAAGTCAACACCGAGAATTTTGTAAATTCGATTGAACTCAGCCAGTGAAACTGTACGGAACCAGCGCCAAAGCGCAATGGCTTCTTCATCGCCATCTTCCAGCCGCTTAAACCAAGCACGGGCCTCATCGTCCAACTCGGGATTTGCCTCGGCCTTCTCATGAAATTCCACATAGTAATGCAATAGATTTTTGATCGGATCGGCTTTGACAGCGTCCTCGGATCCCCACTTCTTGTACGCCACAATCAGTTTACCAAATTGTGTGCCCCAGTCGCCAAGGTGATTAATTTTAATCGGTGTATACCCGATTTTGCTGAGAATGTTGGCTAAGGCATTGCCAATCACGGTTGAGCGTAAGTGCCCCATGGACATTGGTTTAGCAATGTTCGGGCTGCTCATGTCGATCGGTACATTCCCGCTGCCGATATTAGCATCACCATAATGCTCGCCAGCTTGCGCGATCACTTTCAACACATCGTGGGCAAAACTGATTTTATCCAGATAAAAGTTAACATAGCCACCAACAGCCTTCACTTGTTCAAACGGGGTCACATCAATTTGACCGACCAAATCGCTCGCAATCATCTTTGGTGCGCGATGCATGATCTTCGCCAAGGAAAAGGTTGGAAAAGCATAATCTCCTAAGTCTGATGACTTGGGTGTTTCAATCAAGGACTTGATCGCAGCCGCGTCTAATTGACCGGCAAGTGCTGGTTCAAGTGCCTTAACAACAAGTTCTTTAAAATCCATAACTTCCTCCTAAAATGATGATGCCACGAAAAAAGGACCCATCTCTCCTGTTCGAAGAGACGAGCCCTAGCCCGCGGTACCACTCTGCTTGACAATATGTCCACTCAAAGCACTGATTCTCAAAAGCGCGCCATCAGGTCCGACGTGATCGTTTGCACTATCCGATCTCACTAAGAACCGCCAACTGACCTTATTTCCTCTTTCTCACAGAACCTTATACAGCGGTCGACGAGAATCGAACTCGCGACACCAGCTTGGGAAGCTGGAGTTTTACCACTAAACTACGACCGCAAATCAACGGATATAAGTATATCACGAGGGCTACATTTTGCAAAGGTCATCAAAGGCGACTTTTTCTATGAATTTGATGAGAAAAAATCTTAAAAATGAGTACCGGCAATTTTCTTGTTAATGTTTCTCACCGTGCTATAATATTAGTAAAGAAGGAGTGGTCGAGATGGCAAAAACGGGACGTCACTATTATTTCGTGGCGCGCAACGAGAAAACCAAAACAGGTTATCACATTAGTTTTCCAAATATTCCTAACGCTGAGGCAGTCGGGACAACATACGAAGAGACCGTTTATTATTCATATCGGGTCTTGGCTGACTTCCTGAGCCATCTGCCAAAACAAGAAGCGGAAATTCGTGCGTACACGCTTTCCGATATTCCGGATACGGTTTCCAGCAATGTTTTCTATTCATTGGTGAGCGTCACGCCTGACTTTGATCCGCACAAAATGGAAACACATTTTACCTTGCCACAAACACCGCCTGCCGATATTCGACAAAAAGCAGCTAAACTAGCTGGATTAGTGACGCCAAATGATAACTTGGCTTTGTAACTAGGTATTCAACATGCAAACTTTTCGAATGTTGTTGTTAGTTATTTTTCTTGTTGGCGTTGGGTTAGCTTTGATCGGCCTAGTAAGTTGGTTGATTGCTCTATTGCGACACCGCGAAACAAAACCGATGCGGCGACTGACTTGGCTGAGCGGCGGAGTGGCGCTTGCGGCGCTGATTGTCAACGCGTTTACGTAAACAACTTTGATTTAAGCGATAATTCTTAAGTCATCATTTCAAGAAGAGCACTGCCAGTGATGGGAGTGTTTTTTGTTTGGGATTGCACGGAATGGTCGTGCAATCGAATCGAGAATGACAATTGAACGCTGTTGCTTCAAAAACGCGTTCGCTGACGCAGAAACTGGTGTGTAAGGACCTTGGAAGCAATGACCAAAGCCCGGTCATCACGTCCAAGGCCGCTTACACGCCGGTTTCTAAACGCGTCAGCTCACGCTCTGAGGCGTTGACTGGTTTCTATTGTGTTTCTATGCTTAAATAGGAACAGCAAATAATGAAGGAGTGGGCTTATGACTGACCTGCAAACAAGTATTGGCGACTTTCAATTTGATAATGTGTTCATGAACGCAAGCGGTGTACGCTGCTACACCGAGGAAGACTTAGATGCGTTGGCACAAAGTGATGCTGGAACCTTTGTCACTAAAAGTGCTACCCAAGCAAAACGCCTCGGCAATCCCAGCCCGCGCTATGCTCGACTAGAACTCGGCTCTATCAATTCGATGGGCTTACCTAATGAGGGCCTCGATTACTATCTCAACTACGCCTTGAAGTTTCAGGAAAAGCATCCAGGTCAATGGATTTTTCTGTCAGTTGCCGGCTTGACAATGGAAGAAAATCTCGCCATGGCTCACACTATCGAAGACTCCGATTTTAATGGCTTGGTCGAGTTTAACCTGAGCTGCCCAAATGTTCCGGGTAAACCCCAAACCGGTTACGATTTTGACCGAACCAAGGAAGTGCTTACCAACCTCTTCACGTTCTTTACCAAACCAGCAGGCGTTAAATTGCCACCTTATTTTGACCTCGCGCAATTCGACCAAATGGCTGCCATCTTAAATCAGTTCCCGTTGCAATTTGTGAATTCTATTAACAGTCTCGGCAACGGCCTCATGATCGATCCCGAAACTGACACAGCGTTAATTAAGCCAAAAGGCGGCTTTGGCGGTATTGGCGGCGCCTATGCGAAACCAATCGCACTAGCCAATGTCCGTGCCTTTTCACAACGGCTGGACCCGAAGATTCAGCTTATCGGCACTGGTGGTGTGACCAATGGCCGTGATGCCTATGATCTCATCCTCGCCGGTGCGAGTTTGGTTCAAGTTGGCACCTTGCTTCAAGAAGAAGGACCGGCCGTATTCACCCGCCTGAGCCGTGAACTTCAGGCTGTCATGCAGACCAAGGGATATACCAACCTTAGCGACTTTAAAGGACAATTGAAAACCCAATGACGAACGAAAAAATGAAGGTTTGGGCATACTTTAAACACAACGCTGGCGACTTTAGCCGACATTGGGGCGCGTATATCATGCTCATCAGCGTCACCAATCTATTTATTGGGTTAGCTGTGATCCCGTTTTTTAATTTTGCTGCTCAGCAAACGTTGCGAATTGGTCACGTGCCTTACATTACCTTGACGAACCTCGGGCAAATCCTGACTCATGATCCCGGGGTCGCTGCAGTTCTCACCTTGTTGGGGCTGCTACTACTGTTATTCGTGTACTGGCAGTTCACCTTCTTGATTCTGGGCATTCAAAACATTCATCGGCAAACTCGCTTAAGCTTCTTTCAATTAGCAATCGCGACTTTGAAAAAAACCCGCCGCCTAACACCGACAACCATCGCTGTCTTAATCGCTTACTTTGTTTTAATCTTTCCATTTTCAAGCGTTGTTTTCAAAACAAGCTTGCTGGCCAAATTAACCATTCCCGATTTCATCGTCGATTTTATTTTTGCCCGATGGTATCTCGGCCTACTGGTCATAGCGCTTTACATGATGGGTACCTGGCTCGCCGTCCGCTTGTTGCCATTATTACCTGCTTTAATTTTGAGCGAAACCCCTCCTCGAAAAGCGGTTGCCAAAACTTGGCGGATGACGCGCGGCCAAACTTGGCGCACATTGTTAGCAGTCTTGTTAATCTTCATACCGGTAGCTGTTCTGACCACTTTGCTGACCATTGGCCTATATTTACTTCAGTCATACTTGGACAGTCACTGGGAACATTGGGCCTTACTTGGAGCCACCATCAACCTTGGTGTGTTGCAAGTGGTTATGTTGCTATTAACAGTGTTCTTTACCGTTATGCTTTATCAATTGGGAACCTCGCAGGCAGAGACATTTCAGCTCATTCCCAACCAAGACTTGATTGCCCGAGTCCCAAAACGTCGGCGCAATCTTCTTTTCCGAATTGGCGCCGTTGGCTTAATTGCGTTAGTCATCGGTGGCAGCAGTCTTTTCTACTACGCTTATCTGACTGGTGCACTGGCAAGTCAGCCGTTAACTATCTCACACCGCGGGGTTGATGATGGTAACGGAGTCCAAAATACAATCCCAGCGTTACAAGCCACCGCTAAAGAAAAACCGGATTATGTTGAGATGGATTTGCACGAAACCAAAGACCATCAATTTGTCGTCATGCATGACGAGAACCTGAAAGATCTAACCGGTATCGATGCCAAACCACATCAGCTGACTTTATCAGAGATGACCAAACTGACAGCTCGCGAGAATGGGCACACCGCCAAAGTCGCTAGTTTTGACCAGTATTTGGCGGCTGCGGAACGACTGCATCAAAAGTTATTGATCGAAATTAAGACCACACCTGAAGACAGCCCGCAAATGATGAATCATTTTATTCAACTATACGGGCAACGACTTCTAGCCGATCATGATCAGTTGCATTCGCTCGATTATCAAGTTGTCACAACCATGCGCAAACAAGTGCCAAAGTTGAAAACTTTTTTCATTTTGCCGTATACGCTCGTCTTTCCTGAAACACCAGCTAGTGGTTACACACTTGAAACAACCACGTTAGCCATGCGGGTGATTGACGAAGCGCATAATCGTGATCAAAAAGTCTATGCTTGGACTGTCAATGACAGCGATGATATGGAAAAAGTAGCTTTCATGGATGCGGATGGGATTATCACAGATCAATTGGGTGAATTAAAAACAACACTATATCAAATGAACCACCATCCAAGTTATGCTGATCAGATTTTGCAATATCTGACGAGCTTTTCTGATGATGCTGAAAACTAGCTATCTACAAATAAGGGCATCAAAAAAGGCCATCAACTTTTATTCGTTGATGGTCTTTTTAGTCATTTACTTGAAGTAATACCTAGCTGTTTCTAATGCGCTGGTTTCCATCAAGCGTTTGCCATACTCAGACAGCACCGCTGATGACAACGGTGACCGATCGCCAAATTCCATCGCGACGGCCATTTGATCGTGCGCCTCGTCAGACGAAATCTCATTTGGATAAAAGGTCAGTACCAGATAATAAGCGTTCTTATAACGATAAAGATCACTCTTTCCGCCTTCGAGCCGCAATGTATCTGCTAAACTGATAAAATCTTCAAAGTCCTTTAATTTCAAAACAAGCTCAGTCTGTGGTGCTTTGTCGGCATCAATATAGCCGCCTTCATCAACTGCCTGATGATCTTGTTGATCACTGGCATCAAGTCCTTGCAGTTGCTGACGAATATAATCAGGCACCTGGGTATCCGTACCTTCGTCATCAGTCTGATCGGCTGCGCTATCATCGTTTTTTTGACCACTTTTACTGATCAGCAATTCGAGTCCGGACTGACTCGGCATGACCTGAAACGTCACGGCCTCATTTGTAGCAAACGTATGATCTTTATCGACCTCATCGAGGATACTATAGAAGAAGCTCTCAATCTGTTTATGATTGCCTAACAGATCCAAAACCGTGATCCCACGCTGCGCTAGATCATCGTTGCCTAACATGACCCGGATCGTATTTGCGTTAATCCGTTCCATTTCCATGATTGCTGCACCTCACTTTAGTCACGGAACCCTGGCTTCTGTGAATATCACATTACCACTTACTACATTATAGCAGATTTCGTACGTCAAGGCATTCTACCGCACGTTAGCGTGAGTATCAAGTAAAGCGCGCGGTCTTCAAACTTGGTTCAATCTTCACTCTAGTAACACTTGTTTTATCAACCTGCAGTAACATCGCGTTTGCGCCTTTCATACGCAAAAACCGCACCAAATTAGGCACGGTTTTTGCAAATGATTGGCTCATTAATAATTAGTTTTTTAAAAACCTGCAAGTAGTTGTGCTTGTTGTAGCTCCATTGTTCGGACAGAACGCGGCAAGAAGCGCCGAATTTCATCCTCGTTATAACCAACCTGCAGACGTTTATCGTCCATCATAATCGGGCGACGTAGCAAGCCAGGATACTTGGCAACCAGCTTAATTAACGTACCAGTTGACAAGTCATCAATATTAATACCCAGCTCCTGGAAGATTTTCGAACGTGTTGAAATAATTTCTTCAGTGCCATCTTCGGTCATTCTCAGTAACCGTTTGATTTCATCTACGTTCAATGGATCAGAAAAAATATTACGTTCCTCGAATGGAATTTTATTTTCCTTCAACCAGGCGCGCGCCTTCCGACAAGATGTACAACTTGGGGATGTATATAAAATAACCATTAGCGCTCGCTCCTTTTTCGTGACGAGGTACTTTTCATCTCTACAGGTATAGTATAAGAGATTGGACCGGCGCTAAGCAATCACATTTAGAAAAATAATTTTTTAAAAGCTGAAATTCCATATTAACGAATATTGACTATTGTCCATTTTATCAACAATTATGCTTATTCGTTTGCAATAAATAATACACGTTATAATAACCTCGATTTACACATCTTGTTATCATTTTAAAGTAAGGCTTATCAAGAGTATCAGATTGAGATTGTCAAGTCATCCTCTGCCAATTGAATTGGTATACCCCCAGCAGCAGTCTGTGCTTGCTGTTTCAAGGTGACAAGATCAAGCTGTTGTGGCAAATGTGTCAATAATAAGCGCTTTACTTGAGCGTCTTTGGCTAGTTTTCCCGCTTCTGGTGCTGTGAGATGCCAACGCGGTTGTGGCTGATCTGCTAGAAAATTGGTATCTGCCATCAAAAGATCCGCATCTTTAGAAAACGGTGCCAGTGCCGGGAAATAACGCGTATCACTTGTATTGACAAGTGTTTTACCAGTGACGTCTTCAACGATTCGAACAGCAAACGCTGGCACCGGATGTTGGGTTTCAAGGAAAGTTAACGTTAAAGGGCCGAGATGCAAAGTGCTGTCTGCCGTATAGCCTTTAGCGGTTGTATAAGGGCCAAACGTTAAACTGGCAAAGTTCAACGGGTCTTTTGTATGCCCATATATCGGCAACGGTGACACCTTTTTGTCCCCTTTTCGCAATTGATAATAGTACTGCAAAACACCGACATCCGCGATGTGATCATGATGGTAGTGAGTCAATAAAACTGCATCTAATTTTAATGGATCAAACTGCTGCTCTAGTGAAAGCAAGCCGCCGCTACCTAAATCCATCAATAAATGATAGTCACCACTTTCAATAAGGTAAGTGCTGGTCGCGTGACCCGCATCTGGGTAGCCGCCAAGATAACCTAAAACTGTCAATTTCATCTTGTTTTTCCTTCCTTTCAATGTGAAACCATTCAAAAAGCTTATAATGGATTTGGAGGTGGTCAGAATGTCCACAATACAAACAGTCTTCGGCAGCAAGTCGTTCCTTGTCAAACTGCTAGACGAACGTCATGACCCGCAATTGAAACTGTTGAAACCAGCTGAAGAGGGTTTGGATTACATGATCTATGACCCCAGCGGAAAAGCACACTTTTCCGCGCCCTTGCAATATGAAACCCTTGCGGATTTAGGTACGCCCGCCGACAATGGTTATATTCACTTCATGTACTTTAATTTGAGTAGCGATGACGTGAAAGTTTTCCTTGCCAAAATTAAGGATCTCATTGATAAGCATGATATTTTTCTTGGTCAGACTCAAGTCTTAGTCGCCCAGAAAGTCAAACACCCAGACGACTTTGTGGTCGTATCAGGTTGGCAATCCAGTAACGACTACTACGAGTTTAAGAATACGCCGGCCTTGTCAGCAGTCAAGGAGTTCATTCGTCGCGCGGCCTCCGCAAACGGCTTCCATCAGGCTGGCTATGCGGTGATTGATCCGCATCAGAAAAACTAAATAAGTTACATAGACGGCTTGTTAACGCCTATGAAAAATCCGAAGTCAATCACTTCGGATTTTTTATTGGCGCCTAATGCGCTTTTTAAGAATGCACTCGCTTGTGTAATTATTCAGATAGCCCACGGATAGCGCAGCAGCTAATCAATCGCCCAACGGGAAACAGGTTCATCTACCATGCGGGCAGTAATGTGCACAGTTGCCTCATAAAAAAGCCAATCGATAATTGCATAGATCAAAATCATCAAACCCAAATAACGCGAAGGCGGATTATCAAGATAAGTTGTCAAAACACTAATCATACAAAGCCCAATTGTTGTCCCGAAAAGAAACGGTACCGCAAAGACAACCGCAGCTTGCCGATAAATCGTTAAACGGAGTTGCCTCGGATCCATACCAAGATGTTTTAAAATTTGAAAATGTCGGGCCTCTTGGCGAGCTGCAATCACCTGTTTTAAAAGTAAAATGCTACCCGTAGCCACAACAAAAACGCCGCCGAGCAATAAAATCAGAAAGAACAAAAAGCCATACAAAGTGTTCACAATTCCCTGCTGGAAGGACTGAATTCCCAACGGATTGCGCCAAAAGTTCAAGGTAGTGCTGGCTCGATCTGTCACTCTCAAATCATTGCCATCCCGCTCAGAACTGCCAATATTGACATACTCTTGAAGATTTTGACTATTCTCCAAGTGCTGTAATTGTCGCAACGCAGCGGCGGTTGCTTTGGACTTAGGTAAGCGAGCCATATACAATCGATCAGTCGTTCCTTCAAGCATGTCAAACGTCCGATCACTGACAAGCAACCCCCGGTCAAAAAAATTGTTTCTGCCGGTCGGGAAAAGATTGGTTGTTCGTGTTAACAATAATGACGCATCGCTACCCGGCAATATGATGGCTCGATCAGGATTGCGGCGGGCACCGACTGGTCGGAAACTGGTTCGCGTTGGCAGCATTAGAAGTGCTTCGTTCCCACGAAGTCTAACAGGAGCTAAATAGTGCTGTAAGTGGGCAGCGCGTTGATAATCCCGCATCGCAATCACATTATAAACACCAGGTTGTTTTCGGACCTGATCGGCCTGATCTCTTAGTCGAATTTCGGCATACACAAGTTTCGAAGATAGGATAATTGCTTGAGTTGGTTTGACCTTAGCTTTTGCTAAAATTTTCGTGACATTATCCACGCCTGCCCCTGCTGCAACCACAGTCGTCGGAATCTCGCGCTGAACCAGATCCTGATTATATTGAAACAACATAGCAGAACTGCCAAGCATCGTAATCGTAATCGCACACAGCAATGTTGTTAGCCACAATGAATGCGCGTTCCCTTGAAGTCGTTTAATGATCAAATGTCTTGAGATGGCATGCGCATTGCGCGTCTTCATTTGACTTCGTTGCTGGAACCAAGCCACTATGCCAGGCAGAAACTCCTCAAAAACGAGGAAAAGTCCCAGCAACAAAGCCACTAGCATGAATCCCATTAACAATGGTGGAATCAAACGCCCCTGAGTTCGCGGCAGTATATGCATCAACACGCCACTAACTGGTAACAAATGGACCATCGTAAACAGACTGCCAGCCAACAAAACGACGCCAGCAATGCCAAGGGAAAACCGCCACCATGTTTGCGGTTTGGGAGCGGCCGAGACATCCTGCTGGCGAATAAAATTACGCAATGGGTTTTGAACATAAATGGCATTGATGCTGCCCACTAATAGGTAGACAACGCCCATTAAAATCACGACATCAACCATAGCTGGGAAAGAGAGCATCAAACTAATCGGTGTGTGCAAGGCCATCAATCGAATCAGCACCATGCCCAATAAAGGTGAGATAATCAATCCGAGTATGAGACCCAGAGCCATTCCGAATATACCGATCATTAAACTCTCAATACAGACTAACAATCCTAATTTGGCCCCAGACAAACCAAGCAAACGATATAGCCCAATCTCTCGATCACGACGAGCAATGAGTAAAGTGTTGAAATAAAGCAAAAAACTGATCGCAAAAAGTGCTAAGACCATCATCACAATCATCAATAGAATCGGAACAATATCCAGATCCCCAAGCCGCTTGCTGGCATCGCTCAAAATCGGTTCATTATTCGCAACCGCCCCAATGGCATACATAACGGCACTGATCAATGCTGCCACCAGTACCTGCAAGCCATCCTCGTGACGATGGCGCCGTAAATTTGTCTTAATCAGATGCCACACGGGTATGGCCTCCTCCACTGACAGTTGCTTCCATATCAATAATTCGGTCAAAAAACTGCTGGCGGGACTTACCACGCGTTACTTCAGCAAAAAATGCCCCATCTTTGATGAAGATGATGCGACTTGCGAAGCTCGCGGTGAAGGGATCATGCGTCACCATCAATATCGTGGTTTTTTCTTTTTCGTTTAATTGACGCAGATAGTTTAAAAAATCAGTTGCTGCTAATGAATCGAGGCTGCCAGTCGGTTCATCTGCCAACAAAAGATCGGGTTGGGTGATCACAGCGCGAGCAGCCGCGACGCGTTGTCGTTGTCCCATACTTAACTCCCCCGGAAAAGCCTCCAGAATGGGAGTTAAGTTAAGGTGATTCGCGACTGTCTGTAATCGTTCAGCACGATCAGGCTGAAGATCTTGCTGCAAGGTTAGCGGCAACAAAACATTTTGCGTCACTGTCATATCATCTAATAAGTTGAAGTCTTGAAACACAAAGCCAAGATGATCTCGACGAAAAGCCGCTTGTTGTCGTTCATTAAGGGCCTCAAGATCGTTCCCTGCAATATTGACTTTTCCGGTACTTGGCGTCTCAATCGTTGCTAAAATATTGAGCAATGTTGACTTTCCGGCGCCACTTGGTCCCATAATGCCGACGAACTCACCCGCGTTGACCTGAAAGCTAAGGTCGTTCAAAGCACGAACTCGATCATGCCGTTGTCCAAAAATCTTGCTCAAGTTAGATACTTCAAGAATTGCCATCGCGCACCTCCGCCATTATCATACCAAAAACGTGTTATGCATGTGCTGCCAACTCCCGTTAGACAAAGAATCTCGGGTTTGTTGCTCTTAGTTTACATTTTAAAGTAAATCCTGAAAACTTATTTATTAGAAGATTGCGGATTCCTAAAAGCCGGACAAACCCAGCTCATAAAAACTGGTCTTATTGACCTTGTTCGCGCTTGTGCTTCCTTCCCAAAACTTATACCATTAGAGCAGAAATGGAGTTGGTCACGTGTTTAAAATCATGATCGTAGAGGACGATCAGACGATTAGTGGGCTGATCGCTGATAACTTAAAAAAATGGCAATTTGATCCAGTTGTGGTAACCGATTTTAATGCTGTATTTGATGACTTTTTGCAAGAAAAACCCCATTTAGTCTTATTGGATATTAATCTACCAGTTTTTGACGGCTATTATTGGGTTCAAAAAATCCGTGAAGTATCAAAGGTCCCTGTGATTTTCATTTCCAGTCGTAACACGAATATGGATATGGTCATGGCAATGAATATGGGCGCTGACGACTTTTTGAATAAGCCGTTTGCCATGGAAGTGTTGATCGCCAAAATCAACGCCTTGCTTCGACGAACCTACAATTATGCTGATCAAGGAACCGATGTTTTGGAACACAACGGCTTGATGTTGAACCTCAAAAACGGTATGGCACAAATTGGCGAAAACGAAATTAACCTGTCAAAAAATGAATATAAACTGTTACAAATCTTGATCCGGCAACACGGTCAAATCGTCAGCCGTTCCCGGTTATTAAAGGACTTATGGCAAGACGAGCGATTTGTTGATGACAATACACTTACCGTCAACATTAATCGCCTGCGCAAAAAAATCGAAGAAGCCGGGTTGAAAGATTATATTCAAACCAAGGTTGGACAAGGTTACATCGTTCCTTAGGAGGCTGGCAGATGCGGTTTCGTGATTATTTAAAGGATCATTTAAGCCCGATTGGAGGCTATATTCTTTGTGTTGGTCTGGCGGCCTTGATCATCTGGCTTGACCCGCAGCATCGCGTTAAGGCCATGACGCTTTGGTACGCTGTGTTGTTAGTGACACTATTGGCCAGCGCTTTTTTGATCGCACGGTATTGGCGAGTACGGCGGTTCGCAGCTCGGCTTCAGGAACGGATCGATGCTCAGGAGGCTGCGTTAGATTGGCCCTTGCCTGGCGGTGAATCCGCAACCGAACAACTTGTGACGAAAACGTACAATCAAATTTTGACCCAGCATCGCCAACAAGTAACTGCCCTGCTAGCACAACAGCAAGATCAAAAAGACTTCATTGATTCTTGGGTGCACGAAATCAAAGTACCGCTCGCGGCAGTGACGTTGCTGGCCGAAAGTTTTGAGGGGCAAGTACCTGATGACAAACTGGATAATTTGAATCTGCAATTGGATCAAATCGAATTTTATGTCGAGCAAGTCTTGTATTACTCGCGTCTCGACAGCTTTTCAAAGGATTATTTGCTGCATGAGACATCATTGCGCCCGCTCATCAATGACGTAGTCGCCAACCAGCGGAACGGCTTTATCAATAAACGACTATCTTTCAGACTGAATGGCACCGATCAAATCGTATTGACAGACAACAAGTGGCTTCGCTTTATTCTTGCTCAGCTCATCTCCAATGCGGTCAAATATACGCCAGAAGGAGGCCGTATCACGGCTCTCATTCGTAACACTGGGAAGGAAACGCAACTACAGATTACTGATACCGGTATCGGCATCCCCAAAGATGAGCAACATCGTGTTTTTGAGAAGGGATTCACGGGTAGTAATGGGCGCCTTTCGAATCATAAGTCAACGGGATTAGGATTGTTCTTGGCTGAAAAGTTAGCTGAAAAACTTGGCCATCACTTGTCGTTAACCTCGGTAATCAATCAAGGTACCACGGTCACAATCCATTTTCCTTACGTGAGCTATTATGGTGAGGCCGATCAAACTGTGCACCATCCTGAATCCCACGCGATTGCTTTGCAAACCCAGACTAGGTCACATCCAGACAGCTGACGAATAAGATAGCATCAAGTAGTTGAATCAACCCTAGATCTCAAAATTGAGAGCCACCTATTCAACCAAATCGGCACCAGAGGCAAGCAGCCTCTGGTGCCGATTTTTTAATAGATTATCTTAATGTCTTTCGAATTGCCTGAACGAACTAACGAATCAGATTTTTCCACAACTTGACTTCGCCAGCCGCCATTGTTGCTGGTACGTCAATGATGCGCTGGTTAGCACTGCCACGAAACTGTAAGGTCAGATCCTTTTGCGCCAACAAAAAGCGACCGTCAACCAAAATATCGATCAATTTTAGCAACTCAAGTTTATCGTCTGAATCCTGAATCAATTCATCATACGTATAGCCGCTCCAGCTCCAAATGTCTTTCTCATGCCCGAATTCTTGACGAATTCGTTTGCACAAGCGAATGCAGACTTGCGTGTTGAGGAAAGGCTCGCCGCCTAGCAGCGTCAGACCCTGTACGTAACTTTGACTAAGATCGGTCATGATTTGATCCTCAAGTTCTTGCGTATAAGGTTTACCATAACGAAAATTTTGTGCAACCCGATTGTAGCAACCAGGGCAAGCGAAACGGCAACCGGAGACATATAAACTACACCGAACCCCTTCGCCGTCAACAAAGTTAAACGGTTTGTAATCGGCGATACGTTGCTGTGAAAGCTCACTGGCAAGCCATTCTTTAGGTTTGGGATTTTGGGGTAATTTATTTTCGATCATATGTCTGCCTTCCTTGAGGGTGCGCCAACCCACGTGGTGTCACGCACCCAGCTGTTTAGTCTTGTGAATCCACTTTTTTCATCGTATCACGTTTCACCCCCAAGATGTAGTATCAGTTGTACACAAAATGCCGGCCTGTCATCTATATCTTGACGACAGGCCGGCATTCTCTGATGCTATACTTCATACACGTGACTTATTAAGCGCGCTTTAAGTGCAATGTCATTGCATTCAAAGCCACAACAATCGTTGACAACGACATGATCGCAGCACCGACCGCAGGACTGAGAATGAAGCCAACGGGGGCAAGAATCCCTGCAGCAAGCGGAATCGCCAGAATATTGTAACCAGCACCCCACCAAAGGTTTTGAACCATTTTCCGGTTAGTTGCTTTTGCCAATGACAAGAAGTTGAGAATATCAGCCGGGTCACTATGAACTAAGACAACATCAGCGGTATCAATCGCGACATCCGTCCCAGCTCCAATTGCAACACCGATGTCTGCTTGAGCCAAACTAGGCGCATCGTTGACCCCGTCACCAACCATCATGACAACGCCCTGCTGTTGATAAGCCTTCACTTGCGCAACTTTGTCTTCAGGTTTTAACTCTGCTTGAAATTCTGTCAGACCAAGCTGACTGGCCACTTTCTTAGCAGTTTCATGGTTATCGCCAGTCAGCATCACAGGCGTAATCCCCTGCTGTTTCAACTCGGCAACAAATGCCTTACTGGAAGACTTCAACTGATCGCCTTCAGCCACCATGCCCAAAACGTGCTGACCTTTCAGCAAAAAGGCTAACGAATTTCCGGCAGCAGCCCACTGATCAGCCTGGGTTTTATCGTAGGTCAACTGATGATCCTGTAAATATCGGGCATTCACAATCTCATAATGAATGCCGTCGACTGTGCCTGACAGCCCGACACCCTTCATGACCTGAACATTTTCAGCAGCTGGCACTGTTAGCTTTTGCTCAATTGCTGCCGCTTTAATCCCAGTTGCAAGCGGATGCTCGGAATGACTTTCCAAGGCGGCCATGGTTGCTAGAATTTCTTCCTGACTCTGATCAGCAAAATGCAACGTTGTGGCAACCGTAAACTTGCCTTCAGTCAGCGTCCCTGTCTTATCCATTAGCATGTACTTGGCTCGCTTGGCTGTTTCAAGCGCTTGGCGATTGCGAATCAACAACCCATTCGTGGCGCCAATACTGGTACTTCGAGCAATGACAAGCGGAATCGCCAACCCTAATGCATGTGGACAAGCAATAATGAAGACGGTGACCATCCGTTCAAAAGCGGTGGCCAGGCCGCTTGGCATCCAGAGAATAAACGCCAGAATACCAACAGCTAACGCGGCATAGAACAACCAGCCGGCAACTTTGTCGGCCATGCCCTCGGCCTTACTTTTATTTGCTTGCGCACTTTGTACAAGCTTCATTACTTGGGCTAAATAGCCGCTTTCACCAGTACCTGTCACTTGGATTTCAATGACCCCATCTCCGTTGATGGAACCACCAATAACTTTATCACCGCCTGCCTTACGAACAGCCTTGGCTTCGCCTGTGACAAGCGATTCATTGACACTACTGCTGCCGCTTACGATTTCGCCATCAGCTGGCATTTGTTCACCGGCCAAAACCCGTAATCGCGTGCCAACCTGAACCTCTGACAATGGCATATCCATCACACTGTCGCCATGAACCACATGCGCCTGATTTGGCAATAATGCAGCCAATTTTTCAACCGCATTACCAGCCGCCATCACAGCATTCATTTCAATCCAGTGACCCAGCAACATGATCACAATTAAAGTGGCCAGTTCCCAGAAGAAGTCCATCACCATACCATGTGGCGCGATAAAGTGATTCATGACGAAAGCATAAAGCGAGTAACCGTACGCAACGGTGATCCCCATTGCGATCAAAGTCATCATTGCGGGCTGGCGACTTTGCAACTCTGATTTAGCGCCAGTCAAAAATGGCCAACCGCCATAGAAGAAAAGAAATGACGAAAGAATCAGGACAAGCCAATCAGACCCAGGAAAAACAATTGGCAATTGCAAAACGCCGAGGTGGATATCCATCCCCATGAACTGCGAAAGCAACAACACGGGTATCATGACGATCAAACTCACCCAAAACTTTTGCTTGAGATTTCCCATATGCATCATGTGACCCCCGCCATGATCCATCGAGCCGTGATCCATATGCATGTGATCCATCGCGCCGTGATTCATGTGCATCTGATCCATTGCTGCATGATCCATTGAACCCGGTTCCATCTGCATCTTCGCCATGCCAGCATGCTCTTCTTCAGAGTCGTGATCCATGTGCATGTGGTCCATATCGCCATGGTGACCCATCGCCATATGATCGTGATTCATTTGATCTTTTTTGTCAGTCTGTGATCTTTTCGTATCGTTCATCGCTTTCATTTCATCGTCATTCATGTGCAGCCTCCTTACAACCTTCTGGTAAACAATTACAACTAACTGTTTCCGGCGCATCGTGCTGCTTCGCTAAAAGCGTTTGTTGCAACATCTCAATATCATGTTTCGAAAGAGTGACGTTCGTCATCAAGTGATTGATGGCCGTGCCGATTTTCATTTGACAAAGATGGCTAAATAATTCCGCCACGGCGGCATCCATAGACTCTTGTTCACCCACTGCAGTGTGATAAAGAAATTCACGTCCATTTTTTTCAGTGGTTAAGGCGCCTTTTTTGACTAACCGTCCTAAAAAGGTTTTGGTCGTTGCCACTTTCCAGCCCATTTTTTCAGCAAGAATTGTTGCAAGCGTGCTACTTGTCAGTGGACCAAGTGTCCAAATAATTCGCATAACCTCCCATTCAGACTGGGAAATTTCAACTTTCGGTGTTTCCATCGCTTGCCTCCATTTACATCTGTAATCTATCAACATCTTTAATTTACAACTGTAAACCATAAAAGTCAACCGCAGTTTCTTGAGCGCACAAAAATACGGGTCTACACTTTCTGGTGTTGAGAAATAATCAACACTGAACGTGTAGGCCCTTTTTGGATAACGCAAAAAGACACCTACTCAGTGTCCATGCTATGCTTGTTAGCGTCGAAACCAAAAGCAAGCGAGGTTATGAGTAAATGTCCCAATACGATCCTACACTGTCCGTCCTTGGAATACCAGACCATAATATCAAAGTTGCCTTTGTTCGTCATGAATATCGCGGCAACGGGGTACGTCGCCGCCAGTATCATGTGATTGATGCCGAGCTGACTTACCGGTTAACCCGGTGCCCACTGTGTGGCTTTGAGGCCTTGCACCCTAACGGGTTTTATACGGCCCACGTGCGCGTCCTCAATGGGGTTGAAATGCCGACAGTCATTGACTTGCACAAGCAACGATGGCGCTGTCATAACTGTTACCACACAGTCAGTGCCAAGACGCCACTCGTGCAACCCAACCACACGATCGCCACTCACATGACAGAGCGAATCATGAAGTTAGCGCATGAACGGTTGCCAGTCAAAACCATCGCCCGTATTATCGGAATCTCAGCTTCCTCGGTTCAACGGATCATTGACCAAAATCTCAAACTCCGACCGGCTCGCCGGCTGCCCACGCGACTCTGCTTTGATGAGTTCCGTTCTACTCATGGCATGATGTCGTTTATCTGTCTTGATGCCGATTCACATCGTCTGATTGCCTTGCTTGGTGATCGATTCAACCGCACGATTAAAAACTTCTTCATCGCTCATTATTCACTCGCTGAACGCACTCGGGTCCAGACGGTCACCATGGACATGAATGCAGCTTATCAGACGATTATTCATGAGGTTTTCCCCAAGGCCCAAGTCGTCATTGATCGGTTCCATATCATTCAACTTGCGGCTCGTGCCCTTGATCAGGTACGCGTCCAAGCGCTCAAACAGCTTGATGACAAACACAGCCGTCCTTATAAGATCATGAAGACAAACTGGCGGCTTTTTCATCAAACTGCGCCTGACGCTAAACACAAACAGTTCCTGTTTGGTTTGAATGAATACGTCACGCAACAGGAGGCCATCGATATCGCACTTGATACTGAGCCCAAGCTCAAGCAAACCTACGAGACCTACTTAGCGCTTCATGATGCCTTGATGGTGAAGAAACATCCCACGGAACTGGCAAACCTGTTAGCTACTTACGAGCCAAACGGTACGGCAATGGACATGACGATCGCGACGCTTAAGCGACACAAAGTCGCTGTTCTCGCCGCTGTCACCAGCCCTTATTCCAACGGTCCGATCGAAGGGGTTAACCGCCTCATCAAGTCACTCAAACGATCCTGTTTTGGCTTCAAGAATCAGCTGAACTTCTTCAAACGAATCTACCAAATCACGGCATAACATGACAAAGACGGCTCCCCAAATGGAGAACCGCCTCAAATGATAAATTTATTCTTCAACACCAGTTGACGTAGAGCCAAAAATACCCCGGCTAGCCAGCCGAGGCGCGATTGTATTCATTCACTTTTACAGTGTGTGGAACCCAATATCAGTGCGATAATCCAAAACGCCTTGAATTTTCTCCATGGCTGTTTTTGCCGCTTTAACGGCATCTGGCAAAGACTCCGCCCCAGCTACTACGGAGAAGATTCTACCAGCATGACTTTCCCAGCCGTGGTCACTTTTCGCCACTCCTGCTGGCAGCCAAGTTCCCTCTGGCCAATCTGTCGGCACAATGACGGGAACTGTCTTGAGCTCGCTGCTCGGGTACGCAGGATTAACGGCAACAAAGCAAGCATAGGCCTTATCGCTCAACGTCAAACTAGGTTGGCGGTTTGCTAATAAGTCGCTAATCAGTTGATAAAAATCATTTGTGATTTGCGGCAGCAGGACTTGCGTTTCTGGATCGCCAAAACGCATGTTATATTCCAAAATCTTCGGTCCGTCAGGTGTGAAGATCAGTCCAATGTACATGACCCCTTGACCATCTAAGCCATCAGCCTGCATGCCCTTTAACGTTGCATCCACAAGTTGATGGGCAGCGGTTACTTGATCATCGTTAAATTGCGGTAACGGACTAATCGCCCCCATTCCGCCTGTATTAGGACCACGATCATTGGCAAAACGCCGCTTGTGATCCTGCGAAAGCGGTAGAACGACACGCTTTTCACCATTAAACAAGGCCATGACAGAGGCCTCTTCACCCGCAAGATATTGCTCAAGTAACACGGTTGCGTCTGGATGATCGGCATACATTTTTTCAATCGTTTCATCCAGCGTTTCAGCGTCTTGAGCAATAACGACGCCTTTCCCAGCAGCCAAACCGTCCTTTTTCAAGACCAAAGGCAAGCCCATTGTCGCGGCTTCGGCATGGGCATCAATAGCATTGTGAACTGTCTTGCTGGCGGCAGTCGGCAACTGATGGCGCGCCATAAAATCCTTGGCAAACGTTTTGCTGGCCTCTAACTGGGCAACTTTCTTGGTGACGCCAAAAATCGGTTGATCAGCTGCCTGAAAAGCATCGACAATCCCAGCGGCTAACGGCACTTCGGGACCCACAAAAGTCAGATCAATTTGGTGGGTCTCAGCAAAGTCAATCAACTTGGTAAAGTCATTGTCATCAATGTTGATCGGATCAACTCCCAGCAAGGTCATTGCCGGATTACCTGGCGCCACATAGACATGATCAACTTGCGGAGACTGTTTGAATTTTAAAGCAAGGGCACTTTCCCGGGCGCCGCCGCCAATGATCAAAACCTGTTTCATCGTATCCTCCTAGTGTATTTGCTGGTGGAGAAGCTTTTTAAACGCGTCTGTCTTTTTTCTTAAACACGCCTGTTTTTCTCTTAAACGCGTTCTCAGGCGCAGAAACCTGCACATAAGGGCCTTGAGGTGAACTGGCCAAAACCCAGCCAGTTCACCTCAAGGCCACTTATGCTCCGGTTTCTAAACGCGCCTGTTCACGCTCTTCTTTTTAATGTCTAAAATGACGGACACCAGTTGTCACCATCGCAATACCGTACTGGTTAGCCTTTTCTATAGAATCTTTGTCCCGAATACTGCCGCCTGGTTGGATGATGGCTTTGATATCATGCTTAGCCGCGTAATCAACGCAGTCGTCCATTGGGAAGAAGGCATCACTGGCCATGACGGCGCCAGCAAAGTTGTCGTTTTGTTGGGCCTGGGTGAGGGCTAACTCAACCGAACCAATCCGATTCATTTGTCCTGCCCCAATGCCTAACGTCTGATCAGCTTGGGCGACAACGATCGCATTACTCTTCACGTGTTTGACGACGGTTTGCGCAAAAGCAAGTGCCTTGAGCTGCTCGTCTGTGGGTTTCACCGTTGTCACAACAGTCATATCGGCCGGTGTTTCTGTCTGATTGTCCCGCGTTTGAATCAGTAACCCGCCATAAATTACTGTCGTCTCTGTTCCTAATTCAGCCGGCGTATCAGCTGTATTGATTGTAAGCAGCCGGACGTTTTTCTTTTTGGCCAACACAGCATAAGCATCATCATCAAATGCCGGTGCCATAATGATTTCAAGAAAAAGTTTGTGCATTTTTTCGGCAGTTGCTAGATCTACAGGCCGATTCAAGGCGATGATGCCACCAAAAATCGACATCGGATCAGCAGCATAGGCTTTGTCCCAAGCGCCTTCAATGGTTTTTCCAAGACCAATGCCACAAGGATTCATATGTTTGACAGCCACAACCGCTGGCTCGGAAAATTCACGAAGCATCGCTAACGCAGCATCAGCATCTTTGATGTTGTTATAGGACAGTTCTTTACCGTGCAACTGCTTGGCAGCGGCAAGGCTAGTTGGATTCGGATCAGGTTCAACGTAAAACGCTGCTTGCTGATGGCTATTTTCACCATAGCGCAAATCTTGGCGCTTTGTGTAAGTCGGTGTGAAGTGCTCGGGAAATGGCTCAGGATCAAGATAATGCACAATTTGAGCATCATAAGCCGCTGTAATGGCAAAGACCTTAGCAGCCAGCTTTTGACGCAGATGAGCATCGTCTTGGTCAAGGCCGGTTAAAACAGCCTCGTAATCGGCCGGATCAACGACTGCCCAGACACTGTCGCTATTTTTAGCTGCTGCACGTAAGGCAGAAGGTCCACCGATATCGATTTGTTCGATAGCTTCTGCCCTTGTAACATCTGGGCGTTTGATTGTGGCGGCAAACGGATAGAGATTGACACAAACCAAATCGACCGGTTGAATATCGTGGTTAGCTAATGCCTCCATATGGTCTGGATCATCGCGACGTGCAAGAATGCCAGCATGAATCTTTGGATGCAGTGTCTTCACCCGACCATCGAGCATCTCGGGAAAACCAGTCACCTCTTCAACGCTGGTCACCGCAATACCGGCCGCAGCCAGTTCGCGATGCGTGCCGCCGGTTGAGACTAATTCAAATCCTCGATCAATCAAACCTTTGGCAAAAGAGATCAAACCTGTTTTATCCGAAACACTTAACAATGCACGCTTCACTTAAATCGCTCCTTCTTGAATGAGGTTCTTCACAGTTGCAGGGAAAATTTGATGTTCTTGGCGATGGATCGCCTGCTCAAGCTCGGCTAAGCTCATACCATCAGTGATATTGACTGGCACTTGGGCGATAATCTCGCCGGTGTCAATGCCAGCATCCACAAAATGCACCGTGACGCCGGTGACTTTCACCCCGTAGTCGAAAGCATCCTGAATACCTTGGCGCCCTGGAAAACTAGGTAGTAAAGCTGGATGCAAGTTGATGATTTTTTTAGGGAATGCCCTTAAAAGGGTTGGCCCGATGATACGCATGTAACCGGCCAAAATCAAGGCAGATACTGGCGGTAACTGTTCTAAGATGGCCGTCTCTGCCGCCGTTTTATTAGGATAGCTTTTAAAATCAACTACGATCGTCAAAATGTTGCGCGCGGCAGCCTTTTGAATCACCGGCGCCTGTGATTGATCACAAACCAGTGCGGCGATGCGATAGCCGCTATCTGGTTGATCAGCGGCATTTGCCAACGCCTCAAAGTTGGTGCCATAACCAGATGCAAAAACAGCTAGATCTTTCATCGACGACTCACCTGCCAGTGCAGCTTTTCGACAGGATCTTCGCCAACCGTGCCAATCACTTTACTACTAGGAATCGCGTCTTGAACAAGACTAACCGCTTGTTCTGGCACGACAAGGATCATGCCAATTCCAAGATTGAAGGTACTACGCATCGTTGTTTCACTTAAATGTCCGGCATGTTGCAAACGATCGAACAACTCTGGCCGTTGCCATGCTAGCGGATCAATGTTTGCTACCAAACCGTCAGGGATCACCCGCGGCAAGTTTTCAGTGATGCCGCCGCCGGTAATGTGGGCAGCCGCGTGAATCAATCCTTGCTGCATGAGCGGCAACACCTGCTTCACATAAATCCGAGTTGGCCGCATCAGCGCATTCAGCATTTCCGATCCGTCATCAAGCGATTGACTGCCTAAGTCGGTTTCTGCCAGCAGCTTACGCACCAGTGAATAACCATTGCTATGCACACCTGAACTTGGCAGACCAATCAAAACATCGCCAGCCGCCACTTTTTGCGGCAGGCGTTTTGAAGCGGAAACCAAACCAACTGCGAAACCGGCCAAGTCGTAATGATGTTGTGGGTACATGTCGGGCATTTCCGCTGTTTCGCCACCAATTAATGCCATCTGAGCCTGCTGACACCCATAAGCAATTCCGCGAACAACGGCTTCAGTGCGGTCAACATCCAAATGATCCACCGCCATATAATCAAGGAAAAAAAGTGGCTGGGCGCCTGACGCCAATAAATCGTTCGCAACCATGGCGACTAAATCAATTCCAACAGTTTCATGCGCATCGCATTGCAATGCCAACAGCAACTTGGTGCCAACGCCATCCGTGGCGCTGATCAAGGTTGGCTCCGAAATCTCCGGCAACCGATAAGCCGCGGCAAACCCGCCAACACTAGCTAAAACATTGGCATTCGTTGTTTCTTTTGCCAACGCCGCGATTCGTTTAACAGCTGCTTCGCCAGCTTCAATGTCCACGCCGGCGTCTTTATAATCAGTCATGCACTAACCTCCGCAACATTGACTTTGAGGGATGCCACTTCCTTATCCAAGGCAAAGGCATAATCATCTAACGGTGCTGGATACTGGCCGGTGAAATAAGCGACACACAAACCGCCATTAGGTGCCGTGGCCGATAAGCCGACACTCTCTTCCAGCCCTTGGGTTGAAAGGAATCCAAGCGACTCGACTGCTAAAAGATCCCGCATTTCAGCAACGCTATGATTCGCAGCAAAAAGTTCGCTGGTCGTCTGAAAATCAATCCCGTAAAAACAAGGAAAACGCAACGGTGGGCTGGCAATACGTAAATGAACCTCCGCTGCACCAGCCTCTTTCAACAACTTCACGATTTGTTTGGAAGTCGTTCCACGAACAATCGAATCATCGACTAAAACAATTCGCTTGCCGGCAACAACTGGTTTGATCACACTGAGCTTCATTTTGACGCTTTTTTCCCGCAATGCTTGTGTCGGTTGGATAAAGGTTCGCGCCACATACTGACTTTTCATTAAACCCATCTCATAAGGGATTCCACTGGCCTTCGCGTAACCAATGGCAGCAGACAGCGATGAATTCGGCACGCCGACGACAATATCCGCTTCCGCCGGTTGTTCTTTTGCTAACCGTTCACCCATCCGTACACGGGCCTGATGGACATTAATGCCGTGAATATCCGAATCTGGGCGGGCAAAGTAGATGTATTCCATCGAACAAACGGCTAATTGGGTATTCGTGGTGAAATGATCAATGTGCAAACCAGCATCATCAATTGTGATTAATTCCCCTGGCTGGACATCACGGACGAATTCAGCGCCAACCGCGTCCAAAGCCGCTGTTTCGCTGCACACAATATAGCCGCCATCTGACAACACCCCGACAACCATCGGCCGAAAGCCATGCGGATCAACTGCGGCATATAAACCATGTTCCGTCAGTAAGACAAACGCAAAACCACCATGAACTTCATTTAAAGCGGTCTTCAACTGTGTCAGCCAAGGCTGGCCAACTTGCCGTCGGATTAAATGCATCAAAACTTCCGTATCGGAGGTGGACTGAAAAATTGCGCCTTGATCTTCCAACTGCCGCCGCAAACTGATCGCATTGGTCAGATTGCCATTATGCGCCAAGGCAATGGCTTCATCCGAAAACCGGAAAAGCAACGGCTGAATATTTTCCAGCACGCGTCCCCCTGCTGTCGAGTAGCGCACGTGGCCCAAGGCGGCGCGTCCGATTAATGGCGTCAATTGATCGGTATTCGTGAAAACTTCGCTCAGTAACCCCAACCCATAATGCCGCCGCATCCCGTCTTTGGTCAGCCCAACAATACCGGCGCCTTCTTGACCGCGGTGCTGTAGTGTGTGTAACCCAAGATGCGTGATGCTGGCGGCATTAGGATTACCCCAAACACCGAAAACCCCGCATTCTTCATTTAAGCCTTTTGGTTCATGTGGCATGGGAGCGCCTCCTCGAATGCTGTCTGTAGCTGTTGCAACGATGCAGAAAAATGTTGATTAACGGTTGTGACTTCAAATTCTGGTGCGGCCTGAACTCGACCAATCAATTGGGCCGGACCATGCAATGCTTCAAATGCCGCCTGATTTTCAGGGGCCACGGTGAGCAAGAAGCGGCCTTGCGTCTCGGAAAATCCCCAAGCAGTTGGCAATGTGACGTTAATCTGGGCGCCAAGTTGGGCATCAAACCCCATCTCTGCCAAGGCGACCAACAACCCACCATCGCTTAAATCGTGCGCTGCAGTAATTAGATGCTCGCGAATGGCCTTCAAAACAAAGTGCTGATGCTGCTTTTCAGCCTCTAAATCAAAATCGAACAGCTTGCCAGTGACTTCTCCTGTTTGCAGCTTCTGCAGTTCGCTGCCGTTAAAATCACCATGAGTCTCCCCCACCAGATAAATCAGATCATCTGCTTGCTTGAAAGCCGCCGTGGTGATCGTGCTCAAATCCTCAATCAAACCAACCATGCCAATCATTGGGGTTGGATAGATCGCCTCACCATTCGTTTCGTTATACAGCGACACATTTCCTGAAATAACTGGGGCGTTAAAGGCTTTGGTAGCCGCAATGATTCCCTTCGCCGCCTCAGCCAGTTCGTAGAAGGCCTCAGGCTTAGTCGGGTCGCCAAAATTGAGACAATCGGTGATTCCAAGCGGTTCCGCCCCGCTAGCAACCAAATTGCGCGCAGCTTCAGCCACACTCATTGCCGCACCCACCTGCGGATCAAGATACAAGTAGCGGCCCTTACTATCGGTGGTCATCGCCAGTGCTCGGTGAGTACCGCGAATCCGAATCACGGCTGCATCACTGCCTGGCAAGACGACGGTATTAGTTTGCACCTGCGCATCGTAACGCTTGTACAAAGATGACTTGTCAGCAATCGTCGGCATCGCCATCATGTCCGTCCATATTTGCACCGGATCAGTGATGATAGGGTCAAAATCCGCAGCCGGTTGGACCAGTCGTTTTGGCATTTTCCCTTGTTGATGATAAATCGGCGCATCATCGGTCAACGAACTCACAGGCACATCGCAAACCAATTTGCCATGGTGATAAAGCTGATACTGATGACCAGCAATCACATGACCAACAATCGCCGCATCCAAATCATAATCAGCGAAAACAGCCAAAACTTCTTGCTCAAAGCCGGCCCGAACGCACAGCAGCATCCGTTCCTGAGACTCAGACAACATAATTTCAAACGGCGTCATTTCGGTCTCACGCTGCGGAATCAGGTCGAGATCTAACACCATCCCGCTGTTAGCCTTACCAGCCATCTCCACGCTTGACGATACCAATCCAGCTGCACCCATATCTTGAATACCAACAAGCGCCTCCTGATGATGCCCGGTAATTTCGAGACAAGCATCCATCAACAGCTTTTCCATGAAGGGATCGCCAACTTGAACCGCCGAGCGATCGGCTGCTTCTTCGTCAGAAAAATCCCCAGAAGCAAAGCTCGCACCGTTAATACCATCACGCCCTGTTTTGGCCCCGACATAAATCAAAGCATTGCCAACACCAGCAGCTTTACCTTTTTGAATTTGATCTTTGTCCATGATGCCAACGCACATGGCATTGACCAGCGGATTTCGGGTATAGCTCCCGTCAAAGTTTGTTTCGCCGCCAACTGTCGGAATGCCAATTGCATTGCCATAACCGCCAATCCCCGCGACAATCCGATCAACCAAATGTTGGGTATGTGGCTGTTCAATGTCGCCAAAAGCTAGCGAGTCCAACATCGCAACCGGCTTGGCACCAATTGAGAAAATGTCGCGGATAATGCCGCCCACACCTGTTGCTGCGCCTTCATAAGGTTCAACTGCCGAGGGATGATTATGACTTTCGGCTTTGAAGACCACTGCTTTGCCTTCGCCGATATCAATCACGCCAGCACCTTCACCTGGCCCCATTAACACGCGCTCATTTTTGGTCCAAAATTGGCGTAACACCGGCTTGCTATATTTGTAAGCGCAGTGTTCGCTCCACATACCGCTAGCTAACCCGATCTCGGTATCGTTTGGCTGATGGCCGATTAGTTCTGCAAAACGATCATATTCAGCCTCTGTCAGCCCAAGGTCTAAATAAGGTTTCTGGGTTGCAATAGCCTCGGGGCTCATCTCAACGTGCACCACGTACATCGGCTCCTTCCGTTTGGTTAATCAGCGATTGGAATACGCCCAAGCCATCCGTACCGCCCAGCAGTGCTTCAACAGCCCGTTCCGGATGGGGCATCATGCCTAACACATTACCAGTCTCATTGGTCACACCGGCAATATCGTGCATGCTGCCATTAGGGTTATTTGCATAACGGAAAACCACTTGGCCATTAGTTTCTAGAGCCGCCAACGTTTCCGGATCTGCGTAATAATTGCCTTCACCATGAGCAATCGGTAATGTCAAATGGTCCCCAACTTGGTATTGATTTGAAAACGCCGTCCCAGCATTTTCTACCGTCAATGCAACCGGTTCACAGATGAAGTTCAAGTCGCGATTCCATTGCAAGGCGCCGGGAAGCAAACCGGCTTCGGTCAAAATCTGGAAACCGTTGCAAATGCCAATGACATAGCCGCCAGCCGCAGCAAACTGCTTTAGGGCAGCCATCACTGGTGAAAAGCGTGCAATCGCACCACTGCGTAAGTAATCACCATAGGAAAAACCGCCTGGCACCATCACAACATCATAAGCAGTCAATTCGGTTTGAGTTGGCTTGATCAAGTCACACTCGGCTCCGGCAATGTCACGCACCGCCCATTGCAAATCAAGATCACAGTTCGAGCCCGGAAAAGAAATCACAGCCGCTTTCATGCGTTAACCTCCGCCATCGGTTCTAGCTCAAAGCGATAAGTTTCCATGTTGACGTTAGCCAGTAATTGGTCGCAGATCGTATTGACTTGCTTGCGAACGTCCGCTTCGCTGCCTGCTAACGTTAATTCAAAGTACTTGCCATACAATACATCTTCAACATTGTGATAAGCCATTCGTCCCAAAGCAGTTTTAATGACCTCGGCTTTGGGATCCAGCACGGAAGGTTTGTAGGTTACGTAAATTTTAGCTTTAAACATGAGCAGCTCCTTTTTCTTGCAGGCGTGAAAGGACTTCTTCATAAACCGGGGTCAATGGTCCACGGTTTTGTCGGAAAACATCTTTATCGAGCGATGCCCCGGTTTGTTGATCAACTAAGCGAAAATTATCCGGAGACAATTCATCAGCGAGTACCAAAGTGCCATCCTTGAGCGTGCCGTATTCGAGTTTGAAATCAACTAAGGTGATCCCAATCGCCGCAAACCGTTGCGTCAAATAAGTATTGATGCGATCAGTTAAAGCGCGCACTTGCTTGAGTTGTTCAGGCGTAGCTTCGTGCAAGGCGAAAATTTGGGCTTCATTCATGAACGGGTCGCCAAGTTCATCAGACTTGTAATAGTATTCGTGGATTGGCGGGTCGAGCTTCATCATCGGCTTAACATTGAACTTGGTGACAAAATGACCGGATGCATAATTACGCACAACTACTTCAAGCGGCAACATCGCGGCTTTTTTGACGATCATCGTCGTGCTGTCCGGCGAATCAAGATAATGCGTTGGTATACCGGCAGCTGTCAATTCCTTAAATAGCAACGTCGAAATCGCTCGATTTAATTCGCCTTTGTGCGCGATCTGGGCTTTTTTCTCGCCATTTAATGCTGTGGCTTGATTGGTGTATGCCATCCACAACACATCAGGATCATCGGTTGCATAAACCTGCTTTGCCTTGCCGGTATACAGTAATGTTGTTTTGTTCACCATGCTGCCTCCATTTGTTTAAGTATGTCCAACACATTACGATCATCAGTTACCGTAAGATGACCCATTTTGCGACCGGGGCGAATCTCGGCTTTACCATAATCATGCATGTGCCATTCAGGATGCTGAGGCCATTTCTGCTTGGCAATGGTTAAATCGTCGCCGAGCAGGTTGCGCATAACCGCTGGCTGCTTCAATGTAATCGGCGGTATCGGTAAGCCACAAATACTCAAAATATGTGCATCGAATTGTGAAAAGTTGCATGCCTCAATCGAGTAGTGTCCGGAATTGTGCGGACGCGGAGCCAACTCATTGGCCACCACATTGTCCCCTTCGATAAAGAGCTCAACGCCCAACACACCACGAAGATCCAGGCCAAGCGAAATTTTAGTCGCGAGATCATCAATCTTTTTGGCTAACACCGGCGAAATGTTCGGTGCAGGCGCAAGCGTGAGATGCAAAACATGGTGCTGATGGCGATTCTCAACGATCGGAAAAACCCGCACTTGATCGCGGCCATCACGTGTCATCATAACGGAGACTTCACGATCAAATTGCTGCCGTTTTTCGAGAATGCAAGGACCATGCGTCAAAAGTTCGCGGGCGGCGGGAAAATCATCTGGTGTATTGATATCTTGCTGACCATGGCCATCATAACCGCCAGTGGTCGTCTTCAGGATGCTTGGCAAGCCGATGGTCGCGACTGCTTGTGCCAACTCAGCGGCACGGTTGACAGCGGCAAAAGGCGTCACCGGTACCCCATGTGTCTTTAAAAAAGTCTTTTCCTTGATCCGATCGCGGGTTGTCGCCAAAATGGCGGTGCCTTGAGGAATCCGCGTCTCGCTGCGAACCGCCTCCAACGCGGCTAAGTCAACGTTTTCAAACTCATACGTCAGCACATCTGACGCATCAGCCAGTTGCTTTAAGGCGGCTTGATCGTTATAAGGCGCAGTGATTTGAAAATCCGCTACCTGACCGGCTGGCGAATTGGGTGTCGGCTCTAAAATACCGACGCGATAACCCATCGACTTGGCGCTTTGTGTCAGCATGCGTCCCAACTGACCGCCGCCAATGATGCCAATTGTTGCTGGGGACGTCACTACATCAATCATTGAAGCGCGGCCTCGCTTTCTTTGGCACGCTTAGTTTGAGCATCGCGAAAAGCTTGCAGTCGGTCAGCCAGTTCTGAATCGTTCAGCGCTAAAATAGCGGCAGCGAACAACGCCGCATTGACAGCTCCGGCATCACCGATGGCCATCGTGCCAACCGGGACCCCGCCAGGCATTTGCACGATTGACAGGAGACTATCAACCCCATTTAATGTTCGTGTTTTGATGGGAACCCCGATAACTGGCAGCAATGTATTAGCGGCGAGCATTCCAGGTAAATGAGCAGCGCCGCCTGCACCCGCGATAATTGCACCAAACCCCAGTGCCACTGCCTGTTTACCAAAATCCGCCAGCTCGTCTGGCATCCGATGAGCCGAAATAACCCGCTTCTCATAAGGAATAGCCAATGACGTTAACTGAGCCGTCACTTGCTGCATGGTCGGCCAATCAGAGGTTGACCCCATGACCACTGCTACTTTTTGCATCTCGTTCCCCGCTTTCTTTAAGATGTTTTGAGAATAGCACGTCAGCGCGACAGATTCAATAAAAATGAGAACAATTCTCAATGTTATATTAATAATCGTTCGTGTTTCTCTTTTAAAATCTTAACCAGTCAGCTTTTCAATGTCTGAAATCACATCTGTGTTGCTAATATTCCTTTTGACAACTTATTGCAGTCGCCATCGCCAAAGGCTGCTACTCGCGCACAAAAAAACGCACATCACAGAGCGATGTGCGTTCATCAGATATGCGTTGTTGAAGTCTTAAACTTAGGCAGCCTTAGTTGAAAATGATTTGCCGTCCTTAGCAACAAAGAGTTGCGGGGCAACGGTTAGCAATACACCAACAACAACAATTGTTAAGACGGTGCTGAATAACGCTGATCCGCCATTGACGATCAACGAGTATACCCAGACATTCGTTCCTTTAGGCGCATACGCACCCCAGAAAACAACGCCAGCGATGAAATGGATAAAGTATTTAGCAAATGTGCCGATAATAATACCAGCAAAGGCATAGCCGCTCGCCTTCACTTTTTCACTACCGCGCACTGCCTTTTGGAAAGATGCAAACGTCAACCCCATTAAACCGACCAAGGTAAACGCAATCGGATATTCAAGAATACCTTGTAAAGGATTCAAGACACTGCCACCGCCAATACCACGCAAAATCAGATCCAAAATCCCCCAGACAAAGCCTGCCCATGCTGCAGGAACTAACCCACGCCGCATAGCCAAAACAGCAATTGGAATCAGACCATAATTCAGTTCAATTGCCGAAACACCCGTGGTATGTGGAATATAAGTCAATGCCATCGCAAAAGCTGCAATGATCGCAGTTTCCAAAATGACAACAAGTTGCTTGTGCTGTTGCATAAAAAAAGCCTCCTAGTGAGTCCCCGTTCACAAAGAAGGTCGCTTCCGACCATTCACAAATCCCTACGCTCGCATTAACGAACAGGTTCGAAGGGTCCGGGTTTCCCCGTTCTCAGCCAATGGCTCCCCTTTGTGAAGGTTCATCGAATTGTTGATACACCTTTATGGTATCAAACTTTTTGTAAAGCGCAACTTTTTGGTCTTGAACAAATGGCTTGTCATTAATGATTTAAGCGGGCTTTCTCCTCTCGGTGCAAAGTTTCGAGGGAGCGTCCAGCCGTTTCCGGCACAAAAATCAGAACGAAAAGCAATGAAATCAAATTTGTCCCGATGAAGCAAACGAATGTCCAGAACATGCCTATTTGGGCCAGACCAATCGGGAACAGAACGCCAACACCAAAGTTAGCTAACCACAAGCAGAAGGTTGCAGCGCCCATCCCTATGCCCCGAACCTGTTCAGGGAAGATTTCAGACATCAGCAGCCAAGTCATTGGACTGATAGCGCCTTGGAAGAACGCCAAGAACAGCATCATCATCCCGATTGTTGCAAATGCCCGGAATGGCGAACCCGCTGGTAGTCGACTAGCGAAAGTGACACCAGTAATCGCCACGGTTGAGCCAATCAATCCCACAATCAGCATTGGCCGCCGCGGAACATGCTTCAACAATTGCAACGTCACAATCGTTGCAGCAACGGCAGTAACCCCATTGGCAATGTTGGCGATCAAGGCGCTATCTCGCCCAAAACCCGTCATTTGTAAAATTGAGGTGCCATAATACATCATGACATTGATACCAGCAATTTGCTGAATGACGCCTAGGCCGATGCCAATCAGAACCAGTCGGCGAATCCATTTGGTTTTCAATGCTCGAACACTCGCCTGCTTATGTTTAGCATCTTCGGCAAGATTCTGTTTCAAATGGTCAATCTCTGCTGGCACTTCAGCAGCAGATCGCAACACTTCCAAACTTGAACGTGCTGCTGCCGGCCGTCCTTTCATCATTAACCAACGAGGAGATTCCGGAACAAAATAAGTCCCGATACCTAAGATAATTGCCGGAATGACTGCCAATACAATCATCCAGCGCCAGATACCCGGAACGTTACCAAAAGTGGTTCCTAAAAAGGCATTGAGAACAAAAGCAAGTAACTGGCCAGTCACGACCATCAGCTCATTTTGTGTGACTAACCGTCCACGATGACTCGTTGGGGCAATCTCTGCTAAAAAGCTCGGAACCAGCACAGAGACGCCACCAACGGCTAATCCAAGGATCAGCCGTGCGCCAATCAGCCAGCCAGCACTCGGGGAAAGTGACGAGGCTACCGTTGCCAGAAAAAATAAGCCCGCTAACATGGTGATGAGCCGCCTGCGCCCATAGCGATCACTTAAACGACCGACTAAGATGGCACCAAAAGCAGCACCCAGCGTCAAACTACTGGTGACCCAACCCTGTGATCCAGGGGCAAGTTTCAGTTCCGAAGAAATAAAAGGCAATGCGCCATTGATCACCCCAGTGTCATAGCCAAAAAGCAGGCCACCCATCGTTGAAATCAAAGCTACTAGCCGCAACCGTGTCTTCGCACTCGCAAGGTGACCGGTAAATCGATGATTGTGTGTTTTTGATTGATACATGCAATTCCCCCTACAAGTCCAAATGAACCACCGCTCACAGTGCCATACCATGAATCAGTAACTCAATTTTTAGTTTACATAATAACCTTAACACTTTTCTGAAAAGTCTGCAGTCAGTCACTGTTCAGATGCCGACAAATAGTCGCGCAATTACCTTTTTGCATGGCAAAGTTAAAGTCCCGTTTTCGAGCGGGTTTCAGAAAAATCAATGCTAGCGAGCCCGATCAAAATCAAATTTTGGTCAAAAAAAGAAGCCGTCAACTTATTCAGTCAATAGCCTCTTTCTGATAATGAAAGTTTATTTCTGACCAGTTGTTTTCTTAACCAGATCAGCGTTTTCATCATTAGTGATATTTTGGTTCAAAGCAATTTCGTCCATCTTAGCCATATCAGCTGTCGAAAGCTTCTTCATCAAGCTGCGGACTTTAAGGACAGAAGTTGCGGACATTGAGTATTCGTCAAGACCCATACCAAGCAACAGTGGTACCATGATTGGATCACCAGCAGCTTCGCCACACATACCGGCCCACTTGCCTTCCTTATGTGCCGAATCAATCACATGCTTGATTAGGCGAAGGATGGATGGGTTGTATGGCTGATACAGGTAGGAAACATGCTCGTTCCCACGATCAGCGGCCATAGAGTACTGGATCAAGTCATTTGTACCAATGGAGAAGAAGTCAACATACTTAGCAAACTGATCAGCCAAAACTGCAGCTGCAGGAATTTCGATCATAATGCCAAGTTGGATATCATCAGATACTTTGACGCCATCCTTGACTAACTTATCTTTTTCTTCAGTGAAAATCTGCTTTGCTTGCTTGAATTCAGCAATGGTAGCAATCATAGGGAACATGATCCGCAGATTGCCAAAGGCAGATGCACGCAACAAAGCGCGCAACTGTGTCCGGAAGATATCTTGGCGATCAAGACTGATCCGAATCGCACGATAACCTAAGAATGGGTTCTGTTCTTCAGGAAGCGGCAAATATGGCAGATGTTTATCCCCACCAATATCCATCGTCCGAACAACAACAGGCTTCGGACTCATCGTTTCGACAACCTTCTTGTAGGCCTCGAATTGATCGTCTTCAGTCGGTAATTCAGCAGAATCCATGTACAAGAACTCTGTCCGATACAAACCGATACCTTCAGCACCGTTTGCCAGCACACCATCAAGATCCTTTGGCGTGCCAATGTTGGCAGCAACATCAAAGTGTTTACCATCAGCTGTGATTGATTTGGCCGTCTTCAAAAGAGCCCATTCAGCTTTTTGCTTAGCAAATGCTTCAGCATCCTGCTTGAACTTAGCTACTTCATCATCGGTCGGATCAACAACAACTTCACCAGTTAAGCCATCAACGGAAATAAGATCACCGTTATTAGCCTTCTTGGTAATGTCATCTGTCCCAACAACAGCCGGGATTTCCAACGAACGTGCCATAATCGCACTGTGCGCAGTCCGACCGCCAATATCCGTGACAAATGCTTTGACATACTTCTTATTCAATTGTGCGGTATCCGAAGGGGTCAGGTCATGCGCAACCACAACGACTTCTTCATCAATTAATGCTGGATTTGGCAAATTGCGACCGAGCAAGTGTGCCATGATCCGCTTTGTCACGTCGCGGACATCAGCCGCACGTTCCTGCATATATGGATTGTCGGTCATACCTTCGAATGTCTTAATAAAGAATTCGGAGACTTCTTTCAAAGCCTGCTCAGCATTGACTTTTTCATCCTTGATCTTAGTCTCTACCTGACCAGTAAAGTCAGGATCAGCCAAAATCATCATGTGCGCATCAAAAACCTGAGCCTCTTCTTCGCCAAGCGATTCAGCGGCCTTTGCTCGAATAACCTTTAACTCATCATTACTTTGATCAAGTGACTGCTTCAGGCGATCGATTTCCTTTGAAGGATCATCAACCGTCTTTTTTTGGAATGACAAATCAGGTTGAACCAGTAAATAGGCCTTCGCTGTGGCGATCCCATCACTAGCAGCGATTCCCTTCAAATGTTCAGCCATTATTCAGCCAAGCCTTCCTTTTTCATTGTGTCTGTAATAGCAGCGATAGCATCAGCCTCGTCTGCACCTTCAGCAGAAATGGTAACATCGGCACCTTGGCCAACACCCAAACTCATGACGCCCATGATAGACTTCAAGTTAACGCTCTTACCCTTGTATTCCAAGTTGATATCTGAGTTGAACTTGCTTGCTGCCTGTACCAACAAGGTTGCCGGACGTGCGTGGATCCCGGTTTCTGCAATAATATTAAATTCGCGTTTTTCCATGACTGATCTGCTCCTTCGTATTAACTAGATTTCTAGTTTTTTTCCGAATAGTTTGTGTGCGCATTCGTACCCAAAACAATTCATGTAAACCTTACCATTTTTTGAAGCTTGTCACAAGCGCCACATCAGATTTGGCGCCTATATTAACGAGAATCAACTGATCGATAATGGTATTCAATGACACCATCACGTTTAGCCATTCCCACGATCTCTTCACGATCAGGATAATTCGTCCATGCCGCGCGAAACGCCATGAACGTTTCTGGCGTCACCGTGATTTTGTCCCGCTGACCAGTCTTTAACTCATCTATTAAAGCGACGTAATCCTGAGTCATCTATTTGCCTCACCTCACCTAATAAGAGTAGCATAAAAGCTGGTAAGGAAAAAGCGCAAGTGCTTGCTGTCACTGAAATTTTTGCAACTTTTTAGCACTCTTGGTGGCAGAGTGCTTGCATTCCAGAAATGTGGGTGTATACTATTGCCATAGGTCAAGAAAGGTCAAACCTTTTTTGACTGCACGTGGCACCTAAACAGATAGGAAGGTTGTGACAAAATGCTGTGTGAAAACTGTCATAAGAATCCAGCCACTATTCATCTTTCAACCGTTGTTAATGGCACTCGACAGGAAATTAATCTCTGCCAAAACTGTTATCAATTACTCAAGAACCAAGCAGGAGGAAATATGAGACCAACTGATGCAACCGATCCATTTGGTTTCGGCAGCTTAGATGATATTTTCCGTGCGATGAATCAGGGAATGGATCAACCGCAACAACCAAATGCTCAGACCCCGCCAACTCAGGCAGGCCGTGGCGGCAATGGTAATAACGGCCGCAATGGCAACCGTGGCAAGGGACTGCTGGGACAATTCGGCGTTGATCTGACTGAACAAGCACGGAATGGTCAAATTGATCCGGTCATTGGTCGTGACAAAGAAATTTCACGGGTGATCGAGATCTTAAACCGCCGAACAAAAAATAATCCAGTCCTGATTGGTGAAGCCGGTGTCGGCAAGACTGCTGTTGTTGAGGGCTTGGCATTGAAGATCGCTAATGGCGATGTTCCGTCAAAACTTCAAGATCGGCATGTCATCCGACTCGATGTCGTTTCACTAGTTCAAGGAACTGGCATTCGCGGTCAATTCGAACAACGTATGCAACAATTGATTGACGAACTTAAAAAGAATAAGAACATTATCTTATTTATTGATGAAATCCATGAAATCGTCGGCGCTGGCAATGCTGAAGGCGGTATGGATGCCGGCAATGTTCTGAAACCAGCATTAGCACGTGGCGAGTTGCAGCTCGTTGGTGCCACTACTAGCAATGAATATCGTCAAATTGAAAAAGATTCAGCCCTTGCTCGTCGTCTGCAACCAGTCCTCGTTGAGGAGCCTACTGTAGAAGAGACGATTAAGATTCTAAAAGGCCTGCAGCCGCGGTATCAAGATTTTCATCATGTTAAATATACGGATGCCGCTATTGAAGCAGCTGCAACTTTGAGCAATCGTTACATTCAAGATCGTTTCTTGCCTGACAAAGCGATTGACCTTCTGGATGAATCAGGTTCCCGGAAGAATCTGACCATTGCCACTGTCGATCCAGAAACGATCAAGACCAAGATTGACGACGCCGAGAAGCAAAAGCAAGCTGCTCTTAAGCAGGAGGATTACGAAAAAGCTGCCTTCTATCGTGACCAAGTTACTAAGTTAGAAGATATGGCTAAGAAACAGTCTAATCTGCCTGAAAATGAAATTCCGACTGTCACCGAAAAAGATATGGAACAGATTGTTGAAGAAAAAACCAACATTCCAGTTGGTGAACTGAAGGCGCAGGAGCAAGCACAGCTGAAGAATCTGGCTGGCGACCTTGAAAAGCATGTCATTGGTCAGAATGAAGCAGTTGATAAAGTTGCTCGCGCTATCCGTCGTAACCGGATCGGCTTTAACAAGTCCGGTCGGCCGATTGGGTCCTTCCTATTCGTCGGCCCAACAGGTGTCGGCAAAACTGAACTGGCTAAACAGCTTGCCAAAGAGCTGTTTGGTTCTGAAGACGCCATGATCCGGTTTGATATGTCGGAGTACATGGAGAAATTCAGTGTCTCTAAGCTTATCGGGTCACCGCCAGGCTATGTCGGCTATGAGGAAGCCGGTCAATTAACTGAAAAAGTTCGCCGAAATCCTTATAGCCTCATCTTGTTAGATGAAATTGAAAAAGCCCATCCAGATGTGATGAATATGTTCTTGCAGATCTTGGATGACGGCCGATTGACTGATTCTCAAGGCCGTACCGTTTCCTTCAAGGACACGATCATTATCATGACATCCAATGCTGGCTCAACCGATGCCGAAGCAAACGTTGGTTTTGGCGCAGCTTTAAGCGGTAAGACGCACAGTGTGCTGGATCAGCTTGGTAATTACTTCAAGCCTGAATTCCTGAACCGTTTTGATGACATCGTTGAATTCAAGTCATTGTCTAAAGACGACTTGTTGAAGATTGTGTCACTGATGATTCAAGATACCAACAATAACATCAAGGATCAGGGCTTGACGATTCATGTTACCGATCCGGTTAAGGAAAAGCTGGTTAATCTCGGTTACAATCCTGCCATGGGAGCTCGGCCGCTGCGTCGAGTCATTCAGGAACAGATTGAAGACCGCGTTGCTGACTTCTACCTTGACCATCCAAAGGCTAAGGAACTTGAAGCCCGCATCAGTAATGGTGAGATTACGGTTGGTGAACCTGCCAAGGCTGAAACCACTCAAAAATCTAAAAAGTAATTTGTTTTAAGAAAGCCCTCGAACTTCATTGCGTTCGAGGGCTTTCAATTCACATATTATTATTTTCCGTTAAACTGTTTTATAATAAAAACAGTAGGGAGAGAAATGGAGGGCATGAGCATGCGACTGATTAACGTGACCAACAGTTTCAGAAATCTAGTAAGCCAACAATTGAGTGGTACCGATGCCCGGCTGGTCAAGGTCTTCTCACTTGGCCAAACGACAGTTGTTTATACGGAGGCACCTTCCCATATCGAACTTCTTTTCACCAATGAGCGCCGCAATATTCAGCGTGCGGAAATTGCTTTCACACTCGAACGGCTTTTGCAAAAGGACATTGGCGATGTTTCGCCGATTATGGGTCATCATCTGGCAGAAGTGACTGTTCCCAAGCTTGAGCGGCAAGCAGAGTAACCCGAAGAAGGATAGCGCCATGCTTGCCAATACCAATGAGATTTTTGCACATTGCTAGATTAATAAGCGCACACAAAAAGCGGCTGAGCGATGTCAGCCGCTTTTTGTGTGCCACAATACTCATACCCAAACACCCTATTACATTTTGGCAGTTAATTTAACGTCAGGATACTTGTCTGCAAACCAGCGTTCAGCGTATTGATTCTCAAATAGGAACAACGGGTCGCCGTGGATATCCTGAACCAATAAGTTCCGGGAACTGCTCATCTTTTCATCCAATTGATCTGGATTGATCCAGCGAGCCGTTCGCGAGCCAATCGGGGTCATAATCACTTCTGAATGATATTCATGCAGCATCCGGAATTGGAAAACTTCAAATTGAAGTTGCCCGACTGCTCCTAGAATATAATCATTCGTGTTATAGGTCTTGTAAAGCTGGACTGCCCCTTCCTGGACAAGCTGCTGCATCCCCTTATGAAATGATTTTTGCTTCATCACATTCTTCGGCGTAACGCGAACAAATAATTCAGGGGTGAACTGCGGTAATTTTTCAAATTGAATCGGTTCCTTGCCTTGATAAATGGTATCGCCAATTTGAAAATTACCGGTATCATACAACCCAACAATATCACCGGCAACCGCAGTTGAAACCGTTTCACGGGTGTCAGCCATAAATTCGGTTGAGTTATTCAGTCGCATCGTTTTGCCGGTTCGATGAAGGATGACATCCATCCCCCGTTCAAATTCACCTGAAACAATTCGGACAAAAGCGATGCGATCGCGATGAGCAGGGTTCATGTTTGCCTGAATCTTAAAGACAAATGCGGAAAACTCTGGGTTAGTCGGATTCACTTCCCCGCCTTGTTCTGTTTTCTTCGGTCCCGGTTCGGGTGCATATTGAACGAAGCTATTCAAAAATGTCTCAACGCCAAAGTTAGTCAACGCCGACCCGAAGAACACTGGTGTTTGCTCACCAGCCATGATCTTTTTCAAATTAAACTGGTTGCCCGCGTCATTCAATAATTCGATATCATCTAATGCTTGCGTATAAATCGAATCCTGCGTCAATGGTTGACTTGGATCAAGCTGACCTTGGTCATTCAACGGCAAAAATCGATCATTACCTTCACGCCGATAAAGCTCGATTCGCTGATTCACTCGATCGTAGAGACCCTTGAGTCCCTTACCCATACCAATCGGCCAGTTCATCGCATAGCCTTCGATACCCAGCAAGTCTTCAAGTTCAGCAATCAAATCCAATGGTTCGCGACCATCACGATCCAACTTATTCATGAATGTAAAAATCGGGATACCACGTTGTTTGACAACTTTGAACAGTTTCTTGGTCTGAGCTTCAATCCCCTTTGCCGAGTCGATGACCATGACTGCGGCATCAACCGCCATCAAGGTCCGATAGGTATCTTCAGAAAAATCTTCATGCCCAGGGGTGTCCAGAATATTAATGCGTTTGCCCTGATAATTGAATTGCATCACAGAGCTGGTAACCGAAATACCACGTTTCTTTTCGATTTCCATCCAGTCCGATTTCGCAAAATGTCCGGATTTTCGGCCTTTAACTGTTCCAGCCTCGCGGATCACGCCGCCAAACAATAAAAGCTGTTCCGTAATCGTTGTTTTCCCAGCATCTGGATGTGAAATAATCGCAAATGTGCGGCGTTTTGCGACTTCTTTTGCTAGTTCCTGTGGTTTCATCGTGCTTTCCTTCCAAAATTGACAAAATTTGCTAACAACGTTGCCTATTTACACAGACTGCATCGCTAGCTATCGGCCTCGTGGGAGGCTTCTTCTGGTTCTGGTTCTGATGATAGATGAACATGAACATTGACGAGTCGTGACCCTTCAACTTTGCCGGTCGCCAATAACACACCTGGTGCCAGCTGCATTTTTTCGCTGTGATGCGATGAAGGAATGGCACCGAGTTGCGTCAGAACATAACCCGCAATCGTGTCAACATCCGGTGCATCCAAATCAGTTTTAAACAAATCATTGAAGTCCGAAATCGGCATCCGCCCTGAGACAACGAAATCATGGTCCCCTTGTTTCGTGAACAATTTTTCAACCTGATCCGATTCGTCATCAATTTCACCGACGATTTCCTCAAGCAAGTCTTCAATGGTCACGATGCCGACAACGCCACCATATTCATCCAATAAGATCGCCATTTGTTGTTGCTTCACTTGCATTTCAGTCAACAAATCATCGACTGTAATGGTTTCGGGAACAAAAACCGGCGCGGTCATGACCGATTCGATTTTAACATGATCAAAGCCGACGCGGCGTGCTTCCTTTAGCAGATTCTTGATGTGAACAATGCCAACCACGTGATCTTTGTCTTCTTCATAAACCGGAATTCGTGAATAGATATTGTTCAAAATCGCGTCAATCGCCGTGTGATCAGGTTCTTGCGCATCAACCATAAAAGCATCCGTTCGCGACACCATGACCTCGCGCGCCATCGTATCGGACAACGATATAATTCCCTCAAACATTTGATACTCATCGGGATCAATCGCCCCAGAATTTCGACCGCTTTCGATCATGGAAACCATTTCGTCACGGGTCACGGTTTCCCCTTCATGATTGAATTCCATCGGCGTCAGTTTCATTAACAACTTGGTTGAAGCAGAAAGCAGCCAAACAAACGGACGCATCACTTTGGCTAGCCAACTGATCGGGGTCACACTCATTTTAGCAACCCGCTCTGTCATTTGTAACGCTACCTGTTTGGGATATAATTCGCCAAAAACCAACGAAAAATAAGACAAGATCAGCGTGACTAAGATGACCGCTGCCTCATGCGCAAATGACCAGCCGCCAAAAATTGGTGCAACCCGATCTGCCAGCGTTGTTGCGGCCGAAGCAGACGCAAAGAAACCGGCAAAAGTGATCCCGACTTGGATTGTTGCCAGAAAATTACTCGAATCCTTCATGATGGTCACAAGCTTGGCGGCCTTTCGATCGCCTTTATCCGCCTGCGCCTTCATACGAGTACGGGAACTTGAAACCACGGCAATCTCCGCCGCGGCAAATCCTGCATTGATTAAGGTCAAAATCACAATGAGGATCAATTGTCCCCATATCTGACCGTCTGGGTCACTGCCCATGCAAAAACACAACCTTTCGTAAAAAAAACGGGGAATCATCCCCGCTTCGTTCGATTATTTCAGTATACCAAGTCTTTATTTATTTTTCAATTGTGGATCGGCTTGATCCCTGATCTGATGAGCTTCTCCAGCATTTTCCTCATCACGGTCAGCATCCTCGTCATGCTTATGTTCCTGATGGAAACGATAAAGCTCGTATAAGTATGTCACAACTGTTTTGATGACAGCATATGTCGGTACAGCTAGAATGGTGCCTAACAATCCCCATAGATTGCCTGCAACCATCAGCAAAATAATGATGGTTAAAGGATGGATGTCCAGTGAGCGGCCGATCACATTCGGATAAATAAAATTACCATCTGTCATCTGGATAATGACGACAACGACGACAACGAGTAGCATCTTTGTCCATCCCTCAGTGGCAGCAATTGCCAAAGCTGGTGCAATACCAATATAGGGTCCCAAATACGGAATAATGGTAACGATCCCCGCAATAAAGCCTAAGAGATACGCATACGGCATGCCAATAATCAGATAACCAATAAAAGTAAAAGTGCCAACGAATAAACATTCAATGGCCTGCCCGCCAATATAGTGAGACAGTGTCGAGTTTAAACGCGTAAAAACAGTTGCAACCTCTTCGTGATACCGATGAGGCAACATCTTTTGAATACTTGGCACAAAGTTTTCACCGTCTTTGAGAAAGTAAAATAGCATCACCGGGATTGTAATGATACTGATCATCATGCTGGCTACTGATCCGATAACCGTTGGCAAGCCGGTGGAAAAGCCGCCCAGAACTTTGCTCAACACCTTGCTTGGCGAAATTTGAAGACTGGCAACATATTTGCCAATATTTAGCCGCTGATACCAAGTATAGTGTGACGCCTTACTAATGAATGACCGGACGCCTTTTAAGAAATCCGGAATATTCGTAACAAACTGAGTGACCTGATAGATCAAGTTTGGCAGTACGGCCATGAATACCAGAACCAAGGCACCGATGACCACCAAGAAAATCAATAAAATCGAAATATTGCGACTGATGTGGAACTTCTGCAATAATTTAACAATCGGATTGAAGAGATAGAACAAAAAACCAGCAGATAAAATCGGAATGAGTAGCGTTGAGAAAAAAGTCGCCACAGGTGCAAACAAGAACGAAACCTGCGTCAACCCGATGACCACAAAAATCAAAATCAGAATCTCAACGGACCAAAACATTAATTTTGAATGCCGTAACCTATCAAACATATTCGACCTCCCCAGCAGCATTTTACTAGTGCTATAATAGCAAACAATTTATTAAAACGGAAAGAAGGTTCAACTTTTGGAAGTCAAAACGACAACAACCCTCGATTCACAGATTCATCAAGACAGTGTCCAGATTCGCACCCACGTTTTCGTGGAAGAGCAACATGTGCCACCAGAGCTCGAAGTCGACGCCGATGAAGCAAAGGCGACCTATTTTGTCATTTACGATGCAGGTGTGCCTGTTGCTACGGCGCGCATTCTGCCTGAGGGCGACGCCTACCACGTTCAGCGTGTTGCAGTCGAAAAAGCCTATCGCAAGCATGGCCTTGGTAAGATGGTGTTTGAAGCAATCATGACTTATGCCCGCGCCCAGCAAATTCAAGCGCTACGCTTAGGTGCGCAAGTTCAGGCGATTGGCTTTTACAAAGCCCTCGGTTTTCAATTGACCGATCGCCCTGAATTTCTTGATGCCGGCATCCGCCACCGTGAAATGATACTCAAGCTGGCTTGACAATCATTCAAATTTATCAGCTTCACTTGATTAAACCATGAGTATGTGAGAAAAATGCGATCCCAACACGAAGATATTGGGATCGCATCAATTCAACAAGCAGGTTAATCCCCTGCTTGTTTTTGTTTTTCATGCATCTTACTCATACTCATCCACACCTTTTAACTGATGAGGATCAATATATAGACGATAAGCCACTTGATGAACCGCACCATTTTGAATCAGATAGCTTTCAAGATAATAAGGATGATCTGTTTGCCCGAGTCTTTCTGGCAAAGGATACCCTGCCTTTTCAATGAGTTGCAGACCCTTATTAAAGCTTGTTGCAAGTGGTAATTGTTTCAACAGCACACTTGTAGCTGGCTGCCTGACCTGACCAGCCGTTGCTTCAGGTAGGCGAAACGCTTCATAAGGTTTGGGAACCGCTGCATCAGCCGGTAACAAGCTGCCGATCCAATATAAAAAGGTGTCATATGGCGAAAAGACAACCATCGCCGATCGATTGGGTATCTCGGCTAAATCATCGAGCGTTTTAAACCCAAGTTGCGCCTCAAAGTCTTGCCACGCTGGTTGAAATGTACCAAGCTGATCACTGCTTTCGACGGTATAGGCATGACCCGCAAAAAGTTGAGCAGGTTGTTTTGGAATTTGTTTCATTTTTGCCTCCAAGTTTGACCGGTTGGGCTAGATCCGGTGCGCTAACTGAATGTAACGACGGTACCATAAATCGACATAGGCTTGTGAAAAGGGTCCTTTACCGTGGTTGATCCAATCGACAAGCACCTTCACATTAGCTTTTAAAATCCGATCAGTGGTTGCAGGATACTGCCAAAGTTTGCGATGGGCCTCGTATTCATCCACATCCAGCAGCCGTTTTTCACCATCGGCAAACACCTTGACGTCTAAGTCATAGTCAATATATTTTAAAGCTTCTTGATCCATTGTGTACGGAGTGGCCAGATTGCAGTAATACGACACGCCGCCTTCACGGATCATCGCAATCACATTGAACCAGTAATGCTTATGAAAGAAAATGATCGCCGGTTCCCGCGTCAGCCAACGGCGTCCGTCCGACTCCGTCACCAAGGTGTGATCATTGCACCCGATCAGGGCATCTTCACTGGTTTTCAAGACCATCGTGTCACGCCAGGTGCGATGCAGACTACCGTCATGTTTATAACTTTGAATAGCAAACGAGTCGCCTTCTTTAGGGATCCGCATACAAAACCCGCTTTCTTGGAAATTTCGTTCTTTATTATAGCAGAGCATGGACAGGCGCGCTTAGAAACTAGCAAGCGTGTGAAGCAACCCGATAAAAATCCGGTGTATAAGCCAACCTCATGTGTGATGGCCAGACTTTGTTCATTTGTGCCTGAGGTTGACTTATTGCAGCAGTGAACGCTTTTCAGCAAGAGTCGGTAGCTTACAAGGGCATGCAAAAGGATAGCTTGATCTTTCAAAAAAATACGATCAACTTTCCGCCAAGTCGTCTAGCACTTCATCAATAGCTTCCACATCAAAGCCTTTACGAAACAAAGTTGTTTTAACTTTTTGTTTGCGCTCTCGATCATCATATTTCGCTTTTAGACGCCATTGTTTGGCTGCCTCAAGCTTAAGCAAGTCGCTTTCTGCCTCAGGATCGGGTTGCGGGTCGATGGTTGCGATAGCTGTTTGGATAGTAGTGTCATCGAATCCCTTTTGCATTAAAGCGACTCTGAGACGTTGCAGTTGGTCTTTATAAGCGCGATGCTGGTGGTGCCGAAGATTCTTCTGACCAGCGCGAACAGCCGCATCTAGCCATGCTGTTGTTGGAATAGCAGCTAACTCATTGGCCAACAAGTCTGGCTTGAGGCCTTTTTGTTGTAGCTTATGTTGCAGCGTTCGCGGCCCAAGTTCACCCATTTTCAGATGCTCTTCAATGTAACGATGCGCATAATCTGCATCATCCAAAAAGCCCAGATCGGTCAGACGCGTCAGCACCTTTTGAATCACATCAGCCGGTAAGTCTTCTTTAGCTAGCCGATCACTGACCTCTTTGCTCGTGCGACTTTGGTGGCTAATGTAGGTCAGCCCGATCTCTAGTCCTATCGCGGTGACTTCACTGCTCTTGATTTGGGCAATGGTCTCTGCTGTCAATACCATTCCTTTGGCCAAGCGGTAATCCACCAGCGTGGTTTCACTCACCGGAAATGCGTAAGTCCCGTCAATAAAAATATTATAGCGCCCACGCCTTTTTTGGGCGGTTATCTTTGTAATTTCACTCATGAACCCTTGTCACCTCTCTAATCACGTTGCCATTCTATGTTATACTTTTTATAAATAAATTTGGAGGCTCGTTATGTTTGAAGCCAGTTTCTTTGACCGGCACAGCTTAATTAATTATCAACTATTCCGGGCAATGAAGACCCTACAACAGACGACAATGTCGATCAATACGCTTAGCCGCAATACTGGGCTTTCGTATTCGCAGACTTACACGGCATTTCAGACCGTTTTAGCACAGCTCAACCAAATCTTACCTGACAAAAAGATTGACGAATCAAACTTCGCAGCAGTTTTGCCTGATGTTTCGATTGATCGTTATCGGTTCTCGCTATTAAAAACAGTCTACCATTTGAATTTTTCGATGGGGTTTTCAAGAATCCGCATTCGGACTTTCACGCCTTCAAGCAGCACCATCAAACAAGTATTTCAACGTTGCGGCGCCGAATTTCGCCGTTTCGAGACTACTTAGCTGACAATGGTGTCACGCTAAATAGTACTACTTGGGCCATTGAAGGCGATGAATTGCATATACGCTTAGCCATGTTCACCTTCTTTACATTAGCCTATCGCGGGGCAGGATGGCCATTTTCAACTGCAGAAGAGCGGGAAGCAAAAACACTTCTCAAGGTAATCAACCAAACAAAGCAGGCTTTCTTGGTGTCACCAATCCAACCAATGTCCAAAGAAGCTTTACTGATTCTCGCCATTCAGATGTTACGAATCAACTGTGGGCACGCCCTTTTACCAAACCGGCGAATGCAGCTGTTGTTTGACGGTGAAACTGAATTGCCAGATTTGATTTTTACGCCAGACTACTTTCCCAATTTATCTGCTTCTGAATTAAAAGCAGAAAAACAGTATTACTATTTTTCGCGTATGTATTTTATGACCGTCACTCGGCAACCACATCAAATTGATTATCAGATCATGACCCATTTTCAAAGTAAAGATAACTTAGTGAATCGATTTGTGCGACATCTGGTCACTTCTTTGAATAACCAATTAAAAGAAACCAAAAGTCAGTTAATTGCCGAAAATCAAGTCATGATAGCCAATCTTTATCGATTAAGTTTCACCGAGTATGTGCTGAATGGTCATTTTAGTCAGAGGCTTGATTTTGCTTCGACATTGCATGACGAAGCACGAACAAGCCAATTGACGGCCAAAATTCGCGACTGTTTGAAACGAATTCCCAAAATGGCGCCTGAGTCAATCTACGCAGACTTTACAAGCCAATTTATTAATGGTCTCTATATATTAGTCAATGATAATTATCCTGAACTCAATCGTGACATGCAAATGGTCGTTAACGTTTTGATTGAACATGATTCTTTCGTCAAACGGGATCTCTTAAACTTTTTAAACGATTTAGGCTTTATTCGCGTTGTGCCTCCAACCGAGGCGATCAATCCTGATTTGATCATTACAACGCTGACAAAGCCAAAACGGGTGATCCCTTGCATGGGCCACCCGTTTGATCCAACTGTTCCCTTGATCACTTGGTCCAAGGAACCCAGCGATCAAGACTATTTTCACCTTTTTCAACGCTTAAAACGCCTACAGCGCGAGCAACGAACAGCAGCCGATACGAATCAGACTCGTCAGTGAATCGGTTTTGCCGTGTAGCCGACAAAGTAGACTAGGGCTTCATACCCGGCAAGTCCCAAAATGACCGCTGCAATTAGAATCGTTTGACTGAAGTTGCGATTAAACCAAAGAAAGACTACCATCGCAAACATCACAACAAAATAGGCATTTTGTAGGCTGCGATTGATTTGAATTTCAAATTGGGCATCCGGACTTTGATAGTCAATCGTGTGGATCGCATTAAACCGACCAACTTTATAAGTAATCTTATCGCCGCGTTGCACCTTTAAGTCTAGCGTCTCGCCAACTCGTATCGTATGCGGCGTGTCATTTTGCCACACCGTTGCTGTCATTTTTCTACTCATCGTATTCGAATAATTGATTTTCACATTAAATCCTCCCGATGATTCATTATACTAAACATTCTTAAGCCTCGTCACCATTTCTCAAAGCAAAGGAGCATTTCATGGCAGTCACTGTCAAAATCGGTCAGCGTTTTCCCCTGACCATCAAGCGTCTAGACATTAATGGCGCAGGTATCGGTTATTATCAACGGAAAATTACGTTTGTTACCGGTGCACTACCTCAAGAGGTCGTCGTCGCAGAGGTTACTGGGATTCACGACCGTTATCTTGAGGCCAAAGTTCATAAAATTCGGACGGCTTCACCAAATCGCGTAACCCCGGCAGAACCGCTATTTGGACAAATCGGCGGGGTCGAACTCAATCATCTCGCTTATCCGGCGCAATTGCGATTTAAGCGAGATGTCGTCGCACAATCGCTTGCCAAATTTAAACCAACTGGCTGGACCCATTATGATTTGCGGCCGACGATTGGCATGGCACAACCAACGCACTATCGAAACAAGGCCCAATTTCCTGTTCGGGTCATTGATGGTCACGTACGCGCAGGTCTTTATGCTCCAAACTCACATCATCTCATCCCTTTAACCAAGTTTCTGACCCAAGCACCGCTGACAATGAAAGTCGTGACAACCTTGTGTCAGATTCTCGAACAGCTTCAGATCCCGATCTATAACGAGAAAAAGCGCTCCGGAATTGTCAAAACATTGGTTGTTCGCGAATCATTTGCAACGAAAGAAGTCCAGGTCACGTTCATCACGAACAGTCCAAAATTACCGCACGAAGGCGAATTGCTCAATGCCATCGCCACTCAGCTTCCCATGGTGGTCAGCATCGCCCAGAATATCAATCCTGGCGAAACATCCTTAATTTGGGGCAAAGAAAGTCGCCTACTGGCAGGTCTCCCTTATATCCAAGAAACACTGTTAGGCCGGACTTTTCAACTCTCACCACAAGCATTTCTCCAACTGAACCCAAAACAAACAGAGACACTTTATACATTGGCCGCAAAAGCACTTGATTTAGGGCCGCACGACACCTTAATTGATGCGTACTGTGGGATCGGAACAGTCGGCATCAGTTTAGCAAAAGGCAATCAACCTATTTACGGAATGGACACCATTGCGGAAGGCATTGCCGATGCCAAGGCAAATGCTAAAGCAAATGGCCTCACCAATGCCCATTATTCAGTGGGCAAGGCTGAAGACATTTTTCCAAAATGGGTTCGAGAAGGCATGAAACCAGACGCGGTCATCGTTGACCCGCCACGAGCAGGACTAGAGCGTGCCTTTATCGACGCCCTCCTTGAACTCGATCCACCCAAATTTGTCTACATTTCCTGCAACCCTTCCACCTTGGCCCGTGATCTCGTTTTCCTCACTAAACGCTACAAAGTCGACTGGATTCAAAGCATCGACATGTTTCCACAAACAGCACGATGCGAAGCAGTGGTAAAATTTACAAGAGCGTGAACAGCTGCGTTTAGGAACCGTAACATAAGCGGCCTCAAGCTGTAACCAGCCGGGCTTTGGCTGGTTACGGCTTGAGGTCCTTATGTACAGGTTTCTGCGGCTGTGAACGCGTTTCAAAAAGGGCGTGAACAGCCGCGTTTAGAAGCCGAGCCATAAACGGCCGTTTAGTTTCAAGGTCTGTATGTGTCAGATTTTGCGACTGTGAACGCGTTTCATCAGGCCACCACTTCACGGTACCCCACCTAAACCAACAATCCCGCAAACTACAGACGAGGTCTTAAAAAATGAAAATTTACTTTGCTAACGCCTTGTTCAGTCATGCTGATTTTAATTACAATGCGCAACTCGCTGCCCAAATTCGCCGCGCCTTACCAGATGTTGACATGTATGTGCCTCAAGAAAATGCCGCGATCAACAACAAAGAGGCATACGCCGATTCGAAAATGATTGCCGAAGCCGACACCAAGCGGCTGCTGTCAGCTGACTTGATGATTGCCATTCTCGATGGCCCCGTGATTGATAACGGGGTCGCTAGTGAAATCGGCGTTGCCTATGCTGCTAAGATTCCTATTTTGGGTCTTTACACGGACAGTCGACGGTTAGGCGCCGCCAATCAACAAAAACTCGGTGCTTTGCAACAAGTTGCAGAAAACCAGTTTCACTATCTCAATCTGTATACCACTGGTTTAATTAAACTTAACGGCGCCATTTTAACTGATGAGGATAGCTTGATCGCCAGTATCAAATCCCGTGCTTAAATCCGATTCTAGTGACATGTAAAAAAGCTTGCTAATATGTTAGCAGGCTTTTTTACATGTCACTATCAGCCGAATTAAGAAAATTAATGCATTTTCTTAAGCATAAAAAATTTGGTTTTACGAAAGTCATAAAAGATTTTCGAAAACGCAAATAATTTTCCAGAACTTAGATACGAATCGTCACGAACAACTAAACTTGGACTTCCGTCTGCAATCCCAAAGAATTTGGCTGGTAAGCCAGAAATCATTTCACACTCAATTACAGAGTCAATGAATCCAACTTTCAGACCAGGCTTTTGATCAATAAAAGCAAATAGGGACCCCTTTAATGCACTATTCGGAATGTTGTCCACAATCGATCTTAAATAATACGAGTGTTCTACTAAGAACGGTTGACCGTCTAGTGTTCGTTGCCGCGTCACCGAAATTAATGTCGTCTCATTCGGCAATTTCTGGCTTTCAGGCAAAAAATCTGCCTGATCTAGCGTAATGACTTGTTGATGAATTGCCGTTGTTTTAACAACTCGTCCCTGTCTCGCCATTTCTTCCGTCAACCCAACGTTATTTTGAAGCGATATGGCCCCCTCAACGTGGTGTGGGCGAGCAAAAGTGCCGCTACCATGTGCCTGATAAATGTAGCCCAAATTGGCAAGATCTTTTAAGGCTTGTCGTAACGTGTAACGAGTGACTTGATATTGACGCATCAATTCCGGCTCAGCAGGTAGTTGACCATCTTCATCTTGAATAGCACCTTGTTGAATCGCCTTGATTAATTGATTCTCGAGTGTTTTAATATCATAGCTACTTTCCCGCTGAGACAATTTATTTCCGCCTTTCAACTTTGCTTCCAAGCTCAGTCATTTCATGTTATTATACCGCCATTTACTGTTCCGGACTAGCTCCACGTCTCCAGTAAAAAAAACGCCCCAGTTTACAATTCAAGTGCAACACCCTGACGACTAGACCATAAAGGCCATGAAGACCTATTCTTGTTAGTGCTAGCTAAACAAGAAAGCAGGAATCTTCATGACCCACTCTCAGACTAACACCCACAAGCATTACCAACAACTCAGTTTTAGCGACCGTGCTACAATTCAGGCCCTTCAGGCTGCTGGTGACACCGCGACCGTGATTGCACAGAAGCTTCATCGCAGTAAAGCGACAATCTCACGAGAAATCACGCGTGGATCTGTAACTCAGCTCGACTCGAAGCGTCACTCGCATCAAGTCTATCTTGCGGAAACTGCCCAAGCCATGCACGACCGTAAACGCGATAGAACCGGTCACTACGCCTTTCTTAAGACCGGCCGTGCGTTCTTCAAGGCTCTCGCCAGGGAGCTTACTCGTAAGCCGCGCGTACACAGCGTTGATAGCTTCGTACACTTCTATCGCGACCAGGGCAAGGCTTGCCCTTCAACGACAACTGTCTATCGCTACATCGACGCCGGGCTGCTTGAGCTAGACAACATGACACTTCCCAAGAAGCTCCGACGCCGCATCAAAGGCTATAAGAACGCCCACAAGCGCAAGAATAAGAAGATATACGGCGACTCAATCGAGTTGCGTCCTGCGGCCGTGAATGACCGCACAGGCGTGGGACATTGGGAAGGCGACTTGGTCAAAGGTATTCGCTTAGCTGATGAGCCAGCATTAATGACGCTCACAGAACGGTACAGCCGGACTGAGATCATCGTCAAGATTCCTGACTATCATGCGGGCACCTGCCTTAAAGCCTTGCAGGACACGATCGACGACTACGGGGCCAAGGAATTTGAGAGTATCACTTTTGACAATGGTTCCGAGTTTGCCAAGTTATCAGAGATTGTTGGAACCCAGATTTACTTCGCACATCCGTACTCGCCTTGGGAGCGTGGCACAAACGAGAACGCCAATGGACTGCTTAGGGAATTCTTCCCGAAAGGGAAGTCTCTCAGAGCAATTACCCTGGTTGAAATTCAAGCAGTCCAATCCGCACTGAACCATCGTCCCAGACGTATTCTGAACTATCTTCGCCCATGCGATTACTACCGATGCATGGCGTAACAGCCTAGACCACTATCAAGAATTCGTTATCATCGTTGCACTTGACTTGAAAATTGAGGCAGTAAAAAAAACGCCCTTCGAAAGGCGTTTTTTTGACTACATGCATTTTCATGCTAGGCGAGATCATCCCCGTTACTACGAATCACTTTTTGGAACCAATCAAAAGAGGCTTTTTTGCTTCGTGCAAGTGTGCCTTTACCTTGATCATCTTTATCAACATAAATCACGCCATAACGTTTTTCCATTTGACCGGTTCCCGCCGAAACCAAATCAATAATGCCCCACGGTGTATAACCCATCAGCTTGACACCATCGACCTCAACCGCAAGTCGCATCTGATTAATATGTTGACGTAAATAATCGATTCGATAGTCGTCTTGAATATGGCCATCCTGATTGATCTTATCAAATGCCCCAAAACCGTTTTCGACAATAAATAAGGGTACCTCATATCGATCACTAAACCAGTTGAGTGCATAACGCAACCCGACTGGATCAATCTCCCAACCCCAGTCTGAACGTTGAAGCGTCGAATTCTTAACCTCTCGATTGTGTCCCATGGTAATAAAGTCTGTAGGTTCATCTTGTGAGGCTTCAGTGACATGGGAAGCATAGTAAGAAAATCCAATATAATCGACTTTCCCAGCTAATAAAACATCACGATCTTCAAGTGTGATGTCCAAGTTAAACGCATGTCGATCAAAATAACGATCCAAAAATGCAGGATACTTGCCCTTTACTTGGACATCTGCCAGATAATAATTAGTCTGCATCGTTCGCTCAGCTTTAAACACATCATTTGGATTCGGTGTTGCGGGATAAACAGGACCCATCGCAACCATACAGCCAATTTGAAAATCGGGGTTAATCCGATGCCCAATTTGGACTGCCAAGGCACTTGCAACGGCCTCATAATGAGCGGCTTGAAACATGACTGCTTCTTTATCTTCATCAGGCTTGATCAGTAGCCCAGAATTGGTGAACAGAGACCATTCATTCATCATGCCAACCTGATTATTGATTTCGTTAAAAGTCATCCAATATTTAACTTTGTCTTTGTACCGATCAAACACAACAGTCGCAAATTTGACGAAGAAATCAATCACCTTACGACTACGCCAACCACCATATTTTTTGACAAGGTGATAAGGCATTTCAAAATGTGACAAGGTAATCACTGGTTCAATCTGATGCGATAAAAGATCATCAAACACGTCATCATAAAATTTCAGCCCTGCTTCGTTCGGCTGTTCTTCATCACCATTCGGGAAAATTCTAGTCCAAGCTATGCTTGTCCGAAAACAGTTCAAGCCTAAATCAGCAAAGAGCTGATCATCTTCATGATAGCGATGATAATAATCAATAGCATCATGATTGGGATAATTCTCGCCTGATTGAACACCGTCTGTAATTCTGCGTTTAGTTTCATTATCGCCTGCGGTCATCACATCAGCAATGCTGACCCCTTTACCGCCTGCTTGCCACCCACCTTCGAATTGATGAGCAGCGACTGCGCCGCCCCACAAGAAACCTTTAGGAAATGCTGTCAAAATAATCCTCCTTATTTAGTCCTCGAACCATTTACAATTGGTCTGCCGCTTCTTAAGCCGCCGCCTCCGCTGCACCTTTTGCCTGCTCATCTTTATATAGTTTGCCATCATAGAACTTAATAAATGGGAACCAAATCAGGAAGGCTACAAGCGCACAAACGAAAGCTAAAACAATTGCTCGCCAATCGCCTGCCGTGCCGATGAACCCTGAAAGACCAAGTGGTGTTGGCCATGCCGGCTGTGCAATCATCGGTTTAACCCAATGCATTGAAATTGCGAAGTAAGCCATACTCATGGATGCCATCGGTGCTAAGAAGAATGGAATCGCTGTATATGGATTATAAACAACTGGCATACCGAAAAGAATTGGTTCGTTAATGTTGAAGAAAGCTGGAACAACAGATGCCTTGCCTAATGCACCAAGCTGTGCCGATTTTGCAAAGAAGGCGATAAAAATAACCATTCCAAGCGTAGCGCCTGATCCACCTATAGTCACAAAACAGTTATTAAATTCTCCGGCAAATGGGATGTTTGCCCCCGGCTCCTATGCTGTAATTACGGACAAAAATAGTTTGTGCGATAATTGACAGATGAGGAATATTTTATGACCAATACAGCTATTCGCTACACCCCCGAATTTAAGCAAACCTTGATTGATCTTCATGAAAAAGGACACTCATTCAAAGAACTACATGAAGAATACGGTCCTTCCTTAGACACTATTCGCAAATGGGTTCAGGCGGCCACTGTCATTGCCATTGATCATCAAGGTACTGCTGTGACCAACGAACAGTTCAAGCAACTTCAAAAAGAAAATCGCCGTTTGAGGGAAGAACTCGATATTTTAAAACGAGCGGCGGTGTTGCTGGCAAAGCGTTGATTCATAGCGGCCGAAAGGCCGCTCTTTTTATGATTCAAGATCAATTGAGCCGGGGGCACCGCATCACAGTTATTCTCCGAGCGTTACGGATCCCTTCGAGTACCTACTATGACTGGTTAAGGTGGCATCCTAAGTCACGAAATCGCCGCCGAATTAAGCTTAAAGAGCTGGTTCAGGTTCTTTGGCAACGTCGAAAGTTTTACGGATACGTGCGGATTGCTAAACGTATTCGTAAATTACTTAAATGCCGCTTAAGTGACCGCACGATTTGGAAAGTCATGCGTGAATTGGGGATTCAATCGACAATGTATCGTAAACGCTCTAAAAAGCCTACCACAACCACTGACATGCCACAAAAACCTAATTTAATGCGACACCTAGCTGACTTGTCTGAGGTCGTGACCACCGATATCACCTATATTCAACTGATCAACCAAAACTGGGTTTACCTTGCAACAGCGTATGATCCAAAAGCGAGAAAAGTCTTAGCTTGGCAAGTGGGTCAACAGATGACACAAGACCTCGCGGTCGCACCGATTCAAGCGTTAATTCACCAAGGTTATACTTTTAAGATGGTTCATAGCGATATGGGTAGTCAATATACCAGTCGTTTGTTTGAGACAACCTTGACAGATGCGCACCTGCGTCACTCATATTCTCGCAAAGGCAAACCGGCTGATAACGGGCGGATTGAGGCCTACCATTCGCTATTGAAACGAGAATGGGTCCGGTTGGAGCAGATCAACTATGAATCAATTTTAGACGTCACTGAATCCATTGCTCGTTACAACACCTTCTACAATCATGATCGCGAGACCAACGGTCGCGGTGCTTGCAAAAGAAAGTCAGCAGCTGCATAAGTAACCGTTCAATAGGCGCACAGCCCTGGGGAAAGCACCAGATGTCAGGGCTTGTTTGTCGTACCTATGGCACGTTAAACAAGATTAAACGCTGATAAAAGATCTGATAATGCGTGAATTTAAGTGACAACCATACGCATTCGGCAGAACCGTACAATTTTTGTCCGGGCCATTGACATTCTTGCCGTCCTTGGTGATTTCGGTGACCAAGGTCGCTGTCCCACCTTTAAAGACTAATTCAGGTATACACATAAAAAACGCCATCATAGAAAGTAATGCACCATTTAAAGGATTAATATCAATTTTTTCTTCCTGAGCCTGAATGCGAGTATATTCATAACCAAAAACTAAACAGAAATAAAGTGCTAAAATGCCCATGGTCGCGCCATTAGCAAGCATATACAAATTTGCAACCTTATCAAAAGAACCCTTCCAAATACCGACTAATGCCGGAAAACTTTGGGGGAGAACATTAATAATTAAAAACATTGATCCAACGATGGTAAATGGAATGGATGCCATTCCGGCAGCCATGACTCCGCGAACGATTCTGAACGAGGCAAGTTTTCCCATTGGTCCCATCAAATGATTGTTCATAAATTTAAACAATTTATTATTACTTGAATCCATAGTTTTGTCTCCTTGTTTGAGCTCATTGTATGCTTTGAGCAAATTTATTTATTTGTTGTAAATACCGATCCTGATTTTTTTCAATCAAACGGATACGCACTAAGAGATAAAAACATATGCCTAGACCAATTAACAGAACAGTCGTTGCCAGAGATAAACCCTTTTGTCCTAAAAATGGAAACAGTTTTGTCCCAGATCCAGCGACAATTATGGATAAGCTCAGGAAATTGCTTATTAACTGAACTACATAACCGAACTTAGTAAATGGTAACTTGCTATCTCTTCGCCAGTACTTACTTACTTGTTCAACCGCTACCACTGCATTTATAACGGTCAAACAAAACGGTACCCATTTCATCGCGCCCTGTGTGCCCAAACTAAGAAAAAACCAATATAAATTTGCAAAGAAAAAACCGGCGGTCACGTAACGGATTAATAAATAGCGATTAAAGTACATACTAGTTAAGCTTAATTCTCTCCGACTCTTGTCATATCTTGCTTTATTTTGGTCTGACATGCGTGTCACATTCCTTTCGCTTAGACTTATTTCGTAGCTAACTTTTTATAGAGGTCAACGATTTCCCCTGCTAAGTCTCGAAATGTGATTGCATTCATAACATGATCCTGTCCGTGCACCATCAATAATGATACTGGATGTTTTTTCCCTTGAGCTTCTTCGGTTAACATACCTGTTTGTGCATTATGTGCATCTGACAGAAAGCTGTCTGCCTCTTTCAGTTTTGCTTCTGCGGTAGAAAAATCACCGACTTTTGCAGCTTTAATTGCCTCAAAAGAAGATCCTTTTGCATTTCCTCCGGCCATAATTAGCTGCATGATCACTAGTTGCTCTTGCTCGTTCATCCTGACCTCCTACTGCTCGTCAATCAGCTTAAGAGCCGTTTTTAGAACATTTTCGCCTTTCATTAAGCCGTAATCCTGCATATTGATCACTTGAACTGGGATACTAAGATCCTTTTTGAAATCTCCCTCTAAATAACGCACTTGTGGTCCAAGCATCAGGACATCTGGTTTTTCTGAATCTAACTTGTCATGGGCATCTGAAGCCGAAGTAGCAAAGATTTTTGCTTCAATACCATCTTTGGTCGCTGCATCTTCCATTTTTTTGACTAACATACTGGTTGACATACCTGCTGCACAAACTAACATAATTGTCTTCTTACCCATTAGTTTTTCCTCGCTTTCAAAATTTCAAAGTTATTGTTCACCACAGAATGACTTTTTAATATCAGCATACTCGCTAGCTTAACGAGCCATATCAGAAGTCATTCGAATGACTATTCGTTCGAACGACTTTTATAATACCAAGAAATCGCTTTCTTGTAAACGATTTCTTTAATTTTTTAAAATTTTGTCTCTACGCCTTATCGCAAAAGCCCGGCAACTAATAATGAAGACTTAAAATAGCGGTAAGCAAAAAAAAAGCCTTCCAGCAAGGCATATTAATTGCTGGAAAGCTTTGTAATTTATATTTTAAGTCAACCAGTTAAGCATTTGTTACCGGTTTCTCCGCATCTTCCAGTAACTGTCGGAATGGAATCAGACTTTCTGCATGATATTTCTTCACAAAAGCATCCACAGCAGCAGGATCCTGAGTTTGCTTGTCCAAAACAAGTTGTTCAACCGGAATTGGACGAAGATCAGAAATCTTCACATCAATGACAACCGGACCCTTACGATCTTTTGCCTTAGCAAATGCGGCTTTCAATTCGTCCAGATTGTGCACTTCAAATCCTTGAGCACCTAACGCTTCAGCTGCCTTACCATAATCGGCATCAATTAAATCAACCCCGGAGTGCGGCTGTTGCGTGTCATCCTGTTCAGCTTCAATAAAGCCCAAACTCTCATTCGTCAAAACAACGTTGATGATTGGCATATGATATTTGACCTGTGTCAGAATATCCTGCATGACCATGGCAAATCCACCATCACCAGAAATTGACCAAACTTGCCGATCAGGGAATTCCGCTTGCGCACCAATCGCTGCTGGCAAGGCATAACCCATTGTCGCATACCAGCCAGACGTCGTGAACACTTGATCATCATTGGTCTTCAGATAACGCATCCCATTGATGGTAACATTGCCAACGTCTACTTGGAAAATGGCATCTTTTTCGGCCATCTCATTGATCAATTTGAAGATTGGTTCAACGCGCAGTGGCGTGGAGCCATCATCTTCAAATGAAGTCATCCACTCGCGCCAATTTTCCTTGTTGGCCAGAGCAGCCCGATACCAAGCGCTTTCTGGCAATTGATCAGCCTTTTCGCTCAGTGCCTTGATGAACTTCTTAGCATCGGCCAAAACAGCTAAGTCAACGGTGTGACGACGGCCAAACTTGCTACCGTCAATATCAACCTGAATGTATTTAGCATTTGGTGCTATAAAGTATGGCTGGAATGGGAAATCCGATCCCAAGAACAAGACGGTGTCAGCACCGCGCGCAACTTCAACGCCAGGTTTAGAAGCCACACGACCGGCCGAGCCCATGTTTGCCTTATAATCATCAGGCACGATTCCCTTAGCCAAGGCAGTCGTGATGATCGGAATATGCGTTTTTTCTGAGAAAGCGACGATCTCGTCGCGCGCACCCCGCGCGCCATTTCCAACATACAAGATTGGCTTCTTCGCATCTTTCAAGATATCCCAAGCTGCGGCAACCTGATCCGGGTCTGGGTCAGGCAAAAGCGGCTTCTGGTACAGATTGGCTGATGATACATAATTGTCATCAATCTGGGTCCAACCTAAATCCTTTGGAATAGTCACAACGGCAACCCCGTTATGCTTATAAGCCTGACGAATCGCCTCGTCAACAACATGAGGCAACTGCTCAGCAGTCATGGCTGTACGGTTGTATACAGACACATCAGCAAACATTGGGTTCTCGTTCATTTCTTGGAAATAATTGGTGTTCATGGCAGCAGTTGGTACTTGCCCTACCAATGCCAAAACTGGCACATTATCATACTGTGCGTCATACAACCCATTCAGAAGATGAACAGCACCAGGACCGGCAGAACCAAACGTCGCCCCGATTCGACCCGTTACCTTAGCTTCACCTGCAGCAGCCAATGCGCCTACTTCTTCATGGCGAACCTGAACATAATTAATGGTGTGACGGCGATTGTACAGCGCATTCATGGTACTATCAAAAGAACCGCCCGGTAACCCATAAATATTATGGATACCCCAGTCTTCGAGCACCTTGATCATTGCGTCTGCGGCGTTTATTTTTTCTGTCATGACACTTGCCTCCAATATTATTACTTACATTTTGTAAGTTCTTTACGATTACGAGTATAACAATTTATTGATAACAATGCAAGCCCTTTCATCCGGCTTAAGTAACCTTAACGCCCAAATTGCGACCTTAGCGCATAAAGCGCTTAAACTAGCAAGCGACGGCACCATAACAGTCAAACAAGTGAACTAATACAGCATCACCACGCCATAACATGCTTGGTAAATCTTTTTCACAAATTAACTTAATGATGATCAGGATCATGGATCAAAAAAAAGGACCGTCGAGGGACGGTCCTTTTCATCATCTTATTAGCTGTCAAGCATTACCGCTGCTGATATTGACGTTCTTGACCGATCACACCGGTCAAAACAAACTGACCATGATAATAAGTCGGATCACTACGATAATCTTCTGGATCATAAGGCACCTTATCGCTGAAAACAGCTTCGTATTCAGGAACGGTTAATTCCTGACGATCAGCCAACATTTTAGCGTGATTGGCTGCATGCAGTTGTGCGGCAAAATCCGGTTGCAAGATGCCGCTAAAAAATTCTGCCACGGCCCCGGAGCCATACGAGAATAAACCGATCCGGTCACCCGCTTTCAAGCTAGTATCATTGTCCAACAACGACAGCAGACCCAAATACAAAGAACCGGTATAAATATTGCCAACTCGCCGGCAGTACCGAGTGCTTGCCTCAAAGCGCCGTTGCAGTCGCTCGCCAGTGGCTTCATCTGTGTCCGGCAGAACAAGCTTTAAAGCTTTCTTGCCCATTTTGGTATACGGTAAATGGAATGTCATCGCAGCAAAATCACTTGCTGTGTGATGGCGTTGGGTCTGGTATCGTGACCAAATTGCTTGAAAAAAAGCTAAATATTGTTCCGTTGAATACTTTCCTTGTGCAATTGCTGTGTCTTGATAAACCGGCCGCCAAAAATCGTCAATAGATTCAGACCGATAAACCGAATCGTCTTCAATGGTCATGATGTGCGGCTCTGCTTTGATTAACATGGCAACCGCGCCCGCACCTTGTGTGACTTCTCCTGCTGTTGCCAAACCGTACCGGGCGATATCCGCAGCAATGACTAAAACGGTTTTATCTGGGTGAGCGGCGATGTAGTCACGCGCCATCATTAGTGCGGCAGTACCGCCATAACAAGCTTCCTTTAACTCAACGGCCCGCACCCACTCAGGGAGTGCCAATAAATCATGAATAAACAATGCAGCCGATTTACTGGCATCAACACCACTTTCAGTACCAACCAAGACCATGCCCAAGCTAGCGCGAATCGCTGGCGTCAACAACTTTGTCGCTGCATTCGCACCCATCGTGACAATGTCTTGGCTAGAAGGTGGTACCGCTTGCTCGTCTTGGCCAATGCCAATCGTATATTTGTCCGGATCATCACCTCGAACCTGCGCGAGTTTTACTAAATCAACGTAGAAATCTGGGGTGTCCATAGCGATTGCATCAATCCCGATTTTCATCTTTTGATTGGCCTACTTTCTTGTTTAAACGAATGGTTGTTAAATATTGTTGCGCATGTTTTAAATCCATACTACCTTGACGAAGTGCGTTCACAAGCATCGACAATTCTGTTTCTGTTGCCCCGGCAGCAATGGCGAGGGCATTAGCTTGCAACTTCATGTGACCAGCTTGAATCCCCGGTCCAGCCAATGCTCGCATCGCAGCAAGATTTTGCACCAACCCGAGGGCGGCAATAACTTGCTGCATGATAGCTAAATTCTGATACCCACCGAGCCGTCGGACAACCTGCGCCATTGGTAAAGCACCGATCGCCCCGCCAACCGCCCCCATCGGCAAGGGCAGCTGTAAGTGACCAACTAAATGGCCCTGATCCATATACCAGCGCGATAAAGGCTGATACCTGCCAGACGCACATGCAAATGCACCGATACTTGCTGCGACAGCGCGGGTATCATTGCCAGTAGCCAATACAGCACCAATAATACCGTTAAGAATGCCCTTGTTGTGGGTCACTGCCCGCTCAGCATCGACAAAGGCTAACTCGCTAAGCTGAACAATTTTCTTAGCAATCACATCTCCAGAAACAGCTTTCGTCGCTAAAGAAGCCGGCTCAAGTGAAACCTCAGCCGTCACGAGTTCTGTTGGCGCGTTGGTTAAAATACTGACAAGAACATCACCGTCTACCCAGCTTGTCACCGCCGCTGCGACCGCTTCGGCAACTGTATTCGCATAATTGGCCCCCATTGCCTGTTGCGGATCGAGCGTTAAACGGATTTTCAAGAACTGTGCTCCTAGTGATTCGACCGTTAACTGATCAAGACCACCGCCACGTTGAATCATCGAAGGATGCGCAACCGCAATGACTTTCTGAATATCAGTCTGATGAGCCAAAATCGTTTGCCTTGCTTGCACTAAGTCCGTCAAGTTAGTCAGGACTACTTCAGCGACCACTCGATGCGCCGCTACATGGGTCCTAACGCCCCCGTTTGCAGTCGCAAGCCTGGCCCCATTACTGGCAGCTGCAATCACAGAAGGTTCCTCATCCGCTATAGGCACTTGATGTAGCTGTCCATTGACCAACAAATTGCGAGCAACGCCTAGGGGTAAAGGAAACTCGCCGATGGCATTTTCGATCAGACGCGCTCCTGTGACTTCAGGCAAGCTATGCGTACCAGCTAACAACGCAGCATCCTGTGTTGTTAACCACCCTTCTTGAACCAATTGATCACGGCGTTTTTCCGGAGACAACTCGTAAAATTTCATCACGATCTCCCTCAGACACGCATCGCGATTTGCATGGCGATACCGATGCCACCGCCAACGCACAATGCGGCAATGCCTTGGCGTTGATTACGTTCAGCCAGATCGTACAATAATGAGATTAAAATTCGGGCACCTGAAGCTCCCAATGGATGACCCAACGCTAAGGCGCCACCATTGATATTGAATTGTTCATCCTTTAAACCAAGGTCACGAGCCACAGCAACGCTTTGTGAGGCAAATGCTTCATTCAATTCAATTTGATCAATTGCCGCGATAGAGCCGCCGGTTGCCTGCAGTATTTTATCGATCGCCAGTTTTGGCGCATACCCCATAATTGCCGGATCAATACCCACCTCGGCAAAACCAGTGACCGTCGCTAAATAATGGAGCCCCAGTTGTTCGGCTTTCGATTTTGCCATCAGGATCAAGGCGGCTGCGCCATCATTAATGCCGCTTGCGTTACCTGCTGTAACAGTACCGCCGACTTCAAAAACAGGCGGTAATTGGGCTAATTTAGCCAATGACGTATCGGGCCGAATGGCTGAATCACGATCTACGATGACATCCCCGTGACGGGCAGCAATCGTCACTGGGGCGATCTGACTCTTAAACCGACCCTCAGCTGCGGCGGCCGCGGCGCGTAAATGCGAACGGAGAGCAAACTCATCTTGCTCCTGACGACTGACGTTAAATTGTGTCGCCACATTTTCCGCCGTGATTCCCATTGGCTGCTGACTGAAGGCATCATTTAATCCATCGCGACTCAAACCGTCAACCAGCGTTGTATCGCCAAATTTGTGGCCTGAACGAACCGCTTCGGCGTAATAAGGTACTTGACTCATGCTTTCGGTACCGCCCACAAGCACCGCGTCAGCCTCGCCGAGTTGAATGGCAGCTTGCCCAAGCCGCACTGCCTTCAGGCCTGAGCCACAGACTTCATTGACAGTCATCGCCGTGCTGCTAGTGGCCATACCGCTTTTTAATCCGATTTGTCGGGCAACATTCTGCCCAGAACCAGCCTGCATGACATTACCAAAGATCGCCTGGTTGAGTAACGCTGGGTCAATTCGTGCAGCCTTAATCGCCGCCTGCGCTGCCGCAACCCCTAAATCAACGGCACTGGCGCCAGCCAAATCACCACCCAACTTACCAATCGGCGTCCGTTTGGCACTTAGAATCACAACTTCTTCCATGATGACCTCCTAAAGAGCGTGAACAGCCAACCGGCGCATAATCAAGAACGAGGGCAATGGCCGAGCCATTGTTCTCGTGGTTCTGATGTGCCGGTTTCTGTGGCTATGAACGCGTTTCGACAAGCATATGCTGAGATAAACCGTTTCAGTTTATCACAGTCGTTCAGATGACGCACTGATATAATAAGAGCAGGAGCCAACCCGGTTACACCGACTTTTGGGTTGGCGATCGCCTAAAAATGCTGCTCATCTCCGTTTACTAAATAGATTGTATGCGATTGTTCCCCAAAGCAACAACCATCTTGACCAATCCTTAATGAATCATTTCGAAAGAAGGCTACCTCATGCGTGTCACCGATTTGCTGGCTTTACTAGCCGATCAAAATAAAAACGCCTCGGTGTTACTCGACACAAAGCCGACACCAAGTCGTTTTGACGATTTTAAGTTAACAACCGTTAATGATCAACCGCAACTGATCTTTCAGCCTAATCCTGAGCGCAAAGCCGCATTGCACGTTTGGGAATTGCAACTCTTATTGAACCAACCTGATTTACAGCAACGATTCGTTTATCTAGCTGATGTTGATGAACCGCGTGCGTTATTTGGATTTGTTAAACGGCAAATTGGCTTGCTGCTCAATTGATTACGCTGGATGTTTGGTCGCAGCTAACCGTTTAGCAACGCTTTCCAAATAATGATGACTTTCAATCATTTCCCGACAATCAAACTGATCCTTTAAACCAATTTCATAAATGCGACTCGCATTTTGATTCAACAGTGGCAAGACCCGCGCCCAATCAATCCGTCCGCGGCCAAGCGGTAAACTATCATGCGTTTGCCCCATGGAATCAACAAGATGATAGTGCCGAATCAGCGGCTTCAGATGCGCTAGGCTGGCCATGAGCCGATCATTATCGCCATGTAACACAATAAACGTATGACTGGTATCATAGGCTAAAGGTAAATGCCAGCGCAACAAACGGTCTTCAAAGGTGGGATCACCATATCGGAAAATCGGTGACATGGAATTTTCAAACACGACATGACCCGGTGCTTCCTGAGCAAAAGCAATCATGCGCGCCAAGGCAACGTCTTGTGCTTTGCCCACATCCGTCCAGCCAGCATAATCGCCAGGCGTGTCAACGCGGTATCCGCCGTGAATCAAAGCCGTGGCGTTAGCTTTTTTGGCAAAGTTCATGAGTTTAACCGAACTTGTCATTAAAAAGTCATAGCGTGTAGGATACTTCGTCGGATTCATGGCAAGCTCATTACGCTGGCCGCGAAACCGCATCGGATGATGAAAAACCACCGTTGGCACCTGACTCTGAACTAATGCTGCCATCTGGACAAAATGCGACCATCCAGCTTCGGTAAAATCATTTTCGGTGAGATGAAATTCAAATACATCAGGATGATATTGCAGCCGATCACGAATCTGCCGCTGATCTGTACTAGCCTTTAAGCCTAATAGCATGTACACTTTTCCTCCTTAATTCAAAACCCGCTCATGATTCCAAAAATTGCTCATAAGAACGTTAAGCATCACTGACCAAGGCTCTAGCGGCTTCTGCTACGCTTTCGAAGCGCTTCTACTTGCACTTTCAAATTTCAGTTGTCTTTTTAACTTGGCAACCGGCGCATTAAACGTTTCAACTTTTTACGATCAATCAGCATCACACCCAAGTCGTCGGCCAAGGCGATTGCCGAATCAGAAAATTCGCTATTGGTGATCACCGCTGCTTCGTCGAGCTGGTAAAAATGATGGCCCGCCCAAACTTCCTGCACGGCCTTGTTGCCAACGAAACCGGTGTAACGCTTGCACTGAAAGCCAATCGTTTTACCTTTTTTGCGGGCAATAATGTCAATTCCTTGATCACCTGAAGCCTGCGTCAGTTGAATGTGCTTAAACCCATTGCGCTTCAACAGATACGCGCAAAAAGACTCAAACTTTTCACCCTCCATAATATCGACAGTTTCCATTTTCAAATCACGAAAACGAAAATGATGATGATAAAGCATGATGGCATTGATCACAACAAAAAGACTGATGATCCCAAAACTAGCCGGATCACCATATTGCCGCAGTTGGCGGGGCAGAAAACTGCGGGCCCAAAAGCTGTAAGCGAGTGCCAAAATAAAGAGCCCCCACAACAGCTGATAGGCTTTTTTGAGTAACGTTCTCATGGGTCTACCCCTCTCTTTCCCTTTAAGCCTAGCAGATTCACCGCGTAATTGCATTGAATCTCTGCCAATTTTTCTGTACGCTTAAGAGATTGAGAGAGGAAGCGTTTTCGTCATGCAACTAAGTGCCAAGATCTTTGCCAAAGTCGGTAGCGAACGGATTACCCAGTATTCTTTAGTCAATGACCATCAGATGACGCTACGTTTTTTAACGTTTGGTGCTCGGGTTCAACAGGTTCGCCTGCCAAATGCTGCAGGTGACGATCCTAATCTGCTGCTCGGGTTCGTCACGCTGGAAGACTACTTACACCAACCCGGTTACCTAGGCGCCTTTACCGGCCCTTTACAGGCAGCTGACGCTGAGCTAGCCCCGGGTTCATGGCAAAACTGGAATTGGGCAGTTAAAACCAGTCAAGAAACCGATCTAGCCATCACCTTCACCCTAACATTACCTGAAAATGCTGACGGTCAGCCAGGTCAGCGAGAACTCAGTATTACCCACCGATTGACAAATGACAATTTGTGGCAGATTGACATGCAGGTGGCAACCACTGCCGACTTGAAAATACATCCCCGGCTCAATTTGCCTTGGCTGCTCACTGCCGACCCTGCCCAAACAATGCTTTCAGCCAAGTTGACTGCCGATGAACATGTTACCCCTGTCCCTAAAACTGCCCGCTGTGAGACTGCGCAACGTTATTCCCTTGCAGCCGCCGATTGGCAGTTGGCATATCTAAGCGATGCTTCATTCACGAGAATTGATTCTTACGCTGGTATCAACTCCGAAAACAATTTTAACGGTATTCTCGGCCAACCCAATGTAGCAGTCGGCTTTTCGCCGGAAATGAACCAAGACGCTCTGCCGTGGCTGTTGCCAGCCGGTGCAACTTGGCGGCATCATGCGGAATTTCACTTATCCAGCAACGCAAACTAAAAAGGTTTGACCCCACGGTATCTGTTGTGGGGTCAAACCTTTTTTCCAATCAGTGATGATTAATAGTTCATAAAAACATCCTTGAAGACTTTAACACTGTCAAAGACGTCTTTTAAAGTGACGTATTCATCCGTCTCATGAGACGTTTCATTTCCCGGGCCATAAATAGCTGAATCAAGACCGTCATGATAGAACAACGCCGCATCCGTGATGCCGGTGCGATAGGCCACTTGACCACGATTCAGCCCCGCACGTTGACGGGCTGTCTGTACCAACTGAATCAAATCATTATCAGGTGAAGCCGCAGCTGCGCCTAAAACGGAATCAATTGACAGACTCAACCGAACACCCTTAGGCACTGTCGTTTTAGCTGCTTGTTTCAACGCCGCAATAAACGCATCATTATCCGCAATCATGGTTGTCCGGATGTTACCGCGCAAATATGCGGACTCCGGAATCGAGTTGATCTGATTGCCACCATGGATAATATCAATATTATGCGTGGCATGACCAAGAATGGGGTCCTCTTTTGCCTGCAACGGCGCTGTTGCAGTTAGCGCTGCATTCGCAAATGCAAACAACCCATGAATGGCATTTGCCCCTAAATCTGGCCGAGACGAATGTGCTGCTTTCCCGTGCGCGGTCAATGTGTAATCAATAATACCGCGTTCAGCAGCGTCAACATTGCTATTGCCGGGTTCGGCCACAAGCAGTCCAGTTAAACGATCTCCGTAACCGGCAGCAGACAGTTGGCGTGCGCCGTCATTATCAACTTCTTCACCAACTGTCGCCATCAATTGAATCCCATGATCCAATTTTTCATGGGCAGCTTGCTTGAATGCCACAACCGCTGCAGCCAGTCCAGACTTCATGTCAGTTGCACCACGACCGTACAACTTGCCATCTTCTACATGTGCTGAGAATGGTGGAAACTGCCATTTATTGACGTTCCCAGGGTCAACCACATCCATATGGCCATCCACACCGAGCCAGCGCTGGGCATTAGGATTACCGATCGTCAGCACCAAATTATCACGACCGGGCGCATAACTGATGCGTTCCCGTTTAATCAATCCGGCTTTCAACTCAGGGGCTAAAAAGGTTTCAATCAGGTCTGCTACCTGGCCTTCTTTTGCTGCCACACTTGGTATCTTTACCATGGCACTGAGTAAATCAACGACTTGTTCTTCTTCTGTCAAGATAAGGCCTCCACTTATGATCGTTTGTATGCTGCTTTTGTTTGGCTTCGGACAGCCGCTCAGCACAACATTTAACGCTTATTTCCGTCTGAATCGTAATAATGCATGACCCAAAATTGGCGTCACGATACCGCCCAACAAGGCCTCGGCTACGGCGTTAATCGCCAAAGCCGTCATCAATAACCATCCTAGGTTGGTCGCATCCGCACCCGGCACAATTTGCGCTGCTTTACTGGCAAACATCAACCATGTAAACCCAATGACCAGCAAGGTGTTCGTCAAAGCACCGACAACACCGGCGAAAACCATTTTAACTGTTTGCGCCAACGGTGTTTGTTTTTTCTTGAACAATTGATGAAAAATAAATGCCGCCACCAAACCAACCATGACACGCGGCACGATGGCGATAATCGGATTTCTAAACAGCAGCAGGGTCACTGGATCAGTCGCTGATGTATACGCCCGAATCAGACTGGTTAACCCCCATAATAAGCCAAGGCTGGCACCGCCGCCATAGCCTAATACAATACCACCAATGATGACAGTCAAATGAATCGTTGAAATCGCAGGCCAAGCCGGAAAAATCTGCACATATCCGACCATTGGAATGTAAGCCTGAAGAATAATCAAAGCACCAAGAATACCAATAATCGCAATATTATAAGCTTTTCCGCGTTGCGTCATGCGCTGCTACCTCCAAATTGTCTAAGTTTGATTTTATCAAATTATACACGTTCGAGGAAAGTGATGCTGGGAGGAAGACTTTTACCGGAAACGCTAGGGAAAAGGTTGGCTGTCAAAGAATTCCCGCGATGGCGTTGCACAAAACACGCTCGTAGTTGGAGGAGACTACACATAAAGACCTCATAAATAAATGACTGAAAACCGGTCATTGACTTATCCGCCGGTTTCTAAACGCGTTCGCCACCCCAGAAACCGGAGTGGCGAACGCTCTTGAAAAATAAAGTTTGACTTTAAATCCCTAATTTCCTATAATATTTCTTGTGCTTAATTAGCCATGCGGGCATGGCGGAATTGGTAGACGCGCAAGATTAAGGATCTTGTGAGCATTATTGCTCATGGAAGTTCGAGTCTTCTTGCCCGCATCACAAAAGACCCGACCAACAGGACATCTTGTTGGTCGGGTCTTTTTTGCCACCTTAGATTTTCTAACTACCGGCAAGGCTCTCTAGCAGCTGTTTTAATCAATTATCATGTCACACAAGTCATTGAAAGGAGTTTCTCTATGCTTCGCGAAGCTCAATTTATCGATCTCGGTGCCATTGTTCACCTCTATCAACAACTAACCGCTGAAATGGCGACGATGGCCCCTGAAACTTATCGTCCATTAACTAGCGACAATCGTCAATATTTTGCCGACTACTTGCAAAATGACCTTGCTCGGCTTTTCGTGACCGAAACGGCTGGTACTTTAAGTGGGTTTGCACTTGTCGTTTTGGCTCGCACTGGCGACAATGCGGAATTTGTTCCGCAACATTTTGCCCAGCTGATCGATCTTTATGTGATCCCTGCGCAACGGCATCAGGGATTGGCTAAACAGCTTATGGACGCGGTTACGGCTTTTGCCAAAAGCCATGATGCCACTTTCATTCAGTTAAACGTTTTGAATGCCAATCAGACTGCCAAACAAGTCTATGCCAAAGCTGGGTTTGAACCAGTAAGTCTGATTTTGCAAAAACCGGGTCTACACTTTCTGGTGTTGAGAAATAATCAACACTGAACGTGTAGGCCCTTTTTGGATAACGCAAAAAGACACCTACTCAGTGTCCATGCTATGCTTGTTAGCGTCGAAACCAAAAGCAAGCGAGGTTATGAGTAAATGTCCCAATACGATCCTACACTGTCCGTCCTTGGAATACCAGACCATAATATCAAAGTTGCCTTTGTTCGTCATGAATATCGCGGCAACGGGGTACGTCGCCGCCAGTATCATGGGCTCCTATGCTGTAATTACGGACAAAAATAGTTTGTGCGATAATTGACAGATGAGGAATATTTTATGACCAATACAGCTATTCGCTACACCCCCGAATTTAAGCAAACCTTGATTGATCTTCATGAAAAAGGACACTCATTCAAAGAACTACATGAAGAATACGGTCCTTCCTTAGACACTATTCGCAAATGGGTTCAGGCGGCCACTGTCATTGCCATTGATCATCAAGGTACTGCTGTGACCAACGAACAGTTCAAGCAACTTCAAAAAGAAAATCGCCGTTTGAGGGAAGAACTCGATATTTTAAAACGAGCGGCGGTGTTGCTGGCAAAGCGTTGATTCATAGCGGCCGAAAGGCCGCTCTTTTTATGATTCAAGATCAATTGAGCCGGGGGCACCGCATCACAGTTATTCTCCGAGCGTTACGGATCCCTTCGAGTACCTACTATGACTGGTTAAGGTGGCATCCTAAGTCACGAAATCGCCGCCGAATTAAGCTTAAAGAGCTGGTTCAGGTTCTTTGGCAACGTCGAAAGTTTTACGGATACGTGCGGATTGCTAAACGTATTCGTAAATTACTTAAATGCCGCTTAAGTGACCGCACGATTTGGAAAGTCATGCGTGAATTGGGGATTCAATCGACAATGTATCGTAAACGCTCTAAAAAGCCTACCACAACCACTGACATGCCACAAAAACCTAATTTAATGCGACACCTAGCTGACTTGTCTGAGGTCGTGACCACCGATATCACCTATATTCAACTGATCAACCAAAACTGGGTTTACCTTGCAACAGCGTATGATCCAAAAGCGAGAAAAGTCTTAGCTTGGCAAGTGGGTCAACAGATGACACAAGACCTCGCGGTCGCACCGATTCAAGCGTTAATTCACCAAGGTTATACTTTTAAGATGGTTCATAGCGATATGGGTAGTCAATATACCAGTCGTTTGTTTGAGACAACCTTGACAGATGCGCACCTGCGTCACTCATATTCTCGCAAAGGCAAACCGGCTGATAACGGGCGGATTGAGGCCTACCATTCGCTATTGAAACGAGAATGGGTCCGGTTGGAGCAGATCAACTATGAATCAATTTTAGACGTCACTGAATCCATTGCTCGTTACAACACCTTCTACAATCATGATCGCGAGACCAACGGTCGCGGTGCTTGCAAAAGAAAGTCAGCAGCTGCATAAGTAACCGTTCAATAGGCGCACAGCCCTGGGGAAAGCACCAGATGTCAGGGCTTGTTTGTCGTACCTATGGCACGTTAAACAAGATTAAACGCTGATAAAAGATCTGATAATGCGTGAATTTAAGTGACAACCATACGCATTCGGCAGAACCGTACAATTTTTGTCCGGGCCATTGACATTCTTGCCCATGTGATTGATGCCGAGCTGACTTACCGGTTAACCCGGTGCCCACTGTGTGGCTTTGAGGCCTTGCACCCTAACGGGTTTTATACGGCCCACGTGCGCGTCCTCAATGGGGTTGAAATGCCGACAGTCATTGACTTGCACAAGCAACGATGGCGCTGTCATAACTGTTACCACACAGTCAGTGCCAAGACGCCACTCGTGCAACCCAACCACACGATCGCCACTCACATGACAGAGCGAATCATGAAGTTAGCGCATGAACGGTTGCCAGTCAAAACCATCGCCCGTATTATCGGAATCTCAGCTTCCTCGGTTCAACGGATCATTGACCAAAATCTCAAACTCCGACCGGCTCGCCGGCTGCCCACGCGACTCTGCTTTGATGAGTTCCGTTCTACTCATGGCATGATGTCGTTTATCTGTCTTGATGCCGATTCACATCGTCTGATTGCCTTGCTTGGTGATCGATTCAACCGCACGATTAAAAACTTCTTCATCGCTCATTATTCACTCGCTGAACGCACTCGGGTCCAGACGGTCACCATGGACATGAATGCAGCTTATCAGACGATTATTCATGAGGTTTTCCCCAAGGCCCAAGTCGTCATTGATCGGTTCCATATCATTCAACTTGCGGCTCGTGCCCTTGATCAGGTACGCGTCCAAGCGCTCAAACAGCTTGATGACAAACACAGCCGTCCTTATAAGATCATGAAGACAAACTGGCGGCTTTTTCATCAAACTGCGCCTGACGCTAAACACAAACAGTTCCTGTTTGGTTTGAATGAATACGTCACGCAACAGGAGGCCATCGATATCGCACTTGATACTGAGCCCAAGCTCAAGCAAACCTACGAGACCTACTTAGCGCTTCATGATGCCTTGATGGTGAAGAAACATCCCACGGAACTGGCAAACCTGTTAGCTACTTACGAGCCAAACGGTACGGCAATGGACATGACGATCGCGACGCTTAAGCGACACAAAGTCGCTGTTCTCGCCGCTGTCACCAGCCCTTATTCCAACGGTCCGATCGAAGGGGTTAACCGCCTCATCAAGTCACTCAAACGATCCTGTTTTGGCTTCAAGAATCAGCTGAACTTCTTCAAACGAATCTACCAAATCACGGCATAACATGACAAAGACGGCTCCCCAAATGGAGAACCGCCTCAAATGATAAATTTATTCTTCAACACCAGTTGACGTAGAGCCCAAAAACCGCTTAACTAGCCAACGTCTTTTGCAGGCGCAATTTACCGCGACAGACACCACACGCGTACCGCCGAACATCAATGTGCCGGCGACGAACGAATTGGCGACCGCAATGGGTGCATACATACACGTACTGATGGCCGTTCACTGGCAACGGTGGCGCAAAACGTGACCCGCCAACTGCAGTCAAGAGCTGCTTAAAGTCGTGATCGCGATGCTGATAGTCGCGATGGTGATCATATAGGTGGTAATGCACCAGCTCATGTTTAATAATGCCATCGGTGACACTCGCAGGATAAACCGCAAATAGCTTGGGGTTGAAGTCTAAGTTCATATCAGCCGGATGAAAGCGGCCACCCGTCGTTTTTAGCCGATTATTAAAAACAGCGTGATGGCGAAAAGGTTGATGGAATGCTTTCAACGAAATCGCCTCAACGCGGGCCTGTAATTCTTGATCTGTCATATCTACCTCCGAGCCAATAGTTTACTCCAAGTCACCCGTAGTTGCATCATGACATTTTGGTTACTCAAACTTGGCTAAAAATATCAAAAACGAGTCCTCTGAGAAATGGCTAAATAGCCATCTCAAGGACTCGTTTTTAGTTTAACTGAAAAAGGCCAAAACATCATCACGGCTCATCGCCGCTTTTTTGGCTTGGTCAAAATCAGCCACAATTTTACCAGCATCTAACACAATCAAGCGATTACCATAACGTAAGGCGTCTTCAACCTGGTGAGTGATCATCAAGCAGGTCAGTTGCTGATCGGAGACGATTTCGTTCGTCAGTTGCATGATCGCCTGACTGGTATGCGGATCAAGCGCCGCCGTATGCTCATCTAACAGCAACAGATCCGGTTTCCGCATAGTTGCCATCAATAGGCTGAGTGCTTGCCGTTGGCCGCCAGAGAGCTGCTCAGTCGGCTTGTCGAGGGCATCAGCAAGGCCATTGCCCGTCTTCGCTGCTAAGGTCTTCAGCGCCGCTTTGCTAGCCGTCATGCCGCGTGATCGCAACGTTAGCCGCTGACCGCGGTGACTAGCTAAGAGCAAGTTTTCGGCAACTGTCATTCGTGGTGCTGTCCCCATTTTAGGATCCTGGAAAACTCTGGCAATATGCCGTGCACGTTGCTCAGGTCGTTTGCCATTCAAAGTTTGATTAGCCAGCGTAATGGTGCCACCGCTGACTGGCATATCGCCTGTAATCGCGTTGAATAATGTCGATTTACCAGCCCCGTTGTTGCCCAAAACCGTTACAAATTCACCTTTAGCAACGGTGAGGTTCACGTCCTGAAGCAAAATTTTCACTTCTGTACCAACGGGAATATTCACCGTAACGTTGGTTAAGGTTAGCTCAGCCATGTGCTTGCACCCCTTTCTGCAACACGCGCCGTAATCTCAAGCGATGATCAATTTGTGGCACCATGATCGCGATAGCCAAAACAACCGCTGAGATCAGTTTTAAGTCGTCGGCATTGAACCCCAGTGCAAGCACAACCAGCAAAACGAAGCGATAAAGAATGCTACCGAGAATCACGGCAACCAAACGCTGTGAGAGTGTTAATTCGCCAAATACAACTTCCCCGATGATAATCGCGGCGAGGCCAATGACAATGATCCCAATGCCCATATTGACATCAGCATAGCCATTGTTTTGAGCAAGCAAACCGCCAGCCAAACCGACCAGACCATTACCCACCATCAGACCAAGCACCATCTGATGATCAGGATCAATACCGAGACTGCGCGCCATACTTGGATTGTCTCCTGCCGCAATAAACGCTTGGCCTAACTGAGTATTTAGAAACAGCATTAGCAAGCCAACCACCACAACAGCAACGATAACGCCGATAACCACACTATTGAAGTATGGCGGTAAATCTTTTAAGAACGCTGTCTGGAAAAGATTGGCTTGATGCAACAGCGATAGATTGGCGCGTCCCATAATCCGCAAGTTGATTGAAAACAACCCGGTCATCACCAAAATACCGGCCAACAAAACTGGAATTTTACCTTTCGTGGTCAACAACCCAGTTGCCAATCCAGCAAGCATCCCCGCACCGGTAGCCAACAGCGTTGCGACAATCGGGGAAATGCCATGAGTAATGGCACTCACGGCTACTGCCGCGCCAAATGGAAAGGTACCTTCAACCGTCATATCCGGGAAATCCAATACCCGAAATGTTAAGAATAAGCCAAGTCCGATTAAACCATATAATAAACCTTGACCAATCGCTGATACGCCGATACTCATTTGATCACCGTTCCTTTCGCCTCTGCCGTTTTGATTAACGAGCTAGGTAAGTCGATGCCTAACAGTTTTGCTTGTTTTTCGTTCAAGATCAGTTTACCGGTGGTTTCAAAATGAATCGGCGTCGTTGCTGGCTTTGTCTTTCCACTCAAGATGTCTGCCAGCATCCGGCCAGTTAAAACGCCGAGATGATGTTGGTCAAGACCAATCGTTGCCAATCCGCCTTGTTCAACCATCGTGTCCACTGTTGGAAAAATTGGCACCTTCCGCGTATTAGCCACCGCAACCAAAGTTTGCATCGCACTGGCAACAGTGTTGTCAGTCGGCACAAAAATCGCATCTACTTGACTAACCATTTGTGTGGCCACCTGATTTAAGTCATTTGTTGAACTGATCGCGTACCGCTTAACTGTGAAGCCTTGCTTTGGCCCAAGTTTTTCGACCATTTTAGCCTGTGTTTGAGCGGAATCATCACTCGACGTTGCAATCACACCGAGAGTTTTGGCATTCGGCATAATTTGCCGGATTAATTTCAGCTGCGCGGCAATCGGTGCCTGATCAGATACCCCCGTGATATTGCCACCTGGCCGTTTAACATTCTTCACTAACTTTGCCGCAACTGGATCGGTAATCGCGCCAAGAATGATCGGTGTTTTCTGATTGACATTGGCAAGTGCTTGAGCCGATGGCGTGGCAATCCCAACTGTTGCCGCCGCATGTTCCTCAGTAAAGCGTTCGGACATGGACTTCAGATTGCTTTGATCATTTTCGGCATTTTGAAAATCGATCTTCACATTCTTCCCTGCAACATAGCCCTTCTCCTTCAAGCCATCAATAATCCCCTTGTGAATCGCATCTAATGCGGGATGTGTGGTCAATTGCAGGATACCCACAGTTGGTGTTGCCTGTGTCTGTGGTGTTGTCGTGCCGGTTTGAAAATAGGCAATCCCTAAGAATGCTGCCATAATGAAGATCAACCCTAGCATTCGTTTCATGTTTCCGCCTCCGTTTTAAATTAATTCATGCTGTGCCCGCTTGGACTTAATCAGTTATGATTCATAACGCGCTCGCCAGCCCAGAAACCTGCACATAAGGACCTCAGACAGAAATGGCCAAAGCCCAGCCATTTCTGTCTGAGGCCACTTATGTTCCGGTTTCTAAACGGGCTGGCTCACGCTTACAAAAATTGCCGCGACAGGTGAGGACTCGTCGCGGCAATAAAAAAGTCCGCATAGTCCCACTTTTGGGGTATCTATGCGGACAAATTGAACAGAGGGCCAACATAGACACAACCTGCGCGTCTGGCAGGTTGCGTCTGCAACCTACCTAAAGTTGGCTTTGCCAAGCAGAAAAGGTAAGCAATGCTGTCATGTCGGTTTCCTCCGTCCTAGTTAATTGATTTGTTGTTAGATTAAAGATACGTGAGTAAAGTTCTCATGTCAAGTATAAGCTTAAACTTTTTTTGACAATTTTGACCAGCTTAAGACAACATGACTGAAATTTTTTGGATTTGCTTGGTGAATTTTTGAATTGCCTCGTCCTGAGCTTTTTCAGCTGCGTTGAAAGCTGCCACATCAACTTGCCGATCCGCGTGCAAACTTGCGGTCATCGCCTTACATGCCTCTGTGAAAGCGGCAAAATCATGTACAAGTGTACGATGGGGCCCCAACAATCTGGCTGGCGCCGCGACTTGCTGCAACTTGACAAGCAACGCTTCATAGTTACTTGTCCCCTCGCTAAACACGGTTTGCGTTTGTTGGTAAGCCTCAAGGTCGTAATCGGCCAACTTGTTCTCATCAATCGCCTTGCGCAGCGGTTCAAACAACGGCGCCATTTTCTCTTGGTTGTCTTGTGTGGCTTCAACGACCGCATTAATGGTCGTCCCGTAGTTTGCTAACTTCATTTGTTGTTTATTCATGTGCTTCATCCTTTTCATCGGCTCATTAGCCGGTAATTAACGCATAAAAGCCTTGACTGTCATGACCGTTACAACACGGACATCACGGTCAAGGCTACTCCTATTGTTTTTTGACTGTAAGCAATCTTGTGGTGTCTTATGCGTGTTGCTTGCGTCGAGCACGTTCGAAAACTTTAACGATTTCAACAATGACGATCATCGCCACACCAGCCCCGAGAACCGTGATCCATTGATGCCAATCAAGCGATGTCACATGGAACAGGCCATTGAAACATGGCACTAAAATCGTGACTGCCAACAACACGAAGGAAGCCAGAATCGCCCAGTTAAAGGCCTTATTCCGGAACGCGCCGACCGTGAACAGACTTTGATGGATACTCTTCACGTTGAAGGCATGGAACAGCTGAATCAAGCCCAGCGTAGCATAGGCCATCGTCAAAGCATCGGCGTGAATCGCAGCTGAGCCGCTGTGCACTGGATAGGTAATGGCAATCCAGTAAACGCCAAGCGTCAGCAGACCTTCGAGAATTCCTTGCCAGATAACCGCGGGGCCAACGCCGCCTGAGAAGAAGTTTGACTTCCGACCGCGCGGCTTTTGCTTCATAATACCTGGTTCAGTTGGTTCAACCCCCAGTGCAATCGCCGGGAACGTATCTGTCACTAAGTTAATCCAGAGAATATGCACCGGTGCCAGCAAATCCCAACCTAGCATGGTCATCATGAATAAGGTCAAGACTTCACCAAGGTTGGCCGACAACAGGTACTGAATCGCCTTTTGAATATTGGAAAAGACTTTTCGGCCTTCTTCCACCGCCACAACAATGGTTGCAAAGTTATCATCAGCCAAAACCATATCAGAAGCACCCTTGGAAACTTCGGTCCCAGTGATGCCCATACCGATCCCAATATCCGCAGCTTTCAAAGCAGGCGCATCGTTCACACCGTCGCCGGTCATTGCCACAACCTTGCCTTTTTTCTGCCAAGCATTGACGATCCGTACCTTGTGCTCTGGCGCAACACGGGCGTATACACTGTACTTTGCCACGTTCTTTGCAAACTCATCATCACTTTGCTGATCTAGCTCAGCGCCGGTGATGACAGCATCATCATCGCCCTGGTCAATGATTCCCAACCGAACGGCAATTGCTTCAGCCGTGTCGCGGTGATCGCCGGTGATCATCATCGGGCGAATACCAGCCGCTTTTGCCTCTGCCACCGCAGCTTCCGCTTCTGGCCGTTCGGGATCAATCATGCCGACCAATCCAGCAAAAATCATGTGATTTTCAACCGTATCGGAATCAACTTTTTCCGGTAAAGTATCGATGACCTTATAAGCCATCCCCAGCACACGCAACGCCTGTGTCGCCATGTCTTTATTGGCTTTCAAAATGGCATCGCGTTCACTGTCTGACAACGGCGCCGTATTTTCGCCAGTTGCTAGGTCAGTCACCCGCTTGAGTAATTCATCAGGCGCACCCTTTGTGGCGACTAGCAACTTGCCATCTGCGCGTCGATGAACTGTCGTCATTAATTTTCGTTCAGAGTCAAACGGTACTTCTGCGATCCGCGGTTCGCCAGTGAGTGCTTTGGCAACATCGTAATTCTGGGTTTTCCCATAAGCAACAAGCGCAGTTTCGGTTGGATCGCCTAGTAACTTACCATCGTCTTGCACCTGTGTGTCGTTGGCAAAGTTCATGATGGTCATTAATGGATTGCCGCCATGAATACCAGCACTTGCATCATTAAGCTGACCGTCGTAATAAACTTTTTCAACCGTCATCTTATTTTGAGTAAGCGTTCCAGTTTTATCACTCGCAATGATATCCGTGCTGCCGAGGGTTTCAACAGCAGGCAATTTACGAACCAGTGCATGGCGCTTGGCCATTTTCTGCGTACCCAATGCCAAAATGATGGTGACAATGGCTGGCAGCCCTTCAGGAATGGCCGCCACAGCTAATGAAACGGCTGTCAGGAACATTTCTGGTAAGCTTGCCGCTTGACGCCAGATACCGACTGCAAACACAATCACCGCAATCACCAAAATCATGACCGTCAGCGTTTTACCGAGACTTTTTAGGTTCTCTTGCAACGGCGTGTTGGTTTCTTCTGCCGAATTAATCATCCCGGCAATGCGGCCAACTTCAGTTTGCATTCCTGTAGCGATCACAACACCGACGCCACGGCCGTATGTGATGTTACTGTTCATGAATGCCATGTTAGTGCGATCGCCAATTCCGACATCATCAGCATCCAACGGCGCCGTCGTCTTATCGACCGGCACACTTTCACCTGTTAACGCACTCTCTTCAATTTTAAGGTTGGCACTCTCAACTAGTCGTAAATCTGCTGGTACGACATCTCCAGCTTCAAGTAACACGATGTCCCCTAAAACCAGTTGGCTGCTAGGAATGGTCAGCACCTGATCACCACGACGAACATGGGCGTTAGGGGTCGACATTTCCTTCAGCGCATCAATCGCTTCCTCAGCTTTACTTTCTTGGAAAACGCCGAAAACCGCATTTAATAAGACAACGGCCAAGATGATCCCGGCATCCGCCCACTCACTGAGTAAAAAGCCGGCAATCAAAGCGGCAACCAACAAGACAATAATCATAAAATCCTTGAACTGATCTAAGAAACGGGCTAACATGCCCTTCTTTTCTGCCTGCGCAAGTTCATTTGGCCCATTCTCATTTAACCGTGTTTGTGCCGCTTCTTTCGTTAACCCGGTTAGACTAGTCTGTTCTTGCTTTAAGACTGCCTCACTGCTTAATGCATATGGCGGTTTGTTTGCCAAAGTAGTGCCTCCTTCGTATTTGGGCCGGTAGCCAAAAAGAGACCTATGGACTACCAGCAGTAGATCCATAAGTCTCACTATTTAAGACAACACCAGACATAGCCTTGTTGGTGACGTTGTCGCAGAATACTCTGCTAGTTACTCCCCTATGTTGGTTAAAGTATATCAGGTGCGGGTCATGCTTCGCAAGGCTTACTTGCGAAGAGCGTGAACAGGCCCGGTTTCTGGGCCTGCAAACGCGTTTAATCAGAGCAGAGCGTGCAAGTCCGGTTAGAAACCAGCATAAGTGGCCTTATTAGGCAGGCCATTCAGCCCAACTCACTAAATAGGTGAACCGCTAAGTCATGCAGATTCAGTGCATGCGAATTGTAGTTGCTGAGCAAAATGACGGCATTTTGGCCATCATGACTTATCGCGGTTGAGGCCATTTGACCGGCGACGACACCGTTGGTTGAGTAAAAGTCAGCATGGTTATAAATACCCGCGTTGTAAACACCATCGTTGCGGTTACGCAATGTTTTTAAAGTTGAAAGTGGTAATACTTTCCCTGTATCAATACCACGCAACAGCCGGTATAAGTCACCGGTGGAAGTATAGACATTGCCCGTGCCTAGTTCTCGATTATACCAAACTGCTGGTTCACCAATCGCAGTTTGATAAGGATTAGCAGCCGGGCCAGTGTAAGTGATAGCTCGCTCAGGATCTGTCAGCATTGCGGGTAAAAAGCCTGTGTGCTTCAGGTTGAGCCGATCGAAAATATTGTTTTTGACTTGCTGCTCATATGAACGACCAGCAACTTTTTCTATCACACCAGCAAGTAACACGTAATTAACTGCTTGATAAGCGTAATTATCCTGCGGCAGATAGGTTAAGTTGGCAATCGACCATTGAATAATATTAGCATCATCCATTACAGTTGGTTGATACTTACGCAAACTAAAGCCGCTGCGCATAGCCACCATCATGCGCAAAGTCACTTGATCGCCGGTTTTGATGCCAGTTAGATATTTGCCAACCGGATCATCCAAGCTGAGCTTGCCAGAAGCGGCCAATTGCGCAAGCGCAACCGCAGTCACGGCTTTTTGAATTGAACCAATCTGAAACAGCGTGGTTGGACCGTTCCGGCGATGCGTCGTCGTATCGGCATCACCAACGCCATTGTTAAACACGACTTTGCCGTGCTTAATGATCAGGGCACTGCCAATAAACTTGTCATTGGTCAACTCTTGCTCAAGTGGTTGGCCTTCAGTCGTCGTCGCGGCACGATCCAAGGTCATGGCCAATATTTCTTCTTTTGATTTACCCCGATCCTGACGTACCGCTTTTGTGACTGTCTTTGCGGATTTTGACTTCGTATTCACGGCGGATCGGCTGTTTTGCTGCCAAAGGTACGTTCCCGCACCAATGCTGACTGCACATAAAATCAGCATGACGCCCAACCAAATATAACGATGCTTCCCCGACATCTTAAAACCTACTCCTTTAAATGCATTCACGAGCGCAAAACCTTTATGTGAGGACCTTAAACCTAAATGGCCGCTCCTATACTTCGGTTTCAAACCGGCTCAGTTCACGCTCTTATCTAAACGCGCTCACTGGCCCAGAAAACCGGCCTGCTCACGCTCTTCCAAATTTAACTTTTCTGGACGCAAAAATACCACATTATCCAGCAAAAAGACAGCCCGTCGCATCACTGATTGCTATCGGTGATGCCTTGGCTGTCTTTAAGCGTTATTTCCAAAAATTATCGAAAACCGTGATTGGTAAATGCCGCTTGTGGGCGGTTTTTTGGTACCACTTTTCAATCGTTTCAGCAGCTTGATCACTGACGTCTTTTCCTTCCAAATAATCATCAATGTCTTTGTACTTGACGCCTAACGCAACTTCATCAGGCAGTGCTGGGCGATTGTCTTCAAGATCAGCTGTAGGGGCTTTTTCATACAAGTGTGCCGGTGCGCCTAATACCTTCAAAAGCGCGGCACCTTGTCGTTTGTCCAATCGATACAATGGCGTCAAATCAGCGCCACCATCACCAAATTTGGTGTAAAAGCCAGTCACGGCTTCAGCGGCATGATCCGTGCCAATCACCGCACCGGCATTATTGCCAGCAATCGCATATTGCGCGATCATCCGCATCCGAGCCTTGATGTTGCCTTTGTTGAAATCAGAAATCTTTGACCCATCAGCCTCAACCGCCGCGACCATTGCATCAACACTCGGCTTAATATTCACACGCTTGACAACATCAGCGTGCATAAAGTCGATAGCAGCCATAGCATCGGCTTCATCGGCTTGTTCACCATAAGGCAGACGAACGGCAATAAATTGATAAGCATCGTCGCCGGTTTCTGCTCGCATTTCCTGCATGGCCTTTTCGGTCAAAGCGCCAGCAAGACTCGAATCTTGCCCGCCCGAAATGCCGAGGACATAAGTTTTTAAAAAAGTGTTCTTTTTCAAATAAGCTTTTAAAAAGTCTACACTACGACGAACTTCAGTTTCCGGATCGATTGTTGCTTGAACACCCAATGCTTTGATGATTTCTGCTTGTAATGGACGCATAGTCAAACTCCTTTAATCATATTCAGATACAAATTTTTAATGAGACCTTGGGTTATCTTGTCCGTGTTGGCAAGCAAGACAACCGCATTTTGGCCGCTGGTATCAATCATGGTACCTGCAGATTGCGAAGCCACCACCCCGTGCGTTAAGGTGTAGCTTCCAAAATTATAAACCCCCGCTGTGTACTGACCATTATCCAAATTCCGCAGTGCCTTCAATGAAGCAGTTGAAATGATTTTCCCCTGATTCACCGCCTTGATGATCTGATACAAATCACCCGCACTTGTATAAATATTGCCAGTACCCAGTTCCCGATTATAGTTCACAGAAGGCTCTGTGTACCGTTTTGCGTAAGGATTATTAATGGGACCACTATAACCAAACGCCTGATTCGACTCGTGAAACAACTCTGGCATAAACCCAGAGTGAGTCAATTTCAACTTCTTGAAAATTTCCTGTTGAATCAAATCGGCATACAGTCGGCCAGTCACTTTCTCAATCACACCAGCCAACAAAACATAATTCACTGGTTGGTAATCATAACGAACCGTTCCATAATTTAAGTTGGCAATCGACCAACGGACAATGCCAGCGTCAGAAAGCGAAGCACTCTGCGCACGCGTCAATGATAAGCCGCTACGCATGTTAAGCATCATGCGCAAGGTGACTTGCTTGCCTGTCCTAATGCCGGTCAAGTACTTACTGATCGGGTCAGACAAATGAACTTTGCCTTGTTCAACTAGTCGCATGAGCAACACGGCAGTTAACCCTTTTTGAATCGAACCAATTTGATAAAGTGTCTCCGGACCATTTAAACGTCCAGATTCAGCATCGGCATAGCCAAGTCCTGTGTTCAAAATAATTTTGCCACGTCTGATCATCAACGCAGTACCACTAAAATGATTAGCCTCCAATATTTTCATAAACGGCTTGGCTTCCGCCTGATTAACTGGCTGCATGAGCTTGTCAGTCGCGGATGTCGCTGTTCGCGTTTCATTTTGGAGGCGTTGCTCAACCGCTCGATGTCGGTTCAATTCTGTTTCATACTTACGCCGAGTCCGCTCTTCCTTAGCCTCAATCTGTGGCTTCAAATAAAAATGATCGTAACTCGCATAAGCAGCTATTCCAACTACAAGACCGACTAGTAGGCTAAGGATTAGCCAACGATGCTGCGATCGCCTTTTCGATGCCCTCATAGATTATTCCTCGCGGTCAGCCACCGCTGATTTGACTGCTTTGATTAGATCCATCTTGTTGTCCCAAACCCGTTGCGACAAGTCTACCGGGTAGTCCTGTGGGTTCAGAATGCGTCGATATTCATCCCATAATGCGTTGGTACTCCGAGTGGCATATGCTTGGACTTCTTGTAACGGTGGTGTGTGATAAACTTGCTGGCCTTTGTCATAAATCGTCTGTAGAAGTGGCTTGGCTTCAAAATTTTTAACCGTTTTATTGATGTACGGGAAGTTCGGATGGAACATATAAAGACTTCGTTGTGTATCAATGGTTTCATCTGCCAAGGCAACATAATCGCCTTCAGATTTGCCATCATCTTGACGCGTAATACGCCAAACCTGCTTTTTTCCCGGCGTTGACACTTTCTCAGCATTGTTCGACAATTTGATCGTGTCGCGCATTTTGCCGGCTGCATCTTCAATTGATACCAACTTAAACACGGCGCCCAATGCCGGCTGATCATAGGCGGTAATTAAACGTGTCCCAACACCCCAAATATCGATTTTGGCACCTTGCATCTTCAAGTTCTGAATCGTATTTTCGTCAAGATCGTTTGAGGCGTAAATTTTAGCAGATTCATAACCAGCATCGTCCAATTGTTGCCGAACTCGCTTGGAGATGAAAGCCATGTCACCACTATCGATCCGGACACCAAGAAAGTTGATCTTGCCTTTAAACTCATTCGCAACTTTGATTGCTGCAGGCACACCAGAACGCAAGGTGTCATATGTATCAACGAGGAAAACAACATCCTTATTGCTGCGAGCGTATGCTTTAAAAGCATCGTAATCATTGCCATAGGCCTGAACCAGCGAATGGGCGTGGGTTCCACTGATAGGAATGCCGAATTCCTTACCCGCCAATACATTACTAGTCGCATTGAAGCCACCAATATAAGCGGCCCGTGTGCCCCACAAAGCAGCCGCCGTTTCCTGTGCCCGCCGTGTGCCGAATTCCATCAGGGGGTCCGCACCAGCAACGCTGCGAATACGGGCGGCTTTGGTCGCAACCAACGTTTGATAGTTGATCATATTCAAAACCGCTGTCTCAACCAGCTGTGCTTGCGCCAATGGTCCCTCAATTTGCCAAATCGGCTCGTTGTTGAATACCAAGTCGCCTTCTAAAGCGGACTTAACAGTGCAAGTGAACTTAAGATGCCGTAAATAATCAATAAAAGCATCCGAATAGTCTGTTTGCGACTGCAGATAAGCTAAATCATCTTCAGAAAACTTAAGATGATTCAGGTAGTCCATCACATGTTCCAATCCCGCAAAAACAGCAAACCCCGAACCAAACGGTAAATCCCGAAAAAAGACTTCAAACACGGCATTGCGTTCGCTAATCCCCTGTTCAAAAAAGGTATTCATCATATTTAATTCGTAAAAATCGGTGTGGAGTGTAAGTCCTTCACCCAACTGTGTGGTCATCATGGCTCCCCTTCCGGATAAGTGGCAACAACAAACAAGCGCTCGTATAGGCGCAGTGATGCTTAATTTATAGTTCATCATTATATACCATTCAGAGAAAATGGGACAGAGCGCGAACAGGCGCGGTTAGAAACCGGAGCATAAGTGGCCTCAAGCCTAAAATGGCTGGGCTTTGGCCATTTAGGCTTGAGGTCCTTATGTGCAGGTTTCTGCGCCTGTTCGCGCGTTTCGGAACCAGCACACTGACGGCTGGCCTTTGCCCATTCCTGTCTGAGGTCCTTATGTGCAGGTTTCTGCGCCTGTTCGCGCGTTTTGGAACCAGCACACTGACGGCTGGCCTTTGCCCTTCCTGTCTGAGATCCTTATGTGTAGGCTTCTGCGCCTGTTCGCGCGTTTTGGAACCAGCACACTGACGGCTGGCCTTTGCCCTTCCTGTCTGAGATCCTTATGTGTAGGCTTCTGCGCCTGTTCGCGCATTTCGAAATCAGCATAGCTTAGGCTCAGATTCCTTTTCAAAAAGCATCAAAACCAACGAAAAAAGCCAAAAAACAAGATGCCATCTTGCTCTTTGACCTTTCCAAATGCCTAGCGTTTATAACCAAGCAGCAAACATTACCGTTCTAGATAAAATTCAAATCTTTCGCCAACATACTGCGTTCGAACATATTCAAACGGCGTACCGTCTTGCAAGAATGATACCTGACGCAAACGTAGGATCGCTTCGCCACGTTTGATGTCCAGATACTCTGAGATTCGTTCGCTTGCCAGCATCGCACTGACAGTCTGTTGCGCACCGCCAAGCACATAACCGCCTTTTTTCTCCAAGGTATGGTAAAAACTGGCTGTCATTTCTTTCTTGGTAAAGTTTTTGACGAGGTTGTATGGAACCGCCGCCGTTTCAAAGCTAATCGGAATCTTATCCGCGTAACGAATCCGTTCCATGCGCAAGACTTGTTCTTTAGGCTCAAGTTTAAGTTTTTCAACTTCAGAACTTGTTGGCTGGGCCACGTGGTAGGAGACTGTCTTACTGGATGGCACCTTGCCTTGTGCTTGCATCAGATCCGTAAAGCTTGTGACGCCAGACATTTTCTCTTGGACTTTCTGGTTGGCAACATAGGTGCCGGACCCGACGCGCCGTTCGAGAATGCCTTCATCGACCAATGTTTGAATGGCTTGGCGCAACGTCATCCGTGACACTTTAAACGTGACAGCTAAATCACGCTCAGAAGGAATTCGATCGCCAACGCGCCATTTGCCTGCTTCAATATCTGCCCGAATCGCGTTATGAATTTGAATATAAACTGGTGCATCCATGAATGATCGCCTCCAAATCGTGGTTCAGTCTTCGGTGTCGTGTTTAACGCCATAGCTGTAGGTTGCAACCAAATCGTTATTGCGATCCAAAACGTTGATATCGGCATCTTTCCCGACTTCAAGCGTGCCTTTTGATGTCAGGTTGAATTCCCGTGCTTGGTTAACCGATGACATTTCAACGGCATCAAACAAGGAAGCATCCATGAAACTCATCGCATTCTTAAAGGCATCTTTATACATCAGAACTGAGCCGGCAAGTGTGCCGTCTTTAAGCCGTGCCTGCTTATCTTTGACATAAACTGTTTGACCGCCTAATTCACTCTTACCTTCTGGCATGCCTTTGCTACGCATGGAGTCGGTAACCAATTCGATTCGTTCTGGTCCTTTTTGGTCAAAAGCGAGGCGGAGCATATCAGGCACGATGTGGAAGCCGTCACAGATTAATTCACAATACATGTTGTCTTCAAGCATCGCATGACCGGTAACACCAGGCTCGCGATGGCGCAGGCCACGTTGAGCATTGTAGAGATGCGTCACATGTGTTGCTTTGCTATGCAGCATCTGTTCGCGGGTAGCGTTACTGTGACCAACAGAAGGCACAATGTTGTGCGCCAACAAGTAGTCTTCAAATGCTTGTGACCCTTCGTCTTCTGGCGCATAGGTGATGAGCTTAACCAGACCACCGGATAATTCCTGCCACTGTTTCACTAAATCAACATTAGGATTCTTGATATATTCTTCAGGTTGGGCACCCTTGAAGACCTTACTGATGAATGGGCCTTCAAGATGCACGCCTTGAATAATGTGGTTGCGTTCAGCCGCCTGTTTAACGCCACGCATGGCTTTGTCAATATTATCAGTTGACTGCGTCATGGTCGTTGCAAAAAGGGTCGTCACCCCTTCGTGCGTCATCATTTTCGTTGCCATTTCATCAATCTGATCGGCATCACCGTCCATGGCATCAAAGCCATAACCGCCGTGAGCGTGAACATCAATAAACCCTGGAATCAAGGTTTTCCCTTGAAGGTCAAAAGTCTGTTCACCAGATTGGGCGCGATAATCAAACATGTCGCCAACTGCCAAAATTTTGTCATCGAAACGAACATAGCCGTCATCGATGCGTTCTAATCCAGTATAGATCGTTGCGTGTTTCAATACTGTAACCGTCACAATACCACTCCTAATTGTTTAATGCTTCATTCGACAGATAACATATACCAGTATAACTGGTATAGACCAAGATTACAAGCTATACCTTCGTCGTACAACGTCATACTTATCCTTGACGATCCTTAGCAATGGTTGCGTCCACTCCCTTGATAACGGCAGACATGAGCCCTGCTTGCTCCATCGCCAACAAGCCAGCTACTGTTGTACCACCTGGGCTTGAGACTTGATCAATCAGATCAAATGGCGATTGCTCGCTGGCCAAAACATTTTGGGCACTCCCCATCACTGCTTGAGCAGCAATGGCTGTTGCCTGTTTTTTAGTTAACCCATACTTAACGCCAGCCCGCGATAGGCTATCGATGAATAAGTAAACAAAAGCTGGTGATGACCCTGCCAACGCGACAAATGTCGAAAATTGATCCTCAGGTAACGCCATAGTTTTACCTAAGACGTTCAATAAGTCCAGTAAGCCATCTAATTGACCCGCAACACTATCATTAGCAGCGTAAGCCGTCATCCCCGCGTTGATAGCCACATTCACATTAGGCATAATTCGCAGGACCGGTTGATCTTGACTGCCAAGGGCATCTTCAAGGGTCGCCAGTGAAACACCGGTAAGCATCGAAACAATCGGTACCTGCCGTTGTTTGAGCGTTGGCCCGATTTTCTTTAGAATCGGCACACCAAGTTTGGGGGCAACAGCTAGGAAAACGATATCGGCAGTGTCTGCAACTGCCTGATTGCTCGCGACCGCTTTGGCGCCAATTTTGGCGGCATACGGTTCATAGTGAATCGGTTGCCCGCCATGCAGAACAATTTCCTCAGGCGTGACCGCATTTTTAGCTAACAAACCAGTGATGATCGCCCGTGCCATATTGCCGGCACCAATAAATCCAATTGTCATGGCCTGCCTCCTTTATGCTTGATGACTTTCTTCTGTTGCTGAATGGGTCTTGAACCAATCGACGAGGGCTGCTAATCGCGCTAGTCGCAGATTCGGTAGCCCGCTGCGAGACAGTTCATGCGTGGCATTGGGAAAGCGCATGAACTTAGTATCAACGCCATGCAACTTCAAGCCAATATAAAATTCTTCGCCTTGGCCAATCGGACAGCGTTGATCATTTTCACTGTGCATGACCAACGTCGGGGTTTGGGCAAAGTCGATATGGGCTAGCGGTGAAAAATCCCAAAGGCTTTTCACATCAGATAAATCACCGGTCCATTTTCCTTCGAGTTCCCAAGGTGTGAAGAAGTAGCCGATATCACTTGTACCGTACATACTCAACCAGTTAGCAATGGATCGTTGGGTAACAGCAGCCTTAAATCGGTGAGTATGCGTCACAATCCAGTTCGTCATAAAGCCGCCGTATGATCCGCCAGCCACATACAAACGATCAGGATCAATGGTGGTATCCAACTTCAAGGCTTCATCCACTGATGCCATACAATCCTCATAATCGCCTTGGCCGTAATGTTTAATCACGGCCGCTGTAAAGGCCTCGCCATACCCTAACCCACCGCGCGGATTCGGGCAGATGACGCCGTAGCCTTGAGCAGCCAAGAACTGCATTTCGTGGAAGAAGGTATACCCATAACCAACTGCCGGTCCGCCGTGAACATATAAAATGGCTGGATGAGAAGCTGTCGCCTGCTGTGGCGGGAAATACCAACCTTCAATCTCAAAACCATCGCGCTGGAAGTTAAATGTTTGTGGCGTCACCAACCCCATATCGCGTGTTACCCGACGATTAGGATCATAAATCACGTGTTCTTCTTCAGTCGCCAAATCAAAGTAGCTCAATCGGCTTGGAACCGTCATTGTGCTTTCCGTAAAAACAACCCCGTGATGATCCGGCGTTAAAGCGTAATCAGTTACATGCCGACGTCCGCCAATCAAAGGTGTCAGCTGCTCGTCGGGGCCGCCTGCATACAAGCTCGTTTTCCCGTGGTCAAAACCAATCGTCAGATAATAGTCGGCGGTGGCAAAATCAGCCACTTTTTCAGATAAATCCTGTTGAAAATCGCCATTAACGTGTCCCGGAATATCAAAATCAATATCATCGGCGACATCTTGCAACGTTTTGGTCGCTAAATCATAATGCCACAAGTGACTTTGCGACACATTTGGCAGATGATTGTCCGACCCCACAAGCAGCAATTGCTTGCCATCTGCTGAAAATGCTTCTGGCGATAAGGCCGCTTGCGGTAACTGATCATTAACCATGGTTACCTGTTGATCAGCTAAATTTAACAAATAAGTTGCTTGGCTAAAATCATTTGGGTCATCGGGCAAACGCTCTGCAGTAAATGCCAAGGTCTGTCCGTCTGGAGAAATCGCCCCGACTTCAAATTCATGCTCCCGGCCCATTACCAAACGACTGGTCTTTTGACGCAGGCGTTGGACCCGTAATTCATAAGCGACATGTTCTGGTAATAAGCCGATTCCATTTAACTTATAGGGCACACGTGAGACCGTCACCGGTTGTGGCCACTGCTTATCCGTCTTTTTCGGCTTTGCGCCAACTGTCGTCTGAATAAACAGTGCTTGACTGTCCGCTTGCCAACCAAAGTAGGACACGCCTTCTTTTTCAGCAGAAAATTGCTTGGCAGTACCGCCATTGACCGCCTGTAAGAAAACTTGAGTCGTTTTATCGGATGCTTGACTCAAAAAGGCCAACCACTGCTGATCTGGACTAAGCAGCGGATGCCGATCATGTTTTTGATCAAAGCCATACGCGATAGTGCCGCCACGATGATTGACGAAACAAATGCGCTGATAATAAGTATTATCGGCCTCCGAAATGCGATTTTCCTGAACAAAATAGCCATCATCTGTCGCACTTGGATACGACAATGATACCAATTTAAAAAGATCTGTCGCTTTAATTGCCATACGATCACGCCCTTCCTCATATTGCTTTAAGCGTAGCGGTTGGGCTATACCATGTCAATTAGCTGGACCGCTTGAAATAAAAAAAACGCATGGCCTCCGCCATGCGTTTACGTCTTCTATCGAACTTTAATACTGGATGGAGGAGATAGGATTCGAACCTATGAACCCGAAGGAGCGGATTTACAGTCCGCCGCGTTTAGCCTCTTCGCTACTCCTCCGTGTGATTGCTGCGAATCAACTTAAATAGCATACAAAAATGCGATTCAAAAATCAACAGCATTTGCCTGATTTTTGACCGCATTTTTCGTATCCTTAAAGGTGATAGCGTTCAAGACAACGTTGGCACGGTTAATGTCACAAGCGTCTGCCGCCATTCAGTCCACCAATCTTGACTCTGCCACTCGAATAATCGTTTTAAGCCATATCCAAGCGGCTGATGATAATACGTAGTACCGCTTAAAAGCTTAGGTGCATCGCGAAAATGCTCATGGCCGAACACCACTGCCGACACTCTACCTGTCAGCAAATCGCCGAGTTTGGCCGACCCCATTAGCGCCGTTGCCATCTGCCAAGGCGGACGATCAACTGTATACACCATTGCCTCACGAATCGGCACAAAATGCGTCACATAAATCATCTGGTGCGTCTGATTCGCTTGCAGCGCCGCCTTCGTGGTGGTCAAAACCCGTTGCATTCGCGCAGCATCAGTGACAGGCGCGTCAATGGCACTATCAATCCAAAAGGCGCGTTTCCATTGAGCATATTCCGCATCGGTTTTCATATTGCCCAGCTGTCCTAGCGAATAATCATACCAGCCATTGTTGCCAATAATGACAGCATTGGTGCCAGGCACCGGCAAAATCTTTTCATGCAGATACAGCGGATCAACCGCTGATTGAATTTCATCGTACGTTGCGCCATTCACCATATCGTGATTGCCCGCCAAAAAGCGAATGGTGACTGCAGACCCAACTTCTGCCTGCAGTGCGCGAAAATAAGCCAAAGATTTGGTGAAGTCATTGTAAGTATCACCGGCATTCACATAGATCTGATAATCATGTTCAACCAGATAAGCGGCCTGCTTCTTCAGCATCTCAAAGCCATCGACGCGATTCACATCAAAATGGTTGTCAACACTGAGCGCAATTTTCACCATCAGCGCACCTCCACCAAATTTTGTCAGCAGCATGGACCAAATGACGTTGAAGCTTCGAAGCCTAATTAACACCTTGCATTAATTTTTCGATCCGTGGTGTGAAGAAGGCTAGGACAACCGCAAAGCCAACGGACACCAAACCCACAATGGCGAAATAAGCCACCTCGTGATTTGGCGTATAAAACCGGACAATCTGCGCATTCACGGCTTGTGCCGAGGCATCAGCTAAGAACCACATGCTCATCATTTGTGACGAATAAGCTTTCGGTGCCAGTTTGGTTGTGACTGACAAGCCAACCGGGGAAATTAACATTTCCCCGATTTCAACAATCGCCCAACTCATGACCAGCCATAATGGTGAAACTTTGGCGCTGCTGCCAAACAGCATCACTGGGATAACCATCCATAAATAAGAGGCACCCGCAAAAATCAAACCAAGATAAAACTTTTTCGGCGATGTCGGTTGCCGTTTACCGAGTTTCATCCATAACCATGCAAAAAGCGGCCCATAAAGCAAAATAAACAATGGATTTAAAGTTTGAAAATTACCAGGGAGAATTTTAAAAAAGCCAAAATCCAGCTTTGTCTGTTGGGCCGCAAAAAGCGCCAACACGACAGACCCTTGTTCTTCAATGGCCCAAAAAATCATTGCTGCTAAAAACAGCGGGATATAGGCAATCACCCGTGATCGTTCAGTCTTCGTGACTTTTTTACTACGAATCATGAGCACAAAGTACCAAATCGGCAAGCCAATCGCGATTAAGGTAATCAGGCTGATCACGTTGGCAATCGTCAGCGCATTGAACCCGGCCATCGCCAGTAAAATGACACCCACAGCTGCAATTGCTACCACCACACGGATCACCAACGGGCGAACATCTTCAGGCTTCAACGGATCAGGTGCAGTATTGTCAGCTGGGTTAATATATTTACGCCCGTCAATCACGTAAAAGATCAGGCCGACAAACATACCAATGGCTGCTAGCGAAAAACCAGCATGAAAATTGACTTTATCCGCCATCCACGGAACAAAAATAGGTGCAATGAGCGATCCGAAGTTGATCCCCATGACGAAGATACTAAAGCCAGAATCGCGTCGCAGGTCATCTTCCGGATACAGACTACCGACCATTTCAGACACATTGGGTTTTAATAAGCCCGTGCCCAGAACGATTAAAACAATCGAGCCAAACAGTCCAGTCGCCCCAATTGGCAATGACAAAACAATGTGGCCTAGCATGATCAACACGCCGCCCCAAAAAACGGTTCGCCGTGAGCCTAACAACCGATCACTAATGAAGCCGCCGATTGTAGCACTTAAATAAACCAGTGACCCATAAATCGACATGATCGATAACGCAGTCGGCTGATCAAAACCCAAGCCGCCCTTCTCCACCGCGTAATACATGTAGTAGATCAGAATTGCCCGCATGCCATAGTAACTGAACCGCTCCCAGAATTCAGTCATCGACAGGGTTAATAGCCCCCGGGGATGCCCCATAAACGTGCGATCCTTTGAATTATTCAATTGAAATACATCCTCTCACTAGGAAATGATCCCCTAGCTGCTCTCATGGCACTTCCCTCAAAATGCCAATCAATAAACTATCATTATAGATGTATTTTTTGGTGAAGACAAATAGGCAAGAGCGTGAGCTGGTCCGAGTAGAAACCGGAGCATAAAGTGGCCGCGTTCCTTATGTGTAGGTTTCTGAGCCAGCGAACGCGTTTATGAAGAGCGTGAGCTGGCTCAGTTAAAAAACCAGCACCAAAGCAAAAAAACTGAGTCAACATTCCCAGATGACCGCCTGTTCGTCAAAAACGGTGTGTGGCGCAAATCATCGAGATATGTTGCTCAGTTCTTTTACCTAAATATGCGTTAATCCGCGCGTAAAGCAATCGCAGCGTCTTTGTTGGCTGCCATGCGGGCAGGAATATGACCGCCGAGGACAGTCAGGATGGTACTAATAAGAATGAGGATCACGGCATGAATCGGATTAAGTTGCGCGACATTCGGCAACTCTGTCATGCTATAAAGAATGGCATTGATTGGGAAGGTCAATAACCACGCGATAATGATCCCTAGAATACCGGAACTAACGCCAAGGATAATCGTTTCAGCATCAAACACACGCGTGATATCCTTACGCCGTGCACCCAAAGCCTTCAGTACCCCAATTTCCTTCGTCCGTTCAAGCACGGAAGTATACGTCAGAATTGCAATCATGATCATCGAGGTCACCAGTGAGATGCCAGCGAAGGCCACTAGGACGATAGTAATGGCTGACATAATGCCACCGGTCATGCTGGAAATTGTCCCCGCTAAATCTGTATAGACAACCTGATCGGCTTTTTTCTTACCGCGATTGAATTTATCAAGATAACTCAGAATCTTGTCTTTATCCTTGAAACTGGTTGGATAAATCGTAATCTGCGTGGGTGTTTCCGAACCGCCTAATGCCGTGATCAACTGATCCTTAGTCGCTTTGTCCACACTTTGATTGGTAAAAATGTTCACGTCACTGGCTCGTTGTGCCTTGACGACATCAGAGTCTTTGTTCAATGCCACAAGATCTTTTGTTAACCGATCAGAATAAGCAAACCCTTGGCTAAGCAAGCCATCACTTGTTTTCGAGCGCGTCCGCAGAACACCAGCCACCGTCAGTTCGCGGTTGTCGTTTTGTTTATAAGCATTTGCGTAATCTTTCGTTGGGACATAGACATTGCCAGCAACATTCTGGTAATAGGCATTATTCGAGATTGCCTTGATCTTAGTGCCAACAATCTGGTTAAATTTCACTTTTTGACCATCTTTAACATCAAAACCGAGGTTCTTCAAAGCATTGATGTTCGTCGAGTTGTCCCGATCAACAATCAGAATAACATCCCCATCATGCTTCGGATAACTACCGGCAACAACCTCATAATTTTTCTTCAGATAACTGGTACCGCCTTCTCGATCAACCGGATAAACTGATGAACTAGCGCTTGCCAAGCCACGTTGAGTTTGATTACTGCTTGGCTTAGCTGTCGAAAATTGGACTGGCTTGATGGTACCATTCACGTCACGTAACAGATTCATACCAGTGCCATAAGTGTAGCCAATGTTGTCGGTTAGTTTCTTGCTAATGCCATTAACATAATCAATATACTTTTGATTTAACTTATTGGTGTGCTGCGCCTTATCACTAGCACTTTGCTTAGCCACAACTGTTGAGGTTGTTTTAAAAGTCGATGTCTTTGTATTATCCGCCGCTCCCGCTGTTAAGCTAGTGGCGTTAGTCGAGATCGTAATCGGGAATTGCGCCAAAGTCTCCGCTTGCGTATTATCAATCTGTTTTTGAAAGCCCGAGGAAAGTGCTAAAACCACGGCAATGCCAATAATCCCAATACTGGAAGCAAATGCCGTCAAAAAAGTGCGACCTTTTTTGGTCATAATATTAGTAAATGACAATTTAAGCGCCGTGAAATAACTCATTTTGGTGCGATGCAGGTCAAAGCTGGCAGTTTTTTCTTCGTCTTTGAATGGCCGTGAGTCAGAAAGAATTTTGCCATCCTTGAATTCAATCGTCCGTTCTGCATATTCATGCGCCAGTTGAGGATTATGCGTGACCATGATTACCAACCGCTCGCGAGATAAATCAGCGATTAAGCGCATAATTTCTTCACTAGTTTCGGTATCTAGTGCTCCCGTCGGCTCATCGGCCAATAGAATCGACGGCTCCGAGACAATTGCACGCGCAATGGCCACCCGTTGCATCTGGCCGCCGGAAAGTTGATTGGGTTGCTTACCCATATGTGCCTTCAAACCGACCTTCGTCAAAGCAGCCTCGGCCTTTTTACGGCGGTCTGTTGCTGACACACCACTCAAAGTCAGACCAAGTTCAACGTTTTCCAAAATACTCAGATGCATAATCAGATTGTAGCTTTGAAAAATAAACCCAACCGAGTTATTACGATAGGCATCCCAATCGGCTTCTTTAAAATTTTTGGTTGATCGCCCGTGTAAGAGCAAATCACCGGAATCATAACGATCAAGGCCACCGATTACATTCAGTAACGTCGTTTTCCCCGACCCACTGGGGCCCAAAATGGCGACAAATTCTTGTTCCCGGAATTGAACTGAGACATCGTCAAGCGCTTTGGTCGTATAGTCGCCTGTCTGGTAATATTTTTTAATATGTTTTAAGTCTAGCAATCGTTGTTCTCCCCTTAATGCGTTTTCTGAAATAGAAAATAGTTGAAACGTTCGCTCGCAATCGTGATCTCCAAGCGGGTGTTAACGGCTAATCACTGATCGCACTTTTCTGCCTACGCCAAATCACGCGTTATATTAATGGTGCCCGTTTATACTTTGGAATGAAATAACTTGCCATATCTTAGCATACTTATGAACTACTTGATAATCAGCCCATGGTCTGAATTGGTGCGCTAGTCTAAAAAACGCGCTACTATTTCTCAATGAGATGTCACGCGCAAACTAATCATGCCGCTAACTATCGTTGCATTTAAACGCCAACGATGAGTCGATACCGGTCATGAGCAAAAAGTGGATACGAAAAAACCGAGCCGGGCTACCTGTTCAACAGGTTTGCGGTTCGGTGAATGCATATGTCAGCACTGATTAAGTGGGCTCCCTCAGTAACGGCTGCCAATAAATCAAATCCAGACTATGATCCGGATAGATGTAATAACTAATATTTAATTTTGCGAAAGGATTCGCCATTGCGGCAAGATAAATGGGTTGCGGAGCGTGAGCCAACCCAGCGACTGCGACCAGAATATACTTTGCCATCTGCTCAAATAAAGGTTGTGTGAGCCCAGTGGTTAGCTGAAATTCCAAGTCGACATAAATGAGTTCGCGGGTTTGTCGAGTAAGCGTGATGCGATGAATCGGCATGCCGCCAAAATTACCTTCACGATTGAGATCATCGACCATGCGCTTAATTTGTCTGTGCTTAAACTGTGGCCGCGCAAACATCATGCGCCAAACTGCCATGCCGTCATCCCCTTCTTTGAACGCACTCGCTGGCGCAGAAACCTGCGTGGCACGGTCTCAATCACGTTGAGACTTCGGTTTCTAACCGCGCCAGTTCTAGCTTTGCCTCTATTATGCCACAAAGAAGCGGGTGATCGGCTTAAAAAATTGGGTCGAGGATTTTTGAGAAAGCTGTATCGATCTCAGCTCGAGCAGCCTGTTGTTCGGCTAAACCAGCGGCAAATCGGTCATGATCTACTTTGTCAGTGCCGATTGCTTGAAGCATGTTCAAAACACCGCCACGAATACCGCGCAAACCATTCACCAGTACTTTGTGGAAGGCCGCATAATTACAAGGTGCTGCTTCCGCATCCACACTGTCAACGAATGTACAAAATTTCATCACATTCTTGGTGAAGTACAAACGCAAATGATCGAGACTTTCACTTGCATAGCAATTTCCTTTCTCGATGTTTTTGCACGTGTGCACATATTCCTTAAAAACGGTTTCAAAAACAAGCAGTCGTTCCAAGTTCTGGTTCACAACTTCAACATAGTTTGGTTCTTGGCATCGTGTATGCATTTCATAGTCCCCCCTAGTCTTGTGACTTCATCAACTTACGCTCTTAATTATACCCACTAATGTCTTATAATCAATATAATTATTGTCTAATATTTAAATACCTAACGTTATATAACCCTCCAAAAGCCTATTATTATTACGATTTGCAAACATGACAGCAGTCTGTGAAAACCTTTTTCCTTGATATTGCACGCAATCTATTCAATTATGAAAACTTGTTTTATTTGAGTTGTGCCCCCATGTCTTGACAGACAACTAATTGTGATTTTCATGTTTCATGGCCAGTTGCACTGAAAATAAGATAACAAAAATATTTTTTAAATATTGACAATTTATATCTTAATATTTGACTTCCGGATGCTTGATCTGATTGGCAATTTGAATTTTGCGCCATTAGTTGTTAATTCAGTTACTTTAAAAGAACCTTTCAACAACGTTTCCTCGCAAGTTCGCAGAACATCACCTATAATTTAATCAAGCTGTTCGGTGTTATCCATACAAACATGGGTTACGCACTCTGGCTTTTGCAAGCGCACCGAGACGGCTATCTGGGAGGAACGTTATGAAAGGTTATCCAAAGCAATATCCGCTCGATCGACAGACTTTATTTGGGATCAACACTATGGGGTTAATGAGCACAACAGCTTATTATTTATACACGGCAGTTCTGATGATGTTCATAACTGACTACTCAGGGATCTATTCCGGTGTACCCGGCAAAGCCGCTGCTGTGGCAACGACCCTGTTATTTGTTGGCCGGTTATGGGACGCTGTTAACGACCTCTGGACTGGCTATCTGATCGATATATCGCCGCGAACCCGGTGGGGAAAGTTTAAACCATACGTGTTAATAGGCAGTTTGTTAGCCGGTATTTTGGGTATGATGCTTTTTCACATTCCCCAAAACTTCTCCAATTTCGGTAAAGAGGTTTACCTCTATATCGTTTATTTTCTCTTTATGTTTGCTGCCACGATTATTGTGACGGTTCCGTTGACCAGTACCATGTCAGCCGACCAGGAAGTGCGTGCAAAGTTAATTTCATGGCCACGGATCACCAGCAATATTGTCGGGGTGGTTTTCGCCTTCTTCATGGCGATCGCAACGTATCTAGGGACAAAGCGCAACCCCAATATTCCCTTAACTGTCGATCTGATCGTCATACCATTTCTGATTTTGTCGTTGATCGGCATTGTCATGGTCAAAGAAGGTCCGGTTACCGAGGAGGCTAAGCCGCCAAGATTGCGAGATATTGGTCAGATGATCAAGATCAATCACCCTTTCCGTATCAACTTGTACTTTACCTTTGTCGGTGGGTTTGTTTGGGCATTACTGACCGCAACCTCGCTTTATTACATCAAGTATGCCTTTGGGGTGAAAAATCTCGGCACACAGTCCATGTATTTTGGCCTGCTAACCTTGATCACACTGGTCGCAGGCACTCTTATTTCTCAAAAAGCAATGCAGTACATTTCGGCTATTCGCGGTGTTCAGTGGTGCTATCTGGCCATGGCACCGTTTCTAGTCATCATGTTTATCATTAATGAAATTCATGTCATTGATAATCCGTGGGTCTTCTACTTACTCATCGGTATTGTCATGACCATCGCCGGAGCACAGTTTGTCCCTGCCAATTTAATCATTATGGAAACAATGGACTACAACCGACTCAAACTTAATGCTGGTATGGAAGCGACTATCAATGCCGTGAATATGTTTCTGCAAAAACTGCAATCAGGACTAGCCACAATCGGCGTCGGTGCTGCACTACTGATCGTTGGTTACAACGCCCAAACGCTTGAAAAGGCAACGCATGTGCCAGGCAACTTGTTGCAAAGTTTAGGCGTTGTCCTCTTCGCTATTCCTGCTGTGTTTTCTTTTTTAGCCTGACGAATTGTCAACTCAAGTGCAACTTTTTACCCATGAAGACTTCTGATGGCGTCTTCCAGCCTAAGACCTTGCGTGGTCGATTATTCAGTTGTTCAATGTAAGTCTCAATTTCCTGGTCGCTCTGAAGGTCTAGGTCTGTGTTCTTGGGAAAGTATTCTCTAATCAGTCCGTTGGTGTTTTCGTTAGTTCCTCGTTGTTGAGGCGCGTGTGGGTCAGGAAAGAAGACCTTTGTATTCAGACGTTCTGCCAGCTCCCTGTACCGGGCAAACTCCCTTCCACGGTCAGGAGTCACTGTTCTTACTCGGTTAGCTGGTAAGGCACCAAGCAGCTCAATCATGACGTCTCTAACAGTGTCAGCTTTTGCGTTGGCCGTTCGCTTCGAAAGCAGATAGCGTGATTTACGGTCAACTAATGTTACTAATGCAGAGTGTCCTGTTTTACCGCGTACTGTATCGCCTTCCCAGTGACCAAACCAGCTGCGATTTTCTGCCGACCGGGGTCGGTCGTGAATTGATGGCACGTCATTGAAGCGCCCCCGGCGTTCATTTATGGTGCCTTTGATTTTGCGCGTCTTGCCTCGGTGTCGAAGCAGCCTTGGTAGCCCGCGAGCACCATGGCTCTTCAATGGAACACCGAGATTATCTAGGTAGATACCTCTGTAGATAGTCGAATAGCTGATGCGAATAGGACTGCCTTCTAGTGACAAGCGACCGGCAATCTGCTCAGGCGACCAATGTAGCACCGTGATATATCGAATGACAGCGTCACGAGTCCCCGGTCGATCGAGGATCCGAGGACGCCTGCTAGCCAAGCGAACCCGCCGGTAGCGGTCCTGAGCGGTGGCTGCCGAATAGTTCCGCCAGCCGCCGTTACGTGCAATTTCACGGCTGACTGTACTCTTGGAACGACCTATCTCTTTGGCGATGGTATCAAGAGTTTTGCCTGTAGAGATACCAAGCAGTATCGATTCACGGTCTTTTAAGGTAAGATGGGTGTACGGACTCATAGTCGAGTTCTCCTTGTAGTTGGTCTTGTGGTGATTCCATTTTACAAGGACTCAGGCTATGAGTCTTTTCTATTTGACTAATTTGTTGCACTTGAATTGTAAATCCGTCCTATCTGATTGCCCGCCATTATCCATTGCAAGGTGCCGCTCGTGATGAGATGTACGCTGCTCTAGCTGCTAAACGGGTGACGAATACGCAGTCATCAAAATCTAAATGATGCATCCATCAATCATTTAACTGGCAACACTTTTTCGACCTGAGCAGAAGTGACAGCTTTCGACGTGTATCATGCTCTCAAGGAGACGATCTTCATGACCAAACCTTCAGCTGTTAATATTCATCGCACTAATCCACCAGACTGGTTTAAACAAGCGGATTTCGGCATCATCATTCACTGGGGACCCTATAGTGTGCCAGCTTACGCGCCAGTTAATATTCCTGATTACGGCACTTTAATCAAAACCAAATCATTAGGTTATTTGTTTGAACATCAACCTTATGCGGAGTGGTATGGCAACAGCATGTTATTGCCAAACAGCCCCGTAGCAGCCTATCACCGGACGCATTATGGCAACACCTCTTATGCAGATTTCGCAAAAACGTTCAAGCAGACCGCCCAGAATGTCGATGTGCAGGCCTGGGCCGCAGCATTTGCCAATGCTGGCGCCAAATATGTCGTGATCGTTACAAAGCACCACGACGGCTTTGTCATGTTTGATCCGCACACCAAGAATCCGTACGAACCTGACTATCATTTGAACTTCGACTTTGTCGGTGAACTGGCCCAAGCTGTTCGTGCCCACGGAATGCGTTTTGGAACCTATTATTCATCTTTATTGGACTGGACTTTCCCGCATCTGCCAATCAAAGATTACGGCAGCTTTCTATTGGGCAACGACAAAAGCCAAACTTACAAAGATTATGTATGGCATCAGTGGCACGAATTGATTGATCGATATCACCCAGATGTGCTTTGGAGCGATATCGGCTACCCAGATGATCACCGCTTGGAAACGCTGTTCAAGTATTATTATCAACAAGTCCCAGAAGGTTTAGTGAATGACCGCTGGCAACAATTTCCTGATTGGATGCGAACCAGTTGGATACGACCGATTTTCAATCTCGTTGCGGCGCAGGTTATTAAACGTGACCAACATCACTCAGACGATCTCAGCGAGGTTAAGTTCTATGACTACCGCACCCTTGAATATCGTACTGACTGGCCGCAAACAAATCGTTATTTCGAAATGACACGCGGCATGGACAAAAGTTTTGGTTATAACCGCCTCAGTCGGCCAGAGGACTATATTACTGCAGATGACATCAAGCAATTGATCGCAGAGCTTAGGTCTAAACGCGGTCGACTTTTACTCAATGTTGGTCCGGATATGAACGGCCAAATACCATCTGCCCAGCTCAGCATTCTTCAACAGTTAAGCGATAGGTAGTGGCGTATCTAAAATCATGCCCAGTTTCCTCGTCATGATCATGCAAATCAAAAAGCACCTGACCGCACAAAAACGGTTAGGTGCTTTTTCATGTCAGAAGCTGAAGCCTTACCCAAGTTGATTAATAGCTGTCCAGCTAGCCAACGCTTCAGGTCGGAAACCGCTCCATGTTGCCAATACATCACCCGTCGCATCGTCGCGAACGCGCACAACTGGAAAACGATCATATCCGGCCTCACGAAATTTGACAATTTTTTGGTGACTCCACGCCCGTTTTAACGGATCATTGGCGTTAATATCAACAAGGTTTGATTCACCTCGGTGGTTCGTCGTACGAAAATGTTGACCGTGTTCTGCGAGCCAGCGTTTGGTGAGCCGGCATGACTCGCAGTTAGGCTTTTCATAAATCACAAAATGAATCGCCATACGCTGCACTCCTTTGCATGACGCTGCCATCTTTTTAGTGCAATGGGCTGCGTGTATTGAGGTTAGCTTTACTATCCCCTATTTTAATCATTCATGCAATGCGTATGGGTTTGTCCATGGTTAAATGACGATGGTTACCATCCTAAAACTTGGGGGGTGGGTCTACCTTGCTCACATTGCGGCGGCTTGTTGGTCAAGGGCAGCGATGACGTCTTCAAGCGCACGGCTGGCATCAATAGGCAAACGATCATAACCATCATGGTCAACGTCTTTAGTCGCAATAAACGCCAACCTATCTTCCAAACGTTGACGGAGACGAGCGCGATAATCGTTGTCGCCAAAATCAACATTAAAACCGGATAACGGCAGATACCGCATCTTTGGTAGCAGGCCAAATGGTTTGAAGGCAGCTGTTTCGTCAACAATCTTGGCAATCGCGCCTAACGTATCGGCTGGTTTCACATTTTGACCGTTGTAAGAACCAGTATTCAAAATATAACAAGCTGTTTGGCGTTGTTCAAAGAGTTGGTGGAAATCTTGATAATCCTCCCCCAACGGATAGCTGCGGAATGGGTTCGCAAACGGTTCGATGACAAGATGATCACGATCAACATCACCGATAACGTTTTCCGCTGTTGAGCGTTTGGTTGCCAGCGTCACGCCAAAAGCAGCGGCAAGATCAGGATCTTCCAGTTTCACCACCGGCGGCAAGGTATCATCCTTCATGATCCAGAAAATAGCATCGATACTCTCCGTAAGATGATCCACGCGATTCGGCGTGACGTAACGTGACTTCACGGTTCGTCCATTGCCGTTGCGAATATCTTGCGTCACCAGCGTTTTCTTACCAGCGGCATCTAGGGTCACCCCAACATTTTGAACCGTCAGAAAATACTGAATGCCCGGATCACTCAACGGATAATCCTGAGTTTTATCAAAATATGAAGGCTCAAGCGCCGTTGTTGCACCCGTTTGTCGATCAATCACAAAGGCATCGTCATGTAAGACCTTCACGGGATACTGATCGCCATGACTGGCCAACGTGATCGTTGACTTGCCGGAACCGGACAAGCCAAACGCTGCCATCGTAAAATCGCCGTCCTGTCGCGTATATTGTTTCATACCGCCATGACAGGCGACAAAACCATTCCGATGCGCTGTCGCCCACGCAAGCGTCAACGTGCCTTTTTTCAACTCGCCAAAGTAGCGTAAGCCTAACACGATGGCGGCATTATGCGTTGGATCAAACACGGCCAACCCGTTTGGATACGCCGGATCATGCCAATCGGGATCGGCATAAAGGTAAATATCATCTTCTGGAAGTGGGCGCGATTGTTCATATTCAGCATTGCGTTTTGGCGTATCAATTTGAAAATTCAGCAAGTACGTATACAAATTATTTGCATACGCCTCAGGCAACATCAAATGCGCCTTGATAGCAAAATCAGAGGACAAGCCAACAGTGACATCCCCACGGAGAAAAGTCTTGCGACTCCCTAAAAAGACAGCTTCCCGAGCAATCGCCGCCAGTTTAGTCTCATCCACATCAGGCTGACCAATAATCTGGCGGGCAGCTGCCGTCCGACCAACTACACGGCCGTCATTAGCCACTAATACCTTGGCATCTGGCGGCAATCCCAGTTCAGCCGTATGTTTGATCGGTAAATCCGTGATAATCACACCCGGCGCTGTTTTGGCTAAAGCATAGGCTTGGGCGATGGTAGTAACCTGCTTCACATTCTCCCCGTAAAATGCTGTTTCAACCGTGGCCTTAAGCGCTGAAAAATAGCCGCTCTGACTGGTGATGTCACTGCTTGAAAAACTTTGCTTACTTGTCATGGTTGAATCCCCCTCTTTGAACGTGCTCTTCAGCCCAGGCTGAATCACGCACTATCTTTTTAACAACATGGATGCCAAATGAAAATGTTTGCATGGTTCAATTATACCGAGACGAAGCAGCGGACGCGAGTTTTAAAAAACCCAAACTAGCGATTTGCTTCACTAGTCTGGGCTCGCGCGTTGTTAGCTGTGATACGTTAAAAAATCATGCGGGTTAAGCCTTCCGCCGATTGTTCGCCTGCACCATTTTCGCATGATCGATCAGCGGGCATCCGACTTCTTCACATTGGCTACAACCAGCCTTATTTTTTTTGAAAAATGTACGGTATGCTACAACCGCAATAATTAAAACAACGATACCGCCAATAATCCATGTTGCCATGAGCTAAGACTCCCTTTTTTAAATGAGTTGACAAGTTAATAACTTGAAGCAATTGCCGGAACCGGCCGTTTGATTAACAGCCCATAAACAATGAGTAAAATTGCGACTAAAACTAGCCCGATGCTCATGACACTGGCTTGGCCGGATACCACGAGACTGCCTTGATAAATCAACATCGTGAGAAGATAAGCCACGCCAGTTTGATAGCCCACGGCACGCCATGTCCACCGTGCATCACCAAACTCCTTGTACATCGTACCAATCGCCGCAAAACATGGGGCACACAGCAGATTGAAAACCAAAAAGGCATATCCTGCCATCGCCGGATAGGTAGCGCGCAAGGCCTGCCCAAAGCCGCTGGCACTGCCTGCCCCAAAACTGATATGTAAGGTACCGACACAATTTTCCTTCGCGATCAAACCGGCTAAAGTGGCCACGGTAGCATGCCAGTCGCCAAAACCCAGCGGTGCAAAAACCGGTGCAATGATGGTTCCTAACGCGCGCAGCATACTGTCATTTTCGTCAACCATCTGTAAACCGAAATTGAAATTAGATAAGAACCACAGCAACACGCACGACAGAAAGATAATAGTCCCTGCTTTCTGCACAAAAGCGCGTGCCCGCGACATGACACTGCGATACAAGTTGGTTAGGCGTGGCAAGTGATAGGCTGGCAACTCCATCACAAACGGCGCTGGTGGACCAGCAAATAAGGCTGTTTTTTTAAGAAAAATTCCCGAACAGATCACGGCAATGATCCCCATGAAATAAGCGGATGGTGCCACCCAACTGTTGCTTGGAAAGAACGTGCCGCTGACCAGCGCGATCACCGTCAACTTAGCTGAACACGGCATAAACGTCGTCAACATGATACTCATTCGCCGATCTTTTTCGCTTTCAATCGTCCGCGTCGCCATAATCCCAGGAACCCCGCAACCAGTCGCTATTAAAATTGGAATGAAGCTTTTACCGCTAAGATTAAACCGATGAAACAGCCGATCCATGACAAAAGCAATGCGGGCCATATAGCCGCAGTCTTCTAAAATACCCAAACATAGAAAAAGCATCATAATCTGCGGCAAGAAGCCCAATACGGATCCAATACCGCCAATCAGACCATCGACAATCAGACCGGATAGCCATGGGGCAACAGCCCAACTTTTCAAGGTGCCGCCGACGACACTTGGCAGCCAGCCACCAAAAACCGTGTCATTGAGATAATCACTGCCGATTGTACCAATGGTTTGAATCGATAAATAATAAACGGCCCACATGACCAAGACGAATATTGGCAAAGCCAAATACCGATCTGTCACAATGCGATCGATTTTGTCGCTCATCGACATCACAAAGTCATCTTTGTCAACCACACACATCGCAATGACGCGCGCAATGAAGTCATAACGGGCATTCACAATAATGCTATCGGTTGTATCATCAAACACATGCTCCGCCGTCCGTAAAATTTCATTAATCTGATGTTGTTCGTCTGAAGAAAAGGCCAATTGCTTGACCACTTGCGGATCTTTTTCAAAAACCTTAATGGCATACCACCGCAACCGATCGGCAGGCACCTTCTGGTCAATCACATCTTCAAGCATCGTCAGCGCCGATTCGAGTCGCGCATCATACTCAGGAAAGGCATAAGGCTTTGGTAGCGGCGCCTGAATGGTTTGCACCAACTCCTGTAAGGCAGCCGGTTTAGTTGCTGTCGTGGCAATGACAGGCACCTGTAATGCGTAACTCAGCTTTTTTAAATTAATCGTTCGATGGCCCGTTTTGACCAGCACATCCATCATGTTTAAAGCGACAATTAACGGCCGCCCGGTTTCCATAACTTGCAACGTCAAATAAAGATTACGCTCAAGGTTGGTTGCATCCACCACATTCAAGACCAAGTCTGGTTGATCATTTAGTAAAAAGTCGCGCGTCACGATTTCTTCACTGCTATAAGGTGACAATGAATAGGTGCCTGGAAGATCTTGAATGACTAAGGCATTATCCGCTTTCAGCCGGCCAGATTTACGCTCAACTGTCACCCCTGGCCAGTTACCAATATGCTGCTTAGCGCCGGTTAAGGCATTGAACAACGTGGTTTTCCCGCTGTTAGGATTGCCTACCAATGCTAACGTTTCACGTATCGCCATCGCTTGTCACCTCCGTCACCAGCACATGTGCCGCATCCTGCTTGCGAATGCTCAATTTGTAACCACGGACCGCTAGCTCAATCGGATCACCCAAAGGCGCAATCTGATGAATTTTGACCAACGTGCCTTTGGTGAGACCCATATCCATTAGGCGGTGACGCAACGGTGGATCCCCTTTAATCGTGCGGATCAAGCCTGCCTGCCGCAATGGCAGATCAGCCAAGGCAATGGCAGGGGTATCAGCATCCATGGCAAACGGTCGAACCACGAGTAACGAGGCAATTTCATCGCTAATTGCTAATCGCTGACCTTGAAAAAAAATCACCATGCCTGACAACTTGCTTGCAGGCTGAACCACGGTCACTTTTTTGCCCACGACTAAGCCCATTTCGGCAAGATGCCGCCGCAAAGCGCCACTGCCACCAACGCTCATCAGTAAGTAAGCGCCCGATTCCCGTACATCTATCAAGGCCTGCATCGCACTCATCCCGCTTTCGTCACCAATTTTGTGCTACTGGTAGCATAGCATGTTTTCGCACGAGCAAGGAAAAAAATCAAACAAATGCTAATCTGACAGGCCACTTTTGCATACATGGCCTTGCTCATAGGATTTGAAAAAGCGTCTGTGATCAGTCTCAAGTACTGCGCACAGACGCTAATCGTGACTCCAATTGACTTTATTTAACTTTCGCCAAAACCGCTTTTGCAACGGTTGCGACATAATGCGGCTGGCCCTCTGTGGTCGGGTGCGTTTTGTCCGCTACGAACCAATCATCATGGCCTTCTGACGCCTTGTGCCAATCAACAATGTGCAGATTTTGATAACGATGACTCATTGAAACAAGATCGCGATTAACTTCATCTGTCCAAGTCGTATCTGCATGGACATTAATCCAATATACCTGCCGCTTGCTGCCGAGAGTATTCATAATTGACGCGAACTCAGCATCGGTAAATGTGCCATTGCTTCCCAAGCCGATAATCACCGTGTCAGCAAGCTTGCCTGAAGCCGCTAATGATTTGAACAAATCCGGTGCTTCATAAATTTGTCGACTCACACCAGCATCAAAATAAATCTTCGGGAAAAGTTCCTTGTATAAATATTCGCTACCCAGCATGACCGAATCACCCACTGCTGTCACATCCAGTTGCTTGGCCGCTTGCACTTGATTAAAACTGAGGCCGTCAGCGGCAAAGTCTTTATAAACTGGATCTTTGGCCTTCTCAGAAGCTTGTGTTGCCTCCCGCATCTTTTTAGCCGAAGCTCGCGAGCGAACCGCTGCTTTAGAGCTTGAAGCAGAGGCGGCCGCCGCCTTTGCTTGTGCCTGTTGGTGAACTCCAAACCAAATACCGCCGCCCAATAACACAACAGCCAAGATGGCAATACCCCAGATGAGTCCCTTTTTCGATTTTGTTTCCTGTCTATGCATGCCGCACCCCTTCAAACAATTAAGTTACCGTATGATGATATCATAGAAAGTAGCATGAGTGCGCGAGCGATATATGTAATGCGTGGTGGTTAGTTCAGTGCTTAACCGAAGAAATGTTGATGACAAACGTCTGTCACGAATCAGTTTTGACCTCTTCACGCTGAGTTAATGGCGGCATGTCACTCGAATGAAGCTACACATTGAACAAAAAAATCCTTCCAGTTAATAACTGGAAGGACTAACGTGTTCAATGAGTGACGTTCCACGAAGAATCACTCATGAAAAGATGCCGGCTGCAGGAGTCGAACCTGTGACCCTCGGTTTACGATACCGATGCTCTACCAACTGAGCTAAGCCGGCATACTGACCCGTACGGGATTTGAACCCATGTTACCGCCGTGAAAGGGCGGTGTCTTAACCACTTGACCAACGGGCCATTGCTGAACAACAAGTAAGATTATACAGGAGCACTATCGCACTGTAAAGCATTTTTTGATGCTAAATGAGATCATTGGCAGAATCGTTTTCTAAGTTAAAATGATTGTCCATCTACTTTTTGTAAGTGTATCATGAAAAAGAAACGAATCGTCATGAAAGGATGTTGTTTTAGATGAAGATTGCGATTATTGGTGCCACAGGACATGCAGGTTCGGCTATTTTTAAGGAGGCCCTCAAACGAGGCCATGAAGTGACCGGTTATGTTCGCCATCCAGATAAAAGTGTTGGAATCTTGCCACCGGATGCAGATCTGATTCAACAAGATGCGTTCACGTTGACGCGCGAGCAGTTGACGGGTTATGACGCTGTTATTGATGCTTTTGCGACAACTGTTGAGCAAGCTTATCTCCACATTGATCTGGCCGACCACTTAATTCATGAGTTACGCAACACTGATAAGCCACGTGTGATTTTTATTCTCGGCGCAGGCAGTCTAAAGAATGGCGACCAGACATTGTATGATACACTAAAAAAAGATCCACACGCTGCTGCTTTTATTAATACACCATTGAATCAATTTCGGGAACTGCAGTTGTTACGGTGGACCGATAATGTAAACTGGCTTGGTATTTCGCCAAGCGCTAACTTTCAGCCTGGACCAGCTACAGCCTACGTACGTGGTAAAGACGAGCTGTTGAAAGATGATAGCGGCAAATCTGTCTTAAATAGCGGCACACTTGCCGTTGCCTTGCTAGATGAGCTCGAAAACCCGACCATCAAACAAGCACGCTTCACAGCTCGCAATGCTTAACCGCAACATTTTCTGGACATCACAGAGGAAGGGACATTTTGGCACAAGTAAAATTAACCATTCATTATGTTGATGAGACCGGCAAGTCGCTTGGACCTGAGAACCATCTAACGAACGCGGTGGGTCAGCGTTTTCGGCTAACGGCACCGACTCTGATTGGCTATAACTTTCAGAAGGCTGTTCTACCAGATGGCAGTGAGGTTGGCGATCCTACAGTGGTCGGAGTCATGACCAAAGATGAACAACAACTGATCTTTATTTACAGCGCAACCGCCTCTTTAACGTCACAGCCGACACCAGCAACATTGGTGATTAAATATGTGGATGAACATCAACAAGACTTACGTGATGTGCAGGTCTTGCACACAAAGACAGGTCATCAGTTTGAACTAACGGCACCTTTTTTCCCTGGTTATCAGTACCACCATGCATTACTGCCAGGTGGCATGGTGATGTCAGACCAGACAGTATCAGGCCGATTGATTCGCGCACATAACGAACTCATTTTCTCGTATCGCGTTCACTCACAAAATCACCCCAACAAGATTTAAGATCAAAAGCCATTTCTTCGGGAGTGGCTTTTCTTTTACATAAAAGTGCCTCTTACCTTTTCACACATTCGAGGTGCATTCTTATTAAAAAAACCTGCAACACAACATTCAGCTTTCGAATGATTGTGTTGCAGGTTAATCAATGCTCTGAGTCATTGTCCTGACAAGAAACTAGTTAAGGCGCTTGTTCCACCCTGTTGTTGCAGCGTTTTAGCATCTTGATAAGCCTGATAGTAATCGCCTGATGCAATCGCTTGGCGAATTGGCGTTACAGAACTCTCCTGAAAAAGCGCCGCAGCAGCCATTTCTGCTTGACTATGATTAACACCAGATGCCTTTTGTAAAAGTGAAGCAGCCTGATCTTGATCCTTAGCCGCAGCCATAATCGTACTCATTTTGGTTGCTTTCAACGTATCGGCAGCCCGTTGGATAGCTGCATCGGTTGTCGCATCACCAGTCTTTTGAGCTGTAATGCCGGAAACGAGACGAGCTTTAACTGCAGAATCAACAGGCGTGTCATTACCCGTCACATTACGAACCGTGTTATTCAGTTGAGGGAAAAAGAAAACCCCTGCGATAATGAGCAAGATCAACACACCCATGATAATTGAAAAGATCTTAAGTCCACGATGGGCGTGCTTTTTATTTTGTTGGCGTAATTGTAATCGATTGTCCATGTCTGTCACTTCTTTCATTTGTGATGGCTGGTACATATTATGAGAGTGATCGTACAGCGGGTCAAGTTAAACCAGTTATTCATGACTGGTCCAGCCTGTTCTTAATCCTTGTTTAAAGACCTGCAAATAATATTAAAAAAAGACACCCTTTGCAGGATGTCTCATGAGCTCCGGTTGTCAGGCTCGAACTGACGACAACCTGATTAACAGTCAGGTGCTCTACCAACTGAGCTAAACCGGAATAAAAAAGCGTGGCAGCTTCCTACCCTCGCAGGCAGTTTCCCACCAACTACTCTCGGCGTGAAGAAGCTTAACTTCTGTGTTCGGCATGGGAACAGGTGTATCCTTCTTGCTATCGCCACCACACTTATGAGAACTTTGCGCTCTCAAAACTGGCTATCATTGTTTAATTGCTGCCTTGAACTTAACGTACTTGTCATCGAAACGTGTTCGCAGTCGCAGAAACCTGCACATAAGGACCCTGACCGCAATGGCCAAAGCCCGGCCATCACGCTCAGGCCCGCTTATGCTCCGGTTTCTAACCGCTCCTGCTCACACTCTTACTTGGTTAAGTCCTCGACCGATTAGTACTGGTCCGCTCCATGCATCGCTGCACTTCCACTTCCAGCCTATCTACCTGATCATCTCTCAGGGGTCTTACTTCCATATAGGAATGGGAAATCTCATCTCGAGGGGGGCTTCACACTTAGATGCTTTCAGCGTTTATCCCTGCCGTTCATAGCTACCCAGCGATGCGCCTGGCGGCACAACTGGTACACCAGCGGAACGTCCATCCCGGTCCTCTCGTACTAAGGACAGCTCCTCTCAAATTTCCTGCGCCCGCGACGGATAGGGACCGAACTGTCTCACGACGTTCTGAACCCAGCTCGCGTACCGCTTTAATGGGCGAACAGCCCAACCCTTGGGACCGACTACAGCCCCAGGATGCGATGAGCCGACATCGAGGTGCCAAACCTCCCCGTCGATGTGGACTCTTGGGGGAGATAAGCCTGTTATCCCCAGGGTAGCTTTTATCCGTTGAGCGATGGCCCTTCCATACGGAACCACCGGATCACTAAGCCCGACTTTCGTCCCTGCTCGACTTGTCAGTCTCGCAGTCAAGCTCCCTTATACCTTTACACTCTGCGAATGATTTCCAACCATTCTGAGGGAACCTTTGGGCGCCTCCGTTACATTTTAGGAGGCGACCGCCCCAGTCAAACTGCCTACCTGACACTGTCTCCCGCCACGATTAGTGGCGCGGGTTAGAGTGTTCATACAGCTAGGGTAGTATCCCACCAACGCCTCCATCGAAACTAGCGTTCCGATCTCTACGGCTCCTACCTATCCTGTACAAGCGGTACAAACACTCAATATCAAGCTACAGTAAAGCTCCATGGGGTCTTTCCGTCCTGTCGCGGGTAACCCGCATCTTCACGGGTACTATAATTTCACCGAGTCTCTCGTTGAGACAGTGCCCAAATCATTACGCCTTTCGTGCGGGTCGGAACTTACCCGACAAGGAATTTCGCTACCTTAGGACCGTTATAGTTACGGCCGCCGTTTACTGGGGCTTCAATTCTGGGCTTCGCTTGCGCTAACTCATCCTCTTAACCTTCCAGCACCGGGCAGGCGTCAGCCCCTATACATCATCTTACGATTTAGCAGAGACCTGTGTTTTTGATAAACAGTTGTTTGGGCCTATTCACTGCGGCTGACCTTGCGGTCAGCACCCCTTCTTCCGAAGTTACGGGGTCATTTTGCCGAGTTCCTTAACGAGAGTTCGCTCGCTCACCTGAGGATACTCTCCTCGACTACCTGTGTCGGTTTGCGGTACGGGTAGTTTATTTCTCACTAGAAGCTTTTCTTGGCAGTGTGACATCAGGAACTTCGCTACTATAATTTCGCTCCCCATCACAGCTTGTCCTTAAGACTGCAAGCATTTCACTCGCTGTCAGACTTGCTGCTTGGGCGCACATTTCCAGCCGTGCGCTTTCCTTAGCCTCCTGCGTCCCTCCATCGCTTAAACAAAATAAACTAGTGCAGGAATCTCAACCTGCTTGTCATCGACTACGCCTCTCGGCCTCGCCTTAGATCCCGACTAACCCTGGGAGGACGAGCCTTCCCCAGGAAACCTTAGTCATACGGTGGATCAGATTCTCACTGATCTTTCGCTACTCATGCCGGCATTCTCACTTCTAAGCGCTCCAGCCGTCCTCACGATCGACCTTCAACGCCCTTAGAACGCTCTCCTACCGCGCACCCTTACGGGTGCACCCACAGTTTCGGTATTATGCTTAGCCCCGGTATATTTTCGGCGCAGTGCCACTCGACTAGTGAGCTATTACGCACTCTTTAAATGGTGGCTGCTTCTGAGCCAACATCCTAGTTGTCTGTGCAACGCCACATCCTTTTCCACTTAGCATAAATTTAGGGACCTTAACTGGTGATCTGGGCTGTTCCCCTTTCGACAATGGACCTTATCGCTCACTGTCTGACTCCCGGAGTAAGATCGATGGTATTCGGAGTTTATCTGAATTCAGTAACCCTTGATGGGCCCCTAGTTCAAACAGTGCTCTACCTCCATGATCCATCCTCCGAGGCTAACCCTAAAGCTATTTCGGAGAGAACCAGCTATCTCCAAGTTCGTTTGGAATTTCACCGCTACCCACAACTCATCCCAGCATTTTTCAACATACATGGGTTCGGTCCTCCAGTGTGTTTCACCACACCTTCAACCTGGTCATGGGTAGGTCACTTGGTTTCGGGTCTACATCTGCTTACTCATTCGCCCTGTTCAGACTCGCTTTCGCTACGGCTCCGACTTTTCATCTTAACCTCGCAAGCAAACGTAACTCGCCGGTTCATTCTACAAAAGGCACGCCATTACCCATTAACGGGCTTTGACTAATTGTAGGCACACGGTTTCAGGAACTGTTTCACTCCCCTTCCGGGGTGCTTTTCACCTTTCCCTCACGGTACTGGTTCACTATCGGTCACTAGGGAGTATTTAGCCTTGGGAGATGGTCCTCCCGGATTCCGACGGAATTTCACGTGTTCCGCCGTACTCAGGATCCTGGACGGAGGGTTCGACGTTTCGCTTACAGGGCTTTCACCTTCTGTGGCGCAGCTTTCCAGCTGACTTCGACTACGTCGGACTTTGGTAACTCCAATGTCCAGTCCTACAACCCCGAGAAGCAAGCTTCTCGGTTTGGGCTCTTCCCACTTCGCTCGCCGCTACTATGGGAATCGAGTTTTCTTTCTCTTCCTGCGGGTACTGAGATGTTTCAGTTCCCCGCGTCTGCCGCCGGCCAGCTATGTATTCACTGACAAGCAATACACTGATGTGTACTGGGTTCCCCCATTCGGAAATCTCCGGATCAAAGCTTACTTATAGCTCCCCGAAGCATATCGGTATTAGTTCCGTCCTTCATCGGCTCCTAGTGCCAAGGCATCCACCGTGCGCCCTTTGTAACTTAACCTGTACTGACTTGCGTCAGCGGTTATGCGATGCGAATTTCTTTTTCAGAAACTCATACAAATACGCTGTGTTCTCGGCAATTTAAAACAATTAATACAATGATATCCAGTTTTCAAAGAACAAGGTAGCCGACTTTCGTCGGTCATTGGCCTTTCGGCCAATGGAGGATAACGGGATCGAACCGATGACCTCCTGCTTGCAAAGCAGGCGCTCTCCCAGCTGAGCTAATCCCCCATAAGGGTTGTTCAATTAACAAGCGTACGCTTGATGGGCCTAGATGGACTTGAACCATCGACCTCACGCTTATCAAGCGTGCGCTCTAACCAACTGAGCTATAGGCCCGATAGGCGTGAAGAGGTTATCCTCTCAAAACTAAACAAAGTTTCGTGTGTGCAGGTTTCCGTCAGACTTTCAGTCTGTTTCCTTAGAAAGGAGGTGATCCAGCCGCAGGTTCTCCTACGGCTACCTTGTTACGACTTCACCCTAATCATTTGTCCCACCTTAGACGGCTCGCTCCCTAAAAGGGTTACGCCACCGGCTTCGGGTGTTACAAACTCTCATGGTGTGACGGGCGGTGTGTACAAGGCCCGGGAACGTATTCACCGCGGCGTGCTGATCCGCGATTACTAGCGATTCCGACTTCGTGTAGGCGAGTTGCAGCCTACAGTCCGAACTGAGAATGGCTTTAAGAGATTAGCTTGACCTCGCGGTCTCGCAACTCGTTGTACCATCCATTGTAGCACGTGTGTAGCCCAGGTCATAAGGGGCATGATGATTTGACGTCATCCCCACCTTCCTCCGGTTTGTCACCGGCAGTCTTACTAGAGTGCCCAACTAAATGCTGGCAACTAGTCATAAGGGTTGCGCTCGTTGCGGGACTTAACCCAACATCTCACGACACGAGCTGACGACAACCATGCACCACCTGTCATTTTGCCCCCGAAGGGGAAACCTGATCTCTCAGGTGATCAAAAGATGTCAAGACCTGGTAAGGTTCTTCGCGTTGCTTCGAATTAAACCACATGCTCCACCGCTTGTGCGGGCCCCCGTCAATTCCTTTGAGTTTCAACCTTGCGGTCGTACTCCCCAGGCGGAATGCTTAATGCGTTAGCTGCGGCACTGAAGGGCGGAAACCCTCCAACACCTAGCATTCATCGTTTACGGCATGGACTACCAGGGTATCTAATCCTGTTCGCTACCCATGCTTTCGAGCCTCAGCGTCAGTTACAGACCAGACAGCCGCCTTCGCCACTGGTGTTCTTCCATATATCTACGCATTTCACCGCTACACATGGAGTTCCACTGTCCTCTTCTGCACTCAAGTTTCCCAGTTTCCGATGCGCTTCCTCGGTTAAGCCGAGGGCTTTCACATCAGACTTAAAAAACCGCCTGCGCTCGCTTTACGCCCAATAAATCCGGATAACGCTTGCCACCTACGTATTACCGCGGCTGCTGGCACGTAGTTAGCCGTGGCTTTCTGGTTGGATACCGTCACGCCGACAACAGTTACTCTGCCGACCATTCTTCTCCAACAACAGAGTTTTACGACCCGAAAGCCTTCTTCACTCACGCGGCGTTGCTCCATCAGACTTGCGTCCATTGTGGAAGATTCCCTACTGCTGCCTCCCGTAGGAGTTTGGGCCGTGTCTCAGTCCCAATGTGGCCGATCAACCTCTCAGTTCGGCTACGTATCATCGCCTTGGTGAGCCATTACCTCACCAACTAGCTAATACGCCGCGGGTCCATCCAAAAGCGATAGCTTACGCCATCTTTCAGCCAAGAACCATGCGGTTCTTGGATCTATGCGGTATTAGCATCTGTTTCCAAATGTTATCCCCCACTTAAGGGCAGGTTACCCACGTGTTACTCACCCGTCCGCCACTCGTTCCATGTTGAATCTCGGTGCAAGCACCGATCATCAACGAGAACTCGTTCGACTTGCATGTATTAGGCACGCCGCCAGCGTTCATCCTGAGCCAGGATCAAACTCTCATATAAATATGAGCTGTTCGAATAGCTCGATTTGTTGTTCTAGCGAATTGACTTCGCAAATGTTACTTCTTGCCTCGGTACCGAAGTACCAAGGACCCTGCACATTTAAACGAAACTTTGTTCAGTTTTCAAAGGACGACCTTGTCAAAAGACAACTTTCATATATTATCACTAGCTGTTGAAATATGTCAACAACTTTTTGAATAAACATGCAACCGATATGAATCTCGCAATCGGTTATGAATTTGACAACGGAGAATATATTATCAACTTTACGAACCCGCGTCAACACTTTTTAAATGAGGTTTTGCTAAGAATTTAAAGTCCGAACGTTTGCATTAAAAAAACAGTGAATCATTTGCGATTCACTGCATAAAGATGCATGAAACAATTAATCTTCCTTGGTGATTGCGGTTTGTCCTTGCATGTATGGTACAAGCACATCAGGAATTTTCACAGAACCATCAGCTTGCTGATAATTTTCCAAAATAGAAGCCACTGTTCGCCCTACAGCAAGCCCTGAGCCATTGAGCGTGTGGACAAACTGCAATTTGCCGTCGTCATCACGATAGCGAATTTGTGCACGACGCGCCTGAAAATCAGTGCAATTGCTGCAACTTGAGATCTCACGATAGCGATCTTGCGCTGGCATCCAGACTTCCAGATCATTCGTCTTCGCACTGGTGAAGCTAGCGTCATTACTTGCCAGCGTGATGACATGATAAGGCAATCCGAGCTTTTGCAAAAGATCTTCGGCATCGTGAATCAAGTTTTGAAGTTCTTTCCAAGAATCTTCAGGCTTGCAGAACTTGACCATTTCGACCTTATTAAATTGATGCATCCGGATCAAGCCGCGAGTATCGCGACCGGCACTGCCAGCTTCAGAACGAAAAGCCGGTGTAAGTGCGGTGAAATTAACTGGAAGTTTTTCAGCATCAATAATGTCATTCCGATAATAGTTGACCAGAGGCACTTCTGCTGTTGGAATCAGAGTCAGTGGTTCACCATCATTCGTGATCGTATAGGTCGCATCAGTAAACTTTGGAAATTGACCAGTACCGAACATAGAATCATTGTTAACGAGGTATGGGGGAATGATTTCTTCATACCCTTCTTTTTGGTGCTCATCCAAGAAGAAGTTATAGACGGCGCGTTCAAGACGTGCACCAGCGCCCTTATAGTAAACAAATCTGCTACCGGCAACCTTCGCCGCGCGTTCAAAATCCAGAATGCCTAATTTTTCACCAATATCCCAGTGATGCTTTGGTTCAAAATCAAACGTTGGCATGTTTCCCCATTTGTATTCTTCACGGGAATCGTCTTCATTTAACGACATTGGTACGTCATCGGCCGGAAAGTTTGGCAATCGGACGAGAATATAGGTTACTTTTTCATTTAGCTGGGCGAGTTCTTTGTCTAAAGCCGCAATCTTTTGGCCTACTTCCCGCATGGCCTTAATTTGATCGTCAGCATTTTCTTTGTTCCGTTTCATAACCGCAATTTGGCCTGAAACATCATTGCGCTTGGCTTTAAGCTCTTCAGTTTGAACGGTCACCTGACGCCGGCCCGTATCCAAAGCTAATAATTCATCAATCTCTTCACCTTTAATCGCACGTGCAGCTAACTTTTCCTTGGCCCATTCCGGTTTTTGCCGGATCAGTTTTAGATCTAACATGGTTTGTCCTCCTCATATGGTCATGATGCGTCTGAAATCTCAGTGCACACAAAAAGCCTTCCATCTCGTTGGGACGAAAGGCCATTCCGCGGTGCCACCCAAGTTTGACGCCTATGCGCCACCCTCAATAACTGATAACGGTCAGTGGCCGTGCAGTTCATCACTACCCACTAAGGCGCTGGAATATGGATGGCTAACAGCTTTCACCAACCGCTGTCTCTCTTGATCATCCAATAGACGCTTCAGACGTGTTTGCTATTCATTCTTAAAATTACCGCATTTAGCACTGATTAACAAGCGCCCACACTGTTTTTATTCAAAAATAATGGGAGCCAGTCCTCTTGGCCCAAATGCAAGCAGCTATTTGTCTTTTAATAAATGAACCGGGCATCTTCTAAAACTTTTTTATCCCAAAGTTCACGGAGTAAGGCATACAGTTGGCCGTAATGGTCATTGCTAACATTGATATGCCATGGGAATATCTGTGCCTTGCCGGCTACTTTTTTGACTGGCGCAACCGAAGTCGTGATGACCAAGTCGGCATCTTTCAGATTAGCATTGGGCGATGCTAATTCGACAAATGGAATAGCGTGCAAAAACGCTAGCAAGTCAATATAGCCGGTAATCGTTTGTTCAACAACTGGCGCAACCACAATTTTCTTTGGCGGCTGAAATTGGATGAGTAGTTGGTGCAAGTTGCGATACAGCGCTTCGGCCAAAACATCAATGTACCCGTCAAACGATTCGAGATGTTCTTCATCCACTACTTTTTCAAGCGTGGCTTTGATCTGAGCATAGAAAGCCGGATCATCTTTGGTCTGCTGCATGTTGGAACTGAACTCAGCGAGTAAAGTTGTTGTGAAGTCTTTTTTGAACACCAGCACGCTGACGGTGACACTCAGCATATTGGCTAACAACAAATTATACGTCTCTTCTGGCAACTGCAGATGTAGCTTAAAGTTATATGGAAAACACGCAAAGAAGGCTTGAATCAACTGATAAATTTCGGGATTATAGCGGTTGTACCGTTCGATCACACGTCGCTCAAGCGGGCCATCACTGACAATATACAGCGGCGCAAAATTAAACAGAAAATAGAGCGCATCGCTTTCCCCTTGTTGCTGCTGCTCAGATAAGCCATCTAAAACTGGATGTTCGTCAGTCAGCGCTTCAGCAATTGGTGAAAACAGATTTGGCATTGGATACCGTAAAATCTGTGAATCCGGATCATGCGTCAACACCTGCCCTGTCAAAATGCGTTGATGTGCCACCGCAATGTAATAGAGCAACAATTCACGTGTAACGACATTCACATCGCCGCCTTTAAAGGCTTTAAGAACGGCATCAAGAATTTCGCTGGCACGCTCATGCGTCATATTTTCAAATGGCCAATCCGCGCCATTCGTTGCTAACCAATATGTTAACCCCAAAAAAATTCGGATATTTAATTCTGACCCAATAAACGACAATGTCTCATATGAAAATTGAACCCCACAGGTTTTGGCGTAACCGCGAATAGGTTTCAGATGTCGCAAAATGGTGGCTTTGGAACTATCGGACGCCATTAAAAAGTCATCAAAGTTTTGATAGCGCTTATATAAAACTGCGTCCAAAAAACGATATGGGTTCGACTTTTTCACCAGATCATAGCGAAATTCATCAATTGGAATGGCAAACAACATTTTAGTGGACGCATGCTTGCGACCCAGTATCTCCTCCAGAGAGTTAACCAACCCAGTGTAGGTATTATAGACACTCCCATAGTTACGATTAGTAATCGCCGCAATTTGTTTTAAATTCACATCGCCGACAACCGAATAATGTGCGTGATCACCAGCCAACTGCGTTCTCACCGGCGTCTGCGCAATTCGTGCCGAGATAATGGCGTGAAACAAATTGAGCTTTTCAGCGTCGGACATCGACAAAAAGATGTCGTGATTGGCTTCCATGGACTCCCCACCCCTAAAATACGATTTTGTGTCTTTTATTATACGTCATACTTTGTCAAGACGCAGGTATTCACCCCTGTTACGAGTACAAGTCGGGTCTAAAAACTATACCAAATTGTTATTGTTCATTTACTCGGCTTTAGAAAATAGCGGGTTTCCCTAAAGTTCAATGTTTCACTAACAAACTGTCATCATTTTTACTTTTTTTGTTATAATTGACGTAGGTAGGGGTGAATTGCTTTTAGATAAGGGGGTGTACCATGCTGTATGAACAAACTTTTTTAGATCGCGCTGATCTGCAGAAGTTCCAAATGTTCGCAGCGATCAAAGATACCAATGTGCAAACATACACGATCAATACCCTCAGTCAGCACCTAGACCTTTCCTATCAGCAAGGGTATAACATCTTGCAGGAACTTTTCCGCGACTTGACAGTTTTAACAAAACATCCAGAAAAAATGAAACGGAAACAAATCAGTCTTCTGGTCGATATCGATATTACAGTGGACGATTATCATCTGTATTTGTTGCAGCACGCTATCGCGTTCCAATTTGTCGATTACATTGTGCAAGCTAATCACCCGTCCACAGACAAGTTCTGTCGTGCCCATTATATCAGCCGTTCCACGTTGGTTCGCAAGACGTCTGCTCTCCGTAATCTTCTTAAACGATATCAGCTTAAGTTGTCCTTTAGCGACTTAGGCTTTGCCGGTCAGGAAAGCCGCATCAGATTGTTCTTGTTCGCCTTCTATTGGATTGGCTACCACGGCGTCGATTGGCCATTCAAAGTTTTAGATGAACAAAAAATTGTTCAGGAATACACCGCCTTACCCAGTGCCAAAAAGAATCCGGTCGATATTCTTGAAGAAGTATTGTTTTGGGCCATCAGCCGCGTACGCATAAGTGGCAACCATTTCGTTGACGGCGCGGCGCCATTTGACAAAATTTTCGATGAGTATTCACCTTTTCAATATCCGGTTTACACGAAAGAAATGTTTCCTGCTTACGACACACGGTTTATGAAAAGCGAAAACGACTTCTTCTACTTTCAGCAAAATCGCACCATTACATTTTTACCAACTGACGCCACGAGTGATGCTTTTATCCGCTACCTAAGTGACAAAAAAACCGTGACGACAGATTTCACTAAGCGACTCTTGGCTTTTTTGAATGCTCATGTTCGACCTGACAGTGATTTCGATGTTTATCACGAACACGAGCTAGTTCTGAATCTAGCTCGGATCGCGTTGAACAATGAGTTTCTGGGCGGCGATTTCATGCACATCGTGGATTACTATCAACCTGAAGGGCTGCCATACACAGAGACTAAGCTGTACCATACCTTGCAAACGTTCATCGCTGGTTTGCCAGACACCCCTGCCTACCGTCGTTTTCTTGGTAAAAATGCAGGATTTTTGCGCATTATTCATTATCTTTTGGCTCCTTATTTGCGATACTTCTCAGAAACACCAGTTGTGCAAGTGAAGCTGGTTTACCTAGGACATGATCTCCTCAATCGCCGTTTGGTAAACTTTCTGGACGATCTTAGTGTCGTTGATTTGTTGCCAGATGATGCGCCTTGTCAGGAAGCTGACTTGGTGATTACCAGTGTCGACAATGAAGCCGCCATTAGAGCAGCAGCACCATCGGATTTCAAAGGCGAGGTTGCCACTTGGATTATTGATGATGACGACAGTGCTATTTTCCAACTTTATATGTTGATTCGCCGCCTTTATCTCGGCAAAACAGCTTCAGCACGCTCATCAGAAACTGGTACTTTTAAGTGGTGATAGCATCACCTAAAAAGGCAGTTCCCACTCAGTTCAATGTGTGGAAACTGCCTTTTTGCATCGTTAATTTCGGTGATCTCGGTGAGCGGACAAATCAACTTGGTCTAACGGAATCATTTTTGTCCGATGCTTCACTTTGTACCAGACGAATAAGACAATAAAAAGCGGGATTGACATGTAAGAAACCAGTAATCGACCCCAGGCAAAATTTTGAACTGCCTGCAAATCCTGACCAACGATGACAATGAGACTCATAATAATCGCCAGAATTGGGCCAACCGGAAACCATTTTGCATGATACTTGAGTTCACTCAGATCGTGTCCTTGCTTCACGAAAGCGCGCCGAAAGCGAAAATGTGAGACAGCAATGCCTAACCATGCAAGAAATCCAGTCAGACCAGAAGCTGCAACCAGTAGTTGATAGACATGCGGTCCCATAATGCTGGTTAAAAAGGTGAAAGCACCAACCAAGGTTGTTAACAGCAGTGCTGCAACTGGAATCCCCCGGTTATTCGTTTTCTGGAAAACGCGCGGCGCAAAACCGGAACCACCCATTGCCCACAACATGCGGGTCGAGGCATACATCCCTGAGTTAGCCGAGGACAAAACCGATGTCAAGATGACCGCGTTCATGACGCTGGCCGCTCCTGCTAACCCAATGCGATCAAATACCAAAGTGAATGGCGAAATCGCAACTTGATCGACACTCGCACCTAATAAATTCGGGCTGGTATAGGGAATGATGGCAGCAATGATCGCAATAGATAAAATATAAAAGAGCAAAATTCGCCAAAACACCTGTTTAATCGCTTTAGGAATACTCGTTTCCGGCGTGGCACTTTCTCCCGCGGTAATGCCAATCAGTTCAGTCCCTTGAAAAGAAAAACCAGCAACGACGAAAACGGCTAGGGTAGCTGGCAACCCACCAACAAATGGCGCCGCTCCGGTTGTGTAATTTTTCAAACCAATCGGGCCATTGCCGCCCATGATCCCAACGATGGTCAATAAACCAACAACGAGAAAGACCAGCACTGTGACAATTTTGACTAATGAAAGCCAATACTCAGTTTCACCAAAGGACTTAACAGAAATAATGTTGATGACAAAAATCAACGCTAAGAACCCCATTGAAATCAGCCATCCAGGCACATCTGGCAGCCAAAAATGCATCACGATTGCGGTGGTGGACACATCAACGGCCACCGTGATTGCCCAATTGAACCAATAATTCCAACCAAGTGCGAACCCAAATGCCGGATCAACAAATCGGCTAGCATACTCGGAGAACGACCCCGAAACGGGAACATAGGTAGCCATTTCACCGAGACTGGTCATTAGGAAAAAGACCATCAACCCGATGCCGACATACGCAGCAATGGCCCCGCCTGGTCCAGCGGTGGCAATCGCACTCCCACTGGCAACAAAGAGACCAGTGCCAATGCTGCCGCCTAAGGCAATCATGGAGAGATGGCGAGTTTTGAGTTCACGTTTGACTTGATTTGATTCTGACTGTGCCAATAGTTTGCTCCTTTTGAAGTTTTTGATAGGTTGAGAATGCGAGGCTCGGGGAGCGAGGTTAGCTTTCTGTAACGCGCGAACCAGCCCAGAAACCTGCGCATAAGGACCTTGGACGCGATGGTCAAAACCCGGCCGCCCGTTTAGATTTAAGGCATCTTCGACTGGCGGCCGTAACTGATACTGGGTTAGCTTTCTATAACGCGCTCGCAGTCGCAGAAACCTACACATAAGGACGTCGGCCCTAACGGCTGGCCCGTTTAGATTCACAGCATTTTTCGACTGAGTGGCTCATAATCGGCTCTTGGGTAGCTTTCTATAACGCGCGAACCAGCCCAGAAACCTACACATAAGGACCTTGGACGCAATGGTCAAAACCCGGCCGCCCGTTTAGATTTAAGGCATCTTTCGACTGGCGGCCGTAACTGATACTGGGCTAGCTTTCTATAACGCGCTCGCAGTCGCAGAAACCTACACATAAGGACCTTGAACCTAAATGGCCAAAGCCCGGCCATTTAGGTTCAAGGCCACTTATGTTCCGGTTTCTAAGCGCTCCTGCTCGCGCTCACAAAAAAAGCCAACGGGCGAGAATCAACCCATCAGCTTATCATTTTTCTAACAATGACTAAACGTGATCCGATTCATTAGCGCCCCGCGATGTTCGCGACAGTCCAGCAGATGTTGTCCAACTGGCCCAATGTCGGATTTCTGAACAAATCCGGCATCTCGGCATCCGCCCCTTTTGCAACCGCGCATCTGGCGTTCAGGCCATTGCGGTTGGGATTCATGACAAATGCAACCTCTAATCGTTATTGTTTTACACGTTAACATGTTCGGCCTTCAACAGCAACTGCCTCTCACAAGGCTTTAACTCAATTCTCAGCCTTGCGAATATCGGCTACCAGTGTTGCCGTGTCAAATTTTTGCTTTAAAAAAGCATCGTTGGTTGTCGGCAGATGTAGCTGGAAGTCACTAAACTTTTGCAGAAACAATTCGCCACTGTCGAGTTCGAAGCCAAGAATATGGCCACCCATGTGATGATCAGCGTCAAGAAAATGCAAGTGGAACCCCGGTGACACCGCACCCGCATAGAGATCAGGCGAATAATACCCAATCAATGTACCCTTGATATTCTCAGCGTTGAATTCTTTTTGACCTGAAGCTGTTTCAGTAAGCGTTGGATACGGTGGCTGTTGCGGCAACACCGCGCGTGTATGCATCTGCGTAAACCGCCCCTCAACGCGTACTGCAGCAAAAAGATTGGCCGTTTGAAGGCGTTCCAAAACCGTTTTTTGAAAGCCTGACAAATCAAGTCCTTGTAGTTTGCCTACAGATTTATCAGCTTGATAATGCACGTTTGCAAACGGTACTTCTTCTTCTGACCCGACTTCGCGAACAGCGCCTTGTGCATTGACTTGATAAACTTTGCTATCAATGATCACAAGTTCGCCATCTAGCCCCGTCAAAGTGCCAATACCAGTATTGCCATGCTGCAGCAGTTCTTCAATCTTTTGCGTACCAGCAAACAATCCGGGTACAAGCATTGCCAATGTGCCATGTTGATATAACCGATCAGTATTCACAGATGGTCTCCTCCTATTACGCGATCGCCAAGCGCAATGCTGACGAATGAACAAAAGCTTAGTAAATTTGGTCAGGAAGCATCGCCGCGCCAAGCTCCGCATTATCAGAATAATCAACTGGAATATCAACTAAAACTGGGCCTGGTGTAGCAAACGCCTCATCCAAAACCTGCCCTAATTCACTTGGTTTATTGACCCGCAGTCCCTTTGCTCCAAATGCTTCTGCATACTTCACAAAGTCAACCGGACCAAAGTCAACGCCAGCTGCACGACCGTACTTCATTTCCTCTTGAAATTTTACCATATCATAATGGCCATCATTCCAAATAATATGCACTAAGTCTGCATGCAGGCGCACTGCTGTTTCTAATTCCTGTCCGGAAAAGAGAAAACCGCCATCGCCAGAAACTGAGACCGCCTTTTTCCCTGGGCGAACCAACGTTGCAGCAATCGCCCATGGTAAGGCGACACCGAGCGTTTGCATCCCATTGGAAAACAGCAAATGTCGTGGTTCATAACTTCTGAAGTGCCGGGCCATCCAAATATAATGACTCCCAACGTCAACAGCAACGGTCATTTCATCCGTGACCCGCTCCTGTAAGGCAGCAACAATGCTGAGCGGATGAAGCACTTTTTGATCAGCAATTGCCGGTGGTACATCGCTATCCTGCAGTTTTGCCTGAAGGTCTTCTAAATAACGCTTGCTGCCAGGTGCAACTTGGTAGCCACGTAACAATGGCACCAAAATATCTAACGTTTGCGAAATATCACCAATGAGTTCAGTTTCCGGCTGGAAGTTATGATCAATCTCAGCTGGAACATCATCAATGACAATGATGCGCGCCTTGCCATCCGCATTCCAGTTACGTGGTTCATATTCAACGGGATCGTACCCAATAGCAATGACCAAATCACTATGTTGTAACAACATGTCACCTGGTTGATTGCGGAACAGGCCAACCCGGCCGAAAAAGTTGTCAATCTGACGGTGAGAAATGATGCCAGCACCTTGGAAAGTTTCCACAACAGGTAGTTCCGTTACTGAAAGTAATTCGCGAATCTCTGCTGTTACATCACTTGACGATGCCCGCATTCCTAACAACAACACTGGCAATGACGCTTCCTTGATGGCGTGCGCCAGATACGTCATATCACTGGGGCTAGCCGGTCCAAGTTTTGGTGCGACCAGTGGTTTTATCGGTTCCGAGTTGACTGGCGAATCTGTGACATCTTGCGGAATAGAAACAAAACTTGCACCTTGCTTGCCAGATTCAGCCGCTTGATACGCGTTCGCAATTATTTCACTCACGTTATCGGGGTCCTGAACTTCAGCCGCATATTTGGTGATCGGGGCAAAAAGATCGGCGTTACGCATGCTTTGATGAGAACTTCGCAGCAAATCAGCGCGTTTGACCTGACCGGATAAAGCCAAAACCGGATCACCTTCAGCCGTTGCGGTTACCAAGCCGGTTGCCAAGTTTGATGCTCCCGGTCCTGAAGTTGTCAGAACAACCCCTGGTTTGCCGGTCAAACGACCGATGCCAGCGGCCATAAACGCCGCATTTTGTTCATGTCGCGCAACGATTAGCTGCGGGCTCTTTTCTGATTTAGGATGCTCCAGACTTTCAAAAACCCGGTCAATTTTGGCTCCAGGAATCCCAAAAACATAGTCAATGCCGTGATTCGTTAAACTTTCGACGATCAAATCCGCGCCATAGCGCTTCTCTTCTGCCATTTTGCCACTTCCTCCTGATTGATGTGTTTCATATTACGCTTATTGTGTTTCGATTCAACCCTATTTTTATTGAAAAACAGCAATTAAACAGCAAATTGCTGTTACATTATTTCCATAAATCTGTTTCATTCCATTGACAATGCGGCGTACTTTTCTTACGAATGGTTTGCTAACGCCATCATGCCACAAAAGTTGATCACGACCCAATAGTTTGCCTAGTCTTCGCTGAGCCGCAACACATTAGTTAAAAAAAACACCGCCTCTAAAAGACGATGTTCATTAAATACACTGCATAAGCTGGATAAACAGATCATTGCATCTTACGACTGATTTTGCCAATACCAGTCTGCGGATCAGTCAGTTTAATTGTAAAACCAAATTTAGTGAAAATATGCCGCAGCTTTGTCAAATTAACCTTGTCAAACGAACTAATCGTACCGTCGACTTGGGCAATGTCAGCTTTCGTTGCCAAATTAATGAAAGCTTTCAAAGCAAGCTGGGCCAAGCCCATATTTTCAAAATCGTAGAAAGCGAGCCGGCTCTCCGACCCAAGGGTCTCCAAGACAGTGATGTGCATGCCGTTATCCCAACGATTGGTTTCAAACAAAAGTTGTGACTGATAATCCGCTTTGGAATGGCCATATTTATCAACATTTTCAAAAGGCGTATAAACGTAAATTGAATTTGTTTTTTGCTTTTGCTCATCGAATTTAAAATCAGTAAACACAATATATTGGCTTACCTTTTTTTGGGCTGCGTCCTGCGGTTGATTCATGCTAGACAGCACGGTTAGCCGTGGATCTGCCTCGATCGCTGCAAGCCGCTTGTTATACGCTTGCTGATACTCTGTTTGCACAGTCATCTTGAAACCTCCAGACTATTACTCGTTTTCATTATAACATTTTTCAAACCGATACCTATCTAAAAGAGAAAAACCGGGATGAATTCACCCGGCTTTCATAAAATAGCTATAGTAATTTCTCATTTTTCAAACTGATTGGGGAGTAATCGGTAGTATCGCTCATTGCGCGGTTGATCAGGTGTCAACCCACGAGGGAGCGGCACTTCGAACTGAAAATCAAAGCCAAGACGCTGTAACAAGTTGATGGAAGCGATATTTTCTGGAAAGACACCTGCCCAGACGGCTTGAATACCGTTATGAAATTGATCATCGATCACCAGTCGCAAGCCTTCGGTCATGAAACCACGATGCCAAAAATGGGGATGCAGGATATAGCCGATTTCCCGCGTCATATCATCCCCGGTCAACGGCGATAAATCACGCGGATAGACGCCAATGTTGCCGACAACATGCTGCCGATACACCAATGCCAAATCCTGCTTTTCACGGGCAAATCGTCGAATGTGTTCTAAGGCGGCTGCTTGTGACTTTAAGGGGGTCATGCCGGCTGGTAATGTGGCTTGTTTTAAATGTGCATAGGCGAAATAATCCTCAACGTCAGTCAATTCAAATGGCCGGACAGCGACTCGCGATCCTTTCAGCATCAGCAGCTCCTTTCAGACTAACGGTCTCATGAATTGGAAAGATTTTTCTACTTTGTGAGATCGTCGCAGCTTTTTTTTGGTTTTTTCGCCATATTTTAAAGTGACGAAACTATTTTTCTTTTCATATTATCGAGTATTCGCAACCAGATAACAAGCCCTAGCTCCTTTCATGATGCGTCCATCACAAGCTTCCAACGCTTTGTTTATTGAAATAATCGGTAAAATAAAGTTGTTATCTGGTAACTGTCCGTTATCGCCGACTATATTGAATGCAGTTTAAGCTAGTGACCAACACTTGGACTGGGATTTTTTATAAGAAAGGAGGACGCACCGACCAGAAATGAAACACACATATGTCAAGTTGATGAAACGACTTAAAACAATCGAATCCGAAAACTAGCGACCTTATTCATGCTTATATTTTCGCCAGATGTAGTGATCTTCATTAAAATGGCTGCACTGGTGTGTCGGTTCATCACGATCAACCTGAGCAATTCAACCTGCAGATAGTCACTGACAACTATCTGCTACATAAAAGTTGGATAAAAACATCCACCAATACCGCTTCGACGACGGTATTAGCGGTCTGTGGAGGGTTTATCATGAAAAGAATCGCTTTGTTTGCACTAATGGTGCTAGTGATCAGTCCATTTCTCATTGCAGCAGGGCAAAAGACTACGGCAACAACACCAGAGTTTGCTGTTACACCTGTGCTGCCAAGTAATCAAAAACAGGCAGACGCAGGCTATTTTGACTTGCAGGTCGATCCTGGCCAGCAAGAAGATTTGCAACTTCGAATCAGCAACCTATCTGATCAGGTGCAAACTTATACAATTGCCGTGAACCCTGCTTATACTACCGACAGCGGTGCCATCGCCTTTGATCGCGCTATGCCGCCTTTGAACCAAGATGCACGCCGTTTGAATACGCTCATTAGCGGGCCGGAAAAAGTAAGTGTTCCAGCCAAAACAGAGCGATTGGTCACTTATACGTTAAAAGCACCGAGCCAGCATTTTATTGGCGTTATTTCTGGCGGTTTCTATGTGACGCCTGAAAATGACTCCAGCACCAACAAGTCGGCAAGCGGCGTTAGCTTCACAAATCGTTTTGCTATCGGGATCACCACTATTTTGCGCCAAGATTTCAAGACGCCTAATCCGCCACTACTGGCAATGACAAAAGCAGGCATTGGTACGATTAACCACTATGCCGCCGTCCAAGCAACCATCAGCAATCCTTCTGGCAATCAGTTCGGTGACATCACGAGTGACTATGCCTTAAGCAAAACAGGAACAAAAAAGGCCTTGATAACCGGTCATTTTGTGGGGCAAGCCGTCGCTCCGCACTCCTTTTTCACCCAAAGCATCCTGCTCAATGACCGCAAACTCATGGCTGGTGACTATTCCCTCAAATGGACAGCTAAATCAGGCGACTTTTCTTGGACAAAGACACTTGCCTTTCACTATAGCGGTCATTTACCAAAAAACACCCTACAACCTGTTGTCAACAAACCAAAGACAAAAGCACCTGACAATCCACAACTGCCTTGGATCATTAGCGGTATCGCCATTGCGCTTCTCCTCATCTTGACCGGTACATGGGGCTGGAGCACTTGGCATCGGCGGCATAACCAGTAGAAAAACGTGCTGCCTGCGCGCGATTGGCTTATGATAAAGGGAGAGCGTGAACTGATGCGGTTAGAAACCGGAACATAAGTGGGCTGGGACGCGATGACTGCACTTTGGTCATTGTGGCCAAGGTCCTTATGAGGAGGTTTCTGCGCCAGTGATCGCGTTTAAAAAGAGCGTGAATTGGCGCGGTTAGAAACCGGCATATAAGTGGCCTCAAATGCAATGATGCGCCATGGTCATTGTGCTCGAGGTCCTTGTGAGACGGTTTAGGCGTCAGTGAGCACGTTTAAAGGAGGACTTCCCATGTCAAACAATCGCATGCTCGGAAATGAGTTTCAAACAGCATATGAAAGTGCTGGCGGAACGGATATTTTAAAATTTTTAGCGAATGTCAAGCAGGCATTCCAGTGCATTACGGACTTAACTGCACGAATCACTGGTATGCCAGATTCGGTTAAAAGTGAGTCTGTTTCTCAGTTATTAGTTCAACAATTGGATCAGACAACCTTCGCCGAAAGTGCCGTGCGTCAATGGGAAGACGATTTGCATCGCTTTGCTGCTTATCTCACACCACTAGAACCACCTATCGCAATTCTTGATAGTTGGGATACATTAAATGACTTTTTGGAAGCGAATCAAGCATTATTGAGCTCATTGCAAAACGTGCCTCTATTGACCCAAGAAACTCAAGAAGTCAAAACAACATCGCAGTTGTTCGTCTATCCAGCAGAACCCCTCTTCCAAGTCGTTCAGGCCGACACTGGCGAAAGCGACTCAATTGATTTGGCCGGTTTGGCAGATGCTGATCCTGAAGGTGTCGCTGAAATTGCGCAAAATCACGGTGTTACACCTTTTGCAGCGTTTAATGCCCAGCCTTGATTTTAGGCTGTCAATCCTGTATGCTTGACAGGTTAAATTATGAAAAAGTGAGGTGCTAAAACATGCGGAATAACATCATCTTAGGCAACAATGAAACCGGCGAACGGATCTATTTGACTTCCAAGAACAAGCGGAATACACCTGATCGTTTGCAACTCAAGAAGTATTCACCGAAGCTGCGCAAGCGCGTGGTTTTCACCGAAGTTAAGTAATTATTCAATGACTTCATCAGTCTATATCGCCTCCTATCAGTGTTTATCCTTGGTGGGACGCGATATTTTTTTGTCTTTTTACGACTGCTGATGAGCCACCACTGGCACAACATTATTGTTAACATGAGCAAGTTATTAGGCTGGCCATTCTTCAACATGCTAAAGTTACTTATAGTAAGTGTGTGACGCTGTCCTCAAACAAGAAAGGTTGATTCCTATGACATTTGTTTTGCCAGATTTACCTTTTGACTACGCAGCTCTTGAACCTTACATTGACGCAACAACGATGCACCTTCACCATGACAAGCATCATCAGACATACATTGATAAACTTAATGCCAGTTTAGATGGTGTTCCTCAGGCGGCCGGCAAATCCATTGAGCAACTATTGACAGGGCTTGATGCGCTGCCAGAAAGCGTGCGCGTTTCCGTCCGGAACAATGGCGGCGGACACTATAATCACTCATTGTTTTGGACGATGCTGAGTCCTGAAAGCACCATCAAACCGGACGGCCAATTATTAGCAGATCTTGAAAGTACCTTCGATTCATTTGACAACTTCAAAGCCGAATTCAGTCAAGCAGCTTTATCTGTTTTTGGATCAGGTTGGGCCTGGCTTGTCAAAGACAATGCGACCTTAAAAATTGTGACGACAGCAAATCAAGATTCACCAATCACGTATCATCAATACCCGCTGCTAGGCTTGGACGTCTGGGAGCACGCGTATTACTTGCATTATCAAAATCGCCGACCAGAATATGTGGACGCCTTCTTCAAGGTCATCAACTGGCAGACGGTTGAAAATCGCCTGATGCATCCTGATACAAATGCCTGACGACGTTTGGTCACTAACCTTAATAAAAGCCGAAGTGCAAACACATTTTGCACTTCGGCTTTTTTTCATGTCTTCGTCTGAATCTACTGCACGTCATACTAGGTCAGATTGTTGGCTCAATTTGGGGTGCTTCTGTCAGCAGTTGGTTAAACAAAGCCGGCACCGGCAATTCAGCCGTAATCCGCTTTTCCGAAAAAGGATCCGTAAATTTCAACCGCGTCGCCTGCAAGGCTTGATACGGTATTCGCGCATCTGGCTGACCATAAAGGTGATCGCCAATTAATGGATGACCTAAACTTGCAAAATGAACGCGAATTTGATGTGTCCGACCGGTCAGCAACTGGACATCAACCAAAGTATTGGTTTTTTCTTTTAAAACCCGGTATTTTGTCAGCGCCGTCTGGCCATCAGCTGCCACAATTCGGTGAATGCCATCCGCCGCTAATTTCAGAGGTGCATCAATTTCACCTTTTGGGGATGGCAATTGACCGCTGACAACCGCCAAGTAATGCTTCGTCAGTGTGCGCTGATGTGCTTGATCAAACCGGCCTTGTGCGTATGGATGTTTTGCAGCCAGCACCAGTCCGACAGTATCGCGATCAAGTCGAGTCATGATGGCTGGTTGTGGTGCGTCAATTTTTTGCTCAACCAAATAGCCCGCAATACGATTCAATAAACTCGAATTCGGTGTGTGGGGTCCGGGAACGCTTGTCAATCCAGCTGGTTTTGAGACAATTAGCCAATTAGCATCTTCATAAATGACTTCTAAAGGCGCAAACTCTGGCGTCAGCGTTTTGCTAGTCGGAATTTCAAAGCGGATAATCTGGCCAGCTTCAACCGGACCATTGTCAGATGCTTGCCCATCAACCCAGATCAAATGATCCACTAGCATTTTTTTGAACAAGCGATGACTGACGCCTTGCTCTGCTAGCCAGCGTTTGACCGTTGTCGACCGTGTCACCTTTGTCGTAAATGAATATCGCATACCTTTTTCCTTTCACCATCCCTCTTCCGCACTTAAAACCGAACGAATCGGAATCCAGATTTGCATTTAAACGGGTTTTGGGACTATGGTTAGACTATGGTTAATGTACAAGAATAAGGAGGAACAGGCAAATATGCAAGTGGAAAAAGACGTGATCTACGATAGCGCCTATAATTTAGCCGCCGATCTCTATGTACCTGACGAAGCCAATGGCGGTGCCATCGTGTATGCACACGGCGGTGGCTGGTTTCGCGGCGATAAGGAAAATGAAAGCGATTTAGGTGAATATTTTGCTGATGCCGGCTATCTATTTGCGATTCCGAACTTTCGCTTAGCCCCTAAATATTTATATCCAACAGCACAAAACGATTTCGATCATTTCATCAATTGGTTACTTGCTTCCCCTTATGATTTTGATCGTGAGCGTTTGGGACTTTTGGGGGCAAGTTCAGGCGGCACCATGGTTCTGCAAAACAGTTTAGCTTCCGGCTATCCGCTCGTTGCATGGTCCCCTGTTGTTGATTTTGCCAACTGGGTTCAAAAAAATCAAATGGTAAAGGCTTCTGTGGATGGGAAAAAAGAACTTGGTCTTACCGAGATCCACGAAATTCATGATTCATTTTATAAGTATTTCGTGCAGACTTACCTTGGCGGCTTAGACCCGCGTTTGTTGACCGCGGTCAATCCCACCAACCATTTAACCGATCAATTAGGTCCGGCATTGTTGTTCAATTCAGCTGATGAATTGATGCCACTGCCAAGTGCCTTGCACTTTTTACAACAAGCTGCCATGTTTGGTCGCGATATCGGACTGCATGTTGTGCCCGGAACCGGTCATGCCCGCGACTACACAAGTTTTGCCTTGCCAGAAACCAAGCGCTTTTTTGATCATCACTTGTTTACGACGGTTGAAGACAAAACGTTGAACAAAGCGACAGACTGAGCTTAACAACAAATTCGGCCAGTAAAATAGCGTTGCGATCAACCTTCATTCCGAATGGTGATCGCAACGCTATTTTTATGCGTCAATTTTAAAAAACATCAACCGTCACCGGGTGCAAAGGTCGGTTCACGGTTATCTTAAGTAAAGAACTTCATGCGTGATGCAGAATCAATGGCGATGCGACACCGGGTGCGACCCATTCAAGGCCACCACTAACTGGCACCAAATAAATGGCATCAGCGCCGACATCTGTCGGGATCAAGACAAAACCATTGCCTTCTGGCGTTACCTTATAGCCGGTTTTTGTTGTTACGCCAGCCTGAACAACGGTCAGCTGGTCTGCCGTAATTGTCAGCGTCACGTGCTCATTCTGCCATGTGCCGAGATAAACCGGTGCAGTGTTGCTGACATCCTCAGCTTTGACCGAAGAAGTTGCTTGAGTCGTACTTGCTGTCGAAGCTGTCTCGGTGTGCACAGTCGTAACCGTGCTCGAACGGCTGATCTCTTCAGAAGGTTGTGTTGTTGCCGCTGAGGAATTTGTTACAGCGACTGTCGAAGAGGCGGTCGCATTCTCTTTTTTAGGTTTTACTGTTGCAGCTGGTTGCTTTTTAGGCGTTGTGACAGTGACTGTTTTTGTGTCAGTCCCGGCATTTGCCTGATGCTGATAAAGAGCAGCACCGGAAACCCCACTGAAGGTCAAAATCGCTGTTGCCAACAAAAACCACTTTTTCATGTCATTCACTCCCAACCAGACATACTGTCGTCGACAGGTCCGTTTTTCTTATTATCTCTAGCCTATCATGCTGCCTAATCAAATGTTACAAAACGATGTCAACACAAGCAAATCTTAATAATTGCGGCATTCTCGCTGTCATCTTTTTGTAACATTTAAAAAGCGGTGGTTTCCTCTTGTTGGAGCAAACATATGTTCGTATAATCGATTTGAGGTGATCATCATGACTTATGAAGAAAAAATCGGCACCGAAAGATTCGATGCCATGGTGGCGGATTTTTTCGCAAATCGTTACTTTGATCGCGGCATGCGTAAATGGCAAGGCTACTATCTTTCTGATCATACAGCCGCTTTAAAGAAGCAATCTAAAAGTGAAGCGCTGGTTTATCCCCCGCTGCCCCTTCAGGATCAAGCGGTCATTCGCGCAATCTTGCTACAAGCCTATGCAGAAGGCCAAACAGTAACAGCCCAGCTTAACCTGCAAACGCCTAGTGGTCAGATGCTGCCACCGATTCGCGGCAAGGTTGGCGGTTTAACTGACAGTGACGTGGTTAATATTGCGGATCAAAATATGGCAATCGGATCAATTCGGCACATCGAACTCATCCCATTTGCTGCATCAACGCATCAAAAAAATACGCCAGACTAAGGTAGTCGGCCGTACCGCCGGGGCTCAAATTTCGTGCAATCATTTCGGCGTTTAAAGCGCGCAACCCATTAGGTAGCCGGGACGCCGGTACATGTAACAACGCTTTGGCCGCATCCTGAACAAACCGTAACCCAGCTGGCCCCCCACGGTGCAACACATTAGCATCTTCAACTTGTGCCATCAGATGAACCATCAGCTGCAGATAGCACAGATCGCCGCGTGTCGTGGTTTGCCGTAAGTAAGGCAGGATAACCGTCCGGATCGTCGGGTAGCCGGCTAACGCCTCACCACGCACGCCAGTCACACCATGCTTCATATACAACGCCTCGCCATGACTCAACTGTTTTTTTTCACTGAGATCGCGAAAATCGCCGCTTACGCCTTGTGCAATTTGCGCCACTGCCGGAAAAAGCGGGGCAAAATCATGCATGACTAACTGCTTAAGACTTTGCTTTTGCAACAACCATCCCAAAGCACCCAGTAAAAACCCAAAAGAAAAATTAGCCCCGCGATGCGTATTCACACCTACTGTAGCTGTCATCATCGCTTTTTCAGCCTTTACCCCGATCGTCCGCAATTGCTGGTACAACTGTGGTACCGTTGCCGCCGTTAATCCAGCATGCAGATACTGACCAAAATAAGGGGCCAGCGCATGAATGCTGGCCTCAAAGGTGGTGACGTTCATATCGCGATGAGCGCCATTGGACTCCGGATCAACTAAGCCCGGCTTCGGCGCCAGCAAAACCTCTGCCCGCAGACTCGTGACCGCTGCTTGGGCGATTGTTTGTTCATTCAATGTTCTTTGCCTTCATAACTTTCAGAATATATTGCAATGAGTGGCCCAAATGTTCACGCGTGATCAGTTTGATTTGATCATCATCGCGGTTTAACATCCCCCGATAAATCAGCCAATGTTCCTGAATCGCAAGATTACGCCGATCATCCCCGTTAATACTGATGTCACGAAAATAGATCAAGTAATTTTGTAATTGGTTGACAATCATTTTCAGGCGCAACATATGGCTGGCATCGTAAATAAAGTTATTAAACTCGGTAAATTTGGCCATGACTTCAGGCACCCGTCCAGCATCATTCAACCGATCCGTTTCTTCCAGAAGCGCACGCATCTGTTTAAATTGAGCCGGCGTCATTAGCCGCATTGCCTTACGTGTTGCTAAAACATCTAATTCCTTGCGAATATCAAAAATCTCGTAGGCATCGTTGATCGAAATGCCCTTCACAATGACACCGATACCGGTTTTACGTTCGACCAGATCTTCTTCATCTAATCGTTCAAGCGCATACCGAATCGGTGTCCGACTGATATTGAGATTCTCGGACAAATTCTTTTCGTTAATACGCTCGCCGCTGGGTATTTCCCCTAACAAAATCGTCTTGCGAAGCGCTTCGTACACCGCCTCTTTAATCGGCCGATTCTCCGAAAGATCCAGATTCCTTTTGACTGCTGGCACCACTTGATTCATCGGTCGTTCCCCCTCGCTTCGTGGCCTATTATAGCAAAAAAGCCGTTAACGGGGGTGTTAACGACTTAAGGGAAATGAAGCTAGGAACAACTGGCAACTAGTGTAGCAGGCTCACGCAACGACGGTCAACATCAGATCAATCATGCGTCGGCTCAAAACTTAGCGACACCTTCTGCTCCGGCACATCATAAAACGGATCTTCGCGCCGGCCAAGAAAATCTTTAGCTTGATCTGGGAACAAAGCATAGCTTAAGACATCCTCTTCGTCGTGCGCATATTGCGCAATCGCTTGACGGAAATCAGGCATTTGCGGCTTGATTAAATCCGCGGGACGTTGTGTGACAACCGGTGCATCACCAATGATCTTTTTCACCATTTCGGGTGCAATTGCCACTGGCGGCCGACCATAAAGGCCGCGCACGTAATCCTTAATTTCATTTGGAATCAACTTATAACGCTCACCGCTCATGACATTCATCAAACTTTGTGTGCCCACCATCTGCGACAGCGGTGTGACCAACGGCGGATAGCCTAAGTCAGCTCGGACACGCGGCACTTCCTTCAAAACATCGCCATAGAGCGCTTCTTGTCCTTGATCTTTTAGTTGCGCCAACAGGTTAGACAACATTCCGCCTGGCACCTGATAGATCAAGGATTTAGGTTCAACATCTTTCACGCGCGGATTCAGTTGACCGGACTCGCGGAATCGATCGCGAATCGGCGCAAAGTAAGTGGCGATGTCACTGACCGTGCTTAAATCAACATCAGTCGGATAGCCAAGATCTTGCAACGCAACCAGCATGGATTCTGTTGCTGGCTGACTGGTGCCGCCAGCAAATGGCGAAACCGCGGTATCAATGATATCAGCACCGGCGCGAACTGCTTCCAGATACGTCATCTCAGCCATACCAGCGGTGGCGTGCGTATGCACTTCCAGTGGCACGCTGATTTCCTGCTTAATACCAGTAACCAGATCAAACGCCTTCTGTGGGGTCAAAATGCCTGCCATGTCTTTGATTGCAATTGAATCTGCACCCATGTCAGCCATGTCTTTGGCTAACTTGATGAAGTAGTCGATCGTATGGAAATCACTGGTTGTGTAACAAATAGCAAGTTGGGCATGCCCGCCTGCTTGCTTCGTCGCTTCAAGCGCCGTTCGCAAGTTGCGTGTATCATTCAACGCATCGAAAATACGAATGATATCGATCCCGTTTTCAACTGACTTTGTGACAAAGTCAGTGACCACATCGTCGGCATAGTTCTTGTAACCTAACAAGTTTTGCCCGCGCAAGAGCATTTGCAATTTGGTGTGCTTGACCGCCTTACGAATCTTGCGCAACCGTTCCCACGGATCTTCATTCAGATAACGGAGACAGGCATCAAAAGTTGCCCCGCCCCACATTTCCAAAGATGCATAGCCGGCAGCATCCATCTTATCGAGAATCGGCAAAATATCACTGATCGGCATCCGCGTGGCAATCAGGCTTTGTTGCCCGTCACGCAAAACGGTTTCCATGAATTGGACTTTCTGTTTAGGCATGGGGTTGTCCTCCTTTTAAAACGCATTCACTGACCCAGAAACCTGCACATAAGGACCACAAGTGCAATGGGCAAAGCCCGGCCATCACACTTGTGCCCACATATGCTCCGGTTTCTAAGCGGTCTGGCTCGCGCTCTCTTTAAACGCGCTCGCTGACCCAGAAACCTTTGTGTAAGGACCTCAAGCGCAATGGCCAAAGCCCGGCCACCGCACTTGAGGCCACTTACACGCCGGTTTCTAACCGGGTCAGCTCGCGCTCTCTTTTACGATTGTTTCCACCACTTGTTGTACCTCTGGCAAACCGTGCCGCCGTGATCGGGCACAGGCCTTGGCGTCGCCGCCGCAAACCAGACAGGCACGTGGTGGCAAGGCAAGATCCGTGCGAGAAACTTGATACAGTTCCGCATCGCGTAACGTGATAACATCAAGATCCAGCAGGTCACAGAACCGTTGCTGATTTTCAAACGCGACCATGAGCCGCTTGAGTGACAAAGGTGACAGCGTGGTCAAAAAATAAGCTTCCGGTCCAGTTGGCAATAAGTCAATGTCCGAAGATCGAACGGCCTCGCCAAGTTGCTGCGTCAAGGTCTGCATGACCGCCGAAAAAACGGCTTCAATTCGAGTACCGGTTTTAACCGGTCCAGGAATGCGTAAAGTCACGTGCAAGAGCGTATTGGTTGGTGCAGTCACCAACAACGCTCGCTCTTTAACCACGCGAGCATCTTTGGCAGCCAGCATTTGACCAAGATCAACTTGCGGACCATTTAAAATGGTTAATTTAAACATTGTGAACCACATCGATCAAGGTGCCATCGCGATATTCGATCAAAGCGACCACTTTATCGCCATATTCGATGGCTTCCGGTGTACCAGTAATTTGATAGGCCATCTTTTTCAGATCTTCAATTGAAAACAGCGGCACTTTCAGATTTTTAAACATTTCAATCAAATCAGTCCGTGCGGGATTAATAGCGACGCCGACTTCGGTCACGACAACGTCAACACTGGCACCCGGTGTCACAACAGTATTGACATTTTCAACAATCGTTGGGATCCGACCGCGAACCAGTGGCGCAATCACCATGCTCATTTTGCAGGCAGCACTTGTGTCACTATGGCCACCAGAAGCGCCACGGATAATGCCGTCAGAACCCGTGATCACGTTAACGTTAAAGTTAGTATCAATTTCCAGTGCCGATAAAATCGCAATATCTAACTGATTGATAACTGCACCTTTGCTTAACGGTGACGCGTACATATTAGCATCAATCTCGTAATGATCTGCGTTCTCGCCTAATGAAACCGCAGAGGGATGGTCAAAGTCCTGCACATCGATAATCTTTTCGACAAGGCCTTCCTTCAACAATTCAACCATTGAATTGGTAATGCCACCCAACGCAAAACTAGCTTTGATGTCTTGGTCCAACATCGCTTGCCGCAGAAAACGCGCAACAGCCAGCGAAGAGCCGCCAGTACCGGTCTGGAATGAGAACCCATTTTTGAAGTAGGCCGATTTGGTAATGACCTCTGCCGCATACTCCGCAATTTTTAATTCCTTCGGGTTCTTCGTGAAACGGGTCGCACCTTTGGCAATCCCAGTTGGATCGCCAATCGCATCAACTTGCACGACATAGTCAACGTCGGTTTGCGGAATGCTGATTGGCGTATTCGGATATGGCATTAAACTGTCAGTAATGGCAACAACTTGATCCGCATATTTTGCGTCAATCATGGCATAACCTAACGAGCCACAGGTCGCCTTACCTTTTGTGCCGTTAATGTTGCCGTACTCATCACTGCTAGGGGCACCAAGAAAGGCAACGTCAATATGAATATCGCCACGAGCAATGGCTCGGGCCCGGCCGCCATGTGAGCGAATCACAACTGGATTCTTCATGATGCCGCTTGAAATTGCTGCCCCCACTTTGTCGCGCAAGCCGGAACTGGTGATGTTGGTCACCACACCGTTTTTGATGTGCTCAATCAATGGTTCATGTACATTGGCAATCGAACTTGGCGCAATTGACAGGTTCTTGATCCCCATTTTGGCAATCTCAGCTAGGACCATGTTCATCACATAGTCCCCTTCACGAAAATGATGGTGAAAAGAAATGGTCATGCCGTCCTTCAGCCCAGTTGCTACAATGGCATCGTGAATTGACGCCACGAGTTTGCTGTGATCCGGCTTAACCGGGTTGATGTGGCGGGCATGTTCATCATAAGGCTTAATGTTGGCAAACTCGCCGCCATAAACACCGTATTGATCCGCATATGGTTCTGGGATATCACGGTTGAGTGTATTCTTGACCATCAGTCTACCTCCATTCCTGATGCCTTTGCGAGCGCGATGGTATACTGTGCCCGTTCGACAACTGGCTTATCAACCATCTGCCCGTTCACAGAAACAACCCCCGCGCCCTTAGCTTCGGCTTCTTTCAAGCCAGCAACAATCTCACGTGCTTTTTGAACTTCCGCCAAAGCAGGGGCAAAAACCCCATTAATGACTGGAATTTGCCGTGGATTGATGACGGACTTGCCATCAAAGCCAAGCTGTTTGATTAAGGCGGTTTCGTGGCGCAAACCTTCTTCGTTGTCCACTTGTGTATAGACCGTATCAATCGCCGCGATGCCAGCTTCTCGCGCAGCATGCAGGATATAGTTACGGGCAAAAGACAATTCAGCGCCATCCGTCGAGCGGTGGGTATGTTGACTCGTCAGATAATCTTCTGCACCCAACGCAATCCCAATCATACGTGATGAAGCTTGTGCGATTTCGCGAGCATTCAAAACCCCTTCAGCCGACTCAATTGCAGCCATCATGTGCGTGGTGCCATTTTGAATGCCGTACTTCTCTTCAACTGCTGTGATGACAGCATCAACATCAATAATGTCTTGAGCAGTTTCGGTCTTTGGCAGGCGCACCACATTAATGCCGCCAAGAACCATCGCTTCAATATCTTGATCTCCGCCTGCATCTAACGCATTCACCCGCACAACTGTTTCCACGCTACTGTAATCAAAGGTCTTCAGGGCTGAATAAACCAGCATTCGTGCCGTGTCTTTTTCCTTCAAAGAAACAGCATCTTCAAGGTCAAACATGATCGCATCAGCACCATAAATCGGAGCATCACGTAACATGCCCGGATTGGCACCAGGCACAAACATCATGGTTCTTCTTAATTTATCCATGCGTTGATCTCCTCCCAGTCAAACGTCTTATTGTCAGACGCACGATAAACAGCGGCGATCGTCCGCGCCTTGATGGTACAATCCAAGGCGCCTTTGTCATTCGCGTCAACGGCAACATTTTCGATTCCTAACTTGGCCAAGGTGGCCTCAATGACTGATCGAATTTGATGACCAAACTGTTTTTCTACACTGCTTTGCAGTTGAATGGCGACCCCACTGGTAGCCGGTGACAAGGTGATTTGAATATCACTTGATTCCAGCGTACCAGCAGTCGCAGGATGCTTAATTTCCATGTGTCGATCGCTCCTTTATTTCTTGATAAACTTCTGGATAAACCAATTGCTGCACGGTTTTCCAATCTTGTTGTGCCATTGCCGCGCGAACACGGGTAGCACTAACAACATCGCCGTCAATCATGAGCCGCGGCACGACGATCAGTTCAATTTCCGAACCAAATGTTGCCGCTAGTTCCCGATTGTAAATGGCCGTTACCGGCGACAGCGGTTCCTCACCGACATAGCGACGAGTAATCCCCAATACGGGTGCAATTGCTTGTTTAAAAAGCGCAGCATCCAGCCGAGCTTGGACAGCAGCCACATCGGCATCTGCCCGTTCTTTGAGAAAATAACTCGGAAAAGTAGTATTTGAGACCATATAGTCATTGGTTGGCAACACCACGACGTTTGGCCAGCGAGCGGCAACTTTTCTAACTAGCGTCAACCGCTCATCAGCTGCGAACAAAGACCGTTCCGCTGACAGGACGAAAACATAAACAACTGGGTTGGCTTTGGCCGCCGTCTCAATCAGATAGGCATGGCCACGCGTAATCGGATTGGCATTCATGACAATCGCTGCCGCTGGTTTTTCTGGCCGCCGCTGGTTTTCTAACGAAGCAACATAATCGGTCAAGTTGGGATAACCGCGTTCAAGTAACACAACAGCATCGGTTGCTGCCAGTTGCTTGAAGCCCAATGACAGGAAAAATTTAACGGTGGTCGGTTTGGTATAGACAAAGCTGTGGGTCACACCATCATCGTCAAGCCGATCCAGTAATGCCTGAATTACCTGTGCCAACAAGTTTTCATGCTGGGTTGCCGGTGTAACTGCCACTTCCTTGATGATGTTACCGGAAAGCGAACCAGTTGCCAGTAACGTTTCTCCTTCAAAAATACCAACTGTATAGTCAACCTGATGATCCGCAGCTAACCCGGCAGTCGTCAGCAAGGCTTGCCATGCTGCTGCTTCTTGCGGATTCAATGCCAGCCAGATTCGTTTTAAAGTTGCCATGTTACTTCGCCGCTTTTTTAGCTGGGGCAAATTTCAGTAATAACTTCGCCACGATATAAATAATGAATAAAACGATGAAAACGCCGCCCATACCGATCAGCATCAGTTCACCCGCTTGTTCAACGGCAACTGGGTCAATTTTCATGGAAGTACCTCCCTTTTTAACATGCTCACCAGCGCAGTAACTTGCGTGGGTCTAAACGCGATCTCCAGCCCAGAAACCTGCACATAAGGACCTCAAGCCAAACTGGCCAAGACCCAGCCGGTTTGGCTTGAGGCCACTTATGCTCCGGTTTCTAACCGGGCTGGCTCACGCTCTTATGCGCCAAAGAATGATAGTAACAGTCCGCCGGCAATGACAGAGCCGATTTGACCGGAAACATTAGCGCCAACGGCATACATCAAAACAAAGTTCTGTGGATCTTCATCGGTTGCCATTTTTTGAATCACTCGGCTCGACATTGGGAAAGCGGAAATGCCGGCCGCCCCGATCATTGGGTTAATCTTATCTTTACGGAAAAGATTCAATAATTTGGCGAACAATACACCCCCGACAGAGTCCATGATGAAGGCGAATAATCCAAAAGCAATGATCATCAATGTTTGAATGTTCAAGAATTGATCAGCTTGTAATTTAACGGAAATCGTTAGCCCAAGCAGAATCGACACAATATTGACCAATTCGTTTTGCGCGGTGTTAGACAGCCGATCGAGCACCCCACATTCTCGCAGCAGGTTACCAAACATCAGGAACCCAACTAACGGTAAGGAAATCGGGGCAATAAACCCGGCAATAATCGTGATAATGATTGGAAACAGAATTTTTGTCGTCTTTGAAACGCCTTCTGCCTTATAAGTCATCCGAATCCGGCGTTCATGCTTTGTGGTCACTGCCTTGATGGCCATTGGCTGGATGATCGGCACCAATGCCATATACGAATACGCAGCGACTGTGATGGCCCCTAACAGATTTGGCGCAAGTTGGTTCGAAACGAAAATCGAAGTCGGGCCGTCTGCGGCACCGATGATACCAATTGAAGCCGCTTCTTTGATATTGAAACCGAAGAAGACAGCAACAAAAACGGTGGCAAAGATCCCGAACTGTGCTGCTGCACCGAACAGTAGCATGAATGGGTTTTGTAATAACGGTCCAAAGTCGATCATGGCGCCGATCCCGATGAAAATTAGCAGTGGGAACAGTTCTGTATTGATACCGGCTTTGAATAAAACATCAAGCACCCCCTCTGCTTTGGTGCCGCCAACAACTTGGGTCAAGACGCCTGTTCCTGGAAAGTTGACCAGAATGGCGCCCAAGCCCATGGGAACTAAAAGGGTTGGTTCATATTCTTTTTTGATTCCCAGATACATCAGGAGCGCGCCGATCAGCATCATGGCGATTTGACCTAATGTGATCGTGGTGATTCCGTGAATGAGCGCTTCCATGCCATCCCTCCTCCTTAAATAATGCTGATGAGATTGTCGCCGGAATTGACATTCTGGTTAAGTGTTGCAAACACCTGGCCGATGGTACCTGCCTTAGGCGCCACAATTTCGTTTTCCATCTTCATGGCTTCCAGAATCATCAGCGGCTGATTTTCCGTGACTGCATCACCGTCTTTAACCAAAATCTTGGTGACCGTGCCTGGCATCGGTGCAGTGACAACTTCACCTTCCCCAGTCGGCGCAACCGGAGCTGCAGGTGCTGACGCAGCTGGTGTGGCCGGTGCCGGTGTCGGCGTTGCCGCTGGCGTAGCTGGTGCGGCCGGCGCAGGCTGGGCGGCTGGCGCACCGCCAATTTCTTCCATTTCGACCAAATAGGTTTTCCCATCAATCGTGATCTTGAATTTTCTCAACATCTTCTTCATTCCACCTTTTTCTTGATTGACTTGACCACATAATTGGCATGGCCATCACCAGCCGCAATGGCGCTGGCGATCAAGCCGACGCGTTTTGCTTCAGGATTCTCGACATACAGATGCTTCAGCACTAACTGCGCATCAGGAGCTGTATCGGCTGTGACTGCTGCGGCAATCAGACTGACGGGCAGTTCTGATGCCGGATCAACAGCTAAATAGTTTGGGACATCAATCCAATCATCATCAACCGGCGCGGCCGGTGCTGACATTTGGGGTGGCACTTGTTCTTTTGTAGACGGTGTTTGCTTTCGTCGCCGCAGCCAATTAAACATCTGGACACCTCCTCGCAATATTTTCTTGTTGATAAGTTATATAGTACGGGGAAAAGCCAATCATGATTGGCTTTTCGGTGTATTTTTCAGTTAGGACGTTATTTTTGCGGCAGGTAGAATGGCACGTGACCGAATAACATCACCGTGACAACGAAGATAGCGAACACACCTAACGCATATTTACCAGCTTCGCGCTGCCATTTACCCATGTCCAAGCCGGTCAACCGGAGTAACAGATAGATGAAGGCAACTAATGGTGACAGTAAGTGGAACGCCTGACCCATCAAGGAAGCCAGCGCCATCTGCATGTTGGTGAACCCATATGCTCGACCAGCTGTAGCCAGAACCGGCATCACTCCGAAGTAGAAGCCGTCGTTACTCAGGAAGAAGGTCCCTGGTGCTGAAATCAAAGCAATGACAAGGCCCCAGAAGCCAGCCAATGAATCAGGAATAATGGAAGTGAAACTCTTGGCCAGCGCTTCGGCCATCCCAGTACCTTGGAACAGACCCATGAAGACACCAGCAGCGAAAACAAGAATAACAACTTGGACAGCATCGCCACCGTTGGCACCGATCCGCTTGCTTTGGTCGCCCAGTTTCGGATAGTTGACCATTAAAGCGATACAGGTTCCAACTAAGAACAACAACAATGGTGGCATTGCAATGGCTTTAATGAAGGAACTTGCAACCAACCAAGCAATCAAGACGATTGTCAAAATACCATTGAAAAGGAATAAGTTCGGGCGCCGAATTTCAGAAACTTCTGGGTCGACAACGGAAGTCATTTCATCGATTTCAGCATCCGTTAACTCTCGGACACCCAACCGTTTCCGTTCTGCTCGGCCCATGCGCGGTGCAACGTAGAAAACAACATACGCTAAGGCAAGAATCATACCTGGCAACAGATAGGTCAGAATATCAGCGTCAACTTTCAACACGGCCATTGCTCGGGCAGTTGGGCCGCCCCAAGGCAGTAAGTTCATGATGGTGTTCTGCAAAATAATCAAAACACCTAAGTTCATCATGTTCATGTTGAGCTTTTTATAGATTGGAATAAATGCGGAACAGCAGATCAAAGTTGTCGTCGTACCGTCCCCGTTCAGTGACACGGCCATCGCAACAATCGCGGTTGCCATCAAGACTTTCATCGGATCGCCCTTCGCGATTTTGATCATCCGGGCAGTGATTGGATCAAACAAACCAGCGTCTAACATAATTGAGAAGTACAGAATTGCGAATAAGAGCATGATCCCCGTGTTGGCAGTTGTTGTGAGTCCCTTCAACACGAAATCGCCGATCGTACCTTTATTAGCCACCCCGGCCACCATCGCAATAATCGCAAACAGCAGGGGAATCATAACCAAGGAAGTAAATGGTGAAAGTTTCTTAGTCATGATGACATACATAAAGACCACGATCATGGCGTAAGCAATGACGGTGAGTAACATAGTCCCAACCTCTTTTCATAAGTTTTTGTCTCTACCGTCATAGTACGTGATTATCGTCACGAAATCGCCTCTTTAGCCCGTTTAGAACACTAAAAGAACAATCACTGATCTTCCGATAAGAAAAATGTCAAGGAAAATAGAAAACGCCTCCATCGGCTTAAAATTAACCTTTTAAGTCAATGGAGGCGTCCATCAGTTATGAATCATCTTTGGAAAAAGATAATGCTGGCGTGATGTTCATATATTCACATACCACTAATACAGGTGCGTAATTCTGTATCAGTCTACCAGTCTTGGAAACGTTCTTCTTCGAGCTTTTTTAACAACTCCTGGTAATTTTTCCGCGATGGTGCATGGCTCAAGGTCGTCTGTTGCAGCTCATTAAATCGCTCTGCTAAGTAATATGCAGTCAGATAGAGCGTCAGTTTTCGCTTGACGATCGTCTCTGGATCTTTGTCGTCAGGCACTTGGTGCGATTCAACAACAAGGTTCGCGAACTGTTTCGGATTTAACCGTAAATCATCGGGTTCATCGGCTTTCATCGTGATACCTCCTTTTTTAAGTATGCCTAATACTAACATAAAAAAACGACCGTAATCTGTCATTGAAAAACATTTTACGGTCTTCGAAAGTATGAAGTTAGATAATGTAAAAATCTTGCTGGCAGCTCAGAAACAAGCCACACACGACTGCTCGTGGGATAAAAGAGGATCCCGTTTTTGGCTGCATCACGGGCGGCAATGCGATAAATAACTGGATGAGTGTCATGACGGGCACCGACTTGCTGAGCAGTGGCGACATCTTCAGACAGATGCACAAAATCCCGATTCATCGGCAGTAAGCCTTCCTTAGCAATCACAGTGGCCGCCTGATGTGAGGTGCCATGATACAGCCACTGCGGTGGTTCAGTTGCTGGTGTGAGCGGCATGACTGGCACACTGTGACCGTAAACCGCCCGAATCGTTGTTCCTTCCAATGCAAATCGCTTTTTAGTGCTTTGTGCCATAATAGCTTGTAAGACTTGGCGATCAAGATGCATTTGATAATGCGCATTGAAGCGTCGCACCAATGTTTTCCAATCTGTCCGACCATACTGATCTAACACCAAGCCCAACTTTTCTGGATGGTGGCGCAAGAGCATGCTTAACGTCTTGCTAATCTTGACTAATCGCTTATCCATCATTGTCCGTTCCCTTTTACACCCTTTAACCTTAACTAGGAGAGAAAACGATGAAACTGCATTTTTCAAAAGCACAATTGAACGACCTTGATACGATCATGACTATCGAAACAGCAGGATTTACGCCACAAGAGGCCGCCACTAGAACCAGCATGGCAGCGCGCATTGCCAACTATCCGGACACCTTCATTGTTGCCCGCGCTGGTGGCACGATTGTTGGTTACGTAGTCGGGCCAGCAACTGATCAACCAACGATTACAGATGATCTTTTCAGTACTAGTCAGCCCAATCGGCCCGATGATCCGTACATCGCTGTCTTAAGCCTCGCTGTGTCCCCGCGCCATCGTCATCAAAATGTCGGCTCTCAATTACTTGAGCAACTAACCCAGGTCGCACGTACACAAAACCGCCAAGCGATCACCTTAACCTGTCTACAACGGTTGATCCCTTTTTACGAACATCAAGGCTTTCAAAATGAAGGTCGTGCTGCCTCTACTCATGCTGGCGAAATCTGGTACAACATGGTTAAAAAGATGCTCTACTGACAGCCTTCATCAGCTTATTCGGGATTCAGATGTTGGCGCAACACTGGGGCGGTTTCGTTGACCAGAAAAAGCGGGCCATCTGCCTGCGCCGGAAAACTCGTAGCCAAACCGCCTAGATCAAACGGTTCAAAACCAATCGTCCAGATTAACGACGCCACCACTTTTTTCGCCTGTTCATCGTCACCAGCGTACGGTACCGCAATCCGATCAACTGGTTGTTCAGGTTGTGCCAGCCTAGCGAGAACGGTCATCCCAATCGTATTAAACGCTTTGACCACTTTACTTGATTGAAAATGCTCGGCGACGATCTGAGACGTCGTTTTTTTATGACGTTCAATCTCAGCAATCCACGCATCGCGATCAGGAAAATAATTGGTGGCATCAATGATGATCGGATCTTGAGCCAATGGTTCCGGTAAAGCCTTAATAGCCAAAAAAGGCACTGCCAAGACGACAATTTCTTGTGCTTCGGCTTGTTCAACTGTGCCAGCTTCTGCTCCTAGAACGCGCGCTAAATCCTCTAGCGCATCGACTGAACCCCGATGTGCGATGACAACCTCATTGCCTGCTTGCACGAAAAGTTGCGTCAGAACCTGTCCGACATTGCCTGATCCGATCATACCAATTTTCATCCGATATCACTCCACCCTGTTATTATTTTCATTATATCGCGACACCTCTTTTCAGGGCAAATAAGCCTTGTTTTTTTATGTATCGGCTTTTCCGGTTTGGCTTTGACTGGATGTCAAACGATGCTCATGCTGGTGACGCTGAGCCAATCACTTAAGATCAGTTAACAAATAGTTTTCAGGCTTCAACTATTTTGCTTTACATACTAGTCAACGCTCTTTATACTACTAGTAGGCAATACATATTAGTTGGGAGGTACATGTGATGGCAACAGATACCAATAGCCAAATGCTCAAGGGGATTCTTCAAGGCTGCCTGTTAATTCTGCTTTCCCGAGAAGAGCTTTACGGCTATGCCATCAGTGAGGCGCTTAACGATTTTGGCTTTGTTGATATTCCCAAAGGCACGATTTACCCACTCCTGATGACAATGGAGAGAAAAGGGTTGTTAATCAGTCATCTGCGTCCCTCACCTGACGGCCCCAGCCGCAAGTACTACGCCGTCACAGCAGAGGGTATGGCTGCGCGTCAAACTTTTCAACAGCAGTGGTCACAACTGAAAGACCATGTCGATCAGCTCATCAACGAGGAGGACAAGCCATGAAACAACGGAAACAGGAAACGCAACGATTAATTGATGAAAATGACCAATTGCGAAAACAGCTTAATGTGGAAAGTCGCCATTATTATGAAGACTTAATCGTCTATATGCGTGCTCATACGCTGTTTCGCGATGATCATATTGTTGAAGAAAACTTAATGGCCATTCTTCAAGACTTGATTGATGCACAACAGAATGGCATGGATGCTGAAACGTATTTTGGGAAAGATCCCGCGCAAACGGGGACAGAGATGCTGAAAGCAATTCCCATAAATATTGTTGACTTTGTTTGGTTTAATTTGAAGTTAATGATGATGTTAATCCTTCTCACGCTGCTGCCTAGCCTGACGACTTCCGAGGTAAAGCTTGATGGTGGTAATCTTCTATTTGTGAGCATCATCATTTTGATAGCGACATGGAGCCTTCTCTGGATAGTCGGCAGTAACGCATTCACCACACCATCACGCACTCAAAAAGTAGGCTTTTTCATTGGTGGTGGTGCCATTTTTGCTGGCACAGTGGGATTGCTTTTCTTTTTTAAAACAAGTTGGCAACTCACAATTTCACCGCAAATTTCGTTCATTCTAATTGTCAGTGGCTTGATTGTTGGTGCGTTGCTACCGTTCTTCTCTCGCCCCACTGGAATCAAGTTGTTCCTTTACTTTTATTCGATGGGTTATTTACTACTGGGTCTGCTCGTCCATTTACCATTCACCCGCAAAATTATGACGGCAAAAATTCATTTAGGTGCTTGGCAGTGGTTGCTCTGGGTTGGTCTGGCAATTTTTGCAATTTTGATAGGACTAGTTTCTTGGTGGTTCATTCGCCGAGAGCGTAGGCATGACCCAGATAGATAAGATGCCGTGATTAATTTCGTGACGAGGCAAGTTGCCTCGTTTTTTAATGTAAAATAACCTTAATCCCAATCAACCCAAAGGAGTGACCACTACTTGGATCTCAATGACACCCTTCGTCACCAACTGCACCATCGTTCCATCCGCCAGTTCAAGCCGCAGCATTTAAGCAGCGCCACCATTCGAACATTACTGGATGTGGCACAACATACAGCGAGTTCAATGTACTTGCAGCTGTTTTCGGTTATTCACATTATCAATCCTGAAATTCGTGCACAAATTGCTAAAATCAGCACGCAGACCTATTTGAACGGCAATGGTGAACTGTTCATTTTCATCGCAGACCTCAATCGCGTTGCGAAACTGACAGCAGCTGCTGGTCAATCACTGGATCGTCTTGGCCGAATGGATAAGTTTCTGCAGGCGAGTGCCGATGCTACACTTGCCTTACAAAATATGGTTGTCGCTTCCGAGAGTCTTGGCCTCGGAACGGTAACCCTTGGCAGTATTCAAAATGATGCGCAGGCCATGATTGAGCTTTTGTATCTACCTAAGTACACCTTTCCACTACTTGGTCTGGCGATTGGTTTTCCCGACGATGATCCAGACGAAAAGCCACGGATGCCACAGCAATTGGTTGCTTTCACCGACCACTATGATGAACCTGTCCCTTCACCAACAGCCATGACTGACTTTGACCGCACTGTTAGCCACTACTACGCCACTCGCCGCGGCGATCCGCGCGAAGAAAGCTATACCGATCTTGCGATTGGCGCTGCCAGCACCACGCCGGCAAAACGCGGCGATCTCTTCAAAGTCTTAAAACACCAAGGCTTTTTCCCGGAAAGCTGAGGTTAGTCTCACCCCCAACCTATAAAAACATGCCGCACCGAGTTCTGTTTAACGTCAAACAGGGTTCGGTTTTTTGCTGTCAACAAACGTTAAGCTTGGGCCATATCTCAAGTCGTCTCCTCTTCTCAATCATCGTATAAGAATTATTGACTGACGAGTCAACAATTCGTTGACTAGCCAGTCAACCGCGACTATACTGCAGGCGAAAAGGTTGATCAGACACCGACATATTAAAACGTGTTTCAAGTTTGACCTTAAGGAGGACGATAAAAATGACAACAGCTATTATCGAACTTGACCATCTTCAAAAAAACTTTGGCAAGTTTGCCGCATTAAAAGATGTCAGTTTCACGTTGGCACCCGGTCAGGTTCTGGGTTTTCTAGGACCTAATGGGGCCGGCAAATCCACGACCATTCGAGTTATTTTAGGCTTATTAAAAAAGAGTGGCGGCTCAGTGACCGTCTTCGGCAAAGATGCCTGGCGGGATGATGCGGCGATTCATCCACGCATCGCCTATATTCCTGGGGATGTTTATTTATGGCCAAATCTTTCTGGCGGCGAAATTATTGATCTCTTGCTACGTTTAAATGGCCGCCAGCATAATCAAAAGACCGATGAACTAATCAAGGCCTTTGAATTTGATCCGAAGAAAAAAGCTCGCACCTATTCAAAAGGCAATCGTCAAAAAGTAGCGTTAATTGCTGCGTTGTCGCAAGATGCCGATCTGTATATTTTTGATGAACCCACTTCTGGGCTTGATCCATTGAATGAGCAGACTTTCCAGCAAGAAGTTTTAAAACTGAAAAGAGCCGGTAAAAGTGTGCTGCTATCAAGCCACATTTTGTCCGAAGTCGAGCGAATGTGTGATTCAATTGTTATCATCCGTGATGGTAGTGTGATTGAGAGCGGCAATCTTGATCAATTACGGCATCTATCGCGGATCAAAATTGAAGTCACCACCGCTACCCCAATGACTGATTTGGCAAAGCAAGCTGGCGTTCACGACCTCACTTATCGCGATTCCAAGCACACCAAGGCGGTTTTCACCGCTGATCGAGACGCGCTTGGCACCATCATGACCACACTGGCCGCCAACACCGTGGTCGACATGCAATCAACGCCGCCAACGCTTGAAGATTTGTTCCTGCGTTATTATGGAAAGCAAGGTGAGACCCATGCGGCACAGTAATCGGAACGCAGGTTATCTGCTTCGGGCAAACCTCAAACAAAATCTAAAATTTTCACTCATCTGGCTTGCCATTTTGATCATGATGATTGCCAGTGGTGCTGGCAAATTGGAAGCAGCCTTTGCAGGCGGGGCCTCGGGCTCTAAAGAGATTGTCAAAATGCTGCGAGCGCCGGGCATGGCGGCAATGTTTGGCGCGATGCCAAAGGTGGACACGTATAACACAGCGATTGTGTTTGCTGGTGTGATGGTCGTCTTCATGATTATTTTGCAGGCCTTATGGGTTATGCCGCTGATGATTCGCAACACCCGCGGTCAAGAAGAAAGTGGCTTGCTCGAAATGGTTCGCGCTCGCAATGTTGGGCGAACGGCTGCCATCACCGCCGCTTCGCTTGAGCTTCTCATCGACAGTGCCATAATGGGTATCCTCTATTTTGTCTCGTTGGCCGCTGTCAACATGGGTGGTACTGACTTGTACGGTGACTTCCTGTTTTCACTGGGGATGGTGATCGCCAACTTGCTATTCGGAACCATTGCGTTGCTATTCGCGCAACTAACCAATAACACACGTACAGCCAATATGTTGAGCTACATGGTGCTGACTGCCGCTTATTTGGTTCGGCTGGTCACCGATATCCAGCATCAAAATCTGACGTGGTTATCACCAATTGGTTGGTTCGAAAAAGCAAACTTCTATACTGATAACAACGTCTGGGCTTTAGGTTTGGCCTTGCTGGTCAGCATTCTGCTTGCGGCCAGCGCCACCATGATTGCCCGCAACCGCGATCTGGGCGCCGGGATTATTGCTGAACGCACCGGCCGAGCCAAAGCTGCCGGCTGGCTTCGCTCGATCCCTGCCTTACTGTGGCGAACTGAGCGCGGATTATTTGCTGGGTGGTTAATCGGCGCCGTGGTGTTTGGCGGCGTCATGGGTAGTGTGCTCGGCGGCGTTGGCGACATTCTTAAAACGAATCCGCTTTATCGTAAAATACTAGATGTTGGCCAAATCAACGCTGCCAATCAGACCATGGTCCTGTCATTCTTAGGCATGTATCTCGGCATTTTCGTCGCATTAGCCGTGACTGCTGGCGTCCAAGTGGCATTCCGACTCAAACGCGATGACAACCTTGGTTACTTGAGCGTCATTCATGCCGAAAAGCCAACGCGAACCACGATCAGTGTCAGCTACTATTGCTTTGGTCTGCTGGCAGGCGTGTTCGTCCTTTCTGCCGGGCTGCTGGCCTTGTTCTTCACTGGGAACACTGTTCTCAGTCACCCGTTGCCGCTTAAGTACCTCGGTCGCCTATTCGTGGCTAGCGTTCCGGCTGTGATATCGTTTATCGCCCTTGGCATCGCTCTAGTCGGTCTGTGGCCACGCTTAAGCAGTCTATTCTGGCTGTATATGGGAGCCGGTCTGATCGTTCAAATTTTCCGGGGATTGTTTGATTTGCCAAAACACGCAGGCAACTTCACACCTTTTGGCTGGATTGCCAATGTACCGGTTGAAAACGTTGATCAAACATGGCTAATCGTGATGGTTGTTAGCGCTATAGTATTATTTATTCTTGGTATTGTCGGTTATCGTCGTCAGGATCTGAGCTTATGAAAAATGTTGTGACAGATCCCGAAAAAGTCACCCGTATACTCAAAACAGCGACGGAAATTTTCGGCCAGCAAGGCTTCATCAAGAGCAAAACCGATCAGATTGCCAACCAAGCACAAGTATCTAAGGGCTTGCTCTTCCATTATTTTGGCAATAAACAAGCGCTGTATCTTGACGCTTTCAAATATGCCTATCATCGGATTTATGATCACATGGACCCCAAAAAGTGGCAGAATGCCCCTGGCTTGGCTGCCATGATGACCACTGCAGTTAAGTATGAGTTGAAACTGCAATTCAAATTCCCGGCTGAATACCGCTTGATGATGCAAGCCTATGCTGATTTACCGCATTTTCCCGAACCGTTGCGACAACAAGTGCAGCAAGAAACAACTGCCATATCCGCTGAAGCCGATCGCATTTTCCGCGAGAAAATTGAACAGCTGCCTCGTCGTGAGGGCCTGTCAGTCGATGACGTTTTCGGTGTCGTTTCTGCCTTAATCGCCCAACAAACAGCGGTCACCACCAGACTCATTGCCAGTGGCCATTATCGCAAGTTTGAAGATCTGCAGTCCGTGGTTGAGACGATGGCACGCCAGTTATTGATTGTCGAACACGGCTTTTTACCAGATGAAAGTTGACGTCAGCTGATAGATTAAAAAAACCGCCTGCACTGATCTGATTCAGTACAGGCGGTTTTTTAGATCATAAACCAGAAATGCCTTACCTTATTCAACCTTTTTTGTACTTGTCAGCTTGAACAGACGAGCATACAACCAGAAGTTTAAGATGCCAATCGCTAGTAGCAGGCCAAAAGCCAGCTGACTGCCAATCCCAACATTTTGGGCGTGAGACAAGCCTGGGACAGTAACAGCCGTCATCATGCCAGCTAAAACGGTAGTCCCCATTGAACCTGTCACTTGCTGCCCTGTGCTATATAAGGCATTCGCGTCGCTTTGATCATCAGGTTGGATGACTTTCAAGCCATATGCTGTACTGTTGCCAAAAGCCATGGAACGGCCGATGGCAAAAATCAGATACAAGATCGTGACCCAAAGTACGCTGATGTGGCGGCCAAAAATCGTAAAGCCGAGCACGCCGAGCGTAAATAGCGTGTTGCCAAGAAATAACGGCAACCGTCCACCAAAATGGTCTAACATCCAACCGTAAACCGGCTGACCTAGTCCATTGAAGACACTGCCAGGCAAGAGAATTAATCCGCCAATAAAAGCACTTGCCCCGTCAACAGTTTGCACATAGTTCGGCAGCAAAAAATTAATCCCAACATTCGAAAACTGCAAGAGAATATATGGCAGAAAACTGTATAAGAACCCTGGATCGTGGAAAACATCCAACTTAAACAAAGTTTTGGCGTGATGATTTGACAACCAAACGAAAACTGTCATGGCTGTAACCACGATCAATAAACCCACACACGCAGTTAACCATTTCCGATCACTGACACCATTCAATGCAACGGTCAAACTGATCAAGGCCACACCGAGAGCCGTAAAACGCAGCCAATCAAAAGCAAAATCTGAAGTTGGCGTGTATTGTTTGATTCTTCCCTGTCCCAGCACAAGTAACAAAATTGCAAACGGCAAGGTGCTCCAGAAAATCATTCGCCAATCAAAGAAGTTTGCCACGGCACCGCCAAAGGTTGGTCCAAGCGCCGGTCCAATCAGAATAATGAGGTTCGCAACGCCCATGTAGGTACCAAGTTTACTTGTCGGTACCGTATCCAAAATAATATTGACCATCAGAGGACTACACAAACCGACACAACCTGCTTGAACCAGCCGGCCCGCAAGCAACACCCAGAACACTGGTGCCATTGCGCACATCAAGTCGCCAATAATGAACAGCAATGCTGCCGTCACAAACAGCTGTCGGTTGGTAAATCTTCTTTTCATGTAAGCAGAACTCAGCATGATTAGCGCCGCGGCCAAAAGATAGCCCGAAGTCACCCACTGGACGGTCGTCAAAGACACATTAAAATCATGCATCAAAGTTGGAAAAGTGACATTCATTGAAGTTTCGGTTAACACCCCCAAAAATGACATGAGCGCTACAATGCTGATCACAAGCAATGCGTGCCGAGCATTAGTTTCTTTTACTTCAATCGTTGTCCTCGCCATGATCAATCCCCTTCGGTTTCTATCATAAGACGCAATATTTTCAGTAACAACGTCAAATTTTAAAAGGGCTTATGAAAGCGGCCTGAAATAGCAGCCATTTTAACAATCTTTCCATCCATAAATGCGATACGATAGAAGCATTAGTTAACGGAGGAATCATACATGACAATCATCTTGCTTTTCCTCGGCTTTTTGGTCGGGGCATTTATTATGACAATGGGCGGCGGTGGCGGTGCTTTTTACCTTGGCATCATGACCGGCGTCGCGCATCTGTCACCCGGCACCGCTGCGGCAACATCGCTATTTACCGCCATTCCGGCCTTGGCGGTTGGGTGTTACAGCCATTATCGTACAGGAAATATGCGTTTTCACGCGGGTAACGAAATCCTGATGACCGCCGTGCCCGCCACGATTATTGGCAGTCTTGCAGCGCCACATATTCCCGAAGTCGTCTATTCATGGGCGATCGCGGTCATTTTTGTGGTGCTCGGTGTCCAAATGTTACGTCAATCGTTCGCGCGCAAAGTCAAAAAAGCCACCCAACCTGCGTGGTTCGCCTATGTCCTCGGCGCAATTAGTGGCCTCATGGTTGGTGTTGCTGGATTAAGCGGTGGCGGCCCGATCATGGCCGGTCTCATGTTAATGGGGCTCGACATGCCTCATGCGGCAGCGACTTCTTCGTACGCTTTAGTTGCTTTGTCAGTCATCGGCTGCCTTTTGCACGCCACCCAAGGCACGATTGCTTGGCAGGTCGGCGGCTTATTGATGTTAGGCTCGCTGGTTGGTGCCGCGATTACCCCGCGTATTCTCAATCGCTTCGATCCGCGCCTGCTGACAGCTATCTTGCGGCCAATTCTTGGGATCATGCTTCTGATAATGGCAGTAACCCAGGTTTGGTAACGCAATTCAACTAACTTAACCAACAGTTAATTTTTCTGTGCCAAACTTGAAAACAGCGCGATTGTTTTCCTTCACCTTGGCAACGATAATGAAGGTGAATAAGGAAGGGGGGAACGATCATGCATATTGATCAAGTGATTCGCGAACGGCGCCTAGCTTTAGGACTCACGCAAGAGGAACTCGCCAATAAAATTGGCGTTTCGGCCCCAGCTGTTAGTAAATGGGAAAAAGGGGTGTCATATCCTGACATTACCTTGCCGCCAGCGTTGGCTCGCATTTTAGGCACGGATGTTAATACCCTGCTTACTTTCAGTGTCACGATGGATCCAGAAGAGAGTCGCCACCTATACGAAAAACTGATGACGACTGCCAAAGATGCCGGATGGCAAGCGGCCGTTGATCTCGCCGAAGCGCAGATTGCACATTACCCGTCAGTGACCATGATGCACTTGATGAACGCAGCTTTTTTACAAACCTTGAAAGACCAAATACCTGAGACAGCTTGGCCTGCTGTGTATCAACAAATTGTTGCCATTTATCAAACTGCGGAAAAAAGCACTGATCTGCCACAGGCACAAGCAGCGGCCCAAAGTCTCTTCTACCTGTACCTCAAGGAAAAAGATTTTGATGATGCCGAGAATCAACTGAAGATGTTACCAACTGAAGTGGTGGCTTATAACGCTATGAGGCCAAAGCTGCAATTACAACGCGGTCAACTCAAGGAAGCGTATATCAGCGGTGAAAAGTTGCTTAGCACCGGTTTGAGCGCTGTTTCGCTTGTCCTGAATGTGCTTACCAAAGTTGGAATAGCTGATCACCAACTTGAAACGGCGAAACGCTATGCTGACATGAGCCAAAAAATAGACAACTTGATACCTATCACCAATCCGTTTACATTTGAATCGCAACTAAAAATTGCAGAAGCAAGTGATGATCCTGGTCAAGCCGTCACAATCCTTAAAGAATTATTGGCTAATATCATTGACCAGCCACAACCAGCGATCCTGCAGCATCTCACACTCGTCAAGCCCAAGAAAACGACCGCACCTGCTGAAGCTCGGCGGCAACTCCTACAAATCTTCACCGCCGATCCCGAAATGGCTTTTCTCCAAAAAAGTCCCAGCTTCCAACAGCTACTCCATCAATACAATCTCTAACAAAATGACATCATGACTAAAACACGAAAGGCCTTCGACAGGTAGCAAGTTGTCGAAGGCCTTTTAATGTCTCATTCAATTAAATCGGTTCGTAATTTTCCCATTATTCAGAAATTCATACAGATACCGATTCACCAATGGGTTGTGCTCATGTAGCTGGCTATGCTGCGCCTTGCTATTGGTAATCTCGCGCTCAGTATAACTTTTCGCCCGCCCGGCAACAACATACCGCAAGGAACGTGCTGAATTGACTGGCACTCGGCCATCTGTGCCCTTGCCTAGGTTACCAAACAGATTCAAAACGGCGGCAGTTTTGGGAAAATACCTGCGATTGTCATACAACGGTTTGTACCGATCCGACATAACGTTAGGCCGCCCATCTTTAGCAAGGGTAATATGCTGTCCGCCGTTCATTCCCGGCATACCGGGAAAACCGTTAAACGGCCCGGCAATTGTGATTAGTCGCCGCAATTGCGGCATCCCCTGCTTATCTGCCGTCACTGCCCAGTTTGCCCAAGCAGCTGAACCGGCCGAGTGCCCGACAGCGTTGAAGTTCTTGATACCATAACGTTTCTTCAGTTGTTTGAGAATTTTACCTAAGGTTGGCGCATCTGGTCGGCCGCTGCTGAAGACAACGGCAATCAGTGGGTGTTTCACACTGGCAGACCAAGAACCGCTCACGGACAATTGCCCAGTGTTGGTGACGGTATAGCGTAATACTTGCTGATACCCGGGATGTTTGCTGAGATCAGCAATCATATCTTTTTCCGATCCATAGCCACCACCAAAACCATGAACAAACAATGTTGGCGTTTGGTACGTACCTGCTGCTCGCGCAGTGGACGGTGCCGACCCGCGATTCATCCAAAACCACGCACCGCCACTAATGATGAGTACGATGACCACTGCCAGTATGACTTTGATCCATTTTTTCATGAGCATAAGCCCTCGCCTTCATTTGAAGCTTCATGCTTTGCATTCTAACACGATCTCACTAAATTAAAACCACAAACGCTCTTGCTTCGTCTATCAACTATTTAAGTGAATTAACTTGCCAAAACACAAAATCCTTGGTATAGTGTATTAGCAATCTAATACACTAGTAAGGAGGCACACCGTGGAATTTGACGATAAGATCCCAATCTATTATCAGATCAAACAATACTTGTATCAGGAAATCATCACCGATCGACTTAAATCAGGCGATCAACTACCGGCTGTTCGGCAACTTGCCGCAGACCTAACCGTCAATGTCAACACGGTTCAGCGCGCCTTGACTGAACTCATTCAGGAAGGCGTCCTTGAAACAAAACGGGGACGCGGCAATTTCGTCACAAATGATATGAAAGTGCTAATTGATATGAAAAAACGCGTCATTGCGACAGAATTAGATCGCCTTTATCACCAACTATCAGAATTGAATTTAAGTGATGAGGAAATGAAAGACGCATTCGCCGCTTATGTTGATGAGCAGGAGGTAAAACATGACAACTAACATGATCACAGTCAAACAATTGACTTATAAACGCAATCGTAAAGTGATTCTGGACGACTTGAATCTTGACCTCGTTCAAGGTCACTTCATCGGCTTATTAGGTGCAAACGGTGCCGGCAAAACCACATTGATGCGACTGTTAAACGGGGTCGCGACCACTTTTCATGGCACCATTCAAATTGGCTCATCAGAAAGTATTGTTGAACGGAAACAACTAAGCAGCTTCAGTGAATCGTTAAATGGCGTCAACCCAAATCGAACGCTCAAGCAAATTGCCACTTATTATGCCGACATGTATCTTGATTTTTCTGAAGCCGAGTTTGCTAACTTCCTGAAAACATTTGATCTTGATTCCCACCAGAAGCTGGCGGCCCTGTCAAAAGGTAACCGCAAAAAACTGATCGCAGCGCTGACTCTTGCCCGTCAAACCCAACTTTATCTGTTAGATGAACCTTTTGAAGGTATCGATAGCATGACGCGCAAACGGATCATCAGTAACTTGATTGCGTGGAAACCGGCAGCGGCAACCGTGATTATTTCGGATCATCACGTAGGCGACGTTGCCAATGTGTTGGATGAGGTTGTCATCATTAAAGACAAGCACGTGGTGGCACAGAAAAATGCCGAAGAGCTGCGAGAAGAAACCGGTATGAGTATTGAAGCCTATTATGAAAGTTTCTATGAAGGAAGTGACCAACGTGACTAACACTTGGACGATCATGCGAACACTGACACGGCAACGGTCATTGTCTGCCTTTAAAACATTTATCGTGACTTTGGTTGCGACCGCTGTATCTCTCTTAGTAGGGATGTTCAGTGGTGAAGCCAAAATCACGCTTGATCTTAGCTTATCTTTTCTCTTCGGATACGCTGTTCTCGGCGGCTTCGTGTTCTTTGTCAGATTGGCGACCATGCAGGAACGAGTTTGGGTTAATAACTACTATCGATCAGTACCAACCACCAACTTAAAACTTTATACAGCGAACCTGCTGGCAACCTGCCTTTCTTTTCTATTTTACGCTGCCATCGAAGGCATTGTTCTTTTCGCTCTCGCGGTGATGCGTTGGGGGATGCATGTACCAACAGGTGGCCCCGTCACCACCTTGGCCGAAATGGTGGTACTCCTGATTGCCTTGGGGATCTTTATCTGGGCATTTATCAGTCTCGTTCACCTCTTATCAGTGACCATTATGGCCTTCTTGCCTGAAACTCGAATCCGACTTGTTCAATGGGGCATCTATCTGGTAGTCATCATCGTTGCCTCGACCATATTCGATCAAGTTCAGCGCCTGATCTTAATGCCTTTTGGCGGTTATGACAATGATGCCTTGACTGGCGCCTCAAGCATCGGCGTTGGCATTGTCGTCTTTATCATCGCAACGTTACTGATCTCAGCAGTGAATGTTTACCTGCTTGAAAAGTGGGTTGAAACTAAATAATGTGCTCTGCCTAGCAACCACAAAAAAACAGCGTCCCACCGCGTTTTAACGATAGCGGGACACTGTTTTATTGTGGTTTTATCCACTCACTGCGTAGTAAGGAATACTCATTTTCATCATGGAAACCATCTGCCAGTTTTTCCCCGGCGCGATGGGTGCCATCGTGATGAAAGCCGGCCTTTTGAGCGACGGCATTGCTTGGTGCATTGTCAACAGCGGCGCGAATGATGACTTTATTGACGCCATACTCTTCAAAACCGATCCGACACATCGCCAACACCGCCTGATGCACTAGGCCGCGACCACGAACTGATTTTTTAAGCCAGTAACCAATATCACCACTTTCATCACTCGGGCGAAAATGATTGAAGCTGATCATCCCAACCGGCTCATCCCGATACCATAAAACCAAGTTCACTGACTCCTCACGGCCAAAATGATCATTGACGCTCCGCAAAAACGCTGCTTCCTCGGCCTCTGTTTTTAATCCATTCGCCCAAGGCAAAAATCGACCAATATCATCGCGTTCTTGATCGATAATTGCAAAGAGCGGTGCTGAATCCAGCCGCGGACGCGGTAATGCCAACTTAAAATCGTCATCAATCACATAACTTAACATGCTAAACACCTTCATCTCGCGTTTATTGCGCTAACACCCAATGCGCCGGTGCTGCTTCGACCAGTGAGGCAGTCGGATCAAGCGCCTGCCGGTCAAAGTGCAACACCGGTTTTTGCTGCTCAAGCATTGGATCAGCCTGCGGAACCGATGACAGCAGCGTCTGCGTGTAAGGATGCAGCGGATGGTGATAAATCGCATCTGTATCGCCTACCTCAACGATGCGACCTTGATACATGACCACAATTTTATCACTAATGTAGTGAACCATCGATAGATCATGGGCAATAAAAAGATAGGTTAAGTGTTGTTCATGCTGAATTTGCCGCAACAAATTGACAATCTGTGCCTGAATCGACACGTCCAACGCTGAAATCGGCTCATCAAGCACTAAAAACTTAGGCTGTACCGCCAAAGCTCGAGCAATGCCTATTCGTTGCCGTTGTCCGCCAGAAAATTCATGGGGAAAACGATTAATCGCGTCTGCAGGTAAACCAACCTGCGTCAACAGCCGTAAAACATGCGCCAGCCTTGCTTCCCTCGAGGTGGCCAAATGAAAATTGTCGATGCCTTCAGCAATGATATCGACCACTTTTTGCCGCGGATTCAAGGATTCGAACGGATCTTGAAACACCATCTGGACCTGACGGCGAAAGTCTTTGCGCGCCGCATGTGAGAAATGACGGATCGACTGACCGCCAAAAAGAACATCACCACCGGAAATCGGACCAATCCCAGCGATAGCGCGGCCAGTTGTTGTCTTACCTGACCCAGACTCGCCAACCAAACCGACTGTGGTTCCGGCATTGATCGTGAAGTTAATTTGATCAACGGCTTTGATTGCTTGCCGCCCTTTATAAAAAGTGACACTTAGATCGTTCATCGTCAATAACGGTTCTGTCAAACTGGCACACCTCCCGCTTGCTGGCTTTCAACTACTGGATCGTTTGTCTGTTCAGCATGCAACTGAGCAAATCGCGCCCAACGTTTCTGAATAGTGACTGGTGGCTGATAGTGTGGGGTTCGCGGATCTAATAACCACGAACGTACAAAATGTGTCGGCGATACTTGAAACAACGGCGGTTCTTTTTTAAAGTCGATTGGCATTGCGTAAGGATTGCGCGGAGCAAAAGCATCCCCCTTAATAGGTTGATGCAAATCAGGTGGCGTTCCCGGCAAGGTAAACAATTGGTCACGTTGATCATCTGAACTAGGAACGGCATCTAGCAATCCCCAAGTATAGGGATGCTGGGGATGATAGAAAATCTCGTTAGCTGTCCCCACTTCGACAATTTTTCCCGCATACATAATCGCCACACGATCCGCAATGTTGGCGACTACGCCTAAGTCATGGGTGATGAAAATGACACTCAAATCATGTTTGGCTTTTTGCGCTTTAATCAACGCCAAAATTTGTGCCTGCAACGTCACGTCCAACGCAGTGGTCGGTTCATCAGCAATCAGAACTTTGGGCTGCATCACCAGCGCCATGGCGATCATCGCGCGTTGACGCTGACCGCCAGAAAGTTCATGGGGATATTTGCGGGCAATCAAAGCTGGGTCAGCTAATCCGACATCTTCAATCGCCGCAAACACCGCCTGCTTCAAGGCGTGACCGTGAACATGGTGATGCACCTTCAAGCCTTCGCCAATCTGGCGGCCAATGCGCATCGTCGGATTCAAACCGCTAAGTGGATCTTGAAAAATCAGCCCCAGCTCTTGCCCGCGCAGATGGGTGTACTGACGCCGACTCGTCTGCAATAAATCCGTCTCGCCATACAGCATCTCGTCAGCAGTCACCACAGCATCCTTGCCCAACAACCCCAGCAAAGCATGGGTTGCCACCGACTTGCCTGATCCCGATTCGCCTACCAACGCTAACGTTTCGCCTTGATGCAAACTTAAATCCACGCCGTTAACGGCGTAAACTTGTTCGTTGCCTTCATTAAAAATGACCTTTAAATTTTTAACTGTGACGATGTCCGTCATATGTTTACTTCCTTCAATCGCATTTTGAACTTAACAATGCCGCTAACCACTTACTTTTCATATAGAAATAGATCGACGATAATGCCGCCAAACAAATTGATCGCCGTTAGCACACTCGTCTCTAAATTTGTCGGTAAGTGTTTGATAAACTGTGCGGTCAGATGGCCATGCGGTCGTTCAGTATGCCAAATCAATCTCATAGCCAGCAAGAACACCGTCACACCTGCAAGAAGCCAAAAGGTTTGATGAAGCCCCCACAACAAGGCTAGCAGGAAATGGTTCTGGCGCAGTGCAAGGCCTGTTGTCACCAACAAAAGGCCAGCAAACGCACCTGCGACAATTTGCCAATGATGTTTCTGCATCACTCAAAAAACCTCCTTTTCTTCGCATTGATTTCAGGCACATACCAGTAGCTTTTGGGTGAGACAAAAGTCGTCTCTTACTGTCATGTGCGCTAAAATTAGCCTAGCTTTGGAATTTAGGGTCAAGCGCATCCCGCAAGCCGTCTCCGACAATGTTGAAAGCAAAAACAATTGCAACCAACACTAGAATCGGCACATAAAGCTGCATGGGGTGCTGCAACATCTGATCCTGACCATTTGAAATCAAAATCCCTAAGCTGGTATTGGGTGCCTGAATGCCCATTCCCAAGAAACTTAGACTTGCTTCACCAAAAATATTCTGTGGAATGCTTTGACCGATGTCCAAAATCAAAATGCTCATCATGTTGGGTACGAGATGTCGTGTCATAATCCGCCATAGCGGGGTGTCTAACATCACTGCGGCCGTCACGTAATCCAACCCGCGCAATTGCATCACCAAACCGCGCGCCTGCCGTGCTGAACTCGACCAACTAGTCACTGCCAGCGCAAACAACATCGTCCAAACGCCGTCGCCTAGCACGATCATCAGCAGCATCGTAATCAATAAACTCGGAAGTGAATTGAAAACTTCAATGATCCGCATCATCACTTCATCCACCCAGCCGCCAAAAAATGCCATAGTCATGCCGTAGATCGTTCCGAATCCAATCGCCAAAATTGTACTTAAAATGGCGACCAATAAGGACACTTGAACCCCAAGGCATAGACGGGTAAAAAGATCTCGTCCAAGTCGATCGGTCCCCAGCCAATGCGCAGCACTCGGACCAATATTCCGACTGTCAACTCGGATTAGATTTGGATCATAGTGTTGTATTTTTGGCCCAATAAGCGCAACCATGACAATTAAAATCAAAATCACGGTCCAGAACATGGCTAACCGATCTTTGAATAGCTTGTGACGCGCTGAGGCCCAGAAACCAACACTTTTAGGCACACCCTCGTGGACATTGATTTCTGGCGTTGCCCCTGACTGATCAAAAGTTGCGTCAGAGCCAACCGATGCAGCTTCACTACCAACTGTCGGTGCTTTTTTGAAAAATTGAAAATCCTGATTACTTGCGGCCATGTGTTGATTAGCCTCCTTAATGGCACTTTGTTTAAACGCGTTCGTTGACCCAGAAACCTCCGTGTAAGGACCTTGGTCGCAATGGCCCAAGTGCGGCCCATCACGCCCAAGGCCTCTTACACTCCGGTTTCTAACCGGGTCAGCTCACGCTCTTCTTTAAACGCGTTCACCAGCCCAGAAACCTCCGTGTAAGGACCTCAAGCGCAATGGCCAAAGTACGGCCATCACGCTTGAGGCCTCTTACACTCCGGTTTCTAACCGGGCTGGCTCACGCTCTGTCATATAATTTAATGCGTGGGTCTGCCAAGGTGTATAGCATATCGGTGATGAACATCGTGACGATGTAGAGGATGGCCAGTAGGACGGTTTCGCCCATGATGATGGGCACATCGCGGTTGTTTAAGGCGGTAACGAAGTATTGGCCGACACCAGGGATCACAAAAATGCTTTCGATGAAAATTGAACCCGTGATGCCGAATGCCAAGGTCACCGGCAAAGAAGTGATGATGGGAATTGAAGCATTGCGGACAATGTGGTGCAACACTATCTGCGATTCTGATAGTCCTTTTGCCCGAGCCGTCATGACATATTCGCTAGAGGCAACATCCACCATCGAATTTTTTAAAAGGCGGGCATAGATTGCGATGTAAGTCACGCCGCCAGCAATGGTTGGCAAAATCGTATAAATCCAGCCGCCCCACCAAGTTTGATCGCCGCTGGGCCAACCAATGATTGGAAACCAGCCAAGTTTGCCTCCAAAGTAGCTTTGCAACAACAATCCCAGCACAAGGCTCGGGATTGACATCAGAAAAAGCGCTACAATGGTGACCGCCCGATCAAGCCATGTATTTTTATACACGGCTGCTAAAATACCTAGTAACAACCCCAGTGGAATGCCAAACAGCATCTGTTGAATGCCCAATCGAGCCGATGCGGGCAAGCGATCCCGAATCAAGCTGCTAATCGTCACTGACGGATCAGAAATTGATTCACCAAATTGACCATGAAGCATGTTGTTCATCGTGATACCATAACGTTCCAAGACTGGCTTATCTAAGCCCGTATTTTGATACACCTGTGCTCTGGTAGCTGCTGGCAATTTGTCGGTTTGCGCACTCAACGCATCTCCCGGAACTGCTGCGACCATAAAGAATGTGGCCGTTGCAATTAAAAAAGTAGCAATCAGCAATTCAACAAATCGTCGAACAATCAATTTGACCATGGTGCTAATTGCCCCCTTTTGACATCGTCATGCCGCATAAACTGACATCTCCTTTAAAACCCTATGGACACCAACCGCCAACATCAATCAGCATCAAAAAGTCATCATTCTTTTGATGCGTAAGTGTAATTAAACGTACCGCCGAAGACCGTCGTTTGGAGATTCTTGACAGACTTATTGATATAAATCCGCGATTGCGGGTTGGTCAATGGTACGACACCGAAGTCCTTGGCAACCAACTGATTTTCAAGCTGCTTGTAGAGCGTTAATCGTTGCGCCGTCGTGAGGTTACCGTTTAATTGGTCGTCCAGATCATCAAAAGTCTTGCTGTTATAGCCACCAAAGAATTTTTGGAATCCATTGCCAGAATTCCATAGGCTCAAGTAGGCGTTCGGATCAGCCGTTGCTAACCAGCCATTAGCCAGCAGATCGTATTGATTGTCATTTCGCATTTGGATAAAGCTGGCAGTATCAGGTGCTGTTTTGACGGTCACTTTGACACCAAGATTTTCCTGAATCGTTTGCTTCAACCACGTGGCCGTATCATCACTGCCAAGCGTCAAATAAACAAAGTTCAGTTTAGTCAAATCAGTCGACTTCCCTAATTCTTGTAAACCTTCTTTCAACAATGCTTGTCGCTTCGCCTTCGTGTTGTATTGTGCCTGTGCCGTTTTCAACGGATTGCCGACGTACTCGCCATAATTGGTCCCGCTCACATCCAACGACTGCGGCACCATCGTGTATGTTGGCTTGTCCCGACCATCATTCACTGCCTTGTTATAGCTCGTTCGATTAATCGACAAGGAAAAAGCTTTACGAACCTTCACATTTTTGAAAAGTCCTTGGGTTCCACCGTTGTGTTGATTCATGATCAACACTTTCGTTGTCGAACCGTTCTGTTTTCGAGAGACGAGTTTGCTGCTTTTGGCGAGTTGATTAAAATCGCTGATCAGCTTGCCTGAGGCAGATAGTGCGTCCAACTGACCACTTTGCATGAGCGAAAGAACCGTTGATGGTTTTTTCACCGTTGTGTAATTCACGGTCTGGAGCTTCACTTTCTTAGCGTTCCAGTATGTTTTATTTTTCTTGAGCGTGATCTTGTCGTCCTTTTTCCAAGACGTCAATTTAAACGGGCCATTGAAAACTTGATCTTGCACGTCGGTTTTCCACTTTTTGTTGCCGACTTTGTTAATCTTGTCCAAGCGCACTGGGTAATAAATCACGGTCGCCATATCTGACAAAAGTGATGGATAAGCATAGGCCAGCCTGATTTGCAGTGTTTTCGCATCCAAGGCTTTCACCCCTAAATCGGCCGCACTGCCTTTGCCGGTGTTATAGGCTTCGGCACCTTTGATAAAGTACGCGCTCGAAGCCTGCGCGAAAGCATTTTCTTTCTTCAGCAGACGCTGAAACGAATCAACATACTGCTGGGCAGTCACAGCTTTTCCGTCTGACCATTTTGCATCGCGCAACTTGAATGTATAGGTCAACCCATCGGCCGACTTGGTATAAGATTTGGCGCCGGTCAGCACCACCTTATCCTTGCCATTCGTCGATTCAATGGTCGTCAGCCCTTCTTGCACCTCAGACAAAATGTCATTTTCGTTCGAGTTCCGCATATCATTCACATCGAGTGTGGTTGGATCATCTGTTTCTGACAAATTCAAAGTCTGCCTTGAACCCGACGCCGAAGTGTTTTTACTGCCGCAAGCGACGAGAATGGTGGCGAGTGCCAAGCCGGTGATAAGTGCTGTTACCAAGTGGTTCTTCTGCATAAAAAATTCATCTCCCAAAACAAAATAAAACTGGCGATGCATCTAGAGTTCTAGATACACCGCCAGTTTTGTCCTTCGTTCAAGTCAAGTGATCCCGTCACCCAAACCAAACCCTAGCCATGTAAATAGAACTGCTGTGTGATTCACAGCAGCAGCACATTGACATGGACATGGCTTGGTTAAACTTTGTCATCACGGCGACTCCTTCCGAAGAAATTAGCAACAGCATACTTTTAAAAAAATAGTTCGTCAATGTGAAAATTTAAAAAATTGACTCATTGGCATTGCATCATCGTCATCATTTGGCAACAAAAGTTCGATGTATCAGTGCTTATAGGCAACATAAAATCAGCATTAAAAAACTAATGTTTGAGTTGCGGTACCAGTAAATCAGTCAGTGCTTTGACAGAAAATGGGTTTTGTCCGGTAATTAGCTGACCGTCTTGAACTGCAAACGACTTATATGCTCTTTTTTGTACAAAATGAGCATTGTGTTTATTTGCAACCGTTTTGTTTAAAAAAGGAACAACTTTTTGTTTACCGGCTAAAATCTCTTCAGCATGTGTAAAACCTGTGATCTTCTTACCAGCAATCAAATACTGACCAGCTTGGTCTTTGATATTTAGCAAACCAGCGACGCCATGACAAACTGATGTCACGTATCCTTGATGCTGATAAATTGCCAGCGCTATTGCTTGGAGTGCCTGATTGTCTGGAAAATCCCACATAACGCCATGGCCCCCAGTGAAATAAATGGCGTCATATTCAGCTGGATTGACTTGCTCTGGCCGTAATGATGCTGTCAAAGCGCGTTCTTGAAAATCGTGATCTTCATATATTTTCATGATTGCTGGGTTCGTATATTTCATGCTTCGTGGATCAAGGGGGACAAAGCCGCCTTTCGGACTCACATAGTCAACCGCGATGTTGGCTTGCTGCATCGCATCAACAAATTCTGCTGCTTCTCCCAACCACAATCCGGTTGGTGCATCTGTATGCTGATAACGGGTTGTATTCGTTAACACAACAAGTACTTTTGTCATTTTGCTGCCTCCTGAATCACGGATGTCACATCATCCAAAACTTGTTTCAGCTGATTAATTGAGCTTGTATCATGGGATAAATAATAATAATTCCGCGTTCCCTCGCGCCGGTATGCCACTAATCCCGCCTGCTTTAAGATTTTCAGGTGATGTGAAACCGCAGGCCGCGATAACGCAGTCGCCGTCGTCAGTTCACTTACGCGTTTTCCCTGACAAGGTTGATCCGCTAACAAAGCGATGATAATCGCTTGACGCTTTTCATCGCCCAGCGCGACAAGAAAATCACCAACATCAGATAGTTCTTTTTGCAACTGTTTTAGGCTTGACATTTCTTCACCCTTTCGTTTAATTATTTAAACCATTAAAGCATGTAATGTTGTTAAAGTCAATAAATCGACACTTGGAGGTGAGACCACGATTACTGGGATTTTCCTTCCACAGAAATGCGCTTGTCTACTCCTGACCGGCAACAAAAAAGCTGATCACAGCGTGTTGCCGCAACCAGCTAAACTGAACCAAAAATACCATCTGACTTGACGCCTATGCGTGCGCTGATTTGCGCATCAAAACTGCTAACAAGCCAATTCCTGCAAGTGTGAACAAAATTGCCGGCATCAAATTAGCGGCCGTAAACATCACGAAGGCCATCGTGGCGAACAAGCCGCCGATCGACAAACCAATGCCCCATTTTTGAACGGCTGTCAAGCTATGGAAAGAGGTGCGGAAACCTAGCGCCAGCAACAATGAACCAGCAAAAGCAACGAGTCCAAAAATAATGTGGCCTAAAATCAACCAGTTGAACATATGTGTCTCCCCCTTATCGTTTGCGGACAAATGCCAACTGCAAAAGCCCGTGTGTCATTTAAAAGTATGACGCCTTAACTATACGTGAGACTATCACCCCTGCCAACTAAATCTTTCGAGAATAATCACCCGGTAACATTTCGCCCGCCACATGGAGTTGGCCGTCCTTCAACACGACTGCATGATCCCAAAAACGGCTAATATCATGTCGATGTGAAATGACAATCATCGCCACCGGCAGCTGCCGCAAGAGGAGGCCAAGTGTCTGTGCCGAGGCCGCATCAAGATTTGCGAACGGTTCATCCAAAAGCAACATCGGCCGCTGATCCAGCAAAGCGCGGGCAATCCCAATTTTTTGCAATTCCCCAGCCGACACATTGACACCATCTTGGCCATGCACAGGCGTGGCCAGTCCTTGCGGGAGACGCGCAACAAAATCGGTTAGCCCAACTTGGTGTAGGACAAGTGTCAGTTGCTGATCCAATACCTGCCGGCCAAGCGTGACATTATTGGCCAATGTGTCCTCAAATAATGCAACAACCTGCGGGACAAAGCTCATGCTGTTTGCTGATGCCGCCAGATTGCGCTTGTCTGTATCTTCAAACTGAATCGTTCCAGCTTGTGGCACCAATAAACCTAGCATGAGGCGAAGCAAAGTTGATTTGCCGCCACCACTTGGACCAGTTATCAACATTTTCGCGTGTGCAGCCATGTCGAGCTTTAACTGTAGCTGGTTCAAAGTCGGTTGCGTAGCATCAGGATACGTGTAAGTGACATTGCGAAGAACAAATTTAGCTGGTTTTTGTCGCGACTGTCCACCTGCCAACTCCTCTTTATGCAGCGATTGGATCAACGGCAACAACCGTTTGGCAGACACCAAGTTGCGCGTCAATTCAGCATACTGACTTGGCATACTGTAAAACAACCAAGTAAAACTCGGTGTCAACATGGAAAATGCAGCAAATTGACCAATGGTGATGACCTTGAAGCCAACAAATAGCAGCTCAATGCCTAAAATCGCAATGTCAAAAACGAGCCCCAACGAAAATCCCATCACAACTGTTTTGACTTGTTGCATCCCCGTCTGATACTGTGCCTGAGAAAACCTCTGATAGGCGCCGCTGAATAGTTGCATACCAAACTGTTCTTTTTGATAGCTTTTTAACAATTCGCGGCCGTTCAAAATTTGCAAGAGGCTTTCCTGCATCTGACTATTCTCAATCTGTCGCTGATTTTGCACTGTTTGCAAGCGACCGGACATCATCTTCGGAATCAAAAGTGCCGTTGCACACAGACTGATGATCAATATCGTTAGTTGCCAAGAGCTGAATAGACCAAATGTTCCAGCAGCTAAAAAGGAAAAACCACCAACCACCAAAGCCGTCATGGAGCGCATCAACAACGGCGCAGCAGTCTGCGCATCCGTGGTGAACCCGTTGACCCGCCGCCCGCTAGCTTGATTGTCAGTTGCAATCGGCCCATTCATCAAAGCTGCCATCAATTGCGTTTGAATTCTTTGAATCAATTGATACTGACCGCGCGTTTGCAGCTTTGCCATCACAGAGCGACCTAACCCTATCGCCAAAGCTGTAGCTGCAGCTAACGTGATCATGCTGACTGTAAAAGCAGCATGTTGCATCACACTTTGAATCACTTGTGCCAGTGATAACTCAAGACCAGCACACCCCAAGGCCAGCAACCATAAAATCGAGACAAGTGGACTGTCAACAAGCCGCCAAACTTTTTTCAAATCAGTTATCATGGTGATCACCCACCTTCAACACCTGATCGGCCGCAGTCACAAAATCAAACGTGTGCGTAATGATCACAACCCCGCGCTTCTTAGCTTCCTGCCGCAGCAGTTGCATGACTGCCTGTTGATTAACCGCATCAATGTCCGAAAATGGTTCATCCAAAACAATAAATGGACGATCTGCGGCAATACCGCGAATAATTCCTAATCGGCGCTGTTCACCCGGAGACAATTGATTAGGTTGTAACGTCTGGTCAAGATCGGCAGCATACCGATCAAGTTGCAGTTGCTGTAATAATGCTGGCAACTTTGTCGGATCAGCCTGAGAAGCCAATAGCAAATTAGCCGTCACGGATGCCGTAAACATCACACTCCGCTGCGGCACAAACGCAAACAACGATGCTGACTTGATTTTAGCAGGCACACCCTGAATCTCGATTTTGCCGGTCGTTGGCTGCAATTCGTTGAGAATCAGCTTCAGTAAGGTGGTTTTCCCAGCACCATTTGCGCCGATCAAAAAGGTGATACCTTGATTATGAATTTGAAAATCCAAATGTTGCAAAATCTCCCGATTCGTTTGCGGATAATGGAAACTCACCTTTGTGCCGCGAATTTTGATCGTATCCGGCTGATAGTCCCTCTTCATAGGCGAAAATACCGGCATTACCTGCTGTGTCAGTCGTGGCAATACGCGATCAATAGAGGTTCGTTGCTGAGCCAAGAAACCAATCGTCGGCGCTAATCCCAAAAATGGCCATAGGATTGAACCCACGCCAGCATTCCAGGCACCTAACAGACCGGCAACTGAGCTGCCAGTGACGGTTAACATGGCAAAACCCACCATCAACGTTAAGACCTCAGCCAAATAGACGCCACCATTGAAAATACCGGCAAGCGCGCCAGAGGCCGTTGCCATTTGCCTCATGCTTGGCGCCGCTTGCTGAAAATAATGAGCGTGTCGCTGACGACTGTAAGCAAACACATTCAGATTGCGAACCACAGCGACATTTGCCAAAAAATCATTGAAAAACGCTTTGTGCTTGTCATCAATTTGAATAAAAGTCGTTTGCGCTTGATTTTGTTGACGAAACAAGCCCCGCGAAACACCGGCAAATAAACCGCCGAATGCTACAAACATCAATGCCAACTGCCAAGACTGCGTCACGACATAAATGACGCCAAGAAAAACCGTGATCCCAAAATCGACCAGTGGCAAAACCCCTGCATCCAAAAATTGCATGATATGCTGCGTGTCCGTTACGATCAGATTAGTAGCAGTTCCATTATCGGGGGCCTGTGTCGCGTCGTCTTGCAAAAAGTTAGCCATCAAAGCAGTCGCAATGTCACCACTGACTCGTCGTTTGAGACGTTCTGTGACAACGCCTGACAAAAAATAAATCCCAGTGTAGACAACCGCTGCCGCTAACATCCCAGCAAAAATGGCCACAAGCAAGTTGACCTGTCCTGAAAGTGCAACGGTCAAACCAAGCTGTATCAGCATCGAAATTAAAACGTTAAAACCATCAATCAGCACTCGTAGTGTCAGTAAGCCAAGCAACCAGCGATATCGGATAGAAGTGATTCGTAGAATAGTTTGCATGCTTTAAGTCCCCTTCAAGCGATTGGTCTGGCCAATCGCTAACTGGTGGGACTGCGCTTTTGGCAACATCATGCACCTACGCGACAGCTTCAAAACACACTTGCTCGCGGCCACACAAAAAGACGGCTTCGCAGCCGCCTTTAATCAACGCAAATAAAACATACACATGATTAACGACCAGAAGCATCCCCGCGAACCGCAACCAAAAAAATGATTGCCAACGCAGTCCCTGCGTTCAAATTTGATAGGGTAAAGCGTCCATTGATCCGCATTGGAAAATGCCTCCGTTCTGTTTCAAATTTTATTAGCTGTAGCTTAGCAAACGACAAAACCATCGTCAATTAATTTGCCTCATCAGCAACACAAAAAGTGTACCCATTTCATTTTCACTAATGCGCTAAATCATCACAGCACCAATTTTGCTAACAAGTTGCGCCGCTAACCATGATTCCCTTTTTGAAGGCTGCCAACACATCTGCACCATTGGCAATTCGAACACTGCCATCCAAATAAGCGTGAGCATCATCCTTAATGCTGATCGCTCCATTTTGAAAATCCATCGCTAAACCGCTGGCAAAGAAAATCATGTCATAGTCAGACGTGTATAGATCCAGACCCGCATCATTTTCCAATTTCACCTGATAGTCCGAATCCGGTTGATCAAGCACAATCAACGTAAACTTCGTCCCGATACTGCAGGCGCCGCCTTGCAACGAATACCGCCCGCCACCATCATCTGTAATCAGCAACAACGTCTTCTGATCAAGATGCTTCTTCTTCATCAAATCAACAAAAGCCTGCGATAATTTGATCGTTGCCATTGTATCGTCACCTTTCTTGTTACTTACTTTTAGTGTGACACTTTCAGGTGGAAAAATCAATTGTGCGCGAGTGAATTAACCATTCATTTGATCATACCAGTGATGAAACAAGTTCGATTGCATTTTGAAAAACGCCTGCAAGACTAGCTTGCTCATTGATGACAATCAACAACCCCTTCACCAACCAAAGCTGAACCGTCATCAGAAAAAGATGGCGGTCAGTAATTTGAATCCCAGATAAAGCCAAGAATTCATTCAAATATGCCGTCAGATCCTGTTTATTTTTCGGCATAAAACCTTGAAACAACGCCGCAAAGTCCAACAACTTCGGGCCAATCCGAGCTTCACCAAAGTCGATGACAACGACTTGCCCTGAGTTAGTCACCAGTAAATTCCAATCCTGTTTTTTGGAGAAAGAATCCTAAGATTATCCATCCAGATGTTTGATACTTTAGAACCACCGCAGGAATCGAACCCGCGTGCGAAAGAGATTCCGCAGCACCAGCGTGGTTGAAGATCATTTTAGGCAAACATTAATTGCCGTTGTAAGTCCCATCATTACCTGTAGCAACGGCGGTTGACGCTGCGTAGTAGTCACCCTGATCAACGACATAAACTCCGATAACAATATTCTTGAAACCAGAGTTAATGATGTTTTCGTAGTGACCGCCTGTTACGCCGTGATTGTTTTCTGGGCGTTCATCAACAATGTACTGTTGGAACATCGCATTGGCAATCAGCGTGCTGAGTTTATCAGCACTGCCGTCAACATCCTTTTTCCAGAGCGAAGAAGTCGAGATGTTTTCAGTGCTGCGATTCATGTAGACTTCGCCCTTTTGGTAGGTGACATCTTGCGAGCCAGTTGCTGGTGGATTGACCGGACGGGTGTGGCTGAATTTATACATAACTTCGACCGCGCGCGGCGCTTCCATCTTGTAGGCTTTTGGATCAGATGTGAGCACAGTCTGTGTACGACCAGTTCTTGCTTGCTCGCCATTAACCAGCACATTGAACTTCTTGGCAACTGCTAGCGTCAAATCGGCGTCAGTGTATGCTTCAGCTTGTTCAATGGAGACCTTCTGATCATTTGTCTGAATCTGTTTTTCTATGAGTTTCGTTGTCGCATCGTTGACACTCTTGATGGCGCCGATGATGGTTCCGGCAGCCTCAACGTTGCGCCAAATATTGGTTGTCGTGACCGTGGTAACGGTGTCCCAGTTGCCTGCGAGGGCCGTCGTAGAAGTTGGCGTAGACGAAACCTTGATATAACCAGTCTTGTCTGTCAACGGATAACCGCCCTCGTCCAGATCAACTTCTTTATAAACGGTCGTGGCTTGCGTTTTGTGATACTTGTTTGTGACTGTTACAGTCGTGGTGCCCCCACTAGAAAGCCATGTTGTCCCACTTCCTAGGAAGTAATAGCCATCTGTCGAAGTCAACACTTTGTTATTTTCATCAACATTAATCGTCTTGTTAATGACATTGTTACCTGTCGTATCCTTCTTCCAGATAATCGTGGTCGTGAAGGTGGTCGTCACATCTCCAGTTGCAGGGTCCGTGACATCCGTTGTCTTGACAGAACTGGAGTCCTGATTGTAACCATTCGTGTTGGTCAAAACCTTCCCTGACTCATCCAGGTTCACGGTTTGGTTCTTGATCAAACGCTGAGCCGTCTTTTCCCAAACAACGGTTGTGGTAACAGTTGTGGTAATGTTACCGGTCTTAGGATCCGTTGCATCAACCGACTCTTTAGAGCTGGATACAATTGAATAGCCGTCTGTATTTGTTAAAACATGACCCGATTTGTCCTCATTAACTGTCTTAAGATCGTACGTGTGTGTTGACGCTGGGGTCTCGTTCTTCTTCCAAACAACGGTTGTCGTAATGGTCGTGGTTATATTGCCGGTCGTAGGATCGGTGGTATCAACAGATTTCTTGGAACTGGATACCTGCGTGTAACCGTCCGTACTCGTTAAAACGTTACCTGACTCATCCACATTAACTGTCTTATTAACAGTGACGTGCGTCGGTGTCTCAGTCTTCTTCCAGACAACCGTTGTCGTAATGGTGGTGGTTATATTGCCGGTCGTAGGATCGGTGGTATCAACAGATTTCTTGGAACTGGATACCTGCGTGTAACCGTCCGTACTCGTCAAAACGTTACCGGCTTCATCCACGTTCAAAGTCTTATTGACAGTCACATGAGTCGGCGTCTCAGTCTTCTTCCAGACAACCGTTGTCGTGACTGTGGTTATGATGTCACCGGTCTTAGGATCAGTGGTGTCAACGGATTTATCCGAACTGGAGACCTTTGTGTAACCGTCTGTGCTGGTCAAAACATTGCCGGCTTCATCCACGTTCACGGTTTTATTGACAACTTGATGCGCAATCTTGTGATAGATATTGGTCGTAGTATAAGTCGTAATGGTATCACCATTAGCCAATGTTTCTACCGTTTTAACTGGGGTACCAGCCGTGAGCAACTTGTAACCAGTAAGATCGGTTAGGACCTGACCATTTTCATCTTTGTTAATCGTAACCTGCTTTTCGGTATCCTGTGGAACATGGATTGTTGGAATTGTCTTTTCTGCATCAGCAACTGTTTGCTGAACTGCTGGCAATGTCTGTTGATGGTCTGTCGTATCAACCTTGGATGCTTGTGTTTCAGCAGTTGTTATATTGGTCTTGGCTGCTTCCACATTGGTTTGGGCTGTGGTCAACTGATCCTGCCATGTAGCTATCTGGGTATCTAAAGTCTTAATCTTTTGATCAAGCTGGTTGATCTTCGTATTCAGATCAGCGAGTTGTGCTTTGACTGCTTGCGCGGCTTGACTATTTTGGCTGGCAACTGATGTCGGAAGTGCCTTTAAGGTCGTTTGTGCCTGTGCAAAATCGTTTTGGGCCGCCTTGGCTTCATTGTCAACGCTGATCAGTGCCTGATTAGCCGTGTTTAGATTTTGAACCGCTTGGTTTGCAGCCTGTTTGGCTTCTGCCAAGGCAGCTGTTGCATCAGCTAATTGGCCTTCATAACTAGTCAGCTTGCCTTGTGCAACTGCTAGCTGAGCTTTAACAGTCGTAATCGTTGCTTGTGAGTCCGGATTATCTTTGGTTTGCTCGGTCAACGTGTTCAGTTGATTCTGTAAATCTGTCATCTGAGCAGAAAGTGTTTTAACCTGCGCAGATGCTTGATCAACAGCAGCCTGCTTAGCATTCACAGCTGCATTGGCGGTGTCAAAAGCGGCTTGCGCTTGGGCCACTGCAGTTTGGGCTGCTGGCAATTTTGCTTGGGCCGCATCAACCTTGGTTTTGGCTGCGTCAACAGCAGCTTGGGCAGCTGTCCGCTTGGCTTGAAGATCGGTCAATGTTTGAGCATTCTCAGTATTGAGCAAAGCCGTCAATTTGGCTTCAGCTTCTACTTTGGCTTTTTCGGCCGCTGCTTTTTCAGCTTCTGCTTTCGCCTTAGCTGCCGCAGCTGCCTTAATGGCGGCGTCATTATCTTTGGCAATCTGATCAATACCTGTTCCTGAGGTAATTCCTTGCTGCCCAGCGCCAGAACCTGAGCCACCAATAGTTGTGTATTTCACTTCAGCCTGTTGCGCTGGCGTTAAACGTGCCGGTTTAGCTGGATTCAGATTAAACGTCTGATTCGTCCCGGCAGCATTTTGCGTCGTTACTGTTGCGTTGTCGCCACTACCTTGAAGTGACAACTTAGCACCAGCGTAAATCAAGTTCACGTTGGCAATCCGGTTGATGGCAGCCAGACGATCAACTGAGGTTGTAAAACCTGTGTGGTTCAGCGCTTCACTGATCGTTGACAGTGTATCGCCCCACTGAATGTCATAAACCTTACTATTTGAAGCCTTAATTTGCGCCTCTATCTGACTGACTGGCCGTAGCGTCCAAACTCGTCCATTGTTTGCCTTCGATTGTTGCGAAGTTGAGGGTTGATCGCTTGCATGCACAACCTGACCGCTAGTTGCCAAACTGAAGCCCGCTGTCCCCAATGCAAAAGCGGTCAATCCAATGGCCAACCAACCATGATGCTTACTATGAACCAAGGTAACCTTATGTTCTTTATCTGTAAGTGCTGACCAAAGTTGTTGTCTCTTTGCTCTCATCTTTACTCCTCCAAGTCTTTTTCATTCAAATACAATTGTTATTATACTTCCTTATTACCTGGGCTTGTAACTATTATTTAAAATCAAAGTGTTTTCTCATAAATGACTTTTCCCTTGCTCAAAAATCATTAGCCATTGTCCAATCTAAAGCTAATCTTGAGATCTTGTTTAGTGTGATTATTGACCGATTAATGGACAAACCATGTCATCAAATAACAGTAAGGTAAAACTTGTCAAAAAAGTGTCTAAATCCTGCGATATCCTTAAAAATTCAGTCCAAAGCTGCACGACAAACTGCGATAAGGTAACATACAATAACAGTATGCTTTTGCAAACTCATTTTGGAAACGAGGCCACTCATGAAACATCGCAACCGTTTATTTTGGCTGATTATGCTTGTGGCTGGGATCTTTTTAATCTATAGCACTGAAAGTCCGGTGCCGATCGCTGCTCGCAACACCGTCAAGCAGGGCATTAGCAATGTCTGGACCGCCACAACTGATACCGTCAGCACTTGGCTAAACGGCGGTCCGCGATCTGTCGCAAAAAATGGTGCGTCAATTGCCAGCACCGCGCCAAGTCAACCGAGTCAGGTACCTTCAGCCACACCGAGTCAAGCGGTCGATGCCACACCAGCCTTGAGTATTGTTCAAGGGCACCAACTTCGAAGTGTCTATTACTACCATTTTGATGACGACTTGCCACAGTCTGAACACGATGTCTTTTTAAAAGCCGTCAAAGCGTATAACGCAACGGGCATCGTCAAACTGGTTGCCGGTCAAGGTAAAAAAACCGATAACCAGATCACGTTTTCCAGTTATAAAAAAGAAATGTCAGCAGAGAGTTTTGGCTCAACGGAACTCGGTGCTGGCGGCCCGACAATTATTGTTGAAACCTATGGCAGCCAAGTCACTGTCATCAACCACGCCCGCGCCAGTCTGAATCTTTCTTATCCTTTACAATCGGTCAACGATGCAGTCGCGATGCACGAGCTCGGCCATGCGTTGGGACTCGATCACAGTCAGTCAAAAGCATCCGTTATGTATCCAATTACGCAAGGTGTTAGTCAGCTGTCGGCAGGCGATATTGCGGGATTGAAGGCGATTTATGGCAGTCGATAAAACTGTTTTATTTAAAACAGTCAATCTTGGTACTATCTGCATTTTTGTAAAAATTGCGTTACTCAAATCAGCATCATTATTTTTAAATGGGAAATCATTAAATACTACCAAAAACCTCGGGCAAAATTTTCAAATTTTGCCCGAGGTTTTTATTATTTGTCAAACTAATTTCCCTTACCAAACGGTCACTTGAATGACGTTGATACCTTTTCTGCGCGCTTGCTGCAACACCGCTTCATCTGCAAAACTATCTGTGATTAAAATATCAACCTTACCAAGATCAGCAATGTGATACTGCTGGGTAGCACCGATTTTTCGATAATCTGCTAGGCAGATGACACATTTTTTCGCCTTTGTAACCATCATTGAATCGATCGCTGCCGCCTCTGCATTACTTGAAGTTAGGCCACCGTCAACCGAGATACCATCACAGCCGATCACGGTGACATCGGCTATCCTTGACGACAAAAAGTTCAGCGTTACACTGCCAGCCAGCACACTTTTCTTTGTACTAACCCTACCGCCTGTAATCATAATCTTAGTGCCCTCATGCCGCGCACAAGCAGTTGCACACGGATTGTTGGTGATAACGGTCACTGGTATTTTAGCCAGTTCATTGATGACTTGCAGACACAACGAATTTGCGTTCATGAAAAGGGTGCTGTACTGCGCAATGTAATTGGGAACAGCCGCCGCAATCCTTTGGGCAATCACCGCCAAAGTTCTCTGCTCACCCCCACCTTGTCCGGCAATCGCTTCAACAAGACCGTTGTGCCATTTAACCCGCCCCATGGCATGCAATATTTTCAGGTCCCGCCTGATCGTGATTTCGGAAACCTTGAGCCGAAGTGCCAATCCTTTCACAGTTGCAATTCCGTGCCGATCAACCAGTCGTTCAATGTCAGCTCGCCGCGCTTGAACGTTGGCCAGTGAATTTTTCATTAAGCTTGCTCCTATATTGTGACTATTGAAGTTCCTGTCATATTGGTAACCCACCACAATTGTTTGCATGTTTGATTGCCAAATACCCTAAAAATGTGCAATCCCACTTTAGACTCAAGTCACTTTTCGCTTCAACGCCATCCGACTCGTTGTCTATCAAAACCAGCCTTTCACTTTCAAAAAACTGAAAAATAATCATAAAACCTGCAAATGATCTTATACCGCAATTGTGTTAACTAGGACGGTCAGCGTACACTTTTGTATGTTAATCGTAATGATTACGCTTTTCAACTTCGAAAGGGTGTGTTTTTTATGTCTAGTTCCTCGCATCTGCCACTCCCAAGTACCCTCATAATTGTAGCTGCCCTTGCCGGTGGTGGTATTGCCACCAGTACGCTGGTCACGTTGCCGGCTACCGTCAACGCAGCCAGTGACGCTGACGCAACGCCGGTTTACACTGACTTTTCAACTTTTAAGCCAATCGCCGGCCCCATCACGGTGGTCACCCCCGGCGCAACGCCAACGGCTCCGCCAGAAAAAATCAGCGCCAATGGTCATGATTATTTTTATAATTATACGTCCGGAAAACGGTTGCTCTACTTACCGATTGCGCAAGCCTATCAGCCAAACTTAGCGCACATCAAATCACTCGTTGACGCCGTCCTCCAACAAAAAGGTAGTCAGCATGATGATACAGTCGCTCAAATTGCCGCATCTGATCTTGCCAAGGCCATCCAAGCCGACTCAGTGCTCCGGCCCGATAACACTGCGAATAACAAAGCCTTCACGGACGCCGGATTAGTAGCTAAAGGCGGTTCGGTCGAAACATTTAATCCCGACCCTAGTGCCGTGAAGTGGACAGATGAAGTGGTGGCGAATCGCATCACCGCCTCCTTCCCCAAAGGCGCAACCAGTTACGGCCTCGCAATTGGTCGGCTGCCAAGTGGCGAATTTGTCGCCTACATCAACTACGCAGCAAAACCTACCGTCTCGAGTCAGGACACCTACACCGTTGCGTACAAAACCCTTGATGGCAAGTCGTTCAAGCCAGACGATCAAGTAGCCAGTGACAAAATCGCCGTCCTGCCATTTCCAGACTTTTCATACATCTACTGGAAAAAAGACGATGCTGCCCACACCGTCACCATGTACTATCAACCTGCCGATGGCGCCTATCAACCAGAGATGAGCGATGTCACCGACACATTCTACCGGCTACTAAACAAGGAGCGAGCCAACAAAGGTTTAGCCCCACTCAATCTAGACCCGCAGCTCCAAAACGCCGCGCAACAAACGGCCAGTGCCAACGCTAATCAGCTGGCCAACCCGCAGAATCCACGAACCGTCACGCCAGCAGATCCGTCATCCCCTGATACAAACCTCATCACATTATCGAGTGACACCATTCCATTCGAACACGACGAAGGCGAAGATGCAGAAGATTTAGTCGCAACCGGCATCCTGCAACTCGATGATCGTCCGGGCACACTCAACCTCGGCGACCTTTATCAACCAGATGTAACCGCAGTCGGTTTTGGCGCGACGATGGGCCAAGACGGGCACATGTACTACTCCATTCGACTCTCGGAGAAGAAAAACACGTCAACGAATGAAAATTCAGCTGATGATCCCTCACAGTCAGCTTCTGATCCTGCCACAAAGAACGATCAGGCAGGTGTTCCTCCAACGGCTGACAAACGAGCGAATGCTCCGAGCTCACCAACACCCCAAAAGACGAATGCGACTCCTTCAGCTGATAACGCCAAACATGAAGAGCAGAAAGCTTCCAAAGATTTACCTGAGACTGGTAATCGCGTTTTCGAAAAAGGCGGTATTGTAGGCTTCCTAATGTTGTTAGCGACATTTGGGCTTGGGATGGTTCAGAAGCTGCGATCGAAGCGGTTCTAATTCCGGCAATCTTTGAGAGAGAATCCTTCTGATCCTTTTATTAACCCCTTCACCAAAAACAACGTTGGGAATGTATCCCAGCGTTGTTTTTGGTGCTCGGTCAAATTTTTTAACTAGTTTAACTGGTCCACCTACTACAATCTAAAAAAGCACCCCATCAAATTGATGAAGTACTACTGCTGTGAAAAACAGCCAAATCCAAGTCGGCAAGTTATAAACTGCTGACTATTTAAGTCCTGTTTATCGTCGAAAACATGCCACCCCAAATGACCGCATTCAACTTTTCTAAACAGAACCTCTTTTATTTAATTGTGAGTCATGATAAGCGCCCCACGCACTTTTCAAGCTCACAAAACGATAACCGGCCACCATCTCACCAGCCACACCGTTATATCAATTCGGTTGACTACCCCGCACAAGACCTAATAGCATTGAAGGCTGTTGGCCCTGATGCTTTCTAGATATCGATTTTCCTAGCGATATCTGTTTTTATTATGAGCTATCGCCGCAGTGGCTAACTTAATGTCATTAGCCTACGTGCAACTTTTATGCAATGGCTATCCATCACACGTGTTATTATAAACTGATATGGTCTAATAAGTCCATATATATTTAAAAAGTGTTTCAATTAGCACTAATCCTTCAATCCTGAGTCAGGTAGCGTTGATATTATGACGAATGCCTGATAGGGGGTTAAACGGTGTCATTACAAGAAAAAATTGCACATCGAATTCACAACCTGCGCCTCAGCAAATCAATGACGCAAGAACAATTAGCCGAAAAAGCCAACATGGACGTCTCCATGTTGGCCAGAATTGAACGCGGCAGTCGCGGCGATATACGAATCAGTACCTTGGAACGAATCGTGAAAGGCTTGGATGTCAGTTTGCAGGAATTTTTTACGTTTGGTGATGACCAAGATGAAGTCATGACGCTGGCTGCTTCTGTTACCCTGATCAAGGATCCGGAAATGATTCGGGCATTGCAGAAGATTGTTGATGCGGCGCTGGGTAAAACTATGAAGCGCTAAAACTTCGTGCCTGCCTCTATCTTACACAACTAATGCTTTAATTTTTTGTCGATAAAGAATCTAAATTAAGACAATATTCCTTTCACTATGTGACTTCTTATTCCCCACTAGCAATTAGACCAATTTGATCACGTTTTATCGTATTAAAACTCGATTATTTTTTTTACCGGTCCCGCCTCTCGTCGCTCAATCATAGATTGTCATTCTGTCATTTAGTTGGTGTGCAAGCGACATGTACCTTCTCTTGCCGCAAAATAACGTTCTCTTCTCTTTGCTGTGTTCAGGACTTGCTGTTTTCAGAACAGGTCAGTTAAAGCATTACGCCGTTCATGTATAATAGCTTCTGGAAAGTCATTACTTTGGAGGTCTATTATGCAAAAATCATTCATTGCTGTTTGTACGCTTTTCCTTGGATTAGGATTGGTCGGGTGTGGTCATCAGCAACAGGCAAGTCCTTCAAGCGGTTCAAAGAAAACTAGTCAGCAGACTTCAAGCAGGCAGGCTTCGCAATCATCCTCCCGCTCAAGCAAGATCGCTTCGAGTAGCAGCGATGCCAGCCACTCAACCACCAAGCAACCCCTCTGGTCTAACGCCAAAAGCGCAAAGCTAGCTACTTTCATGGCCAGCTGGAGCAAAACAATGGGGCAGCAATACGAAAGCTACTGGCAAGGGCACAGTGTTGATATGTACGGGTTGAAGATTCCCGATGAATTAGGTCAAGCTGGCAACAACCAACCCGGCTCCATGGCAATGGCGGTTGGTGATAAGGCGGTCACCTGGGCACTGAGCACCAGTGGTGAAAGCAATGCTGAATATACAATTGTCGCAATCTATTCAGATGCGGCCCATGAACCTTACCTAGGGAAACATGTTTATCTTTTTACGTTACACAATGGTCAGCCAGAGGTGCTCGTGACTCAGCAGAATCAGGGTAATGACAATAACTGGTTGTATTTTAGTGAGACGCAGAATCAGGAGTTGCGGATGGGATTTGCGAAGATTGTTCAGGGAGACTATTAATTTTAGGAGCAGGGGTACATTTAATTGTACATGAAATCGGTCTAGCATTCTTCTGAGGAAACGCTGGACCGATTTTTGTTGAAATTAATTAATTATACTGTAGTATTATGCCACGACTCAGTTTCGTTCCGACCATGTCCCTCCTCAGTTACCAAAGTCTTGATCAATCTGTTCGCTCGCCTTACACTGATCTACCCTTTGGACGGTCTCGGTCAAGAAGTTTATTAAAACACTTGCAGAACCGACAGCAAGGTTAGCATACCTCCGCGGGACAACAACTGCCCCTTCCTGAGTGTGGCCTCTACCATGTCCCCTTCCGAATTGATTCCGTAATTCATTCATTCCGTTTGCAACTTGATTTAAGTTGCCGAGTATTTTTGCCGAAATCAAACCAAGAGAATTTAACCTGTCTTGTTTATTTGGAGTCAAACCTAGGACATCATTGACCTGACTCAACAATTTTGTCATATTTGCCTTCTCTTGATAATGAATTCCATAATGTTCCAAAATTCGCTTATAGACTGTCTCCAGAAGGTCTTTCGTCTGACCAATGACAGATGCCGGATTTGAATCTGCATTACTCATCAATTCACCAATAAGACTAGTTAGGTAGAAATCATTTGAAAGACTTGAAAAATCTATTCTACTTAAATCAAAAACAGAATCTTTTTTCAAAGGGGCTATCATAGTCTTTATCATCTCATATTGTTTGGACTGACTACCTATATATTCATCTTTATTAGGCATTACCAATTCAATATAGTCGACAAGATCTCGTGTAAGGTGAAGCACCGTATTCTCATCTTCGTGAAGAAAAAACTCATCAAGCGAGGCTCCTTTCGAGCCTCCATACTTAGCTTGCACATCAAAGCCAACTGACTCAATGGTAAAGTTCGCCATTGAACTATTGCTGAAATCTAGAACGTATCCTCCTCTATTAAAAAAAGATCCGAGCATAGTTCGCGTAATACGTGCTAACAAGGACTCTCCCCCCTTCTAACACTATCTTACTTTTAAAGGTATCCTAAGGGTCACCTATCAAGCCTGAATCGTTCGGATACACCATTCAGTGTCATCAGCCTCATCGAGATTGTATATTGCTGAATAGTGATGACTCAGCCAATATAACTTTACATTTATATCATCAAAGACTTACGACTTTATATGACTTCTCCTTCCTCCTGATGACTCCAAATCATGATTTCTGCTGAGTAGTTCATTAAGATACCTTTTTCTGTACTGAGTTTTTAACGTGAATTATTCACAAGCTGTCGTTGACTTAGCAATTACTTGAAAATGTGAAATACAACTCTGTTATTTTGCCTAAAAGTGATACTTGAAAGACTTTGAACTAAGCCAAATAAGCTCAGCAGATTTTCTTGCTTGATTGGTGGCTGTTCAGTTGGTATTGATTATAGCCGCAAGTTTTGGATCATTTTAAACAAATGCCAAAACCAGTAACGGTAAACATGATTCTAGACAAGATGGATCTCAATCTGATGGGCACGGCGGGCGACTTTCCCAGCAATATGAAATAGACTGAACCGCAACGAGGCCATGGTGATACCCCAATTTTCCGGAACTAATAACAGTTTGAATAGCTGAATCAGGTTGTAGGCTGCCCCGCTGATCAAAAGTCTGGCAGTGTTTCGGATAATGTCGGGGCTGTCGGTTTTGTCAAAACCAGTCTTGAGTTCCTTGATGTTGTTTTAGACGGTTCCGCGACCCTATTAGGCCTTGAAAAGGGCAGTGGGATCACTTTCAACCATATTGGTCACTAGGAAAATATGTGTCCAAGCCACCACTTCACTCACCTACTTTGTTGACAGAACGCACGATCACGCGATAAGTCCGTGACCAAGTGGCCGGTTGATAGGCAAGCGATCTATAAACGACTTTTGCTTCGTTTAAATCCAGCGGCTCGTCAGTCATGCACTTCAGCTTCGGCTAAATGTCCTAAACAAGGATTGGTCTTCAGTCGTACAACGAAGTAAAAGTCTCGTTCATCACATGCTTCATAAAATGCCGGTGCTGATAACCCAGAATCTCCCGGATGACCACGTCCACGCCGTCTGGGAGCGCTTGAAGGCGGTCAAAGGTTGCTTGGACGAATCGATCAGTCTTTACTGGTATAAATGTTGTCAGGCCGGGCCAAGTCATCCAACAGCATCCTGAATTGGTAGTCAACCAAGATCTGAGGATGGTAACCTTTGGCCATATAGTGGGCGTTGTCAGCTGAGGATTCCTGCTTGCCAAATGTATCGGCATGAGTCGAGTCGATCTCCACCACAAACTGTGATTGATGATTATGTTGAAAAGACAAGTCGGCAATTTACCAAAGCAACTTCCTTAGCTCATCCAAATTATTGGAAGGAATGCCACCAAAGAAGGGCGATAAAGAGGGTTGTGAAACCAGCTTATCCTGTCTTAGGTTGACTATTTTTTTGTGATTTCATAGCAGTTAAAGTTGATAACCTCAAGAATTCAATAATCCCCAGTTTATCCCACTGTATCTTTGATCCATTGTTAGAAATAAATAACTTTCTAATGTTGTTATCGTCAATATGACCGTCCAATGATATCCATAATTTGCTCAATGGTAACCACCACTTTGTTTGAGATACAGTAGTCCAGTCATCAATCACTCTTATGATTGATTTCGCAATTCTAGTATTAGCTTTTTTACTTTTGCGTTTAATCATCACACAAAGTAAAAGCGGGCTCAAATCTTCTGTGCTTTTCAAATATCTGGTAATAACTCTGCCAGTTTCTCGAGAAACACCAGCAATAGTTAACACATAAAAATACCAAACTTCCAAATCTGTATCCGAAAAGTTTGCCCTGACATAATCAAATTCTGAAAACAAACGATCCCAACATTTGCGTTTAGTTTTGGAACTAACCGAGTTGAGAACTGCATCAATTAGTTTATACACTTGCATAGAAACCAAAGGAAGAACGTATGCAGTCTTGACAAGAAATTCTAACAATGAAAGGACAATTTGATCATTATTAAAGTTTATCAAACCCTTTACAACTTTATTTTTAAGCACAGTTAAAACTGCTTTTAAGGTTGGAATATCGTTATCTTGGAGCATTTGTGCAAGAGTATCATGAATACGCAAATAGTTCTTAAAATTAAAGGAGATTCTTTTGTGACGATGAAGAATCGATCCTAACCTCGTATAATTTTCAAAGTGGGCTTGTTTTTGGATTTCAAATCCTTTATAAAGTTTTATTTTATTCTCATTAAACGATAATTCATGATCTCTAAAAATCTTGATCAAATCATTCTTTACGATTTCCAGATCAGTAATGTTCTTACCAAAAAAACGATAATCATCAACATATCTTGTAAAAGTTACTTTCAATTTCTTCTTCTCTAATAAATTGGATATCTGTTGATCCAATGAAAGTCGCAGAAGTTCTGACGTAATCTTCGAAGAAATTGGGCCTTGAATTATTCCTTTCGTATGATTGTCGTTGATTTTTTGATTATATTCATCTATCCATTTTAGGTATGACTTTAACTCTGGGTCTGACTTTTCTAAAGAACTCGGAAGACCAAACAAATTAATGTGAGCCAGTAAATGAGTATAGATATTTTCAAAAAACTTACTCAAATCAATTTGCAAAATATATGGATACGTGGCCTCTATTCGAAGTCGATGTAACTTGCTTTCTTCAAAAAAGTTATTTGTCTGGTCATACCCAATAAAGCCAATCGCTTCATCAGTTTGTTCATCGACAACGTCATAAAGCATTGCTGAGAACAAACCGTCTCGCCCAATTATTGGTGATTCCGAATGGCTAGTTTTTCCTTCCAATCTGTTTGTTTTTGAATACAGGTGGTTCAAGGATGTTTCAGCCACCATCAGGCTATTATACGTAAACATTAATGAATGTTTAATGTTCGGAATTGCCATCGGTCGCCAAGAATCATCAGCTTTTAATGTAAAGAACTTCACTGACTCTGCAGCCCAATTGTCCCCAAAAATATATTCAGGAGGATGAATACCCTTGTCCAATCTATCAACAAGGTGTGTGGTGTCATTGATTTTAAAAAGAGTTTTCTTTGGATGCGAAACTATTTCCTCAATTAGCTTGGTTAACGAATCTTTGTTAAATACTTCATCTAAAAGAGGCGGTAATTGTGTGGCAAACATTCCATGCATCAAAGTAAATACGTCTTCCTGCTCGGATACACTTAAAGACGCATCCTTTAACATTTTGCACCTTTTTCTCAGAGTTCAAGTAAAAAAATTGATAAAGAAAAAACCGAAACATAAATAGTATATCATTCCGTTTCGGTCATTCAAATTCTATTTTGTACCGGTCATTCCCACTCAATCGTTGCCGGCGGCTTGGAAGTAATATCATAAACCACCCGATTAACGTTCTTAACCTCATTCACAATCCGGCTTGAGATCTCCTGTAAGACATCCCAGTTGATCCGGGCAAAATCAGCGGTCATGCCGTCAATTGAGGTGATGGCGCGGATGCCAATGGTGTAGTCGTAGGTTCGGCCATCGCCCATGACACCGACGGATCGGAAGCCTGGTAAGACGGTAAAGTATTGCCAAATGTCTTTGTCCAAGCCATGCTTAGCGATTTCTTCACGGAGGATATAATCGGAATCGCGCACGATTTCGAGTTTATCTTCGGTAACTTCGCCGATGACGCGGATGCCGAGGCCTGGGCCTGGGAATGGTTGGCGCCAGACGAGGGCGTGGGGCATGCCGAGTTTTTCGCCGAGTTCACGGACTTCATCTTTGAAGAGCTTGTTCAGCGGTTCGATTAGCTTGAACTTGAGGTCTTCTGGCAGGCCGCCAACATTGTGGTGAGACTTAATGGTCTGAGCGGTGTCGGTACCAGATTCAACCACGTCGGTGTAAAGTGTGCCTTGGGCTAAGAAATCGATGCCGTTGAGCTTGGCTGCTTCTTCATTGAAAACTTCGATGAAGTCGCGACCGATGATTTTACGTTTCTTTTCGGGATCAGTAACCCCTTTGAGGTCGCCGAGGAAGCGATCTTTGGCGTTGACCTTGATGATGTTCAGGCCGAACTTGCCTTTGAGGCTTTCCATGACTTGATCGGCTTCGCCTTTACGCAGTAAGCCGTGATCAACAAAAATACTGGTCAGCTGGGTGCCGATGGCTTTGTGCAGGAGCACGCCGACAACGGATGAATCAACCCCGCCGGAAAGGCCGAGGAGAACGCGCTTGTCGCCGACTTCTGCCCGAATCTTGTCGATTTGTTTGGTGATGAAGTCGTCCATGCTCCAGTTGGCTTCAGCCTTGCAGATGTCGAAGGCAAAATGGTGGAGGATTTCATGGCCATATTGCGTATTTTGAACTTCAGCATGGAATTGGATGCCGTAGAATTTACGATCATCGTCATCCATGGCACTGATTGGACAGTTGATGCTGGTTGCGGTTCGCCGGAAGCCTTCTGGTACGCGGGTCACGAGGTCGCCGTGGCTCATCCAAACGGTTTGATCTTTTGGCAAATCGCGGAAAAGCTTGGCGCTGTCATCGGTAACTTCAATGTCCGCTTTGCCGTATTCACGGTTATCAGCCGGTTCAACATCCCCACCGAGCCGTTGTGCCATCAGCTGCATGCCATAACAGACACCCAGAATCGGAATGCCGAGCTTGAAAAGATCCTCATCAACACCTAACGCGCCTTCGTCATACACACTGTTAGGACCGCCTGAGAAGATAATGCCTTTAGGCGCAATCTTCTTGACTTCCGCTGCCGTGATCGTATGAGGCTTTAATTCAGAGTAAATCCCAAATTCCCGGATTCGCCGGGTGATCAATTGATTATACTGACTGCCATAATCGAGGACGATGATCTTGTCGTAATCCTTGTTCTGGTCATTTGCCACAGTCCGCCACACTCCCTTGTTTGAATGCACTAATTTTACAGAGTTTTCACATGTCGGTCAATCACGGGTGAGAAGCCTCTCATCTAAGCGTTGCCAGCGATAGGCTTCAGAAAAGCCAGGCGTGTCCGACACTGCTAGCCAGTTGTTTATCAACTGACTTATCAGCCATATCTTACCATTTTCGCAGCGAAACTTGGTCAATTTCATGTCCCGTTGTTTTGTGCAAAATAATATCAGCACGATTTTTGGTTGGCAGGATGTACTCATTCAGGTTCTTGAGGTTCACATCGCGCCAAACTTGCCGCGCCATCGCGAAGGCATCGGCTCGGTCGCCGATCGCGTATTGATAGTAATAGTTGTTCGGATCCGTGAAGGCCGTGTCGAGCAGGATGCCGAAACGTTCCAGATACCATTGTTCAATGAGGTCAGGATTGGCATCAACGTAAATCGAGAAATCAAAGTAGTCGCTGACGTAGATTGGCTGCTTGCTTGGCAGCTGGAGCACGTTGATCCCTTCGACAATCAGAATATCTGGTCGATCGATCAGCTCATATTCGCCTGGGACAATGTCGTAAATCTGGTGGCTATACTTTGGTGCACGCAAAGCGCCGCTCGCATTTTTGACGTTGTTCATGAAATGGATTAAAAGTTCCATATCATAGCTTTCAGGGAAGCCTTTACGATCCAGAATTCCCCGACGTTCTAACTCAGCATTAGGATATAAAAAGCCGTCTGTCGTCATCTGTTGCACGCGTTTTTCCGGATAAGCCCGGCTCAGCAACAGTTGCAGCAAGCGCGCGGTGGTGCTTTTACCAACTGCCACCGATCCAGCAATACCAATAATGAATGGTGTGTGCGGATTTCGTTGCATCCCTAAAAAGCGGCTCAAGGTGAACATATCGCCTTGATAATCCTCATAGCGGATGTGAATCAGGTGTCGCAATGGTGAGTAGATCATTTTGACATCATCAAGACTGATTTCATCATTCAATGATCGCAACTGCGCCAACTCTCCATCAGTGACATTGGTGAAGTTCTGGGAATGGAATTGCGACCATTCTGCACGATCAAATTTATAGTAATTCATTTCGGATTGCATAACTTACCGTTTCCTTGCGTTTAATGTTCTCATTTTAGCATAGAAAGCCCCAGTTGTTCGGCCAATCCTTTTCTTGACAACAAAGAAAAAAATCTTCACAATCAACCTATCAAAACGACGCGATGCCAGCTCGAACACTGACGGAGGTGCCAGTAATGCTTGAACTAGTAGGCGAGTTTCTCCTTTCCTTTTTCATTGAACCGATTTTAGATGGCGTAATTGCCCCACTTTTAGCGCCCACTTTTAAACAAGAAAGTTCCTTACGAACTAATTCAATCAGACTGGTCATCACGCTCATCCTTAATAGCGCGATTGCAGGCGGTGGCGGCTGGTTGTTGTTCGAATCCGCGACGGCCTCACCGGTTTCTGGGGTGGCGATCATCGTCGGACTAAGCATTTTCTCGCTTGGCTTCGTCTTAATCGTGCGTGCTATCATCAAATATGGGGCTTACATCCGCGAGTTGCGTCATATTCGGACGGCCAAGCGTGATGCCGAAAAGCCTTATCAGGAACTTTAACATTGAGGGAGTATACATTTGCCTAACATCCAAGGAGGCACGCTGAATGCTTAACCAAATTGGAAAATTTATTTTATCGATTTTGCTGGCCCTTTTCCTCGTGCCAACATTCCGCCGCAGTCCATCCCCGTTTTGGTACTGGGCATGGTATGTGTTACTGGTCATTTTTTGTGTCAGTGGCACTGGCTTTGGTATCTGGCTGCTTGTCCTCGCGCGGTTTCGCACCACGGCCGGCATTATCGTCTTTGTTGGCATCTTATTGATAGTGTTGATGCCACTCTTCTTAATTCGCGCGACCACCCAATTTAATCGGTATCGCCATCGTAGTCAAAAATAGGCAAACAAAGAGCGCTCTTCATCGAGCGCTTTTTGTTTGCCTTCAATTGGTGCCAGTCATCACCTAGTCGTGCAAGGTGAACTGTAACTTCATTTTTGGCGCTGCTGCCGCCACCATTTGACCTAACAACTCATTGCTGTTGGCCATGGCGATCGTTGCCATCTGCTCATTGGCAGCTGTCAGATGATCGGCAATATCCTTGGCATCTTTGACAGCTTCATCAGTTGTGAGCTGCAAGTGCCGGCAAGCGGCGACTGTTTTTTGTTCAAAAACATCTTCCTGATCCTTAAATAACGAAAAGTCGTAGTCACCAAACGTTGCTAACAGGTTGCTTAGCCAGTACATTTTCGTCACATCGAACTTGTCGCCGGTTTCGCGGTATGCTGCTGGTGTGTCATTGACATTAGCGTAAAACGGCACAACGGCATTAAAGGTGTTCGGGCCAAATGCCAACCAGTGAATGCCGGCAACTGCAGCTGGCACATTGTTGCGAATCTGCAAAATGTGAAGTTCCTGATTACGGTTGATGCCGATTGGCCGATAAAGCTTCTTCTGTGCTGGCGTGCCTGTCGTGCCGTAAACATCGTATGGCGTATTTTCATAGTGGGAACTTTCCACAAACTTCACGTCTTCGATGCTGATTTTTTTGCTAGTCCGGCAAATGAATGGCAGATCCTGATCGATCGGTGTCGTATCGAATTCAGGGTTGAAGTATTTCTGACCGTACCAAGCACGTGGGTTGTTGTAACGGGTATCCTTGATCGTAGCGGAGCCGAAAATGTGGCGCAAGTTGTACCCTTCCGCATCTGGATTGAGGTGATAGGTTTCAATCAGATCGCGCAGATCGGCACTACTCATCGTGTCATCGCTAGCAAAATCGAAATCGGTGATATTGAAGCGGTTCGGCGCCACCACATAGGCATCGTCGGGAATTCGGATGGCTGCCCAATGATGACCGCCAATACTTTCAAAGTACCAAACCTCATCTTTGTCAGCAAATGCGATCCCGTTGCTTTCGTATGTGCCATATTGTTCAAGCAAACTGCCCAAGCGTTGAACCCCGTCCCGCGCGCTATGAATGTATGGTAGAACGATCGTTGGCATGTCTTCTTCGCCAATCCCCGCTGCCACCAGCGGATCAACACCAAGGACACGGCTATTGGTTGTAATCGTTTCGGTTGAGGTCATGGCAATATTTTCGCTATTAATCCCTGCTGCCGCCCAGATACCGTGGCCGTCTTCTGCTTCCGGGGTGGCCGTGTAGCCCAAGGGATCGGCCGGCAAATCAATCGCGAACTTGCTGAGCACGGATTGATAGTGACGCGGCTGATCTTCAGGTTTCACGTACACGAATTTCTGCGGATGCAATGGTGACTCACCGTCTTCGTTTCGGGCAATGATCGTGGAGCCATCAATTGAAGCTTTCTTGCCAACAAGCACCGTGGTACATGAACCGACATATCGTTTTGCCAAAATAATCGTCCTTCTTTCAAAATGAATCCGCATATGTGCAGCACTGTGCGGGAGTTGATTTATGGTTTACTTTACCGCGCGAAAACGGGTTTGCCAAGCGTGCCCGAAAACAAGTAACAAAAATAGCCATCCCTAAAGTTTAACCGCCTTGGGATGGCTATTTGTAAATTCAGAGCCGCTGTTGACGGCGTTGTTGGTTCATAGAGGCTAGTGACTGGAAAACGGTAGCTTTTTTACAGACTCATTTATCATGCATTTTAATGGTGCGTCTAGTCAAACTGTTCTGGTCTCTGGACTGACGATCTTTTTTAACTTTTCAAAATCCAAGCTTTCAATCCAACGGCACCTCGCCGAAGCTAGCATTGATTTTCCGATAGTCGGCGCGTCGTTCATCGTAACCGGCTAGCAAGCGCTTTTCAAACTCAGATTCTGCTTCGACCGGCGGCAGTGGGCCGTCTTCTTTGTGGCGGGCTACAAAGGTTGCAAAGGCGGTGCCGACTTGGAAGCGTTCGCCAGTGGCTAGATGTTCACCAATTAACTGAATGAAAACTTCCAGTGAACGGTGACCCACGCCGCTGACCATGCACCTAATGACCAGTGCATCCCCCATTTTAACCGGTGCAGCCAGATGCACCATGTCCAATGAGCCAGTCGCTAAACCACGGCGGCCGAGTCGTTGTGCGGCAATTGAGCTGACGTCATCGATCCAAGTAAAGATCTGGCCGCCAAACAATGTCTGATGCGCATTCAGCATACCTGGAAAAACACGATAACTAGAAACAGCTAAGGTGTCATGCATTTTGACCATCTGTTTACCCCCGCTCGTACAAGTCAGCCGGTACTTTGTCTAACAACGGCGTCACATCAGGACTAGCCAGCATGGTTAGTCGATGCATGGCCCGGGACGCCACCGTGTACAACAACTCACGTTCATCCTCTTCATGGTAATTGGCCGCATTGATTTGCCAAAGCACAACGGCATCGAATTCGAGCCCCTTAGCCAAAAAGCTTGGAACAACGATGACGCCGGCTGCGAGTCGTTGATTTTCAGACTTGATCAAAGTTACTTTGATGCCAGCCGCCTTCATTTGTTCATAAATGGCTTCTGCGGCTTCCAGCGTTTTCGCAATGACCGCAGTTGTCTGCTTCGCTTCATTGTTAATTTTCAATTGATCCTGCAAAGCCGCCATCAACCCGGCTTCATCTGGACGAACGACCAACTTTGGCAATGGTCCTTGGCGATTGAACGCCACGATTTTTTGACCAGACGTGAGAATCGCTTTCGTAAAGTCGGTGACCTGTTTGGTAGACCGATAACTTTGGGTTAACTGCACGACGCGGGTTTTTTCTGGATCAAACAGCTTGCTGGTTTCGTTAATCAGCGTCCGCGAATCGTCTTTTGTGAAAATAGCCTGATTGAGATCGCCTAGCAACGTAAACTTCGCCCGCGGGAAGCTGTCCTTGAGGTAGGCGAGCTGGTATGGTGTGTAATCTTGAATTTCATCAATGAAGACATACCGCATCTCGCGTTCACCATGGCGACCAGTGATCAAATCATACAAGTGCAGATATGGCGTTGCGTCTGCCATTGGTAGTTGGCGTTCCTTAAATAAGGTAATAAAATGATCGACTTCTGCCTGCCAGTCATCAGCACTAATGCCCTCGGCCTCGAGGTCATAAATAGCTGGTACTTCACGCAAGAAACTAACATACTGTCCGCGAATATTAAGGAAGCGATTACGGACAATATCTTGTTGAATTTCGTTGAAGCCACGCATCACCAGTTGGCGGGCGAAGAACCGATATTCGTCATCACTATTCTTAAACTCTTTCGGGCCGTCTTGTTGCATGGAGCGAATCTCTTCACCGCTTAGATTTTCAACGGCTTCTTGCACCCACTGGGATTTCATTTCGGATTCAATTTTCCGATTGAGCATTTTGATCAGCCGTTCCTTGGTGGCGGTTAGGCGATTGCCCATGTGATAATTTTCGTTGTAGCTATAAAAGATTTCATGAATCCGCCGGCGTGAAAAGAACACCTCACCACGGAAGCGAATGTCACGGAAGCGCAAGCCTGATTTTTCAAGACTTGTCGCATATTTCTTGGCTGTCTCAAAAAAGTCTAAGCTACCTTTGACACGTGCAATTTTCTTTTGAACTGGGGTTAGCTGTTGCTCGAACTGAGAGAAAAGGTTTTGGACGTCAATGTGTGGTAACCGTCGCGTGACATATTGGTAATAAGTGAATTGCACCATGTTCTGTTCGCCAAGTTCTGGCAAAACATTGCTGATGTAGTCAGAGAAAAGTTGGTTAGGACTGAACATAATCACCTGACTACTACTCAGGTTGCCCCGGTACCGATAAAGCAGATAAGCAACCCGCTGCAACACGGCACTGGTTTTCCCGGAGCCAGCTGCGCCTTGCACAAACAATAAGTCCGCTTTGGTGTCACGGATAATCTGGTTCTGTTCACGCTGGATCGTGGTCACAATCGTCTTCATTTGGGTGTCTGACTTTTCGCCTAACACTTCCAACAGCATCTGATCGCCGATGGTTTCGGTAGTATCGAACATTGTCTGAATTTTGCCGTTTTTAATGACAAATTGACGCTTCAAAGAAACCGTGACCTGTTGCGGGCCATCAGGCGTTTGATAGGTAACCTTGCCCAAACCGCCATCATAGTAAATTGAGCTGATCGGCGCGCGCCAGTCGTAGATGAGAAACTTACCAGCTTCATTGGTGAAGGAACCTAAGCCGATATAAATCGTCTCCGGCTTTTCCCGGCCTTCTTGGAAATCAATCCGCGCAAAATACGGATTGCCCATCAACCGCTTAACAGTCGCGAGTTGCTGCGCGCTTTGCTTCCACGCATTGGTTCGCTCATCAAGCACGCGTTGCTGTTGCTGAATTGAGGCCGCAGTTTCAATCGTTTCAGCGTAGTCGGTGAAGTTCAAGGAAAAATCATTGAAGAAGTTGTCACTGATGTTCTTCTCTTCAGACTTTGTCTTAGCCATCTCTTTTGAAAGACGGCTTTCGGCACCGGAGAGCTCCTTCATGATGCCTGTCAAATGTGTCTGCTCTTTTGCTTGTTCGTTCTCAGCCACGACGTCATCCCCTTTAACGGTTACTAAATAATCGTTATAACATCTTATCACTTATGCGTCTTGGTAGCAAAAGAGCTTGAGTAGAAGAGACTGTAGCGCAATCTGATTCTATTTTAGGCGTCAGAACACCGTAAGTCCGAGTTGGCTACGCGGCGATTGGGCTGGAACGCCATGGGCACAGCTGAGCCCATCGCCGCTCCGCCAACTCGGACTATCGGGCATCCTCCGACTGAGATAGAAAGACAATTGCACACGGCCTTGCTCAAACTAGCCGTCAATGGAAGCGGTCTAAAGCTTTCCCCTCAACAACGGCGTCCATGCTTCAAGCACGTACCCAACCGCCAAGCCAATCGCGACGCCTAATAATATTTGCTTGAATGGTAAGCTAATCAAAAGACCTAGCAACACGCATGTACCAACGATGACAGAGCGCCGATTGAAGAACCCCTGGCCTTGTTTTTTTGATTTATTATTTTGTGACATGATATTTCCTTTCTTTTATCCGCACTTTTCGTTACCATTGACCCATCTATTATCGCTGATTGGAGGACATTATGGAATCCATTTCGTTATTAATTGTGCTCACAGCGGCGTTTTTGACGCCGCTGCTGATGGCACATTTTCATATTAATAGTATCCCGACTGCTGTTGCGGAAATTTTGGTTGGCATTGTGCTGGGCAAAAGTGTCTTAGGCTGGGTCAGGACTGGTGGTGAGATGGGCTCGCTGAGTGAGTTGGGTGTCACCATTCTGATTTTTCTTTCCGGCATGGAAATTGACTTCTCGCTGTTCAAGCCCCAGCCCAAAACAACTGATGGACCCAAGCAGCCAAACCCGGTCATGCTAGCAATCACGGGATTTTTGACTGTCATCGTGCTTAGTCTCGGGTTTAGCTACTTCCTGCAACTCATTCACTTCTTTAACTATCCGATTTTTGCTACGATTTTGTTCACCACCATCGCGCTGGGTGTCGTGATTGCCGCGCTGAAGGAAAAAGAGTTGCTGCATCAGCCGATTGGCCAAACTATTTTATTAATTGCCGCCCTTGGTGAAGTGGTGCCGTTGGTAAGTTTGACGGTTTACTCAGCGTTAGCAGGCAAATCGGATCGTAATTTGTGGCTATTATTATTGTTGCTGCTTGCCGCCTTATTCCTCCTGAGCCGGTTTAAGCGCATCTACGGCTTCCTTGCCACCATTGATAAAAGTACGACGCAGTTAGACATTCGGCTGGCTTTCTTTCTGGTTTTTGCCTTAGTCACCGTAGCATCACGGGTCGGCGCCGAATCAATTCTCGGCGCTTTCCTAGCTGGCATGGTGATGAAACTGCTCGGTCCCCGGCAAGAAACGCAGGATAAGTTGACCTCATTAGGTTATGGGTTCTTCATTCCTATTTTCTTCATTGTCACCGGCGCTAATCTTGATCTAAAAGCACTGGTTGCCGACCCAAAAAGTCTTTCATTAATTCCGCTAGTTCTGATCGGCTTCTTTATTGCTAAGATTGGCTTGATCCCAGTGCTGCGCCGGCGGTTTAAGCCTCAAAACGCCTTGGCTGGCGGTTTCTTGCTGACCACGACCATCACGCTGGTCATCCCGACCCTGACAGTTGGCCGCAATCTCGATATTTTATCAGACCAGCAATCCGGCGCGTTCACCCTCGCCGCTGTCATTGCCTGTGTCGCCGGTCCAATTCTCTTTAACACCTTTTTCCAGCCGGAACCGGAACATTTTAAAAAGACAAAAGTGACCTTCATCGGTGGCAATCTGCTGACAGTACCGATTGCCCAACATCTCAGTCCTGATCGCTATGAAGTAAAACTGTTGACAGATAAGCCAGAAAATTACCACACGTATAATTCAGAAATCAACATTGCCTTGGCAGCCTATACCGAATCCGCTTTGAAAGCCGCTGCTGCTTATGACTGTGACATCATGGTTCTTGGCGATTTCGATGCGGACACCAACTACGATCTCGCGACCATGGCATTAGCCGAAAAAGTGCCACGGATCATTGCGCGATTCGCTCCAAAAGATGCTACCAGTGATCGCTATGATCGCTTGCGAGCCCAAGGTGTCGAAGTGTTTAACGCCTTAGAGGCAAATGTTGCTTTGTTGCGGAGTCTCATTGAAACGCCGTCAACCTTGCAAATTCTGGATGACACCGTTGCTGGCATTTACGAAATCACCGTGCGCAACTCGCGATTTGCTGGCCTTGAATTGAAAAATCTGCCATTTATTGATGACATTACCGTTAGTCAAATCTATCGCAATAAAAAGTTCGTCGCACCGCATGGCGACACCCAAATTCATCTCGGCGATCATTTAATCTTTTCCGGTGACAAATACGTGATTCGCGACATTCGCGAACAAGTCGAGAAATTGAATTAAAGCTCACCGCATCGCGTGGTACAATGAGATTATTCTAAGAAAAAAAGGTGATCAAATGAAACAAGGGACAACAATCCTGACCTTAGACAATGGGTATCATTTGTGGACCAACACACAAGGTGAAGGCGATATCCATCTTCTTTGCTTGCATGGCGGCCCTGGTGGCACTCATGAGTATTGGGAAAACTTTGGCGAAGAGCTGGCCGGCGTTCAGGTACATATGTACGACCAACTTGGCTCGTTTTATTCCGATCAGCCGGATTATACCGACCCGGAAATCGCTAAAAAATACCTGACCACTGACTACTTTCTTGGCGAAGTAGAAGAAGTTCGCCAAAAGCTGGGTCTGGATCATTTTTACCTCATCGGCCAAAGCTGGGGCGGTGCCTTAACCCAGCTATATGCCCTGAAATATGGTCAGCATCTTAAAGGCGCAATTATCTCTTCAATGGTCGATAACATCAACGAATACGTTGATCATATCAACCTCGTCCGTGAAGAGGCTTTGCCGCCGTCTGCGGTTAAGTACATGAAGAAAATTGAAAAAGCTGGTAACTGGGACGACCCGCAGTATCAGAAATATGTGGATGTCCTGAATCGCGGTTATGTTGATCGCAAACAGCCACCAGCAATTTCACACCTGATTAGCACCATGGCCACGCCTGTCTACAATGCTTTCCAAGGCGACAATGAGTTTGTTGTGACCGGTAAGTTGAAGAACTGGGATATCAGTGATCAGATTCACAATATCAAAGTTCCAACCTTGCTCACATTCGGCGAACATGAAACCATGCCACTGAAGTCAGCCCAACGTATGGCTGAGGTCATCCCACATGCCCGACTGGTCACCACCCCAGACGGCGGCCACCATCACATGATTGATAACGCCCCAGTTTACTTCAAACATTTGAAGCAATTTATCTCTGATGTCGAAAATGGGACTTTTAACGACTAATATCACCGAACGCGCCGCAGTTAGCGACGCGTTTTTCTGACGAAGGAGTATGAAAGCATGGCTTATACAGTTGATTTTAAAACGGTCAGCACCATTGGTCTTGAAAGCTCGCCTGTTGCTGCAGCATTGGCAGGATTGCGCGCAAATGAAGCGCGTTACATCTGGAATAAGTATAAGGAACCTTATATCACTTATCCGGCTGCCGAAAAACCTGACAGTCTCGCGTGGGTTAATGAAATTCTTGCCGAACGCGACTTGCAAATTTCCGCCAAGCCCTTGGAAGTCAGCGATTTGAACTTACCGGATTTGCACTGGGTTGAGGTTTACTATCAAGACGGATTAGCCATCAACGTGATGTATAGCCTGTCCGACCCCAAAAAACGCGCGGTTGGCTTTAAACTTAGCGATGGCATGGCGGTGCCGACTGAGCTTGAAGACAAGTTTAAATTTGCCCGGCAAAAGTCGAAGCTTGCTGGCACCATTCGGGGGTCTTTTTTCGTCATCAAGGGCAGCTATTGAAAAAAGACAACTTTTTAACTTGATAAGCTTACACATACAAAAGAGGCTCTACGTCAACTGGTGTTGAAGAATAAATTTATCATTTGAGGCGGTTCTCCATTTGGGGAGCCGTCTTTGTCATGTTATGCCGTGATTTGGTAGATTCGTTTGAAGAAGTTCAGCTGATTCTTGAAGCCAAAACAGGATCGTTTGAGTGACTTGATGAGGCGGTTAACCCCTTCGATCGGACCGTTGGAATAAGGGCTGGTGACAGCGGCGAGAACAGCGACTTTGTGTCGCTTAAGCGTCGCGATCGTCATGTCCATTGCCGTACCGTTTGGCTCGTAAGTAGCTAACAGGTTTGCCAGTTCCGTGGGATGTTTCTTCACCATCAAGGCATCATGAAGCGCTAAGTAGGTCTCGTAGGTTTGCTTGAGCTTGGGCTCAGTATCAAGTGCGATATCGATGGCCTCCTGTTGCGTGACGTATTCATTCAAACCAAACAGGAACTGTTTGTGTTTAGCGTCAGGCGCAGTTTGATGAAAAAGCCGCCAGTTTGTCTTCATGATCTTATAAGGACGGCTGTGTTTGTCATCAAGCTGTTTGAGCGCTTGGACGCGTACCTGATCAAGGGCACGAGCCGCAAGTTGAATGATATGGAACCGATCAATGACGACTTGGGCCTTGGGGAAAACCTCATGAATAATCGTCTGATAAGCTGCATTCATGTCCATGGTGACCGTCTGGACCCGAGTGCGTTCAGCGAGTGAATAATGAGCGATGAAGAAGTTTTTAATCGTGCGGTTGAATCGATCACCAAGCAAGGCAATCAGACGATGTGAATCGGCATCAAGACAGATAAACGACATCATGCCATGAGTAGAACGGAACTCATCAAAGCAGAGTCGCGTGGGCAGCCGGCGAGCCGGTCGGAGTTTGAGATTTTGGTCAATGATCCGTTGAACCGAGGAAGCTGAGATTCCGATAATACGGGCGATGGTTTTGACTGGCAACCGTTCATGCGCTAACTTCATGATTCGCTCTGTCATGTGAGTGGCGATCGTGTGGTTGGGTTGCACGAGTGGCGTCTTGGCACTGACTGTGTGGTAACAGTTATGACAGCGCCATCGTTGCTTGTGCAAGTCAATGACTGTCGGCATTTCAACCCCATTGAGGACGCGCACGTGGGCCGTATAAAACCCGTTAGGGTGCAAGGCCTCAAAGCCACACAGTGGGCACCGGGTTAACCGGTAAGTCAGCTCGGCATCAATCACATGATACTGGCGGCGACGTACCCCGTTGCCGCGATATTCATGACGAACAAAGGCAACTTTGATATTATGGTCTGGTATTCCAAGGACGGACAGTGTAGGATCGTATTGGGACATTTACTCATAACCTCGCTTGCTTTTGGTTTCGACGCTAACAAGCATAGCATGGACACTGAGTAGGTGTCTTTTTGCGTTATCCAAAAAGGGCCTACACGTTCAGTGTTGATTATTTCTCAACACCAGAAAGTGTAGACCCACAAAAGACGGCCACGGTGATGTTCCTCAATAATGGAGGTATGACATCACCGTGGCCATTTTTGCGTATAATCGTTTAAACAAAGACTGAAATGGCCAGCTGAATATTTAGAACGGTGATCACACCCGTCAGAAAATAGCCGACCCACCGCACGAGTTGCGAATTAACGTGGGTACCCATCAAATCACGCCGATTCGTCAAGGCCACCAGCGGGAAAAGCGTAAATGGCAAGGCAATGCTCAATGACACCTGCGCATAGACAATAACTTGCTCAAAGTTGTGTTCGCTAAAACCGATCATGAAGCCAATCACCATGATGGGAATGAGCGTCACGAGCCGCGTCAGCAACCTCCGCTCCCACAATGGCATGCGAATGTTCAGATAACCTTCCATCACAATTTGCCCTGCTAAGGTGCTTGCAATCGAGCTAATCAAGCCCGTGATGAGCAACGCAAATGCGAATAATGTGCTCATTAACGGACTAGCCAGCCCGCCAACAATCATCGGATTTTTCAACCCGTTATAGACACCTTGAAAAGCCGTCACATGGCCGCCCACGCCATAAAACAACGCTGCCCCAAGAATCAATAGCAAGGCATTAATCAGAAAAGCGGCGACTAGATGCACATTGGAATCCCACTTACCAAATCGCAGCGCCTCGGTCACCTGTGCCGGAATATGCTCGTCGTATTTGCGACTCTGGGCTAGTGAAGAGTGCAAGTAAATGTTATGTGGCATGATCGTGGCGCCCATGATGCCGAGACTGAGCAGTAACATGCCATGATTCGTCAGGATGTCCGTATGCGGCACAAAACCGCCAGCAATCCCGCCAATTGACGGATCGGCTCGCGCAACTTCAATGCCGAAAATGATGCCGACTGTGAGAATCGATACCAGCACAATCAACTCAATTCGGCGAATGCCAAATCGTAAGAATAATAAAACAACCAGCACATCAGCGATGGTTAGGAGCATTCCCCACATCAAGGGCAGGCCAAACAGTAGTTTTAGCGCAATCGCCGTCCCCACAACGCCAGTCATATCCGTGGCCATCATAGCTGCCTCATTGATCAACCATAAGCAGATGCGGCTCCAGTGCGGAATAAATGCGGCAATTGCTTGGGCCAGATCTAATCGTGCGACCACGCCAAGTTTAATCGCCAGCGTTTGCATGAACATGGCCACCAAAATCGACATCAAGAGTACCGATAGCAAGGCGTAGTGATACCGACTGCCACCTTCAAGTGCCGTTAGCCAGTTACCCGGATCCATATAACCAACAGCAACCAAGGCACCCGGCCCGCTGTATGCCAGAAACTTCTGAAAAAACGAAGATTCATAAACACTCGGCACCTGCACGCTGCGGTTAATGTCATCAAGACTGCGTTTTTCGCGTTGCACTGTTAAGCGTTCATCAGGCCTTGCCATGGTTCGCCTCCGCCGCAATCTTATCCTCAGCCAACTTAGCTAAAAAGTCACAAAACGGCTCGCAACCATTCATCGGTCGGACAGTCGCAAAGTTTTTGCCGCCATTAGCACGAAATGTTTGATAATTCTGGACATTATTTTCTTCCAGTGTTTCCAAACAATCAGCCACAAAACTCGGGGTTGCCACTAACACATTGCGCTTACCCAAAGCAGCCAGTTCCATCAACCGATTGCGTAAATATGGCTTCAACCATGGAACCGGGCCAAACTTTGACTGATAACACATCTCAACCTTAGTCTGGGGCACTTTCTTAAGATACTGCTTCACACCTGCTGTGGTCGTTTCACATTCCTGCTGATACGGATCACCATGCCGCACCATCGCTGTCGGAATGCCATGATAGCTCAGAATCACGGTATCATACGCCCCCGCTTCATAAGCATCGTCGATCTGTTGCGCAAGAATCTTTTGATAGTCTGAATGATCATAAAAACGGTCAATAACCACGGTCTTCACGCCTGAAGCCGCGACCTTATCCAAAATAGTCTTCGTCGTACTTTGCGTGTATTCAGGAAACAGCGGAATCACCACAATCGGCGCATCACCACGCGCCGCCATCGTCTGCAGCGTTTCGCCAATCGGATACTCGCCGCCATAGTTCATCGCCATCTGCACATCCCAGTCAGGCAACCGCTCGCGAAGCCGATCCCGGGTCACCTGCGTATAGGCAATCAATGGCGAGCCAGCTTGGGTCCACTCATGCTTATAGAAAGTTGCTGACCGCCAGCTGCGAAAGGGTAAAATAAAACCACGCAAAATCGGTTGCCACAGGGCTTTAGGCATTGTGATGACGTTCTGATCACTCAGAAACTCCCGTAAATACCGCCGTACATCCTTTGTCTCCGGCGAAACCGGCGATCCCAAATTAACAATCAACAACCCTTTTGCCATCCTGCTACCTCCGCATGTGATTCACTGAATAATTAAAGAATAGCACACGTTAGGACTGATTGCGGCGTTGTTCAAGATGCTCTTTAAGCATAACCACCATGCTTTTCTATGCTAAACTAGTCTTAGCAATCAACTTCCGAGGAGGCAGATGAATACAATGAAAGGCATCACAGTCTATCTGGTGCGCCATGGTCAGACATGGTTCAACCATTTTAATAAAATGCAGGGTTGGTGTGACTCGCCATTAACCGATAATGGGATTAAAGATGGTACTAAAACGGGTGTCATTCTACGCAACGTGGCCTTCACACACGCTTATTGCAGCGACACCATGCGAGCTACTCGCACGGCCGATCTGATTCTCAGCAAAAACGTCACTGGCAAGATTCCGCTAACCGTCACCCAATACTTTCGCGAACAATTTTATGGCTATTTTGAGGGTGAAGATTCTAGCAAAACTTGGTATGAAGTCGGCTTCCCGCATGGTGCCAAGACCTATCCAGAAATTTTGGAAAAATATGGGGTTGACGCCTCAAAAGACTTCATGCACGATGCTGATCCTTTCCACGAAGCCGAAGATGCGCGCACTTACTGGACTCGGCTGATGAAAGGCTTCCGCCAGTTGCGGGCCGAAAACCATGAAGGTGATAAAGTCCTGATGGTCAGCCACGGCACGACCATTCGCAGCATCGTCGATAAGTTCGGCAAAAATGATGGTTATGTGGTCACCGATTCGCCTCGCAACGGCTCCATCAGTAAAATTCTTTTAACTGATGAGGGCATTAAAGTATTGAGTTATAACGAGTTTGAAGCATAGTTTGTCCAAACTGAACCTTTTGCCACTTTTGTATTGTCGAGCAAATAAAAATGCCCTTTCAGACAAAACCAGTCTCTAAGGGCATTTTTATGTTGTTCATCTGTCAATAGATGTCTGCACACGACGTTTTAGTCGGTTAACTTTAAGCGTTCAAATCTGCTATTTTTCAAGAAAACAAAGATGGTGGGCTCAAACTTCTTGCCGTGCCAAACTCCGGTCTTTGAAAATCACAATAATAATCCATGAACAGGTAAAAGCGAACAACTTCCCGATATTAGGGAAATTGTTCGCTTTTTAATTGTCAGCTGAGAATTATGTTCCAGCCTATAGTGCAACCTAAAGGATCTTTTCTTTAGGCTTTTTCCGCTAAGTTCTTATTGATCACAATGCTCTGGTACATCCAAACTGTCGCCAGATAATAGAGTGCATACAGAACGATGAACAAACCGAATGGTAACGCAAGATGCCCGTATGGTGCGCGCAACATGGTCTTAAAAAGCTGAAGGCCAAACAAGACGTGGATAATGCCAACGAAACCTGGGAGTAGGAACAAGGCTCCGATTTCTTGCCGAATTGAGCGTCGCAATGCACGCGGTCGTGCCCCGATTTTCTGCAACATCAGATAACGACTCTTGTCATAATTGGCCCCAGATAGAATCTTGAACATCAGCGTCGAAGCTAACATGCCGAGGAAAGCAATGCCGAGGAAGAAGCCCATAAAGGCGAGGCCAGAGAACATGCTGTTCACTAGCGCATAAATCATAAACTTCTGATCGCCGTTACTGCTCCATAATCGCGGATATTGCTTGCTTTGCAGCTCGACAATTTTCTGAATCGTGTCGTAGTTTTGACCGAAATCCTTAACTTTAAACGTGGTCAAAGTTTCTGCATTCCCGAGCTTCGCGAAGGTCGCGGCATCTGCGACTTTCATTTGTTTACCTCGATTATTGCCGATAAAAATACCAAAAGAACTTGGATAACGTTCAGTCATCTCCGCAAAGTTGCGGCTCGTGACTTTAATATTCGGCGTATCAAGTCCTCCGTCATTGGCTTTAATTTCAAGCGGATGGGCATCGAGAGCTTGCTGGCTGATGTAAACCGTTTTGGCATCCGATTTAATCGTATAGTCTTGCTTAGCAGTGACATCCTGCAACCGACTGATTTGCGCACGGGTCGCAGCATTTGGCGAGGCAACTGTTAAATCGTAGGCGGTCGCCTGACTCGCCAAATCCGGAATATCATGCGTAAAGCCAAGGCCAACAGTAATCGCTCCTAAAGCTAAAGCAAACAGCATGGCAACCACAGATAAAATCCGCGTATAGTCCCGAATCCGGAAACTCAGCTGCGACAAGGTAAACGTATGCAACTGTTTGGCTGCAAACTTGTGGTTTCGCTTCAATAAGCCAATCAGCGCGACAAAGACTGAGTTAAACAGGAAATAGGTTCCTAGAACGATGGTAACCAAGGCCAATGGAATCGCCATAATCCCGATTTTAGCGATGGCATACATGCTGTAGTAGCCAACCGCAAGCAAAATCAGTCCCAAGACAATCTGTAAGACGAAAATTCCTTTGCGTTGTTTGATTCGATTTGGTGTCTGCGCTTGATGCAACAACCGTAGCATTGGTGTTTTCAATAGTTTTCCAGCATTATAGAACGCCGACAGAATGAATAAGACAATGAAGAAGCCTAATGTCCACAATACGGCTGGCAGCCAAAACGCTGAGAAGCCAGTTGCCGGCGCGTGTAGGGTGTTAATGAGCCATTGTCCCACAAAGGTTGTGCCGACCATCCCGACCAAAATACCGGCAACTGTTGCTAAAAGCCCAATTGCCACGGTTTCAAGGAAAATCAGTTGCGCAATCTTTCGCCCTTTTGCACCGAGCATCATAAACATCGCATAGTCGCGTTGGCGCATGCTAAGTAGAAAACTATTGGCATAGACGATATAAACCAACGTGATAATGGCCAGTAGCACCGCGCCGAAACCAAAAATAAATGGTGTAAAACCAATCGGTGAATTTTTCTTTAAAAAGCTTGTGTTTGTGGCAAGTGACATGAACATGTAAAAAACGGCGCTGGCGATAACCAGACCGGAGAATAAAACCGCATAGTCGCGGAAGCGGTTCTTCAGGCCGCCGAGTGCAAGTTTCGTTAACATAGACGACGCCCCTTACTTTTGAAATGTGCCGAGTGTGTCAAGAATCTCCTGATAGAAGGCTTCCTGACTCTTATCACCATGAACCAGCTCGGAACCGATTTGCCCATCTTTAATGAACAAAATACGGCTGGCATAACTAGCCGAAAACGGATCGTGGGTGACCAACAAGATAGAGACATCCTGTTCCTTATTCAACTGTTCCATGGTATCCAATAACTCACGGGCTGACTTGGAATCCAAAGCACCCGTTGGCTCATCCCCGAACAGGATATCTGGCTTCTGCACCAACGCCCGGGCAGCGGCAACTCGTTGTTTTTGACCACCAGATAACTCCGTTGGATAGTGGTCGAGCACTTCATTGATTCCTAATGTTTGGGCAATGCTATCAACAGCCGCCGCCTGCTTCTTCGCACCCACATTTTGCAACGCGAGCGGGAGGGCAATATTTTCGCGGCCAGTTAGGTTCTCCAACAAATTAAAATCTTGGAAAATGAAACCGATTTTTTTAGCTCGAAAATCTGATAAGGCATCCCCTTTTAATTTTGTGACGTCAGCACCTTTGATCAAAACGGAGCCAGAAGTCGGTGTATCTAACGTACTAAGGATATTGAGCAAGGTCGTTTTCCCTGAACCTGATGCGCCCATGATGCCGACGAATTCACCGGGTTGTACTTCGAAACTGACACCTTTCAATGCGGGTGTTTGTTTTTCCCCTTTTTTACCATAGGTTTTCGTAACGTTGTCAACAGTTACGACAGGTTGCTTGTCCATAATAGACCTCCATTTGTATCTTTGTGTTTTGTTTACAAACTTTATGATAGCGGGTTAGGCTGCCTTTTTCCTGATAATGGCCTAACGGATGGTTGTTTGTAACTTACGGCTTTGTAAGCTGCTTTAGTCTTTCTTTACCTTTTGCCGCAAAACCGCCGCAATCCCTGATATAATCACTAATGGCTTTTGAAAATATACATGAAAGTTGGGTCGCAGTGGGAAAACTCCGTAATAAGGCGCCGGGGATGAGTTTAAAAACCCGTCGTTTTTAAACCTTCAGATATTTAAGGAGCCTTTTATATGAATGAATTAGATAAACCACAGAAACAATATATCCCTTGGGTAGTTGTCGGCCTCATGGACTTTGTCACAGTTATTGGGTTCGATGACATCATTTATAACTTCCAGAATCAAGGACTGGTCGCCTTCACCAGTTGGATCATCATGACTTTCTTCTATGTGATTCCTTACAACCTGATTGTCGCGCACATGGGCTCGACTTTTTCCGAGCATGGCGGTGGCATCACCAGCTGGATGCGTGAAACCAACGGCGACACTGTCGGCTACTATGCGGCTTGGTTCTACTGGATTACCGGCCTGCCCTACGTCGTTGATGTTGCCAACTCTGTCGTCATCTCATTTGGCTGGATCGCAAATGGCAATGGCAACATTCAAGCCAACCTTGGCAATGCTTGGTTTGGAATTCTGACCGCCGTCATTTTCGTCATCTTCATCTGGCTTCAGCATTTCTTCAAAAATAAAAGTCTGGAAATCATGTCAACGATCGGCGGTGGCGCGATGTTTATCATGACCGTTCTCTTCGTGGTGATGACCTTTGTCGGTTTGTCCAAAGGTGCACCAATTGCCACGCGACCCTTTGATTTCAAAGCTTTTATTCCCAAAGATTTCTTCTCACTTAGTTTCTTATCAACTTTCGGCCTGTTCGTTTTTGCGATGAACGGCTCCGAACTTGCAGCGCCATACACCAAAGACATGCGCCATCCAGCCCGCGACTTCCCCAAGGCATTGAAAATGATTGCCATCATGACCATGTTTCTCACATTATTCGGCACTTTCTCGCTCGGCGTTTATTTCAACGCTCATCACTTGCCGAATGACTTGAAAATGAATGGTTCCTATTATGCTTTTCAGGCAATCGGTCGCCAGTTTGGATTAGGTAACAGCCTGATGTATCTTTTCGCTGTTGTCCAAGGCATCTACATGTTGGCCCAACTAGCTGTTATTCTTGACGCTTCAACCCGTGTCTTTCTATCTGACGTCGCCAAACGCTTTATGCCACGGCAATTAACGAAAATGAATGAAGACGGCTTGCCAATCAACGGCTATTGGATGACCACGATCCTTTGTGCTTTGATCATGGCGTTAGGTGCTTTGCTACCAAAAATCAACGACATCTTTAATTGGTTGTTGAACCTCAATGGCATTGTCAGCCCGTTGTCAACCTGCTTCCTTTTCTGGTCTTACACCATGGTTCGCTTACATCAGGATCGCTTCCCGACGCCAGCCTATACTTATCTAAAAAATCGGAAGGTTGGCTTATTCGTTGGGATCTGGATGTTGGGGATTACGTTCCTGCTTGGCACGCTTGGCTTCTTCCCGACAGATGCGACTACGGAGACGTTCGCTTTAATGCTGGTTTTAAACATTGTCGTTCCGATTGGCATGGTGGCCCTTGGTGTTTTGATGCCATGGATCGCCCAACGTCAACGAAAAGCGAGAAACGGTCTCGCATTTGGCAGAACAACTTGGCTCGGCTTCACCGTGATCATTTTGCTCGGATTGGTCAGTGCCGCCACATATGGCATGCATGTCAACCTGCTCAACCATCTCAATCCAATCTTGCAATGGAGCATCATTTTTGTCGTTGATCTCGTCATCATTGGTGTCGTTGCCAAAGTCACCGCCAACGGCCGCCGTCAAATTAGCACTGACTAACCGTTTTTAAATTGAATCGTCACTAGCTGCGACCGTCAAAATCATACAAGCGGTCGTCTTTTTATCCTTAAAATTATCACCGGCCAGCATGTGCTATCGTTCACCGTGATAAACTAGTTAATAGGAGGTGCCGCCATGCTCAGCTATACGATTATCTACAACCCGGCGTCCGGGCATTCTAAAGGACCAACTGCTGCCGAACAACTCAAAACGAAACTGGAAGATCGCCAGCATCAGGTCACGATGGCGCCAACCAAAAGTGCCGATGACGCGCGCGAGTTCGCCTATCACGCCCAAGCAGACATTGTGGTGGCTGTCGGTGGTGACGGCACCATCAATCAAGTTGTCGCTGGTCTCGCACCGCGCAAAAATCCGCCACTGTTGGCCATTTTGCCTGAAGGAACCGTTAATAATCTCGCCAAGGTTTTGCATATTCCGTTACTGTTGCCGTTAGCCATCAAAAACATTCTTGAAGCTGCCCCACAGCCACTCGACGTTGCTCAGGTCAATAATCACTACATGGTCAGCACGTTGACCCTCGGTGTTTTAGCAAATGCGGCTTTATCCGTGACCCAGAAAGAAAAACAGCACTTCGGCCCGATCATCTACCTCATGAAGGGCTTTAAAGTTCTGGTTCAACATCAACATTGGATCCTGCAGTTGGATAGCGCCGATGGTAAGTGGCAAAAAGACACGCAGTTCCTATTAATCACAATGACAAACTCAGTCGGCGGCTTCACCAACGCCGTCCCTGACGCTGCCCCTGATGATGGTCGGCTGCACGTTTTCCTCGCCCCCAAACTGACCTTGTGGCGATCACTACTAGCAATCCCGTACTTCATCACCGGCAACTTCCAAAAACTGCCCGGTATGACCTACTTTGCAACCAAAGAGTTGACCATCAAAACACCGAAAACCTTACAAAGCAGGATTGACGGCGATCCTAGTACCAAAACGCCATTGACGCTGAAGGTGATTAGCGATCATATTCAGGTCCTGGCACCGAATGTTGGGTAGATTTGGGCTACCGTGTTACACTTGGTCTAATGAATCGAAAGGGGTGAATCGCCATGCGGTTACGTCAGGCGCGCCATGAATGATGATCTGCTAGCACCGATCCGCGGCGACCAAGCCCGGATCAATGAAAGGAATTTATGACTGAACAATTATCCAATGAACCTCAATCAGAAAATGTTTTAATTACCGGTATCTCGCGTCAGCAGCCCGACTTTGATTACACCATGACCGAACTCGGCGAACTTGCCAAAGCGGATAACTACACCGTCGTCGGCGAGGTCCGCCAAAGTCTCGATCGCGCCGCAGCCGCCACCTATTTTGGCAGTGGCAAAGTCGATGAGATTCGCGAACTTGCTGACGTCAAAAACGCAACGACTATCATCATCAACGATGAACTGTCGCCATCACAACTCCGCAATCTCGAAAAGCAAACCAAACTGCACGTGATTGATCGAACCCAGCTGATCCTAGATATCTTCGCTGATCGTGCCCGTAGCAAGGCAGCCAAAACCCAAGTTGAAATTGCCCAACTGCAATACGCCTTACCACGGCTGCATCCCAGCGCCAACCGGCTTGATCAGCAGGTTGGTGGTGGTGCTGGTTTTGCCACACGTGGTTCAGGGGAAACGCAACTTGAACTTGATCGACGGGTTCTCAACAAGCGGATCAGCCATCTGCGTCGCGAACTCAAAGACGCGAGTGTTGGTGATCAGGTCCGCCGCGCCCGGCGCGAAGGTAATGACATCCCCGTCGTTGCACTAGTCGGTTACACCAACGCTGGCAAAAGCACCACGATGAATGGCTTACTCAATCTTTTTGCCGACCGTCCGGAAGACAAACAAGTTTTTGAAAAAGACATGCTCTTTGCCACCTTGGACACCAGTGTCCGGCAACTCACCTTGCCAGACAATCGCAAGTTCCTGCTCAGCGACACAGTCGGCTTCGTCTCAAAACTGCCACATAATTTGATTGACAGTTTCAAAGCCACCCTCGCTGAAGCAGCCAACGCCGATCTTTTGATTCAAGTCGTGGACTACTCCGACGAAAACTATCCGGAAATGATGGCTATCACTGAAAAGACGTTGAAAGAAGTCGGCATCGAAAATATTCCGATGATCGAAGCTTACAACAAAGCCGATTTGCGTGAAGGCACCCGCTATCCTGAAGTCACTGGCCAACGCATCGTGTATTCCGCCCGTGATAAAAACTCGTTGGAAGCCCTGACCCGTCTGATCAAAGCCGACATCTTCGGCCAAGACGAAGAACACACCTACCTGATCCCATTTGATCAAGGTCAACTCGTCAGTTATCTGAATCAGGAAACTGTCGTCAAGGCCACTGACTACCGCGAAGATGGCACGCTTATTACCGCTGTCGTCAACCCAGCACAAAAAGGTAAGTTGGCCCGATTCGCTGTAAAAGAAGAAGTTTAACCCCTTTTCGCTGGGAAAGCACAAAAGAAGAGCACCAACGGCAATCAGCTTGCCGTTGGTGCTCTTTTCTTTTTGTCTAGGTTGCTCTGGTTAGACGCACCACTAGCTGTCCGGCAAAGAAACGCCTGTCAGGGTCTTTATTCCAAAACGCCAAATTTATAACCATTGTCACGATAATACTGAATGATCCGCGGCAACGTTTTAACCGTCAGATCCTTACCAAGGGCATCATGCATTAAGACAACTCGCACGTTACTGGCCGGATAAACATTCAGGGAACGTAGATGGTATTGCAGCATCGCATCCTCAGTCTTCGGCTCCTGCGCCGGACTAAGTGCATCGCCGACTGCCGCATCCCAATCAATCCAATCGAGACCAAGCCGACTAAGCGCGACGTCTGCGGCAGCCAAGCCCTTCCAGCTAAAATGACCACCCGGATATCGCCAAATATGACTGCGAAAATCCGATCCCAAAACCTGTTGGACAGCGGCTTGGGCACTCTTCGCCTCATTCTCGATTACTGCCGTGGCTCCCACCCGACTAGGATAAAGCAAACTATAATCGTGCGTCATGCTATGTAATCCAATTGCATGCCCAGCATCATATTCCGCCTTAAGAACCGGCGCTGTCTCTGGACTGACCTGCTTGCCAACGACGAAAAAAGTCCCATGAACGCCAGCCTGACTGAGAATATCCAAAACCTTAGGCGAATTAACCGTATTCGGACCATCATCGAAAGTTAAAAATACCACCTTCTCTTTAATTGGACTTGTATACGGTGCATCCATCTCTTGTTTGACTTGGGCAACTGGATAAGCATATTGATTGGCACTTTCGATGTGATTCTGTCCCATTTTGGCCGCTGCAACTTTTTCCATCTCTCGATGTTTAGCCACCCTCGCTGCAGTGCGTAAACGCTCCTTTGATGCTTGCCGCTGTGACTCCGCTATCTTTGATTTTTGCTTGCTAATACGAACAGCATGGCGTTTAATTTGTTCATCGTGGAAATAACGCGTAGTTGTATAAATACCGCCAACGATCAACAATAGTGCTAAGAAAACCACCGATACTCTTGTAACTTTGCGAAGACTCACCGATCCACCTCAATATCTTTATCCGTTAATTTCAAAAATATTTTAACATGAATCGGGTAAACTATGGTTTAAATTTGATTCGAAAAAGAGATAACTCCAAAAATGAATGTCTTCCAGACCATTAAAATCATGAAAAATTAAGTGCTGATGGTCTCACAAATTAGCCGATTAAAAAAATTCTCGATGAGAGACTCATCCCACCTCAACAGCTTTTCAGCAACATTTTAGTGAGCTTGAAAATCTACAATTTGTCTATTAACCATTTGCCAGACCGATCAATCAATGCCAAGCCTTGATTAATATGAAGTAGTTTAAAAATTAATAAACGCACAAAATCTAGTAATGCGAAAACAAGGTACATTAACAAAGAAATACCCAGTATTCTAAGTGCAAAATAGGTTGGTTGCTCACGAATCATACTCGTGAACATTCTTGGCAGAATAACATCATAAAAATTTGACTCATCTATTAAGTAAACACCAAAGGAAATTGGGGCGAAAAATTTCAATATTGCCCTTAATAATCGATTCTTAATTCGCAATCGTACACCCCAAATAAAGATCGCGATAGCTTCCACAATTACAAATGGCGAAGTATATCGAATAAACCACCATTTATCCGTATGAAACCATCCTGCATTCCATTGTAGATATGTTGACAAACAAGCCATTAAGAAATAAATGCCCAGAAAAGCAACTGGTTTCCATCTAATAGCATCAGGATATAACTGGATATAAGCGCCAACCAAGTACATCACGACAAGCCAATAAGCTGTATAACCGTTCAGCAGGAAAAAGTGACTGCCGGCATCAAGGCCCGCCGAAACAATAAGCAAAACGACAAGCAGACGTTTAAAAGTCCTCCTCGAAACATGTTTGACACCAAAAGCAAGAACAGGTGAAAGCAAAAACAGACCAATATATGCATTAACATACCAAAACTGAGCAAGAGGGTAGAAACTAGCTTTAACCGTTTCTACGGAAATTGGCATTCTCAGTTGATATAACGTGACTGAGACAGTGACTGACCAAAAAATTGTCTGAAAAACCACCTGCAAAACTCGATCACTTTTAAATCTATGCATCATGGAAACATAGCCCGTAATCATCGCAAAAACGTTAACAGCTACTATTGCCAAGTTTTCCAACAACCAAAACTGCCACCAATTCGGATTATTTGTTTTTAACTGCGGTAAAATACCACCTTGATACAGATTGTGGAGAATAACAACCGATACCATTGAAAAAATCCGTAGTAAATCGATACCATAGTTTCTTTCATTATTCGTTTTCATTTTTACTTTACCCCAATATCATCTAGCAAAAAAGGCTCGCAATTTGCGAGCCTCTGATGCTTTGTTCAAGAAATTTCACCTAGTAGCCCCAAAACAAGTGTCAAACTTATTTATTATTTGGGTTGAAGGATTAGTCACACTTTAAAAGTTTATAAGCACAGCCTAAGCTGACGCTTAAAACGCAATTGCCCGTTTAACTGCTTCGGACCCATACTGATGCGCATATTCACTTTCAAAGCTTGAGAGTGAGATCCAATAAACAGGACCATGATCAAAGCGACTGTTCCCGCCAGCGCTTCCAGCACGATCAAACTGCGTATTATAACCTGGATCCATAATTTCGAAGCCACGGTTTGGATCAAAACCTGCAATGACATGGCAATGGTTACGATTATAGTCTCCACTCTTTTGATATGGTGAGAAACCATAATACAGAACAGGATGCCCTGTAACAACCTCTGCAATAATCTGTGTGGTTGATGCACCGGAAATATTCCGAGCATTTTTATCCCAGTTCTGGGCATAAACGGTTAATGCAGCTGGCGTGATAACATACTGGAACCCACCACCATAAATACTACCAGCCTGACCACCGGGAACCGATCCGGCCATAGGCAAGTTATTCATCAAGTAAGACAGTGATGGATTAACGCCAACGGCTTGTAACGCCATACTCACTGCTGGTGCACATCCGTCTGGAGCCATAATTGGTCGGAATTGGCTGACATAAGGCACATTTAAGAATCGTAATTCGTAAGGTACGGTTGCCCAAGAAGCAAGATATCCTAACCAACGATTCCCGTCGTACAGGGAGTAGTAAGTGGTCCCATTAACATGACTATACTTGCCGCTGACCTGATAAACACCGCCATACAACGATGACGTATCACGGGTCATATTAAAGAAAGAACTATACAGTGCTGCGTTTGAAGCTGTAATGAGCACGTTGGCGTTATAGTTCATCCAAACCCCTTGTGCTTCTTTACTCTCGCTTCCAAGTGCTGAATTGAGATAACCCATCCAGTTGCCGCTGCCGTCATAAAGTGAATAATAAGTTGCACCATTATAGTGCTTATATTCGCCCATGATCCGGAAGGTTCTTTGATAATTTGCCGTGGTCGTCCGCCCACCTGCAAAACTATCCAAGTTCGTGTAAATCATTTGACCACTTTGGGTGGTTGTCAAATAACCATCGTGTGGCAACCATAGTCCAGCTGCACTTGATGTCGTTTTCACTTGACTAGCATCCACATAGCCCAACCATTTGCCACGAACGTCATAGATCGAATAATAAACAACGCCACCGAAGGCATGATATTGACCCGAAATATTAACCGTTTGGTTAACCAATCCAGCACCTGAAGTAGCGACTTTTTGTTGATTAAAGTCCGCATAGGCATTCACGTTTGCCGCTGTAAAGGTCGTATAAGCATTAGCAGGCAACCATGCCCCGCCATCAGAAACCCCAGCTGTGATTGATTGTTGATTGATATAACCACGCCAGTTTCCATCCTTGTCATACAGGGACAAATAGGTCAGACCGTTTAGATTATGGTACTTACCGGTTGACTTGAAGGTCTGCAACATAACATCTGTTGCCGCTTGCTTCTTAGTCCAATTAAAGTCTGAGTACAAGGTGGCTCGGTTATCAGTAACCGTCACATAACGGTCATCTGCCTGCCAAGTGCCTTCAGGGTTGGCAATCGTCACATTTTGAACAGCCGCACTATTTACATAGCCAAGCCAATGACCGAATAGGTCAAAGACTGAATAATAAACAGCTCCATTGACATGATGGTATTGGCCAACCTTCTTAAAGTACTGCTGATAGTAATGATCTGTACTACCCGTGGCGTCAAACTTAAAGCTATTGTAGATCGCATAGTTCTTATCCACGACCTTAGCATAACCAGAAGCTGCTGCCCAAGCGCCTTCGGCACTATTGACCGTTTCGAAACCTGAACCGGCCATATAGCCGAGCCAGTTGTTATGACTGTCATAGAGTGAATAGTAAACTTGACCATCAAGATGATGATAGGCCCCAGAAATAAAGTACGTATTGTCTAAGACGTCATCACTTTTCTTAATGACCTGCTTAGTATCAAGATTGCCATAAACATCTTGGCCAGGTTTAGTTAAACTAGCATAGCCACTAGCGTTGGTCCAAACACCACCAGCACCTGCCGCAACTTTGATCGACGCTTGATTCATGTAACCCTGCAACGTCTGATTGGCATCATACAAGGCCAAATAAGTAACGCCATCTTTTTGATACTTAGCTTGCGATTTAAAGGTCCGCTGGTAAACAGCTGCGCCTTCCTGCTTCTTGGTACCATTTAAATCTGCATATAACACCGCATTTTTGTCAGTTACGGAAACATAACGATTATCCGTAACCGGTGCAGGTGTAGCTGCCGCACTAGCCGCCTCATTTTTAGCCGGTGCAGCTTCTGGCTTGCTTTGACTGCTACTAGAGGCCGCCGCCGAAGAACTGCTTGATGAAGCAGCTGCACTCGAGGCCGCAGAACTTGGGTTCTGCGCAGAAGCATTGCTTGCCTGATTCGAAGCATCACTTTCAGCACTTGGTGCAGCCGCTTTAGGTGCTGGCACCACAATCTTGGTTTCATTGTACAAGATAACCTGTTCACGATGACTCGTGGACAAATCCTGATCTGCAACGCGCTTAGCAACTGTCAACCACGCTTCTTGTTGATCTGAAGGAACCCCGTCTTTCATCTTCAGGATATCCTGTGTCGGTGTCGCATCAGAGCGATCAATCAACTTTTCAAGATCATCATCAGACAACGTGCCCGCCTTGCGATCGGTTGCTGCTGCCTGTCCTTGTTGCGAAGTAGCGCTACTCTGTACTGATTCGTTCACTGCAGGCGTTTTATCAGTGTTGTCAGAAGCATGAACGGTTGTAACCCCTGATAAAGCAACCGCCGCCAACAACGTCAATAACGGTGAAACGACCTGTCGTGTCCGAATAATTTTAGCTTTTCTCATTTTTTCCCCTCCCCAATTTGAAAACATCAGTAATTATAACACGGAGCCTTGATAACAGAAACTTAATTTTAAACAAAAACAATTTTTAAGAAACAATTGAATAACAAACGTTGTCCCGCCGCGAATACTACATCCCCATAGCCAATTGTCATCCTTAAATTTTTTGAGGAAAAGGCTAAAAAAAAAGGTATATCTAGGTATTGGCGGATTCGTCAATGTTTAGATATACCTTTAAGACTGTGTCCATGGGCTTCATAACATACTTTGAAAAAAACACTAACAAACTACTTAAGCGAAATTGCCCCTGAATTAACATAACCAATCCACTGGCCGTTTAAATCATAGACAGAGTAGTAGATAGCCCCGTTAACATGATGATAGACACCGTTAATCCTTACTGATTGGCCATAAAGCATGTTTGAGTTTTTGCCAATATAGTTCCAGTTAAAGTTACTCCAGAAATAATATCCTGGTTGAGATACCGTAGCGCCAGATGAAAAGTTCAGCCACGCACCTTGACTCTCTGATGAATATGTGCCTGCACCTGCATTCACGTAACCCAACCAACTACCATTGTTTCTGTACAACGAGTAGTAAACAGTGCCGTCAGCATGATGATATGCACCGCCGATTTGAAAGGTCTGCTGGAAAAACTGATCGGTATTCGCAATCTGTCCTCCAGAAAAGTTACTTGAAATCGGACTATTTCGTTGTGTCAAAGTTAAATAACCACTCTGGCTTTGCCAAGCGCCTTCTGGACGGGTGGTAAAGATACCTGCAGCAGCATCAAGATAACCGACCCATTTTCTTTGCGCCGTATATACAGAATAATAGGTATGTCCATTAGAGTGTTTGTACTGGCCATCAACAACTAGCGTCTGGTGAAGATAAGCATTAGCGTTAGCAGTTGGATTGTTGAAACTAAAATTACTCCAGAAGTTAGCTGAAGCATCCGTCATGGTGACATAACCAGATTTAGGCAACCAAGGTCCTTCCGGGCGATCTTTCGTTAACCCATCGGCATTCATATAGCCGATCCAAGTGGAGCCTTGGTATAGAGAATAATACGTTGCACCATTAAAATGATGATACATACCGGTCGCCTGAACTGTTTGTCCAGTATACTTGTTGTCATCCTGTTTTTCCGTCCAAGAATTCAAATCAGTCCAAATTGGGTATGATCCCTTAATTTGATATGAATCTTGAAATGGCAGCCAAGCGCCTTGAGCACCACTAGCAACTGTTGCCCCAGCAGCATTCATATATCCCTGCCAATTGCCTTTCGCATCATAAAGAGAATAGTAAGTGCTGCCATTTTGATGATTATAGTGGCCCTCAGCACGTAATGTTTTTTGGAACAATTCTGCTCCAGAGTGAGTGGTAGAAGTGAAGTCAAAACTCGACCATAGATCATAATCTTTGCTGGTAATTGTTACATAACGGCCGTCAGAAATGTATGGGCCTTGAGGTGCACTATTAGAAAAAATGCCTGTATAATCAGCGGAAATATCAAACTGCCGGGGACTACCAGTAAAGTCAGTCACCCCAGGAAATTTCAAGTCCGATGCCCACTGCCAAGCGCCATAATCAGAATAGTCAGCTCTATTGGCATAAAGTGAACTATCATTTGGATAAGCCGCAATCCACATATTCTTCTTGCCAAGACTAGCCGTATTCATATTAGTTTTGGAAATAACCCATGGACCCGTGTATACCCTGACATTGTTGTATCCGAGGCGCTTTACTTCATCAATAAATGCCTGCATATTTTGGGTATGATCCACTGATTGCCCAATGACTTTTGGTTCTTCAAAATCAAGTACCATGGTATCTGAACGACCAATGCCATCTGCAGCTGCATTATTAACAAAATAATCTGCTTCACTTCTAGCATCTGTGGTTGAATTCATCCAACCATAATGATAAGCGGATACCTTTAAACCAGCAGCTCGTGCGTTCGCAATTTGTGATGTGGCAAATGGATTATGATAACTTGATGCTTCTGTGACCTTAACGACAACGCCAGTAACACCACTGCTCTTCATCTTTTGATAATCAGAGACAGAAACGGATCCGTTGTTAGAAGAAACATCGACAAAATCTTTTCGTGGTGTGTTGGTATTAGTCGACATCACCGCTTGAACTGAATGTGTTGGCGATACCCCAAATGTTATAAGTGTACTGCCTAAAATCCCCACGCCAATGAAAAAAAAGAACCCCAATTTACTAACTTTTTTCAAAATTCGTCATTACCTCCTCAGTTTTAACTTAGTTTTAGCTACTCCGTTAGTCTATGATATTTCCGCATCGCTTGTCAAAGAAGAAAGATTAAAAATATGTGACAAAAAAGTCGGTGAGAATGCTTCTTGCAAACTCAACCGGCTTAAAAATGGTTAACGATCAATTTATCCTGAGGCAACGCTTGAAAGAGGGCATTGCATGTCAACGCAGATGCTTAAGAAAGTGCGCTTTGCCGCTGGCGGAATTGAAAATACATATTCCCTAGAACCATCCAGAAGATGAAACTGCATACATCATTTGTAAAGAAAATGACATTGACGAAGAACGTGAAGCCAATCAGCGATGCAACGATTAGGAATTGGACATTAGAATCAGCCGAGAGCATCTTTTTGCCAAATTGAAGTGAACGCAAAGCCATAAAAGCGCTCTTGATAGAAAACCCAATCATCGTCACAAAACCGACTAAACCAGTAGATGCCAGTACATCAATCCAAGCGTTATGAGTCTTGAATCCTTGCTGGGCAATTAGACTTTTAGGAAGCATGTCTTTTGCATAAGCAACCATATTACGTGGAGAAACGCCAAAAATCCATTTTGTCTTGAAGATTTCGATGGCACTCGACCAAATTGAAAAACGCATATTAGAAACATCGTTGTTATCAGCTACGTCCGCACGTTTTAGTGATACAACCTCGCGCCCATGCGGTCGATGAATTTGTAAGAATTCAAACAGTGGTGGTAATTTTTCAAGCAGCCATTTTAGACTAGCAACAAAGAACGTCAATGCCACAACACTGACAGCCAATGTAATAACGCTAGCTACAATATTGACTAATAAATTGGTGCCACGAGCCGCCAAATATCTAGCCACCAGAGCCACGAAAACAACAGCTGCTAAGGCTTCACCAATTAATATCGCTGATCGTGACCCTGTTAAAACTAAAACAAAGGTTTGTAAAAAAAGGTTTGTAAATAGGAACCATCTAGGAAAAACATGACTTTTTACGACAATGCCGTAAATACAAACGATGACCAATATCAGTGCAAACATACCACCGAAGTTTGGATCCCCAAATGCTCCAAAAAGTCGACCTTCCAGGAAACCGATACGGATACGTGTTTCAATGGTGCCAGGGCGAAGATAACTATATTGAATTAAATACATGCCGAAACTGACTAGCGACACGAAGAAATACGCCCATCCAAAAATTCTAATAACTGTTTGATAAAAATACTTGCTAAGCCGTCCGTTGGCTGCAAGAGCATATATGAGAAAAAAGTAGATAGCACTCCACACAATTGTTTTAAAATTGCCAGAAACACCATAATGTCTGTTCAACAGACTAGAAATAAACATCACGATCAAGAATCCTATAAGCCACCAATCGTAAGAAACGAATGACTTATGACGTAAAAAGTCTAAGCAATTCCAAGCAATCATGGCACCTCCGGCAACTGCCAACAGTGCAAACACAATAGAATCAAAGACTGACGGTATAAGGCTATAGTAGTTAATCGACCGCAAAATCAAAAAAACGAACAGTATGTAAAGGTAGTACTCAGTAATTACTGACCCAGCTCTGGAACCTTCTCGAATGTTTTCCAAAATACTCTCCCCTAGTTGTCATTAAGAATCTGATACCATCTTTGAATGATGGTTTGAGTTTTAAAATCTTGATAGCGTCCTATGGATTTTACACCAAATTGCTGTCTGAGGTCCAGATCACCTATAAGTTTCATCAAGTGCTCATGAACGCTCCCAGTATCGCCAATTGGACTAAGCAGCCCAACTTGCCCCTTTTCTAGGATTTCCTGTGCCCCAGGATGATCAAAACTTACAATTGGCAGGCCGAAAGAAAGTGCTTCAATCATCACAAGTGGAAGAGCTTCAGTGCGTGAGGTCGACAAGAAAATAGAACTACTCTCATAATGCTTTACTAGTTCCTGCCCTTTCTTGGCACCAACAAAATCTAACTTATCGCCAACTCCAGATTCATCTATCAACTTTTTAAAAGCTCGAACATCCTCAGCAGATCCTTCCCCAGCAACCCGGACCTTCCAACCGCTAGGCAGATCAGCAGCAATCTGACAAAGATAATCAAGCCCCTTAATATGCACGTTTAACCTCGCAGTAAACGAAATAATGTGTTCACTTAGATTGGCAAGACCATGATCAGGCAAATCAATCGGGTTATAGATGATTCGAATATTATTGTTAAACTGCTTATAATAGTTGAGGGCTTCATGTGTCAAGCAAACTAACACATCGGAGTTTTTAACGGCAAATAAAAATCGATTGCGATAATACCTTGTCAAATGCTTGCCAAATTCGACAGATTCATGTAACCAAGTAATGACTTTCGCATCAGGAATTTCTTTCTTGATTGCCTCACAGAAAAGTGTTCCTGCAATAAACGAATTTAAAATCACCGTCTTGATTCTTTCCCGTTTCAGTAGTTCAATCGTCGTCTCTATCTCTTGCTTAAAATACTTTGCAGGAGAAAAGTTATGCGTAATTAATACGCTCAAGCCTTTTTCAAACTTTTGAATTGTACGAGTTGCTCTATCACGATGTTTACCGACGAAATAAAAATGGTCTGAATGCAAAGGCTCTCGATCAAATTGATAGGCTATGAAAAAAACTTCATTTTCCTTCTCTAATTGTTGCCCTACATTACGAGCAACCATATTCGATCCGCCAAAACCAAACTCAGGACTAATAATAGCAAGCCTCATTTAAGCACCAACTTTCAAGATCCGTTTTACAATGCTAAGTAGATATTTCGTGCCATCATTGCGCCAATACAAAACAGCATAGAGGACAACGGTTACCAATAGCGCAATAACTGCGCGAAGTGCCAAGCCAACAATGCCAGTTAAATTTGTCAAACTCAATGCATAATTTGTGACACTGTAAACAATCGTAGTTGCGACTGCTAATTGGATCATGTTGGTTAACAACATCTTGGCAAATTCTGCAAGGTTTCGATGAAAAGCATGTTTGAACACAACATATGCCTCATACCAAATGACAAATCCAAATGAAGAAACAATGGTGCCTAACAAGACGCCGTTGATCCCCAATTTAAACCAACCTAACAAAATTAAAGAAACTGATAAATTGATGGCAGCTTCAATAAATGCCTTGGTTCTTTGATACCAAAAAAGTCCAAAAGATTCAATAAACGCAAAACCGGTATTTCGATAAACCTGAATTGCATAATTAGCAACAATCAACACAACCGTCAAAAATGTCAGATTATATTTTCCACCTACCCACCACGTAATAAATGGATTAATCATTGTCAATAACATAGTTGTTGTAAAAAATACTAGTGTGTGGTTAATAAAAAAATGTCTTTTAAAAAGGACATAGCTTGATTGAGCATCTCTTTCTGCCGCATAATTACCGATACTCGCTGTAATTGAGTTAGTAATTTGTGTACATACATTCTGTATAGCATTAACAATCAACGTGTAATTAGAATACAACCCAACAGCAGATAGATTAACGAACGCCGAAATCAGAATGTTGTCGGTACCCATCACAATCTGTCCGCCGATTTTTGATGAAACATTCCCAATAACATTTCGTTTAATTTCTTTAACTGACCCCGCATCTAGTTTTTGAACATCTTTTTCCTTAATATATGGGTATCTTCGATCAGCAATAATCGAAATTGTAATATTTGAAGCGATGGTCGAAATGATTTGGATAATCAGATAGACAATGAAATTAGATGTTAATATTAAAAAGACAATTTGGAAAACATTTGTCACCAGCAAAAACAGAAAATCATTAAGCGAAACAATATAAGCCTTTTGGTCAGCCGTGATTAGCGATCTTTTATAAGTAAAGAAGTAACTGACAACAGAATTAGCCAAAAAAAGCAAGAATATTAAATACAAATTTTCAAAATGTTGATCTTTATTAACAATCAGCTTTAAGAACGGCATGATTGCCAATCCGACAGCGGCTATTGCAAGTCCGATTGCTTCATAAGCTCTTTTATAAAGCCTCATTAATGACTTGACCTGCTCATGATCTTGGACCGCTAAGGGTTTGTATAAAGCAAAAATAATTGAAGTCCCAATGCCAAGTTCTGCCACTGATAAAAGACTAAGGATATTTGTGAACAAACCATTGAGCCCTAAATAAACTTCGCCCAAGTATCGAATAAAAAAGCTTCGGGCAACGAATTGGATGACCAACCGAAGCACATATATCAATGTGGAAATGCCAGAATTCATAATTGAGTAATCCAAACGACTGCGTTTCAAGTTCTCGCCACCTCTATTATTCGAGCCTTTAATCAATTTAATCTCCTAAAGTTGTTTTCGTTTGAAGAATGATCTGTCTATATAAGACTTCATTAATCACTAAAGCTAGAAACGCTAACTTTCTGCCCTTAGTTAGCCGGTTGTTCTTGATGATGAACCGCCAATTCTTCTTTAAAAACAGAATAATCTTCTTTCTAACCGCAATCGTTCGCCAGTTCTTACTTACCATGATCTTGTCTAAAACCAAGAAATTAGCCCAACAAACACGGGTGTGACATGCATATGCCAACGCTGGGAAGGTGCGTTTAACTATTTCCTCATTTCTCTCCCATACGTTAATCGTATCTAGATCACGATCAGAAAACGAACGAGACGAAATTGTTCCAACGTGATGAATATAATAATACTGCTGCTTTGTATTGATAACCACTTTTTTACAGGCTTGCAAAATGGGAATGATAACCGCCGCATCCTCAGTAATGACATTGACTGGATATCTGATTTTGGAAAAAATCTCTCTTCTATAAAGTTTATTAACTGCATGGACTGAAATAAGTTTCGCATCCAAAATCATTTTCAAGGTTTGCTCTGGGGTCAAAACTTTTCTTACTTCCGGAAGCTGTTTTGGGTCCTTGTTTTCATAGATATCGTAAATACCGCAGATGGCAAGATCTGCCTGCCCATCAATCATATCAAAATAGAGTTGTTCATACATATCTGGGGCAATATAGTCGTCACTGTCAATAAATCCCAGAAATGGAGCGCTGGCAACATTAATACCCGCGTTGCGCGCGTCACTGAGCCCACCATTTTGCTTGTGGATGACTTTCACTCGTTGATCTTTCTCCGCATAATCGTCGCAAATGCTGGGGCTTGCATCCGTGGCCCCGTCATCAACCAAGATAAGCTCATAATCTCGAAACGACTGTGCCAAAATAGAATCAACACATTTCTGCAAATACTTTTCAACATTATAGACGGGAACGATAATGCTAATTTTGGGCATCGGTTTCCAACTCACTTCTCAGAATTTCAACAGTGTGTTTCAATGACTCATTGCGATCAAACAAAGGCTGCCACCCTAAAGCGTTGATTTTACTAGTATCAAGCAGGGCCTTTGTCGCTTTCGAATAACCGGCAGCTTCAACATCGTCTGGTAAATCAAAGACTAGCTTTCGATTGACCATTGTGGCAAGTGCACCCGCAAACTCTTGCAAATGCAAATCTAGGTCAGGATTAGCCACGTTATAGGCCTCTCCAGTTTTGCCTTGAACTATTAAAAACAGAAGGGCAGAAACAACATCCCCAACGTAAGCGTAAGAATAATGTTGCGTCCCTTTACTTTTAAGGACAATATCTTCCTGATTGACGGCTTTTAAGATGAACTGGGACGATGCTTTAGAGTCATCCAGCTTCATGCTAGGACCGAATGCGCGACTTAGTCTGGGAATGACAATGTCGAGATGATGCGCAGCAATATATGCCTGACATAATGCTTCACTGACCCGTTTACTCTCTGGGTAACCAGCGCGCAATGTATTGGGATCGAGATAACCGGAATAATCTTCCGCAAACTTTTCAACATCCCCACGGTTCTCACCGTAAACTTCTACACTCGAAAGAAACAAGATTCTCTGTTCAGGATGTGCAACCGCATGCTTAAGAACCTGTTCGTTGCCTAAAAAATTGGTTGTGATGGTACCAATTGGATCAGTTGCGTATGCCCGTGGATGCGTATTGCTGGCTGCATTGATCACATAATCTGTTTGCAAATCATCAGGCAGGGCATCGGTCACATCACCGACAACCAAATGGAAGTTCGACATGGTTTGATAATGCAAGAACCGTTGCGTTAAATGTTCTCTGCTGCGGCCCATGGCATAGACCTCGATATGAGCATTTGCTTGACTATTCCGACGCATCAAAACGTCAATCAAAAAAGTGCCAATCATGCCGGATGCGCCAATTATCAAAAAAGACCGGCCATCTAAGGCAGACCAGTCCTTTTGACCCTTGATGACCTTATCTAAGTCACTTAGATACATGGCATTCTGGGTTAACATTCAGCTCACAGCTCCTTCTCGCGTAAATAGGCTTTGAACAACGCCAGATCGTCTGTATTTGTTAATTTAATATTCTTATCAGACCCAGCGGCAAAATGTAGCGTATGGCCAAGATCAACCATCATCGTATTCGTATAAGAAGAATCAGTCATGCCGATATTTTTGGCAATGGCTTCGTTGTATGCATCTCGTAACATGCCGTATTTGTAGGCTTGTGGTGTGCCAACTCGACGCAGTGTATTACGATCAATATATTTCTCAGTTGTTTCTTCTGTTTTCTTGATAAAGATCTGTTCATTGTATGGCAGCGAAGTAACTGCTGTGCCATACTCTTGGCACTTAACAATCACATCCGACAGAACCAATTCATCAACAAGTGGTCGAATACCATCATGAATAACAACCGTCTCTTCATCCTCACACTTATCATTGAGGAACTGGACACCATTATTAATGGATTCCTGACCAATTTTACCACCAGGAATCACCCACTTGACTTTCTTGATACCAAATTCGTGTATGTATCCCCACATGGTATCTTCCCAGCCATGTTTGCAAACGACCACGACTTGGTCAATTTTTGGATGGCGGTCGAATGATTCTAATGTATAGATAATAATGGGCTTTTCATTTACCATGATAAATTGCTTAGGGATTTCCATGCCCATTCGTTTACCAACGCCACCTGCGATAACAATTGCTGTTGCCATTTTATTTTTCTCCTTTTGTCAAATAGTAAATGCCACGATACTTAGTATATGGAGTGTCTGGATCAACAAACACCGCATCATGGTGTGGAACTTGCTGACTAACTTTAGGACGCCTCATATAGTCACCAAACACGTGACGGAGGTATCGGTCATAACCAACAGGTACTGGTAATTTAACGTCTTCAAAAGGCAACCACACGGCGGAAGCAAAGTCCTCTGTTGGGTAACGATTGCCCATATATTTAGGTCCAACACACAATTCAGTAACCCAAGGTGTGTTCTTGTCGTCATACCGCATCATCTGTTTTTCAGCGTACTTCCAAATATGATAACGCTGATTCGGAGATCTGAATGTACTGAGTAATAAACGACTACCACCTGTGACAAGACCGCCATGGCTAACAGGGACAATCTGTTCATTAAACAGAGCGTAAATTAATGCCCATAACTTTTGACGCTTTTGTTGAAATTTGCCAATTGGTGCTCGATCAAGTGGAAAAACGTCTACTGTAATGCCATGAACAATGTCTAAATTTCTTTGATATGTTTTAACAAATGTTGTCTCTGGATCGCGAATCGTCGTAAAGTTATTATGGTTAATAAAGTGTTGTGATGTTCGCTCCAACACATAACCCTTAGGCTTTTCCATCTGCCAAAGTTGGCAAAAACGCTCATAATCTTTTCTTGGCATGAAGAAGTCTAGATCATCATCCCAAGGAACAAACCCCTTTTCGCGAATCGCACCAATAGCACCACCGCCACAAAGGTAACACAACAAATTATGCTTTTGACAAAAATCGGCGATAGTTTTAGCAATCTTTAGGGTTCGTTCTTGAACTTTCTTAAGCTGTGAATCCTGACTATACAAGAGACTCCCTCCCACCACGTTATTAGTGCAATGCTTCTTGATAAAACCTCGCTCGGATTCTGTTTGGCATCAGACTTACGACGATATGCACCCCAGTAGTGATTATAAAATCAAAGAAATTCCCCAACCCGGCGTGATAAACAGCAATACGCCCTCGAACGCCGTTGATCAAATATTGCCACCCTCCACGCCGCTTATACATGTCTTTCCCCACACGAGCTTTAACCAAGAAGTCTTGAATGTTATATGCCTTGTAACCTGCCTTCAAGAGTCTTGCCCACAAATAATAATCTTCAAACCCCTGCATCGGTTGATAATTACCAACCTTCAAGATATCAGAACGTCTGAACATCACTGTCATGTGGTTAAATGGGTTACGTTTTTTGGAAAATTGACGAATTGCTTGATTTGATTTTGGCACAAGCCTCCTACTGATGATATTGGATGAGTCTTCAATAAACTCTTCAATATTTGTGCCACAAATTGCCAGATCAGTATTCTGATTAAAACAGTTAGCTTGCTCCTCTAACCTTGTCGGTAACATTAAATCATCTGTATCCATTCGCGCAACCAGCTCATATTGACAAGCTTCAACCCCAATTGCCAAAGTGTATCCTAATCCCTTATTTTCTTTTTGTGGCAACAATCGCAAAAGCCCGCTCTTAGATTGATATTCGTCAAGCACTTGCTGCAATTTGGATGTGATTGGCCCATCAATGACGATAACGATTTCCTTTGGTAACAACGTTTGTGCTAACACACTATCCAAGCAAGCAACTAAAAAAGCAGGATTTTCTTTTTTATACAGTGACATCAATACGCTGATTTCATTTCTCTGCATTTTTAAATCTCCCACTTAGTCGAGATGCTTAATATCTTGGTCCACAACAATCTCGTGCAGTTTTGCCATTTGTGGTGTTTGATCTTCATCTAGCCCCTGTGAAGAGACTTTGTCAAAAAGGATCTTCACAGTTTGCAGTAGAATACGAAAATCAAGAAAAACGCTATATGCCTTGATGTAAAGCAAATCAAATTTTAATTTACTATGATAATCAGACGCATATTTACCATAGACTTGTGCATAGCCTGTAATTCCAGCTCGAACATTGTGCCGCAGATAATAATGAGGATCCTCACGATTAAACTGGTTAACAAAAAATGGTCGTTCTGGACGAGGTCCAACAACGGACATATCGCCCTTCAGCACATTAAATATCTGTGGAAGTTCATCCAAGCGGAATTTTCTTAAATACTTGCCCACGGAAGTAATCCGCGGATCATGGTCTTTAGCGAGCTCCGGTCCCGTTTTAGCTTCTGCATCTGCCTTCATAGTCCGAAATTTATAAATTTTAAACTCTCGTTGATTCAACGTGATTCGCGTTTGTTTGTAAATAACTGGGCCGCGAGATGTTGCTTTGACAAGGATCGCAGTAATCAACATCAGCGGTGATGTGACAATTAATAACAACAGTGCTACCAAAATATCAAAAAAGCGCTTGACAGCGGCATCTTCTGCCGTAATTCTGAACTCACTGATACCCATAATGCTCTCGTCTTCAAAGTTCATCATGTTTGGTCGGAGCATCAACAAGTTATCAAATGTTGAAGGCAACATGATATGCTTTTCACGTTTGATCACCATGTCAATAATTGTCCGTCGTTGATCATCAGAAAGACTTGTCGTCAAGTAGAATATGTCAACTTTATCTAATATTTTTTTGGTGTTTTCAACAAAATGATCCGTGATAACATAAGTTACTTTGTGTTTGTTGTTCTTTGCTGAATCAAAGTTCTCTAAAATCGATGGTAGTTCCTCTTTATAAGAAACAACTGCCACGTGTTTATCTGCGGTAAAATGCACGTAAAGGTAGTAAACCGCAACCCGATAAACTGCCAAAACAACAACACTAACGAGGAATGAAATCGCCAGAATCGTCCGGGGAAATGCAAACCATCGACCAATAAAGGTAATCATAGTCAGGCCGAGCACTGTGACTCCCTGCCCGAGCACTGTGTTGAAAACGATGTCGCTAATTCGGCGGTTATAATAAACATAAACACCGATAAGAAAGTTAACTAAGAGAAATAACGCCGAAATATAAACAGCGGAACGCTCATAAGTATAGAAATTTCGATCTGGAATTTGCGGCCAGAACCGCACATAAAATGAAAACCACATGCTGAAATTAAACAGAGCAACGTCAACAATGATTGTTAACCATCGACGAACTCCGCTCCAATCAGTTTTCTGCTTCATACAATAACCCTCTCAAACTGGATTCAAACATACTGCTGCAAGCCATTTCTTGAACACATCAGCAAATTATACCATAATTCTATATTTGGCGGGCAGTGATACAAACTTGTAACAACTCTTGCGACTATGAATTTTCCTTAGAAAAGTTCAAAATAATCCTGTAGAACAAAATCTAAGATTCTTTAAAGTTTAGACTTCTATGAAATTTTTTGTATAAACTGAAACGACACGTTTTTTATGGCATAATGTTAATAGATTTAGCCTATTAGGGGGATATTTATGAAAAAAAGATATTGGATCATCGCCGTCTTAGTTGTCGCTATTGCAGGATTGGGTGGCTGGTGGTGGCATGTCGCAGCATCAACAAATAACGTTCCCACTTCGCAGGTACAGAAGGATTCAAGCTCTAAAACGAAGACTACGAAATCCAAGCGTTCTTCTTCTAAACGTGCGAGTTCGCAGTCTATAGTTAGCTCATCAAAGTCGTCAACGAACACCGTCAGTGCTGAAAGTAATTCTAAGTCGAGCGCTTCGGATGCTTCAAGCTCAACCACAGGTCAAACGTCGAGTTATAAGCCTAAGACAGTGGATGTTAGCAATTCACAAATTGCAATGATGGTTTACGCAGCCCGTGGGGGTTCCGAAATGCTTCAAGAACCAAGCACCATCGTTTATGGGAAAGACTCTGAGGGTAAGCTATACATTTCCCGTCATAATGGTGAGTCAAAAATGACTTTCACTATAGAAGGCAACAACGTTAAAGTATTCAGTTTTGCACAGTCTAACATCGAGCAAAATTATACGGTTGACGCACTGGTCCAAAAATTTTACCAAACACCAAGTGAAAAGCAACTTGTTGATAACGCTGTAGCAGGCGCAACAGTTCAGTAAACCGCTCTAAATTTAATGTTTACTATATTTTTTACAACTCGACCATTAAAAAGAGGACTCGTTATTTGAGTCCTCTTTTAGTGTTCATTTATGACAACCACTTTTATGTTAATAGATGTAAACTGGCGTTCCCACTTTAATATGAGCATTAATCCACTGCGCATCAGGAATTGTCAAACGAACGCATCCATGTGACCCGGGTTGTTTGCCAAGCATTTTGGCTTGAGAAACAATGTAATTGCCGTTCGCATCCGTTGGCACAGAGTGGAACAGGTACACGCCATGGTCTAGAAAACTAGTCCAGTAACGGGCCCCCATTCCTTCATTGGCATTATAAAAACTATACCCGCGTTCGGTTTGAATCGCAAAATGTCCACGTGGTGTTGAATTATCGATACCCGTCGAGGCATACATAGTATATAGGTTTGTTGAGCCATTCTTTATATAAACTCTTTGCTTGGCAATATCGACTTCAATGCTTAAATTAGGATACATATTAACATCTGGATACGGTTTAGATTGAGAAGGCTTCGTCCAATCATAATAGTCCATATAAGGTGTTGTTGCCCAAGAAGCAAGATATCCTAACCAACGATTCCCGTCGTACAGGGAGTAGTAAGTGGTCCCATTAACATGACTATACTTGCCGCTGACCTGATAAACACCGCCATACAACGATGACGTATCACGGGTCATATTAAAGAAAGAACTATACAGTGCTGCGTTTGAAGCTGTAATGAGCACGTTGGCGTTATAGTTCATCCAAACCCCTTGTGCTTCTTTACTCTCGCTTCCAAGTGCTGAATTGAGATAACCCATCCAGTTGCCGTTGCCGTCATAAAGTGAATAATAAGTTGCACCATTATAGTGCTTATATTCGCCCATGATCCGGAAGGTTCTTTGATAATTTGCCGTGGTCGTCCGCCCACCTGCAAAACTATCCAAGTTCGTGTAAATCATTTGACCACTTTGGGTGGTTGTCAAATAACCATCGTGTGGCAACCATAGTCCAGCTGCACTTGATGTCGTTTTCACTTGACTAGCATCCACATAGCCCAACCATTTGCCACGAACGTCATAGATCGAATAATAAACAACGCCACCGAAGGCATGATATTGACCCGAAATATTAACCGTTTGGTTAACCAATCCAGCACCTGAAGTAGCGACTTTTTGTTGATTAAAGTCCGCATAGGCATTCACGTTTGCCGCTGTAAAGGTCGTATAAGCATTAGCAGGCAACCATGCCCCGCCATCAGAAACCCCAGCTGTGATTGATTGTTGATTGATATAACCACGCCAGTTTCCATCCTTGTCATACAGGGACAAATAGGTCAGACCGTTTAGATTATGGTACTTACCGGTTGACTTGAAGGTCTGCAACATAACATCTGTTGCCGCTTGCTTCTTAGTCCAATTAAAGTCTGAGTACAAGGTGGCTCGGTTATCAGTAACCGTCACATAACGGTCATCTGCCTGCCAAGTGCCTTCAGGGTTGGCAATCGTCACATTTTGAACAGCCGCACTATTTACATAGCCAAGCCAATGACCGAATAGGTCAAAGACTGAATAATAAACAGCTCCATTGACATGATGGTATTGGCCAACCTTCTTAAAGTACTGCTGATAGTAATGGTCTGTACTACCCGTGGCGTCAAACTTAAAGCTATTGTAGATCGCATAGTTCTTATCCACGACCTTAGCATAACCAGAAGCTGCTGCCCAAGCGCCTTCGGCACTATTGACCGTTTCGAAACCTGAACCGGCCATATAGCCGAGCCAGTTGTTATGACTGTCATAGAGTGAATAGTAAACTTGACCATCAAGATGATGATAGGCCCCAGAAATAAAGTACGTATTGTCTAAGACGTCATCACTTTTCTTAATGACCTGCTTAGTATCAAGATTGCCATAAACATCTTGGCCAGGTTTAGTTAAACTAGCATAGCCACTAGCGTTGGTCCAAACACCACCAGCACCTGCCGCAACTTTGATCGACGCTTGATTCATGTAACCCTGCAACGTCTGATTGGCATCATACAAGGCCAAATAAGTAACGCCATCTTTTTGATACTTAGCTTGCGATTTAAAGGTCCGCTGGTAAACAGCTGCGCCTTCCTGCTTCTTGGTACCATTTAAATCTGCATATAACACCGCATTTTTGTCAGTTACGGAAACATAACGATTATCCGTAACCGGTGCAGGTGTAGCTGCCGCACTAGCCGCCTCATTTTTAGCCGGTGCAGCTTCTGGCTTGCTTTGACTGCTACTAGAGGCCGCCGCCGAAGAACTGCTTGATGAAGCAGCTGCACTCGAGGCCGCAGAACTTGGGTTCTGCGCAGAAGCATTGCTTGCCTGATTCGAAGCATCACTTTCAGCACTTGGTGCAGCCGCTTTAGGTGCTGGCACCACAATCTTGGTTTCATTGTACAAGATAACCTGTTCACGATGACTCGTGGACAAATCCTGATCTGCAACGCGCTTAGCAACTGTCAACCACGCTTCTTGTTGATCTGAAGGAACCCCGTCTTTCATCTTCAGGATATCCTGTGTCGGTGTCGCATCAGAGCGATCAATCAACTTTTCAAGATCATCGTCAGACAACGTGTCCGCCTTGCGATCGGTTGCTGCTGCCTGTTCTTGTTGCGAAGTAGCGCTACTCTGTACTGATTCGTTCACTGCAGGCGTTTTATCAGTGTTGTCAGAAGCATGAACGGTTGTAACCCCTGATAAAGCAACCGCCGCCAACAATGTCAATAACGGTGAAACGACCTGTCGTGTCCGAATAATTTTAGCTTTTCTCATTTTTTCCCCTCCCCAATTTGAAAACATCAGTTATTATAGCATCAATGGTTCATCATTTCACAAGGCCATCAACGATTAATTAATTTTCGATGTTTTTTTCAGTGTTGACATACCATCCCCAAGCGGATAAGGGTATTAGCGTTGGCAAATATTGAATAAGATACCTGGAGCGGCCACCTTCAAATAAGAGCAAGTATAAGAAAGCCCCCAGCATGCTAAGAATTAAGATGCTAACCCACTTGTCTTTCACCGGATTCACCTTCACCAAACTCAACAAAATACCTACCAATGCTAACAGCCAAACAACCTGATAATAAAAGCTCATATCAACCTGATGCCTGCCCCCAATTAAATAGACACTTCGAATGCGATCTTGAAGTGACCCTTTTGTTCGATTAAAAGGTGGTTGCGGGATGCCTTCCTGCCCCCAAGAAAAATCACCTCTGTCGGTATTCCTTATCTGCTTGCCAGCCAAAAACTGAAGATAAGAAACAAATCCCAAAGTATTTAATCGCTTCGAAATTTGTTGTGAAGAATATTGAGCCATTTTTTTAGTCGTCACAAAATCCAAGGTTGTGTGCCTAATAGGTGAATTATACCCACCATTGCCGGTCATCCCAATCAAGACAAAATGCTGCCAAGGTAAAGCTCTATTTTTTACTACTCGTACGGGAGAATGTGTTTCCACAAATTTATTAGCAACCCTAGATTGCAATAATAAAGTTACCACCTAGAAAGAGGCTTGCTCACTGCTTGAACTGGGGTTTGCCAACGGAGACATTTTCTAGGTTTGTTATTGATAAGCGCTGTGGCTTGTTGAATATCGGTCTCTGAAACCTGATCAAACTGTGTTCCCTTCGGGAAATAGTAGCGAAGTTCTCGATTGAACCGTTCATTTGTGCCCCGTTCATTCGGGTGATAGGCGTGGCAAAAGTAAACCGGTATCCGATAGCGCTTTGTAAGCGCCTGATCGCAGGAAAACTCTTTACCGTGATCAACCGTCACTGATCGAACCGGACCCGGAAAGTCCACCATCAGTCTTGCAAATCCCTTGAGAACAGCATTTTGTGATAAGTTTTCAAGCTTAGTTGTCGCCATTAAACGTGTCACCCGATCGACAATGGTCAAAACAGCAGCCTTTGACCCGCGACCACCGCGAACTGTATCCATCTCTAAATGTCCTTTTTCGGTTCGCCGATTAGCTGACTCACTGCGAATCTCAATTGAGGTGCCTACTGCTTGGTTATAGCGCGACCGAAGGTCTTGTCTTCTTTTATGACGTTTACCGTGATCAAAGAGTTGGCTTGGCTGAAAATCGACTTGTCTTTGATAAATCCAGTGGTAAATCGTGTGTGGCGCACAGTGAACGGCATAACCGACCATTTCAGGGGACCAACCTAGGTTTAGCTTCTCAGTTACCATCCGCTTCAACTTAGGCGTTAAAATCGAGTGCCGACCACAACGATGCCGACAAGTATCGGCATGATCCTGAGCTATAATGGCGCAGTAATCACCTTCAGGGCAACGGTGAAGCTCATGCCTAATAGAAATACGAGAGCGGCCTAAGGTCGCGGCGATGTATTGAATCGTGTGGTGTTGCATCAGTTCTATCTGAGATCGTTCAATTAAGGTTATAATGGCCATGGGACCTGTCCTTCTCTCTAGATGGTATGTTATGCAAACACCATTTTAGCAAGAACGGACAGGTCTTTTTTCACATTTTCTGGGTGGTAACTTTAATTATGCAATCTAGGCAACATATTGCCCTCCAACAAAACTTAACATTACCACTAGCACAACAATTAAATTTAACGTCTTCCGAGATTTATGCTTATTGAGCAATTCTCGCGTTATATCATCAAGTGTCCAAGCAATCAGCAAAACAATCCCCGATGGCTTTGTCTCATAAACGACCACAAAAAGAAAACCAATTAAGATTGCAAAAAGAAGTTTCAAATAGACATGAGTCGCTGTTTCCAAACCGGCAAAGCATAGCAAGGCGAGTGAAATAGGCACCAAAACTGCGATATCTGAATATGGTGTTTGAATATAAGGTGTTAGCATAAAAAGGAAAAAGAAAAGTAGATAGGCATTAAGTGCTACTCTCCTGTTGAAAACTTTATATGTGAAGAGGACGATGCAAATTATCGAAAAATCCAATTCGATCGCAGTCAATATTTGAAAAAAAAGCCAAGTGGTGGCTAAAGAGGTTCCTTGGGACAAAAAGAGCTGATAAAGACTATGGTGAATAGATATCAAGAATAAGTTATTCGGGTTAATGGACACATACTCTATTCCACTTCTAGGATGTATAACAGCGTTCATGACATCCCCGACATCCCAACCAATCGGGGTTTGGGTATTTAGCAATATTAAAACTTGAAGAGCAACAATCATGATCATCGAAGTACAAACTACAATACCAATATGCTTAAGCAGTATCTTATAAACATTGGAAAAAAAGGCTTTAGATTTGTTACGAAAAAGGCACATAGTCACGACAATAACAGTAGTTAAAACAATAATTATACTAAATAACCAATGCGAAACAAGCGTAAAATCGAATTGCTGTACACGAATCGCCCCAAAAAGAGTCAAAAAGAAAAGTGGAAATACTAGTATTTTTATGAAATCATGGTAGCCATCAAAAAGTTTTTGCACCGTTTACGCCCCATTAAAAACGACCAAAATTTATATTCTGTCAAAAAGTCCTGAAATAATATACCAAACCATCTGTCAATACAAAGAGCTGGAAACTACTTTGCATCTGCAAAAGATGATCATCTTGAACACTCCGTTCTTGATAGCTCTAATGGCTTAATCTTAACCATTTGAAAAACGGAACTTTTTCTAAACGTAAAATTAGAAGCGTAAGCAACCAACTCACGAAAACAGTCACAAACCAAACTAATAACGACTCACGAAAACGTTGAACTGGCATACCCGCGGTCATTAACAGATACTTCAAAACAACCGCAAATGACGCGTGAAAACAATATGCGATCGTACTAAATGCACGAAGATGCCAACTTCCAGGAACAGACCAATGAGTCGAAAGAATCCAGCCGAAAAAGAAAGTACAGAGGGGGATGAGCATAAAAAAACAATCTGTGTACAGAGAAGACGCTGCTTTGTACGTGCCATATTCTTCAAAATAAAGCAAAACGAGAAACAATCCCACAAAATATTTTGATCGTTTATTAACCAGTGCTTTTAGGTCGCCATCTGCAAATAGCTTGCCTATCATTAACCACAGCAGACCAACAATAAAGCTTAAATAAGGCGAGTATCCGAAAAAGTGATTTTGAGTCCAGCTCCAAAGCAACTTTCCGACCACTGTCTGTCCATAATTTGTTAGTAAAACACAATAAACATTTAATGCCAGAGTAATAGTACACAGTAACCATTTGTTTATAAACTTGCTTAATAAATATATGATTGGAATACCAATGATCAAACCCATGATGTACCAAGAGGCAATAAACGTTGAACCAAGAAAGAAATTACTAATAATGGTTAGAATTCCTTGAGTAAGACCATGCTGAAAGTATTTTCGTACCTCGACTGTAACCGGAAACGTAATAACAAACCAAATACCATAAAGTTGTAAATATCTTATGATATTCCGCTTCAAAAATGGTAGCTGCTCTGTTGCTGGTATTTTGTCCATTTTTTTAAAGAAGAAGTAACCGCTAAACAAGAAGAAAACCGGTACCGCCGTTCGGACCAAAGGTAATAGCATTAATCCAATTTTTGTGCTACTACTCAACAAGAGTGTGTGAATTGCAATAACAAAAAGGGCCATAATGCTTTTAACTAGATCAAAACCTTCGTTGTATGCATTTTTATTCTTCAAGACTGCTCTCCCTTTCAATCATTGGCTTAGAGGATGTCTGCTGCCCTAAAGATTTTCCGATCATTATTAAGGCAATCGGGAATATTCCGATTGCATATCTGGGGTTCACCTCCCAAAGTAACAGGAATGCAAAATATCCACTCAGAAAGATCGAACCAAATAACAATACCGGCTCTTTCTTATTCCAACTCTTTATAAGCGCCATTATAACACCAAGATAAAGTATGAGCTGACTGACTGTCATTATAAGGTATATCACTAAACCACTAACACCCTCTGAAAATATCTTGTTGGTTCGTTCTTGATTATGTGTTCCTCTTATCAGACTAAATGATGTTTTGAGATCACCCGATCCCCAAGCTACTGAGACTTTATTGTTCAAGGCGTCGCATAATTGGACTGGGGTCATAGCTAACAACCGCTGCTTATAAACTGCAATTTGTTTTTGAGTAATTGCTGATTTTGAAAGGTGACGATTATAAAAAAGATTCCAGGAATAATCCTGATCTTTTGCTGCATATGTACCAACAGACCAATTTGCAGCCTCTCGAGCGCTAAGGTTATCAGGGATTGGCGTATTGCTTAATCCCATCATGACATAATGCGTATTGGGTTGCCCATAATTTGCATCAACGTAGACGCCTGAATAATTGATTGCTTGAGTCCATCCAAAGTTTCCTAATAATAATACAAGTATTGGAATAAATCCTGTCAGCTTTTTAATACGGTGATTATACACAAAAATGAATATCGAAAGTGCGATGATTAATACTAAACTCGTTCCTTTGCTGAGAAATGCGAAAAACGAAGATAAACTGATTAGACCAAGCCAAAAAAATTGGAGTTTTCCATGAGTCACTAAGTAGCGCGCAAAGCAATAAACGGTCAGGGAGGTAAAAAAGAAAGCCAAAATATCCGTGTAAGCAATAGCCGCATGAAATGTTACTTGAATTGAAATTAGAAGCAGTTGAATTATTATCAAGGAAATCCAGTTGTCAAGTTTCAGAGCACGCATTGTGCAAAACAAAAGAACGATTGATAATACATAGATGGCAAGAAATGTAATGACTATTCCCCCAAAACCATTTCCTAGAAAAAGGTTAACCATCTTATAGGTAAGAGCCAAAAACAAGTTTTGAGGATTCGCGTATAAATAGTGCATTAGCCAAGAAGGGTGCGTCCATGGATCTATAACCGTATAGTGTGTAACCCAGTTATAAACAACTTGCGCATCATCTACTGTTTTATAGTACCCAATGTATTTCAAAAAAATTAGTATGCCCCCGCTGTAAAGAATCATTTCTAAAAGCAGCAGCACCCATGCAGTTTTATCCGACAAATCTTTCTTATTCTTGACAAGCCTTGTAAACTGACGAATACCCAAAAGTACCATTAACGCTATTAAAGCAGCAACAAAATTGAGGATTATGGTGTGCAACACTGAATGACTCATCCGAAATGGTGAATAAATCGCACCCATCCTTGGCATTAATAAAAAAGTAAAGATAACCCACGTAAAGCAAAAAACGACGATACTACTAAAAAAACGCCGTAGGAAGATTTTAGAATTTCGCATGAAAACTCCTTCCATTTCTCTATACCGGATCATAGATTTCAAGCTTAAAAGACATCTTACGTGATTCTGTCTATATATGGGACATAAATATGGAATCTAACTTTTTGAAGAAGGAAAAAAAGACCTCCTAGTTTACTGACAAGTTATACCAGAACAACAGATCAATCATCTTTTCAAACCTGTAATTGACCTTCAAAAATTAAAAAAAGTCGCAATGTGCTTTACAATTTATATGGTGTGAAGACCACTTATTACGCGTACTATTCAACCATCACCGACCAAAATTCATATATTTTCAATTTCAACTTTGCGAAGGCTCTTCAAAGTCCATATCGTGACATTAGTTTGTTTTCATAATCGTTTCCAAAAATGGCTGCGCGTAGTTGTGTAATACCATGCCTTGTAAAATGTTATTGCTCATCAAGACAACCGCATTCTTACCACTGTTGTCAATTGCTGTTGTTGCCGCTTGGGCACCGACAACTCCTTGACTCATCGTGTACGTGTCGTAGTTATAAACTCCAGCAGTATATTGTCCATCACCACGATCACGTAATTTAGCAAGATTAGATTTTTTAAAAACCTGGCCTTGATCAATACCGTTTAACATTTTAAACAGATCCCCAGTTGTCGCATAAATGTTGCCTGTTCCAAGTTCTCGATTATACCCAACTTCGGATTGTGTATAGGGATTTGTGTAGACAGCCTTTTCACCAGAGCCAGTATAACTAATCGCCCTATTTGGTTCTTTCAACAGTCCCGGCATGAAGCCAGTATTATACAATCCAATTTTATTAATGATTTCCTTTTGAACAAGCTCATTGTACGATTTTCCAGAAACTTTTTCGATGACGCCGGCCAAAAGGGCAAAATTAACAGGTTGATAAGAGTACTCTTGGGGATAATACTGCATATTTTCGATGGACCACCGCACAATCCCGTCATCAGACAACACTTGATTCTGCAAAGTGGAAAGTCGAAAGCCACTTCGCATATCAAGCATCATTCTCAACGTCACTTGATTTCCTGTACGAATACCAGAAAGATATTTTCCAACGGGATCTGATAGCTTCACCTTGCCCTGTTCAACCAGTTTCATTAACAGGGCCGCCGTCAGCCCTTTCTGGATTGAGCCAATTTGAAATAGTGTTTGTGGCCCATTCTTTCTTCCTTGATTAGCATCTGCATAACCAAATCCTTTATTTAAAATAATCTGGCCATTTTTAATAATAAGAGCGGACCCCACAAAGCCCTTATTCTCTAACTGCTGCTCAAAGGTTTTACCCTCAGTCGTTGATACTTCCTTTTGATAAGCAGTGTCTTGTGAATTATCTTTTTTGGCGGCATTTTTGTAACGCTGCGCTTGCGCCCGTTGAACAACAAGTTCCGCCTCATACTTTTGACGTATTTTTTCTACTTCTTGTTGTTTTCGTGGAACGATTTCAAAATGATAATAGGCAAAGCTGCACAAACCACCGATAAGAATACCAATGAGCATCGCGAGAAGAAATTTGAATCTAAAGTTACGAGCCTGATGTTTTGCCATGAACAAATCTCCAAAGTTATCAATTATAGTGGCCAAATACAACTGTTAAAGTAAATTTATTGATGATGCATACCGGTCTGTAAATTAAGGAAATTAAAATACCTACAGTGACATAAAAACATCTCTGAAAGCTGTCATCAATCAGAGATGTTGAAAAACCCCTTACATATCACCAGCAATTAATAATTAAGCCTTATCTTGAACAGACGCAACATATTTCGCTAAGCCTTCACTTAATGACGTATGTTGCATAAAATCAAAGTGATCGATCTTACTTGCATCTGCATATGAGTCTCGAATATCACCAAGACGAGGAGCCTTATGAGTTGCGTCTAGTTTTTTGCCGGTCAAATTTTCTAGCGCGGCAGCCACCTGATTTAATGTTGTTTGCTGGCCATTGGCAACGTTAAACACATCATCACGAGCATCTGGCGTCTCCACTAAACCGCGAATTGCCCTGACAACATCGCCAACATAGATAAAGTCGCGTGTTTGTTCGCCGTCGCCGAAAAAAGTGAATGGCTTACCATCTTTAAGAGAATCCATCATGATTGACAAAACACCACTGTATGGTGATTTTGGATTTTGTTTAGGGCCATAAACATTGAAGAAACGCGTGCAAACAACAGGCATGTTGTATAGACGACCATAATTAAGGACTTCACGTTCTGTTGCAAACTTATCAACTGCATATTGAGTTAATGGTTTAACCGCCATTGTTTCTTTCTTCGGTAGCTCTGGTGAGTCACCATAAACAGCTGCAGAACTTGCAAAATATAGTTTCTTAAATGGGATCTTATTGACACGCAGCGTTTCTAGCATACTTAGATTAGCTTCTTGATTAACCTGATGCGTCTCATAAGGTCGCTCAACGGAATCAGCAACACTAGCAATCGCCGCCAATAAGACAATATAATCAAAGTGCTCATCGATCAACAACTTTGACATAAAATCATGATCGGTAATGCTGTGCTCAAAGAAAGTCACCCGATCAGATTTTGGGATATTTCGTTTTAACCCCATTGATAAATCATCCACAATAACAACTTTATTAGATGGATCCGTTAGCAAAAGTTCGGTTAAGTTAGCTCCAATAAAACCGGCTCCGCCAGTCACTAAGTAGCTGCTCAAAGTAGTAGCCTCCATTACTTCAATTTAAACACATCAACATCATATCACAGCTAAAACATACAACCACGTCATTAGCCGTTTGTTCACAAAATACTAAAAAACGCCGCCACGTGTGCGACGTTTAAAAGTCTAACATAAACCTAATTCGACTGCACGAGCCGCCGATCCAACCAACGACTTGCCAGTGACAAGGCATAGTTGACCACGAAGTACATCACTGCCAGCGCCACAAACATCGGAATCATATAGTTGATATTCTGCCCATAAATAATTTGCGCGTGGTAGGTTGCTTCTGGCAAGAGAATGATGGTGGCCAGCGATGTGTCCTTGACCAGCGAGATAAACTGGCTGACGATTGGCGGAATCATTTTCTTCAAAGCTTGTGGCATGATGATGTAGCGCATGGCTTGATAGAACGTGAGCCCATTGCTGCGAGCGGCTTCCATCTGGCCACGCGGCACCGCGTTAATGCCGGACCGGACGATTTCGGCGAGCATGGCCGATTCGAAAATGCTCATGGCGATAATCGCCGCAGCGACAACATTCAAGCGAATGCCAATGTCAGGTAAGGCAAAATAAGTGAAGAACAAAATCAGCAGTAATGGCAGATTTCGAATCAAATCAATCACAAAACCTACAATTGCTGAAAAATATTTAATTTTCACGTAACGTGCTAGGCCAAGAATCACGCCCAGAATAAAGCTAAAAAATATCGAGACAATCGAAACTTCCAGTGTCACCCCTAGTCCTTGAAGCAGGTAACGCAGGTTAATCCATGAATACGCGTCAATAAAATTATGCATAAGCCCTGCTCCTTTCTAGGCGGTGACCCATTTTTTCTCAAGATATCGCATCAGATAACTTAGTGGCATCGTCAACACGAGGTAGAATACCCCAACGATCAGGTACGTATCGAAGGTGGAAAACGTCGTGGCGGCGATCAGTTTGCCTTGGTACATCAGGTCAAACCCAGCAACAAAAGCGAGGACAGAACTGTTCTTGACCAAGTTGATGAACTGATTGCCCAATGGCGGAATAACCATTTTAAAAGCCTGCGGGAAAATAATCTGGATCATCGCTTGATTGTACGTCATACCAATGCTACGAGCGCCTTCCATTTGCCCGCCTGGCACAGCTTCGATGCCGGCACGCACCGTTTCTGCGATGAATGCACTGGTGTAAATCAGCAAACCAATCGTCCCAGCCGTAAAACCGTCAATTTTAACGATGAACTGCGGTACGATCACGTAAAAAGCCAATGTAATAACTAGCAGCGGGATATTCCGCACTATTTCAACGTAAATGCGCCCGATCACCCGCAAACTCTTGAATGGCGAAATTTCTAGGAGTGCGAACAAGGTACCAACAATTAAACTGCCAATCAAGCCGAGAATGCTGGAAGCCAGTGTGTAACCGACACCGGACATAAAGGTTCCCCAGTTATTGGTGAGAATTGACCACATGCTATTCCACCTCCTTGAGACTGAAGCCTGGCACGTCGCCAAACCACTTCTTAATTAACTTGGCATAGGTGCCGTTTTGCTTAAGTTGCTTAATCGCCTTATTGACAGCCCGCACAAATGGTTTTTGACCCTTGTTGATCGCAATCCCATAAGGCTCCTTCGTAAAGGTACCGCCTGTGACGATATAATTTGGATCTTGTTCGGACATCCCATAAAGAATGCCATTGTCAGTCGTGAGTGCATCGCCTTGCCCTGACTTCAGCGCAGTAAAAGCCTGCGCATAATCAGACAACTGCAAAACGGTGGTATCTGGTGCGGCCTTTTTAACGTTGTCAACGGAATTGGAGCCTTGCACCCCGATGACCTTTGTCCCCTTCTTCAAGTCTTTGACGGACTTAATCGGGCTGCCTTTTTTAACCAAAATACTTTGGCCAGCGTTGAAGTAAACATCGGAAAAATCCAAAATCTTTTGACGTTCTGGCGTAATTGTCATCGTTGCAATCACCGCATCGACGTTGCCGCCTTTGATCATCGGCACCCGAGTATCACTGGTGACCTGGACCAGTTGGGCCTTGCCTTTGCTACCAAGGATCTGCTTCGTGATTGCCTTAGCCATATCGACATCAAAACCTTCAATTTTACCGGTTTTGATATCCATCAGTCCAAACAAACGGGTGTCAGCTTTAACACCCCAGACAATCGTATTTGTCGTCTTGGCAGTTGTTAAAATATCGCGATCGGCGACACTTTTGCCGCAACTACTTAGTGGCATCATTAACAACACTAAGAGCAACGGCAGGAGCATGCGTTTCCACAATTTTGCCATTCAACTTCCTCCTCTTTAAACGCGATCGCTGGCGTAGAAATCTGCGCATAAGGAACTTGATCGTAGTGGCCAAGGCCATCACTTTCAAGGCCGTTTATACGCCATTTTCACCGCCCAGCTCACGCCCTTAGTGGTTAATAATTTTACTGAGAAATTCCTTGGCCCGTGGTTCTTGAGGATCATCAAAGAATTGATCGACATTGGCCGAGTCAACCAGAATCTGGCCGTCATCCATAAAGACAATCCGATTACCGACGTGACGAGCAAAGCCCATTTCGTGAGTGACAACCACCATGGTCATCCCCTGTTCGGCAATTTTCTGCATCACATCCAGCACATCGCCGATCATTTCCGGATCCAGTGCACTGGTCGGTTCGTCAAACAAAATAGCTTTAGGTTTCATCGCCAAACTGCGGGCGATAGCTACCCGCTGTTGCTGTCCACCAGAAAGCTCACCTGGGAAACTGTCGGCTTTATTTTCGAGGCCAACCATTTTCAACAGATCATGCGCTTCCTGCTCAACTTCTTGCTTATTTCGTTTCAGAACCAAATCTGGTCCTAAGGTCACGTTTTGCAACACATTCTTATTGGCATACAGGTTAAAATGCTGGAAAACCATCCCCACATTTTTGCGAATGCGGTTCATATCGGTTTTCTTGTCAGCTAGGTCAAAATCATTCACGATTAGTTGTCCAGATGTGATCCGCTCCAGCCCATTGATGCAACGAAGTAAGGTACTTTTGCCGGATCCAGACGGCCCAATGATGGTGACAACTTCACCACGATCAACTGTGAGATTGATATTCTTTAAAGCATGAAATTTACCAAAGTACTTATTAACGTCATGAAATTCGATCATTGACATGTTCGAGGACCTCCTTGGGTTCACTGATGCTTATCATGGATTTTACAGAGAAACTTAATAATGCGCAAATATTTCTTATTCATTATGACAACCTTTTTGCTTTGAAGAGCTTCTCATCGCCTTTATTTGGGACTTCTGAGCGTTCTATGAAGTTTTAAAAGGTCTTGTGATCACTGGTATCTAAAACCGCTCAGACGTCAGTAGCTACCCTTCTATGACAAATGAATCAGTCCTAAAACGTTATGATTGCCTTGCTACCATTCAAAAGGACAGTTATCTTGATTGCCCGCCGCTGGTTAATCACCGAACGCACACTCAAAAAAATCAGGCCAACGTCACTTTTGCGTTTCTAGAAAAGTAACGTCGTCCTGACTGTAGCCTTTTTTCAATTGATGGCACAACTATTTCATAACAGTTTATTCATCGTGGCGATGCCGTCTGCTTTCGCGAGTCGGCAAGGGCTTGGATGCAGCCTGCGAGGTTGACGGGGCTGGCTCATTGGTCATCTTAGCAGTTTCGCGTTGGCTTTCGCGCGTTGTGTGTTGTGAATCCAAAGGCTCCGCCTCATGCTCAGGCTGCCGATCACCAGTAGTTGCCTTGTCCTGATACGCCAACTGCACGGTTAAACTGTAAGGTTGCGCTTCCTTGCGTAAGCCGCTTCGACCCAGCAGCTTCTGTTCACCACCGATCAAAAAGACATTGGCAACCACAAGATGATAGTCACGCTGCGCCGCTTTGACCGGCAACAAACCAACCCGATCAACGGTGGCCAGTGGCTTGGCCATTAAGGCATTCAAGCCGCCCGTGATGACAAGCTTACTGTCTAGGTGCTGTAGATCAAAGAATGGCAACGGGAACGGTGCGCCAATCGCCAGAACCGGTTGTTGCGTCTCCTGCGCCACACGACCAACGGCTTTGTCATCTAGTCCTTGATAATTCAAACTCAGCACACCTTGTTTAACGAGGCTATCGACAAGCGTATCCAAATTGGCTTGCTGTTCCTCCGTCATGGTGACATCGGCCGTCAGCAATTGATCTTGTGAAAAAACGCCTTGGGCCGGTGCTGCACCCAATTGTGTGCGCAATTCATTTTCGACAGCGGTTTTTTTGGCAGCGTTACTGCCAAGCCATTTTTCAACCTTGGGTGAAATGTCAAACTTCGTTGTCTTATTTGTAAAATAATATAAGAAGTTCAAGCCAATAAAATACAAAAAGACAACAAATGCAAGCATAAACAGTGCGCCGCGAATGCGAAAGTCCGGATAGCGCAGGTTTTGAATCGCCACATATAGTAAATAGAAGTTGGCAATGAGTGCCACCCACGTGAAGGCTTTCCCCTTGGGTTTGTCGGCAACGTTAAAATAGCCCAACACGCGGTTGATTATATCAATAACAGTTAACATGATCTCATCCTTTCCGCGAGTTACTGACCACCAGAGCCGGTTGTGTCTGTTTCTTGACTATTTTGATTATTATTCTGCTCACTAGGCGTTGTTGCGCTTGTTGAGGCAGAAGCAGACGGGGTTGACGTTGTGTCTGAGCTGCTTGGTTCCTGCGTTGAAGCAGCCGAACTCACGGTGCTGTTATCATCATTTTGATCTTGATTGCTAGTTTCAGCCTGCGATTGGCTAGCCTCTGGTTGCCGCGACGCCGAAGCTTGACTCGGTGCAACATGTGACGACGCGGACTGACCAGCACGCGAGGCAGATTCTGATTTTATTTTTGATACCAATTCACTTTGCTCAGTCGCCGATTTTGGTTGGTTCACCGGATTAATCGTGTTCACAATGTTATATGCACTGATCAAAACAATGAGTGACACAATCGCAGTCGGTGGTAATAATGGCGGGGTACGATAAGCCATGAAGCCAGCTCCTTTCATCCATCGTTTAATTGTACCTCAATAACTAGATGATACCATTTAAGTTCTTGCTAAGATGACAAGGTTGCCATTTCCGGGGTCTTTAAATGGTGGTCATGTCTGGCCTGATAACACGCTCCCATTCAAAGATGGAAGAAGCCGACAACGTACACCTAAACGTCTTCCACCTCAACTCATTCGGGGCGCATTCCGCTGACGCCGTGTCTTCAAAGCGCTGCCGCCTGCGTTCATAAAAAAAGCACATACATCAACATGTACATGCTCGCCTGTCGCTTAGGCATTTTTAAGGCGGTCTGCATGTTGCTGGCATTCCGCACACAGCCCATAAAGTTCAAAATTATGACTTTGAATTTTTGCACCCGGCACTTGTTTCTCGAAGTAATTGAGTGGACACATTTTCAACTCGATCACTTTCCCGCAATTTGTACAAATAAAGTGGTGGTGATGCGGATGCTGGAAATCACACTGTAATTTCACAACAATCTGATCATCTTGCATCCGGCTTTCAACAATGCCCATCTCAATAAATGATTTGACATTTCGATAAATAGTATCGTGAGAGACTCCCGGAAATTGGGTACGCATATAACGATCCAGTATCGTCACCGCCGTGTAGCGATGCTGATTCCTGCCGAGATAATCAACCATCGATTCACGCTGCTTGGTCACGCGATAACCGTGCTGTTTCAATTCTTCTAATGCAATCGTTGTGTTATCCATGCGAACTCCTTTAGCTTGACACTTTGATTAATGGCGTGTAGACTATTAAATCGTATTGATTACGATTAATCAATCATTAGTGTACCACGCAAAACAGGAGGAAGCAATATGGCAGAAAAAACTGACTACGCATCCGCAGCACGGCGGTTGAAGAGTAAAAACCCGAAAACCCGTTCACGGGCAAAACGCGTGATTAAAGCCGTTAAGAAACCAGTCAAGTAATTTTATCGCATTATTCAAACAGAATGTAGCAAGGCGCGAGCCACGGTGATGATCACCGGTGCTCGCGCCTTATTTTTGTTCTAAATCGATGCGGGCAAGGCCGCAACTTTTCAAAGCCAAGGTTTTCATAAATTGATCCACTTGCTCGCGCGCCTCATCCCAACTGTCATTTTTGATCACAGTGGCAAACGGCTTTAGTTCGTCTGGCAAGGTTAAATCGCGTTTATATTCCGGACTTTTCAACCGCGCAGCAACCATGGCAGGATCATCACCACGGCTCAACAACCGATCTTTTAATACCGTTGGGTTATCAATTGTTAAAAATAAGACCACGACCTCCTTTGGCAACTCACGCACATAGGTAATGGCACCTTTTGTGTCTAGAACAATACTAAGGAAGGGATGCTTGGTCCAGTTTTTTTCAAGCGATTCATGGGAGGAACCGTACTCATAACCAGCATAAGTGACTTTTTCGATAAAATGTTTGGTCGCAAAACTCGCCGGTGTTTCGAAATAGTAATCGACCCCATTCTTTTCCCCTGTGCGCGCCGGACGGGTGGTGTGCGTCATCACGCGGTGGATGCGATAATTATCGCGAAGATAACCACTCACCGTCGTTTTGCCAGTCCCTGTTGCCCCAGTGATCACAATCAACTTATGCGCAGCTTTCATGATCAGCCTCCTCTTAAATGATTGCCTCGATTGTACCAAATCAGCGCGGATTCGTCAGCTTGAAAACAGGTTGATTGATTCGGTTTATCAATAACGCTGTTGCCAACTAAGAATGGCTAATGCTGATCATGATAAAAAGCAATCACGCCCATTTGTTGACTCTCCACAAACCCAGCGGCTTTATAAAAGCTTCGCGTTTTCGGATCATCGTCCGTCAATAAAACCCGCTGCCGCACTTCAGGGAACCGCGCCAGCAAAGCTTCTATTAATTGTTTGCCGATACCTCGACGCTGATATTCTGGCAAAACCAACAGATCCTGAATAAAAAGAATGGTTTCGCCGTCACCGACTGCCCGGATTAAGCCAACTAACTGTTTGCCCTCATAGGCACTTAACACCGTCAATGAATGGGTCAGTGCCCGTTCAAGTCGCGCAGGATCGCGAGTATACATGCTCCAACCGACACTTTTATAAAGTGCCAAAACCTCGGGCATAGTTGGTTTTTGATCAGTAATTGTCACCATGGCGTGTGTCCTCCTTTATAAAAGAATGCTTTGCTTAGAGTAGAAAAAAAGATCGATCACGCTTGATCGACCTTTCAAATGCTATTGCAGGATGTGAACGATATTTTTACAGACGACGACCAAAGCTTGGTGCGAAGTATGCCATGCTCTGAATTGTAACGTTTTGACCAGGAGCTGGTGCGTGCAGATATTGGCCACCGCCAATGTAAATACCAACGTGGTAAGCACTACCAACGCCGCCCCAGAAGACCAAGTCACCGGCCTTTAAGTCAGAAACGGAAACGTATGAGCCAAGCGTACTTTGAGCTTGCGAAGTCCGTGGCAAGCTGATCCCAGCTTCTTTAGCTGCATAGTAGATCAAACCTGAGCAGTCAAAGCCTGATGGTGAAGTGCCGCCATAAACGTACGGAACACCGATATACTTAGCAGCGTTGCTAGCAATACTGCCACCGGAAACTGAAACTGAGCTATTGTTTGAAGCAGGTGCCTGTGAAGCGCTGGCGCTTGAAGAAGCACTGGTGGTGCTGGTATTGGTGCTGGTGTTAACACTACTTGAAGCTGCACTGCTTGAGGCGGTGCTGGTTGAAGAAGCAGATGGTGTTGCGGCAACAGCAGCGGTTGCTGCGGCAGCTTTAGCAGCATCTTCGCTGGCGGCCAACTGAGCCAACTTATCTTTGTTAGCTTCAAGTGTTTGCTGTAAATCGGATGCAGATTTTTCAGCATCACTCTTTAAGCTTTCGATTTTAGCCTTGTCGCTTTCCAACTGGCTCTTTGTCGCAACAAGTGTTTCTTGCTTGGCTTCTTGTTCAGTTTGCAGGGTCTTAACTTTGGCCTGTGAATCCTTAACCGCCTGCAATGCTTCTGCACTGGCTTGGCTAAGTTTGTTGACCGTCAGTGAACGACCAACAAGATCTGTAAGGCTGTTTGAATTCAAAACAAAGTCAAAATAGATATTGCCTGTAACTGAATTACCAACCTGCTTTTGCAATGAAATCAATTGTTCCTTCAGATTGTCTTTACGCTTGCCGACTTCGACTTGCGCCTTAACAATTTGTTGGTTGTAAGAGGCAATTTTAGCCTGACTAGCACTAATTTTTTCTTCAGCATTCTTAATGTCTAATGCTTTGTTAGAAACATCATTGCTCAACTTCGCGGTTTTTTCATTTGCCGTTTGGATTTGCTTGATCAAGGCATCATTCTTGGCAGTCAAACTAGACTTATCGTCATCAGCTTTAACTGTTGTGGCAGCCACCCCTGAAACCCCAACCCCAGCCAATGTTGCAACTGTGATAAAGCCTGTAACTAATTGCTTTAATTTCATCTTTATCGTCACTCCTGCTTTCGTTTTGTTCACAACTGCTACATTAACACTGGACTGTTACAGTCTCGTTACAGCATGTTTACTATCAGAATACTTTCTTCAACATATTGTCATGGTTTGATATAAGGAAGTTCATAAAGATTTTTTATTTCAGTAATTTTCAAGAGGAAAAAGAGCGTCGAACGCACAAAAAAAGACCAGTGATAAACGTTTGTTTTATCACTGGCCTAAATCGCTAGTCGTCATTTTTATTAACAGTTATTGTTTAATAGTCAATTGGCTATACCAATCATGCGACTTACGGGGTTACTTTGCCGCCTTGATATCGACTAAAAAGTACCGCTTTTTACCACGCCGAACGATGACATATTGGCCATCAAAATGAGTGCTCGGATCAACCTCGAAATCGAGCTCCCGCTGACGTGTACCGTTGATCGTGATCGCACCATTTTGAATGTCTTCGCGGGCTTGACGGCGGCTTGGTTCGATTTTGGTAGTGTCGACTAACCAAGTCACAATGTTTTCTGCAGTTTCTGGTGCCTCAACTGTTGGAAACTGCTTGAATCCCTGCTTGATATCATCAGCACTCAGCTCAGCGACATCACCGGAAAAAAGGGCAGCACTGATGTTTTCGGCCTGATCAACCGCTTTTTGACCGTGGACAAACTTTGTCACCGCACGCGCCAATTCACGCTGTGCTTCACGTTTTTCCGGGTGTGTTTTCGTTGCTTCAACCAATTCGGCAATAGCATCGCGCGACAAGAACGTGAAGAACTTGAGGAACTTCTCGACATCGGCATCATCCTGATTGAACCAGAACTGATAGAACTCGTAAGGTGACGTCTTCTCCGGATCAAGCCAAACGGCGCCGCCAGCAGACTTACCGAACTTGGTACCGTCAGCCTTCAACATCAATGGATTGGTTAGACCATAAGCACGGGCTTCTGGTCCCTCGATGCGATGAATCAAATCGATCCCAGCCGTAATATTGCCCCACTGATCGGCCCCGCCAATTTGCAATTGAACATCTTCGTGTTTGAACAAGTGCAGGAAATCGACCGACTGCAGAATCTGATACGTGAATTCCGTGTACGAGATGCCGTTTTCCAAACGACTGGCGACGACTTCTTTATTTAGCATACTGTTAACGGAAAAAAGCTTGCCATAATCCCGCAGAAAATCAAGCATGGATAATTTCGATAACCAATCATAATTATCGACAATCCGAAAATCATCGGTTCCGAATAGGTTCTCCATTTGGGCGGTCAATTTCTTTTTATTTGCAGCAATCGTGTCCATGGTTTGCAAGACCCGCTCGGAATTACGCCCGGATGGATCGCCAATCGAGCCAGTGCCCCCACCAATGACAATCACGGGACGATGGCCCAGAAGTTGAAACCGTTTGAGAATCATGAACGGAATCAAATGGCCAACATGTAGTGAATCACCAGTCGGATCGGTGCCACAGTAGACACTGACTGCTTTTTCCTCGGTCAGTTTCCGCAGACCATCTTCATCGGTTAATTGATTCAACGCCCCACGCCACTTTAATTCGTCTAAAATTTTGCCTCTGTCTGTCATGTTACTTGTTCCTCCCTAAACACATTTGCTGGCACAGCAACCGCTGTATAAGCGCCTTGGGGCTATTATGGCCAAAAGGCGCTTACATTTAACTTTTAAGCACGCCAGTTCACGCTCTTGACTAAAATTTGTCTTTGCCAGAATTTACCGCTACCTGTGAGCTGAGATGCAGGATGGCAACGTCTAGATCGTTGGTCAAGGTCATTCACAATGGCATAAAAAAAGCCCCTGATCTTCAACGATCAGGGACGATTTTCACCGCGGTACCACCCACATTATGCTTTGCATCACTCTAATGGATATCGGCATGACCCGTTAACCAGGCTTTCATTGAGGTGTAATTCGTGATCAAAGGCGGAACGGTTTGCAGCAACCACCGTTTTTCTTAGACCTGCCTAGGACCACTACTGCGGCTCATCTGGTGACTTTATGGTTTAGATCTTAACACATGTAGGCGAACGGTTCTATTCTTTTTAGACATTCTTCCGGAGTTCGCGCTAATGACGCAGCACTTCTGAAGTGCGTCTAACTTTTCACTTTTGCGGGTCTTGTGGTGCTTCTTTTGGATCTCGATCGGCTGGATAGGCTTTGACGTCAGCGTCTAGAATATCGTATTCATCCATGAGCCTGCGTTCGACGCGCTCTCCTAGATCATAGGAATCGGCTACGGTCATATTGGGATTGACACGAATACCGATGGTTAGCAAGACAGCATCGCCTGCATATCGTGCTTCAATACTTTGAACGCCTTTGACACCTGGGACTGCACTGATGGTTTGGCGGTAGGCAGCAATTTTTTTGGTGTCGAATCCATCTGTTAATTCAAAAATGGACTCTCGCAGGATAGTCCAAGCCGCATATAAAATCAAACAACCAACGGCCACCGCTGCGCCACCATCCAGCCAAAGCCAGCCAGCTTTGGCACCTAAGATGGCGAGTAACGTGCCACCGCTGGTCACAGCGTCGGCAAAGCTGTCCTTGGCCGCCGCTCGCAAAACACTGCTGTCCAATTGCTTCGCCCTAATATGGTTAATCAGTGAAACGGTGCCCATTGCCAATCCTGCCGCTAAGCTAACATAAACCGCAAGTTCTCCGGGAACCTGCAGCTTACCTTGATACCAAGCTTGCAGACCGTGATAGCCGTCAATGACAACATCTAGACCGACGACGAGCATGATTAAGCCAGAAAAGAGTGTTGCGATGGTTTGAAAGCCTAGATTGCATAATTAAAGTTACCACCCAGAAAATGTGAAAAAAGACCTGTCCGTTCTTGCTAAAATGGTGTTTGCATAACATACCATCTAGAGAGAAGGACAGGTCCCATGGCCATTATAACCTTAATTGAACGATCTCAGATAGAACTGATGCAACACCACACGATTCAATACATCGCCGCGACCTTAGGCCGCTCTCGTATTTCTATTAGGCATGAGCTTCACCGTTGCCCTGAAGGTGATTACTGCGCCATTATAGCTCAGGATCATGCCGATACTTGTCGGCATCGTTGTGGTCGGCACTCGATTTTAACGCCTAAGTTGAAGCGGATGGTAACTGAGAAGCTAAACCTAGGTTGGTCCCCTGAAATGGTCGGTTATGCCGTTCACTGTGCGCCACACACGATTTACCACTGGATTTATCAAAGACAAGTCGATTTTCAGCCAAGCCAACTCTTTGATCACGGTAAACGTCATAAAAGAAGACAAGACCTTCGGTCGCGCTATAACCAAGCAGTAGGCACCTCAATTGAGATTCGCAGTGAGTCAGCTAATCGGCGAACCGAAAAAGGACATTTAGAGATGGATACAGTTCGCGGTGGTCGCGGGTCAAAGGCTGCTGTTTTGACCATTGTCGATCGGGTGACACGTTTAATGGCGACAACTAAGCTTGAAAACTTATCACAAAATGCTGTTCTCAAGGGATTTGCAAGACTGATGGTGGACTTTCCGGGTCCGGTTCGATCAGTGACGGTTGATCACGGTAAAGAGTTTTCCTGCGATCAGGCGCTTACAAAGCGCTATCGGATACCGGTTTACTTTTGCCACGCCTATCACCCGAATGAACGGGGCACAAATGAACGGTTCAATCGAGAACTTCGCTACTATTTCCCGAAGGGAACACAGTTTGATCAGGTTTCAGAGACCGATATTCAACAAGCCACAGCGCTTATCAATAACAAACCTAGAAAATGTCTCCGTTGGCAAACCCCAGTTCAAGCAGTGAGCAAGCCTCTTTCTAGGTGGTAACTTTATTATTGCAATCTAGGAAGCGCCAGTGGCCAAATCGGTGTTCACTGTCAGGCCGTTGTTGGGAAATCTGCAAACCCCAAAGTAAAATCAACGCAGAGGCCACACCAGTCAGGTTATTCAACCCATCCGCAGCCAATGCCCGAGAATGAGCTAACTGCGCGATCCACAATTCTGCCACGGTCAACCCGCCATATACAATCAGATTCAGTGCAGCAGCATGCTGGGCACTTTTCAGGCGGGCAAACCGGCGTTGTTCATCTTTTAAAATATTTCGACCAGCATCCATGCGACATCCTCCTGAATAAATTAATTTGTTTATTAAAGGCTATTATAATTCAAATAACGCACCGGTGACTGGTTATAACTTTACAAAATGATAGCGAGAGCGCTTTCTTACAAAATTTTTCATAACAATAAAAAAAGCCCAGCAATAGCCGGGTTTTATCAAGCATCGTTCATATCAGCCGTTTTCGTTTTGCCGCTTCAAAGCGCTTGTCAATCGTTCCAATCGAGCAATGGTGTCATCTAAGGTCAGATAATAATAAACCATATTGCCTTCGCGACGTGAGCCAACCATGCCAATGTCTTTGAGATGCTTCAGATGGTGCGAGGTCGCTGGCTGTGACAAACCGATAGCATCAGCCAAGTCGTTGACTTTTAAGCCTGTATCATTGTCTGCCGTTCCCAAAATCATAATCAATTTTTGTCGACTTGAATTCGATAACGCATTGAGATGTCCAATATCTTGCTTAAACTCTTTTAAAGCCTCTTGTTGCGCAGAGCTATATGCCGCCATTATGATGGCCTCCTTATAAACGCGTTTACGATTGCGGAAACTTGCGTCTTTAGAACACGGTATGCATCAAATTTCACTCATAACGAATATTACCTGAAATCGTAACGATTGCAACCAATATGCAAACCGTTCATACTGAATGCATGTCAATCGATTATTTTTGGAGGTGCCAATATGACCACGACGACCACTTTTCATGGTTTGGGTGCGGATAACACGCTTACCGTTTATGCAGATGGTGCTAATGAACTATTGAATCAAAGCATCAGCATGATCAATGCTTATGCCCATTTATTATCGCTGTATGATGAAGCATCCCTGCTGACTTTGATCAACAAGCAGGCCGGCAAAGAACCTGTTCACATTCCGGTTCGCCCTGTGTTCAATCTGATTGCTCAAGCGATCGCCTGGAGCAAACGCGGATTAGGTTACAACGCCTTAATCGGCCCGATCGTCAAACTTTGGCGCATCGGTTTCGATGATGCCCATGTTCCGACTGCCGAAGAAGTCACTGCCGCGCTTGCTTTGACTGATCCCGATCTTGTCGAGCTTGATTCAGAAAATCAAACTGTTTTTCTGACCAAACCCGGCATGGCCCTTGATCTTGGCGGTATCGCCAAAGGTTTCATTGTCGATCAAGTCTATGATCTTTGGGACAAAACCGGCGTTGAAGGTGGGCTGATTGACTTAGGTGGTAATCAGCGGCTCGTCGGTAATGCAGCCAGCGGTGTACCGTTATGGCAGTGGCCAATCACTGACCCGCGGACACCGGGAAAACGCAGTATCGCCACCTTGACAACCACCCCTAAAGCCGTCGTGACGACTGGTATTTATGAGCGGCACTCAGAGATCAACGGCAAAGAATATCACCATTTGCTTGATCCCAACACAGGCTATCCCGTCGAATCAGACATGGCCAGCATTACCGTCGTGGCCGATAGTGGCCTGATCGGTGATGTGTTATCCTCCATTGGATTCTATGCTGGTATCCCTGCCGGTTACGATGCCGTTGAAGCCGAGGGTGAGGAAGCCATCTTCGTTACTAAAGATACCCGCGTTTACCAAACCAGCGGCCTGCGCGAAACCTTGGCCGTCACCATGTAAACCTTAGCCACCGTTGTCTTCAGACATAATAGTTTGGGACATCACTCATAATCATCAAAAAGGCAAACAAATTCCACTGTAAAGCGGAAACTGTTTGCCTTTTCTTATTGTAATCTATTGGAATTTTAAAGATATTAGTGCCAAGGCGGAGCAATCGTAGGCCAGATGGGGCTCAGCCGTGCAAACAACACAGCGACCGGGCTTTGTCGCTGATGTTGTTAGGCGACTTCGAGACCGGTTTTTGGGCTCGAAGCGCCGTCACAGCATTCATAACAATAACATAAGCGTTAAATTTGCTGCCAAATCACACCGCCTGCCGGTACCATCGTGCCTACTGGTAATAAAGCGCGCAAACTTTTTGGCACTAATTCAGCATGCGGATCCTGTAACACTTGCGGTGATCCAGTTGGATTGGCCAGAACTACCAGCGTTTGGGTATCATTTTGGCGGACGAAGCCAAAACTGTCTTCAAACGTAAATGGGAAAAAAGCGGCACCTGCAGCCAAGGCTGGCTGATCAATGCGGGTCTGAAGCGCGATTTGATAAATATCCAAAACAGCCTGATCTTCATGGCCCCACGGATAAAAGGCGCGGTTATCCGGGTCTTTACCGCCAGTTAACCCGGCCTCATCCCCGTAGTAAAGGCACGGCACCCCAGGCAGCCAGTAAAATAGCGAGACGATAAACTGCAACTTACGCCGATCACCATCCAACATCGTTAAAATCCGTGGTGTATCATGACTGCCAATGTTGTTGAAATTGAACGCAAACGCATTTGTTGGATAATTCTCTTTCAACGTCATCAATTGACGCACAAATCCTGCCGCGTTTAACTGCCCATTTGTCAAGGCAATCAACATGGATCGCAGCGGATAATTCATGACTGCATTCAATTCGCCGCCTTCAAAATATTGCCGCCGCTTGCCATAAGCCTGTTTATTGGAGGCATCCTCCCAGACTTCGCCGATCAGCACCCGCTCCGGAAATTGATCAAGCGTGCTGCGAATCTGCCGGATAAAATCGTCCATCAATTCATCGGCAACATCCAAGCGCCACCCATCAACGCCTAAGTCAGTCCAATAACTGATCACCGAACCTTTTTTAGCCGCAATGAAGTCATGAAAGTCTTGATTATCCTTATTAATGGCTGGCAGATCCTTCACGCCCCACCAGCTATTGTAGTCATCAGGAAATCGCTTGAATGAAAACCACGAGGCATATGGGGAATCCAAGCTATTGGCCGCACCCACGTCTGAATATTCATTGACGGCATTGAAGTAGCGGCTATCAGCGCCGACGTGGTTAAACACGCCATCAAGAATGACATGCATCCCCAACTGATGCGCTGCCGCCAAAAACTGCTTAAAGTCATGCAGCGAACCTAAAACTTCATCAATTGCGAAATAATCGCCGGTGTCATACCGATGATTGCTCCGCGCCTGAAAAATTGGACTTAAATATAAGGCGTTGATGCCACGGGCTGCCAATAATGGCAGCTTTTGTTGAATGCCAGTCAGATTACCGCCGTAAAAATCCCAGCGAATGATCTCGCCATCGTTCCCGCGAATATACATGGGCCGATCGGTTTTTCGCCCATACAGAAAAGAGTTTTCCTTCGGAGCATTCACGTGACCGTCAGCATTCCCATTATTGAAGCGATCTACGAAGATGTGATAAAAACGGGCATTTTGATACCACGCCGGAACGGGATCAAATGCGGTCACAACGGTCATCTGATAATTAACCACATCCACATTTTCCGGGTAAAGCTGACCAAGCCCGCCAAAGCCACCGCCGACTGCACCAAAGCGTTCCCGGCCATTGTCGCTTTGCAACTCAAAATGATAAAACCAAAGACCGTCATTAGGAGGCGTAAACGTCACTGTGTAGCCGTTAGGGCTTTTCGTCATCGGCAAGGATTGCGTTTGATCGCAATGTTCGTCTGGCATGATGACAAGTGTGGCTTGTGTCACCGCACCATCAGCCTGTGCCGTCAATGTGACAGCCGTGCCTTTTTGCACCGCGCCAAAAGGTCGGCGATCGGTAAATGAATCAAATTGAAACATTGTGTTCCTCCATGTGTCATGTACACGAAACGTTCTCAAAACCGATAAATGAACCTTCATTAATCACGCAACCGATAGCTGGATTGATAACAATGAGCGCCAAGGCATGCTGATCAGATGCTATTCTACATCGAGTGTTTCCGATAAGTCCGAGCTGGCGTCGCGGCGATTCAGGCTGGTGGCTGCGCGGCCAACTTTCTGCATGTTATCTAAAAAACAATCATCAAAAGTAGCCTCTGTATGACCGCTTTAAGCCTCGTGATCATCTTCTGGTGTCTTTGCCACCACATGCCAAATCTCGCGACCATAACGTTGAACCGTAAAGTCAGCCGAGAATCGGCCACTTTCGGCAATATTAGCCAACGCCTTTTTGGCCCAAATGCGCGGTTGTTGATAAAGCTTATCCAGTCTTTCGTTCGCAGCCAGATAACTTTCAAAATCGGCCAACACGAAGTATTCATCGTTGTAAGTCAACAACGAATTGAAAATGTCACGACCTTCTGTTTCAATCCCCGGGATCTGCCCATTGACCAGCATATCCAGTGCGGCGTGCAAGCGTGGATCTTGATCGTAAAAGTCGCGAGCATGATAATCGCCACGCTGGTAATAACCGGCAATTTCTTCCTCTGTCAACCCAAAAATCTCAACGTTGTCATCACCCACGGCATCCTTGATCTCGATATTTGCGCCATCAAGCGTCGCCAAGGTCAAGGCACCAGCACTCATCAGCTTCATGTTACTGGTGCCGCTGGCTTCCTTACCGGCTGTGGAAATTTGTTCAGAAATATCGGCCGCAGGAATAATCTTTTCAGCCATGGTGACACCATAATTCGGCAAGAAAACAACTTGCAAGTACTTGCTGACATCTGGATCACCGTTGACCAAATCGGCAACTGCATTCATAACCTTAATGATTTCCTTGGCATAAACGTAACTTGGCGCAGCTTTAGCGCCAAAAATGTGCAAACGCTTTGGTCGTTTTTCGCCACGTTTGATCGCCAAGTAAGCATCGAGAATCCCTAAGACATGCAATAATTGCCGTTTATACGCGTGCAGACGTTTGATCTGCACATCAAAAATGGCATCAGGATCAACTTTGACGCGCACAACTTGATCAATATACTTCGCCAATGCTCGTTTATTTTCGGCCTTAGCAGCATTCAAATCGTCGAGAAACCGGGTATCATCGGCGAAGTCATGCAACTGCCGCAATGCCAACGGGTTTTTCCGCCAAGTTGTCCCAATTTTTTTATCCAAAAGGTGGGAAAGCGGTCGATCGCCAATTTGAATCCAACGCCGCGGCGTGATGCCGTTTGTCTTGTTATTGAACCGTTCTGGAAAGATTTGATACAAGTCATGCAGGACGTCTTTTTTAAGCAACTCACTATGAATTGGGGCCACGCCATTGATCGCATGGGAACCAATTGATGCGAGATAGGCCATCCGCACCTGTCCGTTACCAAGCGGCGCAATCCGATCAATCATTGCTTGACCAAATTGCGGCACGAAAACCAGCCGGAAGCGGCGATCGATTTCCTGAATGATTTGATAGATTCGCGGTACCATGCCGCTGAACATATCAATTGGCCAAACTTCCAGCGCCTCTGACAACAACGTATGGTTCGTGTAGCTCATCACCTTGAGCGTAATGCGCCAAGCTTCGTCCCAGCTAACATGCTCATCATCCATTAACACCCGCATCAGCTCCGGAATTGCCATTGCCGGATGGGTATCATTGATATGAATGGCAACGCGATCTGCAAACCCGGCCATGCTGTTGTGGGTTCGGCGATAATGGCGGACGATGCTTTGAATCCCAGCACTGGTAAAGAAGTACTCCTGCCGCAATCGCAGCTGCTTGCCGGATGCATCGGAATCGTCAGGATAAAGAATCTGTGTAATCTGATTGATCCGTTCTTTTTGTTCCAACGTAAAATCGGTGCCGGCATTGATCGGTGCTTCAGCAGACCACAGACGCAGGTTATTCACCACCTGATTGTGGTACCCCACCATGGCCACATCGTATGGTACAGCCAATACATCGTCAGTATTGTGATAGGTCACCCGCAGATTGCCGCTACGACTTGGGCGTAACTCAACCCAGCCGCCGAATTTAACCGTGACTGCGCGATTTTCTTTACGGGTTTCCCACGCAAAACCATTCCGCATCCAATCATCTGGCAGCTCCACTTGATAGCCGTTAACAAATGCCTGCTTAAACAAGCCATACTGGTAGCGAATACCATTGCCGTTGCCAGCCATGCCGACACTAGCCATGGCATCCATAAACGCTGATGCCAACCGACCTAAACCACCATTGCCTAAACCTGGATCTGCTTCAGCATCAAAAATTTTCTGCGGTCGCAGTCCCAACTCATTCAACCCTGCTTCAACTTCACTCAGAATGCCAAGATTTAGCAAATTCGACTGCAGCAGTCGGCCTGGCAGAAACTCAATTGAAAAGTAGAAGACCTGTTTCGTCTCCTCCTGATCGTAACGTTTCTTGGTTTCGGCCCAAGGTTGGCCAATATATGACCGCGTTAATAGTGCCAACGCCTGATAAAGCTGTTGGGTGGACAGGTCATCGAGCGGTGCTGCATACAGCTTCAAAGCAATATCTTTGAATTCTGTAATGAATTGTTCCTTTGTTAATGACATAAACACACCTCACCAAATTAAATACAGCAACTTTTAAACGCAACGCACCCCGGGAGTGACACCATGTCGTCGTACCCACGGCGACTCCAAAACGAGCCGAAACTCATTTTGATAAACAAAACGAGGTCGGATCGGGTCACCTTGCCAGCCGGTTTGACGCATCTACGCCTCGCCTGCCTTCCGACTGATCCCGACACGACCTCGCTGTTGTCACCTCATGCTTTGCCCAGAATGCGTTGATAACCTTTCAAATACTCAGCTGCGGAATGGTGCCAGTCAAAGTCCTTCACCATCGCATGTTGTTGCAACTTAGCATAGACTTTTGGCTGATCCGCATAAACACTCTTCGCCATGCGCAGAATGTTTGTGAGCACGCCTGCGTTGTAATCCCAGAAACTAAACCCATCACCAGCGCCAGTTTCAGCGTTATAGGCTAGAACTGAGTCACGTAAACCACCAGTTTCATGCACAATTGGCAGCGTGCCATAGCGCATCGCCATCATTTGTGCCAAGCCGCTTGGTTCAAAGGCGCTTGGCATCATGAAGTAATCGGCGCCGGCATAAATCCGCTGCGCTAAGCCTTCATCAAAATCAATCCGCACCGCCAATTGGCCAGGGAACCGATCCTGCAATGATGACAAATCTTCTTCCAGATCTTGATTGCCAGTACCAAGAACCACGACCTGTACATTATTTTGAACTAAGAAATTCTCCAAAGCATCAACTAAGAGATCAGCCCCTTTTTGCCGGGTCAAGCGACTGACCATCGCAAAAAGCGGATCAGTCCTCTTTGGTAAATGCATCTCGTCTTGCAAAGCCTTTTTATCTTTGGCCTTGCCAGCCAAATTCTTGGCGTCGTAATTATAAGCCAGATTCTGATCAGTGGCTGGATTATAGACTTCAGAATCAATCCCATTCAGAATCCCGACCAGTTTACCACTTTGTTTTCGTAAGGTGCCATCCAAATGCTCGCCAAAGGCTGGTGTTTGAATTTCTTTGGCGTAACTCGGGCTAACCGTCGACACAAGATCGGCGTAATTAATCCCGCCCTTAAGCCAATTGATTGACCCGTCTTGACCAAAGCCATCGTCGTTGAAACCTTCACGGCCAATACCAAAAACGGTCGCTAACGTTGACGGCGGGAACCAGCCTTGGAATTGCAGATTGTGAATCGTCAGTTGTGTCTTAATCTGTTGATACGGCTTGATCCAACCATACTTTTCTTTTAATAGCACCGGAATGAAAGCTGTGTGCCAATCGTTGGCATGAATGACATCTGGAATCCATTCAATCACCTGAAGCATTTCAATCACGGCCATTTGGAAATAACCAAACCGGCCGCCGTCATCCCAGTAACCGTACAAGCCATCCCGATCAAAATACTGCCGATTATCAATGAGATAGTACGTGACATCCCCGAGTTTAATTGTTTTAAGGCCAACGTAAACTGGACGGCCACCCATCTCCAAGGTGAAATGGGTCAAATCCTTCACCTTAGGCAGATACTTCGCCGGGAACTTCTTTTCATAAAATGGAATGGCAACCCGAATGTCCACACCTTGCTTCTTAATTGCTTTAGGCAAGGCATAGCTTACATCCCCTAAACCGCCTGTTTTATAAAACGGCGCACTTTCCGCAGCTGTAAAGAGTACTTTAAGCACGGGCCGTCACCCCCTGGCCATCTGGCTGAAAGACTTTCTGATTCTTCGAAAAGACCAATGGCTCCTCAGGGGTCCCTTCCAACGCAAGGTTTGGCCCAATGACCACACCTTTGTCTAGGATCGCATACTTCACACTGGAGCCTGTGCCAATCTTACTGCCTTGCATCACAATACTGTGATCAACCACTGCATCACGATGAATATGCACATTTCTGAAGAGAATCGAATTATCGACCGTACCTTCAATGAAGTCACCAGTACCTAACAAGCTGTTGGTCACCTTGGATTCGGTTGAATAGAAGGTCGGAATTTCATTCTTATTCTTCGTTTCAATCGAATTAGCACTATAAAGCAACGCTTGATAGTTTTGGTCTTCCAACATGCTCATGTTCGCGTCAAAATACCGCTGAATCGTATTCAGTTTCGCCAGAAAACCAGTATATTCAAACGCGTTAGCATTATTTTCCAGTACGGCTTCACGTAGAATTTGCGGCAACCGTTTGAATGTTGGCGCTTCGGAGGCATCCGTCAGAAGATCAATCAAGTCAATCGTCCCGATCAGATAAATATCCATGAACGCCGGGATCTTACCTTCCTTGAGATGCCCACGATTTTCCGATGCTGGGACAACTGAGCTAGCCGTGCCAAGCTCCGTCATATCCAACGTTAAATCTTCCGGCTTCATCGCTTCTTCCGGCAAATTCTTGTAAACCGCCGTCACCGGACTCTCACCAGCTTGGTGATAGGCAACGATGGCATCGACATCGACATTGGCCACATTTTGCGTACCCATGATAATCGTGTACTGCGCGCTGCTTTTGCGCAGAAATTGCAGATAGTCGTCAAAATACCGCGCGCGTAATTTTGGATCTTCATAGTCGCGGCCAGCCATATACGGATACGTGAAAATACCACCAGTAATCTGATCCATGTTCCAAGTCGACCCGCTACGAATGTGGTCCGTGACACTACGACCGGACTTTGGCAGGAAAATCGCCACGCTGCGCACATTGGCATGATCCAATGATGACAGTGGAAAATCGATGAGACGGTAGCGGCCAGCAAACGGCAAGGTACCGATCGGGCGGGCTGCTGTCAGCGGCTGAATTTGGTCGTCTGGTTCATTCAGATCAATAATTGCTGCTAAATCGCCTTTTCTCATTCTTTTTCAGTCCTTCCTAAAACTTCCCCATAACCAACAACGCTAATTTCATTCGGTTTGCCGACAACTTTACCATTGTCCCCAATAATCGCATTTTCACCGACAATGGCATGATCGACAGTCACGTTCTTACCAATAACGGCGTTTGGCATGATCATGCTGTCCTTGATCACGGAGCCTTCACCGATTTTAACGTTTTGACTCAAAATACTGTGCTGAATTGAACCTGCGACATAGCAGCCGTCAACAATCATGGAGCCAGCAACTTTGGCGGTCTTGGTCAGGAACATTGGCGGCAGCGCCTCGTTTTGACTGAAGATCCGCCAGTTGCGATTGCCAATGTTCAATGGATTGTTAGGATTCAAAAATTCCATGTTAGCTTCCCACAGACTCTGAATCGTCCCGACATCCTTCCAGTAACCGCGGAAGGCATAAGCATAGCTGGCTTCATTATGCGTCAGGTAAGCCGGAATCACGTCATGGCCAAAGTCTTCCATGGCACCATCTGTTGCATAGCTTTCGGTCAAATATTGTTTCAACGTCGGCCAGTTGAAAATGTAAATCCCCATCGAGGCTAAGTTACTCTTTGGCTTGGCTGGTTTCTCCTCAAATTCAATAATCCGGTCCGTGTCATCGGTGTTCATGATGCCGAAGCGTTTGGCTTCTTCTTTTTCAACCGGCATGACAGCAACAGTCAATGAAGCCTTCTTGGCCTTGTGATAATCCAGCATCGCTTGATAATCCATTTTATAAATGTGATCCCCTGAAAGGATTAACAAATATTGCGGATTGTACGAGTCAATATAAGCGATGTTTTGATAAATCGCATGCGCCGTGCCTTCAAAGAACTTTTCGCCTTCACTTGAAGCGTAAGGCTGCAGGATGGTCACACCGGCACCGCGTTCATTAAGCCCCCAGCTGGCACCATTTTGAATATGGCGATTCAGCTCAAGCGGTTGATACTGGGTAATGACCCCCGCGGTGTTGACCCCTGAATTAGCTAAATTACTCAGAGTAAAATCAATAATCCGATATCTACCTCCGAATGGCACCGAAGGCTTAGCCGTCGTTTTGGTCAGTTTCCCTAAACGGGTTCCCTGCCCTCCGGCTAAAATCATTCCCAACATTTCAGTACTCATGATTGCGGCGCATTGTGCGCCTTCCCCCCTAACTTCTTCGATTGCTGATGGTTAACTTTGCTAATGTCACGTGGTTGCGACCGCGCTGGCGATGTGCCCCAGTCGTCTTGATGACTAATCGGTTGCCGTTGATGACCGGCGAGTGACAACGGTGTTTCATGTCTCGGTAATGCCTTGGTTGGCTGCTTGCCTTTAAGTGCCAACGGTTTTTTCGGCAACGGCTTCAGCTGTTTTGGTTTAATCAACAAAGCGCCCATTGCTGGTAAAATGACGTCAAGCCATGCAGGAACGTCATGGTTTTCGCCAATCTCAGCAGTCAAGGTCTGCTGCCACTTGGTCCATGTACCGCCAAAAGCCGCATCCTCAGTATTTAAAATAATCTCGTACGTTCCCGGACTAGGAACTGGCACGCGGAAATGATCTTTTTGAACTGGCACCAGATTCAAGGCCACTACCGTAAAGTCATCTTTTTGTTTGCCATAACGGATGTAACTCAGCACATCCGGTTCATCGGCAATCGTGATTTTGATGCCGTCGGGTTCATGATCTTGTTGCCACAAACTTGGCCGAGCTTTATAAAGATGATTCAGTGTGGTGGTGAAATGCTGCATCTTCTTATTCATTGGGTCTTTAAGATCGGTCCACTCCAGCTCGCTCCAGTCGCGCCATTCAAGAAACTGCCCCCACTCGCTGCCCATGAATAATAGCTGTTTACCAGGGAATGTTGCCTGCCACACATACATCGTCCGAAGATTAGCAAACTGGTTATACCGGTCTCCCGGCATTTTGTGCATCAGGCTCTTTTTGCCATGGACAACTTCATCGTGTGAAAACGGTAAGACGAATTGCTCGTTATACATATACATGAATGAAAACGTCAATAAATTCATATCACTGTGGCGATAAACCGGATCCTGCTCGAAGAACTTCAGCGTGTCATTCATCCAGCCCATGTTCCACTTGTAGTTAAACCCTAAGCCGCCAGTATCAATCGGTGCTGAAACTTGCGGATAGGCGGAGCTTTCTTCAGCCATCATGAGCACATCTGGATGTTTGGCAAAAATCTTTGTATTCAATTGCTTGATAAAGGCAATGCCTTCAAGGTTGTCACGCCCACCATCCTTGTTGCGATCGTTTTCCTTGCCAGCGTCATAATCCATGTACAACATGTTCGAGACAGCATCAACCCGCAGGCCATCAAGGTGGCAGTGATCCAACCAATACATCGCACTGGAAATTAAGAAACTCTGCACTTGTGCCTTGCCAAGATCGAAGTTCCAGGTCCCCCAGCGGACATTTTCTGCGCGGTGCGGATCGGTGTATTCAAAGGTTGGTGTGCCATCAAATTGGGCCAACATATCGGTGTTTTTGATGAAATGCCCCGGTACCCAGTCCATGATGACGCCTAATCCTGCTGTGTGAGCCGCATCGACCAACCGCAAGAAGTCTTGCGGATCGCCGAACCGGCTCGTCGGCGCGAAGTAACCCATTAACTGATAGCCCCATGAAGCGTCAAGCGGATGCTCCATCAACGGTAAAAACTCAATGTGGGTGTAGCCCAACTCCTGCACATAAGGGATCAGTTTGTCGATAGCGTCTTGATACGTCATATAGCCGCCATCTGGACCGGCATTGGTGTCGCGAATGAAGGAGCCTAAGTGGACTTCGTAAATATTAAGCGGTTCATCATACGGACGCCATTTTGCCCGCTTGGCTAGCCAATCTTCATCATGCCAAGTAATGCGCGGCACATCGACCAACTTAGCCGCACTGCCTGGCTTGCGTTCAAACCCAAACCCGTATGGATCAATCTTCTCATGGGCTATCCCATCAGGACCGATAATCCGATACTTGTATAACTGATTTTTTTTGGCTGCAAGCTCACCGTACCAACAACCGGTGGTGCCTTGCAGTTTCAACGGACTGCCTTGCCAGTCGTTGAAGTCGCCTTCGACGTTGACTTGTTGGGCATGCGGTGCCCAAACGAGGAAGGACCACTTGCCTGGTTCGACTTCATGGGCGCCAAACCGATTGTAACTTTGAAAATCTTGCCCGGAGTTGAAGAGGTATAACCAATCTTTTAATCCCTGAATCATGATCACTCCCCCAATCAAACGATACCGTCGTACATGTGAAGGCTTCTCATTCACTGTACGGCCGGACTTTTACCTACCAAATCAAGTGTAACAGTAAGACTATCAAAAGGCTCAAGAAACGCTCACCAAAAACCTTCACGCACGCCAACATAAATTTTTTGATAAGGCATATACTCCCAGTCCTCGTCTTAATTGTAACCGCTTACTGTTAATATTAACAGCGATTACAATCTTTTCTGTTGAGTTCTTTGTGAGAATACTCTAACATGATAGGTATATTATTTAATGAAACAGCAATGTTCACGCAACGTTACTCTGAAATCAACCTCAGCCGGCTGTTTTCAGTCAGACGCACACAAATACTGGAGGTACTGCCATGAGTGTCAATATTGATTGGAACAATCTAGGCTTCGATTATATGCAACTGCCATACCGTTATGTTGCCCACTGGAAAGACGGGGCATGGGATGAAGGTAAGCTGTCCACCGATCCCAACCTGACGATGAATGAAGGCTCGCCGATTTTGCATTATGGTCAAGGCGCTTTTGAAGGTATGAAGGCATACCGAACCAAATCAGGAAAAATCCAACTTTTCCGGCCTGACCAAAATGCCCATCGACTGCACAATTCTGCTGACAAACTACTGATGCCACCATTTCCTGAAGATCGCTTTATTGATGCGGTCAAGCAAGTGGTTGCCGCTAATCATGAATACGTACCGCCATATGGCACCGGTGCTACCTTATACTTACGCCCGATTTTGATTGGTGTCGGCCCCAATATCGGGGTTGCTCCGGCTAAGGAATACATTTTCGATGTCTTCGCCATGCCAGTCGGCCCCTACTTCAAAGGCGGCATGGTGCCAACCAAGTTCATCGTTGCCGATCAATTCGACCGAGCGGCGCATTACGGCACTGGCCAATCGAAAGTCGGCGGGAACTACGCCGCATCCTTGCAAGCCGGCAAATTCGCCCACGAGCACGGTTATGGCGATGCGATCTATCTGGACCCAATTGAACATAAATATATTGAAGAAGTTGGGTCAGCTAACTTCTTCGGCATTAGCAAAGATGGTAAAACTTTGAAAACACCGAAGTCACCATCCATCCTGCCAAGTATCACCAAGTATTCGATTTTGGCACTGGCGCATGATCGGTTTGGCATGACCACTGAAGAAACGAAGATTGCGATTACCGATTTGGATCAATTCGGTGAAGCCGGGGCCTGTGGCACTGCGGCGGTCATCACCCCGATTGCCAGCATCACCTACGAAGACCACGAACATGTCTTTTATTCGGAAACCAAAGTCGGTCCATATACACAGAAACTGTATGATGAACTGACGGGTATCCAGTTTGGCGATGTACCGGCACCTGAAGGCTGGGTCGTTGACGTCCCGTTTAATTAATTTAAAAATCATTTATCACTCGGAAACTGTGAGAACTTGCACGCGCTATAACGCATCTGCAATCGCGTACGCCCGCTCACGCTTCCACAAAAAAAGCAGCTGCCCGTTTTACCGGCGGCTGCTTTTTTGTGAGGAAAGTCATTTTGCATAATTCAACAATATAACAGTCAATCAATTCAAAACTTACTAAGCAACTTTACGAAAAAGCCTAGAACCTGACAACCTGAAATTGAAAGCCAAAAAGCAATGGTGATCACTCAACAGCCTTAACGTGCAAAGGCAATCAAGCGCCAGTAGTTACCTACGCAAGTTTGTAAGGTAATGCGCTGACCGCCGCCAGTACCCGTGATTGCGTTCCATAAATCTTGTCCACTGGCAGTGACGGCATTTGGATTCACTGTCGCCAATTGATAAACATGGTACGTGCGCGGGTTACCAGCAGCGTCGGTCACTGTGATCGGCGAACCAATGCCAAGTGATAGCATCGCGGCAAAAGAACCAGGATTGTGGCCAATAAAATGCGTGTTTTGACCACTATTGTTACTATAATTTGCTTGACCGCCCCACGTTGCAGCTCCAGTGCCCGGTGCTGCAGTCATACTTTCATTTCCAATGATATAAGGCACTGTCACACCTGCAAACATTAGGACGCGGCTCGCGTAAGCAGGTGCTTGCTGTGCTTGCGGTTGTGCTGGTTGTTGAGCAGGCTGAGTTGCCGGTTGTTGCGCCGGTTGTTGTTGCGCCGGTTGGGCAGCAGTCGCGGTTTGTGCTGCAGACGGTGCTGCCGATACAGTCACTTCGGCAGTAGAAGTCGAAGCCCCTGTATTTGAATCAGATGAATCAGAAGTAGCAACAGCTTGTTGACTAGCCGGTGCGCTTGAAGCAACGGATGTACTTGCCGCCGTCTGTGATGATGATGTAGCAGACGTTGGTTTAGTCACTGAGACAGTGCGAACGCTCCATTGCGGATGTGCTGCAGCCTGTGATGCAGGTGCCTTGGCAGCAGTGGCATCGAGCAAATCGTTAGAACTACTTACAGGATTAACTTTCTCCCTCGTGCTTGTGCGCGATCCGGCCAAGTCTTGACGCTGAATGGTGGTGCCTGCTGCAGTGGTGATAAGCAGCCCACTCACGACAAGAGCGAAAGTGATGAGACTTCTGCGTAACATATAGACTCCCCCAGTCCATATCGGCAAAATGACTTACCACATATTCTTTTCGAGATGGCCATCTCATGCTTTTCATTATGGCGCATTAGTTTTGTAGGTAAACATATATGCTTACCGATTGTAAGTGCTTAACGTTATTTTTAAGTTAAATAATCCTTATTTCATGCATTTATCAGTGTTTAACGCCATATTTGCTAAACATTCTTTTCAAAAGTTGGTTAAAACCGTTAGCATTCAAACCGACTTTTGAGATTTAACCGTCTGATTTCTAACCAAGCGACTCACGCTTATCAAAAAACTGCGACAACGTCCGAATTTTTTCGGGAACGCTGTCGCAGTTTAATACCATGATGAAGCTTAAATACTGCCGCCATGAACCTCAGTTGCTGCCATGGTCAAGATGAAAGCATTGGGATCAATTGCGTGGACTAAGTCAATCAGATGGCGGAAGTTGGCTTGTTCGACCACGACCATCAACATCTCCTTAGACTCATCTGAGAAACCGCCAACGACGCGTTGCACCGTTAAGCCATGCGGCGTTTCGTCGCGGACTTGCTGTTTAATCGTCGCCAATTGCGGACTCATGATGTAAACTGCCTTTTTCCGGTCAAAACCGGTTTCGACATAATTCATGACCAGTCCGGTAATCGCCAAAGCGAACACGGCCAAGATGAAGGCCTCGACACCGGATACGGGGATGTTAAAAAGTGACACGATCACATCAGTGGCTAGTAGCATGACTGATGGTTTCAAGCCAAAGTATTTTTTGAAAATGAGCGGCGGAACCGTGGTCCCACCGCTTGAGGCATCCATTTGGTACAGGAACCCAACACCAAAGGCAAACACAACACTGCCGACGATGATCGCCAGCAACCGATCTGTGACTAGGTTGATTTCTGGCGTCAGCCATAGCAGCAACGGCAACATGAAGCTGCCGAATAAAATGCGTTTTAAGGTGCTGCGATCCAAGAAGAACCAAGCTAAAAGCAGCATGAGCAAGTTGACGCCCATGGTGGTGATGCCGACTTGAATGCCGGCAACTTCTTGAACCAAAATGGCAATTCCGGTTGCGCCGCCAGCTGCGACAGCGTGAGGTGCATAGAACATGTTAATACTGATTGCGATCAGCTCCAGCGCTGCCACGATCCAAAACCATTTGAATATCGGATGACGCATCATTTTCTGCATCAAGCCACCCTTTCTGTTAATCATGTTTAAACCGACTCTTATCGTACTAATAACTATACTGGAAAAGTGGTGGTGTGACAAACAGGCGTTATCTGGCGTGTGGTTTGGTTTTTTTATGTTCTATTTCTGTTAGGAAATTTCCGAAAGCCCGGGCTGGCTACGCGGCGATTTGAGGTGGCGACCGCGAAGCTAGCGCACTGGGCACGACTTCAAGCCCGCAAAGCCCCCGCGGTCTTGAAGCTCGGCCTTGGTCTAGGCGGAGAAAACCACGCCACCAAGACCAATTTCAGTGCTGAGCCCATCGCCGCTCCGCCAGCCCTCATCATTCTATTCTAGAATTCGAGAGAAGTTGACGCTCGCACTGTTAATGAAATGATGCGAAATAACACCTGCTTAAGACAGCCAACCCAAGATATAACCGCCAATTTAAAAATTAGGGAACCACACCTAGACAATACCCACGCTTTCTAGTCCTCTTCCCGCAACTCACCCAAGCGCCGCTTCAATACCTCAACCTCATCCTGTAGCTCGGTGCCAATGTCAGTTTCTGCTACCGTTCGGCGCCGGGCTTCGGTTTCGACGACGCGGCGGGTTGAAATGATATCAGTAAGGTTGGCGATAGCATCGGCTTTTGTGGTAAATGGTTGGTGCGTCACTAGTTGCATGCCATAGGAATTATCCAAAAGCGTGTAACCGCCGATTCCGGTGGTTTTTTGATACGGTTTAGAAAAGCCGCCGTCGATGACGATCATTTTGTTATTCGCCATAATGGGGTCGGTGCCTTTTTTGACTGGCGTATGGCCATTAATGACATGGCCGACTTCAGGATCGAGGACAAATTCCGCCAAGATCTTTTTGATAAATTCCGGGTCCTTACGCAGGTGATAATACGGATTACGGCCTTCGACATGGGCTTTCGGATCGCTAATGAAATAGCGTTCAAAGGTCGTCATGTCGTGCTTGCCAAAAAGCGGTGAATTTGGACCGGTCCAGAGATACCACATCAGATCGGTTGCTAAGTCAGCATTCTCCGTTGGTTGACTGTATGCCAACCGAAGATTTGCTTCCAGCATGTCAAATAGTTGACGGCCAGTATAAGTCGTCCCTTTAATGGTCAAGCCAATAAAATTGCCATCCTCGTCCACCGGCACACACCCGTGCAGCAACAAATTCCGGTTGTACCGCAAATACATGCTGCCGTGATCAAGTAGAAAATCCATGTGGCGATGCAACTTTTCAGAGTGCGTAAAGGACTCAACCAGCGAGTCAATGACCTCTTGCTCCTCTGGCAACAACTTGTAAGGATCAGCCGGATCAACCGTCGCAAAACAGCCGTTTTCAATCGTATAAGTATCACCATTCAACTTGATGGTTGAAAAATCAGGTGCCAGTTTCTCCAGCACTAGCCGATGATCCATGTCAAATTCAGGCCGACGTTTAATCACTGGTCCTTCCAGCTTAAATTGAATCATCGCAATCGCCTGATGAATCTGGGTAATTTGAAGTCGCTCCGCCTCAGTAATTGGTCGATCTGATCGCTCCATTTTTGGTGAAAAGGCGGGATTATCTTGATAGTATTGTTCCGCTAATCGGGCCAAATGCCGCAAATTAATCCCATAAACATCTTCGAGAATACTTAAATTGTTATACCGCGCGGAAATCCGCACCAAATTGGCAATGCACAAAGCCGAACCCGCGGCGCCGCCGATCCAAAGAATATCATGGTTGCCCCATTGAATATCCACTGAATGACGCCGACCACGTCTAATCAAGCTTTCAACCACCTGATCCGGCGCCGGTCCTCGATCATAGATATCGCCTACAACGTGAAAGTGATCTACCGTTAAACGTTGAATCGTTTGACACGTTGCCGCAATCCACTGATCGGCCTGTTCAAGAACGATTAAATTACGAATAATTTGCCAATAATAAGCCAGCTTGTCAGGCGTATCGGCATCATTGTACAGCAACTCTTCGGTGATATAGACAAACTCCGGTGCCATCGCCTTGCGAACTTTCGAACGCGTGTATTTGGTCGCGGTGAACGCCAGCAAGCGAATCAACCGTCGAAAAGTCGTCAAATACCACTGTTGCAAGTCATCCCCCGCCATCTCCCGATGAATCGCCGCCATTCGCTCAGACGGATAGTACACCAAAAAAGCGAAGCGCTGCAGGGTCGCCTCCGTCATTTCATCGCGAAAACAGGAACGAATTTTGCTTTTCACATTCCCGCTACCGTTCCGCAAAACATGCTGAAAGGCGTTATACTCCCCGTGGATATCGCTCATAAACGCTTCCGTCGGCTTAGGCAAATTCAAAATGGCTTCCAGATTAATGATTTCAGTCGCAATCGCTGGCACCGTTTGATACTTCGCCGTCAGTTCACTGTACAAGTCCATGAAACAGCTTCCTTTCACATATACCAATTTTGGCTCATGGCAATATCATAGCATAATCCTCTAGATTGTATACGGTTTCAGCCAATTTCACCATTTCCGCTTGAAAAATGACCTCTGATTCAGCTCTGTCGTCACTATCATGTCCTAACATTCATACAAAAAAAGCCCAAATGATCCCTAGCTAATAGTCAATGATGAATGTCCAACAGTAAACAGCGACCAGTTCTCGCTCCACCATCATCCCGCGATTGTCAATTGCTCATCAAAACCAACTCAGTAACACCCAAAGCATACGCACCAAGGTCTCCTCACCCATAACTGGGGCCACCATACGCTAATCACCAATCGCATCAAAAAGCGCAAAAAAACCGTCTAACCACAGACGGCTTTCATTGAAACAACTAGCAAAACTAACTTAACTGTGCGCGTTTTTAAACACTTGAGGTACTGAGCAACGCCGCCCACAACTTCTGGCGCCGAACTTCGCGTGGTAAAAATACCCGCACCGAGTCCTGATTAAACCCAAATAACAGACGACGATCGTCCACAATGATCGGCCAGCGCAAAATCGCTGGATGCTCGGACAAAAGGGCGACCGCTTCCTTCAACGACAACGCATCAAAGTCAATATCAAGGGCCTGAAACGCCTTTGAACGACGGGAAACTAAACTATCAATGCCATCTTCCGAACGAGCGAGCAATTCCAAAATCTGCGGCTTGCTAATACCTTGCTTTGAAAGCGAAATCTCTTGAAACGGTAATCCATTCGCTTCAAGCCAAGCTCTAGCTTCACGACTCGACTTTGACGAGCCCGATGTATACAACTTGATCATCCAATCACCTCTCAACGAAACAACAATTATTTATTATTGTTTCTTTGCCAATACCACCCACACATTAGATGCCAATCACATTCACAAGTCAAAAAGATTTACTCACGACACGTTTTTATTCTCTTTATAATAACTTACCATAGTCAGATGATTTTCACAATAATGGTACTCATAATTTCGCTCATAGCCATCAGTGACAGCTAATCATTGAAAAGCCATCTAAATCATCTTTCAAAATGAGAAGTCCCTCCTGAATAAAAGTAGTAAATCCCATAAATAACAATTGCACGAACATAAAAATCGTCATGATTTCTTGTGAATTACTAGTACAATCCTTGATACATTATTTTTGCATCAGCGGTTAGTACACAACAAACTTAGCACAAGCTTATATCGCTTTCAATAACATTTTTTCGAAAATTTAATTTCAAATACTAACAATTAAATAAAATCGATGACAGGAAAACAGCAAATTCCTTAGAGGCTCATGGCATTTTGAATTGATTCAAAATCATCGACTGCCAAAATTCACAAGAAATGCTGTGCACAATTTATTTTAAATTTTATTATACGACTTATTGTAGACCAAAAAAAACCGCCAAGTGCATGTGCACTTGACGGCAGACGCGAACATTACTTCGCACCATCGGCTACTTTCTTTGATTTACCAGCTGTCGGTTGCTTCTCGCTAATCACAATTGCATCATCAACCAGATCAGCTTGCAACTTCTTAGCCTTTAAATGATCCAAATAGAAGTCAGTCACCTTATCACGAATGTTGCGTTCGATCACACGCCGTAATGGCCGTGCGCCCATTGCTTCATCATAACCTTGTTCAATCAACCAATCTTTAGCTGCTGCGGTGACAGTTAACGTAATCCCCTTCTTGGTCAAGGTGGCGTTAACGTCATCAAGCATCAAGTCAACAATCTTACCTAAATCTTTCTTGGTCAGATGACTGAACTCAACGATCCCGTTAAACCGGTTCAGGAATTCAGGACGGAAGTAAGGTGCCAACCGCTTCATCAGATCTTCGTCTTGCTCCTTCTTGCCAGCCAGCGTCTCGTTGCCAAAGCCAGCATTGGAAGTCGCGATGATCACTGTGTTCTTAAAGTCAACCACGTTACCTTGACCATCCGTCAACCGACCATCGTCCAGCACTTGAAGTAACAGTGTCAAAACTTGCGGATCAGCCTTTTCGATTTCATCAAGTAAAACAATCGAATACGGATTGCGACGTACTTGTTCGGTCAAGGTGTTGTTGTTGTCGTTATAGCCAACATACCCGGCACTGGTACCGATCAACTTGGAAACTGCCGTGCGATCACTGTATTCAGACATATCCAAGCGAATGATCGCATCTTTGCTGCCAAAAAGATCTAACGCTAATTGCTTGGCCAATTCAGTCTTCCCGACACCGGTAGGCCCGACAAAGAGGAAACTGCCAATTGGCCGATTGCCTTCATCAAAGCCGGCTCGATTGCGGCGAATGGCGCGAGCGACCATCTCAACGGCTTCATCCTGACCAATGACCTTGCCCTTCAGACGCTTACCAATGCCCTTCAGACGTTCAATATCGGAAGCGCCAAGTTTGGAAACTGGCACACCAGTCAAGCGTTCAACCGCAGCCGCTACATCATTAGGCGTTGCAACGACAGGCTTCTCGTCTTTCGTACCATCAAGCTGATGTTGCTTGTCGGCAATCGTCTTCTTAAGGTTAGCGGCTTTTTCGAAGTCCTCCGCCTTGGCTGCAGCATCCTTTTGAGCGTTCAGATCCTTAATCTGTTTCTCGAGTTCAACCTTATCAACAATCGGATGCTTGCTTGCCAAATGCGCCGCCGTCATGTCAATCAAATCGATGGCTTTATCCGGCAATGACCGCTGTGGTATATATTGAATACTGTAATCAACCGCAGCCTTCAAAACATTTTCTGGCAATTGAACGTGATGATGCTGTTCATAAAGCTTCTTGATGCCTTCCAAAATCTTAACGGTATCAGCCGCGGTCGGTTCATTAATGGTGACATCGTTGAACCGCCGTGCCAACGCGCTGTCCTTCATGATCGTGTTGCGATACTCATCTTGCGTCGTTGCGCCAATCACAGTGATCTCACCGCGAGATAGCGCCGGCTTGATGATATCGGCCAACCCTTTGCCGCCAGACTCTTCGCCGCCAGTCGCACCGGCACCAAGAATTTGATGGATTTCATCAAAGAACAGAATCACGTTGCCTGCCGCTTTGACTTCTTTGATGAGATTCTGAATCTTCTCTTCAAAACTGCCACGATACTGCGTGCCAGCTTCAAGGTTCGACAAATCAATCGACCAAATCTGCTTGTCCTTGATCGACTCGGGCACATTGCCTTTGACAATCGCCTGCGCCAAACCTTCAACAACCGCCGTCTTGCCGACACCGGCATCCCCGACCAAAATCGGGTTATTCTTCGTCCGACGACTCAAAATTTCTGCTGTTTCTTGAATTTCATGCTCACGACCGATCACAGGATCAAGCAAACCATCTTTAGCTTCCTGCGTTAAATTACGCCCAAGCTTTTCAAGAATGCCACCTTTTTTAACCGCTTGTTCACCAGTCGTTTCAACTGGAATTTCGTCACCTTGCTTCGGCAACTGCCCAGTTGCCCGATACTGTGCGAATTCATCTGGCGTCATTTCGTGACCATTTACCACATAACGGGCAGATTCACCTTTGCCCATACCTTGTAACATTTGATTAAAAACATCATCCATATCATGATTGAAAAACGGATCGTTAAAGTTTGCCATAACTTCATTCCTCCTTGTTGGGAAAGTGCTCGGAAAAGGCGTGGTACGGAGGCGTGCTATGCAGCTTTACAAAACGCGCTCGCGGGTCGCAGCAACCTCCGTGTAAGGATCTTGAACCTAACTGACCAAAACCCAGTCAGTTAGGTTCAAGGCCGCTTACACTCCGGTTGCTAAACGCTCCCGCTCGCGCTATGCTGCATAGCAAAAAGTACTCCCAGGCGCACTGGCAGTACTTTGTGTCGAACTTATTCACTTGTTGGCACGTTTGCCGTTGCGCCTTTTCCTTGTTTACATAAAGTAGTATAGCACAGTTTCAGCACTCGCGCAACGAGAGTGCTAAAATTTTTCAAAACTATTTTCAGTGCAAACAGCAAGGCTGTCTAATAGCGTGACAAAAGCCGCTTTTCAACTTTATGCTCATTAAAACGCACCAACGGATCCCCGTTAACAAGTGCTCGGGCATTCTCTTCAAAAATGTGTGCCTTCTTCTCACCACGCTTGCGAGTTAACCGCTTGAAGGCATCACTCATTTCGTAGCTCCGGCCTGGCAAATGATGGGCGTCGGACGCAAAAACATGTGCCAACCCTGCATCAATGATGTCTTCAGAAAATTGCTGCACCTTTTTGCCAAACGTGCCAACATAACTGCTGGCCGTCACTTGCGCAAACGCACCGCGTTCAATCATCTGGTAAAGCAACCCCGGATGCTTCATCAAACGAGTATTGCGCTCAGGATGGACAATCACAGGAATCATCCCACGCTGCATCACCTCAAACAACATGTTCTGGGTATACAGCGGCACATCATCAGACGGAAATTCGATCAACACATAATGACCCGACGCGTCGCAAGTCAAAATATCCCCATGATCAATCGCGTCCAACAACAGGCCATTAATCCGAACCTCTTGGCATGGATAAATCGTCAACGGAATGTTGTTGCGATCCAACTCTCCTTGAAACTCGTCTGTCATACGAATCACATCCGCAGCGTGATTCGTATACCGTCCATTCATGTGGTGCGGGGTCATCAACGCATGCGTGATCCCGTCCGCAACCGCCGCTTGTGCTAAATCTAATGAAGTCATCAAGTCTTTCGACCCATCGTCAATGCCCGGTAGCATATGACAGTGTACATCAATCATCTTTCAGTTCCCCTTCCAATATGTACTAGTATCTAATGAAGCGCTGACAAGGTCAAATCGTTTTTTGTAACAGTTTGTTAACGATTTGCAATAAAACCCCATCAGCCGCGCGAGATTCCCAACTTTGCGGTATAATATTGGAATATTCGGACACTATGGAGGAAATGAGGTTTAGAAATGAAAAAGATCCTAGTACGCGTTTTACTCGTGCTACTCGTTGCCGCTCTTGGGTTTGGCGGTTTCGTGTATTACATGGTACATAATTCCACGTCCCAGATTTATTCTTATAATAAGAAGACGAATAAGTCCTCGGACGATAAAACCACCAGTAAAAAACCTGTTGCTTATCTGCTTCTTGGCACGGACACCGGTGCTCTTGGCCGATCTTACAAGGGACGCACTGATACTATGATCGTGGTGGTTGTTAATCCCAAGTCTAAAACGACCACAATGGTCTCGGTCCCTCGTGATACCAAAGTTGATTTCGACGATGTTACCATCAAAATTAATGCTGCATACTCCTATGGCTCATCGGACACAGCCATGAGCGCGGTTGAGAAGCTCTTAAATATTAAATTAGACGGTTATCTATTGGTTAATATGAAAGGCCTTGAACAGCTCGTAGACGCCGTTGGCGGCGTTACTGTTACCTCGCCACTTAGTTTCGACTATTATGGTAAGTCTTTTGTAAAAGGACAATCGTATGATTTAAACGGAAGTGATGCGTTGAAATTCTCTCGGATGCGCTATGATGATCCTCAAGGTGATTACGGTCGACAAATGCGCCAACAGTTAATTCTTACTTCTGTCATTGGTAAGTTACAGAAAAACCCAGCAACAGTTTTGAGTCAGAAATTTCTGAATGCAGTTGGTGAGAATGTTCGTACTGATGTATCTTTAGGATCCGTCAAGAACTTAGCAACTGACTATCGAGCAGCGGGCACCAATATCAAAAGCGATCAAATGCATGGAACTGGTCAAAATATCGACGGCCAAGATTATGAAGTTATGTCCAATTCAGAAATTGCACGTGTGCATAGCGTCATTCAGGATGCACTGGACGCAAAATAGTTAAAGACGCTTAACTATCTCTAGCAGTAATTTAAGTCTCATTCTCTTGCAGCCTACACAGAGAATGAGACTTTTTTAAATCACATGCGTCTTTACACAAAGTACCCGTAAGCACTCAATAACAGCACGCCTTTTTAGGCAACACAAATCACCTGTAGGCTGACATTGTCATCGTTCTACAGGTGATTTGTGTTTTTAGTCCGCATCTAAATCAATAAATAAGCTTTGTATTGGTGGCTCGTTGCGAACCCCGGCAGTTGCGGCAACCTTTCCAACAACATTTTCAGGTATTTGAAAATATCTAAACCATTGGCTTTCGAGGTCTCAATCACGGTCATGAAAATGGTATTGGCTTCCGTCCCTTATGGGCTGGTACCGAACAGCCAATTCTTTCGTCCCATCACAAAGCGCTTGACGCTTCGTTCCGTGGCATTATTACGCCAATCCATCTCTCCATAGTCTAGCAGCCAATTTAGATATTGACGTTGATTGAGCGCATACTGCACGGCACGGCCTAGGGCGCTTTTAGGCAGGATCGTCAAACGGTCAATCCAACGCCAAAACTTAGTCACAAGCGGCGCAATTTGTGTTTGGCGGAAATGATGGCGTTGTTCGGCAGTCATTGCTTTAACCTAGCGTTCTAGATAAAACATGCGGTCAATATACCCTAACGGTATGAGAATAGTCTGGTGATCAAGGACACCTTTGAAGGCATCAAAGAATTTACGCCGGACAGGAGTCCAACAGTCGGCCGGCGTCATATCAGAAGCCAGCTTGTTATAGCCGGAATAGCCGTCAATTTGGACGATACCGTCAAATCCAGCACAGATCTCTTTGGCCACTTCACCTGAGCGCGTTGGCGCATAGTGATAATAAACCGCCGGTTCACGACACTGGTGTGTGGATCGCATCACCCAAATGTACGACTTTTGCGCCGCTTCCCTTCCGGGTTCGCAAATGACTTGATAAGGTTTTTCCTCGCCTTTCAAAAAATGCAGTTGCAGTAAGTGGACGTGAATCAGATTCCAAACCGGCCGCAAGTATTTAGCTAGCTGCTTGAATCATCCAGTTAGCGTTGCCTCACTTAAGATCGTATCATCACGTGCCCATTCATCAATTTGGCGATAAGTTTGGTGAGGAATCGTGATCAGTTCCTCACGCACTATGTACTTGCCGACGTTGGTTAAGGTATGGCCTTTTGGACAGATTGTTTTCTTACACGGAATTGTCTCCTCAATGGTTGGCATACCGTACCTTAAGGTTTCTTGACGTGTGGCTTTCGCTTTCTTCTCCTTTGGTTCCATTTTAGCTGTGGTTGCAACTGGTTCGCTTTGTTTCCCAGTGTGCTCCGGGTCGAAGAAAACACCATGATCTTCCAACAGATCCCCTTGTTCACTGCAAATCTATTCGGAACGTTTGCCATAAACCCATCGAGAGAGCTTGGCGAGTTGTTCGATGACCTCGGCATTCTCCTGTTTAAGTGCCTCAATGAGCTGCCGCTGTTCTTCATTTCCTGTCGTAGCCGTTTAATTTCTTCTTCTGTCATCATGCTGATCGTCACTTGTCTTTGGTTATTGGAATGACTGTACCACTGATCAAGCGCAATAACGATTGTTTTTTTATTTTTTAATGCATGGCAACCGGATACACGGTCAGGTCGATGGCTCAGCCTGAAAGTAGTCGTACGAAGTGCTTAATGTGAAGTTTGCGGCCCTCATCTTGATTCAGTGGATATTGTAGGCGGCCATCTTCAATGCGCTTGTAAAGCAAGATAAAACCGTCACCGTCTCAATAAAGCGCCTTGGAACGATCCTTGCGCGTTCCGCAAAACAAGTAGAGCACTTTGTTATAAGGATTATGTTCAAATTGGTGTGTCACCACATTCGCCAACCCGTCAATACCATGGCGCAGATCGGTTTTGCCGCAAACAATGTAAATGCCATGTAGATGGCTCATATCAATGAGCATCAGAAAACACCGCCTTCAGGAGGACATCAAGAATATAGCCCTGAATGTGGTTGTAAACAACGAGCGTTTCATGGTTATTAACCCTGATTGGGAGGGCTTTGGACGTTGGTAGTGGCATCGGTGATGAGTTTTCCTGATCGAGTTTGGCTTGAACAATATCTGGATTTTTGGGTCTACTAAATGTCAAAAAAGTATGGCAAAAACGGCCACCAATCATGGAAGCCGCCTTGAATAATGGAATCTGCCCTTTCTGATATCTAAGATTAATCAACGCTGAAGGTGTGGACTCTTTTTTGATTCAATTTCTTAGGACGATACTAAATCGAACACAAACAGTAAGCCCACGTTTAATTAAACCACAACCATAATCATTTAACTTTAATTTAAAGAATAAGTAACTGCACCTCAAAAAACTCTTTAATATGCTCCTGTAGGACGAACTACGACAAGAACTGTCTTCAACAAAATCTTAATGTCTTCTAAAACACAAGCATTGTTAATGTAATGAATATCTAGCGCAACCATTTCCGGAAAATCAAGATCATTTCGTCCTGAAATCTGCCACAGACCCGTTACCCCTGGGACAACTGTTAAGCGCTGACGATCATAGTTAGTGTACTTAATAACCTCACGTGGTAAAGGAGGTCTAGGTCCCACTAAGCTCATGTCACCCCGTAATACATTGTAAAGCTGTGGCAACTCATCCAAACTATATTTACGGATAACACGACCGACCCGTGTGATTCTTGGATCATTTTTGATTTTAAACATGGCGCCTTCTACATCATTCTTTTTAAGCAACTTATCAACCATTTTATCAGCGCCAGCGACCATGGATCGGAATTTCCACATTTGGAAACTCCGTCCGTCTTTCCCCAAACGTGTCTGCGAATAAAATACTTTCCCATGCGGATCATCCAGCTTGATTAATATCGCAAGAACTAAAAATACCCCACTAAGTAAAACAAGGCCGATTAGACTAGCCGTGAAATCAAAGCACCGTTTCGTAATTAAATATGTCGGTGTCAGTCCCCCAAGATCAACTTGCTCGGCTTGGGCCTGTCTTCGGTCAGATGCTGTCTCCAAATTTACCCCTCCAATATTCTAAAGTGCCCCAAAAATACTTGCTTCAAGACATCTTATAACATTCCTAATATATGAGCAACCTAATTGTTCACATATTATCAATACACTTTCTATACAATAACTGGGATTTACCTAAGTCTCATAAAATCGTTAAATATAAAAAACTGTGCGTTGATCCAAAAACATTAACTAACGAGACCATTATCTGATGTTTTGAACCTAGAGTGCAATTGCCGCCTGCTTAAAGGCAAAAAAATGATTCTGTCCTTGCGATCTCAATATCGAGATTGATTCGACTTGAACCTTATGTCTAAACCTTATTAATTCACAAAAATAATCTACTTTAAGACATGTTGTTATCGCAAAACACTTTTTAAAGAAAGACTGGTTGAATCATTCAACCACTATTATAAAAGCACATGCTAAACGGTCAATAGGTACAATTCCATATCGTGATAAAAATTTTCTTGCTAAACTGGTTTGGCAAGAAAGATTTCTTTATTTAGTCAAAGATAATCTACAACAAAGTTTCCTCAATCGATTTTCCCAGAGGTACGAATTCAACAAGTCCTTTAAATGATTAGCTGAGCACCAAAAAGTCTTAGCTTGATTGGTTTCTAGAAAAAAAACAAAAGGCAGCCTCCATATAAGCTGCCTTATAAACTTTTAGCTCAATTCCAAAGAGAAAACTTAAGATCACGAATATCAAGACCGCTTCTGGTTAATCACTTTCAGGAAATCATTCAAAGCTGTCTGCCATGTATCAATTTTAAAACCTGTAGCCTTTGTCTTACTTAAGTCCAAGATCGAATGTCGTGGCCGCCATGCCTTCTGCGGATACTCTGATGACGATACTGGCTTAACATCAACATCTTTGTCAGCCAAAATAGCGCTAGCAAATTCGTACCAGTTACAACTGTTGTCATTAGACAAGTGGTAAATGCCATAATTCAAATGTTGATTCACGGCGAACGTCATGAATTCTGCGAGTGTCTTCGTCCATGACGGACGACCGTATTGATCGTCGACAACGCTGAGTTCTTTGTGTGTCTTGGCTAAGTCCAACATAGTATAAACAAAGTTATGACCAAATTCACCGAATACCCATGAGGTCCTAATAATATAGAACTTCTTAAGATATTTTTGGACTTGTTGCTCACCTTCATATTTTGCTCGTCCGTACTCATTACGTGGAGCAGGTTGATCATCGACAGTATAAATTTCTTTGCTATCACCGTCAAATACATAATCTGTACTGATGTAGACAAGTGTCGCATCTACTTCAGTGGCCGCTTTAGCCAAATTACGTGTTCCGTCAACATTAACTTTTTGATTAATCGCCTTAGCTTCACCTTCAGCCTTATCAACAGCCGTATAGGCAGCACAGTGATAAACTAGCTCGGGTTGATAATCTTTAAAATACTGATTAACCGCCGTCTCGTCAGTAATGTCTAAATCATGGGCATCTGTTGCCCGATAAGCAACGCCCCGCGCATCTAATAGGTGGCGCAATTCTGTACCCAGCTGACCTTGCGCACCAGTAATTAAAATCTTCATGTATCTTCTCCTCGACATTCCAGAAAATAGCAGCTTCATAATTAGCGACGACCATTACTGTGAGCTAAAGTCATTGACCGTTTTCTTGGTACTTTTCTTCTATCGCGGTCTTTTCACCTTGCCACCAACTGCGATGATCTGTGTACCATTTGATGGTATCTGCTAAACCTTCTTCAAAGTCCGTATACTGAGGTTTCCAACCAAGCTCTTCACGGGTTTTGGAAGCATCAATGGCATATCGCATATCATGCCCGGGACGATCCTTAACCTGTTCATAGTAATCAGTTGGTTTGCCCATCAATTTTAAGATAAGTTCAAGTACCGTCTTATTGTCTTTTTCGCCATTAGCGCCGATCAAGTATGTTTCACCAATTTTTCCGCTTGTCAAAATATCCCAGATAGCACTTGAATGATCGTTTGTGTGAATCCAATCACGAACGTTTTTGCCAGTGCCATAAAGCTTTGGTTTGATCCCGCTTAAAATGTTTGTGATTTGGCGAGGAATAAATTTTTCGATGTGCTGATATGGGCCATAGTTATTCGAGCAATTAGAGATTGTTGCACGTACGCCAAATGACCGTGCCCACGCATGTACCAACATGTCACTGGCAGCTTTAGTTGAAGAATATGGGCTGGAAGGATTATAGCGACTGTTAACGGTGAACTTCTCGCCAGGGCCTTCCCCGTGTCCCGGAAGATCCGCACGTAATGGTAGATCTCCGTACACCTCATCTGTGGAAATATGGTGGAATCGAACGTCGTACTTTCTTGCTGCTTCAAGTAAAGTATAGGTGCCAATAACATTACTATGCAAAAATGGGTCGGGATTAATCAACGAATTGTCATTGTGACTTTCAGCTGCAAAGTTCACAACCGTATCGACTTCACTCATCAATTTATCGACCAAGTTCTTGTCTGCAATATCGCCGACCTCTAACTTGACACGATCGCCTAAGACGTCCTCAATATTGGCCTTGTTGCCTGCATATGTTAGTTTGTCCAAAACCATAATCTGAACATTCGGATGATTATTATAAACAAAATGGACAAAATTTGAACCGATAAAACCAGCCCCACCAGTGATCATAAGTTTCATTATCAAATCTCCCCGTAAACAAAGTTATTTTCAGCATTCTTCAACTGTGGATGGTGCTGATCCTTCTCAGACATAATAAGGTGTGCGGTTGCCATTGGCCAATGTATGCCAATATCAGGATCATCAAAGGCAATTCCACGATCAGCTTCGGGAGCATAGTACCCTTCAACCTTATAAGCAAAATTAACATTTGGAGTTAATGTAATGAACCCATGAGCAAAACCTTTTGGCACAAGTAATTGGCGATGGTTGAATTCGCTTAAAATGTATCCTTCCCACTGACCATATGTAGGCGAGCCTTTTCGTATGTCAACCAAAACATCTTCAACAACGCCAGTTATCACACGAACTAATTTTGTTTGTGCATGTGGTGCCATCTGGTAATGCATGCCTCTTAACACACCCGCTTCAGCTGACAACGATTGATTATCTTGATTGAAGTCATTAGTGATGCCCGCCTCTTGAAACTTAGGACGAGTATATGTCTCTGTGAAAAAACCGCGGTTATCACCAAAAACGTCTGTTTCAACCAACTTGACATCAGTTAACTTTGTCGGAATTACTTTTAAAGCCATTACTTACTCTCCTCCTTGACCAAGCGCAACAAATACTGACCGTAATCATTTTTCTTGAGTGGCTGAGCAAGTTCTTCCAGCTGTTCAAGATTAATATACCCCATACGGTAGGCAATTTCCTCAAGACAAGCCACTTTAAGGTTTTGTTGCTTCTCAATAGTTGCGACAAAACTTGAGGCAGCAAGCAGTGAGTCATGTGTTCCAGTATCTAACCAGGCATAACCTCTACCCATAACTTTTACGTCTAACTGACCACGATGAAGGTATTCCTCATTCACATCGGTAATTTCAAGCTCGCCTCGCGGTGACGGTTTAACATTTTGGGCTATATTTATTACGTCATTATCATAAAAATATAGTCCCGTCACCGCATAATTACTACGTGGATGCTCAGGCTTTTCAACAATCGAAATTGCATGTTGGTGTGCATCGAACTCTACCACTCCAAAGCGCTCAGGATCGGTAACTTGATAACCAAAAACCGTGGCACCTGATTTTTTTGCGGCCGCATCTTGCAACAGTTTCGATAATCCTGCGCCGTAGAAAACATTGTCTCCAAGAACTAGAGCAACTGAATCATTCCCTATAAAACCTGCACCCAAGAGAAATGCCTCAGCAAGGCCATTGGGGTTGGCTTGAGCTTTATACTGGATACTCAATCCTAGACTTCTGCCATCACCGAATAACTCCTCAAATTGTGGAAGAAACTCCGGTGTTGAGATGATCAGAAACTCACGAATACCCGCTAACATAAGAGCAGACAGCGGATAGTAAACCATTGGTTTATCGTAAATCGGCACAAGTTGTTTACTTGTCGCTTTTGTAATGGGATAAAGTCGCGTCCCCGATCCCCCAGCTAAAATAATTCCTTTCATTAAAAATGCCCCCTTCATTCGACTCAAATATAATTTGAAACCTACATAGCGAAAATAAAATCTGACTTATTCAAAAAGTTGCTTTCTAGACAAATGCCCCACTGTTCGCGACCCGAGTCATACTTTGTTGCCAGCCGATAACCTAATCTTTAACGTCACCCCAATGATTACGGTTTCTAGCAAGAAAGTTTTAACAAATAAAAGACTCGTTTAGTTTAAAGCATTCCTTTTCATTGCGCAAGAAGCCTTCGGGGTACTTCCTCTGAGAAAGAAAATTACTGACACATCGAAATCTCTACCAAGACAACTACTCTCTCTGTGGTAAAGATACAGAAATTGAATTCCATCGAGATTTGAAACACTGTGGCACTACCGATACGCAGCAAACTTAATCAAACTAGATATTATAATGTCAAAAAAAAGTCGAATAGAACGATTTCTCCAAGACTCCTTAAGCTCAAAGATTACCAGCTTTCGTCCCTTATCATAATTTGTCCCGAAACTATCGCTAATCCACTTTTGGTTATGATAAAACTTAGAAATGTGCCGATATCTTTTATACAGATCTCTATAACCCGAAACATTATTATGTACAACAACAGCATCAGCATTGTAATATACCGACCATCCTTGCAAAATCATTTTGGCAGCCATATACGCATCTTCGGCAAACTCAACGTCAGCAGGGAAATTACCCACATCAACAACCGCTGTCATTCTATAAATTGAAAACGCATCCGAAGAAAAGTAGGTCGAAGGCCCCAGCTTTTTAATATCTTTTCTACTCTTCAACTGTGACTGCTTAGGATAATTAAAATAGCGGTCATAGTATTCGACACTATTTTTATGCGAATTCCTTTGTCGGCCATATGAAACACCCGCTTCAGGATTTTTATCAATTCCTGAAATAAGCTGATCAATTGATTCTTCAGTAAAGATAACGTCTTGCGTCATCATTAATAAATAATCTACCTTGTTTTGAAAGTGAAGCACTGCCTCGTGGCGAACAAAACCATGAGAAAAGTTCTTTTGTAACATGATTTGGTATTTAACCTGATATTGCTGTAAGAGACTTACTGTATTATCCGTCGATTCCGAATCAATAAAAAAAACATTTGAAAGCGGTATCGAGCTTTTTTTGATTGTCTCAACAATTCTATCAATTTGATTTGCCGCATTTAACGTGGGTATAAAGATACCCACCCGATTGCCAATAAAATTGCCCATCATTTCACCTCCTCGCTCACTGTTAAAGTTCCCGGTGTTGATTCCAAAGAAACTTCCTGTGCCACTGAGAACAAATTAGCTGAAATAAGCATGTAAAACGGGCTGAATGTCACCAAAAAACCATTTGTCTCCGTAAATCCACTCAAAACAATAGGAAGTATTAGGACCGCCAATATTCTTTTATTTTTAATTTCCCGCTTACTTATAGTCACTAAAAAAAGAAGGAAAAATAGTAACAAAATGCTTATAACACCGAATGTTAACAAAAATTGGATGAATGCGCCATCGAAAGCGCCAAATCCAACAACGCCCATTGTCTTCTGATTAATAGTTTGCAAATTTCCCCAAGGCTTAATTGGCATCGCTTGATAATAATACTGCCAAATTTCCGCTCGTCCAGATAAGAGATCATTGATACTATTCCAAAGCGTATCAGTCGACGAATACATTTTTGCTATGTAAACTGAAATAAAGGTAAAAATTGGAACAAACAGAGTCGCGGCGGTGAGATAAATTTTAGTCATTTTGGTCGAAGATTGACGGGTTGTGTAATAGACGAAATATCCCACTATGCAGAAAACAGCACCAGTCTCATAGCCCAGTTGAATTTCGACAATAGTAACAATAATCACCAGTAGGAACTGATAGCCCATTTTACTTTTGAATACTAGCAAGGATTCGACAAATAACACCGATATTTCAAAAGCAAGAATATTCGCATAGGTAAATCCGTAACAAAAAATAGTAAAGTGAAAGTCAGTAAGATCCGCCCCATAACCCGACTTCGGTAAAATTGAAAACAAACTCAAGACGACAACTAGTATCACTGATACTAATCTACTATAGAAATCACATTTTAAAACAGTCTTTACGTGAAAACCAGTACCAACTATTAATGATAAAAGCACTGGAAGTATATAACTAGATCGATACAATTGAAAATATACTAATAAAAGTCCCGAGAAAACAATAACGGCAGCTATTCTAGTTATTGTCCAGTCGCTAATAACAGAAACAAGGACTAAGCTAGCCAAAACAAAAATAATCATCGTCGTGTTAAAATTGATGATCTTCGCAAAGTAAAGATTCCAACTGCTCAAGGACATAACGGAGACAAATACAAATAGCATGTAACCTATTTGCAACAATTTTTGATCTAATTTTCTCATCTTGAGTATATTCTTCCCTTCAGCTAACGAGGTCAACGTCGTAAGATTGAATTAGTCCAACCTTCAAACCCAATACCAAGAGTTGGGAGGAAAGCAAACCCTTCTCTTCTGTAAAAGTATTGAACCCAATACCAGTTATTAAAACATGCTTGCACAACAATTTGTGCTAAAACGACAAAAGTTAAACTGTTGGGGAAAATCTGAAGTGAAAGAAAAACAAGAAAAACGGATGCTATCGAGCTTATAACAAAAGACTTTGCGTATGGGATCTCGTTTGCGGCTGCAATATAAGTCGCGTAACCAGATTGTTGATTAAAAAGAAAGTAATACACAAACATCAGCAAAAAAGTTACTGTTGAAAAAGAGAACTCTGGCCTTAGGAGCCTGACAACAGGTATAACAACAATATAAACGGCAATCGAACCGCCCAAAAATACTGTGATATACGCTGCCTGACAACGCCCAATAATCCTTTGAAGCCCTCTTTTAGATCGTGACACCATACGATTCTGAATTGTTGGTAAATATGCATTATTAATCGCAACTGCCACACTGGCTACTGCGTTAATCAACTGAAGAACAAGTGAATAATGCCCAACTATTGTTAAGGAAACTTTTAAAGAAATGATGATTGAGCTACCCTGAGTAGCCGTATAATTTGCAATCGAAACAAATCCATCTTTAACCGAGTTCGGTAAGACAGTTTTGATTGTTATAAAAATCTCATTTAAACTCGCTTTCCTCTGACTTTCTTTGAAAATGCTTTTCACGTCTGAATTTCTAAAGAACGTTGTTTTACAGTATTGTCTAAAGATTACCCCTTGAGCTAGAAATCCGATCACTGCACCAAGAACACCGACACCCAGCATCAATAATATGGCAGATATTGTTATCTGGGATACTTTCGAAATCACAAGCGCAATATTGATAGATTTAATTGCGTTAATACCACGTAATATACTCGCATAATAATCAAAATAAAGATTTAAAAAGAATGACAAACACATAACAAGCCATGCAAGTAAATAATTCTGTCCAGAAAACCCATCAGTAATGTGCGAAATGTAAAGCGAGCCAACACTGAGCAACATGAGAAGAGCAACAGTGCTTAAAATCAAGTATAAGACTTTGCATGACTGATACAACAGTTTAAAGAGATTGACATCGATCTCTCCACCCGTTTGTTCAGTCATGCCTTGCCGAGTTAACTTTTTTGCTCCGCTCCAAACATAAGCAAAATTTCTTGCAAACGTAGGTGCAAATCCAAAGTCAAAAAGAGCCAACAGTCCATTAACGCTTAAAAAAACGTACCAGAGACCAAGGTCCGCGCCTGACAGTTTCAACAGGATAAAGGGAAGCATCAGGAAACCACTGGATAGCGAGAAGAAAGTTCCAATGTAACTCCACAGTACAGCCTGCGTTGACGTACCCATTTCTTTTGGCATATATAACTAGTCCTCCGTATGATCGATCAAGCTCGCACTTGCAACTTTTCTATCAGGGCTATCCACGCATCGGTGGACTTGTCCAAAGAAAAATTTTGCATGTCGTGAAGACCTCTATTGGCAATATTCATACATGCACTTTCATTCTTCAAAAGTTTAACAACTGTATTGACGAAAGCTGTCTTGTCATCGACTGGCAAGAGAAATGCGTTTTCTTGATCAGTAGCATACTCTTTGATACCAACAACATCACTTGCAACTAAGGCCGTCCCGCACGCCATAGCCTCCATTCCAGTTAGTCCCCAACCTTCAATCTTTGGCGGTAATAAATAAATCTTCGCGGGTCCGTATATCTGTTCTCTTAGTTGGCTCGTATTTGCTGACTGAAAATAGTGAAAATAATCTGGCAAGTCACTTGGTTTTGTCGGAACGCCAAACATAAGCACTTCCAAATCAGGGATTCTTTTTTTAACCTCTTTCAACACACTTACTCCAAAACCACTGTTCTTTTCCGGCAAGATATGATTTAGAAGTGCAACTCGATTACGTCGGCCTTTCATCGGATAACTAGGATAGAACTCTGAAGTATCAATCGAGTTGGGTATAATATAACTACGTTCGCCAGTGTTTTCAAAAACAAGTTGCTCAAGCCATTTAGCAACCACCACTTTATGAAGAGGCAAATGGAATGATTTGATAGCTTCATCTTGACCGCCATCTACCCATTTTTCTAATGCCTGAATGAAATAAAATTTCTCGCCCTGATCTGGTCCTTGATCTGCAACAAATTTAGCGGTTTGAACAGCAGTGGCAATCATAGCATCATAAGGTTGTTGTATTGAGCTGGCTTGGTGAAAATACTCAGAAATACTTGGATTTAACGAAAACCATTTAAGCTTAATCCTGTCTGGATCAAATCTTTCAACGACTTTCTTAACAATCATCTTAACATCTGCAAAGACTTTTGGCTTAACCATGAATCTTTCTGCCAAATAATAGATATCAACTTGCCATCCTTTAGAAACCAGTTGGTTAGCATACTTATAAACCATCTGGTATCCTCCAATTGGATTACTGGAAAAGGGGGGCAATACGAATGCAACTTTCATTTCTTTATTTTCTCCTTACAGAGACACCAGAAACAATAATAAGCAAAAGTTTTATATTTGAGGTGTTCTTCCAGTATTTCCTATTCCGAACAACAATTGCAACTCTTTTAAAAGGATTCCGGCAAATAGCAAATTCAGAGAATACTTTCAGCTCATCTCTAACAGAAAAAGGAAGTGATTGGGCCAATTGTCCAAGAATCAGAATATCGGCTAGTCTGTTTTTTAGAGATGATATTCTATGAATAATATTCAATCTTTGGGATAAAGTCCTTCTAGCGCCAATCTGATTATTGCCATGTTGCCGATACCGGACCAACGGTTTAGGTAAAAAAGCTAAATTATCAAAAGCACTGATAATCAAGGCAAAAAAAGCGTCATGCATAGTTACATTTAAAAATTCTCTTTTTGACATTTGGAGAACAAAATCACGAGCTGCACGGTTAATGGAAAGGGCTGCTCCAGTCACTCTTGGATCAAATATCAAAAATGAGAGGTCTCTTCTCTCCGTCTTGCTCCATCCATTGACGCTCATCATCGTATTGCGCAAGCTTCGATTCTTGCCATCAACTAACAGAAGGTCAGAATAAACGCCTCCCGGAATAGTCGAATCGAATCTTTCCCACAATAATTGTGTTTGTTGAATCTTATCAGGTTCCCACACGTCATCTTGATCTGAAAAGTAGTAATAATCGGCCTGTACTTTCGATAAAAGCGAGTAGATAGCACTTTTAACGCCTTGGTACTTTTCATCTTTAGGAACGATATGAATAGATGAACCATATTCCTTTAGAATTTTAAGAGTCCTGTCCTTAGAACCGTCATCATATACAAAAATTTGATAATCATACTGAGCGATATCCTTCTGACGTAAAATACTGTCAAGCTGCTGTTTGATATACGGTTCACCATTATATGTTGCGACTAACACTGCTACTTTGTCGCCATCCTGCCTCTTTGTCACGAAGCTCACTTTAACCCCACCTATTTTGAAAGCTTTAATAAGGCTACTTGTATATTAGTATTTAATTCTACTAATACTCGAACGTTTCTTTAATTATTTGTTTTTAATCACTCACAAAAGCATTCTTACCAACTAGAGAGTCCCCCCAAAACTCTTCCAAATCAACTCAATCAGACGCTTTTTACAATTCATTTTTAATGCATAAGAACGCTTCGGACTTTCATCACACTCTGCGCTGTCCTTCAGATAAATTTTAAATACCAACATATTCACAATTTGGATTATTTGCTGGCGTCGTTTCCGTAACCATATCCATATCCATATCCACGATCTCCGTGCTTGGCTTTCACACGTTCCACACATCCTAAAACATTGGCATTGGCCAATTTTAAAACTTCAATTGTTCGTTGCAGATCGCCTTTTAACGTTTTGCCCATCTTGGCAACAACAATCACACCGTCTGTTTTTGGAACCAAGACTTGTACATCTGAGACAGCCAGAACCGGCGGGGCATCTAAAACGACAATATCATAATTTTCACGAGCCCAGTCCAAGATGCTTGCCATTCGTTTTGAATTCAAAAGTTCAGACGGATTCGGCGGCACTGGACCCGAGGTCAGAATATCCAAATTATCGACAAAGGATTTCTCTATAACTTCGCCAACCGAGTTTTTACCTGTTAATACAGTCGTTACGCCGTCAAGATTAAGCGTCCTAAATGTTGCATGAAGCGTAGGACGACGCAAATCTGCGTCGACTAATAAGACCTTTTTCCCTGCCTGAGCCCACGTGACAGCGATATTGGCCGAGACTGTCGACTTACCTTCAGACATAGCTGAGGAGGTGAACATCACAACCTGACATCGATCTAAGGCAGCACCAGCAAATTCGATATTTGTCCGCACAGTTCGAAACTGCTCAGAAACAACATGTTTGGGCTCAGCAAATGTAACCAACATAACTCCATTTTTTTGTGTTTCTTGATCCTCATTGTTACGATGAAGAATTTTCCTAATTGACCATTGCACTGTAAGTTTCCTCCTCAAATACGGCGCCGACTACGTTGCGGAAAATCTGATTGGCCAAAATTTTCCGACCCATACTCTGTCGTTTTTGTTTCCTTAGACTCCTCAATAGCTTGATCCATATCCTTCATGTGCTGAACGTAATTGACAATCCCTAAATTCACCAATCCTAAACCATCGGTAATAAAATCGATATCTTTAATCGTTTGATCCGTCAATTCACGAATTAACCCCCAAATGAAAGCTAACAGTATTCCTAGAATCAAGCCGAGAATAGCCATCAATTTTAGCTTTGGTGATACCGGAGTCGAGTTTGCCGTTGCTTGTGAAACTATCGATACGTTAGAAATACTCATAATTGTGGCAATTTTCTTTTCGAAAACTTTAGCTACTTCATTGGCTATGTCTCGTGCCCTGACAGGATCTGTGTCTTTTACACTGACAGTGAAAACTTGAGAATTTTGTTGTGTTGACACAGAAACAACCTTGGCAAGGTCATCCGCGGTGATGTTTGTATATTTAGCCGGCTTCAGGTTATATTGAGCTGGTTGTGCTTTTTTCTCAACGTATTCTTCTCGAAGTCCGGTTGTGGCATTATAACGAGTGCCATAAACGGCCTTCTGAGCTTTTTTTGATATTACACGTTCAGGACTTGTCAAATCTTTTGCGACCGTTTGTAAAACTACGGGCCGCGTGATGATGTCCTTGTATGTATTGATAATTTGAATGTCAGCCTGCTGTGCGTTCAACTGCATATTCGGATCATTGTCTTGCTTACGATTAACAAGTAATGACGTATCCGACTCATACTTAGGAGCAATAAATGTCTTGGCACCGAAATAAGTAGCCGCCATTCCAAGAATTCCAAGAATAATCATTGCAACAAAGCTGCGTTTAAATACATTCCACAACTGTGAAAGGTCGATTTGCTTGTTCATTAACTCTTTCCCCACCTAATCCCATAATTTATATCCAACACTCAAAATGCGGACCACAAGCAACGCAGCCCGCATTTTTAAAAAAGACTTTTTTAAAACCCTACTCCAAAGCATAATACCCTAGCATGTGTAACCAAGTCTAGCTATTTTGGCTAACTATCACGTTTCCAGTTTCAACGGTGAGCCACCTTGAATCCGCTACACTCCCCCTTTTCACTAAGGTTGCTACCCATGAAACTGAATTTGTTACAGTCTCTTTACAATTTCCTATAAACCCGTCAGAATGACCCTAACTTGTAACCAGACTAACCTGATTTTTAGTTTAAAATATAAGCAATGTAACTTTTTGGGGGTTCACTAAATCATGAAAAAAAACAAGCTACGTCTACGTGACTGGCTATTAAGTATCGCGTTGGGATTGGCAATTGCTGGTGTCGCAGGGTTCTTCTACGTCAAGCATTATCAGTCTGAGCAGGCGATTGCGGTTAACCAATCGACGCGTCAGCGCATTCAGAAGGATTCTAAGGCGAAGGTGAAGAAGGAAAAGGTGCTGAATCAGTATCGGCTTTATGGCTTAACTGACAGCGAGATTAATGCGGCCAAAACATTGCCGGTATCGGCGATTGGCGATTCGATTATGCTAGGGAGCTCGGCATATTTGAAGGTGCTTTTTCCGGAGATGTCGATTGATGCTGAGGTTGGCCGGCAGGTGCAGGCAGCACCTGCGATTATTAGTCAGCTGAAGGCAAGTGGTAAGTTGGCTAACACGGTTGTGATCAGTTTGGGGACGAACGGGCCAATGACGGAGGCCGACATTAACGGGATTCTGGATCAGCTTGGTACCGAACGCCAAGTCTTCTGGGTGACGGCGTATGCTCCCGGAAAGGCGTGGATTGATCCGGTTAACAAGTTGATTCATGCAGCAGCGAAAACCCATGCCAATCTGCATGTGGTGGATTGGTATTATCTGGCTGGTGGCAATGACGACTGGTTTGCTGATGACGGTGTCCATCCGAACGACGCTGGCCGACCGCATTACTACACGTTGATTGCTAAGGATGTCATGCAGACATTAAAAAAGTAACAACGAAAAAACCTCATTACCTAGGATCAGCATCTTGCTAAAAAAGATTCAGGGTGTATCCCTTCCATTAAAAAAAGCATCGAGACAATTGTCTTGATGCTTTTTTGTATTTAACCAATATTTGGCCAAAATCAGGTGCATTGGAAACCTAACCCCTGCGACAACTTTTGACCACAGCAATCAAACCTGCCTGGCCTTCTGCCAGATCGAAAAGCTTCAGCGAAACCTTTCCTGCCAGTAAGCTTTTTTTCTATAGAAGCCTCTTTCAATAGCCTTATCGCTTACTTATCCAAATCCACAAACCGGGTCAAAATCATCATCACAACGCCACCGACGGCCATCGAGATGGCTTCGCCAAGCGCGATGGTAGCGTAGGTTGGCCAGAATGGGACTTTTGTGAGGATGGTCAGTTCGCCGGCAATGGTGAACATGGATAAGGCGAAAAGGATACCCATGATGGTGAATTTAGCCCATTTTGGCTGGACGAGTTTGGCTAACCAGCGGCTGATGATGATGAAGACGAGCGTGCCGAGGGTGCCGATTGGGACATCAAGGAGTGCGGTTGGCGAGGTTAAATTGGCCAAAAAAACACCCAGCGTGACGGCCCAGACATAACGGCGGTTGAAGAGTGCCGTGTAGTTGAGCATCTCGGAGAACCGAACTTGTACGACCCCGAAGCTGAGTGGACTGAGCATGAGGGTCATCACGACGTAAATGGACGTGATCATGGCGGTTTTGGCGAGACTGACGATTGAACGATGGGTGGTTGAAGTTGTTTGCATGTTTGTTCTCCTTTGTGGCTATGCCAGTAGTAACGACGATCAAAGGAAAGTAAGTATCGTCGTGGAAGGATTGCCTTCCGTTTTCAGTTTTGATGTTGCAATGCATTAAGTTTACTTTTCGAGCCAGCCGCCGTCAATGGGAATCACGGTTCCATGAATATAATCAGCAGCATCGCTGGCCAGAAATAAGGATAATTGCGCGACTTCCTCGGGCTTGGCCCAGCGTTTGGCTGGGGTTTCTTGAGCAACCCACGCAGCCATTTTCCCGTCGCCGGCAAAATCAGCGGCGTTCATGGGCGTGTTGATAGCGCCTGGTGCGAGCGCGTTGGCGCGAATGCCTTTGGCGGCGTAATCGAGGTCTAATTGCTTGGTGAGGCCGATGACGGCGTGCTTAGCGGCGGTATACGCCACGCCGCCACCACCACCGACTAAACCAGCGATGGAACTCATATTGATGAAAACGCCGTGTCCGCGAGCCAGCATCCCCGGCAGCAGCGCCTTGATCATTAAGAACTGACTGGTGAGATCGACATCGAGAATGTGCTGCCATGCCGAGAGCGCCGTATCGGTCACAGTTTGATAACCATCCAACACGCCCGCCGTATTGCAGACAATATCTGGCTGGTATTGAGCCGCAATCGCTGCTGCCGTGGCAGGATCGCTCACATCGGCCTGAATGGCGTCTGTGAGGTTGCTAATTGGTTGGAGGTCAATTCCTACCACAGTGGCACCAGCTGCCTGAAAAGCCGCCGCCTGCGCCGCACCGATGCCAGAAGCCGCGCCGGTGATGATGACGGTCTTGTCGGTGAAGTCGAAATGCGTCATGCGTTCACAAGCTGCCAATCTTTAGCCAAAATGTCACAGTCAGTCGGTGACCAGAGACTGAAAGCTTCGTCGGCAGTTTTGATCAAAAAATACGGATTCAAAGTGTCGCCTTCGAATTTGCCTTCCGGAACTAGTTGCACATACAACTCAGTACCTTCCCAGCCGGTGCGAACGGCCTTCTTGCCGGCTTTAAGGGACGGTAAAATTGCTTCAAATGTCATGTCAATCATTCTCCTTCTTTTAAAATGCGTTCTCCAGATGGCGGTCGGTTATTGTGAAGAAAGCCTGTTAGCCGAGCCAATACTTGGTCAACTCTCCAGTGCCACTTTGTCAGACCAAGCTAACCATGCCAGTTCGCGCTCATTGTCTAAAATCAGTGCATTTAGTATACGCGTTTTACCAGCTGACTGACAACGGGTTGCGCCATCCTTTTAAGGTCATGCTGACATTTTTGATATCAAAAAAGAACAGCCTCAAGTGACAGACTGTTCTAAAAAGGTGGTACTTACAGGTTAATCACCTGCATGAGTACCTCGGAAACACGCGCCCGTTCTTTCTCTGGTAAGTGGGTTAAGTATTTCACCACCGCTAATGTGCTAATATCGCTCATTTCCGGAGCAATAAAGAAGTCGCCTACCTGCATATTTAAAGCCCGCGCAATGTCGGTCAATTTTTTTATGCTGATATTGTTGACGTCTCCACGCTCCATTCGCGAAATCAGACTGATCGAGACGCCGGATCGCTCCGCCAACTTCTCAATCGTCAAGTTCAAACTGCGGCGCTGTTGGTGCACCAATTTCCCGATATTGTCTAACATGGTTTCCCCCACCTTTAATGTGCGGCGTTATGCTTTAACATTAGATGAAACGCCGGGCTATCAAAAGATTTTATAATATTATTTAATAATCTAAAGATGGCCTATTCTCACAGAACATAACCGCACTGATCCCCCACATCAACTCACCAATTCTTGCTCTATAACTATTGTAAACGCTCGCAATTAGGAACTGCCAAAAATCAGCTTAATTAATTAAAAAATACACAATAAAAAAAACAATGCCAATTTATTCAGCATTGTTATTTACTTTCCGCGGTTGCTGGCACAAAGGCCCATAAGCTGCCACGTGTGAACTCTTCGCCATCTGAGGTGTCCAATTCACTGATACTATTATTCGGCGGAATGCGCATCGCATCACGCGCAGAATCGAGATCGGCACCGAGGTATGTGCTTAATAACAGCATGCCGATTAAACCGTGTGCCACAACGAGCACTTTGCCGTCTGGATGGGCATCATAAATCCGATTGATTGCCCGCCGTCCACGTTTTAACGCATGGGCAAATGATTCTGCACCGATACGCTGGTTATCAAACGCCGTCAAATGATGATAATAATGATCAATCTCAGGATCATCCTGGACAGAAGTGAGCGGCTGACCATCCCATTTGCCTAAATCTACCTCGCGCAAATCACGATCCGTCACAATCGGCGGTTGAACGACTCGGCTTTGGGCCACAATTAATTCAGCCGTTGTTTGCGCCCGCGGCATCGGACTGGCATAGATGCCCGCAAAACCAGTCGTCGCCAAAAAGCGTCCAACTGCGATCGCACCATCGCGGCCACTCGCTGTCAACGGCGTATCGGTTCGTCCACCGTTAAATCGCCGCGCCAAATTCGTTTCCGTCTGTCCATGCCGCACAAAGTAAAACTTGGTCATCTCCTGCACGCTCCTTATAAACACGTTCATCAGGCCAGCAACCGGTCCGACGAACGTTCTGTCTTTGACCATAGTGTAGCAGAAGCGCACCAAATTAGCGGCAATAAACAGAAAAGTTCAGCCCGACTTAACCAAAACTGTAACGATTATGCCTATTACGTCAGCATTTTGACGACATCAACGACAAGAATGTGTTTACTCGTCTAGAAATGTGTGGGTAAGACATTTGTACGCAAAAAGCCGAACATGCAAGTTTCACATGTTCGGCATTCTTACGCGATCATTGAAGCACAGCGCTCAGTAGGCGTTTACTGGGCAGCTTTAACCCCTTGATGATCCGCTTCGGCTTCAGCTTTATAAGCCGCAACTTCGTCATCAGCGGCAAAAATGTAATGTTCAGGATAAACTTCAACCATTTTACGTTTCTTGTTGTCGCCTTCGACCTTGCTGGCGTCATACGGCAGCGGCACGCGTCTACGCTCAACATCTGGATCAGGTACCGGAATCGCTGATAGCAAACTCTTGGTGTAAGGGTGTAACGGATGACTATAAACTTCATCCGCCGTTGCCAATTCAACCAACCGTCCATAATGCATAACAGCGATACGATCTGAGATATACTTGACCATCGATAAATCATGTGCAATGAACAGGTACGTCAACCCTTGGCGATCCTGAATGTCCTTCAGCAGGTTGACGACCTGCGCCTGAATGGAAACGTCCAGCGCGCTGATCGGTTCATCGGCGATAATGAACTTAGGCTGTACGGCCAATGCACGGGCAATCCCGATCCGCTGGCGCTGACCACCGGAGAACTCATGGGGATAGCGAGTCGCGTGATCGGCGTTTAAACCGACTTCTTCCAACAACTGCTCAACTTGATGATCGCGATCAGCGTTGTTTTTGGCCAAATGATGAATATCAATGCCTTCCGCGATGATGTCTTTGACTTTCATTCGCGGATTTAAGGACGCATAAGGATCCTGAAAAATCATTTGCGTGGCTCGGCGGAAAGCCAGCATCTGTTTGGAGCCATTTTTCAGTTTGGCAATGTCGTTGCCATTGTACAAAATCTCGCCGCTGGTTGGGTCGTACAAGCGAATGATCGCCCGACCAGTGGTGGTTTTACCAGAACCAGATTCACCAACCAAGCCCAATGTTTCGCCCTCATAAATATCAAACGAGATATCCTGAATGGCTTTCACTTGGTCTTTTTTCCCGGCATTGAAGGTTTGAACCAAGTGCTTGACGGACACAAGAACCTTTTTGTCTTTTTTGTCGACCACGTTAGTTCACCACCTTTTCATCTTGATGTTTACTTGCCCATAAGGCATGTCGCCGCGCAATTTCTGGCGGTAATTCCACTTTCGGTGCGCCTGGTGCTAATAGCCAAGTTGCCGCCGAATGGGTCGGTGAGATCTTGAAGAATGGTGGTTCCTGCTCGAGGTCAATCGCCATCGCGTATGGATTTCGCGGTGCGAACGCGTCACCTTTTGGCGGATCAAGCAAGTCCGGTGGTGTCCCAGGAATGGCGTACAGTCGATCACTCTTGGTTTCAAGTGTTGGCATAGCTTCAAGCAACCCCCACGTATACGGATGCTGGGCATTGTAAAAGATTTCGTCAACCGTACCATACTCAACAATCTTGCCAGCATACATAACCGCAACACGATCGGCAATCCCAGCAACTACGCCAAGGTCATGGGTGATGAAAATGATTGAGGTGTCGATCTTCGACTGAATTTCTTTCAACAGATGAATAATTTGTGCCTGAATCGTCACGTCTAAAGCGGTTGTTGGTTCATCAGCCAGCAGAATCTGCGGGTGATTGATGATTGCAATGGCAATGACAATCCGCTGACGCTGCCCACCAGAGAACTGATGTGGATAGTCCTTTAAGCGACCACCGGCATCCTTGATGCCAACCAAATCCAACACGCGTTCCGCTTCCTTGAGCGCATCTGCTTTACTGATTTTACTATGCAACAGTAACGGCTCTGCCACTTGTTTCCCAATGGTCATAGTTGGATCCAGTGAGGTCATCGGGTCTTGGAAAATCATGGCGACATCATTGCCACGCATTGCATTGAGCTGTTTCTCGGATTTTTTGAGAATGTCCTCGCCGTTAAACAGCACTTCGCCATGCGTAATTTTCGCATTCGGGGCTAACAAGCCCATCACCGTTCGTACGGTAACGGATTTACCAGAACCAGACTCACCAACAATGGCCAGCGTCTCACCTTTGTTAAGGTCAAAATTGACATTGCGGATGGCGTGGACAGGGCCGGCATAGGTGGCAAAGTCAATCTGTAAATCTTTTACTTCTAGAATTTTACTCATTTTGCCACCTCCTAATGTTCACTGCGCGGATCAAAGGCGTCGCGCAAACCATCAGCCAGCAAGTTGAAGGCCAGCATCAGAATGACAATCACGATCGCCGGATATAACAGCTGATATGGCAGCACTTGCAGATTCTTTTGACCATCTGACAGCAAGGTCCCAAGACTAGCAGTCGGTGCTGGCAGCCCGATCCCGATATAACTCAGGAAGGCTTCAAAGAAGATCGCTGTCGGAATGGTGAACATCGTTTGAATGATAATCGTTGAACTCAGATTAGGGATCAGATGTTTAAAGGCAATTTTGATGCTCGACTCGCCTAACGTTCTAGCAGCTAAGACGAATTCCTGATCTTTTAACTGCAACGTCTGCGCACGAATGAGTCGAGCCATGGTCACCCACCCAGTGAAGGCAATCGCCAAGATAATGGAGGTCAAACCAGGACGGAAGACCAGCAGCATCAAAATGACAACAACCAAGTTAGGAATACTGGAGATAATTTCAATAACACGTTGCATCAACGTATCGGTCATACCCCCGCGCCAGCCGGAGATGATGCCGTAGAAAACCCCGATGGTCAAATCGAAGAAGGTTGCGACAATCCCGATGAACAGTGAAACTCGGGTGCCGACCATGATTCGAGACAACAGGTCACGTCCAAGGTAATCGGTACCCAGCAAGAAGTAAACATTTTTACCCATGCCGGCGTATTTGTTTTGACCGTTCATGTAGCCGTTCAAACCTGGCAAATCGATACCTGGCCATTTGGGCGGCAGGTTCGCATAGTTCAGGCTCTGTTTGTTTGGATTAGAAGGTGATAACCAGATAGAAATGATAGAAATGAACGCGATGAAAACGAGCACCCACAGGGAAATTACTGCGGCCTTGTTTTTCTTCAATCGCCGAATCGCATCTTGCGTGAACGTCAGCGCAGGCGTGGCAATACGTTCCTGTTCAGCCGCATCCACTTTAACATGCTTGAATGCATCTGGACTTAATTTACTTGTTGCCATTAGTTTGCCTCCCCGCTCAATCGGATTCGTGGATCAATGAAGCCGTAAAGAATATCGACGACAAGGATCACAACCGTCAGCATGGCACTGTAGAGAATGGTCAGTCCCATGATAACTGGGTAATCGTTGGTCGTAATTGACTTAACGAATTGTTCCCCAATCCCAGGGATCGCAAAGATGTTCTCGACAACCAGTGAGCCGACCATTAAGTCAACAGCCATTGGTCCGATGATGGTCACAATCGGAATCATTGAGTTACGCAGCGCATGCTTGGCAACAACTTGCCAGCGTGATTCACCTTTGGAACGTGCCAGTTCGATGTAATCAGAACTAAGCACATCGACCATTTCAGTTCGCATGAATCGGGCCGTTTGGGCAAGCGGTGCGATCGCCAAAGCAACTGTCGGCAAAATGCTATAAGAGAAGCCGCCCCAAAGTGCTACTGGGAAGGCGCCAGTTTTGAAAGCAAAAAGCTGCAGCAGTGCGGCGAACACGAAGTTAGGAATTGAGCGACCGAGAATGGCAAAAATGGTAGCAGTCGCGTCAACCCATGTGTTCTTGCGGATCGCGGCAATGGCACCAAGCAAGATCCCGGCAAGTGTGCCGACGACCATCGCCTGTGCGCCAATTTGTAGAGATGGTCCAATCCGAGAAGCGATTAAGTTTGACACGGTTTGGCCAGGAAATTGATAGGACATTCCAAAATCGCCATGTGAGATTCCGACAATATACGTTAGGTATTGCATCCAAACCGGCTTATCCAATCCATACTGTTTCTTCAAAATCAGCAGTTGATCTGCTGGAATTTTGGGGTTGTTAAACGGCGTCCCCGGCAACAACTTCATCAGGAAGAAGGTAGCGCTGGCAACAATAAACAGTGTCAGGAGCAGGAAGCCGATCCGTTTTAAAATATATTTGACCATGATTCACTCCTGTTTATGGGCACACGCCCTGATAAGCAAACAGCGTTGTCCGCCGCAGAACACGAGACAACGCCGTTTGTGAGAACTACTTATTTGAAACTAGCAGGCAGTTATTCGTAACTGCTCACGTTTTGGTTTAAAAACGCGGTTGTTAGACCATAATCCGACTAAGTTCTACTTAACTTTCGCATTCACAAAGTTGTAGGAATTGGTTGGGTTGTAATTCAAACCGGTAATGGTCTTACGCTGCAAGGTTGTTTGTACCCGTTGATACAGCGGTACAACGCCTTGTTCCTTCGTCAACAGTTCTTGGGCCTTGAGTAAGGTGTTCCAACGAGCGGTTGCGTTGGTCGCATCGGTCGTCTTGGACTGCTTGATCAAAGCATCGTATTCAGCATTTGACCACTTGCCATCGTTGTAACTGTTATCGGAGGTGAACAGATCCAAGAAGGAAATAGCATCTGGGAAATCAGCACTCCAAGCGGAGATAACCATATCGAACTGACCATTTTGGGAACGAGATAGACGCGTCTTGAATGGTACTGTAGCGATGGTAACTTTCAGACCTGGCAGGTTCTGTTGCAAGGTGCTCTGGAAGTATTCGGCAGAACGCTTAGCATTGGTCGTATCGTCTGTCAGCAGTTCCAAAGTTGGTGCGGACTGACCGACTTCTTTCAAACCTTCTGTCCACAACTCTTTAGCCTTGGCTGGATCGTACTTAACAGCGGAGGATTCAGCTTTAGATGCCGTCTTGGAGAAGTCTTGGCCGTTCTTTTCGAACAATCCTTCAGGGGTCACATTGTTGGCCGCGATGGAAGCATCATTCAAAACCTTCTTAATGTATGCCTCGCGATCAATCGACATGGAAATTGCCTGACGAATCTTGGTGTTCTTAAAGATTGGATCCTTCTTCTCGTTCAATTCAAGATAGAAGGTCGCACTTTGCTTGAGGCCTTTGAAATCAGACATGGATTTTGCTTGAGCCGCTTGTTCACCTTGCAAAGCTGCGATATCAAGTTTCTTCGACTGATACAAGTTCATCGCGGTTTGCGAATCCTTAACCACTTGACCATTAAGGGTATCAATGTGAACGTTCTTAGCATTCCAGTAAGTAGTGTTCTTAGTTTCTTTCCAAGTGTTGCCAGTGCCGTTCCAGTTCTTCAACTGGTAAGGACCATTGGACAAGATGTACTTGGAAGTAGTCCCGAATTTCTTACCAGATTTTTCAACGAATTTCTCATTTTGTGGGAAGAATGCTGGGTTAACCAACATGGTCTTGAAATAAGGAATCGCGTGGTCCAAGGTGACTTTCAAAGTCGTCTTGTTGACGGCGGTAACCCCAAGCGTGCTGGCCGCTTTTTTACCGGCTGTGATGTCATCAGCGTTTTTAACGCCTGAATATAGGTAGGCGTATTGCGACTTGGTCTTCGGTTCAACCGTCCGCCGCCAAGCAAACACAAAATCTTGGGCTGTGACTGGATCACCGTTACTCCATTTAGCATTACGTAACTTGAAGGTATAGGTCTTCCCGCCATCAGTAACAGTTGGTTGACTCTTGGCCATGGCATTTTCCAATTTGCTGCCATTGTACCGATACAAGCCATCCATGGTATCAATCAATGCCTGACCAGAAATAGCATCGGTGGTCGTTGATGGATCCATCGTGGAGATCACATCACTCTCCATCCGTGTAATCGAAGTACCTTTACTGCTGCTAGAAGAATTAGAACCACAGGCTGCTAACACCCCTGCAAGCGCGAGCGCAGAGCCCGCAACCATTGTCTTTCTAAATTTCATCCTGTTCCCTCCTAAAATGATTGAACTTACCTTACATTAGAAATCCATTAATGTAAATAAGCGAATCCTCAATTTCGCCTAAAAAAACTAATTCTTTGATCTTACTTTTGTCACATTTATGCTACCGATCTCAAATTAAAAATTGTATATCCCGTAAATATTCTCTAGATGGATTCCTTATTTATAGGCAGTAAGAAGCCCACCTAAGCTAATAATCGGCACGCGTTTTTGTTTTCATTTTGATTGATGATGCTAAGAATAGCTTATATTAAATAACACTGGAAAGAATTGAAAAATCGTCAAATAGTGGACTAATATTCGGCTTTTGCTCATAGAATTTTCGCTTTTGTCAGACAAGCTGCCATCTTATACAAATAAAGCTGAGCAAATGCTCAGCTTTATTTAACCGCTTTCATATGTTTCACTTGGATTTATTGAACTGAAGCCTTCGTTCGCCGACTGCGAATTGTTCGAAAAATGACAATTATTAATCCAACCACGGAAACAATGGTTGCTAACCAGAAAACAAAGGCCAATGCATGCAGGAATGGTGCCCCCGACTGCGGCGAAATGCGCGTGACGCCTGGCAACTGGGCAAAAAGTAACGTAGCACCAAAACTGATGCCGATGGTCATTCCGATGGTTCGCGCCAACGAGTTCAGCGATCCGGCCACACCAGAGACGCTAGCATCAACCGCTCCCATCGTTAAGGCATTGTTTGGCGAAAGGAACAACGCCATGCCCGCTCCATTGAGCACAATCGGCCAGATGATGGGTGCCATCGACAATTTTGCTGGATAAAAGGCATAGCCGACTTGTGACACAATCAGGACTAACAAGCCCAGAATCGTGAGATAGTAACGATTCCAATGATCGGCAAGCCAGCCGGCAAACGGTGTAATCATCAACATGACAACACTTTGCAGCATCATCAACAGGCCGCTTTCAAAGGCAGAAATACCGCCGTAACTTTGCAAATAGAATGGCAACAAAATGTTGGAAACGGAGTTAACCAACATGACGATCAGCAGCACGCTGACGGATATTAAATAATCGGGATTATGCATCAATGCTGGCGCAATCCACGGTGACTTGGCACGTTGATCTTGGATGAAAGCCAACAACGTCAAAATCGCCCCACCAGCAAGGATGAGAAATCCCAACAGATGTTGCGTCGGCTGCTGAAGCCAATAGCCACTGGCAAAGGCCAAGATCATCCCGCCAGTAAACAGATTTTGCCCTGTCCAATTGGCGTTACCCCAGACTTGCTTAATCTCCCCAGTTGCTGGCCGGCGCAGTGGCAAAAGTCGCATCCCCGCAAACACGATCAGCAGACCAACTGGGACATTGAAAAGGTAAATCCATCGCCAGCTTGCCCAAGTAATCAAAATGCCACCAAATGCCGGGCCGGAAATCGACCCGACGGAAACAAACATTGAGATCACCGCTAACGCCTCTGCCCGATTAGCATCAGGAAAGTATTGGCTAACGATGCCCATCGAATTCGCCATGATCATCGCCGACCCAACGGCTTGAATGACGCGACCGGCAAGGATGGTTAGATAAGTCGGCGCGATCCCAGTTAACAAGGAACCAACAATGAATACCATTTCGCCGATCAAAAAGACGAGATTTTTTGAGACCAAATCACCGATATGGCCAAACATGACCAGTAAAACAGAGGTCGTAATGAGGCCGATGGACACAATCCAAGTCGCGGCACTGCTGGAAATCATGAGATCCGCCGAAATTTTCGGCATGGCCAAGTTCGTACTCGACCCAGACAGAGCCGTTAATAACGACATCATCCCCAAAACAATTAAAATTTTAATTCGTTGCGCGCGTGGCATGGTCATCACCATCACACCCTTTCGGACTGTATTTTAGGCTAATTGGTCAGGAGTCACAATTATTCCACCTTGGTGTGACGGGGTTTGCTTGAGCTGATCAACCAACTGGCTGTCTGCTGGCACGCGTTGATTCAATGAACCGGCAAGCGATCGCGCAACCGGCTGCGGCAAAATGACACGTTTTTGGATAACAAAAAACCACACAGATTATTCACTGTGTGGTCAGCTTGCTTTTGAAATTATTTTTGAGCGCGGCCTTTGTAAGTTCCTGTGTCGGTCGTGACGATAATAGTTTCGCCATCTTTGACGAAATCCGGCACGGTAACAACTAAGCCAGTTTCCAATGTTGCTGGCTTGCCGCCGCCCGCCACAGTGCCGCCTTTGACAGCCGGCTGGGTTTCGGTGACTTTAAGTTCAACGCTGCCTGGCAGTTCCAAGCCGATGACTTCATCGCCGTAGAATTCAATTTCAACCGGTACATTCGGCAGCATGAACTTCAATTCGTGCTCAATGCTTGAAGTTGGCAATTCATATTGCTCGTAGCTGTCGCTGTCCATGAAGTAGGCAGTGTCGTCTTGCGTGTAGAGATAAGTCGCCTTTTTACGATCCATGATCGCAATTTCGACTTTTTCGCTTGGCCGCATGGTGGTGGTAACGTTAGCGCCGGAACGAATGTCGTAGAGCTTCATCTGCATGACGGTGTTGCCCTTGCCAGGCTTGTGGTGGTTGGACTCCAGTACCTTGATAAGCTTGCCATCCTTAACAAAGACCATCCCAGATTTCAAATCAATTGCTTCAGTCATATTTTGTGTTCTCCTTCATTCGCATTACGCCGCAACGGCGCGTTTCGTGTTTAGTATACCATAGTGAACGATAGCGCTATCTTTTTGAAACAATCTAATTGGCAAGCTGATGTTTGGCTTTGTGAACACCGTTAGTACGAGCTGGCTCCGAGGCGGCAGGGGCTGGCGACCACGAAGGTAGAGTGGTGGGCACGACTTCAAGCCCGCAAAAACCGCGATCTTTCTACGATTTGGGGAACTACTCTTAGTTTCCAGATCTTAAGGTGTCTTTACGGACATCAATTTGAATAACATACTTAAGTTACTAATATCGCAGAGTGAACTCAAAAAAGGCTTTCCCGACAAGCTTACTTTGGTGAGACAAGGGTTCTACACGAAAAAAGCCTGCTTCTTCTCTAATTGTGTCATCACAACAAATCATAGAGATAAACAGACCTCCAAAGACTATTAACGCGATTGAGCCACCAAATAGAATCTAGCCTAGAGTAAAACTTAGGAACACACAGGGACTAGATATTTTCTTTTGCAAAATAAAAAACTCAGAGACACCTATTCACGCATATGTCGTCTGTTTTTAACCGAACCCAATATTCGGACTAAAGCAATTACAACTGTTCCAACAAGAACTAACTTCATACTATTGGAAAATATGCCGGCATGTTGCCATGTTCTCAAAATGAATGACCCTAACAAAACGATCACACAAGCAACTAAAAAAGCTTTGAGTTTTATGTTGTTCATAGTAAATAACTTCCAATCCGCTGAGAAAATAATAGATATTGCTAAGCCTAGCAAAACCATTCCCACAAAACAATACCAATGAAAAGTGGCTGGGTCATAATTCTTAGTCAGCTATTAAAAACGAACGATTTTCCAATAAGCGGAAAATCGTTCGTTTTTGACTTCTCGTGGATTATTTATTGCGATTTTAAAGACCGTAGTGCCAAGGCGGAGCAATCGTAGGCCAGATGGGACTCAGCCGCGCAAACAACACAGCGACCGGGCTTTGTCGCTGATGTTGTTAGGCGACTTCGAGACCGCGGGCTTTGCGGGCTCGAAGCGCCGTCTCCGCTCTAGCTCCGCGTCGCCACCCCAGCTGGCAGGAGATTGTGGGGTTTGGCACGGCAAGAAAGTTTTAGCCTAGCAACTTTCCACGATTATTCGGAATTTAATGAATCACAGGTCTTGCAAGGGAATTATGGCTCAGCCTCTTTTCGGTTACATATCCTCCACAACCAAGTAAGTCATGTCCAACGGGCCGTGGACCCCGACAACGAGGGTCATTTCGATGTCGCCAGAGTTGGATGGGCCGGTGATGAAGTTGATGTTGCTGGTTTGGAGCTTGCCGGCTTTAATGTCAGCATCGTAGTGATCCATAGCTTGGCGAGAACGTGGCAGGATGTTGCTCTTTTTGACAATAGCTAAGTAATGGGTTGGCAGGAAGTGGAAGCCACGGCCTTGGCCAGAGGTGGTGGCAACGGTAATCGTGCCTGATTCAGCCAGCAAATAATCCGCAAAGCCGATGGCGACGTCCGCGGCCGCCGCTTGCTTCAAATTGAAGTCGCGGCCTTTGCCTGGCGTCCAGTACATCGGCTTAGGACTGACGGTGTTGGTCCATTCGGTTAAGCCAAAATCCGCGTACTTGTCAGTGGTTGGCAAAATCATTGTTTTAGGCGCATCTTGCTCAATGTAAGCATTCAAGGCAGCCGCCAAATCAGCTTTGGTGGTGGTTTTAAACGTGACATGCACCCCTTCGCTATTTTTCTTAGCGATGGTTTCCAGCTCATCTTGAGAGTGGCCAGACAAGGTTGTTTCTGGCAGATCATTGAGCGGCTCAAATGGATGATCTTTGAGCTGGTGCCGTGATCGGCCGGCTTTTTCAGCGATGGCGTTCAAAAAATCTTCCCGATTCGTGTGATCACTCATGTTTTTGCGCCTCCAATGCTGCCTTGTGCTCCTTGAACCAGTGACGGAAGTTCTCGTTCTTCTTCGGTGGCCGTGGCAGGTCACGCACATCGGTCCAGCCGCGTGCGAGTTTCGGCAGCATCTTAGTTTGTTTGATGCGGCCACTATTGTACTCATTTTCCACGCTACCTTGATCCTTCGTAGCCAAAATGCCCATCATGGCATGATCCATATCAAGCGCCATGTTGAATAAAACCGGAGCGCTGGTGCCAACGCCAACCATTTTCATGATCTTGTCGTTGAAGCTGTGATCCATCTTGAGCTTATCCATCATGACTTCACGATGCTTGATCAACAATTCGTGAAGCGGAATGCGGACGGGACAGGTTTCGGTACATGCAGCGCAAAGACTTGAAGCAAATGGCAAATCGCCGAACTTTTCATAACCATCTAAAACTGGTGAAAGCACCGCGCCGATTGGTCCTGGGTAGATTGAGCCGTAGCCATGACCACCGATATGCCGATAAACCGGGCAGACATTGAGACACGCGCCACAGCGAATGCATTGCAAGACTGGCTCGAATGGCGTGCCAAGGGCGTTACTGCGGCCATTATCGACAATGACCACATGAAAATCTTCCGGTCCGTCTGCTTCGCCGTCAACTTGCTTGCCAGAGAAGGAACAATAGCTGGTCAGTTTCTGACCCACAGCTGACCGAGACAACATGTTATCCAGTGTTTCTGCTTCCTTCAAACTTGGGACAATCCGTTCCATCCCCATCACGACCACCTGTGTCTTAGGAATCGCCATGGTCAGATCGGCATTGCCTTCATTGGTGACCAAATTGATCAACCCAGAGTCGGCAATCGCAAAATTGCACCCCGTAATACCGAAATCAGCTTGTAAGAAATAGCGCCGCAAGTATTCACGCGCGAATCTGGCTAAATGTTCTGGATCGTTGTCACCTTTGTAACCCAGTTTATCGAAAATGGTTTTGACCTGATCGCGGTTTTTCGCCAATGCCGGGAAAACGATGTGGGTTGGTTCTGCCCAATCGTCTTCTTGCAAAATAAACTCAGCCAAATCAGTTTCCATCAGCTGGGTGCCAGGAATCTTCAACAAATCTTTGTCCAAATTGATTTCGGTGGTGACCATCGACTTGGACTTCACAATCTTCTTGGCCTGCTTCTTCTTGGCAAGGTTCGTGATGTAAGCCGCGGCTTCTTTGTCCGTTTTGGCAAAGTAAACGTGCCCGCCGCGTTTTTCAACGTTATCGCTAAATTCTTCTAAATAATCCGGTAAGTATTTGATCACATGCTGGCGGATCTGTTCGCCAAGATCGCGCCATTGCGGCCAGTTGCCAAGTTCGTGACGTGACGCCTCGCGTTTATCCCACTGGGCGTCTTGTGCTTTGGCAACACTCGCCTGCATGAACTTGTCCTGTTCGGATTCTTTCACCCGCTCCAAGAATGGTTTATCACTGGTAACGATACTCATAGGCGCACCTCCTGTTCTACCGGCAGTGGATCATGGAACTTGATCCGTTTCGGGTCAACATTGTGGTTGAGCACTTCAGCAATGTGCATGATCTTAATTTTTTCCTGACGACGAGAGAAGCGACCGGAAATATTCATCAAGCAGGCTGGATCAGCCGAAATCAGGACTTTGGCCCCAGTACTCAGCACATCGTCGACTTTTTCATCCACCATCTGCTTGGAAATCTCCGGCTCTTTAGCGGAAAACATGCCGCCGAAGCCGCAGCAGTTTTCGATATGTGGGAGTGGTTCCATTTGCAGATCCTTCACATGATCAAGCAAAACGAATGGTGCTGTCCGCTCACCCAACAACCGGGTCATGTGGCAAGAGCGATGATAGGTAGCTTTGGCATCGAGTTCAGCGCCTGCATCAATCACATTCAAAACCCGATACAGAAACTGGGAGAATTCAAATGTTTTGTCGGCGACTTCCTTCGCCTTTTCAGCATATTCCGGATCATCTTTAAGTAAAACGCGGTATTCGCGCAGCATATTTACGCAAGAACCAGCTGGCCCGACGATGTAATCGGCGTCAACTGACAGCAACGCATCGATCTCATTACGAAAGACCTTCTGCGTAGCTTTCACGTAACCTGAATTATATGTCGGCTGACCGCAACAAATCTGCTTAACCGACATGAAGGTTTCACAGCCAAAGCGTTCCAATACTTCGACCATTGCTGCCCCGACGTTCGGGAAGAAAAGATCTACGATACAGGTGGAGAAAATGACAACTTTCATGGCGCACCTCCTATATTAAAACGATTCCAATTTAAATATACACCTCCAAACATGATTACGGTACTGAAAGCGTTTATAAAAAAATAATTTACTTCTTTTTGAAATCGTTATACTAACTAGCAGCGACCAGCCAATGAGTTCACTTTGAAAAAGCACTGTTTATGCTAGCTTTTGATACTAGGTTTAAGCATATTGTTTCTTAAGCACGATACTGCCCGTCTGAATCACGCTGACAACTAGGCATAACTGCCACTAGCATCCACAATTAGGCTGTCACCAAAACCAACGACATCTTGTGGCTCTTTTGCTGCTTTATTAACTAAAAAAATCAACTTTTTAAAACGGTCTATACCCCCTCTCTCTCTTGACTTAACGCTGTTTCGCACGGTTTCACAGCCTTGATTTTTAGGCTAAAAAGACTATGGTAAAAGTGGAGTTAGGAAACCCTAAATAATAATGGAGGCGTGTTTATGCGTAAGCGATATAGGGCAACGTTACAGGCGCTTAATGATGATTGTATCGGTCGGAAAGCACACGGGTTTGCGAATCTTGAAGTCACGGATGATGATGCCCTGCAAATTCGCATCGAGATGTTTAATACGCCAGCAGATATGACGCATATGGCCGTTTTGGAAGGTTCCGTTACGAAAGCGCCAGTCGCGGTTGCGACAGCCGCGCAAGACGTGAACCATGATGGTGTCGTTGACGAGGAAGAAGCAGAGAAGGTTTCCGGTAAAGTGTTTGTGCCACTCGATAATGCTCCTGAAAAGCTGAATCTCATCGGTGGTAAATATCCAGAAGCCGACGACAATGGCTTTTACATTTACCAGCAGCGAGTTGTCATGTCAGACTTGCGGGAACAGTTGCTCAAACGTTATGGCACGGATGTCTTCAATCTTGATAATGCGGTCATGTATGTTGACGGCGTCCAAAGCGATGTCCTGTTGCCGAAAACAGTGATGAGCGATTTGGACAAAGAGAAACCTTATCTCACCTTGCCGATTGCCGTTGGTAAGTTGCGTAAGGTGATGGGTTGATCATTGTCCCCCAATATGGGATTCGTGAAAAGGTTGGGCTAAACAATTCTCTGTCGTGCCAAGCTCTGTAGTCGTAGACTTTGATCTTTCAAGCCTAAAAGGCACTGTGGCGTGGGCAAAAATTCTTTGTTTCGGTAATTGCAAATTTTGTCCTGACCTGTTCACTGTTTCTTGTTAGCTTTACACCATTCAAAAAAGCCGATCATCCTCTGACCGGCTTTTCGTTTGTCATTTTTGTGTTGCGCACACGATTACACAGTTGGCGCTGTTGTCATTTCCGCCATTCGCTGATAAACAGCGACAACTTCACCCGCCAAATCGCGGAAAGTGATGGCATTCATGAGGTGATCCTGCGCGTGAACCATTAGCAATGACACCTCGGCATGATCGCCGCTCGCTTCGGCAGTCAGCAGCTCTGTTTGCGCATTATGCGCTGACACTAATGCATCATCAGCTTCTTTTAACTGCACAGTTGCTTCAGGAAAGTCACCGGCTTTGGCAGCTTGAATCGCGGTGAAAACCGCACTTTTGGCATTGCCGCCTGCTATAATCAAGCCCATGATCGTCTGTTCATTCACTTGCGTCATCGTGTTTTCTCCTTTGTCATGATCAGTGTTTGTTAACTCATCGGCGGTTTGTGGCTCTAACTTTTAACATGCTTTAACATGAACGTCCGCCATGGTTTCAGCAACGGCAACAAGTCGAGATCTGAGTCAGTTAATTGACCAATTTTATTGCGTCGGCCATCATTTGCCAGTTCACGCAGGACAATCTGCAGTTCTCCGGCATAACGGGCATACGTTTCATTCACCACGACAACATCGCCACGGTGTAACGTGCCAGTTGCATCATGCGCTGGAATCGCCTGTCCTGCATAGCGAACGCGTGGTTGGGTGTCGCGAACCAGATAGTCTGAGGCGTCACCACGATATAAATGCGCCTCACTGAATGCAATCTTGGTTTCCAATTCAGAAATGGCCGCCGTTGGATGCACGCGCAATGCCGGATACGGACAGAAGAAGGCCAGTGCCGCGGCGTGCAAATCAGCCTCGCTCGCCATCGCATTGCCGATTAACACATCGTCAATCACCTCGGTCAGTCGCAAATGGTGCACCTGACTGGCAATGACCCGATCGCGATCACTTTCCAGTGTTGGCAAGCCTTCGCTGATCGGCCACGGCCCATGATCAGCACTTGGCGCAGTCACAAATGCCGCGGTGCGAATGCCATAATGTCGAAACTTCTGCGAGTAGGCCACAAACCGCTCATCACCCAAACCAGTATATTGCTGCGGGTAAAAATTATGACAGCCTAACAAGTTATCTAGACGTGGTCCAAACGGCATGATGGCATCAACATAATTCGTGCCAGCACTCATATTGATCTCAATTTTCAAGCCATACTGGTTATGCGTCATCAACGCCTCTTCTTGCCCAGTAAATCCCTCGTCAAGCCGCAAGCCCCAGACGCCCAGTTCGTGAAAGAAACTCAGATCATGATAATCAATTTCTAACTCGGAAAATAACGGTGGTGCAATATCGACAATCGTTTTAAATCCAAGTTGAGTTGCTTTGGCAACAACAGCCTTAAAAATGGCCAACTGATCGCGGCCTTTTTCGCCAGACAACTGCAATAGCGATGTAAACAGCCGCCGATACCCAAGCTGATGAGCCATTTCTAGATAAGCAGTCGCCTTCGCTACCGTGGTTTGTTCTGGGTAGAGACTGATCCCAATCTGTCCCATTTTTTCGCCTCCTTCTGTCGAGTCATTGTTTTTTGTTTCACTGTCTTGTATTGCTTGCTTCGTGCTCCGTGCCGATACACATGGTGTGTCACCTCTAAAGGCAACTTTTTTAAGATTGACACATCTTCAAGGCCATTTTCTTGAATCGGCGTTTCCGAAACCAGCCCATCAGTAGGCCGCTCACTCGATTGTTGGCCGTGCCGCGCGCCGTTTTTGCGACTAAGGATTCTTCATATTCCAACCGACTTTTCCCCAATGCAAGTGGCGCTAGGCGATAGCTAACGCGAAAGTCGTCTTGCGGCGTTGCCAATGTATAAGCATAGACTTTGTTCGGCTCCATGTCGGTAATCTGCAGCCACGCCTGCCGACCATTCGGCCATTTTTTAGCATAGCTAAACCCGCGCAAACTTCCCGGTAAAGGTTCCCGGCCGGTATGCGTGCGAATGTCTGCCAATGCCGAAAGCTGTAACTGTTTGAAAAAGACCGCCGGCTCAACCGGCAGATTCATGGTGATCTTCATCGCGCCCCTCCTGCTTTTGTGCCTTGATCAACTGAACATAGCAACGGACGAACACAATCGTTAAACCAATGCCGATGCCGCAGCCAACGATCTGCCATGGTGCTGGCAATAATGGACTGAACATCACGATGGCCATACTGAGATTGAGCAAGATCAAGTTTGCTGTCACATTTTTCAAACAGCATCACCTTCCAGCTTGCCTGTCTCCTTCACGCGTTTTTCTTTTTTCATCACCGGTTCGTCAACGGTCAACTCAGGGTCCAGCTTGTTGGCTGCTTTGACGAATGGCACATAGATCAAGAACCCGATGACCATATTGACTGCCTGTAGAATCGGTGCACGCCAGTCCATGGTTGCAATCAGCGAGTTGACAAACGGTGGCATTGACCAGACGATTTGATTCTTAACTGGCGATACCCAGCCGAGGATGTGGGCGCCATAAGCGATTGAGACCATGACCACTGGCGCCAAAATGAATGGGATGAAGTAAATCGGATCCAGCACGATCGGCAACCCAAACATCACAGGTTCATTCACATTGAAGCAGCCTGGGGCAATTGATAATTTTGCCACGGTACGTTGATCGTCTCGTTTTGAAAACAGGAGGATGGCAATCAGCAGCAGCAAGGTACTGCCGGCGCCGCCAATCCATGCATACAGATCAAATGCGTTTCGGGTCCAAACAAACGGTAACGCTTCACCTTTCATGAACGCATTCATATTAGCAATTTGCGCGGTCAACCAAATGGAATCCAACACCGGTCCGAGCACATTGGTCCCGTGCAGACCGAAGAACCAGAAGATTTGCACCAACAGTGTCATCAGTAAGACTGCCCAGAAACCTTGCGACATATTCAGCAATGGTTCCTGGATTAAGGTAGCAATAAATTCGATCACCGTTGTTTTGTTTAAGCTAATCAGATAGTTGATCACACCGGCTAAATACAACGCAGCCGTTGCTGGAATGATCCCGGTAAACGCCTTCGCAATAGCAGGCGGCACCGCCTCTGGCATCTTAATCGTGACATTCTTTTTCATGAGCCAGATGTATAAGGTCATGGCGATGCCGCCCATGATCATGACGGTGAAGAAGCCATAGGAACCAAAGAACTTGCCAAAGTTGAAGTAGCCCCACATGCTGATGTTCTTGCCATCAACGACCCCACCAGCATCGGTAATCAACTTTGTAGCGCCTTTACCAAGTGCACTGCTTAAAGCGACTGTGAAATTCTGCGGTAAACTCATGATGAATGCGCCTAGTACCACAATCCCCCCAGTCACCGGCTCAACTTGGTACTGGACTGCTAATTGATAGCCGAACGTGAAGGCAAACAGCAAGCCTAGAATCGCCAGTGTGCCGGTCCAAACCATCGCATTAATGCCGATCAGCCATTGCATTGAATCAACAATGCCCATCCACTTGAACTGGGTCGGAATATCGCGAATTAAAACGTTCAAGACTGTCGAAACTGCGCCGGCCATCATCGCTGGCATGATCGCAATAAACGCGTCACGCAAAGCAACTAACCACCGAATTGATCCAATCTTAGCCGCGATCGGCACCACATGCCGATTCAGCCATCCAATAAATGCATTCATAAAGATGCACTCCCCTCGAATATTTTTTGATAATGTCGCAGTCATTCTTTATTACAATTAAAATTTTACGGGAGTGCTGGTTCGCGGGTCAAAGATAATAGTAGTTATTATTTATAATTTTTATAAGCAAAATAGTTGCGGCGGCCTGTTCTTGTGTTGGCTTGTTGAACACCCTTAGTCCGAGCTGGCTACGCGGCGATTGGGCTGGAACGTGGTGGGCACGACTTCAAGCCCGCAAAGCCCGCGGTCTTGAAGCTCGGCCTTGGTCTAAGCGGAGAAAACCACTCCGCCAAGACCAACGTCACCACTGAGCCCATCGCCGCTCCGCCAGCTCTCTGCTTTCTATCCCATAACTTGAACCCGATTGCTCATAATTTTCCAGGTACAAGAACTACTTTTTCCACATCGAAAGTCGAATTCAAGAGCGGCTTCTTATTAATATATGGACACGAAAAAAATACTTCCTACAGCAGAAAGAAAGAGCTGGCGGAGCGGTGGCGGGCTCAGCCTTGAAATTGTTGTTGGCGGTTTACCGCCTACAACAAGGCCAGACTTTGAAATCGCGTGGGTTTTGCGGGAGTTCAAAGCTGTGCCCACGGCTCTAGCTTCGCGGTCGCCAGCCCCCGCCGCGGAGTTAGCTCGTTCTGTCGGTGTTCAAACAGCCCCCGTAAGAAAGGAAGCCCTCCCCCGATATCACAAGCAGTTCGACGGCCATTCGCTTATAATAGATTGAAACCAGTCACCATAACGCGCTCGCAGTCGCAGAAACCTGCTCGCGCTTTCCATCATGGGGGTAAACTTTATGGCAAATATTGAATATGATCCGGAACGTCAATTGTTTCATTTGCACAACGACACCTTTAGCTATGTCATTCAGGTTATTCGCGGTTATCTTGTTAAACGTTACTGCGGACCGGCGCTGGATCATTTTTCCGGTACCGCCAAACTTGAAGACTTCAGTCATGCTTTTAACATTCAAAATGATGCCGCACCTTACTCACTGACGACCTTGCCGCTGGAATATAGCACATTGATGGGTGGCGATTACCGTACGCCAGCTTACGCCGTGCGTAACGGTCACGGTCAGCTGATTGGTAATCTCAAGTTTGACCACTATCAAATCCTTGCTGGCAATGAAAGCTTTAACGGTACCTTGCCGACAGCGCGGACACCGCACGGGCAAACGCTGATCATAACGATGCACGATGAAACCCAGACGCTTGCTGTCAGGCTCAAATACACGATTGTCGGCGATTTACCTGTCTTGCTCAAACAAGTTGAGTATCGTAATCTGACAGACACGACACTGACGATTACTCATGCTGCCAGCCTTCAACTGGATTTTGACGACCACGCTTATGACCTCATTACGCTGACCGGTGCTCATCTCAATGAGGCCAAAGTGACCCGCCAGCCGCTGACCCCCGGCAAAAAGTCAATCGGCAGTAATTATGGCGCCAGTGGGCCGCAAGGTGTCCCGGCGACGATTCTTGCAGCGCCAGCGACCAATGAATTTGCTGGGGAAGCTTTAGGCGTCACGCTTTTGTGGAGCGGCAATTTTAACTATACAGCGCAAGTCGATCAGTTCGACAACAGCCGGCTCGTGATGGGACTGAATCCGGAGCTCTTTGCTTGGCAGCTCAAGCCCGGCAAGCCATTTGTCACGCCGGAAGCAGCCGTCGCTTACACCAACGATGGCTTAAATGATCTCAGTCGAATTTTCCATCGCTTTTTCGCCGATCATGTCATGCCATTGCCGCGCAAAAACCTAATTGAATACAACACGTGGGAAACCACTTATTTTGACGTTAGCGAAGCCAAAATTCTTGCCGAGATTCCCAAAGCGGAAGAGTTGGGAGTTGAGTTACTGGTCATTGATGATGGCTGGTTCAAAAATCGACCTAATGATGCTGGCCAACTTGGCGACTGGGTACCTGATCCCGTTAAGTTTCCGCATGGCCTGCGCCCGGTGGCTGACGCAATTCACGCTCGCGGCCTTGCTTTTGGACTTTGGGTCGAACCCGAAATGATCAGCGAAAATAGTGAGCTCTATGCCACCCACCCTGACTGGGCCATGCAATATGTCGGCCAAAAACCTCTGCGTTCTCGCAATCAGCTTATTCTCGATCTCAGTCAGCGGATTGTGCAGGATCACTTGATCACAGTTCTAACTAACCTCGTGCGCGATAATCATATTGATTACCTCAAGTGGGACTATAACCGCCACTTCAGTCAACCTGGCAGTCCGGTACTGCCACCTGATCAACAAGGTGAAGTCGGCTATCGCTATACCCGCGGCTTATATCGGGTTTTGAAAACGTTACGCGACACTTTTCCAAAGCTACTCATCGAAAACTGTTCGTCCGGCGGTGGTCGTTTAGATGGCGGGATGATCGCCTACACCGACCAAACATGGACCAGCGATTTTACTGACCCGGTTTACCGCATGAAAATTATGAACGGCTTCTCGCTGTTTTTCCCGCTCAAAATTTTTGTCTCGCATTTCACCGCCTCCCCGAATCTACAAGATGCGCGGTTAACGCCCTTGCATACCCGCGCACTGTTAAGTCTGGTTGGCATCACTGGCATCGAATGCCCGCCGAGTCAGCTCAGTCCCGCTGAAGCCGCGGCGGTCAAGGCCAGTTTTGCCTTTTACAAAGCGAATCGCAAAGAATTGCAGAATGGTTTGCTTTTTCGGTTACAACCTAGCCATGTTAATCAAGACGAGGTTTGTTGGCTGATCACTAACGCCGCCAAAACCAAGGCACTGGTCTTGACTTCAGTCGGTGTCACTTCGCCGATTCCCCATTATCAACATGTACTGCTGCATTACTTGGACCCAAGATTGTCTTATCAAATCGACAACACCAAAAATGCCACCGGGTTAGAACTGAACCACGCCGGTGTTACCTTACCACTTGCCCATGGTGATTTTTCAGCAACGCTCATGGAGCTGACGGCAGTAACCAACCTTCCGCAACCCACCGCAGCACCGACGCTTGATCAAATAACCACGCAAAGTTAGACCATCTTGTTGTTCAAGCATGACCGTTTAATCTCAGCCGTTAGAAAGTGAGTTTCGCTCGCATGAAATTTATCATCGCTCCCGCAAAGAAAATGATCCGCGCTCAAGACGATTTCCCGGTCCAAAGCCAGCCCAAATTCCGTGCCGAAGCTGGCGAGCTGTTGCTGCTGATGCAACAATTGACCTTTTCTGAAGCGCAAGCGCTGTGGCATACCAGTGACAAACTCACGCAAACCGCTTACAACCAACTGCAGCAAAGTGACCTGACTCGCCAACAGTCACCGGCCATCTTCAGCTATTCTGGCATTCAATACCAATACATGGCCCCGGACTTGCTAGACGACGCCGGACTGGTGTACATTCAGCAACATCTTCGGATTTTGTCAGGACTGTATGGCATTTTGCGCCCATTCGATGGCGTTGTGCCTTATCGCTTAGAAATGCAAAATCACTTACGTCTGCCTCATCATCGCAATCTATATGACTTTTGGGGCAACCGCCTTTATCAGGCTTTAGCCAGAATGCCCGGCCCCATCATCAACCTCGCCTCTGACGAATATGCCAAAGCCATTCGCCCCTACTTGCAAGCAAAAGATCAATTCATAGATGTCCGTTTCGCCCATCGCGTTAACGGTCAACTAAAAACCCGTGCCACTTATGCCAAAATGGCCCGTGGTGAAATGATTCGTTTTGCCGCCAGCCATCGGTTAACTAAGGCGGCTGATTTGAAAAATTTTGATTCCCCGACTTATCGCTTCGATGCCCACCTTTCAACCGCAACACAACTGGTGTTCATCGCGAAGTGAGTCTTTATAAAAAGCTGGCCCAAATTGCCTTTGATGAGTATCACCATGACCGACCCAGTCTCTTTTGGCCGGTAATGATGTGAAGAATCAGCCATCATTGACAGTTTGAGTCAGTTTTTTTGCGTAGGCGGCTCGCGCTCAAGCCCCACCATTAAACTTATCGCATGTGTCAAAAAACGCTTCTTTGCAGGTAAAAAGTCATCAGCGAGCTCAAAACTTGCAGTTTCGCAAAATCCAAGTTAATATATAAACAAATATTAGAAAGGTTTGTTCATATGGAAACCTCAAATAATTTTGTTTGCGAAAATTCAGAACTAACGTACGGTTATCGGCTCAAAGATCATCATTACCAATGCCGCTACTGTCCGGTCACATTTGCTGCGGATGAAGTCTACCCGCAAGATGGCCATTTTTTCACAGCTGAAGCCATGATCCGTCAGCATGTCGCCCAAGTCCATCATGGCGCGCTTGCAGCGTTAGTGGCACAACCCGCTGGTCAACTTGGGGTGTCATCCAGCCAACAGACAGTTTTACAGTTGTTCGCCCAGGGACTCAGTGATACTGTCATCGCGCAACGACTCAAAGTCTCGCCTTCCACCATCCGCAACTACCGCTTTAAGTTCCGTGAAAAGGCACAACAGGCACAACAATTTCTCGCCGCCATGACGTTGCTAGCGATGCCAGACGCGCTGATCATCCCTCACGACGGTGCAAAAATGGTCGATGATCGATATGCGATCACGCCTGAGGAACGAACCAAGACACTCAAAAGTTTCATGGACGCTGATGGTCGCGTGACGAATTGGCCATCAAAAGAGAAACGCAAGCTCATTATTTTGTCGGAAATTTTCAAAGGCTTCGATCCTCAAAAGAACTACTCGGAAACCGCGGTCAATGAAATCCTTAAGCAACACGTTGAAGATTATGTCACGGTCCGGCGTAATTTGATTGAATACGGCTTTCTCGATCGAACAGCAGATGGCCGCACGTATTGGGTCAAGGCTAGTGGTCCGCGAATTTAAGATAGCACGATAAATGTGTTCGCGGGATATTCAAAAAAGAATTTAGAATAAAGATTCTGCGCCGTGCCAAACTCCGCAATCTTCAGCCAGACGGGGAGGCGACGCGTAGCTAGAGCGGAGACGGCGCTTCGAGCGCAAAAACCGGTCTCGAAGTCGCCTAACAACATCAGCGACAAGGCCCGGTCCCTGTGTTGTTTGCACGGCTGAGCCCGATCTGGCCTACGATTGCTCCGCCTTGGCACTGAGGTCTTTAAAAAGTTATCGTGATAAGCCGAAAGGCGAGGGATTTTCCGAACTCTCAGAAAATCTCTCGCCTTTATTTGTCTTCCATGAATGATATGACTATCAAACATCCCGAGCAGGTTTTCTAGCCGGCAATTGAGCAACCTCATCGACAATCTGATCCAAGATGTCCAGTTGTTCCGCATAACGAACGGCAAATGGCTGCTCGCTTGGTTTGACTTCCTCTGCTTCCAGCGCGGGTCGCGTGGATAAGCGTTCAGCGTGCCGCCTATCCAACCAAGCCAAGACCTGATCAAAGGTATAGCGGCTGAACGTATCGACTGTCAGTTGACCGGATAGAAAACTACCAAGTAAATCATGACGAGCGTCGATGGGATAGATTTTGGTGCGGGCTAAGAGCACCCGAAAGTCACCAAAAAAGATGAATTGCTGCTGGGTGCGCGTCAACGCCGTATAAAAGCTTTGGGCATTGAGCATCATGTCGGCGCCGTTGACAATGGCAATAACGGTATCTGCCTGCCCACCTTGGGCCTTATGCACCGTAATCGCATAAGCCAGCGTCAAATCGCGCGGCACGCTGCCAAAACTGTAGTAACAATATTGCTGGCCGATTTGGACCACAACAAAATGGCGTTTGGTATCAATATGGGCTACCACCCCTGCGTCGCCGTTTGCCACAATTGTCTCACGCCAACGTTTAGTGCCAAAATCATCGGTCTGTTGCAAGCCATTTTCACCCAGCACCGCACGCCGTTCCCATGTTTTCGGATCAACAAGCGGGACATGTTTGTCGTTTTTCAAAATCATGACCCGATCATTGAGGCGCAAGTGATGTTTTTGATTAGTGACCGGGTCCACGTAACTGCTGATATACTCCGGTTCGCCATTTTTAGCCGGGTTGACCAACGCTTGCAACTCAGCATTAAATCGCAAGCGGCCAGTTGCGCCGATGTTTTTATTCACGATCAACAATTGCGCATCAATCTGCTGACCACTTTTGACCAGCGCATCCTGATACGCCTTCACCCCAGCATCAAACACCCGGCCAGCATTGCGTTGGTTATACAGCCCCACGTTGCCGCTGACATAGCGATCATCGTCTGGTCCAAAAGGCAGCGCTAACCGCTCACGAATGCGATTAGCTAGTGCTAACACGCCGGACTGGCTATCTTGCCGATAAACGCGCGTCAGTGTTGTCGCCGCCACCTGTTCATCGTCTAGACAATCTTTTAAAAAGTTGCCAGGACCGATGGGCGGCAGTTGGAAAACATCACCGACAAACAGCACATGCGCCTTTTTAAAATTAACGTTCTTCAAAACCGTGTAGGCTAGCGGCGTTGTCAGCATTGAGCTTTCATCCACCACAATGAGTCGCGCATCGCCAAAGGTTTCCCAGTCGGCATCCGCGTCAAACTGGCCGGTTTCTTCACCTGGAAGCAAATGCAGATAAGCATGAATCGTAGCAGCCGGCTCGTGCGTATACTTTGCCAAAACTTTGGCGGCGCGGCCAGTTGGTGCAAGCAAGACACTTTTCCCTTTTGCTTGGGCGTTAAAAAACCGAACCAGCAAATCGGTCAACCAAGTTTTACCGGTGCCAGCACTGCCGTTCAAAACGCTCAAGCCATGACGGTTCACATTTTGAAAAGCGGCGCGCTGTTGATCATTAATGGTTAAATGAAACCGATCGAGAAACTGATCGAGAGCATCATCTAGCTCACCCGGAGCCATCAACGGTTCGGCTGTTTTTTGAGCGACTTTAATAATCCGCGCCACCGATCCTTCTGTGGCAAACATATCGCAACTCGTCACCAGTCCATACTGCTCATTAAGTAAAAAGCCGTATTGCAAGGCTTCTTGCGGATCAGCAAACATTTTCAAATCGGCTTCGCGTACAGCCAATAAAGTAGCAGCTTGCTGCCGGAACCACGTAATGGTGATATAGGTCAATCCTTGCGTGAGTACAGCCGTGCGAAAAATATATTGCAATCCTGCCGTAAGCCGATGCGGATCATTCGCTGCAATGCCACGCGTCTTAGCAAAGGTGTCGACTTTCTTGAAATCAAGCTGGGCAACTGACATCAACAGGTACGGATTGGCATCAATACTTTGCATGGCCAAATTGGCATCTTTATAAGCCAGCCAAATTTTTTCATAGGTCATTGAGCTTAGTGCCTTGCCCCAGTGATTGGCCAACACGGCAATTTCCAGTTTGCCGCGGATGGCGGTAGCGATTTTCTTAATTGTGGCGGGACCAATGCCCGGGACACTATCCGGTTTTACCTGATCGGTTGAAAAAATCGTCAAGATCGGGGTGTCATCTGCAAAATGTTCATGCAATCGGCGCCGAACTGTCGGCTGATGCACCAGCAACGTGTCAATCAGCTGCCACTGCCGGCGCGGTTCTTTGGGCAAGCCAAAATGCAACCGCGCCAATTTGTAAGACGGCTTGTTATAACGCAATGAGCCAGCATCATCGTAAACCAAATCAGCGGTGATGATCGCTCGGCGATTGTAGTAGCCCATATCACCGGTAATGGTTGCCTCTTGGGTGAGCGTCATTTTAAGCGCCGGATTCGGATTCAGAATCCGCACGGCGTAAACTTTATAATCACCGTTATCGCTATTAAACAGCAACTTGATCACTTGCAGATCAACATTTTCATAAACTTGTTCCTGATTAGCCATGTGCGCCCCTCCTCTCAAAAAAAAATCACCGACAAAAACTTTATAGTTGCATTCTTAGTTTCGTTGTCTCGTGTGTCGCAGCCTTGTCGAGCTTCGGTGCAATCCGAAATCGAAAATCCTCCGGTAAGGCTTGCAACTCATGCTGAGCCCACTGTTGGATAAAGGTCGGTTGCTGCCGGGCCTGATAAAACTGCAACTCTGGGCGATGCGTACTGTAAACCACGACATCTTCTCGCCCGTGCTTCACTGACCACTGAATGGCCGCCAGCAGTGCGACCAAGCCGGCAGATGGTAGATAAAATTTTCGCGCCGGGTTGAAATCGTCCGGTGTCAGCTCAGCATTTGCTGGCGCATCAGCGTATGCCAACTCTTTGACTGCATCGTCCAAAAACTGGGTGTGGCGCAACAACGTTTTATCTGCCGCATCCGTGATTTTCAAGCCAAATCGATTGCCATTCAGGTCATTCAGCCACGCTAAATAAACCTTTGTCTGCGGCGCAAAATCTGCACTATCAACCTCATGTTGCAGATTAGCCATGCCGCGATGCAGCATGATCCCCTCAGTTGTGCCGCCATTAGGAAGTTTAATGATGTGTTGTGCCTCGCTTGATGTTGCGTGTGTATCTGCCATGATCGGCCTCTTTTCTTCAAATAAGCTTAACCGGTATGGTGGTTGGCTGCAAATATTGATTAGCTAACCCTCAAAACGGCGGCTGACTTGCTGCTAACATTGACTTTTGAGTGATCTCGAACGTCCCATTAGCATCGACTTTTACTACTATCATTCTTTTGATATTTTTGGGGTTGGAGCTTAGACCGGCAATTTAAGTCTCACAAATCGGCATTTATTTACCTTAAAACGAGACAAAAAGTTATTTTTAGCTTTGTGATCTCGTGAATTTGAAAGCGGGTTTCCATGTAAAGCCTATTAATAAGCGATTAAATAAATTTTGTTTGCTCACTCAATTCGTTTTTGTTGGCTCTCGCAACCATTCGCGTACAATTAAAGTTGTTCCAGCGAATGGAACGATTTGACATCAATTGGGGGGAACTTTTATGTCAAAGAAATTGTGGTTGAGCGGTGTCGCGTTTGCCGGTCTCGTTGTGGGGAGTATTGCAACCGGTTCATCGCTTGTAGCTGCGGACAATACCGTTGGCACGACAAATACGACAGTCGCAGTGACGGGTGGCACAATCGACCTTGCAGTGCCTGACACACTGACTTTTCCAAGTGAGCCTGTCGAAGGGATTGTTAGAGGCAATGTCAACGAGACGGTTAATTCCGCTGACAACTCATTATTAACGATCAATGACTTCCGCGGTACGGACGCCGGGTATACGGTGTCGGCCAAAGCGTCTGCGATCACAGCCGCTAATGGCGATGTTCTGCCAGGCGCGGCCATCGAACTAACGCCGGATGCCCCAGCAGTGACGAATGCTGATGCCCCGACTTGGAGTAAAGCGGTAACGTTGACGGATTCAGATCAACCATTATTCGCCACGACCAAATCGCTAAACGGTGCCGGCATTAGCAGTTATGATCTGAACAAAACAACGTTGGCAATTCCTGAGGACAACGCTGTTAAGGCTGAAAGCTATTCCGGTATCATCACCTTTACATTGACACCTGGTCAGCCAGCTGCACCAGCTACTGCACAGTAACGGTGGCGCGAGGTTGATGGTTTTCGACTTTTCTGGTTGTACTTGCCGGAAGGGAGTTGATTCATGTCAGGACATCACCAGAAGACTGTTCGGTCACAATTAAAAATCAGCGCGGGTACCCACGTCGTTTGGATCGGCAATCATTCACGCACCATATCGTATTGAATCTACAAGTCTTTCATCTCTCTTATGAATTTTCATCTCTACACATGCGGCATCACCATTGTCTTGGGGGAGACGGTGATGCCGCATGAAAAAGAACCAAAGTTAATGTCTTGCTCAAGGTTGACTTGCAACTGTCAGCTTTGATAACCAAGTCGCGACACGGCAACCAGCAACATCAGAGCGCAAACAGAAGCGCTAAAAAATCGGAACATGTTCAAATCCCAATTTGATGTTACCGGCATTGCTGATCGTTCACGCGCACGGTCAGCGATCCAAAACCCACAGTACCGATCTTTTCAAAGTTCCCGAAATGGGCTGCCGACTTGGTCTATCAAAAAGCATCAAAGAAACCGTCGATTTTATGATCGACGGTTTTTTCGTGAGCGCGAACCAGCCCGGGTAGAAACCGGAGCATAAGTGGCCTTGGGCGTGATGGTTGGTTTTTGACTATTGCGATCAAGGTCCTTATGCGAAGGTTTCTGGGCTGGCAAGCGCGTTATGGCGAAACACAGCGTAATTTTCACGAAAGCAGTGGTGCGCCATGCCCAAATGAACCGGGCAACAAAACCTGCGCCGAAGCGAACTTAGCCGCATGACTTAATGATTCCGAAACTTTGGCATCCAATGTTGGCTTGCTCGAAGAGTACAAGGTCGCAGCAAAGGACGTAATATAAGCATCCCCTGCTCCCAACGAATCCACCGCCTTCACGCCAAGCGCCTGCTGCCAAGACATCATGCCGTCAACCAGCGCCGCCGAACCACGCAATCCGCGTGAACAAACAATCCGATCACAACCAGCTGCCGCAACCCGGCGCATCAATGCCTCCACATCATCATCAGACCGTGCTTTGCCAGAAAGATAGGCGAGATCAATCTGTGGCGCAATCTTTTTAAACAGTTTGTCATCGTCAAGGATCGAAAAGTCATAAACCTTGCGCGCTGTGATAGCCTGCAGAAAAGCATCCGCATGACTTTCACTATTCAGATAGACCAGATCGAAACTATTGATATAGGCGATGTCCTCTGGGTCAAGTCGCAGCTCTTGTGGCGGCTCGCCGACCACTTTACGCCGTGCCCCGTCTTTGCCTGTGATCGTTGTAAAAGCATTTCGACCGGCATATTGTAGCGAATGCTGCACATCTACGCCGCGTTCGACCAACATGCGCCGCGCAAAATCGCCACGCGCATCATTCCCGAACGTCCCGATATAGGCCGCCTGCAAGCCGAGTTCGGCGGCAAAAACCGCCGTATTCGCTGCATGACCGCCAAGATACATCTGCTTATCAGCCGGATAAAGGTCAACGACATTGTCTCCAATCGCAATGACTTTCAACGATCTCTCCTTCTTTCCATCAAACGCAGCAACTGCAGTCTTCGATCAAACTGCCGTCATGCACACCCCTGCTTCCTGTTAACAAGGTCAAGTTTACCACAGCAGGAATTGGGTGTGGCATCAAGCTTGTCATGTTTTCCAGAATGCATGATCATCACCAAGCCTATCAGCCTGAGGAAATGAACAAAACGGCGTCCAAAACTGGCCGTCGTTTTTTCGTTTTATATGTTATTCCAAGCTAATGTCTGAAAACTTATTACGGTCACCAATAACAGTCTACAAATTTCGATGATGGGTATTATCATCATCAGGTTTGCTTTTTCATTTCGCCAAATTTCCAACCACCTTAATCTTCACCCGATTCGCATTCTCAGGATGATAAGCCAGCGGTACCTCATCAACTTCAACGACTTCAATCGTCGTTTCATCCGCGCCAGATTCAATTGCTGCGGCAGTAGCTTTCTCCTTTGCATCAGCCATCGCCTTGTCGCGCGGAATCTGGTTGTATGGATAAATTCGGCCGTATTCACCCGAAACCTGACTGATGGACGCACCAATCGCGTTTGCCACACCGCCCAATGGGTCACGAACTAGTTTGCCGACCCCTTTCAACCGATGCGGTGCGATGATCGCCCCGCCACCAACAAGGATCACTGTTGCCGGCTCAGCACTCGTCTTCATTTTATCAATCGCCACGGCGATCATGTCGCTGATCGTTTGCAAAGCCGCCTGAGCGAACTTCAGCGAAATTTGCTTGGTCAGTTGGGGATCGCCGACATCCGACAAACCCAAACGAACCGCAATGTCAGTGGCGGTGATGATGTTACCGCCAAACGTCAGCGCCTCGTCGGTAATTTTGTAGCCAACGGAATCGGGGCCCACCGTGGCACTGCCATCTTGCTGCTGGCGAACGATTGAACCACCGCCTAAGCCAATCGACATGATGTCCGGCATCCGGAAGTTAGTCGCCACGCCGCCACAATTAGACTTTATATGCGTTTTTCAGCCCAATATTTGCCGAATCGCCAGTAACACCAAACCCAATCCCATCATTGCCATCGTAACGTTAAGTACCTTCGTCACAATTCGCCGCTCTTGGTCATCCATCTCCTCTATCATGCTCAAACTATAGTCATTGTAAGGACCAGCATCCCAGTACCCGACATAATAACTCAGCAACTTCTTCTCACGACCAGTCAACGGCTTACTGTCAGCGCGAAGCAACAGTTGATCATCAAACAAAGCATACATATCATCGCTCAACATAGCGGTCTTACGATGCCGCCTCGCCTGCTCACTGACCCGATCGAACAACCGCTGAAACCGTTCCCGCGCCTGCGCATCTTCATCATCCTCCGCTGACCACGCCGTCAATTTCCGCTTAAAAATCGCCATCACCGCGTTAAAGTGCTTCCGTTGAAAATGATTTGCAAACGTCAGATAACGATTCTGTTCATTCAGATATTTATTTTGCCAAGTCTGATAAAGAAAGTAGCCAAACAACCACAACACGATCAAAGCATTGATCAAGTTCCCCAAGTTCCAAGCCGTCATCAATTTCTCAAGACTACCAATCACCCAAAAAGTCAGGATCATGAGACTAACAAACAATGACAACAGCTGCTTCTGCCGCATCTGCGGATTCCGCTGCATCTCGGCATAAATCGTCTGGCGATGCTTCAGGTAAAGGACAAAATAATCCAAAAAGTCCAACGAGCGGACTTGTCGGTAAGTTTTAACAATGTAAAAGAGCAGGATGACCAGTGAAACCATGTTGATGACGCGGTTGATGGTGTCGATTGGGGACATGAAGGACTCCTTTTCGGTTTATTGACGTGTCACACACCACTTAATGTTATGAATGGTTAACTTTACGCGTTTTAACATTTACTTCTGACAAATCATGATCACTGCCAGCTAACAATCGTTTGATGTGTTGTACCCGACTCCAAGCGCTATCTCCACCTGCGTAGACGGCAACGTCAGAATCACCTAGTTGCCGGTAACGTTGATCTGCCTCGACTTCATTAACATGTTTAACAAGGCTTTCATCACTATTGGCCATGGCAAAAAAGTTAGATGGGTCAGCATCCCACAGGAGATCAATCAGTTGATTGTATAAATCAGTCCAACTTTTAATTTGAACCACCTGATCATCAACAAAACTGAAAGCAACTGGCTTAGTGCCGGTTGGGTTGGCTTCTAGAATCACATCCAACGTATCCCATGAATTTGGATCGTCTGTCGCAAGCTGAGTTGACACATTGGGACGTGGCCAAACTGTTAACGCTCTTGTTAACAAATCTGCCTGCCGTTCCTGTAAAGTTGCTTCATCCCACTTATCGAATTGTGCTACCCATTGGTTAAGTTTAATACCTGACTTACGATAACCGTCTGCCATATCCCGCTTCTCAATATAAGGGCGATTGCTCATCTGACCATTAAACCCAGTTAAAGTCAGGTTAGCTAGTCGGTTCAACCAAACATTGTGGACCAGTCGCCAATCGGTCCCCAAAGCCTTCTGCCAACTATTATTCACAACTCGCGGCATAATATGTTCAATCGAGTACTTACCAGATTGCGCCGTATCGAATAGGTCCTGCTCCTCACCACTCGCATTATTCAGTTCATCTAGAATGAACCACAGTGACATAGAACTCATGTGGTAGTAATCTTTCTCAACCAACGCGTCTTTTAAAGATTGATCTGTTGGAAAACGTTTATTTTCTTTAACGACCTGCGTCAACACTAACTTCAAGCCTTCAACATAATCAACCTTAGCCTGGTCAACATAATGCTCCACTTGGCGATCCAGCGCGGCAAACAGCAAATTCAGTCCAGTAGTGGGGACCCCGACAAAAAGTCGCCGAGCTAGATAGGCAAGCAAAACCCGCAACACTTCAACTAACTGATCAGCCGACAGCGCGCCATCACGCGTTTTTGCAAAAACCTGCAATAAGTACGGCACCAAAATATCGTTATTCAAATGACCGAGTCTAATCAAAAGTGATTTGACTCGTTGATCTTTGATGGCAACAGTCGCTGGCGCTGTGATTTCCGCAAATAATTTGGCTGCCGCCTGCTCCTTTTTCAATTGAGCAATTTGATCAAAGTTTTTGGTCAAGCCCACATAACGGCGATAATCGCTGTAAATTTCATTTTCTTTAACCGGCTTTGAACTCCGAGCCAACGAGGTCAAGTACTGCCGATAGAACCGCGAGAGCTCCTCACTGCCAACCAAGCGCTCGTTCTGTTGCCACAGTTGAAAAGCCGCTGCTTGTTGATCGCCCTTCAAGCCCATCAGCAAAAAGTTCCGGATCTTGTCTGATTCCGTTAAATTCATACCGGTCGAATTTAAACTTTCAAAGATCAATTGAGCATCATCGTACTGATCAACAACGATGTTCATAACTTGCAACCGCTGTTCCAATAAGGAAAGCCACTCACGAACTGTTAAGTCTCCCTGCTGCAAAACATTCCAAAAATAAGCGTAGGTGCTTTTGAAAATCGTATCCGCAGCTGACATACCATTAACTAGTACATCGACATACTGTTCCTCATCACCAGGTACCGGATGCAACCGATTCTTCGCGATTGAATCCCGATCAAACCTGTCTATTAAAAACATTTCGTTAACTCGTTGATAATCCACATCACTTGATCCTAAAAAATCACGGATAGCAATCAAGAATAACGAAACAGTGGTCAGTCGTTGCTGCCCATCAATGACATCTACTGTACTAGTGTCACCAGTGGCGTTCAAAATTAAACTTCCAAAGAAATATCGCTCGCGTTGATTCGCATAAGCCGTCTTCAAATCCGCGACAAACCGTTCCAACTGTTCCCGCCGCCAACTATAGCGTCGTTGATAAACTGGAATATTGATGGTCCTATTATTCGCAATCACCTGACTGACGATAAGTTCTGCATTACCCTTCACAATTGTCACCCCAAAGTAGTATTTTGCTGGCAAGTTCAACTTGATTAGCACTAATTGATCGCTAGCATTCTCTGGGTATTAGCATACCAGATGTGTGGGTTTGTGGCGGAGTTTGGTTGTTGATATTTTTGGAGTTTGCTTGCTCGGAACGCTTGGGAAAAGCGTAAGTTGAGTGAAGTAACTAATCTGATAACCAAGGGGACAACTCCGAGAGAAAAAGGTGGTAGGGGCGAAGTCAATTTTATTAAGGTTGAAAATTTATCAAAGAATGGAAATATCTTCACTACAAGCAAAGTCTCTGTTTCAGAACATCAAGGCTACCTAGCTAGGTCCATTCTGCAAGAAAATGATATTCTGTTCTCCATTGCCGGATCTCTTGGAAGAACTGCAATAGTACCAAAATTAGTTTTACCCGCAAATACTAATCAGGCATTAGCTATTATCAGACTTAGCACAGGTTGTGTAGAATTCGTTGCCACTTATTTATCTGGAGAGGCAATCGATAGATATATTAGAAGGAACCCAACAGTCGGAGCACAACCCAATATTTCGTTAACTCAAGTCGCAAGTTTGCAAATTGACTGGCCATCTTTACATGAACAGGAAGTGATTTCAAAATTATTTGCCAGAGTTAAGGACCTTATCGCTGCAACTCAGGATAAGATTGATGCTTTAGAACAAGCTAAAAGGGCGCTACTTCAGCGTCTCTTTGATCAGTCGTGGCGCTTCAAAGGTTACTCTGACCCGTGGGAAAAGCGTAAGTTGCGGGAAGTGAGTGACGTGCGAGATGGAACGCATGCTTCTCCCAAATATTACAGTCAAGGGTACCCCCTTGTGACTTCGAAAAATCTAACCTCAGCGGGTCTAGATTTCTCGAATATTTCATTGATCTCTGAATTAGATTACAAAAACATTAATAAGCGATCTCGTGTAGACAAAGGTGACATTCTTTTTGGCATGATTGGTACTATTGGGACGCCTGTAATGGTACATGAATCAAATTTTGCAATTAAGAATGTTGCGCTTATTAAAGAAAGAGAAGCTGTACTGAACAGTTTTTTGGTTCAGTTACTAAAATCTCCGGCATTTATTAACTATATTCGTAATGAAAATGTGGGAGGAACTCAAAAGTTTCTCAGCCTCAACACGATCAGAAATTTTAGATTTTCTTTTCCCACCAGCAAAGAACAGGCTATGGTCTCACGGTTTCTCGAGAAAATTGATAGCCTTATCGCTGCAACTCAATCCAGACTTTCTAGCCTTGAATTATTAAAAAAAGCCCTATTACAGGACCTTTTCATTTGAAAAGGATCGTCTTACGCGGTGAAGCTGCGTTAGGCGATCCTTTTGTGTTACATCAATGAGGTAAGATAGCGCATTATCTTATCGTTGTCTTGGTTTTCTAATTCTTGGATGATATGCAGGTATGTCTTCTGGGTGGTGCTCATATTGGCGTGTCCAAGTCGTCTCGCAACTGAACCAACTGAGACACCTGCGTATAGTAACAGAGACGCGTGGGTGTGGCGCAGTCCATGAATACTGATGACAGGGATGCTTGCCCGCTTACATTTGCGCTCAAGAATATCATTTGCTGTCTCATTGTATACGCGTTGCCCATCTGTAACAAAGATCGGCTTGTCCTGCGGTAGACTTTTGATTTGAGCTGCAAATTGCATCGCAACCTGCCAATCAAGCGGCACCTTGCGAACAGAGGCAGTATTCTTTGTCTCTGCAAAGCTTCCAGTGGCACTTTTGTAGTCCCATGTCTTGTTGATCGTCAGCGTTAATTTTGCCATGTCAAAGTCCATGGGTGTGACGCCAAGCGCTTCACCGAATCGTAGGCCTGTTTTGGCGATCAGCAGCAGGAAATAATCCCAGTCCAATCCGTGATCGAGATCCAACAAGGCCAACAGCTTTGTGAGTTCATGTTGATTTAGAAACTTAACCTTATGTACACGCGACACGGTTCCTTTGATGACAACTTTGCGCGTAGGGTCTTGTTCTAAAATGCCTTCGTCCAAAGCATCCAGGATCGCTGCCTTGAGATGGTGGTGAAAGTCGAGTGTCGTCTGCTTTTCGTGGTTCGCGGCGAATTCATTGATCAATTCTTGATATGTCCGTCGCTTGAGTTCGTCCATATGCAGATCAGGAGCCAGCGTGACCAAATGCTTGTGAGACATTTGATACTTCTGATAAGTGACTGGTCGAACAGCGCCTTCCTTGTAGAGCTCAATCCACTGTTTGAAGTACATATGGAATTTCTGTGTGCGTAAATTCATTGCGCACCTCCTTGGTTTAGTTGTCTTTGTTAGACAATTAAACTGTTTACCATATGAACTAGAAAAAGTCAGCGTAAGCTTTATACAAAAAGATTCTTTAGTAAGGATGTTTTTAATAGTTCCAGTTTTGACAATCTGTTAGAGGTTGATTTAATAAGGTCATCAAATGACTTTAATAGATTGCCGATACTAATCTGTTCCTCTAAAGAGGTTGGAATTAAAACGGATTTTGCCAGTAACTCAGATTTCGTTACTCCTTTTATGGAAGTGCCCTGGCCTTCGTTAGACATTTGTTCCATCACACGAGTCAATAAATTAACAGAAAAAAACGCAGACCAGTTAAGGAAAGAAAACGAGAGGAAGTCTTGACTTGTCGCATAGTCGTAATTAATGAATGCTAACTTTCCAACTCCAACTCTGGTTACAACTGCAATACTATTTGAGGGCACTTTTTTTGCTGCACTGCTTTTTAACGCAGCGGACGAAATAAACTTCTTTGGAATCACTGTATATTTATTTGACTTGTCTAGATCAGAACTTTGAATCCAGGGTAATGAACCGGTCCAAAAGCTTCTCTTCTTGGTGGAGGGAGTGCCGCCGCCAAAATTTTCTTTAGCCATATTGGCCACTTTACTCTTTACCCATGGGTCGGAGTATACGTTGAAGCGCCACGACTGGTCAAATAAATGTTGCAATAAAGTTTTTTCGACTTGTTCTAAATCATCAATTCTACGCTGAGTTGCAGCGATAAGGTTGTCGATGCTTGTGAACAATGCGCTAATCTCTTTCTGCTCATCAAGATTCACGATTGGAACTGGAACATCTTTCAATTGCTTAATTGGTAATTGTTTTAAAGCAGTTCCTGTATTTCGAGATAATAGTTCTTTTTGACCTCTCCAGGAAAGAAGAAACTGAGCCAAAAATTTTCCACTTAACTCCGACTTATCAGTTCGAATAACTGCTAGTTGAGAATTGATATTCCAGTCGATGTTCTCTTCCTTAACGTATCCTAACGCTCCTAAGGACCCACGAACTGCCAAAACAATATCGTCTTCAACTAAATGACCTGACGTCAACTCAGCGTGTTTTTCCTTTGTAATGTAATTTGCATTATCTTCGATAAGTTCACCATTTCTAAGATTACTCCCTCTTAAAAATGGAACTCCATTCTCCTTGTCACTAAGTTCAGATTCTTTCGGATATGACTCGCCATAATTTCCATCAGTAAAATATGAGTTTGTCTCCCCCAACTTACGCTTTTCCCAAGCGTCAGAATACCCCTTAAACCGCAATGCAGGAACGTTTTTAACATCCTTACTCATTTTTAAACAGCTCCTTCAAGGCGGCGAGTTGCTTGGCAGCTTCGTCATTATTGGCCACTAAATCGTCAAAATCTTTGGCTAGCTCCGAACTTAATCTTGCAATTTCTTCATCGTTTTTCTTGATATCAGCAACCACTTTGACCACATCAACTGGCTTTTCTGGTTCTGTCGTATCAACATAACGCGGAATATTTAAGTTGAAGTCATTTTCCTTGATCTCATTAAATGACGCGACATGGGCATACTTATCAACATCCTTGCGATTGATATACGTTTCGAGAATTTTTTGGATGTTGTCGCCTGTCAGATGGTTTTGGTTCTTAGCCTTCTCGAATTCTTTTGATGCGTCAATAAAGAGCACATCACGAGTCGTTCTAGATTTTTTCAAGACCGTGACTGTGGTTGGAATGCTCGTGTTAAAGAAGATGTTTGCAGGCAAACCAATCACCGTGTCGATCGCGCCGTTTTCAAGTAATGCTTTACGAATACGCCCCTCTGCACCACCACGGAAAAGAACACCGTGCGGCAAAACGATACACATTACCCCAGTGTCCTTTAAGTGATAGTAGCCATGGAGTAAGAAGGCAAAGTCAGCCTTAGATTTTGGTGCAAGTCCATAGCTGACAAACCGGGGATCGTTTTCCGTCCCCTTCGATGGCTGCCAATGCGCTGAGTATGGTGGGTTCATCACAACGGCATCAAAGTTTGTTGGTTCTTCAATTGGCCAGTCTTGATCCAAGGTGTCAGCATTGTGCAGATGCTGGTTATTAATTGGCACACCGTGAAGAATCATGTTCATACGCGCTAAATTATACGTTGACGTATTCAGTTCCTGACCAAAGTAGTTGATAGACAGACGTTCGTTCGAATAGCGACGCGCATTTAGAAGCAGTGAGCCTGATCCCATTGTCGGATCATAAATCGTGAAACCACGGACATCTTCCTTACCGTGCATCGCGATTTGCGTAATAAGACGTGACACCGACTGCGGCGTATAAAACTCACCAGCATTTTTGCCGGAATCAGAGGCAAATTGACCGATCAGATACTCATATGCATCCCCAAGTATGTCATTCGTGTTCTGACCAACCAGATCAAGCGTCGAGATTTGTTTCATGACATCCGAGATGACTTGATTCTGCTTCTGTGGAGTTGCCCCTAATTTTCGAGAATATAAATCAACATCCTCGAACAATCCGGAAAAGAATTCACTGGATTGTTCAATATCTCGAAAACTCTGACTAAGGTCTTCAAGCTGAAAGGTGCCATGATCGATTTTGTCTATGAGAGCCGTAAAAGTCAGATCAGGCTGAATGTGATAACCAAACTCATCGGAAACATTACTTATCAGATCATCATGCAAATCTTTATCATTGTATGCATCCGTGTAAATTTGCTGGGCTTTATCCAGATCTGTTGTCTTCTCCTCCAATTGATCTGAAGCATAAACCACCATGCGATCAGAAAGATACTTGTAAAAAATTAAGCCTAGCAAGTAATTCTTATATTCGCTGGCGTCCATCTTTGATCGTAAGATATCGGCAGAATTCCAAAGTGCTTGGTACAGTGTCTGTGACGTCATTTGAGCCATCGTTAAGTTCCTCCAAATTAGTCCTGATTAAGTGGCAAGATCTCTTCGCGAATAAGATTCGAGTATGCATCTTTAAATTCGCGCCAGTACGAGATCTTCTTAACCGGATTTTCAGTTTTTTCCTTATACATTTCATAATCCATATGACGTTTTAAGCTCTCTTCGCCGGGATTAGATTCTTTCTTAGGATCAAAATTTTCAGCGTAGAAAAGCGCCTCTGCAGGATCAGCACCCCATGTCGTCGCGACATCCTTGACCAAATGCTCGATTGTTTCGTTTTTCATTGTCTGAAGCAAAGTTTGGACATTCTGATTTTGAAATTCTTTAGGATTAGCTTGAATTTTACGCCATAGGCTTTCCATCAACGTGCCAAGTTTCTCGTTGTTGTTCTTCAATCTATCGACGTAATTCGAAATTTCTTCCACCCGCTTTTGGCTAACAGCAGGCTTATCATCGCGAGAATCGCTGACATAGGCTTGGATGAGATTAACGATGTACTCGTAGTTGATCGTATCCTGACGTACGGTTTCCAACTCATACTCAATATCTAAATCGTCTTCTTCCGGCCCTTCAGTCTGTCGACGCCGCTTTAATTCGTCAATGACATTTTGATACGCACTCGTATACGCCTCGATGTCTTGCGAATCGATAGCAATCTCATCTTGAATTTCGTCTGAGTCATATTCGCTATAAACCTGCGCAGCAGCCAGTCCCTTATCAAAGCCTTGAAATGCCTTGGCAAATTGCTTCAAGGTCGCATCTGGCAATTCACTGATAGGTGGACCAGAAGGATCAATCTTGAACTTTTTCAAGCTTGAAGCTGCCTTCTTTAATCGGTTGTGTGCTACCTTCCACTCAGGGGCAAGGACTTCATTTTCGCCGCCATTTGAATAGAGGATTAACGCATCTTCGACTGCTTTTGCAAAGGTATTCGGCAGTTGATAGACAACAATCTGTCCATACTGTTTATTCTTGTCAAAGATACGATTGGTTCGAGAAAAGGCTTGAATGATATTTTGCAGCTGCATCGGCTTGCGATCAATAAACAAGGTAGACAAGCAAGGTGCATCAAAACCAGTCAATAATCGATCAACCACAATAACGAGGTCTAATTGCTCTTCACGAGACAGATAACGGGCCTGTTTACGAGCTAACCGATCATTGATATTAGCGTTATATAAGTTAATATTCTCAAGACTGTAACTCGTACCAAACATCTCGTTATAGTCACTAATGGACTTCCGCATCGCGTCTTGATTCAGGGTTGAATCGAGATCATTTTCAGTGACTGAATAAGTGATAGCAACTTTCGGAAAGTCAGGTAATAATTCTGAGGTACGCTTGTTCATTGTAAATGGCGCTTTACCAGCACGTAACTCTTTGAACAATTCATAATATTTTTGTGCTTGCGAAATGGAGCTAGTTGTCAACAAAGCCGTGTAAGAATTGCCTCGGCCATTGTACAAGCCCAGCTTCTTTTGTGAATGGTTGACGATCCCCTCTATCACTTTCCACATATGATTTTTGTTCAAATAATCAGAAGAGAGCAGGTTCTTTTCCATCTCAACAGGATCCATCTTCGCCACATCTGCAAGGGACTCTCCTGTGCGCTTCGCAATTAACTCAGTGAGTTGATCTTCACGAATCGTATTTATATACTCCACTTGAAAGCCCAAGACAGCACCATCATGAATTGCTTCTTTAACTGTATACTCATGCAGTCGTTCGCCATATTGTTCCGCAGTCGTTCGGGGCAAGTTCCCCTCTTCTTTGCGTGCATTCTGCTCAAATATGGGAGTTCCCGTAAAGCCACACCACAACGCGTGATGGAAAAAGCCGTTAATCTCCCACTGTTTTCGCGAAGTAACAGCACGATGACACTCGTCAACAACAAAAGCAATCTTTAATTTTGTCAATCGCTCATAGTCTCGTGTGCCTTGCTTATCCGCGAACCGACGCATGACAAAGTTAAGCTTTTGAATCGTTGTGACAATGACAGTGCGGTCTGTACTTTTTAGCTTCTTAATAAGATCGCGAACGTGTTCAGTCTCATCAATATCAATCGTATCGTTTTCAGCGTAAGCCATGAAAGAGCTTGTAGTTTGCTGGTCTAGGTCGACTCGATCCACAATAAAGATAGTTTTATCAATACTGGGAATTTGTAAAAGATTTCGAGCTACTTTGTATGCTGTAAGCGTTTTTCCTGAGCCTGTGGTATGCCAGACGTATCCGGACACTTGGTGTTTTGTCGCCTCACGAACTCGCTCAATCGCATGAATCTGATAAGGCCGCAGCAAAATTAAGGACTTTCGAATCGAATCAATCACGGTATACTGAGTCACCATTTTATGTGCTTGTGGAATTGAAAGTACCTGATCCGTAAAATCAGTAAGCGTCTCTACAGGTTGATTATGCTCATCGACCCAGTTGGTTAAGAAGCGCTCGTTCATCTTGGTGCCTGAAGCCGGCGCAATATAACGTGTGTGGTACGGGTCACTGACAACGAACATTTGAACAACTGAATAGATGCCGTTAAACATACCGTCACTCAGATACTTTTTTATCTGACGAAAAGCATCCATGTATGAATGATCCGCATTCTTGAGTTCGATATGAATTAACGGTAGTCCATTGATCAAAAGTGAAACATCAAACCGACGGTTCTGATAGTCAGCAAACACTTTGGGCATTTCGATCTGATTAACAACCTCGTAGGAAGAAGTACCACCAGCTACATCTTCCCGACGAACAACTTCTAGTCGAACTGTTCCCAGCGTGGCATCTTCACGTTGCACTTGAACTTTGGCCACACCATTTTCGCCAGCCAACCACTTAGCGGCATCATAAAACGTACCAAATTGAAGCTGATTCTGAATTTGACGAAACTCTTGTTCTGTTAGCGGATGTCCGTCCAACACAGCAACATTATTTTGTTCGATTTTCTGCCGAAAGTTACGCCACAAATCCTCCTCTGTCTTTAGCTCCGGACGATACGTCCATTGTGAAATGCCCCTCGTTAACTGTTCGATTAATCGTTTTTCAAACGTAGATTCAAGTGTTGCACCCATTCTTGACTCCTCCTGTTGTCATTGCAAAACCCGTTAGTCGTATTTCTTCAGATCCTGCAAGCCACTGACGAACCATTCATACTCCTTGATTCGCATCTTCAAAACTGTATTAATATTCATCCAAAGCAGCCCGCAAGACCGAGATGCTTTTTGAACCTTAACGCTGCGTTCCAGCGTATAGATAACCTTCTTCATTATGAAGCATATTACGGGCAACGTCCATACAGAGGGACTCAACTGACTGACTGATTTAATATGTACTTCTGACAGAAAATCAGGATACGTTCGTCACCGATTCGGACTAAATTGAAGTTGAGTAACGAATAGAGCAAATATTGTGTTAGAGTTTACATTTGTTTTCGGGACAATTCTGTAGCGAAATCTGACTACATTTAGAAACGTAAACAAAAAGCAGTGCCACTTCACGCTAATCATGAAGTAACACTGCTTTTTCACCGCGTAAGAATCATTCAGATTCTGTAATATCGAGCAACTTTTGCTCGTGGGCCACTATCAATTTGCTCTAAAAGTCTCTTTGCCTCTTCTTTAGTCAGAAACGAACGCCGATACACTGCCTTCATCCACTCAGGTTCCGGCATCTTCTTACTTATAAACCATTGATCGACATTTGGGGCTAAGAAAACGCTATATCCTTTTTCACCAAAGCGTCCATCTGTCTCTTTAGCAATAATGGCGTGCAAAATAAGATGTTCGATTAGATCCGCATATACCAGTCTGTCTTTACGATGCATACTAAACGGATATTGATAATGTCGAATAAATCTTAGATCACTCAGGTTTTCTGCACGATTCTCGTCAACATGGTGCGTATAGAGTCCTTCTGAAGTTCTGGCATACTTGCCTTTGCTAATAGACTTGATTTCACCGTTTAGAAAACGCTGATAAGATTTTTCATTAAAATAGTTGTCTTTCACCGGTCCATATTTATTGAGTAAATAGGCAACTGCTTCAGAATAGGTCATGTTGATCATATTCATGTACTCTGCATATCTTATTTCGTGGTCTGCTTCTGTCATGACGCGTACCTCCTATCGTTTAGAAAAAGGCTCAATCAATCTTGAAAATAAAAGCTCCCTTTTGTGCCAGCCCATAGGCGGACTGCGAGTCTCCCTTACCGCATAACTTCAGATTGATTGTATCATAGGCATTGCCTAACAATCGAAAGTTAGACCGTACTTTAAGTTGGCAACACCCTTTTTCCAAAATGTGCTACAGTAAGTTCCTGAACACATCACATCAAACCAACTTTGGAGCGTGTTAAAACATTGGCTAAAGAAACACATCACGTCGTCATCCCAGACGCCATCATGGAAGATCTTGATATTAAAGATGGCGAGCAAGTTGAAGTTACTTTAAAAGATAAGGAAGCCGTGATTCGGCCTAAACGGACGGATACGGGGACGCAGACGATTTCGCTACGGTTCTTCCTGATTCCCACGGTTTTGGCTGGAATCGCGTTTTTGGTCTACTTTATCTATTTCCAGATTTTGCAGGTGCCAATGACGGGAAAGAACTCGATTGCCCAGATGGTCATTGTGCTGGGCGAGTTGAGTGGGATCGCTACGTTTGCGGTTGCTTACATTCAGAATCATCGCCAGATTCATGGGCGGGATCATCGGCGCCGTTATTGGCGAATTTTTCCAACGATGCTGTTGTCCTTTGCAATTATTCTCGCGTTTGTGACATCAGTGTTTTTCTGGGTGATTGGCTATATGTTTGAAGGCGTCAGTTTTGATATTTATACGGCGACTGGGTTATTCCTGCTGTTTATCAGTATTGTGAACTACCTGATGATTTATTCGGCCTTGTCGATTTCGACCTCCTTCATCACGACCCTGTTTCTATCGACCTTCGTTGGCGGCGTCATTGGCGCGATTGTGACAAATAGTTCGCGCCAGTGGTGGCAACATAACGTCAGTTTTCTTGGCACGAACAAGGCGTTGAATGCGTGGCAATTTAATCTCACCATCGCTGTGTCGGCCTTGCTGTGGATCGCGCTGGTGGATTATCTCTTCGTACCACTGATGGCGCATCGAAAAAATGATTGGCGGTTGATCACGATGCGGATCATGTTGACGGTTGCGGCGATTGCCTTGCTGGGCGTCGGCCTTTTCCCGAACAATCGCGGCCTCATGCATATCTTGCATACGCAAAGTGCTTGGTTCCTGAATTATTTCATTATCGGCATGATCATTGCAGTTCGTTGGCTGTTGCCAGGCGTTTCGCGCGAATTTCTAAGCACCAGTTACATCATCGGCGGCATCATCATTTTCGCCGCAATCCTCTTCCAATTCGTCCACTACTTGTCACTGACAGCGTTTGAGATGATTGCCTTTGCCCTCGCAATGTCATGGATCATGTTGCTACTGCAAAACATTCACCGGCTTTACCAAAAAGACGAGTCTACGTTTGTCGTGACGGTGACCACAGACAAGGTAAACACTGACTAGCTATGATCCACTGTTGTTTCTTGGCACGCTCTACTAATTTAGCACTCAGCTTCTCGCAGCCTTGTTAACTAAGGATGTTTGCAAAAAAAATAGACCGACTAGTCGAAAGCCGCTACAGGTTGGCAACTTGTCACTCTGGCTCCCATCTAGCATTGAAAATACCCCAAGTACTAACAGACGCTTCAATCATCTGTCGGTACTAGGGGTATTTTTTAAAATTGGGGGCAATTTGGGGGCAATTTTTAGCTACGCATGTTGAGACATCACTCAATGTATAGCGGAAAATTATTAGCCTTATCATAGGTAATTTAGCATCAATTTTAAAGATCCCAGTGCCAAAGCGGAGCAATCGTAGGCCAGATGGGGCTCAGCCGTGCAAACAACACAGCGACGGGCTGTGGAGCTGATGTTGTTAGGCGACTTCGAGACCGGTCTTTGGGCTCGAAGCGCCGTCACAGCGTTCCAGCCCCATCTGGCCGGAGATTGCGCAGTTTGGCACAGCATAGAACTTTAGCCTAGAGATTCCCACCAGCTTATTTGAACGTTGTTTAACAACATCAAGCCGGTTCAACCGATTCAACCTTCACATCTTCACGCTGCACCGCGAGCAAATCCGCCCCAGCCTGAACCGTGGTATCAGCCGCCACTGGCTCGATTTGTGCATAAGACTTGCTATTGGTAATGAGCACGATGGTAGTCGCGTCTAGCCCAGCCTTTTTAATAGCTGCTTGATCAAAGGTGCCGAGCAAGTCGCCTTGGTTGACATGCTGACCGGCTTTGACGGCGACTGTAAACGGTGCACCTTTGAGATTGACGGTATCGATGCCTAGGTGAACGAGGATTTCCATGCCATCATCTGTCGTTAGGCCGTATGCGTGGCCGGTGTCGGCGACGACGGATAAGGTGCCGGCTTGTGGTGCGTAAACTTTGTTGATGCCAGGTTCGGCAGGCTTGATGGCCATGCCTTCACCCATCATCCCTGAAGCGAAAACGGGATCGCTGACTTGATCCAACGCAACGGTTTCACCGCCAACCGGTGCATAGACTTTGTTGTCGCTGACAGTTGAGGAGATCACAGCATTGGCGGTTTCGACATCCCCATCTGGCGTTAGCACTTCCTTCGGGATCGCAAACGCGTTGGTCGCGACAAAGGCCGCGACAACGGTCCCAAGTGACACGATGGTATACCACAACAACGCATGGCCGTTATAGATGTACATCAGATAAGATGGCACCACTGCAAGGCCATACGAGTTAGCAGCGACGTTGAGCATGCTTAAAATCGCAGCACCAATTCCGGATGTCAAAACGGTGACGATCAATGGCCGAAAGTTGTAACGGATTAAGACCCCAAACAACGTTGGTTCAGAAACCCCGAATAGTTGTGAGGTAAAGGCACCCATTGAAGTTGCTTTAGCCTTGTTGGAACGGGCCCGTAAGAAAATGGCGAGGGCAACGCCGAGGTTGGCAAAGCCATACATCGCTTCAAGTGTGATCAACGGATTCAAACCGGTTGAAGCAAGCAGCGAAGTTTCGATGGCGATCATGGTCTGATGAATCCCGATGAGAACCATCAGTGGATAAGCAGCCCCGATCAGGAACCCACCGATTCCAAATGGCAGATGGATCACGGCTTCAACACCGACAAGCATGCCACTTTCAATGGCGTGGACAATTGGACCGACGCCCATGATCATGATGGCGAACGTGACGAGCATCGTCAAAAATGGCGTGAGAATCTGTTCCAAAACGTTGGGCATGTGACGCCGGAAGAATAGTTCAAGTTTGGCCCCGATAAACCCAGCGACCAAGGCGGTTAACACGGAGCCTTGACTACCAACAACTGGCAACCAGCCAAACAGCATAATGGCCTTGGCACTGCCATCAGCAACCGAATACGCATTTGGTAGAATTGGCGAAACCAGCATTAAACCAATGACGATCCCAATGATCGGTGTGCCTTTGAAGTAGCGGAAGGTCGACCAGACGATCAAGGCGGGCAAGAAAGCAAAAACGGTATCGGTGAGCACCGAGATTACCGATGTCAGGCTAGCCGGTATATCGCTTGGGACCGCTCCGAAAAGTTTTAATACTTGCGCATTGGTTGCTGCACTTTTCAGCCCTAAGAACAGACCGGTGGCAGCAATCACAGGAATAATTGGAATGAAAATGCCTGACAGCATCGCCATTAATCGCTGTACGACTGTCTTGTGCTCGTTGCTGGTTTTACCGGCAGTGTCGGCGTCGTCTTTACCATAAATCGCATTCACGGTGCCAAGCTTAGCAATGGCCGCGTAGACATCGTTGACAACGCCGGTGCCGATAATGACCTGATATTGGCCAGAGCCATAGAAAACACCTTTGACTTCCGGCAACTTCTCAAGGGCTTTGTCATCAATTGCCTTCCGATCTTTCACTACAAAACGCAGTCGCGTCTGGCAATGGGTCACGGAATCGACGTTATTTTCACCAACCAGCTTTAAAATTGCTTTTGCTTCTTCTTCATAGTTTTTAGCCATGATCATTTCACCTCAATAAGAATCACTTGATAGGGTTGTAAGCTCGTTCCAACGTCCGGGTAATTGTTCAGCCAAACGTGACCAGCTGGTAAGTCAACTGCAGCTGACTTCGGGCTAAGATTCACAAAAATTTGGACATGTTGCCCGCGGGCATAGGCAATCACGTTGTCGTTGTGTGCATCCAGCGGGGCAAAGTCGCCTTCGATCAAATCGGCGCGCAATGGTGATGCATTCCGCAGGCGGCAGAGCGTTTGATAAAACGTCCAGACCGAATTGGGATCATCGTGTTCTGCCTGCCAGTTCACGCCAGCAGCTTGCTTGGCCAGTGGCAACCAAGGTTCATGACCAGCGTTGAAGCCGCCATTTTGGCTGTCGTCCCATGGGTATGGCGTACGGGCATTGTCACGTGAGCGTCGGTTGACACAAGCAAGGGCATCAGCTTCGGAGTAACCTTCTGCCAGTGCACGGCGATAGTTGTCATGCGCGGAAAGATCGTTGAATTGATCAATGTTGGTTCGCACCGCATTGACCATGCCGAGTTCTTGGCCTTGATAGATAAACGGACAGCCACGTAAACCGAAGTATAACAGTGCTAAGGCTTTTGCCCCAATCGCATTGCGATATTGCGGCTCACGGATATACTTGCTTAGGCTTCGCGGTTGATCATGATTTTCAAGAAAATTAGCCCCCCAGCCAACTTTTTGAATCGCCAGCTGGCTTTTGGCAATCGCCTCGCCAAGCATTTTCGGCGTCCAGTTGGTTTGCTTGAACCACTCAGACCCGGAAGCGACGTCAATGTCGGCGTAATGAAAATCAAAAATCATTGAGAAGTAGCCGTTTTCGCCAATGAAGTCACCGAGTTGATCGTATGCAACGCCGGACGCTTCGCCGATCGTGACGGCATTGGCTGGTTTAAAGGTGGCAGTGTTCAACTCTTTGAGAAATTGATCCAGACCCGGTCGATTTTCCGTTTTGCGCTTAACCTTGCCTAACCCATCGCTGCCATCTGGCGTGATAGAAGCAAAATCCTGATCCTTTTTGATAAACGTAATGGCGTCGACCCGGAATCCGGCGAGGCCTTTGGCTAGCCACCAGTTGATCATGCTATAAATGGCTTGCCGCAACTTCGGATTTTCCCAATTCAGGTCCGGTTGTTGTGGGGAAAAGACGTGGTGATAATAGGTGTTGGGCTCTCCGGGAACCGCTGTCCATGACGAGCCAGCGCCGAAGTTTGAGCGCCAGTTGTTCGGCGGCTGACCATCATGACCCTGGCGGAAAATATAAAAGTCCCGATATGGTGAGGCCGGATCCTTGAGCGCCGCTTGAAACCACCGGTGCTGATCGGACGTATGGTTGACCACCAAATCCATTACCACTTTGATACCGAGATCTTTGGCAGTTGCCATGAGCTGATCAAAGTCAGTCATGGTCCCAAAGCGCGGATCAATCGCCTGATAGTCGGCAATGTCATAACCATTGTCAACCATGGGGCTCTTATAAACCGGCGACAACCAAATCGTGGTAATGCCTAATTCTTTTAACTTCGGTAATTCGGCAGTGATGCCAGGCAGATCGCCTATGCCGTCATTATTGCTATCTTTGAATGAGGCCGGATAGATTTGATAGAAAATTTCTTGTTGCCACCAAGTACGGCTAGTTTCGTTCGTCATGACTTTATCCTCCAGTTAGCTGATGCTGTCGTATGAGAATGTGGTATCGATTCCATATGAGGCAAAAATAAAACTCAGGCGCTTTGCCTGATTTTCAACGATAAGTGCAAGGTTGGTTGCGTGTCTTGGGCGACTTGTCGGCCCAACCCTTTTAACAACTCGTGCGTCGCCGCCGCTGCCATCGAAGCAACAGGCTGATGCACCGTCGTCAGCGGGACTTTGGCAAAAGGCGCAAACGGCTGATCGTCATATCCCATAACTGCGATGTCATTAGGTACCTTCACGTCGGCAGCCAACAGACTGTCAATCACGCCGACTGCGACCTCGTCCGAGTTGGTAAACACGGCATCCGGCCGCACATTCGGCGCCAAGCTTGCGAGCTGCTTGCCAACTGCCTGCCCTTCTTTGGCTGTGTGAATTTGACCAAACAGTAAATCTTGCGCCACTAAAAGCTGATGTGCCTGCATAAAGTCTAAAAACGCTTGCGTACGGCTTTGTCCATGGTGGGCGCCGCTGATGGTGCCACCGCTGACATACGCAAACCGGCGATGGCCTTGATTGAATAAATAGTCGAGTGCATCACGGGTCGCCTGATAATGTGGCAATACCAGCGAAGTAGCCCCGGGGATCTGGGCATCGGCATTCACAACCACAACCCGCCCCGGAAAGGCCTTCGCAACTGCCATAACTCGATCAGGGGCTTCAACTGAAGCTAAAATGACGCCGTCCAATTCGCGACTTTTCAGTTGCTTGAGAAACCGTTCTTCGGCCTCGGGATCATCATATGTCTGGGTAATCATCACTTGGTAACCGTGGGCATGTAGTTCCCGTTCAATCGCATCGAACAAGCCAGCAAAAAACGGATTGGTCACGCGGGATACCAGAACCCCGATGTTGCCAGTGGCTTGAGCGCGCAATGATGTGGCGGCCGCACTCGGCGTATAGCCCAACTGATGAATTGCTTTTTCGATCCGCGTACGCTTTTCAGCGGAGATGTAGGGATGATGATTCAGATAGCGCGAAACCGTGGTCACGCCAACCCCTGCTGCTTTAGCAATTTCACTAATCGTCGCCATTCCTTGCATCTCCTTTTATATGGAATCGATTTCATAGACGAGTATACAGCGCTTTCAAAAATTGTCAAGCATTGACTAAAAAGATTTTTTGCGTCCCAGTCTAAAAAAGCCTTACGCCGTGTCGCCACAACGTAAGGCTTGCGATCAAAGACCGCCATTATCCTTTTTAAGATTCCATGACACAACATCACTGGCCGCTGACGGTGGGGTAATGCGTGCCGCGGTTGGTGCTTCATTGCCAAAGAAGCGACCGGAGACAACGCGGTAGCCTTGGTCAATGAATAATTCGAACACAGATACATCAATGAACAAGCGGATTTCAACTGTTTTTCCAGCTGGAAAGCCGAACTGGCGCAAACTGCCGCCATTATTGCGATTCTCGCGCTGAATCATCCCCTGCCCGCTATCAGAGTCGAGATGAATCAGCAACTGATCATGGTCCCCATCAGGCAGATGAATCGTTGTCTTTTGACCTGCCGCAAGCGTGAAGGCTAGTTCAAAGGCGCCTTCCAAGTTGGTAACGGTCCACTCATCATCATGCTGCTGAATGACCGGTAGATCTTCCACCGCCGTCTCCCGCAGACTTTTGATAGCCGGGTGCGGATAGAGGCAAACGTGATCATCACGCAGCGTCAATTGGCGCACATAACTCAAGACCCCGGCCCAACCATCATCATCTGTTGGGTAGGTGGTATCTGGCAAGCCGAGCCATGAAATCGCCAAGGTGCCATCATCATCTGTATTCGCCAGACGAGTCGCATAAAAGTCAAAACCCTTGTCAATGTTTTGCAGCCGCTGGTGGGTTAAGTTACCAGTTGCCGGATCAAAACTATCAGCCACGAGGGCAATATTCGGATAGACATTTTCATATTCGAAAAAGTCCTGATCGAGACCTTGTGGACAGTATACTAAGACCACTTTGCCATTGATGAACGTGATGTTCGGGCACTCAACCATGTAGCCGCAAAATTCATCAGGAATACTTAGCGGTGCCACAAACCGCCAGCTCTTGTCGGTCTGCTTGGCATAAAGCAGAATGGCGCCGGTGTGATCTGGACGCTGGCCGCCAATCAGGACATAGGTCTGGCCTTCATAGTTAAACAAAAATGGATCGCGGAACTCCTGCGTGTAACCAGTAGGCGGTGTTAGGATTAATGGCTTCGGATCCTTGAACAACCGGCCATCAGCGCCGAGAACGGCCCCTAGCTGGGTGCTATGCCGATGCCACTGATCATCCCGCGCATTGCCGGTATACATCAAGCGCAACGTGCCGTGTGTCACCAACGCTGATCCTGTGTAAGCCCCATGCGAGTCATACTCGTTATCCGGCAATAGATCGCCTGGCACCCGGCGCCAGTTAAACAAATCCTTCGACACCGCATGCGCCCACGACTTCAGGCCATGGACCGGGCCAAACGGAAATTGTTGATAATAAAGGTGCCATTTGTTGTTGAAAAAGTTCAAGCTGCACGGGTCATTGATTAAACCAGTATCTGGTTGAACATGCGTCTTTGTCCGCCATTTACTCGCAGCAACCTGAGCCTTCAACTTCATAATATAATCAGGCGCCCAGGACGAATACGGCTGATACCGCGCCGCCGTACTCCAAGTTGCTTCTTTCATGAACTTACCACCTTGTTTGAAATGTTACCCCCATCATATATGAGTTAGGGGCAATGTCAATGAAGACAGAAAAACAGGTTTCTGAAATCTTGATGCAATCATTTTCGGGAGAGCTGGTTGACCACCGAAAGGACGGGGTGGCGCCGCAGTGATTCGGGATGGTGACCACGAAGCTAGCGTGGTGGGCACGGACTTTGAGCCAACGGGCAAATCCGGCACGCTGGCTCAAAACTCGGCCTTCTCCTAAAGCAGGCAACCCACCTGCTTTAGGAAAATCCCGCCACTGAGCCCATCGCCGCGGAACCAGTTCAGGCTAGCGGATAAATCGCTGCCCAAGATAGATCCTGAAAAGCGATCCGCAACAAACAAACTTGATGCAAAAAATCCGCAGCTTAGGCCGCGGATTTTTGATTGGCCGATCGGAGGGTGGCCGATCAGCGATTTTTTACTTTGGAGGAGTAAAAATGAAAAAGTTGGGTTGGGGAAGGAATGAGTGGGTGGCTCATTTCTATGTTGTTAATACTACAAGCGATGTGTGAAATTTTTGTGATGGTAAATGGGTCTTTATGTTAAGTCTGTTGATTAAAATCATCTGCTCACGACAGCGGTTTAGGTAGAAATTCTGCCCGATAATCATGGACATATTGCTCGAAGCTGATTGCTGGGCGCCCGAGCACATTTGGCAATGTTGTCGTAACCGTTTTGGCGTTACCTAACTGGGTGATCAAGTAAAGCATCACCATGACATTGACATAGTTCTTCGGTAGCCCGCGTTGCAGCATGACCTTGCGAAAACGCCACAAACTCGGCTTGCTATAGGTGATCGGCACACCGAGTTCCATCGTCATGATCTGGGCAGCATCGGCGTAGGTGAGCGCTTGGGCGCCGGTAATATCGAGCTTTTGGCCAATATATGCCGGATCGCGCAGGACAACCGCAGCAGTCGCGCCGATATCACGGGTATCAATGAAACTAGTGCGAGCATGCCCAGCAGGCACAAACAGATCGCGATGGCCGACGATATCAGCTTGGTGGGTGGTATTCAAATTTTGCATAAAGAAACTTGGACGAATGAAAGTATAAGGCAAACCAAGTTCAACAATCCGTTTTTCGATTTGATGATGCGGCGTCATTGGATTATGCGCCACCCCAAGTAGTGACACAAAAACAACTTGCTTCACATGTCGAGCCACCAAGGCATCGAGAAAAGGATACATATCCTCTTTGGGCTTAGCCAATTGTGGCGGCCGAACGAAGAAGACCTTGTCGATGTCAGCTAAGGCTTGCTCGAAAGTGGCAGGATCGAGAAAGTCAAACCGGCGTACTTGAACCTTCAGCCCGTTTAACGCCTGTTTGGCATGCTCCGAATTGTGCACACCAGCAAATAGGTGAACATCTGGATCATCTTGCAGGTCGCGGATCAGCGGTTGACCGATATTGCCAGTAGCACCAATCACTAATAGATTTGTCAATAACTTTCTCCTTATAAAGAAAAAGTGCCTGAACAGGCACTTTTTTAATCTTGATCACCGCTTAATTATCGCGGTTGACCCTATTCATACATATAAGCACGGGTTGCCGGCAGATCTTTTCCAGACGGCCCCTTGCTGATCAAATACTGCATCACGTCAATGTTGCCAGATTCAAAGCTGGCAGCGGCCGCCTGCAGATAAACATCCCACATCCGCGTAAATTCGTAGCCGAATTTTTGCTGAATCGGATTACGATGATTATTGAAGTTGGTATCCCAAATCTCAAGTGTGCGTTGATAATGACGCCGCAGTGGTTCAAGATCTGCAACTTGCATGCCAGCGTCGACAATGTGATTAAGGTTTTCCGCCATCCCGGGCACATAACCATCCGGGAAAATGTATTTGTTAATCCATGCGTTTACCGCGCCGCCTTGTTGTCGCGTGATGCCGTGAATCAATGCCACACCGTCATCTTTTAGCAACTTAGCGACATCTTTAAAGTAGCCTTCTAGATTTTCCTTGCCGACATGTTCAAACATGCCAACTGATGTGATGTAATCAAATGGCTCGCGATTCAGTTCGCGATAATCCATATACAGCACCTCAGCAACATCGGATAGATGTTCTGATTCAATCCGATCCGAAACCAGTTTAAACTGTTCCTTGCTCAGGGTGATGCCGACGACCTTCAAGTGATAGGTCTTAGCTGCGCGTAACATCAACGTACCCCAGCCGCAGCCAATATCCAGCAATGTCCGCCCCGGCTGTGGATTAAGTTTCCGCAAAATATGATCAATCTTATTTAATTGGGCGGTTTCTAGATCGTCACTCCAGTCCTCAAAGTAGGCACAGGAATAAGTTAAAGTCGGATCCAACCACAGTTTATAAAAATCATTGCCAAGATCGTAGTGAGAATGAATGTCTTCTTTTGACTTATGTTCGGTATGACTTTGCTTCGGGAGAAAGCGCATGAGTTTCTTGTTGCGCATAAAACTGCCCGCATTCGCATAAGCCGCCGCGATTAATTGTTGCAATGGCCGTGTGCCGCCAAGCACTTCAATGTCGCCACGCATATAAGCCTCACCCAGTGCCAACGATGCATTTTTCAGCAAATCACGGACCGGAATGGCCTTTTTCATTTTAATCGTGATCGTTGGCTCACCTGTACCATACGTTTCTTCCGTATGATCCCAGTAGTCCACGCGAACCGGAATATTGAAAGAGTGACTGAACATGGTATGATAAAACTTTTTTTCAAGCATGATGGCCTCCGTTTTGAGAAGTTACAAGAAGAATTATACGGCTTTTTAACCAAAGAAAAAACACCGCCGTGAAAATGGACGGTGTGTAGCCGTTTTCATTTAAAATTTTCGAAAACGCTGCTGTCGCTTGGCAATCAGTGCCTGCGGATCAGTAGCAACTAATTCTGCGAGCTTGGGCTTGATTGCTGCCTTCAACGTCGTCGCGAAAGTCGTACCGGTATCCGGAATAATGCGATCACAGACCGCTTTAGCCAATAAATCTTGCGGGGTCAGTTGCATGACCGCGGCCGCCTCTTTAGCACGGCTGGCATCCTTCCACAAAATAGCCGCAAAACCTTCTGGGGATAGAATGCTATACATGCTCTTGTCCGTCATCCAGACCTCATCCCCAAACGCCAAAGCCAAGGCACCGCCTGACCCGCCTTCACCGATCAAAATCGCAAGAATCGGCGTTGGGAGATCAGCACAGGTGTATAACAAATCAGCAATAGCGGCGCCTTGGCCATTGGCCTCCGCCTCTTTGCCAGGATATGCGCCGGGGGTGTTAATGAGCGTGACAATCGGTCGATGAAACTTGGCTGCCTGCTTCATTAACCGTAGCGCCTTACGATAACCCCAAGGCTCAGGACTGCCAAAATGCGTCTGCAATCGCTCCGTTAGGTCTTGCCCTTTATCCGTTGCAATCACGGTCACGGCTTGCTGATCAAGCCAGCCAATGCCGCCAATGACAGCCGGATCATCGTGACTTGAGCGATCACCGTGAAATTCATGAAAGTTTGTCACCAACCCGTTAATCAGTTCCCGCGTGCGATATGGTCGTGGTGCTCTGGCTGCTAGAACTGTCTCATACGCTAGCGTTTCTTTATCCGTCATGCTTGAAAGCCTCCCTTATTGCTGCAACTGTATGCCTGTCAATGTGTTTGTCAGACGGCTACGCGTGATATGAAGAACGCTAGGCAAATTGATCCAAGATGGCAATCAATCCGTCTAGCGTCGCGTCACCATGCCTCATCAAATGTCACTGCTCAGGCTGTATGCAACGCCAACAAATCCCCTAAATAACTAGGCTGATCCTGCCGCTGTACCACTGCATCAATAAAACCGCTTTGCAAAAGGGTTTCTGCTCGCTGAAAGTTTTGCGGCAGCTTTTGGTTAATCGTTTGTTCAATCACCCGCCGACCTGCAAAACCAATCAAACTGTGTGGTTCTGCCAACGTGATGTCGCCTTGCATCGCAAAACTCGCGGTTACGCCGCCCATCGTTGGATCGGTCAATACACTGATGAATAACAAGCCTGCATTGCTGTGCGCTTTAACTGCGGCACTTACTTTGGCCATTTGCATCAGCGAATGAATACCTTCCTGCATCCGCGCACCACCGCTAGCACAGAAAAGAACAACTGCTAAATTGGCGCTGGTTGCTTTTTCAAATAACCGAGTCAACCGTTCGCCAGTCACAGTGCCAAGTGAACCCATCATGAACTGTGGATCCATGATACCAAGCGCACAGTTTTGACCACCAATCGTCGCCTGACCTGTCCACACACTGTCTTTCAAACCAGTAGCAGCCTGGCCTGCTGCCAATTTCTCGGTATATCCCGGGAAATCCAGCGGGTCCGACGTCACCAGATCGGCATCCCATTCTTCTGTTGCTGTCGCGATAAGGGACAGTCGTTTTTTAGCAGTGATTCGAAAGCCGTAGTGGCAGTGCGGGCAAACTTGAGCATTGCCCAAACTCTCACGATAGCTGCCTTGCTTACAATACGGACATTGAATCCACAAGTTTTCGGGTAAGGCTGCCTCACGAGCAAGTGCTTCTTGGGTCAGTTGTGGTTGTGACATGCAGTATCCTTCCTTTCAAAACGCGTTCACCACCCCAGAAACCTGCACATAAGGACCTCAAGCCTAAATGGCCAAAGCCCAGCCATTTATTTAGGCTTGAGGCCACTTATGCTCCGGTTTCTAAACGGGCCTGCTCACGCTCTGCTTAAACGCGCTCTCCAGCCCAGAAACCTGCATGTAAGGACCTTGGTCGCAATGGCCCAAAACCGGCCATCACGCCCAAGGCCGCTTACACTCCGGTTTCTAACCGGGCTGGTTCGCGCTCTGCCATTTTGGTAAAAAGTCGCGATTGAGATAGGCGGTATCGGCTTTGCCGGCCAGAACAGTCGGTGCTTGGAATAAGGCCAGAGCAAAATCCCGGTTGGTTTTGACACCTTCCACATGCAATTCAATCAGTGCACGATGCATTTTCGCTAAGGCCTCGTCACGGGTTCGCCCATGGACAATGAGTTTAGCAATCATGGCATCATAATAGGGGCTGATCTTATCGCCAGGCGCAACGCCGGTGTCAACCCGCAGCCCCATGCCGCCGGTTGGAAAGCGCAGTTGTTCAAGGGTGCCAACGTCTGGTCGAAAATCATGATAAGGATCTTCCGCGTTTAACCGGCATTCGATCGCAACCCCTGATGGTTCAGGTGTCGTTAATGCCACTTCATCGCCAGCTGCAACTCGTAGTTGAGCTTGGACCAAATCAACACCGGTCACCATTTCTGTAATTGGATGCTCGACCTGAATACGCGTATTCATTTCCATGAAATAAAAATGATGCTGCTGATCCATCAAGAACTCAATGGTACCAGCATTGAGATAATCGACTCCTTCAGCAATGGTCGCAGCGAGGTGAAGTAACTTTCTGCGTTCAGGTGACGTCAAGACTGGACATGGACTTTCTTCGACCATCTTTTGACTGTGACGTTGCAAGCTGCAATCTCGTTCTGGGAAAACACTGGTATGCCCGTGCATGTCGCGTAAAACCTGAACTTCGACGTGTTTGGCAGGGACAATGACTTTTTCAAGATACATCGTCGGATCGCTAAACGCCGCTTGAGCCTCTGCTTGGGCCCCCGCGAATTCAGCTTTCAATGCAGCAGCATCCGTTAATTTGCGAATACCTTTGCCGCCTCCGCCTGCGCTGGCCTTGAGCATCAATGGATAACCGATGGCCTCCCCTGCTGCCAGCGCGGTTTCAACGTCCTGTAAAGGATGACTGCCTGGAATCACGGGTACGCCTAAGTCAATCATTGTTTGTCGAGCAACGGCTTTGTCGCCCATTTGATCAATGGCAGTCGGTTTTGGCCCGATAAAGGCCAATCCGGCATCGGTTACGAGTTTCGCAAACTCGGCATTTTCCGATAAGAAGCCGAACCCGGGGTGCACTGCCTCGGCACCGCTCAAAATAGCGGCACTGACAACATTGCGCATATTCAGATAAGAGTCGGCCGCCCGCGGTCCGCCAATACAGATGGCTTCATCTGCAAGGGTGACATGCAGGCTGTGACGATCAGCGTTTGAGAACACCGCCACAGAGGTGATGCCCATTTCGCGCAAGGTCTGGATAATCCGGACCGCAATTTCGCCACGGTTGGCAACGAGTACTTTTTTGAACAAAGTTCCACTTCCTCACACAAATCTGGTTTCAATGGCAGTTTCAGCCAATAGCAAAAACTAAATCCGCACTGCTGGCCATGTTTTCGCCAACATAAATTTTGCCTTTGCCCAAACCTGCATTGTCAATCAGTTTCTCCAAGGTCACTTCAATCCGCAGCACGTCGCCTGGACGCACCATGTGGCGGAACTTGGCCTTCTTAATGCCGCCAAGGTAGGCTGTCTTTCCTTTGAAGTCCGGCATCGAAAGCAATGCAATCGCGCCAGCCTGCGCCATGGCTTCAATCTGCAACACACCAGGGAAAATTGGATTACCAGGAAAGTGTCCCTGAAAAATCTGTTCGTTAATTGAAACATTCTTTTGTGCCACTACGGATTCACCGGGTTTAAGATCCAAGACCCGGTCGACCATTAACATCGGATAGCGATGCGGCAAAATGGCCTGAATTTCTTGTGCTTCAAGTGTTTTCTTGGTTTCGAGCATAATGCCCTCCTTTTAAACGCGCTCTCCAGCCTAGAAACCTACGTATAAGAGCCCTGAACGCAATGCCATCAGGTTCAGGCCCGCGTACACACCGATTTCTAAACGCTCCTACTCACGCTCTGTCTTCTTCAATTGTGACTAATGCCTGATCATATTCAACGAGGCTTTCATTGTCGACGTTAATCGCCTTGAGTGTGCCGCTGACGGTGCTTTTGATTTCGTTCATCATTTTCATCGACTCAATGATGCAGACCACATCGCCTTTGTTAACGTGCGCGCCGACTTCAAAGTACGGATCAGCGTCAGGTTTAGGGGAAAGATAGACAATACCGACCAATGGCGCCTTAATCGCGGTGCCAGCTTCTGGTTCAGCTGGCACCGCCGTTTCCGGCGTTACCGGTTGACTAGGCACTGTTGCCTGAGTATTAACAATTGGCGCCGGAGCCGCACTTGCTTTGACCAGATGTAAAGAATCGTTGCCAAGCGTCAGCTCTAATTCATGCAAAGAACTTTGCTCCAACTGTTTGATCAGGACTTCAATCATTTCGGTGTCCATGATGCTCACCACCTTTTGAAGGCCAAGACCGCATTATGCCCGCCGAAACCAAAGGAATTGCTGAGTGCATAGTCAACTTCGACATCGCGATTAGCGGCATCCACCAAGGTGACTGGGCATTCAGGATCTTGCTCATCATCACCGACATTGATCGGCAATTTACCTTCGTGCAACGCACTAATCGTCATGATCGCTTCAATCGCACCAGCCGCACCCAGTAAATGACCAGTCAAAGCCTTGGTGGAACTCACCAAAACATCGTCCCCGAAAAGATCGTGGATCGCCTTGCTTTCCATGGCATCATTAGCCTTGGTCGCCGTGCCATGTGCATTGATATAGCCGACATCACTTGGCGCAATCCCAGCTTCTTCAATCGCCAGTTCCATTGCCCGTGCCGCTTGATGGCCGCTTGGATCAGGCGCCGTCATATGGTAAGCATCGCTCGTAGCACCATAACCAACAACTTCGCCTAAAATGTTGGCACCGCGTTGTTGCGCATGTTCGAGGCTTTCCAAGATAATCGCACCGCCACCTTCGCCGAGGACAAAACCGCTGCGATCAGCCGCAAATGGCAAACTTGCTTTGGCCGGATCGGCAGCCTTGGATAAGGCAGACAGGGCTGCAAAACCAGCAATACCGATTTCGTTAACAGAAGCCTCGGCACCACCTGTAATCACAACATCGGCTTTACCACTTTGAATCCGCATGGCTGCTTCGCCAATGGCATTCGTGGCTGAAGCACACGCAGTCACAACGACATAGCTCGGTCCGTGCGCGCCAAAGTACTGAGAAATTGTCCCGGCGACCATGTTGCTAATCGCTTCAGGCACAAACAGTGGACTTACTCGATCAGGGCCTTTGGCATTCATTTTTGTGACTTGTTCCTGAATGGTTGTCAAGCCACCAATACCTGAGCCAAAAATGACAGCCATTCGTTCAGAATCAACATCATCTTTAGTTAAACCTGACTGTTCATATGCCTCGATTGCACTGTAAAGGCCATATTGCGTGAAAAGATCCAGCCGTTTGCTCAGCCGTTTTTCCATTCGCACTTCAGGTTTAAAACCTTCGACCTCACCAGCGACTGTGATCCCGGTCTTCTCGGCATCAAACTTAGTGATTGGCCGAATACCAATCTTGCCAGCATCCATCGTTGCCACTGTTTCGGCAACTGAATGACCCAGCGGATTCACAGTACCCATTCCGGTTACGACTACTCGTTGCAATGTCATTCCTCCGTTCATGTACTTAGCCTAATCCACCAGCAACAGTTAATGTTTGCCCGGTTATGTAGGCATTTTCGACCAGAAAACGGGCCGCATGCGCAATTTCCTCAGGTTGACCGAATCGCTTTAACGGAATCTCCGCCAAAATCTGATCCTGACTAGCCTGACTCAGCGCTGCGGTCATATCGGTAGCAATCATGCCAGGTGCGATCGCATTGACTCGCACGCCACGCATGGCACCTTCTCGTGCTAATGTTTTGGTCAGACCAATGATGCCCGCTTTACTAGCTGCATAATTGGCTTGACCGATGTTCCCGGTCAACCCCACTACACTGGCAAGATTGATAATGACACCAGTGCGTGCCTTCAGCATTTTTTTGAATACTGGCTGACTCACATAGAAAGTCCCATCTAAGTTGACGCTGACAACCCGGGCAAAATCTTCCGGTTTCATCCGCATGGCCAACATGTCACTGGTGATTCCCGCATTGTTGACTAAAATATCGGCACTGCCAAACTTGTCCAGAGCGGTTGCCACCAGCTGCTGACCGGTTGCTGGATCGTCAACACTGCCAAGGACAGTGACGACGCCATGACCAAAGGCTTCAAGCTCTTTGATCAACTCAGTGGGAAATTCGTGGCGAGCGTTTAAAACAAGATTTGCGCCCGCTTCAGCAAAGTTTCGGGCGATCGCTTCGCCGATGCCTCGTGAAGCACCAGTGATGATCGCGGTTTTATCAGTTAATTTCAATCTGCCTTCACTCCGTTATTCAAGTCAATGACTGCATTAAGGCTCGCTGCGTTACTGATCAAGTATGTGGTCATACCGCGATCAATGCGCTTAATCATTTTGCTAAGCACTGGTTTTGGTCCCAGTTCAATGACCGTGTCAATACCAGCAGCCTTCAGTTGCCGCACCACATCAGCAAACTTAGTCGGTTCAGCCACCTGGGCCGCCAAAATTGACCGCATGTTTTCAGCCGAGAAGGGCTCAAGAGCCGTGGTACTGATGACCGGTGTAGCAGGATCAAAGACATGTACTTGGTCAAGGGCAGCACGCAATGGTGGCTGCGCATCAGCCATTAACGGACTATGAAATCCGCCAGCAACTTTCAGTGGCACAGTGCGAACGCCTTGATCTGACAACCACGCTTCAACCTGCGCCAAGCCAGCCTTGCTGCCGGCCAGTACGGTCTGTTTAGGGCCATTGTAATTGGCTGGCCAAACATCAGGCGCTTGTTGACAGGCAGCCACAATCACAGCAGTATCGCCAGTCATGACGGCTAACATGCTGCCTGGATGGGCCTGACAAGCAGCGGCCATCGCCTTGCCGCGGGCAGCAACCAGCTTCAACCCATCTTCCAAACTGATCCCGCCGCCAGCAATCAAGGCACTGTATTCTCCTAGACTTAAGCCAGCAAGTGCGGTTTCATCGGGCAATGCCGCGGCTGCTACTTCATGCATGGCCACGCTGTACGCAACTAAAGCCGGTTGCAAAGCATCCGGATGAGCAGCAAAATCGCCAGTCGCCAAAAACTGCGGCAGATCGAAGTCCAAAACTGCATCAGCGCGGTCAATAATCTCTTTGAATATCAAAGTATTCTGGTAAAAATCAATCCCCATTCCGGGGACCTCGGCACCTTGGCCATTAAACACATATGCAAAACGCAAGCAAGTACCTCCTCGTTTCAATGCGGACGTTTGCCGTTAAGCCTGTGCCCGCACATCGACTTGACCTGTCAATAAGGCCGCCATTTTTGAGCCAGCCAAAATTTCTTTGGCCTGACGCATCACGTCCTCAACAATGTCTTCGCTGCTTTCTTCACGCTTAACTAAGCCGGCAATCTCACCAGCCATGAAGGAACCATGTTCACGATCGCCTTCAAGGACGGCTTTACGCAAACTGCCATTACCAAGTTCTTCAACTGCCGAAAAATCGGTCGTGTCAGAAAGGGCAATTTTCTTTTCAAGTTTCAGGAAATTCCGGCTCATTGGGTTCTTCAAAACGCGGGCAGCATGACCGACATACAGGCCGGTTACCAGCGTATCAACGTCCTTGGCTTTAATGACGGCGTCCTTGTAGTTCTGGTGGATTCGGCTAGACGTTGACGTCAGAAAACGCGTCCCCATCTGAACACCGATGGCTCCCAAACTCAAGGCAGCCGCCACACCACGACCGTCAGCAATACCGCCAGCTGCAACGACGGGAATATCAACCGCATCGACAACTTGTGGCACTAGGGCCATCGTGGTAATGCTACCAATATGACCGCCAGATTCCATGCCTTCAGCGATAACGCCGTCGACACCGTCTTTTGCCATCCGTTTTGCCATGGCGACAGACGGTACAACCGGCATCACAATCGTGCCATTTTGCTGCAACCGTTCTAAGTAGCGGCTTGGATCACCGGCACCAGTCGTCACAAGCGCAACCTTAGCGTCAACGATCACGTCAATGACTTGTTCGACAAATGGTGAAAGTAGCATGACATTCACACCAAATGCCTTGTCAGTCAGTGACTTGGCAATATCAATTTGCTCTTTGACCCAAGAAGCTGGGGCATGACCAGAACCAATGATGCCCAAGCCGCCAGCTTCAGAAACTGATGCGGCGAGCTTGCCGTCAGCGACCCACGCCATGCCGCCTTGAAAAAGCGGATATTTAACGCCCAAGCGTTCCATTAATGGACTCATTGGCCCACTCCCTTCAAGTTGTCTTAAGCTTCAGCCTTTTCGGTGATGAAGTTAACAAGATCAGCCACCGTTTCAATGCTTTCATCGGTATCAATCTTAACGTCGAATTCGTCTTCGATTTCGTTGATGATTTCGAAAATGTCCAAACTGTCGGCATCCAAATCGTTCTTAAAGTTGGTTGTCAGTTGAACTTCTTCCGGCTTCTTATCCAATTGGTCAGCGATAATGTTTTGTACCTTAGGCAATACTTCTTCGTTTGTCATGTTTAATGTTCTCCTTTAAAGTTAACTATTTTGTAAGCGCCAGCAGAAGCGGACCCATAAGCGGGCTTCTGCGACTGCGAGCGCATCAGACTCAAACATACTGTTAATAAGTGACGATCAACGAGCCAACGGATAAACCGCCGCCAAAACCGCTGAGTACCAGCCGCTGACCGCGTTGTAAGCGACCGTCTTCAGCTAATTGTGCCAACAAGATCGGCACACTGGCTGCACTGGTGTTGCCATGCTCATCAATATTGATTGGGAACTTGGCAGGATCTGCTTTCAGCTTTTTGGTGACTGATTGCACAATTCTGGCATTGGCTTGGTGTAAGAGATACCAATCAACGTCATCAACCGCAACGGCTGCCTGTGTCAGTGCCCGATTGATTGAGCGTGGCACTTCGGAAATGGCGAATTGATAAACCGCTCGCCCATTCATTTTGAAAAATGGGGACGGCTTAGCTGAGGGTGCTTCGGCAAACGGACTGTGATTCGTCTGTTCACCAGCAACCAAAGCCATCTCAGTATCGCCGAAACTTTTAAGATCCACGGCCTGAACCGGGAAACCTTGATCATTGATCAAAACCCCGCCAGCACCATCAGCAAACAATACGGCCGTTCGCCGATCATGCCAATCGACAAGCCGAGAAAGTACCTCGCTGCCGATCACAATTCCTTGATGAACCGTTGGACTCGTCATCAGGCGATCCGCAACATGTAATGCATATTCAAAGCCGGCACAGGCAACATTGATGTTAAAAGCAAAGGCATGGTCTGCCTGCAAGGCCGCCTGCAACCGATTAGCCTCAGCCGGCGTCGCATAATCCGGACTCATGGTTGCCACAATAATAAAATCAAGTTGGTCAGCCGCGACCTGCGCTTTGGCCAATAACTGCTGAGCAACATCGTAAGCTAAATCAAAATTTTTTTGATTGGTGACGACATGGCGCGCTTTAATCCCGGTGCGTTCCTTGATCCAATCATCGGACGTATCCATGTACTGGCGCAATTGATCATTCTCAATCCGCGTGGCAGGTACCGAATAGGCACTGGCCAGAATCTCCAAAGCGGGTCCTTCTTTCTAATGACGATATTCGTCAATAAATTCATTCAGATTATCCAGTGCCCGCTCGATCAATTCGATCTGTGGCTCGGTAAATCCTTTGACGAAACTCGCAACCATTTTTTGATGAAAGGCAAGATGGGCACGATACATCAAGCGACCTTTGCGACTGAGCCGTAAATTCACAACGCGTTTATCCGACTCAAGATGCAACCGCTCGACATAACCTTTACGCGCTAAATTGTTGATGGCAACGCTCAAAGTGCCTTGGGTGACATGCAGTCGTTTAGCAACATCGCTTGAACTCGGTGTCGCATGAATGCCGATCGCATCGATCGTATGCATTTCCTTGATGCCTAAATCGCGGAACTGACTTTTACGCAGTTCTTCTTCTTCCATTCGTAAAATATCGGTATAAACTCTGATCAATTTATCATTGATCCGCTTGACGCTTGGCTTTTGGGACATAGGTGTGCCTCCATTGACAACTGATTTGATATTCAAAGTATCAGTTGAAAAAAATAGCCTGTCAAGTGAACTAAGCATTGGCTTCTACCACGAAATGCAATTCTGCGTGGCAAACCAATTCATCTCCGATACTGGCAGTCGTCGCAACGACCCCCATATTCTCTCGAACCTTAACCATTTTGATCGCCAGTGTTAGTACACTGCCGGTTGGAACTTGTGCTGAAAAATCAGCTTTACTGATACTGCCTAGATAAGCTGTTTTGCCAGCAAACTTTGGCGATTTTAAAATCAAAATGGATGCCGCTTGCGCTAGTGTTTCAATAATCAGTGTTGGCGGCATCGTTAGTTCATCTGGTAGATAGCCGACCAAATGATCCTCCGCAACACTGACATACTTCTCAGCCACCAGCGATTCATCAGGCACTAACTCACTCACATGATCGATATAAAACAATGGATATCGATTCGGAATTAATGCCTGAATGGTTGAGGTATTTAAAGTTGTCATAGCTTCGCCTCCTCTTTTCAAACGCGATTGCCGGCCTAAACGTTGCCGGCTCACGCTTTCTTTTTAAACACGGTCGCCAGCCCGGAAAAACCGGGCCAGCTTTTTTCAAAACGCGTTCGCTGACCCAGAAATCTACGTGTAAGGACCCTGCACGCAATGGCCAAAGTGCGGCCATCACGTTCAGGCCCACTTACACTCCGATTTCTAACCGGGCCAGCTTTTTTCAAAACGCGTTCGCTGACCCAGAAATCTACGTGTAAGGACCCTGCACGCAATGGCCAAAGTGCGGCCATCACGTTCAGGCCCACTTACACTCCGATTTCTAACCGGGCCAGCTCACGCTCTCAACTAAACTAGTTGAATGTTCAAAGCATATGCAGAACTGCTTTGATTGTCAAACCTTTTTTGCGTTTATTATCTTTTGAGAATATTGATGTATCAGAATGAATACGGTCTCAGATAATATGGTTAAGGGGTTTAAGGGTTACCGAAAAAAGCCTAACTATGCAAAAAAAAATCTCGACTTTTTTCTGGTTTTCGTTGTCAAAAATGGCAAAATAAAAAAGCTAAAGTTGAGAATACACAATAGCTTTTTTACAAAATTCGGTTGAACTTACCACTCATTAGCCGGTGTTTGGGACACGGCAGCACGTAAATGGTTTTCTTTTAGCCGAAGTCGGACAATGGTGCCAACTTTTTTGGGATCGTCAATCCACGGTTCATGTCCTGCCCCATTCACGGTTAACAGTTCACCATGTTGCACGACAGCGGCGATTTCTTGACCGAGTTCAGGATTCGCAAAGGTATCATTCGTTCCCCAGATTAACGTCATTGGAACAGACAGCTCGCGCAATTGCGACTCTTTCAATGCATTGTGGTACTTTTCTTGATTCATCGTCCGTAATAAGGACAAGGTTGCCAGCTGATAGTTCGGCAAATGATCAAATGCATAAACACAGTCCGCAAAGCTTTGCGGCAAAGCACTGACGGCAGCCGGATCAGTCCCCATGCGATGCAGCGGTCCCCAAGCGCGTTTGGCTGATTTAGGGATTTGACGTTTCATGAACCATTTACCAAGACCTGGCATCATCGCCATTTTGAGCAATGTCGGTGTTTTGGTCATAAGCATTCGGCCGGGATTACCCAGTAAAATGAGCTGCTGAACCCGATCTGGATAGGCCAGCGCAAACCAAGTCGCCCAATGCGCACCCATCGAATGAGCAATGATCGGTGCTGATTTGAGATCAAGCTTATCCATGATCTGGCTGAACAAGTCCACGGCAAAATTGTGAACATCTACTTGCTCATGATCAAATCCATCGCTCAAACCGCCACCTGGGCGCGCCATGACAAAAACATGATAGCCGACTAGTTGCGGCAACAACGGCGCTAGCGCATATGGATCACCAGTATTGCCGGGCACAACCAACACGGGGTCGCCATGACCAAACTCTAAGACCCGAACCCGCAAATCATCAGGCGCAATTTTAAACCAGCGCGTCTTAGGCTTTAAGTGAAAGTCAGCCCAGAGTTGATTTTCAGCGTTTCGTGCCGCCTGAAAAGCAACAGAATCATGTTCAAGAATTGGTTGCGTCAAAAAAGAACCCCCTTTAAAAGTGGCACAACAATGTCAGGTATAGACTCGTTACCGCTAACACTTTTATGCCAGCCCATCTGTCATGGATGCTTGATAAATCGTTTCGACATCTTCTACCGACAACGGCACATAGGCGCGCGTTTCAAGACTAGCATTGGCAACAGCAGCAGTCGCCATGGCATCAAAATGCTGAGTATCCTTGATCCCAACTTCAGGCAAGGTCATTGGGAACCCTAAGCGACTAATCCAGTCAAAAGTCGCGTCAATAGCCGCTTGCGCCACGGCATAGGATTCATCACCTTCAAGATCCCAGACATGGCGACCAAATTGTGCCAACATTTCTGCTGTCGTTGCGTCCTTGGTCAGAATAAACGACATCCAACGCGGTGTTAAAATGCCAAGGCCGACACCATGGGTAATGTCATAATAAGCTGATAGTTCATGTTCAAGGCTATGCACTGTCCAGCCATTTTCGTTAGCAACACTCACGATACCGTTTAGCGCCATCGTTGCGCTCCACATTAAGTTGGCGCGGGCATCATAGTTATCAGGTTGTTTCAACGCAATGGGCGCCCACTTAATAACTGTACGCATCAAGCCTTCAATCATGCCTTTGCTGGCGTCATTATTTTTTGAACGATCAAAATATTGTTCAAGCAAATGACTAAGAATATCCATTGATCCCGCCGCCGTTTGTCTGGCTGGCACAGTAAAGGTCAGTGACGGATCCAAAAATGAAACCGCTGGTGTGTTTGGCCCGACTGTGCCGAGCTTTTCATGAGTGACAGGATTTGAAATCACGGAGCCGCTGTTCATCTCACTGCCTGTCGCTGCTAATGTCAGAATATCGACGACTGGCAATTGCTGCAATTTCCGGCGAGTTACGCCACGATCTTTGACAAGATCCCATGGGTCGCCTTCGTAAAACTTGGCGCTGGCAATGACCTTTGCAGCATCAATCACGGAGCCGCCACCAACTGCCAAAACAACATCAATATCCTGATCCTTCGCCAGCTTTTGGCCAGCACGGATAGAATCGATCTTCGGGTTCGGCTCAATGCCCGGCAATTCGGTTAACTGCAAATCAGCGAGCAGTCCAGTCACGGTATCGTATAAGCCTGACTTTTTGATGGAATGGCCACCATAAACGAACAAAACACGCGAACCAAATTGACTCACCGCGTCGTGCAGCTCAACATCTAATCGGCCTGTACCAAAACGAATATCGGTTTTATTCTGAAATCGAAAATTCTTCAAAGTTATCGCTCCTTTTTTGAGTGTGAACCTGATCGTTTCTTATTACTTTAATTGTAACGGTTTTAAGGGTAAAAGAAACGCGAATAGTGACAAATTCTCGGATCTCGTTCAGTTGACGGGTATCGATGAATCCAGCTGGTAACGTGGTGACTCGCTACTTTCTCCCAAACTGGTAAGGAATGAACGCCGGCATGTTCCTCAGCACACAAAAAAGGGTCTACACTTTCTGGTGTTGAGAAATAATCAACACTGAACGTGTAGGCCCTTTTTGGACAACGCAAAAAGACACCTACTCAGTGTCCATGCTATGCTTGTTAGCGTCGAAACCAAAAGCAAGCGAGGTTATGAGTAAATGTCCCAATACGATCCTACACTGTCCGTCCTTGGAATACCAGACCATAATATCAAAGTTGCCTTTGTTCGTCATGAATATCGCGGCAACGGGGTACGTCGCCGCCAGTATCATGTGATTGATGCCGAGCTGACTTACCGGTTAACCCGGTGCCCACTGTGTGGCTTTGAGGCCTTGCACCCTAACGGGTTTTACACGGCCCACGTGCGCGTCCTCAACGGGGTTGAAATACCGACAGTCATTGACTTGCACAAGCAACGATGGCGCTGTCATAACTGTTACCACACAGTCAGTGCCAAGACGCCACTCGTGCAACCCAACCACACGATCGCCGCTCACATGACAGAGCGAATCATGAAGTTAGCGCATGAACGGTTGCCAGTCAAAACCATCGCCCGTATTATCGGAATCTCAGCTTCCTCGGTTCAACGGATCATTGACCAAAATCTCAAACTCCGACCGGCTCGCCGGCTACCCACGCGACTCTGCTTTGATGAGTTCCGTTCCACTCATGGCATGATGTCGTTTATCTGTCTTGATGCCGATTCACATCGTCTGATTGCCTTGCTTGGTGATCGATTCAACCGCACGATTAAAAACTTCTTCATCGCTCATTATTCACTCGCTGAACGCACTCGGGTCCAGACGGTCACCATGGACATGAATGCAGCTTATCAGACGATTATTCATGAGGTTTTCCCCAAGGCCCAAGTCGTCATTGATCGGTTCCATATCATTCAACTTGCGGCTCGTGCCCTTGATCAGGTACGCGTCCAAGCGCTCAAACAGCTTGATGACAAACACAGCCGTCCTTATAAGATCATGAAGACAAACTGGCGGCTTTTTCATCAAACTGCGCCTGACGCTAAACACAAACAGTTCCTGTTTGGTTTGAATGAATACGTCACGCAACAGGAGGCCATCGATATCGCACTTGATACTGAGCCCAAGCTCAAGCAAACCTACGAGACCTACTTAGCGCTTCATGATGCTTTGATGGTGAAGAAACATCCCGCGGAACTGGCAAACCTGTTAGCTACTTACGAGCCAAACGGTACGGCAATGGACATGACGATCGCGACGCTTAAGCGACACAAAGTCGCTGTTCTCGCCGCTGTCACCAGCCCTTATTCCAACGGTCCGATCGAAGGGGTTAACCGCCTCATCAAGTCACTCAAACGATCCTGTTTTGGCTTCAAGAATCAGCTGAACTTCTTCAAACGAATCTACCAAATCACGGCATAACATGACAAAGACGGCTCCCCAAATGGAGAACCGCCTCAAATGATAAATTTATTCTTCAACACCAGTTGACGCAGAGCCACAAAACAAGCCCGACTTAAACAGCCGGACTACCAACCCACTTTTTTTCTTAGTGACTCGCTTTAACCGCGTAAACAACCCGGATTGGAGTGGCTCGCACGCGTAATAACCGTGCGGCCTCCACATTGCCATGGGCCGCGCGGATGCATAGCATCCGCCGTGCCTGCTTTGCCACTAGCAATGTGGGGAAGTTTTTAGGGAAAAGTAAAGCGAATAACTCCTCATTCGTCGCGCCAATCAATGATAAGGGACACCTTTCTGCTTGCTGTAATTTGTGCATAGTGTAGCATGTTTCTCAGCAGGCGCCAAGGGGTAATTGATGTTTTTGTTATTTTACTTACCGAGACTTAATTTAATCGGCCTTTGGCAATCAAATCAGTATTTAAAAACCAGTGTACGGCCGGATCGCCTTGTAGGCGGCTGTAAGGTAGCGGCGTTTTCCCTTGTGCAGCAAGTTGCTTGTTGAGGTAATTCCGAAGAATCCAAGGCTCTTCAATTTGATCAACCTGCAATTGCAAAACCGCTTCGACATGCTCCGGCGTGGTCGCAAGATCTTGGGCAGCTTGCTCAAGTGTGACGCCAGCCAAGTTAAAGTTAGCTGCCAGTTCTTTCTTCGTGTTGCGTCGTTCAATGATGGTTAAAGACATAATTTTGCTCCCTTCAAAGGGTCATAAACGCCGGCAAGGTTATTGCAAGGCTTTCAACACTTGCTTCAACGTCACCGTCAGTGCTTCTGGATCAGGCACGTTTGCCGCAAAGGCCTTTTCCAGTACTTGAAACAAATCACGAACTTGCTCGGCGGTTGTCTCGCCCTCATCAGTCAAAAACAGTTGCCGCTCACGTTCGCTGTGCGGTGCCATTCGTTTTTCCAAAAGCCCGCGTTGGATCAAACTTTTAATCAAATTAGATACGCTAGCCGGTCCCCGACTTAATTCGACACTGACCTGTCGTTGATTAGCGCCTGGATTAGCGGCAATAAACGTAAGCACCTTGGCTTGATCGCTATTGAGATCCAAATTGCTTAAATGTTGATTCAAAAAATACTTCTGTAGTTTTGCGAGCTGATAAACCAGCCCGGAAATGTTCGATTCACTTTGCATTATCAAAACCTCCATGATAACCAGTATACGTCTTTCTGTTTCATATGCAACAGTTTCATGGACACCTTAATGCTGCATTGTTTTATTTTGTAAAAATGCGTCAGGTCATTAGCACCGCCGCATGCCTACTCAGAAAATGCATACCCTGCGACGGATCTGGATCATTATCCGTCAGTTTTGTCCAAACAAAAGTCGGTCCCAACGAAAAGAATCCCATCGTTAGAACCGACTATTTTTCAATATTTAATTCGGAGAATCTCACTCATCATCGTATATTTCAAGTCTGACGACTAGTCATCATCCCCATGAATTAACGTCCACTTACCGGAATCATCGTTAAACTTGCTCATCTGATCATGGATTTCATCATAGCGGTATTTACCGTGCAAGGCGCCGCTATCTTTATCGTAAACATCGACTTCCTTCATGTTAGTTGCCGGAGATGTCACCTCGACGCGATAGTCATCCAAATCAAAATCGTCATAATCGGCCGCCATTTGCGCAACTTCACGATTGCTTAAATCACTGTCACTGCGACTCTCATCGTCATCGCGACTATCTTCGGCCGATTCACGGGCATTGGCGAGTGATTCGCTGGCTGCTTCTTGAGAGGCCGAAGCCGAAGTTGATTCAGCCACTCGTGAATCCGAGGCGGATGCAGCCGCAATTGACGAAGCAGAGGCACTCGCCGCCGCTGAGCTGGATGAATCCAGTGCCTCAGTTCGAGCTTGCTGCTGGCGGTTTTGAAAGAATAAGAAAGCTGCTAGCAAAACAACAGCTGCCACCAACACAATACTAACAATGACCCAAGGACGGCCATGCGGTTGCTTCTGCCCACCGCCACCATTTGATCGCCGACGCGTCGCATTCGGCGGCACAGCCCCTGAAGCCAGTGGCTGTTGTCCTGATGGCTGACTGGTTTGCATCTGACCATTCACTTCACTACCTTGTCCTTGCGCCGGTTGTTCTTGTGCCAGGCCACCCTTTTCAGCACGATATTGGGCAAGATTAAACCCGCAATTATGGCAAAAGGCTTCGTCAGCGCTAACTTGTACGCCACAATTTGGACAATATTCCATAAAAAAACGCCCCCTCAATTTCTTTGCTGCAAGCTAGCGCAGCTTTTTTTAAATATTAGTTGGTTGTTGCTCTTGGTAGCTGTTGCAGCAACCACTGATACGCTGCTGGCAACGCCTGCTGCCAATAGTTAAATCCATGTGTGCCAGCCGCTGACCAGCTAGTAGTCGGTGTCACCCCCACTGCCTGAAGCTGTGAGGCAAAATGAGTGACATCAGTAAATGGCACAGTTGTATCAGCTTGTCCTGACGCCAAATAAACTTTCAAACCAGCAAGTCGGTCTGCCGTCAGCATGTTGGCAGGTTGATCGGCATCCCAACGGGCCTGATCCCATTGGCCATGAGTTAAAAAGGCTGGCATTCGTGATTGGGCCGCTTCAGGTACCTGCTGCCAAACTGCAGGCGACAAAGCCGCGACGATCCGAAACTGTTGAGGTTCGGCTAGCACCAGTCTTAGGGCACCATAGCCGCCCATCGACACGCCGCCAACCGCATAGGCATCCGCCTGCGATAAAAGCGCAAATTGTTGCTTTAAATGTGGTAGTAAATCTTGCATGATTGCCGTCTGCATTTTTTCTGCTGGCGAATCAACGTAAAAACTATTGCCACCATCCACAAACACCACCACTGCTGGATGACCAGTCGAATTAACAGCTTCATCAAGTAAGCTTTTCGAATCCACTAACTGGACCAGATTGGTGTCATCGCCATCCATGCCGTGCAGCATGAGCACTAATGGATAGCGTTTGTGCGGATCGTAGCCAGCTGGCACATAGGCCATATATGACCAAGATCGCTGTAGGGTTGGCGCGAAAAAGGTGAACGCCGCCAAGCTGCTACTTGTTTGCGCTACCGTTGACCCCGCAATAGAAGGAGCGGTCTGTGACGGTGTCGATGCTGCTTGCGTCTTCCTGCTAGACTGCTTAGTTATGGCTGACTGCCGCTGACGACTAACAGTCGCAGGCGCGTGCTGCTCCGCCGATTGAGAATGTCGAATAAATGCTCCTATTAGCAAAAACATCAACACACCGAAACCAGCTAAGACCCATGCCTTACCGCGATGCACAGGTTAAGCCCCCACGATATACCAGCAACCAAGCACGCCTTGACTTTCCTTTATCTTTTTTCAAGTGCCTACCCCCAGGAACTGACGACAGTTGTGACCTACTTCTTAATCCTACAACACTGACGGCATTTACAGAACATCTTTTATTTTTTGATCGAAAACACCATCAGTCTCTCGGCAACAACCGGGCGGTGACGAACATAACCAACGCCGCGCCAATACCGACAGAAAACCCGATGCCGGGATTCAGCAAACCTTGAATTTGGTTGTTGGCACTGCTCATCAACGGCGCATAGGCAAAATATAAGGCCCCGTAGCCTAACAAACCTAACATGCCAGCAAACCGCATCATCCCGCGTGACCGAAAAAGTCCGAACAAAAGGCCTAACACTGGGCCTATCCCCGCTAAAATAAGTGCTAAGTATGGCAGATTGGTTTGAGGCGAAGCGACGCCAGTATTGGTTGCAGCAGTTTCCGCCAAGGTGACAGCACTGCGGACAAGATCATACAAACTGCCGCCAACATTGGCCGTGGCGACACTGCCAGCACCAAATGGCCAGGCATAGGCCGCTGTAAATGCCACTAGCGACGCGATTAAGTAAACCAGCCAAATGATGCCGCCTCTTCGTCTCGGTTGGCCTGCTGTGGTTCCAAGGTGCGACCACCAATGCGGCGAACGATTGCTCATTTTCTGTGCTTGCTGCGCCATCGGGCCATTGTCCGGCTGCGTCATATACGGATTAGGATACGGTGGCACCGATTGACCCGCTGCTGGCCGCGGCGCTGTCCAAATATCATCATCTGAGTCGCCTGAATCGTCATCGTTAAAGCGACTAGTATAAGACGCCACTGGTCGGCGATTTGCAACAACATAAATGGCGACAGCACAGCCAACTGCCAACACCCATCCAGCGATCGTTGAAAAACTAAAGACACAAAAAAGTACCATGACTCCGATCAGGGTATACACCATGTGAGTTGCCAACCAATCGATAAAATGATCGAAACTATCGTCAGTTAGGACCAGACTCTTTTTGATGCTGGTTGAACCACTTTGCCGCTGTCGGCGTGAGCGTTCTCCTCGTACCTGTTCACGAACCGGTTCAGATGCAGCTGGTTGTTGTGACTGCTCACGACCAAAGTCCGTCTCGCCAGCAACCCGAGCATTGAAGATTGTCAAATCTGCGCCGCAATTCGGACAGAATTTGGTCCCAGCCGGTATTTTGAAACCGCAATTTGGACAATAACGCATCGTCTCTGCCAAGCTAGTTCCCTCCATTTTCATGCTATTAGATTCATCTTGCATGGTTCGCGGCTAATAGTAAAGTTTCGGCGAAGTTTTTTAACGAAAACTCACTTAGTTGTCAGTATTGGCCAACTTTTTAGCAAAGATGCGCGATTGGATCATGGAAAAAGCTGCAGACTAAAAGTTCTTTGTCGTCCCAAATGTCACAACCTCTGGTCAGAGAGGGCTGACGACGCGGGGCTAGCGCGGTGCCGGTGCTTCGAGCCGCCTCATCTAGTCGTCGACTACTCTGCCTTGGCATTGTGATCTTTAAATCTCTCCAAAATATCCGCGAGAAAACAAAAGACGACTGATTTCCCTATGAATTGCGGAAAATCAGCCGTCCATATTGACAGCTGTCAATTAAATCGCAGCCTGTCCATTCAAGTCACTATTTAGAATCGATGGTCAAAGCCTCGTGGGCCGCCGCCGAAGCCACCTGGGTAGCCGCGACGTGGGCCATGCTCGTGATGACCGTGATGGAACCGTGCGGCCCATTCGCGCATGTCATCGAACTGTTTGCCTTCTGGCCAGCTAAGGTCATCCCTAGTTGCCAAATCGGCAGACAATTTTTCAATCAACGTCAGTAATTGCGCCTGCTCTTCTTCGGACAAACCACTGAAAATTTGATCAGGTAAATCCGTCTTCAGTTTACCCGTCGTTTCAATAAATTTTTTGCCGTCATCAGTGAGCGCAATTAGCTGAACGCGCTTATCGGTTTCGGACTCGCGGCGGCTGATCAACCCTAAATCCTCTAGTTTCTGAACTAAAGCGGAAACCGAACTTGGCCGAATGTCCAACGCCTCAACCAAATCTGAATTCGTCAGTTCACCTTTATTATCAAGCAGCCGCAAGAGTCTTAATTGATTGGGCTGGCGCTGTCGATCACCAAAACGCAAGCTGCTAGCCACGGCACCCATGAATGGACGCTTTTGAATTAAGCCGCCAAAGGCCTTCAATAAATCTTCTGATGTTTTTGTCATCGCTATTCTCCTTGTCTTTTAGTTAGTCTACTATCCCATGAACTAATAGCATGAGTATAATCCGTTAGTTAGTTTTTGCCAAGACTACCTACTTTTAACGTTTACGCGGCCTTTCCGAACTGATCTTTAACATACTCGCGATAAATTGGATGCGACTTGATCAGGTCCTCATGTGTGCCGCTTCCGCTCACCGTGCCATTTTCAATGAAGTAGATCCGATTAGCATTCATAATCGTGCTGAGTCGATGGGCAATCACAATCGTTGTACGACCATGCATTAATTTAGCTAATGCTTTTTGAACCATCATTTCTGATTCGGCATCAAGACTAGCAGTTGCTTCATCGAGCATTAAAATCTTGGGATCGCGAAGAAAGGCGCGGGCAATGGCGAGTCGCTGTCGCTGACCGCCGGAAACCTTGACACCACGTTCGCCGACTTCAGTATCGAGTCCCTGCGGCATGGCCTCAACAAAGGTTTTTGCGTACGCCATATCAAGCACATGCCATAACTCTTCATCTGTATAGTTGCGCGTTGCCCCATACGTCAAGTTATAACGAATGGTACCTGCCATAATTGTTGCATCTTGCCCAACCAGCCCAATCTGTTCACGCCAATCTTCAACATTCAGATTTGCGATGTCCTGATCCCCGATCAAAATGTGGCCGCTATCAGGCGAGTAGAAGCGTTCTAAAAGACTGATAATCGTTGACTTGCCACCACCAGACGGACCGGCAAAGGCAATGACCTGATTAGGTGCCGCTGTCACCGTGACATCTTTTAGCACCGGCGTTTCCTGATCATAACTAAAGCTGACATGCGACATTGTCAAAGCTTGACCACTGGCATCTTTTAGCGGGCGACCTGTACGACTTTCCTCAGGTTGTTGCAGTAACTCATCAATCCGCGCCGTTGACCCGCTCGCTTTTGCTGTCTCAGCAAAAAACTGTCCAAGCGTTGAAAAAGGCCCAATCAACTGGGTGAGATACATTAAGAAAGCAAACAAGGTCCCCATATTCATTGACCCACTTGCAACCCGACTGGCACCATATGCGAGCACGCCCACAATCATACCCATCATTAACGTCGTCATTACTGGCTGGGCAACCGCGTCATAAACTGCTTCCTTCAAGCCCAAGCGATACAAACGATCAATGCGGGCATCACCGGTTTTCTTTTCGACTGCTTCAGCATTGGAACTTTTGACCAAGCGCACAGCGCCCAACACATCCCCAGCCTCGCCACTAAAAGCTGCCAGATTCTCTTGTCGTGAAAAAGCAATCTTACGCGACTGAGTGGCAACTGGCAGGAAGATCAGAATAACAAGCGGCACAACGGCAAACATAATCGCCGTCATTTTCCAATCCATCATCAACATCAAAATCAGCGCACCGATCAGTTGCATCAAGGCTGTGACCATGCGCGGTACCGAGTTGGCGAGTAAATCCTTGACTTGAGTAGAATCATTCACCAGTCGCGACGTGATTTCGCCAGACTTGGTGGTGTCGAAATAACTGACTGGTAATACCAAAAGCTTGGCCCACAGCTTATTGCGTAATTTAGCAACGACATCTTCGCCAAAAAAGCCTAAAACGGCGCCTGAACCCGCGCTGATCAACGCTGAACCAATAAACAGCCCGACAACGCCAATCACCAAATTCATGTTGACCGCATGCCCCAACGCATTAATCAGCGACTTGGCAATGGTTGGCACAATTAATTGGCCGGCCGTCGCCACTAATCCCAAAAGCAGTCCAAGACCAAGCTGCCAATAATGTGGGTGAATGGTACTGATTAGTTTCATGAAACTACGGAAATCGAACTTTTTTGGTGTTGACTGCCTTTTTTCGGCTGCCAGCATCGTGGTTGAACGTTGCATATGCATGTGCCTCCAGTTATCAGCTATTTAAAATAGTTAGCTGCTTATATATCTAACTAACATTGTGCTAGCCTAATCCTTTTGTTAGTCTATGTCAACAACAACTAACAAAAAGAACTGAACAAATTTTGTCCAGTTCTTAAATCACCTTGAATTTCCATGTCCTCGGCTAGTGTGCTTGCTGCGTTTGCAGATATGCCTGAACGAAACTAATCATGTCGCGCGACTGTTGATTAAACAATGGCGGCAGTTGATCAAAGTCAAAGTATTGCAATGCCAACGTTTCTTTGGGATCCGCTTCAGCCAAACTGCCGCCGACTGGTTTGACGAGATAAAAACGGCAGATGATTTGGGCCTGATCACCATTGGGATAAGTTGTAAATCCTTGGTCGAAAGTATGCAGTGCCTTGACTGGTTCCACCAGTAAACCGGCATCCTCTTTCATCTCTCGTTGCAAGGTTTCGACAAAGGTCTCACCGTACTCCATCATCCCACCTGGCAAGCTCCAGTTACCGGCATCTGTCCGCTTTTGCAATAATATCTGCCCTTGCTCGTTCACCACCGCACCGGCAACGGCGTTTAAGAAAATCGGCATGTGTCCGACTTTGCTGCGAATCTCTTGAATATAATTTGCCACTTGACTACCTCTTTTCTCGAATCGGTTAATCTGATTATCAAGCAGTCAGTCAATTGGCGCAACTAGCTGCAAGACAATTCGAACACTTTGTCTAGACGCTGGTATGCTTAAAACAATAAGCTCACGGTAAATGGTCCAGTCAAACAACCCCAACCAAATTTGACCGCAAACAAATAGACGACCATCCTCGCAACTAAAAGTCGCAATGACAGCCGTCTTTTTCAATCACTTAAGCAATTGATTTTTGGATTAGTCCAGCTTGTTCTTGCTGTTGACGTTCAACTTTTCGTCGAAGTCATAAACAACAGGTTCGCCAGTCGCCATTTCCAAGTTCATGATGTCTGCATCGGAAATGTTTTCGATGTACTTGGTCAAGGCGCGCAGTGAGTTACCGTGGGCAGCGATGATAACATTCTTGCCAGCCAACAGATCCGGTGCAATATGATCTTCCCAGAATGGGATAACCCGTTCGAGGGTCACTTTCAGGTTTTCGCCGCCAGGAATGATCCGTGGGTCAAGATCAGCGTAACGACGATCCTTAGCAGCTGAACCTTCGTCAGTTGCCTTCAACAATGGTGGCAAAACGTCATACGAACGACGCCAGATGTGAACTTGATCGGCACCGTATTTATCAGCGGTTTCCTTCTTGTTCAAGCCTTGCAAAGCGCCATAGTGACGTTCGTTCAGGCGCCATGTCTTCATTTCTGGAATCCAAAGTTGATCGGATTCTTCCAAGACGTAATGCAGGGTCTTGATCGCGCGGGTCAAAACTGAGGTGTAAGCCTGATCGAATTCAAGACCAGCTTGCTTAACCAATTGGCCAGCATGCTTTGCTTCTTCGACACCCTTTTCACTCAGATCAACATCCACCCAGCCGGTAAATTGGTTGGACAAATTCCATTCACTTTGCCCGTGACGGATCAATACTAATTTCGCCATATCAGAGAATACCTCGCTTTTATGATTTGACAGTCTTCTGCCTGTTTACAGAATCTCATGTTACACCATTTTCAGTAAGTTCGCACCCGCTTTCTCTGGTATATTGGAAAGGGATTGTTGCCAAAAGAACATACGACGCAAATTAACTGCGGCTTGATTTGCTTTTGGCAACTTTTAGCACGCATCACAATCATAATTGTCACCTTTTACTGAAAATATTTCTGGAGGTTCATGTGAAAAAAATTTGGCTATCAATTGCTGGCGTTTGGCTCATCAGCGTCATTTACTTTATCGTCTATCTGACAGTTCCCGCCATGCAGGTTGCGGTTAATGCAAGCGGCCTGTTGTCATTGGTTCATGGTGTCATGGATCTAATCTTACTTGGCGGTGCGTTTGCCTTAATCGCAGGCGCGTTATATCGAATATTTCATCGTCGTTAATGATAAAGACAGTTTTTTGTTATACTCTTTTTGTACAACTTTAATTTCATTCTTTATATTCAGCACTCATACATATCTTTGGAGGGAACACTATGTTTAAGATTTGTCCAAATTGTGGTGCGCATAATACTGCCACCGCTAAATTTTGTACCCGATGCGGCACCAGTTTAGCCGGTGTCGTTGCAACAGCCGAAACGGCGGTTCAAAGTGCACAACCGACTTCTGAGAATGAAGCCTCAACCGCCAACACAGCAGCTGTTAGCGAACAATCTTCAGTGCCAAGCAGTCTAACTTCATCGTCAGCTCAGAATCAACCCGTAACGCCGCAACAAGCGCAAAGTCAGGTCACCCCGCCTGACAACAGTCAGCAGCAAGTGCCACCACAACCAGCTAGCACACAGACACAAAGTCAGCAAACGGCTCAAGGACCAGCACCGACAGCGCAGCCTTACCAGCAGGCTGATCAAACGCAGCAACAAGCACAAACACCGCCAGAGGAGCCGAATCCCACGGTGGAGGCTACCAAAAAGTATGCTGGCAGTTACTGGCGCTATCTGGTCGACAGCATTAAACATCCTGCGACTGTGACGCGACCATATCACCAGTATTTTGGACTAACCAGTTTAGCCATCACGATTGTTAGTTTGGCATTAACCATTGCCTTGATGACTGGTTCCGCAGTGTCGTCATTGCCAGGCGCAATTGCTAGTAATGTGTTGATAACCTTCCTAAAATTAGTCTTTCTAGTGGCGGTCCTGATGATTGCAGTGGTCGCCGTCTATTACTTAGTCGTCAACGGCATGCTTGGCGATCGGCGCCGATCTTTTCTGACATTTACCACCGAGTATGCCTTTCACTGCAACTGGATGGTCTTTTTCTCAGTGTTCACGCTGCTCATGCAAATGCTTGGTATGATTAACATCGGTTCAATCTTCCTGATTTGGTTGCTGCTATCGCTGGGCAGCGGGTTATTCGTCATCTCTGGCACGTATATGTTGTTCACCGCTCAGTCAACCAACCGTTTTGATAAAATCTACGCCTATCTAATCGTTGGTATTTTACTAGTCATCGTGTTCTTGATCATCATGACGTTCGGCCTTTCAAGTATTCTCGGCGGCATTGGTCAAGGTATCAATGATTTTGGCCGCAGCTTTAACTTTTAGACAAGTATCTACTGCTTAATCCAGCGGCTTTTTAGACAAAAATAGGCCTTAAGACCTGACACATGGGTAGTGTCGTGATCTTAAGGCCTATTTTTTTGGTCGTCACTCAATTGACCAATGCCTCTAGGTTCTGCGCAAGACTCACGGTATCAGTTGACATTGTATGATTGCCAAACAAGACCACACCGCTTTTCGCATCGGCTCGAAAATAGGCTAAGGTGCTGAAACTTTCCGGATTGTCGTTGTACATTCCCTGTAATAACCGCTGGTCGTCTAACCACATCACGCCACTGGCATATGGATTACCATCCCCATAATTGGCGTTAATCAGCTGATGATAGACTTTTAACGGCATGATTTTCCCAGTCTCTGCCGCAATGATGACTTTAGCCAAGTCCGTTGCGCTCATATACACACTGCCGCTGCCCAACAAAGTCGACAACAGGGCGTTGCTCAGCTCATCTGGTTGATAATCGTTATCACCGGCTGTTAAGTAGCCCTGCGCAACAGGCATCTGCGCCGTCAACGCCGTAAAGTTATGGGTGTGCGTCAGTTGTAGCGGGGTGATGATCGTTTGTTGTAAGACATTCGCAAAACTTTTACCCGTAACTTGACGCACAATCCCCGCTAGCACTGCATAGTTAGCATTAGCATAAATGAAGCTGTGGTCGCCAGTTGATCCCATCTGCTTGAATGTCCAGTCCAAAATAGCCTGCTCCGAGGTTAAGGTTTGATCAGGCGTTAGTTCGTCCATTTGAATACCAGAACGGTGATCTAATAACTGACGAATCGAGATGTCCTTACTATGATCAATTTTCGGGAAAAACTTGGCCAGTTTGGTATTAAATGACAGTTTGTGCTCGGCAATCAAATGACCGATCACCAGTGCCGTTAAGTATTTTTCAACCGACGCCAAAGGAAACATTGTCTCGCCGTTATTGGCTTCATGTTGACCATGATCCGCGTCACCGACGCCGCCAGTATAAACAATCTGACCGTTTTTAATCAAAGCCACACTACCCGTGAACGCCGTTTTCTTAATCAAGGCTTGGGCATGTTTGCCGACTTGCGCTTGCGGCACCGGACGCGCCACAATTTTACTAGCTTGGCGTTGATGATACACCCACGCCATCGTTAAGCCCGTTGCAGCCACCAACGCTACCGCCAATACAATCACAATCAGCCAACGGTGTTTATGCATCGTCATCGTGCTCCTTGGGCTGCGGCACACTCGCGTATGTTGATTGCTTGTGCGCCGTACCAGCAATTTTCTTGACGCCCAATACATCTAGGAAAAAGGTAAAGATCGGAATGCCGACAATCAATCCCCAAGTGCCAAATAACCGCTCTGCCACTAACAAAACGACAAAGGTAAAGAAAACTGGCAGCTGTGTCCGGCTGCTCATGAACTTCGGATTCAAGACATAAGCTTCTAGCACATGAATAGCTGCAATCATGATCAAAATGGTGAGAACATCTTGCCAACCGCCGACTGTATAACCAATAATCGTGAGCGGAATCAAGGAAATAATCGCTCCGGCAACTGGGATCAAGGAAAGTAAAAAGACCATAATCGCGAGACTAGGGGTGTTCGGCATTTTTAAGAATAGTAGCGTAATCGTTGTGATCACGGTATTCACAACTGCAATAAAAATTTGTGCTTCCATCACAACGCCAAAAGTATTGATAAACTTCATCGCGAAATATTGCAGATCTTTGAAATACCAGCCGAACGGTGAATCCAGAAACAGTTGGCCAAACGCAGGCAAGCTGTCAAGCTCAATCGTGAAAAAGAAACTAAGAATGAAAGAGACAAACAGCGTCAATCCCATGGCGCCGATATTGCCGGCGTATTGTAGCACCGTGGTCACGCCAGTCTTAAGTTGTTCCGTCAAGTTGAGACTCTTCGTGCTTTGCAGCACCCATTGCATGACCTGATTGTTGGCGAACGCCTCACTGTTATAAAAGTTTTGCACAGAATTAAACAAGCCAATCGTCTGATGAATAATCGCTGGCACGTAATGCACTGCAGCGTAGACTAGGCCTAGGATCACAAGTATGTAAACTGGCACCACAATCACAAATGGGCGAATATGAACATGCCGCTGAACAGCGTGGACTAAGCGGCTGACTAGGAACGCGAAAATGAAGGTCAACAAAATATCGCTCATAATGCTGCGAGCAAACCACAACAAGAGAAAGACTGAAAACAACACCACTGTGCGCCTAACCGGAAGATTATTGATGAACTTTTCGTAACCTGACATACTTTTCCCCACATTCTTAACGAGATACACTAAGCCTGCCGCAAAATCAAAAAAAGCGCAAGCATTCGCTCGCGCTTGCCGAAATTATAAGAAAACCTTCAAGTGTTGCTTCGTTGCCTTTTTAACTGACTGAAGCTGGCCTTGAATAATAATGCGATCCACTTCGCCTTCAGTTGGCGATGCACACGTCACCATTGTAATCAGTTTCTTACCGGCAACATCATCAATCCACTGAACTTGGGTTTCATTAACAACCTGTTTACTGGTCACTTTATACGAGTAAACTTTCTTCATATCGGTGATATAAATGATGTCGTCTTGCTTCACATTTTTGAGCGGTGAAAACAAAATACCTTGATTGGTCATGTAGTGACCAGCTAAAGCGTAATTACCTTCGCCCATTTTTTGATCGGCTTTCATCGTGCCTGCCCCTGCACTGAGATTCTCATTTGATAACCCTTTAAAAATAGGCAATTTCAAACCGACACTGCGAATGGCAACTTTGCCAATAGGATGCAGGTCACGGTTAAGCGCGGCATTGCCAACTGTATTGATATCAAGCGCTTTGACCCCTTTGAAATCAAAGGTTGCTTTGCGTTTTTCATTTTTGTTGACATTGTCACGGTCAACTTGTGCCATCGTCCACTGGCTAAGATGATCGACCACAAATAATTTAATGGGTTCATTGAAGATCAGCGCTAATCCCAGAAGGATACCGAGCGTAAAAATGGTTCGCCAAAGCCAACGATGTTTACGCGGTGGCTGTTTTTTATTAGATTGTGTCATCGTCATCCTCCTCGGGGAAATCATACCTTGAAACGTTGTGAGATTCAAGCAAGGGTGCTTGGGTGAACGGATCAATTGCGGTTTGTTGTTTTGATAAATAAGTTGTTTTTCTGTTCTGCTGTCGTTGGGATGTTCGCTGTAGTCCGAGCTGGCTACGCGGCGATTCGGGGTGGCGACCGCGAAGCTAGAGTGGTGGGCACGACTTCGAGCCCACGCGCAAAACCCGCGCGCAGTCTCGAAGCTCGGCCTCCTTGTAGGCGGTAAACCGCCAACAAGGATTTCACCACTGAGCCCATCGCCGCTCCGCCAGCTCTCCAGATTCTATTTTAATTTTAAAACGGTATTCTGATCTACTCATGCAAGAACGACCCACAATGGCCCCACAATTGAAGTTCTACATGCCCCACCTGCCATGGTATACTATTGAAAGTTTGCATAGGAGGCGCCTGTTTTGAAGAAGCTTTTTCAACTCTATAAGCGTTATGAAATGATCATCAATTACCTGTTTATCGGCGGTTTGACCACGTTGATTAACTTTGTCACGTTCTTCGCCATGCGGTATTTTGGTATTGGCTTAGTTTTGACCAATACAACGGCGAATATCGTCAGTGTCATTTTTGCTTTTTTTGCCAACAAAAGTGTCGTTTTCCACAGTGACTACTCAAGTAAGAAAAAGTTCTGGTTCGAGTTAATCAGCTTTCTTGTGTTGCGTGGGGTCTCCTTGTTGCTGGATAACTTGATCATGATCATCGGGGTCGATTGGCTGCATGGTAATGAGATTCTCGTCAAAATTTTAGATCAGGTCATCATCGTGATCGCCAATTATCTCTTCTCAAAATTGATTTTCTTACGCAAAAAATAACTTCATGAAGTGTGCTGACCCTTGTCTTTGTTGCAGGCGGCTAGCACGCTTTTTTAAGTTGGCAGCAAAAATAGTTGCTTGGTTTGATGCAGTGTCACCTGAATCGGGGTTGAATATTCTTCGCCGTCAATTTGAATCGGTACAGTCGCTGACGTGGCGAATTCAAATGTCTGACCTTGTGCGTGGTGCATGGCGCGGTGAACGGAACGGCCGCTGAGAATGGCGAACAGCACCTGAAGCAAAATGCCCAATTTTTCGCGATGCACCTGGACAAAAGACAAGGTGCTGCGATTATCTGCTTTATTTGGGAACAGTCGCAACCCGCCACCCAAGAATGGATGATTGGTAAAAACATTGAGATAAGCGTTGTCGATCGCCATGCCTTGACCGTCTACCTGCCAAGTCGCGGGAAATCTTTTCTGTTGCCGAAGTGCTTTCAGAATGCTGGCGGCATACGAAAGATGACCAAGCTTTAGGGCATTTAATGCCGCCTTGTGATCGGAATGGTTTGTTTGATACACGATTTGTGCATCCATGCCAATACCAAAGTTATTAATAAAATACTGAGTCCCGTACTTGGCCGAGTCTGCCACCCCGATTTTCAAGGCATGCGGCATTGCCGTTGTCAAAGCCGCCGCAGCTTTTTTCGGGTCCAGAGGAATATGGTTGGCGCGGGCAAAATCATCACCTGTTCCGGTTGGCACATAGCCAATGGCGACTTCTGGATGACCTTGTCGCTGCAACCCATTCACAACATCGTGTAGCGTCCCATCACCACCAATCACGATCAGTTGAAGATCGTCCATCTTGTGTTGATAAGCCTTGATGAGTCGTTCGGTCACCAACCTGGCATCACCAGCCTTGCGCGTCTGACTAATATGCAGTGGCGCAAAGTGGGACTCAATGATTGCAACTAACTCAGGTAATTGCTTTTTCCAGCGGGCATTCCCCGCACTGGGATTCATAATCACTTCAGCAAAAGGCATTTTTCTTACTCCGTCTCATTAGATAATTGGTCAAAAAGCGATGATATTCTTTATCGGCGATGACCACTTTTATCATATGATACCTTTTTCAAGGCGGCTAAACACGTATTGCGCTTGCCAAACTGACTCACTTAGCTTACTAGTAGCATGGTGATTAAAAACAGCACGGCCAGCGCCGTACTGTTGTTTAATCCATTTTTTAATCACTAGTTAAGCCACAGGCACCTTGTGTGTCTTCAAGAATTCACTCAGCGGTACCAATCTTTCCGCGTAGTAACGCTTCTTGAACGCAGCAATCGTGTCTGCGTCAAACTGGTTAGGATCCAATTGCAGATGCTCAACTGGAATTGGCCGTTCGTTGGTGATTTTGGCATCAATCAAGGTTGGTTTGCCGGCAGCCCGGTTGGCTTCAGCTGTTTCAAAAGCCGCTGGCAATTCGTCAACTTGGGTGACAGTAATGCCGGTCATACCCATGCCTTTCGCAACCGTCGCAAAATCAATCGCTGGCATGTCGATCCCGAACCACTCGTGACCATCGTCCTCCTGCTCATCTTCAATGTACCCTAGTGCATTATTTGAAAAGACCACATTGATGATTGGCAAATGATAACGGACTTCGGTATCCAAGTCCTGCATCACCATCGCCGCGGCACCATCCCCAGCCAGGTTAAAGACCTGTCGCTTTGGGAAGCTCAATTGACCGGCTAATGCGGCCGGCAATCCAGCGCCCATCGTGGCAAACAACCCACTGGTGGTCCACGCTTGGCGCCCATTGACTTTCAGTAACCGGACAGCATTTTGGGTAACATCCCCGACATCAATCGCAAAAATGGCATCATCAGTAGCAATGCGGTTAATTTGGCCGAAAACTGGTTCGAAGCGCATTTTCCCGGTTGTCCGGGTCATCATATCGTCATTATACTGATGCCAATTTTTCACGTTGTCGACATTGGCTTGATACCAGCCGCTGCGTGGTGCATCGTCACTACGATCAATCATTTTCTTCAAGGTTGCCGGAGCATCCGCCAAAATGGCAACATCTGTGTGATGGCGCTTGCCCAATGTCTTCGAATCTGCCTCGACCTGAATAAACTTGGCGTTCGGTGAGAACATGACTTCAGCAAACGGGTAATTTGAACCGACAAACATGATCAAGTCAGCAACTCGCAACGCTTCATTCGCTGGTTTTGAAGCCACCCGAGCTGCAGAACCAAGCAGTGATTCAAATTCGTAAGGGATAATCGGCTTGCCAAGTGCTGTCGTAATGACTGGCATCTGTAGCTTTCTGGCCAGCGTCATCACCGTATCAGCAGCCCCACGGACGCCTTGGCCAACGTACATCACGGGCCGTTGCGCTGCGCCAATTAAGCGCAACGCCGCATCTACTTGCTCGTCGCTGCCAGCTGGTAAAACTGGGGTGGCGTGGGTAGCTGCTGCACTGTAGTAGCCATCGGCTGGAATTTCTTCGGCTGCCAAATCATTGGGAATCACAACAATCGCAGCTCCACGGCCGGCATAAGCACGGCGAATAGCCTCGTCAATAATATGCGGCAGACTAGCCGCCGTGGTAACCGTCCGCGCATACAAAGCGGCATCTTGAAACATCGGATCTTCATCCAGCTCTTGGAAGAAATCGTAATTCATGAAGCGTTGTTCAACTTGACCCACAAGAAATAACGTCGGCACCTTATCCATTTTAGCGTCATACGCCCCTTGAAATAGATGGGTTGCACCGGGTCCCGCTGATCCAAATGCCACGCCAATATGCCCAGTCAATTTACCATCCGCCACTGCAGCTAGCGCACCGACCTCTTCATGTCGGACGTGAATATACTTTAAATTGTCTTTCTCTTCATCCAGCGCATACATCATATTGTTAAAAGTACCGCCGGGGATTCCGTAAACATGTGTCACACCCCAGCTCTCAAGTGTCTTCAACGCGGCGACACCAGCCTTAATGGTCTTTACCATAAGAATCCCTCCCAAAAAGTGATCGCGAACAGGCACGCTTAGAAGTCGGCACATATGTGGGCTTCTGCGACGACGAGCGCGTTATTCAGTATCTCTCGCGGTTATACTAGATTTGTTTTAGGCATAAAGCAATTATTTTGTTCAGAGCACGAGGTGAGGTTGGGACATCATTCACAGCCAACAACAAGGCGACAATTTCCATACAAAGCTGAAATAGTTGGCCTTATTCTCATGGATCATTTTTATTGAGATTTAAAGATACCAGTGCCAAGGCGGAGCAATCGTAGGCCAGATGGGGCTCAGCCGTGCAAACAACACAGCGACCGGGTTTCGTCACTGATGTTGTTAGGCGACTTCGAGACCGGGCTTTGGGCTCGAAGCGCCGTCACGCTCTAGCTCCGCGTCGCAAGCCACATCTGGCCGGAGATTGCGGAGTTTGGCACGGCAAAGAATGTTAGTCTTAAGCTTCCGCTCGATTAGCCGTCATCATCTAAACCGCCCAATCGCATAACAAAAAAACGGCGAACCCCCCATATCAAGGAAAGCATTCGCCGTCATCAAACTTATTTCAAATCTTCAATACTATTAATATTCTTCATATACTTCGGCACTGCCAAGCCGACCTTTGCACCATCTAAGTTCACGCCAAGATCAACAACTTGATTCTTATAATCAGAATAAAGTTTTGCTGACGTATTCGGTAACCAAGCAGAAACCTGAGCATCGGCAGCTTTAGTTGCAACTGAAGCCCAAACTGGTTGTGGTTCCATTGCCCGAATCGTCACGTTATACCCTATTTGCCGCAAAACAGTTGCAACAACATTGGTGGATGCGATTTCCGAATCCCACGCAATATAGGTCATCGTCAGTTTAGGCTTGCCGCTAACATGCGTCACACCCTTGGTCCACTGTGCGATTTGTTCTGGGTGCTTCTTAACGAAAGCTTTGGCTGCCTCGGCAGGATCTTTGCCGCCGTTGACCGCCAGCATCACACTGGACATTTCTTCAGGCGTCCAGTGGAACTGATCTAATACCTGATAAGCTTGCGGTGCATCCTGCTTAAGGCCCTTCCGCACGATTGTATGAATCTGTTCGGTTTTGCCGTAAACATTTTTAGGATCCTTGAGAAACTTTAGTGGAAACTTGGTGAACATCCAGTGCGGCGTCCAGCCAGTGACCACAATCGGACGTTTGTCGGCAATCGCCTTTTGCAACGTACTGGTCATAGCGGCGGTGGAACTTGGTTGCAACTGCCACTTTTTATCCACAAGACCATAAGCTTTCAGCGCTTTGTCTGTACTGGTCATGACCCCAGCGCCAGCATCAATCCCAGTAATGGTGTAATTGATTTGCGGTCCCAGCGGCTCTTTAGCGTCATACTTAGGCTGCGTGCTGCTGCAGGCGGCAAGTGCACCGACTGTGATCAACACCGCTAGCGCCGCGGCAATCTTTTTCAAAAAAGTCAAACGGCCACCTCCTAACGACTTCGATTGAGACTTTGCGTGATCCGGTCAAGAATGATGGCCAAAATCACGATGGCAAGCCCGGCGACAAAACCGCCGCCAGCATCATTACGGCCGACTGCAAAGTAAACCTTCGTACCTAAGCCCATCGCACCAATCATCGAAGCAATAACAACCATTGACAGGGCCAACATCATACTTTGGTTGATACCGGCCATAATGGTTCCGCGGGCAAACGGCAACTGCACCTTCAACAATTGTTGCCAACCAGTTGCCCCAAATGCGACCGCTGCTTCATTTAAATCCGCTGGTACTTGCGTAATGCCAAGCTGCGTCATACGAACTGTCGGTGGCATCGCGAAGATAACCGAGGCTACAACCCCGGGTACCATCCCGATACCAAAGAAAGCAACGGCTGGAATCAGGTAAACAAAGGCCGGCATCGTCTGCATGAAGTCCATCAATGGTTTCACCACTGCGGAAACTGACTTGCTTTCGGCCGCCCAAATTCCCAGCGGAACCCCGATGACAATCGCTAACAAACTTGCGGTCAACACTAAGGTTAACGTTTGGGTCATGTCACGCCAGAAACCAAGGTTCCAAATCAACAGTAAACCAAGTAATTCAAAAATCAGTAAGCTGCGATATTTCTGGTCGCGTTTCAGATACCAAGTTAACGCTAGTACCAGGATGATGAATAACCAGATGGGAATAAAATCAAAGACAGCTTGGAAAGCATTCACAATGCCGCCGATGAAGTTCGTTAAAACCCCGAAGAAGCCGGAAAACTGGGTTAACCACGCAACAAATGAATCGACCCAGTGGGCCAATGGTAATGTGGGAATGCTGATTAAAATGTTAGACATTGACATTGACCTCCTGTCCAGATAATGCACCTAAGACGGCACCGCGAATGATGATCCCGCGTAAGCGATCATGATCGTCTACCACTGCAAATGGTACCGGTGTGGTGGAAACGGCGTCTAGTAAGTCTGCCAACGGCGTATCCATTTTAGTCGTTGGCACATCGGACTTAACAATTGAGCGCAGATCCTTTTGACCGGCATCAATAGCTGACCGCACGTCGTCGGCGTCCAAAATGCCGACGAGTTTACGTTTAGTATCCACAACATACAAACTTGAAATTTCATTGTCCCGCATCCGCCGGGCAGCCAAACGAGGACCATCTCTATCAATATTGACTGTGTTGGCCCGAATCATCACATTGGCAGCCGTATAAACCTGGCTGCGATCAACACCTTCAATGAATTTCTCAACATAATCGTCAGCAGGCTGGCTCAAAATTTCTTCAGGCGTACCAATCTGAACGATTTCGCCATCTTTCATAATCATAATGTGATCGCCAATTCGGAGCGCTTCGTTGAGGTCATGCGAAATGAAGACAATGGTTTTTTGCATATCTTCTTGCAAGTCCAATAATTCATCTTGCATATCGCGACGATTCAGCGGATCAAGTGCTGAAAAAGCTTCGTCCATCAGCAGAATTTCGGCATCGCTAGCCAGCGCGCGGGCTAAACCAACACGTTGTTGCATGCCACCAGACAACTGATCTGGATATTGATCGGCAAAACCATTTAAGCCAACCAAATCGAGTGCTTTGTTGGCTTTCATCTCGCGTTCATCTTTCTCCATCCCTTGAATCTCAAGTCCAAAGGCAGCATTTTGCAGAACGGTCCGATTCGGCAGTAAGGCAAAGCCTTGGAAAACCATGCTGAGCTTTTGCCGTCTAACTTCACGCAATGCCTGCTTATCAAGTTTGGCAATGTCATCACCGTCAATCAGTACTTGCCCGTCTGTCGGTTCAATCAACCGGTTCAGCATCCGTAAGGTCGTTGATTTACCAGAACCGGAAAGTCCCATAATCACAAAAATCTCACCGGTTTTAATCGAAAAATCAGCACGATCAACACCAACCGTTGCGCCGGTTGCTTTTAAAATTTCAGGCTTGGTCTTGCCGGCCTTCAACATTTCTTTCGCGCGATTCACGCGCTTACCGAAAATCTTGGTTAGCCCGCGAACCTCAATTTTTGTCTCGGCATTACTTTCAACTTTGTGTTGCATCTACTCACTCCTTGTTTTGAAAAACGTTTGTCATCGAATTGAAACAATGCTATCCATTCTAGAGATAGTTTGTGTGTGATTCAAATCACGGAATTTCATTTTCATTTTCGCCGCCATTAAGCGTCACATGACGTTCTGCAATTGATGCGCACAAAAAAAGCCCGTATCCGCATGAGGTTATGGGCTAGGGACAATCAGCGACTCGAATTTTGAGAGCTTCTCTGAAAGTCAAGGATAGATGAAATTTAGATGGGATCTTTTTCATTATTCACAAGCTGTTAAGATTAATCTCTGAAAAAGGCAAGTGTTCGTCGAATGGTATTTCGTTGCCTAATGTGATTTGATCTGGGCCAGTCATGGTGTCATAAGCCAGCACGCGAACGCCATTTTGTTTAGCAGTCGTGATGGCAGTCACTAGTTCAGGAAAACGGTCCCGATAAATGGTCATTTGGCGAATATCCGGTAATTGCACGATGAACAATAAAAATGCCTGATACCCTTCTGCCTGCGCCATCGTCAGCGTATGAACATGCTTGACGGCGCGAGTTGTTGGCGCATCTGGGAAAGCTGCTAGGGTGCCATTAGCCAACGTGACGCCCTTCGTTTCAACAAACCACGACTGGCCATCAGCGGCTTTTCCAGCAAAGTCCAGTCGCGAATCGCGCCAAGTCGATTCTGGATGAACGGCGTATGGCAAAGCGAGTCCCGGCAATTTTAAGGTGCCAGCTTCTAAACATTCCTTGGCAACATGATTGGGTGCCAGACTGTCGATGTTGATCCAGCGATCTTGCCGTTGAACAGCCAGCAAGTCATAATGCGTTTTGCGATTTGGGTTATCAACATAGCGGACACTGGCTAATGATCCCGGAATCAAAATTTCTTTATTGCGTCCGGTATTATTCATGTGGACAGGTTCGACGGTGCCATTCAGGTCAATTTCAACGGTAAAGCGACTCACCCGTTTGATGAGCTGCCCGACGCTGACATTTTGGTAGTACATGCGTTACTTCCTCCCCTTGTTGGGTGTTGGCCGCCATGAAAATAGCAGTCGCAACGATCCATGAAGAATCGGTACGACTGCTCATTTTTGCTGCACTTGACCGAAATCAGCGAACGATAATCACCGAGACCGATGCATCGCGAGCAACTTCGCTCGCAACATGACCAAGACGTAACCGACCGCGGCGAACATGAGAACCCATAATCACCAAATCCGGTTTGAAGGCTGGGATCACTTCGTCAAGAATGGCAGCTGCTGGCCGCCCTTCTGCAACGATCGGTTGTGCGTTTTGAACGCCAAATGCCGTTGCTTTTTCGACGTAAGTGTTCAGATCCTTAGCCAGTGTTTCCCGGGCCGCATCAACATCATCAGGTGTCAATGATTGGAAAATATTGAGGTCGCCGGTTTCAAGTACCGACACGATCCCCAACGGAATGTCATAAATCTTGGCAACCGTGCAGGCGTAGTTCAATGCCTTGCGCGAGGAGTCGTCATCATCATCATCAACCGCCAATAACAACCGGTTATAATGCATGGATTCAATCGTCAAATCATCTTCAGTAACCAAAAGAAATGCCCCCTTGCAAGTTTAGGTATCCCTAACAATGCCATTTTATCACATGTCGCCCTTATTTTCCGCAAAATACTGCTTAAACCGACCAACATAATTATGGAACATATATTTCATCAATAACCAGCGCTTGAATGTCATGTCCGGTTTATAAAAGACCGTCGTACCATAGCGTTTCTCTTTAAGTAACTGCAAGGCTTCCTTTTTAGCTTCGTTATCTGCAGAATACTGCTTGAAAACACGCTCTGGAACCCCTAGCCACAATTTATACTTGCTGTGGTCATCATTACCATAAACCGTTGGCGCGTCCTTCAAATCTCCCACGATGTAATCGCGAACAGGCCAGCTGGCAAGATTATACCCATTTAAAGTGACGAAAAAGCTACTCCGGCCTTGACGAATATTAATTTCAAACAGCTTGAACGTCTTGTCACGATGATCATACTTCATATCAAAGTTAGCAAAACCGGTGAACTTAATTGCTTCGAGGAATGTTTTGATCTGATCGTACAAATCCTGATCGAAAGCTGGCATGATCGCGACATAGTTACCGATTGAAGAAGGCGTAGGATCCTCAAGTAGCGGATGACCTAAGCACATCATTTTAACGTGATGATATTGATCAACATAACAGTTCAAAGTCCGCATGTTACTGTCATCACCTGGTACAAAGTCCTGCAAGATGAGATCAGACGTATAGCCGTTATCATAGATTTTGGCAATCGTATTCGTCAGTTCAACTTGCGAGTGAATCGTAAACGCCTTTTTGCGGCCTTCAAAGCGAATGTTCAACCATTCAACGGAATCAGTCGGCTTGAGTGCTACTGGAAATTCAAACGGTGCCGTGATGGTTGCGTTGCTTTCATACATCGACTTGGTGACGATTTTGGTTGCCGGATATGGCAAATGATACTCTTCGCAAACTTGATAGAAGCTCTCCTTACTATTCAGGCGCTTCAACAATTCATAATCAACATATGGGCAGATGAACCACTGGCTCAACTCATCCTTATGCTTGGAAACAAGTTGGGCATAGGTGTCCCCGCAAGCGATTAACAACAGTTTGCCTGGAGCATCTGCATGTACCTTGGCTACCTGCCGCATATTTTCAATAAAAGTCGGATCGGAATCAAAATGCTCGATCAGATGGACATTCACGATCCGCGAAAAACGCGTTGGAGCAAGTTGTTCGCGCGCATAAACATCAATCGCCCCACCGATCATCTCGTGGAACGAACGCGCCATACCATACACATTCATGTCACTGCCAAGCAGGATGGGGGTAAAACTGGGTGCATCTTTCATCTGAATGATAATCTCCTCGTTCAATAAGACGCGAATTCGGTCAACTGTGCGTCTTGAAATTTTCATTTTAAAACCTTGTCTGCCGATTCAATTATTGACAGCAGTCATCGTTAGACTCGTTTTGTAAGACGCGAAGTTGATTTTATCAATCAGCTTCCGTCCTTTGCCCCCGAATTATACCATAATGCCCCACCACGTTCACTTGCGTCAGGATACCATAACACTTTTTCAATAATCATGAATCAAAAAATACTAGGTCATGGCTACCTAGTATTTTCTGAAACTCACTCAAACTGTTCAACTTGTACGCCTTGTTGACTTGGCGCCACCACCTGTACTTGCCACTTTTTCCAACTTTCTTGAGCTTGCGCTTGTATCTGTGCGGCTGCCGCAGATGAGGCTGTGATCGCTAGCATGGTCGAACCAGAACCAGAAATCAAAAGAACACCACCGGCCGTCTGCACCACTTGATGAGCCGCTGAATAGTCTGGTATTAATTCCGCGCGGTAAGGCTCCTGCATCCGATCAGTCGCAACTTGGCGTAATAACAACATGTCGCCATCAGCCAGTGCCCGGGTCATCAAGGTACAACGGCCCATTTGATAGGTAGCATCTGCATAAGTCATGGTTCGCGGTAAAATTCGGCGGGCATCAGCGGTACTGACAGCATAGTCAGGGATCAAGGTCACAAAATGCAACTTTGAGCTGACGGTATACTGCCGAACGACTGGTTCATTTTGCGCCATGATCGTGGCACATAGCTGCCCGTAAATCGCTGGTGCCGCATTATCTGGATGGCCTTCCATCTCAGTAGCAAATCGCAACAGCGCCGTATCATCCCAACCGGCTTGATACCACGCATTAGCTGCGGCGATACCACCAACCACACATATTGCTGAACTGCCCAAACCGCGGGCACTCGGCACCGCTGAATCAACCACAATCCGCAGATTAGGAACAGGCTGATCAATCGCCTCGGCAAATTTGCTAAACGCCTGATAAATCAAGTTCTCATTGTTGGCGAAAGCTGGGTCATCGCCAATGATCTCAAGCTTTTGGGTGCTCATTTCAAACGTAAAATGAGCTTTGAGATCTAAGGCAAGTCCCAGCACATCAAAGCCAACCGCTAAGTTAGCGCTCGTTGCCGGAACGGACACGCTGATCATCGTTGAATACCTCCTTCGCCGCCCCAATAATAGCTTGGCCCATATCGGTTGGTGCCACAACAACCTTTTCCTGCGGTCTTAGCTGTTGAAGGTGAGCAAGATTCGGCGGAATCGGCACACCGCTAACCTGTTGCAACATTTGCATCGCAGCAAAGTCATCATCCGGTACGTGCGATTGTAGTGCCTTTGCCACCACGCGTGGAAATTTATAAGGGCTTGCGGTGGCTAAAAGCACATTCGGGGTGTTATCCCCAGACGCCGCCCGGTACTGCTGTTGAACCGCATAACCAACAGCAGTGTGCGGATCCAGCAAATACCCATCCCGATGCCAAACCTCGCGAATGGCATCTGCCACCTCTTCATCAACAGCAAAACCGCCAGCAAAGTCCGCTTGAATCGCGGTCAACACATCCGGCCGAACTTGATAGCGACCAGTCGTCTCAAGTTCCTGCATTAAATGCGCAACATACGCGCTATCTTCGCCACTCTTATAATACAACAGGCGTTCCAGATTACTGGAAATTTGAATATCCATGCTAGGTGCCACTGTTTTCAAAAACGGTCGGTTGCGATCATACACACCGGTTGCCAGAAAATCAGCCAATTCGTTGTTGGCATTGGCGGCCGCGATTAGTTTATGAACAGGCAAGCCTAGACTCTTAGCATAGTAGCCCGCCAACACATCGCCAAAATTCCCGGTTGGAACAGTGAAATTAACCTCATCTCCCATTGAAATGGCCTGTGTTTTAACCAGTTGGCTATACGCTGCAAAATAATACACAACTTGCGGAATCAGTCGGCCAATGTTGATGGAATTGGCTGCTGACAGGGTTACTTGCTCTGCCTGCAACCGAGCAGCAAAGCTAGTGTCAGTGAACAATGTTTTCACTGCGCTTTGGGCCTGATCAAAATTGCCAGCAATTGGGAAAACTCGCGTGTTGTCACTGCCCACGGTCAACATTTGGCGCTCCTGAATTGGACTGACACCATGATTAGGATAGAAAACTGTGATCCCAGTCTGCGCGACATCTTTAAACCCTTGTAGAGCCGCCGTTCCCGTATCACCGCTGGTTGCCGCTAAAATCATGACCCGATCATCAGGATCAAGTGCCAACTGCATCAAGCGCGGAAGCAACTGCAAGCCGACATCCTTAAAGGCACTGGTTGGTCCATGAAATAACTCTAAGACATGAAAATCCCCGACAGAACGAACTGGCGTGATGCGATCATCGGAAAAATGCTGATGATAGGCAAAATGAATCGCTTTTTTTAGTGAGTCGGTGTTAAAATCAGGCAACAGGATCATGAGAACTCGCTGAGCAATCGTTTCATAATCTAAATCTAACAGTTCATGAATGTTCAGCGTCTGATCGGCCAAATGCGGCAGGACAAACAAACCGCCTTCTTCAGAAATACCTTGTTTGATTGCCTCTTTGCTGGTTTTGCTAACCTGATGATCCCGTGTGCTCGTATATCGCATTTGAAGAACTCCTATCTCATTCGGCTTGAATTAACGATATGGATATGATAATCTGTTCGCATTAGAAAAACAAGTGTCTATATTTTATAAACAAGGAGCTGAGAATTTATGAAAATTGCCATCTTAGGTTTTGGGACTGTCGGCAGCGGCGTTTACGATATTATTGCAAATGGTGATACCCGAATGCGCGTCACCGCTATTTTCATTCGGCCAACGCACCCTGCGACCATGCCTGAGATGACAACAGACCTTGACGCCATCTTAAACGATCCTACTATTGATGTGATCGTTGAAACAATGGGCGGTCTTCATCCAGCACATGATTATATTTTACAGGCTTTGCAGCACGGTAAGCACGTGGTTACCGCTAATAAAGCCGTTGTCGCTAAATATTTGCCGGAGTTTATCGCTGTTGCTGCCCAGCATCACGTGCAATTTTACTTCGAAGCCACTACTGGCGGCGGCATCCCGTGGATTCGCAACCTTGAACGCGCCGCACGCATTGATCAGATCGATACCATCGAAGGCATTTTTAATGGCACTAGCAATTATATTCTCGATCAGATGCAACGCGCCCACCTCGATTTTGACCCCGTGCTCCTAGCCGCTAAAGATATGGGCTATGCCGAAGCCGATCCCAGTGCTGATATTGATGGCGAGGATGTGGTCAACAAGCTGAAAATTTCGGCAGCACTTGCCTACAACATGGCCCCACCACGTGATGTCCCAACTTTTGGTATTCGCAACGTCAGCAAAGCCGACATTGACTTTTTCGCAAGTCAACATCAGGTTTTACGGTTGATTGGTAAAAGTAAACGTGACGGTGACCACTATAGTATGGTCGTGGAACCGCGCTTGTATTCAGAAACCGCCTTGGCGGCCAATACATTTGAAAACTTCAATCTAATTCGCCTGCATGGACAAACGATTGGCGACCTGCAATTTTATGGCCAAGGCGCCGGAAAATACCCGACAGCCAACGCTATCGTGCAAGATCTGTACGATATCCTTGAAAATGCCCCGCATCTGGACCGTAGCTTCGATCAGCCGCTGCATTTTGACGCCAACCTGAATGTCACCGATTACGTTTTGCGCGCCGATCCCATGACCTTCGCGATGTTCAATGATCGCGAAACCGAGATCGTCAATGACCGGCTGGTGATCAAGCAAATACCAACTGGCGACATGCACAAACTCATGCGCGGCGTTTTGGCCATTGATGCCGATGCTTTTATGGCAGCAATCGGAGACAGTGAGTTGGCTGCTAAGGACGTCCTTCACCAGCAAGATCAGGAGGTGATCGGATGAAGGTCGTCAAATTTGGCGGTAGTTCCGTGGCCGATGCCGGTCAATTCCAGAAAGTTAAAGCCATAATCGATCAGGATGTGAATCGGCAAATCGTCGTGATTAGCGCAGCTGGAAAATATGGTAATGCTACCCGAAAATTAACTGATACGCTCTATTTAATTGCTGACGGCATGGAAGCCGGTCGAGATGTCGAACCGCTGTTTAATCAGGTCTTGGCTCGGCTAGAGGCCATCAACATTGCGCTGCAGCTCAATGTGCCGCTCATCAAACTGTTGCATACAATTCGCCATCATCTGGCCATTCGCTATTCTCGAGACTATCTGGTCTCTCGCGGTGAGTTCTTGACAGCCCACTTAATGGCAGCCTACTTAGGCTATACTTTTGTGGACGCCGCCAATCTTTTGTTTTTCAATAAAGCAGGCGCCATTGATGAAGCCAAAACTCAGACTGCTTATCAACAACTAGCCAGCCATCATGGTATCGTCGTTCCCGGTTTTTATGGTCGCGACGCAGATGGACATGTCAAGCTGATGCCGCGCGGCGGTTCTGACATTTCTGGTGCATGGCTAGCACGCTTGGCCCACGCTGATCTCTATGAAAATTGGACCGATGTTTCAGGCATTAAAATGGCCGATCCGCGTATCATTAAAGATGCCGACAGTATTGATGTGATGAGTTACGACGAATTACGCGAACTCACCTACATGGGATTTAGTGTTTTCCAAGAAGAAGCGGTGCAACCGGTCCGTGAATGTGGCATCCCGACGCGTATTTTGAACACCAATGCGCCAGAAGACCCAGGCACGCTGATCATTCATGATGATGACCCCGCCAATGATCTCAAAACAATCACTGGTATTGCTGGCCGTAAACATTATTTGGTCATCACGGTCCGCAAGTACCAGCTGGCCTTGCACTTAGAAGTCATTCAACATGCGCTCGGGGTAGTTGCAGCGCACCATCTCGTTGTCGATTATCTGCCCACGGGCATTGACAGTTTCAGTCTGCTCATTCGTGAACCGCGTCGTCAAGTCTCGGTACAGGAGCTGACCGCTGAAATCGCCGCTGCCTGTCAACCAGACAAAATGGAAGTCACCGAAAATGTTGCGTTAATCGCCATGGTTTCTCGTAAACTTCGACAACGACCAGCCATTGCCGGAAAAGTCCTCGCTTATCTGGATGATAACCTGCTCAACGTACAACTCGTTAGTCAGACCAATGACGATATCAATTTGCTAATCGGCGTACATGATCTTGATTACGACAAAGCTGTTCGGGTCATTTATAGCAGTATTCATCAAAACTTTCAGCGTCCGGCGCCTTATATTGAGGGGATTGCCTAGCACGTTACAAGCCTTGAATCGCATTTAATAAAAAAGCATCCTTTCCGCAAAAATTTACCGGAAAGGATGCTTTTTTGTTAATCCAACCTTTTGTCACTAGCAAGTTAACAACTTATAGGTTACTTATTCTTTTCTGCCATCCGCGATGGTGTCGGTTTTGGGTCATCATCAGTGGTTCCCTTTTTAGGGGCCATTGTTGCTTCTGCTGGCGGCTTCGGTGCAGCTGCATGTTGATCCTTGATGGCATCGACAACGGGTTGATTTCCAGCTTGATGCATCAAGGCGCCGTTCAGCATCCCGCGAATATCAATTCCGGCAACTTCTTGCAACATGTCCAATTGTTTGACCAGACTGCCGCTGGTTTGACCGGTCAGATCACCGTCACCATAAAGCTTGATCGAATCGACATTGGCATATGGACTCATCGCGGCTTCGATAATCTTTGGCATTGCCTCAATGGTCATCTTAAACCGACCGGATTCGTCTAACTGACGGGCTGCTTCTGCTTGCTTGGCGATAGCTTCCGCCTGCGCCAGCCCAATTGCCCGCGTTTTGCCAGCTTCTGCTTCCCCGATGGCCTTAGTGGCATTAGCGTTGGCTTCAGCGGCTAATTCTACCTGCTTGGCTGATGCCTCAGCTGCCGCAATCTGCGTAGCTTTTTGCGCTTCAGCTGCGCGCTGCGCCTTATACAGATCGGCGTCGGCTTGCTTACGCACGCTGGCATTCAATTCTTGCTCTTGTAATTCAGCGTCTTTTTGGGCAAGTTCAATATCTTTTTCTTTTTGAACTTGCTTGGCCTTCATTTGCTCAACAATAGCAGCCTGATCTGCCTGCGCTTGGGCGATTTCTTGCTGTTTCTTGAAATCAGCCATTTTGACTTGCTGTTCGCGTTCGGCATCAGCCACCTGTGTCTGCCGCTCAATTTCTTGTTGCTTAGCTTCTTGATCCGCCTGCGCTTGCTGAATCCGGGTGTCACGACTGGCCGCCGCTTCAGCCACTGCTGCATTTTTCTTAACTTCAGCGATTTGCTTTTTACCCAGCGAATCCAGATAACCGTTTTTATCGGCAATATCCTTGATCGTGAATGAGATGATCTGCAAACCCATTTTTGCCAAGTCTGAACTAGCTACATCCTGAACCTTCTCCGCAAAGGCATCACGATTCTGGTACGTGTCTTCCACGGTTAAGGTGCCCAAAATAGCGCGCAGATGGCCTTCAAGGATTTCGGTTGCTTCCGAATTGATTTGTTCGTCATTCTTGCCCAGAAATTGTTCTGCCGCCGTCGCGACCTCTTCTTGACTGGAACCAATTTTCAAAATAACGGTTCCGTTGACGATGATTGGCACCCCTTGTTGTGTATACACTTCTGGGGTTGCGACTTCAATCGTGCGTGTATTCAGACTCAAAACATCCCAGCGCTGCAAGATTGGCAGAATGAACGAACCGCCATTCGTAATCAGCTTAACTCGATTGCCGTTAACATCTCTAAAACTGTGCTTGCCCGAAATCATGGCCCCAGAGATAATTAACACTTCGTTGGGCAGTGCGGTTTTGCGATGGGTCGCCAAGAAAATAAAAATCAAAATCAAGACGATGGCCGCAATGATCCACGGCATATAATCAGTGAGAATTTCCATAAGTCCCCTCCTCTAAATGTGATGGCTAACTACGCTAGTTCACGCTCTCCTAAATGCATCAACATATGCGATGCCTTGCTTGAGTTCGATGATGACGACCTTGGTGCCTTGAGCCAGTGTTTGATGCGTGCCGGACCACAATTTGGCGGGATAGGTTTGCCGCGCCAAACCACCGCCAGTCACCATCACTTCACCAGTGTGACCATCAGAAACGGCTAATGTAACAGTCCCCAACAAATAATCGCGATCACTGACGGATGTCGTGTTCTCAACGGGTGCCAGTAATCGTTGCAAGAACGCGATCAGCGGCAGTAAGACTAAAGAAAAAAGCATCCACAATAAGCCAATCGCCAAAAGCATGGCACCAATGATCACAAGAATTTGTAACCAAAAAACTTGTTGGGTCAGCCATGACACCATCGTCATCACCTCACTTTTTAATCACATTAAATCCCTTTCATTTTATCATGCAAGCCGTCCATAACCTATACCATTATCGACACAACGTGCGTTTTTTATTTTAACTTGGCGAATTCTTCATCCCGAACCAATTTAGTTATCAAAAAATAAATTTTCGCAAAAAATGTGCTTTTAGACGTTACAAATTTTACTGATAGCATTGAGCCGTTAAACCTACAGAACTTCTTTTGTTGATCCAAGATTATGTGCATTCACAACCAGGCTTTAGGCGGGATTGATAGAAACCTATCAGTTGTAATTCAAAGCATAGTCTTCAGGGTCTTGATAATGCAGCGTCTTGGTGAACAAGACATGACTCGCATAGGCCAACGCAATCGGCAAGATAAAGAATAACAAGGTCAATTCAAGGACATTGCCAACTGTGACACTGCCCATAGCATCAAGCGCTGCCAAGGGGCCGACTAAGCCAGAAAATCCAAAACCGGCACTGGCCGGGGTGCCTTGAATGTTCAACGCCGCCCCAATACCGCCTAGAATGCCAGCATTAATCGCCATCGGCAAAAAGAGCTTTGGCCGAGAAAGAATGTTAGCCATCTGCATTTTTGGCGAACCGAGGAAGTGAGCCAGCGACGTGCCAAAAGAGTTTGCCTTCCAGCCATAGGTCGCCAAGGCAAAACCTGCCCCCACAATCCCGAGGTTAGCAGAACCCGCACCGATACCGGTCAACGAGATTGCCGTGGCAATACCGACCGTACTGATCGGGCTCACAATCAACACGGCGAAAATGATCCCCATGAGCACACCCATCACGATTGGCTGCAAGGCCGTCACATCATGGACAACGACACCAATATACTTCGTGATGCTTGAAACCGGCCCAAGCGTTAACATGCCAATCCCGCCGGCAATGACCAGCACCAGTGATGGAATGAGCAAAATCGTATAAGCTTTCAAGGCGTCACCAAGCAGCACTATCAACAAATAACCAATGGCTAAGGTGATCGCAAGGTTAATGACATCGCCAGTACCAGCAACCGTCAATCCTGTTTTAGTCAGATGGTAGTTGCCCGCCCCAACGATCGCGGCCAAAGCTAACGAACTGGTTTGAATCGGCGTAAATTTGGCCAACATGCCGACACAGACAGCCGACAGTGCCGGCAACAAAGTCATTGCAGCCCCTGTCATGTAGGTAACCACCGCCAATTGCGGAAAGCTTGGCAGCAACAGTTTGACAATTGCGTTCAAAATAGCGCCGGGTACCAAGGCGACAATAATTCCCACGGATAATCCGTTCAAAATGTTCATAGTAATGGTTTTAGCATCTTGTTTCATTGACTTGTCCTCCAAGTTAGTTGACTTGATGCGCTGACTTGCCGCCTTCAAGAATGGTTTTAACATCGTCCAGTGAAATATCAATCATATTTTTGACCGCCGCATCCGTATAAAAACCGATATGTGGTGAAATTTCAACATTCGGCATAGCCTTCAAAGTTTCAAGTGCCTGATTATCAACGAACGTTTGACTGCGGTCTTCTCCGAAAATACCGGCTTCGCCTTCAATCGTATCCAAGGCTGCTCCGGCAATCGTGTGATCATTAAGTGCTTTTATCAGCGCTTCCGTATCCACAATTGGCCCGCGGGCCGCATTGATCAGATATGCGGTCGATTTCATTTTACGTAACGCATCCGCATCAATGAGATGGGTGGTCAAGCCGTCCAACGGTGTATGGACCGTCACGACATCAGATGTGGTGAGTAAGGTGTTTAGATCCACATAACTGACCGTATCCGCCAATTCAGGCCGCTTCACTGGATCACTGACGATCACAGTCGCTCCCAATGCCCGAAAAATACGGGTCACAGCACTGCCGATTTTACCAGCACCAATAATACCAACCGTCAAGTTATGAATTTCAGATGCTTCAAGGCCGGCCCAACTATAATCATCCTTCGCTTCGCGGGCGCTTGCTTCCCCTAAATGCCGAATCAACCGCATGACTTGGGCTAAAACCAGTTCGGAAACCGATCGTGGCGAATAGGCCGGTACATTGGTCACAACTAATCCGTTTGCAGTGGCGGCAGCAAGGTTCACAATATCGTAGCCGGTAATGCGCAATGTCAGCTGTTTGATGCCAAATGCCTTCAGTTTTTGGTAAACCATTTCGTCAGGAATCGCACCATGCTGTTGAATCACGACACCGTCATACCCCTTGGCTAAATCAACGGTGTCCGGTCCAAATTCAACCGTGTTGGTATCAACTTGAATATCATTAGCAGCGACCCAAGCATCAATCGCAGCCCGCTCATCAGGTCGGACGGTATACATTAGAATTTTTGTCATATTTGCCTCCAGATTGTTAGCCCAGCATTTTTCAATCGGCTCATTAATGCGTTGCCATATACTTGGCGATGCGCTCGGCCGCCAACTTGAGATCCGCCATTGAAGCTGCATAAGAAATCCGCACGTACCCTTCACCGCCGGGGCCAAAACTAGCGCCAGGAATTACCGCGACCTTCGCCTCTCGCGCCAAGGCATAGACGAACTTCCAACTATCATGCATTCGCTCCGGCAGCTTGGCAAAAATGTAGAAAGCCCCATCTGGGTTCGGCACAGTCAACCCTGCGGCAGTTAAGGCTTTGATCAAGAAGTCACGGCGTTTCATATAAGCTTCCTTCATTGGCTGCGTATCATCCATGCCGTTTTTCAAGGCTTCTTCAGCGGCGCGCTGCGCATTGGTGGTGACACTCGTGATCGTGAATTCACTTACTTTGCCAATCTGCTGAATCACATCAGCTGGTCCTGCGGTGATTCCGACCCGCCAACCGGTCATGGCATGGGACTTTGAGACCCCATTCAATACAACCGCTTGATCAGGTAAAATTTCACCCATCGACACATGTTTGCCTGTATACGTCAGCTCGGAGTATATTTCATCACTCAATACGAAGATTTCGTATTGCTTGATCACCGCTGCCAAGGCTTCCAAATCCGCGCGATCGTATGTCACACCTGTCGGATTCGTCGGATAGTTCAAAACAACGGCTTTTACCGTGTCTTTGTTTGCCTCAATTGCCTTCTGCAACTTCTCCGGTTTCAAAATGAAACCATCTTCTGACGTATCAATAAAAATCGGCTTGGCACCATTCAACAACACAATTGGAATATACAACGGAAAAATTGGCGTCGGGATAATGACGGTATCGCCTTTATTCAGCATTGCCGTCAAACTCGAATAGATGCCGCCTGTCGCGCCGGCAGTGATCAAAATTTGGCTTTCCGGGTCATATTTGGTGTTGTATTTCGTCGCCAGATAATGGCTGGCAGCAGCTCGCAATCCTGGAAGTCCTTTGCTTTGCGTGTAATGACTCTCATTGTTTTCAATCGATGCAATACCGGCCGCCTTCACATGTTCAGGTGTCGGAAAATCCGGCTCGCCAAGTGTCAGCTTGACAATACCTTCAATCCCGCTGATCGCAGCATTAAATTGCAAAATATCGCTGGGCTTGAGCTGCTTAACTTCCTGATTCATCCGATCAACTAATGCCATATTATTTTCCTCCAATATTTTTCCTTATAGTTCTATCATAACGTGTTTCATGGGGAAGACCTAGGCGTCCGAACTTTGCCGCCACGGTCAATTGTCCCCTTCTCGAGACCATTTTGATTAGCGAGTCACTCGTTCTGCTGCTTGAAATCAAACAAAACCCCACAGTCACAAGCCGACTGTGGGGTAAGATAATGGGAATGATTCTCCTGATCTCAGCCACACAGTCAATTGCTTGATCTGTGTGACCGCTCACTCAAAGGTAACTGGTCTCACAGATCGTGTCTGAAAAACCAGAAATAAAAGGACTGTTCGCTTTGAGTCAGCTTGTTGGTCATTATGAGAACCTCCTAAGAATTAGATTAGTTACAGGTTACTGGGTTGTGAAGCATTTGTCAAATGATTTATGAGGTATCATTAGCAATTCAGTTTTTTTTAACGACTTTTTGAGATCACTTTAAAAAAGGTTTATCCCAGAAAGTGCTAAGCCAGGCTGGAAATTTCGTTCAATGTCTAGTGCCTGACCTTCCATATCAAGAAGAACAGTTTGTTGCTCTGCCGTGAGTTGATAGTGATGTTCACGCATCTCATCTCTAATAAAGTAGCCGATCGACCGCACTTGCAGACCAATGTTCATCCCTTGTGTTCGTTTACTTGCTAGTTTATCAATTGCCTGTTTTATTTTTAAGACAATCGTTTGGGCGGTGACATCTGTTTGTTTTCCGAAAAGATGTTGTAGTTCTAACATCTTAACCATGATTGCTTGCTTTTCATCCATTCAGAATCGCTCCTTCATTCGGGCAACGAGTTGTTAAATCTTAACGATATACAAAATTTGCCTTTTAATTGCTTGCCGTCTTATTATCGCAGTATCCCTTCCAACATCTGCAAACTGCCAATTTTGGTTATCTTATCCAAAATATACGCCTGAGGAACAGTTCGGGATTCATTTAAATTTAAACGTCGGTATTTTCAGGTTTTTCGTCGTTCTTTCCTTTAATTCGTATAAGGACACCACGGAAAATGCAGTTTTGCCAAACGACAACAACCAACACTGACCCTTCAGAATAGGCTACAATGACCTTAATTAAGAGAGGAGCATTTAGTCATGAATTATTCAATCACACCCAACAGCACCTTCCCTGTTGTCAACATTACGATGGGCCAAGATGAAACGATTCAAATTGAATCCGGGTCCATGATTTATCACAATGGCTTGGTCGAACTCAGCGGTCATATGAATAGTAATGGTAAGAAGGGCCTTGGCGGTATCATGAGTGCTATCGGCCGCTCAGTCACCAGCGGCGAACGTTTTTTCATCACAACCGCCACTGGCACTGCCCCGGATGCTGAATTGGCCATCGCCCCCGGTAATCCTGGCGTTATCAAAGAGTTAACTCTTGACGACACCCATCAGTATCGTTTGAATACGAGTGCTTTTCTGGCCATGGACACCAGCGCCAGCTATCACATGGTGAGTCAAAAAGTCAGCGGTGCTTTGTTTGGCGGGACTGGCGGGTTCTTCATTATGGAAACTGCCGGAACTGGGACAATGCTCGTATCTGCTTATGGCGACATCATTCCGATCACCTTGGATGGCAGTCATGAATATGTGATTGATAACAGTCACGTTGTTGCATGGGACAGCCAACTAAATTACAACATTCAACCTGCCAGCGGTATCATTGGCTTCACAACTGGCGAAGGTTTGGTCAACCGCTTTAGTGGCTCTGGTACTGTGTATATTCAAACGCGGAACATTGAAGCTTTGGCAAATCTGGTTCAGCCATTTTTGCCAAGTAGCAAAGACTGATTGCATTGCCCTGATTTAAGGCAAGCCAATGCACATCAAAAACCCGTCAATTTTTGGCGGGTTTTTGATGTATGCAAGGAATATCAAGCAAAAATTGACGCCACTCGTGTCTTATTTGCCGAAAATACATGATTTGACTGTCTACATCTAAATTAGGCAAATTCTTGGCCATTCGGTAGCATTTTCCGAATACCGCCAGCAGGATTAGGATCATCCCCACGGTATCGCGGGATCAAATGCAGGTGGCAATGCATCACTGTTTGACCGCCATACAGGCCGACATTAGCGCCAACATTATAACCATCAGGATGATATTGCTGGTCAATCAACGTTTTGCCTGCATGAATGAGACGATTGATGGCTAACAGCTCCTCCTCGCTTAGGTCGAAGAAGTTGCTTCGATGCGTCCGCGGAATCACAAGCAAGTGACCCTGGCTCACAGGATGAATATCCCAAAAGGCCACTGCGAGATCATTTTCAAGAATGATACTGGCTTGAGGAAGATGGCAAAAGATACAGTCGGCTTGTGACATCATGGTGTCCTTTCTGATTAAGTCTCAAATCAAAAATAAGCACAAGGCGCTTGCAGCTCTGAACTGCTGCATTTGCCTTGTGCTTATTATTCAATACGATGGATTATGCTTCAAGTTTCTCTTTACTTGAATCTGCAATATAATGCGGCACTTCATCATCGATGAAATAGACCTTGTACCAAACAAGGAAGGTGTAAATCGTCCAAACTTTCCGACGATCATCGCTTTCCTGCCGATACGTACGATCCAAGATATCGAGAATGGCATCCTGATCGAAGAATTCCTTGACCCAGTCTTGTTCAAACATTTTGCGGACCGTCTTGTAGAACGGTTCGTCTTCCAACCACTGCTTGACCGGCACTGGGAAACCGAGCTTTTCACGACTCGCCCATTCTTCCGGTAAGTGACGGTTAGCAGCTTCACGCAATGCATACTTCGAGTTGTGCGAATTGATCAGATACTTGGTTGGGATACCAGCCGCGACCTTAGCCACTTCCTTATCAAGGAACGGTACCCGCAATTCCATCGAGTTGGCCATCGACAACTTGTCAGCTTTCAAAAGAATATCTTTTGGCATGAACTGGTGGATGTCGAGATACTGCATCTTCTTAACTTCATCATCGTAATGACGTACCTTTTTGTACGAAGCGGTCACGATGTCACGAACACTCTCACTTTGCCGAAATTCCGGTTGTAAGATCTTGTCAGCCTGGCCCTCATGAAAAACCAGTGCTTCGCCGATGAAGAATTCTTCGGCAGGGGCTGTTGATTCATAAAGATGCAAGCGGCCATGGAAATTCGGCATCTTTTTCAGGCCATGGGCGATCGTATACTTAACACCTTTTGGCAACTTGCGTAAACCGTCCGCAAAGACTCGAATGGCGTGGCTGCGCGTATGGAAGCCATAGTTCGCATAACCAGCAAAGAGTTCATCAGCACCTTCCCCAGACAAAATAACGGTCACGTCTTTGTGTGCCAGTTTCGTTAGGAAGTATAGCGGTACACAGGAAGGATTGGAATCTGGTTCATCCAAATGATATTGAATCAATGGGAAGTTATCTAACGCTTCTTTTTCAGTAACAATATCACTAGTGTTATCCAAACCGAGTTTGTCACTGAGTTCCTTAGCGGCAACGCCTTCGTGATACTTTTTGTTGTCAAAACCAATTGAGAAGGTATGCTCTGGCCGCAACAAGGCGGTGATATAAGAGGAATCGACCCCTGATGAAAGTAAAGACCCGACTTCGACATCGGAAATCCGGTGAGCATCAACTGACTCAGAAACACTCTTGTCAATAGCTGCAACAGTATCTTCAAAGCTCAAATTGTTCGCCTTGAAATCCATGTCCCAATACTTCTTAATGGTTAACTTGTTATCCTTCAAGGTAAAATAGTGCCCTTCAGGAATCCGGTAAACCCCTTTAAAGAAAGTCTCATCCAAAGCCGAATATTGGAAAGTCAAATAAGGCTTCAGTGCTTCCTTGTTCAATTGTTTCTTAAACTTAGGATGTTTCAAAAATGCTTTGATTTCACTACCCACAATAAAGGTATCGCCATCGTGATAGTAATACATCGGCTTGATCCCAAAGAAATCACGCGCGCCAAACATTTCCTTCTTATTATCATCCCAGATAAGGAAGGCGAACATCCCGCGAATCTTCTTGAGAAGTTCGTCCATCCCATATTCCTCATAACCGTGAAGCAGAACCTCGGTATCGGAATGGGTCTTGAACACATGCCCAGCAGCAATCAAATCCTTGCGAATGCTCTGGAAGTTATAAATTTCCCCATTAAAGATGATCGCAACTGTGCCATCCTCATTCAGGATCGGCTGCGAACCACCTTTTAAGTCAATGATCGACAACCGGCGGAATCCGAGGGCAACGTTATCATTGATATATTCGCCGCTGGAATTGGGACCCCGGTGTTTGATCATGTCCATCATGTTATTAATAACTGGCTTTTTATTTAAAATTGTCTTGTCCGCAAACGCGATGATTCCGCACATACAGTTAACCCCTTTTCGCGTGAATGACGATCATTACTTGTTTCAGTATAAAGATTTAGCGTCGCAAGTCAATTCAAGAGCGTGAGCCACCCCGGTTAGAAACCGGAGTGTAAGTGGCCTTGGCCGTGATGGCCTGGGTTTGGCTATTGCGGTCAAGGTCCTTACACGCAGGTTTCTGGGGTGGCGATCGCGTTTAAATCAGAGCGTGAGCAGGCCCGGTTAGAAACCGGAGCATAAGTGGCCTCGGGCATAAATGGCTGGGCTTTGGCCATTTATGTCCGAGGTCCTTATGTGCAGGTTTCTGGGCCTGCGAGCGCGTTTCGGAAAACAGCCGGAATCAGTGGTTCAGTTTGGCTGTATCACAGCCGCGATGATCATTCACCCTCCTACTTTCCAAAAAAACGCAAAAAAACAGAGATCCAAGTTCCTACAGGTGAACTTGGATCTCCTAAGTTAAGGATTTGACCGATGCAATAATCTCAAAACTTTTCTTGGTACTAATTGTAAAACCTTCTTCGATAACCTTAATACTGCGACACCTTCTAAAAAATACTTATTCACTTGTACGGAACGACGAGTGTTGAAATGATGTTGCCCTATAACTAGGCGTTGTTTGGTGGTCCTATTGACACACCCTATTGAACATCTATGGGAAGCTCATTGCCCCGCTTGGATTACTGAGTCTTTTTATTAGCCTCGTACCTCCATGTGTGTTCATCTTTGGTCAGTTGGAACATGAATCGTACGACTGGTGGCGCAGATACTTACTGCACCAACGCTCTATTTGTCTATTCGTGCTTTGCGACACACACATCACTTTCGAGCTGGTTCGTCTTGGTAATGCTAGACAAGGATCGTAATGCTCGGTTCCTGCATCGACCTTTTGGTTCTTCCTTAACTTCAATTAAAGTGTATCATGTAAGCGCTAACTTTGCAAGCTAATCACGTCATTTATTTAAAAAAATCGTTCCATCCGCGCTCAATACTGAAAACGCCGAACACGGCTCGCAGCACCATAGCCATATAAGCTAAGCAGCCGCTGTTGCGTATCCACACTCACCACATAACCGGCATATTCGCTCGGCAAACCAAAACGTCGATCATACCGGCGATTAAACTTGGTTGTTAGACCGTGATGACGGCCCATCAACGCGCTTGTATTCTGCAGGCTGTAATGAATGCCATTAACAATGTAATCTGCTTCTAAATGATAGTGCCCAGCTAAATAACCAACCACTCGGCCGCTTGACTGCCTAAAGTCAAACCGCAGACGACCGCCAAACGCTGGTGCCTCGCCAGTATGCAACACCCCGCTCGCGTGGAAGTTAAAGGCTCGCAATAACTCATGGACAGCGCGGCCATTAAATTTCAGTGCCGGCTGGCCATTTTCCTTCAGGGCTGGGGCATGGCTCAACAACAAGACATCTCGCTTACCAGCACCTTTTAATGCCAATGCAAAATTCCGGAGCTGAGCGAATGAGACCGCAAGTGTTTTCTTGACATCAAAAGCCTTGTGACCATCAATCAAAGGGACATCTGCCGTATTCAAAACAATGATCCGCAAGTTAGGAAAGTCTTGAACCATTAGCCCTTCTTGCGAAACAGCCACCCCTATCTGCTCAGCATTTGGTCTAAAAATCATCGTCTGGTTCACTTCTGGCAAAAAGCTGCCGCGATGCCCTGCCCGCTTTTCGGCAAACTTGTCATTATCGTCATGATTGCCTTTTGTCACCAGAAACGGGACAGAACCGCTTTGATAATCAGCCATGATGTTCCGTAATCGCAGTCGAGTCAGCCATGGTGCCTCGGACCCATCCACCAAGTCGCCAAGATGGACCCGGAGTGCCAGTGGTAATTGGTCACTTAACCATTGCTGTTCGCGTACATGCCAGTATCCAGTAGGTCCATAATAAGTGGTGGCAAATTTTGCCTTATCGTGGGTATCCGTGATCAACGCAAAGTTTACGGCTGAAGGCGACAGCAATGGCGAGATTGCGGAAACAAATCTGGTCAGATCTTTTTTGACAAATGGTCGGATTGCAATGCTCATGAAAACCTCCATCGTGATATTCGGGTCAGATATTCAAGAAGACGCCTAATGCGAGAAAGACAACCTGGGCCAACGTCGTGATAAAAAGATTCTTGATGGCATTCGGAAAAGTCAGTTTTTTAACCGGATTGGCGGCAAAACCGCGCGCGTTCTTCACCACAATGGGCACGGTAATCAGCGTTAGCAAGGTTAATTTTGGCAGTAACCCCAGCACAACCGCGGCAATCAGCATCAAAAAGCCAACCGTATATAATCCATAGAAGAAGATGATGCTACGCGACCGACCCAGATAATGCACAATCGTTCGGCGCTTGAGTGTTTCGTCCTCTTCTTGATCGGCAATATTATTGGCCAGCAACAAGGCCGCAATCGTACATTGTGCCAATCCGCTGGCAAGATAAACCGCTCCGATCAACGGCCATGAAAAGGCGGTAACATTGAAGACGTTGACATAAACGGCAATTAGGAAAATCACGAAACCCATCGTAAATCCTGAGAAAAATTCCCCATACGGCGTGGCCGAAATTGGTCGCGGACCGCCAGCATAACCATAGCCGACTGCAAAGCTAAACAATCCCATCACCAGCAAGGGCCACCCCGTGCGGCTCACCATCCAGAGGCCCAACACACCGCTGGTTACCATCATACCAACAACCATCCACCCAATCATGCTCGGGTTGAGATGATGAACCCCAATAATGTTAGTCTTCTCGCGAAAACGCAACGCTTCTGTGCGCTCTGATCGTTTGTAATCTTGATAATTATCGTTCGCGTCCACCGCCATGTTAAACAGCAACATGGCCACAAAGAAAACCAGTAATTCAGCGATATGTAACGTATGATAATGATACCAGGCAAACAATGTGCCTAATAAAAACGGAAAAACTGAAGCCGTTTTGGCCTTGATCTCAACCAACTCAAGAAAAACAGATAAAGACATGACAACCTCCAACAATTGACTTTTAAGAATCACATACAGTAGAGTGAATATGTCTATAGGAAAGAGAGAAAATGCATGATTCATCCACTGTGGCACCGATTCCCCATGGTCTATCAACAACTCGAACAGATTCAGCAACGGCTTGAACACGTCGCTGTTTTGCGTGAGCCGCAAGTCCACGCATTGATCCAGCAACAGATCAACGCTGGCGGCAAAATGCTGCGCAGCGGGCTAATGCTTATGCTAGCGCGTTTAGGCAACCCTGACAACGACGATCTCATAACCGCCGGCGCTGCGATTGAGGCCTTACATCTCGCGACCTTGGTTCACGATGATGTACTTGACCACGCCGACCTGCGCCGCGGTTCCGATACCGTCTCAGCTAAATCAGGCAATCGTGAGGCAATCTATGCTGGCGATTTCCTCTTTGCCATCTATTTTCAATTATTAAGCGAACAAAATCCAGCAACAACCGATTTAGCGACCAATGCGCGCGTCATGAAGCACATCTTTATGGGAGAAGTTGACCAAAATGGTCCCAGCGCGCCACTCATTCCAAGTGTTTCCGAATACTTGAAAGCCATCGCCGGCAAAACGGCAGCACTTTTTGCTTTGGCAACTTACACTGGTGCGACAATCGGTCAACTAGACTTTACCGAAAAAAAAGCCGCGTATCGTTTTGGCCGCCAACTAGGCATGGCCTTTCAGATGATTGATGACTTGTTGGATTACACCCAAACAACTGATACGCTGAATAAACCGGTGCTCGAAGATTTACATAATGGCATTGTCACACTTCCGTTAATTTATGCCTATCAAAACGTCCCCGAACAACTCGCCCCACTGGTCGGGACCGCAGCAAAAATCGCTGCCAATAGCGACCGAATTGCGGCAATTGTCAGTGAACACGGCTTGCCCCAAGCCCGTCAACTCGCCACTCGCTACACTGATAAGGCTATCAACGCCCTCGCGCCATTGCCTGATGCGCGCATTAAGCAAGAGCTACGCAAGCTCACTCAGCAATTATTGCGACGAGATCATTGATCGTCTGGACTTCATATATGCCTATCCTTTTTGATAGAAAAGTAAGTACCGGCGGATAAAGTTCAGCTAACAATAGAACCAGCAAATCTAGACTCAGTCGGCTTTCTTTGTGATCTTCCTAACGAAAAATTAAGTATTAAATAGCCCGCCACACTTGTTACATCCGGATTCTGCATCATACCAACTTTTTAAAAATTGAAATTGTAATATTTCAGCCCGACGTTTTCACAAACATTGGGCTTTTTCAGTGGTATGATGTATGTAAAGCAAAAGTGAAAGAGTGATCAAACATGGCAAAAGTTCTCTCCATCAACGCTGGCAGCTCCTCACTCAAATGGAAGCTGTTCGAGATGCCAAGTGAGCGCCAGCTTGCAGAAGGCGCGACTGACATCCTGAAACAATCAACCGTCAAGATCAAGTATGGTACTGATCAAGCTTACGAAAGCGCTACCCCAATTTGCAATTATCGTGACGCTGTTGCCAACCTGCTCTCTAACCTGCAAACACTCGGACTCGTACAAAATTTGGATGAAATTACCGGCATTGGCCATCGCGTGGTAGCTGGCGGGGAATTATTTTCCGCCCCAATTGTCATTGATGATCGTGTTCTGGCGCAGATTCGTGCTCTGCGTGATTATGCTCCGCTCCACAATCCGGTTGAAGCCGACTGTATCGCCATCTTTCGCAAAATGATGCCTTGGGCACTTGAAGTCGCAGTATTTGATACCGCATTTCATCAAACCATGAAACCAGTCAATTATCTTTACAGTATTCCGTATGAGTATTATCAAAAGTATGGTGTCCGTAAATACGGTGCGCATGGAACCAGCGTTCGCTATGTGAGTGCTCACGCCGCCAAAATGCTTCGCAAACCATTGGCACAAATGCGAATGATTGTGATGCATCTTGGGGCGGGGTCAAGCATCACGGCCATCCAAAACGGGCAATCGGTTGACACATCGATGGGCTTTACCCCTTTGTCCGGTGTCACGATGGGCACGCGTTCAGGCGATGTTGATGTGTCACTCATCGGCTATCTGATGAAGAAACTTGCCATCACCGATGTCGATCAAATGATTGATATCTTAAACACAGAGTCAGGCTTACGCGGGATCTCCGGCATTAGTCATGATGTTCGCGACCTTGAAGCCGCTGCGCCGACTAACCCGCGAGCCAAACTGGCGCTTGATATCTTTGTGAACCGCATTGTTAAATATGTCGGTGCTTATGCCGCCTTGATGGACGGTGTCGATGTCCTAGTCTTCACAGCTGGCATCGGCGAACACAGCAGTGACATTCGGGCACGCGTCATGCAATCTTTAGATTATCTCGGCGCGCGGATTGATGCGAGCTTAAACACTCAAATCCACGATAACGCAGGTGACATTACTGCAGCTGATTCAAAGGTCAAAACACTGGTCATCCCCACAAATGAAGAATTGATGATCGTCCGCGACGTCATGTCCTTAAGCCAAGCAGTGGCGCAAGCGGAATAGTGGTAGGCGTTCGCTAGCCCAGAAACAGAACTGGCGAACGCGCTACGATCGAGCATGAGCAAGCCCGGTTAGAAATCGACGCGTTATAGGCTTCCCTGCTGGCGCCAACAGCAGGAACAGGTGAGAACATCATTCACAGTCGTCAAATAAAGCGAACAGTTTTCCTGCACAAGGGAAACTGTTCGTTTTTTTATCATGGATAATTTTTATTGGGATTTAAAGATCCTAGTGCCAAGGCGGAGCAATCGTAGGCCAGATGGGGCTCAGCCGTGCAAACAACACAGCGACCGGGCTTTGTCGCTGATGTTGTTAGGCGACTTCGAGACCGCGGGCTTTGCGGTCTCGAAGCGCCGTCTCCGCTCTAGCTCCGCGTCGCCACCCCATCTGGCCGGAGATTGCGGAGTTTGGCATGGCAAGAAAGTTTTAGCCTGAATTCATTCCTACGATTATTTGGCACTAAACAAATCATAAGTCCCAGGAGGAAATTGGGTTTTTTCCTCAAAAATAACCGACATCAACTACTTGCCTTTTCTTCATCCGCTGTCTATACTGTGTATATATTACATATACAGTATAGACACATCAAAGGAGATGTTCGCCATGCTCACTGTCACAGGCTTAACGAAACGATTTGGTTCAGCAACTGCTGTTCACGATGTTTCCTTCACGATCCAACCCGGTGAAATTCTTGGCTTGATCGGTCAAAACGGCGCTGGTAAAACGACCACTTTTCGCATGCTACTCAATTTGCTTCAAGCTGATCACGGTAATATGACTTGGAACGATCAACCGCTATCTTTGCTCAGCCGTGAGACGATTGGTTATCTCCCCGAAGAACGTGGTCTTTATCCCAAAATGACCGTTGTTGATCAGATTTGTTTTTTCGGAGAATTACATGGCATGAAACGCGCTGCGGTGATGGCTGTTCTGGATCAATGGCTAGATCAATTTCAGGTCAAAGGTAAGCCAACCGATTTGGTCAAAGATCTCTCTAAAGGTAATCAGCAAAAAGTTCAACTCATTGCGGCCATGATTCACAACCCGCAGTTCATCATTTTAGATGAGCCCTTTTCCGGCTTAGATCCGGTGAATGCTGGCTTGCTTGAAGCTGGTATTCGGCGGTTGCGGGATGCTGGAAGTGCCATTATTTATTCTAGCCACGACATGGGCAATGTTGAGGCCATTTCCGATAAATTGGTGATGTTGAAAAATGGCGAAGTCGTTTTATCAGGTGCTCTCAATGATATTCGCGATCAATTCGGCCAAACTCGCCTCTACATTCAATCTCCTCTCACCCAAGAACAATTGCTATCCTTCCCCGGCGTGGTCGGTGTCGCCCAACGCTCCCGAGGGTTTCTCGTTAAATTGGCTGAGCCACAAGCCGGTCATGACATTTTCACAGCGGCCACCCAACAAGGTTATATTCCTGAATTCAGTCAGCAAGCACCTTCCCTAGATGAAATCTTCCGAATGAAAGTTGAGGCCTAGTCATGAAAAAAATGGATGTGATTTTCCGCCAAGTCTTCTTCAAGAATCTTAAAAGTAAAACCTGGTTGTGGATCGTGATCGGTCCGTTGGTGCTGGCCGCTGTTTTCGGCGGGGTTTTTTGGCTGATGAATCAAACTAATCAAACTAGCAAAATCGGTGTCGTGACGTCCAGCACAGCATTGACCAGCACGCTGAAAGCAAGCAGTGATGATGATCAACGCTACATCAGCTATTCGTCAACGGCAGCGGCCAAGCGCGCGATGGCTGACGAAGATCTTGATGGGGTCTTGACCATCAGTACGCAACCAACCACCCATGCCAGCCTCATTGAACGAACTGATGGCAATGGTATCAACCAAACCCAGCTGCAAAGCGTCTTAGCACAGGCACATACTAAAGAAGTTGCGGCTCAGTTGAAATTATCGACCACGCAACTGCAAAGTCTTTTCGCGACACCCCAGCTGGCCACCAGCAGTGTCTCCGTTGATAAAGGAAAACTTGTCAGCCGGTCTGCCAAGACTCAAAAATCAGGCGCTATGGTCGGGTTTATTCTCGGCATGCTGATATATACCTTTGTCATTAGCTACGCTTCCATGATGGCACAGGAAATCGGCACTGAAAAAGGCTCCCGCATTGAGGAATCCATCCTCACTGCCATCACGCCGCAAGCACAGTTTTTTGGTAAACTGCTGGGTATTTTAGCCTTGATGGCCGTCCAAATGGCGATCTACGGCGTTGTGACGCTTGCCGGTGGTCTCTTACTGCAACGTTTACCGAAGAATCCGCTATCCAGTTTGATGACGAACATTGATCTCAGCGGTATCAGCTTAAATATGCTGATTTTCAGTCTCGCTTTCTTTTTTGTCGGCACGCTCACTTACACCGTTTTAGCTGCTTTAACTGGCTCACTGGTTGCTAATCAAGAACAAATCGGCCAAGCCACGACCCCAATCGTTATGCTGGGAATGCTAGGCTATTTCGGCGCTTTGATTGTTGCTGGCGGAACCTCACCGATCCTTAACATCGCCAGCTACATCCCCTTCCTATCGACCATGATGATGCCGGTTCGCCTAGGCGCAGGACAGGTCACTGCTGTTGCCGGGTGGTCAGCATTAGGCATCAATCTCGTTTTCCTAATCTTATTCACTTGGCTCACCGTCAAATTTTACCAGACCAATGTGTTAAGCTATTCAGATGGCGGCATGTTGAAAGCTTTCAAACGCTCATGGCAACTACAACGCGCCGCCCGCAAACCTAAACCTGTTAAATCATGAAACGAGGTTAACCATGCGGATCGTTATTTCGAATCAATCCGGCAAACCGATTTATGAGCAAATTGAAGACCAGATCAAGACTGCAATTCTTTCTGGTCAATTAAAGGTGAATGAACAACTGCCATCAATTCGCAGTCTGGCAAAAGATTTACGGATCAGTGTGATCACCACCACCCGCGCTTATCACGAACTCGAAGCAGCTGGATTCATTACGAATGTGCAAGGCAAAGGCGCCTATGTTTTGGGTCAAGACAGTGCACTTGTGAAGGAAAACGCTTTGCGTGAAATTGAGACCTATCTGAATCAAGCCATCGATACTGCCAAAATGGCGCGCATTGCACCTGAAGAACTACACACGATGTTGGATACATTGATGCACACGGAGGGAGACACTGACAATGACAACTGATCTGCTAACCGTTACGAACTTGACCAAACGCTATGCCGATTATCAACTTGCTAATGTCAGTTTTAGTTTACCCGCTGGCTACATCATGGGCTTCATTGGTCCCAATGGTGCAGGCAAAACGACCACAATCAAAGCCATTTTGGATATGATCAAACCAGACTCAGGTAACATTTCGGTACTTGGTCAAACGACGCCACAAGCCCGCGAAGCGATTCGCGATCAACTTGGGATTGTTTTAGATGGCGCGGTTTATCCTGACTCATGGCCAGCAGAAGCTGTCAATCGTTATGTTGGACCGTTTTTTCCTAATTGGGACACGGCTTATTTCCAGCAACTGCTGCGTGACTTTGATATTCCAACCAAGCCTAAGTATCACGATTTGTCGATGGGCACCAAAATCAAGTTACAGTTAGCGGCCGCTTTGGCACATCATCCTAAGCTCTTGATCCTAGATGAACCCACTTCTGGCTTAGATCCGATTGCGCGTGATGAATTGATTGCCATTCTGCAAGATTTTATTCGCGATGAGCAACACAGCGTTCTTATTTCGACACACAGCATCATGGAGCTCGCTAAAGTGGCGGATTATGTCACTTATCTGTTGGCTGGTAAAATCACGTTCACTGGTCCACTCAGCGATCTCCTTGACCGCTATCTTTTGATTAAAGGCGGACCGAACGATTTGACTGCTGCAATCAAAGCCACCTTAATTGGGTTGCAGGAAAGTCCGGTCGGTTTCTCCGGTGTATGGCCAGCTGACCAAGCAGCAATGTTGCCCGACAACATGATTCAGGAACCTGTCGATTTAGAAACATTGATGATCGCGTTTGGTAAAGGAGGGCATCCCCATGCGTAATGTTACCAAACTTGTCGCCTTAGACATGGGTGCGCTTTACTCCGGCACGCATAAATACCGCTGGTGGTCATATCTGGTTGCTTTTCTGATCGTGCTCATTGCCTTCTTGAATGGTGATGCCGCCACACCACTTGCTGGCGCTATCACCGGTACTAGCGTTGGTATCTTGATGATGCCGTTTGCCAGTGTTGATCGACATGGCTTGGAACAGTTGTACACGATGCTGCCTATCCGCCGCCGAGAGATTGTCGCCAGTCACTACCTATTTGGCTTGCTCGTCATGCTGATGATTGATCTTTATGCCGCATTCATCGTTGCAGTCGGCATGATCGCTCGTTTCAACCCGATACATGACTACCATGCCATTATCTGGATGCTATTTTTCGCAACCGGCCTTGTCTTATTACAAATGACATTGTCGTTTCCTCTAATGATTGGGCTTGGCTTCCAACGTGCCCCGTTAGCTGCTTATTTACCGATTGGCATTGTGTTACTCGCCGTTTTTATTGAAGCCGGCTTAGACCTTGACTTAGCAGTCTTGCGGCCCTGGCTCACGGCGTTCTCCATACTTTTGATCGTCGCCTTTGCGTTTTCTTGGTGGCTGAGTACCTATCTATATAAAAGGCGAGAATTTTAACCTTTAAAAACCAAAAAGCCGTCACCTTGCTGCTTAGAGCAAGATGACGGCTTTTTGGTTGCTTTATTCAGTTGGCAAACAAGCAAGGCTCGTGCATGAATCACGCCTCAACCTTGACCATCTTTAAATGCCGGATATAAAGTCATCCCGCCATCAATGAATAAGGTAATGCCAGTCACATAACTGGATTCGCTGGATGCCAGCCATGCTGCACCAGCTGACACATCTTCAGGTTTGCCAATTCGATTCATCGGTACCATTGAAACTGTCTGGTCATACTGCGCCTTGTCAGCAAATTTCTCGGCGTTAATCGGCGTTTCAATCGCACCAGGGCCAATTGCATTGACCCGAATCCCTTGCTTAGCATATTCCATCGCAATCGTCTGGGTAAAAAGTTTGACTGCACCTTTGGCCGCCGCATAACTCGCGAAGGTTGGCCACGGAATTTGTTCATGCACCGAAGTGATATTAATAATGTTGCCTGCCTGATGGTGTTCAAGAAAATAGTTCAGTGCGGCCCGCGCTCCTAAAAAGACGCCGGTTTGATTAATGGCAATGACTTTGTTCCAGTCCTCCAAAGAGACTTGATGCGTTGGTTCCTTGATTTCCATGCCAGCGTTATTCACCCAGACATCAAGTCCGCCAAAATGCGCCGTTGCTGTTTCAACTAAGCTAGCAATGCCATCTTCTGTAGAAACATCAGCATGGATGCTCACCGCCTGCCCGCCGTTTTTGATCACGGTGTCGGCGACTTGCTTTGCACCTTCATGATCACCTAAATAATTGATCACGACTGACATGTGCTCTTTGCCAAATCGTTCTGCAATGGCAGCGCCGATGCCTTTTGAACCACCCGTCACAATTGCAATCTTTCCGTTCAAGTCTTGATACATGCTCGCTCTTCCTCTCATGCGTGTGGTCACGCAGCGGTCACCTAGAAGGTAGGCCCTAAATTCAGTGTAGGGGTATGGTATTAGATTGTAAAACATTGTGCTGCACTAGGATGCCTTTTCAAAAGAAATCTCAAATTCCGTCTAAAAAAACCAAAAAAAAGCCAAAATAAATCAAAAACGATTTATGAGAATCATCCATCATTTGTAAACACGTGTCTTTTAGGCATTTGGGATTAAATACGCGCAAATATTATTTAGAAACAATAAAAAAGGCTCTGTATCTTTCTCTTCTCAAAAAAACCTTATCAAGACCGATTAAAGTTCCCCCGAATTATTGAGATTTTAGTACTTAGAATTAAAGAGTTCTAAAATCATTATCCAAAGTTCACTTGGTCACAAGTCTTTTATGCCTCTTTTGCGTCAACAATATTTGATATTTAAGACCAATATTCTTCTTTATACATGTTCTTTAACTGCCGGCGTATAGAGTATGAATTAAATATCCGGTGAGAAATAATCGGTAAAACTGTAAGCGGGTACATTTTATATGTGAGAAATATCACACAGTTGTTGTGCTACTTGTTGTGAAGGCCTTAACATTGCTGGTGGAAAGAAAGGACTGATTGTTGTGAAAGTTGGCGTTGTGAAAGAGCAAAAAGCTGGCGAAGGTCGTGTGGCTGTCACACCAGAAAATGTTAAAAAGCTGGTTGATGCAGGAGCGACTGTTTTGGTTGAAGAATCAGCTGGAGTCGGTGCAGGTTTTCCTGATGCAGATTACGCTGCGGCTGGCGGCACTATCGTCAGTCACGCTCAGAGTTGGGATAGTGATCTCGTTGTCAAAGTCAAAGAACCTGACGAGGAAGAATATCAGTATTTCAAACCAGGTCAGGTCGTTTGGGGATTCCAACATTTGGCCTCCTCACCTGCCACTGTGAAAGCCATGCAAGCTGCCGGCACGACAGCTATCGGCGGTGAAACCATCGTTGAAAATGGCGAGTTGGCATTGCTAAAACCGATGAGCGCTATCGCAGGTCGCCGGTCCGTCATCATGGGCGCTTATTATCTTGAAGCACAGCATGGCGGTGAAGGCATTTTATTGCCAGGCACACCGGAAGTTGCTTCAGGCACGGTGATTATTTTCGGTGGTGGGAACGCTGCTTTTAACGCCGCCAGTTTGGCATTAGCCATGGGCTGTCGCGTCACAATCATCGAACTTAAAAAAGACCGCCGTGACTGGTTAGCGAAGCAATTTACAGGTGAAGCCTTGACGCTGCTGCCATCGACGCCAGAGAATCTCGCCGCGGCTATCAAGACCGCCGATGTCTTCATCTCAACCATTCTGATTCCGGGCGCAAAGCCGCCGAAGTTAGTCACAACAGCGATGGTGCAGTCGATGAAACCGGGCAGTGTCCTTGTAGATGTAGCCATTGATCAAGGCGGCACGGTTGAAACTATTGATGCACCAACCTCTATTGATGATCCCGTTTTCACCAAATACGGCGTCATCCATTACGCCGTGCCAAATCAACCAGGCGCGGTACCGCGCACAGCGACGATGGCACTGGCAGTTGGCAACATCAAATATCTTTTGGCAATCGCAAAATCTGGGATTGATGGCGCCATTAAAAATAATCCTGCGCTGGCTTCTGGCGTCAATCTTTATCACGGCCAAGTTACCAACAAAGGCCTTGCCGAATCTTTAAACTTGCCGGTTGTTTCATTAGAAGCAGCTCTTAAGCCGCAACATTAGGAGGTGGCCAATATGATGACCGCAACGCAAACCGTGAGCATAAAAGATGTTCAAGAGGCCAGCCATCTCATTCATGAGGTTGGCCGCGTCACCCCGCTCATTCAATCCATGTTTCTTAGCCGCACCGTTACTCACGGCGATGTGTATCTCAAACTGGAAAACATGCAGCTCACCGGTTCATTTAAGTTTCGCGGTGCTTATAACAAAATCCGCCATCTCAGTGACACCGAAAAAGCTCGTGGTGTCATCACGGCCAGTGCTGGCAATCATGCCCAAGGCGTTGCATTGACAGCTCACTTACTCAACATTGATGCGACAGTTGTGATGCCTAAAACAGCGCCATTAGCCAAACAACAAGCCACGAGCGGCTATGGTGCAAAAGTTGTCCTTGCTGGTGATACTTTTGACGAATCGCGCGCCTTCATGGAACAAAAAGCCAAGGAAGATGGCTTAACCATCGTTGACCCCTACAATGATCCATTGGTCATTGCCGGACAAGGCTCCATCGGCTTGGAGATTTTAGATCAGCTGTGGGATGTTGATACCGTCATCGTACCAGTTGGCGGTGGCGGCCTGATTACGGGGATTGCCACGGTTTTGAAGCATTTTGATCCCTATATTCACATCGTTGGCGTCCAATCAGAAAATGTCCACGGCATGACGGCTTCCTTGCAAGCAGGCAAGTTGACGCGGCAATGTACTGGTCCAACCCTAGCTGACGGCACAGCGGTCGCCATGCCCGGCAATATCACCTTTGGCCTAGCTGAGGAATTAGTCGATGAGATGGTACTCGTCTCAGAAGAAGAAATTGCTGAAGCGATGAAAGACCTTCTCCAACGCACCAAAACCGTGGCAGAAGGCGCCGGTGCATTACCAACAGCAGCCCTCGAGGCTCACAAAATCGCACCGCAATGGCTAGCAGGCAAGAAAGTCGTTGCCCTTGTCTCTGGTGGCAACGTCGATTTGGAACGGGTAGCGGATAACATTGATCATTTCTTTAAAAGTGATCCGACTGGGCACTTCATCGGATAAAAACAGAGCGTGAGCTAGCGCGGTTTCTGGGCTAGCTCATGCTCTCACCATAACGCGATAACGCGCTCGCCAGCGCTGGCTCGCGCTCACTTTCAAAAGGGGGGAAGCACCATGGAAAAGACGTTTTCGAAGCATACCATTGCCAAGACACATTATGTGCCATACGCAACGGATGGTGCCAAGGAAAATAGCGGCGGCAGCACAGCGATCATGATCATGGGCGCCATTTTGGCAACGATCTTCGCAGCATCTACCGCCTATTCAGGCATGAAAGCCGGCCTAACTGTTGCTGCTGGGATTCCCGGTTCGATTATCGGTTCCGGCATGGTCGGTGTCTTTGCCAAAAAGAAAGGTATTTTTGGCAAAAATCTTTTGCAAGGCATGAGCTCAGGTGGTGAATCCATCGCCAGCGGCATGATCTATGTCTTGCCAGCCATTATCATTATTGGCGGAAAAGTCAACTTCTTCGCAGGCATCGCAGTTGGCGCTTTGGCCGTATTGTTTGCTGTCGGTGTTGCGAGTTTAGTTGAAAACTACTTACTTGTCGAAGAAAACGGCAAGCTGATGTACCCAGAATCGACGGCTATCTCCGAAGCCTTAGATGCCAGTGAAGCAGGCGGCGATTCGCTTAAACATATGGGCATCGGCTTTGGCATCGGCGGTATCATCACTTTGCTGACCACTCAGGTTTTCGGCTGGGTGAACAGTGTGATGACCTTCGTCGGCAACTCGTCGTATCGCTGGAAAATTTCAACTGAGGTCAATCCCATGCTAGCCGGCATCGGCTTTGTCGTTGGCTTGGATGTTTCGCTCACCATGTTCGCCGGCTCCATTTTAGCGAACTTCGGGATCACTCCGCTCATCGCTTATTTCACTCAAATGGCTGGTGGCGGTGCCCATGTTTGGAATGACACCCATATGTTGATGTCTCAAATGAACATCGACATGGTCGCTGGCTCCTATACCAAGTACATCGGCGCCGGCATGATGCTCTGCGGTGGGATCATTGGCGCCATTAAATTGATTCCCGTCATTGTCACTTCCATTAAAAAAACATTGAATGCACGCAATGATGTCGGCGAAGAAAAGAATTCGCTCGGTGTGGTTTCCCTACTTGTTGCTGCCATCGCAATCTTCATCGTCGGTGCTTTCTTAGCTGGCAACATCGTGATCGCTATCATCGCCGGTATTTTGTCACTCGTTTTAGCTTTGCTGTTTGTCATCGTTTCGGCGCGACTGGCTGGCACAATTGGTTGTTCCAATGCACCTGTATCGGGGATGACCATTGCAAGTCTCGTGGTCATGACCCTCGTGTTTGCCTTAATGGGCTGGACCGCCAACGCGCATAATGAAATCCTTTTGCTCTTTGGTGTCTTCATTGTCACCGCCATTTCAGTCGGCGGGGCCTATACCCAAACGCAAAAAGTTAATTATTTGGTCGGTGGCCGCCGCTCCGAAATGATGAAGTATTTCATGATTGCTGCCTTGATCGGTGTTGTTGTTGTCGTTGGTACAACCGTCATCCTCGCACCGCAACTGGCCATTAAGAGTGCTAACCCGCCATTCGGTTTACCACAAGCTAACCTGATTGCGACCCTAACCACTGGGATTCTCTCCGGTAATCTACCGTGGATCATGATCATCGTCGGTATCATCATTGCGATTGTCTGCTGGATGCTTGGTCTCTCCATCATGACCGTTGCCTTAGGTTTCTACCTGCCAATCTCCACGACATCCATTATCCTCGTGGGGGCCTTGCTCAAATTATTGATCGAAAAACTGACGAAAGACAAGGCCTTACGCGAAACCCGGTTATCCTCCGGTGTCTCGCTTTCCAGCGGTTTAATCGCGGGCGGTTCCATCATTGGTCTGATCGGGATTATCCTACATGTCACTGGTGTGTTATCCAATCGTGTTCCTGCAGGCTTTGCTGGCAGTAATGGCATGGCTGTCATCTTGCTCATCATCATGGCGGCAACCATCGTCATCCCACTGATGCGAATCAAACAACCAGCTCGCAAGGCTCAAAAACAATAAAGAGGTGTGACACATGACTGCGACTGACACATTACAACATTTGATTTATGAAAAAAATCCAGCAATTCAGTACACTAAAAAAGGCGGAAAAATCACGATCATCCGTCCGCAGAATCACCCAATCCAAAAATTCTGTCGGCATTATCTGCACATGAAGATTCCTGCCGTCAGTTACCTACACTTAGATGCATACGGTAGTTTTGTATTCAGCAAGATCAATGGTCATCGCAGCGCCACCGTTATTGGCAAAGAACTAGCCAAGAAATTCCCCGAAGCAGACGATCACCGCGATGACCGCCTGATGATCTATTTGAACCAAATTGCCAAAAATGACCACCTTATTCAGCGTCTCAACGCAAATACACGATAACGCGCTCGCAGTCGCAGAAACCTATGCATAAGGAACTTGAATCCAATAACCAAGTTTAGGCCATTTGGATTCAAGCCCGCTTATGCTCCGGTTTCTAAACGCTCCTGCTCGCGCTCAACTATTGGAGGAAATCAACATGATTGATCGTATTGAAATTTCAGCTTGCACATCCATGATGGTCGGTAAAAAAGCATCCCTTGACGGCGCGACCTACATCTCCCGCAACGAGGATCGCTTAGTCGCAATCTATCCAAAACGTTTTGTGGTTCAACCAGCTGTGACTGGCCGCAAGGAAACTTATGTATCGCCATATAACAACCTGACTGTGCCACTCCCCGAATCCGGGTATCGTTACACATCCACGCCCGATGCTGACCAAAGCGCAGGGCCAAATGAAGAAGACGGTTTTAATGAAAAGAATGTCGGCGAAAGTGCTACCGAAAGTGTTTATGCCAACGAACGGGTACTTGCTTATGATCCCTTCATCAAAAATGGACTCGCGGAAGACTCCATGACAACTTTAGTGTTACCGTTTATCAACAGTGCCCGCGATGGCGTCCGATATCTCGGCGAACTGGTCAAAAAGTACGGTTCAGCTGAAGGCAATGGTGTCCAATTTAACGATCAAGACGAAGTTTGGTATATGGAAATTGTCACCGGTCATCAATGGGTTGCGGTTCGCATTCCTGACGATTGTTACGCAGTTGCTGCCAACCAAATCGCGATTCAGGACATTGATTTCAATGATCCGGACAACTATATGTGGGCAGATGGCATTCAAGATTTCGTCAAAGATCACAACTTGAATCCTGACGCCGATCACTGGAACTTCCGGCACATTTTTGGCACCGACACTGAAAAGGATCACCACTACAATACACCACGGGTTTGGTTCGCCCAACGCTACCTTAATCCAGAAATTGAGCAGGATCCGGAATCAGCTGAATTGCCGTTCATTCGCAAGGCCAACCGCAAAATTTCTGTTGAAGATATTCAGTACATTATGAAATCCCACTTCAATGAAACCAAGTTTGATCCGTTGGGTCACGGCAATGAACACGACCGCAAGACTTATCGCGCTATCTCACTTTCGCGCACGGCCAACTCGCATATTCTGCAAATGCGTGATGCCAATCAAAATGGCGCAGCCGGCGTCCAATGGGTCGGCTTCGGTATCCCGGCCTTTTGCCCGCACGTACCGTTTTTCACCAATGCAACCGATACGGATAAGAGTTATAGCGAGTTCCCAAAGAAGATGGATCTGAGCTCAGCTTATTGGCTCTATGAAGCGCTCGCGATGGTTGTCGAATCGCATTATGCTGAGTTCATCGAAGACGACTTAGCTTATCAAAAAGATCTCAATGAATGGGCACGTCGTAAAATTGCTGAAGTTGATCAAGCTGCCGCCGGGATGAGTGGCGATGACTTAACCACGTATCTGACTGAACAAAATCATGCCATTGCCAAGCACTACAATGACACAACCCGTGATTTCCTGTTCAAGCTCATCACAATGGGCACTAACTTATCGAAGCTCACCTTCAAGATAGATCCAAATCTATAGTCAAATTTACCAACATTCAAAAAGACATCGCCGCAGCAGTTCCTGCTAAAGCGATGTCTTTTTGAATGCCGCTTATTTGTTAAAAAATTGCCGCTACAGCCTCACCGAATTTTATGCCAAGCCGCAGCACTTTCAGAAGGGAAAATATGGGCCATTTGCCACATTTGTTGCTTACTGAAGTGGAAGACAATTGCTGGTAATAAGGTGTTGATCGCATCTTCCGCTTGGGCACTGAATTCAGTTGCGCCAACCAAATGATGATCCCGATCAAAGATGAGGATGCTATCCCCCATCGTTTCCTGATCGGTTTGATGGTACCAGTCATCGGGAATATGATTGCGAACAACTTGGTAATCGCCATCAGCAGCTTCTTCTGGCGTCACGCCAACTTTCGCAATTCGCGGAGTTGTGTACACAGTCGATGGTATCGCTGGATAGTCAATGGGGTCGGTTGTCTGGCCGCTGAGCAACTGAAACAAGTAATAGGATTCGAAAGTGGCCGTTGGGGTCAACTTGGGTTGCGGCTTGTCGAGCACATCCCCGGACGCGAAAATGTTCGGCACATTCGTCCGCAAATGATCGTCAACCGCGATGCCGCGTTGACTAAAGGTGACACCTGCAGCTTCTAACCCAATTTGATCATCATTAGGAATTCGACCAGTTGCATCTAACACCCAGTCAACTTGTTGTTCCTGATGATCGCCATATTGGATCGCAATGCCTTGCGCCGTCTGTTTCAATGCCTGCACGTCTGCACTGGGGATAAACTTGACGCCTCTTTTGGTCATGTCTGCCATCACCGCTTTAACAAATGGCTGGTGAAATTCGCGCAACGCTTTGTCTGCATGCATGAAGACGCTGACTTCAGCTCCGGCAGCATTGGCAATCGTCGCAAATTCCATACTGATGTAACCTGATCCCAAAATGCCGATTCGTTTTGGCAATGTTTTCAAGTCCATGAACGCGCGGCTATCATGTGCTAATTCAGTTCCGGGGATGTCGAGGTGATGCGGACGGCGCCCAGTAGCGATGACCATGTTTTCGGCCGTATAAGTTTTGCCAGCAACTGTGATGCTATGCGGATCAATGAATTTCCCATGCCCGTGAATGATCGTCACGCCGGTTTGTTTGAGGTTACTGCCGATATTTGTCGGCAGCGGTTTGATCACTGCTTGTTTATGTGCCACTAGCTCCGACCAGTTGATCGTGATGCTGCCGGACACGATGCCTTGCATGCGTTCGGCCATACGTTGCAACACGACTGGTGTATCCAGCGTGATTTTTGCGTTACACCCATAATTAGGGCAAGTGCCGCCAATCATGTCGCTTTCAATCACGCCAACTTTCTTTCCTGAAGCCGCTAACGGTCCAGCACCATCGAACGCGCCGTGACCACTACCTAAGTACAAGACATCAAAATCGTATTCACTCATATTGATCCTCCTTGTGCAGTGCGTCTGTGACAACGGCTTAAGCATAACAGATTGACGACGACTCGGTCACGGACAATGAATTTTATTTTCCGATAAACTGCTCCTAGCTCATAAACCAAAAAGACCAACAATTTTCCGCTGTACAGGGAAATTATTGGCTTGGTTGATGGCTATTAATGAAGTCCCGTTCTGTTTCTGATACTAATTAAAGGTCGCGACTTGCCTGTGGTTTTTTGACTTGGAAGGCAACGATGAGTCCGATAATGGCTAGGATCAAGACGAACATAAAGCCAAAATGCGAACCAATTGTCAGGCCAGTTTGTCCAGCGGCTTTGGCCGAACCGAGCGCGAGCATACTTGTGGCAACAGCAGTTGAAACGGCGCCGACAATTTGCTGCAGTGTGTTCAGCAAGGCACTGCCGTCTGCGCTTTCGGCACCGCTCAAACTATTCAGCCCATATGTCTGGGCAGGTGACATCGCTAACGGCGCGCCGATCATTAAGACAACATGCCCTAAAATAATCCACCATAACGGACTTTGTGCACCACTGTTAAGCAATATCAGCACGCCTAGGATAGCAATGACAAAACCACCGCGGGATAACCATTTAGCACCGTGGCTGTCATACATCCGACCTGCAATCGCAGAAACAGCAGCGTTCACAATCCCGCCTGGTAACATGACAAGTCCGGTCATGGCAACTGGCAGGCCCATCACCCGTTGCAGATACATCGGCAGTAAATACATCGAGGCCAGAATCACCCCAAAATCAAGCATGACGAGTAACGTTCCGACAGTAAACTGTTTATTAGCAAAAACGCGTAAATTCAGCATCGGGTTTGTTAACGATAATTGCCGCCGGGCATAAAGAACTAAACCGATAACCCCAACGAGCAAAGCAAGTCCGACTTCCAGCGAAAGCCAGCCAGCATCACTCGCCATCGTTGTTCCAACCACAATCCCAGCAAAGCCAATCGACGATTCAACAATTGACAACCAGTCGACTGGTGTTTGCGTTTGATGATAAACATTTTCCATCGAAGTTAATGTGAAAATGAAAGCCAAAACCAAGAATGGCACGAATAGCCAAAAAATGTAGTGCCAAGTGAATTTGGCAAGCACCAGCCCGGTAATCGTTGGGCCAATAGCAGGCGCAAACATAATCACCAAAGCAGCCATCCCCATGACTGTCCCTAATTTATATGGCGGGAAAATCTGCATAGCGACTGAAAACATCAGCGGCAAAATCAGCCCCGTGCCAATGCCTTGAATCAATCGCCCAATAAGCACAACCGGAAAAACTGCGCCCATCGCAGACACAACCGAGCCCAGAATAAAGGCGCCAAGTGCAAAAAGAATGATCTTTTTAGTGTTATACCATTTTGATAAAAGGCTGGATAACGGCATGCAGATCCCGATAACCAACATATAACCTGTGACTAGCCACTGAATAGTGCCCTGTGACACATTCAACGCCGTCATTAAACTAGGCAACGCAATATTAAGCGACGTCTCTGAAAACATACCGACAAACGCCCCAATCATCAAGCCGATCATGGCCATTGCTGGATGGGCAACGTGAACGCGAGCTTGCGGCATTTCTTTTGTTTGTGATAATTGCATGATAACTTCCTTTTTAGTGAGCGCGAGCAGGAGCGTTTAGAAACCGGAGCATAAGCGGGCTTAAGATTAACTGGCTGGTCTTTGGCCAGTTAATCTTAAGGTCCTTATGTGTAGGTTTCTGCGACTGCGAGCGCGTTATAGTGAGCGCGAGCCAGCGCGGTTAGCAACCGGAGTGTAAGTGGCCTTGGGCGTGATGGTCGTACTTTGACCATTGCGACCAAGGTCCTTACATGCAGGTTGCTGCGCTGGCGAACGCGTTAAATGATAAAAACAAACAACTGGCATTGGCTTTATGCGGCCAATGCCAGCTTGATCAAGCGGGTCAGTTGATCCGCGGTCTGTCGCAACAAGTCAGGATTGTCTTTGGTTGCGGCAAGAATAATGGCGCCCTCAATGCTGGCTTGAATAAATTGGCCAAGTGGCTGGGCACGGTCAGGCGGAATACCGGCTGACGTGAGCTTTTTGATGTACAGCGTTTCTAACTGGGTAAAAACAGCGCTGCAAGCGGCCTGCAACTCAGGATCATCGCCTGTTTCTAAGGCTATCAAGCTAATTGAATTGCCACCAAGATGCCCCTTTTCCTGCATTTCGGTCGCCATACTTTCTAGTTGTCCAGCCAGCGCAGCGTCAGGCGCCTTGTACCGATCAAGGTCCCGTTGCACATGCTCAAGAATGTGCTGGCCAGCATAAGTAATCGCGGCTTCAATCAATTGCGCTTTACCGTTTGGAAAATAATAATAAAGTGAGCCCTTTGGTGTACCACTGACCGTTAAAATCTGCGTCAAACCAGTAGCTCTGACCCCTTCTTTTTGAAAGAGACTGGCAGCCGTTGCCACCAGTTTTTCGCGTGTATCCATTTGCTACCTCCACTATTATAACAACCGGTCTATATAATACTGCTTATTTTCTGAAAATGTCAATTTTATTTTTTTATGCATGAAAAAATGACCTTCTCATCCGAAGGTCACTTTGCAAAACGATTATTAACCTAAATCCGTTCCATTGGAAGCAATCACCCGCTGATACCAGTTAAACGATTGCTTTTTGTAACGGTTTAAACTGCCTTGCCCAGCATCGTCCAGATCGACATAGATGAAGCCGTAACGTTTCGACATTTGGCCTGAATAAGCACTGACCAGATCAATGCAGCCCCATGGCGTATAGCCCATCAGATCCACGCCATCATGAATGGCCGCACCCATTTGTTCAATATGCTGCTTCAAGTAATCAATCCGATAATCATCCTTGATTTTGCCATCAGCATCCGGTTTGTCAACGGCGCCAAGTCCATTTTCAACAATGAAAAGTGGTTTACGGTAACGTTCATATAATTGATTTAACGCGATGCGCAGGCCAATCGGATCAATCTGCCAGCCCCATTCACTCGCCCTCAAAAACGGATTTTTGATGCCACTAAGCAGGTTGCCCCCGACTTCAGCATGTTCTTTTTCAACTGTTTCGACTACGGCGGACATATAGTAGCTAAAACCAATGTAGTCAACCGGATGATTTTTCAGCAGTGTTAATTCCTCGGCTGAAAAATCAAGATCTGTGAATTTAAACCCGTTGTCCGCCATCAACGCGTCGGTATAGGCTGGGTACTCGCCGCGAACCTGCACATCGCCGCAAAAGAAATTAAATGCCTGATTTTGCTGCAAGGTCGCCAATTGATTCACTGGGTTGGCATCATAGCTGTAAGTGGTGGCATAAAGCAACATGCAGCCAACTTGAAGTTTAGGATCAAGCGCATGTCCGATTTTCACGGCCCAAGCGCTGGCAACAAACTGATTGTGCCATGCTTGAAAAATTGTTTGCTTGTCATTGCCGCCATTATTGGCAACTAATCCTTGGCTCATCACCGGAAATGCCCATGCACTGTTAATTTCGTTAAACGTCATCCAATACTTTACTTGCTTAAAGTAGCGAGTCAAAACTGTTTCCGCAAAATGCTTATAAAACTCGATAAGACGTTTATTTTTCCAGCCGCCATATTTGGTTACCAGATGCAACGGCATCTCGTAATGTGAAATCGTGACAACTGGTTCGATATCGTATTTCAAGCATGTCGCAATAACCTCATCATAAAATTTCAAGCCCGAGGCATTTGGTGTTTTCTCATCACCTTCTGGGAAAATCCGTGACCACGCAATCGAAAAACGATAGCATTTAAATCCCATCTCGCTGAAAAGTTTGATGTCTTCTTTAAACCGATGATAATGATCAATGCCTTGATGGTTTGGGTAGCGATACTTGCTTTTGTCGATGGTCCAGTTGAAATCTGGCCGATTCACAATCGTAAAACGATCCTTGCCTTGTGGTAGCACATCGGCGATTGAAAGACCCTTGCCATCTTCTTGATAAGCCCCTTCAAGTTGATTGGCTGCCGTAGCACCGCCCCATAAAAAATTCTTTGGAAAATTTAGGTATGTCATTGGTCTGCTCTCCTTAAACGCGCTCCCAGCCGCAGAAACCGCGTCTGCTCACGCTCTTTTAAAACGCCTTCACTGGCGCAGCGCGGCTATGCGAAGAACATTAAAGGCAACAGCCGGTCACCCTTAATGCCGCTTCGCTACGCCGCGCTTACCGCGCCAGTTCACGCTCTTTACGCTAATGTCATGACCGGCCGATCATCGGTGGCTCCCTGTCCAAGCGTCGCGATTTGATACTGGTCGGAATTGGTCACAATCATCATCACGGTACTTTCATACCCTTCTTTTTCAATGGCTTCGTGATCGAATTGCACCAATGGCGTTCCAATTTCAACGTGCTGTCCTTGTGCCACAAGTGGTTGAAAATGTTTGCCTTTTAGATTAACCGTATCGATACCGATATGAATCAAAATTTCCGAGCCTTTGTCCGACTGAATCCCAATCGCATGACCGGTTGGATAAAGCAGTCTAATCACGCCAGCAACAGGTGCCTTCACCATGCCGTTTTCAGGAACGATTGCCACACCTTTGCCCATGGTCTCAGATGCAAAGACCTCATCTGCCAAGCCGGTTAACGGCACAAGCACCCCTTTGACTGGTGCTGCTAACGCTTCGCCTAGTTCGCTGTTGGCAGAAGGCGATGTTTTGGCTTTTGCGCCTGCGTTGATACCGCCAAAAAAGTAAGTGAGCACCGTCCCGAGCGCAAACGCAACCACATCGCCAACCACAGAAAGTCCAAAGCCTTTGCCAATAAAAGTTGGCAGTGAAAGCACACTGGCCAAAGCAGCGGCATTTGCCCCGGCACCGGAAATCGCAACGATCATACCGCCGACTGCTCCTGCCACACAAGCAAGATAAAATGGCTTTTTCAACTTCAATGTAATCCCATAAATTGTCGGTTCTGTGATCCCGAATAGTGCGGTAATGGTACTGGAACCGGCAAGACTTTTCATTTTGGCATCACGCGTTCTAAGAAATACCGCCAGTGCTGCACCAGCTTGAGACAGCACTGCTGGCAGCAGAATCGGCATCATCAAATCGGTTCCATTCTGAGCAATATTGTTCATCATCACCGGTACCAGTGCCCAGTGAACGCCGAAAATCACGATCACTTGCCAGAAACCGCCTAGCACTAAACCAGCCAAAATTGGCACACTCTTGTTCAACGACACAATCGCTGTTGCCAACCAACTGCTGACCGTCGCACTGATGGGTCCAACCACAATCAGCGTCAATGGCACAATGACAACCAAAAGACAAACTGGCGCCAAAATGTTACGAACGGATTCGTGCCACAACTTGTTGAAAACTGGTTCTAAGAATTTCTGAACAACAACAACCAGCAGAATTGGCAAGACTGTCGCGGTATAATTCGCCGGCACGACTGGAATACCGAAAAAGTCAATAGTTGTTGCCTTTGCGCCCAACGCGACAATGCCCGGCGACACCATCGCCGCCGCAATCGCCATGGATACAAATTGATTAACCTTGAGTTGTTTAGCAGCGGTAAATGCTAAGGCAATTGGTAGGAAATAGAAAATACCATCTGCTGCGGCCCACCAAATTTGATACGCGCCGCTTTTCGCTGTTAACCAGCCCATGACCACGGCCAAAGATAGCAAGCCTTTCAAAATCCCGGCGCCGGCCATCGCGCCCAAGAATGGCGTAAATACACCGGAAATGAACGTTAGCAAGCTGTTGAAAGCGCTTTTGAACGTCATTTTTCCTTGTGCGGCTGTTTCACCGCTAGTTTTGCCTTCGCTTAAAGATGGTTCCAGTTTCACGACTTCATGGTAAACATCCCCGACATTGTTACCAATCACGACTTGAAACTGACCACTGGCTTCAACCACGGTAATCACACCATCCAACGCCTCGATTTTATCTTTGGGTACTTTTGCACGATCCTTCAATGTAAAACGCAGACGAGTGGCACAGTGCCAGACCTGATTGATGTTTTGTTTGCCACCAATCAGATTTAATAATTGCTGAGCTAATCCTGATTCATTCATTCGGCCTTCCCCCTTTAGCTACACATAGCTACACTTGCGATTCCCACAGCGAGTGATATGGTTCAGTATCTTGCATCACGATGACTGCACTTCGCTGTCTGGTGTTGCATTCTTTCTTAAACGCGATCGCTAGCCTACTTACACTCCGGTTTCTAGCCGGGCTAGCTCACGCTCTTTCTCAAAACGCGTTCGCTGGCGCAGAAACCTGCACATAAGGACCTGAAGCCTAAATGGTCCAAGCCCAACCATTTAGGCTTCAGGCCGCTTATGCTCCGGTTTCTAACCGCGCCAGCTCACGCTCCACAAAAAAAGCCAGAAAGACCGGACTTGTGGTGTACAAGTCGTGTCTTTCTGGTTTTGCCTAATCCAATAGTTACAAGCCAGATGGTTCTGTATTCGCTTTCAACGACACCATCTTATCGTACGCATTAGCACGCGTCAACAACTTTTTTCACTCCGCCAAACTTTTTGCTAAGCGCGCAATATGCATGGTGAGATAGATTTGCTCGTTTTTAGGAATCGCAATCGCTAACTTCTGTTGCATGAATCGGTCAACGTCTTCCATACAGTGATAAGCACGGGCATAATCTTGTTGAAGATGTTTCAACAAGACATAGTCATAGTTTTCCATCTTTAACGACAAAGGCGACGGCGCAGCAGCATACATGCGTTGTAAGAAAAATTTGAGGTGAATAACTAGTCGCTGATAATCAGGTGTTTTGACGTTCATGTCCAGCCCTAGATTGTAAAAGATTATTTTCGTGAGACTCGCAAGGGTTTGAGTAAAGGCAAGTGAGTTAACAGTTTGCTGATGATTCAGATCGTTACTCACAAACTTTAACGCGATGAATCCCGCCTCATCTTCCGGCAATTGTTCATGCAATTGCGCGGCGATTTGATGCAATGCCCATTCGCCCATCTCGTATTCTTGGGTGTAGGCAACCTGAATCTCCCATAGCAATTTGTTGTGCAATACAATCTTCTCATACAGCCGTTGCACCGCAAAATGAACATGATCGGCTAGCTCAATCAACAAATAACTTTTGAACGTGGTTTGCAATCGCTTTTCTGCCTCCTGAATGATTCCAGCGGCCAAATCCAAATAAGCACTGGGCAGACTGGCAATCGTCGCCGTCGCGATTTTCAGCTTTGCTTGATCCTCTGGCACATAGACTTTCATACTGTCGCGCAAGGCCATCTTGGCGTCTTTTTTAGCGCGGAAACCGATCCCACGCTCGACCACGATCACCTCGCGTTGTTGATGTCTGGCCACGACAGCATTGTTGTTCAGCACGTTTTGAATAATCATGGCGACCCTCCCCCAAAGGTATTCGAATCTTCGCTTTGTCGTATTCTCAAAATAGCGTAACAATGATTTTAAAAATTGACAACGTGAACGACTCAGCCGCCGAAAATATCGACATTCAGGGGAGATCTTTATGCCTGTTATTTAGGCTCGGTGCTGGCAGCTGAAACCTGATGATCCGCAAATCGATACAGCCGATCAGCATAAGCCGCCGACTCTGCACGATGCGAAATCATGATCACGATGCCGTGATAGTAAGCCTTGATAGCGTCCAAAATTAATCGTTCGTTTTCAGTATCAAGATTGCTCGTTGGTTCATCCAGCACCAAAACGCTGCTTGGGTGTAACAAGGCTCTGGCCAATTCCAGCCGTTGTTGTTCCCCACTAGAAAATTGCAGTTGTCCTGATACGACATTTTCATCAAGCCCCTTTTCGGCCTGACGCAACCGCGACGTCAGCTTGACTTGATTAAGCACGGTCCAGATTTGCGCATCTGTGATCGTCGCATCGTGCAACGTGAGATTGTCACGCACCGACTCAGAGAAAAAAACTGGCGTTTGTGGCAGATAATTCACCTGCGCGCGCAGTGATGCTGGATCAATTTTGGTCAGGTCAATGCCATCAATTAAAATTCGGCCTTGGGTGAGCGGATACCAACCCATGATCAATTTGGCCAATGTACTTTTCCCAGATCCACTGGCGCCAACAAAACCGACAATCTCGCCGGCATGCAAGGACAACGACACTTGTCGCAAAACGGTCTCGTCACGGCTAGGATACTTAAAGGTGACGTGATCAACTTGAATGATCGCGATTTGATTCAGTGTTCGGGTAGCGTCAATCGCCGCTGATGTTGCTGGCACCTCTTGCAAAAGATTCAATAAATTACGAGCAGCCGCAAAACCATTCAATAGCGAGGCTGGCAAATTGGTTAAAGCTAATAGCGGTCCGAACGTGAGCGGAAACACGGCCAATAATGCTTGTTGCAAGGGTTGCGGCTGGGTCCAACCGCTCAACCACACAATGAATAGCCACGCTACCAGCATTACCAACGTAGCACTCATATTTTTCAATAATTGACCAAACTGGGATTGTTGAAAGGCGGTCGCCTCATGATCAAATCCCTCATTACCGGTTTTCATGCGCGCATCAGCAACCTCTAACTGACGCAAAACCGCCATGCCGCGAACGGATTCAAGCAGGTACTGCTGATTAACCGCTTTTTGACGATCCGCAGCCTGAGCCTTCGCCGTCATCTGCTCGTGCCAATAATAAGGAATTAACAGCCCGACAGCCGCATAGCTCACCAACACAACGGCCGCCGCCGGACCATTTAAGCTGCTATAAACGGCAACCATCAGGACACCATAAATAAGGCCAATCGCAACCGGAACAATCGTATGTGCGTAGAAAATTTCCATTGCCTCAATGTCACTGCCAATCAGTTTAAGCAACTTGCCGCTGCCTTGGCTATCAAGTTTAGCAGGCGCCAACTGCACCAATTTTCGATAAACCGCACCGCGCAATTCGGCCAAGACGTGAAACGCCACAAAATGGCCAGCATATTGTTCACCAAAACTACCCAGACCAACAATCACCACCGCGATGATGCCGGGGATTAAAAGGTGTGAGGCATTCTGGGGATCGAACAACATCATCGCAGCCAAAACTAAAACGACGACTTTTGTTAATTCGGCAACCAAGCCAATCAGAAAACTGATGATAATAGCCCCCGTTAAGTGGTGGGTGTAACGCAGTAAACTTCTGATCATGATGGCTGACCTTCTTTCAACATTGCCTCGGGATTATCAACTAAGTGACGATACGCTGGCTGATCGCGGTAAAGCTGTGCATGATCCGCGCTGATTAACTGATGATCGTGAATAAACCAAACAACGTCAGCTTCGGCCATCGCTGACAGATCATGGGAAATAAACAGCACAATTTTCTGACGGCTCAGTCGCTTGATCGCCGCTAAAATAATGGCAGCATTCGCAGCATCAATACTTGATGTCATTTCATCGAGCAAATACACCGTTTTGTCTGCCAGTAACATGCGCGCAAAGGCCAACTGCTGCCGTTGTCCCGGCGACAGCAACCGCCCACCTTCTCCAACTTCAGTGGCATAGCCATCTTGCAAATCAGTCACAAAGTGCATCAATCCCAATTCATCAAGATGTTGCTGCCACTGATCACCAAATTGATTGCCTAAAAGCAGATTTTCCTTGATAGTGCCGGAAAAAATATAGTCATTAGCAGCCACATACCCAAACACCGCCGCGCGTTGTGCGTTGCTCAACGCAGTGACGGGCGTGTTGTCAGCCATAATCGTCCCGGATAATGGTGTCAGTTGCCCCAACAATGCCTGTGTCAACGTACTTTTTCCTGTACCATTTTCGCCTGCTAACCCATATAACTTACCCGGAACAAGGGTCGCATTAATGTCGGATACAAGCGGTGCGTCCGCTTCGTAACCGATAGCAACATCTTGCAAAACCAACTGCTTCAGCGGTCGATTATCCGTGATTTTGACTGTTGCAGGTGTCGTCTTAGACTTCGCAATGGTTGCCAAAATACCGGCTAGTGCCGGACCATTCGACTTAACCACATGGAAAAAGTAGCCAAGTTGACGGGCATTCACCATCATCATGGCCAATGCAAACCAAGTGGCAAATGCCCCGGCAGCAGGCAGTTGACCCGCAGCAAGTTGCAGTGCCGTCACAAATCCGCCAGCAAACACTGTCAAATAAACAAAACCATTGATAACAAACAATACTTGCAATTGCGTGCGCAGCAAATTCATGGTTGCCTGCCGAAAATACTCACTATCATCGGCGAACTTTTTAGCATACCGATCCGCTGCATTGTACATCACCAGTGTGTTCATGCCGCTCAAATCATTCATAAAGCGACCACCCATCCGCAGAAAGCCGGCAAGATGCGCCTTGTTTTGCGCTGACATCTTTTTCCCCAAAAACATCATCGCAAAGCCGATTAAAAAAACGCAGGCAAGTGGCAAAAAAGCCAGCCATGAACCATACCAAACCGACAAGCCAATCAACAGCAAAAAGGTAAGACCTGCTTGGATTAAGGTTGGAAATAAGGTGCTATAAAACATATCTAAATTATTCAAGCCGCCAAGATCGCGCTGAATCACCGCATTATCTGCAGCCGTTGCATCCCCTGCATTGTTACGCTGATACAGCGCCTCGAAATAGTGATCTCGCAACTCACGCTTAGCACTCATAGCCCATGCATGACGATGATGGCGCTCATAGCCAATCACATATCCCAGCCAAATCAACACTAGGATCACTGTGATGATCAGGGCATTCCCCGGTCGCTTTGCCGCAAAGTTCAACGCTATCATGATTGGCAACAGTGTTGGCAACCAGTCAAAAACAGTTTCAATCACCCCGGCCCAACGCTGGTCACGGCCATACTTTAGTAATCCTAACAATGATCTGCCTCTTTCTTCCTTGCCTCGACACATGTTGACTTTCATCCGCAAATACGGCAATAATCTTTAAAAATTTAAATTGTTTTTTTAGTTTACCACGAGAACTCAATCGTCTTGCAAACATTTTTCGACAACCTTCATCACATAAAAGACCGTCACCAGCTGACAACAGGCTAGTGACGGCCCGGGACTCTCATTATGGGTGAACCAAGCCACCAGTGTCACCGCTCGTTCCCGTACCTGCTTGTGCTGGCTTGATCTCAATCAGCAGTTTATGCGGCAGACAAATACTTTGCTGACCAACCTGACTGATCCATCCTGTATGAACAGCGATTTGATCAGGTGAATTGTCTTCCTTATCCCGAATGCGCGCCCCTTGCACTTCAATGATGTTGTATTGGCCCTTTGCCGGATACAACGTGAACTGCTGATGACGCGTATGAGTAGTGAGTTGAATACGCCGTTTAACATGACCGTTGATCGAAATTACAGCCACTTTTTGATTTGTATTCACGTTCGCTTCCGTCAACGAAAAAATGCCAACCGGAAGAAAACATGCCACAAATAAGACGATGACAATCACATAATCAAACGGTCGAACATACTTTTTCAACCAGCGCACTCGAATCCCCCCTTGTCGCCGTCTATTTTACACGTCATCAACATGCATCGTATGCACAGGTGTTGCTATTTTTTCGGCTAATAAAAAGCAAAAAAGCTACGAATCTCATAGGACTCGTAGCCTTTTTGAGGTTATCTTCATCAACCTGACTTACTTAGCGGCTTTTGCGGCACTGATAATCGCGGTCAAATAACCCGACGTATCAGTAAACGTTGCACCAGAAACGACATCGCTGACTTTCTTTTTGCCCTTCAAGTCACTAACAGCTGTTTCAAGTTCAGCAATCGTCTTTCCTTTAGCAAATTCGTCAATCGCATTTGAGTTTTCTTGCCAAGTCTGGGTTGCCTTGCCTTTTGACTTCATAATTGCTGAATAAGCTTCGGAATTGGCCCGCTTGGAAGCTAACACGGTGCCAGATTTGATTCCCTTGCCAAAATCGGCATTGGAATTAGGCACACCGCCAAAATCTTTACTTGGCATATACTGGAATTCATCCAAGAAGACATTCGCGATCTTATCCCCTTGCATGGCGACCGTCACGATTCCAAATGATTGGGTACCATGCGGCGCAGCAAGCACTTGCCCTTCCGTGATCGTGTTGTCTGTTGTCTGAATCCCTTCAGCTACCATCCCGGTTGTTGCGGCGTCATAGATAGCCTGTAAGTAACCAGCCGTGTCAGCAAAAGTTGCACCAGAAACTACATCGCTAACCTTCTTAGTATCTTTAACCTTGGCAACATCCGCCTTCAAATCTTCAATCTTTTTACCTTTTACAAAATTCGTGATGGCTGTTTCGTTTTCCTCCCAAGTATGGGTCGCCTTGGCCTCTTTCTTCATCAACGCAGAGTACGGCTTGCTATTTTCCGCCTTGGCAATCAAAAACTGGCCTTTAGGATAACTCTTGCCAAAGTCCTTGTTTGAATTCGGGACACCAGTCCAATCAGAACTCTTTTTGACATACTGGAATTCATCAATTTTGGCTGAAACAATCGTGTCGCCATTCAGCGTCACATTCACAGCCGCAAAGGATTGCTTGCCGTGCGGTGCAGCATAAAGCTGACGCATCACTAAGGTACCGGCTGCCGGCACCTTGGCACTCGCATCAGCGCCGGTATTGATCTTCACCTTAGCGTTACTCGTCTGACTGGTCGTACTACTGCTCTTGCTCGAACTAGAGCTCGATCCACTACTACATGCGGCCAACCCCATGCTGACCAAAAGTGTGGCACTGAGCACTATTAGTTTTTTCATGTCGTTCTTCCTCCTCGTTGTGTAAGCGATTTCATATATAATGAATTCTATCACAAGGTATTCAACTTAGCACCCAATTTCTATTGGGTCAGTTCCTCTGATACGTCTCTCAACTCAGGTTGCGACTGACACAGAAGAACTTCGTTAATTAAGCACTGATCGAAAAAAGTTTAGACAGGTATGCCTGCTGTTTCACAATAATCGATGATGTTCGCAGTCATCAAACATTTTGAAGGACATGAGCACTCGCATATGTTTTCCCTTGAAGAAACTTGAATGTTAAATCATATTGTTACAGGCGTCACTGCCTATATTCCCACTACAGAGGCAGTTGTGTAGTCAGCAAATCGGCAATATTAATTGAGTAGCAGATGTCATAGTCAACACCAGCAGGTACGTTAAAGACATCCCTAACTTTGAAGCATGGCTGACGGCATAATAAAGATGTTAGCGGTCCACGAAAACCGCACCGGCAATTACCTGAGTTGCTAGAGCCATCAATATTGCGAACGCTAACCAGACCGAAGACGTTAAAGTTGCGGAATTGGTTATTTCTAGCATGAGATTGACTCTAAAATCCGCCAATTCATTTTCTCGGAATTATGGGTCATTTAAATGATTGATTCGACATCTACCTGAGACCGCATATCACTGAGCATGTGCGAGATCGTCGCTCTTGAACTGATTGATTCGACATCTACCTGAGACGGACTGTGCGGCATGGTGTACGTTTAACGTGCTCTTGAACTGATTGATTCGACATCTACCTGAGACCCGTGCGCAAAGAGAAACGATACAAAGTTCGCTCTTGAACTGATTGATTCGACATCTACCTGAGACCCAGTTTCGTGAGACAGAGCGGTCAACGTTGCTCTTGAACTGATTGATTCGACATCTACCTGAGACTTTCTAGAAGGACATGAGATACTTGACAGCGCTCTTGAACTGATTGATTCGACATCTACCTGAGACCAAGACTTGGCGACTAATTACAATAACACGGCTCTTGAACTGATTGATTCGACATCTACCTGAGACAAGGGGCGTCTTTCTTTATATCATCGGCTTGCTCTTGAACTGATTGATTCGACATCTACCTGAGACAAATCGATTAAGGAATTCAAGCCAGATAGCGCTCTTGAACTGATTGATTCGACATCTACCTGAGACCGGGGCAACATCCACATCTAAGTCTAACACGCTCTTGAACTGATTGATTCGACATCTACCTGAGACAGAGTAGCAGACATTGACCGACTAACTAAAGCTCTTGAACTGATTGATTCGACATCTACCTGAGACGGGCCACTGTCGATCAAATGCATCATCCATGCTCTTGAACTGATTGATTCGACATCTACCTGAGACTTAGCTTGAATGAGGTTCGCGAACGTTTAGGCTCTTGAACTGATTGATTCGACATCTACCTGAGACGTGATGCAGGCTGTATGATTTTTTTTGTATGCTCTTGAACTGATTGATTCGACATCTACCTGAGACTGGTGTTTTCACACAATCTCCTAATCAATCTAGTTCGCGACTATCAACGAAGTCCTCGTCAATATAGATATACTGGCATTTCTCAAAGTATTTCCTTCGGTTCACTTTTGAGAACTCAATGAGAACAACCTGAAGTTCTGTATCGCCGATCTGTTCAGTCACCGCAAAGAAATCTCTGGCACTTAAATAATGACTGACATTTGTAAGAATGACAAGTTTCATTTCCTCCAATTTAGTTAACGTCTGAATAAGCGCCTCAATCTTCGAGGTTGACTCTGTCGTGACAGTCTCATCAAAATGAACGTTGCAGTATTTCATGATTTGTTCGAGCTTACCGCCTGGTTCAACCGTGACTGGCAAGTCGCTCAAGAATGGATCTTGAATTAAATCCATCGCCATTTGTTGCGATTGATCGATCAGTTCGACAAGCCGCTGATTCTCAATCAGCAACTCCATCCTCTTATAGATTAGACGTTGAAAAAGTTTATCTAGATCAAGCTCTAGCCTTGGATCGCCTATCCACAAACTAGCTTTGCGAATCTCTTGTGGCTCAAGTTGATCATTGCTAAGCACAACTTTATCAAGATCATTGCGCAGCGCTTCAATTAAATCCGTCAACACCTTGGGCGATGCTGTGTCGATAACAGTTACTTCAGAAGGTTTTGTTGTTATCAGTTGGAACGGATAGTAGGCAAGATTCAAATAATCACCGTCCTATCTGCCGAATTGCGAATGTCTTGTTTTGCTTCACCAACCAAGAAGTGCATCGCCTGATATTGAGCCTCTGTTACCATTAGCGTCTGCACAGTCCCAATCGGCGGTTTCATGGCAGCTATTCGATGTTCCAAAAATTCTGCTGATTTTTTTGTCGAACACACTCTAACGTAGATTGAATACTGCATCATCAAAAATCCTTCGTTGATCAACGCTTTTCGAAATTTTCGGTAATTTCGTCGATTCTCAGAAGTCAAAACTGGCAGATCAAACATGATCATTAAACGCATCACTCGATACCTCATTCGGAAATTCCACCTCAATTCGACAATTGTTACGCTTGCCGTCTAAATAGGCTAGACAGTTTTCAACGTGCTCGTCCAATGCGTTTTGAAGAAGGGCTTTCTTGCCATTAAATGTCACTTCTAGATTCAGAAGTGCTATCAAACCATACTTAATGTTTGGCGTCAGGTCAGTGAACTTTTGATTAGCAACCCAGTAATCAATTGCTGGTCTAAATGGTTCCATTAGATCTGAGCCAAGGTTATATTGATTGGCAACGCTGCTATGGTGCATCCCTATTTCTGTGATATGGCCAGCACTTACGATTGCTCGATTCGTTGTAGAAAGCAAGATCGAATACCCGTAATTAAGAGCAGCATTTGTTGCACAGATATCAGAGCGTGAAAAGTCATCTCCGAATATGAGTTTGAAATACTTTCGAGCTGCAGTCGCTTCACGATTTGAATGATCATTGATTTCTAACGTATCAAGGTCATCTAACAATGATTGGTTGTCGTAACCACACAGTTTTGTCACTTGAGCTTGAATGCTCACCTTGGCCGCAACAATCTTCGTCCACAAATTTTCGACCAAGCTTTTTGGCCAATTGACTTGTAAGCGAACCAAGTCAGCTTTTCTTCGATCAGAATACAGATTCGTTGTTTCCGTCACCGGCTGACCATCTCTTCCAGAAAAGATAACCTTAGCATTAGCTTCTGCTAGTGTTGTGATCGCATCAGCTGATAGTAGCGCTCGAGTTGTTGTGAAAACAACCTGATTGATATCTTCAATCGGCACATTATTCACTTCACTATCAGTTTGAACAACCAGCGTTCGGTTTTTGGTCGTCACCTTACAATGCTGCGTCACGATCAATGATCGCCATCCCATTCTGCATGCCCCCTTGTAATCGCTTCCCCAATATGATTTAATACAGGTGTTGGGACGACATCCCCAACGTTTTGAACTGATTGATTCGACATCTACACGTTGAGATCAAACAAAGCCTCGGCTGAGTTTCAATTTCTGAGCCCATGTTGGGCCATACATACCGCCATCCGGGAAAACCCGGATGGTTTTTTTACAGGTCAGTTAGGCGAACAGACCGTTCAAAAAGCCCTGTTGGTGACTGATAGATGATGGAACTATCTTTTGTAAGAACACCACTTTTATCTTGCGTAAATCCAAATGGGGTACTTATCTTTAAAACTTTTAGGCTTCCCGTCATGCCATTAGCTTGTGCTCCCTTTAACAATTCATTAATGACCGTTATCTTACCTACACTCTGGTCAGTATCATCAACCGCCAAATCATTGAAAGTATTTTGACTTTGACTGATTTTCTCTTTAAACCCTGCAATAGAATACAAATCAAAATATTTGACAATTTGATCGGCTAAATTGTGAAAAAGATTGTCTAAATCTTGATCAACATTAGGATAGTCAATCTTGGCTTTTCTAATTTGTTGAAGAATTTTTTGGTCTGAACGAGACACCCAAATTTCTTGGAAATTGTGAAACATGGTATCTGAGTTAACCATAAAGAAACCATACTTTGCATTATAGAAAAGTTGTTCACGCGGAACTCGCGGAAGCACAACCTCGAATGGTGTATCAGTGATCTTACCATTTTTCCCGACCTTGCTAAATTTTGGCTTTAGGAGTTCAGTAAGTACTGAAAGCTCCTCAGCAGTTGACCGTGATCTTGCTTTATTCAAAGCTGCAACCTGGGAAGTTGCAATTTTGACAACTTTAAAGATTGTCTCTGTCTTTTTGGTCACTTTCACAACGGCAAGATAGGCCGTGTTCTCTCTGAAATAGCCCCCATAAATATCAACTGGATATCCTTTTTTCTTTGGAATGAGCTGCTTCGACCCGCCAGCCTCCTTCGAATCCCTGGCCCCATAAACCGTCTGCTTAAACAAATCCGCCGTTTCAAAGCGGACTTCATGCGTAATTAACATCCGCTTAAAGTTATAGATTCGATCCAGCTCATCAACATCCCGTTGTTTGTCCCATACAACCTCGCCGGTATCCTTTGCCACAATTTTATCTTCAGCATGTGTGATATCACGGATAAAGTTGAACCCGCGAAGCTTTTTGACGTCGGCTTTTGTAAACTTGCCGTACGTGAAGAAAGCCTGTAAATTAGGGAATCGCTTGAGTAAATAGGTACCAATCCGAGCGGCTAGGAAGGCATCAAAAGCATGGTGGTAGTGATTAACATCACGATTCTTAGGGAATTCGAGTTCTTCCCGCAATTGATGTGAAAGACCTGCTTTAACGGCGATAATTTTGGTATCAGGGTACTGCGCTGCTACAATTTGTTCCGTCAGCTTGATGATTTGTCGAGTTTCCACCAATTGTCGGGCAACAAAGCCGCTCGCGTACTTATCGATTTGATCTGGACGCATTTGCAGATTACGCAGTTTGCGACCGCTAATCAGCCCTGCCTCATGCCATTGACGCCATGTCGCGTTCATCTTTTGAGCATAGATGGTTGATGCAAATGTTGCGTTTTTCTCTCGGTTGATAATAGCGTGCACTAATACACGATTATCTAAAGAGTTATCTTTGATTAGCGATTGTGGCAGAATATGGTCGATATCATAACTACTTAGTTGATCAATATTTAGTGGCGCACCAGTGTAGATATCACGCCCACCTTGCATGAAATACAGCACTAGTCGATCATTGAAATCGGCCTTATCTGAAATCTTATCTTCCAATTCACCGCGGACTGCCGTATCAATCAGCTCGTGGGCCGCATTCGCGTATATTTCCTGAAGTTGATGTTGACGCGCACGAGTGCGCTTGCCTGGTGTACCACCGCCATCCGCGGTTTCAACGTACAACCAACTAGGATCTTGACCATCCGCAGCGCGTTTAATATCATCAACAACCCGAAGAACCTGACGCAATGCCTTTTTATTGCTTGGTGATGTATACGCATTATCAATCGCATCATTGATATTCGCTGTTTTCAATTTATCAGCGTTCAGCTCGGTCATTTTCTTTTGTAGCGTTTCATCTGTTAGTATCTGCATCAAGTTGTTAGTGGACAGGAGCAATTCTTGAATGATAGTATGCCCGTTGCCAAGGGTCAGACCATTTAAAAACTTGCGCGAAAACTGGCCCCACCCCCGATATCGAATGTTGCTTAGTTTCGTGATGGCTTCGCTGCCGAGCCAACTGATCTCTTTCAATTTCGTTTTAAAGATCGCTGCGTCTTCAAAAACGGTCGACCACGCAATGATATTTTCAATATCGGCTTGTTTGGCTGGATCATCAATTGCCTCGGGTAAAAGACTTTTCAGTTGACGGTACGTAGAAAGTGAACTTAAAAAACGTTTCTCATCAGCTAAACCACGAATTTCAGGAATGTGGGCGTAATCACCATGCGCTCGCAGATTTTCGGCAAATTGTTTAATTGTCACACTATTATGCCGTTCAAACAGTTCTCGAATAACTTGTTGTTTTTGTTCGATGCTAAGCTTCTCGTTATTAACACGAACATTATTCAGTTCATTCAACACCTCATAGCGTTGATACAGCAAACTTTGCTTAGGCAACACGTCTTCACCAATCAAGTAAGTGTCGGTCGTCTTCATCCGCTGAATAAAGGTATTAGCCGAAGCTTCGCGATCTACCTTTTCGTCAAAATTATAAGGCGTGATATTACCTTCAGGATCTTTCCGAACCATCCAAGCAAAAACCCCGCCTTGTGCTGCTTTTTGCTCTTTAGCCGTCACCAATGGTCCAACATAATATGGAATTCGAAAATTCAGCAATTCATCCAACTGATAAGGCATACTTTTCCGATGCTTTTCCACCGGATTTGGCGCAGCCAGCCAGTCGTAATAAACAGCTTGATTTTTGATGATCTGATCCAATTCCCGCTGTTGCATTTGGACTGGAATAGCCCCGTTCGCTTTGTTGCGCTGCTTGAGCATGAAGTCCGGTTGCGCCAAACGTTCAAGCAGTTCAGGAGACTTGGTGTTTGGATGAGCCGTCACGTCTTTAGTTAACGCTTTAACAAAATTTTCTCGCAAAAATGGCGCAGCATCGTCACCGTCTATATAGCGATCGTAAAGCTGTCGGATTGCTTTAGCCGTTCCATCATCTTCAAGTTGTTTTAAATAGGCTTTAAACAACTGGAGATCTTCATGATGTTGTGTATAATCATCAACCTTAGCTTGAGAAAGCGTCTTTCCTGTGGGCACAATACCATTAAGGAGCCGGGCTCGATACAGATCCCGAATCTGGTCCAGAATTTCCGTTCCTTCATCGGTCATAGCCGATTCAATGCCAGCCCATTTATCGTCAAGCTGCCCTAATGAAAAGTTCCAAGCAGTGGCTTCAGAACTATCAACTTCAGTTCCTAACGCTAGATTAAGTTTGGTTTTCAACCCGACCACAGCTTTAGCAAACTCGGTTAAAACCTGCTTCTGCTGCTTCAAGATGTCCTTGTCGTCTTCTTCAGCCAGTAACAGTTTGACTAAAGCTCGTTGCGTATCAATTGACGTTGCTATTTCATTCAGCAAAATTGTTTTAAACTCATTCGCTTTGTCCTCATCAAAAGTAATGCCAAGATCTGGGTAAACTTGGGCGTAGGCATCCTGCAATGCAGGAAAAATCTCGTCTAACGCCACATCGTTTGTATTGAAATCCTTGGCATCTCCCGGCGTCAAAAAATGCCCGCGACTTTTCAAAATATGATGAATGGCAAAATAAATCTCGCGAACATCCGCTCTGCTTGGATCAGTCATAAGCCGATTGCGCAAATGATACATTGTCGAATATTGCTGATAAAACTCAGCATCCGTCCGATCATTAAAAAGCCGCTTCTCATACTTGTAACGGGCCTTATCCTTCGGCGAGATTTCCGAGTACTTTTGCCGCATAAAGAAATTCGGGTCAGTAGGCGTAATATGCGATTCAAAAAAATCACGCAAAAAACTGAGTCGCCAACGATTTCGGCTCAAACGACGGCGAGTGGTACGACCTGCTCGGCGTTTCGCTGCTGCTTTTCCTTCTTCAAACAGTCTTGCCCCAATAACCGTTTTTCCCTTCAATCGAATAAGATGACTGTTCTCATCCACAGCCGCAAATCCAATCGAGTTTGAGCCGATATCGACTCCAATGCCATATGGTTTACCTAACTTTGTCATGCTTAGACCTCCAGTCAATAGTTGAAACATCTTTAGTATGGCGATTGTTGTAATCGTTTTCAATTCATAAGTTCTAATAATCACCTATTTATCATAAAAATCAGTCAAAAAAACCGTCATCACCAGTCAATACCGGTCGATAACATCACTACCCTAACATCACTGCCAACCCTATCATGACGTGCATCAAAATAAATGCACTCAGCGTCACCACCAAAATGTTACGCGAACGTCGATAGACCCAGTATAGTGGCAGCTGTGCGACCAATCCGCTGGCGATATTGACAAAGACATGCGGTGCAAGCGGTGTAGTTGTCACAACAGCCGTTACGGCCAGCGCCAAGAGATAAGTTAAAAACAATGCCCAACGCCGATGTTTAATCGCCAATCGACTAAATAACTGTTGACTAGCTAGGAAAATCATCACCGCCGTTAATTGCGTTGCAAGCGTCATGAAAAAGGCACGGAAACTAATGAGGCTAAAAGCACCTAAGTTACCAAACTGGGCGGCCTCCAGCGTATTGACAAAATCAACGCCAAACCGAATTGGCACCAAGTCGCCAAGAATCCTGCCAAGTGTGGACGCAATCAGGTACAAAACGCCATAAGCGAAAACATACCAGATATCCCGCCAACGAAAACTTGCAAAAAGCTGACTCAAGCCATCCCAGCCGGCTGCCCATACAGCGCCAGCAAAAATGATGGCACAGTAAAGAACGCCGCCGAACACGACAACGGCTCGAGTCCAGCCATTAGCAACATTCAAAAAAGTGGTGCCGGACATGTTGAAAAATCCGCCAATCGGATTGCGTGTATAAAAGAGCAGATAGGTAACCTAGATTGCATAATTAAAGTTACCACCCAGAAAATGTGAAAAAAGACCTGTCCGTTCTTGCTAAAATGGTGTTTGCATAACATACCATCTAGAGAGAAGGACAGGTCCCATGGCCATTATAACCTTAATTGAACGATCTCAGATAGAACTGATGCAACACCACACGATTCAATACATCGCCGCGACCTTAGGCCGCTCTCGTATTTCTATTAGGCATGAGCTTCACCGTTGCCCTGAAGGTGATTACTGCGCCATTATAGCTCAGGATCATGCCGATACTTGTCGGCATCGTTGTGGTCGGCACTCGATTTTAACGCCTAAGTTGAAGCGGATGGTAACTGAGAAGCTAAACCTAGGTTGGTCCCCTGAAATGGTCGGTTATGCCGTTCACTGTGCGCCACACACGATTTACCACTGGATTTATCAAAGACAAGTCGATTTTCAGCCAAGCCAACTCTTTGATCACGGTAAACGTCATAAAAGAAGACAAGACCTTCGGTCGCGCTATAACCAAGCAGTAGGCACCTCAATTGAGATTCGCAGTGAGTCAGCTAATCGGCGAACCGAAAAAGGACATTTAGAGATGGATACAGTTCGCGGTGGTCGCGGGTCAAAGGCTGCTGTTTTGACCATTGTCGATCGGGTGACACGTTTAATGGCGACAACTAAGCTTGAAAACTTATCACAAAATGCTGTTCTCAAGGGATTTGCAAGACTGATGGTGGACTTTCCGGGTCCGGTTCGATCAGTGACGGTTGATCACGGTAAAGAGTTTTCCTGCGATCAGGCGCTTACAAAGCGCTATCGGATACCGGTTTACTTTTGCCACGCCTATCACCCGAATGAACGGGGCACAAATGAACGGTTCAATCGAGAACTTCGCTACTATTTCCCGAAGGGAACACAGTTTGATCAGGTTTCAGAGACCGATATTCAACAAGCCACAGCGCTTATCAATAACAAACCTAGAAAATGTCTCCGTTGGCAAACCCCAGTTCAAGCAGTGAGCAAGCCTCTTTCTAGGTGGTAACTTTATTATTGCAATCTAGGTAAACAAAACAACCGAGAAGAACTTCAGCCAGTTATTGAACGTAAAATGTGGTTCAGTTTGACTAAAAGGAACTGGCCATTGTTTGCGTTTAGCTAATTTTGTTGCTTCCAATTATTTCTCCTCCTTTAACACAAGTTGAACGAAGCCTTCCAAGTTCATTGAGAGGACCCGGTCTAATTGATTGGTACTGCGATGACGATAAGCATACGCCGCCGATTCAAACATCATGTACATCCGCCCATCATGCGTGCTGATCTGTTCTAAGTGCGAAGGCATATCAAACGTGTCAATCGCATCACTAGCGCGGAAGATGGTCTTCTTAGGATCGGTTTTAAAGATATATAACGTCGAGTTGCCACCACCATAAGATTGCGACAGAATCGTATAATCCCCATAAAAGGCCATCCCTTGGATTTTCGATAAAATGTCTTGATGCAAAACGGATTGTGTTAACACGTCAAATTGATTCGAGATGCTGGAGGTGAGGCTTTTCCCAACAACCTGCCCCTTATCATTTAAAGGATAGCGTTGAATGTTACCTTTTCCAGTTGGATTAAAGAAGCCGACGAACAGCGCATTTTCGTAATAAGTGACAAAAGAAGCTCGGCTAATATTGCCAAGTTGGGCGCGCTGCGAATAAGCCACAGCCTTGGCTTTCTTATCAACATTGTAAGTCAAGGCTGTTTTTAGCTTGATTGCAAAAACTTCAGCCGCATTGTTCCGGCGTCCGCAGATCCAAATGTTATCGTTCTTGGCATCATAAGTTAACCCACCAACATGGGGACGGCCATTCAATACCACTGTGTTAAGCAACTTACCGGTTTTCAAATCCTGAATATACATCACTGAGTTATGAAAACCGTCATGATCATATGCTGTGGTTAATAAGTAATCACCGGCCACCGTAACGCCTTGTGGGGTCATGGTTGTACAAACTTCAACTTCGCCGGTTTCAGCATTGAGTGTTTTCGTTGCCTTTAGACCAGATACTATCGGCTGACTGCTATATTTAACATTGAATTCGTCTGGCGTATAGTTAAATGTTTTAGCGTCTTTAACCGGGCCTAATCGAACCATTAAATCCAAGCGTTTAAACTTTTGCAGCGTTTTTTCGAAGCGACTTTCTGAATATAAGCTGTCAGTGTTGGTCTCTGTCCGTGACGTGTTCGGCTCAACTTGGTAACGTTTAACCGTCCCAATCCCCCAGCCAAAGCCGCCAATAAAAATGATAATGAGTACCAAATCGACAATCAAAATCATGAGATTTTGGCGACTCAATTTTTTCTTCCCATCCCTATTCAAAATACGTTCACCCTTCACGTTCTATAATCGTTATATCAATGTCATCATTATAGCAAACCTTGCTTCTGATCCGCATCACATGACCTTTTGTTTAACAAGGTTTCCTTATAAGGTAATCGAGTCATTTTAATGTTCGAATGAATGATATTATTGTTATAATTTATACAATAAGTTGCATATACACCGTTTGGGAGGGGATATGAATATGAAAAAAATCTTGATTGGTATTGGCATCTTCATTGGCCTCGTCATTCTTGGCGGTGCAGGGTTTTACGCTTGGTATACTCAAAGCACCCCTTATTACACCCAGATTACGACGACAGGCAAGAAGTTTGATGTTATCGATGATGAGACCGGTGCTGCGCGGGATATTGATTATGCCTATACTCAGATGGCCTATGATGAAAAAGGCCACGGTACAGAGGTTGATTTCAACGGTCACAAATCTCGGCCTTTGAAAATGCAAGCTTATCTCCGCCTCGATTACAGCACGCGTCGAAACCAAGTGATTAGTTGGGAAGTCGTTCCAAAGGAAAAGGTTCCTAAAGCAGCTTTAGCAAAATTAAATCGCTAATTAAAAAAGGTGCGCTGGCGCAGTTTGAAACCTGCGCCAGCGAACACATTTACAAACAGAGTATGAGCTGGAGCGGTTAGAAACCGGAGCATAAGCGGGCGCAAGTGCGATGACCCGGTTTTGGTCATTGTGCTTGTGGCCCTTATGTGCAGATTTCTGCGCCAGCGAACACATTTACAAGGAGATGTCTATTATGACGAATGAACACAAAGTTTTACGCGGGTTGTCTTATATTTCGGTCATTTTTGCCCCCATTCTCTTTCCAATTCTCGTTTGGATTTTCACCCCGCAAGGTTCCGTCACACGGGACACAGCTAAACACGCACTTTGGCTGCATATTATTCCCACCCTATTGAGCATCTTTATCTTTATGATCATTGGCGGTGTCGGTTTCTTCACGAACAGCATCAACGCAACATCCGCCGTTTCACTTATCTTGCTACTTGTTGCCATGGTCGTTGACATTGGGATGGTAGTCTACAACATCTACACAGGCATCAAAATTATCACCTCCTGATTAACCACTCAATATCGCCAAAAAAGGGCGCCTCTCGTCATGAGAAGCACCCTTTTTGGTTTATCAAAATTTCACCGTAGCCCCGCATCCAAAGCATACAAGTTCTGATACCGCTCGTCGTTCTTAGCCAAGTGACTAGGGGTATCATTCATCGTCAAACGGCCATCTTCAAGAAAAATGACGCGATCAGTTTGATTGACGCCTTGCAAATGATGCGTCACCCAAAGAATGGTTTTGCCTTGCAATACTGTGAACATCGTCTCCAGCAAAGCCTGTTCCGTAATTGGATCAAGGCCGACTGTCGGTTCATCCAACAGCACAATCGGCGCATCCTGTAAAAGAATTCGAGCTAGCGACAAACGTTGCCGTTCACCACCTGAAAAGCCGAAACCTGCTTCCTCGACACTGCTGTTAATACCATTCGGCAATTGGGCTACGAGCTGGTCTAGCTTGACTGCCTTAAGAGCAGCGGCAACATCAGCATCGCTGGCCTGCTCATTGCCTAAGCGGACATTGTTGACAATCGACGTGTTGAATAAAAACGGACTTTGATCCAACACCGCAAAAAGATTGGTGCGATGCTGCTGATAAGTCAGGACATCTTGACCGTCGACCAACACGTTTCCAGTTGTCGGCGTTAGGTCACCAAGTACAAGTTGCAACAACGTGGTTTTGCCCATGCCACTAGGTCCGAGAATCGCAATTTTCTCGCCGCTGTGAACGGTTAGATCAATATCGGTAATCAATTCAGGATCTTTTGGCGTGTATTGAAAACTGAGATGCTGCAATGTCATCTCTTTGAACTGAGTCGGTACTGCTTGTTGTTGCGGTAATTGTCGCGTGACCGGCTGCAAATCGTTGAGATGACGAATCGCATCTCGGTATGTCGGCCATTCGCCAACCCCTTGTGCGATGCCGGAGAACGCCTGATCGAGTGGGAAAACAACCAGTACAAACGCCCCAACCCAGTTAGCACTCGCTTGATTACCGGTCCACTCAAGGTTTGTCCAGATCAACATACTAATGACAATTAAGACAAACAGCAGTTGGCCGACAAAGTCTCGGCGCCATTGAAATCGCTTGGACTTCACCGTCGATGCGGCTAATTTTTTAGGGGCCGCCAGACTTTGAGACATAAAATCCTTTTCACGATGAGTAATAACCCAATCGGACAAACCGAGCACTGAATCCGTCAATGAGACATAGGCATCATGATTCAATTGCTTTTGTTCTGCCTTTCGAAAACGCTCAACTACCAGTCCCCACCAAGGCAGAATCAATACTTGAAACAACAGCAACAACATAATCCATAGTGCAAAGCCCCAGTTGAACCAGCCTAGCAACAAAGTGGCAATAACCGTTAGACCAGCGCCGACCACAGTTGGGAAAATCATCCGCAAGTATAGATTCTGAATGTGACCAATGTCATCGGCGAGCAAGCCTAGAATATCGCCGGTTTGATGATGTTCGGACACAAAGGCAGCATCAGTTTCCAACACTTTGTACAATTTTCGCCGCATGTGGCTAGTAATGCGCAACACCCAGTTGTGACTGGTCAACCGTTCAATGTATTGAAACACCGGTCGCCCAATCCCAAAAGCGCGGGTCAAGACAACCGTGACATAAATAGCTGCAAACAATGGCTTCGTGGCACTTTTATCAATCAGAAAACCTGACGTGAACATCAAGGCACCAGCAAAGACAAAGGTCATAACCCCCAGAATTAACGACCAGACGAGTAAGCCGCGATAGCGTTTCAAGTCTGGGCGAACCCAGTGCTCATTTTTCAACCAATGCATTGAATTCACCTCGCATTTCGTGCACAAGGGCCTGATACGGCTTGGAATGTGCCGCCAGCTCACTTGGGGTCCCTTCAGCAATGATCTTGCCGCCATCAACCACAATCACGCGATCCATTTGATTGAGCCAGTGTAGCCGATGGGTCGCAAAAATCACGAGCCGGTTTTTGAACAGCGGCACAAGCGTTTCTTTTAACTCGGCTTCAGTTTCAATATCCAAATGGGCAGTTGGTTCGTCAAACAACCAAATCGAGCGATTCGTATCAATCAAAGTCCGCGCCAACGCAATTCGCTGGGCCTGACCGCCGGAAATACCACGACCGCCTTCCCCGATTCTCGTTGCATAGCCGTCTGCCAAAGTTTCGATCCAATGACTCAACCCCGCCGCCTCAGCTGCCTGTTTCACATCTTCATCTGACGCATCCGGCCGATAAAACCGGATATTGGCAGCGATCGTATCAGCAAATAGATACGGATCTTGTGGGATATAGCTCAAATGATCTTGCCAAGCTGCTTGGGTCATATGCGGTACCTTCGTTCCTCGAACCGTCATGGCAGCTTTTTGCGGCTGCAAGAAACCGCCAATCAAATTGAGTAATGTTGATTTACCTGACCCGCTAGCACCGATAATCGCTACTTTTTCCGTGCCGGTAAACTGCAGATTAGCATCTTGAATGCCCGCGCGTTCATTTGGATAGGTGAAATCGAGGTGGTTAATGGTTACCGTGTCCTGAGCCTGCCACCTTGAAAAAGCCGGTAACACATTGGTATCAGTAGGTAATGGCTGATCAATCACTTGCCAAATCGCCTTCATCGCATTTTTGCCATTCAAGGTGGCATGGTAGTCAGTCCCAAAATCACGAATCGGCATGAAATATTCCGGTGCCAAGATCAGCGCAACCATTGCTGGATAGAGTGGAATCGCGCCATCCATCAACTTGATCCCGAGGAAAACCGCAACAACTGCAATCGACAAGGTGGTGAAGAAGTCTAGCGCAAACGTTGAGAGCATCGCGATGCGCAAGACGCCCATGGTTTGTTTTCGATAGTCTTCCGACACATCGTACACATTATTCGCGTATTGCCGACTAATCCCCATCAACTGCAAAGTTTTTAAACCACGCAAGGAGTCAATGAAATGATTGCTCATCTTTTGAAACCCAGCATATTGGCTTTCAGATTTATCCTGTGCTGCCAAGCCAAGAATCACCATGAACAAAATGATAATTGGAAACATGATCAGCAAGGTGAAGCCAGTTAGCCAGTTTTCGTACCAAATATAGGCAACTAAAACCCACGGAATAATACTCATGTTCAGGATTTTGTTCAAAATCAGTTCAATATAATTTTCGGCTTCGGGAATGCCATCCAGCGCCATCGTGACCAAATTACCGGTTCCTTCCTTGGCAACGGCAGCCGGCCCCAAGGCATACAAGTGCTTGAGCAATTGGGCTTGTAGCCAGGCCGAACTAGTCATGGCAAATCTTGCCCCGATGCGATTGCGCACCCAAACAATGAGCTGACGAATCACAAAGGCAGTCGCAAAAAGTCCTAACGGAAGCCATAAGCCAGCTAAACTTTGCCGGTTCCAAGAATGAACGATCCCTTCAGCAAGAAATTTTCCTTGTAATAAAATAACAAAAGCTTGCACGAGCGCAAACCCGGCAAGCATTGTCATAATTCGTTTCATTCCCGAAAGGCGCATGAGCGTCTTATCGATCATTCACTAACCGCTCCTTTTGCTTGAATTCGCTTGTGGAAGACCACATAGCTCCAGATGAAGTATGCCAAGGCAATTGGCAGCAGAATCACAGCGACAATCGTCATAATGGTCAGCGTCAACGGACTAGCACTGGCGTCTTTTGCCAAAATGGACATAGCCGCATCTTGGCCAATCATAACGCGTGGGAACAAGCCGTTGAAAATCACACCGACAACCCCGACAAGCCCTAGGGCACTGCCAACAAATGACAACACTTCATTATCTTTAAGCACGCCAACATGAGCGGCAACTGTCGAGCCGACAATCACAACCAAAATCAACAAAGTGCTGATTGGGCGTTCTTTGAAGAAGTCGGTCATAAAGAATAGAAGGACAGCGAAGACAACTTCACCAGCATACAACAAGTAGTACAACTTGCTGTTCCAGTCACGCGCACGCTTGCGCAAGTCGCCAGTCGTTTTCAGACGAATAAAGTTTAAACCGTGCATGAGCATCATCAAAGTGACCGCAACTCCGCCGACAATTGTCAAAAGGTTGATTTGATTACCTAAAGTAGGATAAACATCGCCAGCCTTGGTAATTGGTAACGGTTGAATGATCGCGGTAAAAATCATCCCTAAGATGAACGGTGGGATTAAACTGCCGCAAGCTAAAGCCCAACGCCAGATATTCCGACCTCTTTTGGTCTCGGCATGTGCAGCAAATTCAAACGACACGCCGCGAACAATCAAACCGAACAACACAAGGAAGAACATGATGTAAAACCCCGAGAAGAGGCTGGCATACCACATTGGATAAGAGGCAAACATCGCGCCACCAGCTGTGATCAGCCAAACTTCGTTCCCATCCCAATGTGGGCCGATTGTGGCAACGAGTTGATCTTCTTCGTCAGAGTTACGCGCCAATAGCTTGGTTGACATACCAACCCCGAAGTCAAAGCCTTCAAGGACGAAGAAGCCGCTGAAAAGGACAAACAATAAGAAGAACCACAAAATCTGTAACCAGCTCATTTTGCGAACGCCTCCTTAGCAAACGGATCACTGTTGACCCCGTAGTCAGTGTTCAGATCGCCTTCAGGACCCTTCTTAAGCACGCGATGTGAGTAATAAATCATGACACCGCCGAGCAAGGTGAAGATCAAGAAGTAGCAAATGTTAGTGAACAGTAACTGTCCAGCTGTCGTTGTCGGCGAAACCGCATCGGCAATTGAATACAGGCCGTAAACAACCCATGGATACCGACCAAGTTCAGTGATAAACCAACCAGCCGTATTAATGATGAATGGGAGCCACAGCGCAAAGCCGAGAATATACAATAGCCAACGCTGATTAAGCAAGGTATCTTTCTTCTTCCGGCTAAACCAGAGACCTAGAACGCCTAGCAGGAACAGAAGAACGCCACCACCAGCCATGACCCGGAAGCTCCAGAACAAGGTTTTAACCGGCACATAATAGTCCCTGTCTTTGCCATATTTAGCTTGAAGCTCCTTATTAGCTGTCTCCATGCCTTTGACTGCGCCGTTCATTTTATGATACGACAGCAAACTTAATAGATATGGCACTTCAATATTGCCACTGGTCGTATGATCTTTAGTATTGATTAATTCGACAAGCGTCCATGGTGCTGGATCACTAGTATCTTTATAAATTCCTTCAGTTGCCGCAAACTTCATCGGCTGATCTTTAATGATGAATTGTGTCTGCAAATCACCAAAACCGATTGCGCATGCAGAAGCGATGGTGCCAACAATCAAGCCAACTCTAAGAGACTTCTTGTAAAAGTCAACTTGATCTTTTTTAAGCAAACGCCATGCGGCCATGCCGGCTACAGCAAAGCCAGCCGTCGTAAAGGCACCGAAAATAACATGCGGAAATTCAACCCACAGTTGCGGATTCGTGATCACGGCCCCAAAGTCGACTAACTTAACCCGACCCGTTGCCTGATTAATTGCAAAACCGGTTGGATGCTGCATGAAGGCATTCGCCGACAGAATCCAAATGGCTGATAGCGTGGTACCTAGCCATGTCATCCAAATAAAGATAGCGTGAACAGCCGGTTTGAAACGATCCCATGTGAACATCCACAGACCAATGAAAGTCGATTCCATGAAGAATGCCAGTAACGCTTCAATCGCCAGTGGCACCCCAAAGATGTCACCCATGAACCGTGAATAATTAGACCAGTTCATGCCAAACTGAAATTCTTGAATAATACCTGTAACGACCCCAACCGCAAAGCTGAGTAAGAAGATCTTGCCCCAGAACTTGGCCATCTTCTTATATGTTTCATTCTTTTTGCGCACATACATTGTTTCCATAATGGCGGTAACAAGCCCCATACCAATTGAAAACGGCACAAAGAAGAAATGGAAAACGGTCGTCATCGCGAACTGAAAACGAGCTAGCGATAATACGTCCATTGCCAATAGCATATGTTTTTCCTCCCTTACTAGATTGATTCCAATCTAAGTATACCCCTGTGTTTTATTTTTTAAAAACCAAAAACCCAAAAAATAGCATTGAAATAATGCTTTTCAGCATCAACATCAAATCAAAACTGTTATGATATGCAGCTGTATGCTTAATTGACGGCGTTTCGGCCACCAAACAAATATTAGCTAAAACCATTTTGAAAACATCTTTGAAAACGATGGAAGAATGAAAACGTATTTAGGGGCGAATCACTTCTTGAATCAGCGGCGTTTTTTTCGGCACTTTATCGCCAATATGATAAGCGCTTCTGACCATGTTGCTGATAGCGTCAACGTTTTCGGTGTCGGCATGCAGCGTAACCAACGTATCGCCTTTGGTCACAGGTGTCCCCAGTTTTTTATGCAGGACAAGCCCTACTGCCAAGTCTAAAATATCATCTTTTTTCGCTCGACCGCCACCAAGTTGCATCGCTGCCAAACCGAGAGCATTTGTGTCAATTTGGTCAACAATGCCAGATTCGGCAGCTTTCACAGCAATTCGATACTTAGCTTGTGGCAGTTTGCGTGGATCATCCACTACTGAAGCATCCCCGCCTTGTGCTGTGATCAATTGCTTGAAGGCATTCAACGCACGCCCGTCACGCAGCGCATCTTCGGCTAAGCCGCTGGCAATCTCCAGACTTGCCGCCTTGCCGCCAAGCACCAGCATCTGTGCTGCCAACGCCACGGTGAGATCATGGACGTCTTTCGGACCGCGATTTTTAAGAATGGCAATAGATTCCGCAATTTCTAGACTATTACCAATCGTAATGCCCAGCGGCTGGCTCATGTCTGTCAACAAAGCCACACTTTTAACCCCAGCGGTTTTGCTGATACCCACCAAGGCTTTGGCCAACGCCCGCGCATCTTCGGTGGTCTTCATAAATGCGCCATTGCCGACTTTTACATCAAAGACCAAGGCATTCGTACCACTGGCTAACTTTTTACTCATGATCGACCCCGCAATCAACGGAATCGATTCAACCGTACCTGTGACATCGCGCAAAGCGTAAATCAGTCGATCTGCTGGCGCAACCTCGCCGCTCGCACTGATAATGGCTTCATTGATTTGCTGTACTTGCTGCTTGAATTGGGTTTCGCTTTCCGCAACATTGAAGCCAGGAATGCTCTCAAGTTTGTCCAATGTACCGCCCGTGTGCCCAAGACCGCGTCCGGAAATCATCGGCACCGGCACACCTAGACACGCAACCAGCGGCGCCAACGGAATACTAATTTTGTCACCGACACCGCCAGTACTGTGTTTATCGACTTTAATACCCGGAATATCGCTCAAATCAAGTACGTCACCGGAATGCAGCATTGCAAAAGCAAAATGGCTGCGTTCCTCTGGCGTCATACCATTAAAATAAACCGCCATCAGAAAAGCACTCATCTGATAATCCGGAATTGCTTTTGCCGTATACTGTTCAATCATCCAAGTGAGCTCTTCATTGGTTAAAGCTTTGTGATCACGTTTTTTCGTGATTAAATCGACCATGCGCATCTCTCATCACCCTTTTCCCAGTTATTCATTCCATTGTACCGCGTCACGCGCCGCCTATGTTAAACTCTAAACAATCAGAGCGTGAACCAGCCCGGTCAGAAATCGGAGTGTAAGCGGGCCTGAACGTGATGACCGGGTTTGGGTCATTGCGTTCAGGGTCCTTACACGCAGGTTTCTGGGCTGGTGAACGCATTTAAAAGAGCGTGAACTGGCGCGTTTAGAAACCGAAGCATAAGTGGCCTCAAGCCTAAATAGCTGGGCTTTGGCTATTTAGGCTTGAGGTCCTTATGTGCAGGTTTCTGCGCCAGTGAACGCGTTTAAAAAGACGCGAACCAATCACCCCTCGGTCATGCCGACCACTCTTTATTGCCTGCGAACTTGTTTAGGAGGAAAACTTGATGGACTTTCAAACATTACATCAACTAAGCAAAACCGAACTACATTGTCATTTGGACGGCTCATTGTCGTTAAGTTGCATTCGTCAGCTCGCGAAAATGATCGACCGAAAATTACCGGCGACTGACGACGAACTGCGGCGACTGGTTCAGGCACCAGCAGATTCCGAGAATTTAGGTGATTATCTCAAAGCCTTCGACTTCGTGGCCCCCTTGCTGCAAACCAAAAAGGCCTTGCAACTCGCGGCCTACGATGTCGTTGAACAAGCGGCTGAAGAAAACGTCCGCTATATCGAAATTCGCTTCGCGCCCGTATTTTCCCTAGCAGGCGGATTATCGCTGGTCGAAGCAACGCAAGCCGTCATCGAAGGCTTGCACCAAGGCATGGCAACATATGACATCATGGCGAAGGCCTTAGTCTGTGGCATGCGACAGTTGCCCAACACCGATAACCAAACAATGTTTAAAACCACCGCCCCGCTACTTGGTTCAACACTCGTCGGCGGTGACTTTGCCGGCAACGAGGCTGATTTTCCAACGAACGTGTGCGCGCCGGCCATTAAAACTGCTCAATCCCTTGGCGTGCCGCTTACGTTTCATGCCGGCGAATGTCATTGCCCGCAAAACATTGCTGAAGCGGTACGACTCGGCATTCCGCGGATTGGCCATGCCACCGCTTGTTTTGATCAACCGGCACTCATTGAGAAAATTGTTGAAACTGGCACCACAGTTGAACTTTGCCTCACGAGCAACCTCCAAACGAAAGCCGCTCGTACACTCGCTGAGTTTCCGTATCAGGCGCTTAAAAAAGCTGGTGCCAAAATCACCATTAACACTGATAATCGAACAGTCTCGAATACCACGTTAACCCAGGAATATCAGCGTTATCAGCAAGCTTTTGGTACAACAGCAGCTGACTTTTTAGCATTCAATTTAAACGCCATTGATGCAGCTTTCATTCCTGATGCCGATAAGAAATCATTACGCGATCGGTTACATCAAGATTACGCAACTTATTGTTAATTTTCCCCAATTAAAAGACAAGCCATGATCACGACTATTGCTTGTCTTTTTTAATGCAGTTAACCAAGGCCTTGCTGATCAGGCGCTTAATCATTGCTTAATGAAAGCGCCACAACTTCGTCACGAATAAAGCCCAAATTCACCGCACATTCATCCCGCCAACGCCACAGCCCCTTGTTATGCTGGTTTTATCAACAAACGAAAGAAGGATGATGCATATGTTGATTAATCAAACCGATGTCATCGCAACCCAATTACAACAAATTGCTTACCCATATATTAACGCCATTACTGAAACCGGCGTCCCGATCACAATTACAACCAATCAAAAACAGCGCGATGACCCCGCCTTTTGGCAGAGCATCAGCGCTATCCTGAAAGCTCGTTTATGGGTACCCGTTTCAAAGAAGTACCATGAGTTAACCGACCATGACTGGCTGGCGACACCAGAAATGCCCTAACTAAGCTTGATAACTTGAAAAGGCCGTCGCAGCAAGCACCAAGGTCAACACAGCATCTGGTGAAAGTGCCGCACTGACTGTCTCAATATGGCCGCTGGTTGCGACTGCGCCAATCACTTCAAGCCCGTACTTAACAATATTCAAGTCACGCTGCGGGGTATACCCACCGTCAAAAACGGGTTCATGATTGTATGTAAAATTCAACTGATCATTTTTGATCGAGCCATCCACATGGTTGACCATGATACGGTCATGGGTGGCGGTCAATGGCGCATTGTCATCTGGCAAGTTTAACTTGTGATCAGATTCAGTTGTATAATAATCGGCCTGCTTCATATGCAAGTATTTCTCAGCTGGCTTCTTGAGCACCTTCAAATAATCCACAATTGCGTATACTTTGTTGGGGTCAAGCTGGGTTTTCTTGGCCATCAGGTCATCATTATGCGCCTCAAGCCAGTCTGCTAAATTACTGATACTAAATTGATCCATGTTGTGCCTCCATATTCGTTGCTAATTCTTACGCCAGTATAGCATGGACTTCAAGTCTGGCGAAGCGGGATTGTCATAAATTTGTTACACATACTGTTATATAATAGTAGTGGGAGATGAGGATGATGCTGAGCAATCGCGAGCCATATCCAATTATCGATTATTTAGGCCGACCTATCAAGCTGTCACTGTTTGTGACCTATCGATTACGCATTAAAAACGGCTATATCCTTGCACTGCGCCGAAATCAACATCAGCAAGTGATCCCGAACCTCATGGCCAAGAATGCGAGCTGATTCGGTTGCTGCAACAGCCACTGATGAACGGTTACTAATTGGCTAGGATGGTGTGTATCAATACACCATCCTTTTTTGATGGCGCCAGATGCGGCATGATCGCTCAGTCCGGGGAGCGATCTTCCAGCTTCGGTCCATGCGGCGTCGCCATTGCCATCATGGCGACTGTCAAAATAATAATAACGCCACCCAAGATTTCCGCAAATCCCATATGCATGTGTAAGAAAACGACTGAAACAACCGTTGCACCCAACGGCTCAAAGGCGTCTAGCAACGTGGCTGCCGTCGGAGAAATGAACTGCAAGCTCGCAAGGTAAACCGAATAAGCAATGATGGTGCCAAAAATCACAATGAACCAGTAACCAGCCCAACCTGCGTGATCTAAATGCGGTATTTCCTTCCAAAAAGGATCAAATACGTCAATCAACAAACCACCAATCAGTTGCGCCCATGCCGTGACGACAATCGGCGAGTGGCGGTGCAACAAGCCTGCAGGCAATAAGGTATACGCCGCTGCCGCCAATGCTGCCATGATACCCCAGAAAAAAGCATTCGGCGAAATGGCCAGATGAGTAAAATGCCCTTTGGTAACAACCAAAGCCGTCCCCATCATGGCAAAGCAAATCGTCACAATATCAATTCGTCGCGGCTTTTCGCGCAAACGCAGCGCTAAAAATATCAACACAACCACCGGTGACAAATATTGCAAAATCGTGGCAGTTGCAGCATTGGCTACTGCAACTGCCTTAAAGTAAATATACTGCATCCCGATCATGCCAAACAGAATAAATAGAATTAGCTGCAAGGCATCACGAGTATTCCGCCAAGGTGCTAGAATCGCTTTACGCTCTTTCCAAAAAGCCACGAGCATCAAAACAATTCCGGCGATAATCATCTTCGAACTAATCAGCCATGAAACTTTAATGCCTTGATCAAATAAGGCCTCGCTAATTGGGCCAGAGATTCCCCAAAAGCTTGACCCTAAAATTGCTAGAAAAATTCCCCACAGTCGGACGCGCTTCACCAGTCTTGCTCCCTCTTGGGCCGATTCGGATCAGTCCTGCATCACAACATGATCATCAATTAATCCGGCGCCTTGCAAATAATTATACACGATTACCGGCCCTACGAACGCAAAGCCGTTATTTTTCAAATCCTTGGCGATTTTGACCGATAAGGCACTTTTGGTCGGAATTTCCGCACGCGACTTAGGTCGATTGACCAACGGCTTGCCGTTCACAAAATGCCATAAATAGTGATCAAGGCTGCCATACTTTGCCTGAATTTTTAACACAGCTCTGGCATTGGTAATTGTTGCCTCAAGTTTCTTACGATTGCGAATGATGTCTTGCCGCTGCAATAACTGCTCGACGTCTTCTTCATCCATAGCAGCTACTTGTTTAATCGCAAAATTATGAAAAGCATCGTTAAAAGGAGCGCGCTTGCCAATGACTAGTTCCCAATTCAACCCAGCTTGGAAAATCTCAAGGGATAACAACTCAAATAACTTTTGATCATCATGAACCGGCACGCCCCATTCATGATCGTGGTACGCGCGCATAGCTGGTGACATTTTGGCAACCCAATCCGTATAACGCTTACGTTCCTGATACCGCTGCAATGCTGCTTCTGTCTTGGCTTCTTCAGCGTGATCATTTGATTTTACCATTGTCCAGCACCTCCATAGACTTGCATAGGCTTCTCTTTTACGGATACATTACGCCGCGCTGGCAGGGATTGCCAGTGAAGATGCTTGCAAGGCAAGATCATGCGTTCACCTGTGCAACGCTGGACAGGATTGCATTCATTTTAACGCGTTCGCAGCCACAGATGCCTACATATAAGGGCCTTGAACCGAACTGGCCACTTACACTCTGTTTTCTAGCCGCTCCTGTTCGCGCTTAACAAAAAAACCGATAACAAGTTTTGTCATCGGCTCACAAACAATCACTTACCTATTTAGTTTTAACGATCAGGACATCGCAAGGTGCCGTGCGGTTGACATATTCCGTGACAGATCCGACAAGGACGCGTTCTACAGCGTTCAAGCCAGTTGCACCGATCACAATGAGATCATTGTGATGGTCGTGCGGAAAATCAGTTGCAATTACCGTCTTGGGATTGCCAAACCGAATGTGAATATCAAGATCATCCAGACCTGCACTTTTGGCTTGATCTTTCAAATTATCTAAGTATTCCTGTGCATCTTGCGTCAACTGATAAACCGCATCGCCGGAAATCATGCCGCCGTAACTGCCAATAAACTGTTTGGTATCAAGCACATTCAAAACATCCAAGTGGGCTCGGTTGGCCAGTGCAACCTTAATGGCCTTGTTAAAAGCTAATTCTGCTTCCTTCGAGCCATCCACCGGTACGAGCAAGCGATCATATTCTTGATCCATTCCGCTCACATCCTTACTTTCTGATTAACTTAAGCATAGAACGCCGAGGAAACGAATACAAGAAATAAATTTGAACACTTAACATAGTAATCTATCCCAAGACCCTGTAAAATAAGACTCAACGGCAGGCTTTACTGATGCGCGTACTGAATCTGATCGAACCCGGTTATTATTTATTAAAATATGTTTTATTTCCGTGGGTTTATGATTGATTTAATACGCATTAATGCTATATTAAAGTTAGTGAGCTTGCATTCTTGAATTTAAGGATTCGGCGCCAAAAAAAATTGAAAGAAATGTGGTGGAAATATGATTACAAATGGTGTTGGCAGCGTGCTGCGACAGATCCGAAAGGGTCGCGGCGAATCAATCGTCGAAGTTGCAAAAGCAACCCATACTTCCCCAGCTAGTTTTACTAAGTGGGAAAACGATCAAACAATTCCGAGTGAACGGAGTATTCGCAAACTTGCGGAATACTATAATACAGATCCGCTCGAATTATTGAGTGTGGCTTATCCGGATAAATATGCTCAGAAGCAAGAAAACGAACAACCGGTCGGTGATGGTCCATCAATCCGTGTTGAGGACTTGTTAGGCAACAACTCAGTTCTGACATACAATGGTGTTCCGCTTGCGGCGGGCACCAAGTCGCTGGTAGCGGCTTTCATTGCCGGATTAATTATCGCTCAGCCTGAGTAAAGTTATTCTTCAAAAAAAGCCGTTATTTGACGGCTTTTTTTGTCCCTTCTGATACGCTCAGTCGACATGCCTTATACACGTATAACCCTTGAAAGCAATGCATTCTCGCTCACTCATAAAAGCACAGCCTAATGCCCAACTAGCTGGAAAACTTAAGGATGCATTGCCGGTACCAACAACTTTCGCGTATACTGGAGTCAAACGTTTTCACGATGGAGGAATTAAATTTGGAACCCAATGTTCTTGACATTAAAAATGGACTTAACTTTCGCGACCTCGGCGGCTATAAGACAAAATCCGGACAATTAGTCAAACCTAAGAAAGTCATTCGCTCTGCTAAGTTGAGCGAGTTATCTGACCAGGATTTGCAATACCTTTCCGATTACGGGCTCATCGCCGATGTCGACTTTCGCTCACCCGAAGAACAAGCAGCTGAACCCGATCGATACCCAGAACACGCGACCTACCATTTTGTGCCGGTTTTCCCAACAGACGAAACCAAGAGTAGTGAACAGGCGGATGCCTTGCAAAAGAGCTTCTCACGTGATCCGCACGCAGGTTTTGAAAACATGGTTAAAACCTACGCCGACATCGTCAAAATGCCTTCTGCACAAAAGGCTTATCGTCAATTCTTCGACATCCTCTTAAGTAACGATGACGAAAATGGTGCTGTTCTTTTCCATTGCACAGCCGGTAAAGATCGAACCGGGATGGGCGCGGTATATCTACTTTCAGCCCTCGGTGTTGATGGTCATACCATTCGCCAAGACTACCTCGCGACAAACGATCTCATTCAGCCGATGGTCGAAAAGAATTTGGCAGCTGCTCGTAAGCATGGCGCAACTGATGCTCTTCTTGCCAACATTCAAGATCTCGGCACGGTTTCGGGTGCCTTTCTTGACAGCGCCTTAGCCACGATCGATGCTGAATATGGTAGCATGCGCGACTATTTGCAAGATGAATTAAAGCTGACCCCCGCTGAAAAACGGGATCTCCGCGAACTTTATCTACAGTAAAAAGCTACGCGAATGAGTTACAACAGTTGATGGCTCAATCAGACAATATCTTTGAGCACATCTATTAAGAAACTGGGAAAACACCTCTGTTGAGTCCCGCAAGCGCGGTGTTCTTTGACAGGCGATGTTTCAGTCCCGGTTTCTTTTTTAATTATGCGTGATCACTTTCTGCGTTCTTAACGATACTGATAACAACAAAAAATAGCTAAATTTAATCGGCATCTTTGCGTTCCTACTCTAACTTGGCTAGAATAATGACATCAATGACGTTAAGAGGTGACCGGGATGGATTTAAAAATGATGATTAAAGCTCATGCTAAAGAGTTGGGAATCGACAAAATCGGCTTTACGACCGCTGATAATTTTGCCGCGCTTAAACCTAGCTTGCTCGCACAAAAAGCGGCCGGTCACACGACTGGCTTTGAACATCAAAATATCGATGAACGCCTATATCCTGATAAAATTTTTGACCAGCCACAAAGTATAATCGCAATTGCGTTAGCGTATCCGGCTAAAATCCATGAACGACCGCCGCGAACAGGACCCAAACGTGGCCGATTTGCGCGGGCCAGCTGGGGCATTGATTATCACACTGTGCTTGATCGAAAAATGGCGTCACTTATCAAGTTTATTAAACGAACGGCAGAAAATGATCCTAACTTGCGTTTCAAACCCATGGTCGATACAGGTGAATTAATCGATGTTGTCGTTGCGCAACGCGCCGGCGTCGGCTTTATCGGCAAAAACGGTCTACTCATCACCCCTGAATTTGGTTCGTATGTGTACCTCGGTGAGATCATTACCAATATTAAGTTTGCCCCTGACGAACCGATGACCTCACAGTGCGGTGATTGTACTCGCTGTATTGATTTTTGCCCGCCAAAAGCCTTGCTTGGTGACGGTCGCATGAATGGCCAACGCTGTCTTTCCTATCAAACCCAGACTAAAGGCTACATGGATCCAGAATTTCGGCCCATGATTCGCAACGTCCTATACGGCTGCGATATCTGCCAGCAGGTTTGTCCGTTTAATAAAGGCAAGGATTTTCATATCCATCCAGAAATGGAACCCGACCCGGAAACGGTATTACCGGAACTGATTCCAATGTTAACGCTGACCAACAAGGACTTTAAAACGCGCTTTGGCAAACTGGCTGGTGCTTGGCGCGGCAAAAAACCACTGCAACGTAATGCCATTATCGCACTGGTCAACCTGCATGACCGCAGCGCCATTCCTCACTTGCTCGAGGTCATTGAGCATGATCCGCGACCAATGATTCGAGCAACTGCAGCTTGGGCCGTTGGTAAATTACAGTCATCGTCTAATCCTGAAATCGAGACTTTTCTTAAAACGGCCTTGGCAAAAGAAACGACGCCAGAAGCGCAAGTCGCCTTTCAGGATGCACTTGATCACCTAACCCAACATTGAGCATGTTATAATGACTCTTAAGAATACGAGGTGCCTATATTGAAACTATATCAAGGACTCACTCAGGTGCAGGTCAATGAAGAAATGGCCGATGATACACCTGACTTCACCATTACCACCGATCTAACCAAACCGTTGCACTACTCACCATCGGAACTTTACCACTACTTGGATGCGGTCTTAAAACCCGGTAGCCGGCACGATCAGAATAATCTGAAGTATGTCACGGATGCCGCCTTCATCGGCGAAAATTTTGATTTCAACTCAATCCCTTACACTGCTAAGTTAAAGGATTTTGAAGAAAAAATGGCATTTGCTCGCAACCTTGTCAGTGATCTCAATCGTCACGTCAGCGTCAATCTGAATACAAAAAATCATACGTTTGAACTTTTATTCGTTGATTAAGAAAAAATAAAAACCGTTGTTCGGGAAGTTTTCCCCGACAGCGGTTTTTTGTACTTTCAATTTAAGCAGGAATCTGCTATCTAGCGCAAGGCCGGGATCACAGCTGTCAATTGTTGAACAACCAACACACTGAGCGCCATCTTGAGCAAGTCACCAGGAATATAAATCAAGACACTCGCAAGCGCTGGGACAAAGCCCAAACTGGTAGTCGCAGCTAACCACGCGGCACCCAGAAATTCCGTCAAAAGGACCCCACCAAATGTCATCCCCAGTACTTTGGTTAACCAAAAATCAGGTTTCAGATAGTGCGTTATGGCCGCATATGCTATCGGTGTCAACAACCAGCCGTACATGAAACCAGCAGTCGGTCCTAAGAAAATAGCAATACCGCCTCGACCGCCTGTCAATACTGGCAAGCCTAATGCTGCCAATGCCAATAACATACCAATTGTGATCGTTGCTGGCCGCGTTGGTAACAACATTGCAACCAACATAACACCCATGTTCTGCAAGACAATCGGCACACCAAGAAAGCCAACAGTGATCGGTGGCGCAAAGGCCAAGCCAATCAAAACTGCCAACAATAGTCCCATCCGTGTCAAAGTTTTTGTTTGCATGAAGTCACCATTCCCATCTTATGTTTCACTTAGGATACCATATCGTGACGCCATGCAGTACCAAAAATCGTTCAGGGCATGTCTCTTTTGTGTTCTTTTGCCGAAAAATCGCCTTTTTGTGGCTAAAATACCCGATTTTTACTTTTCTTCGGTCAATTTACCTTCATAGGCCAGTTTCTCGTTTTCGTAGCCCAGCATGTGATCTTCAAAATGATCAATTTTATAGTCTAGGTAGCGAAGGGTCTTGTTAATATTATCGCGCCGTTCAATCAAAGCATCGCGTTGTTCAATAAACAAAGACTTTCGGGCTGCAATTGTTTGATCGCCTTCCCGTAAAAGCTTAACAAACTCGGAAAGCGATTCAATCGACATCCCAGCCTTACGGAGAACCATGATGTAATAAACCCAGTTGACCGCATGTTCATCGTAGTCACGATAACCACTCTGATTCCGTTGAATTTCAGGCAATAACCCAATTCTTTCCCAGTAACGTAATGTATCCTTTGTCAGATTAAACTTTTTACTAACTTCATCAATTGTCACGCTTATCGCTCCTTCAACAGTCTCAGCAGATCAACGACATGATTATCTGGCATTCACCCGCAAACTAAGTTCAGTGGTCTAATACCGATCACAACGGATTTCTGACTCAGATAGTCAAATGATCCTTTGCATGATGTGACTCACCATGAGCTCCAATCAATACCTGATAAACCTTTGTCCAAGCATCTCAAAATTTTTAGCACACCAAGACGTTTCTACAACGTTGTCAGCCATGCAGAGATTTCGGCCTTCTTTTGGGCGACATTGTCACCCGCCATACCAAATCCTTGTTTGACTTGCAGTTGCCCAGCTGCCTGTTTAAACGCCTGTTCATAGGCGCCGGGTGTGCAAGCATCGGTATAAAAAGGCCTGAATACAGCTCGACTGCCTTGCTCCTGTTTTAGAAAACTCAAAACTGGTGTTGATGGCGCTGCCGACCAAACCGGACCACCAACCAAGATCGTTTCATAACCGGTCAGATCAGGAATAACCGTTGTCAGATGCGGTAAATTTCCGGACGCTACTTGGTGTTTTGCCCGACCAGAGGTGTCATACATATCTGACGAAAAAGTTTGCTCAGGAACACGTAGAGCTAACAGGTCTGCATCTGTCGCCTGTTGTAAATATTTCGCCAATGTAGCAGTATGCCCTGACCATGAATAATACACAATCAGTACTTTACTTGCCATGACAGTCTCCTTTAACCTTCAACCACGATTAGTGACTTAATGGCCTTCCGCTGATCCATCGCATCATAAGCGTCTTGAATATGTTCAAGATCAAAGCGTTGCGTGAAGACTTTGCCTGGGTGAATCTCGCCATTCAAGACGGCTTTGAGTAGCAATTGTTTGTCATCTGTCGTGACCGAAGCGATCCCCCCACGCAGACCAATATTTCGCCAGAACAGATTATTCGTGTTCATCTCTGGCTTTTGAGGTACGCCGACACGACCCACAACTGCGCCTGGACGACCTACTTTAGTGGCAGTATCGACTGACTATTCAGTGCCAACACATTCAAGCACAGCATCAGCACCTGCGCCGTTCGTCATTGCTAAGACTTTCTGAACCGCTTCATCCCCACGTTCGGGTACAATATCAGTTGCGCCAAAAGCAATCGCCATTTTTTGCCGGTCTTCATGCCGACTCATCGCAATGATGCGCTTAGCACCGCGTAACTTGGCAGCAATGACGCCGCAAAGGCCAACTGCCCCGTCGCCCATGACAACAACTGTATCGCCTTGTTTAACCTCGGCGCTTGCAGCAGCATGATAACCTGTCGCCATGACATCAGCCAGTGTGACAAATGAATTCAACATCTCATCTGAATAATCGCTCGGCTGACCCGGAATTTTAACCAAGGCCCAGTTTGCATTCGTGAAACGTAAATACTGCCCCTGATAGCCACCATTGCCGCCTGCTTCCTGATTCATGCAATCACCATCAAAACCGGCAAGACAAGCCGCACAGTGACCGCAACCATGTGTAAACGGCGCAATGACAAAATCACCGACATGAATATCATGAACTTCAGCACCAACTTCTTCCACAATGCCAATCGCCTCATGACCAACAAGACTATTAGCGTCTCGATGTGAGATGCCGCGGAACCACCATAAGTCTGATCCGCACACACTGGCTCGAACAATCTTGATGATTGCATCAGTTGGCTTTTGAAGCTGCGGTTTTGGTACATCTTGTGTTTCGACTTTACCTGGTCCTAAAAAAACAGCTGCTTTCATTTGAAATACCTCCTAAATGTGAGCACGAGCCAGCACGATTACCAACCGGCGTGTAAGTGACCTTGGGCGCGATGGTCGCACTTTGACCATTACAACCAAGGTCCTTACACGCAGATTGCTGCGCTGGCGAGCGCGTTATCGTGAGCGCTTTTCCCCAGTTAATAAACCGGTCGATCTGATCCGGCCGTATCAGGATCGGCAATCCCGACACTGTCGTTTTTCAAATAATCAGGATCCGCAATGATCTTAAGCACCACGTCGGCCACACTCTTGCGTGAGCCCGAAACTCCGACATAAGTTTCATCTCTATGCGTCAGTTGATACTTAACGTCACGATCATTTAGCCAAGGTAGGCGTAAGGTTGTGTAGTCGAGACCCGACTGTTCAAGAAGTTGATCCGACTTCAGAGCTGATGGTAACCCATTGCCGATAGTCGCCTTGTTCCACTTGCCAAAGGTGCCTGGAACTTCGTCATAGATCCCGAGAACATTCGTATAAATCACCCGCTGCACGTGACCAGCCTTCATCCCCGCAATGACATTTTGGGTTTGTTGGCTGCCTTTGCTATGATCAACCACGCCGACAAATACAAGATCCTGGTCAACCATTGCTTTTTTGACATCATCCAACCGATCAAGACTGCCCTCAACCAGTGTGACCCGCGGATTTTTCGCCAACTGCGCCAAGCGTGATTGATGGCGTAAGAACAAGGTTAAATGTACATTGGCGAATTGATCATCGTTGAGAATTTGATTTTCAATCAGTCGTGAAATCTGGCCGTTTGCAGCCATTATCAAAATATTCTTTATCAAAACATCGCCTCCATGTAGATGTGCATCGCTTGCTTGAGTTTTCCCCGTAAACTGATATCGCAGTCATCACTGCTGAATCAGCTATAGGGGGGATCACCCCAGTCAAGAAAAACGTTATCTGTATCTAATTCGTTTATGGCTGAATCAATAAAGATGCCATGATCGTGGACAAGTTGCGTTATCTAAACCTTACTTCTTACGAACAAAGGCTATATTAAACCTTTGTGTGCACTCCAACGCAACCACAATCGTCATCTTTTCTTTTGTCGGCAAACAAACCCCGCTCTGGTCCTAAAAACAGAACGCGTATAATGAATAGCAAATTCAGTCATGAAGTGGCGGCATACTTATGGGAAAAGAACGGCCGGTGGCTTTTGAAGATGCAGTTTTGGCCATCATTATGACAATTCTAGTATTGGAATTGAAAAAACCTGAAACTATGAACTGGTCCGGCTTATGGGCATTAAGGGCAAACTTTTTTGCTTACGCCCTATCTTTCTTCTGGATCGGTCTAATGTGGGCATCACATCACAATAACTGGCACCTCGTCAAAAAATTGATAGACAAACAGTTGGTCTAACCTTGCTGCTGCTATTTTTCTCGTCACTGTTTCCATATACCACCAGCCTAGTTGCGGAGCACTTCAACAATGCAACAGCGCAGGTTTTGTATGGATCAATCATCATCATTATTTCGCTAATGAATGTGTTGTTGTCGCTCAATTTACGCAAACTCAATCCAGAGGCTAACTTTGGCCTGTTGTATGGCACACGTACCGTAATCGTCGCCCTTGATTTATTGTTCAAGCTAGTCGGTCTCCTTATTTCTATGACCATTTTCCCAGCCGCAATGGTGCTGTCAATCTGATTGGCCAGCCTTCTATTGATTTTCTTTCCAAAATCAGCATGAAACAACATGGCATTTTATGAAAATTTGCAAAAAAATAGCTGTGAACGAAATTTCGTTCACAGCTTTCGACTGCCCAGGCTGGATTCGAACCAGCGACCCTTTGATTAACAGTCAAGCATTCTACCACTGAACTACTGGGCAATGAGTATGTATAGTATATTCTCATGTTTCTTAGAAAAATGCAATATTTTTCGTCTTTCTTTTTTGCCATTTCCCTTTAAAAATTTAAAAATAGTTTTGACGTGCGCAGTATGACCACAAAAACGCTGACAGTCTTTGGTTATCGCTCGATGAACCTGCATAGTGCCCGTGAAATGGCCGCACGCTGACAAGCAGTTTCATCTATAATAAAGGTGAAAGGTCGTGAACCTATGGATGCTCCTTACCCGAATATGCAAGATCTGCCTGATTTGCCGTCTGAATCCGGCAACGATCAACCAATATGGCAAGCACTTGCCAAAAAAATACCTTCAGTTGCTGATCGCCGTGTTCTCGTCATTCATTGCGGCGATGGTTGGTTTTGTCGTCATGCCCTCAACGGCGGTGCCACCGCGGTTCTCGGTATTGACACCGATGCGGTTGCCATTCAAGATGCCCGCGCTGTTGCCAGCTCCGATCGCTTACGTTATCGCATCATGCCGGATAAATGGCTAAAACTGTTAACTGGACCATATGATCTCATCGTCGGCTCATTTGATCAATCACCAGAGGAGCTACGTGCCATGACTCATGTTTTAAGTGCGCTGCTTAGTCCTAAAGGCCAACTTATCGCCGCTGTTGCACCATCAAAGCAGCCCATTGGCGATGATCTCGCAGTTGATGAACTGATCAGCTCACAACTTGTGATCAATCGTTGGTACCAAGTGACGGATAAGCGGCTCACCCAAACGGAACAATTATATCTGTTGCTTAGCTCGCGGGTTTCGCACTGACATCTCAAGGTGAGCAACGGTCATTGACCACTACAATTAAAATGAGCACAAAAAAAGCCGAAGCACTTGCTCCGACTTTTTTGATGCATTCATTTAATTACTGAAGTACTTCAACGGTTGCAGACAGAATCCCTGCTGCAGGAATCTGGCCACTCGGCATTGCAACATCTAACTGATTAGGATTGCCTGCAGCAAAACTACCAGTATCATTAACTGTCCGAGTCAATGTTTGACCATTGGACATGGTGATGCGTAATACGGTGCCTTTAGGGAAGACGCTCAAGTTAGCAGCAACGCCACTGTAGCCCATGTTGCTACCTAGAACAGCCGGATCATAGAAGCTGATCTTGAAGGTGCCTTTGTTAGTTGCACTTTGGGTTGGTTGTGTCGTCTGAGTTGTCTGAGCAACTGGCTGGCTAACCGCCTGCTGTTGTACTTGTTGTTGCTGCTTTTGTTGCGCAGCTGCCTGCTGAGCCTGTTGCTGTTGAACTTGTTGCTGTTGAACTTGTTGCTGTTGTGCTTGCTGAGCTTGTTGCGCCTGTTCAGCAGCCTGTTGTTGTGCTTGCTGGTTAGCGGCCGATTCAGCAGCAGCTTGAACTGACGCAGCTGATTCAGCGGCAGCACTTTGCGCGGCAGCACTTTCAGCGGCGCTTTGCGCTGCTGCGGACGCAGCGGCACTCTGAGCAGCAGCGCTTGATGCTGCTTGCGCATTAGCTGACGCAGTTGCGGCCTGAGCAGCTTGTTCGGCTGGTGACGTTGTCTGAGTCGGTGCGGCAGCCGCATCAGCCTTTTTCGTCAATGGTGCCAACTGCTGCAAAGTATTAATACTCAGATAGCGTTCTGGAATCCAGCCGTGGTCTTCAGTTTCATACCAAATTTCTGCGAAGACTTTTTTACTATTCACAAATTTAACGTGTTCACCAGTTGTCACATAACGCTTAACTTGTTGACCCGCTGTCGGTGAGGTCCAAACAGTCGTAGCACCACCGTTGTAGGTAACATCAGCTTCGGTTTTGTCGCTAGCTGGTGCACTGACGGTCGCGGTTTCAGTATTCTTCGTATCAGCGCTGACGTGACTTGGCTTGGACAATGCCACGGCAGACAGTGCAACTGCTGAGAATAATACTGTACTTAAAAGCTTTTTCATGTTCGTATTCCTCCTGGGTTTGTGTGGTGATTTAACTAACTGAGACTTAGTATAGCTATCCAGTGTTACGAACATGTATTCTGTGTGTTGCGATTGGGTTAAGTTCTATGACAAAAGATTACATTAGATGACATCCTTAACAAACTGACACTGTCTTTTTGTTAAACCAAACTAAAACGGCATCTCTGTCAAACAGATGCCGTTTCACTTCTATAGGAAGAGTCGATCCAATGTTGCCGCCAAAACCTGATGTCCGTGATCCAGTATCCCCGGATTGACGGGGCCTTGCGGTTTGCCTGCTGCCGCACCAATTTCAGCAATCATGTCTGGGGTCACTTCCAGATGGAACTGGAAGCCAACGATATGGTCATGATAAGCGAAGCCTTGCACCGCATGCTCATTTTCGTAAAGTAATGTACTTCCTGGTAAGCGGCTCATCGCTTCCCCATGCCAGTGGAAAACATTGAGTAACGTGCCATCGGTACCGCGCACGGTGCCGATGCCTTCTTCTGGTTGCGGCATTCGATAAACATTGGCACCAAATGCTTTGGTAATCTGCTGGGCACCTAGACAAATCCCCAACACCGGGCGGCCCAATTTATTGAGGCTGCGGATCAAAATTCGTTCTACGGCGAGCCAATCAAAGTCATCATTGACGCTCATGGGTCCACCTAGCAAAATCAACCCATCCATCTCTGCTGGGTTCAGTTGTGCAATTGGATCCCCTTGATCAGGGCGGTAAGTGACCATGTTAACTTGCTTGTCTGCGGCCCAGTCTTTAATCGTGCCAAGATCCTCTGTATCAGTATGCTGCATGACTGTCAGCTTCATGCTGTCGTGCTCCTTTCGTGGCCGCTTAATCTTGGCCTTTCAACGCTGCTGCAAATGGCTTGATTGTGGTCATTGCGGGATCATAAATCGCAAAGTAAACCCGCTTAAACGCCCCTTCAAATTCGGGCAATAATAACGCTTTTCGAAACAACTTGGCGACTGGTGCAACTGGATTGCCAAATACGCCGGTTCCAAACGCGCCTAAAATGACCTGATCGACATCATGCGCCTTAAACGCCCGAAGCGTCTGCAGAATTTTAAACGCGATATCGTTCATGGCAGTGGCATCATCTAGCGTTGCATCAATTCGGCGATTAGGTGCTGCGACGGTGACAATGTCGACATATTTGTCTGTTAATCGCCGCCCTTGATCATCGAAAAGCTGGCGAACATGTTCTGCATAGATCAACTTCTGACTAAAAAGCCCGCGATTTGGCTTGCGACGATTAAGCTCATAATAATCTGCCATGTGCTGCTCAAGGGCTGGAACCAAATAAGTCCCCTTGGCAATGGCTTCTTCCTGCGCACGTGCGCCAACTGCAACCCCGCCGCCTGGATCGACCGGACTTGCAAAATTCATGACGCCGATTTTGCCCGTCAGTTCACTCATCAATTGGAAAACATCAACATTACGCAAGGCAATTTGCGGCGGTTCTGTCCCTTTCGCTGGCGTTTGCGGCAATGGTTCGCTAATGACCTGTGTTTTGGGCATTTCTGGTCGTGCCTTAAATGCTGCCATTGTCTCTTGGTACATCTTGACTTGTTCCATTCCTGCCACCTTCAATTAAATATTTTCGATTGACCCAAGCATAACATAGAAGCAAAGTGATGGAATTATCGGTCATCTTTGTCATTCAATGTTAAAATTAACTTTGTACGATACATGAAATGAGGAATGGAATACATGGAAAGTGGCCAAATCGTCCCCAATTTATTGGTGATGCTCGTCACCTTTTTATTCGCGGCATTTTTTGTCGCGTGTGAATTTGCTCTGGTGCAAAGTCGTCCAAGTGCCTTGGAAGAAATGATTGATAATGGTACTGGCCGTAAAGCTAAAGTCGAGCGGGCTTTACGAATGGTGCATAATCTAAACGAGTATCTCTCAACGACACAGGTTGGTGTTTCGCTGGCTGGCATTATCCTTGGTTGGATCGGGGAAACAACCGTTGAGTTTTTGTTGGTTGATCTTTTTGGCTTGACCCACCTGAGCTTGCCTAATGGTAGTCTGCACGCGGTTGGCGCGATTTTAGGCGTGATTATTTTAACCTATTTAGAAGTCGTGTTAACCGAAATTGTTCCAAAGAACATCTCGATTGATTATCCGATCAAAACCTTAATGCTGGTTGTAACACCGCTACATTATTTCCATATTTTGTTCTATCCTTTTGTTTGGCTGCTGAATGTCAGTGCCACCGGGATTGTCAAAATGATGGGGATGAAGCCCGCAGACGAAGGCAACGAAGCCTTTTCGCAAGCTGAGATTCTGAGTCTGAGTAAAAATGCCGTCACAACTGGTGACATGGAACAAAATGATGTTATCTACATGCAGCGGGCATTTGAACTGAATGACAAGACCGCCAAAGACATCATGGTGGATCGAACCAGCTTGTTTGTCATTGATATCACCACCACCGTCAAAGAAGCTTTGCGGGATTACTTAACGCAAGGTTACAGCCGATTCCCGGTTGTTGCGAATGGCGATAAGGATAAGATTCTCGGGTATGTTTACATCTATGACTTGGTCAAGCAAGGTCAAGTCGACCCGTCTGTGAAAGTCTCTAAGCTGTTACGTTCCATCATTAATGTGCCTGAAGTAACACCGATTCATAGTATTCTGGCACAAATGATCAAGAAACAGACGCCAATTGTTGTGGTCGTTGACGAATATGGTGGTACTAGTGGGATTGTCACCGACAAGGATATTTACGAAGAACTATTTGGTACCGTCAAGGATGAAATTGATGATGTCTCTGATGAATACATTCGGCAAACGGATGATCCAAAGGTCTTCCGAGTCAGTGGCAAAACAACCTTGTGGGATTTTGAACGTTACTTCCACACCAATATTAAAGCCTTCACTGATTCAGAAATCATCACCATTGCTGGCTTTATCATGGAAGATCATCCCGATTTGAAACTGCACGATAAGGTCAAGATTGATCATTTCAACTTCACCGTTGCAGATTTTTCCCGCGGCTTTGCTAACTGGTTTGATGTCACACAAGATCCAAAACCAGTTAAACAAACGGTTGCTGAAGAGGTTAAAGAAGCTAAAAACGACGATAACAAGCATTAATCAGGATCAAGCTAAACTTTCAAAAACGTGGTACTCGTTGAGGGGATCACGTTTTTTTATCGTAATCTATTTTTGTGCAATACCGCTAGGCGCACCTACCAGCCGATAAACTAAACCCTAATGACAGCAACGATTTCATTATTTACCCAAAGCCGTTGAGGACGTGCTAGACTGGATTATAACGATTTTAAGAAAGGACACGATATTGTTGACAACAACAGACGTTAATGGTCATCCATATAATCGCTTGCTGCTTGTGATTACCTTGTTGATCGGTACTTTTACAACATTCTTGACGCAAACGATTTTGACCACGGCTTACCCGACGCTGATGGCGGATTTTCACATCAGCGCGAGTGCAGTCCAATGGCTGACCACTGGCTTCATGCTGATTATGGGTATTATGATCCCGGTTTCCGCATGGCTGCTGGATAAATTCAATGTTAAGTATCTCTACTTAACAGCTATGACAATCTTTTTCCTTGGTTCCTTGATTTGTTGGTTAGCACCAGATTTTCAAGTTCTGCTGGCTGGTCGGCTCACGCAGGCGATTGGCGTTGGTATGTCAATGCCGACTTTCCAAACAGTCATGTTCACGATTTTCCCACCTGGCAAACGTGGTAGTGCCATGGGCCTAGCTGGGATTGTTATTGGCCTAGCTCCTGCCATCGGCCCGACGCTTTCTGGTTGGATTCTGCTTAATCATACTTGGCGGGCTTTATTTGCCGTTATTATGCCAATTGCTGCTGGGGTCGTGCTGCTGGCCATCTATAGCATGCGAAAAGTTTTGCCGACCTCGAATCCAAAAATTGATATTCCTTCCATTATTGCTTCGACTTTGGGTTTTGGCGGCTTGCTTTATGGCTTCTCCACAGTTGGTGATGCTGGTTGGACCGATTTCCAAGTACTGATTAGCTTAGCCATCGGCATTATTTTCGTTGCCTTATTCTGCGTGCGCCAGTTACGCCTCGAAACGCCTCTGCTAGAACTGCGCGTTTTCAAATCACGCACGTATACATTGAGCGTCATTTTAACAGCGGTGGCGTTTATGTCGATGGTTGGTGTAGAAATGGTCTTGCCAATGTACATCCAAACGATCCGTGGTGAATCTGCCTTTCACTCTGGGATGATCCTTTTTCCCGGAGCCATCATGATGGGGATTATGAGTCCAATTACCGGCCGGATTTTCGACAAAATTGGGGCCAAGCGGCTGGCTGTTGCCGGTCTGTTCTTGCTAGTTGCCGGATCGCTGCCGCTGGTCACCCTAACTGCTAACACGCCGATTATCTATATTACGACCATTTACACAGTGCGCATGTTCGGCATTACCATGGTCACGATGCCGGTCACCACTGCTGGTATGAACGCCTTGCCAACACACCTGATCAATCACGGGACGGCGGTCAATAACACGGTTCGGCAAGTCGCCGCCTCAATTGGCACCGCAATACTGGTGTCAGTATTATCAGTAGTCACTAAAGATGCAACGCCAGCCGCTAGTGGTCGACTGCTTGACCCGATCCATTACACCAACGCTATGAACAATGCAGTCATTGCCGGTTATCGCGCGGCTTTTGCCGTCTCACTAGTCATGGCAGCGCTTGGTCTCGTTCTCAGCTTATTTTTGAAAACAGACGTCATTGATCGGAGGGACGCCTCATGATTATCTTGTTATTGATCGTCGGTGCGCTTGCCTTTTTCTGGGCTGTTGTGTTAATGCAACCAAGTCGGCGCCGTCAATTAACGATCTGGGTAAGCGCGGGACTTGTCTTGGCCCCCATCCTATTGTTAAGCGTGAATGACCTTTATCACGTTGGCTTCAACATTGACGAAACCACTGAACTGCAGCCATTAGCACCGATGGACGACCAGTTGCAAATTTCGCGGCGGCCCATTGGCACAGCAAAAAAGCATTTCAGCTATCGTTACCTTATCATTTCCGATGCAACCGTTCATACCGCTACACCTAGTACCACGGTCTCAACTCGCATCGAACATGGCACCATTCCGCAAGTTGCAGTGACAACTCAGAAGCTGACTTATAGCAATGCGCTGACCGCTATTTTGTTTGCTGGATCAGGCGAACAAGGTAAAGCAATTGGCAAAATTTACACCTTCACACTGCCAGCAAATTGGCAGATTGTTGATCAGTAAACGCCATCTTGCACTCGCAGAAACCGATTCACGTTCCGTCATCACGCACTCGCCAGCACAAAAATTTGAAGCTGAGCCATACACTTATGATTTGTTAGATCTCAATTGATCTGAGTAATGGGTCTGGCAAAAAGTTTCTTACCGTGCCAAACTCCGCAATCTCCGGCCAGCTGGGGTGGCGACGCGAAGCTAGAGCGGAGACGGCGCTTCGAGCCCAAAGACCGGTCTCGAAGTCGCCTAACAACATCAGCGCCAAAGCCCGTCGCTGTGCTGTTTGCACGGCTGAGCCCCATCTGGCCTACGATTGCTACGCTTTGGCACTGAAATCTTTAAAGCCCACCCTGCGCTTTCTATCAAACTACTTAGCGCTAAAAAAAGTCTGACGTTCAGCGAAACACTTCATCTCGCTGAGGATCGTCAGACTTTTTTGATTGCCCGTATTTATTGCGGTTCGGCCAACAGCATGCGGTACAAGGTGCTGATGGGCAGGCCCATGACATTGTAGAAATCACCCTGAATTGACTTGACCAGTAGTGCTCCAGCATCCTGAATGCCATAGGCGCCTGCCTTGTCTTGGTAGGCGTCTTCCGCCAGATACGATTCAACATCCGCTTCACTTAGCGGCCAGAAGGTAACATCAGTCGTCACGACCTGCTGCCGTACGCTACCATTGTCCAAGCGCACCCACAAACCGGTATAAACCTGATGTGTCTGACCACCCAATGCCGTGATCATCTGTTTGGCTTCGGCGCGGTCATGTGGTTTGCCTAATAACTTGCCTTGAAACGCCACCATGGTATCGGCGGCGATAATCGTTGCCCCGGGGTAACTTGGTACAAGTGATTGTCCCTTAGCTGTCGCCAAGCTCTGAACATATGCTGGCGGATCCAACACTGGCAAAGCGCGTTCATTGATACTGGCAGGATGGCTTTCAAAGTCAGGCACAATCCGCTTTAACAATTCCTGTCGCCGTGGTGAATGACTGGCCAAAATGATCATGCTTGCATTTCCCCGCTTTCGTGACTGTCTTGAATCCGTTTGAACATTTTCTCAAGATCGGTGTTTGAAAAGTGAACCAAAACCGGCCGACCATGCGGGCAATTGAAGGGATTCTCACATTCCGGCAACTTCTGCAATAATGCTCGAGCCTGTCTGTCGTCCAAATGGTGATTGGCCTTAATGGCACGCTTACAGCTCATCATGATAGCAGTTTTCTCCCGAAACGCTGCGACTGTCATGCGACCATCACGCAAAACCCAATCCACCATTTCTTTAATGGTATCTTCTTCCTGCCCAGCTTTAAACCAAGTCGGATGATGTTCAACAACAAAGCTGTTTTGGCCAAAATCTTCCAGATATAGTCCAACCGACTCAAGCACGTCCCGATGATCACGAATGCTAATGGCATCAGCCGCGGAATAGTCTAACACAATCGGTACGAGTAAATGTTGTTGGTCGTTGCTGACTTCGCCAATAGCTTGCCGATAATACTCATAGTTCACCCGTTCTTGTGCAGCATGCTGGTCCAAAATATATAACCCATCGCCTGATTCCGCTAGCAAATAAGTGCCGTGGACTTGCGCCAAGTACGTGAGATTTGGAAAACGCTCAGCTGATTCGACATGCGAAATATCAGGTTCCGGCTCATCTGCCATCAAGGTTGGGACCACATTCGAAGCTAGCCGCTGATACCGCTGATCCCATGCAGCCAGACGTTGCGGTTCGTTAAAAATCGGCTGATCATCCAAATCGCCAATCTCAAGATCTGGTGAAGTTGGTGCCGGTGTCGGCTCCTCAGCAGCCGTGTCTGCCAAGTTAGTAGTTGTGTTTTCGCGCAACTGCTGCCCTTGCTGCGGCTGAACTGAGGGCACCGTCTTGGGGCTGATCTTATTCAATGTCAGTTCCAGTTGATCCAGATCATACCGTTCTCTTTTTGGCAGATTATCGAGCGCATCGGGAATCAGGTTTTCCTTCGCCAATCGTGTTCGAATCGCCTCGCTGAGCAAATGACTAAGCTGATCTTCCTTGCTCAGACGCACCTCGGCCTTTGTCGGGTGAACGTTGACATCGACCAACGCAGCATCCATCTCAATGTTGATGACGCCCATTGGATAACGCCCCACCATTAACTTCGAGCCGTAACCGGCAATAACCGCCTTAGTCAGTTGGAAGTTCTTAATATAACGGCCATTGACAACTAAACTCAAGTAATTACGCGAAGCTCGGGTCGTTTCAGGCAAACTTGTTAACCCGCTAACCCGAAAATCAAGATCTTGTGCTTTGAAGTCAACCATTGAGCGCGCCACAGACAAGCCATAAATTCCGGCCAGCGTCTGGCGCAAATCGCCTTGACCAGCTGTGCGCACCACCATATTGCCATCATGTGAAACCGTGAAGGCAATATCAGGATTTGCCATCGCCAATCGGCTGACGATATCCACAATTTTTCCCAGTTCAGTTTGCTGCGACTTCATATACTTCAGCCGCGCCGGTGTGTTGAAGAATAAATCATTCACTTCAACATCCGTACCGCGTCGGTGAGCCGCTGTCGACTGCGCTTCAACCTCACCGCCTTTGACGTGAATCTGGGTGCCAATCCCTGAATCCGTTGCCGTTGTCAACTTTACGTCGGCAACCGCGGCAATACTTGCCAACGCTTCGCCACGGAAGCCCAATGAATGCACATTAAATAAATCACGCGTCGTCAGAATTTTACTGGTGGCGTGCCGCAAAAACGCTGTTGCAACGTCATCCGGGGCAATCCCGATGCCGTTATCGCTAACCCGAATCTCCTGCAAACCAGCCGCGGAAATCAGGACGTCAATTTGCGTTGCTTGTGCATCGATACTATTTTCAACCAGTTCTTTGACAACACTGGCAGGGCGTTCAATGACCTCCCCAGCAGCGATCTGGTTGCTTAATGTTGCCGATAGTTGGTGAATCTTTGGCATAAAATCACTTCTTCTTTAAATGCTTCTGCAGGTCAAATATGAAATTCATCGCGTCCATCGGTGTGGCCGCCATCAAGTCAAATTTCGCAAGTTTCGTCAGAATCGGACTATTCTTTGGCGTCGGTTTTGGTTCTTCAAACAACGACAATTGTTGCTCTTCAACTTGCGGCGCTGGTGCTGGCGCCGTTTTATTGGGTGCATCGGCTTCAAGCTGTTTCAAAATCGTATCAGCACGCGCTAACAAATCTGCCGGTAAACCGGCGAGCTTGGCGACGTGAATCCCATAACTCTTGTCGGCAGGGCCAGGCATCATTTTGTGCAAGAAAACCAGATTGCCATGCTCCTCAACGGCACCAACATGGACATTCTTTAACTTCGCCAAGGAATCTGACAAACTAGTTAGCTCATGATAATGCGTTGAGAACAGCGTTTTGGCGTGGACATGATCATGCAAAAACTCAATAATTGCCTGTGCCAGCGCCATCCCATCATACGTTGCCGTGCCGCGGCCGATCTCATCAAAAAGAATCAGGCTGGAAGCCGTCGCGTGGCTTAATGCAGCATTGGCCTCCAGCATTTCAACCATGAAAGTACTTTCGCCATTGGCAAGATCATCAGCTGCTCCGATTCGGGTAAAGATCTGATCAAAAATCGGTAAGTCAGCTACATCTGCCGGGACAAACGAACCCGCTTGCGCCATGATAACAATCAAGGCTAATTGGCGCATGTAGGTACTTTTCCCTGACATGTTAGGCCCGGTGATCAGCAACATATCGGTGTCGTGATTCATGATGACATCGTTAGGAATATAACTGTCTCGGCCAAGTACATGTTCCACGACTGGGTGGCGACCACCCTTAACATTGATATCATGAGTCCCGGCATGCATCGTTGGTCGGACATAATGACTGTTTTCAGCCACTGTTGCAAAGCTTTGCAACACGTCCAAAGATGAAATTTGGGCGGCTAAAGCTTGTAGTCGTTTGATCTGGGCTTTGACCTTGTCGCGAATGTCTTGGAAAAGATCATACTCGAGCGCTGTTGAGCTTTCCTGCGCTTCAAGAATCAAGGTCTCCTTTTCTTTCAGCTCTGGGGTGATAAACCGTTCAGCGTTTGTCAGTGTCTGTTTGCGTTCATAGCGCCCTTCCGGTATTTTGTCCAAATTGGACTTAGTCACTTCGATAAAGTAACCAAAAACCTTGTTGTAACGAATTTTAAGTGTGTGAATGCCAGTTGCTTTGCGTTCCGATGCTTCTAGTTCAGCGATCCATTGTTTGGAATTCTTCATGGCATCACGATAGCTGTCCAGTTTTTGATTGTACCCTCGGAGGATCAAGCCACCGTCTGTCACTGAAATCGGCGGTTCGGGTTCAATCGCACGGCGAATCAATCCGGCGACATCGCTGACTGGGTCCATTTTACTGCGAAGTGCCTTAAAACTGCCATCATCAAGCTTACCCAGCACATCCTGAATAGCCGGGATCTGATCCAAAGAGGTTTGCAACTGAATTAAATCACGACCATTAACGGTACCAAAAGCAACTCGGCCAGCTAACCGCTCAAGATCATAGACTTTAGTCAGTCGTTCCTGCAACTCACTGCGTTCAAAAAAGTGATCCAATAAATCCTGAACCTGATTTTGCCGCACACTGATCGCATCAATATCCAGTAATGGTCGATCCAGCCATTGTTTCAATAAGCGGCCACCCATCGCTGTTTTGGTCGAATCAAGCAACGACAACAAAGTGTCACCTTTGCGTCCCGTTCTGCTGTTTTGCAAAATGTCGAGGTTACTACGGGCGTCCTGATCCATTTCCAGATAGGCGGAAGGTTGATAAGCAACCGCTTTTTGAATATGGGCCAAGCTGCGTTTCTGCGTGTTCAATAAATAGGCCATTAGCATCTGCACAACGGCAGCCTCTGCAGGATCAGTTAGCGCCTGTGACACATAACTGCCTTCACTCGTCGGCTCGGCATCAGGTTGGACTGACAGAAGCCGTTCCCCTTGCTTGAGCATTCCCGCGTCGTCATCGGTCAATTCCTCAGGCACAACGATTTCTTTGGTGGCCAGCGCACTCAGTTCGTTTTGCAGAGCAAATTTGCTTTTTAGATCCGTCACTTTGAGCTCACCGGTCGATACATCGGCATACGCAAACGCATAACCTGCTGCATGCGGCATCACAGCGGTAATATAGTTATTCGACTTGGCTGCACCGGCTTTGATGTCAACATTTGTCCCTGGCGTTACCAACTGAATGACGGCTCGTTTAACCATCCCGACAGCTTTTTTAGGGTCCTCCATCTGTTCACAGATCGCAACTTTGTAACCGTGGTCAATTAAAATATCAACGTAACTTTGGACAGCGTGGTGCGGGACACCAGCCATTGGGATAGGATCGTCAGCACTCTTGTTTCGTGCAGTTAATGTTAGTTCGAGCAACTGAGCACCTTTGATGGCATCATCATTGAATAATTCATAAAAATCTCCGATGCGGTAAAACAAAAACGCATCCGGATATTGCGCCTTGATTTCGTTGTACTGCTGCATCATAGGCGTTTCACTGGTTTTTTGCGGCACGAAATTCACCCTTCGTCCTTTGACTTTCTTTGACGTTCTATATGATCCATTTTAACAGGTGCGTCAACTTTGAGCGACCCCCTGGCAAGTGCAAAGAGTGAGTTGTTGCGGTTAGAAATCGAAGCATCGGTAAACTTGAAGTTAAATGGCTGGTTTTGAGCCATTTAGCTTCAAGTTTCTTATGTACAGATTTCCGCGGCTACGTATACGTTCAAACCAAAAAACGATCAGATCATCATGATCTAACCGTTTTGCAAGTAGTCTCCCTACTTCTTCAAATGATAACTGTAAGTGGCAATGATGACATTCTCGCGGCTTGCAAAGGCGGCGCGCAGGCGGAAGTTGGTTTGGTTGTGAAGAATATTCTGCCATTTTTTACGTGGTACGAACTGCGGAATGAGTACCGTGGTTGTAAAGTTCCGTTTGGCGGCGTTGCGCGCGACGATGTCAACGAAGCGAATAGTTGGGGCTTCGATGGAACGGTATGATGAGTGGATATCAACAAATCGCACCTCTGGAAAATCCGCGCGGAATTCGCTTTGGGTTTCTTTTTCCTTATTGGGATTCTCGTCCATCGAAACGTGCATAGCAATGACATAGTCGCCAATTGACTGAGCATAATTTAAGGCCGCGCGCGTAACCCGAGTGACATTACCGACCAAAACAATGACGGTGCTGCCATCGTAATCATGTTGTGCCACTTCGACCGGCAAGCGTAATTGCTCAGCAACTTTGTCATAATGATCGCGAATTTTATAAAACATGAAAATGGCGAGTGGCATCACAATAAAGAATGGCCAGATATCAAGCAATCGGTAAGCAAACAGGATGACGAGAATTGCAAAGGAAATCAACGCGCCAGAGAAGTTAGCAATCGTTTTGCCAATCCAACCTTTTCCGCGATGACGGAACCAATGGATAATCATCCCACTTTGCGACAAGGTAAATGGAATGAACACACCAACCGCGTACAACGGAATCAGCCGTTCAGTTGATCCTTGGAAAATCGTAATCAGCGCCGCGGCTCCTAACGCCAGTGTCAAAATCCCGTTAGAGTAACCCAAGCGATCGCCACGATCCAGATACATATGCGGCATAAACTTATCTTTGGCCAAGTTAAAAGCCAAAACTGGAAAAGCTGAAAATCCGGTATTAGCTGCCACAGCCAAGATCAAGGCGGTCGCAAATTGAACAACGTAGTACATGATACCTGCTCCGCCAAAGGTCTCTTTGGCCACCTGCGAAAGCACCGTCACTTTGGCCACCGGCACAATACCGTACCAATAGTTCAAAAATGTAATACCAGCAAAGAAGAAGCCAAGGATGGCAGCCATGATGGCCAACGTTTTAGCCGCATTCTTTTCTTTAGGTATTTTAAAGAACGGCACCGCATTACTAATTGCTTCAACCCCAGTCAGTGAACTGGACCCACTGGAAAATGCCCGGAAGATCAAGGCCATCGAGACTCCCGGAATCGCTGCACCGACAAAGGAAGTTGCCTTGTACGGAATAGCGCCTGTTGCCACTTGGTAAAGTCCCCAGATGATCATACCCGTCATGACGACAACGAATAAGTAAACCGGGACCATCAAAAAATTGGCCGATTCACTCATGCCACGTAAATTCATGCTCATCAAGATGAAAATGATGATCAGTGAAATGATCACCTGCTTGCCATAAAGCGCAGGAATTGCACTGGTAATCGCTTCAGCACCCGCGGAAACTGAGACTGAAACCGTTAGCATATAATCAATCAGTAATGAAGCGCCTGCGGTTAGACCGGCATTTTTACCTAGATTTTCGCTAGCGACAACATACGCGCCGCCGCCACTAGGATAGGCGTGAATAATCTGGCGATAGGATAGTGTCAATGAAATCAAGAGCACTAAAACAAAGGCAGCGATCGGCAATGAGTACCAAATCGCAGCCGCTGACAATGTCGTCAGAACTAAGACAATTTGTTCAGTCCCGTAAGCCACACTTGAAAGCGCATCTGACGATAACATCGCCAGTGCCTTGAAAATGTTAAGCTTTTGACCGCCTTCCTCAGAAGATTTCAGTGGTCGCCCAATAAACAGGCGCTTTAAATGCATCATTTTCATTACTCCTATATGAACCGAATGTATCGGGAAAATTTAACCAAAACACAAACAATCATCAGTGTAACCTAAATAGACGCTCAAGCCTACCTTATCTAACGCAACATGACAACTTGGTGAGATTCCCTGACGAAAAGCCCCAACAATATCGTCCTAACTAGCATGATGTGCAAAAAAGCAAAAACGGCCACCTTCTCGGTGATGCCCGGGAAAGTGGTCGTTTTCGTTACGCCTTTTCGATAATCACAACATCATGGACCTTCAACTTGCGATGAACCTCGTGCTCGATCTCGCTTTTAGCAGCGTGGTCAATTTTAAGGTCAGCTTTAGGCGTATCAGGCAACAGTTTTTCCAAGACAAAATCAATCTCAGCATCTTTAATGGTGCGTTTGTCGTGGGTCAAGACGACATCGACTTGGTCAAATCCTTCAACGTAATAAACATGAACAGATCCTAACGTATATAATTCAAAAAACTTAACCGGCTTTCGATTATAAAGATACCGCATTGTGTTCGGTAACATTTTGTGCAAGCTGGCGTTAAGCCGAATGGGATTTTGAATCAGCTTCATCAAATCGCCCCTTTTTTTTGTGTGAGCGTGAGCCAGCGCGCTTAGCGACCGGAGTGTAAGTGGACCTGAATGTGATGGCCGGGTTTGGGCCATTGCATTCAGGGTCCTTACACGCAGGTCGCTGCGCTGGCGAACGCGTTATGACTGAGCGTGAGCCAGCGCGCTTAGTGACAGAAGTGTAAGTGGCCTTGGACGTGATGGTCGGTCTTTGACCATTGCGTTCAAGGTCCTTACACGCAGGTTGCTGCGCTGGCGAACGCGTTATGACCGCGACATCGCTTTGATGTCCACGGCTGATGATCTTACTAATTAACCATCATACAACATGAAACTATCTTTATTTTACCAATGAATGCCCCTTAGTGACTAATGATTAGGCACAGAAATGTTAATTAACTTCATAAAGTGACCTTGAAAACTTGAAAAGCACACTATGTAAACAACAAAAGCACCGGCGCATAAGCCAGTGCTTTTGTTGAACGAATAGGCAGAAATTACATCATACCGCCCATGCCTGCTGCTGGGTTAGCACCAGCGGCAGCATTATTATTTGCATTTGGATCTGGCTTGTCAGCAACAACGGCTTCAGTCGTCAGCATCAAAGCAGCAACGGAAGCGGCGTTTTGCAATGCAGAACGGGTCACTTTGGTTGGGTCAATAATACCTGACTTAGCCATATCTTCCCATTCATCAGTAGCGGCATTGTAACCAACGCCTTGCTTTTCCTTCTTCAGCTGTTCAACGATGACAGAACCTTCTTTGCCGGCGTTCTCAGCAATCTGGCGAACAGGTTCCTCAAGCGCACGTAGCACGATGTTGATCCCGGTTTGAACGTCGCCTTCTTCTTTCAAAGCAGCAACTGCAGGCAAAACATCTACCAGAGCTGTACCGCCGCCAGCAACATAACCTTCTTCAACCGCGGCACGGGTCGCATTCAAAGCATCTTCGATCCGATACTTGCGTTCCTTCAATTCAGTTTCAGTAGCGGCACCAACCTTGACAACCGCAACACCGCCAGCTAACTTAGCCAAACGCTCTTGCAACTTTTCACGGTCAAAGTCACTGGTCGTGTCATCAATTTGCTTCTTGATGATATTAACCCGTTCAGCAATGGCATCCTTAGAGCCAGCGCCATCAACAATCGTGGTGTTGTCCTTGGTAACCGTTACCTTGCCGGCACGACCCAATTGTTCAAGCTTGGTGTCTTTAAGATCCAAGCCAAGGTCAGAACTGATCACGGTACCACCAGTCAAGGTAGCGATATCTTCAAGTTGAGCCTTACGCCGATCACCAAAGCCAGGGGCCTTAACCGCAACAACATTGAAGGTACCACGAATCTTGTTCAGAACTAAGGTTGGCAATGCTTCACCAGCAACGTCATCAGCAATGATCAACAGTGCCTTACCTTGTTGAACGATTTCTTGTAACAGCGGCAAAATGTCCTGAATATTGGAAATCTTTTTGTCGGTGATCAAGATATAAGGATCGTCAAGGTCAGCTTCCATCTTATCATTATCGGTGACCATGTATTGGCTCAGATAGCCGCGATCAAACTGCATCCCTTCAACAACAGAGAGTTCAGTGTCAATCCCTTTGCTTTCTTCAATGGTAATCACACCATCGTGGCCAACTTTTTCCATGGCGTCAGCAATCAGACTACCAACTTCTGTATTTGAGGAAGAAACGGACGCAACCTGCGCGATTTCTTTCTTACCATTAACTTTGTGGCTAATCTTGTGCAATTCGTCAACGGCAGCCTTAGTTGCTTTTTCAATCCCTGTGCGAATGCCAACAGGATTAGCACCGGCTGTAACGTTCTTCATGCCTTCGCGGATAATACTTTGTGCCAAAACCGTTGCGGTTGTGGTACCATCACCAGCAATGTCATTTGTCTTGGAAGCAACTTCGGCAACCAACTTGGCGCCCATGTTTTCGTAGTGATCTTCCAAGTCAATGGACTTCGCAATTGTGACACCGTCATTGGTAATTTCCGGTGAGCCATAGCTCTTGTCCAAAACAACGTTGCGGCCTTTTGGTCCTAAGGTTGTCTTAACTGTGTTTGCCAACTGATCAACGCCGCGCAGCATTGCAGCACGTGCGTCTTCAGAGAATTTAATTTCTTTTGCCATTGTTTTTATTCACCTCAAAATTGATCGATTATTTAGTTACGCAATTGCCATGATGTCTTTTTCATGCAATACAAGGTAGTCTTGACCTTCATACTTCACTTCAGAGCCGGCGTATTTGTCGTATAATACAGTATCGCCAACTTTGACGGCCATTGGCAAACGCTTGCCTTCTGGTGTCAAAGCGCCTTCACCTACTGCAACAACTTTGCCGGTTTGCGGCTTTTGTTTTGCGTTGTTGGCTAAAACGATGCCGCCAACTGTCTGCTCCTCTTCTTCAACGACCTCGACAATCACGCGATCTCCTAATGGTTTTAACAAGGCAATCCCTCCACATTACATTTTTTGATTTAGCACTCGTTATGTCTAAGTGCTAACTACAGAAGTAACTATAACGAGTTTTGCGGTTGAATGCAACCCCAAACCGTGGAATGTTATACTTATTCCAGACATTTTTTTAAAGGAGCTCTTTATGTCACTACAAAAACATGGACTTTCCATTATTGGTGCCTATTTAGTGGCGCTGATTGGTAACTTGCTGATTTTCCAAATCTTACCCGTTGGCCGACTCAGCTTAGGTCTTGCTACTGTGATCAGTGTGCTGGCGATGATTGCCGCTGGTTTCAGTGAGCGACAGTTAGTCATTGCCAACGCCATCGAAGAACCTGGGGTTGCCGCCCCACAACAGCGGGTTTTCTGGGGACCAATCGGTATCGTTGGCGTTTTGGTCGCTCAGCTTGTGGGTTCATGGCTAGAAACATTTTTATTCAAAATACCGCAAACTAGCAGCCTAATTCATCAGCAGCTGTCCAGTATGGCAACTAATCCGTGGTATTTCCTAGTGATCGGATTGGCTATTCCTGTGTTGGAAGAGCTAACCTATCGCAAAGTTCTATTCGGTAATCTTGTGAATGTCACCGGTATCTTTGGCGGTGCCTTGATCACTAGTCTCCTGTTTGCTTTAACGCAACCGGGCGGACACTGGTTAAGCGCCACATTGGTTGGACTTGTTCTTGCATATGATTATCGACACACTGGCGCAGTCAGCACGGCTATTATCGCCCGCCTTGGATCTTTGTGGGTGGTTTGGCTTTACTATCTCGCCCACACCCTATAATCGTAATCGAATATTAACCTTGACCCCTGCTTTCATCTCTTATAATAGAAATAATGATTTTGTGAAGGAGCAGTTCAAACATGGAGACCCGTTCTAATCGCCGCCAACAACAACAGAAGCCGAGGCGTTTTCGCTGGGGCAAATTGATCAGCCTAATCGTTGTGGTTGGTCTGTTCACAACAGGTGCGTATGCCTTGCGGTTATACAGTCAGGCAAAATATGCCATCAATAATACATATCATGCGACCAAACATGTCAGTACCGACATTGCTAACAAGAAGCCGTTCGCCGTTTTGCTACTAGGCGTCGATACTGGTGCTGATGGTCGGATTGAAAAAGGCAACTCTGATACCATGATTGTTGCTGTCGTTAATCCTAAAACCAAGAAAACAACCATGGTCAGTATCCCGCGTGACACCGCTGCAGAGTTAATTGGCACAAAGGAATTCAACATGCAGAAGATCAATGCCGCGTACAACGTTGGCGGTTCGGACATGGCGATCAACACTGTTTCCAAGCTGGTCAATGTCCCGATTTCTTACTACCTAACAATCAACATGGGGGCGCTTGAAAAAGTCGTCAATGCTGTCGGCGGTATTGATGTCGTCGTACCGTTTTCCTTTCAGGATCCATACACTGGCAACCAGAAGTTCACGAAAGGCCCCATGCATCTCAATGGCAATATGGCGTTGGCATATTCACGGATGCGTCACTCTGACCCAGAGGGCGATTATGGCCGACAGAAGCGGCAGCAACAAGTCATCAAGGCCATTCTCAAAAAAGCAATTTCTGTTGGATCACTTGGCAATTTTACCAAGCTCATGGACACTATCTCAAAAAATATTGCCACGAATATGAGTTTTGATGATATGCAAAGTATTTTCTTGAATTACCGTGACGCCGCAAAAACAGTTTCGACTGATCATTTGCAAGGTGTCAACGCATGGGTCGGCGATGGTGCTTACCAGATTGCTTCCGACGCTGAGATGCAACGAATCTCCAACAAACTTCGGACAGCTCTGGGGCTGCAAACCGAAACCATCAGCAATGAAGAGACAAAACAAAATGCGAAGAACACGCAGTTTGACTTTAAGGCAACCACGGACCAAAACTACATTATCTTTACCCCGTATGATTGATCATTCAAAAACACCCGCAGATTTCACTGTCTGCGGGTGTTTTTGCGCTTAAATTCAAGCCTCAAGCAAGTTTCTTCTGGGGTCGTTCCCGATACCACCACCAGAAACCAAGAGCAAGAATGGCTATGATTGAAACGGTATAAGAAAGCAGCTCATTGTTTAACAGCCACTGACCAAGCCCGTATGGTATGACAGCCAATGCATATATCATGACCACCCAGCGTAATTTTGGCAGTAAGAGAACATTGCCCGCATTTTCCAGCGAAATGTGGTCAAATAACCACCTCGTCGCAAAATAGCCGATAATACTGATAACCATCGCGGCAATAAAGTAGGCAAAAAATAAGTTGTTGCCTGATAACCGGACTGGATTCGAACGCATCGTTGAATAGATCAGTCGATCTGCTGCAGTTGCCCCAAACCACGTACCGAACAGCCCGAAGACCCCCATCCAAAACGGTGACGCGAAAATCGTACCAATGGCGGTGCCGATTGTATACATGAAACTAACGACCGCTATATTCATGAGCAAAACACCTAAAAGATTCATCCCACTCAATCCGACATACATAGCAGGAATGGCAACATAATAACCTATGATGGTGATCCCTGAGCCAAGCATCATCACACCAAGAAGACTCAGAAAACCATACCAATAACGTGTTGCAAATACCCTTCTTCGGCGAAACCCACTACTGAAAATGGCTGCATTAAAACCACTCGCTTGGTCAATACTGGCTATTGCTAAACCGACTATTAGCGGAATCAAATACGAGACAACCGTGAAAAAGCGACCACTAATAAGGTCAGACAAAAGTTGCCCTTTTTGATTTGGAATAAAAAGATGACGCTGGTCTTCCCGATACTCTTCATAACTTTTATTGTTATAAAAAGTAAGGTGATTTTTCTTGGCCTCTTGTTTACTTTCTTCAAACTGCGCTAAGTCCATGACGTATTTTTGCTCGTTATGATAGTTTTGTATGCTTTGACCCAAATTCACCGCTGACAGCAACAGTGCAAAGACTACGATCACCCGCAACAAAACTTTATGTCGCGATCTTACCAGTTTCAATAAACGATCTTCACCCATTTATTTCACCTCCGCGTTTTTGGCGCGAAACTCAACTTTAAATAAATCAGATAGCGATAACGGCAAGCTCTCATTCAGCACGGGTTCTTCGGCGGCAATCGCGGCCTTGACTTCAGGTGTGAAATGCGGGAAAACCGCTTCGATCACGCGTCCACGAATGGTCAGAATCCGACCTTGTTCCCTGATCACATCAGGAATCGCCTTGGTTTTGAAAACTAACTGCAGCTTGATCGCCTGCTGTCTGACGTCCTCTAGCGTCAAGTCCTGACTGATCCGACCGGCTTTAACGAACAAAACGCGATCTGACAAGCCGTCTAATTCGACTAGATTATGTGAGGCGATGAGAAAGGTTCGTTTACCATCAGCAACAGCATCTACCACCAAATTGACAATCCGCTCGCGAATCAGCAAATCCAACCCATCAAATGGTTCATCCAGAAAAACATACGGTGCCCCGCTCGCCAGCGCCAACGCCACCATCACCAATGCCTGGAAACCTTTTGAAAGGCTCTGAAAACGTTGTGATCCTTGCAGGCCGAACTTTTTGATCAGCGCCATAAACCGCGCTTGATCAAACGTCGCATAGAGCAATTGATAATCGCCGGCGATTTTATCCAACCGGTATTTACGGAAGAAGAGATGTTGATTATCAAGGTAAAAAAGGTTTTCGCGTTGTTCCGGATGGTCGGTCAAGTCCTGTTCATCCAACTCAATGGTGCCCCCGTCCGCACGATATTGATGCGTCACTGTTCGGAAGATGGTCGTTTTCCCAATACCGTTAGGCCCGACAAGCCCGACCACCTGCCCTAGTGATAAGGAAAATGTGATGTTATTCAGTACAGCCTGATCGGCAATCTTTTTTTGCAATTTTGTGATCGTTAAACTCATGCTTGTCCCTCCTTCTCATTGAGCCATGCCTGCAGAATGGGAATGCTGATCCCCAAACTCTGCGCTTCAACCACTAAGGCATCAAATTTAGGCCGAAATGCCGCAATATCTTTTGTATTGGCCTGCCTTAACGGTTCGGCAATGAACGAGCCGCGTCCTGGTTCAACATAGATCACGCCATCTGCTTCAAGCTGCTTATAGGCCTTTGCAATCGTGTTGGGATTGAGCTGCTCTTGTTTTGCCATCTCTCGCACCGATGGCAATTTGTCACCTGGCAGCAACACGCCTTGCACCACTTGTGCTTTAATTTGCAACACAAGGCGCTCGTAGTAAGCCAAATGGGCATACGGATCGGTCGCCATGACCACGCCCCCTTTCGTATTATGTGTACTATTATACGTAGTACACTTAAAAAGGCAAGCGAAAAGAGCAAGTCTTATCGAACGACTTGCTCTCACGTTTTTTCCAAACAAAAAACGCCGACTAGTGGCGTTTTCGACAAATTATGCTTCTGGTTCTTTTAAAGTCGGCCCGTAATGTTCCAAGAAATAAATGAGCGTCTGTAATTCTGTTGCTAGGTCAACGTTTTGCACGCGAACATAACTTGGTACAGAGATGCGAATCGGGGTGAAGTTCATGATGCCCTTGATCCCTGCTTTAACCAAATCATCCGTAATGTGTTGCGCAGCATCAATCGGCACCGTCAAAATCACAATTTCGATTTGCTGATCCTTGATCTGTTTGATCATTTCATCCATGGGATAGATTGGGACACCGCTTTGGATGGTACCAGCTAATTCGGGATTAATATCAAAGCCAGCACTAATCCGAATGTTGTTTGCCTGCCGAAAGTTGTAATTCAACAGCGCGTGACCAAGATTGCCGACACCGACTAACCCGACATTGGTTAACCGATCCTGATTCAGAATCTTTTTAAAGAAATTAAGTAGATCGACGACATCATAGCCGTAACCGCGTTTACCCAATGCACCAAAGTATGAAAAATCACGCCGAATAGTTGCCGAATCAACCTTCACTGCGTCCGACAATTCAGTCGAACTGATCTTGGTTGTTCCGGAATTGGCTAGAAAATTCAGATAACGGTAGTACACGGGCAGGCGTTTTGCCGTTGCTTTGGGGATGATTGTTTCCGCCATATAAGCAAGCCTCCTGTAGAAGTATTCCCACGCAGAACATGTGAACTGTCCAACATAGTATCTCTTGCTTATATTAGCTGGTTTATAGTGTGAAGGCAAGCGGATACATCTTCACAAGCAAATTTTTTATTATCCAGGGACCATCGGGGAACGCGCGCCGATGAACGAAACTATGGTATATTAGGTTCTAACGATTATTGTGAAAGAAGGTATCCCTGTGATCATTTTGCAGGCGCAACAAGTTGGCCGCAGTTTTAACGGCAATGAATTATTTGCTAACGTCAACTTAGAAATTCAAAACGGCGCGCGCATTGGCTTAGTCGGGCCCAACGGCATTGGCAAGACGACCCTGCTGGAGATCCTGACTGGTATTGCCCCACCCGATGCTGGTCAGGTCACAACCATGAAGAACCTGTCAATTGGTTATTTAGCACAAAACTCAGGACTTGATTCTGACAAAACGATTTTTAAAGAAATGCTGACGGTCTTTGCACCATTACAAGCGATGGCTCGGCAAATACATGACTTAGAAGTTAAACTCGGTGATCCGCAACTCATCGCCGACAAAGAAGCTTTTGCGGCAACGATGAAACAATACGATCAATTGCAACATGACTTTAACGAACAAAATGGTTATGGCTATGAAGCCGAAATTCGTTCCGTTTTACATGGTTTTCAGTTCGGCGAAACGACTTATGACAAGCCGGTTGGCACTTTATCTGGCGGTGAGCGGTCTCGATTGGCGCTGGCGAAGCTGCTACTCGAAAAACACGACTTGATCATCCTTGACGAACCCACCAACCATCTTGACATTGAAACCTTGAGTTGGCTTGAAGGGTACTTAAAAACCTATCCGGGCGCTATTTTAACTGTCAGTCATGACCAATATTTCCTCGATCACGTGGTCACTGAGATCTATGAATTAGATCATCACCACGCGACACATTACAAAACTAACTATAGCGGCTATCTCAAGCAAAAAGCTGATCGTCAAGCTCAAGCTTGGAAGGCTTACAATAAGCAGCAGGAAGAAATTGCCAAGCTGCAGGATTTTGTCGACAAGAATATTGTCCGCGCTAGCACCACCAAACAGGCTCAAGCTCGACGTAAACAATTAGAAAAAATGGATGTGCTTGAAAAACCTGCTGGCGATAATAAAACGGTGCATTTTAACTTTACCCCAACGCGACCAAGCGGTAATGAAGTTTTAAAAGTCGAGCAGGCGACAGTTGGTTATGAGCCGGACAAACCCATGGCTGGCCCGATTGACTTTCAAGTGAATAAGTTTGACCGAATTGCGATCATCGGACCAAATGGTGTCGGTAAATCTACTTTACTGAAAAGTGTTTTGGGAAAAATTCCTTTTCTTAAAGGAGATGCCAAGTTTGGCGCCAATGTCGACGTAGGCTATTACGATCAGGAAATTCAACAGCTTAACCCTAAAAACACTGTCATTGACGAAATCTGGGACGATCACCCGATGATGCCTGAAAAGGATGTCCGATCCGTGCTCGCGGCCTTCCTTTTTTTGGCGGACGACATTCAAAAACCGGTCAGTGCCTTATCTGGCGGCCAAAAAGCGCGGCTGGAACTCACTAAATTAGCGTTGAAACACGATAATTTCTTAGTGCTTGATGAACCGACCAACCATTTGGACATCAACAGCAAAGAAGTCCTAGAACAGGCCTTAAAAGACTTCAGCGGGACTGTCTTATTTGTTTCGCATGACCGGTACTTCATCAACGAGTTGGCAACAAATGTGGTCGCTATTGCCCCGACCGGCAGCACTACTTATCTGGGCAACTGGGATTACTATCAAGAAAAACTCACCGAAACTCAGGCAGAAGCAGCCGCCGCAGCCGCTGCTCAGCCAACGGCAAAAACTGAAACTGCTGGTGCGACCTCTTACCAGCAGTCCAAAGAAGACGCCCGCGCTGAACGCAAACTTCAGCGGGAAGTGGATGATTTAGAGCAGCAACTTCAAGATCTTAGCCAACAAGAGGCCAAAATTCAAAAAGCGATGACTGCACCAGACGTCCTCAGTGATTATGTCAAAATGCAAACATTGCAGACAGAACTCGAAACAGTTCAAAAACAAACAGCTAAAGTTGAAGACGCTTGGGAAGAAAAGGGCATTCAACTGGAAGATATGCATGCTGATAACAATTAAAACTGCTGTTCTTTAAATTCAAAATAGGCACGGCCAAAGATGGTCCTTGGTCGTGCCAAACTCCGCAATCTCCGGCCAGATGGGGTGGCGACGCGTAGCTAGAGCTGTGACGGCGCTTCGAGCCCATCTGGCCTACGATTGCTCCTTGGCACTGGTATCTTTGAGCCTTAAAAAATATCTCCGAGAAAATAATAGGCGAATGATTTTCCTTTTACGGAAAAATCATTCGCCTATTGTTAACTGTCAATGATGTTCCAACACCATTTTTGTTGTCTACTTACTCGAAGCCTTCTCATCAATCAACGCCAAGGCTTGCCGCAAAACCTTTTCACCGTCCATCATCCCATAGGCTCGCATGTCGATAACGGCCATAGGAATATTAGTACCAGCAACTTTAGCGGCAAACTGACTTTCCATAAAGCGTACTTGCGGTCCGAGCATCAGAACAGATACGGGTTCAGATGCAAGTTTATTATCAGCATCTGCTGCTGCCGTTGCGAAAACATCAACATCAAGGCCATCTGCCTCTGCTGCTTTTTTCATCCGTTGTACCAGCATTGAGGTTGACATACCGGCGGAACAGACCAACATAATCGTTTTTTCAGCCATGGGAATCATCCTTTCGTTAACAAACTTATCTATAAGATAAGTCTAACCAAAACAGTTAGGCGGCGTCAACGAAATCGCTGTCGGCCTTGCATTTATTATGAAGCGTGGGTAAAGCTCAATCCTGGATCAGCATTCAAGCTTTCTGAAGCAAGATGCTGCTTCGCCCATTCAATATGAGCAGCTGCGCCAATCATTGCGCCATTATCACCCGTCAAGCGAAGTGGCGGCACAATCACATCGACATCTGGAAAATTCACAGCCAAGCTTTCGTTCATGGCTTCTTTAAGCCCTTGATTGGCTGCAACACCACCGGCCACAATGAGTTGTTTAACCGGATACTGATGCAGTGCCTTTTGCGTTTTGTGAACCAAAACATCGACAACCGCCGCTTGAAAACTAGCGGCTAGATCTTCTCGACTGAGCTCTTGGCCTAACTGATGGGCGTGATGAACCGTGTTGATAACAGCCGATTTCAAGCCACTGAAGCTAAAGTCAAGATTGTCTTCTTTATCCATCGCCCGTGGAAAATGGAAAGTGTCTTGACCAAGATGTGCCAACCGATCAACTTCTTTACCGGCCGGATATGGAATGCCCAGAATCCGACCAACTTTATCGTAAGCCTCACCGGCGGCATCATCACGTGTATCGCCAATGATTTCGAATTCCCCAGCTGATTGCATATAAACCAACTCAGTATGACCGCCTGAAACCGCCAGTGCCAGTAATGGATACGCAAGCGGCTTCACAAAACGGGCGGCATAAATGTGGCCTGCCATGTGATTAACCGGAATTAATGGTAAATGATGAGCGTAGGCAATGGTTTTGGCAGCCGTCACCCCAATTAACAATGCGCCTACTAGCCCTGGGCCGTATGTGACTGCCACCGCAGTCAAATCATCATAAGTGACGCCCGCTTCTTTCAACGCTGCATCTGTAACCAACGTAATTTGTTCCACATGATGACGACTGGCTACCTCCGGAACAACACCGCCAAATCGTTGATGACTTTTAATTTGTGTGGCGATGATGTTCGATAAGATTGTGTCACCATTTTCAACGACAGCCACACTGGTTTCGTCGCAGCTGCTTTCAAACGCTAAAATTAATTCCCTTGCTGCCACATTGTTCTCCTCTACAACGACGATAATGATCGATTACGGCAATGGCCGATACATATCGAGTGCATCATCGTGATTGCTGACATAATAACCTTTTTTAATTTTCCCGTCCTGAAAACCGAGCGACCGATACAGATGCTTAGCAATGTCGTTATTCGTCCGCACTTCAAGCGTCATTTTTTGACTGCCATAATCAATCGCCCGGCCAATCATGAACTGCATCAAAAAACGTCCCAGACCCATGTGCTGGTATGCTGGGTCCACCGCGATGTTGGTCACATGGGCCTCACTTAAGGTAAACCAGGTGCCAATTAATGCGACTAACTGACCAGCATCTTCAACAGCCAAATACAACGAATGCCGAACTTTACGCAACTCAGAGAAAAAAGCGTAACGATCCCACGGTGTATCATGATAAATCCGTCGCTCAATCGCTAATGCTGCATCGACATCGTCTTCTGTCATACGCCGCAGTAAATACTCTTTATTGCGAACCGTGATCGTTTGTGGCTTAAAGCTCAATTCATCAGGTGTCGTGCGATCGAACCACGATTTAAACTTTCTCAACATAAACATCATGTCCTCTGCCGGGGTGTGCTTCCAACCAGTTGTGTTCCGCCTCGGTCAGCCGCAGATAACGCGGCACAAAATCATAAACAGACACAGGCGGCAGATCTTTCCCTAATTGTCCTAAACGTAATGCTTGTGGCAAGTTTAGCCAACTCGGTGCAAATTGCGCTAATCCGCCCAAGGTCTCAATAATCTGAGCCCGAAACATAGCCGCATCACTGCCCACAAAGATCACCGGCTGGTGCAAAGTGGCTAATTCAGTGAGCAGTAGTTTTAATGGCACGTGCCGATCTGTAACCACATTGATCAGCCGGCCCTTGTTCCATTGGTAGACACCTGTAAACACATTGTTGCGGCGCGCATTCATAATTGGCACAATCATCGCTTTTGTATCTGTGATGTTGGCGGCAAGCACCGCCAGACTGGAAACGCCAGCTAGGGCAATGTTTAATGTGTAAGCTAATGTTTTCCCTGTCGTCACGGCAATTCGAATGCCAGTATAGGATCCCGGTCCATCTGCGACAATAATCTTATCCAAGTCCTCCGGCTGCAGGCCACTAGCAGCCACTAAATCATCAATCGCTGGCAGTAGTTGCTCACTATGCGTCCGTTTTCGATTAATCGTCGTCTGCGCCAACAACTTATCATTATCTAACACAGCAACTGACATCGCTTCGTTTGAAGTATCAAGCGCTAATAATCGCATCAATAGACCCTCCCTTCTCATGGCATAATCATGGCAATATTCTATCACAAATAAGAGCAGAGCGTGAGCTGGCGCGTTTAGAAACCGGAACATAAGCGGCCTAAAGCCTAAATGGTCGGGTTTGGACCATTTAGGCTTTAGGTCCTTATGTGCAGGTTGCTGCGCCAGCGAACGCGTTTCAGTCAAGAGCGTGAGCCAGACCGCTCAGAAACCGGAGTGTAAGTGGGCCTGAACGTGATGGCCGCGCTTTGGCCATTGCGTTCAGGGTCCTTACACGCAAGTTGCTGGTCTGGCGAACGCGTTTATGCCCGCGCTTCAGATCCAAGCCTCTCCCGGATTAGGTAACGCACCTGTCATGGCCGCAATGAGTAAAAGCACACCACCAACAACGAGTAAGCCTTGCAAGGTGATTTTTAACCATAACCGTTGATGGATGATCTCGTCTGGCGTCCAGTAGAGATCGGTGGCGCTTTGAACACCAGTTGTTTTATTTGCCGCCAGCAAAGCATCATGGAGCCACTTGGCTAGCCATGACCAAGCAACACCTGCAATCATGGTAGCCACGGCCAGCACCCATAGTGCATGATCACGTTCAGTTAAATAGTCTGTCGGAAAGACGTAGAAGTTGCCGATGATGGGTAATTGACCAAATTCGCTATAAAACTGATTGCCAATGGCATATGCAAGCGTCAAGCCACCAACAATACTGCCTATCAGTCCCAATCGCCGCACCCATTTTGCAATTGTATTCTCACGATACAAATTACGAATGTAAGTCTTGCGTCCGCTGCGCACCTGGTTCGGAAACATCATCTTGTGTGTTGCTAATTGCATCGTCACGATTCGCCGTTCCAGTTGCAGTGCCCAAATTCCTGTCCCTACCAACGCCAACACAACCACAATGATTAATCCAGCAAACATAGCAGCCAGCCCTTCTGTTTTTTTTGAGTTTTCTTATTCTATCAGTTAGGTTTCATGTTGACCACTTTGGGGCACATACTCGATATGGCAGATTGCCAACAATTAAAAACCCCAGACAAGCCGACCATCGTGAAAGCATTCAGAAGGTCAATCTGTCTGGGGCTATTTTTAATGTAAAAATACGATCTATGACTGGCTTGTTCAAAGCGCTTGCTTTTATAGCAAATCAATCAAAGGTGGGGACGAATTCGCTCAATGGCTTTTAACGTTCCATAAGACAGTGCCGTTTGGATTGGCAACATGACCACGTTCTTGATCGTTCGCGGCCAGATAATGCCTTGCCATGGCGTACCCATGATGTTTAACCATAGTGTTGTCAAAATGATATTGCTAATCAACAAAACCATGCCGACAGCGAGCAATGTCCGAAGAACCGTTACCTTCTTGCCGTGGAAAAACATGCCGTAAAGCATTGCCGCAATGGCTGCACTGATGGTAAAACCCGGGAAGTTGGCTCCCGGACTGAAGATCATAATTGACAACTGATCGTTCAGCGCAGCAGCGCCGGCCGCCAACCATGGGCCAAAATAATATCCCATGAGGATCGTGGCAAAGAACGCTGGACTAATCTTGAGCCAAGGGGTTCCGAACGAGAAACGGCCCAGAACGATTTGCATCGCCATCAACATGGCCATATACACCATGTTCCGGGTGGAAAGCTTGGGACTACTAAACGATAATACTTGCATAAGCTGCAATCTCCTTTTTTCGGAGACGCCTAAATATCAGGCGAATGCGGCACCTGCACCGCGACACTTGTCTTCGTCTGCCGTTCACATTCCGTTCCGGCAGCACTTAACGCGCAGGTTCCTACTCCTAGATTTTGTCACGAGACATATCGTACACCGAAAATTGTAGAAAGGGAACCCCCGAAATGTTCGCATTCGCATTTTTTGTGATCACACGTGAAAAATATCTCACGATTTTCTCGGTATTTTCTTGGTTTTTACCAAGTTAGCTGCCAGATTGATTCGCTAAAATAGATTCTCGTAATCATATCTTTCTGGTTGCTCATACTCCCTGAAAGGGGATTCCCTCAACACTTCATTTTAGAAGTGTTTTTTTACACCTAATTATGGGTGTTCGCGCCATTGACTTTAGCTGTTCGCGGCTGCATAAAGAGCCGTATAATGAAATGCGACAACGTTTGAAAGGAAGATATGACCGTGACTAAACATATTCTCGTTTTGCATACGGGTGGTACCATTTCGATGACTGAAAATAGCGAAGGTGACATTATGCCCAGCCAACATAACCCGTTACTTGGTGCTGACAGTTTTGTCCCTGCTGACGTCGAACTCACCACTGAAGAAATTTTCAACCTCCCATCCCCGCACATGACCCCAGAACGGATGCTAGAACTCGTTAAACGCATCCGCCAAGCGGAAAAAGAAGGCAGCGATGGCGTCGTGATCACTCACGGGACGGATACGCTGGAAGAAACCGCCTATTTTCTTGATCTGACCCTTGATTCGGCGATGCCAGTGGTCGTGACAGGCGCTATGCGCTCTAGTAACGAAATCGGCAGCGATGGTCTGGAGAACCTTCAAAGCGCCATTAAAACGGCTGCCAGCGACGACTCACGCAATAAGGGAACGCTCGTTGTCATGAATGACGAAATTCATACCGCTCGGTTCGTGACCAAGACGCACACGACCAATGTGGCTACTTTCCGAACACCAACATTCGGTCCAGTCGGTTTGGTCACCAAAGATGGCGTCCGATTCTTTCAAGAACTGATTAATCAAGAAATCTGTGCGATTGATCACCTCGTCGACAAGGTCTTCCTCATCAAAGCATATGCTGGCATGGATGGCACCTTGTTCGATGCACTGCCTGAAGATACCCACGGCTTGACGATTGAAGCGCTCGGTGCCGGCAATCTACCGCCGACCACCTTACCTGCCATTCAACGGCTGCTGGATCGCAACATCCCGATTGTTCTCGTTTCCCGCTGTTTTAATGGTGTTGCGCAAGCCGTTTACAATTACGAAGGCGGTGGTGTGCAACTTAAGAAAATGGGCATCATTTTCTGTCAAGGCTTGAATGGCCAAAAGGCACGAATTAAGTTGCAAGTCGGCCTCAGTGACGGCAAACAGGGGCAGGATCTAGCCGACTTCGTGGATAATGCTGTTAGCTGACAATTAACAAATAGCTGGGATTATCCTCGATTTCGAAGACCGCAACGCAAAAACGGCACTAAGCAAACGTCTCTTTTTTGCTTAGTGCCGCTTTACTATGCTTTAAAATCCTGCCAAATCATCTGCGCTTCTGCGTTGACCTGCTCGCCGGTTACGACGCGGTGCAAGGTTTTGGTGGGATCATCCGGATCATGCTGATATTGGGCAACAGGCGTCGTGCCATACGCGACTTCACGTTCATACCGAATATCCGCCCCGCGTAACGTATGGGTACTCAAAAAATCATAGCCAAGACTATTTTCCATCCATTCCAAGTAATGAGCATTGTTGACGTGTCCGTTACTGTCAATATCAAAATAGCGGACATGAAAATCTTCTTGACCATCTGGGGTGGTGATCTTTTTAAGCCGCGGAAATCGCTTGATTTTGCGATCACTGACCGCGCCGACACGCTCCACCAGTTCCGGAATCACGTCCACAATTTTGCGTGTGCGCAGATCCATGATGACCCAGTTGCTATTCACTGTTACCAAGCGCTGCCCTTGCGCATCGTCAATCCAATAATCCCGGTAAGTAAAGAATTTATTGTAAGTCGTCGCCTCGGTCCCCACGCGCAATGGTTCCTCAATTCGCGGCATCCGCTGAATATCCATATGATACTGCGTGATCACCCAACCAGCCTGAAATTCATTAATTGCATCCATCCCGGCATGCAACGTCTCTAACTGGCGCTCCGAAATTTCTAACATGACATTCATCATATTTGCCAATCCGGCGCGACCATACCGATCACCCGCAAAACCGGGAATCCGGTAATCATCTTCGTAGACCTTTCCCATTAGGATGACTCCTCCTTAAATCACACTTGCTGGCACAGAATCCGGTTGGCTTCGCATAAGCCTGTTTCTAAACGCACCAGATCTCACGCTTTGCTTATTTTTCCAACTCATGATAAGCATCATACACCACTTGCTTCGCTAAGCCATTTTGTTTGGCGACTAATTTAATCGCTGCATTTGGTTTGGCACCAGTGGCCACAATTGCCTCAACTTGCATTTTTAAAGGCACCGTCACATCAACTGCTGGCTTATCAGCCGCACCTTCTACCATAATCACAAATTCGCCTTTTAGGTCACCAGCGGCATAAGTTTGTAATGCCGACAATGAACCGCGAATGAAGGTTTCGAATTTTTTCGTCAACTCACGGGCCAAAGCCGCCTGTCGATCACCAAAAGCAGTCTGCATTGCTGCCAGCGTTTTGCCAACCCGATGTGGGCTTTCATAAAAAAGCAAGGTGGCTGATTCATGGGCTAACTTCTCCAATTCGCGATTTTTCTCCCCAGCTTTACGCGGTAAAAAGCCGTAGAACAAAAACGGCTGCGGCGGCAAGCCGGAAGCAATCAGCGCAGTTGTCGCGGCGTTGGCTCCTGGTAATGGCACCACTGGCACACCGGAATCAATGGCTGTGCGTACCAATTCCTTGCCTGGATCAGAAATCGACGGCATACCGGCATCGCTGACTTGAGCAATTGTCTCGCCGTTTGCCAACTTAGCCAACAACTCAGGAATGCGCATCTGTGTGTTATGCTCATGAAACGAAATCGTTTTAGTTTTAATCTCAAAATGATTTAGTAACATTTGCGTGTGCCGCGTGTCTTCTGCTGCAATCAAATCGACTGTTTTCAGAATTTCAATCGCACGAATTGTCATATCGCCCAAGTTGCCAATCGGCGTTGGCACCAGATAAAGTGTGCCTGTTGTATGTGAACCGAAGCTTCGTTGTTGCTCCAAGTCAATTCTCCCCGTAAATAATCTCAGTACAAAAAGCGCATGGCTCATCATTGACCCGGCGCTGGCCATAGAACACCGGGCAAACATGGAAGCCTTCATTATACAGACTTTCAAGATTTTGCTTCGACTTAGACAATTCAACCCCACCATCACTGGTTTTATTGTCATCTTTTTCTAATTCTGCCAAATGTTGACGCAAATGTTTGTTTTCGATCTCAAGTTCAGCATTGCGTTCAAGCGTTTCTGCCATATCGTCCTTCATAGCGGCGATTTCTCTGAGCATCTGCTGGGCATGTTTTTCAAGGGTCAAGAAGCCATCATATAATTCTTTCTTTTCCACAAGATCACCCTTCTAATAGTTTAAGCATTAACTGTTCTGTTGCGGATTGAAACGTAACATTCTGGCTCAATCGCACCTGCGCCGTTAAAATAGCCTGCAGCGCCGTGGTTAGTTGCGCACTTGATCGCTGAGCCAAGACGCCGATCGCCGGCAAGTCAAGTTGTTGCATTGATGTTACCTGAAAATGTTGATTCAATGCATCAGCATAGGCCAAGCCGATCAGCGCCAACACTTGACGCTGACTATCAGCATCTTTAGCAATCGGCAGCAGTTGCGTCTGCACCCGAACAAAACTTTCCGGATCGTGATCCGCCAAACGCTCCAGTAACTGGAAAACCTTCGTCACCCGGTCTTGAAATGTTGCAGACGCCAACAAGGCCTGCGCATCAGCCACATTGCCAGTCAATCGGCCTGCGACTCGTGCCATTTGCGAGGTTGCTCCGCCTTCTTCTAGCTTTGCAATCACGGCTGAGCGATCAGGGCTTTGGAATGTAATAACCTGCGCCCGCGACAAAATGGTCGGTAAAAGTTGATTTTTCGAGGTTGCAGTCAAAATCACGGTCATCCCAGGCACTGGTTCCTCAAAAAATTTCAATAAGGAGTTTGCCGCGCCTGCTGTCATTTTATCAGCATCTTCAACAACAAACACACGTTGATTGCCTTCGACCCCGGTTTTGCTCATTTCTTGCTTCAACCCGCGAATATCGTCAACCTTGATGCTTTGCGTTTCTGTTTTGACCACCATCACATCCGGGTGATTATGATTCAAAATTCGCTCGCACTCAGGACACTGGCCACATGGCGCACCATCCTGCACATTTTGGCAAAATAGGCGCAAGGCGATCCACTCAGCCAAGGCCAGCTTGCCAGCCCCTTTTGGCCCCACAAACAAATACGACTGTGCCAATTGCTTGCGGTCAATGATTCGCGCAAACTGAGCCACGAGTTTAGGCTGAAGCGAATCAATTAAAAATTTGGTCATCAGAAGCGATGAAAGGCTTCGATCGGTAGGACAAAGACGGTGGCACCGCCGACTTGAACCTCAACCGGATAGGCCATCGAACTGTCAGACGTAGCGTCAAGATTGACTGGCGGTGTCATGAATTGTTGGCGGGTTTGCGAAGTCTCTTTGATAATCTTCAGAACTTCATCGACCCGATCATCAGCAATCCCGATAATGAAGGTTGTATTACCGGCTTTCAAAAAGCCACCAGTCGTTGATAATTTAGTTGCCTGGATATTAGCATCAATAAATTGACTGCTAAGCAAGTTGCTATCTTTATCTTGAACAATTGCGAGAATTAATTTCATGCGTGCCCTCCTTGACCGCGATGACGGTTATCACTTAGTTAAATAGTTCCGGAAAACGACGAGTAATGGTCTGAAAACAAGCGGCAACAACCTTTTCCAGTGGCTCAGTTGCATCAATCGACACGATTCGCTGAGGATTATCCACTATCAGTGTCATGTATGCATCATGAACGCGTTCATGAAAAGCCAGACTTTCCTGATCAAGTCGATCATATTGACGCTCGTTTTGATGGGACTTGATACGGTCAAGTCCCATCTGAACTGGCACATCTAGATACAATGTCAAAGCCGGCTCCAGTCCTGCAGTGGCAAATTGGTTCATTTTCAAAACGGCATCTGGCCCAATTTCTCGACCACCACCTTGATAGGCAACTGAACTGTCGACAAATCGATCACAGACAACAATGTCGCCTTGTGCTAGCGCTGGTTGAATCACTTCAACCAAGTGCTGTCGACGCGACGCCGCGTATAAAAGTGCTTCAGTCCGCGCATCCATAGCAGTGTTGGCAGGGTCGAGAATGACCTCGCGAATGGTCTCGGAAATCTTTGCGCCGCCTGGTTCTCTGGTCAAATGCAATGGCACCCGCACGTGCTGTTCGAGTTGCGGGATCAACGTCTTCAAAACGCTGGTCTTGCCTGCACCGTCTGGACCTTCGAATGTGATAAATGTGCCTGTCACTATATGCCGCTCCTTCTCTAAACGCGTTCTCTGGTGCAGAAGCCTACACATAAGGACCTTGGCCGCAATAACCAAAGTGCGGCCATCACGCCCAAGCCTGCTTATGTTCCGGTTTCTAACCGCACCAGTTCACGCTCTTTTTGGAATTAAGTCCATTTTACTTGATATGTTTCACAATTAAAAACTTATCTGCAAATTCACGAGACTAATAAGTCGTTATACATAGGCAAAAAAGCGGCAAATGCCATGATCCTGAAATGGCAGTCATGGGCATTTGCCGCTTTAGTGAATGTTGATTGGTATCGGGTAGCTGCACGATGCCCTAATGGTGAATGAGTTATGCTTGGCATTGAGGTTTTTGCATGCCTCCTAGGAAGGCGAAAAAAGATGCCACTCGGCGTAGCAAATGATTGGCGCGTTGAACGTTCTCTTGTTGGTACGTGGAAAAGCTCTGTTACCGCTTCACGACTCTCTGAACCGCGCAAAAAAGCGCAGAAACCTCCGTGTAAGGACTTTGAACCAAAAGAGCCACGCCCAGCCCTTTTGGTTCAAGGCCACTTACATTCCGGTTTCTAACCGCGCTTTTTTGCGCTCTATAAATCTCTATACTCCGCAATTTGCTCCGCAGCCACTCGGGCCACAAGTTCGCCCTTGATTTGGCGGGTGCGCGCTTCGCGGTAGAGAAAGTCGAATAGGCCTGTCTGTAAGGCTACTTGCGCTTTGGTTTGTTCGTCGACTTCTCGAAAAGTAGCAACGAGCTTGCGTTGTGCCGACATCTGGTCGCGGACGCGATAGACGAGCATCATTAATTCTTCGTCTTTTTCTTCCTTGACCTTTACCTGTTTGCGTCCAAACATTACAGCTCAGTCCTTCCTTCAACCGCCTTCATCAAGGTCATTTCATCAGCATACTCAATATCACTGCCGACCGACAGCCCATGGGCTAAGCGAGTGACCTTAATACCAGCTGGTTTAATCAGCCGAGCCAGGTATTGGGCGGTGGCTTCACCTTCAGGCGTGGCATTAGTGGCGATAATGACTTCTTTGACTGCCTTATTTGCCTTAAGCCGTTTTAACAAACTCTCAATATTCAGATCTTCAGGACCGCGGCCTTCGATTGGTGATAAAACGCCATGTAATACATGATACAAGCCATGATAATCCTGAGCCCGATCAATGCTCATGACGTCTTTAGGTTGTTCAACGACCAATATCGTGCTTTGGTCGCGACTTTTATCGCGACAAATAGCACACGGATCCTCATCGGTAATGTTGCCACAAATGGAACAATAATGCAGATCCTCTTTTGCCGCGACAAGACTTTTAGCGAACGCCGTCACATCGTCCTTATTCATATCAATGGTGTAAAAAGCCAGCCGTGTTGCGGTTTTTGCCCCGATACCCGGGAGGCGCATATAACTGTCGATCAATTTACTGATCGGTTCTGGATATTGCATAGTGTCCCCTCTTGTTGTGAAAACGTACTGAGTGATGATCTTTGCTGTCATGAGAACAGCTTTGGTTTCAAAATGATGCTTATTTGCTTATGTTGCTGAAACTTTGGGTGCGAACTTGGGTTGTTGTAAAAGTTCGGTTTATGCGGTGAAGACTTCTTGATGATACTTGTGGTCCATTGTTGTTCTCCGAAACGCGCAAAAAGGCGCAGAAACCTCCATGTAAGGACCTTGAACCAAAAGGGCCAAAGCCCCAGCCCTTTTGGTTCAAGGCCGCTTACACTCCGGTTTCTAACCGCGCCTTTTTGCGCTCTGTTGTTACATTGGCAATCCGCGTGTATACTTGCCCATCTTATCTTGAGTTTCCTTATCAATGGTTCCCATGGCTTGATTAACCGCTTCGATAATCAAGTCTTGGAGCATGTCCGGATCGTCTGGATCGATGGCTTCTGGTTTGATTTGAATGTCTTTCATGATCTTTTCACCAGTAAACTTAACGGTGACCATATCGGAAGCTGACTTGCCTTCAAATTCCGTTGCATACAGTTCCTTTTGTGCTGCCTGCATTTCCTTTTGCATTTTCTGCATCTGCTTCATCATGCCTTGCATATTACCCATTCCACGCATGTTTCATCATCCTTTTCTAGTCATTTTTGATTGTTACGTTAGGTGCATCTTTACCAAATAGTTCTGTTAATTTGCTAACAACTGGCGGTATCTGCGGTTTAGTGTCAGCTTTCTGTTCCTTGTTTTCAGGGGCCTTCAATTCTTGAATATAATCTTGTCGAATGGTTGGCCAGACATCACTTTGAACCAAAACAATTTTTGGCTGCTTGCCGGTTAATTTTTGCAGACCACTTTCCAATTCCGTCATCAGCGCGGCATCATTCATGGCGCGTTCAACGTAGATATCATAATCGAAACTCACGATCACACCGTTAGGACTGGCAGCAACCGGTTCACTGACTTTCATCATGGCGCGTTTCGTGATACTAAGCAGACCCAGCAGATTCGGCCAAACATCCTTTAAATTGGTCAGGTCCTGTTTGGTTGCGGCACCTAAAATCGGATAAATAGCTTTACGATTGACATGGTTGGCTTTGGCCTTCACATGTTTCCGGGTTCTGGTTGGTGGCGGAATGGTGCCGCCGTTCGCCTCGACCCGTTTCAGTTGATCACTCAGCTGTTTGACTTTTGCCGTCAATTTTTCAAATTGCGGATTTTCTGCCTGTGCTGGTGCTGCCGTAACCTGTGGCGTTGTCGTTTCGCTTAATCGAACCGTTGCCACTTCTAGATAAATTTCCGGATGATTGGTCATCCGCAGTTGTTGCTGCGTGCTATTCAACACGTCAATCATGTGGTAGATCTGCTCTGGCTTGAAGTTCTCGCTCAGAATTTTGAATTGATCATCAAGTAAGCTTTTTTCTAAATCACCCAAGAGTGTCGGTGCTTGTTGATTAACCAACAGATCCCGCAAGTATTCAATCAGATCTTCGATTAACCGCCCAGGATCTTTACCTGACGCTAACAAATCCTCGATCATTTTCAATGCCTGCGCATGATCCTTGGCGAGGACCGCGGCTAAATACTTGCCCAAAACAGCAGTGGTCACACCGCCTGTGACATCAAGTGCATCTTCCGTTGTGACGTGATTATCGCCAAAACTCAACACTTGATCAAGAATCGATAAGGCATCCCGCATGCCGCCTTCAGCTGCTTTGGCAATCACTTTCAACGCAGCATCGTCGTATGTGATTTGCTTATCATCCAAAATAAAACGCATTCGCTTAACGATATCTTCCGGCGTGATCCGGCGAAAATCAAATCGTTGTGTTCGCGAAATAATCGTTGCTGGGATTTTATGTGGCTCCGTCGTGGCTAAAATAAACACCACATGCGCCGGCGGTTCTTCCAGCGTTTTCAACAGAGCATTGAAGGCCCCGCTCGATAACATATGCACTTCATCGATGATATACACTTTGACGCGAGCTTGTGTTGGCGCATATTTTGCCTTGTCCCGAATGTCACGAATCTCATCCACGCCGTTGTTAGAAGCGGCATCAATTTCGATAACATCGGTCAAACTGCCATTATTAATAGCCTGACAAATTTCACAAGTATTATCTGGCTCACCATCCTCCAAGTGTAGACAGTTCAGTGCCTTGGCCAGAATCTTGGCGACCGATGTTTTACCGGTACCGCGGGGGCCGGTAAAAAGATAGGCGTGGCTTGTCTGGCCAGTAATCAGCGCATTTTTCAGCGTCTTGGTGATGGCTTCTTGGCCAATCACATCTTTAAATTGCTGCGGGCGCCACACCCGATATAACGCTTGATAACTCACCATGCCGCCTCCTTTAAACGCACCCGTTCACGCTCTTCTTAGTGAAATATTCGCTGTGTTCTAGTTTACCATAGCTGCCTCATGAGTAGACAGAATCTGCGACAACAAAAACGGCCGCTCCAATTACAAGCGACCGGTCAATTTCTCAATAACAAAAGGCACATGACGAACCTACCTTAGTGCTGCTTCCTTCCGGACCTGACACGATTCGGAAAGCCATCATTGCCTTAAGGCCTTTCGGCAGTTTTCATTATAACTGATTTTCACTGGTTTGACCAGCCCGCTTGGCGGCTTTTCTTTTGGCTCGGATCGTTCGGAAAAACGTTTGCAGCAACGTGGCGCTTTCATCGGCTTTGATGCCGCTGACCACAACAACTTGATGATTAAAGCGGGTGTCCGCCAATAAATTATAAAAAGTGCCAGCAACGCCTGCTTTAGGATCAGTGGCACCAAAGTAACACGTCGCCACGCGCGCATTGATCATAGCGCCGGCACACATTGGACATGGTTCTAACGTGACAAATAAGCTGCAATCTTCCAGCCGCCATGTACCAAGCGTTTTGCATGCAGCCTGAATCGCCAGCATCTCGGCATGATGCGTCGCGTCTTGAGTTGTTTCACGCAGATTATAACCACGACCGATAATCTCGCCTTGATGGACGATCACTGCGCCAATCGGCACTTCGCCGATTGCAGCGGCTTTTTTGGCCTCGGTTAGAGCCGCATCCATAAATTGATTGATGTCGTGTTCGTCCATGATTGCCAAGCACTCCTTGTTTTATCATTCTGATGCCAATAAATAGCCGTCCATCAGGAAAATCCTCATGGACGGCTATTTTGATCACGCAGCCAGTTTATTTACCTGACGTGTGATAAGCCACTTGTCGCTAAACTAACGGCTAGTGACTCAGTGCTGCCTTTAAGCGATCAATGGCTGCCATGCCTTGGTCGCGAGCCGATCCGGCATATTCGCTAGCACTGTCTTTTAGACTGCGCAGCTTATCGCTAACCCGGAGCAGACTGGCAACATCATCATCGCTCAATTTATCTAAAACGGTTTGAACCCGATCACTGTAGCCAAAAATCTTTTTCACGAAGCCTTCAACCTGACGCCGCTGGTGCTGCCGTTCAAAATATTCAGTCAAACTTTTGGCACACACAAATGCCCCTGCTGCGATTGCGGCAGCGGCCACTGCACCACCTAATGCGAGATATTTCGATTTTGTCATGTCATATTGCTCCTTTCTGTCCTGACCTGAGTGTACCACGCCTAGTATAAAAACACTTATTTTGTCGCTTTAAGAATATAGTACCCGTGTTCCTTTTTTACAATGCTGGCATCTGGATAAATTGTTTTCATCAGTTTCAATGCAGATGGCGCACCTTGTTTCTTTTGAATCACCGCATATAACTGACCATGCGGCAACAAATGCTCGGCAGCGCCGGCAAGAATACCGGAAACGATGGTTTTACCAGCACGAATCGGCGGATTCGTCACAATCACGCCAAATTGGCCATCTATCTGATCATACATGGAACTTTCGACAATCGTGACATTGCTGATAGCGTTATCCGTTGCATTGCGCTGTGCCAAAGCAAGTGCACGTTCATTCACATCACTCATCGTTACTTGGCGATCAGGAAAGTGCTTCGCCAAAGCAAGCCCAATCGGCCCGTAACCCGTTCCAACATCAAGTATCGGTCCCGTTGGCAATTCTTCTGCCAGTATGGTTGCGATCAAAACCCGACTGCCAAAATCCACTGTGTGTTTCGAAAACACGCCATTATCGCTGGTAAAGCGGAGCGAATGCCCACCTAACTCAAAGTCAAAGCTGTGCTCATCATGGGCCAAATCAGGATCATTCGTATAATAGTGATTCAATATTGGTGCCTCCTTGTTTTGCGCAGCGCTAAAAATTATCTGCTAGCCCTCAGCCATGAAAAAGGACTGTCAAAGACCATACTCTAATAACACCTAACATCCGGTTATTTGTCAATGCCTTGACCGAGTCGGCTCACCCAGGCTAACCGCTTTGGCCACCACTTGTTCGGCGTTGCAAAAGTGACCTTCTGATTCACGACCATCATGATCTGCAGCAACGTGAATAGCAATGACGTCCGTTTACGATAAGCAACGTACTTCGGTACCCACTCAGTCACATATTTATTTTTATACGAGCGCAATCCTTGGAATCCATAAAACCGATAACCGTATTCATACACAAGGTGAGCAATCTTTTCTTCAATAAAAGAATAACTAGACGTACCGACATTCGCCAGCGGGGCCATCCCCATATTGAAATACTTAAAGCCACGATCCTTGGCCAATTCAAACAGATGAATAAACACTTCATCCATAATACCAGAAGGCGCATCGGCACTGGAACGCATCAAATCAATGCTAGTGACTTCATTATTACCCGTCGGCATATCGGTCGCAAACGCCACAATCTTGCCATCCGGCGCTCGCACAACCGCAATCGGTGCCTGATTCAGGTAATGGCGATCAAAGAACCCCAAGCTGAACCCTTTCTCACTGCGCCCGTCCAACCATGAATCAGACACGGTTTGAAGGTCGTCTAGCAAAGCATCATCAAACGGCGGCTTGAGCAGCTCGACACTGTAGCCTTCACGCTCAAACTTGTGCATAAGCGCCCGCTCACCTTTTCGCTTCGTGCCAGCCAATGTAAAGGTTGTCACATCCACATAACCTTCTTCACCAAACTTCATGAAGTCAAAGCCAAATTCATGCAACTTCATCGTCAGGCTTTCATTAATTTCATAAAAGACTAACGACATATCCTGATCGTCTGCCTGTTTCATAAAGTCAGCAATCGCGGCTGGAATTTGGGTCTCATCTCCAACCGGTTCACCCATGACAATGAGTTTATCGGCCTTCTTTTTAAACAGGAAGAACACGCGATCTTCACCGTCCACTTGATAAAAATGCAGCGATTTATCACGCATCAGTCCCAGATGGCTCACTTCATTCCCGCCAAATTTAGCCACAACCGCCTTCAAACGCGCCTCATCGTAAGGATCGGCCAGCGATTTTGTCGGCGCCGACAAATATCGGAAGATGAGATACACCGTCAGCGCGGCCAGCATGACCCCGATCAAGGTAGTGAAGAACATCCGCTCAGACGGGAAAAGGAAAACATCTGGCACATGCCGGTGATGAATGGCAGGCGCATTATAGAACACAGCAAATGCATAAAAGATAAATGTCAAGCCAAAGACGGCACCATCAATCAGCTTGTTGCCCCACGACAGCGCCAACCGGTCTCTGGTCAATTCACGACGCGTCAAGATAAGCGCAATGACGACCAAAATAAGAAACACGATAAAGCGCAGATGATTATCCTCGCGCAATGACGCCACCATCGCCACAATCAACACAATCACAGTCGGCCAGTAAGCGCGCTTCACGCGGCTGGCAATGCCACGGCCAAAGCCAAGAATTAAGAAAGCCACAATGACATTTGTGACCCGATCAAGGAATAGGAAGGTGTAGGGATAAAGGCGCTGATACAAGGTGTTTTGAAAAGCAAGATCAGGCGCAACACCGCGCAAGAGCAACATAATCCCAGAAAAATACAGGAAAACCACTAGAAAGCCGAATGCTGCTTTGCGAATCAATTGCACTGGTAAGCCTTCAAGGTAAGCATTCAATCGTTTGCCAGCATCTTGCGCAAACAAACCGGCACCAATCAGGAACGGAATGACATAGTAGAAAAGCCGATAGAAAAGCAACCAAACAACGGCGGCACTACTGTCCAGACCCAACTGGCCGAGTTCAACAATCATTAACACATCAAAAGAACCCAAGCCGCCGGGCACCATTGAAATAACCCCGATGACATTCGCCACCATGAACAACGGCAAGACAGACGATAGCGGAATGGGCGCCTCAAGAAAATAACCAATCAAAAGAAAGAAAGCAGCACAACCGCCCCACTCAAGAAATGATCCCAGCGTCAGGCGCAACTGGCGTTTGAGTGGCATATCGGCAAAAAATTCACTATCACGCACATGGGAGATGATCATGAGCAATGGGAAATAAGCCGCACCGCCCACAAGCCAGACCCAATAGTTAGCAAACTCCGCCCCAATACCAAAAACAAAAATGACGACAATCCCGATCATGGACCAAAGCGACAACCCAGCCAACAAAAACATCGCGATTTTTGAAATCGCAAATAGCACCTGCTTTTGAGACGCTTTTTCATGGTAAAAGTTTGCCCGCAAACTAGCACCCAGTAACCCCCCAAAGCCGGCAATATTGGTGAAGGTGTTGACAATCCAGCCTGATTTAATGACATAAGCCGGTTTGTAGTGCCCTGGTAACAATTCAGTAATCACAAAATCATAAGTTAGCATCGGTGTAACGGCGATCAGCCCCACAACTAACAAAATCAAGAGCGAAACAGGGCTTTGCGTGGCGAGGCTCGCCCGCATTTGTTCCCCATTCAAATCTTGGCTGATCCGGCCAACCTCAAAAATCACAAACACTAGGACTGCTAGCACAAACAGTACTTTAAGTGTGGTGAGATGTTTCTTTAAAAACGATCCGGTTTCTCGGAATAGTTTTTTCATTGCTGCGTCCTCCGTGTCTATATTCCTATTCATTATAGGAAATCTACAAGCCCCTCGCACCCTTTCTGACCTTTTTGTAAGGTGATGTAAGTTTGCGAGATGATTGAAAAAATTTTTTAACTTTTTTAGTTGAAAACGCTTGACCTGAAACGCGTTACAGAAATTACACTCAGTCTAGAGTCAAGAGCGTGAACAGGAGCGCTTAGAAACCACATTTAGGTAATGATCTCAATCAAGTCAGCAGTTATTTTCAATCAACTCATAGGAGGTAAACATCATGTTAATGCAAACACATCTTTATCAGGAACTTCCTGTTTATCAGGATACGCAAATTGGCGCCTTGAAGGCCATCGCTCTAAAGTTGACCAATGATTTCAATTTTGATTATCAAGAGGTTCTAAGTTCCTTGTTAGCCAGCGCGGGTGAGCAAACGCAAACCATCAACGATCAGGCAATCTTAACGTATGGTCATGTCACCAGTTTGACAGAACCTGTTGTTATTGGCTTTGATTTTGGCAAGGCTTTACCTTGGGCCGCTGGTCACCAAATCAGTCAGGCGATTGTCTTGTTAGTCCCTGTCGACACAGCTGAGGCAACCATTCAGGATCGGCTTCAGACAATCTCCGCGGCAATTGCACAAGATCAGGATTTGAAAACAATGACCCAAACGGCAACAGCTGCAATCGCTTAGTCATGCTCACAATGAGCTACTGCATTAAGATCAACGTTTATGTCACAAAAGTCGGCATATCAGGGTCTAAAACAAAATGACCACTGACACGTCGGCTTTTTGTACGCTTGGCTTTAACTGCTTGTTATACTGGAACTGGAGGTGCTTTTATGGCGAATATTCATGACATTGCTCGACTATCCGGTTTCTCAACGGCAACGGTTTCGCGCGTCATCAATCAGCAACATTATGTAGCGCCTTCAACCCGCGCAGCGATTCAAGCAGTGATCGATCAACTTGATTACGTACCAAGCACAATGGCACAAAACCTTAGCGCAGGCAAAACGCGGACAATCGGGGTCATCTTGCCGCACACTGATCATCCCTATTTTGAACAGCTTGTGACCGGCATTTTGAATGCAGCAATGGCCGGCAATTATCATGCGGTGATCCTGCCATCTCGCTATGATCAGTCACTCGAACAAGACTATTTAGAAGACTTACGCCGTCATGCATATGATGGCTTGATCTTCACGTCTCATGGTCTTGGCCTGCGCACAATTGCTAAGTATCAAAAATATGGCCCTATTGTGGTTTGCGAAAATCCGGGAAAAATCAAACTCGCCGCCGCTTACGCCGACCGAACACCTGCTTATCAAGAGGCATTCCAGTGGATGGGTAACCAAGGCTACAGCAAAATCGCCTTGCTGCTAAGTCGGCCCTATGCCCAAAGTGCGACTAGTAAACTTACCATCAACAGCTATGTGGATGTGTTCGGTAAACGTCCTGCTGACGAAATGATTGTCTATCACATGCGAACCTTCGAAGATGGCTATCAAGCTGGTGCGCGGTTAGTCAATGAGCATCCAGACTTTATCCTCGGCAATGGGGACGATATCACGGCCGGTCTTCGCCAGTATTTCGTCGACCATCACCTGCCCATCCCTCCTTTAATGGGTCAAGAGAATCAGCTTTCCAGTCGATTACTGCAAATGAGTACGATCGATCATCATGTTACAGCCATCGGTGCAGCAGCGTTAAAACTGGCCTTGCGCGATGACATTGCTCAGACGGTGATTCAATCCGATTTGATTTTACGGTAAGTATATGACAATAAAAAAGCAGCAACCTGCCATGGCTTCAAAGCCATGATAGGTTGCTGCTTTACTTTTTGCCGATACGCTGCTGCCCTAAACGTAACGCATGGACAGGCTATTCTTCACGTTGTTTCCGTTTCAATCCTAATACCCCCATCAGACTGACCACAATGACACCCAAGAAGCCAAACGCTGGCCGCTCAGTTGTCTCTGCTGTCTTGGGTAATGCTCCCTTACCGGATGTATGTTGACCATTACGATCAGTCGTATCATCCGTGCTCGTTGACGTCGTTGTGGCTGGCTTTGTTGGGATATTACCGCCAGAACTAGGCTGGCTGCCCTCATCGCCTTTGTTCTTACCTGTGTCGCCTGGAGCGGGCGCCGGGGTACCTTGACCGCCGCCTTTGTCGCTAGTACCGCTTGTATCGTCGCCTTTACCAGCTGTCTTGGCCGCTTCAACGGCAGCTGCCACCTTCGTTTTCAGACTTTGCAAAGCTTGTAAATGTGCAAGCTTGTCAGACGCATCAGCACTGGCTTGACCAGACGTCAATGTGTCAGCAATGTCGGCATACCAAGTTTTGCCAGTTGCAGCATCTTTAGCATTGCCAACCTCAGCCGGTGTTGCCGCTTTAATACCCTCCGCAAGTTTTGCTAATACTGCATCAAGTACCTTGGCAAGACTCGCTTGAAGCTGGTCGGCCGTTTGCGTGCCTGCTTGAGCTTGTGCCACTAGGTCGTCTAACGCTGCCGTAAATGTTTTGCCAGTGCTTGGATCAGTTTGATTGCCCAAGTCCGTTCCCAGCGCAGCCTTCACAGATTGCAACTGGTTAAGCAGCGAAGTCTTCTTATCTGCAGGTAATTTGGCAGCTAATTGATTGATCGCAGTTTGCAGGTCTCGATTGGCACCAGTAAGTGAATCAACTGAGGCGTCCGTCTGATCAAGCGCCATTTGTGCCTTCTGCGTTGCCGCTGCTAAAGCAGTCGTTGTGGCATCATCATACTTACCGCTGGCACTTAGCGTTTTGGCGGAAGCAATCAGATTAGTCAGTGCCTGCTTAGCTGCCTGCAATTGTGCAGGATCATCAGTCTTGATATTGGTCACAACATAGTCGACGGCTGGTGATTCATTACCGTATAAATCAGTCGACTTAAACTTGAAGGTGCCATTTGCCGTGACCGTGACACCGGCTGCCGGCACATCCTGATATGTCTTGCCACCATCAGCACTATACTGAACCGTTTCACCCGTTGCGGCAGCGTTTGTCGTCAGAGTCACCGTTTTGGCTGGTTCAGTAGTACTTGGCGTCACAGTTGGTGCTGCCAGTGTTTTCTTTGGTTCGTAGTAAACTGTGATCTTCTTGGTCGTGGTGTTGTTTTCGCTATCTGTAACAGCAACAGTCAGCACGTTTTTGCCTTCGAGCAATTTAACGGGCTGATCAATAGCCATATGACCCGGTTTGCCGCTATTGATGTTGATGTCTGCGTATTGGCTGGCGACATGACTGCCGTTAATTGCCAGACTCAGATATTGTGCATTGTCAGTGGCCGTTCCGGTAATCTGGAAGTTCGGATCGTTGGTATAAACCGGTGCATCTGTCGAGCTGTCCAATGACAATGTTGGCGCCACTGCATCCAAAATGAAGGTCAACGCTTCTTGGAAGGTCTTGTTTTGAGTGGTGTCACCCACAACAACCCCAAACGGTTTTTGTCCAAGAGTACCTAAATCTAAAGTGAAACTGAAAGTCAGATCATCCTTGATTGGAATTTGCTTACCATCAACCTGCAACGTTGTCGTTGGGTGCTTGACCTTACCAGTAATCGTCGCAATCCCGGTCTTAGGGTCATAGAACTTAGCCGAGGTGGCATTGAATTCATTGGCACCAAATGTCACACCTTGATCGAACGTCACAGCATTCTTCAACACATCAGGATCATAAGACGAAGTAATCGTCTTTTGTTCCGTCGTGGTGTTGCCGTCTTCATCGGTGGCGGTCACCTTGGTGGTATTGTCACCATAATTAACCGGTACATCAACACTAAAGTGATGTTGTGCATCAAGTGCTGCTACGGTGTCGCCAACATTAACTGTCTTGGTGTCAGCACTAACCGTCCCTGTAACCTTGATGGTCGCTTCGGAGGTCTGATCCGAGCCATTGTTGAATTTCAAATCAGTAAAGGTTGGCGCCGTCAGCCGAACTTTGGTGTCAAAATGTTTAAGCAACTGGGTGTGCGCCTTATCGGCATATAGATCCACTTGCGCGGCGTAATCAGCATTCGTGACCGCCATTGAGGCAGTGAAACTGTTAGTCGCAGCATCGTAGGTTGTGTTCAAATCATGTTTCTTTCCTTGTGCATCAGTGTAAGTACCGTCAACCGCTGCTGGATACGTCCCACTAAACGTATACGTCCCGCCACCTTGAGTATTGGCTTCGTAGCCAGTTGTGGTGCTTGAGATCTTGTCTGGGATACCGCCGCCGTTCACAATTAAATCAAACGATGTAGACCCCGGCTTCTGAACGCTGGCATCTTGATCAGTGGCATTGGATGCATTATCAGTCAAGTACAGCTCAGCCGAATTGTCGCCATTGCCAAGTGCTTGGGCCTGTTCATCAGATAATGGCGTTTCAATTTTGGTGTACCCATCAGCCGTTGTCCCAGCATCGGTAAAGGTAGCATCAAGATTCGTCACTTCATTAATTGCAGTTTTAACGCTCTTGGTGGCATCAAGACCACTCAAATCATCCTTGGCTTCAGCTGTCAAATAATACTGGGTTTTCCCATTTTCCGTTTTGGCTGACAAAGCGACATGACGAACTGTCGGCGCCTTAGAGTCGAGCTTGAAAGGCACATCAAACACTTGACGTTTGTCGCCGCCTTCCGGTACACCGGAAATACGATAAGTATAACTGCCATCATCAGCCGTCTTGATGTTGCCATCACGTTGATCATAATAGGTGCCATCCCACGCTGGAGCATTGTAGTAGATGTACTGCTGCGAATGAGCATCATAATAGGTCTTCGTCTGATTGGTGGAACTGCTGAGAGTCGTAACTTTATTGCCCTGACCATCAAGAATATCAACTTGGACGTTGCTGATATTGCGCAATAGATAATACTGCATGCTGATGTCATTATATAAGGCATTCTTGTCACTCGAAAAAGCAATCGCCTGATCGTCAACTGTCTGGTTGCCATCAGCGTCTGTGACCATGCCGCCATAATATTGATTGCCTGTATTTTTGTTCGTCAATAGTGGCACGGTGCCATAATTACCACCAGCAGGACTATAAGTGATCCCATTGAGACTATCGACAATCTTACCGTCATTCCAGTCACCAAAAAAGCCCATGTATGGCAAGTTCAAGCGCGAACCATCGCTACCCTTAAAGTTCAGAAAACCTTCAACAAATTGCTGTTGGTCAAAAGACCTCGGCAAAGATAGTGTGAATTCAATCTGCGCCGTTTTCCCAGCAGGCACAGTTATGTCACTGCCGGCTTTAATGGCTGCTCCATCAATCTTCTTATCATACAAAACCCCAGAATTAGGGTCAGTCGCTGATGTATAAACGGCATTAGTATCCGTATTACTGTCCATTTGATAGGTTAGTTCATGGGTCGTGCGGTTCGTGAAGGTCAGTTTAAAAGTCTTGTCCGTACTCGTGAAGTCTTTCAATTCAACTGCCGGGTAGCCGTTTTCGGCGACAACCGTTGACGGATTCTTTTCTAATGCATCAATGGCTGCCTTCACATCAACAAGACCGGCCCCTTGCCGCCGCGGCGATACGATAACATTATTGTAGTTAATATCGTTGATTGGCTGGGCAGTATTCATCTCAACTGTCTTAAGAAAATCGGTGAGCGCTGTCCCTTTAAGTTGTTTGTAGTCAGCATAAAATGGGTTGTTTTTGTTATTCAATGCTTGTTTCAACAATGCTTGTGAACCGGCAATAAATGGCGAGGCCATTGACGTACCAGACATATTTGTGTAGCCATTGTTGTTTTGCGTTGACCAGATGTTGCCGCCTGGTGCGGTAATATCTGGTTTGAAGGAAAGATTGGAAACTGGCCCATAGGATGTGAAGTCAGACATCTTGTCTTCAGTATATTTCTGATTTGGTAACAGCGTCAGGGCAATCTTGACACCGAGACTATCATCCGGGTGTGCTGTGACCCAGTCAACCAGCTTTTGACCGGTTACACTGGAGAGCCCAAATGTTGGGAAGGTGGTGGTTAACGCAATAGAAGTCAACGGTGTTGCTGTGCCATCGTTGTTGACAATGATCAAGCCAGCAGCACCAGCGGCTTGGGCGTATTTTTGTTTGTCAGCAAAGGTAAGTTCGCCACGTTTAACGATGGCAATTTTGCCTTTAGCGTCAGCAGTATAGTCGGCTGCTGCCCCTTTGCTGAGGTTGCCACTAGCATCTTTGACAACATAAAACTTCTTTTGGTCAAAGCTACCAGTGAAATCGTTGCTTGAAAGCTGAATGGTTTCCGGTCCAAGCTGTAAACCTGTACCATCTGTAATGGTCACTGCCTGACTGATGACATCCGTGTTCTCAGCGGAAGCAACTGTGGTCGCTCCTCGTGATGTCCCTGGCGTTCCCACCATTTCATTGTCTTGCAAACCGTAATAATCTTTGTTGACACCTTCAGTTGCTGAACCGGATGTTCCTGAGTTCCCAGCAGAAATGACGGCGGCTGTTCCTGATTCGTTGGCATTTTGCACCGCAGCAATTTCTGGATCCTCCAAGGTTTGGTTGCCTGAATCAGATCCTAAGGACATGTTGAGGACATCGGCACCGATTTTTGCCGAGTCTTCAATGGCAGAAACCAAGGTAGCTGACCCAGTTGTTGCAGAAGTGTCAGAGTTGGTGAAAACTTTCATTGCCAGTAGCTGTGCTTCTGGCGCAACTCCGACAACAGACTTGGTTGGATCGTCACCTGTCCCGTTAGCACCGATGATCCCAGCAACATGCATGCCGTGTTGTTCGTCAACCGTATCATCTGTAATGGTGTCGTTATTATCAGCGTAATTAAACCCATATGGCACTTTTGAAGTAAAATAGCGGCCATGCTTGGCGGTATCAGTGAATTTTTCAACATCAGATTTGGTTAGTTTAACGTCTTTATCATCGCTTAGCCGCATGTCTTTATGTGTTGGATCAATGCCAGTGTCAATAACCGAGACCACTGTGCCTTCACCTTTATATTTGTAATTGGACCATACGGCTTGCACATTCGCCATCGAGTTTGCCCTAGCATCAGTCGGATAATAAACTTTCGCCAATGTGACTGTTTTAACTCCGGCAATTTGTTTCAGTTTAGGGATATCAACAACCCTAACTTTAGTTGAAAAGCCGTTAACGACATAGCCATAACTTTCACCGGCAGTTTGTTGGGTGACTTGTTCAACAGCTGCCTTAACGCTTGCCTGAGCCGCGATCACTTTATTGGTCTCCTGCTGAATCTCCGCCGTGCTGGAGTAATCAGTTCTTAAAGTGCCGTTTTCAGAGGCAGGCGCTGCGCTCATTTGAACAATGACGTCAACATAAATATCTTGCTGCTGAACTTTATTCAGCTTATTGTAATCAATACCTTTAGCCGCCAACTGTGTAGCAATCGCTTGATTCGTTGTCGCTGCGGTTGTGTCAGTGGCCGCTTGCTTAGCAGTCGCGGCCTTAACCGTATTTGCGAGTGATGATCCCTTAGTTTGCTGCGAGATAGCCGCCTTTGCTTGGATTTCGCCGACTGGCAAGACAGCCAGCGCCCCTAAAGCGACTGTACCGGCTAACAAGATCGATAGCCCTTTCTTTTTCCTTTGCATCCAATACCCTCCACTTCCCAAAAGTTTCAGAACCAAATCAAACCCTACGCTTGATGTAGTTAAGATTATATACTCTCGAAGAACAGATTCAACGAAAATTTTAATCTTTTATTAATTTTCCTATCTGTAAATTAGCTTTTAGCGTTATTATTTAGCCGTTTACAGACTATAGATGTTTTGAAATTTTTAGTATTATTAGAAAATGAGTATTTGCATTGAAATTCTCAATTGCCAACGCTAGAATAAATACACAACGTTTACTGTAAGCATTTCAGAGGAGACCGAGTCGATGAAGAAAAAAATGCGCCTTAAAGTATTATTGGCAAGTACCGCAACTGCTTTTCTGCTGCTAAGCGGTTGTCAGTCAAATCAGGCCGACCAAACAGTTGCGACCTATTCAGGTGGCAAGGTGACTGAAAGTAGCTTTTACAAGGAACTCAAACAGTCACCAACGACAAAGACCATGCTTGCTAACATGCTCATTTATCGTGCATTGAATCGTGCCTATGGAAAATCGGTTAGCACTAAAACAGTTAATGACGCCTATGATAGCTACAAACAACAATACGGCGAAAATTTCGATGCTTTCTTAAGTCAAAACGGTTTCAGTCGCAGTAGCTTCAAGGAAAGCCTACGAACCAACTTTTTAAGTGAAGTTGCACTGAAAAAGTTAAAAAAGGTTTCTGAAAGCCAGCTCAAGGCCGCTTGGAAGACCTATCAGCCCAAAGTGACTGTCCAACATATTCTAACTAGCGACGAGGACACTGCTAAGCAAGTTATCAGTGATTTAGCAGCTGGCAAGGATTTTGCCACGCTTGCGAAAACTGATTCCATTGATACTGCGACTAAAGATAACGGCGGGAAGATTAGTTTTGAATCAAACAATAAAACGCTCGATGCCACATTTAAGGATGCTGCCTACAAATTAAAAAATGGTGACTACACGCAGACCCCAGTCAAAGTGACAGACGGGTATGAAGTTATTAAAATGATTAACCATCCCGCCAAAGGCACCTTTACTAGCAGTAAAAAGGCGCTAACTGCCAGCGTTTACGCTAAATGGTCTCGCGATTCAAGCATCATGCAACGCGTTATCAGTCAGGTATTGAAGAACCAGCATGTGACGATTAAAGACAAGGATCTTGCGGATGCGCTAGATAATTATAAGAAGCTTGCGACAACGAATTAAGGCTTAACCGAGTAAGATGAAATAACAGCCAGTTCTTTTAGAAATTGGATATCAACGCCCCGAAAGTCATAGCAACATGACTTTCGGGCGTTTTATGTATAAAAAAAGCATCTCGCCTTTCGCGGTATCACCACGATTGAGCGAGATGCTTTTATTTGAAGATGGGGCTAGGTTATTTGAGGGTAACCGTTGCGCCAACGCCTTCAAGTTGTTCCTTAAGCTTGTTAGCGTCGTCTTCGGAAAGGCCTTCCTTGATAACCTTAGGTGCGGCGTCAACCATACCCTTAGCATCCTTCAAGCCAAGACCAGTGATTTCACGAACAGCCTTGATAACCTTAACTTTTTCTTGGCCAGCTTCGGTCAATTCAACGTCGTAGGTATCCTTAGCAGCTGCAGCGTCTGCACCAGCAGCGGCGCCAGCAGCAACAGGGGCAGCTGCCTTAACACCGAATTCATCTTCGATCGACTTAACTAAGTCGTTCAGTTCCAAAATGGAAGCATCTTTAAGTTGTGCAATGATGCCATCTACATCTAAAGCCATGTTTGTTTCCTCCGTTTATTAGGTAGTTTGTAACGTATCATTATGCAGCAGGTTCTTCGTCTTTGGCTTCTGCAACGGCCTTGACAACCAATGCAAAATCGCGGACAGGTGCCTGCAGAACAGAAGCAAGTTGCGACAACAGACCTTCGCGATCTGGCATTTTGGACATTTCCATAATGGTATCCAAAGAAGCAACCTTGTTTTCGATGATGCCGCCCTTAATCTTCAAAGCATCAAATTGGTCAGCATACTTGGCCATGATGCGAGCTGGGGCAACAGGATCGTCATTGGAGAAGGCAACGGCTGTAGGGCCCTTGAAAACATCGTCCAATGCTTCATAACCGTTAGCGTCAGCGGCACGACGCAGGTAAGTGTTCTTCAGGACTTCCATCTTAACACCGGCCTCACGCAATTCCTTACGCAGTGCGGTTACTTGTTCAACCGTTAAGCCCAGATAGTCGACAACGACAGCACTGGTAGCACTCTTGAATTGTTCAGAAATGCTTTTAACGATTTCAGCTTTTTTTGCGATAGCTTGTTCACTCATGTTTTTTTCACCTCCATTAGTTTGGTTGAAGTTTTTAAATATAAAAAAACTCCATGTCTACCAAGACATAGAGGTATCTAGTGTTTCCGATACCACCTCGGCAGGATAATTAAGGCTTACGCCCCCTGAGTCTTAGGCAGAGTGAATGATCACAAAGAGTAGAATACCATGGTCACCGACCTGTGTCAAAATGTTTTGAGAAAAAGAAACTTTGCAGGCCGGCCAATCCCATGCAAGGTCTTAAACGCTCGCAAAACAGGGCGTGGTTTTTTAGATAACAGACGCCATTGTAGATTGCACTTTGTTATTCGTCCAAATTTGTTATCCATTTCTGACTAATAGGCTCCTTGCTATCGAATTGTAAGCCCCCTCTGATTGAGGTATATTAATTAGGTAACTATTTTCTGAAAGGAAGTTGGCGCTCTTGCCAAGTAAACTTAAAAGCCTCGAGCCATGGCAGCAAAATCTGGCTGTGTTATGGCTCGGAACCTTCATTGCCGGCATGGGCTTCAGTGAAGTTTCGCCATTTATTTCATTATATGTTGATCAACTTGGCGATTTTACCAAGGGGCAACTGAGTATTTACTCAGGGATCACGTTTGGGGTCACCTTCATGGTCGTTGCGATCGTGAGTCCGCTCTGGGGCCGACTCGCTGATCGCCGCGGTCGAAAATTGATGTTGCTGCGTTCCAGTTTCGGAATGGCCATCATCATCGGAGCGTGTGGCTTTGTCCACAATGTCTACGCCTTAATTGTCTTACGTTTTCTGCAAGGGCTGGCAGCAGGTTACATTCCAAACGCCAGTGCCTTGATTGCAACCGAAACACCAAAGGCAAAAAGCGGCACTGCGATTGGGATTCTCACAACCGGCTACGTTTCCGGTAACTTGATCGGTCCAATTCTCGGCGGCTTTCTTGCCCAGACCTTTTCAATCCGGCTGACTTTCATCATCACCGGCGTTTTGCTGCTGATTGTGTTTGTCTTGAGCCTAACGATGGTCCATGAGCATTACACACCGGATCCACGCTTGCTCAACAAGGAAAAACGCCCGAGTTTATTGTCTCAAGTCAATAATCCAAAAGCTATCATGGTGCTATTAGTCTCCACCGCGGTGATTCAGCTAGGTAATATGTCCATTTATCCAATTATCAGCCTTTATGTCAAAGAGTTGATGCACAATGTTGGTCCAATTACCGTTGTTGCAGGCGTCATTGCAGCTTTGCCAGGGATTTCCAACCTCATCGCGGCACCGCGCCTAGGTCAGCTTGGAGATCGCATCGGCTCAGGCAAGATTCTGGTCAGTGGCTTGATTTTCGCGGTCATTATGTACATTCCTCAAGGCATTGTCGGCAGCATTTGGGCGCTCGGTTTCTTGCGTCTCATGATCGGCGTTTCGGATGGCGCGCTGTTTCCAACAATTCAAACGCTTCTGTCTAAGTTGACACCGGTGAGCTATACCGGCACCGTCTTCAGTTGGAATCAAAGTGCCCAAGCCTTTGGTTCCATGGCAGGCTCGCTAGCTGGCGGCTTCATCTCAAATATTTTTAATTATAATGGTGTTTTTATTTTCACAGCCCTCTGTTTAGCGCTTAACCTAGTGATGGTGCTCGTCTTTATTCCACACATCTGGTCGAGCCGACCAAAACAACAAGCATAACGCATCAAAAAAACCGACCTGCGTGGGCAGATCGGTTTTTTTATTGTCTAAATTAAATCACTGCATCCGCGTGGCATCAAGCAATAGCTGCCAACTGATCAATGGTTTTGGGTCTGGGAGAGCTAACTGTTGATACACAGTCCACGCATGAATATCTGTATCATCAAATTCACCATTCACCACTGAATAGCGCGCCTGAACTTGAAACAATGCCGTTTGCAATAAGCGACGAATGTCAGCAAACTGTTGGCCGCCTAACCATGCACTGGTTAATGCTCCCGGTTCATCTTCAAACCAAAAGACATATGCCTGCACTTGCTGGTTTTCGACTAAGAAACTTGGTTGAGTGTCCTCAGCTTCAGCCAATTGTTGTTCAAAGGTTGCATGGTTAAAGGTCACCGGATTATCTGCATGAGCAGCAACATAGTTTGCAAAACTCATTTGCACTACGTCATGCCACTGTGCCGACGTCAACTGGGACCGTGACCGAACATCGGCCTCTGGGGTAGCGACAACTTTCCGATAGTCACTCATTGCCGTACGACGAAAGACCCTGAAATGCTTCGCCTGCAGTTGCGTGATAACTGCTGATTGGGCAGCATAACTGCTGTACTGCAGCCGATCATGATGATCGGCCAATTGCCGCAAATCTTCAAGCAATTGCGGCAACCACGCAACATCACCCACCACATCAAAATACAGCGCATTGGCATGAAATGAATTCTCCCATACTGCTGCAGCAAACGTCACAGCACTGCTTTGCGGATATTTTAGTAAAATCGCATGACGATTAGCAAAATGTTGCTGTGTGAACGTATCAGCTGATGCCAAGAAAGGTTGAAGCATCGTCAGTGTCACCTTGCGACCAGTAAGCGTCCTGTCCTCACGCATCCTTCTTGCCTTGCCATGTGCCATGCAGTCGGGTTAACGAATAAGCATAACGACTGGCACCGTAGACGATTGGGAAAATGAATCCGATCCACAAATGATTGGCAAAATAATATTGCGGTAATGGATTCATATCCATGGCCGCTTCGTAAGCCATCTCAAAAGCAAAAATAAACACGCCCATTAACACCGCTGAGAGCACACCACGCACCACCGCCAGCCATTCATACCGGCGATATTCCTCCGGCGTATCTGCTTCAATCACATGCAGTCGATAATGCCGCAGCGTGATTTCATTCATCAGGTTAATCACGATCGTCACAATTAACAAAATCCATGTCCCGGCACTAATCATTTTCAGACTATTAGCGTCAATAAAAATAGCGATTATCGTTGCAATCAGCAACATCAATTCAGCGGTCAGCATATTGCGCCCCATGATAGCGTCATAGGTGCGTTGTTTAAATCGATCTTTGAGTGAAATGCCATAATACCATTCTGTGATTTTCTTCATAGGAACCCTCTTCTATTTATTAATTAAACAATGTTCCAATCTTAACACGGATCGCCAATGCCTTTTTCATGAATCACGCGCCTTTAAAAAATTTTTCCGTGACAATAAACTACGATTCATCAAGGAAAAATCTCTGTGTCTGTTCCAGTTGTCAAAATATTGAAATTTTCATTGACATCACGGTTTGTTTTTGGTGAAATAGTAAACAAGCCTAGGGTGTCAAGACACCCCAGGCTCCATTAAAGGAGGCGCGAAAATGTCAAAAAAACCGTCCGGCCATACGCGGCTGATAATTGGCATCGGCGTTGCATGGCTGTTTGATGCCATGGATGTTGGCATGTTAAGTTTCGTCATTGCAGCCTTACATAGCGAATGGCAATTAAGTACGGTGCAAATGGGCTGGATTGGTAGTGTCAGTTCAATCGGGATGGCCGTTGGTGCCATTTTGTTCGGGATGATGGCCGACCGTTTTGGCCGTAAAGCGATCTTGATTCTTACTTTGCTAGTTTTTTCAATTGGCAGCGGCATTTCTGCCTTCGCCACAAGTTACGGCATTTTTCTTGGTTTGCGATTCATCATCGGCGCAGGCCTCGGTGGCGAGCTGCCAGTGGCATCAACCTTGGTTTCAGAAAGTGTGCCAGTTGAAAAACGTGGTCGTAGTGTTGTCCTGTTGGAAAGTTTCTGGGCTGCTGGTTGGCTGTTAGCAGCCATTATTTCTTACTTCATTATGCCAATCTGGGGCTGGCGCGTGGCCGTCTTTGCCACTGGTTTAGCCGGACTCTATGCGTTTTATTTTCGTGAAGGCATCAACGAATCGCATGTCTTTAAAAAAGTGGCGCGGCCCGGCTTGCTCAAAACCCTCAGAACCCTTTGGCGCCCGCCTTATGTTCGCGCAACCTTGATGCTGTGGATCGTCTGGTTCATGGTAGTCTTCTCTTACTATGGCATGTTTCTTTGGCTGCCAAGTGTCATGGTACTCAAAGGATTTAGTCTGATTAATAGTTTTGGTTACGTCTTAATCATGACGCTTGCGCAGTTGCCTGGCTATTTCGTCGCTGCTTGGTTAATTGAAAAATGGGGACGGAAAATGGTGCTGAGTCTGTTTCTGCTAGGCACAGCCGCCAGCGCATTAGGCTTTGGCCTAGCCACCGGTTTGCCAATGCTACTGACTGCCGGCATGCTGCTCTCCTTCTTCAATCTCGGAGCTTGGGGCGCGTTATACGCGTATTCTCCTGAACAATACCCAACTGTTGTCCGCAGCAGTGGTTCCGGTATGGCCGCCGGTATCGGCCGCATCGGTGGTGTGGTTGGACCGTTGTTGGTCGGTCATCTTTTGGGATCACACTGGTCAGTTGGCGGCATCTTTAGCATTTTCACCGCCGCCATCCTCATAGCAGTCCTAGCAATTGTCTTCCTCGGCCAAGAAACCATGGGCGTGAAACTTGCCGACACGCTTGAATAGTCTCAACAGACAACAAAAAAGCCTTGTAATTTGCGAGAATTCCCGCAGACTGCAAGGCTTTTTTACTGAAGTTAACGCCGTAATGCGCGCGTAACCGTTTGTTCATTAACAAACGTGAATAACCCGAGATCGCCAAGTTCACGTCCATAGCCGGAGTTCTTCACACCGCCGAATGGCAATTCAGCATTATAGTTTTGGCTTTGATTGGCACCAACCATGCCGGTTTCAATCCGCGCTGCGACTTCTGCTGCGTGATTAGTGTCACCCGCAAAGACTGCGCCACCCAAGCCATAAGGCACATCATTGGCCAGTTCAACCGCTTCATCTTCACTGTGAACCTTGTAAACGCAGGCAACTGGTCCAAACAACTCGGTACGATAAGCCGGATTGTCCTGATCAATGTCAGTCAAAATAGTTGGCTGGAAGAAAGCGCCTGGCAAATCAACCGGGGTATTGCCATAAACCACTTTAGCACCGTGAGCAATAGCTTCGTCAACTTGCTTCTGCAACTTGTCCTTCGCCTTTTGGCTGGTCATCGGGCCAACATTAACTGTGGGATCACTCGGATCGCCAATTTTAAGATTCTCAAAGCCTTTCTTCAAACCGGCCACAAAATCATCGTAATATTTATCTAAAACAATGAACCGTTTCGAACTGGTGCAGACTTGGCCGCAATTCATTAACCGCGTCTTGATAGCTTCAGGAATCACAGTATCAAGATCGGCCCCGTCAAGTACCAAGAAGGCATCCATTCCGCCAAGTTCCAGCAACGACTTCTTCAGATATTTGCCAGCAAGTGCTGCCACTTGCGAACCTGCTCGCTCTGAACCAGTCAGGCAGACCCCAGCAACCCGCGGATCTTTAATGAATGTTTCACTATCCGCATGGCCAATCAAGGCAATTTGGAAGGCGCCCTTATCAGCACCGCCACCCAGTACAGCCTTTTCAAATTCAAGCCCACTAGCTGGCACATTGCTCGATGGTTTGATGATGACTGCATTACCAACCATAAAGTTCGGTGCAAACACGCGCATCAATTGATAATAAGGGAAATTCCATGGTTCAACCCCAAAAACAATCCCGCTTGCAAGATGGTTAATCACAACAGCACCAGCAGTACTGTTGATCGGTTGCGGCTGCAACAAAGCCGGCGCCCGATCAGCATACATGTCCGCAATCTCAGCACAGAGTTCCACTTCAAAAAGTGCTTCTTCCGTGCGCTTACCCATTTCTCGCGTAATAATCGCTGCCATTTCGTCAGCGTTATTGCGGAAATAGGCAGCAACTGCATGTAATGTTGCTGCACGCGTTGCTGGATTGACGTTCCGCTCCTGCTTGTAAAAAGCGTGCCCAGTTGCCAACATCTCGCTAATTTGCGTCGGTGTGGTATTTGAGTATGTTTTTTCTAAGGTATTCGTGTTCGGATCAATGGTCTGATAAGCCATAATTGAAAACGCTCCCTTCATATACTTACTTAATCATAGCTTATTCACGCCTCATATGCCAACTTTAGCAAATTAATTTACTGGCTTTTAATAACGTCCACACAGCAATTGGTCTATATCTTTTGATACATCGGATCAAAAAAAGACCCGCAGTGAGTGCGGATCTTCATGTCGTGCTAGATTCAGATTAGAAGTCTGAAGGGTTAACCTTGATGCCGGGTGCCATGGTAGCAGTCAGCGCCAAGCTCTTGATGTAAATCCCCTTCGTGCTTGCTGGACGAGCTTTCAAGACAATATCATTCATTGCTTTGAAGTTCTCAAGCAGCTTGTCAGCATCGAAGCTCTTCTTACCGATTGGGGCATGGATGATACCAGCCTTGTCAACACGGTAAGCAACCTGCCCAGCCTTGATGTCCTTAACTGCTTTAGCAGTGTCCATCGTAACTGTGCCAGTCTTAGGGTTTGGCATTAAGCCTTTTGGCCCAAGGACACGGCCTAAACGACCAACTTGAGCCATCATTGGCGGTGTTGCAACGGCAACGTCAAAGTCCAACCAGCCGTCTTGGATCTTCTGAACTAAGTCTTCAGCACCAACGATGTCAGCGCCTGCGTCTTCAGCAGCCTTGGCTTGGTCGCCTTGTGCAAAAACGATCACCTTAGCAGTTTTACCAGTTCCGTTTGGCAGCACAACGGCGCCACGAATCTGCTGATCAGCCTGCTTTGGATCAACGTTCAAGCGATAAGCAACTTCAACGGTTTCATCGAACTTAGCAAAGTCGATTTTCTTAAGCAAGTCCACCGCTTCTTCAGGGGTGTACTGCTTGGTCGGGTCAACGGCCTTAGCAGCCTCTAAATACTTTTTACCTTTTTTAGCCATTCTGGGTTTTCCTCCTTGCAAATGTGGTCACTGGGAGATAAGTTTTTCTCCCTTCCACCTGATTCGCTCAGCTTTCACTGAGAATCCGAACAGTGCGTCTTAGCCTTCGACTTCGAAGCCCATGGAACGAGCTGTTCCTTCAACCATGCGCATAGCCGCTTCAACATCGGCAGCGTTAAGGTCTTGCATCTTTGTTTCGGCGATTTCCTTGACCTGATCCTTGGTTACCTTAGCAACCTTTTTGGTGTTTGGTTCGCCGGAACCGTGTTCAACACCAGCAGCCTTCTTCAAAAGAACAGCAGCCGGTGGGGTCTTGGTGACGAAATCGAATGAACGATCTTCGTACACAGTGATCACAACTGGGATAATCATGCCGGCCTGATCAGCCGTACGTGCATTGAAATCCTTAGTGAACCCCATAATATTGATACCGGCTTGCCCAAGAGCAGGGCCAACCGGAGGAGCTGGGGTTGCTTTCCCAGCAGGAATTTGGAGTTTGACAATGTTTGCTACTTTTTTAGCCACGAGACATACCTCCTTAAGTCCGTGATGTGGTTATGATGGCCAGAAGTTTTGGCCTCCCACGCGTATGCTGAAAACATACTTGAATAGATTATCATTTTACGGGGTAAAACACAAGTTAAACTCGTAAAAGCACGTGAACCAGTAGGACTCACATTCCAACGATAACAAACACATTCTTGTTAATAATTCTATTTTGTGCGGTTTGTTTCTGACATTCCGAGCGGCCACATAGCGGCGAGGACTGGCGACCGCGAAGCTAGAGCTGTAGGCACAGTTTTGAACTCGCGCACGTTCACAGCCATGGCCGTCCACGTTTGAGGTAACCCGCTTTTGTCCATTCGACCATCCCCAGATAGACTAAGACAATGATGACGGCGCCTGGCCAGTAAGCTGCTGGGAGGATGCTGAAGTCGAAGGCTTTGTGGAGCGGGGATAGGATCAGGAAGAGGCCGACTAATAGCGCCATCATAGTGGAGAGAATCACGATAGCTGAGGCTGGGGCGCGCCAGAATGGTACTTTACGGGTACGCAGGACATGAATGACCAATGATTGTGTGCAGAGTCCAACCACAAACCAACCTGCCTGAAACATGTGTTCTGCAGGTAAACTCGCGGCATGTGCGCCAACGCCCAGTCCGAACCATAAGAACAGGAAGGTGGTAATATCGAAAATCGAGCTTAGTGGTCCAAACGTCAGGGCATAGCGCAGTAGACCATCGGCCCGCCATGGTGTCGGCTTCGCGAGCGTGTCATCATCGACATTGTCCCAAGGAATGGTCATTTGCGAGGTGTCATAAATCAGGTTTTGAAGCAACAGTTGGATGGACAGCATAGGTAAAAATGGCAAGAAAATGCTGGCAATAAGTACGGAAAACGCGTTCCCAAAGTTAGAGGCGATCGTCATTTTAATGTACTTCATGGCATTAGCATAAACGCGACGACCCTCAACAATACCGTCTTCCAACACCAGCAGACTCTTTTCAAGCAAAATAATGCCACTGACATCCTTGGTAATATCCGCCGCGGTATCGACGCTGATACCGACATCGGCTTCACGCAAAGCGGCGGTGTCATTGATGCCGTCACCCATATACCCTACCGTATGCCCAGCCCCTTGAGTTGTTTTGATGATGCGGGCTTTCTGCATCGGACTCAGTTTCACGAAAAGATCAGTGGTTTCAACAGCTTCGAGCAAATCATTATCGGTCATGGCATCCACTTCATTGCCGCTGATCACTGCTTGCTCAGGAATCCCGACTTCTTCGGCTACGTGTTGCGTGATGATCGCATTGTCACCTGTCAGCACTTTCACCCGAACACCATGGGCATGCAGCAAGCTGACCGCTTCTTTGGCGTCTGGCTTGGCGGGATCGAGAAAGCCTAAAAAGCCTGCCATGACCATATGTTGCTCATCATCAGTCGTGTAAATGCGTTGTTCATGGACATCCGTACGATAGGCAACCACAATCATGCGCATGCCTTGCCCACTCATCATGGCATTGGTTTGCTCAAGCTGACGTTTGCGTTCGTCAGTTAACGGTAGGATCTCACCATGAAGCTGAACCTGATCACAGACCGCCAACATTTCTTCAAAGGCACCTTTTGTGATCATCCATTGGTGGTCGTGATTGGCTACCACCACTGTCAGTCGCCGGCGTTCAAAATCAAACGGAATTTCATCAATTTTTTCTAATCCCGCTGGCAAGTCCACAATTTCGTCGTGATGTTCTTTCACATAATCAACCACGGCTGTATCCATGAGATTGTGCCAACCGGTTTGATAATTAGCATTCATATAAGCCAACCGCAGCACTGCTGGATCGGTTTTGCCGGTGGCATCCACATACCGCATCACCACAACCCGGTCCTCAGTGATCGTGCCAGTTTTATCGGTAAAAAGCGTATCAATGGCGCCCAAATTTTGAATGGCATGTAGTCTTTTAACGATTACTTTCCGCTTCGACATCGCCAAGGCGCCTTTTGCTAAGTTGCTGTTGACAATCATTGGCAACATTTCCGGCGTGAGTCCAACGGCCACTGCTATTGCGAAGTAGAAAGCTTGTGACCAATCCTGCTTCGTCACGCCATTGATGACAAATACGACTGGTACGAGCACGAGCATCATCCCGATCAACAACCGACTGATGGCTCGCATACCGCGCTCAAAACTGGTCGGATCCGTTTTGCCGCTAATCTGACTGGCCATATCACCAAAGTACGTCGCATCCCCAGTCTTCAAAATAACCGCAGTCCCAGAACCGGAAATAACGTCTGTGCCCATAAAAACTAAATTAGGATAGTCAAAGACACTAATATCAGCATCCTGTTCGTAGACTTCAGCGCGCTTTTCCACTGGCATCGCTTCGCCGGTGAACGAAGACTGGTTAATAAATAGATCGTGGGTGGCCACTAAATAGGCATCGGCCGGGATCATATCCCCAGTGGCAAGCTGAACGACATCCCCTGGCACGACGTCATCCATCGGCCGTTCCTGCGTCTGACCATCACGCGTCACCGCTGTTGTGTTCGCAATCAAGGCAGCCAAGGCATGGCTAGCTTTTTGAGAGCGGTATTCTTGCCAAAAATGAATCGTCACCGACAGCACAATCATCAGACTCATCATCATCGCGCCATCATAGTCAGCTGTCGCAGTCGATACTGCCACCAAAAAGACCAACACCCAGACAAAAGGTTCATTAAAAGCCGAAAGTAAAATCAAATACCATGGGCGCGGATGTTGGGTCACAACAGTATTCGCGCCGACTGCTTCTAAGCGATCCGCAGCTTCGGTACTGCTCAAACCATCTGGATTGGTTTTCAATGCTTGGTAGACTGCTTGATCGCTCATTTGACTGTAGCGCGTCAATGCTGCCGTTTTTTCTTGGGTCGAGGCGCCATGCCCCGACATCGTCTTCTTTAGCATGCTTATTCTCCTATAAGATACGCTGGCAGGCCAAGAAACCGCCACCATGAGGACAATAGAAAAATGAGCTTGATACACCCATTCTTTCCGTGATCATGTATGATGAGGTTGTTGAACGTGCTAGCATATGCGCTTAAGTATCCCCCAAACGTGTAAGCGTGCGGGCAATTAACTTTAACAAAAGGTTACCGTGAATGTAAGATAGTTGTCAAAGATAACCATAGTAAGGAAAGCCTAAAAATTTTTAAAGGGGAGGTTCACGATGCAAAAATCTGCACTTGATCAAGCCGCTGCTATTCGCGCCGGGGTGCTGTCTCCAGAAGAATTGATTGATAGTACTCGTGAGAAAATGACGGCATTAAACCCAGCGCTCAATGCCATTACCTGGACCCGTTTTGAAGCAGCCAAGCAGGACGCCAATCAACTGGAAGATCACGGTCAACCGTTTTTCGGCGTGCCGTTGATCCTGAAAGGCTTGGGTCAAGACTTTGCTGGCGCTCCAGCAACTTTTGGCAGTCGCTTCTTCGCCAAAGCCAAGTCCGAACACACCAATAACTTTGTTAAGGCCTTGCAACGGCTAGGCTTCATCATCGTTGGTCAAAGTAATGTACCGGAATTTGGTTTTAAAAACATCACAGACGCAGAACTTTATGGCCCCGCCCGTAATCCGTGGAACCGCGACTATTCGCCAGGTGGCTCTTCCGGTGGCGCAGCAGCAGTTGTGGCTTCAGGTATTAGTCCGCTGGCAACCGGTTCTGATGGTGGCGGTTCGATCCGCATTCCCGCTTCTTTTTCCGGCTTGATCGGTTTGAAGCCAACCCGTGGCCGCGTGCCAACCGGACCTGGTGAGTGGCGTGGCTGGCAAGGAGCATCCATCAACTTCGCCTTGACGAAAACCATGGCCGATACAGCAGCGCTACTTCGTGGGCTTGCCACAACCCAGCTAGCTGCTCCTTTCATCGCGCCCCCATTACGCTTAGATCTCGTTGGCGATACACGACCACTGAAGATTGCTTACACCACAACATCGCCTGTTGGCACCCCTGTCAGTGACACCGCTGTTAAAGCCGTCGAAACCGCGGCGGATGCGTTGCGAGCAGCAGGACACCAAGTCGTTGCGGCTGCCCCTGATGTTGACGGTACTGCTTTAATGAAGGCGTACTACATGATGAACGGCGGCGAAACTGCGGCCATGTTTCAGGCATTTGCCGCCCAAACTGGCAAGCAGGCCACCGCTGCCGACATGGAGTTGATAACTTGGGTGATCTATCAGGCCGGCTTGCACACCTCTGCAGCAGACTACAGTCTCTCACTTGGTGCGTGGGATCGCGCCGCAGAAGCATACAACCATTTTCATGAGAGCTACGACTTGCTGCTGAGTCCAACAACAGCCAAAACAGCGCCCCGCATCGATGCCGTTTTACAATCGCCGGCCATCGTTGCTAAAATGCAACACGCCGCTGAGCTGGCACCGCAGGAACAACAAGCGCTGATTTGGGATCTTTTTGAACCCAGTCTTGAATATTCGCCATTCACGCAGCAAGCCAATCTAACCGGTGCGCCCGCAATCAGCTTGCCGACCGCCATCTCACCTGAAGGCTTACCACTGGGCATCCAATTCACCGCCGCCAAAGGCCGTGAAGATCAGCTCCTGCGCATCGGCTACTGGTTTGAACAACAAGGCTTGTTGAAATTGTTACCTGCATCGCTAAAGGAGAAGATCTAATGGGCTCACTTGCTGAATGGTACCAACGCATCCCCACGCCTGATGATTTAACCCGAGTCGAATCACTTTTTGCTAACATTCAGGCACAATTCCCGCAACTCAAGCTCGAATTCAAGTGGAATCAGCCCATGTTCACTGACCATGGTACGTTTATTATGGGCTTTAATCCGTCCAAAAAGCACCTTGCTGTGGCCATCGAACCACAAACCATGACGCGTTTCATCCCGCAAATCGACAAAGCCGGTTACGACCATAGCCAAATCATTCGCTTTCCATGGCACAAACCACTAGACGACCAGTTGATCCGCGACCTCATCGCCTACACGATTGACCAAAAGAAAGATGCGACTACTTTTTGGCAGCGATAGGCGTGACATTTTTCGGAAAACAAAAAGCCTTGAATCCGATAGTATCTAACGTTTGCTATCCTCGAATCAAGGCTTTTTATTTTGCACCTCACTTGCTTTTTACCTCATCCACTCCGGCTCTATAGTTCACGTACCGCGCCAGTGCGAACAGATAGTCGGACAAGCGATTGCTGTATTGTAAGATCACGGAATCAAGCGGTTGACTCTCAGCATCCAGCTGATCCAATGATCGCTCGGCGCGGCGGGCTACTGCTCGACCATATTGTAAGGCTGCCGCCAGCGGATGGCCGCCAGGTAGTACAAATGCTGTGATCTTCGGAACCACTGCCATCATTTTATCAATCGCGGCTTCCAATCCCTGTACGTGATCAGCGGTAATCGTTTGGTGTCGGGGCACCGCAACATCGGCCAATAGCTCGTACAACTCGCGCTGCCGAGCTTCGAGATCTTCGGCCAACCAGTCAAAACCAGGCGTGGCTTTGGCCTGCGAGGCAACATAGCCCAGCCATGAATCAAGCTCGTCTAAATCACCCCTAGATTGCATAATTAAAGTTACCACCCAGAAAATGTGAAAAAAGACCTGTCCGTTCTTGCTAAAATGGTGTTTGCATAACATACCATCTAGAGAGAAGGACAGGTCCCATGGCCATTATAACCTTAATTGAACGATCTCAGATAGAACTGATGCAACACCACACGATTCAATACATCGCCGCGACCTTAGGCCGCTCTCGTATTTCTATTAGGCATGAGCTTCACCGTTGCCCTGAAGGTGATTACTGCGCCATTATAGCTCAGGATCATGCCGATACTTGTCGGCATCGTTGTGGTCGGCACTCGATTTTAACGCCTAAGTTGAAGCGGATGGTAACTGAGAAGCTAAACCTAGGTTGGTCCCCTGAAATGGTCGGTTATGCCGTTCACTGTGCGCCACACACGATTTACCACTGGATTTATCAAAGACAAGTCGATTTTCAGCCAAGCCAACTCTTTGATCACGGTAAACGTCATAAAAGAAGACAAGACCTTCGGTCGCGCTATAACCAAGCAGTAGGCACCTCAATTGAGATTCGCAGTGAGTCAGCTAATCGGCGAACCGAAAAAGGACATTTAGAGATGGATACAGTTCGCGGTGGTCGCGGGTCAAAGGCTGCTGTTTTGACCATTGTCGATCGGGTGACACGTTTAATGGCGACAACTAAGCTTGAAAACTTATCACAAAATGCTGTTCTCAAGGGATTTGCAAGACTGATGGTGGACTTTCCGGGTCCGGTTCGATCAGTGACGGTTGATCACGGTAAAGAGTTTTCCTGCGATCAGGCGCTTACAAAGCGCTATCGGATACCGGTTTACTTTTGCCACGCCTATCACCCGAATGAACGGGGCACAAATGAACGGTTCAATCGAGAACTTCGCTACTATTTCCCGAAGGGAACACAGTTTGATCAGGTTTCAGAGACCGATATTCAACAAGCCACAGCGCTTATCAATAACAAACCTAGAAAATGTCTCCGTTGGCAAACCCCAGTTCAAGCAGTGAGCAAGCCTCTTTCTAGGTGGTAACTTTATTATTGCAATCTAGGCACCTAATGCAACAATCTGCGGAGAAAACTTCGGTACCTTTTTCCCGTTAATCTGTTTAGTGGCACCATGGTCACCGACTTTTGTGTAAAGTTTCAAAATGTGCGCCTCCTCGATCAAAACGTTGCAAGCCCTGCCGTAAAATGGCGAGTACGATCGGGTAAAAAACTAGATTACCGATGGCATGATACGTGTCAAACGGTAACCCACTCACATAGTACGCCCAAAAGCCGAGACCATTCAAACTGCCAATCACCGCCATGCCTAAACTGACAATGAAGCCGTATAGATACCCTAGCAAGCCGGCAAGACCGATTTGCAGCCAAATTCGGCGACGAATAACTGGCAAAATAGTTACCATAACAATCACAATTACCATGCAGCACGCATAAGCGACAATCTGCGGCAGTGTCCAGAGTCCAAAGCCAAGAAATAAATTGGACACGATCAAGGTGCTCATGGTCAAACTGAAGCCCCAGCGAAAGCCGAGCAACAGCGTAACAATCATTAAAATATCAGTGACAGGCTGCACATTCGGAATAGGGACTTTAACAATCCGCAAAACCGTACATAAAGCGGTCAATAGACCAAGCAAAGCCACCGCCCGAACAGGCGATGGCTTTGTTACTGATGGCTGCGGCTTCATTTGGTGACACTCAGGTCAAACACCACTTTATCGTGATTCTTGACCGGTTGTTCTGTCGCTCCTTTTTGGGGCATCTTGCCATTAATCGTGTAGAGCCAGTAAGTCTTTTTGGCAACATTTTGCTTTTTGCCAGCAATTTCGGTAATAAAACCTTTAGAAGCCTTCACTGTCCAGCCTTTTTTCAAGCCAGTCATGACAACCGACTTTTTAGGCTGCTCAATCGTTTTCTTGGCAAAAGCCTTGCCATTTTGTTTCAACTGATAAGTCACTACAATCTGGTTAGACTTGCTGCTGCTTTTGGCCGCATTTCCAGAACTGCTGCACCCTGCCAGCACAAACATTGCAACGAAAAAGACCACTAATGAACGTAAAACTTTTTTCAAAATAAACTCCTCCACACTTTTTTATTTAATTGGGCAAGCGCCACCGGCACAATCGGTTTGATCAACGAGCTCAAGGTCCTTTTGATCATGATCCGCGTTTTGAACCGCAAAGACAGCTGCAACGGAACCATGAATTGCGGCACATTTTTGCTTGTAAGTTTTGACATCAATGGGTTCCTTAGGTGCCTGTTTGAAACCAGCACCTACGTAGGGCAACATCGACGTCGACTTAATGACATGGCGAAACTGAAAAAGCAAACCAGCAATTTGATCGGCTTCTTTTGGTTGGAAGGTGACCGTGCAACTGACCGCGTTGTCAGACCAGTACGTCTGCAAAAATGCTTGCGTGGCAATCTGTTCAGCAATTGACACCGTTCCGGCTGAGGCAAAGGCAGGATCATCAGCGTGGGCGGCGCGAATTGGGAATTCAACCACCATCGTGCCTTTCGTGTAAACATCTGGTTCAATGTGATAACCGCATGCCTGCAGAGCTGGCAACAACGGATCGTTGCCTTGGAACCGAATGCGCTGAATCAGATAACCAGCATAATGGAAATGCATCCCTTCTGAAACGCCGGCAAGTTTCGCCACCGTCCCTGAAGGTTTAACCGTTGTATGTTTTCGCGACGGTTCGCAGCCCAAAGCATCTGAGTAAGCCTGATCGGCATTGACCACAGTGTGATACAAGCCATCAACGGCTTGTTTAATTTCCGGATCGTAAATCGGTTTCTGGACCATTTTGCCAGTTTGCGGATCAACGACTGACTCAAACCCGCTCACAACCCGCCGGCCAAAGTCATTCAGGAACCAGTCTTGAATACCAGACATGGAAACACCGATACGCCGATTCTTCTTGATGATATCACGCGAAACCTGCCAGTCATAATGACTAAAGGTCACCCGCTTGGCGAATCGTGCTGCCAATGTGAAGGCCTGTTTCAGCTTCCATCCTTGCTCAACTGCAACAACTGGAAAGACTTCAAACAGATTGCAAGGTTCTCCATTGGCCAAGGAAATCTCACCACAAGGGTTGGTACCCTCAACATCAGGATCATTTTCCGCATTTTCGCCATCAGCAATCCGACCAAACCGCCGTGACAGTTCAAGATTCACAATCCCCGGTTCGCCATTTTTGGCAATGGCGTGGGCAATCGGCGAGTAAGCATCGAATTGTGTATTGATCGCAACACTATTGTTCGACGCCCAACGATGATGATAAAGCTGCTTTTGATCCTGCTTCATCGTGATAAAATCGTCATCGTCTGCTGAGCCGAGTGACATTTCAGCGGAGCGCCGAACATTGCCAGCAACGACTGTTTTACCGATCAAATTACCAATATCAGTCGCATCCACCGCCGTCAAGTGTTGGCCAACGCGAGCATTGAGCAACTTATTGATATCCAATAACATCTCAATCAATGGCATCGGTCCAGAGGCAGTACCGCCAAAACCGTGAATTCGTGCACCCTTTGGCCGAATGTTGGTGATATCTAAAACCAGTTTTGTCTGACCGCTTGGATTAGTCGCGGCAAAATGATGGTCGATCACTTTCGCGTTGGCTAACACCCAACCTTCTCGCGTATCTGGCAAGGCACAATGATCAGCCTGTTCACCGGCATGTGCTTTTTCCCACTCGTCACGGTCAACCGCACCCATTTTCAAAGAATCAGCATAACTCGCGCTATTGCGGCCAATCACAACCGTCAACTCAAGCTTGGTCGCAACAGGTGGCAGCTTTGCAATATTATCCTTTGTCACCGAAAACCCAACGCCGCCGCCCTTCATCAGTTCATCAAACATGAAGGAGTATGGCATCGACACAGCCGGCTGCGAGGCGGGATAATCTTCAGGCACAATGTGTGATTGGCCATAAGGTTGCGGGCGAATGGCGATGAACCAGCAATTGTTCAAGGCATCGCCATTGCGCTTTTGATAATCTGTTCCGGAAATCCACAAATTACGGCCTGAAGGTGTGCCCGCCAAACCATAAATCAGTTTAAAAAGATTCCGTGCTTCTTTTTGCAATGTTTCAACGACCTTGGGATCAGGATTCGCTGTATGTAGGCGCGGATCAAGGTTAATGTTACCTTCAACCACGCGCTTGACGGTTTCGTCCCAGTTTTCAGTGCGTTGAGCATCTGGCAGCCACCGAGCATAAGTACGTTTATAAGTGACCCAGCCAAGTTCACCCCAATGTGGTTTTATTTCTTTTTTAACCTCGGCAATAAAAGCTGGTGCCAAGGTGATTGGTTTCGTCATAACTTGCATATCCGTACCTCCTGTATACAAGATATGGTATATCCTCATGAAGCTTATATCAAGATATAGATTTAACAATAACAACTGGTTAGATGACGGTAACTGGTGGCCGACAGTGCGTTCGCCTTTTCCAGAAAATCCTGAGCAAATTAAAAAATCGTCAGAGCAAAAACGTCTCCGACGATTCCTATGTGTTCAAGTTAGAAAACCGGACCAACATATGGTCGAACCAGCACATGTGCTAAATCTAGCGTCTTGAGCTCGGCAATTTCTTGAACGAAACAAGTGATCGAGCCAGCTAACATCAGGTTCATTGGCATCTTGCCAACTTGAACGGCGACGATCGGCATATGATGCGCATAGGCGTACCCGATTTCAAAAGCCGTGCCAGGATCAGGCGTATCGCCAACATAATCTAGGATAGCCACCATGGTTGTCGCCTGATGCAAGCCTTGAATGTCTTCACCAAAGACCTGACGCTGCCAGCCTGGTGAATTTTCTTCCAATTTAGCTTTATTAGTATCATCGCGGGGTGAGAAAACACCGGTCACCGACTTGTTGACCTGCAATGCTGCCAAGACTTGATCAAGTCGCTTTGTTTGAGCCGCATCAAAGAATGGTGCGGCGACATAGATTTGTGCCATTTAGTTTCCTCCCACTTTTGTGACGTGACCAGCAGCACTAAAAATCACGCTGCCGCTGCCATAAATATTCAACAATGTCGTGATCGACAAGCCGATTTTCATGCAACAGGCTGTGTGCAGCCCGCGGGCCGCGGATCACGACCTCGGTATAATCTTTGATGCGGTCTTTGACCAAATAGCGAATTGCAAAACTGCTATTGATCGCCACTTCACCATCATGGCGGCCGCCAATTAGTAAATCGCCAGCGATATTCAGCCACCGCAGATTTGCCGGTAAATTACCAATTGTCTTTTGAAACTGTTGATAAATCGGTGCAGCATGTTCCGGCCCGGTGCGGGTCAACCGCCAATTTAAGATTGGTGATCGTTGCGCCACCTCTAAATCATTCATCGGCGCAGCAATCGTGACTAGATTGGCGACAGGCACTGTCGGCTTGCTCAAAAGATATAGGACAGCTGTGACACCACCCATCGAATGGCCGACAATGTTCACCTCTGCAAACGCCTGTTGCGTTTGCAACGCTGTGATCACCTTTTCCAAGCCATGCAACTGAGCTGCTGGACGCACCGCCTTATCTGTGAACAACACTTGAACTGCTGCATGATGATTTAGGTTAAGCTGCCCACGCAAATGCACCTTGCCATCTGGCGCAACAATCGCTACAACATCTTTGCTGAGTCCATAACGGCGCTGGAGCCGCCAGAGCATATGCCCAAACGAATAGCGTGTGCCAAGGTGCCCAGGAATAAACAAAGTAGGTACCGGATCCATCACCAGCGGAACCGGTTGATACCCCGGCCGTGCCAGCAACAAATAATCTGCCAGACCGCCTACAACCACGACAAGACCAATGGCCGCAACGATCCAGAACCAGCCGCTCATGAGCTAAGCCTACAGCTTGTCGACTTGATCGAAATCCAGTTCCGCGGTAACTTCGCGGTCGAACATTTCGGTGACAACTTTCAACTTCATCTTTTCCTTATCAACTGCCGTGACTTTACCGTGCATACCGGTGAAGGCACCATCAATAATCGTCACTGGTTCGCCAACATCGAATTCAACGTCATTGTGACGGGTACTCATACCCATAGAATGCAAAACATTGGCAACTTCTTCAGGCAATAGTGGTGCAGGCTTAGAGCCAGCGCCGTGAGAACCGACAAAGCCGGTCACACCCGGTGTGTTACGAACAACGAACCATGATTGATCAGTCATCACCATTTCAACCAACACGTAACCAGGGAAGGTCTTTTTCATTTCGATCTTCTCTTTACCATTCTTTTGTTCATGTTCTTCTTCTTCAGGCACAACCACACGGAAAATATAATCGTCCATGTTCATACTGCTAGTCCGCTGTTCAAGGTTGGTCTTCACCTTATTCTCGTAACCGGAATAAGTATGCAACACGTACCAGCGTTTTTCTGCCGATGTAACTGTTTCAGCCATAATGCGTCTCCTTTAAGTGTTTTGAGTCAAAATAAAAAACCGTCATCGAAGGCGGTTTTTGCACTGACAAGAGTATACCAAAAAATTGGCGGTTTGTCAGGCATCAGTATAGGAAAGCCTGAAAGATCATGTTAATGACCCAATCAACTGCCGCAAAATAAATGGCAAAGATAATGGAAGTCATGATGACGGTGAAGGTATCACGCCGCGTTTGCCGAGCAGTCGGCCAAGTGACGGCTTTCATTTCTGCGAAAACACTTTTGATAAATTTCATCATTCTGCTCCTTCCATGTTTACTTTGTCTCTTGATGGACCGTTACCCGGCCACAGTGTTTACAAAATTTTTTTAAGGTTAATCGTTCTGTTCGTTTTGGGTTTTCGGGAACAAAATAATTCCGTTGCCCACAAACCGAGCAAGCAAGTGCTACTTTCTTAGCTGTCATCATGTTCCCTCCAGTCACGTCCAATATCTTACCAAGATTATGGGGAGATGGCAAGCAGTGAGGGTGAGCCATAATTTCTTCGTAGAACTTGGGCTTCATTCAATCCCGAATAATCGTAGGAAGATCCTAGGCGAAAAGTTTTCTTGCCGTGCCAAACTCCGCAATCTTCGGCCAGCTGGGGTGGCGACGCGTAGCTAGAGCGGAGACAGCGCTTCGAGCCCACAAAGCCCGCGGTCTCGACGTCGCCTAACAACATCAGCTCCAAAGCCCGGTCGCTGTGTTGTTTGCACGGCTGAGCCCCATCTGGCCTACGATTGCTTCGCCTTGGCACTATGGTCTTTAAAATCGCAATCAATAATCCATGAGAAGTCAAAAAAGAATACCCAACCACAGCGTCAGCAACAACGTACCACCAACAGTTAATAATGATTGAATCGTGAAAATAAAGGTTTTATCTTTACTTGGCTTGCTTGTGTAACGGCGAGTATTATTGCGTACTAGCGGCCAAGTTGCTAGCACTAGCAGGCTCCAAAATGGTAACGCGCGGGTTAGGACACCTAGAATCAGCGCAGCGAAAGTGATGAACGGGATGAGGCGGTACCATTGCAAGGCGCGTTTGCGGCCTAGGAAGTATGGCAAGGTGAAGCGCTGATTTTTGATATCTTGATCCATGTCGGCAATGTTGTCAGCAAACATCACGGCGGCATTTAGAATGATAACTGGCAAAGCCGCGAGTAAAAGTTGCAGGAGCCAGCCTAGATCAAATGAAAAGGTGAAGGTGCGCCGTCCCAACATCAAATTAAGCGGACTTGGGGCGGGCATGTTGATCAGCACAGCAATGATGAAAGTACCATAACCTTCCACAAAACCGGCTAACAACTCACCCAGGGGCAGGCGGGACAAAGGAACCGGTCCAAAGGTATACAGAATAGCCACACCAACACCAATCGCGCCGATCACGAGCAGACTAAGGTTGGTGCGCATGACCAAAATGATGCCTAATATGACACTCACCAGCAAAATCACGATGGTCAAGGCGAGCATCCCCCACGGTGACAGGTGCTCACGGCCAATAATATTTTGCCGTTGCTGATAGCTTTGATCTTTGGCTTTAAAATAATCCTGAACATTGTTAAAACCAGTCACAAACAAGGCAATCGCTAACTGCGCAAGCCCATAGATCAGGCTGTTGACCCATGAAAATTGCTGAAATGCCCAGCCTGCATAGCTAATGCCCAGCACAAATGGCAACATGCTAGCCGCCTTAGCGGGTAATCGAATAAATTCCAGAAAAAGTGGCCAAGTTAACCGATGATATGGTTCGCTCATAGGATCGCCCCCATTCCCAAGCCCAAGACCAGTAAACCATTTTCAATAACGAGATTGATGACCGCAGTATGAAAAGTACGCTGTTTGCTGGGGTCACGAATGAATCGGTGGACATTTTTGATCACAAGCGGCCAAGCAAGTTCTATCACCAACGTCCAAGCTGGCAATGCACCAAAAATGACGCCAAAAATAATGGCTAAAAACCCAACATACGCCAGCAGCGCATACACGCGTGGCGACCACCAGCTACCCAAATACATCGGCAAAGTGTGCCGGTGATTACGCTGGTCCTCATCAAGATCCGACATGTTATTGGCTAACATAATATTAGCAATGGTTGCCATAGGCGTCACGCAAGCCAGCCCTAATGCAATGATGGCAATAAAGTCCCCGCGCAAGACAACATTCGGCCACCCAAGATCCAGTGCCAGCAATCGACCCGGTGCAATATTGACATACGTGGCAATCACTGGAATGCCCAGTCCCATAACGATACCAGAGAAGATTTCACCAAGCGGCAGCCGTGACAACGGTAACGGTCCCCATGTATACAAAATGCCAATGGCAAAACAGGCCATGCCCATCAATAATAGTAGCCAATCTGTCCGCCAAACCAGCACCAAGCCGATCAATGAGGCGACAATCAGCATACCGATAATCATTTTTTCTACCAGCTTGGGCGCTAAATTTGCCCGACCAATGATATTGGTGGTTGTTTGATAATGTGTATCTTTAGCCTTACGATAATCCATCAAATTGTTAAGTGCAGTGGTCATCATGTCAAAAAGCAGCATCGCCATAAAAAACAGGATCGTATTCACGGCATTAAAAGTGTGAAAATACGTCACCGCAAATAAAGTGCCAATCGCAAACGGCAAGATACTCGCAAGTTTCGTGCGAATTTCAACGAGCTCAAAAAATACCGACAACGGCATAAACTACCCCCTTATTTTTTTAACGTCGCAAGTGTATAGCCTGAATCCTTCAAAAGCTTAAACTTGTCCTTCAACCCTGAGCTGACATAAACCTTTTTATCTTTCGTAATAAAAATAGCATCGGCATACTTCAGCTTTTCAATATAGGCCATCCCACCAGCTAAGCCCTTGTCAAATGTTGCGGTTGACAAGGCATCGCCATCGACACTCTTTTTGGTCACAATGGAAACGCCCATTAAGTTATTGTCGAACGGATAGCCGGTTTTAGGATTCATCAAATGCATATAGATTTTCCCATCGACCTTGAGATACCGTTCATAAATACCAGAGGTCACGACCGTCATGTTGCTAGCTGGCAGTGTGCCGATAGCTGTCCCGCGCGGCTTCTTCGGATCTTGAATGCCGACGTTCCAATCTTTTTTCACATTCTTTGGGCTCTTGCCCATCACATAAATATTACCGCCCAAGTCGATGATCGCGGTGGTCACTTTCTTGGCCTTGAGGGTTTTAACAACTTCATCCGTAATAAACCCTTTTGCAATCCCGCCGAGATCAATCGCCATGCCCTTTTTCTTGAGATAAACGGTTTGCTTCTTGGCATTCAAAACCACATCCGGATAATGCACCAAAGGCAGACGCTCATCAATTTCACTTTGTGCTGGCTTTCGAGCATCCGCAAAGCCTATGTGCCAGAGACTGGTAATCGGACCGATTGCCAAATCAAAAGCACCCTCGGAATTTTCGCTGTAATGTTTGGCAGCAGCGATGACACGATAAACACTGGGGGTCACGTGCACAGGTTTGATGCCAGCATTTTTGTTAACCGCATCCACCTCTGATCCTTTTTGATTGACCGTCAACTCATCAGCCAATTGTTGGACGCGGGCAAACGCCGCATCCAAAGCACCTTGCTTGTCCTTGTCATAGATTTTCACCGTCACCACGGTTCCCATTAGAAACTGGGTATCCGAATACGGATCGCCTTCGACTAACGTGCGCTTTGCTGCCGTTTTGCCGGCACAGGCCGTTGCGACTAATGCCAGTAACATCAGCAGAACGACTACAAATCGTTTCTTCATCATTTTCCTCCAAACGTCCGCAGACTTTGAAACCTGCTCGCGCTCTGTCATTATATAGGGACTTTGCGGCATAAGAAAAGAACCTGTTCAAAAAAGTTCTGAACAAGTTCTTACTTGGTTGAGCAATCGTACTAGACCGATTGCATCACCGAACGTCACAAAAGTGTGACATCACATTAGTTGTTATAAACAATATTGTCGACTTCAATCTTGTTAGTGTTGCCATTTTGAGCAGCATTGACAAGTTGGTCAGCATACAAGATGAAGGTATCGGAACTGTGGGTCGCACCGGAAACAACATCAACCTTGGCTGGTGACTGTTTAGCAACCAGTGACTTATTCAGTTCAGGAATGTATTCCTTAGGGCCGACTTTGTTGACCTTCTTCATATTTGCTTCGTACTTCGTATCAAGCGTCTTGGACTTGCCATCTTTGTTGATGTTGTCGTAGTTGCTCTCTGTGATCTTGCCATCCTTAACTGTGATGGAGAAGGTGACACGATAACCGTTGAAGTAGTTCTTTTCTTCAAGTGTGTAGGTCCCGTCCTGCATCTTGCCGGTGTTGTTAACTTCGATTGTCTTTGTATCGCCAGCTTGTGCAGCTTGGATCAATTGCTGTGCATAGTTCTTAAAGGTCATACTGGAATCAGTCGCACCAGAGATAACATCAATAGCGCCAACGTTGGTTCCATTCTTTTGGAAGGACTTGTTCAATTCTGGGATGTATTCCTTCGGGCCAACTTTAACCTTGGCCTTCATTGCCTTTTCATAAGCGGCATCCTTTGTCTTGGACTTGCCGTCTTTGTCGACGTAATCATATTTAGTAGAAGTAATCTTGCCATCTTTAACGGTCATCGCCATTTGTACTTTATAGCCATGATCATAGCCGGTTTCATCCAACTTATAGGTGCCATCTTTCAGTGCACCGCCAGCAACCTGTTTCTGTGATGATGATTTCTTAACCACTTTGCTGCTAGATGCTTTACTGCTTGTTGAATTTTTACTGCTGGAACTACTGCTGCCACATGCACTTAAAACTAAAGCAGACAGTGCAACAACGGCTGTCCCCGTCACAACTTTACTTAACTTCATGACATTTACCCCTTTTGCAGTTAGTTACTGCGATATTGTGTTTTCAATCACATAATTAGTTTAGCTAGTCACTTAGAAAAAATCAACTTATTACGGGTATTATAAGCGCTTTCTCATTTTCTAATATCGCGACGTAGACCGGATTTCTGTGTTTTTTTACACAAAAATGTTCGGATTTAGAAAAAGACGTCCGGAACGTTAGACATTAAGTAAAATTAAAGGCTATAATGGCTTAGACACATACTTGTGAATAGTATGGTAAAGCAAATGGTAAGGAGTGTTATGCATGGCGAAAACCAATATCGTCGTGGTTGGCGCGGGGTTTGCCGGGGTATATGCGACAAAGCACCTGGCCAAGCACTACAAACGCAATAAAGACGTGACGATCACGCTGATCGATCGCCACTCGTACTTCACCTATGTCACTGAGCTGCATGAAATCGCAGCGGATCGTGTTCCGGAAGATGCGATTCAATATGATTTGCAGCGCCTGTTCAACCGGCGTAAGAACGTCAAGGTTGTGACAGATAACGTGACAGGCATTGATCGTGATAAGAAAGAAGTTGTCACGGAAAATGGCAGCTTCCCTTATGATTACGTGATCTTAGGCATCGGTTCGCAGCCAAATGACTTTGGCACACCGGGCGTTGCCGAACACGGTTTCACTTTGGGTAAGTGGGAAGACGCGATTCGGCTGAAGCGGCACATTGAAGATGTCGTTCGCCGCGGTTCTGAGGAACACGATCCAGCAAAACGCAAGGCATTGTTGTCCATTGTGATTGTTGGTTCCGGTTTTACTGGGACAGAAACAATCGGTGAACTGCGTGACTGGCGCGACACACTGGCAAAACAGTACAAACTTGATCCAAATGAAATCCAATTCAGCTTGATGGAAATGGCTCCGACCATTATGAACATGCTGGATCGTTCAGATGCCGATAAAGCTGAACGTTATATGGAAAAGCGTGGCATCAAGGTCATGAAGAACACTGGCGTTGTCGGTGTGCATGAAGACCATGTTGATTTGAAAGACGGCTCAACTTTCCCAACCTGCACCTTGGTATGGACGGCTGGGGTTAAGGCAACTGACCAAGCGAAGGACTTCGGTTTGAAGCAAGGCCGGGCTGGCCGGATCTTAGTAAAGAACAACATGGAATCCCAAGACGATCCAAGCATTTATGTTGTTGGGGATGTTTCCTTAGTTGATCAAGACGGTACTGGCAAAGGCCAACCGCAAATTGTTCAAGGTGCTGAAGCCACTGCGCTGACTGCTTTGACCAATATTGAAGCTAAGCTTGAAAACAAACAACAAGTTGAATACAAAGCGAACTATTCTGGCTTCATGGTCAGTCTCGGTTCTAAGTATGGCGTTGCTAACATCATGGGGTGGCTCCATCTTTCCGGCTTCTTTGCGATGTTGATGAAGCATTTGGTCAACATGCTCTACTTCATCCAAGTTTATTCCGGTTATTATTTATTCCAGTACTTCATGCACGAATTCTTCCGGACACGTAACGGCCGTAACATGTTCCGCGGCCATCTGTCTCGGCAAGGTAACGTTTTGTGGACACTTCCTGCCCGCCTCACGTTGGGTGCCATGTGGTTGATTGATTGCTGGCCAAAGATTCAAGGCAAGGAATCATGGTTCATTGATAAACTGCGTCTGCCGTTCACGTGGCTGCAGCCAGCCGCAACCAGTGGTGCTTCTGCTGCTGGTGCCGACGCAACCAGTGCAGCAACCGGCGCTGCTGCCGGTGCAGCAAAGGCAACGAAGACTGTCTTCTCACTGTCCTATCAGTATGGAAACGATCCAATGATGGTCTTTGAAAAGATGCCAAACTGGTACTACAGTATCACCAAGGCATTGATTCCAAATCAGCAAGTCGCCTTCTTTATGCAAAAAGCCATGACCATCATGGAAATCTTGATTGGCCTTGCATTGGTTGCCGGCCTGTTCACATGGTTGACCTCTGCAGCGACTATCGCCTTTGTCGGTGTCTTCTGCTTAAGCGGTATGTTCTACTGGGTTAACATCTGGATGATTCCAATGGCGTTCGCCTGCATGAATGGTTCTGGCCGGGCATTTGGGCTTGATAAGTGGGTTGTCCCTTATCTCCAGAAAGTCTTCGGTAAATGGCGTTACGGCACACCGCGATCCTTGTACGGTACCGACACGCTTAAATAACTGTCTACACAAAAGGCTCTGGGTGGACTTACCTAGAGTCTTTTTTCAAGAGCGGGAAGCTGTTGTGACCATCTTTTCCGGCCATAGCTGCTCCCCGTCCTTCGTGTTCAGGCGTAGCATAAACTGCATGCCATGAACATGAACTTATCCAGCGGTTTAGATTGGAGCACCAGCATGAAACAGCCCAGCACATTCAAACGTTATCTCAAAATGATTCGGCCTTTCGATTGGATCATCGTTGGCGGTCTGTTCCTTGCGGCCTTCATTCCTTATGTCATCTTTGCGGTACACGAGAATCAGCAGCAACAAGCTGAACCACAACGTGTGCTCACAGCTGTCGTCACGCATAACGGCCATGAGGTTTACCGCAAACGACTGACTGGCCATACCGGCACCAGTCGTTTCACCTACCGCGCTAAAGACGGCGATTGGAACAAAATCGAAGTTAAAGATGCAAGTGTCGCAATCACAGAAGCTAACTGTCAAGATCAGGTCTGTGTCCGGCGCGGACGCATCACCAAGCCTGGGCAAACCATCGTCTGCTTGCCGCATAAACTGCTCATCGAAATTAAAGCAAACAAAGGCGGCGGAAGTACAGGGGGTATGGTGACTGAATGAGCACGTATAAAGCTGACCGTACCCGACAATATATTTATATTGCCCTACTCTGCGCCCAAGGGGTCATTATTGGCCTCCTTGAACGCATGATTCCGTTCCCGTTCGCCTTTGCACCTGGGGCCAAACTAGGCTTAGCAAACCTGATTACCATCATTTCTCTGTTTACGATGTCGATCCCCGACAGTTTTATCCTAATGTGTCTACGTCTCTTGCTCACCACCCTACTTGGCGGCACGCTTTCAACATTCCTTTACAGCGGCGCTGGTGCCGTCTTGTCTTGGTTTGGCATGCTGCTCATCAAACAATTAGGTGAAAAACGCGTCAGCATGATCGGCATCTCGGCAGCCGGCGGCATTTTGCACAATGTTGGCCAGCTTTTAGTGGCATCGTTGATCGCCCAAAGCTGGACTGTCATGCTTTATCTGCCGGTACTTGCTTTTATGGGCATCCTTGCTGGCATCGCAGTCGGCATCGCAGCCAACTTTCTTTTTGAACACATCGATATCTTGCGGCGACTGCGCTACGACCGAACCAAGCGCCGCAAAAAAGGAGCTACACATGAAAATTCATCCCATGTGGCATGAATACCCAACGTTAGCGCCGGAGCTGGCTTCAGCGCTAGCCATGATCGAAAAACAGATCACGACCAACAACACACCGGTCGCCAAGGCAATCATGGAGATGATCAATGGCGGCGGCAAACTGTTGCGTCCCGCTTACTGTCTGCTTTTTTCACGGTTTCAAGACGTTGATCGCGAGAAGATGATCGCCTTGGCAGCGGCCATTGAAACCCTGCACACAGCGACCTTGATTCACGATGACATCATTGACAAATCGCCCACCCGCCGCAATCAGGTCACCATCCAGAAGCAATTCGGGCCAGACACAGCGGTCTATGCCGGCGACTACCTTTTCGTTGTCTGCTTCAAGTTACTGTCGCATTATGCGTCAAGCTTACGCAGCATTCAGCAAGACAGCGGCAGCATGGAAAAGATTCTTAAAGGTGAACTGGATCAAATGGCCACTCGCTACCAAACCAAGATTACCATCGACGACTATCTTAAACAGGTTTCCGGTAAGACTGGACAACTTTTCGCCCTCAGTTGCTTCATCGGTGCCTACGAAAGCGGCAGCAGTCCCACCTTTGCTAAAAACGCTGAAAAAATCGGCATGAACATTGGGATTGCTTTCCAACTACTAGATGACATCCTCGATTACACCAGTGATGACGACACTCTCGGTAAACCAGTGTGCGAAGATGTTCGCAGTGGCGTCTACTCTGCACCCTTGATCCTGGCCATGCAACGCAATCGGCAAGCTTTCTTGCCACTGCTAGCAAAAAAAGATCAGATCACCGATGCGGAAATGAATGAACTGCGCCAGCTCGTCATCCACCATCAAGGCGTTGAGCAAGCTTACGCCATGGCTCAGAAACGAACTGAACAGGCCATCGCCGGTTTGCAAAAACTACCAGCAGGCGCTGCGCAGGATGATTTGATTCGCTTGACGCAGAGCTTGTTGAATCGGAAAGCTTAATTGAACTGGCGTGATTGTAGCTGACGGATCGTAATTCCTGTACTGGACTCGTAACTCATTAGAATCCGCGTAATCTAGTAAAGGTCTAAACTATAGAATCCTTTGCCGTGCCAAACTCCGCAATCTCCGGCCAGATGGGTGGCGACGCGAAGCTAGAGCGGTGACGGCGCTTCGAGCCCAAAGCCCGGTCTCGAAGTCGCCTAACAACATCAGCTCCAAGCCCGGTCGCTGTGTTGTTTGCACGGCTGAGCCCCATCTGGCCTACGATTGCTCCGCCTTGGCACTGACGTCTTTAAAGCTGTCTTAGTAATTTAAATTTATCCATGCAGAAACAAAAAAGGCACAGCCAAAAATAGTTGCTCTTTGCTAGCAGCATACTTTTGACTGTGCCTTTTTAATTTTGTTGGATGAATGGCTTGCCGTCAGCCATTTTCCCCATACTTAAGATAAAGCCCTTCGCCATTGGTCACTTATCCAAACGGTGGCTGGCAGCGCGACCACATACACGACCAAATCAAATGAGGTAAAGTGCGTGTCATAGAGCTTAAAAAGATAAACGCTCGTTACCCCAAGTAATATTAGTTTGTGCTGCCAAAACCATCGAAGGGTTTTTCTTCATGAGTGAACCTCATTTTGACTGTCTGACTCGCTTTGGTTATCTATGAAACCGATAACCATCACCGTTTGACATTATTGATTGTCGCCGTCGTGCTTTTCTCGTTGTGCCATAAAATAGGTGTAAGCAACCTGCAACGCCCAGATAATAGTTAGAAATACAGCCAAGATCACCGTTATGAAAACACTGCCTGATGTCCATGCAATCAATGCAATGGCCAGCACCCCAAAAGGAAACATCCACAAGGTCCGACGAAGCTTGCCACGATAACTCATCGCCAAGTAATTGAAGCCTCGATCCTTATTTTTATTTTCCACTAGTGAACCCCCTCTCGCTGAAAAGATCGGTTACAAATAAGAGCTTTTGCTAAAATTGGCTCTCAGCATAGCATGATTGATTTTTACAGACAACTTTTGATTTACACTAGTAGCAAAAAGACAAGACGCCTCAGCCTTCAATAGGCCGTACGCCTTGCCTTTATAACAATTCCATCACTTATGGGTCTGCGCTGCGACTTCTTTGCCAAACTCGGTTTGATCAAAATGATCGATGATGTCCTTAAGCTCAGCGTATCGCAGACTGGCGCCGAACAATGGACTACCTGGTTCAGTCATGATGCCGTCTGCTAAGTTATTGTGCACAACGGTATCAAATCCCATATGATCGACAAAAGCCGCCACAGTGGCAACCGCGTCGGGATCGTTGCCGGTCACAAACAGTGCTTTGCGTTTAGGATCGCCTTTGGGCCGCGCCTCTTCTTGCAAATTGTGATAGCCCATATGATTGAATGCCTTGACGATCTTGGCATCTTTGAAATAGGTCTGAACTTGTTCACTGGAAGTCGTACTTGGGTCTAAGACTTCTTCGCGAATGCCATCTGTTTCCCACCAGTAGTTCATCGCATCAATCACCAACTTGCCCTTCAGCAAGTCGGCATCAATGTTCTTGTAACGACTGAGTGGAATTGCTAACAAGATAATGTCACTGTTAGCAACAACATCAGCATTTTCGGACGCAATTGCGCCAGGAACGAGTGTTTTAATGGTTAAGGCAATTTTTTTGACTGATCCCGAACCGGAAATACGTACTGTATAGCCGGCATCTAAAGCTAGACCGGCAAGGACAATACCGACTTTTCCGGCACCGATGATACCGACGCGTTGAATAGCCATCATTTCACCGCCGCCTTTTCTGCCAGAATTTCCTTGACCCGCGGGATGACTTTCGTGCCATATAGCTCAATCATTCGTTCACGTTGTGCCGCCGTTTGATTACCAGCCCCGTAAACAAGATCAAACCGGCCGAGATCAAGCAAGTCAATGGTCGCCGCCATGCGTCGGGCCACGGTCTCTGGATCGCCCACGTAGAAAGAGCCGACCTTGGTTTCGCCTTCAAACTGTTCACGACTCATCGGCGCCCACCCACGCGTTAAGCCAATGCGATCAAAATTGGCTTTGATATTTTTAAACGCAACTTCAACGGCTTCGTCTTCGTCATCGGCAATGAAGCCGTGGGAATGGACGGCAATCGGAAATTCCGGTTTGCCGAGTTCCTTGGCCGCCGCGTGATATAACTCGATATACGGCTTGAACCGGCTCGCCTGACCACCGATGATTGCGATGATCACTTTGTAGCCAAAATTGACAGCACGAATCACCGATTCCGGCGAACCGCCGATGCCAATGTAAGTTTCGAGTTTGCCGTTTTCGGTTTTAGGATAGACTTCCTGATTTTTCAAAGCAGCTCGGAATTTGCCCGACCAAGTAACCGCCTTTTCATTGCGCAAAGCATCATACAACCCCAGTTTCTCGTTGAACAAGTCGTCATAATCGGTTAAATCATAGCCAAATAACGGGAAGGATTCAGTAAATGAACCCCGGCCCAACATGACTTGTGCTCGCCCATTGGACAGTGCATCCAAGGTCGCAAATCGCTCATAAACTCGTACAGGATCATCGGAACTCAGCACAGTCACTGCTGTTGCAAGTTTAACCTGTTTGGTGACCGCCGAAATAGCCGCCAAAACCGTTTCCGGGCTTGACACACTATAATCTGGTCGATGATGCTCACCAACACCAAAAACATCAATGCCCAAGTCGTCGGCCAGCTTCCCCTCGTGCACAATTTGCCGAATAGAAGCTGCTGCAGTTTGCAAGCTGCCGTCTTCATTTGCCACGATGTCACCAAAAGTTTCCAGTCCAAATTGTAAATGCTCAATATCTACCATCGAAAAGCCTCCCAACCGATAATGCTTACTTTTTGTAAGTTGATGATATTATCATAGGCTTTTTTAAGATGCATGGCAACCTTTTGGAGGGTGACCAGTCACACGATCAAATATAGGATTAAGCCGGCTATAGAAAAGTGACTTCCAAGTTGAGGAGAAGCCTGCAGTCACCAAAGCAATGCGAACCAATACATCCCATTAATACCGGCATTTTCTCATTTGATAAATCTCACCTGCGATACTGCTGTTAGCGTCTTGTCATCAACAAGAAGGCAACAACCCTAAACACGAATATACCGGCCTACTGGTTACGTTTCTGGCTCCCCAAATGATATTAAGAGCGCGCTCACAAGACACACTTACCGTCTCTCTGCGGTATGCGTTTCGAATGCTTCAGATATCGGTAAAAACAAGTTTGACTCTATCTTCACAAGTCGTTCATTTCGTGATAGCTTATTGATTAACCAAGCAGTCTTCCATTGATCACAACGAAGGAGCAAATTCATGAATCTACCTCAACGGCAACATGAATTTTTGTTGACCCCCAATGCTAATCTGCACATGCGTCCCTTAACATACTGTCTTTTAAGTACACTTCTATTCGGGCTTCCCTTTAGTGCCTTCATGAGTATGCTCATCTCCTACAGAAGACTTTGGGCAGTTCTTTCAGTTGTCGTCATATGTCTCATGATCTTCCTTGCCAGCATTATTACAGTCATTTCAAACGCCAAAAAAGAGACTTTGCCAAGCCTCTTTAAAACAAAACGGCGATGGTTAATCCAATTACTAGGAGCCCTTGTAGAAGCTGCTTTGTTTCTTTTCATAAAATTTTTAACTAGCCAATGAAGCATCCCCTTGTACAAGATCAATATTGAATGGCTGAAATTGCTGGACCTTGATCCCGAAAGTTTGTTGGCTACTAATGTTTGATTGCAAAAAAAGACCCAGTAACTTCTCTTGTTCTGCTCATCCTGGCAGGACAAAATTGAAGTCCACTGTGCCTTTTTTAATGTCATCAAATTTGAGAAGGCTGGGTCATCCCCATAACTACTCTTTCGGCTTCGGCCGCCGCTCCAAATGCCGGCGCATTTTGTCTAGCAAGAATAGCTGGTCGTTATTCCACGGACTGTTGCGGCGGGCGAGATGGGCGGCGTAATTTGCTGTGTCGTGGTTGAATTCTCGATCAGAGCGCTGGACTTCTTTGAGAAAATCGCGCGAGCTGATCCGCAAGGCGCCGCGGGAGAAGACGGTCCATTGTTCAGCTTGGTCGCTAGTAACGACGACAAGCTGAACCAGCGGCGAGTTCATGTCCTGTGCGAGGCGTTCAATGTAACTATCAGCGGTTTCATCTTCTTTGGTGAAGACGACTTGCAGATCCCATTTTGCATAACTTTTACCAATACCGGGCACATACATCGCATCGAAGACCACAATCATTTTAGCGTTTTCGTGGCTGCGATATTCTGCCAGAATGTCCAACAAGCGATCACGGGCCACATCAAAATGATCCTCAGCTTTGAGTTTTGCAAGTTCCGGCCAGTTGCCGATGACGTTATATCCGTCGACGATCATGATGTGTTCGCGCATTTATTTTTCCTCATGCCGACTGGCGAATGCCTGATACATCAGGATGCCCGCGGCCACACTTGCATTTAGACTTTGAACGTGGCCGACCATCGGAATCGCAATCGTCGCATCCATTAACTTCGCAACGCCAGGCGAGATGCCCTTGCCTTCATTGCCGATCACCAACGCAGTACTGCCTTTTGCATCCCATTTTCGATAATCCTGACCGTCCATGGCAGTGCCAAAGACCCACATGCCGCGTTCTTTCAGCGTCTTAATGGTCTGGGCGAGATTCGTCACCCGCGCCACCGGGACATACTCAATCGCCCCTGTGCTGACTTTGGCAACGGCACTTGTCAGGCCCACAGCGCGATGCTTCGGAATGATCACCCCGTGCACCCCGCTTGCATCTGCTGTCCGTAAAATGGAGCCCAAGTTGTGTGGATCTTCCAAGTTATCCAGCAACAGGAAAAATGGATCTTCGCCTTTATCAGCGGCATTTTTGAAAAGATCATCTAAGGTTGCATAGGCGTAAGGCGTCATTGCCAATAAGACCCCTTGGTGATTGCCTTGGTCACTCATCAAATCTAATTTTTGCTTAGGTGCCGTGCTCACTAAAATTTTCTTCTTTTGCGCCATGCCGACCAAATGCTGAATCGGTTCACTTTTCAGGTCGGTTTGGACGAACAATTTGTTGATGGTGGCAGCGGTGCCAGCTTTCAGCGCCGCCTCAACGGCATGGCGGCCAAAGATAAACTCATCTGGATCATGTTCAGTTGTTGCTTGCGGCTTTTTTGCCATGTCCCGTCTTCCCTTCTTCAACGTATTGGATACACCATGCTGCTAATTCAGCAACACGGTCATCGCGGCCGATCAAATGTAAGTAGCCGAACAGTGCCTCGAATCCTGTTGAAACTCGATAAGTCACCACATCGGTATTTTTCGCGTGCGTGTAGCTTTTGGCATTGCGCCCGTGCTTGAAAATGTCGGTTTCGTCGCTATCCAGCAGGTTGGCTTCCTCCATCCCAGCAATCAGCGCCGCTTGTGCCTTTGCGGACACAAAATCCTTGGCTGCCCGTTGCAGTGATGCCGGTCGAACTAAACCGCGCTTGAGTAAGTGTTCCCGAATATAAACTTCATAAACCGCGTCGCCCATGTAGGCTAGCGCGATACCGTTCAATTGTTTTGGATCAAATGTCATTGTCTGCGCCACCGTGTTCCTTGAGGAGTGTCTTCCAAAATAATGCCTTGTGCGGCCAACTGATCACGAATTTGGTCGCTCTTAGCAAAGTCTTTCGCTGCCCGTGCCGCATCTCGAGCCTTCACCAAGGCATCAATGTCTGCATCCAGGCTCTTCTGATCAGCAAACACCACACCGAAGATTTGCAGCCAAGCATCGTATTCATTCAAAAGGTCATTGATACTTTCACTTTTGACCGTCTCTTCATTAGCATATTCATTAAGCAACTTTGCCAGATCGAATAAAACGGTGAGGCCATTTTGGACGTTGATATCATCATCCATGGCAGTCACGAAGCGATCCTTCAAGGTTTGCAGTTGCTTGGTAATTTGTGGATCAACGCCGGTTTCGGCCCCGCGACGACGATAGGTCAAATTCTCACGAGCAATTTTTAACCGATTGAGACTGTTGGCCGCATTTTTGAGATTAGTTTCAGAATAGCGAATCGGCATCCGATATTGGGTACCCGCCATGAAAAAACGTAGAACTTGCGGATCAACTGTTTTGCGAATATCGTGCACAGTGATGAAGTTGCCAAGCGATTTGCTCATTTTCTCGTCGTCTTCACCAATCGTCACGAAGCCGTTATGCATCCAATACCGAACGAACTGCTTGTCGGTTTTAGCTTCGCTTTGGGCGATTTCATTCTCATGATGCGGAAATTCCAGATCCTGGCCGCCACCGTGAATGTCAAAAGTATCACCTAACAGCTTGGTGCTCATGACTGAGCATTCAATGTGCCATCCTGGCCGTCCTTTGCCCCATGGTGACTCCCAACTGATCTCACCGGGTTTGGCGGCTTTCCACAAAGCAAAATCAATCGGATCTTCTTTTTTAGCTAATTCGTCTTGGGTAATATGTTGACTGGCACCTTCTTCAAGTTCATCCACATTCTGATGAGATAACTCCCCATAATGTTTAAACTTGCGGGCCCGGTAATAAACATCGCCGTCAACAGCATAAGCGTATTCTTTGTCGATCAAATCCTGCACAAATTCAATAATATCCGGGATCATTTGACTGGCGCGAGGATGAGCCGTTGCCGGTTCGATCCCCAGCGCCGTCGTGTCTTCCATGAACGCATCAATAAACCGTTGCGCCAAGTCCAGCGGAGCTTCACCGGTTTTATGAGCAGCATTGATAATCTTGTCATCAACATCGGTGAAGTTCGAAACATAGGTCACTTTATATCCGCGATATTCAAAATACCGGCGGATGGTATCAAACGCGATAGCACTGCGCGCGTTACCGATGTGGATGTAATTGTAAACAGTCGGGCCGCAGACATACATCCGGATTTCTCCCGGGTGCAATGGCGTGAATGTCTCTTTTTTCCGGGACATTGTATTGTATAACGTTAACATCGGCTCATTTCCTTCCTGTAGCGTCTTAACTGCATTTTACAGGAAACGACCGTGATTATAAAGGAACGGGGCGGGCGATTGCAACATTCTGTGCCGTGCCAAACGCCGCAATCTCCGCCTTGGCACTACGACCTTAATGCTTAGCAGACTATCTATCAAAAAATAAAAAGGAATGATTTTCCTAAATACGGCAATCATTCCTTTTGGAGCTGCGCATGACGTTCCTGTTTTTCAGCAGCCTTAATCAATTTTCCGCTTCGGATTCAGAATCCCCAACGGATCAAACAATCCTTTAATTTGATGCTGAATCTCATCAACATCAAAGCCTAATTCTTCATTGTTCCATTGGTTCTTGCTCATTCCCAACGCATGTTCACCGGAAATGGTGCCGCCGAGTGCCAATGCTTTGCGGAACATCAGACGAATGGCTTGGAGCGCTTCTTTGGGCGGTTCTTCCTCATCAGCCGGCCAGATGACGGTTGGATGCACATTACCATCGCCCGCATGACCTGCCGTGTAAATTTCGACATTTAAGTCCTGTGCGACTGACGCAATATAGTCCATCATTTCGGGCAGTTTAGACAACGGCACCGCCATGTCTTCCATAATATGTTGGCCGTTAGCGAAAACCGCCGGCAACATGTCCTGGCGTAACTTGATAATCGCCGCTGCTTCTTTGGGATCACTGGTGACCTTGATGTTTTTGGCATGATCGTCATTTAAAATCTGCTCCGCCATTTTCAGACTAGCTTCACCGCCAGCATCTAACCGGAACAGGAGCATTGCCTCGGCGCCTTCAGCATAGTGGGTGCCTTCATAACGATCCAACGCAGCAACTGTCAGGCCATCAAGTGCTTCAAGCATGACCGGATAGATACCGGAAAGTCGCAAATCCTCCACCCCTTTAGCCAATGCTGTCATGTTGTCAAAATAGGCAATTCCCACAACCGGCGTGCCAATTGGAATCGGGTTCAGTTTGACAGTGACTTCAGTGATGATGCCCAATGTGCCTTCCGAGCCGACGAATAAGTGCGTCAAATCGTAACTAAACGCATGCTTGTAAGTTCGGCCGCCAAGTTTGATTTCACGGCCGTCTGCCAAAACAACTTTAAGGCCAAGTACATTGTCGGTTGTCGCCCCATACTTCACGGTACTCATCCCACCAGCATTGGTTGCCGCATTGCCACCAATGCTTGAAATTGGCTTAGATCCAGGATCAGGTGCGTAAAAAAGACCTTGCGCACGTGCTGCCTTATCCAGGTCCCCGTTGATCACACCAGGCTCAACCACTGCCAACAGATCGCCTTTGCTAATCTCTTTAATCCGATTCATTCGCGCTGTCGACAAAATAAGACTGCCGTTTATGCCGTCAGAACCGATCACGGTGCTCGTATCTGCGCTTTGGGGAACCACTTGCATATGATATTGACGCGCGATTTTTAACACACCTTGAATATCTGCAACATCTCTGACTGCAACATATGCCAGAATTTTCCCGGCGATCTCACGCTGGGCATTGCCATTGGCGCTATGTTCGCGCGCGATTTTATCATCAATGTGGATTTCGGCATGCGGGGCCGCGTCTTGCAAGGCTGCCAGAATTTCCGAGTTATCATAAGCTGTAAAAATTGCCATCACAAAAACCTCCTCAACACCTCTAAAGGCAGGTGGCAGCGTTGGCCATTCGCCTCTGAAGCGTCGACTTTATTATGGACTATTTTGGTAAAGATGGCTTAGTAAGACGCTCGGTGGTGTGCCTATTAAGACGCCGATTGACCCTGCGATGAGATTGACTGTCTTGCCTTTGTCTCACCAGCAATGGTTTCCTTGGGATGAACGGTAATAACAGCCTCTCCTAGCCAAGTCGTTTCTGGTGCCATGGCTGCCAAGCGATAAGGTTGACGTGGTTGGCCGCTGCCTGTTATTGGCGTTGGTGTGGCAACACAAATCGTCAAGACATCTGTGTCCACACCAGCGTCTGCTAGATGGCGAAAGCGGACCAAATTAATGGTCTGTTCTTGTGGCACCACTAGTGGTTCGCAGTTGCCGCGATAATCGAGTCGAACGACATGCCGGCCATGTGTGTCAAAACCAGATAAAACGGCCACCTCTGGACGACCAAGTACTTGAGTTCGCGGATCAAAACCGTCAAAGCTGGCGAAACGCGGCAATATGTAATAGAAGATCGGTGACGCCAGGGCCACAGGTTCCTTGCTTAGTAAATGCAGGCCGACTTTCCCGCCAAAACAGCCGGCTGCTGCTGATCCCGGCAAATATTGCAAGGCAAAAGTTGGTTTTGCGGTCAATGTGTCTAACGGTTCCTTGTCGTTATTGCGATTGTCACGCATCAGTGGTCACTCCTGTCAAAATTATGCTTGATATAATTAAAATGATACTCGCTTGATCCATAAAAACGCACGTTATAAGATTTACCGAATTTTTGCTGACGATTCAATCCGAGCCATTGGGCCAGATTCTCCAAGTAAGCCTGAAAAAGCGCGACTGTGTTGCGGTTATCAAAAAACAGGTGTTTGTTCACTGACCATCGTCGGTCCTGAACAAACACCTGCAGTTGTGAAAAATCACAACATGAACTCAACATTAGGAAGACAACGACGAAAACCAGAAAAACATGCGCTGTCCATTAATCATGCCGGGGATTGGCTTATCAGGTCAATGAAAAAGCCAGGCATAAATGATATGAAAAATCGCTGCCGTCACCAGTCCTGTCATCATACCCAGAACAAAATATAAAAGTAAGTGCTGCCGCTTACCTTTCATTTTTCATTCCTACCCTTCCTACGTTGCAAGGAGCTATTCTCCCTGTCATTTAGGGTAACCGATGTCGACAAGTTCTGGGGAAAATAAATATAAACGTTAGGAAATCACCGATTAACGTCGTCCTTTAGGCACACTCACTCATTTATTAACAACAAGCGTTGCCCTTCGCGTTCCACCAAAACCTATTGTTTGCATGCAAAAACCCGCACATCTGCGCGGGCTTCTTGCATCAATTAAAGTTGGCCGGTGACAAGATCAACGTTTTTAAGGACTTGATCGCGACCCATCAGTTCAATGGTTTCAGCAAGTTGCGGACCATGCATCCGCAATGTTGCAGCGATTCGAATTGGCATGTAAAGCTTGCGGCCCTTGACCTTGGTTTCCTGCTTGACTTCATTGACAATACCGCCAATGGAATAAGCGTCAAACGTGTCGAGTGCCCGAATCTTTTTGGCGAAGGCTTCGATGACTGGCTTAGCATTGTCATCTGCCAGTTCTTTGCGTTCGTCATCTGTTAGGTCAGTGGCTTTGTCGAAGAAAATATCGGCAAGCTTGCTGATCTGAGCGGTGTAACTCATTTGATCGGTGTAAAGACTAATAAGCTGGCGCGCCCACTCGATGGTCTTCGGATCTGGATCACTATGAATTTTGCCATCTTCAATCAAGTTAGCTAAGGACAAACTCATCAATTCATTCGGGTTCGTCTTTTGCTTGGCCTTGATGTATTGGTTGTTCACCCATTCCAATTTCTTCTGGTCAAAACGGGCTGGGCTCTTAGATAGCCGCTTTGGATCGAATTGCTTGATGAATTCCTTTTTGGTGAAAATTTCATCTTCACCAACTGGGGACCAGCCAAGGAGCGTAATGAAGTTGAACATCGCGTCTGGCAAGTAGCCGAGTTCACGATATTGTTCAATGAACTGTAACACGGTTTCATCACGCTTCGACAACTTCTTACCGGTGGCGCCGTTGATGATCAAGGTCATATGGCCAAAAATTGGTGGTTCCCAGCCAAATGCATCGTAAATGGCCAATTGCTTCGGTGTGTTGGCAATATGATCATCCCCACGCAGCACGTGGCTGATTTGCATCATATGATCGTCTACTACCACCGCAAAATTGTACGTTGGCATGCCATCACGCTTCTGAATGACAAAATCGCCGCCCAGTGTGTTGGCATCAATCGAGATTTTCCCCTTAACGATGTCGTCCCACTCGTAGGTCTTGTCCATTGGAATGTGGAACCGAATCACAGGCTCCAAGCCCTTCGCTTTGGCCGCGGCAATCGCGTCAGCTTTTTCAGCGTCCGTCATGCCCTCATATTCATATTCGTAATGCGGCATCTCGTGACGAGCCTTTTGGGCTTCACGATCGGCTTTCAGTTCCTCTTCGGTCCGATAAGACTCGTAGGCAAAGCCTTTATCAACAAGTTGCTTGATCAGCTTGTCATAGATGTCCTTACGTTCAGACTGCCGGTATGGGCCAAAGTCGCCGCCTTTGTCGGGGCCTTCATCCCAGTCAATCCCGAGCCAGTGAAGGTTCTCCATCTGACTCTTTTCGCCGTCTGCAACATTCCGCTTTGTATCGGTGTCTTCGATCCGCAGCACCAACGTTCCGTTGTTGTGCCGTGCGAACAAATAATTGAACAACGCCGTCCGCGCATTGCCGATATGCAAATGCCCGGTCGGACTTGGTGCATAACGCACCCGAATTGGTCGATCTGCCAATGTCTTAGCCTCCATTTTTCTGTAAACATGCACTGATAGTGTACCACAGAAGGGACGTTCATTGGGCTGATGTGGGAGATTGAATCTATGTCAGTTGGCTTCTGATCGTTCTACTAAACGACGCAACCTTTGCAATCTATCATTGCCTTAATCAAACGGGAATCTCATGCCCCATGCATTTCGCACACTGTCCATGATATGGCTGACATCGTGAGATAGTAGCAACTGACCGTCATCGTGACCTTCATCAATGTAGCGCTGAAAATCACGGACTTCATAAACTAAGGCATCGGCCTGATCGCCTGCGCTTAATACCTCGCTGGTCGTGGTATGGGCATCAGGGGTGTAGGTTACTTTGGCGGTTGTGGCACGCGGATAGTCATCAATTTCAACGTAGCCTTTTGTGCCTGAGATCACGCCGCGTTTTGGCTGCTTAGCGCGTAATGACAGTGCCATGACGGCCAACTGCTGATCAGTATTTTTTAAAATGATCCCTGATTGTTCATCAACACCGGTTTCAAAGTACTTGACGGTGGTGAGCGTTACATTCGGCTGAGCATCTAAGAACGTACGAGCAAAGGCAGTTGCGTATCCGCCGATATCAAGCAACGCGCCGCCAGCCAGATCCTTATTGAAGAAACGATTCTTTGGATCAAAGTCTTTCAAGCTACCGAAGTTAACTTGAACAAGATGAATGTCACCTAACTTGCCACTTGCAATCAGCTGCTTGACTTGTTGATAAACCGGCATATGGTACAAGGTTAACCCTTCAGATAAAATCAGGCCCTTGTGCTTGGCCAACTGCTGGACATCATCAAATTGCTTAGCATTGACCGTAATCGCTTTTTCGGCAAGAACGTGTTTGCCGGCATTCAAAGCTTTTTTGATGTATGGGTAATGATAGGTATGCGGCGTTGCAATATAAATCACATCAACGTTTGGGTCGGCAATCAAGGCATCTGGATCTGTATATGTTTTGGCAATATGTTTTTCAAGAGCGAACTTCTTAAGCATGTCGGCATTGACATCAGCGACGGCGTAGATGCTACCGTTTTCCCGGTTTAAAGCGTCGGCCATTTCATGTGCGATCCAACCAGTTCCGATCATACCCCAGTTATAGTTTGTCATATGACTCATCCTTTCTTTTAAACGCATTCTTCAGCCCAGAAGCCTGCGTGTAAGAACCTTGGTCGCAATAGTCAGAGTCCGACCATCACGCCTAAGGCCGCTTACACTCCGGTTTCTAACCGGGCTGGTTCACGCTCTGCTTAATTTCATGTACCTGACCATCTGGTGTTTCTATTAAGAGTAATGTCGCTAAGTGAGCAAAGTATGACGTCGCAACAACTCCCGGTAATGAGGCTAGCAAATGATCAACTTTTGCGATATCCGTCCATTCCGCCATCGTACAATCAATTAATTCATTGCCGTCGCGCGTTCGCGTGTAGCCCATGTAAGTGGTAGCCATTCGTCGTTTTGCCTGCAAGCCTAGCAGCTTGGCAGATGCCATCACCTGTTCACTTGCCGCGCTAACAACTTCCAATGTCAGCGGTACCGCGGCATTCAGTTGAGCGTTGACATTTTTCTGAGCAGTGAGAATCACATAAGCATGGCTCGCCTGCGCGTGCAACTTTTCATAAAAATGAATGCCGCCATTACTTTTAAGTAAATTCAAGTCCTTATCGGCACTGTCACAGCCATCAAAGGCAATATCACTAGCTATCTGTGTTGTTGTTGGTAACCCCAGTGTCTGACAATAAGCCAGCGTTACTTCAGAGGGACTGCAAATCTGAATACCCGGCAATGCCCGCGCGACAATGCCATCAGCAAGAGCCTGCATGTGCCGACCACCGCCAAGACTCACTACCTGATGCGGCTGAATAAGTGCTAGAGCAGCGGCGATTTGTTCTGTCATGAAAGTTGCTTCCTCTCTTTTGTTTTTGATGAAATTATATTTCGCGTATAATGTAAGACTGAAATTTAGTTTTGTCAACAGCTAGTTGTGAGGATTGTCTTTTGAAATTAATCGCGTAGAATAAAGGCCGGAGAGTTTCATAAAACAGATTATTCAGAAATTTAATTGAAGAGGAGCTGTGTTATGAGTATTATTGACCGTCTTTATAGCATGCTGCCAACACTGACCGCGACTGACCGTAAGATTGCGCAGGTTGTTCTGACGAATCCCGGTGCTGTCGTGAATACCACCATCGCCGCCCTCGCAAAAGAAAGTAACGTTAGCGAAGCCTCAATTTCTCGTTTTTGCCGGACAATTGGTGTTGAAGGCTTTCATCAACTCAAGATTGAGCTTGCTAAGGTTGCTGAAAACCGTAGTGCGTATTATCAGGAAATTAACGCCGACAATCTTCAGCAAGCCTTAAGCAATATCAGTGCCAACAAAGTCGCCGAAATCGAAGGCACACTAAAAAACGCCAGCTCACATGATATTCGAAAAATTTTGGATTTGTTAAAACAAGCTAGTGTAATTTTAGTAGCCGCTGCTGGCGACACGCAGCCGGTTGCCGATGACGCCGTCTATAAATTCAATCAACTCGGTCTACTAGCCATCACAGACAGTTCTTGGGAAACGGCGCTCGCCCAAACCATGAATGCACCTGCAGATGCTTTGTTGCTGGTTATCTCAAATTCTGGCGAAACGCGGAATCTCATCACCCAAATCAAAACCGCTCAACAACGTGGTATTGCTGTGGTCGCGATTACCAATCGCAAGGATTCACCTATTGGCTTGGCCGCCGATTATCAGCTTTTGACCGCGGTTCGGCAGCAAATTTTCGAGTCCGAATATTTCTTCTCACGCGTAGCGGCCATGACGGCGGTGGAAGCCTTATTCTTGTTGCTTCTAGCTGAGGATAAAACTTTCATGGCACATATTAAGGCTCATGAAGCATTGATTGCGGAGACTAAGATTTAAGTGTTCGTCTTAGGCCGACTCTTATCATTTAAAAATGCCATTTCTTCTAAAAAAGAGGGATGATTTTTCCGTAACACAGAAAAATCATCCCTCTTTATTTGCAAGTATCAATTATGTTTCAACCTTAACTAGGAAAAGTCAGCAACTATGCCGTCTTCGCCGTTCTCGTCATCACCTGACGATTTTGACGCCAGAACCAATACGTAAAGGCCAAGACTAAAATTGTCTGAACAACTAGTAGGACTTCTTCAACCGCACCGTTCAGCACACCAACCTGCGTCAGTGCCGCCGGAAAGTCGATAAAGGCATGTAAGCCGATTGGCAACAATAGCCAGAACCAGCGCATGCGTTTCATAATGATGATCCACACAACCACGGATAATGCGATCTGAACCGCCAAGGCGAGTAGTCGTTCCATCAAGGATAACGAAATCGTCCAGCCCGTAGTTGCCATCAATTGTTTCACTTGCGTATTGAGCACCGAACGCGAGCTAGCGGGTACCTTTTCAAGCATTTCGTTTACTTTGCCGCCATTAATTAGCATTGCAAACATAAAGTTACTGAACATGGTCAGGCTGCCAATCAGAATCATTTCAAGCCCGCCATGACCTAATCCGTATAGGAATGGTGTTTCGGGTGTCACTGACTTGGTTGGTATGCGTTTATTAATAAACTTAAGTCCTAGATAACGGCCAACCTCTTCAAAAACACCAGCTAACAGCGCGCCATACAACGCATATAGAAACGGCACATGTTGGAAATCTTTAGCGATGCCGCGGAAGGGTCCTTCCAATACACCAGCGAATAGGAAAAAAACGCCCATGCCAATAAAGAAAACCTTAACAGCACCTTTTTTGGGCTTGCTGTAACGCAGAATCACCCAGATTAACAAAATAATCGGTAAGGCAAAACAAAGTAGCATCTCAACGCCCATCATGTTAACCGTGAGTTGGCTGACAGGGCTGTTATTCACAACTTTATCCATTCTGAACACCCCTCAATCAAGTATAAAAGAAATGATGACAATACCCGCGACGATCAATAGAAAACCGACAAGGATCACCCAACTCATCGTTTTGGCCATATTGAGCGTGAACCCAATCCCCAACCGTTTTTCAACAAAGAGCGCCGGATCAGTTGGATTATAGTAAAACATCCCCCAGACCCAATGCTGATTATCATTCAACACAGATCCTTTGGCCGCAAGTCGGCGAGTCCCCAGAATATACACCAACGGCAAGAAGCTGACGGAGAGCAGTGTCAGGGTTAGTGTGATGATCACAAACCACCATTGACCTTCAGCTGACATATTCGGCAGCATGAGTTGGAGAACCAGTAAGCTTTGACTCAGAAAACCCGTGAACAGCAGATAATACAAAACGGAATTGCGCACCTTACCAGCTCGCGGTTCAGCATCCGGATTGCCGCGAACTGCCCCGCGCGCTCTGCGGGAAAGATAAAAAGCACCCAGCACAGTTAGCGTTTCAACCGCCAGCGCCAAAATCATGACCCATGAATCTGCTGATGTTTGCTGAAAACCAAGTACAAGGGCTAAAAAGAACTGCGGCACCAAGACGAGCCCATAGGCTGCCGGAACCAGCGTTTGGGGCTTGAGTTTATTCAGGTCAACAGTCACCTTGCTTTGGGTAAGCTCCTGCTGATTCCCCATCTCTTTAAGGAGTTGCAAACTTTTCCGATGTGCCGCCACAATCAAGGCATAATTCAGACAGATCGAAAGCAAAAAGGCAGCAATTTGAATCCAAGCAAGCGCAGTCGCCGCAAAGTGCATGGTGGCCGCAATCCCAATGCCAATCACTGAAAGGATTGCCGCCCCTGTTAATGAAAAGGCGAGATAACAACGGCGTAATTTTTTAGCTGCTGGCGTTGTCCAAATGCTGTTACGGGCATATACAACGCCGAATAAAACATTTCGCCGCGACAGCCATGGTGTGACAGCCTGAATCGCAACCAATATCAACCACGTAACAACTAAAATCACCATTTCTGCTTGCATGTTTAATCACTCCTTCAGATCATCATAAAGTTCATCAATCATGGTGTGCAGTGCATCCCGATCTAAATGCCGGGCCACTGCCTCCGCGACAACCTTTTCTAAGGCAGGTCGCAGCACCTCTGCCACTGCTTGATTCGGGGAGCCATGCGCGTGAACAACGACGCCACGGCCTCGCTGGATCTCAACAAAGCCTTCCCTTTGTAGTTCCTTATAGGCTTTATTCACCGTATGCAGGTTAACCCCAAGTTCATTGCCCAGCGCCCGGATAGACGGCAAAATAGTGCCATTCGTCAAGTCCCCAGTGGCAATGCCATTCACGATAGCATCGCGAATCTGCGTATACAGCGGAATCTTAGAATCGAAATCGATTGTCAGTTGCACGTCTTCACCTTCTAACTGTTCTAGTTGTTATAGTTAGTATATAACACCGAACGCTCACTTAGTCAACAATTCACAACTCAAAAGGCGATAAGAGCACAAAAAAAGTCCCACGCAAGAAATGTCATCGTGAGACTCTTTACAAACTCTTTTTTACAGATCAATAACTACTTTTCCCGACGACGCAGTCCAAATGATCCAAAACTGATCAAGGCAAGCAGCAAAGCCACCCCGATCGCAATTAAGCTGGTCCGTTGGTTATCACCGGTATTCGGCAAGTAACGGCTTATTTGCTTGGTTGGGATAATAACTTCGATTGGCGCGGTGTCATTATCGGATAGCGGTGCCGATTCTGTCGGCGTATCCGACATACTTGGCAAAACTTGAGTTGACGGTGTTGTTGGTGTTGATGGCGTGACTGGCGTTGATGGGGTCACAGGTGTCGCTTGCTTTGCGTAAACGAACGTCACGGTTAGACTGCCTGTTGCAAAAGCACCATTTTCCGCGATGCTGCCAGATGCTAATCGTAAGTAGTGATAATTCGCGATCATCGTTGGTGTAACTGCATACGGATCGCCGACATGACCGGTCAGAATCTTATCAGGCGCAATCTGCTTGCCATTGTCATCGACATATTTCACGTCAACAGTTCCTTGAGCAACTGGATTCTTAGTGTAGATGAAGGTGACGGTTTGCGTACCGTCCGTAAATGAACCATCTTCCGGCGCACTGCCTGTCGCCAAACGAGCAAATTGGTAATTCGTCATATCAATTGGTCTTGCTTCGTAAGGATCACCGGCTTGACCAGTGAGTATTTTATCAGATGCCAACCGTTTGCCGTCTACGTCAACAAATTTCACGTTGACACTGCCACGCGGAATTGGTGTCTTCGTATAAACAAAGGTGACCGTCTGTACGTCATTGGTGAAAGTCCCGTTTGCTGGTGCGCTGTCTGTGGCTAATTGGGGATTTTCATAATAGTCAAAGGCAGGTGCTGTCATCGTATAAGGATCACCGACTTTGCCAGTGATCACCTTATCAGGTGCCAACATATTCCCCTCTATATCAACACACCTAACGACGACGGCATTGCCAGTTATGGGTAAACTACGATTCTGATAAACATCGGTGTCTGGCACAGCGCTCGTTGTGTCATCGCCAGCGTCTGTGACACCCTTAGTCGAATATTGACCGGTTTGATGACCGGCAATGATCTGGGCATTCATGCCAGTTTCTTGCTGTTTCAATACCGTTGCTTGATTAGTCGGCGTTGTTCCAGTCGCGTTGGTGACCACTGAATGAATATGCGATGTCGATGCTACAACTGACTGGATTTGACTACCACCCACACAAATCCCCACACAAATCAACGCTGCCACCCATAGCGTACCCGCTTTATACATCTTATGCTGAGACTTTTCGTTACTAAATGCCTGCAATGATTTTGCCCCCTTCTCATGACCCAAGCCGAGACGCGCTCAACCGAAAAAAACAAAGTAAATATTACATATTGGTGACAAGTATAACACTTGACATTTTTCTATGTAGCTCCAGCACAAAAAGCCTCTTTCAATTGCCATATTGCAATTCAAAAAAAGACTTCATAGAACCAAGTCTAAAAGTCTTTATCAATTAACTAATATTTTGAGTGTTTAAAAACCGTCTACGTGCCACAAAGCAATGTTCTTTAGATTGTTTAAAACCCAAACCTGAAGTCATGACCAGTCCACATCCGCAATCCAAATGCTTCTTTTATTTAGCGTTCATTACGATACTTGAAAACCACTAGACTTAAAGCCAAAAAAGCTGCTGCATAAATTAGATAACCAAGACTAATTTGACTAAGGGGCAGCCGCGTCAACTTCGTTAGTTCAGCGTTCTGCAATTGATTGCCTAAATTCATCATGTTAACCGGATTCCATTTTATCCATTCATGTTGTTTGATCATCATAAACATCAACTGATTAAAAATTGAAACAATGAAGTATGTACTGAGGCCAATGATGATAGCAGGCGTTGAGTTTTCAAACAGCGTTGCGAGCAGACAAACAAAACTCAATATGAATATCAGCGTTAAGAATGAGGAAAGATTGTTCATTAACCATATTTGCCAAACTTGCTGTCCTTTTATGCCCTTTGCGACTAAATCAATCTTGCCATTAAAAACTGTTATTGCGAGACATAAGCTCATTATTAAGCTACTGGCATATAAAACGAGCGTGCATAGCAATAGCGTCACCCACTTGCTTGCCAAGATTTTGCTTGACGAATATCGACGATAAAGTAAGGATTTTAAAGTGCCGTATTGGATTTCTGACGATAACTGCGTACTTGTTAACGCAAGCATATAGAAAACAATCAAAACCGGCGCATAAAAACTGTTGATGAATAATGAACTAGGGTTAGAAGCATTGGGGTGGGTTAATAAGTACACGGCAATTGCAACTTGGAAAAGGGTCAGACCGAACCAGAAAACGAATAATGAAGGCCTTTTGACTAGTTTGTAACTTTCTTGCTTAACTAAGGTGACCAAAAAATGACGCCTCCTTTTTATTTTGTTGATGCCAAAACATCCAGTAGAGATTTTTCTAAGTCTCCTTGCGTTTCTTTTATATCTTTAATGACAATATCTTTGCGCCATAATAGTTTTAACAGGTCATTAATGCTAGAAATGGACGATCGGCTAATTTTTAAACCTTGCTCTTCATTACTAACCACGTAGCCCTGTTCCGCTAACAGTTTCTGAGCCATCTCATCTTGATCAGTCGCTATCCAAAAGTATGTTTGACTTTTCTTCAATAACTCACTCATAGTCGCATCAATAATTAAACGACCTTGATCAATAATAATGACATCATCAGCAACTTTTTGCAGTTCACTCAAAATATGGCTTGAAATGAGAAAGGTGGTCCCCTCATCACGTTTACGGATAATCAACTGACGAAGCGCCATGGTCGCTTTAGGATCCAGCCCATTCATCGGCTCATCTAAAATCACCAGTTCTGGACGATTGACGAATGCAAGTGCGATTTCAAGCTTTTGGCGCATACCCAGCGAATATTTTTTGGTTTTAACATCCGCATATGCTGCAAGATGCAACTCCTCAATCGTTTGGTTGACGCGTTCATGCCGCTGAGGACCATTGGCAAAAAGAAGCAATTGTTCTCGGCCTGTCAGATAAGGATACAAACCTGGATATTCAATAAGTGCGCCCACATGCTCTAAAGCACTATGATTATCCACGGTGATTTTTTGATCATCCAATTGAATATCCCCATCAAACGCCGTGATTCCCAAAATGGTCTTCATGATCGTGGTTTTTCCGGCACCGTTTGCACCAATTAAACCAACAATATGACCGCGTTTTATCTCAAAGGAAATCTGATGTAATACTTGCTTCTTTCCAAAGAACTTATCGAGCTGATTTATTTTCAACATACCTTGCTGTCACTGCCCTTCCAATGCGCTCAGGCATTTTAGACTTTAAAAATGCTCTATTTGGCATCTTTATTATCCTAAATGTAACATGTCCAAGTTAGATAACTGTTGTTTTTGACAAAACAGAAAATTAACTTATATAATTGGTTGCTGTTTGATTATAGGAAAATAGAGGTGTGGCACATGTCTGAGATGACAACAGGTTATCTGTACAAGAGGATCCGGCTTGAACGCGGTTTAAGAATTGCAGATGTCGCAGGTGAAATCAGCGTCAGTACAGTTTCTAAGTTTGAAAATGGCCATTCCGAGATCTCTGCCGAAAAGCTCATGCAACTGCTTAATAAATTAGGCATGGATGCTACCGAATTTTTTGAAATTCTTGACTATTCTCAACATCAAAAACACATTTCGACAAACTTATCGCAAAAAGGTTTTATAAAAACACTAAACCAGTTAGGCCTTGAACAAGATATTGACGGCCTTAAAAAATTCCGTTTACGGTTCACTAAACAATTCAATAAAACGCAAAGTAGGCTTTGCAAGTTACAAGAAATTATCGTTTCGTCAATTCTTCTCGACGCTCAAAACTCCCGAGAATTGCTACCATCCTCAGATTCAAAGTTCGTCAATGACTATCTGATGGAAAGAGATGTCTGGTACACACTTGAATATATGCTCTACGGTGACTGTATTTCGTTTGTTCAGCCACAAGACTTCCAACGACTATATACAAAGTTTTTAACAATTCATTTTTCTTTCATGCAGCGAAGCGATTATATAAATCTTTTTTTTCAGTCCTTTTACAATACTGCTGTTGCATTATACTATCGTGATAAATTTTCAGAAGCCATCCAAACGCTCGATCATCTAAAGGAACAACAGTTGCCGGATAATCTTTTTTTTATTCGATTACAGCTACGTTTATTACGAACCTTATGTTTATACAAACTGACTAAAAGCCAAGAAACAGCAATTGAATTGGCTTCATTACTGAAAGTCATTTTCAAAATTAGTCCTGCCTTTGGTCGTCGCTGGAAAGATGAATTCCATTTCTACGAACCAACAGCTGATAGTTTCTAGATCAATTGGTATTGATTCAGGAACTTGCACGAGATCATGAAAGACAGCAAAAGAAGGCAGCTTCAGTTCCCGATAAGGGATCTGAAGCCGCCTTCTTTCATGACTTAACAGATTATCTCTCTTTATCCCGAATTGCCTTTTGCTGATGCGCTGGCTTTGCGAAGATCATGCGCCCTGCAGCCGTTTGTAAGGCACTGGTGACAATCACTTCTAACGGTTTGTTCATGTAGAACTTGCCGTCTTCAACAACGACCATGGTGCCGTCTTCCAGATACGCGACCCCTTGCTGGCGCTCAGAGCCGGATTTGATGACGGTGACCGTCATGCCTTCACCGGGAATGACATCTGGTTTCAGCGCATTGGCTAAAGCGTTGATGTTGAGCACTGGCACATTTTGGAACTGGGCTACTTTGTTAAGGTTAAAATCATTCGTCATGACGATGCCATCTAGCAATTTAGCGAGCTTAAGCAGCTTGCTGTCGACTTCGGTCATATCTTCGAAATCGCCTTCATACATCTCAATATGAATGTCTTTATCCTTTTGCATGGCATTGAGAATATCCAATCCTCGGCGACCACGCATTCTTTTCATGGAATCTGCGGAGTCGGAGATTAGCTGAAGCTCATGCAAAACAAAATTGGGCACGAGCATGGTGCCTTCGATAAAACCGGTTTTGGCGATGGCCTGAACACGACCATCAATGATCACACTGGTATCCAGCAACTTGTACTTGCGGAAATGATCGCCGACCTTACGTTCTAACACCTGATCATTTTCCGTATCTGCAGTTCGGCGGTTACGGAAGCTCAAAAGCCGCCGCCACTCTTCGCTGCGTGTCGTACCCACCCGAAAACCCAAGTAACCGAATAATAGCATGATGATGAGTGGTAGGAAGATATTCAGCGGTGCAACGAAGCCATAGAACGGAATTGAAATAATTGCTGCCAAGATCAAGCCGATTATCGTGGACAAGCTGCCAAACAACAAGTAGCTTGGCGACTTTGTGTTCAGTGTCTTCTCCAACACTTTCAACCGACCTAGAATCCAACCAACGCTGAGGCTTGCCAACAGCAGGAAAACAACGCCGCCAATCAAGCCGTCAATTAACAGATTGTTCAGAAAATGGTTGTCTGCCCAGCCGATCAAATCCCAAAACGGCGGCAAGGTGCCCATCCCGACCCCAATGCCAATCAGGCCGAAGATGATATAGATAATTCGTTTCTTCATAAAATGACCCCCTTTCTTAGTTTAATTAAAGACCTTATGCAGCGCTTCGGCAATGCTTGTAACACCAATGACTTGAATATCTTTTGGCGCATGCCAGCCTTGCAAGTTGTTACGTGGTACAAAAATCCGCTTGAAACCCAGTTTGGCCGCCTCTTTGACACGTTCTTCGATCCGATTGACGCGGCGCACTTCCCCCGTCAATCCGATTTCACCGACAAAACAATCTGTCGGTGAAATCTCCTTATCTCGATAAGATGACGCAATTGCCACAGCCATGGCGAGGTCAATCGCCGGCTCATCGAGTTTCACACCGCCTGTTGCCTTGAGATAGGCGTCCTGATTTTGCAACATCAAGTTAGCCCGCTTCTCAAGAACGGCCATGATCAAGCTCACGCGATTGTGATCCAACCCACTGCTCGTCCGTTTAGCATTGCCATACATCGTTGGACTGATTAAGGCTTGAATCTCGACTAAGATTGGTCGGGTGCCTTCCATCGAAACAACCACCGCAGAACCGGTTGCCCCCGCCAAGCGTTCTTCCAAGAAGATTTCCGAGGGATTGGCGACTTCCTGTAACCCGTCTTGATGCATTTCAAAAATGCCGATTTCATTGGTCGATCCAAATCGATTTTTGACGGATCTTAAGATTCGATACGTGTGGTGCATGTCGCCTTCAAAATAGAGCACCGTGTCGACCATATGCTCAAGAATCTTCGGCCCGGCAATCGCCCCTTCCTTAGTGACATGGCCAACGATGAAAATGGTCACGCCTTTGGACTTGGCAATGCGCATCAGTTCTGCCGTCACTTCGCGAATCTGTGCCACAGAACCGACCGCTGAATTCATTTCTGGCACATTCATAGTTTGAACGGAGTCGATCACAACGTAATCCGGCTGCATTTGGTTGATGACGTCTTCAATACTCGGCATGTCGGTTTCGGGATACAAGTACATCCCCGAATTTGCCACGCCAAGCCGGCCAGCCCGCATTTTGATCTGACTGGCACTTTCTTCGCCAGAGACATACAAAACGGTTCCGCCGGTATTAGCCAACTGCCCTGATACTTGTAATAGCAAGGTTGATTTACCAATCCCCGGATCCCCGCCGATCAGCACCAGTGACCCTGGCACCACTCCGCCGCCAAGCACCCGGTTCAGTTCATCTAAGCCAGTCTTGACGCGCGTTTCTTTGGTGATCGTCACATCGTTCATCCGCGTCGGCTTTACCTTACTGCCGGCTGCTGTTTGTCGCGGCACAGACTTGCTTGAACTGACGGTTTCTTCCACTAAGGTGTTCCAGCCGCCGCAATTTGGACACCGGCCTAGATAAGTGGCTGAAATATAGCCACAGTTTTGGCAAACATATTGTGTTTTTGCTTTCGCCATATTATCCCTTCAATAGTTACGCTTTATCGGTTGAACCGAACCCGCTTTGTCGCTTGGCTAGGCCGCCTTCATCGCCGTCTGCCAATAGGAATGGCATGAAAATACCTTGACCGATGCGATCGCCTTTTTTAATCACGACATCGCGCGGGAAAAAATTAAGTAGCTGAATAAAGATTTCGCCTTCATTGGCTGGATTGTTATAGTAATCCGCATCAATCACGCCAATCCCGTTCGGCAACACCAAGCCATGCTTCAATGGACTGCTCGAACGATTCGCTAGCACTAAAACTTCATTGGGCTGCATATAGGCTTTGATCCCAGTCGGCACCAAGTAAGGTTTCAACACCTTCTTAGCGCGCTCAAAGTCTTTATTGGTCAGTGGGTGCTCATTTTTAATCAAGCGGAAAAGCCGGATAAAGTCGTACCGCCAAATACTTCTTAAGACGAAGTCCTCACGTGCATAAAAGTCGTAACCAGCGGCCTGCTTCGTCTGCCGGGTCGGCAAAGTTAAATCTTCATCTTGATACTTTGAAACAATCTCAAAACCTCGGGTCTTCATAGCTGCCTCCATTTAAATAGTGTCCAAAGTATCATACCATGCGGGCACATGGCACGGCCATGGTGAAAGGGCTTCCCTTCTTGTAATTATACCGCGTTCCTGATAGATTTGGGGTAGTAGACAGGTTATTAAACAGGCAAACATGTAAGCGTCTGAAGCTGCTTAAGAATCCTCTAAAAGTTTACCTGTACCATCACGAATTGACCCAAGGAGGTGCCCCATGGAATTCCAACGAGAACCAGGTCGTTTTTTTAACACGGACTGGGACGGCCGCTTAATGGCCGAAGTCACTTTTCAAGACATTGATGACGGTCACGCGTGGGCGGTTGACCATACGTTTGTTGACGAAAGCTTGCGCGGTCAAGGGATTGCCGGCCAGCTGATTGAAACAGTCGTGGCTGCAGCTCGCAAGGAAAACAAAACGATTGAACCGCTTTGTTCATACGCCGTCCATGCTTTCCACAATCACCCCGAATATGCCGATGTCTTGCGGCCAACAAAAGAAGCTTAATCGTCCGCCGTACCGACATCATCACAGCAACAAAAAAAGCCGCTATGAGCGGCTTTTTTGGTGAGCGCAAGCAGACTCCCTTAGAAACCTGCAACCGGGTAATAGGCGACAATCGTCTATGCTAGCCGATCATTCCAGCGATTCTTCTTAGTTGGCAACAGGAAGTAAATCAATAACCAGATTTGACCGATGATTGGCACATACCAAAGCAAAACCCACCAACCACGGCGATCCGTGTCATGCAAACGCCGAACTGACAGCGACCAATTGGCAATAAAAATAATGAAATTAATCAGTGATGCAAGAAAGGTTTCTTTTCCAGGCTGAAAATTCAAAACACGCGTGACGTTCATGCCAAAAATATTAAATAAAATCGTCATGATGACATAGCCAACGATAACATTAAGCAACCACGGCCACCAAAATTCACGCCGCGACGCCGTGCCAGAAAAGTTGCCTAAATGCTTAAAATAGTTCTGATATGCCTTAACCATAAGCTTAAAACCACCTAACTAGATAATTGTATGTCCAAATAATACTGGACATAGTCTAAATTATACTTTTAGTAAGTGTTTATTAAAAGTAAAATACCCCGAAACTTCTTATTCTGAGAATCTGCAGCATTTTGTTGAATAGATTAACGAGCTTGTGCCACTCAATGATCCATTGATTTTCCATCTTTAAATTCAAATTAAAATGAGGTAAGGTTTCTTTAATGCAATAAAAAGGAGATCGCCTATGTCAGAAATTACATTTGATCAAATTAAAGACTTTCAAGCCCAACTAGCCAAACAGCCGGCTGCCGGCGCCACAGCTCGTGCGGTGCAAAACGTTGGCCCACAAGCTGCAAGTCGCGAACCCATTGACGGCGAAGATATGAAACCGGTCTTTTCTCTTGATCTTGATACCGGTACCGTTGCTAACCAAAAGAAAAGTGGCCGCTGTTGGCTCTTTGCCACCCTCAATACCGTTCGCCACGGCATTGCTGATGAATTCGGCATTAAGGACTTCGAGTTTTCACAAAACTACAACGCCTTCTTTGATCGTTTGGAAAAAGCTAATTTATTTTATGAAAACATTTTAGCAACGGCCGATAAACCGCTTGATGACCGCGAAGTTGCCGATTATCTGAGTGGCCCGGATCAGGATGGCGGTCACTATGATCAGGCTGAAGCACTGATCGAAAAATACGGTCTAGTCCCTAAGTCAATCATGCCAGAAACCTACAACAGCGAAAAAACGGTTGAACTCAACAGCGTTTTGAATGAGAAGCTGCGCAAAGATGCCAAAGTCTTGCGTGAGTTGAAACAGGCCAACGCTGGCGATGACGCCATTGCCGCTAAAAAACGCGAATTTCTCAGCGTTGTTTACCGCATTCTCGCATACACTTTTGGCAACCCGCCAACCCAATTTGACTTTGAATATCGCGATGATAAGAAGCAGTACCACCGCGACACCAACCTGACCCCGCAGTCTTTCTTCAAAAAATATGTGAAGTGGCATTTTGACGATTACGTTGTGGTTGCGAGTGATCCGGAGCCGAACAAAAAATATCATCAGCTGTATACCATCGCTTCAGCGAACACCGTTGTCGGCGGTCATCCCCTGACCATTCTGAATCTACCACCTGACCAGTTGAAAAAACTGGCTTTAACCCAGCTACAGGCCGGTGAAGCCGTTTGGTTCGGCAATGATGTGCTCGCTGATATGGATCGCAAATCTGGCACGCTTAAAGGCGGGCTGTATAACTATAGTGACTTATTCGATCTTGATCTTCATTTCGACAAAACTGATCGAATTGTGACCACCGAAGCAGAAATGTCACATGCTATGACGCTGACCGGCGCTGATGTTGTTGACGGCGAGGTCACCAAATGGAAAGTCGAAAATTCTTGGGGCAAAGATAACGGTCACGATGGCTATTTTGTTGCTGATGCATCTTGGTTCGACCAATATGTTTATGAAGTGGTCGTTCGCAAAGATCTGCTCGATCCAGCTGATCAAGCAGCACTTAAAGCAACACCAATTAACGTACCAGTCTGGGATTTCCTGAATTAAATTAGACTTGTATGCTAGACTAATGATGTTCGACAAAGGCAGTGCACCTACATGCTAGCTCATGCTTTCATGAACGCGCTTGTCTTCGTCTTCATAACGCGCTTGCAGTCGCAGAAGCCTGCACATCAGGACCTTGAGTTCAAATGGCCAAGTTCGGTCCATTTGAGTTCAAGCCCGCTTATGCTCCGGCTTCTAAGCGCTTCTGCTCGCGCTTAACTTTAACGCGCTCGCCAGCCCAGAAACCTGCGTGTAAGGACCCCAGATGCAATGGCCAAAACCGGGCAATCACATCTGGCGCCGCTTACACTCCTGTTTCTAACCGGGCTGGCTCGCGCTCACAAAAAAGGAGTGTCTTTTAATGTCTGCAGAAATTACCACTGGCGATCTGGCTCAATTCAAACAAGATCTCCAAGCCACACCCGGTGCATCCGCTCTTCAAAAAGCGGTCATGAACAACGGTATCAACGCAACTGCTGAGAACACCGACAGCAAAGTTGCCATGACCCCGACTTTTTCTATTGAACTTGATACCGGCAGCGTTGCCAACCAAAAGCAAAGTGGCCGTTGCTGGATGTTTGCCGCCCTCAACACGATGCGTCACGGCATTCAAGCACAATTTAAAATTAAAGACTTCGAACTTTCTCAGAATTACACCTTCTTCTGGGACAAATTTGAAAAATCCAATTATTTTTATGAAAATGTTCTGAAAACCGCCGATCAACCACTCGACAGCCGTAAAGTTGCCTTTTTGATGACCACACCACAACAGGATGGTGGTCAGTGGGATATGTTGTCTGCTTTGATCGAAAAATACGGGATCGTTCCTAAGTCCGTGATGCCGGAAACTTACAGCTCAAGTAAAAGTAGCGAGTTGAACGGTTTGTTGAACTTAAAGTTGCGCAAGGACGCCGTTGCGCTTCGCAAACTGGTTGCTGATAAAGCAAGCGATGCTGATATTGAAGCAGCTAAGCAGAAAATGTTAGCTGAAGATTATCGGATTTTGGCTTACACCTTAGGCAACCCGCCGACGAAGTTCGACTTCGAATATCGCGATGATGATAAGCAGTATCATATTGACCGCGAACTCACCCCGCAGACCTTCTTCAAGAAGTACGTTGCATGGAACCTTGATGATTACCAAAGTATCATCAATGCGCCAACTGACGACAAGCCATACAACCATTTATACACGGTTGAAATGCTCGGCAACGTTGTCGGTGGCCGCGAAGTTCGGCACTTGAACCTCGATATCGATACTTTCAAAGCCTTGGCCGTTAAGCAACTCAAGGCAGGCGAATCAGTTTGGTTCGGTTCTGATGTTGGTCAGAGTTCTGATCGGCAATTGGGCATCATGGATACCAACATCTATAAGAAGGATGATCTTTTCAACACCGACTTCACCATGACCAAGGCGGAACGCCTCGATTACGGCGAAAGCCTCATGACTCACGCAATGGTCCTCACCGGCGTTGACATTGTCGACGGCAAGCCAACCAAGTGGAAGGTTGAAAACTCTTGGGGCGACAAGGTCGGTGACAAAGGCTATTTTGTGGCCAGTGATTCTTGGTTTGACGAGTTCGTTTACCAAGTTGTCATCTCCAAAAAGTACCTGTCAGCTGACTTGCAAGACGTCATCAAGAACGAATACGACAAACCAACCGTTCTGGCCCCATGGGATCCAATGGGTGCTTTAGCTTCCAAATAAGTCCATACGAATTGGTAAGCTGTCATATTGCAAAGCCTCACGGTCAATGATCGTGAGGCTTTTTGCTGTTCGCAACCCCCTTGCGAAACCATCAAAAAATGTTTTGCTAGTTGACGTATCGAACTTTTTTGATTAAAGAAAAATGTGGTATTCTGGTGACACATCGTAACCACGCGTTTTTTGATACCGGAGTCATCTCAGAAAACGCTCACTTTGGAGGGCAATGTATGGGGACACAATTCGCCTTTGACTGGCGCCAAATCATTCATTCACGAAAAAACATGGCCGTACTCGGGTTGTTCATGGCCGCTTTTATCGTGGCGTTTTTCGCTTTAAGTTGGACCAAACGGCTCGATGTCACTCAAACATCACAAGCAACAGCCAACGCTGCGTTGGCCAACTATGCTGAATATAATCTGGATACGTTGAGTCAAGCACAAAAACCATTATTGGCTAATCTTGACGCCCAAAATTCAGCAACCGGCGTCATTGGCTTGGGCCTGCAGCTTGATGAGCCTGACACTACCCGTAATGGGCTGCTTAGTTTACGTACGGCGCAGCTAGCCATGCGCCAACATCATTACAAAGCGCTCAACACGATGCCGCTGCCACCGTTGCATCAGCTTACTGGCGATGTGCGGAGCCTGAACGTTTTAAAATCTGAAGGCCGGCCGGCTGCAACAAGCGTTAGCACAAGTGCTTCTTATATTGTTTTGGTGTTACCTTATCTCGGCTGGATCACTGGCGCTGCTGCGATATTGCTCAGTTGCGACAGTTGGATCGAGCGGCGGCGACACCGGACACTCATCACTGCTCGTCCTTTGACAGCTGGCCTTGCGGGGAGCAGCCGCCTACTAATGCTTACCGGGTTTTACATCTTAACGCTGCTTGCCGGTTTTGCTTTGATGGTTGCGACACCAGCCCTGATAGCTGGCCTAGGTGACTTCAATTATCCGATCGCCGTCATGGGTACAGCCATACTGCCATTGTGGCAATACATACTTTTGTTTGGCGGCCTGACAATCTTAGCCGGTATTTGGCTCATCAGTTTTAGTATGCTAGTCAATACTTGGATCACCAACGTTTATCTGACCGCCTTTATCGTCATGGCAGCCGGATTATTGCCAGTCATGCTGCCACAGCTCTTCCATTTTCTGTGGTTCCTGCCAATGCCATATCTAGACAGTTACGCGACATTAAGCGGCACCTTAGTGGATCGCTTGAACCAGCCACTTGCTAGCGTCGTCATTGGCACTGGTTTGCTGTTTCTCTGGACCTTTGTTAATCTCTTTATCTTTGGCCTACGTGTCAAAAAGGAGGCAGCATGATGGCTTATTTTCGTTTTCAGTTCCACCAGCTGCTGACTAACCGGAAAAATCTAGCGGTAATTGGTATCGCCTTAGTTGCCCTGATCTGCCAATTTGTCTTTTTCCCACCGAACACCACACCGGTCGAGTTACCGACAGCAACTGTTTTAACCCGTGATCGCGATAAAAATATTGCCTTTGTCAACGAATCGCACGGGCCTAATACCGCTGTGTGGGTGCCATCAACACGCGAATTTGCTAAGATTGAAACCCAGATGTTAACAGCGCAAAAGCAAGGAAAAAATAAAGCTTACGTTCGCGCAACTATCAACTATCTCGGCTTTTTGCGAAGATATGCTGCTAATCCCGATGCCCAAAGCAGTCCGTTCCATTACCCGCTCACCTATTATTACGAAAATCGTCAATATCCCGATGCTGATGCTGCTTACGCTAATGTTGTTTTAACGCAATCACTAATACCTTTGGCAAAACAAGCACATCCAGATGTATCGACAATTCATCAGCAAACATTCTGGCAGACACTTTTCCGCGGCGCACTGGGTGGCTGGCTGACAGCGTTGTTGCTCATCACCATTCTGCTTGCGAATGATCTGCTGACCAGCGAGCAACGTCATCGCAGTATTGCGCGTTCTTTGCCGCTTAGTCCGTGGCATGCCATCAATACCAAAACGCTGACGGTACTTGGTACCCTCGCCGGGGCAGTCACCCTGCTGATTGGTGTGACTGCTGTATGTGTCATCCCCTTCCATGGTCTTGGTTCACTAACCACAGCCATCAGTAACTTTGCCAAAAACGGGTCTTACGCTTATGTCCAGCCACTGGCACTTGGTTCTGCTTTACTCATGATGCTTGGTTTGACTGTACTGCTCATGTGGCTGTTCATTCGACTTAACTTGCTTTGCCAGTTGCTCTTTCACAACGAATTGATCGGACTGGTTCTCAGCGCCCTACTGCTCTTTGGCGAACCGCTCTATTTCATGCAAGGTCTAGCCTTCTCCGTACCCCAAACAGCCTACTATCTGCCTAGTTACATGAATCCAGCAGCCATCGTCAACGGCCTACAAAATTTCAGATACGATACCGGCCAAATGACACCGTTATCTGGGGTCATCGTGATTGGCAGTGTCATTGTCCTGCTAGAAATCATGCTGTTCATCGTGACACATCGCCGACATGCTGCGACGGTTAAATAGAGCGCGAGCTGGCGCGGTTAGAAACCAGCGTGATGCGTACGCATTTTACAGGAGGGTACATCATGGAATTGCAACTGCAAAATCTTGCATTAAGTTTTAAAAACAAACCCAACGTCATTCACGACATCAGCCTCACCATGAATGGCGGATCAATCGTCGGAATTGTCGCCCCCAATGGTACCGGCAAAACTACCTTGCTGCGCTTGATTCTCAATGATCTAAAACCACAAGCAGGCAAAGTGCTGGTAGATGGTAAAAGTTATGGTAGTCAAAAACAAAGCCTTGCGCTGCACCGGCAGATGTGCCTTTTCCCAGTTCAAGATGATCTTTATCCAGATTTATCCGGCAAAGCGCACCTCGAGTATTATGCCAAGCTGTGGCACAATCGTTCGAAGAGCGTGAAACAGATTATCAATGTGCTTGACATGCGGGACTACATCAATCAACCGGTGCGTACCTATTCAATGGGCATGAAACAGCGATTATGTTTTGGCATGGTCATGGCGGCCAACACCCCAATCATGCTGTTGGATGAATTTATGAACGGACTTGACACGATCAATGTTGCGCGAATGTCTCGCATTTTGCGCGGCTTACGCGCAGAAGGCAAACTGATTATCACGGTCTCCCACTTGCTGAACAATCTGCAAGGGTACGCCGACCTCATCTACTTCATGCGTGACGGGAAGATCATCAAAACCATCGACCAACACGAACAGCAGCCTTTATATGTGCAGGTTGCTGAAGAAAATGCCAGCCGTTTACCACGTATGCCGTGGGAACATTATCCCAACGGTATGTTGGTGCTGCCAATCCAAAAATTGCCAGGTGAGCATTTCAATCAACTACTGTTGGGTTTAGCAGCCCACCATATTCCCTTCAAACTTGGGCCACTCGATCTTGATACTTATTTCAACGAATTTTACGAAACTGATCAATGAAATAAAAACAACATAACGTAACTCATGCCGCTGTTTCTTATTCATTAGTGGCCGACAATACAACTAAATTTATTATTCAGGCGAACGAATGCCGCAAGTTCGCCTTACAATATGTCGTGATTCTGCTACAATGACGGTATTACTTTTCAGGAGGCTCAAAAATGGCGTCAGGCTTGACTGCTAATAAGAAACTGCGACATAAAATTACTGCCGCGGCTTTACTGGTAACCCTCGGTGTCGTCTATGGCGATATCGGGACGTCACCACTATACGTAATGAAATCAATCGTTGCTGGCAACGGCGGCATGGGACATTTTGATACTGACTTTTTGGTCGGCTCAGTGTCCTTGATTTTCTGGACCCTGCTCATTATCACCACGGTTAAATATGTCTTGATTGCATTACGGGCTGATAACAATGGTGAAGGCGGGATCTTTGCGCTGTATACGCTTGTTCGCCAGCGTGCTCGTTGGTTGGTACTGCCCGCCATGGTTGGCGGTGCTGCTCTGCTGGCAGATGGGATGCTGACACCGGCTGTGACCGTCACAACCGCGATTGAAGGTTTGAAGGGTGTCCATATTAACGGCAACATCTTAATCGACAATCAGCAACAGGTGATTTGGGTCACCATTTTGATCATTACCTTCCTGTTCTTCATTCAGCGATTTGGTACCGATCTGATTGGTAAGGCGTTTGGTCCGATCATGTTTGTCTGGTTTACATTCTTAGGCGTTGCTGGCTTTATTGCCTTGTCAAAGGACTGGTCCATGTTGCGCGCCTTGAACCCTTATTACGCACTCCATTTACTGGTCAGTCCAGACAATAAAATGGGGCTCTTCATTCTTGGCAGTATTTTCCTAGCAACCACCGGTGCTGAGGCATTGTATTCTGACATGGGCCATGTTGGTCGCGGTAACATCTATCTCAGCTGGCCATATGTCAATATCTGTTTGGTGCTCAACTATTTTGGCCAAGCTGTCTGGTTGGATCAAAATTCAAAAGTAACGGCGTTCAACAAGATTACCGACTTCAACCCGTTCTTTCAGATGTTGCCAGAAAGCATCCGGTTAGGCGCAATTATTTTAGCAACCTTGGCGGCGATCATCGCGTCACAAGCATTGATTTCCGGCTCTTATACACTGGTTTCCGAAGCTATTAAACTGCGCTTCTTGCCACGACTGCACATCATTTACCCAACAAGGTTAAAGGGGCAGCTTTATATTCCAGTCGTCAACACCATTTTATGGTTGGCTTGCTTAGCGATCATTGGCTACTTCAAAACCAGTGCTGAAATGGAAGGCGCTTATGGCTTGGCCATCACCATTACTATGCTGATGACCACCCTACTGTTGTACCAATACCTGCGTTCGCGTCATGCGCCTGCTGTGATTGCGATCGGGACATTGATCTTCTTTAGTGCCATTGAAACAGTCTTCTTCATCTCCAGCGCGGTTAAGTTCTTGCACGGTGGTTATGTCACCGCCATGATCGCGTTTATCATTTTGGCCGTGATGTATGTTTGGCAATACGGTGGCAGAATTCGCGACGACAACACTTATCGAGCCGAAATGGCTTCGCTTTTTTCCTATAAAAATCAACTGTCTGAACTTCGCAACGATCCAGATTATCCAACATACACCACCAACTTAGTTTACATGACCCAAATTGCGAATGACCATTACATCAAAAAGGAAATTCTCTACTCAATTTTGGACAAACGGCCAAAACGCGCACGGGTTTACTGGTTTGTTACTGTCAATGTTACGGATGAACCGTATACCGCCGAATATACAACGGATACGTATGGGACCGATTATATGGTCAACGTCCAACTCTATCTCGGCTTCCGGATGGAACAACAGGTCAACGTGTTCTTACGGCAAATTGTCAATGACATGATGCGTGAAGGTGAATTACCAACGCAACCGCAAAAATACACAACCATTCCGGATCGACAAGTTGGCGACTGGACTTTTGTCTTGCTGCACGAAGAGCTTTCACCGCAGACCCAGATCAAAGGTTTCCAGAAGGCCATCATTCAGGCGCGGCTACGACTCCAGCACATCGCAGTTTCACCCGCGCAATGGTTCGGCCTGGAATATGCGGATACCATCGATGAAACCGTGCCACTAGTTCTTGGTAAAATTCCGATTACCAAACTCAATCGGCTAACGCGTTCCCAAGCAGAAGCTCAACCCGAAGACGAAGACGATTAAGTCGCGTCACTAAAAAGAAGCTATATCTGATGCACAGCATTCTGCTGGGCGCGATATAGCTTCTTTTTTATCCATCAAGTCGGTTTTCGTTTTTTATAAACTTGTCATGTGGACCAGAAAATCGAACTTTTTCGAAACTTTTTACTGCAAGCGGCTTTATGAAGGCTGCTTCGTCTGTTTTTCTGCACGCAACGTTGCCTGAGCAGCAGCGAGACGAGCAACCGGCACCCGATATGGCGAGCACGAAACGTAGCTGACGCCAATTTGGTTAAAGAAGGTCACAGAGTCAGGATCGCCACCGACTTCACCACAGACGCCAATGGTCAGCTGCGGCTTTGTCGCCCGGCCTTTCTCGACAGCCATCTGCATGAAGGCCCCAACGCCTTCCGTATCAACGGTTTGGAATGGATCTGCTGGTAAAATGCCTTTACTCAAATAGTCCGGCAAGAACGAGCCAACATCATCACGGGAATAGCCAAAGGTCAACTGCGTCAGGTCATTAGTCCCAAAACTGAAGAAATCGGCAGCATTCGCAATCTTATCGGCCGTGATGCAAGCACGTGGGGTTTCGATCATGGTGCCGACTTCGTAATCGACTTTGATCCCTTTTGTTGCGACTAGTTGCTTGATTTGATCTGTCACCAATTTCCGAACCCAGATCAATTCAGTCTCGGAGTTGGTCAGTGGAATCATGATGTGCGGGGTGACCTTCATGCCTTCGTCGGCAAGCCGGAATACCGCATGCATCATGGCCCGAACCTGCATCTCATAAATATCCGGGAAGGTCACAGCTAATCGATCACCACGATGCCCCAACATTGGATTGACTTCCTTGAGGGCAGCCATCCGTTCGCGTAGCTGATTTTGCTCTAGGCCAAGATCTTGCGCAACTTCACTGATTTCTCGGCTGTCATGTGGCAAGAACTCATGCAGCGGCGGATCCAAGAGGCGAATCGTCACTGCTTTACCATTCGCAAGCCGGTATAGCTCGTAAAAATCCTGCTCCTGCATTTTTTCTAGCGCTTGTAGCGGCGTCTTGCGACCAGCCGCATCTTTGGCCAAAATCAATCGGCGCATCTGCAACAGTCGTTCTGGTTGGAAAAACATGTGTTCAGTCCGGGTTAAGCCGATGCCATCAGCACCAAATGCCAGTGCTTGCTCCAAATCCTTAGGAGTATCTGCATTGGTAAACACGGCCATGCGACTTGCATCTTTTGCCCATGTCAATAAAGTGGCTAAGCTTTCCTTGACCATCGCCGCCGTTGTGGTGATTTGACCACGATACAAATTGCCAGTGGTACCGTCAACCGATACCCAATCGCCTTCGTGGAGAACGGTTGACCCAACCGTAGCGGTTTTGGCGTGTTCATCAACGCTTAGTGCGTGCATACCGACAACCCCAGTCGCACCCATGCCGCGAGCTACAACCGCTGCATGGGACGTCATCCCACCACGCGCCGTCACAATTGCCTGACTGACAATCATACCTTCAATATCTTCAGGCGAGGTATCTTGTCGCATCAAAATAACTTGATGGCCGGCATCATGCGCCGTTTTGGCATCAGCGGCAGTGAAGTAGACTTCACCAGAAGCCGCTCCTGGTGAAGCTGGCAAACCAGTTGCCAAAACAGTATGCGCGGCCAGCACTTCAGGATCAAATTCCGGATGCAGCATGTCACTGATCGATTTAGGTGCCACCCGCAGAATAGCCTCATGCTGATTGATCAGTCCTTCATTAACTAAATCAACCGCGATTTTCACCGCTGCGGCTGGCGTTCTTTTCCCATTACGCGCCTGTAACAGATAAAAATGGCCGTGTTCAATCGTGAACTCCAAATCCTGCATATCACGATAATGTTGCTCCAGTTTCGTAGCGATGGTTGCCAGCTGATCATAAACTGCTGGCATTTGTGCCTGCAAAACGGCGACCGGCTGCGGCGTCCGCACACCGGAAACCACATCCTCACCTTGTGCGTTCAATAGATATTCGCCGAACAAGGCGCGTTCGCCAGTTGCCGGATCACGTGTAAAGGCAACCCCGGTCCCAGAATCTTCACCAGCATTCCCGAAAACCATGGTCTGAATGTTCACCGCAGTCCCAAGATCTTCAGGGATTTGATTTTCCCGACGATAAATCACGGCTCTGTGGTTATTCCATGACTCAAAGACGGCTGCAATCGCCGCTAACATCTGATCCTTAGGCGCCTGTGGGAACGTTTTGCCTGCCTGCTCATACAGTTGCTTAAATGATGCAATGATTGCTTGCAAATCAGTCGTTGTCAGATCCAAATCTGAAGCATAGCCCTTATCACGTTTCATGGTCGTTAGAACGTCATCAAACGCTTTTTCCGAAAGACCGTAGACCACATTGCCGAACATCGCAAGCAAGCGACGATAACTGTCATACGCAAATCGCGGATCATTCGTGAGTTTTGCCAAAGCCACAACGGTTTGATCATTCAAGCCGATATTTAGGATTGTATCCATCATCCCCGGCATTGAAATCGACGCGCCGGAACGAACCGACACGAGCAACGGGGATGTCTGATCATCGAACTGCTTGCCAGTTGCCTGCTCCAAGGCCGTCAAGTGCGTATCTAATTCTTGCAACAAATCATCTGAGAGACCGTGATTGGTTTGATAGCTGTGGCATGCAGCGGTGGTAATCGTGAATCCCGGCGGCACCGGCAGGCCAAGATTCGTCATTTCGGCCAAATTAGCACCTTTGCCACCTAAAAGTGCGCGCATCTCCATGTTGCCTTCAGCAAATGCATAAATCTGTTTCATCATAAAGTCTTCCTTTCGCTTAATGTGACGTGATATATGTTCGATTTATAATGTATTATTTTTGAAGATAAAACGCAAGCGTTTACACCTAAAATTGGCCTAATTATTTTTTGAATCATTAATGACAACAAAAAAGGGGTCTACACTTTCTGGTGTTGAGAAATAATCAACACTGAACGTGTAGGCCCTTTTTGGATAACGCAAAAAGACACCTACTCAGTGTCCATGCTATGCTTGTTAGCGTCGAAACCAAAAGCAAGCGAGGTTATGAGTAAATGTCCCAATACGATCCTACACTGTCCGTCCTTGGAATACCAGACCATAATATCAAAGTTGCCTTTGTTCGTCATGAATATCGCGGCAACGGGGTACGTCGCCGCCAGTATCATGTGATTGATGCCGAGCTGACTTACCGGTTAACCCGGTGCCCACTGTGTGGCTTTGAGGCCTTGCACCCTAACGGGTTTTATACGGCCCACGTGCGCGTCCTCAATGGGGTTGAAATGCCGACAGTCATTGACTTGCACAAGCAACGATGGCGCTGTCATAACTGTTACCACACAGTCAGTGCCAAGACGCCACTCGTGCAACCCAACCACACGATCGCCGCTCACATGACAGAGCGAATCATGAAGTTAGCGCATGAACGGTTGCCAGTCAAAACCATCGCCCGTATTATCGGAATCTCAGCCTCCTCGGTTCAACGGATCATTGACCAAAATCTCAAACTCCGACCGGCTCGCCGGCTACCCACGCGACTCTGCTTTGATGAGTTCCGTTCCACTCATGGCATGATGTCGTTTATCTGTCTTGATGCCGATTCACATCGTCTGATTGCCTTGCTTGGTGACCGATTCAACCGCACGATTAAAAACTTCTTCATCGCTCATTATTCACTCGCTGAACGCACTCGGGTCCAGACGGTCACCATGGACATGAATGCAGCTTATCAGACGATTATTCATGAGGTTTTCCCCAAGGCCCAAGTCGTCATTGATCGGTTCCATATCATTCAACTTGCGGCTCGTGCCCTTGATCAGGTACGCGTCCAAGCGCTCAAACAGCTTGATGACAAACACAGCCGTCCTTATAAGATCATGAAGACAAACTGGCGGCTTTTTCATCAAACTGCGCCTGACGCTAAACACAAACAGTTCCTGTTTGGTTTGAATGAATACGTCACGCAACAGGAGGCCATCGATATCGCACTTGATACTGAGCCCAAGCTCAAGCAAACCTACGAGACCTACTTAGCGCTTCATGATGCTTTGATGGTGAAGAAACATCCCGCGGAACTGGCAAACCTGTTAGCTACTTACGAGCCAAACGGTACGGCAATGGACATGACGATCGCGACGCTTAAGCGACACAAAGTCGCTGTTCTCGCCGCTGTCACCAGCCCTTATTCCAACGGTCCGATCGAAGGCGTTAACCGCCTCATCAAGTCACTCAAACGATCCTGTTTTGGCTTCAAGAATCAGCTGAACTTCTTCAAACGAATCTACCAAATCACGGCATAACATGACAAAGACGGCTCCCCAAATGGAGAACCGCCTCAAATGATAAATTTATTCTTCAACACCAGTTGACGTAGAGCCCAAAAAAGCCGCTCGCAACAATGTACGAACAGCTTATGGGACAAGGGTTTCAATGAGATATTTAAAAATTCGGTTTTTTGTAATTTTTCCAATCACATGGGTATCGCCAGCATTTTGGACTACCGGCAGCGAATCAACATTGTGTTTAAGGAGCAGTTTGCTGGCCGCGATGATCGATGTATCAGCGGTGACGGTAATCACATTCGGCATGCGGGTCATAACGATGCTCGCTGGTAACGTTGTATCGCGATTAGTAAAGCTTGCTCGTAACAAATCTTTACGCGAGATGAGGCCAACTAAAGCACCATCATCATCTAATACGTACAATGAACCAACGTCGGCTAAAAACAGTTTGGTGACGGCTTCTTCCATCGATGTCGTCAATTTAATCTCCGTCGGCGGCAGTAAGATAGCAGCAATAGTGGTCTGAAAGAACTTTTGGCTATCCATTTGCAACAGATTCTCGCCTTGATACGCATAGCCGACTTTAGGTCGCGCATCTAAGATTCCAATTGTTGTCAACAGCCGTAAATCAGCGCGAATTGTCGCCAAACTAATGTTGAGCTTAGTCGCCAACGTTTCCCCTGTCATCGGACTTTCCGCTTTCAGTAGCTGAATGATTTTATTTTGGCGCTGGGTCAGTTGCGTGACGGCCACCTCCTATTCATTAATGTTAATTATAACATTTTTGCGATATATGACGTGATATTTCGTCGCGAAAAGTTTGGCAACTTATTTGGAGAGGCTGAATACTAGCAAAATAAAGTGGCTGGATCATAATTCTTAGTCAGCTATTAAAAACGAACGGTTTTCAGTTATTGGAAAACCGTTCGTTTTTGACTTCTCATGGATTATTTATTGCGATTTTAAAGACCGTAGTGCCAAGGCGGAGCAATCGTAGGCCAGATGGGGCTCAGCCGTGCAAACAACACAGCGACCGGGCTTTGTCGCTGATGTTGTTAGGCGACTTCGAGACCGCGGGCTTTGCGGGCTCGAAGCGCCGTCTCCGCTCTAGCTACGCGTCGCCACCCCAGCTGGCCGGAGATTGCGTAGTTTGGCACGGCAAAAAAGTTTTAGCCCAGCGACTTTCTACGATTATTCGGAATTTAATGAATCACAAGTCTTGCAAGGGAATTATGGCTCAGCCTCCATAATTTTATAAAGTTTGCTTATCCAGAATGGTTAGCTTGTCATCCAAGGTGTAAACAATTGGTTGGGCATTTCCAATTTCGACCTTGTTGATGCCAGCATTGCTGATGTCTTCCATAAACTTCACCAAGGCGCGCAAAGTAGAGCCGTGAGCGACAATGAGCTGATTTTTCTCGGACAAAAGGCGCGGTGCCAGTTCAGCTGTCCAATACGGTAACAATCGTTGACTCGCATCGGCAAGGCTCTCGCCGCGCGGGATGATCGTGGCTGGATAACGGTGGTAACGCCGGGTTCGACTAGGATTAGCAAGTAATGGCGGGTGTGCGGAAAAACTTCGCCGCCAACTTGCAACCTGATCCGGGCCGAACAGCTTGCGCGTCAAGTCCTTGTTAATACCACGTAAGGCACCGTAATGCCGCTCATTAAGCCGCCAACTTTTCGTGATCGGCAGGTAGTTCTGACCGATCTTATCTTGCACGATGTATGCCGTCATGATTGCCCGCGATAGCACGCTCGTATGAACATGATCAAACAAGATCCCCGTGGACGCAATTTTTTCCCCAGCTGTCTCAGCCTGTGCCTTACCCTCTGCGGTTAAACCCACATCCGACCAGCCGGTATAAGTATTCTTCTGATTGGCGATGCTCTCGCCATGCCTTAACAGGACTAATTTAACCACAAAACGGCCTCCTTAACCCAACTAGTATACCAGACTGCGCGGGCGAGTGGTAAACGCATCAAATAGTGCTGCTTTGCTTAGTTTCATGTTTGTCATTCTACTTCATTGATGAAACCAGCGGAATAGCAATGGACTCAATGGTCAAAGCGAAGCAGTTTTCTTCGCTTAGATCAAGTCCTAGTGGCGAGACGGCGTTGGCCTTGCGCATTAGCTCGAAGTCGTGCCCCACCACTCTAACCAGCTCGGGCTTCCGGAACAAACTCATTAGAAGAGAACTAAAACCCGAACCATCCACATTTTCTCGCTGAACCACGCGAACAGGCCCAGAAGCCTCCACCTAAGGGCGCCTCCCAAAGCCCAGCCATTTAGGCTTGAGGTCGCTTACGTTCCAGCTTCTAACTGGGCCTTTTCCCGCTCTGCATTTTTGCCGGAAAAGCTGGAAAATGATAGGCTACTATATATACGAGATCGGCGAAGGCTTGTCTCTTTGCCTTTAGAAAGAAGGATGCTCATGACCCAGTCGCATAAATCGGTTACGATGGTCGAGCTGTTCTATGATTTAATTTTTGCCTATGCCGTTGGCCGTATGGCGCAAGCGCTTGCACTGCCGACACATGGTTTCATTGCTCCGCGTATGCTTGGTGAGTTTTTGATGATGCTACTTGTTTTCTGGGTGATTTGGACTTACCAAACTGTCTTAGCCAACCGGTACTTTAACAACCAACTAGCCCAAAGTCTCTTTACTCTTTTTAATATGTTCTGGGTCATCGTCTTGAGTACCGCCATCAACGTTGATTTCGTTAAAACAAAATGGTCCTTTCAATTGAGCACCGCCATTTTGTTTTTGAGTGTTGCGATTCAATATGGCCTGATCTGGCGGCAAAAACATGCTGCTTTACCCAAAATTTTTGGTCTGACCTTAACAATTGCTGGCGCGCTGGCACTTGTATCGCCTTTCCTAACCCCATACTCGCTGTCATTCACGGTCTTCTTTTTGGGCGTTGTGGGGGCCAGTTTTGTCCCGCTGCTTTTCTGGCGAACGATCAATGCTGCCCCGGTGGATTTTAGTCATTTGAGTGAGCGTTACTCGCTACTGGTCCTGCTGATTTTCGGAGAAGCGGTTATTGGCGTGGCCGATACGGTTTATAGCGGCTTATCACTGCAGGCCGGTTTGTTTTTCTTTGTGGTTATATTGCTTTTTGTGGCTTATCAGCTAGTTTATGATAACGGCCTTAACCGCCAGATAAAAACAGGCGGTTTGGCAGCTATTCATCTTCATTACCCGTTATTAGCGGCCATCCTTAGCATCAGCACGTTTATCCACCTGTGGTTGACTCAGGAATTAGATCCGCGTTGGTTTGCCGCGGCGATTACCTTGGCTTTAGCTGTTTACTATTTTAGCCTGATTGGCTACTTGCGCGCCTATCCAACCAACAAGATCGACATCGGCTTCAAGCGTTGGTTTTATTTAGGATTTTCACTCATGATTTTTGGGGTATACAGCTTCATGACGGCGGCTATGCCATTGCCGTTTATGCTAGGCTTAACTGCGTATTTGCTGGCCAATACCTTATATCTTTGGCAATTCATTCTCCATCCCAACGACCCGTTGTATAATGAAAGTGATCAATGAAGGGAGAATTCATATGACAACATATGATGTCACATTCAACACCGTCGATGGCAAGTCGCTGATTAAGCGCAACGTGGAAAGCGACCACGAAAACGCCCGGGTCTGGGAGGACGCGGTTGAGCGATTTGACGCCGATCACCTCTACATCAAAATGAACGACAAGACAATGGTCAGCCTTTTGCGGCGCGCCGTTGTTCGTATCGACATGACTGAATTACCTAGTGATGTCGAAAAAAAGGCTAATCGCCGAGATGAATTTCGTAATGCTATGTACACACTAAGTCAAATCGGGCTGTGACCTGATTGCCGCTAAGCCTTGTTGCCATTTCAAATGGCAGCGGGGCTTTTTTGATGGGATCGTTAGCAGATAAAGCTGACTGTGATTGCCTTTAAAAGCAATTGAAATGGCACAAAGACAAAAAATCCTCCGCAACAGCAAAGTCGCGGAGGTCATGATTTTATATTTTTAAAGCACGCTTCTGGCTGAATTAGTCAGCATAGTTGAAGTGTGTTAATGGTGCGTGCTTCACATCAGCAATCGTCTTAGTGCCAGCAAGTTGCATGATGATTTCAAGTTCGTGATCGATCTGCTCGAACACGCTTTGAACACCTTCTGCACCACCCAAAGCCAAGCCATAGATCACTGGCCGACCAAAGGCAACTAGATCAGCACCGGCTGCTAACGCTTTGAAGGCGTGACTGCCGCGCCGAACACCGGAATCAAAGATGATTGGAACGCGCTTGTTAACTGCCTTTGCGATCGCTGGCAAAACGTCGAAGGATGCCGGACCACCGTTCAACTGACGGCCGCCATGGTTGGAAACATAAATCGCGGCTGCACCGGCACCAATTGCGCGCAAAGCATCTTCAGGAGACTGAACCCCTTTGACGATGACTGGCAGATCAGTGTATTCGGCAATTCGACGAACATCGTCTTCACTGATCTTTTGAGCAGCAGAGGCATAAATCTCGCCAATTCCTTTGCCTTTACCGTCACCGGCTGAATACTTTTCCAAGTTCGGCATTGGAATTGGGAACTGGAAGTTGTTAATGATATCTTCTTCACGATAACCATCAACAGTGGCATCAACCGTCAAAATGATGCCCTTCACACCGGCCTTCTTAGCCTCATCGAGCAAGCTCTTGTTGAAATCCCAATCCTTACTCATGTACAGTTGGAACAACTGCGGTGCGCCATTGCCGGCCGCGGCTGTATCAGCGATGGATGTTGAGCTGTAGGTACTCTGAGCCATCAACCCGCCAACGGCTGCAACGCCCCGCGCAGTATCTTTTTCGCCTTGGCTATGAGCCAAACCTTGCGCAGCAGTCGGTGCCATCATAATTGGTGTCTTGAGATCAATGCCCAAGAAGTTGGTGGACAGATCTGGAGAATCAATGTTGGACAATGCCTTAGGAACAATCTGAGCGTGATTAAACGCCTTTGTATTTTCGGCCAAGGTCCACTCATCTTCAGAACCCCCGACGATATAACCATAACCGCCAGTAGGAATAATCTTCTTTGCTTCATCTGCCAATGACGGCAAGTTCAAAATGTTCAATTTCTTTTCTGCATCGCTTTGTTCGTAACCATTAACAACTGTCATGTGTAAAAAGCCTCCCAAAATTGCTTACTTATCAGAACACAGATAAGTGTATCACTTATAATTAGTAAGTAAAGGGATTTTGCTAATTTTTTGTAAGTGGTTATAGTGCGGCTTTGTTCCTACAAAAAAAGAACGCCATCTGTCGGCGTTCTCTCTGGTTTGACCAATCGGAGCCACATCCCCCGATTTAGTCCTCTTTTTTCTTAGTCTTATCTACAACGTCATTGAACTTCTCGGCTACTTTATCTTTTGCTTCGCCAAGTTTTTCTTTCACGTCGCCAGCAATCTGTTGGGCCTTACCCTTAGCTTCGGTTGATTCATCACCAGTTAATTTACCAGCGGTTTCTTTAACCTTGCCGCTAACCTTGTCTTTTGCTGCATCATAATCTGTCATATGATTTCCTCCTTCTTTGCTTAATTTAAGGATACCAAGTTGACATTATGCCATGCCACTTTGGGGCTCACGCAACCTCTAAGGAAAATAAAAAAGTCTGTACAATCGGCGTACAGTCCTTTTCATTACACGCTAGTGACGTGCACCCGGTCGTTTTTCTTCAGGCGCTGGCGGGATAACCGCTTTGCCGCCTTTTTTAATATGCTTGTAGTTCACGACCGTCTTATTCTTCATATCTTCAACCAGTGAGGCATCATCAGGCGAAAAACTGTCGATTGTCAGCATTGCCGCGTTGGCATAGAGCTTTTCAACCGTGCCTTTGAAACTCAATGGCACATCTTTTGCTTTACGAACTGATACTTTATCACCAATAACGATTTCTTGTGACACAGAAAAACCTCCTTAAAGGCATTCGCCAGCAAATTCGCCGTGCGGGCTTAACTTACTGGCGGGTAAGTGCTTACTTGGTGGCCTGCACTTTCACTTTGATCGGTGCATCCAAGTCAACCGAATCACTGAAATGTTGCAACAAATAGCGCTGCATAGCGTCGCGCGCTTCTCGCTTAGTCATCTGATGACAGACCCGGGAAGAATCGTGCCGATGCCCCCATTTATCCGTATACTGACCAACGACTTCATAATCACGAAGATGTGCTGCAAATAACATGATTCCTCTTGACCACCTTTATTAATTGTACCATGAGTCGGCACACGTTTTTGTATCACAAGAAGCATTTATACACCCTAGAGGCATCAGTTTCAACTATTCTAAGAAAAAAGTTTATAAACTGCTATTGACAACGCTGGTGGCCTTGATCTTGCGGCTTTTTACGGCAGCACTCGATGCTGTAATCCTCATTTTAGAGGCCATGCAACTAACATCGTCGTTAGCTACCCGACACTTTCTTTAACTTGATTTTGTGTTGTTGGTAACTGCGTCGTTTGACTGCGTTTCATGCGATTGAATGCAATGACTGTGCGACCAATTAAATCCTGTACGTTTACTTGATCCTGCGGCTCATAATCAAGAATTTCGACCAATGCAAAATTTTCATAGCATTTCTGAATGCGACCAACAAAATCATGTTCCATATTGCCATTCGCACGACATAAAACGACCATGCCTTCTTTTGCCTGCTTCATGATTAAGTTCCCCCTTGTTATGTGTTGAGCTAAGGTTAACAGGCCGAAAGTTTTATCGTCAACATAAATGATCAATTATATATAAATTTTCATAATTTCGTCACAATCCCGCCAAAAGGCAGTTGAATGCGCTTTTATTTTTTGACTTTAATTAAAAAAGTTCTCAAAATATTGACAAGCCAACCGCCTCTTTTTACTGAAAAGTGTTGCTTTCATCGATTGAAAAGACGACACCACTTGCAAAAGACGCCCTGCTTCAGTATTGACATCTTCACTGAAAAAGCCAACGATAAGAAACAATAGACTCCAAACAAGGCGATGATTTTCGTGGATAGGCACATTTTTGGTGCAACTTTCTCTTCACTGCGGTCAACCAATTTCCGCCGCTTCTGGATTGGCCAATGTATCTCTGTCATGGGAACTTGGATCCAACGAACAACGCAAACATGGTTGGTCTATCAAATGACCAAATCTGCATTTCTGGTTGGCTTGCTCGCAGCGGCTCAATTTGTTCCTATCATGGCACTCACCTTAATCGCCGGTACGCTCATTGATCGCTACCCCAAACGACGGATTCTTTTGATGACCCAATTTGGTTTTCTAATCTTGGGTGCTGCCATGACGATCATCACTTTTCTAAAAATTGTTCAATACTGGCAAATTCTGGTAATTGCCTTAGGCTATGGCATTCTTCAAAGTTTTGATACGCCAACTCGACAATCCTATGTTATTGAACTTGTTGGCAAAAAAGACCTCATGAACGGGATTTCATTGAACTCTTCCATTTTCAATTTGGCAAAAATTGCGGGTCCTTCCATAGCCGGGGTGCTCATGGTCACCATAGGAGTGGCGCCGTGTTTTCTAGTTGACACCTTGAGTTACATTGCCATTATTATTGGTTTATTGATGATTCATCAGCAGCATCCTGTTGCCAGTCACACACCGCGCCACATCATTGCTGATGTCAAAGAAGGGCTTGCTTACATCGTCCACCATGACAACGTTAAATTAAGTGCCGAATTAATGATGATTATTTGCACACTGAACTTTAACAATAATGTCATCATCCCCATCTATGCGCAGGAAGTTTTAGGCCGTGGTGCACAAGGCTATGCCAATCTGCTATCAGCAACAGGGATTGGCTCACTGATTGCAGCGTTCCTCATGAGTTATCTGGCTCGGTTTGGCCTACGCCGCGATTTATACCTTCTAGTGGCATTAGGGACGGCCTTGGTTCAATCGCTGATGATTTTTGTTCACGTTTATTGGTTGGCGATGATTTTTATGGTTGTCATTGGATTTTGCAACATGGTTTTCTTGAATCAATCCAATGCTGCTTTTCAGTTCTCTATCCCCAATGAGTTGCGTGGCCGGATCATGAGCGTCTACGTTCTGCTCAACCAAGGTTCTACGCCCATTGGCAGTTTATACGTCGGTGGTTTAATGGACATGGCTGGCGGCCTGTGGGGGTTTCCTTCCTGTGGTTTGTTGGCGTTGCTGTTAACCATACCGATCCTGCTTAGCCATCAAACAACAGTTAAGCATTGGCTCCATGCTTAGACCGTAAAAAATGGCGTTGACACAAACTATCTGTGATCGATAGATTGTGCCAACGCCATTGCTATTCAAAATAAACTTTCAATTTTTCCGGATCTGCCCATTGCCCAAAACCTGATACTTAATCGTGGTCAGTGCGGCTAATCCCATTGGCCCACGAGCATGCAATTTTTGTGTGCTGATGCCGATTTCGGCGCCAAAACCAAATTCATAGCCATCCGTGAAGCGGGTCGAGGCATTCACGTAAACCACGGCGGCATCCACCTGCTGTAAGAACTGCTGACTATTTTGGTAATTGTCTGTGATAATCGCCTCACTGTGCTTTGTATTATGCGCATTGATGTGTTGAATGGCTTCTTCTTCTGAGTCAACGACCTTAACGGCCATAATCAGGTCATTGTATTCCGTATCCCAGTCTTCAGCGGTAGCAGCGTGCATACTCGGCACGATGGCGCGGGCACGTTCATCGCCGCGTAATTCAACGCCATGATCTTGCAAGGCTTTAGCAATGACTGGCAACTGTTCATTTGCCACATCAGCGTGAATCAAAAGCTTCTCGGCTGCATTGCAGACAGATGGCCGTTGCACCTTGGCATTGACAACAATCGCCACCGCCATTTGCAATTGGGCATGGGCATCAACATAAATGTGACAATTGCCAGCTCCGGTTTCGATCACCGGAACCGTTGCCTGTTCAACCACCGCTTTAATCAACCCTTTGCCGCCTCGCGGAATCAGCACATCAATGTAGCCGTTTAAGTGCATCATCTGAGTGGCAACGGCACGGCTAGGATCGGTGATCAATTGCACGGCATCACGCGGTAACCCTTTTGCTGCCAGCGCATCTTGTAAAACTGTCGCCAACGCAAGATTGCTGTGTAATGCTTCCTTGCCACCGCGTAAAATGACCGCATTGCCGCTTTTAAAGGTCAGGGCAGCTGCATCCACCGTCACATTTGGCCGCGCTTCGTAAATCATGCCAACAACACCCAATGGCACGCGTTTCTGAGCAATCGTCAAGCCGGCTTCGTTCACCCACGCCCTGTCCGTTTGCGCAGTCGGATCATCCAGTGTGGCAACCTGTCGTACCCCAGCTGCCATGTCGGCAATGCGTGCCTTCGTTAACGCGAGCCGATCAACAAACTTTTCCGGCAGGGCGCTCGCAGCTGCAAGATCAGCCTTATTTGCCGCCAAGATGGTATCGGCATGCGTCTCCAGCGCAGCTGCCATCGCTAACAAGCCGGTATTTTTCTGTAGTGTCGTCAATTGGCCAAGCGTCATCGCCGCCGTTTTGGCTGCCCGCCCCATCTGTTCAAGATCAATTGTCGTTGCGTCCATATCATCGGTCTCCTTTTTTAGTGCACGCGAGCAAGCTTCTGTGTCTGCCAACGTGATATGAGCCGTTTAAAAGTGCTACTAAAACCTACTATTGAAAACTTTGACTGACACTTGCTGCTTGTTTGGGCTGACCGAACCAAGTACCGACTGGGTCGCCGGCCAAGATTTGTAAAACAATCCGCGGATCACGACCACTAGCAAGCACCATTTGTTTGCCAGCACGCATCATCGTCTTGGCGGCCTTCAGTTTTGTCACCATGCCGCCGGTCCCGAAGCGCGTCGAACTGCCGCCTGCAGCTGCCAGCACTTTGGCAGATAGCTGCGTAATCGTCGGCATGAGCGCAGCATCCGGATGGCGATTCGGGTCACGGTCATACAACCCGTCAATATCTGAAAGGACGACCAACAAATCAGCGCCTATTTGCTTAGCCACTAGCGCCGACAATTGGTCATTATCACCAAATGTCGTGCGATGATCCAACTCGTCAACCGCTACACTGTCATTTTCGTTGATCACCGGAATCACTTGCTGAGCCAATAACGCATCAATCGTGTCCAGCACATGCTGACGATTCATCGGATAATCAAATACATCATGTGTTAGCAGCAATTGGCCAATTTTCGCACCATAATCACTAAACCGCTGCGTGTACAAGGTCATCAATTCCGACTGGCCAATCGCGGCAAGCGCTTGTTGCTCGGCAATGACAGCTGGTCGTTTCGACATGCCTAGTTCCGCCATTCCCACGCCAATTGCGCCAGAGGTGACTAACACCAGCTCATAGCCTTGATTATTCAGCGCCGTCAAAGCGTAGGCCAGTCGATCAATGGTTTGCAAATTGACTTTACCATTTGGATGAATCAGGCTACTCGTGCCAATCTTCACTACTAATCGTTTACATTGCATCGCCCGTTTTGCCATTGCTACCTCCGCTGAATGCATACTTGTCGAGAAATCTAATCTATCAAAAAAAGCACCGCCTTGATCGAGACACCCGTTAAGGCGGTACCATTCTCGTTCAAAGCAATGCTTTGCGCTTTTATCGTTATTTAAGTTTTGTGAGACTCATCATACAAGCTTGGATTCGCGCACATTTCAGGACTTTCAGCGATTGTCCTGATCTCTGTGAGGCGCTACTATGACTTGATGAAGTGAATTGTATGCGGGCAATGACGAAAAGTCAAGCGCAGGTATTCCGAAGCGTTGATTACCGCTTATACGCACGCCTCATCGTTACTCAACTCCGAGCAAATAATTGTCTAAGGTGTGCCCCTAGAAGAACCAAGAACCCACTGAGACTGCCACAAACTAAAATAAACTGAAAAGGTTGGCTAACCCCTTTAAAGAAAAGCAGGTAGCAAGCCACCACGATAAAACTCACGGTTAAAAGCAACGCATTTGCCATTTTGTTTTGTTTCTTTTTCGCGCGCATAAATCATACCTCCAAGAACTGCAAAAGATTTTAAAACGACACAATGCTTTCAAAAACATTGTATCGTACAAGGAAGCATCTAAGCGGGTTCAAAAATAAACGTTGTATTTTCGCCGATAATCGTGTGTCACTGCTATCTCGACAACCGAAATTTAGCGGGGATTAAAAACTCTTTTCCCCATCAAGCCAGCCAACCATTTACTGAAATAAGGGCGAAAAATATAAACTAGGCATAGGCAGTGTCAACAATCGCTCACTGCCGCGTCACCGCCACCCGAAAAGCGTAAATTCTAGGCAGTTCCTCTCCTGTATGAATGGCCTGACCATTGGCCGTGATGCCAGTGCGCTTCACGTGAATCTTGACAGGCAGCGGCATTTTGGTCGCATATGGTCGCGGCAAAAGTAGGCGCTCACTGTAAAAAGTCCCAACTGGTAGGTTCTTGGCGATGGCAACAATACCGTGCCGATCTGCTTTTACCTTATAGGCTTCTTTAGAAGTTAATGGATTCCCAACTGACCGCCAATGACCATCCGTTGTTCGATAGCGGCGGCGGCCTGAACTGTCGAATCGATAAAAAGCAAAGATGCCGCCAGCAAGTGGTTGCTGCGTGCCATCCGGAAAGACGGCTAGTTGTTGAAAGAGTGGTCTAACCTTCTTGGCCTCATAAACTGCGGCAACATGATTGGCTTTTAATGGCAGCGGCTCACTTTCCGCTGAGCCGCTTGGCATGCCCAACATCACCAGCAGCATGCCAAGCGCCGCCAGTCCTTTTATCCCATATTGACGCATCCCCACACCCCCAAAATAAGTCAATTAATATTGTAATAATAACTTTATCATTTTGGCCAAACGATGTGCGAACAAAACAGGTGTTATTAAAATTGCTGGTTTCTGAGGCAAACAAAAAGCAGTTTCCGCGATCACCTTCTGATTGCAAAACCTGCTTTTGGCTTCTCTCTTACTGTCAAGCCATGCAATTACTGGACTTGGCCTTTTTTAACCAACACTGGCAAAATAATGACCCGATCCATGTAACTCGGACGATGCATGAAGGAGCCTGCTTCACGATAAGCTTTGGCACCACTTTCAAAGATCATCGAAATGTGCTTCTCAGAAGGATCAAGGCTGATTTCTTCAACCGAGTTTGGCACGTTAATAATTTTAGATCCTGACTTTGGTGCAGTGAAGTCTAGTTTGGTCCAGCTTTTATTGCCCGGAACCCGAATCCAGATTTTGCCTGGTGCGCTGCCATTTGACTGACTGAGCAACGTCAGCCCACTTTTGGCAATGGCAATGCCTTGAAGCCGATCCCAGCCATTGTTATACGAATTAATGACTTTCTTTTGAATCAGCGATTTAAAGACCATGTTAACTTCTTGATCGAGTGTTTTGCCGGCAAACTTTGGTGCAAGTTCCAAAGCCCATGCTTTCATTTGCTTCATCGTGATGGGTGCTGGCAGCCCATTTGCATTGAGCGGTAAGGCAAGGATCGAACGGTTCTTTTTGTTCTGACCATATTTAACAAAAACCAATTGATTGTTATACAGGGCAATCGCTGAGGTCCGTCTTGCCAAATGAAGTTCAATCCGGGTTGACTTTATCGGTTGTTGCGTTGCTTTAGCCGAATAGGCATCGATTTCGCGCTGTGACACATAACTGATACCAGCACCTGTTGTCTGCGCGGCATCATCAGACCAAAGCAGCCGCTGATGGTCGATGTCGTAAGTGATACCACCAACGTGCGATTTGCTCCTTAAAATTAAGGTTTTATTGTACTTAGCATTATGCTTGTTCACCTGAACAATGATTGAATTCAGTTTGTGATTACCATCATACAAGCTCATATAGATCGCATCTTTGGACTGGGTGACCCCCTGAGGCACCCAGTTATTGCCAAAACCCGCTTTTTTGGTTTTAGCATTGATCGACCAAGCACCGCGAAGTCCAGGAATCACCACTAATTTGGCATCGGTGGCCGCGCGTTTTTCAAGCGGATCTGATTGCCCGATAGCTTTAATTTGCTTAATTGCCGCGCTTTTGGACTGCAACGGCCGCGGATCAGCTTCCCATCTTTTAACATCACTTGGCTGATCAACTAACTGGCTGTACTGATAATGATCAATCAACGCCCAGCCGCCAAAGCCAAGTGCAACGATACCGATGGCTGACAATACCGTCACCCAAACCCATTTTTTCAACATGCATACACTCCTTCATATCAGAATTATAATATATTTGAATTAACCACGCGATTATATTACTCGGTAATTGCCAGAAAAAAGCAAAAGGCGGCCTTGATCGTTCTTGAAAAACCGTATCACTTTTTTGTCGAATGCTACTTCAGGAATAACTTTTGGCCATGTCACGGAAAACAGGTCAGGACATCTTTCTCAGTCGGCAAAATAAAAGCGAACAAATTTCTACTTAAAGGAAATTTGTTCGCTTTTGCCTGCTCATAGGTTATTTATTATGATTTTAAAGACCGGAGTGCCAAGGCGGAGCAATCGTAGGCCAGATGGGACTCAGCCGTGCAAACAACACAGCGACCGGTCTTTGTCGCTGATGTTGTTAGGCGACTTCGAGACCGCGGGCTTTGCGGGCTCAAAGCGCCGTCACAGCGTTCCAGCCCCAGCTGGCCGGAGATTGCGGAGTTTGGCACGGCAAGGAAATTTTAGCCAAGCATCTCCCTGCGATTATTCGGAGTTTAATGAATCACGAGTCCTACGTTGGAATTATGGTGCACCCTCTTTTTCACAAAATTGGTCAATCGAACTTGTCTTCCTGACCTTTTATGACCTACGCTGTCGGCGCAAGTAACGGCGGGCTAACCAGACGATCAGCACAGCTAGCAACAGCACACCGCCGATAATTGCAGCGCTTTTCCAAAAGCGCCATTGGTCAGCGGCTTTTGCTGCTTGTCCCAACGATTCAGTATAGGGCACGCGTTTACCAGTGACCAACAAGCGATGCGAGTTGATCATGTATGGCGTGCACGTCATGAGCGTTGCTAAATCCTGACCTGATTCAATCTGCAAGCTTTCAGTCTGATCTGGTTTCACAGTTTGAATGCGAAAGACCTTGTATGCTAGTTTCTTGCCGTTAACTTCAATCAGAAACTGCTGACCTTTCTTGAGCTTCTTCAACCCCGTAAAGTAGCGCTTGGTTGGCAAGCCGCCATGGGCCGAAATCACTGTGTGCGTATTTTTACCGCCGCGCGGATAACTAGTACCCGGTAAAACAACGGCGCCTTGATCAAGTAAGGTGTTGTTGGTGGTATCAAATAGTGGCAAGTCGACTTCTATTTTCGGAATCGCAATTCGCCCAATTAAATGCTTTTTAACATAAGCCTGCTTGACTTTTTGCTCACTGTTAAAGGGGTCTTGGCCGGGTCGCAGGCCGGTTTCGGCGAGCGCGCGATTCTCAGAAGCGCGTTGTGCATCTTGGGCTGCGGCATTTTTGGCTGCTTCGCGATCGGCTTCAGCACGACGACTGGTCATGATGACTTCATTGATCGCCGTCGCCGCAAAAGGGTAGCAGAAGCAGGCAGCCCCCGCGGTGAAGAGGATGATCACGAGCCAGCGCAACAGCCGGTTCGACCCTTTCGCCTGCTTAGCCATAGGCGATCAGGCTTTCTTGCCGGTTTGCTTCTTCAAATAGTAACCACCGCTCATCAAGACGATGCCGATCAGCAGAAATGCGAGCAGTCCCATCCCGCCGGTCATCGGCAGCAATGTGCGTACGGGGGTGTTTGTGATGCGAACGATTTTCTCGCCCCACGTACCTGCAACAATCTCAAAGTCCGTGGTTGGATCCGTGATTTCATAGCCATCAGGGGCATCTGTTTCAATCAAGGTATAAGTCCCTGGCAGCATCCCTTGAATCGACAGGTTAAATGGTTTTCCTGCGCTAGTGGTCAGTTCGGTTGCATCAGCTTTCGTTGTCGTCCAAGTGATCTTGCTTGGGGCATAAGCGCCTGTCATACCGGTGACACCTTCAAGCACAGCATATTCTTTTGCATTGCCAGTTTGTCGCTGAATGATGAACTTTGCACCAGCCAACGACTTGTCATCGGAACCAGTTTCATATTTGAAAAACTTCATCCCGCCAGTCTGAATTTCCGGGCCGTTAACGGTGATTTTGGTATCAGGATCAAAAGAAACAACTGCTGTGTTCCCGATTTTTTGATCAGGTACCATCTTCTCGTTCACGATCCCCGTATAGCCAACGGTCACCCGTTTACCGGCATACTTCGTCAACAAATTACGAACGGCATTGGCGTCTGATCCGCCTAAGAAATCTAATTTGAAGCCGAATGGATAGTTGCCATGCGCGGTTTGCCATGCCGCGTCATTTGAGGTCATCAGCGCGATTTTGCCTGTTAAGTCGTTCAAAATATTTTGACCGTCCACAGTCACTGCGGTTAGTTCTTTAAACGTCAAGCCGGCTTTGGTCATGTAATCCAGCACTTCAAATTGATTGTACTTGAACACGCCGGATTGATTATCCGCCATTGCGCCAATGTCATGGGGAATCTGAAATTGGATATTGTAAGTCAACACATCACCGACAGCAACGTCATGTAAGTCTTTAGCGGCAACTGCTCCGCCATTGATAGCATCTAAATGTTTGGTAACCACACTATCCTTAGGGTAAAGATGGATATTGGTTAAGTCATTGCCATTCTTGTCACGCACCGGCAGACTCACGATCATATCAGCTGCTTTTTGATAGGGCTGAGGCGTCCATGTTTCACTAAAAGCATAAACGCTGTGCCGACCACCGGTTTTAGCTGGCAGTTGATTAAAAACTGCCAACCCATCTCGACCCGTCGTGATTTCTGGCGCATTTTGATCTTGAAGATTTGTATAGTTGCCCAGATTCTGCGACATCATCGCCGCCGCAGTCTCTTTATCGTGTGTCTCTAATAGCTGATAAAAAGCATCTGTAACATTAAACACTTTGAATTTTGCACCGACAACTGGGGTTCTGCCAGTGAGACCTAAATCATGGCCAGTGTTTTGAATCTTTTCATCTGCAGTTTGTTCAATTTTGTGAAGGGTAAATGCAACCTGGCTTTCGGCAGCGTGAACGGTTCTGCCAGCGCCCAATAGCGGTAGTAACACGCTCATGAGCATCAAAGCGGCTAATAGGCCGTGTCCGATCTTTTTTATCGTGGCATTCATGGGTGGTTCCTCGCTTTCTTATGCTTGATCAGGAAGTAAGTTGCCAATGTCAGGAGTCCTATACCGATGAGAACGAGACTTAGGTTTTGCCAGTCAGACATTGCCGGCAAATATCCAGTTGCGCCTGCGCCAGTCGGTTTGTCTGACTGATCAGACTGGCCTGTCGGCGGTGTCGGGTCGGATTCGCTTGAAGTGCTGCTGCGATCTGTATAGTTATAAACTCGGGGATTACCGATACTAATCATTTCCGGTGTCACGATCCCGCCGATGTTTTCTTTCATCGGCTGGCCGTCAATCAGTACATAACGGTAATTGTCATCATCATCTAACCAAGAGTCGGGAATTTCGATTTTAATCGCCCGACTTTTTTCGTCCAATTCATAACCTGGTACTGACTGTAATTCTTCAAAATAATACGTGCCCGCCGACAAGAATCGTTCACCTGTGTTCACTAAACCGTCTTTGTCCGAAACAAATTTATTCACACGATCATCATGAAGAGCATCGGTTGATGCAACCCATTTGTTCTTCAAGTCAGTAGCTGGTGACAAGTCGAGATATAGTTTCTGACCGTCCACGATTCGGTAGATCGCGAAAATGGCCCCGGCTAATCGCCGACTCGTCCCGTCAGGATGAACGCCGAATTTAAAGAAGTACGGGTCCCGGACATAACCGACGTTCTTGGGATAAAGATGCACGGTCGACATTGGGTCACCTGAAGTCGGATCTTTTACCGGAAAAACAATCAGCATCGGTGAGCTTTTTCTTTCCATGTCAACGTTCAGATCGGTGGAGAAATCCAACGCGGTTTCAATCAGCAGATACGCTTTCTCGAAGCTGCCTTGACCAGTGTCAACTGTGACGCGTCCAATCCCGTCTTCACCAAGATTTTTATCGGTGGCGGTGTTAATCAAGCCAAGTCCTTTATTCCCTTGACCTGCAAGTTGCAGGTTTGCCCGCGCAAACTTAAGTGCCTGCTTGCGAGTCATATTTTGATACTTTTCGATCAGTGCCTGAACGTCATCCGGTGTCATATCTGACTTCAACAAGGAACTAGCATCGTAAACTTCAAAATTAGCGCCATTCAGACCACTAGTTTTGCTCAACAGTTTATATCCAGCCTTATCGGGGTTTTCCGGATCAATTATCTGACCGTCATTGTCATACCAAACATCTTCAGGTTGCCGCACATCTCGGTAAATGCGTTTATGCAAGACAATTTCGGCAGTGTTTTCAGCCGCGCTGACTGGCTGAAGACCAAGCAGCGTGCCAACTAATAGGAGGAGTGGGATAACCCACCATAGCAATCGTAGTCGCATCTTAACGCGCCTCCTTTCGCTTGAGCACAATGGCTAGCAGTAATCCGCTAGCGCCGGCCACTAATGCCATTAGCAGAAATAGCACAATGCCCTTGCCGCCTGTTTTCGGTAACAAACTCTCAAGGCTGTGATTGACGACTGTAAAGCTAATGCGATTAACCTTGTCGCTGGCGTCCGGCTGGAATTTAAACTCATAATCATCAGTCGTGAGATCACTGCCGCTGTATTTTAAATCAACCATGGTGCCGGTTTGATTGATCTTAAATGTGAATACCCCCGCCAATTTATCGAAACCCTCAGGTGCTTTGGTTTCAACTAACCGGTAGCTGCCAGGGGTTAGCTGATGATCAAAAAGCAACCGCCCTTCATCATTTGTGTTGTCCGAAGCAACCGGCTCAGTCTGACCATCGCGATACAGTGCAAACGTAGCCTTGGCTAATGGTTTGTTACTTTTATTGACCTTGAGTAACTCAAGGTCAGTTGGTTTCAACTGATTAACCACCGTGTTGTCGTCCCAAATCTCCCCTTGCCGTCCAATCGTCACGTCACCATTTTCAGCGACAATTAAGTCAAACTCTGGTTGGAGCAAGTGTCCTGGTGACATCACTTCGGCAACGGTGTACTTTCCGGGGCGTAAACCGGTGAAGGTCGCCTGTCCTTGGGCATTGGTGACCGCTTCCTGCAATGGCTGGCCAGCTTGTTTCAACGTAAACTTAGTTCCTTCAAGTAAAGCGCCATGCTGATTCTTTTTAGTGATGCTGGCGGGAAAACGATTCAGCGGGTCTAAATGCACATCCACCTCGTTAGTTTCCTTGCTATAGCGCTCTTTCGTATCGAAGAATTTCACCACCGCGCTGTTGGTCATTGTCACGCGTTGATCGATGGTGTCAGGATCGAGGGTTGGCCGAACCTTGAGTCGCAGTGAGAAATAGCCGCTGTGGAAGTAGATTTTCTGCACATCTGCTCGGCCAATCGTCAGCGTGATACGTTGGCGGCCCTTTTCCTCAGTCACCTCAAACGATGAAACGCCAGACGTCAGTGTCATGGCCCGATCTTTGTTGGGTGCATCAGGATCAGTCGCGTTAAAAAGTTGAAAGGCTTGTTCATAAGTCGGTGGCCCATTGTTCTGATCCGGAATCAATTCAATATTTTCCGGCAATAAATCCGTCACCGTGATGGTCGTCGGCTTTACCACATAATCGCCCATGCTGTACACTTCTTGGTTGATGTAGTAGTAAAAAGGTTCGCCTTGGTAATGCTCATTGACCACCTGATTGTGGAGATCGTTTGACGTCCAAATTGGCTTGTTTTTATCCGCCTTGGCGCCACCGCCAGCAATCGCTTGTGCGCTGACACTCTTGTTGTTGGTGACATTCGGGTCAATTAACTCAATCTGTCCGCTGCCATTGGCGACCCATGTACTTCCACCGCTCGAAAAGGTTCCTCGCTTAAACGTGTGACTCGTACCATTCAGCGTATAAGCCACAGCCCCGCGGCCAAATGTTGGCGCGCCGAGGCGGTCCTCCCACTCACTTAGATTGTCATGATCAATCGGATCAACCCAGTTCCCCCATGTTTTCGAGGTATAGCCTTTCTGACCAGTGCCCCGTTCGCCAAGATTCTCTTGATCAAAAACGTCCTTGTTCGCGGTAATCCAGTTACCTTCTTGAAACTGCCAGTCAGTGACATAATCAGCATTGTAAGTCGCGTTGATATCTGACTGCTCAGTCCAAACGAACTCGCCTGGGTTCAATGATGTAAAGGTTAAAGTCGAATTCTGATTCAGATCACTTTGCGGAATAAAATTCAGCCGCTTGCCGGTTTCTTTTTCATAAAAGACCACCCGCCAGTCATAGTGGAGGACGTTAGCGAAGGACATCCCAGAAAAGAAATTGTTCGAGAAGTCGATGCCGACATCTGTTGGCGTTGGTGCCCATTCAACGCGGCGCACATGGATATTGGTCATTTCCACATAGGCCCCGATCTCAAAGTGTCGACCATTCAAATCACTGGCCGAACCTACATGATTGATATCGACTTTAAGCTTGGCATCCAAAACATTAGACAAGCCATCTTCTTGGGTAATCACGTCTTTAAAAATGACCGCTGTTGCTGAAGAACTCGGCACATAATCTGTCGAGACATTTTCTTTCATGGCAGTTTGGCTACCGTATTTACTGCGGCTGCTACCGTTTGGCTTTCGGTAAATCTGAGCCGACCCAATCGGAAAGTCAGAACCATCTGCCTTCGTGACCTGAATTTTGGTTTCACCCAACGCTGCACGCGGCAGGATGAGACTGTGTGCATCCAAGCTGTCTGTGCCGGGTTCGCTCACATGATCGTTCACGATCGGACCCGGCAACTTCAGATCTAGATTCAGCGATACCACGTGATCAGTGCCATTGAACCCGTCTAGACTGAGCTTGAAGCTTTTTTGCTTTTGTTCCTCACTCGAGAGCTCCTTCGTCATCTCATATTCATATTCAGCCCAGTTATTGTTTTCAAACACATGATTTATTTCACCATTCGTATGAGCGGGTTGTGACACTATATCTTTAAATGGCGTCACAACAACTTTTTGTGTTCTATTCTCACTCCACGGCTTGACGAGTTTTAGCTTCACCTTGATTTCAGCCTGCTGCATGTCGTATGTGTAAGTCACGACATGCTGGCCGACCGCCGCTGTCCATTGCCCGCCATCGTCCAAAACAACATCTTGTCGATCAAGGCGGTTGGTCAACTCCGGCATCTCCGTTTTGACGGTTTGGTTCTCAGAACTGCTCATTGCTGCACTTGTCTGTTTCTTGTCAGACTCAATTGTGTCTTGGCTAATTGCCGCTTGTCCGCTCGCATCGTTCTGGTGTGAGGATGGATCGGATTTTGGCGCCGCACGGTCATGTTCGGTGATGTTTGTCTCACCGTTGTCGGCTACAGGGACAACGGCGCTGCCGACCTGGGTCAGCATCAACATCGCCAACATGACGATATGGATCAACTTCTTAGGCATCTGTGCGCCTCCTTCCATTGTTTCCGGCGTCTCTCTTCTTCCAACACCAGCTTAACAAGTTGACCCCGCGCAAAGGAATGATAATGTTCGTTATTTAACAAGATATTTTTAACAGTGCATACTTATTGACATTATAGGTATTAATCTGTACATATAATGTAAAAAGCTCTATTTATAGGTAAATAAGGTCTTCAAACCCAAAAGTAGCCTTGAAACAGCCGGCGTATTGCCAGTAAGTTTCAAGACTACTTATAGGTTATTTATTCAACTAATTAGTTTAAGCTTTGATGATTTTCCCAACTGCAATTGGTAAAGTAACGTGGGCATCGTAGTTCATGACAGTTCCTTGAACAGTAGCCGGTAGCTTCAAGGTATCCGGCACACCATGAATATAAATGACCCTTTTATCGAGCTGCAAATCGTCACTGCCAAAAGCGGCTTTAAACGCTGTCTGCAATTCCTTCAGATCAACGAGTTTGTCATAAGCATAGTGACCTTCTGCATCAGCCACTGGGTAACTGTCATTTGGCACATGCATCTTGGCCGGTTCAGCGTCAAATGGCACCATCGTTGTACCGGAAACCGGTTCTGTTTCTGGCAGATCAACGAAACCGTCACCATTAGCATCTTGTGCCGCTGTGGCGATTTCTGCTGGCTTACCATCCGGGAATCCGTGGAAATGTTCCCAATGCTGCACATTAGCAGGTGTATCAAACATATCGATATGAATCTTCATTTGCGCACCATCAATCGTGAACGTCGCGGCACCGTGCGCTGCGCTGCCAATCTTCTCAGCGTTCAATGGCACAATTTCTGCTGTATACTTTTCAGCCATGCAAACCACTCCTTTTAGATTTAGACTCAGTTTCAGCATAGTGCTAACTGGAACGACTCACAATCTATTGCATTTCAAAAGTGAGATTGCAAGATTATTTGGCCAATTGCAATAACCGTTGGCGCAAAGTAGGATCAGCTGCGTAAAGATAAAGCCCATGCTTCGCCCTCTTCAGCAGAATATTAATGGCATTCATGATAATCGCGGCTTTAGCGTCGGTGGTGTCTGCCAAATCCGGGCGCTTTTTGAATGCTTCCTTGTCTTGGTACTGCGCCAGATCAACCGTAAGCCGGTCTTTTGAGGGATCATAGCCTAGACTCGGCCCTAGAATCACACCTGCGTAATTCAAGTCAAAGCCTTGAATCGTATAAATGGAACCAACTTCATGCAATGTCTCAGGACGTTGTGCCCACGGACGATCGGTGAAGTTGATCTTGTCCCAAGGTAACCGCAAAGAACCAGCTTGGACATACCAGGTTTTACCATCGAGCACTGTGAATGGATAGTCAGCTGTCGCGATCATGCGCGAAAGGCCGGTTTCGGCATTGCGCCGCTGAATGAGGTCATACATCGGCTGACCATCAGAAAAGACTTGAAAATCAAAATGTTGCGGATGTGGCAAAGGCAACGCTTTTCCACGAACAAAATGATCAATCCAGTCATTCACCGCCGCATCGCCTACCCGCATCTGTTCAGTCAGATGATAATGTGTCACTGCGTAATCACGCGTCACTCTTTTCAATAAAGCAGGTGTCCAAAAACTCTTTAGCTTGACTAGCTGATGGAAATCGAACACGAGCACCACCACTCGAGCCAACTGAAGAATATCAGCAAGCTGATTATGGCCACGAAATTTATTATACGGATCAGGCGTCGTCAGTAGTAAATGGCCCTCATCGATCAGCACGACATCTGCTCGCTTACCGGCTTTGCGGTACGCGTTAATAAATGGTGTTGGTTTCATAAAGTCTTTCTTTCGAAAATAAGACTTTGTACCAGCAATTTCTTTGTAAATCTTCAGCATTTCATTGTGATTTACCAACAACTTGTTGTCTGTGCCAGCCAACTCGCCGCTTGTCGCACGGGCAGCTTTTTGCAACTGCGCAAAAGCAGCATCCAACACCACACTTTTACCAGCACCGGCATCACCCGAAATGATCAATAGATGTGTTGACGTTGTGTTGTGATTGTCGTTGATAAAGGTCCAAATTCGCTGTTCCAATGCTGACTGTTCTGAGGTCAGTGTCGCATCTTGCGGCAAAATAAATGTTGACTGTGCTAAATCTGGCATACGAACACCTCCGTTAACAACAATACAGCATTCTGGCGTGCAAACGCTGCTGTGACTTGATTTTGTCGGTACTTTTAAAACATTTTAAAAAAGAACATTAAATATACACAACAATTAACAGCATATTACATACTTTAACCCAGTAAACCGGTTACACTAGAGATAGTCAATTTCTCGAAAAAGTTATTCAAGAACTAGGAGTATTGAAATGCCTTCAATTGCTGATTACCCTCAACGCCATAGCTTGGCGTCATTTCAACAAACACCGCTCACCGAACTTGATGCGGGTTTATTTGCGCAACTTGGTTATTTGAACTTCAATTACCTGATCGGCCAGCCATATGCGCGTTTTGCCGATTTAAATGACAGTGCCCGCCTAAACAGGGCTACCTTGACTACTTGGGCGATTCCAACTCATCAGATCATGTTAGACGCCATGCGTCACAGTGAACGTTTTGCCCGGGTTACTTGGGAAAATTGGCTGGAAACTTGCAGCCATCGCAACGAAGAAGACTTCGCGGCCATCACATTCACATTAGCCCCCGGGGTTTATTGTGTCAGTTTTCGGGGGACAACCAATAAACTGGTTGGTTGGAAAGAAGATCTCAATATGAGCTTCATGCCAACGATTCCAGCGCAGCGTCGGGCATTAAGTTACTTGATTAAACAAATCAGTCAGCATCCCGGCACTTATTACCTGACTGGCCATTCCAAGGGCGGCAGTCTCGCCACCTATGCGTTTGACCACTTGCCACAACCATTAGCCAGTCAAGTTGCCCATGTCTATAGCTTCGATGGGCCGAGCGGTGTCCCGCTTGATCCAAGCCATCGTGACCGTGTCACCAAGCTCGTTCCACAAAGCTCCTTAATTGGCGTCAGTCTCGATCCAGCGATGAATTTTGAGGTGGTCAAAAGTCGCGTGAAGTTGTTCGGCCAACACGATGTTCTTACTTGGAACATTGCCGACACGACCTTCGCTCACTTGCCAACCACAACATGGGCATCGCGTTATTTCCAAAAAACTTTTGCCCTTTGGTTAGCTGGCCTTGATGCCAAAGCCACCGCGGTTACCGTGGACGCACTTTACCGCATTTTGCGCAGTGGCAATGCCATCACCTTAGATGATCTAGCTAAAACAAAAAATCATTGGCGCCACTATCTTGGGGCTTTCCGGCGCCTCGATAAACATCATCGGCAACAACTTGGCCGCTCATTCCGCTGCCTCCTCGGTGCCATGGCTGGCTCGCTGGTTCAAACGCATTAAGAGGGTCACAAGCTCGGCAGATGCCGGGCTTTTTTATTGCACCCATGGTCGTGAAAGCTGGCCAAATCATCTGTATTCTGGCCAAAAGCTACCCCACATCTTAGCAAGCATTCAACTTATCCTGCGCACTAGTGTCAACAATCATCCATCAGCAATGTGCATCAAAATCGCGTCATATCAATGACTCTATGATTCTCAGACCTCTATCAATTGAAAAAAGCTTGTGTAATTTTATTCCTGCCTCAACAATAATAGCAGGTGGTGAAGGACATGCAATTCAGCGACAAACTCAAACTGGCTCGCCAACAGCAACAACTCACACAAACACAAATTGCCGAGCAATTACACGTTTCCCCAAAAACAATTTCCAGCTGGGAAAATGCGCGCAGCTTTCCTGACATCGGCACACTCGTCAGGATTAGCGATTTTTATGATATTTCTTTGGATCAACTATTACGGGAGGATCAGACAATGACAGATCATTACGACGCGATTGACAAACATGTACAACGGGATCAAAAGTATTTTCAAGTTACCTATTATTTGAATATCATTCTCTTTTTAATTGGCTGGGCACTGATAATCATCTCGCCCAACTTGAAACCATTCGCAGGCTTATTCTCACTTACGCTCAGTATTAACGTTGTTGTACTAGCAACCCATTATCCTAACTATCGTGCCTGGGTTAACAACATTCCTCATCAACTATTGCTGGGCCTTTTTGTGGTCGGCTTTGGCGCGATCTTCTTCCTTATTCATATAAAAACTATTGGCTTAGTTCCACCCTCCATATCCGGTGGCAATAAATTAGCGGCCGCAGCTGGATTTTATACGGGCACACTTGTTAAACCACTAGCCCAAACTTTTAGTGTCATCTTCATGATTTTTGGCTATGGTGAGCTAAAAGAAACTAAGTAACCCACCAATTCATGCCGATACGCCCAATTAGTCAGCATATGTTGCTGACTTTTTTCTTAAATGCGTATCTTGCTTTACAAGGTACCCCCTCACGATTATACTATGCTTAACAAGGTACCAAAAGGAGGTTAAGCCATGCAACCTTCATCGCAAATGTTAAAAGGCATTCTCGAAGGCGCCATTTTACAGATCATCCAACAAGGCGATATTTATGGCTACGGATTACATGAAAAGCTAGGTGCGCTGGGCTTTGGCGATATCCCTGAAGGTACCATTTACCCGTTGCTACTGAAACTGCAAAAAAATAAATCAATTGTGGGCGTTCGGCGAGCATCTGAAAGCGGACCGGATCGAAAATACTATCACTTAACCGAAGCTGGCCAACAAACACTGGCTGATTTTCAACAACAATGGCACCAACTGAGTCAAGCGATGGCTAAGCTCAACCAAGGAGGCACAACATGAAAAAGTTGAACCAAATGCGTATGGCCAACGATCAACAGCTCAAACAAATTCACGGCACAGATTACGCTTATACCGAAACGGTGGTTATCTACCTGCGTGGTGCGCTTCGCAAGAATCCATATGCGGTTGAGCATGCGATTAGCGATTTGTTGACAACTTTGATTGATGCTCAAACAGCAGGACGCAAAGTCTCAACCTTCTTTGGCGATGATCCTGAAACAGCAGCAGATAATATTTTAAAAGAATTGCCGCCTGCCCCGCTTGATTATTTTGTCAGCCTATTCTGGCCTTTTGCCATGTTTCCGCTGATTGACGGCATCTTGATGATGGTGGTCGATCACGAAACCCGCCTCTTACTAACCGACTTTTTCCCCATGTTGATCGTTTCGTTAGGCCTCTTTGGCATTTCATTTGGTCGAGGTATCTCGTTTAATCGGCTTTCTCGTAAAACAATCCGTCGTGTCTTGATCAGCCTATTCCTCATCGTTGGCTTGCCTCTACTAATTGGCTATGTGTCAAATCATGTTTTCAACCTATCGTTTTCTAGCACCACACTGATTCCCATCTGTGGCGGCTTTGTCTTTCTGAATTTAGGGCTTGCGGCCTGCTTTCGAAAAAACGCTTTATTATTCCTTGGGTGGTCAGCAATCTGGGCTTTCACGGCGGCGACGCTTTTCTTGCCAATCTCGGAATTATCCGTTGGCTTGGCCATTGTTGGCCTAGGCGCCTGTTTGCTGCTGCTTTTCTACCGTCCTGAGTCACAGTCGCATCTGGAAGTATCCTGACCTGACGATCCTTATCACGACAACGGTGCCAAATGCTTTATGGAGGCTACTCATGAAAAAGTTAAAACAACTCCGAACTGCAAACGATCAACAACTAAAAGCCATTCACGGCACTGACTATACCTACACCGAAACCGTCATCGGCTATTTGCGGACTGATTTACGCAAAGATCCGTACGCTATTGAACAAGCTATCAATGACCTACTAACGACATTGACCGATGCACAAACAGCCGGCCATCGCGTGGCTGCATTCTTTAGTGACGATCCGCAGACCGCGGCGGACAATATTTTGAAGGAATTGCCGCGTGTGCCTGCCTGGTATCTCTTTGATCAATACTGGCCGATTGTCATGTTTCTATTTGCATCCATCATTTTCACGATGCTAGTTGGCCAAGAGCATCGACTTTCATTAAGCAGTATCGCGGCACCTGTTGCTGTCGTGTTTGCTTTCATTGGCGTTCCCTTTGCCCGCGGCATTTCATTCAACAAAGTCTCTTCTAAAACCATTTTCGGCCTTCTAATCGCCTTTGCTCTTTTTATCATCGTCCCTTTGCTAATCGGCTATTTTTCGGCTAAAACAAATGCCTTTTCGTTTTCCCGCCCACTCCTCATTAGCCTTTGTGTTGGCATCGGGCTGGTCAACTTATGTCTGGCTGGCTACTTTCGCACCATTGCTTTACTCCTAATTAGTTGGACTGGCATCTGGCTGCTCGCCTTGCTCGGTCTCCTCTTACCAGCATCCAGTTTAACGGTCGGCCTAGCAATCGCTGGTGTCCTGTGCGCAACACTACTGCTTTTCTATCATCCTGAGCCAAAATCCGTGATTGCGGCAAATTAAAAAAGCCCTTGCTTGTGCAAAAGCCCTTCTGTAGGTCGTCAAGTTCATCTAAAAATCTGAGTCAATCCCCAGTCTCGATCGTCCATTGGCCCAATCTTCATATAAAGTTTGTTCAGTGCGTCAGGTGCATCCAACTGATGCAAGGCCACGTAGCGTGAAATGCTGTTCTTCAACTTCACAGCAACCATCTGATAGGGATCACCATTTTGCAGATGTTGCGCTGATGTGAACAACAACTTTCGAAGATCATCCTGTTTGGCAATCTCAGGGTCTGCATAAGCAACATCGATTGCTTCAAACAATTGTGTTTCTTGTTTTTTCATGAACGTGTCCTCCTTACAAATATTCAAAGCCAAACGCTCAACCCGCCGCCTCCGCGCGCTCGCATACTAGCGCCTGCTACCAATTTATAAACTGGCTCAAGTGCAGACGGATACTGAAAGTGATGAACCTGCGAATAAGACGCGATGAAGCTGTCAAGGCGGGCAGCGACGTAACTGAACCGATCACCACTTGCCAATCGCTGGGCTGATTCAAATAAAAAACGTTTAATCTCATCATCCGACTGAACTGCGGCATCATTATAGGCGCCATCAATGGCCTGAAATAACCGCGTTTCCTTTCCACCCAATACGATCAGCTCCTAACGATAACGGCAGTTTAACACTTCAAAAAATGCGGCGCAATGTTGATACGGATGACCGATCAGCCACCAACCACCGACATGCCAAACATAACGGCTGGTTTTAATTTTTCAAATTGTCATGTGAACTGAACCATGATTGACTGCTGTTACCGCCCCCAAAACACTGGATAGCTATTGTTAGTAACCATACCGAATATTCGCCAGGGCCATCAATGCATCAAGCTTATCCGACTCTGAAGCAGTTAACACAAATTGGTTGTTTTTCAGAGCGCTGGAAATGTCGAGATTCATGCGACTTAAGATGAACGGAACCGCTGATTCTTTTCTCTTAAGCGCCTCTATATAATCGCTTAATACTTGCTGTAACGGCTTTTTCTGCTGGCTATGATTTAGATCTGCCACCAATTCAGTTAAAATACTGATCGCTTGTTCTGCTCGGTCTTGACCGCCAGCATACCATTTTAAAATACTCATTCTTCCATCACTCCTTATAAAAGTTTGTCGAGACATAAAAAGTCCCATTTTGCACGGTGTGACCACGCGAAATGGGACTTTTTATGTCCTGCCAAATGATGCTCTCAATCACTTTTCCGCCAACGCGAATCCATGATCAAGCGGGCCGTAAACAGTCCCAATGGTAAAAACATGATAATCAAAGCGGCGCGGGTCATCCATTCAGCGCCAACGCCGATATTGTTTAAGCCGATGTTATAAATCGCTCGATAAATATACAAGCCAGGCACCATGATCACAATGGATGGCACCGTGAGCGAGATCCGCGGGTAGCCGTCAACCCGATTGATCGCTGAAGCAAGTAACCCCGCGACCAAAGCGCCAATAAAAGCGGCAGCCGCCGGTGGAATCGTGCTCAAGTCGACCAGTTCAAGTCGCAGCGTATTCGCCACTGCCCCGATCAAACCAGCTTGTACCGCCATGCGCTTTGGACTGTTAAACATAACCGAGAAACCAAAGACGCCGCTGAAACTGGCAATCAACCGAAAAAGCAGCAAAAGCATCGGATTCAATCCCAGATCAACAAAGTTTTCAGGGCGCAAGTGCACAATCATCGCGACTAACCAACCGACCAGTGATGCGACAATCGTAATCATCAAGGCATACAGCAGGCGCTCCATCCCTGACCGCATATCTTGCTTCGAAATATCTAACATACTCGTGATGAACGGAAAACCGGGAATCACGAACAGCATGGCACCAATATAACCGGCCTCATGCCGCGCAGCGATGCCTAGACTCATTTCCAATCCACGAAAAACAAGGAAGTACGCTAAGCAAGCAACAGCAACACTGACGCCAATGCAGGCCAACAAGGTCCAGCTGCGGCGAATCATAATACCACGCAACCAATTGCCGATACCCGCGCCAACAAAACAGCAAACCATCTCAACTGGACCACCGCCAAGCAGAAAAACGAAAGCGCAACACGCCAGCGCCGCAGCCAATCCTGCTCGCAGCGGATCATAATTACCCGACATTTTCTGGATCTGATCGAGCCGATGATGAATCTCGCGCACCGTTTCCGTGGTATATTGCTTTTCAAAATTGCGCACAAACCGTTCAAGTGCATCAAGTTTATCTGTGTTCACGCCGCTTTGCGATAATGAGAGAACTTCGGAGTAGGCGTGGTTGTTACTAAAACAAGTGTAGGATAACGAAATGAGGCCAATATCTGCAGAACACGACATTCGCAAAGCACGCGCAACCGTGTTCATAGCTTCACGCACGCGCCATGCCCCAGTTCCACACGCCAGCAACATAATCCCCACCCGACCAACGAGTGAAGCACGTTCCTCAAGCGTGGCATGATCTGCCTGCCGTTCTTCGCTGACAATCACGTCATACCATGGAATCTGCATGTGATGTTTTTCTGAAAGTGGCCGCGTTCCTCGCGCTGTCTGATTACTTTTTGCCGTCATAACTTGTGCCGATCCTTCTTCTTATAGGAATGTGTTATCTTGAAAAAATGAAAATAAACATTCACTATTTTAGCACATCTGACGTACACGCGTTGGCGATCAAACCAGGCCTCGTCTCTTACCCCGACAGTTTACGCTGAAATACGGCACTCAAATGACACTTTTTAAAGCAGCTAACACAGCAGCTACGAGATAACAAATGATATGGCCATCATTCAAAACTTAACCTCCTTCGTCTACGCCACTAGCCGCAAAAATGGGTCGGGTGCCTCTAGGCTAGTTTTGATTAAATCACCAACGCGTCGTCAAACCCTAGCTTTCTGTTCTTTAATTAGACGCAGTTCACGCCTCAATTGACGCAGGTTGCCTAGCCACAAAAATGAAAAATCCAGTTCACCATTTTCATCAGCAAATACCATATAAGGATTTTCCGGATCAATTAATTGGCTCATGGCTTTGCTTGATAACTGCAATCCTTGATTCAGGGTCTTAATCTCGTGAATCAGGTGTCTGCGAAGTGTTCTTTTCCAAAAGACCGGCACCGCGTAACAAATGACACCGCCCATCACCATCAAACTCACCATACCTGCATCAACCAAAGCGTCTATCTTCAACACCCCAAACTTGTGATCCTGCTGCCGATCAAACGATCGACACGCTAAGCGACAACCAGTGTGTTTCCAATGTTTTTAGTTACAGCCAAACAAATGGGCAAAAAAGCGTTGTATGCCACGCCTTTCCGGTTCTGGTTTGCCAAGTGGTTCCCCGTTCGCCAAACGTCGAATGTCATCAATCGCATCCCGCCCCAATTGACTCAACTGGATACTTTGGGTTGACAAAATGAAATCAATTTTTTGGGCAAATCTAAACAATTGGCGATCAAACTCCGGTCCATGCGGCAGTTCATTGTCCATATCACCGGCGACTCTATCAACGACATACGCCATCTCCGGCGACCGATTAAGCGGATGCAACTGATGAATTTTATGACGGAGAATCATAATCAATTTCCTAGCTTCCATTTCAAGTTGATATTCCATACCCCTTTACCTTTCCCTTAACAAAAGATTACGCCCATCCCAACTTTAACAAGCACTTGCTTATTGTAAGATTACCATCTCCCGTGTTGTGTGACGCAATCTGTCGATTAACGTCGTGTTTTGGCCGATTAACGTCGTATTTTTCATCTTTCAGCTAAAAAGTAGCCTTAGTTTTACTGGTGATTAAACATTTTATCGACAAAATATTGCCAGTAAGTTTTCGTTCCGGTGATAACGGCGGCCTGTCCGGCGATACCGTAGTGCAAGGTCTGCCGCTGTTGTTTACTCAGTGGCACTCGTGCCTGTACTTTAAAGTAATTGCCAACTTTAGCATTCACAGTTGGTGCGACATCAATGGCATCAATCCGGCCGGTCAGCGTCATCGGTGATGGGACATTCTCCGCAATTCGCAGCCGAACGCTTTGACCACGTTTCAAACTCATGATTTCCGCTGGCGAAACTGCCAGCTTCAACTCAACTTCTTTTTGCGTGGCTAAGTCTGGCAAGATCTGCGCCAAAACGGTGCCAGCCGGAATGTACTTGTTGCCACTTAAGGATGCTTCAAGATGCAAAACGCCGCTGGCAGATGCTTTGACTTGGTAATTCTTACTTTCGTCCTTTAGTGCCGCCAGTTTCGCCTCGCCTTCTTGGGTACCTTGTTGGACTTTCACCTGTTCTGCAGTCATGGTTTGCTGCATATGGCTTTGCAACGAGGCCAGTTTTGCCTCATTCTGCCCCGTCTGCTGCGCTGAAAGATCCGCCTGCTTCTGGTTGATACGTTGGGTGCGCAAGGAAGCGAGGGTTTCCTTTTCGGTTGTCAATAAGTTTTGCAACTGTGACTGGTACTGACCTTTCAAACTGTTCAAATTAGCGGCATCGGCATTTTTAGCCTCGGCTTTATATTGCAAATAAAGATAGTTGTACGTGTGATTGTCACTTAATGGCCGATCGGTTCGTATGGCCGTTTGGGCCTCACGAATCGCCGTCATTTTAGCCTCGCTTGCCTGCATACTGGTTTGCAACAATTGATCGATTTCTTTGCTCTTACCATCGGCCACACCTTGGGTCGCATGCAAGGCTTCCGATTCCAGTTCGTAAACCCGACGTTGGCTGAGATAATCGCGAACTTGTTGCTGATAACCGAATTTATCAGGACTCGCAAAAAGGTTTTTATTGGCAGCAATACTCTGGTTGAGAACTTCGAGCTGCGCTTTTTGATCTTTCAACGTCGCCAGTTGCTGTTCAAGCACTTTCAATTGTGCAGGATGAGCAACATCGTGATACACCAGCAACGTGTCGCCGCGTTTGACATGCTTGCCTTCCTTCATATGATTCGTCACAATTCGATTCGCCGCCGTCCCTTGAACCGTGACCGCCGTTTTGACCGGCGCAATTTCCGCCGCTGTTAAAACGGTCACCTCGCGCTTGGCGAAGATCAGAAAAAGCAACAACAGAACAAAGAGGATCGCGGTCGGCACAATAATGACTGTTGAAAAATTACGGTAGCGATGGTTATAAAACTCGGTTGTCTCTAACTTCTTTAGATCAATCATCGCGGCCTCCTCACTCACTTACCAACCGAGCATAATAGCCTTGTTTGGCCAATAACTCAGCATGATTTCCTTGTTCAACAATCGCACCATGATCCATGACCACAATCTGTTCCGTTTTAGCAGCAATGGTCAGCCGATGAGCCACAAAAATAATGGTTCGATCAGTCATCGCTAACAACCGATCAACAATTTTTCGCTCGGTGATCGTATCTAAACTGCTGGTCGATTCATCAAAAATCAACACTTTTGCCGGTGATAATAACGCTCGGGCAATTGCTAGTCGCTGCTTTTGTCCACCCGATAAAATACTGCCGCTTTCAGAAAGTTTGGTCTGCCATATCTGCGGCAAATTCGAAATATCTCCGGCAATTTCTGCCACTGAACAGGCAGCTTCAATATCGGCTTCAGTGATATTCGAACGGCTACCCAACGTTAAGTTTTCAATGACTGAGCCAGAAAAAATAAACGGATCTTGTGGTACATACTCGATATATTGTCGTAACGTTGTTAGATCAACATCACTGATTGGAACCCCATTAAATGTGATTTTCCCTTTGCCAGTGTCCACTGGATAGAAACCTACTAGCAACTTGGCTAAGGTCGATTTCCCTGATCCACTCATGCCGACAATGGTGTATTTGGCATTCTCCGGGATTTCAAGATTGATTTGCTTCAAAACATCTTGCCCAAAACCATACTTAAAGGACACATCGGTCACATTGATAGCGCCATCAATTAAATGCCGATCATTCAAACTTCGCTGTTCTTTAAACTCCGATTCAACCAAATACACTTCATTCAGCCGGTTATTCGCGACTTTGGCCATTTGCAATTTTGGTTGCAAATTAATGATGCTTTCTAACGGATTAGTGAAATATGCCAACAACGCATTGAACGTCAGCATCTGTCCTAGACTCATCTTGTTAGCCATCACCAAACTCGCACCAATCCACAGCACGACCACATTCAAAACCAACTTCAGCAGTCCCTTGATCGCCTGCTGCAGTTGATCAGCTTTTGTATAATTGAACGACTTTTTCAAATAAGTGACGAATTCACGGTCAACCCGTTCATAACTGACTTTCTCACCGGTCAGTGATTTAATCGTCTCAATCCCGTTCAAATCCTCGATAATGGATGAACTCAAAATGGCATTGCTTTCCATCGTCTCTTGATTCAGTCGATTAAATGGCCGCTGAAAAGCGAACACAATCACCAAATAACAAGGCACAGCAATTAAAGACACCAAGAATAAGGTGGTGTTTTGAATGCCTAACACGATCCCTAAAATTAAGACAATCCAAATATCAAGAAACAAGGTCATAATCGTGTTTGCCAGCGCATCAATAATCTTATTAGCATCGGAAAACCGCGACACAATTTCCCCAGTCCGACGCGTGGAAAAGAAGGACATCGGTAATTCATAAAGATGCCTAACGTAACCCAAAATGACATCAATCGACAAACGCTGTCCTAAAACAGCCATCAAAAAATTTTGCCCATAGGTTAAAACCGACTGCAGGACATAAGCAAGGATGAGACCAGTGGCAATCATTCCCAAAGTTGTGCGCATCCCGTTTGGAATATAAGTATCAATAATCGACTGAAGAAAATAAGACCCGACAATACTAATCAACGTGATCAACACAGCGGCGACAATAATATTGGCAATGATCCCTTTTTGTCGCGCTAGCATCGGCACAAACGCAAAGAGACTGCCTTTGTCCTCTTTGCGTGGTTGATATTGCGGTTCTGGTGCAATAAAAATAGCGACCCCCGACCACTCCTTCGCAAAGCGATCTTTGGGAAGCCAGGTCATCGCTACTGATGGATCAGGATCGCCAATCAATATATGATCCTTTGTCGCCTTAAACACGACATAATAATGAAGCAACTCGCCACGCTTCAAAACATGGACAAGAAACGGATAAGGAACATCATCAAGATCAAACAGCGTCATATCCGCCTTGACAGCCTTGGTTTCAAAATGAAGCGCCTGAGCAGCGCGGACAATCCCTAACGCTGTTGTTCCTTCCTGATCCGTCTTCGCTAACTGTCGCAGATGCGCTAGCGAATAATCCGAGCCATTAAATTGCAGCAGCATATTAAGCGCCGCAACCCCGCAATCGCGCTCATCCACCTGAGGCGTGTAGTAACGCTTGTAATACTGTGCTTGGCCGAGCTTTAGGTTGTATTTGATCATGGGCATGTCTCCTAGTTGGTGCTGGATTGTTGTTCTTCGTTCACGTCACGTAGGTCTTTCAGAACCAGAAAGCATTTGCGTGCCAGCTGTCCGATTCTAGTCGTCTAATCTTTTAATAAAAAGTTGAGCGCTTCAACTGTCAAAAAGCTAGAAATGTGGTAGTATGACTTTACAGAAGAACTTTAAAACGCATAAATAACCATTTATACTATAATTTTAATAAAAATAATTATTTAACGCATTATAGCTCGTTTCTTTCTTGAATCTTGGCTCTTGCTTATTCATTCCTAACTTTTACCCTGAATAAGGTTTCCAAGCCATTTCTTCAAAGATTCAAACGCTTCGCTTGTTGGCCGTCTAATACCGCCACGCACCAGTGACAGATCATAATCTTGCATCAAAGTAGTTGTTTCCTTCTTTACTTTACTTTTCTTAACATTCATCTTGTTGTTTCCCCCGATCGATTTTTTAACATCATCAGATTAACATGTCACGGGGACAACTCATCTCAAAAAAAATAAACGTTGTGTTTTGACCGATTAACGTTGTGTGACCAGTATTTGAGCTCAACTATATTTCTGTCATCCTAAAAAAACAATGGAGGGCTTTGCCATGCAAACACTACCCAGCATAACTTACTTCTCAATGACATGGCCTATCTTTACACTTGGTATTCTTTTTCTTTCCCATATCTTCTTTGGCCGCTTCAAACCAATTCATGTTTTTTTGTGGTCTCTGATCGGAACATCGCTTTCGCTGATATTTTCCACTTACGGAGAAATCAGCTTTTGCGTAATATATGCTTGGTATATGGCGAAAACCGATGACCGCTCCGATATATTCTGGATTTTCATATTCATGGAAGTCAATCTCATTATTGTGACAATTCAAACTTGTATAACTGAAACTGCTTATTCTTTTAGCTCCGATCAATTAAACCCCGCTGTTATCGTTACAACGCTTATTCTTGATTCATTGCTAGCCATGATATTGACGTGGCTTTTCGTAAAAGAAAGAACACAACTTAACAAACTGCGAAACCTGATTCAAGAACAAAATAAATTACAGAACTCAGTCATTCTTTATACCGGTGCAACTTGCGTCTCGTTGTATTGTTTCTCAGGTATATTTAATCTCGTCAGTCTCAACACTGCACTCAATTTTCTTATTCTAGGTATGTTTATACTTTCTATTATCATTAATCTATATTCGTTGTTTTTCATCTTAAAATCATATGGCTACTATATTGAACTCACTTGGATCAAACGCGCAGAAGCATCTCAGCACGCCTACTACACCATGCTGGATCAGCAGCAAAAAAGCACCAACAAGCTTTTACATGATTATAAAAATCTGCTGGCATCGCTTCAACTTTCCTTGCAGCAATCAACTTCAACTGTCTCAGCGGATACGCAAGCCATTATTTCGCGGGCGCAAACTTCTATCAATCGGGCAGAATCAAGTAAAAGTACCTTCAGCTCAATTAAAAGTGATCCGTTAAAAAGCCTGCTTTACCTGAAATGGGCAGAATCGGCGAACCACAATGTCATCATGAATGTCCGGACTGAGGGTACCATTCAACCACTTGATAGCGATTCCGGTTTTGCCATCATCAGAGCACTCGGCATCTTAATCGATAATGCCTTAGAAGAAACTATCAGAATTAACAAGACTCATTTCAGTGTCCTGCTAGTGGCTTCAGATCGGGGGCTAGAAGCAAGCGTCGTCAACGATATCAATGATGATTTTAATCTAGCAAAATTTACAGAACCCGGTTTCACAACCAAAGGCCGCGGGCATGGCAATGGCTTGACCATCATAAATGAGTTAATCCAGCAGAATAAAAATATCATCATTAAAAAGACCGTTATTAACAAGCAACTAAAGATCACTTTATTTATAGGGAGATGACTTCATGACCAACCACCAAACGATGCTGAAGATTTTCATTTTGGAAGACAATGCTGACTTCTTGAATTTCTTAGAAAGTACACTTCGCAATTATATTATGATTGAGGCATTGCATGCCGAAATCAAATTCACCACTCAGTCAGCAACAGATTTGTTAGATGCTGTTGATCTAGAAGAGATTAATGACTGCCTTTTTCTGCTGGACATTGACATCCCTGGATCTTCTGTAAGTGGTATTGATATCGCCACCATCCTTCGAAAAAAGTCTTTATACGCTGACATCATGTTCATCACCAGTCACACTGAAGAAGCCTTGTCGATTCTGGCCCACAAAATTGCGCCTTTAGACTTAATTGATAAAAGTGTCCTTTTTGAAGTTGAAGCGCGACTGCGATCAAATATTGTTTATGCCATCAAGCGATTGAAGGCGCGTCAATTGCAATCGCCACGACTATTTAATTACAGCATTGATTCAAATCTCTTTACAGTTATATTAGATGAGCTACTTTACATTCAAACAACCCCTGGTATCTCTGGCACGTTGGAACTACACGCAGAACGTGAAATCGCAACCTTTCCAGGAAATCTGAAGGAAGTATCGCTTCAATATCCAACATTATTTCGCTGTCATCGAAGCATTTTGCTCAACCCAACGCATATTTCTAAATTGGACACGCATGGCCGTTTTGTTTACATGGACAATCAGGACAAACTGGAGGTCAGTATTCGTAGAGTGTCAGCTCTGCGTCAAATCATGATGGCCTCGAATAAACCACAATCACCGGCCAATGATCTGTCAAATGATGCTTAACCGAAACATCCGTATCTATTCTTTCACATCGATGCCATCATCAAGCTAATGGGTGGTGAAAGGGTTATTGAAACGACAAAAGACTGACAAAGTCTGACTCAAAATCAGATTTAGTCGGCCTTTTTATCACAAGCTGCAAGAAAGCCATAACCTTGTCAGCAACCTCAAAAAAACTCTGATATTCCCACAACTTGTCGGAAGTATCAGAGTTCCACCTAACCGTATCATTTGACCGTTGAACAGAGTAATGCCTCTAGTTTATTTTTCCTCTCTAGACCTGTTTTAGTCGCGCTCCCTTCTATTAAAGAGAATTAACTGTTTCTTTTCGGCATAGCGTAATATACAGGTGATATGCTAACAGCAAAAATCCTAAGATGATCCCTAAAACACCTAAATACTTAATGATATAAAGAGGGGCAATAAACATAGGAATCGCCAAAAAGCTGGGAGCACCAACGCTCTTATATCTCCTCATACAAAATACTGAAAAAACGATAAAAGACAGCGTGACGCTAAGTGACAGGAAGAGCAACAAGAACTGTGTCACAGGTCCATGTCTAGAAAATGAAAGAACTAAAACGTTAGAGAGAAGAACACAAACTACATATAAAACGGTTTCTGAAACTAAGACTGCTGTGAACTTTTCCCTGTCAACTGGGTACTTAGCGTCCTTAAATGACCACATATCCAACCAGTTGTACAGATACTCTTTTAGGTTTGCCAAATGAAACACTCCTTTTATCTGCCTTGTGTTTTAAGCAATACCGTCCAATCAAATATTAACTCGATCAATCAGGAAGCCAAGATGATAATCATTTCAGTTGAATTGAGTTAATGATCCTCCATTGCTCTAGATACGCAACGTAAAAAGGCACCAATCAACGAAACAAATCCTGCGTTTTAATGACCAAGGCCCCTAAAAATACCAATGAAACCGTCTACAAGTCCTCGGGCTGTTGCTACATCAGTGTTGTAAATTGGAACCATTCCCATACCTGTTTGATACATGTGATCAACAATATATCGTCCACCGTTAATGCTATTTAGGTCAGATGTTTCTAAAACTTCATACTCTTTACTCATTGTGAATCCTCCATATAGATTTTCTCGTAAAAGTTCTTACATCAAGTCTAGTAAGATATGTTGTATTCGCACGTAAACTCCTCTTATTACTTGTATCTGCGATATTGCTGGTTTATGCAAATCTGTCTCAGTTGAGATGATCAAAAGTGCAATTACAACAAACTGAGAGGGGACGGGTGCGTGAACATTACGTTATCTATTATCTGATTATCTTAACAAATCAGTAACTGTTGAGAACTAACACAGGTAATCTCGTTAGTTCATCTAATATACTCGTATAGACTTTCAATTGTTTCTAAAGTCTATATCAGGCTCGTTTCCCGAAAAAAGGGATAAGATTAACAATTGAACCGATAGCATCTACAACTTTTCGTAGCTCTTGACCATGCTTGTACGAATTTTTATAGTACTGATCGTATTCACTTGATCCGCCCGAAACGTTGGCCATTTCTTCATCGGTTAAGTATATCTTTTTATCATTAATCATAACTTATTCATCCTCATGCTGAGTGACAACCAACTAACGCCTAAAAATGCGTTTTTAAGTGGGTGCTAGCTAACCCTGTACTCAATATACAACCAAGTTCAACTTTAGTGATACTTAAAAAATTAACGTTGATAATTTTTGAGTTTTCGATGTCTCTAATGTCAAAAAAGCCAAAAAACGACGAAAAAACGTGATTTTGGTGCATTTACTTTTCTGATGGCAACTTTGCTGTTCTATTTTCTCGTCAAAACGAGTTTTCTTGCTCTGGATCGTTAATGTGCTTACGCCATAAATACACGCTTCTGAAGGTGATCATCCAAGGTTCCTCCTCTCCCATCGAAGTTACCACTAAGTTCCAACAATGTTACCATTCAGAAATCAAAGGTCCTTTGACCTACTTTTAATGAAATGAGACTCTCATCGATTATTGAGGTGCTGGAATCTCAGAAATATAACGAAAATATCCGCCGAATGAATTTTAAAGATCGATTAGAGTTATTGATGCCGCCTATAACACCTGATAAAACAACAAGTTGGGCCGTCTCATCAAAGATATCGGTTTCCGAGCCCGTCAATCAGTAGCGTTGACTACCAACCAGAACGCCAGTTAGATCAAGCTGGCGACTGGTCCTTACATCAAGGCGCTCCACAACATTTTGATTATGGGTGGGGAAGACTTGGCTAGCAACGGCATTAGGCATAACAGTATGTCGACAATTCTATAAAGTACGCTCCGTGCGCTTACCGGAGCTACTGGATGATTTACTCGTGGCCAAGAACGAAGTGAACGGTGACTTCAAGAAGATTCTAGTGAGATACGGGAATATAACCCCTTGATTCATCAATGCATGGCCACTGACTGGCGTCTCGCAGGAGTATGCGACAATTCATACTCAAGCTGATGGATCGCTGAGCTGAACAACGAACCATGATTTTTTGCTCACAGTTTGGTCCAATGTCTTGGCATGAAAAAATGTGACAATCACAGATTGCAAATACCATCTTGGATAGGATAGTCCATACTGCCTGTCACATTGAAATTGATGGTAAGAAGTCTATGCGTGAACGATAGGCCAAGCATGATTTCAAAAGAGGTTGAACAACGTATTGTCGGATATTATATGGTCATGAAAATGATTGAGGCACAGTATCTTGAGCTTGAGAGTGCACTGGTAGATGCCAAATATTTTAGTAACGAACAAATCAGTGAAGATGACCAAGTGAACCTTGGTGTACAGATGATTAATAGGTTCTTGGAAGAAAACGTAGAACGCGCATAGAGACACCAATGCCAACCAACGAAATTCGCCGGTGGGCATTGGTGTGATAACTTCGCGGGCATTAGGTGGTAACATCCGTGGCAAAGGTGGCAACATTGGATGGCCGCCTTCAGTTGGCTGTTGAATACCATAAACCATTTCTCTGAATCTGTTAAAGTCGTACTTGCTCATCAATGCTGTTTAATTTGGAGATATAAACATATCTCATCAAACTGGCAAATTCATAGAAAAATAAGGGTTGCAATCAAACACTCTTTCAATCTTTGATTGCAGCCCCTATTTATTTGATGATGCCCCTAAATCAATTTTTAAGAAGCGACAGATTCACAGATCTATTTCTTAGATTTGCCCTGTCTCTTGACTGGTTCTGATGAAGCAAACGCCATAGAAGAAGTTGTTAATATTAACAACGGTACGATAAAGTCAACTTTAGGAATTATCTTTAATACAAAAGCAAGCATGTATACCGGTAAAAAAGCAATACCAAGCCAGGCAATGAATCTTGCCTTTTTTTCGCCAGTTATGATCATGTTGACCTCCTGATTAACTATTTAAGCGTCTAGCTAGCCAATTTCCAAGCCGATAGCAAAACCAGCACCTACTGATTCAATGCTTTGAAAAACCACGGCAAGTGACAAATTCACTAATTCTCGGTGCCGGATTAGCTACCCTACACACAATATACACTCGACAAATGGTTCTGTGGTTCTCAAATTTTTAACGTTGGTAATTTCAAATTTTTCGTTAATCTTAAAAAACTTGAGAACGCGCATTTGACTTAATGTTTTTGACAGACATTGACAACCTTATTTCACAAATACAAAATAAGCTTACGCAAGGATCGAAGGGGTTGTCTATGTGACGACACCACCAGCTATCATTTCCCCGTTATCACAAAAATGACTAATTCAAAAAAACCTCCGCCTTTCTTGATAAATCAAGAACAGGTGAAGGTTGTCTGGATTTTGAAAATGGAACTAATTGGTAACCTAGAACTGAGCTTTGACAAACACCTTATGAGCAGGCACTTCAATAAAAGATCCAAAATTGTCTTTCACGTTTGTCGATCAACCAAACGTGTAACAAATAATAAACTTAAATTGAAGCATCTATTCGAGACGCCGAGCTATCTCTGGCCGCTGCTAATCGAAGTTAGAATTATTGAAGTAACTAAAGCAATGGCGCAGATGCCGTCAATCTTGTTACAACTTTTAAGAGATATAGGGTATCGATAGGCAGCAGTGAGCATAGGTACAATGCTTACTGTCACCCAACTTATTCGTACGCTATCGCCGTGTGCAAGCTAGGGCATCATATTGATAAGCCAAAATAGTATACAAAGTTGAAAAAATCTCATCTAAGTTGGTCGATGTCGTCATCCTTGAGTATATCAAGCAACTATTCTTAAGGATCAGTTCTTGCGATCAGCTTTCGAATGAAACGAGATTGCTGGGCAGTTCTACGAATCGATTGGCAAATCAATAAATTTTGTGCTTGTTAGCGATTTCCCAGCCAGTTTTGGCACCACTAGCAATTTCATCTGCGTGACTCCACGCATCTGATGCTAGGAATCCTAGAATGGCGGCCACTGGGATCACAAACGCAAAGCCACCAGTGATCTGGCTAAGCTCTTTATCTTTTAAGTTAGTCATTGTGCACATCCTCCTTTTGCTGTTTAGCTAGGGCAGTATTATTTGAATAGGCTGATAAGATCTAAGGCCATTTCTGGAGAAGGCCCAAACAGACTATTAGCGCGCCGTGCGGAGAATCCAAGACCGAGACCAAGGATTGACCATAAACCACCGTTTTCGCCACCAGCAATCTTTTCCAAACTGCTGTTATCTAAAGTCATGAATTGTTGCATTGTTATCCCTCCATTTTCTTTGAGTGATTCATTGCTAAACATTTGGTTCTTAGGTAAAACGGTCGGGGGTGCTAGCTACCCTACACACAATATACGGCTAGCAATTGCTTTTGTGGCGACTTAAATTTTAACGTTGATATTTTCAATTTTTTTGTCCGTTCTATCGTCAAAAAATTGAAAATACGACGAAAAAAGGGGATTTTACGACGTTTATTTTTTGATGACCCATTTTTCTTGAACACTAGTTATTATGAGTATGAAATGATTTGATGATAATGAAATTTTAAAGATGCTGAACGTAACCCAATGGAGATGACTTTCATGAATACTTACAAGCAGTTGAAACAACCACTGTCAATGTGGATCATTAATTGTTGCTTGATGGCGTTGCTCTTTCTTGTTCCCGATGATTCAAGTATCTTTGTCTATATCGTGATTGACCTCGCAATCGTTGCTAACGGTTTTGACTTATTAAAAAAGTTATTTGGTCTGTCAAAGCTTGCAGACTGGCACCACAACAATTGGAATCGTGATGAATCAAAATAAGCCTACAAACTAAGCGTCGCCTCGTCATCGCTTAATTTGTAGGCTTGTTTTTTTGACTCTTCTCACACACCACAATAAAAATAACGAGAAAGATCAAATAGTAGCGATCAATAAATGAAATGTGAGGTAACAAATCTAGATCACTTAAAATCAGCCAAACTATAGCAAATAAAAAGCCGCCACCAACAATAAAGCTGCTCATTTTTCTAAAACTCATAAACAGACCCACTCTCTATCATTCTTCAACAAGGTTCGTTTTTGGCAATAACGCAAACAGTTCATTCACCGATTGGGAGATTAAATGCATTCAGACGTTATGATCTGTATCTGATTCACTTCTTCTTTTCATCAGATGCACACAGGCTGTCCAGACATGGCGCCAATGTACATAGAAGTAATAATGGTAGCACAAAATCACCATGATCAGTCCAGCCGATTGCTGATATCACTGTATAGGTCCAATAGGAGAATGCCTCCAATGATCAGGCAGATCTTGAATGCTTTTGCCATTCGAATCCCCTTTTCGGTTAACTAAGTTCCTCAGTCGTGCTGTTCCGACATAAACCTCATTTTGACAACCTTGCCATGAACCCTTCTTTGTCATGACAGTGCCATAGGGTCCACATGGAAATGGCCAAGTAAATGCCAGCCCAGATCACCGAAACGATTATGAGCGTCGCTTCGTCACTTACCCCATTTAATTTGCTGGGATAAGGGCCGTGAATCAGCGTTACCAAGAAGTCGATCATGAAATGAACAAAAATCGGCATCAGCAATGTGCCATAACGAACGTAGAGAGCAGCCAGCAGCATGCCCATCCCGCTGACTTGAATCATCTGACCCACAGTTGCAACAGCACCTTGGCTTGGCAGATTACTCAAGTGTGCAAGCGAAAACGCCAGACTGCTTAGTAACATGCAATAGATAAAGTTGCGCCTGGTACCACCACGGTTAGCAAGGTAAAAGGCGCGGAGCAAGCCACCGAAAATAACCCCGCGATATAGGTACTCTTCAGGAACAGCGGCGATGGTACCAATGACACTTGCTTGTAAAATATCTAAGAAGTTTCGGTTGGTAAAGATTTGCCAAGCCACAAGGCAGCCCACAATATCCCAGAACACAAATTTCTGCCAGCTTGGCCAGCCAAATGACGTCCTAAAGATAATCTTTTGTCTTAACAGCAACAGATTGAGCCCCAGAATGATAACTAAACTAAGTACTTTATAGAGCACAATGTCTGCCCAAAAATCCAGCTGTAGAAAACTTAAAAATGGGGTGAACACAAATGCTTCTATAAATTCATCCAAGATAAAAATGTATAAAACACGTAATCCAGGCGTGAACAACCGTTGCCGTTTCTTTTTCATTCCGTCACCTTCATCCAAGTTGACAAAGCCGGCTTTTTCCGACATTGCTATGAACAATATACCGATTAATGAATGGCTTTTAGTCAACTAATTTTAAACGTCGTGTTTTCGCCATTTAACGTTGACGATCATCCGTCAAAAATTCGCTAGCGGTCATTTATTGACAAAAAAAGCCACTTCACTCGGCAAACGACGCTACGCTAAGCCAAGAAGAAGTGACGCTGCAGTGTTGAAAAAGTCGCGGAGCTTGCAATTGGCGCAATTCTTCACCGGTCACAAACACCTACATGCCCTGCCATCCCTTTAAAAACCCCGCAATAATTTGGTCAGTGTGTGACCAAGCATCTATCGCAATCAATCCTAAAATCAGCATTGTCAGGAATTTACGCCAGGTAATCCCTTCAATCATTTGTTGCAAATCATCATTCTTTATTCGATGCATCTCATCGTGCTCCTTCCCCAACCAGTCTAAATAAAGTGGTAAGTCACAGGATAAACAGCGTAACACTCGACTTCCGACTTCGCATTTGCGTGTGCCAATATTGGCAACAAACCGATCAAGTAATAAAGTGCGGTCCGCCAACCTGACTCAGCTCTTCATGAATATCATTCTCCATGAAATCTTTCAGTTGTTGCCACCACTGGTCAGCTTCTGGGGATAATTTCATCCCCTGCAACCCAATTAACCGGACAAAGCGAGAATACAGGCGCGCTAATGCGTAGTCAATGGCTCTATTTTGAAGCACATTTTCTTTTTTCAAAATGTGTAGCGCATCATCAATGACCTCTTGTGCATCGGTATTCATGACACTGACGGTTGCAGTTTTTTGAAAGCTTTCGTTGAGCCCTGTCATAATAAAATAGACTTTATTTCGCTGAATCATGTTCATAATATGTCACCATTCCTTTTGATGTCGTGACAATTTTTCTATAGAAATGTTTGAAAAGTATCGATGCTATGGCTTTTAGGTAAACACCGGAAAACAACGGCTTTGTAACCCGACTGATGGATCTTGAGACCCTTTTGTATTTGAACTCTTTTAGATATGAGCCATCGTAACCGATTACATTTTAAAATCAGTTTGTCCTTGTGTACAGAAATTCGGCTTCACGTTTTTCTGCCTTCTAAGCAGACCCAATTCAATGCCTCGCTTTTTCATATCCGGCATCAGCTTCCCGCAACAACGTGAGTCCTGCCGCCAAAAGCAGTAGTGGCAGCGCAAAGTCACCTTGGTTGACCCAGCCCATGGCGGCAGCCAGCGTAAAAAGAAAGACACCACTGATGCCTATCAGTAAAAGATAATGAATTGCTTTATTCAACGTCATCGCCAACTTGTATCCCCCCGTCCAGATGAACTTCTACTTTTTCTCGCGGATGCTTTCACACACTGTACTGGATAGTTCACACGACAACGCAAACTTTTTTTAAACGTAGGATTTTGCCCGATTAACGTCGCTTTTTTGTCAAATATCAACCAAATTTTCTCTTTATTGATCTGCTACTCGGTTTTTCTTAACTGGTGTCAACAAGTTTCATGGCAAAAAAATAGCCGCAGATCTTAGTCTGCGACGTTTTTTGGCAAATGATAACTGATTGATCATCAACTTTAGCCTCACCGTTTAAAATTCACAGCCCCACCTCGGCTAGTGTCCCCAAACAATAGGAATGGCGATTAAGCCGGCTGCCAGTGCTTGTGCACGATAATGTGCTGCATCAATATCGGCAGCAGGTACATCTTTTTTGATGTAATTGAAGACGGCCACCAGCTCTTCTGGTACGGCGTGATGAATCAAATAGTATTTAGAAATGTCGTGGGACAACTGAGTGACAGCCGTCACATAAGCCTTATCGTCATCACCTTCATCAACCTTTTTGGCGTTGGTTTCGATAAGCGCCCGTAATGCCGGCTCTGCTTTGATCGTTGGGTTAGCGTATGCCTTGCTTAGCATCGACATTAAAGTTTCACGTTTATCTGTCATCCTGCACTTCCTTTCGATGATTAACTTGGCAATTCATGCTCACTCGGAGCACCTTAGTCTTTGTGAATATTGTTAGGATGCGCTTGTCAATTGCTAATTTCAAGTATCGATTTGGCGTTTAGATCATGTCATGCCCTGCAAACCCTGTTTTATCAGCAGCCGTGATCTCGCGGAGCACTTCGCAAGGATTACCCGCCGCAATCACGCGAGCTGGGATGTCGTGGGTGACAACACTACCTGCTCCGATAATCGTCCCCGCACCAATCGTGACGCCTGGTAGTACCGTCACATTGGCAGCGAGCCAACAGCCATCCCCGACTACAATCGGTTTAGCAATACAGCCACCAAGTTGTCGTTCAAGCGGATCAAAAAGATGGTTGCTGGTGTACAAACCGACTTTCGGGCCAAACAAAACGTGATTGCCAATGGTCACCGGCGCCCCGTCCAAAATGGTACACTCATAATTGGCATAAAAATGATCGCCTACGCGGATATTCCGACCAAATTCACAGTGAAAGTTTGGGTTCACAAACGGTTTGAAGCCAGTTTGGCCTACCAATTTCCTAAACAAGGCATTGCGTTTGGCTGGATCGTGTTCATTGTTAAGTGCATCAGTTTTGGCAGTTGCTTCATCCCGCACAGCCAGTAACAAAGGATCCATGTCGTCATATGGCTTACCAGTTGCCATGAAAGCAAATTTTTCTTCTAGATTCATTGCGCCACCCCTCTTTCTTGGCTCAAGTTTACCAGACATTTGCGCACTGCGTTGATAATTGCCAATATGTTAAGGTGTGCTTATCGGTACGCATGAAGTCTACAAAAAGCCACCACTTCTTGAAGAAATGGTGGCTTGAAAACAATGACATCGCTTCTGCACACAGAACCACGCCTGTTTTGTTACAAACAGAAACATACAGTTACAGTCTTCATCGTCACAAAATTCTGGCGTTAGGAAATTTCAGCTACTTCCTCGGACTTTATCAGCTTAATCCATAGACTTAATCTCAAGTGACATTAACTCAGATTTTAGCTTTTTTAAATTTGACATAGAGATAAATGTAAAGTCAAGTCTTCCATCTAGAGTAGTGAGAACTATACCTAGATTGCAATAATAAAGTTACCACCTAGAAAGAGGCTTGCTCACTGCTTGAACTGGGGTTTGCCAACGGAGACATTTTCTAGGTTTGTTATTGATAAGCGCTGTGGCTTGTTGAATATCGGTCTCTGAAACCTGATCAAACTGTGTTCCCTTCGGGAAATAGTAGCGAAGTTCTCGATTGAACCGTTCATTTGTGCCCCGTTCATTCGGGTGATAGGCGTGGCAAAAGTAAACCGGTATCCGATAGCGCTTTGTAAGCGCCTGATCGCAGGAAAACTCTTTACCGTGATCAACCGTCACTGATCGAACCGGACCCGGAAAGTCCACCATCAGTCTTGCAAATCCCTTGAGAACAGCATTTTGTGATAAGTTTTCAAGCTTAGTTGTCGCCATTAAACGTGTCACCCGATCGACAATGGTCAAAACAGCAGCCTTTGACCCGCGACCACCGCGAACTGTATCCATCTCTAAATGTCCTTTTTCGGTTCGCCGATTAGCTGACTCACTGCGAATCTCAATTGAGGTGCCTACTGCTTGGTTATAGCGCGACCGAAGGTCTTGTCTTCTTTTATGACGTTTACCGTGATCAAAGAGTTGGCTTGGCTGAAAATCGACTTGTCTTTGATAAATCCAGTGGTAAATCGTGTGTGGCGCACAGTGAACGGCATAACCGACCATTTCAGGGGACCAACCTAGGTTTAGCTTCTCAGTTACCATCCGCTTCAACTTAGGCGTTAAAATCGAGTGCCGACCACAACGATGCCGACAAGTATCGGCATGATCCTGAGCTATAATGGCGCAGTAATCACCTTCAGGGCAACGGTGAAGCTCATGCCTAATAGAAATACGAGAGCGGCCTAAGGTCGCGGCGATGTATTGAATCGTGTGGTGTTGCATCAGTTCTATCTGAGATCGTTCAATTAAGGTTATAATGGCCATGGGACCTGTCCTTCTCTCTAGATGGTATGTTATGCAAACACCATTTTAGCAAGAACGGACAGGTCTTTTTTCACATTTTCTGGGTGGTAACTTTAATTATGCAATCTAGGTATATAAGGGTTCTGGGGATTGATTAACCTACTCAGCCCCTTACTAGATAGTTTCAAATCCCGATTTAACAAAAGTATCTTGGCAATGACTTTGCTTCTTGCTGCCCCTTGCCAAAGTCCTCCAACAAATGGTGCTAGATAAAAAGCGATCGTCGCCAGTAAAATCAAGATAACTATGATGATACTTATTATCTTATCCATTTGTATTTCCTCTTCCTTTTGCACAAATAGACTAATTTGAAATCGATCTTTGACTAAGACAAGAAAAAGTGAGCACTACCAAGGTGTTAGTTATATTGAACAGTTGCGATAGGAGCTAACCGTCTTTGTCCAATATTAGGCTGGGTGAATGTAATTAGTGCTGAGACACAAGGATAATCCTATTGCAGCGCCTGCAACAGTTGTAAATGGATTTAATCCAGCTGCCCCTGCTACCGCTCCCCCGATCGTGGACACAATACACCCACTAGGTTTATTGCGTCGCTTGGCTCCTCCTTGGATTAAGACCAAATCATGCTGTTTTAAAGTAATGCCCACTTCTTTACTTATCATTGCATCCCATCTCCTAAGCATTTAATAGCTGACCCAACCGCTCCTAAGTTTCCACCAACTACGGCGCCGCCGATTATCCCAAAAGGACCACCAGCTAGGCCAGTAATCGTTCCTGATCCAATACCAGCCGTGATGCCAGTAACAAATGTAGCAGCACAATCAAATTTCTTTTTCCCACCTGAAACCCCTGACAACTGAAAATCGTCGAGCTGGCGATAATTATAAGATATAATTTTCCTTCTTTCTTCAAAAAGCAACAAGTTATTTTGTGTAAGGTCGACTTTACTGTCTTTAACATACATTAATTATTTGTGTAAAATGCCAAAATTTTTTAAACGTAGGAAATTTCCAGTTTAACGTCGTCTTTACACTTTTATTGTTCAGTTGCGCTTTAAAAGTCAAAAATTCTTAACGTTTAAATCTCCTTGCTTGGTAAAAACTTCAATTTTTTGCAAAAAAAATCGTCTCAGCAATTTGAGACAATTTTTTCATATCATCAACTTACGGCAAATCATTCCCCGCCGCAAAGTAAATGTCATACCATTCTTGTCGGGTCAACGTGATGTCCGCGCCTTCCGCACTTTCCTTGATATGTTCAGGATTCATAGAGCCGAGAATCACCTGCACACCAACTGGATGGCGTAATAGCCAAGCGACTGCGATTGCATTTTTATTGGTGTGGTAGTGGTCAGCGACTTTCTGCAGTTCATCATTCAACGCCTTAAACTTCGGGCTATCGATAAAGGTGCCTTCAAACATGCCGTATTGGAATGGTGACCATGCTTGTAAGGTCATGTGTTTGCGTTGCAAGTATGGTAATAGGCTGCCATCATGATCGACCGAGGCAGCGTCGGCCATGTTGGTGTGCATCCCCGCATTGACCATGCCAGTATGGGCAACGGAGAATTGAACTTGGTCAATCAGCAAAGGCTGCCGAATGCCGCTTTCAAGCAACGCAATTTGTTCAGGGTTAAAGTTGGAGACGCCAAAATGCCGAACCTTGCCACTTTGTTCCAATGCATCAAAGGCCGCCGCAACGTCATCGACTTCCATTAACGGATCTGGCCGATGCAGCAAGACCGAATCAAGGTAATCAACCTGCAACCGTTTCAAAATGTGATCAACCGCTGACAGTAAGTGATCTTTTGAAAAGTCGTACCGTTTGCCGAATACCAAACTGCCATGAGAGCGTTTTGGATCAACGACGATCCCGACTTTCGATTGAATGAATACCTGATCGCGGGAAACGCTGGCTTGCTTCAAGGCTTCACCAAAAACTTCTTCGGATTTGCCTTGGCCATAAATGTCGGCCGAGTCGATAAAGTTGATGCCGTCATTGTACGCACTATCCAGCACATTGGCCGCTTTGTCGGGGGCCAGCACATTCATCCGCATGATGCCCAAAGCCACACTTGACGCCTGCCAATTGGATCCGCCTAATCGAACTTGTTTCATAAACACAAAACTCCCTTCGATACGTCATTTCAAATTATGTTACTGACGACAAGTTAAGTGTAGCCCCTAAAGTCCACTTGAGGTCAAGCCAATATTAGAATTTCAATAAAACAGCTTGCATGGTGCTGAGCTGCGCGGTAGGTTAAGCTGTGTCTGTTACTTATTTTTTCTTAGCAGGATAAGCCCATAAAGGAGGCCGTGATTTTGACAGTTAAAGATAAAGTGGTTGTAATCACAGGTGCATCGAGCGGGATTGGCGCGGCAACGGTACAAGTGTTGGCCGAGGCTGGTGCAAAACTAGTCATCGGTGCGCGGCGCACAGAACGGTTGGCTGAATTGGCGGCCAGCTTTACGGACGGTCAGGTGCTGTATCAACAAACCGATGTGACCGACCAGCAGCAAGTGAAAGCGCTGATTGATTTGGCGTTGGATAAGTTTGGTCATGTGGATGTTTTGTATAACAACGCTGGCCTGATGCCACTTTCTGAAATGGCCGAACTCAAAGTCAACGAATGGGAACGTATGATTGACGTCAACATTAAAGGCGTCTTGTATGGGATCGCCGCGGTTTTACCGCCTATGATTGCCCAACACAGTGGCCAAATTATCACAACAGACTCAGTTGCCGGTCACATTGTTCACCCTGGAACCGCCGTTTACTCCGGTACCAAGTGGGCTATTCAGGCGATCATGGACGGCCTGCGACAAGAACAAGCGGCTAATCATATTAAAACGACCATGATCTCGCCCGGTGCCGTGAATACTGAGCTTTTCAGCACAATTACCGATCCTAAGCGCCGTGAAGCTGTTGAAGCCGATGAAAAAAACAATGGCCTCAGCGCCTCGGATGTTGCCAAGGCAGTTTTGTATGCCATTGATCAACCGGCCAATGTTGCCATCAATGAAGTGCTCTTACGGCCAGTCACGCAAGAACGTTAATTTTCGTCTAAAGGAGTGTGATTGCATGTCGGGTTATCATTTTTTAAAACCGTTCACCTTCAAGCACCAAACCATCACGTTGAAAAATCGCATTGTCATTCCGCCGATGACAACGCGCCTGTCGTTTGAAGACGGCACTGTGACGCGGGACGAAATCAGGTATTACCAGCAACGGGCCGGTGGCGTCGGCATGTTTATTACCGGTACCGCCAATGTCAATGCGCTTGGCAAAGGATTCGAAGGTGAGCTAAGTGTCGCTGATGATCGATTCATCCCCGGTTTGAGCAAACTCGCCGCTGCGATGAAAACAGGCGGCACCAAGGCTATTTTGCAAATCTTCAGCGCTGGCCGCATGAGCAATAGCAAGATTCTGCGCGGTGAGCAGCCAGTCAGTGCCAGTGCGGTTGCTGCGCCACGGGCGGGTTACGAAACACCGCGCGCATTGACATCGGCAGAAATCGAGGCCACTATTCACGATTTTGGTCAGGCTGTGCGCCGCGCCATCCTTGCTGGTTTTGATGGCATCGAACTGCATGGTGCCAACACCTATCTGATACAGCAATTCTATTCGCCAAACTCTAATCGCCGAACCGATGAATGGGGCGGTGACCGCGATAAGCGGATGCGTTTTCCGTTGGCAGTCGTTCATGAAGCAGAAAAAGTGATTGCCACAATTGCTGACCGGCCATTTTTGTTAGGCTACCGCATTTCGCCGGAAGAGTTGGAACAGCCTGGCATTACCTTGGATGATACCTTGGCCTTAATCGACGCTTTGAAACAAACCAAGATTGATTACCAGCATGTCTCCCAAAGTGACGTTTGGCGAACCTCATTGCGCAACCCCGAGGACACAGCCATCATGAATGAACAAATTCGTGACCATGTCGCCGGTGCTTTTCCAGTGATTGTGGTCGGTGGCATTAAAACCCCCGCCGATGCTGAGAAAGCGGCAGAATCCTTTGATTTGGTCGCGATTGGTCACGAAATGATTCGCGAGCCGCACTGGGTTCAGAAGGTCTTAGACCATGACGAAAAGGCGATCCGTTACCAGATCGCCCCTGCTGATCTTGAAGAACTTGGCATTGCGCCGACCTTCCTCGATTTTATCGAAAGTATTTCCGGTGGGGCAAAAGGTGTCCCGTTAACAACTGCGCAGTCTGTGACATCAAGCAACGTGACTCAAGATTAATCTAGCATTTCAAATCATCGTGCGAGTCGAGCTGTAAAAAGCTCGGCTTTTTTCTTGCCGTCTTCAACTTACGCGATGGTGCCTGAAGCTACCAGTGATTTATAAGTTTTAAATCAAGGTGTGATCATCACCTGCTCACGCTCTGACTTAAACGCGTTCACCAGCGCAGAAACCTACACATAAGGACCTGAAACCTAAATGGTCAAAGCCCGACCATTTAGGTTTCAGGCCACTTATGTTCCGGTTTCTAACCGCGCCAGCTCACGCTCTGACTTAAACGCGTTCGCTGGCGCAGCTCGGCTATGCGAAGAACAGTGACACAGATGGTCCAAAGCCCAGACCATCTGTGTCACTGCCACTTCGCTACGCCGAGCTAACCGCGCCAGTTCACGCTCTTGTCATTTTTAACGGGTCGACCCACTTATCAAACTGCGCTGCTGTGACGTCACCGCTTTTGATGGCGGCTGTTTTTAGATCGAGGTTTTCTTGCTCAGCCAATTGCGCGATGGCGGCACTTTTTTCGTAGCCGATGTGGGGTGCGAGGGCGGTGACCAGCATGAGCGAATGATCAACGAGTGCCCTCATATGCGGTGCGTGGATGGTCAAGCCGGCAGCTAATTTTTCAGTGAAACTCGTGACTGTTTTGGTTAGTAGATCAGCTGACTCTAAAAAGGTACTGATGATAACCGGCTTGTAGACGTTCAATTCAAAATTGCCTTGTGACGCGGCCACCGTGATCGTCGTATCGTTGCCCATGACTCGAACAGCGGCCATGGTTAGCGCTTCGGCCTGTGTGGGATTCACTTTGCCCGGCATGATGGAACTACCAGGCTCATTGGCCGGAATGCGCAACTCGCCGTATCCAGCACGTGGACCACTGGCAAGGAAGCGAATGTCATTGGCGATTTTAAGCAGATCAGCCGCTAGCGTTTTAATGGCACCATGAACAACGCTAATTTCTGAGTGAGCCGCTAAAGCAGCAAACTTATTGGTTTTCGCCGAAAGTGGTAATTGATAAACATCGCTCAATCGGCCCGCCACAATCTTGCCAAAGTTAGGGTCAGCGTTAAGCCCCGTTCCGACTGCTGTTCCGCCAATGGCTAAGTAAAAAAGATTGGGCTGAAGCTGCTTTAAAGCAATCTGATCATGCTCCATCATGGCCACCCATCCGCTGATTTCTTGGCCAAACGTTAGCGGCGTTGCATCCTGTAAATGAGTTCGACCGATTTTAACAACACGAGCGTAAGTGACGGCTTTTGAATATAAAACACTGCACAGTTGGTTGACAGCGTGCAGCAACTGATTCACTGCAATAGCCGCCGTAATATTCATCACAGTTGGAAAAGTATCATTGGAGCTTTGACTGTGATTCACATCATCATTCGGTAAGATCGGCAAGTCGGGGTTGAGTTTTGCAGCTTGGTGGCTAATGACTTCGTTCACATTCATATTTGTTTGTGTGCCAGACCCGGTTTGATAGACATGCAGTGGAAAATCTTTTTGCAGTTTTTCGTCTGGCAAGGCCAACAAGGCATCGACTGCTCGCGTGATTAATTGGCCTTTTGGTGCCGGTAAAACATCAGCGGCCACATTTGCTCGCGCTGCCGCTTTTTTGAGTTGCAGCAAGGCCCTAATCACTGGCATCGGCATCAATGGACCAGCCTGAAAATTATGCCGGCTGCGCTCTGTTTGCGGTCCCCACAAAGCGTTTGCCGGAATTTCAACTGGTCCTAATGTGTCCGTTTCTGTTCGATATTTGCTCATGTTTACCTCCGTCATCACCATCAGAAAAATTCAACCAACATGCCTATTTGCATAGACCCATTTTACACGAATTCGCCCACGGTTAAACAACTCAAGTAAAACAAAAAGCCACCCAGCAAGGTTAATCGCCGTTTAGTGCAATATTGTTTCGACAAGTTGTGCCGCTTCGGTTTGAGCTTTGATAGAACCAGTGGTCAGTAATGACAAGTAGAGATGGATCGGATCTGCCTGTGGTGTCGATATACCACCATGCAGCCGACGACTCACCGTAGCCGGATCAACTGACCATGTTTGAATGATGACTGCGCGACTATCATCGACACGATGCTTGCTATTGGCAATTTTTAGAGTTAATTCCGCCTTCAGTAAACGATCATATGCAGCCTGTGAGACAGCATAAATCAACGGTTGGTTACTGCCAAATATCGCTGCCTTAATTAGAACGGTACCGGCCGCCTCCAAAGGAAAGTTTTCACTGAAGTCACCGCTGATTTTCAGCAACTGCTCAAACTCATCAGCAGTGTATGTGCGGGTTGCTAGAATTGGCGATGTCATTAGACCGTTATATTGCTTGAAAAGCGTCCATGGATCATTTGCCAGTTGATAATGCTTATGAGTTCGATGGCGATCGGCCAATAAAGCGCCAGAAACCTGTAGTTCCAATCTAGCGCGCTTCATGATTGTTCGACTGCCAATACCTGCTAATTGGCCAAAATCTTCAAAAAACTGCCGCCCGCCGCGAAACGACAGACGCTTCTTGCTGCCGTTTGCCTGAGAACCCAGACGATCAGCATACATAAGACTGATCAGCAGATCCGTTGCATGTTGCGACAACATGGCTGGCGTTTCTAATAACTGTGTTGACGTGCTTGTTTCTTCTCCCTGTGCCATCCCATCACTCGCTTTCTATATTGTTTGCCTATTCATGAGACTATGAAACTTTAGCTCCTATGCTTTCTGTCATGACGTGCGCCGGCTTGTACTTAAAAAAGCCGCTTTGATCACCAAACAGATGATCAAAGCGGCTTTACTAGGAAAACTGACAACGATAATGATTATTTGGTTGAATGCGTGGCCGTCTTAGATTGCATATGATCTAACCCAAGAATAGCGAATAGCCAAGGATCGTACCCCACAGATTCCTCGATCCCATCGCAACTCATGGCCAAAGATTCAAACAAATCATTGTTCGTCAACATCTGCTTTCGCCTCTTTTTCATCGGCTACAGCTGCAAGATGTGCTTCATAACGTTGATTGCCTTTATACAGATCCCAGATCGTCCAAGCGAGTAACGCGAGGATGGCTACGATCAGAACAATGGCAATGATGTTGGCCATGTTGGTTTGTGTAGCCGTTGGATGATCGCCGAAGAATCCGGCGATTGAATCTGGCAGGCCTTTAAGGTTCAGTCCAGTTAAGCCGAGAACGGAAATCCAACCGAGCACTTTGACCCAACCAGTGTTCTTGAACCGATCGCCCATTTCGACTTTACTGTTTGTGAACATCAACAGTGGCAACATTGAGAATGGTAACGCAAACGCTAGAAAGACCTGTGAATTGTTCATCAAGGTATTTAACGCCTCATGTTGCTGAATTGGCGTGTCTCTAGCCGTCAACATAACACAGACGATAACTGGAATGACGGAAATAATCCGGGTAACCAACCGTCGTGCCCACAGAGGCATTTTCATATGGACAAAGCCTTCCATGATGACCTGACCCGTTAAGGTACCGGTGATGGTGGAGTTTTGACCTGATGCCAGTAACGCAACCGCGAACAGAATTGACAGAATACCAGATTTAGCAACGGCAATTAAAACACCATTACTTAAGGTTGAAGAATCTGACAAAGCTTGGAACAAGCCGAAGAATGATGGATCTTTAACGGCACCACTCTTGAAGACTGCGACCCCCATAACCAACAGCAAGCAGTTAACAACAAAGGCGAATGACAGCTGAATGTTAGAATCCCATGCTGAGAACTTAACAGCCTGTGCCACATCATCCGGGTTCTTGTGATCAATTTTCCGCGTTTGCGAAATGGCACTGTGCAGATAAAGGTTATGCGGCATAACCGTCGCACCAATAATGCCAAGTGCACCTTGGATAGGACTCATGCCGTTAATCGAAGGTGAACTAGCGAATGTTTCACCGGTTGGAATGAATCCCTTCAGCAAAGCACCCATGTTCGGATCGGACAAAGCAACCTGATAAACGAAGACCAGTAAAATGACAAGAATAAGAGCAACAACAATGGCTTCGATCTTTCGGAACCCGATCTTGGTCAACAGCAGCAGCACTAGCACATCGAGGACCGTTACCAGAACGGCGATGACTAGTGGAATGTGGAACAACAGATAAAGCGCAATGGCAGCACCGATAACTTCAGCGATATCAGTCGCCATAATGGCCAACTCAGTCAGGATCCACAGCACAATCCCTAACTTCTTCGACGTCCGTGCGCGGATAGCCTGTGCAAGGTCCATTTGGCTAACAATGCCAAGTTTAGCTGCCATGTATTGCAATAGCATCGCAATCAAACTTGACATCAGGATAACGGAAATCAGTAAGTACTGAAAGTTTTGCCCACCTGTGATGGACGTTGACCAATTCCCGGGATCCATGTAACCAACGGCAACCAACGCCCCTGGCCCGGAATAAGCAAAAAGCGTGCGCCAAAACCCTTTCCCGTGCGGCACCTCAACAGTACCGTTAATTTCTTCCAATGACGGCCCATTCGCGTATTGAATGAGCTTAATTGGATGGCGCTTCTTGTGATCATCACTCACAATAACTCTCCCCTTTCGTTTGAAAAAAGTTAAGTCCCTGGGGAACAAGGCCTTTTAGGTCTCCCTAACTTAATCCTTTCTTAGGATATGCCTGTACTGATATATCGTCAACCGTTTTATGAAAATAATTTGTGTTTTTAAAGGAAAAATTGTGAAAATGACCATACAAGTTATTGCTCATAATTGCCGTTATTGTTAAAAAGTCACTAGTGTGAGGATGTTCAAACGTCTTTTTGAAAAATTTATCGACCCATCAGGTTTTTCAACTTTTCTGCAAATGCTAGTGTCCCCATAACCGCCATTAACAAATTGTTTGCAACCGGTTTAGGCATACCATATTATATAGTTAGCAACAAAAAATTTATATTATGAAATGAGGAATCATGCATGGAAGAAGTTCCTGACTCGCAACCACCTGCGTCTGCACACAGTATCAAGGACCTGCAGCAATCGTTGCAGGTCCCGTCCCTTGACCACGGCCTTTCTAAAGAAGAAGCCGCTAAACGCCTGAAGGCAAATGGACCGAACTCAATCGAGTCGCATCCAACGCCAAAATGGCTAATTTTTCTGCGTCAGTTTAACAATCTGATCATCTATATCCTGATCATTGCCGCGATTTTGACAACCGTGATAGGTGATGTGACCGATACCTCAGTTATCGTTTTGGTCATTATCATCAATGCTATCATCGGCTACTATCAGGAAAGTAACGCCAGCGATTCCTTGGAAAAAATCAAGAAAATGCTGGCTCCTGAAGCCACGGTTTACCGTGACGGCGAACGGCTTGATATCCCTAGTGCCAATCTTGTGGTCGGTGATGTCGTCTTCCTTGAAGCAGGCGATAATGTCCCGGCTGATTTGCGCTTAGTTGATATTGATAATCTCACCATTCAGGAGGCTGTCCTCACTGGCGAAGCCAATTCCGTCATCAAAACCACCGCAACATTGCCAGCCGACACGCCATTAGCTGACCAAAGCAATATTGCGTTCGCCTCCACTGCCGTTGCTGGTGGCAGTGGCATCGGCATCGTGGTTGCCACCGGCCATCACACCGAATTCGGTAAGATTTCCCAAGCGGTATCGGATGTCCGCAAAGGCCGCTCGCCGATGATGCGTGAAATTGACGGCATCGGCAAAGGCATCTCTTATGCCATCATTGCCGCTGCCATACTGTTGTTCATTTTCGGCCTCGTCATTGGCAAATACAGTCTGCCCGTTCTCGCCTTGGCCATTGTCACGATGGTCGTCGGTTCTATGCCAGAAGGCTTGCCAGCCACCACCTCGGTCATCTTGGCCATGGGCGTGTCCAACATGGCCAAAAAGCAGCATGTCATTGTGAAAACCTTGCCAGCTGCTGAAACGCTTGGCTCAGTGGATGTCATCTGTACCGACAAAACTGGTACACTCACCAAAAACGAGATGACGATTACCACCATCGTGACACCGCAAGCAACTTACGATGTCAGCGGTACCGGTTATGCGCCGACTGGTGACTTTTCAATGGCTGGAAAAGTGATTGATCCAGCTGAACATGCCGATTTATCAGCATTACTGACTGCTGGATTTGAAGCCAACGACACGGAATTGCACCAAGAAGATGGTCGTTATGTCATTAACGGCGAACCCACAGATGGCTCGTTTCTGACTGCCTACTACAAGGCTTTCAAACAGGAACCGGCGAACACCGAGCGCGATCTGATGCCATTTGATTCCAACAACCGATACATGGCGAAGTTAGCTAAATGTGCCGATGGTCGCACGAGACTGTTTGTTAAAGGATCGCCGGATAAAATTCTTCCGTTAGTTGCTGCAACGCATGCTGACTTTGATCAGGATCGCTACTTGAAGCTCACCAGCCAGTTCAGTGTCCAAGGCCAACGGGTCATCGCGGTTGCCGAAAAGGTAGTGACAGACGACACAACCGAAATTACCCCTGAACTGCTCAGCGAAGGCCTTGATTTTCTCGGCATCACCGCGATTATCGACCCGCCGCGTGAGTCTGTTATTACGGCCATCAAGCAAATGCGCCGCGCTGGCGTGAAGGTGAAAATGATTACTGGTGATCATCCGGAAACTGCCATCGCGATTGCCAAAAAACTCGGACTGGCTGATTCCCCAGAAGCGGTCACCGGTGCGCAATTGGCGGGCCTATCAGATGAAAAACGTCGACAATTGATTCTTAATGCTGATGTTTTTGCCCGAACGACCCCTAAAGACAAGCTGACCATCGTCTCTGTGCTGCAAGAAGCAGGCAATGTCACGGCAATGGTCGGTGATGGCGTCAATGATGCGCCAGCCCTTAAAAAAGCCGATGTCGGCGTTGCTATGGGCCAGTCTGGTACTGATGTTGCTAAGGATGCAGCGGATATGGTACTGACCGATGATCGCTTTGCTCGCATGGAAACTGCCATCGCGCAAGGGCGGCGGATTTACCAGAATATCAAAAAGAGTATTCTGTTCCTGCTGCCGACTTCATTTGCTGAAGGCTTGGTCATCGTGTTCACCATTCTGACGCAACAAGAAATGCCATTGCGTGCCAGTCAACTCCTGTGGATCAACATGGTCAGTGCTATTACGATCCAATTTGCCTTCATTTTCGAACCTGCGGAAGCCGGCACCATGGATCGACCACCACGTAAGAAGAACGCCGCGATGATGCATAAACACGATGTTTTCCAAATTGCTTATGTTGCCATGTTAATTGCAGGCATCGGCTTGTGGGCGTTTGACTGGTTGACCGCCAATCATCTAACCGACCGCACGACGGCAAGTACCATGATGGTTAACATGATTGTTTTAGGTAAAATTTTCTATCTGTTTAACATTCGCACCAATACATTGGCACTCTCAAAGAACCTGTTCAGTAATCCCATGGCCTTCGCCATCATTGGGATCATGCTAGCATTGCAATGCTTCCTGACCTATGTGCCGTTTATGCAAGACATTTTCCAAACCGCACCGATGTCTTGGCGTGAATGGGGACTGGCGATACTTGCTGGCTCAATCATTCTCATTGTGACCGAAATTGACAAAATCATTCGGATCCGCCGTCAGCGTATGCGCGGCCATGGTGCCTTTCGGTCAGTAACCAAAACGCAAGGATAATGTTTGGCCTCCCTAAATTTTTTCTTCCATTTTTGGATTGATCATGGTAATACTATAAGTAAGGTTTCCCTAACAAACCTTATGCGTATTTAGAAGGCCTGACAGCCAGATCGACCATCACTCAAGCTGTCAGGCTTTTTGAATACCTTTTTTCTTTTAAACAAAGGCGTTATCAGTTGAGCAGTCCCGAATCCTGCTTAGTCACATCACTAAAAATTATTTCAGGCTTACCTAATATTTCTCTTTTAAATATCATCATAACTGCTATACTAAAAGTGAAAAGAAGAGGAGTGATCGTTTTGAAATTGTATCAAAGCCTTACCCAAGTCCAAATCAACGAACAATTCGCTGGTCAAGCTAGCGGCTACAAGCTCACCACGACCCTTGATAAACCGCTGAACTACGATCCAACGATTCTCTATCAGTACTTGGACACCGTCCTGAAACCGGGCAGTCGCCACGACGAAAACAACTTGCGCTACGTGACTGATCCGGGCTATATCGGCGAAAACTTTAATTACCAAAGCGTCCCGTTTACTTCGCACATGACCGAATTCGACGAGAAGATGGCCTTCGCACGCAAACTGGTGGCCGACCTTAATCGTCATTTATCTGTCAACATCAAACCAGAAGATGAAACTATCGAACTGGTCTTTGTTGACTAAAGCAACCGTGTTACCCTCCTTTCCTAGTCGCGATGCTTCTCTCCTGATCATTTGCGGCTAAGTACCCAGTCAAGCATGCTTAGTTGCAATAAAAATGACCGTCTACTTTTTGGTAGACGGTCATTTTTGTAGATGCAAAGCACGAATTCGCAGCTATGCCGCTTTCTTCGCGACTTCCTTTGGTAACGTCAACGCCAGCAACAAGCCAATCAGGCCCACGCCAGCAAACACAGCGAAGGTAACAGCAAAACCGCCAGCATGACTTCGCAGCGTGGTTTGCATGCCATCCAACAACACTGTGGCGAACATGACACCGGCAGACCCAAATAACTGACGAGCCGTCGTTGTGACCGCAGTGCCGTCTGCCACAAGCTCATTCGGCAAGGCATTCGCGCCAGCCGTCACTGAGGGCATCATCACAAAAGCGTTACCGGCTTCAGTCGCCATCGCCAACATAATTGCCCCAATCAGTGGTAAATGATGGGCAAAGACTGCTAACAGACCAAAGCCGCCAGTAATCAGCAACATGCCAATCATGGCCACGACACGCGGTCCAAAGCGATCCAGTAGGCGCCCGCTAATTGGATTCAAAATACTCAGCAACACCGCAGCTGGCACTAAGGACAAGCCAGAAATCAACGGTGACAAACCAAGTAGCGTTTGAAAGTAAAGCGGCATCAGGATAGTGGTGACAATCAAACCGACGTATGAAATTCCGGTCAGAAACACCGCTTTAGTAAACATACCAGTGGCAAAAACTCGCATTTGCAACATTGGTGGTTGGCGATTCAATTGCCGAACAACGAAAATACCAGCTGCCAGAACGCCTAAAATCAACAAACCAACCACGCCAACAGTTAAGCCTTTTTTCGACAAAGCACCCAAGGCATAAAGTAGAATTGGAAAACTTGCGGATAAAAGGAAGGACACCCAGTCCAGTTGCGTCGGTTGCAATGGCATGACAGACGCAATGGTCACCGTTGAAACGGCCAGCACAAGCAGCGAAACGACCAAGAAGAACAAGAATAAAGCCTGCCAAGGGAACCATGTCAGCAAAACACCGGAAATAATCGGACCGACTGCCAAGGCTGAACCCATGACCAATCCCGCCGTGCCCATCACCCGACCACGCTCACTATGCGGCGTAATCGTCAGCAACACGGTCTGGAAACTCGGGAAAATAATCCCGACCGCAATCGCTTCAAGCAACCGGCCAATCATGAGCACGGTAAAACTCGGTGCCCAGATACATAAGCCTGTCCCAATGGCAAAAATGAGTTCAATCGCTTGGAAAAGCCGTTGGAAAGGAACATTATGCAACAGCCATGGACTAACCGGAATCATCAAGGTCATCACCAACATAAAGCCGGTTGTCAGCCAAGCAACTGTATCCGCTCCTAAACCAAAAGCTTTCATAAAAGCAGGATAAGCGGTGCTTAAAGAAGACTGAGAAATTGACATCGAAAAGGTACCTGTCAGTAACGTGGCGACAAAAGCCCCGCGATGTTTGATCGTTGGAGAGTGCATATTAAAATCATCTTTTTCTATATTAGTATTGTGGGACGTTTACATTTTCATTCCCATTTTTTCATAAGACTGCATACCGCCCATCCAAATCTCAGATGGTTTGACGCCACGTTCTTTAGCCAAGGCCATCATTAACGTATCCATATCCATCAATTTATATTCTTGCTTTGGCTTGGCTGGATCGAAAGTTTCAATCTGTGCCATCATGCCGCCATCTTCGTGCTCAATGATATGACAGTGATACATGTAAACCCCTGGCAGATCAAAGCGCACCAGCAGCCGAACCGTTTCCCCAGGATTCACGCCAACGGTATCTTTGAAACCATGTTCATTTGGATACGGCGCATGCCCATTCCGCGACAAGACTAAGAATTGGGTTCCATGCACATGGAATGGATGAACCATTCCAGGCGCATCATTGCTATTGGTAACATCCCAGTACTGGGCTTTGCCAATTGGTTGCGTGGCATCAATCCGCTGCATGGCAAACTTTTTACCATCAATCGCAACACCTTCGTCCATCCCCTGCATCACAACGTGGCGAACTGGCAAAGCCGGATCAACCACTGGTGCCTTCACATCGAACAACTTATCAGGCAAGGTCGTCTGATCCGGTTTGAACGCATGAATGCGGAATTTTAGCAATGGCACATCATCCGTATATAAGGTGACCTCGTCGCCTTCATGGTATTGGCCAAAATCAACAATCACTTCGGCACGCTCAGCACAAGTCAGCATCAAATGGGTAAATTTGACCGGCTCCGGTAACAGCGAGCCATCCCCGCCAATTTGCGTAAATGGCAGGTCATCGGAAAAATGCAACCGCCATTCACGTCGATTAGCACCGTCCAGAAAACGCAACCGGACCTTTTGCGTGGTGACATCAAAATAGGGATTGATTGTACCGTTAATCATTGCAGTTGGCCCAGCAACACCGTCAGGATCATAATCAGCCCGGTAGTCCCACTGGTTGTTCTCGTGAAAACGCCGGTCTTGCAAAATGACCGGAATATCGTCAACGCCATAGTTCCTTGGCAATGGCAGGCTGGCTTCATGGTCGTCTTTGACAATCACCATGGCAGCCAAACCATGCCAAACCTGCTCGGCTGTGGATGGGCACGGATGCGCGTGCAGCCACAAAGTCGTCGCCGGTTGGTCCAACGTGAAGTCGATATGCTTACTTTCACCCGGATAAACCGGCGCATGGCATCCGCCATCAACATAAGGGCCACTGACATTAGCCCCATGCCAATGAAAAGTGGTCAACTCAGGCAAGGTGTTTTTCAGTGTCACATGCGTATGCTGACCACGGCGATACACAATCGTCTGACCTAACAGACTGGTATTATAGCCCCACGTCTTGGTCTTCGCCCCTGGCAACAGTTGTGTTTCCCCAGCCTCTGCTGTCACCGTGTAATAAACGTCGGTCGCTGTCTCTTTATCCGGTTTCAACAACGGTGGCACATTTAAGGGCTTCTCAGGCGCATCACTGACCTCAAGCGGCACGTACCCGCCATCGTGGAGATCAAACGCTGGCTCATCAAAGAAATAGTCCGTATAGGTTTTCATCGTGATTTCCCCCTTCAAACGCGTTCTCAGCCGCAGAAACCTGCACATAAGGACCACAAGCGCAATGGCCAAAGTGCGGCCATCGCACTTGTGCCCGCTTATGCTCCGGTTTCTGACCGCGGCTGATCACGCTCTGACTAGAATTTTAACACTTTTTAGGGTTGCCATAAACATAATTTAGAATTAATCTAAAGTAGTAGCGAAAAATGGTATAGGTCTTATCCATACACTTGAGGAGGATTTTCATGCAACAAATGTCGAAAACGATGGGCTGGCTCATGCTGGCGTTAAATGTGGTGCTGCTGATTCTAATTGGTACCATGCACAATATGGCAGCAATGTGGTTAATGGGTCTGATTATGACTTTGGACGCTGTGACAGGGTTAGTTGCCGCTTATCGGCCCCAGTCAAGTCAACAACACGCCCACCAGCACTAGTTTGTTAAGAAGTTGCTGCAAGACCTTTCATGGAGTCATTGATCGGCATTATATGTTGACATATACATATGTTGAATATATCATGTGTCTGTACTGAGATGAACAGTCACATGAAAGAGGGTCGTTTAATGCAGCAACTGTCAATGACGCAGAAACAAACCATGACGTCAGCTTTACGGGTTGAATATTTTTCAACGGCATGGATGGCATTTGAGTTCATAGTCGGTTTTTGGTCCGGTATGCAAGCGGGTTCCATTCTCTTAATTGCGTTTGGCCTCGATAGTTTTCTTGAAATTATTTCTGGCAGTGCCCTCATTTGGCGTCTTAAAAAAGAAGCCAATGGTGCGCCATCTGCGGAGGTTGCTCAAGCAGAGCAACGTTCCAGTCTCATTGTCGGCAGTGTTTTATTATTACTCAGTCTTTATGTCATTGGCGTTTCCGGCTATAATTTGGTTACACATGCCGCAGCTGATACAAGTTACAGCGGCATGGCAATCGCAATTGCTTCCGTGTTCCTGATGCCTGTTTTGACCATTAAAAAGCGGCACTTGGGAGAAAAGTTAACCTCTCCCGCGCTGATTGAAGATGGCATGTGCAACATCACCTGTGCTTATATGGCCGCAACTGTTCTGCTTGGCAGTCTGCTGACTTGGTTGTTTAACTGGTGGTGGGCGGATTCTGTCGCTGCTTTAGTCTTGGTTTATTTTGTGGCTAGTGAGGGCTGGGAAGCGTTGCAAACGGGATTGGGACACGGTGATGACGCTTAACTAATGGAGGTTTCGGTCACATGGACACAGACACTTTAGAACTGGTCACGACAGCTAAATTGACTGAGGCGGAACGCATTTTTAAGTTATTGAGCAATCCGATTCGCCTACAGATGTTAAAACTGCTCGAACAACGGGAACTGAATGTCGGTACCATTGGTGACTTGTTAGGTTTGGAACAGTCGGTTGTTTCCCACCAACTTGCCTTGTTGCGAAAGCACCAGCTGGTGAGCGCCAAACGGGTGGGTAAAGCCAATTTCTACCGCCTCGATGATCCGCATATCATCACCGTCATCGATGCTATGCTCGCCCATGCCGACCACGTGGCTCGCGGCAAGCGACACGGCGAATAATGCAACAATGGGTTTGCAGTCAGAGAAGGCTACGAGTCAGCCATAAAAAAACGTTACCTTTACCATTTTCGGCAAAGGTAACGTTTTTTTTAATGGTTCAACCGAGCGTCTTGGTCGCGATTATTCCGCCAAACCGTCGTGAATCTTATCTAGGTTCCATTTCATCATGCTGTAGTACGTATCGCCTTTGGTGCCTTTTGCTGCCAAAGAGTCAGTAAAGATTTTGGCGTGAATCGATAGGCCGGTTTCTTTCGCAACTTTGTTCATGGACTTCGGTGAAACAGAACTTTCGACAAACAAATGCTTAACATCGGAGGCGCGAATTTTTGCTAAAACCGTCTGCATCTGCTCAGGCGTACCTTGGGCTTCGGTGTTAATTTCCCAGATGTAGGCCGGGGTGACGTGATAAGCCTTAGAGAAATACTTGAAGGCGCCTTCTGATGTAACGAGCAACCGCTGGCGTTCCGGAATATCAAGGAACTGAGATTGGGCGGTTTGATGCAGTTTTTGCAGCTTAGCAACGTATTGATCTGCATTCATCTGGTAATAATTGGCATTCTTGGCATCTTTTTGCTTCAACACCTTGGTGATGGTTTTCACGTATTGAATCCCGTTGGCCAGATCAAGCCAAGCGTGCGGGTCTTGTTCCTTCGTATTGGTCGTCAGGTACATCGGATTGACCCCGTCACTGGCAGCAAAAACGTCTTTGTTAAAAGCTTTATGCGATGTTTGAACTAACTTTTTGAACCAACCATTTCCGCCAGTTTCAAGGTTGAGGCCATTGTGGAAGACAACATCGGCTTCACTAGTGGCAGCAACGTCGGTCGGTCGCGGTTCATATTCGTGCGGGTCGGTGCCGCGCTTGACGATACTATAGAGTTCAATGCGATCACCGCCGACATTGTGCACCATGTCTTCAAGAATCGAGTTGGTGGTGACGACACGTAATTGTTGGTTAGTACTTGCTGAATCTTTCTGAGTCGTACTGCGGTTGTTTACAAACCAGAAAACCCCTGCAACCATGGTTAAAACAGCAACAACACTGATTAGAATCTTTTTCATCGAACAGCCTCCTCGGCAGTGTGGGTAGCAGCAGCGGTTTTCTTTTCTCGCTGTTTTTTACTAAAACTGAAGAACGCCTGCTTCGGTGAGAAGACGAAGGAAATGGCGAACAGGACCGCAGCTACGAGCACAATGGCCGGCCCGGATGCCCAGTTAAAGGTGAAACTGAAGTAAAGTCCGGTGATGGCCGAGAAAACGCCTACGCTAGCGGACGTGATCAACATCGTTTCTAACCGATCCGTCCACAAGAAGGCAGTTGCTGCTGGCGTAATCAGCATCGCCACAACTAGAATGATCCCAACTGTCTGCAAGGCTGAAACGGTGACAAGCGTCAACACCAGCATCAAAGCATAGTGAATCATGGTGGTATTCAAGCCATACGTTTTCGCAAACGTATTATCAAACGAGGTGATCAGCAGTTCCTTATAGAACAGAACCACGAACAGGATCACAATTCCCAACACGACAGCGGTGGTGACAATGTCGCTGTCGCTGACGGCTAAAATGTTACCGAACAGAATATGGTGCAAGTTAGTCGCACTTTCAGCCATTGAAATCAGAATAAAACCCAAGGCATAGAATGCACTGAACACGACCCCGATAGATGTGTCGGTTTTGATTTTACTGTTGGCTGCCACAAACCCGATCAGCAAAGCCGCAATAATTCCGAAAACCGATGCCCCGATCATGACGTTAATACCGAGCATATAAGCAACGGCTACCCCGGGCAGGACCGCATGGGAAATCGCATCCCCCATCAGCGACATGCCGCGTAAAATGATGAAACTTCCGATCAAGCCTGACATGATACCAACCATGATGGCGGTGATCAACGCGCTTTGCAGGAAATCATATTTTCCCAAAGCGGTAAAGAATTCCATTATTGATGTCATACGCGCGCACCCTCCTTTGCCGTAAACAAGACGGACGACAGGTCGGCTGAAAATGCCCGTTCGATATTTTGGGCGGTGTAAACTTCCTTGACCGGTCCTTCCGCAACAATGCCGTGGTTCATGACCACAAGTTCGTCAAAATATTTTGAAACTTTATTCAGATCATGATGGACCACAATCAGCGTTTTACCGGCATCGCGCCACTGATTCAAAATCGTCATGATCTCTTGTTCACTTTTCATGTCGATCCCCACAAACGGTTCGTCCATGATGATAATTTCTGCATGTTGCACAATCGCCCGCGCAACGAAAACGCGTTGCAATTGACCACCTGATAACTGGCTGATCTGACGTTTCTTAAAATCCTCAAGACCGACTTGGGTCAGGGCGTCAAGCGCCGCCTGTCGTTCCTTTTTGCCAGGACTTTTCAGTAAGCCCAATCGGCCATATGTCCCAGTCAGCACAAGATCTTGAACATTGATCGGAAACGTCAGATCAAGATCTTTACGTTGCTCGACATAAGCGATTGACTGCTGTACCTCTTTGAGTGTCCGGCCGGAAAAGTCGACCGTTCCTGATTGTACCTTGATCAATCCCAAAATAGCTTTGATCAAGGTCGATTTACCTGCTCCGTTAGGCCCAATGATTCCGGTGATCTTACCTGCGTTAAAATGAACGGCAACATCAGCAAACACCGGTGTGTCAGCGTAGGCAACGGTCAGGTCCTTAACTGTTAACATAAGAGCCTCCAATTTTTAGGGTGACCTAATTCGCTTTCATCTTAAGCTTACAGAAAATTTCAAATGCTATCAAGTGTTTTTTAAGGCGAACTTAAAAAAGCTAAAGAACATGAACTAGTGACTATCACGAATCTAATGCTTAAATGGCTTACTTCTCGACAACTGCCGTAGATAAAAGTATGTAATCGCATTCATTCATAAGCGCTGAGCATCATCAAAAAAGAGAACCATGATCGAGATAAATGCTCGCTCATGGTCCTCTGGTTATCGCCTAGTTATTTTAAGCTTTCTGGGTGACGCTGTAAATAAATGACATGTGTGTTGGTAAATTCTTCAACACCGTGAATACCATCGGCGCCTCCGACACCAGATTGTTTCCAACCAGCATGGAAGCCTTGGATGCCTTCAAAGTTGAATCGGTTAATGTAGGTCTCGCCAAACTCAATCTCGTTAGCAACATACGAAGCGGTTTCCAGATCACGCGTATAAACGGAGCTGGTCAGGCCATATACCGTGTCATTCGCCATTTCGATTGCTTCTGGAATGCTCTTGAATGTCAAAATCGGTAACACCGGTCCGAAGATCTCATTTTGCACAATCTCGGAATCCTGCGCGACATTGGTAATCACAGTTGGTTCGTAGAAGAAACCACCGTCAATGTCAGCTGGGTGACCACCTGTTTGAATCTGGCCGCCTGCTTCAACCGCCCGCTGAACCAAACCGTCCACTTTATCAAGGGCGCCTTGATTGATCAACGGACCCATTTCGGCATCTGGATCAGTGTTCGGATTACCGACTTTCACCGCCGCCATCTTTGCCGTCATTTTCTTAATAAACTCATCCGCAACATCTTCTTGCACATAAATCCGTTCAGCGTTGTTACAAATTTGCCCATTGTTATCAATTCGCGAGTCAAAAATGGCCTGCACAGCTAAATCGATATCAGCATCCTTAGCAACAATTGCCGGTGCCTTCCCGCCAAGTTCCAATGACATCTTTGCCACATGATTCGCCGCAGCTGCCATGACCTTCTTACCGGACGCGGTGGACCCAGTCAGGCTGATAATGCCGACTTTGGGGTTCTTCGCCAAATCATCCCCAATGATGGACCCGCGACCACTCACAAAGTTGGCTACCCCTGCCGGCAAACCGACTTCATCAACCAGTTTTGCAAATGCCAACGCCAGTCCTGGGGTGTCCGAACTTGGTTTGATCACGATGGTATTGCCGGTTACCAAAGCTGGCCCCATTTTCCGAGCAATCAGGAAGAACGGGAAGTTCCAAGCAATAATACCAACCGCAACACCGATTGGCTGACGGGCAATGATAATATTTTCGTTTTCATTGTCAGATTGCATCACATCGCCGGAATAAACGCGTGCGGCGTTGGCCATATAGTCAAAATAATCCGCCGAAAACTCAATTTCGGTTTTCGCTAAGGCATGAATTTTTCCTTGCTCCAACATCAGAATCTTCACCAGTTCATCTTCATGCTCACGCACTAAAGTAGCAAGCTTGCGCAAGTACGCACCACGCGTTGGAGCAGGCACGCGCCGCCAAGCATTCTTAGCCGCCCAAGCAGCATCCACGGCTGCGCGGGCTTCCTCAATTGTCGCTGCCGGTGCGGTCCACAATTTCTTACCTGTGGAAGGATCGATCACGGTTTCAACATCGCCTGATGCCGAATCCATGAACTTGCCATTGATATACATCTGATAGTGCGTTGACTGCAATTCAGCCATTGTGTTTTTCCTCCTTGCAAACGTCTTTTCTGTCCGACGAACATAAGCAAAGCCACTTTGCTCATATTATGTAAGCGCTAACTTCGTACATCTTAAGTATAACGTCATCTTCAGGCAAAAGACATGATAATTGCTTGTGAGTTAGCAAACATGAGGAAATAAAAAACACAAAACGAATTCATCGCCGGTGGCTTCAGGTTTCACCAACTGGCTTTCCGCACCCCAGGAATTTGACCTTTATGGGCGAGTTCACGGAAATTAAGCCGGGACATGCCAAACTTCCGCATATAAGCATGCGGTCGCCCATCCAAAACGTCACGATGATGTAAACGAACTGGGCTTGAATCACGTGGGAGTTTGCTTAGACCAATATAGTCACCTTTCGCTTTTAATGCAGCGCGTTTTGCCGCGTATTGTTGAACAAGTTTTTCTTGTCGTTTTGCTTTTGCAATTTTAGATTTTTTTGCCAAAAGAATGCCTCTTTCCTTCACTGATGGTCTTTAATCTCCCGCAAACGAGTCACTCAAAGTATTCAAATGACCACCAATTATTGATACATTACCGATTTTTCTGTTGCTTACGCTTAGCATCGTGCAAAACTTTTAACGCCCGTTTTCGGGTCTTAATGTTGGGACTCTTCATACGCCGCCGTGCACTGGCAAGATCTGTCTTTTCCAAAAATGATCACCTCTTTTTAATTCGTAATCATTACTATTTAAGCAACGGCAGTAACCGTATCACGACTGCGATTTATCTGTCAATTAGAATTTAAGAACGACACTTTTCTCAATTTTTTTGAAAATTTTCCTTGCCAGACCGCTCACTTTGCTTTATGGTTTAAATCGTAATTATTACGTTTTGGAAGGAAGCGGGAATTTATGATGAAGCGATTACTTGCAGGTATCAGTGTCGCATTGCTGGCAATTTTTGCAGTCGCATGCGGTAGTAACGGTGCCGCAAAGCAATCCAGCTCGAATGGCAGCAAGATTCAAGTTGTTGCCAGTCTTGATTTTTATGGTGAGGTTGCCAAAGCTGTGGGTGGTAACAAGGTGTCGGTGCAGTCGATTATCAACAATCCGGCGGTTGATCCCCATGACTATGAGCCTACTACCAAAGTTGGGAAATCAGTTGCGTCTGCCGATCTTGTTGTCGCTAGTGGCATTGGTTACGACGGCTGGATGGATAAGGTCGTGAAATCAGCGGACAAATCCAAAAATTACTTACGTGTCGCTGACGATTTGATGAATAAAAAGGAAGGCGACAACGAACATATCTGGTACGATCCGCGAACCATGCCAAAACTGGCCAATACGTTAGCTGATAAGTTTGCCAAGAAAGATCCAGCTGACAAAGCGACCTTCAAGGCGAATGCAAAAAAATACATCGCTTCACTGGACGATCTCAATACTTTGATCAACAAGTTGAAGTCGAAAGTAAATGGCCAACTCGTTGATGTCTCCGAACCTGTCTTTGGCTACGCGCTCGATTATCTGGGCTACAAAGTCAATGACGATCACTTCTCGAAGTCAACCGAAGACGGCACAGACTACAGCGCAAAAGATATCCATGGTATCGAAACCGATATTAAGGAAAAGAAAATTGCCTTCTTTGTCAATAACATCCAAGCAAGCTCAAAGACTGTCAATCAACTCGTCAAATTAGCTGAACAAAATAATGTGCCGGTTTTGAAAGTGACCGAGACATTACCTAAGGGCAAAAACTATCGGACTTGGATGACCAGCCAATACCAGCAACTTGAAAAAATTCAGGATCAAGCAACGAACAGCGCAAAATAGCATCACTTCTGGTCACAGGGGTTTATCATTCCCCCAATGTTTCGGCAAAGCTCACCCTCTGTCGAAGTTTCGTTAATTGCTTTGATGACAAGATAAACCATATGCCCGGGCCAACAACACCGGACAGCACTTGACCAGAAGGAAGCCCGCGAAGAAATTCGCGGGCTTTTTTGATCGTTCCGCCCACAAATACCGGTGTTACAATAAAACTGTATTGGGAACAAGAAAGGAAGATTCAAATGGCAAATGTCATGATCTTAGGCGCACACGGGCAAATTGCAACGTTGGCGCGGCATCAGTTGCTGAAAGAAACCGATCATCACCTGAGTTTGTTTCTACGCAATGCCGGGCGGCTGCAAGACGTCAATCCGCAACGGGAGACGGTGATTGACGGGGATGTCACCGACACCGCCAAGTTGACCAAGGCGCTTGCTGGCATTGACGTTGTCTATGCCAACCTTGGCAACAAGGGAATTGAAGATCAGGCAAAATCCGTCGTGAAAGCGATGGATGCTGCAGGTGTGAGTCGATTGATTTGGATTTCGACGTTGGGAATTTACGATGAAGTCCCCGGCGCTTTTGGCAAGTGGAATCATCAAATGCTTGATGGTGGTTATCTTGAAACCTACGCCGCAGCCGCCAAAGTCATTGAAAATTCTGACTTAAAATATACGATCATTCGGCCAGCTTGGCTTTCCAATAAAAACATTGTCAGTTATGAATTAACGGAAAAAGGCGAGCCATTTAAGGGCACAGAAGTCTCTCGGCGCAGCATCGCTGACTTCGTCGTCAAGCTGATTAACGATCCAAGCAAACACATCGGTGCTTCACTTGGCGTTGACCAACCTAACACCCAAGGCGATAAGCCTTCCTTCTATTAAAGTAACCAGTCATCGGCCAAATCAAAAAGAGTTTATTTCCGTGTTCATCACTGGGAAATAAACTCTTTTCTGTTGCCATGCCCTTTACTTGTCTATCAAAGTATTATCTTTTTAAACTCAATCAAACTTTGTCACCCAGTGACTAGCCGTATGTGCGTCAAATGCCATCTCAATGTCGGCCGGCAAATTGCGTTGTAGCGATAAGGGCACCTGAAGCGCTTGTTCTCGCGTAAAAAGTTAAACCTTTGCAGTTTCGATCCCGCTTTTTAACGCACGATTCTCCGGTAGACAAGCAATGAACATTTTGTACACATCTTGCGAACTTTGCTTGGCATAGGCGTGCTTACGTAGTGCCCGAACTGTCAGTAATTGTTGCGGTTTCACGGTTAAGCCGGCCTCTTCACGGGTTTCTTTTACAGCAATTTCACCCGCACTATAACCCAAATCCGCCCAACCACCGGGGATGGACCATGTACCGCCCGCTCGTTCCTGAACCAGCAATAGTTGATCCTCAATAAAGGTAACCGCACGAACATCAACTTTGGGCGTCACATAGCCAAAATCCGCATCGACAAATAACTTTGCTTGCTGGTCACTGGCACCAAGCTTTATTGCCAGCTTAATCGTCACGTCAGCCAGTTCTGTATAACGCTGCTGATCAAAAACATCCTTTGCGTAATAGTTACCCGTCTGTGCAATTGCCTGCAACTTGGCCAGCAAAGTATTCAAATCATCTTGATAGGGTGCCAAACGATCGCCTCCTCACGTCCAACCTAACAAATCAGCGCGCCATCACCTATCACAAACCCCGTCAATTTGAAAAAGTCTTACGTTTCAGGTCGCCTGACGCTGTGTAACAAAAAAAGCAGTCATCAACTGCCTTTTGCGATCCTATGTAACTTGATTGTTACTTCGAGCTTCCGCTAGTTGTCACCGCTTGCTGATTGTTCGCATAGTTGCGCACGGATTCCGGAACTTGACCGCCGAAAGACTGTTGACCAATACTGACGGCTTGCTTAAAGAAAGCTTGAGCGCTTGACTGATAGCCTTTTCCATCATTGTTAATAACGGCTGTCAACACGTCACTTGATTGCTTGGCATAATCAACCAATGTCTTTGCCAAGGCATCATCCCCTGAATCCTGTGATTTGTTATTATCCAATTCCAGCCGGATCTTATCAAGTTTAGAGAGACTGGCTTTAGCCGACTGACTGAGGGTCTTGTTATCACTTTGCAGTGAGACCTCTGTCATCGTTTTCATCACCAAGTCAGAAATGGTCGTATACTGTTTCTGCAAAGTCTGCTTGGTAAAATGGTTCACCTTAATCATCGTCGACCCAGTCGAGCTAGACGACTTTGAACTTTTTGACTGACAACCAGTTACACCGATCATAGCCATCACTGATACTGCAATAACAAGCCACCTTCGCAACTTGATCCCTCCCCAACATGATGACGAATAACCGCATCATTAAATTAATTCAAACATAAGCCGTTCGAGACGTCAAACATTTCACCAGTTATTTGATCCCTTTAACCAAATAAGCCAAGCGTCATTGTTTCGTTATTTTTGTAAGTATTATCTCACAAAAATTGCCTTGCTAAACAAGGGGATATTCATTATATTTGTTAATCCGAATAAATATCCTTATGTTATAATTATTTTGTTAAATTATGACTAAGGAAGTGCCGAGATGCAAAAGCGCCGCCACTCACAAAAGCGTGCTTCAGTCTTTTTACTTATCACCTTGTTGTTGTCAGTTCTGGTTGCCTTAATCCCACCGCTCATAAGCAAGCCGATCAGTGTCGGTGCTGGCCAGAATATCGCGGTCACCGGTTTTGGTAGTCAAGATGCTACGATTACTGACACCACTGGGAAAGATTTCACCCACGCACCCAATCTTTCGATGTATAGCGTGTACACATTAACCTATCACTGGCGAATTCCTGACGAAGTGGTCGTCAAAGCCGGTGATACCGCGACAGTTTCCCTGCCAGCAACGGTTGTATCGCGAGCCAATGTGGACTTTGCAGTGGTTGATCCCACAACTGGCGCCACGATTGGCCATTTCTTTTCCAAAGCAGGTAGTTCAACCGGTATTTTGACCTTCACGGACTTCTTCAGCCATTCAACAGTCGGCCGCCAAGGTGAGCTTCAATTCATGGTAAGTGGCCGCTATGATGATAGTGGTCATCAACGTCCAGGATGGTATATCTACAAAGCCGGGTGGGTTGTCAATCCGCCAACAGGTGCAACTCCAGAAGAAAAAGCGCAGTATGTTGATGACCTTGGTCGACCCAAAATTTTCCAGTGGGAGATTACGATTAATCCAAATATGGAGCATGTCGACAATGTGGTGCTCACTGATACACTTGGTCCCGGGCAGCATTTTGATACAAGTCGTGGGCTGGTCGTCCACACTGGTACTTACGATGACAACTGGTTCCATGCTACCGGCACCATCACCCCAAGCTATCAAGTGAATGGTAACCAAGTCAAAATATCGCTGGGAACGATCACAACCGCCATCCAAATTGATTTGTGGACTAATCCCACCTCTGCAAGTTTCGAAACCACAGATTCTTGGACGAATTCAGTCGTTGCTTCAGGCAAGCAAGGCGGTAGCGGTGCTCCAGCGCAAGCAAACGGCACAATCACTTGGCGTAACGGCGGTAGTGGCACCGGCCAAGTTGGACAGGTCACGCTAATTAAACAAGACCAAAAAACACATCAGCAGGCTCTCGCCGGTGCTGTTTTCTCACTCTATCGTGCCGATGGAACCTTGGTGCACGACGACCTCATCACTGATACGAAGGGCAAGTTAACCTCTACCCAACTCTTAGTCGGCCAATACTATTTTGTCGAAACAAAGGCGCCTAAAGGATACAAGCTGAATGCGACGCACTTGCCGTTTACCATTACCCTTGATAAACCGCAAGTGACGGTCAAGGCCTATGACGAGAACCTGACGCCGCCACCGGTAACGCCGTCGACGCCATCTTCTGAATCTTCCAGTTCCAAACCGTCTGTACCTTCTAGCTCGGTGACACCGCCGTCTAAACCATCAACACCTTCTAGTTCAGTGACACCGCCGTCTAAACCATCAACACCTTCTAGCTCGGTGACACCGCCGTCTAAACCATCAACACCTTCTAGCTCGGTGACACCGCCGTCTAAACCGTCGTCACCTTCTAGCTCAGTGACGCCGCCGTCTAAACCATCAACACCTTCTAGCTCGGTGACACCGCCGTCTAAGCCGTCGTCTTCATCTAGCGAGCCTTCAAAGCCGGCTGCTTCATCCACCCCTAGCCATCAGGAAAGCTCATCTTCCATATCTAGCAGTGATGTGATCCCTTCATTCTCTTCAGAAAGCGATTCTTCCGCAAGCGTGGAGGTTATCACGCCAAGCCACAACAACACCCATCATCTACCTGACACAGGTGAGCGTGTTTTAGGCTGGCTAGCCATTGCAATAGGAAGTCTTTTATCAATTACTGGTATCCTTCTATTAATTAAAGATTATCAATAAGCGCGTTTCAAAAACTGCAGCATGACGATGAAATGAAGCCATCGTCTGCTGCAGTTTTTTGCTGCTTTAAATTTTGCTTGCGTGTACGCCATGAATACGCTACGCTTACAACCGTAACCATTACGCTTTCCAACAAAGGAGCTTTTGCCCATGTTCAAACGATTATTGACCGCCTTCAGCGTCATGTTGTTGGCAATCCTTGCTGTCGCTTGCAGCACCAGCGCCAAATCTGGCAGCAACCAAAAGATTCAAGTTGTGGCTACCGTCGATTTTTACGGTGAAGTAGCTAAAGCAGTCGGCGGCGATCAGGTAAGTGTCCAATCGATCATCGACAATCCCGCCATTGATCCCCATGACTACGAACCCACCACTAAAGTCGGTAAACAAGTGGCCACCGCCAACCTCATCGTTGCCAGTGGTATCGGCTATGATGGCTGGATGGACAAACTCGTGAAATCCGAAAGCAAGTCCAAACAATACTTACGTGTGGCCGATGACCTCATGGGCAAACACGAAGGCGATAACGAACATATTTGGTATGACCCACGCACCATGCCTAAACTTGCCAATGCCTTGGCAGACAAGTTTGCCAAACAGGACCCATCCAAAAAGGCCATCTTCAAAGCCAACGCCAAGAAGTACATCGCCTCACTCGATAACCTCAATGCTTTGATTCAGAAACTCAAGCAAAACGTTCACGATCAAAAAGTCGACGTCTCCGAACCTGTCTTCGGCTACGCGCTGGACTATCTAGGCTACAAGGTTAACAACACCCACTTCGCCCAAGCTACCGAAGAAGGCACCGATTATAGTGCCAAAGACATCAACGGTGTTCAAGACGATATTAAAGAAAAGAAAATCGCCTTTTTCGTGAATAACAGCCAAGCCAGCTCGAAAATCGTCGACGGTCTCGTCAAATTAGCTAAGCAACACGATGTCCCTGTGCTCAACGTCTCCGAAACCCTGCCAAAGGGCAAAAATTATCGCACTTGGATGACCAGCCAATACCAACAGTTAGAAAAAATCCAAGCAAAGGCCGACAAAACAAACTAGTCTCTCTGTCCTACCACAAAAAAACCACTTCGTCTTCAAAAATCGCAACTTGCATCAACGGATACCTCTCTAAAGGAAGGTAAAAAATGCATGGCCTGCTGTTCATTTTGTGACAACTGACATCTTTTCGTAAAATTTTTGCAATGAATTCGTTTTCAAAAGCCCTATACCAATTGAAGTTTTGCTTGGCGACTCTTACAATGTAGTTGTAAACAGGAACAACTAATAGGGGAGATGTTTTAAATGTCACTGATCAAGCATACTTTTAAACGCGTTGAGCACATGATCGCAGCACCACGCGATCCCCACGAAGAAGAACAAGCTCGTCTTCAAGAAAACCTGTTCTATACGAACCTCAGTAGTCTGCAACCAAAAACGAACGCTAAGTTTTGATTGAATAGATATGAAGTGAATGACCGCCTCAACGGCATGTTGAGACGGTTTTTTAATGCCGTCCATTTTGCTTTAAGAATCAAAATGACCACCTTGAGGAGCAAATGCTCCTCAAGGTGGTCAAAAAAACTTTCAGGTTATGTTGTTGAGCCTGTGACGGCTATGCCAACTGTTTTAGCTTTCCTAAATTGTTTTCATACGGTTTTTTTGGCAGTTTAAACCACCTCCCTGTTGATACAGACCTTTGTGCTGCCTTCTCATGGTTAGTGCAATCCCAACATCAACTCAACCATGAAGACTTGTATGCTCTCTTTTCGAGACATCACAATCATGACCGCCACTAAGGCCTTCAAAACGCTTTTAAACCATCCGATGGTGTTTACCCACTTCTGTACCTCAAGCCATACTAAATTAATAGCAGGCAACTCAATCCAAGGGTTGCACATATCAAGCCGCTCTCGCTCCCAAAGCGAAAACACGTGTGATGATCAAAGAGCAACTTACATCTCAATGAAGAATGCTCTCTAATCAAACCAAATAGCAGCTGCAGTGACATCTGAGCCATCATCCCATGTGATAGTCCAGCTGCTAGTGTAAACAGCTCATTACTTTGCGTGACGATACTTGCGAACTCCGGCCAAGCCAAGAACCGCAGTCACGACAGCACCGGCCTCAGCCAAAATTGTGCCCGCTTGGCTTTCACCAGTTGCAGGATAGGCATGTTTGCCATTCTTCTGAGCAACCCGACTCATCGGCTGACTACTTGAAGGCTGTGCGGCAACAACTGGAATAACAGCAGCACTGGAAGTCTTCGGGTTAGCCGCACTTGATGCTGACGAACTAGCAGCACTTGACGCTGCTGAACTGCCGGCGCTTGATGCTGACGAACTAGCAGCACTTGAGGCTGCTGAACTACCCGCACTTGAGGCTGACGAGCTAGCAGCACTTGAGGCTGCTGAACTGCCCGCACTCGAGGCTGACGAGCTAGCAGCACTTGAGGCTGCTGAACTACCTGCACTTGATGCAGACGAGCTAGCAGCGCTGGATGCTGCTGAACTGCCCGCACTCGATGCAGATGAACTGGCAGCACTTGACGCTGCTGAACTGCCCGCACTCGATGCTGACGAACTAGCAGCGCTGGATGCTGCTGAACTGCCCGCACTCGATGCAGATGAACTGGCAGCACTGGATGAAGCTGAACTGCCCGCACTCGATGCGGATGAGCTGGCAGCACTAGATGAAGCTGAACTGCCGGCACTAGATGCACCCGATGATGAGGCACCACTAGAAGGCGTTGACGGCTTAGGACCAGGATTCAACGCTTCAACCTGTTTAGTTAATGCAGCAATAAATGAGGCCAAGGCACTTTCTTGTTGCGCATTGAAAGCTTGAACCTTACTGTTATTGTCTTTTTCCGCTTGTGCTTCTTGACTGGCAAACTGGTCAGCTAATTGTTGAACTGCGTTGTTCAAAGCGGTCGTTTGAGCTTGATAAGTTTGATCTTGACTGTTCTTGAGATTCTGAAGATTATCTTTTACGGTTTGAATTTTTTGATCAATTTCTTTGTTGTTGTCTTGACCAGCAGAGGGCGATGATGTTTGAGCTGGAACTGTTGCGATGTTTGCGCCAAATAGATTTCGATCGGTACCATTTGAATTCATTATCCATGCATTCTGAACTGTATTATATTGCAGAGAAAATCCCATGAACTTATCTTGACTCAATAAAATATTGCGATGCCCTTGATAACTATCATTATCAAAATTAAAGAGACCATTAATAGAATCTGCCATAGCTTCCATAATTTCAAGCATTGTTGGATTTTGTTCATAGCGATTACCCATGAACGAAGGCGTACTAATTGAAGACAAAGTTTCATCAACGTCATAACCAAACACATTTAAAATTATATTCTCATTATGATCAGTTTCTCTGACATTTGTTAAAGTCTGTCCACGTTGTTGAACCATATTAAGAAAATCATTAGTGGTAGAAATCGGCGCCAGACTCATTGACTTACGATAATTATTAACCAGCATCATAGCATATTGATTCAATTCATTCTTCTGAGCATCTGTTAACTGATTGTTATATACAGTATCGCCTAAAGACCATGAAGGTGTCTCATTGATGTCCCCCTCATCTCCATCATCAGAATGAGCATAGATGCCATCCATCAACCCAGCCTGTGTCGGATCTGTGAATACAGGAAGATTTTGAATTAAGTAATTACCATTCCAATTACTATTGTTATCCCTATGAGTAACAACATTGGTCCAGAGTCCATTCTTTGCTACATAATCAAATGTCCCACCGTCACTGACAGTATCAGCCGGTTGACCAGAAGTGCGTTGAGCATTCAATGAATCAATTTGCGCATTTGCAGACTGACTAGCGGCTGCATAAGATGACGCTTGCTGTGATTGTAATGCTGCTAGGCTACTTGCTGCACTTGAACTAGCAGCAGCCAGAGAAGCTTGATCTTGCTGTTTTTGCGCCGCTGCTTGGCTAGCTAAGCTGTTGGCATAAGAAGCTTCTGTTTCACTGGTCTTTTGCTTTTCAGCAGCTTCAGAGACAGCTGCGTCTGATTTGGCTTGATCATATTTTGCTTGTTGTGCCTGCCATTCTGCTTCGGTCATGCCTGATGAAGCTGGCATGCTGGTGTTGGCATTGGCGGCTTGACTTGCTGCTTGATAGGCCGCAGTTGCTTGTTGTTGTGCAGCTGCCGGACTGGCCTCACCGTTGGCTTTAGCGGCGTTGGCTGTTGCTACAGGTTGGGTGTTTTTAACAGCACTTGCAGGTTCAGTTTGTGCTGCCGCCGGTTGACTCACTTGTCCATCTTGGGTGAGTGTCACTGGCTGAACGACAAGGTGCGTGTCTGTTTCTGCAGCATTGACAGGTTGAAGTTGCGTCAAGGCGACACCACCTAACGCTAAGGCAAATGCGGAAACTACGACCCACTGGCTGCCGCGTTTGTACATCTTTTTTCTATCATTAACAACATGTTCTTTAACCCGGTTATATAACATGTTACTTCCTCCAATACCATTAAAATTATGTCTTTTGATTCGGGGCACAAATTTCATTATATATATTTATTAGGTATATTATGCCTAGGCAACCTGTTACTAGCCTTTCGTTGCTGGCGTTACCGATATTGTGCCAAAACGGGCATCCGCACCAAAATGGCCTTGATCTATTGGTTATTCTCTAGTAATCGTTGCATGTCGAAATGGTGTCACAAAAGTGTCTTTAAAGTCACCTGTCCCTTGGATCTTTTCAAGATTACGGTCACTGATTGACGCGCTTTGTGCACTTACATACTGCCAAAAGAAATCTTGTTCAAATGCTTGTAACAATGACGCAACAGTTGATCCTTTCTCCTTCAAGCTTGCTGGCAGAATGTCCCATCTTTGTGTCAGAAATACTTGCAGTGCTGGTTGCCACCAATTCTTATAGCTGCGGAGAACAAACGTTGGTGCCGGAATCCGATTTGGCTCGTCGAGATATTGACGAATCCGCTCGATGACACTTGCTAAAATAAATTGTGTGGACGGTAATAACGCAACCTGCGCGCCACTTGGTAGTGCTTTGAATGATTTTTGCTTATTTGTCGCCAGTTGATAAGCTTCCACACTCTTTGCTTGATAACTCGAAGTGCTTTTAATTTGTATAAACTTGATAAAGTCATCTGCATTTTGCGTTCGATAAGGGACTAAATCGATAAACTGAATTGGATAGTGACTTAAAATTTGCTTTGCTTCGCTAACGGGCATCGTTGTGTTAGATTTTTCATCTGCATCAAACAAGGCCCGAAGCAACATCGAAGTGTGCTGCGCATACCAATGCTGTTTATCTCGCTTTGTGTTCTGTCTCAGATAGTCCGTTAGCGTCATGTCGCCAGTATCTGTCTTGTTTGTTCGGAAGAGCTGTTGATAAATAATATTGTTGGCTGGCTTACCATCTATCCATTCTGCATCCTCCTCATGCACATATTTTTGAATGTTGACGGAGCCACCCTCTCTTTCTGCACGAATCAATTCCTCAACTTGTCCAGATGCTACCGCTGGATTAATGTTCGCGATATAAATCTGTGCTTTTTGCGGATCATGTTCAATCGGTCCAGCAGGGACACCATCATAAATCGTTGTTTCGGTTTCATTAAAATTAGCTCTTGCTTGTGGCTTATGGATATATTGCGCATCTGCTTCAAATAGCCAGTTGAAGGATAGTTCCTCTGCCATTGCTTCTTCTTCTTTCAATTGCTCGTATTCAGCAATCTTCTCTTCAAGCTCAGGCCGCCATTGGCCTTTATTTTTGGTATTCGGTTCTCGATATGGATTCAAATTTGCTAGCAGATCTCGCCAGCTCTGTTCGTCTTGTTTCGTCATAGAATCCCCTCCATTCATCTAGGTAAAATAACTATAGTATTTTAAATGGGCATATTACGCCTATCTAAACCCAACTAAAAAATTTCACCAGTAAAAAAGGAGACTGCTGAATAGGTAACGATTTTCTTGCGGTTTATGATAAAAAGTCCGGCAGAATCTGATTTGACGTCAGATTTTCCCGGACTTTTGTCGTATCAGGGTTTTCCACCCTCTTACTTTTCGCTCATTATTTTCATAATTCGCTCCATATTGGCATAAAAGAGCGTCATGGCCTCAATGCTATTAGACCAGCTTATTGATGGCTATGTTTGGTTTTGACTGCTGCATTCTTCGCGTCAATTCGATACCGTAACTTGATGATGTCTTGAAATGCTTGAGTTGCCTGAAAGGTCCTCTGGTCTTGATGTGTTTAAGATTTAATCGTGACGCTATAAGTTTTTGTCTTTGCGCCTGGTTGATAACACCCTTGCTGCCGTGGACATTCATGACAATGATGCGTGTCAAAGTAATAAGTCCGGCCTTGATCGCAGCTTTTACCTTTTCTCGTGACTCGCGAGTCCATAAAATCTGCAGGACAAACAAACATACCGGCATCTTTGTTGAAGTTCCAAGTCTGGACTGGAGTCCTTGATCCGTTGAGATGATGAGATAGAGCAATGAATATAACTGAAAGTGATCACGCTTGGCAAGTTTCAGATTTTTCCCCAGACGAGGCGATGTTACCGGTCATTTCTTCAACCCTCAGAACATTTTTTCTATTTTGATTAACTAAGCTTTCCAGAAACTGCCCATCACATTTTGACATAAGAGTGGCAGCTCGTTTCAGTTCAGTGGCTGTCAATCACTAAATTGATGCGACTAACAATTAGCACTATGACATCCTTAAAAATAACCGCCATGAAATGCAGGATTAACGGTGCTTTTTAGATAAATCTTGAAAAATTTCAACGTTTATCGGTAATTGTACGGCGTTTAAAAAATAATAACAAAAAGCTCGACATTTTCGTGTACATTGTTTGTAGGAAGCTAGCCCCCTGTGTTGTGAGCATTATGTCGAAAACAAACACGAGGTGATTTGTCTAACATTCAATTATTAACGAATACCGAACTCTGCAAGGTAAACGGTGGTAGTAACGCTCTTGACTGTGCTGCAGGAGTCGGTGCTAGCCCACAAAGGGGACTGATTTTTTGAAAACTCTTTCCAAGATTGCTCATATCGTCAGTGCCTTGTCAGGCGTTATTTTAGTCATCACCATCATTTCCATTCCAAAATACGACAGTATGGCACTGAATGTGTTTATTCTGACAGTCTCAGCAACAATGATTATTGATAACTATAGTCGAGAATGCTAAGACAAATTTTTAATAAAGTTCCATTCTTTCAGAATTTCACAAATTAAATACCTTGCCACTAACAACAGCCTCTACTTTGCAGCAATTCGCAAGCAAAGCAGAGGCTGTTATTTTGCGGGAAAAGTGTACCTTCTGTCTCAAACACATGTATGGTCATACTTTGGTTTTCTGTTGTTAACGAAAGAAAAGATGTGCGATGGCACTTTTTATTGATAAGGTGAAGTCTCGCAAAATTTTCGACTCACGCGACAACCCAACAGTGGGGTTGATATCATTTTGTCTAGCGACACCGTTGACCAAGACGTGATACCTTTAGGGGCTTCTACTGGAAAAAGAAGCTGTTAAACTGCACTATAGCGGTGATCGGCAGGCACACTTGCCAGTTAGGCAAAAAGTATCCCTGAAGTCATCATCCCCACAACCACCGCTACCATCCCCGCTACCACCGTGCCAACATAATAAAAGATCGCCATTGACCACCGCCGATTTTTAATCAGGATAAACGCGTCTGCCATGAACGTTGAAAAGGTCGTAAAGCCGCCGCAAAAACCGGGCAGTAGGAACAGTCGAAACGCTGAGAGCGTTGGTAAGCCAACTAAAAGTCCTGCCAGCAATGAACCCAGCACATTGATGAGTAGCGTCGCCAACGGCTTGCCGGGCCAGAGCATTTTCCCTAATACGGTTATACCGTACCGGCAAACAGCGCCGAGACCGGCTCCGATACCAATTAAGATCACCATTGTTTTTTGTCCCTTCTTCCAACGAGTTTCGAGGCCAAGAATCCGGCTGTTGCTGCTAGCAGTCCGCCCAGCAGATTGAGCATCAACAGTAGTGTGGCATAAATCGCATGCCTTGGTGCCAAGGTCGCAAAGTCCAGCATGAGCGTGGAGAATGTCGTGAAACCACCGATGACACCTGTCCCGAGGACAAGCAACAGCCATTCAGGCAGATCGAACTTCATATCCAAGCCATAAGTGGTGAAGGCCAGTAAAAAGCTGCCGATTAAGTTCACAATGCTTGTCCCCATCATGGTTGTGCCATCGTGGGTCACGCCACTGATGACATATCGCAAAATGCCACCAATAAAACCGCCAGCAAAGACGGCCAACAACCAACTAACATGTATTTTTTCACGATGCTGCATCATGATCTCCTTTCGTGGGAACGCACTCGCTGACGCAGAAACCTCTGCATAAACATATCAGGCTAAGATCTGTCACTTTGTCCTGAGGCCATTTATGCTGCAATTTTTAAACGCACCAGCTCATACTCAGAAAAAAGACACCTACCCTGATTTGCTCAAGGTAGGTGTCATCAACTTGCGTATAGGCGAACACCATCGCCATTTAATTTATTGAAAGTATAGCAAATGTTTGGTCCGAACATCAACAACAATGAACGTGGTTTGTGCATATCTTGACACACACAAAACGAGTTGTTATTTTGTTCGTATATACGTGATATATTAAAACAATGCGTAGATAAGAACATTCTCCTGAAATCTAATTGGTCTCTCAATGGTAATGGGTTCATCCTAGTCGCACTTACAAGCCAACTGATGATCGCTTTTTCACATCAACAGCCGCGCTACTGCTGGATCAAGTTCAATTAGTTGCACTGCACAAGTATATTGACCGCTTCACGACCTCTAAGGTATAATTAAGGAGTTGAAAAGAGGCCACCGGGGTGCGACCCGATGACCTCGACGCAGTTCAGATGACGATTTGGTAAAAGCTAATCCTTGAGGTTAGCTTTTTTGATAATCGCGTACGCTTTGGCCATACTGGTAATCAGTATGCTAAGCGCAACGATAATCGACGCCACATCCAACGCGGCGAACCCCTTTCGTCTCCTGATTTTGGCATGGCTATCACCTCCGCACTTCAAAAAATGTTGAGGGGTGTGTGCCATCCAATCTGCTGGACTAAGAAAAAGGGTAATTAGTCCTCTCTCTAAGCTTGCTTTCAGTCTATAGGTTTTCCCGAATGCGGTCAATAAGAAAAATTGGTCTTTCGCACTCAAGTTAATCTCCCTCTTGCACCCAAAAAGAAAAAAGCGTACGCTCTATTCGTATAGAAGAACAGGCGATGATGTTCGCCGCAAATGATTGTGTAGCAATCTGATGACGTCTACTGAAACGACTTTTATGTCGCTTCGGTAGGCGTTTTTTCGTTGTTACCAAAAGGAGAGATATTATGATGGCACTTTTTATTGATACAGTGAAAGCTCGCGAAATTTTCGACTCACGCGGCAACCCAACAGTGGAGGCTGATGTCGTTTTATCTGATGGCACCCTTGGTCGAGCCGAGGTACCTTCAGGGGCTTCTACTGGTGAAAAAGAAGCGGTTGAGTTGCGCGATGGCGGTGATCGACTGGGCGGTAAAGGTGTGCTGAAGGCGGTCAATCATGTCAACACGGCGATTAATCAAGCCTTGCATGGTGTTTCGCCTTTTAATCAGGCTCACGTTGATCAGATCATGATTGATTTGGACGGCACCCCGAACAAGACCAAGCTTGGCGCAAATGCTATTCTTGGCGTCTCGATGGCCACGGCTCGGGCCGCTGCCTTGGCCACCCATCAGCCACTTTATCGTTATCTAGGCGGGACAGATCTAGAGTTACCACAAACCTTCCACAATGTGATCAATGGCGGTGAACATGCCGATAATGGTATTGATATTCAGGAATTTATGATCACCCCAGTTGACCGGACGTCTTTCCGTGATGGCTTTGAGAAAATTACGAACACCTATCACACCTTGAAAAAAGTCATCGAGAAGGCCGGTTACACGACTGGGTTGGGTGACGAAGGTGGCTTTGCCCCTGACTTGAAGAATTCCGAAGATGCTTTGCAAATGCTACATGACGCGATTCTTCAAGCCGGCTACACCCCCGGTAAGGAAATTGCGATTGCTTTTGATGCGGCGGCTTCTTACTTCTACAACCACGACACCAAAAATTACGACTTTGAAGGCAAAACCTACACGCCAGAAGAACTTGGTGCTTACTACATCAAGCTGCTTGATCAATTTCCTGAAATCATTTCGATTGAAGATCCTTACGGTGAAGACGACTGGGATAACTTTGCCAAATTTACCGCTAAGTACGGCAAGCGTATCCAGATCGTGGCTGATGATCCAGTCTGCACCAATCCGAAGTTGATCACGGAGGCTATTCAAAAAGGCATGGCTAATTCGATTCTGATTAAGCTCAATCAAATCGGTACTGTTACTGAAACCCTCGAAGCGATTCGCTTAGCCCGTAAAAACGGCTACACCACGATGATGTCCCACCGCTCTGGCGAAACTGGCGACACCTTTGTTGCTGACTTCACCGTTGCCACCAACGCCGCCCAACTTAAAGCCGGCGCCCCAGCCCGGTCTGAGCGCGTCGAGAAGTACAACCAGTTGCTGCGGATTGAAGAGGAACTCGGAAGTGACGGCACGCGACTGGCCCATTTTCCAGATAGTGTTCAATTCGACTAAATTCAGAGCAAAAGCAAGCAAGAGACCGAGCGTTTAGCGACGATCGGCCTTTTTGTCTGAAAGGATATCGATGCAATGACACAATATAACGGTCTTTCACAATCTGAGGCAACCGCACGCTTAAAATAAAATGGCCCCAACGAGGTCAAAGAACCAACCGTGAGTTTCATCCAAGGCGTACTCGCGCGTCTGTGGGAACCTTCCGCCTGGATTTTGGAGGCAGCTTTAGTTGTCGAAATCGTTCTTGGCAAAGGTATTCAGGCAGGTTTTATTGTGCTGATGTTGCTGTTTGCGGCTGTGAATGGCGCGATTCAATCAACGCGGGCTCGGGCGGTTTTACGCAAGCTATCACATGAATTGACCCCGCTTGTGGCCGTGAAACGTTCTAGCAAGTGGGTCACAAAACCCGCAAAAGAGTTGGTCGTCGGCGATTTAATTAGTCTGCGTCAAGGAGATATCATCCCCGCTGATGCCTGCCTTCTGGACAACGCGATTCAAGTCAACGAAAGTAGTATCACTGGCGAAGCTGCCTCGGTTCATCGGCAGGTCAATCAAACTGTTTATGCTGGAACCGAAGTACTGACTGGACACACGCTTGCTGTCGTGACAGCGATTGGTGCAGACAGTCGTTCAGGAAAAACGATCACCTTGCTCAACCAATCAGCCGCACCCGGTCACTTGCAGCAACTGCTCGGTCGAATCATCAACGACCTTGCGATTCTCGATAGTGTGCTAGCCATCATTCTGATCGTTGCCGCTTTAATTCGTGGTGAAAACTTGATCAGCATGTTTCCCTTTTTGGCCATGTTGTTCATTGCAACGATCCCAATTGCCATGCCTTCCAGCTTTGCGGTGGCAAATTCAGTTGAAGCAAAAGTGCTTAGTCGTGACCATGTTTTAGTTAGTGATCTGTCTGGCATTCAAGAAGCGGCTAATCTTGACGTGTTATTGGTTGATAAAACCGGCACCATCACTGAAAACAAGCCTGTCGTTGTGACGTTTACAAATCTGTCGGATCTGCCTGACGAAACCGTACGAGCTTACAGTGCTTTTGCTTGTGACCAACAACACCCTAGTGTCATCGATCAAGCTATTTTGACATTCACTAGTAACAATCATGTTGAAGCAACCCTGAGCAACTTCACACCGTTTACTGCCGAAACGGCTATGCAAGTGCAACCATCACAATTGCTGATCGTTTGCTGAAAGTTCGTCTTGGCTCTTTAAAAGTGCTACAGTCACGTGATCCTGAATCACCAAAACTACCACATCTAGCCTTAGATGCAGGCCGCTCAGTCGCTATCTCAATTAATGAGCACCTTGTTGGCGTCTACATTCTTGAAGACACTATTCGGGCCGATAGTAGGCAAGCCATTGAAGCTATTAAAAACCGCGGTGTGCAGCTGGTCATGCTCACTGGCGATAATGTCAAAACGGCTCAGACCATTGCTTTGAACGCAGGCTTGACAGGTCAAATCGTAGCCTTTTCACAATTACCCGCCACCTTTTCTTTGCAGAATCTAGCTGGCATTGCCGAGGTAAAACCGGAGGACAAACTAGCTATCGTCCAGCGATTGCAAGCCAGTGGACACATCGTGGGAATGACCGGCGATGGCGTGAACGATGCCCCTGCTATCAAGCAAGCTGAAGTCGGCATTGCAGTTGAGAATGCCGTGGATTTAGCCAAACGAGCAGCTAAAATGATTTTGCTTGAACCCGGTCTAACCTCCATTATTGAGATTCTTGATAGCGGCCATCGCGTTTATCAGCGCATGATGACGTGGACCATCACCAAGTTATCGCGAACCGCCGAACTGACGATCATCCTAACGCTAGGTTATTTGCTGAATCATTTTCTGCCGTTGACATTAAACGCGATGATCCTTGTTGCCATCTTAAATGATCTCGTGACATTGGTACTTGGTACTGATCGCACCAGCATCTCCCACCATCCTGAAAACTGGCACTTAGGCAAACTCGGTTTTATCAGCGGCACACTCGCAATCGGCTGGACGCTCGTTGGGATGATTATCTTGACGCTGCTCACCAACCTTCACGTATCGCAAGGCCAGATAAGTACCATCATTTTCAACTATCTGATCTTCAGTGCCATGCTAACCATCCTGATCACCCGCAGCAATCGCAACTTTTGGCGCAGCAAACCAAGCCGTGCCGTTATGACGGCGATCACGATTAATATCGTCCTCACAATCACCCTTTCATTACTCGGCTGGGGCATTGTGGCTATTCGGGCAACAACAATTTTGGCTGTTCTAGCCATCACGCTGGTAACAGGTGTGCTATTAACTAGGATGCGGCGACTTCTCTAATATTGTTTTCCAAACAGAATAAAAAAGTAATAACGGTGCAGTTGGTCTAATGAATTTTATATAATTTACGTTATTTTTTGTCACGATCCGAGCACCGAAATTTTCAAAAAATCAGAAATGTTGTATCGGGTTAACCTCAGTATCGTTCTGCACCAGACTAAATCTAAGTATAACGGTCATCAAAAAGCAGGCCATTTGTGTAAAAACCGAACGAAATGTATAAAATGTAAAATTATTGTAAAGTTATTGATTCGGATATTATAAAAAAGTATGATTTGAATGTTCAAGTGACTTGTTCGTCTCAGTTCACTCTTTTGCGTCGCCGAGACAAGCAAGGTTCTGCTTACAAATGATTGATTCTACTTTTATGGAGGAAAACTGATGAAGTTCTGGAAAAGAATTGCAGTGGCTGGGATGGCAACCATTGCTGCGTTATCGCTGGCTGCTTGTGGTAGTAAGAGTAGTTCTAGCAGCACAAGTACAAGCAATAGTTACACCCCCAAGTCATTAAATATTCAGTTTGTACCATCAAGCAACGCCAATACAATCGAAGCAAAAGCAAAACCTCTGGCTAGTTTGCTGAAGAAAGAGCTTGGCATCCCTGTCAAAGTCACCGTTTCGACAGACTACAACTCAATTGTCGAAGCTATGAAGAGTAAACAAGTCGATGTTGGGTTCTTACCACCTGATGGTTACGTTCAGGCACACGCGCAAAAGGCAGCCGACGTTTTGTTGATGGCGCAACGATTTGGGATCAAACAGCCAGGTGGGAAAAGCACCGACAAACTGGTTGATTCATATCGTTCGATGATTGTTGTTAAAAAAGGCAGTAGCATCAAATCTTGGAAAGATCTCAAGAATAAAAAAATTGCCGTTCAAGATGTTACCAGTTCCGCTGGCTATATTTGGCCGATTGCCGAACTGTCCCAAAAGGGTCTCGACATTGTTAAACAAGATACCTTGGTTACTGTCAAAGGTCACGATCAAGGTGTCATGTCAGTGCTAAACGGTGATACCGATGCCGCCTTTGTTTTTGAGGATGCCCGCAATATTGTCAAAAAAGATGTCCCTGACATTATGGACAAGGTTGAACCCATCTACTTCACAAAGCCAATTCCTAATGACACGATTTCCGTACGTCAGGACATGAGTGCCGCCTTCCGCAAAAAGCTTAGCAAGGCTTTCATCGACATTGCTAAGACAAAAGAAGGTCATGCGATTATCTCAAGTATTTATACACATGAGGGCTATGTCAAAACCACAGATAGTGCCTTCAACATTGTGCGTAAGTATGACAAAATTGCCACTGGTGAATCAAAAAGCAAGTAAAGCAACGTTGCAAAAGCGCTAGCCACCTAGCGCTTTTGCTATACATGGAGGAAGTTTGCATGTCAGAAAGTAACCACCCAGTTATTGAGTTTGACCACGTCTCAAAAATCTATCCTAACGGTGTCGTAGGCCTTAAAGACATCGATTTAACCATTAATCAAGGCGAATTTGTGGTTGTCGTTGGCTTGTCAGGAGCCGGGAAAAGTACACTGATGCGGGCCATCAATCGGCTTCACGACATCTCTGAAGGCGACGTACGTATTGATGGTGTTTCCATTACCAAAGCAAAAGGCAAGAAACTATTGAATATTCGTCGGAAAATCGGGATGATTTTTCAAAGTTTTAACCTAGTCAACCGCTCGTCAGTCTTGAAGAATGTTTTAACTGGACGAGTCGGCTATTATCCAACTTGGAAAATGGTACTAGGTTTATTTTCCGCTGAAGACAAACAACGTGCTTACGATGCCTTGCGGACAGTAGAATTGGAAGATAAAGTTTATACCCGTGCCGACCAACTTTCCGGTGGTCAACAGCAACGTGTGGCGATTGCACGTGCCCTTACGCAAACCCCAACGATTATTCTCGCAGACGAACCGATCGCCAGTCTTGATCCTCAAACTACAAAACGGGTGATGGATGACTTGCGGCGAATTAACCAAGAAATGGGCATTACTGTCGTGGCTAATCTACATAGCGTTGAGGTTGCTCAAGCTTATGCTACTCGCATTATCGGTATTCGGGCGGGTCAAAAAGTGTTTGACGGTCCGGTTGCCGAAGCCACTGATGAAATCATAGCTAGTATTTACAGCGGTAATGAGCAGGAGGTGTCATAATGACAGCTCCTACGTTACCGAAACGTCAGCTGCAATGGCGCAAGTGGCTGCTTACTGGCATCATGGTACTTGGTTTAATTTGGTCGATTGGGATCACCAATGCAAATCTCGGGTTGTTTTTTAAGAATTTCAGTCAATTCACTGTCATTTTTACCGAAATGGCGCATGTTGACTGGAGTTACGCTTATTACACAATCGATCCGATGATTCAGACATTGAAAATGGCAATCATTGGCACCTTGATTGGCTCTGCCGTTGCTTTTCCATATGCCCTTTTAGTTTCGCGCAACATTGTGACTAATAAAATTGTGGTAGGCATTTTTCGCTTTGTGCTCAATATTGTCCGTACCATCCCCGATCTCATGTTAGCGGCACTTTTTGTCGCCATTGTCGGAATCGGACCAGTGGCCGGTATTTTTGCGTTAGCGATCTTTACTTTTGGGATGGTTGGCAAGCTGTTTTATGAGGCAGTTGAAACGATTGATCCTGGGCCGCTTGAAGCACTTAAGGCAGCAGGTGCAGGCCGAATTGAAATGATTCGTTTTGCAGTGTTGCCGCAGATCGCAAATTATTTTGTTAGCTTCGTCTTGTATGCTTTCGAAATTAACGTTCGGGCTAGTACGGTGCTCGGCTATATGGGAGCTGGCGGGATCGGTATTTACTTGCAACAGGCATTATCCATGTTTCGGTATGATCGGGTCGGTTTGATTGTGCTAGTTATCTTTGCTGTTGTACTTGTCATTGACTACATTAGCGGTAAGGCTAGGGAGGTGCTTCTATGAATCACTCAGCTTCATTGCCAAAGGCCCCCCTGCAACATCGTTGGCGCAATTGGTTACTGACAATAATCACCTTAGCGATTATCGTTTGGTCATTCACAGGTATGCCAAGTCTTGAAATCAAACCCAATGCGTGGGTCGTTACCAAGTCAATCGCTGCGGGGTTGGCACATCCCGATTTTAGCTATGTTTGGACAGGTGATGGCGAAGATCTGACTTCTACGCTGCTGCAAACCTTAGGAATCGCCTTTTTAGGAACGTTCATTTCAGCTATTATTAGTCTGCCATTTGCTTTTTGGGCTGCGAACACACAACACAAGTTTTGGCTGACGACTCGTTCTGGCAAATTTGTCTTGACTGCCATTCGAACTTTTCCTGAAATTGTCCTGGCGTTAATGTTTATCAAAGCCGTTGGTCCAGGCTCTTTTGCTGGCGTACTAGCAGTTGGCTTTCATAGTGTTGGCATGCTCGCAAAACTTTTTTCCGAAGCGATTGAAAACATGAACAATCGTGCCGGAGAAGCCGTGATTGCCGCTGGTGGCAATCGATTGGATGTCACTGTGATCGCCAGTTTGCCACAATTGATACCAGAGTTTGTTTCTAATACTCTCTACCGTTTTGAGTTGGCCATTCGTTCAGCATCGATTCTTGGTATGGTAGGTGCTGGCGGTGTCGGAACACCTTTGATTTTCGCTATTCAAACCCGTTCTTGGTCTAGAGTGGGCATCATTCTGTATGGCATTATCATTTTAGTAACCCTCACCGACTGGCTTTCTGGTTTTCTGCGGAAACGGTTAGTATAAAGTTCGTTGAAATCCTAACATGTCGGATCATTTGCAGATGAAGATCCGCTCTTCTTCGACCAAAAGTGAGAGGTTATTTTAGTTCAGTGGCAGTCGTTCAACAATCAAATTGATTTGATGGAAAAGGATTTTCAAGGCCGAGGTTCGCTTAATTCTGTTTTTGATTTCAGAGACAATGAAAAGGTACATCAAGGCCATTTTCATGCATAACCAAAGATTGATGCTGGAAAAATGCCAGAAGCACTCAGCATTGAAAAATGTCCCGTTAAAAAAATAATTGTGATTGCTTTATGATGCCATGGTCCTATCAAAAAAGACTCCCTGAGATATTTCATCTTAAGGAGTCTTTTTTATCCAGCAAGTCCCGGGCTGCAACTGATCAGTCGCTACCACTGACTAATGTTGTCTTCATATCCACCTTCTCGGTCACAACACCTTCTTGATAAAAGGTATTCGCGATTTGATTTTCTTCATCGACAATGCTGCTATCTGCTTTAACGAGCGCCATGGCATAAGTTCGGCGTTCAACCATTTTTTGAATCACAGCGTCTGATAGTTTCAAGGTTTTACTGAGCATGGCAATGAGTTGTGTGTGGTGATTATTGGCCCACGTCATATCATCGTTGATATAGGTTGTCAGCAATTTGCTCAGCGCGGTGTGAGTTTTGGCATAATTTTGGGTTGAGATCAGGAAGTCACGATTCTTTGCCAAGCCGGTGCCGTTTGTCAGCAACTTGGCCCCTTGATTGACTTGTGCTGTTGCCGTATACGGATCCCAAGTGACCCAAGCATCCACACTGCCTTTTGCAAAAGCGACCGATGCTGAACTTTGATCCATATTCACTAATTTAACATCATTGGTGGACAAACCTGCCTTTTTTAAGGCCTGAATAATCAAGTATTGGGCGGCAGTGCCTTTTTGATAGGCGATCGTCTTGCCTTTCAATTGCTTGAGATTGGTGATCTGGCTGTTCTTACCAACAAGAATACCGCTGCCATATTCCTTGGTGGCACCAGCAGCAATCAGCGCAATATCCGTGCCAGCAGCTTTTGCTGTCACTGGCGGCGTATCGCCAACGCGAGCGTAGTCGATCGCCCCACTTTTCAAAGCAGTCATGAGCGCAGCACCATCAGAAAACTCCTTGAAGACGACTTGATAGCCTTTTGCTTTCATTTTTTTGATTAACTCACCGTGCTGGCGGGCAATGTCGACAGGATCGGCCTTTTGGTAGCCGATCGTGACTGTTTCCAGATCACTGGCCGCCGTCGTGGTCTGCGTATAGCCATAGACGGCAACACTAAGCCACATGATTAAGCCGATCACCAAGAACCAAAGGTGTTTTTTATGCTTCATAGGCTTGTCCGCCTTGCATTAGCTGTTTGCGCAGTTTCGGTCGGAGTACTTTCCCAGTTGCATTGACCGGAAAGGCTTTGACAAAAACGACATCGGTTGGACATTCATACGCTGCCAAATGCTGGCGAGCGTAATCGATCAAGGCGGCTTTGGCTTTCATTGGGTCGCCAGTCACGTTTTGGCGAATGACAACCGCCGTGACTGCTTCGCCATAAAGTGCATCCGGCAAACCAATCACCGCTACTTGAGCAACCCAGTCTAACTCATTAAGGATATTTTCGACTTTTGCCGGGGCAACCTTTTCACCAACGCGATTGATCATTTCCTTACGACGGCCTTTGACAAACAGATAGCCATCTTCGTCTAAATAGCCAAGATCGCCAGTGAGGAACCAATCGTCTTTGAAAGATTCAGGATGCGGTTCGAGGTAATCATGAATGACGTGATCGCCGCGAAGAGCAATTTCACCTTCAACATACGGTTGCTGGCTCAAAGAACCGTCCGCCAGCATCAGTCGCAGTTCTGTACCCACCGGCTTGCCGGCAGACCCAATTTTCGGTGCATTAATTGGATTTAAGGTACTCTGACTCGCCGTCTCAGTCATACCATAACCTTCGAGAATCTGCGTATGAAAATACGTCTGAAAGGCTATCAACTTATCTTCTGGCAATGCAAACGAGGAACTGCGGACGAATCGCAAATGAATGTCAGGGTGATAAGCTTTCAAGGCGTTTTCGTTCATGAGCAAAATCGAAATGATTGTCGGCACAACTGAAACCCACGTGACATGGTTGTCTGCGATGAGCGGCCAGAATTTGCTAGCGGAGAACTTCGGTGCGATGACAAGTTTGCCACCTGAAAGTCGGGTAGCCAAAACCGAAATCACCTGCGCATTGATGTGAAACATCGGCATCACGACCATGGCGATATCATCAGCTGATAAGGCATGGCTTTTGGCATCGTGTTGGGCCGCATTCAACAACATGCGATGGGTTAAGCCCACGCGTTTCGGCTTGCCAGTTGTGCCCGAAGTGTTGAGGATCAAAGCCAGATCCTCTTCTTTTGGCCGTTTCTGCGGCGCGTTTATGCGATACGCAAGCTGACTGGCATCAGTTAAAATCGCTAGCGCTGCGATAGTATGCAGACGAAGCCGACTGCACGGCACCAATGGTTCTGCCAGCTTTTCGCCAACATCAGGCAAGGTAATAACTGCCTGATAGTGATACAATGACCATTCCGCCTTCAGTTCTGGCAACGGGGTCGCGGCAGCAATCGGATGGACAACCGCACCAATCTCCCAAAGCGCCTGATTTAACGCCAGATGGACGGGAGCGTTTGGCAAAGCGACAAGAATCTGATCCCCTGCACCGATTTTCAGTTTATTCAACTGGACACGCAAGGCTGCGACGTCCTCTTCAAGATCGCGCCCGGTATACCAAGTATCGGCAGCGACTGATTTCACAATTGGGTAATCACGCTCATTTATTAGATTCTGAGACAACAGATCGGTGAGTTTGCTCATGATTCAAGACTCCTTTCGATGAAACTGACAAGGACTGCGGACGGCCAATCAGCCACCCAAACGGCGCGATCCGGTAGCATAGCCAAGCAATGGTAAATGAAACAACTAGAATAAAGATATAGCCGATTGGTAGTAGTAAGATCAACATGCCATTGCTAAAACCACCGAGACTCAACAAGCTGCCTAACAAGCTAATAGCAATGGTTTGACAAAGATAAACGCCGAAAGAAACTTGCGCACCATGACCGATCAGTCGTGCCAACCAATGTTCGGGTCGCTTCGTATGCCAGACCGCGTATCGCTGGCCTAATACGAATACAAAAGCGATCATCACGACATCGTAGATCAACATATAAGGTTGGTGCGGCGAAACAGCAGCGTTGTGACCAAAGTTCAGAACTTGTTTGTTAAAAACATAGAGACCAATGGTGCCGATACTGAGACTCAAAGCACCCCAGCCGATTAACACCTGATGGGCAAGAAGCCATTGCTTGACCTTTTCATAGTGCAGGCTGACGAGTCCACCGCTGATGAAGAAGAACTGATAGGTGAAAACATTGACCCCATAGGCCTTAAACCACCATAACCAGTTGCTTGTGTTGACATGTGGCAACCCATACTTAATGCCGATGACTAGCAGCATTTGAACGCCGAAGCTAGCGACGACTAACCTGATATGATGACCAGCCATCCGTTTAAATAGCCACAGCATGGCTGGAAACAATAGATACAATTGTAAGGTGACCAAAACGTAGTAGAGGTAAAATTGATCGCCATGCAGCAAGGCACTGAGATAGTCTGGCCAGAAGTTGGCGATGGTAAAGCCGCCAACACCAAGCAGTACTGAACCTGCCAACAATAAAGTGTTCCACAAGACGTAAGGTACGCCGACTGTTGTGAAGCGTTTTTTGTAAAACAGCGGCCAATTGCGCTGACGCCGGTAATACACCATCGTCAATACCAAACCGGTCATAAACATGAAACCCATTCGCGTAAAATGAATCATTAAATGTGTGGCTAAGAATCCAGTACTGATTAAACCGCTGGATGTTTGATGCTGAAATGCCGTTGTCGTGTGATTCAACAGCACACCCGCAATAAAAATCAAACGCATAAGATCAATTTCATATAGATAAGGATGCTTAACTTTTTTCGGCTCGCGCCGCTCGCCGTCATTCGCCTGCTTCATGTTGTCACCGGCTCTGACACAATCGCGTTCAAAACTCGTGCTGCTGTGTTCGCAATTTTCTCTGGTGATTGACCACGAGCACCGCTTGTTTCGTATGCCAGCTTGCCATCTTTGACAACCACAATGCGATCGGCCATGCGTGCAGCTTCATTAACATCATGCGTGATGAGCAAACTGCTTAAATGCTGTTTTGTGAAAATATCAAGGATCAGATCTTGCATATGTTGCCGCGTCAAGACATCTAATGCGCCAAGCGGTTCATCGAGCAACAGTAACTGCGGCTTAGCTAACAACGCTCGCGCCAACGCCAGCCGCTGCTTTTGACCACCTGAAAGTTGTACTGGATAACCATCGCTTTTGTCAGCAAGGCCAACTGCTGTTAACAGTGACTTAGCTTGTTGCACGATAGCGGGATCGTGTGATCGAAAAGAAACGTTGTCCAAATTGGTTAACCACGGCAGCAAGCGATCATTTTGAAACATCATCCGCATGACCAGTCCATTTTGACGTTGGATGTCACCGGCAGTCGGCGGCTCGAGTCCTGCGATTAGGCGAAGAATGGTGCTTTTGCCGCCGCCACTCATGCCGACCAGTGCCAAGAATTCACCTGGGTACAAATTAAGATGAATGTCATGCAAGACAGTTTTATCGTTATAGGTTTTTTTAATCTGACGTAAACTAATAATTGGATCAGTCATGCCTCGACACCTCCTTGACGCCAACTAAGGAAGACTCTTTCTAAACTTTTCGCAATGAGGTCGGACACCTTGCCGAGCAATGCGTAGATCAAAATACAAAGCAGGACGGTGTCCATCCGCATAAATTCTTGTGCATTCGTTGCCATGTAGCCTAAGCCGGAACTCGAAGAAATGGTTTCTGCGACAATCAATGTGGTCCACATCACGCCCAGCGCGTACCGCACACCCATCAAAATGTTGGGTAAAGCCCCAGGAAAAATAATTCGCGTGAACAAGTCGCGCTTTGAAAGACCATAGGCATGCCCCATTTCAAGCAATTCTGGATTGGCCGTTGTTATACCTTGATAAGTATTGATGTAGATCGGGAACATGACCCCGATTGCCACCAACGATATTTTGGCCGATTCGCCAATGCCGATCAGAATAATCAGCAAGGGAATCAAGGATAGATGCGGAATGTTGCGAAGCATTTGAATCGGACTATCTAATAAGGCTCGGATTGGTCTGACCAAACCGTTCATCAGGCCAAGTACAAATCCGATACTGCCACCGATCGCAAACCCAGCTGTTGCACGATACAGGCTAATCGCAATATTTTTTGGCAATTCGCCACTTTGCCACAAGGTGATGCCATCTTGAATCACCGTTAAGGGTGCTGGAAGTAAGGAACTCGTGAGCCAGTTAAAACTGACCGCGGCTTGCCATCCAGCCAGTAATCCCAACGGCACGATCCAAGGCAGTACCTTGAACCAATTGATATGTCTTTTGGTCCGCGGCTTTGGCCGTTGCGTGAGTGTCGTGACTTCTTGCATCAGGGCCATCTCCTTTAAGTTGATGGTGTTCATACTAACGAGAGCAACTTAAAGCTGACTTAACTCCATTTGAAGAGTTTATGACCTAATCAGCATAAAAAAATGCCCTTTCAGCACGAATCATCAGCTGAAAGGACCGGAAGTTTGTCTAAAATGGTTCTTGACCAAAAGGAATTCATAATCAATAACATGGCGAGCACATTTGAGTTTTAAATCATTTGGCTCAATTCTGTCACTTCAAAATTTAAAAAAGGGCATCAGGTGTTGGATGTCGCAAATGATTTTCGCCTTATTTTACGTGCCTGTACTTTGATATTTCACCAGAAAAAGCCGCCATAGTTGATAAACGAGGGTGAAGAAAGCAACCGAGATGCCAACAACCAGAATAGCAAAATACCAGCGGCCGTTGTCAATGACCGTTGATTGCGGAATAGCGGCCACCCAACCTAATGGTAAAAACCAGGTGAGGATCATTTTTAACGGCGTATTGTAAATGGAAAGCGGATATTTTGAAAATTCAAAAAAGTCATAAACTGTCTCCGATAAATCTGCTAACCCTTGTGACAACAACGACACCATCCCGCCTAGTAAGGTTAAGGATAAGAAGATTAAAGAAGTGGCACAGCACATCAGCAGGACCAGCAAGAAAATAAGTAAAGGCATGTGCGAGCTGAATGCAATCGTGGTCAAAATCAGTACGGATATCGCCAAGTCACCCCAAGCATCTTCATCAAAACTTTCATTCAACAACTGAAAAAGCGGATTGACAGGTTTAACCAACAAGCCGTCAAACTTTCCTTTTCGCACATAATCCGCAATATTCAGCGTATTAATGAAAAAACAGCGAAAAATCGCAAATGAGGTGCTGGCAATGGCATACGTCGTCAACAGTTCCGTAAACGTATAGCCCTGAATCGTCGGGACTAACAAATATAAAAAGCGAAGTGCCGCAACATTAATCAAATTTTGAATCATCATGCCAGCAATTGAAAAATAAAAATCAAAATCGTAAATGGCTAATGATTTGAAATTAATTTTGAAAAAGGCTAACAGTAAGCGCGCATATCTCGTCATCAGCTAACCTCCCTGAACCACAACACGTTGGATCGCTATTTTCAGCTGCAAGTGATAGACACCAAATAACGTGGCAATATAGAGACTCTGCATGAACAATGTCGGCCAAAAGTCGGCAGCCTGCTGCTGTGATAACAACTTACCAATCGCACCGAACGCGTATTGAAATGGCAAAAACTGTGCGATTGTTTTCACCGCTGCTGGGTAAAAATTCACTGGAAAAACATTTCCCGACACGGCCAGCAAAACAGCAGCTTTAAACGTATTGATACCCCAAATGCTATAGGTGTAAAAAGAAAATAGCCCTATGATCGCCTCGAGTTCAAAATACAGTACATATCCAAGCATGACCGCCATCACCAACAACGGTAACGTCTGCCACGCAAGCGCTGACTGCCTCACCACGACCAATAGGATGACATCAGGGATACCGATAAAAATCAACTTGCCAAATGAATAACCAACACTTTCCCAAAAATAATGGGTCAGTAACGGCACTGGCCGCAATAACAGGCGGGCGATATTACCTGTACGAATATCGTCGTGGATAGCAAAGCTAGTTTTCGGAAAGACGGCCGTCAATAGTTGCATGAAAATCAAATAAGTGATCGTTTCGGCAAAAACGGCACTTGGCCGATGCCGCAAAACACTTTGCCACAGAAAAAACATCACGGCAATCGAAATTAAATTGCCAAATAAGTAGAAGCCAAACGCATAGCGATTGGCGACACTCCTTTTCAAACCAATTCGAATCATCATCAGTCTTAACGTCATTGGCCGCCACCTGTTGTCAGTCCTGATGAAATGACATATTCTAAGCGTTTATTCGCAATCGTCACAGAAGCCAGCTCGGTTGTCGCGATGAGTCGCCTCATAAAATCTTGAACCTCTTTAGAAGATAGTCCCGCAACTCTAAAATTGCCATTGGGTAGTGTCTGCACCCCAACGTCAGCAAGAGCCGCTGGCAGATTAGCTGAATCAACGAGTGAAAATTCAATCTGTGATGGCGTCGCGATTTTTGACAAAGCTTGTGCGGAAATGTCTGTCAACAGTTTTCCGTGATCAAGAATTAAAATGCGTGAGCAAATTTTTTCAACATCCTCAAGATCGTGCGAGGTGTACAACAAGGTCTTGCCTTCGACTTGTTGTAGGAACTTAACGATTTTATTCTTAGTGACCACATCAAGGCCAATAGTTGGTTCATCCAAAATGATCAGCTCCGGATCATGAAGCAGCGATGCCATCACCTCCGCTTTCATCCGCTGACCTAAGCTTAACGTTCTAACCGGTTGCTGCAAAAAGTCTTTTGCATCCAGTAATGACGTTAAATGCTCAACCCGCGCCAAAAAATCTTCTTTTGAAATACGATAAATCTCTTTGTTTAATAAAAACGTATCATAAACCGGGAGATCCCACCTAAGCTGACTGCGCTGCCCGAACACGATGCCAATGCGTTGCGCATTTCGCTGCCGATATTTTGTCGGATCTCCCGAAAATGTAGCAAGTGTCCCATCATCTGCCCGCAAAATCCCCAAAATCATCTTGATGAGTGTTGACTTTCCCGAACCATTTAAGCCGACAATGCCAACTTTTTCACCTGGCTCAACGGCAAAGCTGACATCATCAACCGCCGTGAAAAGTGTACGTTTCTTTTTAACAACGCCAATTTTTGCTACTTTGACGTATTGTTTAGTAACATGGTCTACCTCGATAAGCGCCATGAAGCTCCTTCTTTCGTTCAAATCCATGTGACCTCAATGTTAGTGTCAATAAAGACATTTGTCCGTTTTTGCTCAGCTTCATCGTGCTTCCTCCTTAGTCTTTAAAAGAATAACTCCTGACATGTTTACTTTAGTAGATTACAGAACGTTGTTTGCGCCGTCAAACAAAATCACTCGATAGAAAGTGAATATTATCGGCTTATTATGCCTACAACATTTCTTGACATAAATTAATTGCATTATTAATATCAGAACTCTTCCATTCTATAACTCTCGCTTTAATTTTTTGATGATAAATGCTATTTGGTTTAAATGTTACTTCCAAATTTTCGAGTAAAAAAACTAACTACTGGAAAAGCGTTCGCAAGCCATGCTATACTTGAAGCAGAAAAAACCGCCGCGTACCAGCGCGGCGGTCGGGCAGAAATGCCCTCACAGAACCATCTAATGAACGATGGCTGTTGGAACAGGCAACTAAAAGCCGCGAGATCCGCTCAAAGGAAACGCGGCTTTTAGTTTGCCTATTTTTCTCGGAGTTGTCCGAGCGCCTTGCGGAATTCGTCCACTGCTAGTAGCAGTTTGGTACTGGCTCTGATCAACCGTGTTAGGGCGACCACCAGTATCATGCACGAAACCACGCAGGCCGTGATCGTCGTTAATGCAGCGACCACAGACAAGTGAATGTACCTTTCTCATCAATGTGTGGCTGATAGGTTTCCCCATACGCACCACCACCTCTCTGATCTGGTACCACCGTTCATTATCCTTTTCTGTGTTGCGTTCAGTATATCAGACCAAAAAATACCATGATGGAAGTTTTTTGAATATGACTTATTCAACAGATAATAGACTCCATACGAGGTTAGCGACCTGCTTGGTGCAGATTAGCCTAAAATAAGTAATTTTCTAACTCAAAATTTTAATATCCGATTCTTTATAAAAGATAAATTAAGAAAGGTCCTTCCCGTCAATGGAAAATGAACTCAAGAAGCTGCTTTCGATGCCCGATCCTTTGCAATTCAACCAGCATCAGTGCGAATGGCTGCTAGATCATATCAGCGATCCCAATGCCGAGATTCGGGATAATCTTGTTTATTCCCTATTAGCACGCGGTTTTTTAACTGAAGGTTTCACAACTGCTCAACGAAAAGCAATTGCCACCCGCACCACGCAACAAGCACAACTTTTTACTGGTCTCAACAATTCAGACAATGACAAGGTCTTCACCAGAACCTTCACCGCCTTATTAGGGGCGATTTTATTAGAAACCGATAGCAGCAAACCATTTCTAACTGACAAACAAATCCAAACTTGGATAGATTGGGCTCTCAAGTATCTGCAAATCGAAACCGATTGGCGCGGTTATGTTTCGATAAAAAGGCTGGGCGCATGGCATTGCCCATGGCAGTGATTTGCTTGCAGCGGCAGCCGCTCATCCTAAGATAACCACAGCGCAGCTTCAGCAGGCGTTGGATGTCGTCGCTAATGTCTTAGCTCAACAAAAAAAGCCCTTCCTAGACGATGAGGAAGAGCGGTTAGCCATGGTCGTTTTACGTGTTAGTCAAAATTCAAACCATGCAACTGACAGCATCAGCCGTTTTTTTAACGAAACCGACATTATTCGCTGGACTGATTATACAGAGCATCCGCATAAAAACAAAGCTTATTATCGCGTCTCGTCGTAGAAGCGCCTGATGATGACGTTGTATTTTATGGCACCGTCTATGCAGCCAACACTGTTGCCGCTGGTGACAAAGTATTTTCAGAAGATGGGTTATCTCGATTAGGTTATGGGTTTGTCCCGTCCGCGCCGGAACTTGCCTGCCCGTCTATACCAGTATTACCCGTCGCACTAGATGATTGATTGCCATCGTCAGCTCCGGTTGACGCCCCTTGATCTGTCGCTCCAGTGCCAGCACCACTATTGTCGGCATTCGGCGTAGTTGTTGTTCCTGCGCCGCTATTGTCTGTCACTGACCCCGAGCTACCGCTGCCAGTATTCGGCGCATACCAACTATTCCAAGGGTTGTTATACCCATATCCGCCAGTGCTTGTACCTGTGTCTGTCTGCCCATTATCAACGTTACCTGACTGGCTGGTGTCAGCAGATTGCCCACTAGCTGATTGGTCAGTCTGATCCTGCTGACCTTGCGACTCAGAAGCTGTGTTGCTACTCTCAGCTGGTTGACTAGCTTGACCTTCATCCTGCGTCATCTGCCGTAAGCGTTCAGCATAGCGTTCACTCAGATGCTGAATCTCAGTACTTAAAGTCTTAAAATTCTTATCATTGTAGACAATATCTCTCTGTGTATTAAGCACATCGGTCAAAGCATTTAACCCAGCGAGCTTCGCCTGAAGGTCTTTCTTCTTGATGTCTTTCAATTGGTCATCAGTCAGCTTATTTTTCTTCAGGCTCTTTTGATTCTTGTCAGTAAAATAGGCCTTTTCCTTGTTGATGAGTTCCTTATAAAGCGCTATGACCGGCTGTTTTCTATCTGCACGCAGCGAATACGCCTCACTACGCGTCTCAAGATTCGCCAGTGCCTGCAATCGTTTGGCATCATCCTTCAGCGCCACATTCTTTTTATGTTGTGCTCTTATAGCGGTTAATGTTTGATCAACCTTAGCATTGCGCGCTTGAATCGCTTGTTCAGCTTGCGTTTTGTTATGCCTTGCAACTCCAAAAATGAGTGCCGCAATCACGACGACCACGGCCAAACTAATTAAGACCAGTTTTCTCCTTTTCATCACTCAATCAAAATATGTAGATCACACACGGCGATCTATCTATTTTTCCTCCAAAGTTTTATAGTTTAACGATTCCCCAAATACGGTGGCGCAAAAAGGCTACAGCACTATGCACCATTCTCCTATTAATTCTACCATGTGAAGTTTTAAAATGTTATAGGCGTCCATAAATCTTGCTTTCAGAAATCAGCATGCTTCAGTGCTTGCCATAGTTGCTGCCCTCGTGATACATTTTTGATGAGTACTAGTATGAGCTTTTTCATTTAACAAACAGCACAGTCATTCTTCCTTCCACAAATGGAACCTCAAAATCGCACAACTATTTAAACAAATAAATCCGACAATCCGAATGTGAGGATACTGATGAAAGCGACTTATAAAGATCAATCCGCCGAAGTTTGGGAAATTAGTAAAAACAACGAATTCCCTGACTGGGTCAAAGAAGCTTTTGAAAAGAACTACCTTGTTTGGTTGGATGACCGACTTCGTATTTTAATGGCCGGTTTGTTCCCGCCAATGATCGAAAGCTTACAGCATGAGAAAGCCAGTGTTTTTCGCGTTCAAGGCGTTCAGTTTGGGGTCGTGACCATTGGCTATCTAGGTGACTATTTGGACGTCACAAATCACCGCGTCGTCTCTAAGCAGCAGTTTGCTAGGCAGTATCGAATTGAAAAAACAGGTAACTAATTTTAATCCCACATTAAATAAAAACGCATGTGAACAGACTAGTTCAGACTAGATGATCACATGCGTTTTTTAATTTCAAAATCAGCTGACTATTTTCAGCGCAACAAAAAACACCTTCCCGAAAACCAGGAAAGTGTTGAAACGCCAAATGTTGATCGAATGATTAACGCTTGGAGAATTGTGAAGCTTTACGAGCCTTCTTCAGACCGTACTTCTTCCGTTCCTTCATACGAGGGTCACGGGTAAGCATGCCGGCCTTCTTCAATGGGCCGCGGAAGTCTGGATCGACGGTCAACAGGGCACGGGCAATGCCGTGACGAGTGGCGCCGGCCTGACCAGAAAAACCGCCGCCATTGACGTTAACGAGCACGTCATAGCTGCCAGTTGTTTCGGTGATACCGAACGGCTGGGATAAATCAGTGATCAGGTTTTCATATGGAAGGTAGTCGCGAACGTCTTTACCGTTCATCGTGATCTTGCCGGTGCCGGGAACCAAACGGACCCGCGCAACGGAGTTCTTGCGACGACCTGTACCTGCGTATTGTACTTGTGCCACAGTAATTGCCTCCTTAGATTAAGTTTGAAATGTCGAGTACTTCTGGCTTCTGTGCCAAATGCGGGTGTTCCTCCCCAGCATAGACATGAAGCTTCAAGAATTGCTGATGGCCAAGTGTATTCTTGGTCGGGAGCATCTTCTTAACAGAGTATTCAACGAGACGAGCTGGGTTATCCCGCAAGAGATCCCCAGCGATTTCATGTTTCAAACCACCTGGATGCTGGCTGTGGTGATAGTAAATCTTGTCTGAGGCTTTTTTGCCAGTCAACTTCAGTTTGGAAGCATTGATAATGATGACATTGTCACCAGTATCAACGTTTGGGGTGAATTGCGGCTTATTCTTGCCACGCAAGATCGAAGCAACGACAGATGAGAGACGGCCCAGCGGAATATCCGTTGCGTCGACCACATACCACTTACGTTCGATTTCACCTGGCTTAGCCAAAAATGTTGTACGCACGATTTGTTTCCTCCATAATTCTGTGCTTGTTTGAACACGTTAAGTTTCCGGGGCTTATCGTGGGGCAAACAATACCAGCTACTAGAATACCAACGATTGGCGTCTAAGTCAATGTAAAAATCGAAAAACGATCGCCGCGAAACTGTCGACTGCTCAGCAAACCAGTAGTGCCGAACCGCCTTATCTAGAGCAGCTTTCTCATGCTATGTTTTTGAAAGGACGCACCATCATCCAGCACACTTATCAGTCTTGCTGGATAGTTCCTTTCTGCTGGACCCCTGTACAAAACATTTGCAACGCGCGATCAAGCGATAATTGGCGTTTGAATGTTATCCGGTTGCTAGTCGGACGCTCATTTGGTTGGAGATAAACTGATAGGACTGTCAAAAAACACAACGTCACTTCCCGAATTTGGTAATCCGGCGCGAGTCGTTGTTTAAAAACGGTAAAGAAACTGTCTAAGGGATTCAACAGGCCTTTTTGCCACGCTTGAAACACTTTGAATCGCGCTGCTTCATTTAAGTTGCCAATATCATGGAGCACCAACTGCAAGTTCATATCATTGTCGTCAGTTAACAAATGGCCCAGCCGATTGACGTTGGCGACAAAATGTTGACTATCTGTTTGTTCATGCACGATTTTTGCGGCCATTGCTTCACTTACATGCATGACAACAGCAAGGTACAAAGCCTCTTTAGTCTTGAAATAGTGGTAAAGCAACGGCTGCTGGACATCAGCGGCGTCGGCAATCATCCGCGTTGTGACCGCAGCATAACCGTGCGTCATGAATAAAGTTTGTGCTGTCGTCAAAATGCGTTGCATGGTTGCTTTTTTCTGTTGTTCACGTTGATTCATTTTTTAAGTCCTTTTCGTTTATCATTTGATAAATGAGTGATATTATAATTGTGCAAAATCAAACCTGGAGGTGAACAAGATGTTCCTTGCCTATAAAGAGATTACGCACAACAAGGCCCGTTACCTTTTAGTGGTGGTGACTTTTGTGCTAATTTCCTACCTAGTTTTCTTTCTGACTGGCCTGGCAACCGGTTTAGCGCGGAACAACCGAACCGCGATTGATGCCTTACCAGGTAACTATGTGCTCATGTCAAAATACGCAAATAAAAATCTGTTAAGCTCGACTGTCACTAAGCAACAAGTCGACCAGGCAGACACTCATCAGGCAGCGCTGCTTGGTCAAGTGTCCGTTGTCGCCGAAAACACCAAGACGAATCAAAAGGTGAACAGTAATATTTTTGGTGTCAATCTTAGTGGCAAGTTGAAGCCACCTGTCACCAGCGGCCGAATGCCCGAGGACAGCAATGAGGTACTGGCTGACGACAGTGTTCTTCATTACGGCCTCCATCAAGGTGACCATATCACGCTCAATGGCAGCGATCAAAAGTATCACATTGTCGGACTCACCCATGATCGCCTTTTTTACACTGTACCTGTATTCTACACAACTTTAACGACTTTTCGGCAATTAAAATACGGCCAAAGTCGTGTCCAGAACGTTTCGGTTTTGATTAGCCCGCATGCCTTCAAAAAGGTGCCCGCCAAAATGGAGCAAGTCACCCGGGCAACGTTGATTAACAACATCCCCGGTTATACCGCCGAAACTTCGACATTTGCTTTGATGATTGGTGCCATGATTGGCATTATGTTGCTCATTATCGGGATTTTCATGTACATCTTGACGATCCAAAAAATCTCGATGTATGGCGTCATGCGGGCGCAAGGTATCCGAACGCGTGCCATCATCGCCGCATTATTATGCCAAATCCTAATGCTCGCTGTGGTAGGCGTTGCGGTGGGGGCAGGCCTGTTGATGCTGACTGAGCTGATACTTCCCAAAACAATGCCATTTTATGCCAATAGTATCCTCTTTTTCAGCATTGCGACGGCGTTAATCGTCATGTCGCTTATTGGTGGACTATTTTCACTTCGACGCATTTTACGAATTGATCCATTAGCAGCGATTGGAGGCGAATGAGATGGCAATTCTTATTCAGTTGAAACAAGTTAGTAAAACTTACGGTACTGGCCATACCGCGGTCACAGCTCTGTACCCGACCGATTTCACTTTAAAGGCCGGTGAATTTGCGGCCATCATTGGCCCTTCAGGTTCAGGCAAAACAACTTTGCTGACGATTATCGGCAACCTGCAACGCCCAAGCAACGGTCAGATTATCGTCAATCATCAAGACACCACCCATTTGAATGAAGGCCAACGAACTGATTTACGCTTCAATACGTTTGGTTTTATTTTACAAGCTAGCAATTTGATTCCTTTTTTAACCGTCAAAGATCAGCTCACCTTAGTTGATCGGTTCAATCATCATCATAAGCATGAAACAACCATGTCGGCACTTTTTGACATGCTTGGCATTAGCGACTTGGTTACTAATTACCCTGCAGCTTTATCTGGCGGCGAACGGCAACGCGTTGCCATCGCGCGAGCATTGTACAACGATCCGTCGATCATCCTCGCCGATGAGCCAACTGCCAGTCTCGACACTAAGCGCGCCTTGCAGGTCGTTGATTTGTTAGCAGATATCGCACACCATTCTCAACGCGGCGTCATGATGATTACCCATGATACACGCTTACTTGATGCTGTCGACACCGTTTATGAAATGCGCGACGGCCATTTAAAGACGTTAACTGACGAAGGGATGCGGAAAATAAAGGCAAGTGCCATCTAAAAGGTGCTGTCGTAAACGCACTGACTGTTACCAGCTATCGGCTAGCAACGAAGAAACACTCCTAAAAATTAGCACTCAATTAAAAACAGTGCTAAAAATTTGCACCATCTCCTAGTAAAAGGATTATAATGAACTTGTATCAAAAATGAGTATAAATCATGGAGGTAATCATTATGGCATCAGTAGATCCTGAAAAGACATTGTTTCTCGATGAACCAATGAACAAGGTATTTGACTGGAGCGACAGCGAAGCACCTGTACGTGATGCGCTGTGGGATTATTACATGGAAAAGAACAGCCGCGACACCATTAAGACTGAAGAAGAAATGAAGCCAGTCTTAGATATGTCCGACGACGAAGTCAAAGCTTTGGCCGAAAAGGTCCTCAAGAAGTAACCATCGTCAAACAACTGAATATCATGAACCGCGGATCGCACTATCGGGTCGCGGCTCTTTTTTTTGCAAATTTTAGGAAGTCCTCCCCGCCAAATAATTAATTTCTTTTGCGCTTGACCCTGACCTTACGTCACGGTTTATTGTTATAGTTGATTAAGGGAGCGCGCGAACCAAGTCGGTTTGAAACCGGCATATAAGCGACTTCAAGGACATCGGCCGGGTCTTTGGCCATCTTTGGCCATTGCCCTTGGAAGTGTCTGGTTGAGCGCGTTTAGGAGGCAAGTGATGACCTATTCTACAAAGCAACTAGCCGATTTGGCTGGTGTGACACCACGAACATTGCGCTACTATGACAAGATTGGCTTGCTGAAAACGCAACGTGATCCTGATAATCAGTATCGCGTTTATACTCAGGCTGAGGTTGATCGTCTGCAAACCATCCGCTTCTTACAATTATTTGAGATGCCGCTTGCCCAAGTGAAGGTGCTGCTAGACGGTCCTGCTGAAAACTTAACCGCCGCTCTCAAGCAACAACGCAAACGCATCACTGCCAAACGCGATCAACTAAGCTTACTGCTCACTACCCTTGATCAAACTTTAGAAAAAGGAGTCGATACAATGACTGATGACGAAAAATTTGCCGCTTTTAAAGATCAATCCATCAAAGCAAACGAACAACAATATGGTGAAGAAATCCGGCAACAATATGGGGATGATATTGTCGAAGCCAGCAACAAAAAGTTCCGCGATATGTCACAGGCGCAGGTTGCGCAACTAACTGCCCTACAACAGGAAATTTTGGATGCCTTAAAGCCGGTAGTTGGCACCACCGATTTCAACACCCCGGAGGCAAAACGCGTCTTCAAATTGCACAAGCAATTTCTACAAATGACCTGGCCTTCTGAACAATATTCACAAAAAGCTCATCGCGGTTTAGCTGCGATGTATGTTTCCGATCCACGTTTTAGCAAGTATTACGAAGACGGCACCGGCAAAGCCGGAGCGGCTGAAACGTTAAATGCGATTGTGCGGCACTATACGCGGTAATTTAATCGAATCTTTCCTAAGAGCAGATTGATGCAATACGCAGCATCAATCTGCTCTTTTTTCATAAAAAAAAGCCAACGCCGCAGCGTCAGCCTCTAATAATAAACTTCCTTCAAGTACAGCCCTGATGCTGGTGCGGTGCCGCGTGCTTGTTGACGATCTTTGACTGCAAACAAACGCTGAAAGTCGTGAACATCACGCCGCCCATTACCAATTTCAAGCGCTGTCGCAACGAGAATCCGAACCATGTTGTAAAGAAAGCCATTGCCATAGAATTCAAAAATAATTTCGTTTGTCACTGGATCTTCTCGAACAGTTGCCTCATAAATCGTCCGAACTTTATCGACAATCACGCCGCCACTGGCCGCAAAGCTTGTAAAGTCGTGTGTGCCGACTAGGTCCTTCAATGCCACTTCAATTCGTTGCACATCAAGTTTGTAAGGATAATGACCAGTATATAGGCGGTTAAACGGATTTGTATAGTAACCACGAGCCACTCGATACAAATACCGTTTGCCTTTAGCGGAATAGCGGGCATGAAAATCGGCATCAACGATTTCAGCTTTAAGAATTTCGATGTCTAATGGCATCAACGAATTCATCGCTTTCAGCATCGACTCAGCCGGAATATTTCCCGGGTAATCAAAACTGATCACCTGACCTAAAGCGTGAACACCAGAATCAGTTCGGCCTGAACCATCGACATGCACTGGCTGCCCCTTCGTCATTTTGGTTAAAGCTTTTTGCAGCACACCTTGGACTGTGCGCTGTTTTGGTTGAACCTGATAGCCAGCAAAGTTGGTGCCATCATAGGCCAGTGTTACCTTGTAATGCGTCATGATGTCCCTTCTATTAAGCACGCAACAACAGCAACAGACCGGTTAAAACAAGCATCCCGCCTGCTGCAACCCAGTCGCGCCGATGATAGCGTAGGATACGGTACTTCGTTCGGTCATCGCCGCCTTGGTAGCCACGCGCTTCCATAGCAGTAGCCAATTCATCGGCAGTCGTAAAGCTTGAGACAAATAGTGGAATTAGCAACGGTACAACAGCCTTCATCTGCTGGAAAATGTTACCTTCACCGAAATCAACACCACGGGCACGCTGCGCATTCATGATTTTGGTCGTTTGATCCATCAGCGTGGGTACGAAACGCAAGGCAATCTGCAAAACCAAAGCCAGCTCGGTTACTGGTACGCGAATGACCCGCAGTGGCTTCAACAGACTTTCCACCGCATCAGCTAGCGACAGCGGCTGGGTACTCAAGGTGAGCAAAGTGGACATGAAAATGATCAACACAAACCGGACAAAGATAAAGGCTCCGTTTATCAGACCAAATTCAGTAATCCATAACCAGCCCCAATGCCAGTAAACTGTACCACCACGAACGAATAGCACCTGCAGCACAACCGTAAACAAAATCAGCCAAATCAGTGGGCGAACCCCCTTAAGGAAGAAGCCGATTTTGATACCCGATAACCAAATCATGAACAGTGTCGCTACAAACATCATTAGGTATGTCTGCCAATTATTGGCTAAAAAGACAATTCCAATATAGTAGAAGCTGGCGATAAGTTTGGTTCGCGGATCTAATCGATGAACCCACGAGTCGCCGGGAATATAGCGGCCTAGCAGTAATTTATCCACGCTGGCCACCTCCAATTTGCGGCACCAATTGATCTGCCAACTCGCTTTCAGTTAGCGGTTGTGGATCAAAGTGGAACCCCTTAGCTGCTAATTGTTGCGCCAGTTGCGCCGTCTTTGGCAGCCCTAGCTGATTCGCTTTTAACCAAGCTGGGTCAGCAAAGATCTCTCGCGGTGTTCCTGTTTTGATTAACTTGCCTTCTGCCATGACCCAAACTGTATCCGCATAGTCTGCCACATCATCCATTTGATGTGTCACCAACACGATCGTTTGTCCTTGCTCGCGGTGCAACTGTTCAAACATTTGCATCATCTCATGGCGTCCTGAGGGGTCCAGGCCCGCCGTTGGCTCATCCAGTACTAATACCTCCGGCTGCATCGCTAACACGCCTGCAATCGCAACACGACGCATCTGACCACCAGACAGATCAAACGGCGACTTTTCCAACACATCATGCGGTAAGCCAACCATTTTGACCATTTTATCGGCCAAAGCTAAGGCATCTTTTTCGCTAACTCCAAAATTTTGGGGGCCAAAAGCGATATCCTTAGCGACTGTTTGTTCAAACAACTGATTTTCCGCAAATTGGAAAACCATCCCGACTTTTTGCCGTAGCGGCTTGAGGTTCTTATTGTTAGTTTCATTGGTAATGACCTTGTCGCCAATCGTCACCGTGCCGGAAGTTGGTTTCAACAACGCGTTCAGATGTTGCAGAATGGTTGATTTGCCAGAACCGGTGTGACCGATAATTGCCGTATAGCTGCCGTCTCGAATAACCCCGCTCACATCTTTAATGCCATCACCAGCGAAAGGCGTACCTGCCTGATAGGTAAAGCTCACATGGTCGAATGTAATGTCCACAGGTAGTCTACCAACCTTTCATTGTCCATATAGTCTTTCGGCATCGCAATGCCGCGCTGGGCCAAAGCATCTTTCAGCTTCTCCGAGTATGGGACATCCAATCCCAGTCGTAATAACTCCATCCCATGCGAAAAGATCTCGCTTGGGGTACCAATCTCATTAATTTTGCCATCATTCAAGAGAATAATCCGGTGTGCTTCGGCCGCTTCATCAATATCATGTGTAATTGAAAGAACCGTCAACCCAAGTTCGTCTTTCAATTCCCGAATAACACCCAACACTTCTTGCCGACCAGCTGGGTCCAGCATTGATGTGGATTCATCTAGAATAATAATTTCCGGTCGCTGAGCCACGATGCCAGCGATGGCAACCCGCTGTTTTTGACCGCCAGACAACCGTGCCGGTTCCCGATCGGCAAAAGCCGTCATGCCAACACGATCCAAGGCCTCGTCAACTCGCTTAATCATTTCCGGTCGCGGGACGCCACGATTCTCTAAGCCAAAAGCGACATCATCTGCGACTGTCGCACCGACAAACTGATTATCAGGATTCTGAAAAACAATGCCGACTTTGGCGCGAATATCCCAAACGGTTTCTTCACTCAACGTCATGCCTGCTACCTGCACAGTACCGGATTCGGGTGCCAGCAAACCATTTAGATTTTTGGCAAGGGTACTCTTCCCACTGCCGTTGTGCCCGATGATCGCCAGCCACTCACCCTTGGCCACATCAAATGAAACATCCGTCAGCGCTTGCTGTTTGGCTTCAGGATAAGTGTAATTCAAATGTTGAACACGAATGACGTTGCCCACGATGCCCCTTCTTCCTACGCTTTGTATACCGGATAATGATACCATATTTTACTTAGCCGATGGGAGTTAGGCTCCCCTTGTCTTGCAGTTTCCAAGCCATGACGACATGGGTGAAAATCATGCATCCATGAAAAACAGGTTTGCTAGAAATTATTTTTAACGATATCGGGATTAGTACTAAGGAATGCAAAAACCGCACTAAATATCAAACTGCCAACCAACAACATCCAAGCCTGTACTCGCATTGGAGTCGCATTCAACATCACCATACCAAATTGACTGTTGCCATTCACGATCAATTGATTAGTGTGCATTGTCATCAGCAAAAGCACAAGGAAAATGACTGTTAAATACCGAGAACCGTTCACAAACAATCCTGCATATGCGGCGCAGATCCCGACTGGCATAATGACAACAAAACTAAGCATTGCCAGCAGCAGAAAGCCGTCAAGTGAGTGTGGTTTCGTCAACCAAGACAGTGGATACCATTGAGCAAGAAGCAAAATGATGACCCAGAAAGTCGTTAGTGGTATAAGTGTTTTGGGCAATGCAGGGGTTAGTTTTTGCTTGCGATATTGTCGTCCCGTCAGATAACCACTTAACATCGATATGAGCCAAGCATATGACAGCCATTGCACAATAACGCTGCCGTTAGCAAGGTGATCCACTCCCGGCATCAATAAACCACCTGTGCTGCCATTTGGTGGTGTTAACAAGACCAACAGGAGAACCCAAACAATGGCAATCAGTGACCAAATGCCGATGACATATAATCCAATCTGCCATGGTGCTCTTTGTTTAAGCCAATTGTGCATGTTGTTAACCTCCGTTATTTTGCAGTATACAGGAAAAACCGCCAATTTTGGCGGTTTTCTGCGAGGTTTTTCAGGTTTTCTGTGGTTCATGCTACTGTAGGAATGTTCTATCCTTGACAATACCATTGAGCTTCTGCGCGTTCTATAACGTGCTCGCCAGCCCAGAAACCTGCGTGTAAGGACTTTGGTCGCAATGGCCAAAACCCAGCCATCACGACCAAAGCCACTTATACTCCGGTTTCTACCCGGGCTGGCTCGCGCTTCCACAAAAAAAATCATTTAATGATGGAGACAACCGGTTGCCCGGTGCTCTCAAGCTAGACTAAGCAGGAACTGGGCCTGCCATCATCGTAACGCTCCATCGATCAAATGATCAAAGTTGGTTGACCGCGTGGGCCATCCATTTTTAACTGTGTTTAGACGAGCTCAATGATAACCATTGGTGCACCGTCACCGCGACGTGGCGCAGTCTTCAAGATGCGGGTGTAACCGCCCTTGCGATCTGCGTATTTTGGTGCCAAGTCACTGAACAGCTTTTGCAAAGCGGACTTCACAACAACACTGTTGTCATCTTGTTCCTCGACACTCGCGATTTCATTGCGAACGTAAGCTGCTGCTTGGCGACGGGCGTGCAAATCGCCGCGTTTGCCCAAAGTAATCATCTTTTCAGCAGTTGAACGAACTTCTTTAGCGCGGGCTTCAGTCGTGACGATCCGTTCATTGATCAAAAGATCAGTGGTCAGGTCACGCAACAATGCCTTACGTTGTGAGCTGGTCCGCCCTAATTTACGGTAACTCATGGATTGGCCTCCTTTTCGAAATTAGTCTTCTTTACGCAATCCTAAGCCGAGATCTGCCAACTTGTTTTTAACTTCTTCAAGTGACTTACGACCTAAATTACGTACTTTCATCATATCGGCTTCTGTTTTGTTGGTTAACTCCTGAACTGTGTTGATCCCAGCACGCTTCAAGCAGTTGTAAGAACGAACGGACAAGTCAAGCTCTTCGATAGTCATCTCAAGCATCTTTTCCTTGTGAGTCTCTTCTTTTTCAACCATGATTTCAGCGTTCTTGGCTTCATCCGTCAAATTGACGAAGATGTCCAAGTGTTCTGTCAGGATCTTCGCTGCTAAGCTGATGGCTTCTCGTGGTGAGATTGAGCCATTAGTCCATACATCCAGCGTTAACTTGTCGAAATCATTCCGACGGCCAACACGGGTGCTTTCAACTTGATAGTTAACCCGGCTGATCGGGGTGAAAATCGAGTCGATCGGCAAAACACCGATTGGCATGTCATCAGACTTGTTTTGGTCAGCTGCCACATACCCGCGACCCTTTTTAACGGTCATACGTACATGGAAGTGCCCGCCATCTGCAACAGTACAGATATACTGTTCAGGATTTAAGACCTCAACATCAGGATCAGCGACGATATCAGCAGCAGTTACCTTAGCCGGACCGTTGACATCAATTTCGATGTTCTTGTCTTCATCAGTGTTCATTTTGAGCGCCAATTTTTTGATATTCAAAATGATCTGGGTCACATCTTCCAGCACACCGTCAATCGTGGAGAACTCATGTAGTACCCCGTCGATTTGGATGCTGCTGATAGCTGCCCCAGGCAATGAAGAAAGAAGGATCCGCCGCAACGAGTTACCTAAAGTAGTACCGTAGCCGCGTTCCAACGGTTCAACCACAAACTTGCCATAGTTGGTGCTTTCGTCAACTTTGGTAATGTTCGGCTTTTCGAATTCGATCATCTAGTTTGTACCCCTTTCAAAACGAGAAGTGAAGATTTGTCTGCCTGACCGTTAAAGCGGCCGAAGGGTAACAATTAAACACGACGACGCTTTGGAGGACGAGAACCGTTATGCGGAACCGGTGTAACATCACGGATCGCAGTAACTTCAAGACCAGTTGCCTGAAGTGAACGGATCGCAGCTTCACGGCCAGAACCTGGGCCCTTAACCGCAACTTCAACCGACTTCATGCCATGTTCCATTGATTCCTTTGCAGCAGCTTCAGCAGCCATCTGCGCAGCAAAAGGCGTCGACTTACGACTGCCTTTAAAGCCGAGTGCACCAGCAGAGGACCAAGCGATCGCATTGCCGCGAGGGTCCGTGATCATTACTAAGGTGTTGTTGAATGTTGAGTGGATATGAGCCACGCCAGATTCAACGTTCTTGCGGACACGGCGCTTCCGCGTAGTTTTTCTACCTGCCATCGATCAATGACCTCCTTTAATTATTTTTTCTTACCTGCCATGCTTGCTTTCTTCCCTTTACGGGTGCGAGCATTGTTTTTGGTGTTTTGCCCACGAACTGGCAAGCCACGACGATGACGGATGCCGCGATATGAACCGATTTCCATCAATCGCTTGATGTTCAGGTTTACTTCACGACGAAGGTCACCTTCAACCTTAACGGAGTCTAAGGCTGCACGAATCTTGTCTTCTTGTTCTGGGGTCAGGTCATCTTGACGAACGTTTTCCGGAACACCGGCATTCTTGAGGACCTTTTGAGCGGTTGTCTTGCCAACACCATAAATATAGGTTAAGGCAATGACGATTTGCTTACCACGTGGTAAGTCGACACCTGCGATACGAGCCATGTACAATGACACCTCCTATTGAATTAGTTTGTATTATCCCTGACGTTGCTTATGCTTTGGGTTTGCAGAGCAGATAATCATGACCCGGCCTTTACGACGGACCACTTTGCAGTGCTCGCACATCTTTTTAACAGATGGACGTACTTTCATGAGAATTTAGCCTCCTTGAGTTGGCAACTACTTGAAACGGTAAGTGATTCGGCCTTTGGTCAGATCATATGGGGAGAGCTCCACCGTTACCTTATCTCCTGGTAAAATCCGGATATAGTGCATGCGAATTTTACCGGAAACATGGGCGAGGATCTCTGCGCCGTTTTCAAGTTTGACTTTGAACATCGCGTTGGGTAAGGTATCCGTCACGGTGCCTTGGATCTCAATTACATCGTCTTTTGCCACGAAGTGTTTCCTCCTAAAAATTATTGGTTCTATTAACGCGCGAAAAGGGTGAGGCCGATTGGCACTCACCGCATACCGCGATATTGTACCATAATTCTTCGACTTTGAAAACAGTCATGAGGGGCGTGCAATCGTCCAAGCACTTACTTTGCCACAGCAGCCAAAATCGCTTTGATCTCGGCAAACACCTTATCAATGTCCTGGTCGCCATTAACCGTGTGAAGCAGGCCCTTCTTTTCATAGAAGTCCAACAGCGGTGTGTTCATTTCGATGTTTACCTTGAGCCGATTTTTAACCGTTGCCGGTTTGTCATCTTCACGCTGGAAGAATTCATGACCGCCGCAACGATCACAAGTGCCGGCAACCTTTGGCGGGTTGTAGATTTTGTGATAAGTCGCGCCGCATGTCTTGCAAATAAAACGGCCAGACAAACGATCGACTAATTTTGCAGGTGCAACATCGATATTGATGACAGCATCTAACGGTTTCTTCAGATCGGCTGTAATCGTTTCGAGTGCCTCTGCTTGTTGGATGGTGCGCGGGAAGCCATCAAGCATATAACCAGCATCGGTATCAGATTCAGCGAGTCGTTCCTTGACAATGCCATTCGTGACCGAGTCCGGTACGAGTTGACCCTTATCAATGAAACCTTTCGCTTCTTTACCTAATGCGGTACCAGCAGCCATCGCAGCTCGGAACATGTCACCGGTTGAAATATGTGCAATCGGATAAGTGTCTTCGATCCGTTCTGCTTGAGTACCTTTCCCTGCACCGGGAAGTCCCATTAAAATGAGATTCACGTTGCATCCTCCTCTAAACGCGCTCGCCAGACTAGAACCTGACGTATAAACGCTCTTAAACACAATAACCGAACCCGGTCATCATACTCAGATTCGCTTACACATTTGACTCTAATCAAGCTGACTCACGTTCTGTTTAAATGACGTTTATTTTTTACTGTCGCCTTTAATCAAGTCTCCGCGAATGAAACCGATATACTCGCGTTTCATGAGTAAGCCGTCTAACTGACGAACCAATTCAATCGCTGTCATGACGACAATCAAGAGACTTGTGCCGCCCAGTCCGATTGACTGTGGCAAGCCCCAAATGTTGGCAGCTAACTGTGGCAGCAATGCAACCAAGCCAAGGAACAATGCCCCGACGGTTGATAACCGCATCAGTAAACGCGAGATGTAATTCTCGGTTTCTTTTCCTGGCCAAACGCCTGGAATGTAACTGCCTTGTTTGGTTAAGTTCTCAGAGACCTTTTCGGGATTGACCTGAACAAACGCATAGAAGAACGTGAAAAGAATGATTAGAAGCGTGTAGATCGCAGTCCCGGCAGGTTTTTGCATATTGAAGATGTTGGTCATGACTTGATACCAGCCATCACCGCTATGATTCTTTTGAAAAGCCATCAGAATTGTTTGCGGAGTTACGATGAAGGAACTCGCAAAGATAACTGGAATAACGCCGGCCACGTTGACCTTTAAAGGCAAGTAGCTGTTGCTGCCTGCGCTGGTGACACGCCGGGTATATTGAATCGGAATCTTGTAATTCGCTTGCTGTACCCATGTGACAAACGTGATCACTAGAATCACGATAATGGCTAAGGCTGCCATGAAGGCAATCCCTTTCCAGATTTCGGCACCAGAGTATACCTGAACGTTATCGCGGTATAGCTCTTGAAGGCCAGAAGGCAAGCGAGCAATGATCCCGGAAAAGATCAGCAAGGAAACCCCATTACCAAGACCTTTATCAGTGATCTGTTCACCCATCCAAGTCAGCAACATGGTGCCGCCGGTTAAGATGATCCCGATCGTGATATAGGTGCTAACAGACGGATTTTTGACCAAGCCCATCGAACTTAACGTTTGAAAGCCGGCCGTAATCCCGATTGCCTGAAAGAACCCGAAGATAATGGTTAAGTAACGAGTCACCTGATTCAGCTTACGCCGACCAACTTCCCCTTGCTTGCTCCATTCAACAAACTTCGGAACGATATCCATTTGCAGCAGCTGAACCACAATCTGTGCCGTAATGTACGGTGAGACCCCCATCGAGAAGATGGAGTACTGGGCCAGTCCGCCACCACTGACAGTATCCAGCAGTGAGATCAGGCCTGTCGAACCGATTGATTGCAGCGCCTTTGCATTGACCCCGGGCACTGCGATCAGTGTACCTAATCGATAGACCAATAAAACCGCTAAAGTGAAGAGGATCTTGTTACGGATGTCTTTAACCTTGAGCGCGTTTTTCAGGGTCCTCAGCATTAGATCACCTCAATCGAACCGCCAGCTGCTTCAACAGCAGCCTTCGCTGCAGCAGAAGCCTTTGCTACCTTAATGGTCAGTTTTTTCTCAAGCTTGCCGTCTGCCAGCAACTTGACGCCGTTCTTTTCGTTCTTAACGATACCAGCATCGATCAAGGCTGCTGGGGTTACTTCGGCGCCATCGTCGAAGCGGTTAAGATCGGAAAGGTTAACAACAGCATATTCTTTGCGGTTAATGTTGTTGAAACCGCGTTTTGGCATACGCCGGAACAATGGCATCTGGCCACCTTCGAAGCCAAGACGCGTTTTGCCGCCCTGACGTGCCAATTGACCCTTTGTCCCTTTACCAGCTGTCTTACCTTGACCGCTAGAAGTACCACGGCCCAGACGCTTGCGGGAATGACGGGAGCCGACACTCGGCTTTAATTCGTGCAATTGCATACTCTTGGGCACCTCCTTGTCGAAATAATGTTATTAATCCTTGATTTCTTCAACGGAAACCAAGTGTGAAATCTGGAAAATCGCACCACGAGTGGCTGCGTTGTCAGGCTTGATCACTGAGCTATTTACTCGAGCTAAGCCTAATTCCTTCACAATTTTACGTTGCTTAGGAAGACGGTGGGCAGCACTACGGGTCAAAGTAATCTTCAATTGAGCCATGTGTTTACCTCCTAGTCTTCTAATGATGACGCAGAAACGCCACGCAATTCAGCAACTTGTTCACGGGTACGCAGTTGTGTCAACCCGTCCATCGTTGCCCGGATCATGTTGATCGGGGTGTTACGGCCGAGTGACTTGCTGGTAATATCAGCAATGCCGGCAAGTTCCATGACGGAACGGATAGCGCCACCAGCAGCAACCCCAGAACCTTCTTCAGCAGGCTTCAGCAAAACTTCGCCGGCGCCAAAATGGCCGATAACTTCATGAGGAATCGTTGTGCCGACAATCGGTACTTCGATCAAGCTCTTCTTGGCCGCGTCAACAGCTTTACGGATCGCTTCAGGAACTTCTTGGGCCTTACCAGTTGCAAAGCCGACGTGACCATTCTTATCACCGACGATCGCGATCGCAGCAAAACGCAGACGACGTCCACCTTTAACAACTTTCGTGACACGGTTGATGGAAACGACTTGGTCTTCTAAGTCCAATTGGTTTGGATCGATAAATGATGCCATGTGTTGGTTATCCTCCTTTTTTCTAGAATTCGAGGCCATTTTCACGTGCTGCTTCAGCTAACGCAGCAACGCGACCATGGTACAGATAACCACCACGGTCAAAGACCACAACTTTATGACCATCAGCAACAGCACGCTTGGCGATCAACGCGCCAACTTGTGCAGAAGCAGCAGTCTTGTTTTCAGGATCTTTAATGTCCTTATCAAGAGTGGAGGCACTTGCTAGCGTCACACCCGCTACGTCATCAATTAATTGTGCGTAGATGTTTTTATTCGAACGGAAAATGTTCAAGCGTGGGCGCTCGCTCGTACCAGAAATCTTGCCTCGTACGCGGGCGTGACGCCGTTGCCGAGTCTTGTTCTTATCTGGCTTAGAAATCACAATGTTCACCTCTTGTTAAATTTGTTGAAGGTTAAGACTACTTACCAGTCTTACCTTCCTTACGACGGACATGTTCGTCAACGTAACGAATCCCTTTACCCTTATAAGGTTCAGGTGCACGGACGGAACGAACAACGGCTGCAAACTGGCCAACAACCTGTTTCGAGATCCCGCTGATGATGATCTGAGTGGTGCTTGGAACTTCAACAGTGACACCCTTAGGCGCGGTCATTTCAACTGGATGGGAATAGCCAACGTTCAAAACAAGCTTTTCGCCTTGTTTTTGTGCACGATAGCCGACACCGACCAACTTCATTTCTTTCTTGTAGCCTTCGGTAACCCCGACGACCATGTTGTTCAAGTTGGCCCGCATTGTTCCGTGGACAGCCTTGTAGGAATCATCAGGACGCGTGAAGTTGATCTCGTCGCCTTCCTGGTGCATTTCGATTTCCGGGGCAAAATGACGGGTCAATTCGCCTTTCGGGCCCTTAACCGTAATGTTGTCGCCATCTTTTGTGATGGTGACACCGGCTGGGACTTTAATGACTTTATAACCAATACGACTCACTTATCGGCACCTCCTTTTTGATATATTGAATTACCAAACGTAGGCGAGTACTTCGCCGCCGACGTTCTTGGCACGAGCTTCCTTGTCGGTGATAACACCTTCGGAAGTTGAGATGATAGCAATCCCTAAGCCGTTTAAGACCTTAGGAACAGCATCACTTTTAACGTATGAGCGCAGACCCGGTTTGGAAATCCGCTTCAAGCCAGAGATAACCCGTTCATTATTCTTACCATACTTCAAGAAAATGCGGATAACGCCTTGCTTGTCATCATCAATAACTTCATAGTCACGGATGAACCCTTCACGTTTCAGAATCTCAGAAATGTCTTTTTTCATCTTAGATGCAGGTACGACCAAGGATTCGTGACGCACCATGTTGGCGTTACGGATCCGGGTCAAGTAATCTGCGATTGGATCGGTCAAGACCATTGATTTAACCTCCTTTGTCTAGTGATTACCAGCTAGCTTTGCGCATGCCTGGAATTTGGCCGGCATGTGCTAACTCACGAAGGCAAATCCGGCAGAGTTTGAATTTACGATAAACGGAATGTGGACGGCCACAACGTTGGCACCGCGTATATTCCTGGACTGCAAATTTTGCAGGCCGATTGTTCTTAGCGATCATTGACTTCTTAGCCAAGTAGCGGACCTCCCTTATTTGGCGAATGGCATCCCGACTTGCGTCAGCAATTCGAGAGCTTCTTCATCAGTATTTGCCGTTGTAACGATGACAACATCCAACCCACGAACACGATTAACCTTATCGTAATCGATTTCTGGGAAGATCAGTTGTTCTTTAACACCCAAGGTATAGTTCCCGCGACCATCGAAGGACTTGGGGGAAATACCATGGAAGTCACGCACACGCGGCAGGGAGACATTGATCAGCTTATCCAAGAAATCATACATGCGTTCGCCGCGCAGGGTAACCTTTGCGCCGATTGGCATGCCTTCACGCAGACGGAAGCCAGCGATACTCTTCTTAGCCTTGGTGATCAGTGGATGTTGACCAGAGATCAGGGTCAGTTCGTCAACTGCTTCATCCAGCAATTTGGCGTTCTGAGTCGCATCACCAACACCCATGTTCAAAACGATCTTTTCGATCTTCGGTGCCTGCATGGTGCTCTTGTAGTTAAACTTGCTTACCAATGCAGGAGCGATTTCTTTGCTATAACGTTCTTCAAGACGATTCTCCATGAAAAAGTTTGTCCTCCTTCCCTATTATTTATCGATTGCGGTGCCAGACTTCTTAGCAATCCGCACTTTGTTGCCATCTTTAACTTCAGAACCGATCCGTGTCGGCTTATTGGTATCTGGATCAAGAAGCATCACATTGGACACGTGAATAGGCGCTTCCTTATCGATAATACCGCCTTGCGGATTAGCATTGTTAGGCTTTTGGTGCTTCTTGATCATGTTAATGCCTTCAACGACAACTTTATCAGCGTCCTTCAAGACTTTAGTGATCTGGCCTTCTTTGCCGGCATCTTTGCCGCGCATGACCCGCACTTTGTCACCAGTTTTGAACTTCATGTATCGCACCTCCTATTTGGTCAGAATGATTAAAGTACTTCGGGCGCTAAGGAGACGATCTTCATGAAATCGCCGTCACGCAGTTCACGTGCCACAGGTCCAAAGATACGAGTCCCACGAGGGCTCTTGTCGGCGTTAATGATAACTGCTGCGTTCTCATCGAACTTGATGTAAGAACCGTCAGCGCGACGGGCGCCAGACTTGGTCCGTACAATGACAGCCTTGACAACGTCAGCCTTCTTGACAACGCCACCTGGTGTTGCTTGTTTTACAGTTGCGACAACGACATCACCGATGTTACCAGTCTTACGGTATGAACCGCCAAGTACTTTAATCACCAGGATTTCGCGCGCGCCGGAATTATCCGCCACTTTAAGGCGACTTTCTTGTTGTATCACGGAATGGTCCTCCTTTCATCCGAAAAATTGATTAGATGATAACTGCCTTTTCGACAATGTTCAATAAACGGAAACGCTTATTGCGTGATAAAGGACGTGTTTCTGCGATCCGCACGATATCGCCAGTTTTAGCGGTATTGTCTTCATCATGCACGTAATACTTCTTGGAGTACTTCATACGCTTGCCGTAAACAGGGTGCATCTTGACCGTGCTGACTTCCACGGTGATCGTCTTGTCCATTTTATCTGAGACCACGCGGCCTTGATAAACCTTACGAGAATTACGTTCTGCCAAGGTAAATGTCTCCTTTCCGATTATTTATTGAGTGCCTGTTGCCGAAGGACCGTTTTGATCCGTGCAATGTTTTTCCGAACCTGACTCAAGCGAGCGGTGTTTTCCAATTGGCCAGTCGCCTGTTGGAAGCGCAAGTTGAACAGCTCTTCTTTATATTGCTTCTCTTTGTCGAGCATCTCAGCAGTGGTTAATGCAGTAATTTCTTTAGCCTTCATTTGATTGCCCACCTACTTCCTCGCGTGAAACGATCTTGGTACGGATCGGGAGTTTGTTGGATGCCAAACGCAAAGCTTCCTTTGCGACTGCTTCGGAAACGCCACCGACTTCAAACATGATCTTTTCACGTTTAACGACAGCAACCCATCCAGTTGGTGCACCTTTACCATTACCCATCCGGACGCCAACACCTTTACTGGTGTAGGACTTATGAGGGAAAATGCGGATCCATACTTTCCCACCACGCTTCATATAACGGGTCATTGCGACACGAGCAGCTTCGATCTGACGGTTGGTGATCCAGTGGGATTCCAATGCTTCCAAACCATATTCACCGAAGTCGACGTTACGGCCGCCTTTAGCTGCACCGCGCATCTTCCCACGGAATTCGCGACGATGCTTTACACGCTTAGGTACTAACATTGATTATTTCCCTCCTTTCACACTATTTTGCTTTGGCTTTTCAGGTAAAATCTCACCACGATTGATCCAGGTTTTGATCCCGATACGGCCATAAGTTGTTGCGGCTTCTTCCCATGCGTAGTCGATATCGGCACGCAAGGTATGCAATGGTACTAAGCCTTCATTGTAATGTTCGCGACGTGCAATATCCGCACCATTCAAACGACCGGAAGCTTGGGTTTTGATTCCCTTGGCACCTGCTCGCATGGTCCGTTGCATTGCTTGACGCATTGCACGACGGAAAGCGATCCGTTGTTCAAGCTGACGGGCGATGTTTTCGCCAACAAGCTTGGCATCCAGATCAGGTTTCTTAATTTCCACGATGTTGATGTGAACTTGGCGGCCAGTCAGCTTGTTCAGCTGCTTACGCAAGTTTTCAACTTCAGAACCGCCTTTACCGATAACCATACCCGGCTTAGCAGTATGAATGGAAATGTTGACGCGCTTTGCGGCACGTTCGATTTCGATACGTGATACGGAAGCATCTTGCAGCTTCTTGTTAATGAAGTTTCGGATTTCAATGTCTTCATGCAGAAAGGCTGCAAAGTCTTTGTCTGCATACCATTTGGCATCCCAGTCACGGATGACACCGACACGGAAACCGGTTGGATTAATCTTTTGACCCACGCGTTATCCCTCCTTATGCTTCTTTTTCGGATACAACCACGGTAACGTGGCTTGTCCGTTTGTTGATTGGTGATGCGCTCCCCTTGGCACGAGGACGGAACCGCTTGAGGGTCGGGCCTTCGTTGACGTAAGCCTTGCTTACATAAAGGTTTTGTGCATCTAAGTCATAGTTATGTTCTGCATTAGCGATGGCAGACTTGAGTACCTTCTCGATGATCGGTGAACCGGATCGAGGGGTGAATTCTAAGATTGCCAATGCTTCAGCAACATCGCGACCGCGAATCAAGTCGATTACCAGGCGCGCTTTGCGAGCAGCAATCCGAACTGTCTTGGCCGTTGCCGTTGCAGACGTAATTTGATCAGCCATGAATGTTGTGCTCCTTTCTAGCGTGCTGTTGTCTTCTTGTCGTCGGTGTTATGACCGCGGAAGGTACGCGTAGGAACGAATTCGCCCAACTTGTGACCAACCATGTCTTCACTCACGAAAACTGGGACATGCTTACGACCATCATATACGGCGATGGTGTAGCCAATGAAACTTGGAAAAATGGTGGAACGACGGGACCATGTACGAATAACGGTCTTCTTGTCGTTATCTGCCTGCGCTTCAATCTTCTTCAGGAGATGAGCGTCGGCAAAAGGTCCTTTTTTAAGACTGCGACCCATTTTGTGACCTCCTTTAATCGATGTAACACTTCAATGTGTTTACTTCGCTCTGCGGTGACGAACGATGAATTTCTCAGACTTAGCCTTGTGATCCCGGGTCTTCTTACCCAAGGTCTTCTTGCCCCATGGTGACATTGGAGATGGATGGCCGATTGGTGCTTTACCTTCACCACCACCATGCGGGTGATCGTTAGGGTTCATAACTGACCCACGAACTGTCGGACGGAAGCCCAACCAGCGCTTGCGGCCAGCTTTACCAATACTGATCAGCTCATGTTGCTCGTTACCAACGGCACCAATTGTGGCACGGTTTTCAGCCAAAATCAGACGAACTTCGCCTGAAGCTAACTTAATGGTAACGTACTTATCATTATCTTTACCCAACAATTGGGCCGAAACACCAGCTGAACGTGCTAATTGCGCGCCCTTACCTGGCTTCAGTTCGATGTTATGGATAGTTGTCCCGGCTGGAATATTCTTCAATTGCAATGAGTTGCCGACTTTGATATCGACATCTTCACCAGAATAAACCTTGTCGCCAACCTTGAGACCCTTAGGTGCCAAGATGTAAGACTTAACCCCATCTTCATAATGCAGCAGTGCAATGTTTGCGGTCCGATTTGGATCGTATTCGATTGCTTTAACTGTTGCAGCCATGCCATCCTTATTACGTTTGAAGTCGATCACACGGTAGAATTGCTTGTGACCGCCGCCACGATGACGCACGGTGATGTGACCATGGGCATTACGTCCTGCAGTATGACTTTGGCTGACCAGCAAAGTCTTTTCAGGCTTTGTCTTGGTGATTTCAGCAAAATCAGACCCGGACATGTTGCGCCGGCCGTTGCTTGTTGGTTTGTACTTAATAATCGCCACGTGTTTTACCTCCTATAACGGATTTTTGTTACTTTTTATCGTTATCTTCGTCAGCGAAGATCTTGATTTCTTTGGAATCGGCGCTCAAGGCAATCAATGCCTTGCGACGACGACGCGTCATGCCTTCGTAACGGCCTTGACGCTTCTTCTTACCGCCAACGTTCGCGATGTTGACGTTGACAACCTTCACACCGAAGATTTCTTCAACAGCCTTGCGAACTTGCGGCTTGGTTGCATGCAGTGCAACTTCGAATGTGTATTTACGGTTATCCATTTCAGCCATCGATTGCTCGGTGACGATCGGACGTAAAATGATATCGCGTGCTTCCATTATGCAAGCACCTCCTCAATCTTTTGGAGCGCAGATTGGGTCAAGATTAATTTCTTGTAGTCAACAACGTCCAAAACGTTGATACCCTCTGCAGGAACAACTTTCACGTTCGGCAGGTTACGTGCGGCTTTGGCAGCAACTTCATTGCCGTCTTCCAACACAACCAGTGCCTTGTCGCTAACCTTCAAGCCATCCAAGACAGTTGCAAAAGCTTTTGTCTTAGGTGCATCGAAGTTCAAACCGTCAACAACGACCAAGTCGCTATCGAGAACCTTCTGTGAAAGTACGGATTTGATTGCCAAACGACGAACCTTCTTTGGCAGCTTGTATGCATAGCTGCGTGGGGTCGGTCCGAAGACGATCCCACCGCCACGCCATTGCGGGCTGCGGATTGAACCTTGGCGGGCACGACCAGTACCCTTTTGGCGCCAAGGCTTGCGACCGCCGCCAGAAACAGCAGAACGGTTTTTAACGGCGTGAGTACCTTGACGAAGGGAAGCGCGCTGCATCACGACTGCGTCAAACACGACGTTTTCATTTGGTTCGACTGCCCAGATGGCATCGTTGAGTTCAACTTTGCCGTTTTCTGAGCCATCTTGCTTATATAAAGTAACGTTAGCCATTAGTTATTGTCCTCCCTTCGTATTATTTAGCTGCTTTAACAGCAGAACGGATCGTAACAAAGGACTTGTTTGCCCCTGGGACATTACCTTTGATCAGCAGAACATTGTGCTCTGTGTCAGCGGCAACGACTTGCAGGTTTTGCATGGTGCGGGTGTGGTTACCCATCCGACCAGGTAATTTCTTGCCCTTGAAGACCTTGTTAATGATGGCCCCAAGTGAACCTGGACGACGATGGTAACGAGAACCGTGCGCCATAGGACCGCGGGATTGGCCATCCTTCTTAATGTTACCTTGATAACCGTGACCCTTGGAAGTACCAGTGACGTCCACAATGTCGCCTGCTGCGAATTCGTCAGCCTTAACTTCACTGCCGATTTCATAATCACTAAGCGCTACATCGCGGATTTCGCGAACGAAGCGCTTAGGGGTCGTGTCTGCCTTTTTGGCGTGACCGACACTTGGCTTATTCGTCAAGACTTCACGCATATCGCCGTAGCCCAGCTGTACTGCTTCGTAACCGTCAGATTCAACGGTCTTGACCTGCATTACAACGTTTGGAGTTACGTCGACAACAGTAACGGGTACGAGTTCGCCGTTATCGGTGAAGACCTGCGTCATGCCAACTTTTTTGCCTAAGATTCCTTTACGTGCCATGGGTACACCTCCTATTTTCTAAGAATTATAATTTAATTTCGATATCGACGCCGCTTGGCAAGTCGAGCTTCATCAAAGCATCAACTGTCTTCGGTGTTGGGTTAACAATATCGATCAGACGTTTATGCGTCCGCATTTCGAATTGTTCACGTGAATCCTTGTACTTATGCGGGGAACGTAGAACCGTGTAAAGTGTACGTTCCGTTGGCAGAGGGATCGGGCCTGAAATTGTTGCGCCTGTGCGCTTTGCAGTTTCCACGATCTTGTCTGCGGATTGATCGAGAATCCGGTGTTCATAAGCCTTAAGCCGGATCCGAATCTTTTGTTTTGCCATTGTGTGACCTCCTTCGTCTATTATCAGTTAGTAGACTAGCTCCGTGAAAATTACCAACACGCTGCCGTGGCAAAGCGGCCGGGCGTGTCGCAACCTCTCACATCCGCGCTACTCTGGTTCACCTTTGGAACCAAGTGCATAGTTGTCCCCTTTGAGAAACAGCACTCTTGATAGTATACAAAATCTCCCCCGCCATTACAAGGTTTTCTTTCGGTTTACAAAAAATATGTCAGAAGCAAACTTATTCCTTTGAACAGCTGCTTGTGCTAAATTCAAATTAAAGCCTTAACTTTTGAATAACCATAGAAAGAAGGGAGGCAGTTGATGAAATTTGACCATTACAAAAAGCTCGTCAACTCAACTTTAGATATTCTACTCGGTTTTTTAGCCATTGTCGTGGTAATTTTTATGCTACGCTACATTCTCGATATCGGTAGTCTGATCCTTCAACCACTTTCGACTGCTTTGTTTGGCAAAGTCATTCAGGAAGTTACCAGCTTCTTCATGCTCTTTGAATTTGTGATCATGCTGGTTCGCTACATTGAGGAAGGTCATCACATTCCTATCCGCTACCTTATTTTAATTTCAATGACCGCCATCTTACGCCAACTGCTCGTGCTGCATGACCGCGGGACTGAAACCCTGCTTTTAACCTTGGCCATTTTGGTATTAGCCGGTGTACTCACGGTGTTTTCGTTTGTCAGTGGCGATTTCAAACAGTCGCAGGATGGTAAAAACGTTGATATTGACCAACACTTTTAACTTTGTTTTTTTCTCGTTTCTTCTATATTAGTTTATACACGCAAAAAAGGAACCGCAGCGAAAATCATTGCGGTTCCTTTTTTGCGTGCGTCGCTGATTAGCCAAGCGCTGATATATTCACTGTTAGCTGATCAAAGCACCGTTTTAAATCTTGCCAACCAAGTCTGCCCCTGGTGTCAGTGTCTTAGCGCCCGGTTGCCAGTTAGCTGGGCAAACCTGATCGCCGTGAGCAGCAACGAATTGTGCCGCTTGCAAAGTCCGTAGAATCTCATCGGCATTACGGCCAATACCAAAGTTATTGACGGCATAGGCCTGAATCACACCATCGGGATCAATGATAAAAGTCCCACGGAAGGCTTGACCGCTAGCTTCGTCACGAACATCCAACGCCGTTGCCAGTTTACCTGCAGGATCGGCAAGCATTGGGTATTGAATCTTCTTAATGGTGGGACTCGCCTCGGCCCATGCCATATGTACAAACTCGGTATCCTCAGAAGCAGAATAGACTTCAGCTCCAACAGCTTGGAACCGCTCATAGTGATCTTGCAAGTCGCCAAGTTCTGTCGGGCAAACGAAAGAAAAATCGGCAGGGTAGAAACAAATCACTGCCCACTTGCCCTTAAGATCAGTATCACTGACTTCATGGAAATCGCCATGTTGATAGGCGTTCAACTTAAACGCCGGTAAATGTTGGCCAATATAGCTCATGATATTACCTCCATTTTTAGAATGATTATTATTTACATATTCACCGTACCTTTTCCTTATGCAATTATCAAGCATTGCCAAAAAAATTCTGCCTTTTTGTCGGCAGTCAACTTTGGCCACCTTTACCTGTTTAATGATGCCGATCTCATATAATAAGGCATACGAGAATATGTGTTCACATCACGCCGTCATCATGCGCTTGCCTTCCCAGAAATCGGGTTGGTTCGCCCTCAGCAAAAAACCGAGTCTGCATTCATTCGCAAACCCGGCTGCACAACTGCTATAAATACTTGCCAGTATCATCTTCGTTTTGATAATTCTTCAAACTTTTACGCAAGACCCAAACCACATAATCACGAATATGTTTGGGAGCCAGGACTTTTACGAGATCCCCTTGCCCTTGGAGCCACATCCGGACGCCAAAACCATCGTTAACCGGAATCGTAATGTGATAAACCTTTCTTGCGTATGGATTCTTAATAAACGGACGATCACGGACATTTTTCCAATCAACAATGGCCTCGGGAAAGCGATCAAGGACAAACTGCGGATCATAACTGTAGAGAATTTCCAAATTGATCGGTTTGCCTAGATACGGATACCACGTGTGATTCTGTAAGCGTCCCCCGCGGAATCGCTCATCATGATCATGGGTCGGCTGCTGACGATGATAGGTAATATTGCGCATATAGTCGAGCCGAAATCGGACGAATTTGCCCTCGTCTGGATCATCATCCGCCTGTTCATCGCTGCCATCGACAATAAGATAGAAGAAGAGATCGCCAAAAAACAAGCCGGTTGGCAGTCGCCGGTCAAAGTGCCGCATTTCGCCGTGATACACGTGATCAAAGCTGATCAGTTCGTGATTAACGATAGCTTGGCTCAATCGGGCCAACCGATTAGTCAACGATATTTTGGGGACACCACGATACTCAAAAACTGGATTTTTGGTAAGCCGATCCAATCCTTTGTGCTCGGGTCCGGCTGGTAATAATTGTGCCATTAGTTGCTTCATTTCTACGGACGACAAGCCACGGCTAGCCGTCAGTATCAAGGCAATCGCCAACAGTTGCCCGTCGTCCAGACTGCGGCCAGCGGCGTGCAGGTCTGGCTTGAGTCGATAATCCCCAGAACTTGCAGCAATAAATGGCGCCGGTTCACTGAACACATCGTCAAAGGCACGTTTGATGACGCTAATATCACGGCGAATCGATGATTCATCCTTATTGAATTCTGTCATGAGCGCTTGCTTATTGAGTTGATCGCCTCGCAGCAAGCGCAATAAAATGGTCGTAATACGCTCCTGACTCGACACGCTGCTTCGCCCCCTAACGCTTATAGAATAACATCAGTATACTATAATCTTTTCCCAAGCCCAGCAATCAGGTTCACGATTTTCATGCTTATTTCCGGATTTTGACTTCTGGCGCACTTTTAGAAAAAAACGACGATGCCTTTTAGGCATCGTCGTTCATGCAGCTGGTAACAATCAAAGACTAGTCTTTGGTTGCGACGCCGCCGCCATTTTTCTTGATGATTTCTGCTTGAATGCTCTTTGGAACAGCTTCGTAGTGGTCAAAGGTCATGGTAAACGTACCACGGCCTTGGGTAGCACTACGCAAGGTGGTTGCATAACCGAACATTTCGGCAAGCGGCACCATGGAGTTAACCAATTGGGCATTCCCGCGGGCTTCCATCCCTTCAACGCGACCACGACGAGCCGTGATTTGTCCCATAACATCGCCAAGATATTCTTCAGGGGCAACCACCTCAACGTGCATGATCGGTTCAAGGATAACCGCGCCGGCACTCTTCGAGGCATTCTTCAATGCCATAGAAGCAGCCACTTTGAAGGCAGCTTCAGAAGAATCGACTTCATGGTAAGAACCATCATAAAGCTTAGCCTTAACGTCGATTAATGGATAACCGGCGAGGACACCATTGGCCATGGCTTCCTTCAGACCTTGCTCAACAGCTGGGATGTATTCACGAGGAACAACACCACCGACAATGGCATTTTCAAATTCAAAGCCTTTGCCTTCTTCGTTTGGACTGAATTCAATCCAAACATCACCATACTGACCTTTACCACCAGACTGACGAACGAACTTACCTTGCGCGGAAGTTTCTTTAGTGAAGGTTTCGCGATAAGCAACTTGTGGTTCACCAACCTTAGCAGCAACCTTGAATTCACGCTTCAGACGATCAACCATGATGTCCAAATGCAATTCGCCCATGCCGGCGATTAATGTTTCGCCAGTTTCAGGGTTGGTTTCAGCTTTGAATGTTGGATCTTCTTCAGAAAGCTTTTGTAAGCCGACATCCAGCTTATCTTGGTCTTCTTTAGAGTCAGGTTCGATGGAAACTTGGATAACCGGATCAGGCACATCCAGAGATTCAAGAATCAGCGGGTGGTCAACATCAGTCAAGGAATCACCAGTAGTGGTGTTCTTGAGACCGATAGCAGCCGCGATATCACCAGAGAAAACTTCAGGGATTTCTTCACGGTGATTACTGTGCATTTGCAACAGACGACCAACACGTTCGCGGTTATCTTTAGTTGCGTTCAGCACGTAAGAACCGGCTTCAAGCGTCCCACTATAAACCCGGATGTAGGTTAGACGGCCAACGAACGGGTCAGTCGCAACCTTGAAGGCCAAGGCAGCAAACGGCTTGTCGTCGCCAGCGGTCAATTCAACTGCATCGCCAGTGTCAGGATCGGTCGCATGATATGGCCGAACATCAAGTGGTGATGGCAAGTAATCAATCACAGCATCCAACAACATCTGAACACCCTTGTTCTTGAAGGCAGAACCAGCCAAAACTGGGTAGAATTCCAAGTTGATGGTTGCTTTACGGATCGCAGCCTTCAATTCAGCATTGGAAATCTCTTCACCTTCAAGGTACTTGTCCATGATGCCGTCGTCAACGTCAGCAACGGCTTCGATCAAGTCGTTATGCGCTTTTTGAGCAGCTTCCTTGTAGTCATCTGGAACATCTACAGTGTCCCACTTGGTACCCAATTCATCTTCGTCATACAAATCGGCCTTCATTTCGATCAGGTCAATGACCCCTTCGAACTTATCCTCGGCACCGATCGGCATCTGAACGGCGTGAGCGTTAGCCTGAAGCCGATCATGCAATGTCGTCATCGAATAATCGAAGTCGGCACCGATCTTATCCATTTTGTTGACGAAAACCAACCGCGGAACGCCGTATGTCGTTGCTTGACGCCAAACGTTTTCGGTCTGCGGCTCAACACCGGATTGGGCATCCAAAACGGTGATCGCACCATCCAGCACACGCAGGGAACGTTCAACTTCAATCGTGAAGTCCACGTGTCCTGGGGTGTCAATGATATTGACCCGGTGATCCTTCCAGAAAGCCGTAGTAGCAGCACTGGTGATGGTGATCCCACGTTCCTGTTCCTGTGGCATCCAGTCCATCTGTGAAGCTCCTTCATGAGTTTCACCGATTTTATGAATTTTACCGGTATAATACAAAATCCGTTCAGTCGTGGTCGTTTTACCGGCATCGATGTGAGCCATGATCCCGATATTACGGGTACGGTCTAACGGAAATTCACGTTTGTTGGCCATGTGGCGTATTGCTCCTCTCTTGTTTCAACTGGCTTTATACAAAGAATGGCTACTATATACCAAGCCGCGGATATAATAGCCAAATCATCTTACCAACGATAATGTGCAAATGCCCGGTTGGCATCTGCCATCTTGTGGGTATCTTCACGCTTCTTCACTGCGGCACCGGTGTTGTTAGCGGCGTCCATGATTTCTTTAGCCAAGCGTTCGTCCATCGTATGTTCACCGCGTTGACGGGAATACTGAACGATCCACCGTAGGCCCAAGGTGGTCCGACGATCCGGACGAACTTCGATCGGCACTTGGTAGTTAGAACCACCGATACGGCGAGCTTTAACTTCCAAGACCGGCATAACGTTTTTCATTGCTTCTTCAAAAACGTCCAATGGTTCGTTCCCGGTTTGTTTCTTAATCATATCAAATGCATCATATAAAATAGTTGATGCCTTCCCGCGCTTACCATCAATCATTAAGTGGTTGATCAAGCGAGTTACCAGCTTTGAATTGTAAACTGGATCAGGTAAAACATCACGTTTTGCGACACTGCCTTTACGTGGCATGCACTTTGCCTCCTCTTAAACGCGCTCGCTGGCGCAAAAACCTGCACATAAGGACCTTGGTCGCAATGGTCAAAAACCGACCATCACGCCCAAGCCCACTTATGCTCCGGTTTCTACCGCACCAGCTCACGCTCTGTCTATACCGCACATAGCGGATCTAAAAATTTTTAATAGCGATCTTTAATGTTGATCGTGAATTACTTCTTCTTAGGGCGCTTTGCACCGTACTTGGAGCGACCCTGCATCCGGCCGTCAACACCAGCCGTATCAAGCGCACCACGAACAATGTGATAACGAACCCCTGGCAAGTCCTTAACACGGCCGCCACGGATCAAGACAACACTATGTTCTTGCAAGTTATGGCCAATACCCGGAATGTAAGCTGTCACTTCAATTAAGTTAGACAGACGAACACGGGCATATTTCCGCAATGCGGAGTTTGGCTTCTTCGGTGTCATGGTACCGACACGAGTTGCCACCCCACGTTTTTGCGGTGCTGGGTTATTGGTAAGGCTCTTCTTCTTGCTGTTGTAACCGAAGTTCAACGCAGGAGAGTCTGACTTGGTTGAAATTGATTTACGACCTTGGCGAACTAATTGATTAATAGTAGGCATTAAGCTTCTCCTTCCTTAATTTACATCATTTTATAAGTCCACACATCCAGGCGGTTCATTTTTTCTGATAAAAAAATGGCCAACCGAACGGCAACGGCTCTTAACCCAGTCAGCACGTCCGGGCAACCCGAATAAACTGGAAAAAAGCACCTTTGATAGTGTACTATCCTTTGCGGCTGAGTGTCAAGAGAAAAAGAAAGAGCGGGGTGACTCGCGCGACAAACTCAAAGATTTGTATTAGTTCTATTTGAGTCGCGTGTTCTCGATTGTCCGAGTTGGCTACGCGGCGAGGAGGGCTGGCGACCGCGAAGCTAGAGCTGTGGGCACAGCTTTGAACTCGCGCAAAGCCCGCACGATTTCAAAGTCTGGCCTTGTTCTAAAACGGGAAAACCACCCGTTTAAGAACAATATCACGGCTGAGCCCCCTCGCCGCTTTGCCAGCTCTCATGGCTCTATTCTTGAATTCATACCTTTTAAGATCAGCATCCCCCGACTTTAGTTCCAATCAAAGAAGTGGTGAGCCGTTCTCAAATAGCAGATTCACCGGTTGTAACTAAGTTGTTACTTTTTCAATAAACACAGTTTATCAACCGCTTTAATCGGCCCCGAACGGCCATACCCCTAACCATAACAAAATAGCTCCGCAAAGCAAGTCTCCGGCTAGAAGACTCACCTCGCGGAACTACTGTAACGTGATGCCGTTCAGTCTCGAACAGCTCGTGTCAATTGATTATGATCGCTTGCGCCGCCGCAGGATCACGGTGCTGCCGGCGATGACGAGAATCACGATGCCTAAAAGGACAAGGGTAATCGCATCTCGATCACCAAAGCTGCCGAAGAGTAAGCGGCGTGACGGTTGGTCATGGCGCACATCGTTACCATTATTCCCACCTTCTGTACTTGGCAGAACATGGCGCTGGTCGGCGATTGTCATGCGGATTGTATCACCGCTCTTAATATCAACTGCGACCGGCTTTGCGTAGTCCGGATTAATCGTGTACCCAGCCGGCGCTTTGACCTCGGTCAGCCAGTAACGACCCAGTTTCAGGTTATCAAAGGTGACCAGCCCATTGACATCAGTCGTGAATTCCTTGCTATAGCCTTTGTCATTTGTCAGTCGGAAAATGGCCCCTGCTAAGACTTGATTGCTATCAGCAGCATCCACCTTCTTGATGACGAGTGAATTGATCTGATAGTTGGCAACCTGTACAGTAACCGGCTGCTGCTTATTCTGGCTTGCTAGCGCGCTCACGGTTTGCGTCAGGTCGGTTTGTTCTACTTTAAAGTCGATCTTATCGGTATTCAGTTCATATTTCGGCAAGGTCTTGGTTTCTTCAAAGTAGTAGTCGCCGATTGGCAAGTTAAACGGCAGGTTGATCTGCCCGACTTCATCCGTGACAAGATCCTTGGCAAGAACATTGCCATTGCTACCATATAAGTCAAAGGTAATGCCGGCCAAATGATTGCCAAAATTACCATCCGTCTTTTGCAGCTGAATGGCGCGTCTAAATTCGGGTTCGATAATCGGATCAAGAGCAACTTTTTGGTCGCCCTTGACGTTCACATCAATCCCCTTGGCCAGATCATCTGGGATAACGTAGCCGCGTGGTGCCTGCGTTTCAACCAGCAGATACTTACCTTCATAAAGATCATGATCATTGAAGGTCACAATGCCATTCTGGTTGGTGATCGTTGTTGTCCATGCGTGACTGTGATCAACCGTGCCGTCTTCACGATAACGATACATCGCAAATTGGGCGCCAATCATGGTCATTTTGCCCGGGAAGCGATCATCGGTTGTGGTGTCCGCCTTCTTCGTCACAATGATTTGGCCAGCCTTCTTCTGGTTAGTTGCGGTCAGCTTCAGCTGGGTTTGATCAGTCTTGATGGTGAAATCGACACTACCAGCGGCCAAACTATCTTCCCATCGTTGCTTCTGGACGCCGCTTGTCGCGTTAGCTTGATCAGCGGCATCCCCTTCATAATGCTCAGGGGCTTGGGTTTCGACTAGGCGATATGAATTGTCCGGTTTCAACCCTTCGATCGCGTATTCGCCATCCTTGAGTGAGGTGTCAAAGCTGCTTGCTGCGCCAAAGGTCAATTGCCCATCAGTGTTGGTCTTCATGTCGGCCTTCAACGTTTTGTTGGTTACGGCATCCACAAGCTTATACGTCGCTCCCGGCAACAGATACTGCTTGCGTGTTGCCGCATCATCGGTCTTCTTAACCCGGTTATCGTACTTGGTTAAGGTGACCTGATAAGGATCATCGGCAATTTGCTTGTCGATGGTGATCGGTGTCGGCGTGATCGCTGAGGATAAGGTGATCGCATGAACGGTCTTGTCCAACCGATACCCAGCTGGTGCCTTCACTTCTGTCAACGAATAGCTGCCGAGTAGGAGATCGCCGAATGAGGCCAGCCCGTTTTCGTCAGTGGTGATGTCACGACTGTAGCCGGCACTGTTGGTCAGCCGGAAAACGGCACCCGGCAGCACATGAGCCGCGAAAGTGCGATCAACCTTTTTGACATTCAGGGTTTTGACTTGATAGTTGGTGACGTTGACTCGAATCGGTTGTTGCTTATTTTCAGTTGCTAAACTGCTGGCCGTTTGCGTTTGATCAGTCTGCTTGACTTCAAAAGCATGTTTGTCCGTATTTGGCCGATATGGCGGCAAGGTCTTCGTTTCCTGAATATAATAATGACCAACTGGCAGACTAAACGGGACATTGACTAGGCCATTTTTGTCTGTCACCAAATCCTTGGCTAACTCAGTGCCGTCTTCGCGATACAACGCGTACGTAATGCCAGCAATTGGATTGTTAAAGTTGCCATCGGTCTTAGCTACCTGCAAAGCACGGCGGTAAACCGGCTCCGTGATGGTCGGTAACTTCAGGGTCTCATCACCAGTGATGTTGACGTCAACACCTTTGGCAAGGTGATCAGGGATAACGTAACCATCGGGTGCTTTAGTTTCAACCAGTTGGTATTGGCCTTCATATAAATCTGAATCCTTAAAGGAGACGGTGCCGTCATTGTTAGTGATAGTAGCGTCCCATGACCGGCTGCGATCAACTTTGCCAGCTTCGTCATAACGATAAAGCTTAAATTCAGCGCCAGTCATTGGTTGACGATCAGGGAACTGGTCATCCTTGATGGTTTCAGCTTGTTTCTTAAGATCCAGCTGACCCGGTTTCTTTTGGTTCGTTGCGGTCAGCTTCACTTGCGTCTGATCAGCCTTGATAGTGAAATCAACACTGCCAGCCGCTAAGTTGTCTTCCCACGCCTGTTTCTGGGTGCCGCTTGTCGCGTTGGCTTGGTCAGCAGCATCCCCTTCATAATGTTCAGGAGCTTCCGTTTCGACCAGCCGATATGAGGTATCCGGCTTCAACCCTTCAATTGCGTATTCGCCATCCTTGAGCGGCGAGTCAAAACTGCTTGCCGCGCCAAAGGTCAGTTGGCCATCAGCATTGGTCTTCATATCGGCCTTTAAGGTCTTGTTGGCCGTCACGTCGACAAGTTTGTATACTGCGTTTGGTAACAGATACTTCTTTTGACTCGCCGGATCATCCTTCTTGACGCGATTATCGTATTTCGTCAGATTAACCTGATAAGGATCGTCAGCAATCTCCTTATTAACCGTAATCGCTGTCGGCGTTTCGGCAGATGACAACGCAATTGGATACACCGTGTTGTCCAGCCGATACCCAGCCGGTGCCTTGATTTCAGTCAGCGAGTAACTGCCCAGCAACAAATCGCCAAATGAAGCAATCCCGTTTTCATCTGTCGTCACGTCGCGGCTGTAACCAGCACTATTCGTCAGCCGGAAGACGGCACCTGGCAACCCATGAGTTGCGTACATGCGATCAACCTTTTTGACATTCAGGGTTTTGACTTGATAATTAGTCACATTGACTTTAATCGGATGCTCTTTATTCTCGGTTGCCAAATCGCCTGCCGTCTGAGTTTGATCTGTCTGTTTCACTTCAAACGGATGCTTGTCGCTGTTTGGCCTATATGGCGGTAAGCTCTTGGTTTCCTGAATATAGTACTTGCCTGCTGGTAAATTAAATGGCAAGTTGACCTGACCATTGTCATCCGTGACTAAATCCTTGGCGATCTCAGTACCATCATTTTGATACAACGCGTACGTGATGCCGGCAATTGGGTTGCCGAAGTTGCCATCCGTCTTAGCCACTTGCAAGGCGCGTCGGTAAACTGGCTCCGTGATCGTCGGCAGCTTCAGCGTCTCGTCACCAGTGATATTAACGTCAACACCTTTGGCAAGGTCATCGGGGATGACATAACCTTCAGGCGCTTTGGTTTCGACTAACTGATACTTACCTTCATACAAATCAGGTGAATCGAAGATAAAGGTACCATCTTGGCTAATGATCGTTGCGTCCCAAGATTTGCTTTGATCAACCTTGCCGTCATCGCCGTAACGATAAAGCTTAAATTCGGCGCCGGTCATTGGCTGGCGATCAGGGAACTTGTCGCCAGTGATCGTTTCTGCCTGCTTCTTGATGTCCAGTTGACCAGGTTTCTTCTGGTTATACGCCGTCACTGTAGCGGACGGTGCCTTGTTAGAAATGATTGCCGCCACACTGCCGGCTTTCAGACTATCTTCCCAAACTTGTTTGTCAGGCCCGCTGGTAATTGTTGCCTGATCATGTGCATCCCCGCGATAATGATCTGGGGCTTGCGTTTCAACCAGCTTGTAATTGCCTGGCTTCAAGTCTTCAAGGACGTATTCACCATCTTTCAAGTCAGGGGTGAACTTGTCGCCAGCATACTGACCTGAAAAGCTGCTAGCCGTTCCGATAGTGATTTTGCCATCAGCGTTGGTCTTCATGCCCGACTTCAATGTTTTCTGCGTATCGGTATCCACTAAGTCATAAGTGGCGCCGGGAAGCAGATAGTGTTTGTTATCTGTTTCTGATTGGCCATTAGCGCGGTTGTCATACTTCGACAGCGTGATCTGATAAGGCTCGTTTTCAACCGCTTCCGTTTGAATCGCCGTGCCTGTGTCGGAAGTTGCGTTCAAACGAATGGTCTGTGGTGCCAATGGCTTATACCCAGCTGGCGTACTGAGTTCCGTCAACGTATAGTCAATCCCAATTGGCAGTCCTTGGAAGGTTGCCAGTGCTTTATTCGTGGCCGAATCAAGTTTTGTGGTGGCTTCAAATGTATGGGTGCCGTCACTTAAGCGGAACTTAACGCCCGGAATTGGCGTGCCACTGACGCTATCCTTCTTTTCAACCACTAAGTTGGCTAATTGCGTGAGGGTCTCGCCGCTGATACCGGAACCCCAATAAGGCAAATACCCATTTGCGTTTGCTATTCGGGCATCAGGAGGGACACCATCACTTGGCTTTTGAGTCGTTTGGCCGCCATCCCATTCAACGCTACTCGAATTGTATACCCATCCTGAGTTCTTGCTACTGGTGGCATAGTCGACGCTTACTTGGTAATTATTAAGTGGGCTATTGGCCTCTTGCGTCAGATTCCCAAAAGTCCGCTTAAAGGTAATCGTAAATTTATTGCCATCTAAGGCAAGGGTATAATCATCCCCTTCTTTTAACGTGATCGGATCGGCAATGCCAACCTTCAATTTCACGACAAAACTGGTGGCATTGATTTCCGCCCCAGTACCTCTTGGATCCAAGGTGTCCTCAATGATTGGATTCACCATCGGCCGATATTTATCTTGGATATTGATCAGCTTTACCTGCCAATTCAAGACATTTTTCAACTTGGCGTCAGCACTGACAGTTTTACTAATTGGTGTCCAATAACTTTGCGCCGACTTCGAAGCTGACGGGTTGAAAGTAGGAATTGCCGTGGTCGGTTCGGTATCTGTCACAGTCGCATTGTTGGCGAAGTTAGGATCGTTATAGTTCCACTGGTTAGCGCGCATCGTCTTGAAAACAACCCAAACACGCCCCGTACCAATATTTGGAAAATCAAAATCCAATTGTTGTGCTAAGTTTGGATTGTTCTTGAGCCACGTATTTGGCGTGTTGGTTGGTAACAGATGTTGCTGTGCTGCATCCTCAGCTTTAAGTGCTGTTGATGACCAGCCACCGGTTCCATAATATGGGCTCGTCTTGATTTCTTTCACATCGTTAGAAGAAGCTGGATCACCTGTGTTCGATGGATCAACTCCGTCTGGTCCCGTGACTTCATAGAATTTAATCGAATCAGGAATCAACTCGTAATTAACGCCATCAAACCGCGGCAAAATATCGGTCAGGTGCATGTGGCCATATGGAAGCCCCAATTGATTAACCAAGACACCCCAATACTGGGTATCGGGCGCATCACTCCAAGAATTCTTCAAGGCTCCGCTAAAGGCCCCTTCTTCTGGTGTTGGTGTACTACTACTATCACCGCTGGCAACGTCATCATCACCTGGTGGCAAGTCAAAGAAGAAAAATGCGCGATTATTTAAAGCCTTTTTCAAAGCGTCTGGGTCGTGACCGACTTGGCCTAGCTTCAACATGTCCAGCTTAGTATGCGTATAAATCACAATTTGCGAATCTGTTTCTGCATACGCCCCTTTGAGCGTGACGACAAAGCCGCGAATGCCTTTTTCCTGACCATTCGCATTAATCGGATTTGTCTTATCCTTGTCGTTATATTGCTTAACTGCAGATTGAACGTCAGCGTCTTGGGTACTCATATCGTAATCAGTCCTCGGCTTCAGCAACGTTCTTGCGCCGTCCGGATTCTGGGCGTAGACAAGAATACCGTCATTAGCGCCGTCGTCAACATTTGCTGAGACATTTTCACCGGAGATGGTGTTGATGTTATCGGCCGTTGGATCGTTGTCCAGCTTATCGACCCCATCCGGGAAAAGGTCGAAGATTTTACCATTCTTCATGTTCCGGAAAACGCGGTTGGCATTGATCCGCCACGTCATTTGACCATTGTAGGCATCAATCTTGCCGCCTACTTTTGTAATCCCGCTTGGCAGCCTAACTGGATAGGTCGCATGATCGTAATGATTCTTCTGATCATTCACAATATTGGTTAAGTTGTCGCCATTTTTCGGTGTGTTCTTCAGTTTCGTTTGATATTGAATCTGGAAAGAAGCATTTTCCGGGAGATCGCCGCCGCCAAGATAAGTTAGTGTGAACTCGCCGTCGCCTTTTTCAGTGAGCTTAAAGTACTGCGCGATGTCGACCTTGGAAACACTCGGCGTTGCCCACTCGTCAAACGTGACTTGAAAGACCTTCAGGGACTTCGTGTCTAAGGTTTGATTGCCATCTGTCTCGATGTTGGGTTGATCATGCTCATCTTTCCCGCTGGTTTGCTTGCCAAAGCGGTCCGTCAGCGTGGCGCCAGCTTTCATGGTGTCCATGCTGTAATTCCAATTAATTTTCCAGTTAAGTGCTCGGAAATTATTGGTGATATCGCCAGATTTGGTGACCGCCACGCCGGAGTTGCGCATGGTGACACTATCATAGTCATAACCATCATGCGTCTGTGAACCAGTTAAGTAGCGATAGCCTTCAACTAAGGCACTACCCACTTTCCCGGTATCGTCTAAAGATCGGTCAATCGTGGCCGTGTAATCTACTTGATACCCAGTTGTCTTTTTAAAGCCGCCTGTCAGATAAATCTTAACCGTTCGTTTGTCATCCGATAAAACAGCATGAAAATCTTGGCCGGCGACTAACGGCTTAAGTTCTTCAGAAAAGCCGCCGAGAATATTGACTGGTGCCAACGAGACCTTGATCTTCGCCAGATCGCTGTCGCTAAAGGTCAGCGATTTGAGATAATCTGTTCCGCTGCCTCGTGCCGTCAGTGTCAATGCCATGTCAGCGTTCTTTGACCGTTTAGCCGGATCACTGTCCCACTTTGTCGGATCGGTTTTGCTGGTTTCGTTCCCGTTTAAATTAAACTTCGCGGTCCCAGCAATGCCAGTCGGATTCAAGCTTTGTGGTGTCGTCGTAGGCGCATACACCACCACCGGCTTGGCATTCGACCTAAACGTGATTGGAAACTTTGTGTCCTGATCTTTTGTATGGAAAACCAGTGTCTGATTGAGTGAATCATTAGCAGTTAAAGCCTTAAAGCTTGCTGCAATATGCACTAACCAAGAACCATTACTCGTGGCTTTCAAAAGTTTGATCGTCAGCTGTCCTGTGATTGCGTCAAAATAGTACGAGGCGACATCACCGGAAAAATTGCCGCCGCCACTTTCAGGAAAAGCAATCTGCTCCTTTGGCAAGGTCGTTGTAAAGGATGCCCCTGCCGGAAACGGGGTGCTCGTTGCCGGTAGTGTAAAGGTCATCTCCATCTTCACAGCACTTTGCTGATCGACTTCCGTTCCCAAAGGCTGATCATTGCCGTCCTTCAGTGCCACCTTCGTGAAAATATTGGGCAGCTCAGTATCGGCCTTTGCGTCCGGTGTCGCGCTTTTTTCAGCTTCTGGCGTCTTCGCTTCCGCTGGTTTTGCGGCTGTACTACTGCTACTGCCGCTGCCGCTGCCGCTGCCGCTATCAAGTGTGGCTGATGCGCGACTCTTAAACAGTAGTGTCACATTGCCCGATGCCGTGACACTGAAATTTTTCGTCTGCTCAAGAGCTGTGTAACCGGAAACAGACTGTTTTTCGGTTGCCGTGTAATTTCCGACCGGCAAGTTTGGTACCGTCGCCTGGCCGTCCTTACTAATCTCGCTATTCGCCACTACCTGATGCGATTCATTTTGAATCTCATACTTAGCGCCGTTTAGCGGTGATCCTTGTTCATCTTGGTTCTTGATCGTGAGCGTACCAGTCACTGCCTGTGTCGGATTTTCGGCTGCAAGGGCTAGTGCTGGCGAAATCAGTTGTACAATCATGCCAAGGATCACCGTTAAGTAAATCCCCACTTTAAGCATGAAGTGCCCGGTTTTCTTGCCACCTAACTCTCTCATTTTTCTCCTCTTCCTCCTCTTTACAAACCTACTTGGTATCTCCCCCTGAGACCATTAACCTATAATTTATGGATACATTAATTTACACTCCGCTCAATATCATTGTATAACATTTCTATAAATATTGAAGGGATTATAAAGAATATTGATTAAATATATATGCTTATGTTTATTCTTTTCGCCTAGTGGTGATTTGCTTTTAAATCCTTACATATCAGGTGTTGCAGCCAGTTAAAAAATGTACTGTTAGACAGGTTTATTAAATATCGATTTTCCCAGAAGTTGACAGCGTTAACAATAGAGCTTTTTTAGCCCATTATCATCTGCTTTTTACTTGTGCAAGAAGAAAAGCAAATGCGAAATCTGCTTCATGAAGAGGTGAATGCTATGCTAATAACTGTACTTTTGCTCATTGTTCTGTACTTAGTTCGTCAGCACTGCTTGGCAACCCGTTGCTTTCACTGTCTATTAGCCGTCCTCTTTGGATTAAGCATCCATACTTGGTTAACTTTTTTGCTTGCCTCAGGCTTAATCATCTTTAGCGTGGCTGACTGGCATGAGCGAACGGTTCCTTTCTTTAGCTTTACTGGTTGGTGTTTGACTTTGCTGGTTTGTTTTCCCTATGACCTTTTCGGCATGATGCTACTTGCTGTCATGATTGGCGGTTTAGCCGTTGTGTCGCAAGGGCTTGGGAGTGCGGATGTGATGTTAATTGCCTTGCTGGCCTGCGTTTTACGACTCGAGGCGGCGTTAATCGTGACACTGATTGCTTGCGGAACCGCCTGCCTGCATTGGATAGTTGCCCGCCCGCCGAGTTTGCCAATGATCAGTCATTTAGCGGCTGGTTATGCGTGCTTTGCTCTGGTCAATGGCGGACTATAACGCGCTCGCAGTCGCAGAAACCTACACGTAAGGACCTTGAAGCTCAGTGACCAGTCATTGAGCTTCAAGGTCCTTATGTTCCAGTTTCTAAACGCTCCTACTCGCGCTCACCAAAAAAGCGGCGCAAGCATCTTTTCAGATGTTTACGCCGCTTCTTTTTGATTTAACTGTCAGTTCACGCGATTACTTTTTGTCCGTATCGCCTTGCTGGCCGTCTTTTGCTTTCATTTGCTTTTCGATGTCTGAAATCGAATAGACACTGTCGGAAACGGTGCCGACACTCTTTGGTTCTTCGTGTCGATACGTTGCCATCCCGGTACCAGCCGGAATGATCTTCCCAATGATGACATTTTCCTTCAAACCGATCAGCGGATCGTTCTTGCCGCGAATCGAGGCATCGGTCAATACCCGTGTCGTTTCCTGGAAGGAAGCGGCAGACAGGAAACTGTTGGTCTCCAAGGAAGCCTTGGTGATCCCCAGTAGAACTGGCCGGCCAGTAGCAGGGATACCGCCACTGATAATTGCCTGCGTATTCTTTTCCTTAAAGTCAGCAATATCGAGTAAGGTTCCTGGCAAGATGTTGGTGTCGCCTGGATCCATAACCCGGATCTTGCGCAACATCTGGCGGACCATCACTTCAACGTGCTTATCGCCGATATCAACACCTTGCATACGGTAAACTTTCTGAACTTCAGAAAGCAGGTAATTTTCAGTGGCCATGACATCGCGCACTTTAATCAATTGCTTAGGATCAATCGAACCACCAGTCAGGCGTTCGCCACGATTAATGTGGTCGCCTTCAGCAACTGCCACACTGGAAGCATATGGCACGCTGTAAGTCCGGGTGTCGGTTTCACCTTTGACCGTGATTTCCCGTGTGTGCTCAGCTGGATTTTCGTCAATCGCCGTAATTTCACCGGTCACTTCCGTAATCACAGCTTCACCTTTAGGGTTACGAGCTTCAAAGATTTCCTGAACACGAGGCAGTCCTTGCGTAATATCTTCGCCACCGGCAACACCGCCAGTATGGAAGTTCCGCATGGTCAGCTGGGTACCAGGTTCACCGATAGATTGCGCAGCAACAGTCCCGACAGCTTCGCCGACTTCAACTTGTTCGCCAGTGGCCATGTTACGACCGTAGCACTTCTGGCAGACACCATGTTTGGTGTTGCAAGTGAAGACCGAACGGATCGTGACGGATTCAACCCCGGCATCCACGATCATCTGAGCAGTATCTTCGTCCATCAAGGTATTGCGCTTGACGAGTACTTCGCCACTCTTCGGATCCAGCACATCCTTCATGGTGAAACGACCAACCAGTCGATCATACAGCGGTTCGATCATTTCATTACCTTCACGGATAGCACTGACAACTAAGCCACGGTCGGTACCGCAGTCCTCTTCACGAACAATGACATCCTGTGCAACATCAACCAGCCGCCGAGTCAGGTAACCTGAATCAGCCGTCTTCAGCGCCGTATCGGTCATCCCTTTACGAGCACCGTGAGTTGACATGAACATTTCCATGACGGACAGGCCCTCACGGAAGTTCGAGATAACAGGCACTTCCATCATCCCACCGTTTGGCGCAGCCATCAGACCACGCATGCCGGCAAGCTGTGTAAAGTTAGAAATGTTACCACGAGCACCTGAATCGGACATCATCGAAATTGGGTTGTTCGGGTCAAACGAATCAACCAGCTTCTGCTGAATATCATCTTTGGCATCATTCCAGATCTGGATAACCCGATCATGCCGTTCCTCGTCGGTAATCAACCCACGACGGAACTGCTTGGAAACAGTGGCAACCTTCTTATGGGCAGCTTCGACAATTTCAGGCTTTTCCTTCAAGTTAGTAATGTCCGCGATCCCGACAGTCAAGCCAGAGTTAGTGGACTGCGTATAGCCCAAAGTCTTCATATCATCCAGCAAGTCACTGGTCCGTTGAACTTTATAGACCTTGAAGACTTGCGCAATGATGTCAGACAGGAAGCCTTTCTTGAATGGATCGATTAACGGTGCATCTTCAAGGTAGTCGCTGATGTCTTCACCCTTATCGATGAAATACTTATCCGGCACACCATTGACGATGTTATCCTGCGTCGGTTCATTCAAATATGGGAAGTCTTTCGGCATAATCTCGTTAAAGATCGCCTTACCAACACTGGTGACCATGATCTTTTGTTTCTGATCATCGGTAAACGGCTTGTCCGTAAAGGAATTAGTCGCAATCCCGATGCGGCTGTGCAAGTGGACATAACCGTTTTGCAAGGCCATCAACACTTCGTTGGTGTCCTTAAAGATCATGCCTTCACCTTCGCGGCCTTTTTGTTCCATGGTCAGGTAGTAGTTACCCAGCACAACGTCCTGTGATGGCGTAACGATTGGCTTGCCATCTTTTGGTGCCAAAATATGGTGTGCAGCCAACATCAGCATCCGTGCTTCAGCCATCGCTTCGTCAGATAGCGGTACATGGATCGCCATCTGGTCCCCATCAAAGTCAGCGTTATAAGCTTCGCAGACCAGCGGGTGCAACCGGATGGACTTCCCATCAACAAGGACAGGTTCAAATGCCTGAATCCCAAGTCGATGCAAGGTAGGTGCACGGTTCAACAGCACTGGACGTTCCTTGATGACATCTTCAAGCACGTCCCAAACATCATCATCTTGGCGATCAATCTTGCGACGAGCATTCTTGATGTTGCTAGCCATGTCGCGCTTAACCAATTCACGCATCACAAATGGCTTGAACAGTTCCAATGCCATTTCACGTGGTACACCGCATTGATAGAACTTCAGCCATGGGCCGACATCAATAACGGAACGGCCGGAGTAATCGACACGCTTACCAAGCAAGTTCTGACGGAACCGGCCTTGCTTCCCTTTCAGCATGTGTGACAGGGACTTGAGCGGGCGATTACCTGGCCCCGTAACCGGACGGCCACGACGACCATTATCAATCAAAGCATCAACCGCTTCCTGCAGCATCCGCTTTTCGTTTTGAACAATGATACTTGGCGCATTGAGATCAAGCAGGCGCTTCAACCGATTATTTCGGTTGATAACCCGTCGATACAAGTCGTTCAGATCGGAAGTGGCAAAACGGCCACCTTCAAGTTGAACCATTGGCCGCAGATCCGGTGGGATAACTGGGATCGTGTCCATGACCATCCAAGCTGGATCATTACCGGATTCCTTGAAGGCATCCAGAATATCCAACCGGCGAATCGCACGGGTCCGCTTTTGGCCTTGGGCTGACTTCAAGTCTTCCTTTAATTCGGCAACTTCTTTATCAAGCTCAACATCCTGCAACAATTCCTTGATGGCTTCAGCACCCATCTTGGCATTGAAGGTTTGACCGTATTCTTCGCGTTTTTCACGATATTCACGTTCGGTCAGGAGCTGCTTTTTCTCCATCGGCGTATCGCCAGGATCGATCACAACGTAGGACGCAAAATAAATGATCTCTTCGAGTGACCGCGGTGACATGTCCAGTACCAGACCCATCCGACTTGGGATGCCCTTGAAGTACCAGATGTGGGTAACCGGTGCGGCTAGTTCGATATGACCCATCCGCTCACGGCGAACCTTGGAACGAGTAACTTCAACACCGCAGCGATCACAAACGATTCCCTTATAACGAATCCGCTTGTACTTGCCACAGGCACATTCCCAGTCCTTGGTCGGTCCGAAGATGCGTTCATCGAACAAGCCGTCCCGCTCAGGTTTTAACGTCCGGTAGTTGATGGTCTCAGGTTTTTTAACTTCCCCATAGGACCAGCTACGGATTTTATCTGGCGAGGCTAAGCCGATTTGCATACTTTCAAACTTATTGACATCAATCAAAGGGCTAACCTCCTATTTCTTATCGTCGGTACTGTTGGCAGACTTACCGTCAGTTGCTTGTGCTGCGGCTTCGTGAGCCTTCTTTTCTTCCTGCTGAGCAGCAAACTTCGCCAAGGCATCGACAGAAACAATGTCATCCTCGTCGTCGTCCATGTCCCGCAGTTCAATTTCTTTTTTATCCGCGCCAAGGACCTTCATATCCAGACCCAGTGCTTGCAATTCTTTGACAAGCACACGGAAGGATTCTGGTACACCCGGCTTAGGAATCGGTTCGCCCTTAACGATGGCTTCATAAGTCTTAACCCGGCCAACCACGTCATCGGACTTGTACGTCAGGATTTCCTGCAAAGTATAAGCCGCGCCATAAGCTTCAAGGGCCCAAACTTCCATTTCACCAAAACGCTGACCACCAAACTGAGCTTTACCACCAAGTGGCTGTTGGGTAACTAAACTGTAAGGTCCAATGGAACGAGCATGAATCTTATCGTCAACCATGTGAGACAGTTTCATGTAGTACATGATTCCGACAGAAACACGGTTTTCGAATGGTTCACCAGTTCGACCGTCATACAAGACAGACTTACCATCAGATGCCATACCGGCTTCCTTAACGGTTGCCCACAGATCTTTATCGTTGGCGCCATCAAAAACAGGCGTTGCAACATGAATGCCCAAGTTACGTGCAGCCATCCCCAGATGCAATTCCAGCACCTGTCCGATGTTCATACGACTTGGCACACCCATTGGTGACAAGCAAATGTCAACTGGGGTACCGTCTGGCAAGTATGGCATGTCCTCTTCAGGCACAACAACGGAAACCGTCCCTTTGTTCCCGTGACGACCGGCCATCTTATCACCGACCTGAATCTTCCGCTTCTGCGTAATATAAACGCGGACCATCATATTCACACCAGGAGACAGCTCATCGCCGGCTTCACGAGTAAAGATCTTAACGTCTTGAATGATCCCGCCGCCGCCATGAGGAACCCGCAGCGAGGTGTCACGTACTTCACGTGCTTTCTCACCAAAGATCGCATGCAGCAACCGTTCTTCAGCTGACAATTCAGTAACGCCCTTAGGTGTAACCTTGCCGACCAAAATATCACCGTCACGCACTTCAGCACCAACACGAACGACACCAAATTCATCCAGATCCTTAAGGGCTTCTTCACCGACGTTTGGAATTTCACGCGTTACTTCTTCAGGTCCAAGCTTGGTGTCACGTGCTTCAGATTCATATTCTTCAATATGGATTGAGGTGTAAACATCATCTTTAACGAGTCGTTCGGAGAGCACAATCGCATCTTCGTAGTTGTACATGTTCCAAGTCATGAAGGCGATGATTGGGTTTTGTCCCAATGCCAATTCACCATTTTGCATGGCTGGTCCATCAGCGATGATTTCGTCAACATCAACATGATCGCCGATGGTCACGATTGGCCGCTGGTTGTAGTTTTTACCGGCGTTACTACGCTTGAATTTCATCAAGTTGTAGGCATCCAAGGCGCCATCTTCACGACGAACCCGAATTTGCTTAGCATCAACATATTCAACGGTACCAGCGTTATTAGCCAAAACCGCTGTCCCGGAGTCATGGGCTGCCTTGTATTCCATCCCAGTCCCAACAAGTGGGGCATGCGGATTAACCAACGGCACAGCCTGACGTTGCATGTTCGCACCCATCAAAGCACGGTTGGAGTCATCGTTTTCCAAGAAAGGAATGCAAGCCGTTGCGACCGCAACAACCTGTTTAGGTGAAACGTCCATGTAGTCAACTTTGTCTGGAGAGATTTCAATGTTGTTATCCTTGTGACGAGCCAGAACGGTTTCGTCAACAAAGGAACCATCGTCGTTCAAAGGCGAGTTCGCCTGCGCAACGATGTAGTTATCTTCTTCATCGGCAGTCAAATAGTCGATTTTGTCGGTAACTTTATGCGTATCCCAAGAAACACGACGATATGGCGTTTCAATAAAACCATAAGGATTAACAACCGCATAAGAAGCAAGACTGTTAATCAACCCGATGTTCGGGCCTTCAGGCGTTTCAATCGGACACATACGGCCATAATGGGTGTAGTGAACGTCCCGGACTTCATAACCGGCACGGTCACGCGTCAACCCACCAGGTCCAAGAGCAGACAGACGACGCTTATGCGTTAACTCACCAAGCGGATTCGTCTGATCCATAAACTGCGACAGTTGGGAACTGCCGAAGAATTCCTTGATAGAAGCTACAACTGGCCGAATGTTGATCAATTGTTGCGGCGTTACCGTAGCGGTATCTTGAATGGACATCCGCTCACGGACAACACGTTCCATCCGAGAAAGCCCGATCCGGAATTGGTTTTGCAACAGTTCACCAACAGAACGAATCCGCCGGTTACCCAAGTGATCAATGTCATCAATTGAACCCAAGCCTTCCTGAAGATTCAGGAAGTAGTTCATTGATGCCAAAACATCAGCTGGGACGATGTGCTTCACTTTTTTACCAATATGACCGTTACCAATCAAATTGATTTCTTTATCAGGGGTCACTTGTGAGTATACTTTGATACTCTGTAATTCGATCGGATCAGTGACAACGCCTTGATCGGAAGGTTGGTAGGTGATGGTCTTGAAATCGTCGCGGTCAAGATATGGTGCCAACTTGTCCATCACTTGACGATCAACCTTGGTGCCCTTTTGCGCAATAACTTCACCAGTATCAGGATCGGCCAGTGTTTCTGCCAAAACCTGATTCAAAAGCCGGGTCTTAAGGCTCAGCTTCTTATTCACTTTGTAACGACCAACCGAAGCAAGATCATAACGCTTCGGGTCGAAGAAGCGGGCATACAAAAGAGACCGCGATGAATCGGCTGTTTTTGGTTCGCCAGGACGTAGACGTTCGTAGATATCCTTCAACGCTTCGTCCGTACGGGAATCATCCGTGTTCTTATGCACATCTTTTTCAAGCGTAAGCATCAAGGAATCATTGTCACCAAACATGTTGATAATGTCTTGATCGGAACCGAAGCCCAACGCCCGAACCAATTCGGTCAGCGGGATCTTCCGTGTCCGATCGATTCGGACATACGCGATATCTTTGGCGTCAGTTTCATATTCAAGCCAAGCACCCCGGTTAGGAATCACGGTTGTGCCATAAGTGACACGTGAGTTCTTGTCTGTTTCGCTATGGAAATAAACGCCAGGTGAACGGACCAACTGAGAAACGATGACCCGTTCGGCACCATTAATAATAAACGTCCCTTGTTTGGTCATCAGCGGGAAGTCGCCAAAGAACACATCTTGGCTCTTAATCTCGCCTGTTTCATGGTTGGTTAAACGTAAGGTCACATGCAACGGTGCAGAGTAGTTTGCATCGTGTTGGCGTGCTTCCTCAACAGTATATTTTGGTTCCAGCAGTTGATAGCCGACAAATTCCAGTGACAGTTTCCCTTGAAAGTCATCGATCGGCATAATATCGTCGAACATTTCTTTGAGACCTTCATCGAGGAACCATTGGTAAGAATTCGTTTGGATCTCGATCAGATTAGGAAGATCCAAAACTTCCTTGATCCGGGCATAGGACCGGCGTGTCCGGTGCTTACCATAATTCACTAAGTGTCCTGCCAAATTATTCACCCCTTGTAAGATTTTCCGGCTCAGGTTGATTGTAAAAATAATGTAAATATTGTTAAGTTTACATGACAACGACCATCCCGCAGACATTTTGAGCAAAAAAAAACCAAAAACAGATCGACCTTCAACCAGCCTGCTGTTTTTGCTTTTTCATTAGTCAGAACGGACAATAGATCGTCCTGACAGCCTGTCCAAACCGAAATGCGATTAGATTCATAATACGCGTATCAATCAACGATGTCAAGCGTAGGTTGATCCGTGCTGCGCAAGCAAAGCCAAAAAGAAATCGCAACCTATCAGCCGCGATTTCTTCATTATCAACACTAGGCTTTAACGGGTTCTTTTGAAGCACCGTTTTCTTTTTGCTTGCCTTTGTTCTCTTTAACAGTAAATGTCAGCTTGCCTTTTTTAGCCCCAATTTGGATCAAATCACCGGTTTTAGCTTGGCCTGTCAGTAAAAGTTCACTTAACTGGTCTTCGACACCGGTTTGCAGTGCCCGCCGAATTGGACGTGCACCGTACTCTGGATCGAAGCCGGCAGCGGCGACAGCGTCAATACCGGCTGGGGTAATTTTAACGTCAATCCCTTGATCCTTAATGCGACTAAGCACTGTCTTCGTCATGATCTTAACGATTTCATGCAGCTCAGCCTTGTTGAGACTGTGGAAGACCACGGTTTCATCAATTCGGTTAAGGAATTCTGGTCGGAACGCTTTTTTAAGTTCGTCCAGCATCCGGCTCTTCATGGCGTTAAAGTCAGCTTGTGGATCCTTGGCACCAAAGCCAACAGTCTTATCGTCACGAATAGCGGTTGCGCCGATGTTACTGGTCATGATCAAAATCGTGTTACGGAAATCAACCCGCCGACCCTTCGAATCGGTTAAATAGCCATCATCCAGCACCTGCAGCAAAATGTTAAAGACATCTGGATGCGCCTTTTCAACTTCGTCCAACAACACAACCGAGTAAGGCTTATTGCGGACTTTTTCGGTTAGTTGACCGCCTTCGTCGTAACCAACGTAACCAGGGGCCGCGCCGATCAACCGACTGGTACTAAATTTCTCCATGTACTCAGACATATCAACCCGGATCATGGCATCTTCAGAACCAAACATTGCCTCGGCTAACGCCTTAGCCAGCTCCGTTTTCCCAACACCTGTCGGCCCGAGAAACATGAAGGACCCAATTGGCCGCGTCGGATCTTTCAAACCAGAACGAGCACGCCGGATAGCACGCGCGACGGCGGAAACTGCTTCATCTTGGCCAACAACCCGCTCATGCAGGATCTTCTCCAAGTTAACCAACCGATCGGATTCTTTTTTCTGCAACTGGGTGACTGGCACACCGGTCCATTGAGAAACCACTTCTGCCACATCGTCGCCCGTCACTTTAATGTCAGTTCGAACGCCACTTTCATTAACTGGTTCAGGCGTGTCGGCCAACTTCGTTTTTAAATCAGCTTCCTGAGTCCGGATGTTCGCAGCCGTTTCGAAATCTTGATGGTCAATAGCGTCTTCTTTATCAGCTACCAGCTTGGCCAGTTCATCCTGAAGCTTGTCGGCCTTCGTCTCAACATTGGCCTTGTCCAAGCGAACCTTCGCCGCACTTTCGTCAACTAGATCAATTGCCTTGTCAGGCAAGAACCGAGTCGTGATGTACCGTGATGACAAAGCCACCGCCTGATGCAGCGCTTCGTCAGTAATCGTGACACCGTGATGCGCCTCATAACGAGGACGCAAGCCCTTCAAAATTTGTTCAGCTTCTTCTTCAGTTGGTTCGTCGACTTGAATCGTCGCAAACCGCCGCTCCAAAGCAGCATCTTTTTCAATATACTTTTGATATTCATCTAAGGTCGTGGCACCGATCAATTGTAATTCACCACGAGCTAATGCCGGTTTCAAAATATTGGAAGCATCAATAGCGCCTTCTGCACCGCCAGCACCGATCAAAGTATGCAATTCATCAATGAACAAAATGACATTGCCATCTTTATAAATTTCATCAATGATCTTCTTCAGCCGATCTTCAAACTCACCACGATACTTGGTGCCAGCGACAAGTGAGCCCATATCAAGCATCATCAAACGCTTGTTGACCATGTCATCCGGCACTTTACCAGACACAATTTTTTCAGCAAAGCCTTCTGCAATTGCAGTTTTACCAACACCAGGTTCGCCAATCAGTACAGGGTTGTTCTTTGTCCGCCGTGCCAGAATCTGGATCAGCCGGCGTACTTCTTTGTCACGCCCAACAACCGGATCCATCCGATTCTCGCGCGCCATTTGGGTCAAATCCCGCGCCAAACCATCTAGCGTTGGCGTACCTTGTCCATCTTGACGAGCACCACCACGTGCCATTGGACGACGCTTTGCTGCAGTGTCCGCAATCCCCATCTTCTTGAAGACCATTTGACGCGTCTTCGAAAGACTGAGACCAAGGTTTTGCAAAATCCGTGCTGCCAAGATGTCATCTTCACGTAGCAAGCCAAGCAAAACGTGCTCGGTACCGATCTTTAAAGCACCTAACCGTTTTGCTTCGTCACCCGCAAACGCCAAAATTTCTTTACCTTTTGGTGAGTAAGGCAAATAACTATCACTAGCTTGACCAGCGGCATCAACAGTCCCATACCCTGTGAAGCGCTCGATCTCGTCATGGACATCATTTTCAGTGACCCCTAACTGACGCAGCGTCTTACCAGCGATACCATCTTTTTCCATGACCAGTGCCATGAGCAAATGTTCTGTCCCAACAGCATGATGATGGAAGTACTTCGCTTGTTCCTGGGCTAAAAGCAATACATTTTTAGCACTAGGGGTAAATAAGTTGTCCATAAGCACGCTCCCTTTTTTAAAAACTGATGATAAACTGTTTCATCTTTCATACCGCAAACGATCCAAAAATGCAAGGAACAAACGCGATCGTAGATGCTCTTCTGCCCCTTGGTCGAAGATGCCCAACGTCTCATGATCCATCACCGCGAGCATCAGGTTGCCAGACTGGCGGGCGATCAACCCGTTATCAAACAATTCCTGAATCAAATCTCGGGCATCCCGCATCCGCAAACGACTTGGAATATGCTGTCGCATGATCTGAATGAGATCCTGATCATCTGTCAATTTGACCTTCACGATTCGAATATAGCCACCGCCACCACGTTTGCTCTCTACGATATAACCGCGAGCAGGTGTGAATCTGGTTTTGATCACATAATTGATCTGTGAAGGTACGCAATTGAAACGACGAGCAATTTCAGCGCGTCTGATTTCAACAGCCGCTTCTTGCGCCAATATCGTTTTTAGATAGGTTTCAATGATGTCCGAAATGTTCTCACGCTGCATGTCATTCAATCCTTTTTGACTTTGACCAATCTTGACTATTACACATTATACTGACATCTGTCCGTTTATACAAATTTATGACTTTGAACGCAAAAAAAAGACCACGACTATTCGTGATCCAAGAATCGGGAAGACAAGATTCGAACTTGCGACCCCTACGTCCCGAACGTAGTGCTCTACCAAGCTGAGCTACTTCCCGAGGAAGCGGAAGACGGGATTCGAACCCGCGACCCCCACCATGGCAAGGTGATGTTCTACCACTGAACTACTTCCGCATTCCGAGTATTTAGTTCTAATCGGCGCCAGCTTAGTAGCGGTCGATGATGCACCCAGTAGGAGTCGAACCTACAACCTTCTGATTCGTAGTCAGACACTCTATCCAATTGCGCTATGGGTGCATTCAACAAAATGCCGAGGACCGGGATCGAACCGGTACGGTCATCACTGACCGCAGGATTTTAAGTCCTGTGCGTCTGCCAATTCCGCCACCCCGGCATAAAGTGAAAAGCGGAAGACGGGATTCGAACCCGCGACCCCCACCATGGCAAGGTGATGTTCTACCACTGAACTACTTCCGCATACCGCATATTCAATTATTGAGACCGGGGAGAAAAAACCACCTATTGGAACCGAGCTTTTACTTCACAGTACAATGCGGGTGAAGGGACTCGAACCCCCACGGTCAAAAACCACTAGAACCTAAATCTAGCGCGTCTGCCAGTTCCGCCACACCCGCAAAAGGTGGGTTAAAAATGAGCCGTGACAGGCTCGAACTGTCGACCCACTGATTAAAAGTCAGTTGCTCTACCAACTGAGCTAACGGCTCAATGGAGGATACAGGGCTCGAACCTGTGACCCTCTGCTTGTAAGGCAGACGCTCTCCCAACTGAGCTAATCCTCCATATGTAAGCGTGGCAGCTTCCTACCCTCGCAGGCAGTTTCCCACCAACTACTCTCGGCGTGAAGAAGCTTAACTTCTGTGTTCGGCATGGGAACAGGTGTATCCTTCTTGCTATCGCCACCACACTTATGAGAACTTTGCGCTCTCAAAACTGGCTATCATTGTTTAATTGCTGCCTTGAACTTAACGTACTTGTCATCGAAACGTGTTCGCAGTCGCAGAAACCTGCACCTGCGAACACGCTTACTTGGTTAAGTCCTCGACCGATTAGTACTGGTCCGCTCCATGCATCGCTGCACTTCCACTTCCAGCCTATCTACCTGATCATCTCTCAGGGGTCTTACTTCCATATAGGAATGGGAAATCTCATCTCGAGGGGGGCTTCACACTTAGATGCTTTCAGCGTTTATCCCTGCCGTTCATAGCTACCCAGCGATGCGCCTGGCGGCACAACTGGTACACCAGCGGAACGTCCATCCCGGTCCTCTCGTACTAAGGACAGCTCCTCTCAAATTTCCTGCGCCCGCGACGGATAGGGACCGAACTGTCTCACGACGTTCTGAACCCAGCTCGCGTACCGCTTTAATGGGCGAACAGCCCAACCCTTGGGACCGACTACAGCCCCAGGATGCGATGAGCCGACATCGAGGTGCCAAACCTCCCCGTCGATGTGGACTCTTGGGGGAGATAAGCCTGTTATCCCCAGGGTAGCTTTTATCCGTTGAGCGATGGCCCTTCCATACGGAACCACCGGATCACTAAGCCCGACTTTCGTCCCTGCTCGACTTGTCAGTCTCGCAGTCAAGCTCCCTTATACCTTTACACTCTGCGAATGATTTCCAACCATTCTGAGGGAACCTTTGGGCGCCTCCGTTACATTTTAGGAGGCGACCGCCCCAGTCAAACTGCCTACCTGACACTGTCTCCCGCCACGATTAGTGGCGCGGGTTAGAGTGTTCATACAGCTAGGGTAGTATCCCACCAACGCCTCCATCGAAACTAGCGTTCCGATCTCTACGGCTCCTACCTATCCTGTACAAGCGGTACAAACACTCAATATCAAGCTACAGTAAAGCTCCATGGGGTCTTTCCGTCCTGTCGCGGGTAACCCGCATCTTCACGGGTACTATAATTTCACCGAGTCTCTCGTTGAGACAGTGCCCAAATCATTACGCCTTTCGTGCGGGTCGGAACTTACCCGACAAGGAATTTCGCTACCTTAGGACCGTTATAGTTACGGCCGCCGTTTACTGGGGCTTCAATTCTGGGCTTCGCTTGCGCTAACTCATCCTCTTAACCTTCCAGCACCGGGCAGGCGTCAGCCCCTATACATCATCTTACGATTTAGCAGAGACCTGTGTTTTTGATAAACAGTTGTTTGGGCCTATTCACTGCGGCTGACCTTGCGGTCAGCACCCCTTCTTCCGAAGTTACGGGGTCATTTTGCCGAGTTCCTTAACGAGAGTTCGCTCGCTCACCTGAGGATACTCTCCTCGACTACCTGTGTCGGTTTGCGGTACGGGTAGTTTATTTCTCACTAGAAGCTTTTCTTGGCAGTGTGACATCAGGAACTTCGCTACTATAATTTCGCTCCCCATCACAGCTTGTCCTTAAGACTGCAAGCATTTCACTCGCTGTCAGACTTGTTGCTTGGGCGCACATTTCCAGCCGTGCGCTTTCCTTAGCCTCCTGCGTCCCTCCATCGCTTAAACAAAATAAACTAGTGCAGGAATCTCAACCTGCTTGTCATCGACTACGCCTCTCGGCCTCGCCTTAGATCCCGACTAACCCTGGGAGGACGAGCCTTCCCCAGGAAACCTTAGTCATACGGTGGATCAGATTCTCACTGATCTTTCGCTACTCATGCCGGCATTCTCACTTCTAAGCGCTCCAGCCGTCCTCACGATCGACCTTCAACGCCCTTAGAACGCTCTCCTACCGCGCACCCTTACGGGTGCACCCACAGTTTCGGTATTATGCTTAGCCCCGGTATATTTTCGGCGCAGTGCCACTCGACTAGTGAGCTATTACGCACTCTTTAAATGGTGGCTGCTTCTGAGCCAACATCCTAGTTGTCTGTGCAACGCCACATCCTTTTCCACTTAGCATAAATTTAGGGACCTTAACTGGTGATCTGGGCTGTTCCCCTTTCGACAATGGACCTTATCGCTCACTGTCTGACTCCCGGAGTAAGATCGATGGTATTCGGAGTTTATCTGAATTCAGTAACCCTTGATGGGCCCCTAGTTCAAACAGTGCTCTACCTCCATGATCCATCCTCCGAGGCTAACCCTAAAGCTATTTCGGAGAGAACCAGCTATCTCCAAGTTCGTTTGGAATTTCACCGCTACCCACAACTCATCCCAGCATTTTTCAACATACATGGGTTCGGTCCTCCAGTGTGTTTCACCACACCTTCAACCTGGTCATGGGTAGGTCACTTGGTTTCGGGTCTACATCTGCTTACTCATTCGCCCTGTTCAGACTCGCTTTCGCTACGGCTCCGACTTTTCATCTTAACCTCGCAAGCAAACGTAACTCGCCGGTTCATTCTACAAAAGGCACGCCATTACCCATTAACGGGCTTTGACTAATTGTAGGCACACGGTTTCAGGAACTGTTTCACTCCCCTTCCGGGGTGCTTTTCACCTTTCCCTCACGGTACTGGTTCACTATCGGTCACTAGGGAGTATTTAGCCTTGGGAGATGGTCCTCCCGGATTCCGACGGAATTTCACGTGTTCCGCCGTACTCAGGATCCTGGACGGAGGGTTCGACGTTTCGCTTACAGGGCTTTCACCTTCTGTGGCGCAGCTTTCCAGCTGACTTCGACTACGTCGGACTTTGGTAACTCCAATGTCCAGTCCTACAACCCCGAGAAGCAAGCTTCTCGGTTTGGGCTCTTCCCACTTCGCTCGCCGCTACTATGGGAATCGAGTTTTCTTTCTCTTCCTGCGGGTACTGAGATGTTTCAGTTCCCCGCGTCTGCCGCCGGCCAGCTATGTATTCACTGACAAGCAATACACTGATGTGTACTGGGTTCCCCCATTCGGAAATCTCCGGATCAAAGCTTACTTATAGCTCCCCGAAGCATATCGGTATTAGTTCCGTCCTTCATCGGCTCCTAGTGCCAAGGCATCCACCGTGCGCCCTTTGTAACTTAACCTGTACTGACTTGCGTCAGCGGTTATGCGATGCGAATTTCTTTTTCAGAAACTCATACAAATACGCTGTGTTCTCGGCAATTTAAAACAATTAATACAATGATATCCAGTTTTCAAAGAACAAAGTAGCCGACTTTCGTCGGTCATTGGCCTTTCGGCCAATGGAGGATAACGGGATCGAACCGATGACCTCCTGCTTGCAAAGCAGGCGCTCTCCCAGCTGAGCTAATCCCCCATAAGGGTTGTTCAATTAACAAGCGTACGCTTGATGGGCCTAGATGGACTTGAACCATCGACCTCACGCTTATCAAGCGTGCGCTCTAACCAACTGAGCTATAGGCCCGATAGGCGTGAAGAGGTTATCCTCTCAAAACTAAACAAAGTTTCGTATGTGCAGGTTTCCGTCAGACTTTCAGTCTGTTTCCTTAGAAAGGAGGTGATCCAGCCGCAGGTTCTCCTACGGCTACCTTGTTACGACTTCACCCTAATCATTTGTCCCACCTTAGACGGCTCGCTCCCTAAAAGGGTTACGCCACCGGCTTCGGGTGTTACAAACTCTCATGGTGTGACGGGCGGTGTGTACAAGGCCCGGGAACGTATTCACCGCGGCGTGCTGATCCGCGATTACTAGCGATTCCGACTTCGTGTAGGCGAGTTGCAGCCTACAGTCCGAACTGAGAATGGCTTTAAGAGATTAGCTTGACCTCGCGGTCTCGCAACTCGTTGTACCATCCATTGTAGCACGTGTGTAGCCCAGGTCATAAGGGGCATGATGATTTGACGTCATCCCCACCTTCCTCCGGTTTGTCACCGGCAGTCTTACTAGAGTGCCCAACTAAATGCTGGCAACTAGTCATAAGGGTTGCGCTCGTTGCGGGACTTAACCCAACATCTCACGACACGAGCTGACGACAACCATGCACCACCTGTCATTTTGCCCCCGAAGGGGAAACCTGATCTCTCAGGTGATCAAAAGATGTCAAGACCTGGTAAGGTTCTTCGCGTTGCTTCGAATTAAACCACATGCTCCACCGCTTGTGCGGGCCCCCGTCAATTCCTTTGAGTTTCAACCTTGCGGTCGTACTCCCCAGGCGGAATGCTTAATGCGTTAGCTGCGGCACTGAAGGGCGGAAACCCTCCAACACCTAGCATTCATCGTTTACGGCATGGACTACCAGGGTATCTAATCCTGTTCGCTACCCATGCTTTCGAGCCTCAGCGTCAGTTACAGACCAGACAGCCGCCTTCGCCACTGGTGTTCTTCCATATATCTACGCATTTCACCGCTACACATGGAGTTCCACTGTCCTCTTCTGCACTCAAGTTTCCCAGTTTCCGATGCGCTTCCTCGGTTAAGCCGAGGGCTTTCACATCAGACTTAAAAAACCGCCTGCGCTCGCTTTACGCCCAATAAATCCGGATAACGCTTGCCACCTACGTATTACCGCGGCTGCTGGCACGTAGTTAGCCGTGGCTTTCTGGTTGGATACCGTCACGCCGACAACAGTTACTCTGCCGACCATTCTTCTCCAACAACAGAGTTTTACGACCCGAAAGCCTTCTTCACTCACGCGGCGTTGCTCCATCAGACTTGCGTCCATTGTGGAAGATTCCCTACTGCTGCCTCCCGTAGGAGTTTGGGCCGTGTCTCAGTCCCAATGTGGCCGATCAACCTCTCAGTTCGGCTACGTATCATCGCCTTGGTGAGCCATTACCTCACCAACTAGCTAATACGCCGCGGGTCCATCCAAAAGCGATAGCTTACGCCATCTTTCAGCCAAGAACCATGCGGTTCTTGGATCTATGCGGTATTAGCATCTGTTTCCAAATGTTATCCCCCACTTAAGGGCAGGTTACCCACGTGTTACTCACCCGTCCGCCACTCGTTCCATGTTGAATCTCGGTGCAAGCACCGATCATCAACGAGAACTCGTTCGACTTGCATGTATTAGGCACGCCGCCAGCGTTCATCCTGAGCCAGGATCAAACTCTCATATAAATATGAGCTGTTCGAATAGCTCGATTTGTTGTTCTAGCGAATTGACTTCGCAAATGTTACTTTTTGCCTCGGTACCGAAGTACCAAGGACCCTGCACATTTAAACGAAACTTTGTTCAGTTTTCAAAGGACGACCTTGTCAAAAGACAACTTTGATATATTATCACAAGCAATCAATGCTTGTCAATAACTTTTTTTCATACCTGATCGGTAATCGTTGTTGCTCATTTACGACGCTTTTTATCATACCAACGGTTTGCGCCATCGTCAACAACTTTTTCAATTAAAAATCACTCTCCGAATGTTAGCGAATAATAGCACAATATTATCCGTGATTTGTGCTACTTATATCCTGGTGGCCGTCATATCTTTCGGAAAATAAAAAATGCCGCCACAAGGGCGACATATCATGATTGGTTATGGCCGCAATGTTGGGAACAAAAGGACATCGCGAATGGATGGTGCATCAGTCAGCAACATGACTAAGCGATCAATCCCGATTCCGAGACCACCAGTTGGCGGCATGCCGTATTCCAAAGCTTCAACGTAATCGTCATCGATACCTTGTGCTTCGTCATTACCAGCACTCTTTTCAGCTGCCTGCGCCTCAAAACGCTGGCGTTGATCAATTGGATCGTTTAATTCTGTAAAGGCATTGGCGTATTCACCGCCACCAACAAATAGTTCAAAACGTTCAACAAACCGCGGATCTTTTGGATTCTTCTTTGCCAGTGGTGAAACCTCGATTGGATGGCCCGTGATGAAGGTCGGCTGAATGAGCGTCTCTTCGACAAACTGATCGAAGAAGGCACTGATAATATGGCCCACCTTCCAATAAGGTTCATAGTGAACATCATGTTCATCGGCAAGTTTACGCGCATCATCGACACTCATTTCAGGCCAGAAGTCCACGCCAGTCTTGTCTTTAATGGCGTCCAACATATTAATTCGGGCAAACGGTGCGTCCAGATCAATCGCCATTCCCTGATAGGTGAGCTTCCCGGTATCTAGCACCTTATGCGCAGCAAACCGGAAAATCCCTTCAGTTTCGGTCATAACATCTGTCAAATCCCAGTAGGCGGCATAAGTTTCAAGTTCAGTGAACTCGGGATTATGCTTGGTATCAATCCCCTCATTCCGAAAAACTCGGCCAATTTCATAAACACGTTCCATGCCGCCAACAATTAGACGCTTTAAGTGCAGTTCAAGAGCAATCCGCAAATATAAATCAATATCAAGTGCATTGTGATGAGTCACGAATGGACGAGCATTCGCCCCGCCAGCCTGATTGTGTAAGACTGGTGTCTCGACTTCCAAGAAACCATTGTTGTCCAAGTATTCACGGACAGCACTGACAATCTTGGTTCGCTTAACAAAACGATCAAAGCTGTCCTCATTAGAAATAAGATCAAGGTAACGTTTCCGATACTTTTGCTCGACATCGGTCAGACCATGCCACTTATCAGGTAATGGGCGGAGTGCCTTAGCAAGATGGGTCACATGGTTGGCTTTAACCGTCAGCTCGCCAGAATCAGTTTTCATGACTTCACCGCTGATACCAAGAATATCGCCAAGATCGGCCTTTTTGAAGATCATGTAGTTGTCATCGCCAACGACATCTTTACGTACATAGATCTGCATCTTCCCGCTACGATCACGAATATCCGCAAATCCAACCTTGCCTTTGCCACGTTTAGACATCATCCGGCCGGCAATTGTCACTTCTGGTTTTTCATCCAACAGTGTCTCTTTATCATCTTCACCGAATTCTTCGCGTACTTTCGCTGCGGTATGGGTCCGGTCAAATCGGTGCCCGAATGGATCGATGCCCGCTTCACGCAAGGCTTCCATCTTTTCTCGCCGCGCAATCATTTGGTCATTCATTTCTGGTTGCTGTCCGTTATCCTTAGCCAACACATGTTCCTCCGTTTCAATTTTTACCACTCTTTGATGATGACAATTTTACATCCAAAAAGCAACCTACTCTAAGAAAAAGACACTCGTCACTGACCAGCAAAAGCGGACAGGCGTGTGTCAATGAAACAATGCTAATTTATGCTTTAGCTTGCCGTTCGCGGGCGCGCTCTTCGGTTTGTTCAACAAAATCATCAAAGATGTGATCAACCTCTGCCTGCGTATCAACCATGTTCACCGCGGCTTTGGTTTTAGCCGAGCGCGGAATTCCCTTCAAGTAGTAAGCTGCCTGCATCCGAAATTCCCGAACGGCCTGATGTTCGCCATGAAGGTCAACCAGCCGTTGTAATTGCAGCTTTGCTGTCGCAATTTTCTCGCGCGGTGTTGGTTCCGGGATCAATTCGCCGTCTTCCAGATAAGCCGACATCTGTTTCAATACCCACGGATTACCTAATGCCGCACGGCCAACCATAACAGCATCAGCACCAACCTCGTCTAACATCCGCTTAGCATCTTGCGGGGTACGAACGTCACCGTTGCCCATGAACGGAATCGTGAGGTGCTGCTTCACTTCTTTCAAAATGTTCCAGTCCGCATGACCAGAATAAAGCTGTTTACGGGTACGACCATGCATGGCAAGCGCCGCGGCACCGCCCCGTTCTGCAGCTAGGGCATTCTGAACAGCATAGACATGCTTCTCGTCCCAGCCAGTCCGCATTTTGACTGTCACTGGTTTAGAGACGGCATCTGTTACAGCTGCAACCATTTCATAAACTTTTTCAGGATCCAGCAGCCAGTGCGCCCCGGCATCTGTCTTCGTCACTTTAGGGACTGGGCACCCCATGTTGATGTCAATGATGTCGGCTGCCGTGTTTTGGTCCACAAACTTAGCCGCATTCACTAAAGTCTCTTTGGTACCGCCAAAAATCTGAATAGAAATCGGATGTTCACGCGGATCTACAAATAACATATTCAGAGTTTTTTCGTTTTTATACATGATCCCACGGTCGCTGATCATTTCACAGACCACTAACCCGGCACCGAATTCTTTAGCCGTTACCCGAAAGGCCGCGTTAGTCACACCCGCCATTGGTGCGACAACTAAGCGATTCGGAATTTCAACATCGGCAATATGCCACATACAGGCCACCTCTTTCTTGCTTGCGCCTTGCTAACTTTACTTAAAATAAGTGTCAACTGCAACTATTCGTGTCGGGCCATCAAGGCTTCCAAGTCCGCCACACTATAATGATATTGATTGCCACAGAACTTGCACGTGGTTTCTGCACCACCGTCCTGATCAATCATTTCCTGTAATTGAGCATGCGGTAAAGTTGCCATAATATCGCCAAAATGTTCTTTTGAACAATTGCAGGCAAATTTTAACGGCTGCGCATCAAGAAATTGGACTGGTTCGTCACCGGCAATTCGCTGAATAATTTGCTCTGGTGTCAGGCCGCTTTTTAATAATTCAGAAACCAACGGTAATGTTTTGACGTTGGCTTCAAGTTTAGAGAGCTCCGCATCGTTGGCACCAGGCAAGGCTTGCAACATGAAACCGCCGGCCACCTGAATCGAGTTGTCGGCATTGACGAAGACTGACAGGCCAACTGCAGCCGGAATTTGCTCTGACTTGGCTAAATAATAGGTAAAATCTTCTGCCAACTCACCAGAAACCAAAGGAACTTGCCCAGTGAAAGGATCGCCGACGCCAATGTCTTTCGTCACTGCTAGTAAGCCACGTTTGCCAACAGCCCGCGCAACGTCGATTTTACCGACCAGATTCAGCGGCAAGTTAACGTGCGGTTCTTCAACATAGCCGCGTACTGTGCCAACATTGGTACCATCCGTGACGAGTGCGCCAACGGGACCGTCGCCTTTAATGCGAACCGTCAACATATCGTCTGCGTTTTTCAGCCCGGAAGCCGCTAACAATGCTGTGGCAACAAGCGTCCGACCAAGTGCAGCCGATGAAGCGCTCCAAGTATCATGGCGCCGCTGCGCTTCACGCACTGTTTGAGTCGCATCAGCAGCGAAAATTCGAAAATGTTCATCACGCGACAATGCGCTCGCGATATAGTCACTCATGTAGGGTCCTCTTTTCTGAAAGGTAAACGTGGCTATTTTACCAGAGATGGGTGTTATTGAAAAGATGCGGCTATCGTAGTCGCCTGAACAAGCGTGGATAAACAACTTTTATATTTGTCGCAAAGCTCTGTCCATTTCTTTCCATAAAAAATACCCCGCCTTTCTATCAGCGAGGTATTGATTGTTACTAATCAAAGCTTTGGTCACGTTCGGCCTATGTACCGGCCAAGTGAAAAGCTTAAGATGTCATTTGAATTTAGTTCAGGCCTGTTGCCAAAGTCCAAGTTAACGTGGTTTCGTACGTACCGTTATTAACGACTGATGTCTTAGGCAGCACCAGTTTGATATTGGTCTTGTCCCAGCCAAAGACGTTAGCGCCTTCACCTTCACCTGTAGCCGCATGTGCAACCTGATGATTGGTGTCAGTGCCACTCAAAGTCATCGTTGTTGTTTTGCTGATGTCAGTCAATGGTACCAATGCACCAACCGGCGTGAAGCCATCATCTTGCGATTCGTTGGTCAAACCGTAGACATTGCCAGTCTGGCCATAAGCCGTGTTCAGCATGGTCAATGTCGCATTGTCAATGGTCTTGCCAGTATCGGCACCATTATCGTCCTTCAATGAAAGTGGGCCATCTGCCTTGACGCTCAGTGTCCAATCCCCGGCTTTACTGTCAGTTTGGCCAGTTTTATCTTCAGCGTTCTCAGCATCAGTACGTGTCGTTTGCTTATCAACAACCGTTGTCCAAGCCTTGCCCTTAACATTAGCCAAAGCGGTGTCATCAGTATTAAGGACAGCGGTCAAGTTTGTATTACCGCTCTTATAACTTGGATAGCGAGTATTGTCAGCCCGCCCTGCGTTTTGTCCGTCAGCAGTGAAAACCGGGTAATCTGAGAAGAACTGTTCGTGGTTACCAAAGTCCAAAATCTTAGGAACCATTTGCAGGCGCAGATAACCGGTGTTACCGGTTGGCGGCAGTTGACTAAAGGAAATCCCCGCGGTTGTCTTGGCGTCTTGCGGTAGTGCCTGACCACCGTTAACGCCTGCATTACCTTCAACAGTAGCTGCTTGCGTTGCCGCTGGGGCAGCGATTGCCAAACCGGCAAGTAAGGTTGCACCCGCGACCAACGCACTTGTCATTTTAGTGAATTTCATTTTGAAATTCCTCTTCTTAAAATTTTTTACATCGTAGAAGTCTCAAAAAACAACAAATATTTTTATATATAATATCTAACGATACGAATATATTGCTTCAGCACTTCATAGGTAAGGTGTCAAGTTTCAAAAACCAGATGATTATTTATTAAAATATGATAACCTTCCTCTTCAAAGGTTCACAGTTCGTTATATAACACTTTTCATAAAAAGCATTAAAACCTCATTATTAACGAAAATAGATCGATCGGTCATTTTTTTAGCGCAATCTGACACACCTTTTAACTATACTTAACGAGATTTTTCCTGCTGCCATGCCATCATTTGAATTTAGCCATGGCATGAGAAGACGAAAAAAGTCCTTCTCAGCATCTCTGCTAAGAAGGACTTTTTCAAATCATTCAAATCTAAGCTTGCGGACCCTGCTGATCATCGTTGTTTGAAGATGAATTGTCAGTCGAAGTATCGTCTGGCTTTTCAACCTCATCAGAATCAGTATCGTCGTCACTGGCTTGCTGATCACCAGATTGTGGTGAATCAGTTTTACCACTGGCTTCTTCATCTGCTTGCTTTTCTTTATCTTTGTGTTCAAGGGCTGCTTTGGATTGCTCGAAAGTAGCGGCCTTTTCACTTGGAAATTCATCTTGGTCACGAGCAGGCATTTTGCCATCGTTGAACAAGCTGAGGATTTCCTTTTCATTCAAGGTTTCGTATTTAAGCAGTGCTTCCGCAATCAACTTATGCTGTTCACGGTGGGCCTCAATGATTTCGTGAGCCTGTTTATGGGCATCGTCGATAATGCGACGAATTTCATCATCAATGGCTGTAGCCGTCGTTTCAGAATAAGGTGGTGTCTGACCATATTGTGCACCCAGGAACGGTTGGCCTTCAGTTTCAAGCTGAACCGTGCCGAGACGATCGGACATCCCATACTGCGTCACCATACTGCGGGCAATTTGAGTTGCCTGTTCAAAGTCATTGGATGCCCCAGTAGACTCAACGCCAAAGATAATTTCCTCAGCTGTTCGTCCACCTAAGAGTCCAACGATTTGTTCTGTCAATTCCTTCTTGGTAAGTAGGAATTGATCATCCTTTGGCAGCATGATCGCATAACCGCCAGCGCGTCCACGAGGAATGATCGTGACTTTTCGAACTGTCCGCGAATCGCTCAGGACCAAACCAACAATGGCATGTCCGGCTTCGTGGAACGCTACCATATTCCGTTCTTTCGGATTGATGACGCGGTCGCGCTTCGCTGGGCCAGCAATGACCCGATCTTCGGCTTCGTCCACGTCTGAGGCATCAATTGCCTTCTTACTTCGTCGGGCCGCGACTAAGGCAGCTTCATTCAGTAAGTTTTCCAAATCAGCTCCGACAAAACCAGGCGTCTGACGAGCGACTTCCTTAAGATCAACACTTGGTGCAAGCGGCTTGTTCTTCGCATGCACTTTCAAGATGGCTTCACGACCCTTAACATCCGGTCGGCCAACTAGAATCTTCCGGTCAAAACGACCTGGACGCAGCAAAGCAGGATCAAGCACATCAGAACGGTTAGTAGCGGCAATGACGATAACCCCTTCGTTACCGGTAAACCCGTCCATTTCAACCAGTAACTGGTTCAAAGTCTGCTCACGTTCATCGTGGCCGCCGCCCATACCGGCACCACGCTGGCGGCCGACAGCATCAATTTCATCAATGAAGATGATGGAAGGAGCAGCCTTTTTAGCCTGATCAAACAGATCACGCACACGAGAAGCCCCGACACCGACGAACATTTCAACGAAATCTGAACCTGAAATTGAGAAGAACGGCACACCAGCTTCACCAGCAACCGCTTTGGCAAGCAGGGTTTTACCAGTACCAGGAGGGCCTTCCAAAAGCACCCCGGCTGGAATGCGAGCACCTAATGCCGAGAATTTCCGCGGATCCTTCAGGAATTCAACCACTTCAACCAGTTCCTGTTTCTCTTCTTCAGCACCAGCCACATCGGAGAAGCGAACTTTGTTGGCATTTTTATCTGCCTGCTTCGCCCGTGATTTGCCAAAGCTCATCACCCGCCCGGAACCACCGCCTTGGCCAGCCTGATTCATCATCATGTAGAAGAAGACCATCATGATCACAATCGGCACAACCGTAATCAGCAAGCTAAACCAGACGCCGGATTGTGATTCTTCCTGCGTGTCGGTTTTAACATTGTTAGCGCTGGTTGCCTTTTGGATCTGGCTCAAAGTCGCATCGTTCGTCGGAATATATGTCGAAAACTTCGTGACTTTGGTGCTCTGACTACCAAACAGACTCAGCGAGTTATTTGAACTAGAAGACTTCTGTGCCTTCTTGTATTCCCCACTGACCTTATAGACTCCGCCAGATGGCTGGAGTGAATAACTCTTGACGTTGTCTTTTTTCAACTCCGACAAGAACGTGCTGGTTTCAATCTCTTGGGACGATGTTGTCCCATTATCGCGCATATAATACGCAAAACCGGTGACCAATAGCACAAAAATAATGATATACGTTAATGTGCTACTGAACAGGCCGTTTTGTTTTTTCTTCATTTAGAACCTCCGGCAACATTCGATTAGTACCTTATATACTACCACAAACACAACATTCAGATCAGGATTTTGCTGCGTAGATTTCCGGTTTTAATACACCGATATAAGGCAGGTTTCGATAACGTTCAGCATAATCTAAGCCATAACCGACCACAAATTCGTTAGGAACAGTTGTCCCAACGTAATCGGCGTGCACATCAACGACGCGACCTTCTGGCTTATCCATCAACGCACAAATACGAACCGACTTCGCATGACGCGTTTTGAAAATGTCGGTCAGATATTTTAAAGTCCGGCCGGTATCAACAATATCTTCTACGATTAAGATGTCCCGATCCTTCACGCTGGCGTCAAGGTCCTTGATAATCTTGACTTCACCGCTAGACTCGGTCGCATCCCCATAGCTGGAAACGTCCATAAAGTCGAGTTCCATGTAATCATCGATCTCACGAACAAGATCTGTCATAAACATGATGGCACCTTTTAAAATGCACACCACTAAGGGGTTTTTCCCTGCATAATCGTGCTTGAGCTCAGCGCCAAGTCGTGCCGTGATGGCATGGATGTCGTCTTGAGAATACAACACCTTCAAAATATCGGAACTCATGATTTATCCTCACTTTTGTCAACATCTGGTGATTGCACCAGTACAACATGGAGTATATCAGTTTGATCTATGGCCGACAATCGTTCTAAAGGCTGACCTTCAACCCAAAACACTTGATGACCCCGAGCTAAAACCAATAATTGATCGCGCTGATAGGCTGGAATTTTTGTGTTAATCAAAAAACGCCGCAGTTTCTGAATCACGCCATTGGGTAATTGCACAACATCGCCAGCTTGCCTTGTGCGCAAAGTAATTGGCAGTTTCACTCTGACCGGCGTGCCTTTGTCAGCAGCAACGCTTGTCTGCAGGCTGAAAATGCCACGAGTGGTACGATGTTGCTGATCAAGCTTAGTGAATGTGACCGGTTTAACTGGCGCCTGCCGCGTTAAGCGAACAATTTGTTCACTCTGGACAGCAATTGAAATCCCGCCGCCCAGATCAAACCGCCGCTCTTTTGTCCCGCTTAGACTCGCTAGAACTGGCGAAAGTAGCTGGCGATCAACGTTGGGTTGCCATTGCTGCAGTATTTTTTTTAATAGCAGACGCTGAACAGCTTCCGGCTGCGGTGATGCGACACGCCAATTAAACGTTGCGTCATCAACCTGCAGGCGTTGAAGCCACTCAGCCAGTTGTGCTTCAGCCAACGCTAATAGGCCAGTCTGCTCCATCGTGAATGTTTGAATATGCGCCAGCAATTGCGTGTTTTGTTTTTTGAATGCAGGAATGACCTGATGACGCAACTGATTTCTTGCGTAATGCGGATCAGCATTGCTGGAATCTTCGCAAAACCTAACGTTGTGCTGATCAGCATAGGAGCGAATCATCGCCTTGCTGTAAGGCAATAATGGCCGCACTAACCGGCGTCCATGCCAAGTTCGATCAGCGCGAATACCGATTAACGCGGCCGGATCGCCAGAGCGCGCCAGCCGAAACAAAATTGTTTCAAGTTGATCATCAGCATGATGAGCTGTCATGACAACCTCAGCATGCTGCTCAGCGGCAGTCGCGGCTAAGAAGGCATAGCGTGCTTGCCGAGCGGCCGCTTCACTGGTTGGCTGCCCATCAGATCGCCGCCATTGTCCAGTCACCACTGGCACCTGCAATTGTTGGGCAGCGGCGACAACAAAGGCTTGTTCCTGCTGACTCTCTGGTCGCAGGCGATGATCGAAGGTTGCCACCACCACATCTAAGTCAGCTGCTTTGACAGCCAGGTTCAACAACACCATCGAATCCACGCCGCCAGAAACCGCCACGAGCACACGAGTATGCGGTGCAAAGCCAAATCGTTGAAAAAGTTTCGGGCTCATGGGCATCCTCCACGCAATCCTGCAGAAACCAAGAAAATGGGCCTAGAACAAAATGTGCTTTGTTCCAGACCCGATTTTTAACTGCGGCGACCACCACGGCCGCCGCGTTTACCCTCGGTATTGCGGCGAAGAACGCTTAATCGATCTTCGCTTTCCTTCAAATATCCTGACATCATCGCATCAAAATCATCTTTGGATGGTTGTGCTTTGTGTCCAAAATGATTGCCCCCGCCACTACGCGCACCGCCTTGATAGCGATTGCCGCTTGGCCGCGCAGATGGTGTATGATGACTCTCCCGATGACTATTTTCGTGTTCACTTTGCTGCGGTTTATCGACCGCTTTCCGGATAGACAGGCCAATCTTACCATCTTGGATCGAAAGTACTTTCACCGTCACCGGTTCGCCAACATGCAGCACATCATGAATATCTTTGACATAAGCATCAGAGACCTCGCTGATATGTACCAATCCGGTCTTGCCATCGCCTAATTCGACAAAAGCACCGAATTTTGTGATCCCGGTGACCTTACCAGTCACTTTCGTACCAACTTCAACTGCCATAAAAAAAGAAGTCCTCCTAGTTAAATGTACCTATTAGTATAGCACGGCAGAAAACCGACGCAAGAGCGCGAGCCAGCCCGGTTAGAAACCGGAGTGTAAGTGGCTTGGGTCGTGATGACCGGGTTTTGGCCATTGCAACCAAAGTCCTTACACGCAGGTTTCTGGGCTGGCGAGCGCGTTTAAGCAAGAGCGCGAACAGGCCCGGTTAGAAACCGGAACATAAGTGGCCTCAAGCCTAAATGGTTGGGCTTTAGCCATTTAGGCTTGAGGTCCTTATGTGCAGGTTTCTGGGTCTGTGAGCGCGTTTTAGATGCAACAGCGTCCAGAGCCTAGCCTTTCTATTTAGCTGTCCAAATCACTGATTCACATTCAAATCCGGAACCTTGTTGACCTTATCAGGCAAGTTAAAAATAATCTCTCCTTGCTTTGAATAGAGATATTTTTCGCGAATCAGCTTAGCCGTGTAGTCATCATTGTGCAGTTGGTCGACCTGAACCTTGAGGGCTGACTTGTTGGCTTTTAATTTTGTCAAACTGCCCTTCGCTTTTTGGACGGCGTGGTTTGTCTCTCCTAACGCCATTTGCGTTCGAACTAAACTAAGCCCGCCGAACCCCAAAATGGCGACAATCACGATCAACAGATTCCGAATCCGCTTCATATGTACGGCGTGCGCCCGTGGATTGGGCGTACGCTTGTGCTTTTGTTCGTGCTCACGCGTATACGCATTATTCAATTGACTGATATTGTTCTTTGCCATTTGACCGCACCTTCGTTTTTCACCAGCCATTTACTTACATCCGTAAATCAATAAATCAAGTATAACAAATCCCGAGGGCTGCGAGCCAATAAATACGTATTAAAATGTTTCTTTATAATCCTCTTTCAAAACCGTGTACATCCCCGCTGCGTCATTTTTCTTGGTGGTTTCAACCAAATCATCCGCTCGGACAGTAAGCGTCTTGTTGCCAAAGTTAATCACTAACGTATCCCCTACACGAACATCAGAGCTTGACTTAGCTGGTTTATCATTGATCATAATTCGCCCTTTATCGGCAATTTCTTTGGCAACTGTGCGCCGCTTAATAATTCGAGAGACTTTTAAAAACTTATCTAATCGCATAACTTAATTACCTCGCTTTATCCGTTGTAAGAACTTCATATATAGTTTACCGCCTGGCAAATCGAGCATTTCTCGCAGCGTTAGCATTTTAAGCCAAGTCCCTGCGGCTAAGAAAATGATGACTCCAAGTAATACCCCAACGACTGTCACACCCGCTGCCACCATCCGGGAGCTTAACGGAATCCAACCGACAGCGGCGTAGACTGCCGCGGCCATGATACCGGTCACGATGATTAACTTAGGGACGAACAGACGGATGGCACTAGCACCTTTGATCGTCTCAGGAACTGCATAATAAATCAAGCAAAGGATCAAGCCCAGTGAGAGGATCGTTGCGCCACTTGCCCCGGCAGTACCGAACTTCACGACAAGCGGCTGGTTGATGACGGCTTTAAGCAATATGCCTAGCAACAGCGCGACGCTAATGCCGGCATACTGATCAAGACTTTGCAAAATAGCATTATAGGCATTGATCATGGCGACAACGACAATAGCAACCGCATATAGTTGCAGCGCAAATGTCCCGGCTGTGTCTCCAAATAGCAGCAAATCAATAGCCGGCATCAAAACAATCAAGCCAGCTGTCGCCGCCAATGCGAATGCTAAATTAAAATGCACCAATTCGGCACCGCTGCGAATAAACTGACGGCGCTGGCGGGCTTGGCGCGCCTGAGTCAGACTCGGTAAAAGCGTTGTCGACAAGGATGCCGCTACTACAAGGCCCAATTGCACTAAAGGCTGTGCCCGGTCATAAACCCCTTTAAGACTTTTCGCAGTCACCATGGCGATACCTGAAGCTGTGAGCCCTTTTGTAACCGTAAAGCTATCAATCAGCTGCAACAAAATCAACAAAGCTGCGTAAAGTGTGATCGCCCCGCCTTCACGGACAAACCGGCTAATGAGACGTACATAAGCCTGCATCCCCGGAAAACGAAAGTTCTGCTGACCAAACACTTGCCGATATGGCCGCCATAACGTCAATGCAGCCGCCGCGCCGCCGAAGAATGCACCGGTCATTGCCACAGCACCCATCTGATAAACGCTCCAATGATATTGCAAAAACCACCAAGCTGCTAGCAGAATCACAGCAACACGCACGACTTGCTCAACAACCTGACTAGTGGCTGTTTTAGCCATATCAAAAGTGCCTTGAAAATAACCGCGGCCTGTGGCCAGCAACGGCATCGTCAAGAACATGAAAGCCACCGTTTGAATCAACGGCAGCAATTCCGGATCTGCCATGGCTTGCGCGATCACGCCACCAAAGATTTGCAGGCCTAAAAACAATGCCCACGAGATCCATGTTAAAATCACGCGGCTTTGGTGCGCGACTGTTAGCTTGGCCTCATCGCTATCCGCTTCAGCAACTAGTTTAGAAATATAAACCGGGAACCCGGACAAAGCGAATGTCATGCCTAATCCGTAAATCGGGTAAATCTGTTGATAGGCATAGAAGCCGGTGTCACCTACCATGTTTTGGAACGGTACCCGATAAACGGCACTGAGTATTTTGGCGATTAGTGAGCTCAGGCTCAAAATCCACGCGCCGCGCATCAAGTGCTTCATTTCTTGGTTGTGCATGGGAGCCCTCCTATCACTATATCCACTGACACCGAAGTCTGCTTGAGCTGATTGATCATTGGCATGTCATCACAGCCAAGTTGGGTCAAAAACAATGAATGCCCCTACTTTTCACAGCAACTATGCCGATTTCTTTTCCGGTTGCGGATTGACAACAGTCAGTAATCCCTGCAAAAAGCCGGTCAATTGATCAAGCCAAGTCGCAGTCTTCATATCTTTTGGCAATGCTAACGTAACTGTCAGCTTGCCATCCGTGATCGCGACCTGCGCTTTCAATGTTGTCGCACTTAACGCTTTGAAAATCGGCTCGCCTTGTGCTTTAGCAGTTGCTTGCGGTGACAACACAACCGTCAATTTTTGCCCCGCCTTCGTTACGTGATTGACCCAAGCCAAGTCAGCAAACCGCTTGAGATGCGCAATCGCCAATAAATTGGTCACCGGTTGCGGATAGTCACCAAAACGATCAATCAGATCTTCGCTGATCTCAGTTTCGGCTTCATCACTGTCTGCTTCTCGAATGCGTTTATACAACTCGATCTTCTGACGGGAATCGGCCACATAATCAGTTGGCAGGTATGCTTCCAGACCCAGATCAATTTCAGCATCCGTTTTCTCAGCCGATTTAATACCGCGCCGTTTGTTAACAGCTTCTTGCAGCATCTGGGTGTAAAGATCATAGCCCACTGAATCGATGAAGCCATGTTGCTGCTTGCCAAGTAGGTTGCCAGCTCCGCGAATCGATAGATCACGCATCGCAATTTTGAAACCACTACCCAATTCCGTGAAATCTTTAATCGCCTGAAGCCGCTTTTCAGCAACTTCATTGAGCACCTTCATCGGCTGATACATAAAGTACGCATAAGCGACTCGACTTGACCGCCCAATTCGGCCGCGCAATTGATAAAGTTGTGACAGGCCGTAATGATCGGCATTCTCGATGATTAAAGTATTGGCATTGGGCATGTCCACGCCAGTTTCAATAATGGTTGTGGTCACCAGCACATCGTAAGCACCGTGCAAAAAGTCATAAATGACGTTCTCCAACTGCGTCTCAGTCATCTGACCATGCGCATATCCGACACTTGCATCTGGCACCAGCTCCTCCAGTTGACTCACGGTACGTTCCATATCTTCCACCCGGTTATGCAGGTAAAAAACTTGACCGCCGCGTTCCATTTCCCGTTCAATGGCTTCGCGAATCACGCCTGGATTTTGTTCCATGACAAAGGTTTGAATCGGATAGCGATTCGTTGGCGGCGTTTCAATGACACTCAAATCACGCACGCCTAGCATGGACATGTTCAACGTCCTTGGAATCGGAGTTGCCGTCAGCGTGAGCACATCGACATTACTCTTGAGTTGTTTGATCCGTTCCTTATGCTTAACGCCAAAGCGCTGTTCCTCATCAATGACCAGCAATCCCAAATCCCGAAAAGCGACATCTTTAGACAACAGCCGATGGGTGCCAACGACAATATCAATGGTGCCGTTCTTAAGCCCCTTAATCGTTTCCTTGTTCTGATGCGCTGTCTGAAATCGTGACAACAACCCGACTTTGATTGGAAAGTCCGCAAACCGTTCTTTCATCGTGTCAAAGTGTTGCTGGGCTAAAATCGTTGTCGGCACCAAAATGGCTGCCTGTTTGCCATAATCGATTGCCTTGAAAGCAGCACGCAACGCAACTTCGGTTTTGCCAAACCCAACATCGCCAACCAATAAGCGATCCATTGGCTTCGGCTTTTCCATATCATGCTTAATTTCTTTGGCTGACCGCAACTGGTCCGGTGTCTCAGGATAAGGAAACTCCGCTTCGAACTTGTGCTGCAGGTCATCATCCGGCCCAAATGCAAACCCTTTTTCTGCTTCACGCTTGGCATATAAATCAATTAATTCGTCAGCGATATCTTCAATTCGGGCAGCTACTTTGCGTTTGGTTTTCTGCCACTCAGCACCACCAAGTTTATTGACGCTTGGCGTTTTGCCATCTGCGGAAACATATTTTTGGACTAGATTTAGTTGGTCAACTGGAATGAACAGCTTATCGTTGTTGCGGTAAACAATCGTAATGTAATCACGATGCACACCGTCAACTTCTAATGTCTCCATCCCGGTGTATTGACCGATCCCGTGATTAACATGCACCACGTAGTCACCAGGCTTGAGCTCGTTATAGCTTCGCAATCGCTCTGTATTCGCCAGTGTTTGGTGCCGTGCGTGACGACGTTGGCGAGCATTGAATAACTCGTGCTCGGTCACAACGACTAATTTCAAGTCGGGCAGCTCGAAGCCATTTTTCAGGCTGCCTTCTGTCAATTGCACCTGGCTTGGCAACAGCTTAGTCGGGGCTGTCATGACATTGCTAATCTCAAAATCTGACAACGTTTCGCTCAGCTTTTCCAGCCGATTTTTATCTGTGATCAAGAACACCACGGTTTGCTGCTGCTTTACCCAGCGATCGGTTTCTGTTTTGAGTAACGGCATCTGACTGAAAAATTGCTGCACGTTACGGCTGGGAATATTGGTCAAGCTGTCAAGTCGCAACTGCCCCATGCCTTTTTGAAAAAGGCTAAGGTAAAGCCGCGGGCGCTTATCTTGCTGTGCAAGTTCCTGAATCGTCAGGTTCGGCGTGCTAGGTAGCAGACGGCCTTCTTCTTGCAACTGTGAGTACCATTCTGCCGTATCCTGCACCAAGGTTGTATCGCTATCTAGCAAACGACTGTAATCATCGAATGCTACCAGTGCATCTGGTTGCAAATAGTCACTGATGCGTTGCTGCTCTGGGTATAGTTCGGCCGCATATAAAGCTAGATTTTCAGGACGCTCGTGGGCCGATAGCTGCTGGCCAGTCGTCAATAAACCATCTGTAACGGCCTGCTTAGCGGCGGCATTTTTCACTTTTGCCTTGTAGGCATTAGCTTGCTTGGTAATGCGCTCGCCAGCAGCGGCCAAAACCTGATCAGTCGCCACCATATCGGTTGCCGGCGCAATCGTGATCTGCTGAAGTTTTTGCAGACTACGTTGGGTGGCAATGTCAAAACTGCGGATGGAATCGATTTCAGTATCGAACAATTCAATTCGAATCGGATCGTCTTGATTCAACGGATAGACGTCAATGATGCCGCCGCGAATGGCAAACTGTCCCGGCGCGCTGACTAACGAATCGCGTCGATAGCCCATGGCGACCAGCTGTTTGGCAACGGTTTGCGGATCAAGCTCGGAAGTCATATCAATGGCCAATTCACTAGCTGCCCAATCGGCTGGTGACGGCAAAAGCCGCTTATAACCGGCCAGACTGGTTACGATGATTCCAGGTTTGCCGCTTTGAATAAACGTCAAAGCATTAATACGATCGTTACGCGTCTCTGGCGAACTAACCGCGACTTCAGCTGCCAACACATCCTCAACTGGAAAATCGTAAACCACTGCATCTCCGAGCAAACTGCTTAAATCAGCAGCTAATTCATCGGCATGAAAGCGATTGTTTTCAACAATTAGAATCTGCTGCGGTCGCTGTTGCAATAGTGCGCCAAAAAAGACCGTCTTGGCTGAGCCCGACAGTCCCGTCACCAAATGGCGACCCGTTTTCAGCTTCGGCCATAATGCCGACAATGCTGGATCTGCCTGCACCATGTCGATCAAATTCATCGCGTCACCTGCTTCTTTCTTCTACTAATGTACACATGTGCTTCACCTTTTCGCCATGAAGTCACCTATCTTTTAATTAAACTTATTCATCAGCTGATCAAACGGCATCCCATTTAACCAATCTTCCAAGGCATCATCAGCCTTCTCAATCGCATCATCGATTAACGGCTGGTCAGTTTTGGAAAACGGCGTCAGTACCCAATCAACGACCCGTTGCCGCTGCGGATGCTGAATACCGATTTTTAGTCGACAAAACTCATCGCTGCCAGTGGCACTGATAATATCCTTGATGCCATTATGGCCGCCTGCTGAGCCGCGTTTGCGTAAGCGCAATTTGCCTAAGGTTAAATCCATATCGTCTTGCACGACAAAAATTTCATCTAATTGTATCTGATAAAACATCATCAGCTCGCGGACGGCGCGACCTGAAGCATTCATAAATGTCTGTGGTTTAACAAGAAAGATCTTTTCGCCATTTAGACGGGTTGTCGCGGTAGCTGCATCAAACTCCAGCTTGTCAATCGTCAGGTTCAGTCGTTTGGCCAAGCCATCAACGACCATGAACCCCATATTGTGTTTGGATCCTGCATATTTCTGACCGGGATTTCCTAGGCCAACAATCATTTTCATTGGAACTTTTATCCTCCTTGGGGAAAACGCGTTTATAGTTGTAAGGACTTTTTTTGTGAGTGTTTCTATATTCTGGCCGGACGAGCTAACTCGCTTATCTTCTGGTAGCGGCCGGTCACGTTTTGCTCGGAAACGCGCTCACAGGCCCAGAAACCTCCACATAAGGACCGGGGATCTGTAAGACTGCTTCGATAAGCATCGTGCCTTTGTGGTAGCGGCCTGTCACGCTTCGCTCGGAAACGCGCTCACAGGCCCAGAAACCTCCACATAAGGGTCTTCGACATAAATGGCCAAAGACCGGCCATTTATGTCGAAGACCACTTATGCTCCGGTTTCTAAGCGCTCCTGTTCGCGCTTTAACACGAATAGACGGATTTTGCTTTTCCGTCCAGAGCAGTATACCATACTGACGCCTTGCGTCTGTGCGAGTTGACCGTGGGAACTGTTGAATTTCCCACATTCGTGAAAACAGATGCTGGAAACGCTTACGTTATTGGAAGCTTGCTTGAAACAGGATTCACAAGTCTTGCTGTAGTAAGGCTCAACGCCATTTTTTGACAATGGCAAAATCATGAAAAAGTCTATCAAATTTGTTTCAGGGAATTGATAATGTGTTATACTCAACGTGAAATGCAGTTTGCATGCACATAAGAAAGGATGATATCACCGTGGCAAGTATTACGGATAAGGATCACCAAAAAGTTATTCTCGTTGGTGACGGCGCCGTTGGTTCAAGTTATGCCTACGCAATGGTTTTGCAAGGTATCGCTCAGGAAATCGGAATCGTTGACATTTTCAAGGACAAGACAAAGGGTGACGCGATTGACTTGAGCAACGCGCTCCCATTCACAAGTCCTAAGAAGATTTATTCAGCTGAATACAGCGATGCTAAGGATGCTGATCTGGTTGTTATCACAGCTGGCGCTCCTCAGAAGCCTGGCGAAACTCGTTTGGACTTGGTTAACAAGAACTTGAAGATCTTGAAGTCCATTGTTGACCCAATCGTTGATTCCGGCTTTAACGGTATTTTCTTAGTTGCTGCCAACCCAGTTGACATTTTGACCTATGCAACTTGGAAACTTTCTGGCTTCCCGAAGAACCGGGTTGTTGGTTCCGGTACTTCACTGGACACCGCCCGCTTCCGTCAGTCCATTGCTGAAATGGTTAATGTTGACGCTCGTTCGGTCCACGCTTACATCATGGGCGAACATGGTGACACTGAATTCCCTGTATGGTCCCACGCTAACATTGGTGGCGTTACCATCGCTGAATGGGTTAAGGCTCATCCAGAAATCAAGGAAGACAAGCTTGTTAAGATGTTTGAAGACGTTCGTGACGCCGCTTATGAAATCATCAAACTCAAGGGTGCGACCTTCTATGGTATCGCAACTGCCCTTGCCCGGATTTCAAAGGCAATCCTTAACGACGAAAATGCGGTTCTGCCACTTTCCGTTTACATGGATGGTCAATATGGCTTGAACGACATCTACATCGGTACCCCAGCTGTGATCAACCGTAATGGTATCCAGAACATCCTGGAAATCCCATTGACCGATCACGAAGAAGAATCCATGCAGAAATCTGCTTCTCAATTGAAGAAGGTTCTGACCGATGCTTTCGCTAAGAATGACATCGAAACTCGTCAGTAATCATCACGATCACTGATAAGTAAGCAACCAGCCCAGTCGCTGGTTGCTTTTTTTGTGAGCGCGAGCAGGAGCGTCTAGAAACCGGAGCATAAGCGACCATGGCCGTGATGGTCGGTTTTTGACCATTGCAGCCATGGTCCTTATGCGGAGGTTTCTGCGACTGCGAGCGCGTTATGGTGAGCGCGAGCAGGAGCGCCTAGCAAACCGCAAATATCTAAATGTTTTTTAATAATTCTGTAACACCACGGTAACACTTGATATTGTCACTCATGCCGCGTTTGAAACAGGTGATGTTGCTTTTAATTCGACCTTCAATACCTTATAATGGCGAAGTACAATGTCATCTTATTTGAGGAAGTGCTTGCCACGAAACAAGAACAAACGAAGAACAGGAGGCAGCGATCAGTGAAGAAAAACAAGCGATGGCTCCTCGTTGTTGGCGTCCTCGTCGTACTCATGGGCGGATTTTACATCATTCAAAGTATGCATTATCGCGACCATTTTCTGCCAAACACAGAAATTCTCGGTGTCGATGTCTCCGGCCAGACCGTCAACGCGGCTAACAAGAAATTGACCGACCAATTCGATCAACGTCAGTACACATTTGTTGAAAAGAATAAAAAGATTTTGAAAGTTAAAGGTGATGCTTTAGGACTTAGCCAAGATTTTAAAAAAGGCTTAACACAAATCCTTAACAAGCAAAATCCTTGGCAATGGACGACATCAGTCTTTGCTGGTCAAAAAACCAATGCTCAGGAAGACCCTACTATTAACACTGCTGCTCTGAAGCAATTCGCAACTTCGACGGCTGACAAGTTAAATCAAAATCGTCAGGAACCGGTCAATGCGAAGCTTGTGACAAGCGGTGATCAGTTCAAGATTCAAAAGGAAGTTAATGGTGATCAAATTGATGCCGACAAGCTGGCGACAACTGTCACAAGCGCACTTGATAACCATCGTCAAGTGATTGAACTAACAGATGCTTATAAAAAGCCAACGGTTAAAGCATCTGATCGCGACTTGCAGACAACTGAACGTGATATGAACAAACTTGCAAGCACTAAAGTCAGCTTGCAGATTCAAAGCACTACCGTCACGGTTCCGCAAGCAACTGTTTTGAGTTGGGTCACTAATGATAATGGTAAGGCAACGGTTTCTTCCCAAGCCATTACAAACTATGTCACGGCCTTGTCGCAACAATACAGCACCATTCACAAGACTCGTCAATTTAATTCCCAACAACAAGGTACCGTTTCCGTTCCCGCTGGCACTTATGGTTGGAGCATCAACATTAGCGCCACCTCTGCTATGATTCTTGCTAGCGTAAAAGCTGGCCAAGACTTGAATAAAGAAGTCAGCCACAGCGGATCTGGTTATACAACCACTGGCGACATCGGCAATACCTACGTGGAAGTCTCCAAAGAAAAACAACACGAATGGTATATTAAGGATGGCAAGGTCGTCATGGATTCTGACATCGTGACTGGTAAACCAGGCCAAGATACGCCGTCTGGTGTGTTCTATGTTTGGTCTAAGCAACGTAACGCTACCTTACGGGGGAAGAACGACGATGGCAGTTCTTATGCCAGTCCGGTTTCTTACTGGATGCCGATTGATTACACCGGTGTTGGTCTTCATGACAGTCCATGGCAACCAAAATACGGTGGTGATTGGTACAAAGAACATGGCTCTCATGGGTGCGTCAACAACCCACCAGACTTCATGGCGAAGTTATATGCAGCTGTTGACGAAGGCACACCTGTGATCGTGTATTAAAAATAGATTCGCACGACCCATAACTATTCTTTTTAGCGTCACAAAAAGGCTTGATACCCGATATCAAAGGATCAAGTCTTTTTTGTTTATTCTAAATTGTAAACATTAGCTGATCGGACGCGACTTTACGCCACTTGGCGCTAATGTTTCTTTGAGTCGTTTATCTTCATTGCCTCCGGAAACGGAATTCAAAAGATCTTTATCAACAAAACGCTGGAACAATTAGGCATTCGTAAGGCTAATTGGTACAACTTCGGTAATATCAGTCATGCAACAAAAAAAACGAACCCATTATTTAATGACATGTCAGGAACGGTCACTGCACTTTTAAAAACAATCGTTTCCGAATAGCATTGTGCAACAGATATAACATTACCTCTGAAAGTGATCTTCAGCATGAACAGTCCAGAAAAACGTTACACCGCCAGTGATCTATGGTATCATAAAGCAAGATTAGAATATTTTAATAAAGTGATACCTGTTTGATGGAGGAAAACGAATGTTAATTAAGTCGTTAGTATTAAAAAAGGAGTTCCTGACCACTGTCAAGGAAACGGTCACCCTTGAAGACGCGCTGAAGATCCTTGAAGACTCCGGCTTTCGTTGTGTGCCGATTCTGGATGAAAGCGGCACGATCTTCCGTGGCAACATCTACAAGATGCACATTTATCGGCACAAGTCTCAAGGCGGTGACATGAGTTTGCCAGTGACCTATTTGCTGAAGAATGCTACCAAGACGATTCCAGTCAATGCGCCATTCTTTAAAGTCTTCTTCAACATTAAGGATTTACCGTATATTGCTGTCCTTGATGAAAATGCCAACTTTTACGGTATCTTGACTCACGCTAAACTGCTTGGCATGCTGTCAGAAGCTTGGAACGTTGATGTTGGTTCCTACGTGCTGACAGTTATGTCGACTGGCGAGCGTGGCGATCTGGCCAAAATGAGCAAGATTTTGGCCAAGTATGTGTCCATTTCCGGGTGTATCACCTTGGATGCCAAACGCGACGAGTTCGTACGCCGCACCCTCTTTACATTGCCGGCCGGAACTGATGAAAACACATTGAACGAAATCGTTTCCCGGCTTGAGAAAAAAAGCTTCCGCGTTGTTGAAATCGATGACTTGCAATCAGGCCAACCAATCCGCATCGATGAAGATCTCTAATCTCCATGTAACGCTCACATAAACAAAAGAAGGTCGATCGTTTAATAAACGAATCGGGCTTTTTTTGTAAGCACGTGCAGAAGCGCTTACAAGCCTGCAAGTGCCCTATGGTGGTGCGTGTGTTGGTGCATGATCGTGAACATGAAGAACCTGCCTTAAGAACCTTGCGCTTTGCGCGAAAGGTCTTTGCTGTCCACCTCATCAAAAATCCACTATAATATGGGATAACGCATTGCTTGTTGTTATCGCGCTGCATACTAAACGGGAGGAATAACGTGAAACGTATCACTCGTTTTTTCGATCAGATCGCGGCCAGCATCCACTTTTTTAAGACACATCGTCTCAAGCGCAATTATCGACGGGCACTTTTATTCTTCGCGATATTGTTGCCAGTTTGTGTTGTCGCAATTATAGCAGGTCAACGGTTACATCAGCCGACACCGTCAAGTTCGAAAGCCGCTATCGCTCTATCAACCACAAAAAAGAAACAACAACGTCACAAGGCCACCAGTCATAAAACCAAGGTACATACAGCCCCGAAGAACATTGACTGGACAGCACCTTCCGAGAAACAGGCTTATCCCGACCTCACCCAGCATCCGAATATTACTTTAGATGTCAATCTAAAAAAGCAACGGGTTTTTATCAAGGAAGGCGACAAAACGCTATACACGATGTATGCGTCTACCGGTATTGATGACTCAACCCCACGAGGTGATTTTGCGATTCAAGACGAACGGGGTTATGAATTCTTCAATCCAAACGAACAAATGGGCGCCCATTATTATACAAGCTTTTATCTGCATGGAACTTATCTTTTTCATACCGTCCCGACAGATGTCGGCGGACAATACATCAAAAACGAGGCGGCTAAGCTTGGCAAAGAGCCTGGCTCTCATGGCTGCGTTCGGTTGAGTATTGCGGATGCTAAGTGGATATTCGAGCATGTGCCAACAGGGACGCCAGTTAAAATTCATTAGTTTAGTGCCTCAAAAACCAGAGAAACCTGTTAGTCAATCGACTGACTAACGGATTCCTCTGGTTTTTGTGTAAGTACGTATCAATCGTCAGAATGGTGAGCATTACTTTTCGCTAATCCGCCAACTAGTTAAATTTTCTCACTGGCCAACGTTTGCAATGATGCATCAATTTTCTCCGCGCACATCCTGCCTTCATGAATCCCCCAGATAACTAAACTTGGGCCGCGACGGCAATCACCGGCCACATAGATTTGCGTGTCATTGGTCGTGAAGTTATCATTTTTGGCAGTGATGCCAAATTGATCAAAAAGCCATTGTTCAGCGCCAGTAAAGCCCATTGCTAAAACCACAAGATCGGCCTTAATTTTCTTTTCGGTGCCTGCCACTGGTTTAAAGTGATCAACCTGACTAATTTCTGCTTCTTTGACTTGGCCATCTTTGCCGAAGAAAGCCGTCACCGTCGAGGCATAGGCGGTAATATCGCCAAACAATGCTTTAGCCTCTTTTTGCCCGTAGCCGGTTTTCAAAACCATCGGCCACTCAGGCCATTGATTTTGCGGTGTTCGTTCTGCTGGCAACGCTGGGGTGATTTCTAACTGGGTGATATCAGCGCATCCCTGACGAATCGCTGTGCCAATACAGTCATTACCAGTATCACCACCGCCAAGAACCAGAACATGTTTTCCCTTCAACTGATCATTTGCGGCTGGCCCATCTTTTAAAACTGTTTGGGTGGCTGCTTTGAGAAAATCTGTCGCTTGCATAATGCCTGAAAGTTCTCTGCCTGGCACCTTGAGATCTCGGGCTTCGCGCGCACCGGTGCAAATAACAACCCGGTCAAACGTTTTCTTCAGCTCATCAGCCGTGATGTCCTTACCAACCTCCGTGTTTGCAACCAGTTCAATCCCCACTTTAGTCAACGTATCGATGCGGCGCTGAACGACATCTTTTGGTAACTTCATATTAGGAATGCCATACATGAGAAAACCGCCAAAGCGATCATCGCGCTCAAATAAAGTGACGGCATGCCCGAGCTGGTTCAATCGCCAAGCTGCAGCAATACCTGCCGGACCGCTGCCGACGACTGCAATTTTTTTACCGGTGCGATGCAGGGGCTTACCAGAGTCAACCACCCAGCCATGTTTGAATGCTTGCTCGATAATAGATTTTTCGTTGTTACGAATTGTAATGCCAGCGCCGTTGAGTGCCTGCACACAGGAAACCTCACAAGGTGCTGGGCAAACGCGTCCGGTCATATCCGGCAACATATTTGAGCGGCTCAACCGTTCAAACGCACGCTTATCCTGATCACGATAAACCAGATCGTTCCATTCAGGAATCAGATTATCGTTGGGGCAACCACTCACGGCTCGTCCGCCGCCAAAAAAGACGCCATGATGGCAGAACGGAATACCACAGTTCATACAGCGCGCTGCTTGCTTACGGCGTTCAGCCATGTCTAAATCAAGTTCCATCACATTAAAATCTTTGATACGCTGCATGATCGGCCGCATTGGATCGTCTTGTCTAGGGTATTTTAAAAACCCTTTTGGATCTGCCATTCTGTTCCCTCCTCGTAAATGCGTTCACCAGCCCAGAAACCTGCGTATAAGGACCTCAAGCACACTGGCCAAAGCCCGGCCAATGCACTTGAGGCCGCTTATACTCCGGTTTCTAACCGGGCTGGTTCACGCTCTCTATTTCATTGCTTCATCAAAGGCTTTTTCAATCACTTGTTCTTCTGAAAGTCCCGGTTTGGTGTAAGCATCAATCAAGTCGCGCATTCGGTGATAATCGCGGGGATAGACTTTTACAAACGTACCTTTTTCCTTTTCCCAGTGATCCAGAATCATCTGGGCCGTTTCCGAGTGAGTATACTGGACATGCTTTTTAAGTAGTTCAATCAGAATACTGTCGTCTCCAGCTTCATCCAAGTGATAAAGATCAACTAGGTCTTGACTACAATGCTTCGCAAAATCGTGTGTCCAGTCATAGACATATGCAATGCCACCGGTCATCCCTGCTGCAAAATTACGGCCGGTTCGGCCAAGGATGACGGCGACGCCTCCGGTCATGTATTCGCACCCGTTATTACCAACACCTTCAACAACAACATTGGCGCCAGAATTGCGGACACAGAACCGTTCGCCAGCACGGCCATTGAAATAAGCTTCGCCACCAGTTGCGCCAAAACACGCAACATTGCCGACAATCGGTGAATGGGTGTACAGTTCTCGAGCTTGTGGCGGTGCAGCAACGATCAAGCGACCGCCTGACAGGCCCTTGCCAACATAGTCATTGGCTTCACCGACCAACTTAATGGATAGTCCTTGGGTAATAAACGCTCCAAAACTTTGACCCGCCGTACCGTGATAGTTGAAAGCCAGTTGTCCTGGTTTTAATCCGTCATTACCAAAATGCGCCGCAATCCAGCCGCCTAAACGCGTGCCAACCGCGCGGTCCACGTTATTGATTGGTAGGTCAATGGTTGTGGTATTTTGATTTTTGAGACTAGTTTCAGCAAATCGGTCTAAATCCGGCCAGTCATACTTTGGCTTGAAAGGATTGGCCTTTTTACGTTCAATTGGAATCGTTTTGCCCAGCATCCGATCATAGTTAAGGGTTTTGGCTTTCCCAAAAGGTACATACCGCGGCTTCAGATGCTCGCCGTGACCCACCATTTGATCGACTGTGCGATAACCTAATGCCGCCATCTGTTCACGCAAATCTTCGGCCAAAAATTGCATCATGTGAATCACATTTTCGGGGCGTCCTGCATATAACTTGCGCAGCTCTGGATTTTGGGTAGCGATACCGACCGGGCATGTGTTGAGGTTACATTTGCGCATCATGACACACCCAATAGCAACCATGGTTAAGGTACCAAAACTGAATTCCTCTGCGCCTAACATAATCGCAACAGCAATGTCGCGCCCTGTTAATAACTTGCCGTCAACTTCCAATGTCGTGCGTTGGCGCAACTTGTTGAGCGCAAGCGTTTGATGGGCATCTGCTAGCCCCATTTCCCATGGCAACCCACAATCTCGGGTGGAGTTTCTTGGTGCCGCTCCAGTGCCGCCGTCATAGCCGGAGATCACGACCGTATTAGCACCCGCTTTCACCACACCGGCCGCAATCGTACCAACCCCGGTTGAAGAAACTAATTTTACATTGATTTTGGCATACGGATTGACCTGTTTTAAATCATAAATCAATTGCGCGAGATCCTCGATGGAATAAATATCATGATGCGGTGGCGGCGAGATTAGCTGCACACCGGCAATCGAGCCGCGAATGCTAGCCACCCAAGGGTAAGCTTTCCCTGCTGGCAACTGCCCACCTTCACCCGGTTTGGCTCCTTGTGCCATTTTAACTTGGATTTCTTCAGCACTCATCAGATACTCTGTGTTCACGCCAAAGCGCGCCGTTGACACCTGCTTGATTTTGCTGTTGCGGTTCAGACCATCTGCACCGATATGAAATCGATTTCTGTTTTCTCCGCCTTCCCCGGAATTACTACGTGCACCCAACTTGTTCATGGCAATGGCAATGGTTTCATGCGCTTCTTCAGAGAGTGCCCCAAAACTCATCGCGCCGGATTTGAACCGTTTCACAATGGAACTCACCGGCTCAACTTCACTCAACGGCACCGGTTTACGGCCATTTTGATCAATCGTCCACATCGATCTTAAGGTCACTGGATTTTCCTGTTCTTCGGCATCCAGCTCTGCCGTGTACTGTTGATAGGCCTGATAGTCGCCGTTCCTGACTGCTTTTTGGAATTGATAAATGCTCTTGGGATTGTACAGATGCTCTTCACCATCGGCCTTATATTGAAAACTCCCGCCAGAAGGCAAATCGTCAATCGCGTGATTGCTGAAGGCTCGCTGATACTTTTGGTAATACTCGTCTTCAAGCTGGTTAAGATTGATGCCACCAATCCGAGTTGGCGTTCCGGTGAAGTATTGGTCAATCAAACTATCAGCCAAACCAACTGCTTCAAACAATTGCGCCCCTTGGTAGCCGGCGGTTGTCGAAATCCCCATACGGCTCATGATTTTGATGATCCCTTTGGTCGCCGCTTGGCAGTAATCTGGCAATTGCGCTTCAAGGCCACGTTCCTTTAGCGTCAAGAAAGCGCCATACGGATGAATGGCAGCGGCACCGTAACCGATCAGACAGGCAAAATGATGAATTTCGCATGCCTCTGCCGTGTCAACGACGATAGACGCAGCAGTGCCTTTACTTTGCCGTACCAAATAATTATGCAAGCCTGATACGGCCAACAAAACCGGAATCGTCATCTGATTGTCAGCAACTGGTCGATCACTCAACACTAAAATCGTTGCACCTCCATCAATCGCGTTTTCCGCCTGCGTGAAAAGGTCCTTAAGCACATGCGCCAAACGATCGGGCGTATCCGTCAAATCATAAGCCAACGACAATTTAGCGACTTGTAACATCGGCAAATCCAAGTTGAGAATTTTAGCATATTCTTGATCGCTTAAAATCGGGCTGTCAATTTTAAGCTTGTGACAATTTTCAGCAGTATCGCGCGTACAATCGCCATCGCGACCTAAAAAGCCAAAAGTCCCAATGACTACTTTTTCCCGTAATGGATCAATTGGCGGATTCGTCACTTGGGCAAACGACTGCTTAAAATACGTGAACAAAGATTGCGATTTTTTACTCAAAACTGCTAAAGGCGAATCAAAGCCCATGGCAATGACCGGTTCGCCACCATTTTGCGCCATTGGCAACAACGCTGTTTGAATGACTTCGTGGGTATAGCCGTTGCGCAGCCAAAGTTTTTTCAAACTGTCGATCGGCATACTTTCATCTGATTTAGCGTCAGGTAATTCCCCCAACGTTAATCGGTTGGCATTGAGCCATTGCTGATAAGGATGCGCTTCAGCACAAGCCCGTTTCAAATCACGAGTCTTCGAAATGCGGCCGGTACTGGTGTCAACTAGTAACATCTCAGCAGGCGCCAAAATGCCTTTCTCGACAATATCGCCGGGGTCGACATCTACCACCCCTGATTCTGAGGCAACAACCAACTGATTATTTTTCATTAATGTGTAGCGCGATGGGCGCAACCCATTACGATCCAAAAAGGCACCAACTTGAATGCCGTCTGTAAAACACAAGGCAGCTGGGCCATCCCAAGGTGCCATGAAAGTAGCATTGTATTCATCAAACGCCCGTTGTTCATCAGACATTTCGGTACCTTCGCCCCAAGCTTCCGGCACCATCATCATCAACGCTTGCGGAATGGATCGGTCATGCCGATAGAGATATTCCATACAGTTCTCTAACTTGGCGGAATCAGAGTCAGTTTCATCATAAATTTCAATACCATGACTGGTCATCCAATTTTCGGCGCCTTTTAACGTGTTGATTTCCCCGTTATGCGCTAAAAACCGGAATGGTTGAGCCCGATCCCAACTCGGAAACGTATTCGTGGAAAAACGGGAGTGAATCAAGCAAATGGCACTTTTCATTTGCGGGTTATGTAAATCCGGGTAAAAAAGACTTACTTGGTAAGCATGAAGCATGCCTTTATAAACGATGGTGCGGCTTGAGAAAGAACAGATATACATGGCTTGCCGATCAAAGGTTTTCTCTAACTGCCGTCGCAATGCATAAAGATGATCCTCAAAGTCCTGCCCTGCCTGTGTGTCTGTCGGCCGTTGGACCACAACCTGAACAAAGCCCGGCATAGCTTGTTGGGCCGCGGGACCACAGTTTTCGTAAACAAACGGAACATTGCGCGTCCAAAGAACCGGAAAGCCGGCTTCATCGATTTGACTCACGACCGCCTTTAACATGGCGGCCTTTTCTTCTGCATCATGCGGCAAAAAAAGCTGAGCCACTGCATAGTCACCTTGCGCCGGTAACGTTAATTCATAGCGGTGCATTTCGTCACGGAAAAAAGCATCCGGCATTGCCATTAAGATACCGGCGCCATCACCTGTATCAGGTTCAGCACCGGTGCCGCCGCGATGATTCATGCGTTGTAGCATGGTCAACGCTTTTTCCACAATTTCGTGGCTAGCGTGACCATCCACTTGCGCAATAAATCCCATACCACAGGCCGCATGCTCAAATTCCGGCAGGTACATTAATTTTTTGTCATGTGCTAAGTGATCCATGAAATCCCCACCTTATTAGTTAACATCAATGTCTTGAGCCTAAAGATATTGGTCTCATAGTATTCTAATAATGACGAGATTACAATGCTTTTTTCTTTGTCTGCCGTTTCACATTTGGCTCCGAAGTCTATCAAAGCTTGCAGAATCCGCCATCTGGTCACAATCAAAAACAGTGCATCAGACTGATTTAATAGGAAATCAGACTGGTGCACTGTTAGTCATGGTCGGTTGCAAGATCTTTTTTTATTTTTAGTTGTTTAAGATAACTGCCATCATTTTCTCACGATGGCGGCGTGAAAGTGGACGATTTTATCAAGTCCGTACATGATCGGCGCAGAAATCGTCATGATAATGAACTCGGAAAGCATCAACGAAACATAGGTTGGTAAAAACATTGTGGCGAAACTTAAATGCCCCGTCCACACAATCTCAACGGCAATCAAGGCCATCGTGATCGTCATGACAGCGATATTTAAGGCAAACCGGGCCCAGAGCTGACGCAATTTCGGCGCCACCCACCCGACCAACAGCAAGCCAAGCAAACTTTGACCGCCGCCAAAGACCACGTCAAGCCAACCAAGCGGTGAGAAGATAGCATTGAAAATCACGACTCCTGTCACAACACCCACAATATATTTACGATCAAACACGACCAAGTGATTCAAACTTTCAGACAAGCGGAATTGAATCGCGCCACTGGCCAAATTAAGGCTCGCGGGACCAATTGATAGCACAATATAGATAGCAGCGACCAAAGCATTAAGTACCCAACCGCGTGTTTTTAGATTTGTCATGAAAGTCCTCCATTAAAAGTCACATTATTTCGTCATAGCGCGTTTGCCGGAGCAGAAACCTACGTAAAAAGACAGCGAATGCAGTAACCCAAGCCCCGTCATCACGTTTGAGGCCGCTTGTCTCCAGTTTCTAACCGCTCTGGCGAACGTTCAACAAAAAACGCGCTGTTAAGCGCGTTGCTGTTAATTCTTATTATATGTTTTGGGCTTGGGCAAACTGACCAAGCCCACTGAAATCGCCAACGCGCGGTCGACTGCTGCCATTTTGGTGCTTGACAGAGCTGTCACGCGGGCTTGTAGCCGTTGCTTGTCAATCGTGCGAATTTGCTCAAGTAAAATGACCGAGTTGCGTTCAACGCCATCTTGCTTGGCCCGTAACCCGACATGCGTCGGCATCTTGGGTTTTTGAATCTTGGAGGTAATGGCTGCCACAATCACTGTGGGACTGTAATGGTTGCCAACGTTGTTTTGAATAATAAGTACTGGCCGGTTGCCGCCTTGTTCGGAGCCGACAACCGGAGACAGATCGGCGAAAAAAACATCGCCGCGTTTTACGGACACATCCATGCTTTTGCCCCCTTATCGCTCATCGAATATGGGCGTATGCCTCGCTCTCGCAGGCAGAGAAAGCATGACTGATCTCTGTATTGATCTGGCCCATTGCTACATAGCCAGAAATCAATTGGTTGATTTCGGGAGCCTGTGACTTCAAAAATGTCGCCACTGCCTCCGTAATCACAGCCTGAGCGTCAATGTCATTCAATTCACAATAGGCATCCAACCGCGCCTTAATGGCATCATCAAACGTTACCGCTACTGACGTTTGCTTTTTCATGACAACTTCCTCCAACTTCCCAAGTTCATGTTGTTACTTTAGCACAAAATGCGCATACGAGCCACCATCAATCGACCGGATTCACGCTCTGTCGCTTCAGGCGCGGCGTTAAATTGCAGGCGATTTCGTAATGAATTGTCTTGCTATATTTAGCAACGTCCAACAACGTAATCTCCTGATCGCCACTTTGCCCAACCAAAACTACCTTTGTGCCAGCTGGATATGCTTTGGGCAAACGAATCATAAACTGATCCATGCAGATACGGCCAACAATTTCACAATACTGACCATCAACAAGGACATGAAAGCCCTGTAGGCGCCGCAGCCAGCCGTCTGCATAGCCAATCGGGACAGTCCCGATGAATTCATCTCCTTTGGCACGATAGGTCACACCGTACGAAATACCGTCACCAGCATGCACCTGCTTGCAATAGGTCAACTCACTTTCCAATGACAACGCTGGTTCCAGTGGAAACGGTGTGGTTGGAATCGCGTCCCCAGACGGATTTAAGCCGTAAATAGCCACCCCATACCGAATCATATTGCCATTGCAAGCCGCATGCCACAAGCTGGTAGCCGAATTAGAAACATGCACATAACGCGGCCGACTTGGTAAAAGATCGACTAGATGATTGAACTTGTCAACTTGCTGTTTGAAATAAGTATCATCAGGAGCATCTGCCGTTGCAAAGTGAGTGAAGATCCCCTCAATGACAAATTGCTTGGAATGCGCTTCAACAAACGCAACTGCCGTCTTGAGTGCTTGATCTTCGGTAAACCCGATACGACCCATGCCGGTATCTAAAGCCAGATGAATACGCAACGGCGGCAGCTCTGGCTGTGCTTCTAACACTGGCAAAGCCTGTTCAAGCCATTCGGTGCTGCTGACAGGCAATGATATTGTTTGGGCAGCAGCAATGGCCGCATACTGACTCGGTACGATGCCTAACACCAATACTGGTTCACTATAATCGGCCTTGCGCAATCCCAATGCTTCATCCAAGATCGCCACACAAAAACCGGTTGCACCAGCTGCTTTAGCAACCCGCGCCACCCGCAACATACCGTGACCATAAGCATCAGCCTTGACCACAGCGAAAAGCTGCGTCTGCTTTTTTAATCGTGCGACCTCATGCTGGATATTATGCAAAATGGCTGTTTCATCTATTAATACCTTTGCTGGTCGAAAGTTACCGATCGTCACGTTCAGGACCTTCTTTTTCTAAAATTACCTCGGTGAAGACCAAGGTTTCACTGTGCGAAATGGAGACAAAAGCCTGACCGGAAAAAGGATGCTTCGTCAGAATAGGTTTGCCCAACTCATTATTGAGAATTTCGACATCCTGTAAGGCGACTTTTCCTAACCCAGTACCAAATGCCTTTGAGTACGATTCTTTGGCAGAGAAACGGCCGGAAAGATATTCAACGGCGCGGCGGCCATCAAGTTGTTGATAATTTGCTAATTCAGTCGGCGTCAAAATTTTAACCGCGAAGCCGCTGTTTTTTTCTTGTGCCGCCTGAATTCGCGCCAAATCTGTGACGTCCACCCCAATACCGTAAATCATGGGTTGCCTCCTTAACCGCGTTGACATCGCCGGAACTAACCACTGTTCCTGCTCACGCTTTGTCATAAAGTTATTCTAGCATGCTTTTACAGAAAACGGGTGTTTGGTTGAAGCAAAAAAGACCCCAGGACGTTTAACCTGAGGCCTTTTGAACGCTTTAATTAAAAATCATTCGCCATTACGGATTTTGAAACTACGCTTAACATTCTTGCGTTTATCGCTGAAGTTGCGTTTTTTGTCGTAACTGCGCTTATTATCACGATTGCCTTGATAGCCGCCTTCGCGACGCTTACCCTTGTAACCGCCTTTATAACCACCACGATTATTGCCGTGACCGTGATTGCTGCGACCGCGATGTGGCAGCGGACGTTCTGGCGTGATTTTAACCGGAACGGCACTGGCATCATCCGGGCTGACTGCTTTAAGATAAGCGGAAACCAACTGTAACGGGGTATAGTTTTCCAACAAGGATTCAGCCATAGCTTCGTACTTTTCAGTATCGTTAGCTTCGACTTGTGCCTTGATCGTTTCTAAACCGCTGGAGATCTGGCCCATCAATGCTTCTTCTGCTGTTGGTGGTTTCATCGGCAGCATCCGCTTCTTGGTCAAGTCTTCGATCGTGTGCAAATATTCGATTTCGTTTGGGGTGACGAAGGTGACGGAAACACCCTTGTGACCTGCACGACCGGTCCGGCCGATACGATGAACATAGGAATCAGGATCTTGCGGAATGTCATAGTTGTAAACATGGGTGACACCGGAAATATCCAGACCACGAGCGGCGACATCAGTAGCCACTAGGAAGTCCAATTGGCCACTCTTGAACTGGCGCAAAACGCTCATCCGTTTTTGCTGTGTCAAGTCACCATGAATGCCTTCTGCCCGATAACCACGCGCCTTTAGACCACGGGTTAGTTCATCAACACGACGCTTGGTCCGACCAAAGATCAAAGCCAAGTCTGGGTCTTGAACATCGAACAGACGAGTCATGACATCGAACTTTTCGTAGTCTTTTGCACGGACATAATACTGTTCAACGGTATCGGCTGTGAGTTCCTTTGCCTTAATCTTAACGGTGACCGGTTCATGCATGAACTTATTGGTCAAACGCATGATGGAAGCAGGAATCGTTGCAGAAAACAGCAAAGTCTGACGTGCGGTTGGCATTTGTTCAACAATCTTTTCAATGTCATCGATGAAGCCCATGTCGAGCATTTCATCTGCTTCGTCTAATACCAAGACTTTAAGATTTTGCAACTTCAGGGTGTGACGGCCAATATGGTCAAGGATTCGACCTGGTGTCCCCACCACAATTTGCGGGTGTTCTGATAATTGGCGAATTTGCCGGCGAATGTCGGCACCGCCGTAAACTGCCTGGACCTTGATTTTCTTATCTTGGCCTAAACGATAAAGTTCTTCTTGGGTCTGAATCGCCAATTCCCGAGTTGGGGAAATGACCAATGCTTGGATACTCCGGTCAGCCTTATCGATGTTTTGCAGGATCGGCAAGCCAAACGCTGCCGTTTTCCCGGTACCGGTCTGTGCTTGACCGATCACATCTTTGCCTGCCAGAACCAGTGGGATCGTCTCCGCTTGAATCGGCGTCGCTTCCTCAAAACCTGACTGGGCGATTGCCTTTAAGAGATCATAATCCAAACCTAGTTCTTTAAACTTCAAATGAGTTCCTCCTTGAGAATTCCTGCACGCGTTTACCCAAGCGTGTTTTCAAAGGAATCCGCGGGCATCACGTGCATTTTCAGTAAATGACAAAAAAACATATCCGAACAATAGTATCATGCTCACTATAAAAAAACAAGTGCCGAGATTCGGCCAAGTCTTGCATAATCACCAAAAGCTTCAGTCAACACATACTTATTTAAGCCTAAACTGACATTTTTAAAAGAATAAAAACCGTCAAAACATGCTAAAAGCCGTTTCATTTTCATGGAACGGCCTTTATGCTTACAACGCTAGTATTAAGCACGACCACCAGCGACCAAAGCTGACAAAACGGTTTCCAGATGCAATCCGTGACTCGCTTTCAACAAAACCATATCGTCATGGTTAACATCGTTTTGTAAGTCGCGCGTCATCTGTTCCTTGTCATCAAGCGGATAATAGTGCAACTGATCGGCTGGATATTTTGCTGCCAATGCATCGGCAAGTGCTTTCATATCGCTACCGTATAGATAAACAACCTGCACTTCCTTAGGATCGAGTGCCTCTGCCAGACCTGCATGCAACGCGGGACTTTGTTCACCAAGCTCCAGCATGTCCCCTAGCACTGCAATGTGACGGCCAGTTGCCGTAAATTCGCTAAAATCATGAATGACGGCTTTCATCGCGGTCGGGTTGGCGTTATAAACATCGCTTAGAATCTGTTCACCCACATCCCCGATCAACCACTGTGTCCGGTTAGCCGTCACCTGAAAATGAGCCAATGCCTTTTGCATGATTTCGGGTTTGACATGGAATTTGCGGCCAACTAACAAGGCTGCTAACGCATTGACAACATTATATTCACCCATAATCGGAATCGAGAACGTCAGATCAGGCCAAGCTTCAACTGTGAACTCAGTGTGGTTACGATGCCCGCTGATTGAATGGGCAAATATCGTATTTTCAGGATGCAAGCCAAAAGTTTCGCGCTCCTGCGTGATCTTCTTCGCCCGTTCCTGCAACAATGGTTCGTCACCATTAAAAATAAACGTACCATCATCCTTTAGGCCATCAGTGATTTCCATTTTGGCATCGGCAATTTTATCCCGGGTCTTGAAAAATTCAATATGTGCTTCCCCGATCATCGTAATCACGGCCACATCCGGTTCAGCTAAGGTTGACAGTGCATGTAATTGCCCTGGCCGATCCATCCCCATCTCAAGAACCAAGACTTCGGTATTGGGTTCCATGCTGAGAATAGTCATTGGCACGCCGATTTCATTATTATAGTTATCAGGGGTTTTAACGACGTGATATTGTGTGGCCAAGATCGCAGCGGTCATGTCCTTCGTTGTCGTTTTGCCATTGCTGCCGGTGATCGCCACCACTTTGGGATTCACTTTCATCAACAGATAATATTGTGCCAATTGTTGCATCGCTTTCAACGGATCCGGCACCACCAGCGTAATCAGCTTGGTGGTGACAGGTAAATGATCAGCTGCAACAAATGTCGCCACTGCGCCAGCCGTAGCAGCCGCCGGAATAAATTCGTGACCATCACGTTCACCGCGTAACGGCACAAACAGCATACCCGGCTTCAATTTGCGTGAATCAAAAGCCAGTCCGGTCACCACATGCGACCCGTCTGCTTCAGAGAGCGGTTGAGCTTTCACAACTCGCGCAATCTCTGCCAATGTCATCTTCATAATTAATTCGACTCCAATTCTTCAACTTCATCCTGTTTAAGAACAGGTTAAAACAGTCCATTATTGGCGATGATCGGCAGATGCAGCATCATCAATCATCATCCACTGATTCTTTTGCCGCATCAAAACAAGCATTCCCAATCGCCGGACATCTGTATCCGTCAAGATACCATCAGGAACGAACCGAGCTTTCGGTGCCAAAAGTGGCACACTGATTTTTTCACGAGAAAACCGGACGTTCCGGAAATCAAATACCACGCCATCTTCCAATAATGGTAAAAACTGTGTATAGACGGCATGTGACACGCGAGAAAAGTGCTGTTGCCGTAAGCGTAACCAAAATGGTTCCTCATTAGCAATTCGCCGCATATACTTGTTAATGGCGTTTGCTAAGAAGGTCGCAAATAAAGATTCGTTACGCAGATACATATTCACCATACCGTTTCGCAATGGCAGGTAAACCAACTCGTTTTTCAATTTGTAGTAAAATGGCGAACTTAAATGCGTTTTGGCATGTCCTAAGTATAGCAGTTCCGCAATCTCGTTAGGCGTGAGTTCCTGCAAAAATCGCGGGCTTGAATAATCTAGCCAGCAACGCGTCTGACCCGCTTTACTCCGCAAAAAGTCCTGAACCTGATCCGCGCCGTCGATAATATTGAACCAAGTATGCGGATCTATCTGTTCCTGCTCATCCACAGGGGGCAGCAATAACAGATGCTTCGGTACTTTTAGATGGTCGCTCAGCAAATCACTTGCTGAAATGCCATATGTCAAAAACAAATGCGCCAACGGTTCATGGCGAACATAAATCATCGCATTTCGCACGTTTAAAACCCCTTCAATACTCCCGACTTAATTATACGACTTTCACGGCATGGCATGCGTTAAGATTAAGAGCGTGAGCCAACCCGCTTAGAAACCGGAGCATAAGCGGCCTTGAACGTGATGGCTGGGCCTTGGCCATTGCGTTCAAGGTCCTTATGTGCAGGTTTCTGGGTTGGCGAACGCGTTTCAATCAGAGCGTGAGTTGGCGCGGTTAGAAACCGGAGTGCAAGTGGCCTTGGTCGTGATGGCCGGGCTTTAGCCATTGCGACCAAGGTCCTTACACGCAGGTTTCTGCGCCAGCGAACGCGTTTCAATCAGAGCGTAAGTCAACCCGGTTTCTGCGCTAGCTCTCCTCATTCTATCTAAGAAAGGGTGACCTATGATGTTACAACCATGGCCTAATCTTATCCCTCGTCCTGATTTGCCAACGATTCCAAAAACAGCAGCCATTCCGCCTGCTTATTTTAAGCTCATTCAAACAGGTATTTTACCGATGAATTGGTGGCTTCCGACTAAGGAGCCGACGAGTGATGCCATTGACGGCGTGGGTATCCACGCCTTTGCAACTGTTGGCCCAGCCATGACTTCAAGCGATTTGCCAGCACATTTTTTGCCATTTGCCAAAACCGGGCACCAATATTTTGGCTTCGATCTCCAGCAGGAGCCACGCCAGATTCGCTATATTGATACCGAAGTCGACCAGTGGCTGACAGTGGCGATGGATTTGCCAGCTTTCATGAAGCAATTGCAGCCTCATGAAGCAAAGTTGCCAGAAATTTCAGTCGATCCGCAGATTTTTGGACATATGGCCGTCATCGCGACAGCGGCTGAATGGCCAGCGCTGTTTGATTACGCGCGCGAATTCATGGCCGGCCAAGCAATTGGCCCATGGCTGCGATGGCTCGCCCAATCAAAAGAGGAAGCTAAGCGGCAAGTCGGGATGGAAGAATTTCATTTTCTCACCCGTTACCAGCCCAACTTCCTCACACCCAACGACACGCTGACACTGCAGCATGTATTCGGCTAATGGTTAACCGACTTATGGTCAGGTTGGAATGCGAAGGTGTCCAACCAACGTAGATCCCGTTTGATTCCAAAATAACCAAACAAAGCAAGTCCCAACGAACCAAAGAAGTCCATAAACAAATCACCCATCGTATCCATTAATGCCGCCCGGCCACGCAGTAGCTCGCCGCCAGTCGCCATGTACCGCTGCATATTCAATCCTAACAACCCATCAAAGGTGAACTCATAAAATTCCCAGAGCACGCCGATGGTGGTGCCAAAAGCTAGTGCAAACAAGGCCATCAGCAACGGGCTTGTTGATGTCAACCGTTTTTGCGGGGTCAATGCCGCAAAAATAGCAAATCCTAAACCGGCGAGCATCGCGGCACTGAATAAATGTTCAAACTTATCCCAATAAGGCACACTGTAGCATTGCAATCCTGTCCCCAGTAAAACGCTTAAAAGAATAAAGATCTCGAATAAGTAAATTAAAACCGGTGGAAATCTAAAATGCCACCACCGCTCCATCAATCGCGGTAAGCTGACAATCAATATACCGGACGCAACCTGCGCCAATAACATCATCTGACCGTGAAATAACGAGCGGCCGCTGATATAAAGGCCACCAACAATCAATAAGTAAAGCAGGTCGCCACCGACATTCAGCCAGTATAAAAAGTTAGATCGTTTTGTCATTGTTTTTGCCCCTTTTCTTTAATGTAACATGACGCGGCAAGTCATTTACTACCTCTTTGTAAGCGCTTGGTGTAGACTCAAAGATAGGAGGTGTTATCTATGCCGATCAAAACATTACCTGAAGATCAACTCGTCACTATGAGTCAATTTGTCGTGAAAGATGTCGCTAAAGCTTTTGACTTTCCCTATTATGTCAATGATCTCACACATGACGCAAATTTTGACACTGAGCACACAGCAACCAAGTTAGAATTTGAGCTCACCTTGTTGAATGATCCTGATCCAGAACGGACCATCAGCTTTTACAGTGATGCCAGCGCTGACCCGATTATGGGTGGTGCTGCATCAGCACAGGTCATCGTTGAGTCAGGGATTACCTTCGTTTATTTAAATGATGGTTACAAGGATTCCTACCTCATTATCATTCGTGATGGTAAAGTGGTCCAAAACCTTAAGCTTGAACAACAAATTCTGTCCGGCCCAGAGGTAGAAGATTTGATTGATAATGTGATGCCAAAAGCGAAATGATTTTTGATGTCAAAAGGCAGCCGGATTGCGGCTGCCTTTTTGGTCGCTTGTGATGCGTCAAACTGATGATCGTGCAGATAATGACAAAGCGCTGATAGCCTCTGAAACGTGAGAAAAGGCACAACGCAACTAAAGAGACCTTTTCTTGCTCAACAAAAAAACCACCACGAGGGTGGAAAAGTTTGGGGGAACTTTTTTGGGAGTGTAAGTTAATGTGTAAGCTTAAGGCTGAAATACATCTGCCTTATTGACCTAAGTATAGCAATTCACTAACTCTTAGGTGGTTCCATTTTCAACAACAATTCTGTTCATTTTATAAATCCGCTTATATATTCATAAGTTTTAACTACAAAAAAACAGCCCTATTGGCTGTTTTGGGTTTATTTCTTGTCCAAACCATACTTCTTGTTGAAACGATCAACCCGACCATCGGCCTGAGTGAATTTCTGCTTACCGGTGTAGAAGGGATGGGAGTCGGATGAAATTTCAACCCGGACTAATGGGTATTCCTTGCCGTCTTCCCACTTAACGGTTTCTTTTGAAGTTTTGGTGGAACCTGAGATAAATTTGAAACCAGTTGCTGAATCCATAAAGACAACTGGATGATAATCTGGATGGATGCCTTGCTTCATAATGATTACTCCTTTTGCCCTAAATCATTGCCTGATCTAGAGATACTCTTACAACAACTCTAATAGTCTATCACGGTCATGGTTCAAACGCAATCTCAATCAATCAACTCAACATCTGCGCCGAGGCCACGTAATTTCATGACGACACGATCATAACCACGCAAGATATTATCAACTTTGGTAATCGTTGTCGTGCCTTCCGCCATTAAACCGGCAATCATTAAGCAAGCACCTGCGCGAATTTCTTCAGCTGCAACTTCAGTGCCTTGCAAATGATCGCAATGATGCAAAATAATGACGTCATTTTCAATAGTAATATCCGCGCCCATTCGCAACAACTCAGGAATATGCCGAACTCGTTTAGGATAAATGGTATCGATGATCAAGCCCTCGCCATGAGCTTTCAGCATTAGCGGCGTGATGGGTTGCTGCAAATCAGTTGCAAATCCTGGATAAGGCATGGTTTTAATCTGAACCATTTTCAAATCACCAGACGGGTAAACGAAGATACTGTCCTCACCGACATCCATGACGACACCCATTTCCTCTAATTTAGCTAAAAAGGCATCTAAATGTTCAGAAATAATATTTTTGACTTTCACACCTTCGCCGATCGCTGCCGCCATCGCCAAATAAGTCCCCGCTTCAATTCGATCAGGGATGATGGTATGTGAGTTGTGTGCTTCAAGGGTTGGCACGCCGTCAATCCGAATCACATCGGTACCAGCGCCACGAACCTTAGCCCCCATATTATTCAGATACGTGGCTAAGTCGATAATTTCTGGTTCCTTGGCAGCATTTTCGATCACGGTCCGGCCTCTTGCTGTTACCGCAGCCAAAATGACATTGATCGTAGCACCGACGGACACCATATCCAAAAAGATGCGTGCACCGTGCAAGCCTTCAGCTGGTGCCTTGATGGCCATCGCGCCGTGTTCATTGCTGACGGAAGCCCCCAGTGCCTCGAACCCTTTTATGTGCTGATCAATCGGTCGTGGTCCAATATCATCACCGCCGGGCAAGCCGACAATTGCTTTACCAAACCGCCCTAATAACGCTCCCATGAAGTAATAGGAAGCGCGCAAACTTTTTATTTTGCCATTTGGCAGGGGGACATCGTTAATTTCAGTTGGATCAATCGTTAGGACGTTCTCAGTAAAATCCGATTTGACATTCATGTCATCCAGAATCGCCATCAAATTATAGACATCCTGAATATGTGGAACTGAATCAAGTGTGACCGGGGTGCGTGACAAAATCGCCGCCGGAATCAAGGCAACGGTACTGTTCTTCGCGCCGCCGATCACAACTTCACCGGATAATTTCTTCCCGCCGTGGATCAGCATTTTTTCCATTGAGTTAAATCCTCACTTAAAGGTCGTTCATTTCAAATAGGCTGAAGCTGGCCTGCATCTATGCTTCAAAATAAACTGCGATTTCTGGTAGGCGAGGCACAACAAACTCATCATGCACTCAACATACAAGTTTAATGAATTCTATGGGAAAAAACAAGGACTAAAAGAACAGAGCGCGAACTGGCGCGATTAGAAACCGGAATGTAAGTGGCCTTGGCCGTGATGGTCGCTCTTTGACCATTGCGGCCATGGTCCTTACATGCAGGTTTCTGCGCCAGCGAGCGCGTTTAAGCAAGAGCGCGAACTGGTGCGATTAGAAACCGGCATGTAAGTGGCCTTGGTCGTGATGGTCGCTCTTTGACCATTGCGGCCATGGTCCTTACATGCAGTTTTCTGCGCCAGCGAGCGCGTTTAAGCAAGAGCGCGAACTGGCGCGATTAGAAACCGGAATGTAAGTGGCCTTGGTCGTGATGGTCGCTCTTTGGTCATTGCTGTCAAGGTCCTTACATGCAGTTTTCTGCGCCAGCGAACGCGTTTAAGAACCTGAGCTGCCCCCAAGTGCTTCATCTGCCAAAAAAGCCGTCCCAAAGTAATGATACCTCAGGACGGCCTTTATAAATCAATGAAACCTGCTATTAAGCTTTAAAATCGCCTGCTGCCTGAATGAAGGCTTTGAATAATCCCTCCGGCTTGTTTGGCCGCGATTGGAATTCTGGGTGATATTGTGGGGCAACGAAGAACTTGTTCTTCGGATATTCAATAATTTCCATCAAGCGGTTGTCTGGGCTGACACCGGAAAATACCAATCCGTGGTCTTCCATTGCCTGACGATACTTGGTGTTGAATTCGTAACGATGACGATGACGCTTTTGAATTTCATGGGCATTGTCATAAGCCTTCGCTGCAACGGAACCTGGCTTCAGAACACATGGATAAAGGCCAAGTCGCAAGGTACCGCCAAGATTTTTGACACCCACTTGATCACGCATCAGGTCAATGATCGGGTCCTTGATATCAGGTTGCGTCTCAGTTGTACCAGCATCTTTCAGGCCCAGCACATCACGCGCAAATTCGACTGAGGCCATCTGCATACCTAAGCAAATGCCAAGGAATGGAATATCGTTTTCCCGCGCATAGCGAATCGCGGCAATTTTGCCTTCCAATCCACGGTCACCGAATCCGCCCGGAACAAGAATCCCATCAAAGCCTTGCAACAAGCTTTCAACGTTATCGTCATTGACATCTTCAGCTTGGAACATTTGCAGATCAATATCAGAGTCCCAATAGTAGCCCGCATGCTTCAACGCCTCGGCAACAGAAATATAAGCATCTTTCAAAGCGACGTATTTACCAACCAAGGCAATCTTAGTGGTATGGGTCAAATGCTGAACTTTATGCTCAAGCTGCGTCCAAGCACGCATGTCGGCATCAGGCACATCAAAGCCGAAATGATCGACCACAATCTGATCCATGCCTTGCGCTTGTAATGCCAGCGGAATTGAATAAAGCGTCTTTGCATCGCGTGATTCGATGACCGCATTTTCCGGAACATCAGTGAAAAGCGCAATTTTCTTCTTCATATCTTCCGTGATCGGTTTTTCAGTCCGGACAACGAGCATATTCGGCTGAATCCCAATACTACGCAATTCCTTAACACTGTGCTGAGTTGGTTTCGTCTTCATTTCATCGGCCGCGCGCAAGTATGGTACAAGGCTGGCATGAATATAGAAAACATTTTCCGAACCAACATCACGCTTCATTTGGCGAATGGCTTCAAGGAATGGCAATGATTCGATATCGCCAACCGTACCGCCGATTTCCGTGATAATCACATCGGAGTCGCTATGCTTTGCGGCCCGCATGATCTTCTCTTTGATCATGTTGGTAATGTGGGGGATCACTTGAACGGTCGCACCGAGGTATTCACCGCGGCGTTCACGTTGCAGAACTTCAGAATAAATTTTCCCGGTTGTGACGTTGCTGTACTTATTCAGGTTGATGTCAATAAACCGTTCATAATGGCCAAGGTCGAGGTCGGTCTCCGCGCCATCGTCGGTAACGAACACTTCACCATGTTGATAAGGGTTCATCGTCCCAGGATCGACATTGATATAAGGGTCGAATTTTTGAATGGTGATCTTCAAACCGCGATTCTTTAACAAACGACCTAAGGATGCCGCAACAATCCCTTTACCCAATGACGATACGACCCCACCGGTAACAAAAATATACTTGGTCATAGCCAGTCTCCTTTTTTAATAATCGGGAAAAAACAAAAACAAGCTCCCTATTCATACGAACAGGGAGCTTGAACCGTATTGGCTTTACATTTTGTAAAGCGCCCAAGCTGTATATTAACTAATTGTGGCAAAGACGTCAAGGCCTAAAACTTAAGTGTGAAATGTCCCAAATAATCATAAATAACATCACGTCTCAAAGACAGCCTTAAAGTCAGCTTTCTGCTTCCGCTATAAATCCTTTAATCATGGACTTTTCTCGGTCGTCCCTGACGATAGGGTGCACCATTTTGATGTGTGTTTTTTGCCTGCTGAAAAGCCGCAAACCAATGTCCGAGTGTTGTTGGATTAATGTTAAGCTCTGCTTCAGCTGCTTTCGCGAAGTTTTCCCATGCTGTTCGACTAATTTCAGTATTACCTCGAGCATTGCGCGACTCGCGAATGAACTCGCCAACCAAACGGCGGAACTTCACTTGCTGGTCATGGCTCATGCGCAAATAATCTTGTTGCCCAGTTGTTTCCATTTGCTGGATACCGGTTAGTTCACGAGCATCATTGTCGATCGTAAAGAAGGAACGGATGGGAATCGCAATGTACAAAATATACGCTGCCTTGGGCACAAAAATAGCTAAAATCATAATCGCAGCGATCATGATAACATTTTCTAAGTTGTGCTCCCCATAAATACTGGTATAAATTTTCCGCATTTCGTCTTTATCATTGGCTTGTTGATGCACGATTGTCCTTGATATGAGTCGAAATACGACAATTACCAAAAAGTAGATCGCACCATAGATAATCACAGAGATGGATTCAACATCTCCTGACATCAGTCGCGTCAATGCTGGCACCAGTGACAGTAGGAAAACCAAGATGAATTCCCAAAGCACGATTCGTCGTGGAATCTGATCAACGGTGCTGAACAAAGTTGCTTGCTGGTACCAAATATTCGCCACGAAACAGAAACTGACAGCATACACCCCAACTGCCAAAAAGAAATTGGTAATGTTGGCATGATGTTCCCAACTTTGCGCAGGCAACTCCAAGACCATAATGGTAATAATAATCGCAAGAATAGCGTCAATGAACGTATCTAACCGGGTTTTAAGTTCTTTTGAAATCATCGTAGATCCCCCTCTTGTTAGAAAGTATCGTGCTTTGTCAAAAATTGTCAACGGTCTTAAAGCGTAAAAGAACATTTAGGAGCAGTCAACTTGTAACACTCGCACTTTTAAGGTTTTTAGGATACCACAAATAGCGGTAAAACACGATCATCTTGGTCAGTATGCCACTTCTAGGATTTGCCTACTAGTGGACCTAAAATGAGCTTCATAACAGGCTCGCAGTCGCAAAAACCTATTCAGCCCCAATTCAGAAAGTATATCCACAGACGCAGCAAACTATATACGAGCCTCCAAAACTAAAACATCAAAACCAATCCATGTTGACCTGTATCGGCTAGTACTTCGGGTGCTAATTGCGCCTGCTCGCGCACACAAAAAAAGCCGTCCCCACAAGACATGGGCACGGCTCGCCAAACATTACTTTTTGGTGTCGCTATCGTCATCATCATCTGAATCGCTGTCGTCATCATCGTCATCAGAGAAGTCAGCGGTGATGTCATCGTTATCATCATCATCGTCGCTGTCGTCATCGCCGAATTCGGCTAGCTGACCTTCGATACCATCTGGCAGCCCATCATCTGGGTCGTCATCACTGTCATCGTCTGTGTCAGTCGTCTTCCCGACCTTGTCGTGGAAGCCTGAGTCATCGTCATCGAAATCATCGTCGTCATCGCTATCTGCGTCGAGATCCTCATCTTCAGGATCATCATCGTTATAGTCGATCACGTCATCATCGTCGGCAACGTCTGCTAAGAAGGCATTGACCTTCTTACGCTTCTTACGACGTGGTGCCTCTTCTTCATCTTCCGGATGGTTAACTTCTTCATCAACGGAATCGTATGGATACCAAGCGCGCAGGCCCCAAACGTTATCGCCTAAAGAAATGAAACTGCCATCCACGTTCAGATCCGTGTAGAATTGCGGTAAACGTTCACGAATTTCTTCGTCACGCTTACCAAGATAATTCTGGATCTCGTTGGCCAGATCAACGAACGCCATGGTATCCCCTTTTTCTTTGAGGATCTCATGGGCTACTTCGATCATTGATAATTCTGATTTATCGGCATTGGCAAATGCTTTGAGTTTCAACCGATACACGCCCTTTCCACAGTTTATACAGTCTGTTTTTCATCATACACGCTCAGGCGTTGAATTGCAATCTCAATCGATAATCACCCAAGTGCTGGTTATTAGCAAAAAGTTGATATTCAATGTAGACTTCACCTGCCACAGGTTCAGTTGTCATGCGCACGTCAATCCGTGGCGTGACCGTTTCAACCGGAATGATACCGTACGGTGTGCGATAGCGCGTCAGCACGCGCTTTTCATTGGCAAAGAACAGTTTCAGCTGAGTGTCGCCGTTGCTGCTGCCACGCGACAACTGAACATCGCCATCTTCACGCAGCTTCATCGTCACCGGCATACTGGTCCCAGCATCTTCGTCAACTTCTTGGTAACGAATGTATAAAGCGTTTCCCATCTGCACCAACGTTCCAGGTTCGTCAAAAACATGTGTCTCATTGTCCTCACCCTGCGTCACAAACGTCTCAAGGTGAATTTGAATCGGCACTCCTTGTGAAAGATCCATAATGTCAATCCTTTCTAACAGCTATTGTACGCCCACGGGTCAAACTGGTCGAGTCGTAACAATTATCCATGTTTCAAATCACTTACTGCAAGATATGCAATGAAAATGCAGTTCCAACTGACGTGGCTTGTTACCTTAGTTATAATATAAGTAATCTATCATATAGAAAGAAGGCGCGTGATGGACTTGACAACACTGGCCGGCCAGCAGGCAGCAATTTTTCAGCAAAATTTTACAAAAGACGAGGCGCCGCTCAGTTTTGCCCATACTAACGCGTTATTGGCACATCCTGAATTGCACCCGCCTTTGATGCTGCATTTCTGGACGGCAGACCAAACCGTCATTCTAGGCATGCAAGATCTAAAATTGCCGCAACTCGGTCGTGGATTGCGGGTATTGGCAAGTGATGGCTATGGTTTCTTCGTTCGTAATTCTGGCGGTTTAGCGGTCATTGCAGACCGTGGGGTTTTGAATGTATCACTATTTTTGCCAAATGAAGACGAGCTTTCAATTAACGGCGCATACGAGTTGATGACTCAGCTTTTCCGCACCGCGTTTCCGAGTCTGCCAATTGCGACCACTGAAATCGTCCACTCTTATTGTCCCGGTAAATACGACTTAAGTGTTCGCGGACAAAAGTTTGCGGGCATGGCCCAACGCCGTAATCGCGCCGGCATCGTTGTGATGCTTTATTGCAGTATTTTCGGTAATCAAGACGCTCGTTGTGCCTTGCTTCGGCGATTCTATCATGAAGGCAAGGCTGCTGCCAGCTCACATTTTACCTTCCCCGTGATTCGATCCGAAACCATGACGACTCTTAGCGACTTGCTGGGACGATCGTTAACGCTTGAGCAAGCAACGGTCGCCTTGCTAAATGCCTTGGCTGACACTGGCATCGCCGCTGATATGAATTCAATGCCAACCCTTTTGCGCGATCCAGCTTACCATAAGGCGCTGACAGAAGCGACTGCCGATTTGCACACGCGCAATCGCAGCCTAAAAAAGATGGGAGAACATGATGCTATTTGAAAAGTTACCTCGCGAAAAAGTCTTTCGCGATCCAGTTCATAATTATGTCCATGTGCAACATCGCGTCATTCTGGACCTGATTAATACCCCAGAATTTCAGCGATTACGCCGCATTAAACAGCTCGGCGTTTCTGATTATGTTTTTCAAGGCGCCGAACATACTAGGTTTGCCCATTCACTTGGTGTTTATGAAATTGCCCGTGAGATGTGTGACAACTTTGTCAACAACTATCCGACACAAACACCTGGCGATGGCCTATGGGATGACGCCGAACGGCCAGTCGTGTTATGTGCCGCCTTGCTGCACGATATCGGCCATGGTGCCTATTCGCATACATTTGAGCACATTTTCGACACTGATCACGAGGCGATTACGCGAGCAATTCTCACGGATTCGCATACGAACGTGAACAAAATTCTGCGTGGTGTCGGTCCGGAATTTCCTGAGATGGTCGCATCGGTTATCAACCACACCTATCCGAATCCGCAAGTCGTGCAAATGATCTCCAGTCAGATTGATGCTGATCGGATGGATTATTTGTTGCACGATGCTTATTACACCGGCACGAAGTATGGTCTCTTCGACCTTTCGCGAATTCTGCGAGTCATGCGACCATACTCGGATGGCATCGCTTATGAAGCCAACGGCATGCATGCGGTCGAAGATTATGTTGTCAGTCGGTTTCAGATGTACCAGCAGGTTTATTTCCACCCTGTGTCTCGTGGCATGGAAGTCATTCTTTTCCATCTGCTAAAACGTGCCAAATTCCTGTATGAGTCCGGTCAGTTTGAATCTGGCTTTTCGCCGCGGCTACTCGTGCCATTTTTTGAACAAACTTTTAACCTCACCGACTATTTGAAACTCGACGATGGCGTGTTAAACACTTACTTCACTTACTGGCTAGATTATCCAGACAGTATCTTAAGCGATTTTGCTGATCGCTTCTTGAACCGCCGACCACTGAAGTCTGTGACCTTTACTGACCAAACAGCCTATCTCTTGCCACGCTTAAGGGATTTGGTAGCATCAGCCGGCTTTGACCCGCACTACTACACAGCGGAAAATGATAGTTTTGACTTACCATATGACCAATACGACCCAGCTTCCGCAAATCCAAAAACGCAAATCGAGATCATGCAAAAAGATGGGACGCTTGAGGAGCTCTCCACCCTATCACCGTTAGTCGCGGCACTTAGCGGTCGGGCAACCGGTGACAAACGGTTCTACTTTCCAAAAGAAATGCTAGCCACGCAAGACAGTAACCTGTTTTCGCCAATTTATGAAAAGTTCCAGCATTATCTGCTGAATGGCGGTCTCATTGATCCACACTTTAACGATTGATGACTGCCTTATCGCTTAGGTTGATTGGCTAGCCATTTGGCAACTGCCCAACGGTGGGTCGGTCGTTTCAGCTCAGCGAGGGCTAGGTCAATCGGCATTAACATCAAGGTATTAAAAGTTTCCAGCGGATCTTGTACAAACGCCAATTGATCACAAGCAAAAAAAGTTGCCGGATGATAGTAAGCTGTTTGACGGTGATGAGAGTAAAAATATTCAGATGACTTGCCCAACTTTTGGGTGACATGAACGGTTGCCCCAAATTCTTCTAACAGTTCGCGTGCCAACGTGACTTCTGGCGTTTCGCCTTCCTCGACGCCGCCGCCCGGCAAGAATAAGGCGTGGTTGGGCGCCTGCAGAATCAGCAACCGAGCGCCACTATGATCCGGTATGACGCCATATGCGCCAATCCGGGTATGATAATCTAACTTTGGATCTTTTCGGCCAAACACAGGATCGATCATGTTGATTACCTCCGCTTTTAATCACATTATACCCTAATCATTTTTTAACCTCTACACAAGGAGACTTTCCAATGTCAGCTCAGGAACTTTTTATTGTTTTTGCGATACCGATCGTATTAGGTGTCATCTTCGCTTTTAGTTTCACCGTGGAGCCGCGACGGTTGATTAATGGTGTCTTGTTTAATTTTTTTGCGGTCACGTTTCTTGTGGCGTTAGCGATTGCCATTTTAAGGTCAGGCAATTTGTTGCTAATATCGGTCACCGGCGTATTGTTCCTGATCATTATTTTGATCGTTGCCTTGCTCTTTGCGTTGCATTTATTCTGGTTGTTGTGGAATGCCATTCTGGTTTGGCGGCGTGAAGGTCATTCATTGAGCAATATGCTGACTTTATATATTGCAATTGGTTTGTTGCTGATCGAAATTGCTGCTTCTTTTGGTCGCCGGTTCATTCCTGATCCGTTGTACTTCTCTCTTGCAATCTTTTTTGGTCTCGGCGGCTTTTATGTGCTCTTAACGTTGTATAATTTTCTTACAGTTTTGATTCTGTATAACTTTCGTCCGCAACCGCACAATCGTACATTTCTCATTGTGCTGGGCGCCGGTTTGTTAAATGGCGACCAAGTTTCACCGTTGCTAGCGAGCCGAATCGATGCTGCGATCAAGTTCTATCGCAAACAAATCAAAAAGGGCCGACCAGCGCCGCGAATTATTTTTTCTGGCGGTAAGGGGAGCGATGAGGCCATCTCAGAAGCGATGGCCATGCAACGATACGCTTTAGGAAAAGGCATCCCTGAAGGTGACACGCTTCTTGAGGATCAGTCAACCACCACATTGGAAAATATGCAATTTTCCAAACGTCTCATTACTCAAGAAATTGGTGAATCACCTTATAAGGCTAGCTTTTTCACAAATAATTACCATTTGTTTCGCGCAGGCATCTTTGCCCGCATGGCTGGCATTGCCGCCAATGGTGTCGGCGGCGCGACTTCGTTCTACTTCCTACCCAATGCGGTGATTCGCGAATACCTCGCCTTAGTGGTTCTATATAAGCGACGGCATGCTGTCGCATTTGGCCTCATTGTCTTGATTGCGATTGCTGAATTCTTACGGGTTTGGCATCTGGGATAAGCCGCAGAGATGCAGCATAAGTGTTGATTTCAGTATACTAATTTTGAAGGGAGTTACTGTTTATGTTAAAAGAATTTCAGAAATTTATCATGCGAGGTAACGTGCTAGACTTAGCCGTTGGGGTCATCATCGGCAGTGCCTTCACTGGTTTAGTCACCTCTTTAACTAAAAACCTTATCAACCCGATTTTATCCATGTTTGCGGGCAAAGCTGACCTCAGCGGGCTTTATTTCACGATATTGGGCGCCAAGTTTACATATGGGAATTTTATCAATGACGTGCTCAACTTCTTGATTATTGCTTTTGTAGTCTTTCTGCTGGTCAAAGGTATTAACCGCATTTTACCGTCAAAGCCGGCCAAACCAGCTGGTCCGACACAAGAAGAATTGCTAACAGAAATTCGCGATCTGTTAAAGCAAGATCAACAGGTCTAATAACCTAAAATAATCATCTTGTACAACGCTTTATCCCATAAATATAAAAAGTGGCCTCGTTGCAGTATTTGCGCGAGGCCACTTTTTATATGAATAATTGAATATTAACGCTTGCTTGACAACTTGGTTCTTTACCAAAAGCTTAGTAGCCGTATATCAATACTGCCGCTTACCGCCTTGATAGACTTGTTTATCTTTTTGTTGAAAAGCCTTCACATCAGCCATCGGATCTTTTTCCAAAACCAAAAAGTCAGCGAACTTGCCTTGCTCAAGGGTACCGTATTGATCTGCAATTCCCATCAACTTGGCGCCATTAACAGAAGTCGAAAAAGCTTCAAACGGGGTCATACCTTGTTCAACCATTAATTCAAGTTCAACAGGCGACATCGTAAAATCATTGAAAGGTGTGCCAGCATCTGTTCCCAGCGTTAAAGGAACACCACGGCGGAAAGCATTCATGATGTTCTTGTAAAGATCATCCAAAGCGTCAGCAGCCTTTTTGACTTCCCAATCAGGAATCTTTCCTTTGGCGAAAGTAGGAATCGCCCAGTCGGCCACCAACGTGGGAGTTAAATAAGTCCCTTGTTTCAACATGAGGTCAATTTCATCATCTGTCACATAAAAACCGTGTTCGATTGAATCAACCCCTGCTTGAATCGCATTCATAATGCCAGGATTTCCTTCAGCATGTGCCGCGACAATGTGTCCCTTATGATGAGCTTCCTCAACTGCGACATGCATTTCAGCCACACTTAGCTGTGGATCATCCATGAAGTCATTTGGGGTCATGACCCCACCAGTGGCAATTACTTTAATTGCCTTTGCACCTTTCTTCAAGGCTATGCGAACGGCCTTTCGCATCTCATCTGGCGAGTCAACCACATACGCCGCATTTGGCATATCACCATGACCGCCAGTCATAGAAAAGAATTTGCCCGATGGCATCATTTCAGGCACATGGGTTAACTGACCTTGATCTCGCATCGCTTTTAGCGCGATATCGATATCCCAACTACTGCCACATTCACGAATGTATGTAACCCCAGATTTTAATAAGTCATGCAGATGTTCGACGGCTCCTACGGTAGAGGCAACAACGCCTCTGCTGGTACCACCATCCCCAGTTGTGGGGTCAAGCGTGATGTGCGTATGGACATTGGTTAATCCCGGTGTCACGTACTGGCCCCCAAGATCGACCATTTCAGTTGCAGATGGTGCTTGGCCAGTGCCTGTTTGTGCAACCTTGCCGTCGTCATCGACAGCAAACCAAGCGTCTTGAACGACTTTTTCAGAAGTACCGGTAAATAAGGAACAATGAGTAAAAACAGTTGACATGATACTGCCTCCATTCTTTTCTGCCTATTGGCTAATGCACTAACTTTGATATTGGGCTTTAATATTGCTTGCGTTTCACCTAGTTCACACTCGGTCTTGCATATGCGTTTAGTAACTGAATTAAATAATCGACCCCTTGCTGGTAATCATGCAATCGAATGTTTTCATTAGGCGCATGCGGACCTGAGCCAGCATAGTTCACCCCAATCAAGATAACCGGTAAGTTCAGGGCATCAACAAAATGTTTGGCCGGTCCGCCTCCTGGCATCATTGGCACAAAACGTACTTGTCCAGTCCCGTAAACTTCTTCAGCCACACTTTTAGCTAACTTCAGATGAGGGTCATTCAAATCAGAGTGAAAGGCATCTTCGCCAAGATTGTAATGTAAATGAACGTCAGAATAACCATTCTTATCTAATTGTGCCTGAATTAGGCTTGCAATTCGGCGAGGATCTTGCCCCGGGAGCAACCGGCAGTCAAGCTTCGCCAATGCCTCTTTTGGAATAATTGTTTTAAGTCCTTCGCCTTCGTAACCAGCTGATAAGCCATTGATCGTCAGTGTCGGCGCCGTCACTACAGCCCTCTTTGGATCGGCACTTGTAAACGGTCGCTTGAGTCCATACGTTTTACGAATCGCATCTGCATCAAAGTCCATTTCATCGATTGCTGCCTGTGATGCCAGATCTAATGGCTCGATATCATCATAAAAACCATCGATAAGAATATGATTTTGTTCGTCCGTCAAAGAGGATAATGCTCGAACTAAACGCCAAGCGGCATTGTCGATGTAGGCTGCTAACGATGAGTGAATATCAGCATCAGCGGTCTTAACATGAAGATCAAATGAAACGATCCCCTTTAGTCCAGCAATCACTTGAAAATGATCTGCCTCATTCTTGCCACCCGTTTCCCAAATACATGAATCGGCTGTTAGTTCATCACGGTGGGCTTTGACATACTCCCCTACATGTGGACTGCCCACTTCCTCACCGCCTTCGACAAAGAATTTCATGTTGACCGGAAAACCGCCATGATCCTTCATCCAGCGAAGCGCGGTTAGTCGATACATCAGCTCTCCCTTGTCATCAGCTACTCCTCGCGCAAACAGCTTGCCATTCACAATCGTCGGTTCAAACGGTTCGGTCCGCCATTCCGCTAAGGGTTCCGGTGGCTGGACGTCATAATGGTTATAGAACAATATCGTTTGATCAGAATTTCCCTTGAATTCTGCAAAGACAATTGGGTTGCCTCCTTGATCATGCCATTCTTCAACGGTTTCAGCGTCTAGGTCCGAAAACGCCTTTTTAACCCAGTCCACGGTCTTGCGAATGCCTTTATTTTGGGCGGAAATAGTCGGAATTCGTAAATAGTCTTCTAAGGATGGTAAATAATCCAACGCAAATTGCTCAATTGCCTCGTGCTCAGTCATGACTCAACCCCCTTGTGTGATTAAATGCTAATATAGTGCTCATTTGTAAAAGCGTCAACATTATTTTGCCATTTTAGTCACATGATAAAGAATGACCGAATCCTTAAGTTAAAAAGGATTGATAGCAAGTTATATAGGTTTAATGAGAATTTTGTACAATTATTTGTTGACAGTCAAGCAAATAAGGTTAAAGTAATCTCCATATTATAATCTTTTTTTAATTTATTTTTGAATGGAGGAAACATATGAATTTCTTAATTGCGTTTGCTGTTGTCATGATCTTTATGACACTCGGCGAATGGGTTGCTACCGCCACCAAAGCCTTTATTCCTTCCGTGTTCATTACGGCAGTTCTATTCGTCATTGGGTTCTGGACAGTCTTGCCAAAAAACGTCGTTGAGAATGCCTCGTTTGGTCCAGGATTCATTACCATCTGCATCGCGCTTTTGTTAGTTCACCTCGGAACGCTAATGAATCTGCGCGAACTACTTGCACAGTGGAAAGCTGTTTGTATTGCCCTGCTCGGCGTTTGTGGCACCTTGCTGTTGACATTAACGGTTGGGACACTCATCTTTGATTGGAAAACAGTGGTCGCTGCCGTCCCACCGCTAACAGGCGGACTTGTTTCTGCCCTACTCATGTCTAACGGCCTCAAAGCGCAAGGCTTAGCATCACTAGTAGCCTTACCTGTCGCGATGTTTGTTATCCATTCTGTTGTTGGTTATCCGCTAACTTCAGTTTTGTTGAAGCAAGAAAGCCGCCGCTTGCTGAGTCATTTCCGTGCAAATGGCAGCAAATTGGATCCGAACGTTCCCAAGATGCGCCGTGGAGCTGAAGAAGTGAAAGACAATCGCCCTAAGCTGCTGAACTTGCCTGAAAAGTATCAAACGAGTGCTTTTATCATGGCCCGCGTCGCAATTGTCGGTTTGCTTGCAATGGGGTTTGGGACATTGACAAACAATGTCATCAATTCTAATGTGGTTTGTTTAATCTTCGGGGTTATCGCGCATCAAATCGGTTTTCTTGAGGACAATGCTTTGAACAAGGCTGGCGTCTTTAACTGGTTGATGTACGGCTTGCTCGCCTATGTCTTTGGTCAACTGAGTGCCACCACGCCAGCTGTGCTTGGTGGTATTGTCCTCCAAATCATTGTCCTAATTGCCTTGGGCGTTCTGGGCATGTTCTTAGCATCGCGGCTACTTGCTAAACCATTCGGTATGTCTTGGCAAATGGCATTTTCTTGCTCACTGACAGCTCTTTTTGGCTTCCCAGCGGACTACATCCTGACTTCGGAAGTGGCGCGAGCGATGGCAACAACCGAAGATGAAGAGGAATACTTAACCCAACAAATGATGCCGAAGATGCTGGTTGGCGGATTTGCCACAGTTTCCGTCGCCTCAGTCATCATCGCCACCATCTTCTTAAAATTGCTCTGATAAATTGGCACAGTATTTACACCGGTAGCTTGAAAAAATGACAGTCATTGGCGACTTCTAAGAAAGCATTCAAAAGTCTGGTTTATTGATCATCAACGCACATAAAAAGCGACAGTCATCTAATCTATTTCAGATGACTGTCGCTTTTGTCGTTGTCATTAAAATACTGGTTGTAAATGAATGGCCAAAACACCAAAGCTTGCTTCCTGCCATGCTGTGTATAGCTGATACGTATCTGCAACCATTTTCGTTTCGGAATCCGTTGGTGCACTGCCTACCTGCGGACCTCGATATTTGTGATACAACTCAGCAAAACTGGTGAATTTTTCCAGTGCACTTACTGTCCTGCGCTGTGTTTGTGCCGTTGTGGTGTCTTCAAACACAATCGTATCGCCAACTTTTAATTGTTGCCGTTTTTCATCATTGAGTCTGATCTCAATTGTTTTGCTGCCTTGTTTGACTAACAAAAACTGATCGTGAGCTAATCCCATTCGCATCTGCCGGTTGTGCCCCCTTTTCAGCTAATCTCAGTGGCTGTTAATCTAATGACGCTTTGTTTGATGCAAGTAGTTGGTTACTGTCTCGGCAAACAAAACTAACGGTGGATCCAGCAGTAGAACGGAATAGAAAAAGGTCACCAATATCACCAATCAATCATTTACACGATAGTCGCTATGCTACTTTTCACATTATATGACTTTCTTGCGACTATATGTCGTTTATTTGCTTCAACACCAATGATGCAGGTAAATAAAAAAGCCGTACCTGAATATAGGTGCAGCTTTTTTAGTACTATTTCGTAAACCGATTTTCAAACAACGGTGTCACGGAACGATTTTCCTGAATCCGCATGATGGCGCGACCCATCAGCGGACCAACTGAAACCACATCCAGTTTATCCATATGCTTGTCAGCTGGAAGATTAATGGAGTCAGTCACAACAACCTTTTCAATAGCTGAGTGGGTCAAGCGTTCAACTGCCGGACCAGAGAAGATGGCATGGGTCGCGGCCACGAGCACTTCGGTCGCACCGGCATCCTTCAATGCTTGAGCAGCGAGCGTAATGGTGCCTGCAGTGTCGATCATGTCATCAATGATGATACATTGTTTGCCAGTAACATTACCAACAATATTCATCACTTCCGCAACATTCGGACGCGGACGGCGCTTGTCAATGATCGCAATCGGTGCCTTCAAGAATTCTGCTAGTTTTCGGGCACGGGTAACACCGCCATGGTCAGGTGACACGACAACGGTGTCGGCACCATCGTAGTGATTCCGTAAGAAATAATCTGCCAACAATGGGGCGCCGACAAGATGGTCAACCGGAATATCGAAAAATCCTTGAATCTGCGCGGCATGCAGGTCCAGCGCCAAAACACGTGTGGCGCCGGCACGTTCTAACATGTTGGCAACAAGCTTGGCTGTGATCGGTTCCCGTGAACGGGCTTTCCGATCCTGACGGGCATAACCGTAATAAGGCATAACCACGTTGATCGTATGCGCAGAAGCGCGGCGCAAAGCATCGATCATAATCAACAGTTCCATCAAGTTGTCGTTAACCGGGCTGGAAGTGGATTGGATGAGATAAACATCATCCCCACGAATACTTTCTTCGATGTTGATTTGAATTTCACCATCGCTGAACCGCTTAACCGACGACTTTCCTAGTTTCACACCGACCTCGGCAGCGATTTTCTCTGCCAACGGCTTGTTCGAATTCAAAGCAAAAATCTTTAATCTCGGGTCACCGTATTGCTCAGACATATGTTCCTCCACGAATTGTTATGGGCTGCGAAAAATTGTTCCACAGAAATCTTAGCGGACTGACGAAAAAAAGCAAGCACATGAATAGAATTATAACCTAATTCCAATCTGGATCTTTTGCCAGCGGCAGGCGTTTCCAAAAATCATCTTTGTTGGTTTGTCGTGCGCGAGCGATGGCCATCGCGTGAAACGGGACATCTTTTGTGATCGTTGAACCAGCAGCAATAAAGCTATGGTCAGCAACATCCACTGGCGCCACAATATTGGAATTTGAACCGATAAAGGCATGATCGCCAATCTTGCTTTCCCACTTCTGAACGCCATCATAGTTGACGAAAACAACGCCGCACCCAACATTAATATCCGTTCCCAAGGTCGCATTGCCAACATACGTTAAATGACCAACTTTGGTGCGGGCACCGATCTTGGCTTTTTTAATTTCGACAAAATTGCCTAAATGGACGTATTCGCCGATGTCAGCATCAGGCCGCAGATGCGAATTTGGACCAATGTCACTATGAGCGTGCATCACGGCATGCTCGATGGTTGAACTAGTTACTGTGACATCATTTTCCAGTGTGGCATCGACTAGTTCAGAGTGGGTACCAATATGGCAATCTTCGCCAATGACTGTTTTCCCCTTCAGGTAAACACTGGGTTCAATCACGGTATCGGCACCGATTTTGACCTCGGTATCGATATAAGTCGTTGCTGGGTCAATTAAGGTCACACCATTGCGCATATGCTGTTCATTAATGCGCTGCTGCATCAGGCGGGTTGCCCGCGCCAATGCGACCCGATCATTGACGCCCAATGATTCGGTATAATCTGGCATCTGATAGGCAGCCACTTTTTCGCCAGCGTCGCGCAAAATGCCTAGTACATCTGGCAAATAATACTCGCCTTGGGCATTATTATTATTCACTTGATGCAACGCCTTGAACAGAGCCTGGTTGTCAAAGACATAGACGCCGGTATTGATTTCAGAAATCAATGCTTCTTCCGGCGTTGCATCTTTTTGTTCGACATTCTTCACGACATTGCCGTCTGAGTCGCGAATAATGCGGCCGTAACCGGTTGGATCAGGAGCACTGGCAGTCAAAATAGTCGCCTTTGCGCCTTTGGCTTCGTGATAAGCAAATAAATCATTCAACGTTTTGGCGGTAAACAATGGCGTATCACCACTGATAATGAGGGTTGCGCCTTCTTTTTGACCAAGTAACGGTTCAGCTTGTAAAACGGCATGTCCAGTTCCCAACTGTTCAGATTGCAAAACAAACTTCGTGCGCTTGCCTAGCGTTTCTTCAACTGCTTCTGCGCCATGGCCAACAATTGTTACAATGGCATCGGGATGGATGGCTTCCACCTGACTCACCACATGCTCGACCATACTTTTGCCACAGACCGGCTGCAAAACCTTGTAATACTTTGATTTCATCCGCGTCCCTTTACCGGCCGCAAGAATAATGGTGAATTTCTTTGACATGTTTATGCTCCAATCCTAATATTCTGTCTTCATGATAGCCCAGCCACGGGAAGCTGACAACAAGTGGGTGGCTTGTGTCTGTGGCTGTCCACAACAACAGACCCATGTTGCCACGGGTCTGTTATTGACTATGATTGGCTTATGGCTTTTGTATGTCATCGTCATTGGCTGAATCCTGCCTAGCAACAGGATTTTTTGCTTGTGACTGGAAGGTGCTAATTTGGGTGGTATCGGTCCATGCATCGTAAAAGAAACGGTGATGACGCGAAATGATTTCCCATGCAAAATTGATGAGAAAGAGTAGCGACAAGAGGCCAAAGAATCCCAGCGCCGCTAAATTGATTTCGGTTCGATGGAAGGCGCCGAAATACTCGCCAAAAAAGTAATTCAATCCCATAAAGCTCGGCAAAGCCAGCCCGTAAAGCAGACTCTCACGTAAAAAGAGACGCCAGAACCCAATCGGCTGGCCATTTGTCCGAACTATTTTGATTCGTACAAGACTTTTTCCCAGTGTCTGCCCTTGATTAAATGCTGGCCAAAGAACAAAGACAAAGAATAGCGGCAGGACATAATTGCCGAGAAAACCTGGTAGCTGATCCAGTCCCAGCAAATGCAGCAAGATTTGAATTAACACGCCAATAATCCCACTGAAGAGAAAGAAATCAATGATAAACGCGGCAAATCGGCGAGCCAAAGTCACCCGAGCACCGCGCGCCTGACTTTTCGCATCAATGATGTCCCGTGACGGCAACGCGCGCATCAGAATTGGTGCAAACACACCGCCCAAAAAGCCGCCTGTCGTATTCAAAATCAGGTCATCAACGTCAAAGAGTCGATACGGACGCGGATAATAACCGTAGAGTCCTGACAATTGCGTCAGTTCGAAGAATAAACTTAAGCCAAAACTCATCAAAATAATCTGCGGCACGCTGCGTTTGAAGTAATAGCGCAAGTAAAAGCCAAACGGAATCGTCAAAACGACGTTAAAGAACGGCTGAATGAAAGCGGATTGCTTTAACGCTGCCAACCAAGTATGCGGATTGGTTGGCACGAACACGGTTGTATGCACGAAATAACGCAACGCCATGAAGGGTTCCAGATTATATTTAGGCCCAGTGAACTGCGCAACTGCTGCTCGCGAAGGCAACGGCAAAATAATCAAAAAGTAGGCTGATAGCAGATAAAAGACGAACGAGTAGATCACGACTGCACGCCACCAGCTAAAGGCACCGTACCGTCGATAAACGACGACCAGAAATGGTAATGCCAACACCAGCGCTAAAAACGGAAACGTGATGATCGCAGTTCTGACCGGTCCGAGATAAGCACTCATTGACCAGCCACCTCGAGTAGTTGACGATTCTGATCTAGAAAATTGCCAGCTGTGGCATGAAGCGTATTGGCTTTAGTGTCCACCTTGTCAACCCGAATCAATGATGTATATTCACTGACCATCCGATCACCGTCGAACTTACCTTCAGCAAAAACCGTAATACCGACCATTTTGGCATTGAATTCATCAATCAGAGCCTTCATGCCATTGACGGTGCCGCCGCCTTTCATGAAGTCGTCCACAATCAGAACTCTTGAGTTAGCTGGCAAGCTGCGTTTACTCAGTTCCATCTTTTCAATTCGCGCAGATGAACCGGACACATAGTTCACGGACACTGTGGAACCTTCCGTAATCTTGGAGTCGCGGCGCACAATCACAAACGGCACATTCAGATACTGACTAACACTTTGCGCAATTGGAATACCTTTGGTTGCAACCGTCATGACAGCATCAACATGGGCCTCGCGATATTGGGTGGCAATTAATCGCCCAATTTGCCGTAGCACACTAGGTGTTCCTAACAGATCGGAAAGATAAACGTAGCCGCCTGGCAATAAGCGATCTGTCTCGGATAAACGTTTGGACATTGCGGCAATAAAGTTTTCCGCCTCATCTTCTCCCATGATCGGAATATAGCGCACACCGCCTGCTGCACCTGGCACCGTTTCAAGAATGCCCGTCTGTCGCTGGGCAAATGTTCGCCGGACAATAGCCAGATCTTCACTGATAGAAGACTTCGCACTCTCATACCGTTTTGAGAAAAAAGTCAGTGGAATCAAGGTATGCGGTCGTTCTAATAAATACCGGGTCATATCAATTAACCGGTCACTTCGTCTTACTTTCATCATTTCGCTCCTAACACCGAATATTTAGCACTACACTAACATTGCGTGATAATCTCAACAAGTATAAACGTTTTAACCGAAAATTTCGACCCTTTTGCGTTGTTTTTTCAACGAACGTTCGCATTTGCTCATCTTGTGTTTCTTTTTAACGGAAAAATTGCTACGTCTGATTGGCTTCTTACGCCGTTCTATATTAGAATGATTATAAAGAGGAAAAATGAGGAGGGCAAACCATGAATTGTTTTGAACTGAGTCATGTGACGTTTGCGCCGGAAAAAAATGCGATCCTGCATGACATCAATCTGACGATTCCGTGGGGTGCAGATCTTACCATTGCCGGTCATTCGGGTTCAGGAAAAAGCACCTTGCTTCGTCTGCTGGCGACGCTGCTAACACCAACGAGCGGAACCATTCGCTATAATGGCAAACCGCAGGACGATTATGATCCGATCAGTTATCGCCGCGAAGTTTCTTATTGTGCGCAGCAGCCCGCTTTGTTTCATGGCACCGTTGCTGATGATCTGCAGTTTCCATTCACCATTCGTCATCAAAAAATGCCCCGTGAAGAAGCCGAGCGTGCTTTAGAAAGCGTTGATTTAGCCAAAACCATGCTCGACGATCCGGTCAAAAACCTTTCCGGCGGCGAACGTCAGCGAGTGGCGTTGTTGCGGCATCTTTTCTTTCCGCCAAAAGTGCTGTTACTTGACGAAGTGACTGCTGGGTTAGATCCTGACACCAAAACGGTCATTCATGCCTTATTACAAAAACAAAATGACCAAGGCATCACCTTAATCCGCGTCACCCATGATGAAGGCGAGATTCAGGCCGCGAAACAATTGCTGCGGCTAGTTGCCGGACAATTCGAGGAGGCAGCTCATGAGTAATCAGCTCATTGTGTCCCCCATCACCTTATTGCTAGCACTTATCTTGGTCTTGATTGCACTAGCGATCAACCTAAAAGAAGATCTCGGCATGACCAAAGATTTGATTATCGGCGTTGTACGGGCTGTCATCCAGTTGACTGTTGTTGGTTTCGTCCTGACCTACATCATCAAAGCCGATACTGTCTGGCTGACGTTGGCCATGATTGCGGTCATCATTTTTAACGCCGCTTGGAACGCTAAAAAACGCGCCGGGACAATTCCAAATGCGCTCGTGACGAGTTTGTTGGCGATCACCACCGCGACTGGGTTAACGCTGGTGATGCTGGTCGCGGTCAAAGCCATCCGTTTTGTCCCGTCACAAATCGTCCCAATTTGCGGCATGATCGCCAGCAACGTTATGGTGGCAATTGGCTTGGCTTATCGCAGTTTGAATACAGAATTCAATGATTTACGGCAACAGGTCCTTGAACGTTTGGCACTCGGCGCTGATCTCAAGCAAGCCAGTCAATCGCTCATTGTCAATGCAATTAAAACTGGGATGGCGCCGACGATTGATTCAGCAAAAACGGTAGGGTTGGTCAGCTTGCCGGGGATGATGTCGGGGTTGATTTTCGCGGGTATTGATCCCACCAAAGCCATCATGTATCAGATCATGGTCACCTTTATGTTACTGGGCGCCACCAGTATCGGTAGCTTTATTGCCGTTTACCGCAGCTATCCACGCTTTTACAATGCCCGTAAACAACTGCGCTAAAAAATCGTCCAACGAATCATTTGACAACCACATAAAAAACGTTGTGATCGCATTGGCCATGCGGACACAACGTTTTTTAAATTACTTGATTAATAAGGGTTCTCCATTTTATTTTGCGGCTCGTATGGACCATACTCAACCTGAATCGTCGTGTGCGCAATATCAAAACTTTCGCGCAAAGATAGGCTGAGCGCATCGAGGAAGTCGTCATTGCCAACTGTGGTCGTGCGCACGACATGGACGGTCAGCGCCACATCGGTCGTGCTCAATGCCCAAATATGCAGGTCGTGGCAAGAAGCAACGGTTGGGTAAGCATTCACGAGCTTTTTAACCGCCACTGGGTCAATATCTTTTGGCACTGCTGCCATGGCAAGGTTGACCGCATCGCGCAGCAAATTCCAGGTGCCAACCAAAACGACAATGGCAACTAAGATCGACATCACGGGATCAAGCCATTCCCAGCCAGTCAGCAAAATCAGTCCGCCGGCAAGAACAACGCCAAGCGAAACGCCAGCATCGGCGGCCATATGCATGAAAGCGCCGCGAATATTCAAGTCATGTTGCGAACCGCCATGGAATAGCAAGGCGGTGGCGCCGTTGACAATAATCCCAACGCCCGCCACCAGCATCATCCAGCCGCCTTCAACAGGTGCATTTTGTGAAAGTCGGGTGACCGCCTCAACAATGATGGCACCCATAGCCACTAATAAGAACGCGGCATTAGCCAAAGCTGCCAAAATCGAAGAACTCTTATAACCATAAGTCCGTTCGACAGTGGGATGCCGTCCTGACAGCCAATCTGCGAACCACGCTAATCCGAGTCCCAACACATCGCCTAAGTTGTGAACCGCATCTGCGACCAAGGCCACCGATCCAATGCCGATGCCAAAGGCCACTTCAGCAATAATATAAATTGTATTCAGTAAAATGCCCCAGAAGAATGCCTTGTTTGGTTGAACTTGTTCCATGACAACCGCCCCTCCATTTTCCTATCCCCATCATGGTTTAGCGTTACCTAAAAATCAACCCCTAAACCGTGGACCCGTGGCGGATAAGCAAAATGGCCGTAATAGGTAAACTTCGCGGCAAAAGCCCTTCATACTGTTATAAACCCGCATGGCTCTGGAGTGCTTTTGGCACAGGCCAAAAACAGTTGGGCCGCTGCCTGACATTTGCGCGAATTCGGCACCATACTTTTGTAGCCGCTGCTTGAGGGCGGACATTTCCGGATACCGACTAGCAGTGATGGCTTCAAGGCTATTTGCCATGCCACTCGTCATTTGTGCAAAGTCATGATTTTGAATGCCTGCCACCACCGTTTGCGTATCAGGATGGCGCAGACCGGCGTCATAATCAATGGCATTCAAAATGGTCGGCGTCGATACTGAAACGCGAGGCTTTGCCAAAACGACCCAAAAATTCGGCAAGCTGCCAAGTGGGGTGACCACATCACCACGACCAGTTACGAGCGCCGTCTCTGAATAAACACAGTAAGGGACATCACTATCAACACTTAAGCCGATCCGTGCTAATTGCGACCGACTATAGCCGAGTTGCCAAAGCGAATTCAACCCTCGCAAAACGGCAGCTGCATCACTTGAGCCGCCGCCAAGCCCCGCGGCGACCGGAATATGTTTTTCAATATGAATCCGCGCACCTTGACGGATATTGGCGTGACGCTGCAGCGCCAACGCTGCTTTGTAGGCCAGATTGCGCGGATCTTCAGGTAGGAAGCCGCTATCTGTCGAAACCTGAATGCTGCGATGCGGGCTAATCATCACATAGTCAGCTAAATCGACCGATGTCATGACCATCTGCCACTCATGTTCGCCGTCGTCATGGCGATACAAGGCATCCAAGCTGAGATTAATCTTGGCCGGTGCTTTTTCGATCAGTTCCATCCAACCACCAGTCTCTGGCGACCCATACGCTTGCCGGTCAATCACTATCACCGCAAGCCCCGTTGTATGCATCGACCGTATAGTTATTTTTAGTATACTGTTTTATGCGCTGATTTTCACCGATACACGGTAAAAATCGCGTAACGATGCGTGACTTACTGTTTCCGTATCCGAAATGCAAAACAGCAAAAGACCTCGATGCAACTCACATCGAGGTCTTCTTATAACAGATTTAATTGTTAAAACAATTCAATGTTATGAGGCTTTTTCTTCGCCTTCGAAGGTGATCTGAATTGACTTAGTCAAGAGATCCGCGTAACTGTATGAGACGCGCTCGAACGCATTTTCATCTTGGTCGAGATCGACCACAAAAATAGCCGGATAGGTTTCTTTCAAAGTCCCCCGTCGCCGCGTCACTTTCTTGCGTCCAGCTTGTGCAACGACCGTTAAGTTCTCACCGATTTTTCCATCGAGCTTCCGTTTGATGCTTGCTAGTGTGATTGGCATGCACTTCACCTCTTGCAGTCTATCATAGCACGAAAGCAAGAAATTTGCAATTATACCACGCGTTTCTTATTTCGGCAAGCGATTTATGCTGGTGTTTTTAGTAAAAATTTATCGTGCTTAAGCGTGAGCCTGACTGATTAAATCCGCCGCTCGCAAAGCACGATCTAACCGAGCAAAATCAGCAATTGAAAGCCGCTCTGCGCGGGTACCAGGGTCAATGGCGGCGGTTGTTAAAGCAGATCGAATGGCAGCCTTGTTAGTTTTGCCAAATAAGACCACAAGATTATTCCAGAGTGTTTTTCGCCGTGAAGCAAAAGCGCCGCGAACTAGCCGATCAAAACTGGCTGGATCGGTTAAAGCTGCAAGCGGTTCGGTGCGCTGCGTCAAGGTGACAATGGCTGAATCGACATTGGGTGCCGGTACGAAGGCATGGCGGCTTACCGTGAAAGCAGTTGCCACGCTCGCAACGAGTTGAACTGCAATACTCAGGCTACCATATTCTTTTGACCCCGGCGTTGCGCTTAATCGTTCTGCCACTTCTTTTTGCATCATAACCGTCATGCTATGAAGTGGTAGCTGTGCGCGTAAAAGATGGAGCAAAATGGGTGTGGTGATGTAATACGGCAGATTGGCAACAACCTTTAAGGTGTGCTTGCCATCAAAATGCTCGGCAACCAATGCGCCGAGGTCGGTTTTTAAAACATCCTCATTTACGACCGTCGCATTGGGATAATCGGCCAATGTTTCATCCAGAATCGGCAGCAACCGATCATCAATTTCAAGTGCCACCACCTGATGCGCGCTGTCCGCTAAGAATTGGGTCAAAGCACCAATCCCTGGGCCAATTTCGATCACATCATCCTCAGGGGTCAAATCGGCGGCTGTCACAATTTTTTGCAAAATCTTGGAATCGGTCAAAAAATTCTGACCTAAGCCTTTGCGCATATGGAAACCATGGCGCTTTAAAATAGCGTTGGTGACCGCTGGCTGCGCAACTTTTTCAGGTTTTGTCATGCTGTCCTCCATCTACTTGGGCCATGGCAGCCAAAAAAGCTGCGCGGCTAATTTGAAACTCTGCGAGTCGTCGAAGCAACTGTTTGCCGTTTGTGTAGCCAATATGCAACAACTCGCCTAACTGTTCCCGACGTTGGCGGGCACCGACACCACCGACTAAATCAGCAGCGAGCAAATCTTGCTGACTAATCACTTGCGGTGCATCTGGCATTTCTGTAAAAAGATGCTGCAAAGCTGCGCGCAACGCAGCAGGCTTGGCATGTTCGATGCCCAACGAGCCTTTATGATCCGGCACACCTTCACGCCGCGGCAAGAAAGCATGCGTCACCCCTGGAACCGCGCGGGAAATAGTTTTGCGGATTTTCTCACCCGGGAAATCAGGGTCGGTCAGCACAATCACACCGCGTTTAGCCTGTGCTTGCCGAATGCGTTCGAGCGTTGCCTCGTCAATTGCACTGCCGCGGGTTTCAATGGTGTCAATGGCACCAAAAGTTTCTTTCAATCTTTTCGTATCATCGCGGCCTTCAACGACCACGACTTGTTTGATAGTTGTCATGCTTTTTCCTTTAATCCAAAGATGCGATGGGCATTGTCCCATGTTTGCTTGGCAATCACTTCCGGCGTTGTTTCACGTAATTTCGCCAAGGCCTCCACCACATACCGCGTGTAGCCCGGTTGATTCTGCCGGCCACGATAGGGTGTCGGCGTGAGATAAGGCGCATCCGTTTCCACTAACAGTCGATCATTGGGCACAATTTTGGCACTGGCATGTTCTTCCGGTGCATTTTTAAAGCTGACAATGCCAGAGTATGAAATGTATAAACCGAGATCCAGAAAACGTTGACCCCAAGTTGCATCGCCGGTGAAGCTATGCATGATCGCGCCGAAGTCTTCAACATGAGCCTTTTTTAAGATGTCATAGGTATCGTCAAAGGCATCGCGACTGTGAATTGACACCGGTATTTTCAACGAACGTGCAATCTCAAGTTGCCGACGAAAAACCCGTCGCTGAATTTCCCGTGGCGAGGTATCCCAGTGATAATCTAAGCCGATTTCGCCTAAGGCTACAACTTTAGAATCCGCCAGTTGCTTGATTAACAATGCCTCTTTGGCCGCATCATAATCCTTGCTAGACTCGGGATGCCAACCAACAATGGCATATAAATTGTCATACTGGTGGGCCAACGCCAATGCGCCGGCATTCAAAGCTGTGTCAGAGCCGACAATCGCCATCTTCTTGACACCAAGTTGCCGAGCGTTTTCAATATACTCGGCTTCTTTGCCTTGATAGGGCGTGTCATTCAAATGGGTGTGTGAATCAAAAATATCCATGCGATCTCAACTTTCTTTTACGCTTCTGTCATAAGCGGTGTCAGCAACCGTGCAACTTGAGCGGCTTTTTTGGCAGCAAATAGTCGCTTCAATTGCGCAGCTGGCGATTGCGTTAAAGCGCGAATCAACTGTGCCATGCGTTCCGGTTGTTTCTGCGGCTCAGCATTCATGAGCATGAACACCCAGTTCACTGGTAAAATCCGACTAGCATCGGCTAAATCTTTGAAGGCGACCGGAATAGCAAAATGAACAACCACCAACCGCGTTTGTTTCACTAATTCGCCTTCCAAATGCGGAATGGCAATATTCGGCAAGCCATCTGCCACTTCATTTAGTTGCATGCCAGAAGGAAATGTCTGCTCGCGTGTGATCAACGCTTCTTTCCCAGCCGGCGCCATAATTTGCTGGTCAACAAGTGTTGTGCTAATCGTTTTAAAAAAAGCTGCTTGCGTGGGTGTATTCAGAAAATAGACCAGCTCTGGCGTGATCAAATCAGTCATGCATTTCACCTATCTTTACAAATTCTCAATATGTTTAGAGTATAGCACGCAGTTTGCCTAGGCTCATCGTCGGGTGATCATTTCAAGAAACCATTTATTATCCGCGCTTTTTCTTTGATTTTCATGAAAATGCTCCGCGAAAAATGTCTATTACTTCTATTTTGTTCTATACTATGGAGGTACTGAACATTTAAGGATTACCTAGGAGGTATTTTTACATGTCTGTTAAACTTACTGCTGGTCAGTTGAAGCACTTGAAGCAATTGTCAAACGATGACAATGTGATCTCAGCTTTGGCCATTGACCAACGCGGTTCCCTGAAGAAGATGCTTGCAGCTGCAGCTAACAAGCCGGCTGATGAAACCACGATTGTTGATTTCAAGAAGGCAGTCTCTGAAGAATTAACCAAATACGCCAGCGCTATTCTGCTTGACCCAGAATATGGCTTGCCGGCTGCTAAGGTTCGCGATCCTAAGTCTGGCCTACTCCTTTCATATGAAAAGACTGGTTACGATGCTACCGAACCTGGCCGTTTCCCAGATCTGATCGACAACCAAAGTGCTTTGCGCATTAAGAACGAAGGCGGCGACGCTGTTAAGTTCTTGCTCTACATCGATCCGGATGAACCAGACGCTATCAATGATCGCAAGTATGCTTTCGTTGAACGTGTTGGTGCTGAAGCAAAAGCTAATGACCTGCCACTGTTCCTTGAATTGGTTTCTTACGATGGTAAGACCAACGAAACTGGTACAGCTGCATGGGCTAAAGCTAAGCCTGAAAAGGTCATCAAGATCACCAAGGAATTCAGCAAGCCGCAATACAATGTTTCTGTTTTGAAGCTTGAAGTTCCAGTTAATCAAAAGTTTGTTGAAGGCTACACCGATGACGGCGTTACCCCTGTTTACAGCAAGGAAGAAGCCGCTAAGTATTACAAGGAACAGTCAGATGCAACGGATCTCCCATTCATCTTCCTGTCCGCTGGTGTCACCAACGAATTGTTCCTTGAAGAACTCAAGTTTGCTAAGCAAGCAGGTTCAGCCTTTAATGGTGTTCTCTGTGGCCGTGCAACTTGGAAGCCGGGTGTTAAGCCATATGCTGCTGAAGGCGAAGCTGCTGGTAAGAAGTGGCTTCAGACCGAAGGCAAGGCTAACATTGATCGTTTGAACAAGGTGCTTGCAGAAACTGCAACCCCTTGGACTGACAAAGTTGAAGGTTAATCTTTAACCATAGTTGCAAGAAAGGACCGATTATGATGATCGGTTCTTTTTTTATGACTGCGGACATGTTTTTGTGACCACTGCAAACATCAAAATGAAGTTCGAAAAACTTGCTAACAATCATTACAGGTTGGTGATCCAGTGGTAGACTGATATTGAATGCGTTTTCGTCTATTAGGAGGTAATTCAACTTGATCACAATTGAAAACAGCAAATTTAAAGCAGGTATTGCCGAGCGCGGTGCTGAATTGCAGTCGCTGGTAAATAAAGCCGACAACTATGAGTATGTCTGGACAGGTGACAAGACTTTTTGGAATCGGCATGCGCCTATTCTGTTCCCATCTATCGGGAAGTCTAATCAGGATCAATATCGGTTAGGCGCAAAAACCTATCCAATGAGTCAGCATGGATTTGCTCGTGACTATGACTTTGATGTCAGCGATAAGAGCGACTCAGCGGTCACCTTCACGCAACATCAAAATGCTGAGACATTGAAGAAGTTCCCGTTTGAGTATACCTTGGCTGTCACTTACATGTTGACGGACGGCGGCCTCAGCGTACATTACACGGTCACAAATGACGATTCTAAATCAATGCCATTTGCTTTAGGGTTCCACCCTGCCTTTAATGTCGGCTTGAAAGCTGATGGCAGTTTCGACGATTACGACCTCACTGTTGAACCATTAAACAGCCCACTACAACGGTTCGGCATCGGCCCTGTGCCATTCCGCAATGGCGATGTTGAGGACATTCCCGGCGCAGAAGGCAATCGTTTGCCCCTGACACATGATCTTCTTGATGGTGGTCTCGTGATTCTCGCTAACAGCGAAATTGCCAAGGCAACCCTCGCATCACCGCACCATGACCACAGCATCACCCTCGATATCAGCGACTTCCCATATCTCACCGTCTGGAGCCCAGAACATAAAAAGGCGCCTTTCATCGCTGTTGAGCCATTCGATGGTCTGCCAGATCAAGCTGGCGAACCAACCGACTGGTACACCAAGCTTGGCAACACCACGCTATCTGCTGGTGCCAACAAGCAATTGGCCTTGAAGGTTGAGCTTCACTAATCGAAGTTGAACACCCAATCGTCCGACACAATTCGGGCGATTTTTTTGTGAGCGCGGGGCAGCTCGGTAGCAACCGAAGTGTCAGCAGTCAAAAAAAGCTGACTCACCCTAGCTAGCTTTCTGGAAAAGCGACCAAATGATTGGTACAGTTGCAGTACAATGAACTAAATTCAGAAAAGGAGGCCTCTATCCATGCACATTGCCATCATTGACGATCAGGCAGCCACGCGACAAGCAACAACTCAGTTGCTTAGCCAACTGACCACGCCCACGCAGCCTTTACAAGTGACAGCTTATCCAACTGCAGAGGCCTTTCTTTTTGCTGACGAGCCTGCCGATCTGTTGTTACTCGATATCAAGTTAGGCTCGGGCATGGATGGGATGACGCTTGCAAAGCAGATTCGGGAACATGACGCGGACACGGCGATTGCGTTTGTCAGTAACTATGATGAATTCGTTTTTGACGGTTATGATGTCAACGCGATTGATTATGTCATCAAACCGATTACAAGTGACAAGCTGCAGCATCTCATCAGCAAAGTCGCCGCGCAAACGCAACCAAAGCTGTTGGCCTTCACCACCGCCAACGGCATTCAGCGTGTCGCCATGTATGATATCAGTGCCATCGAAGTAACCGATCATCGCTTGCAGGTGCACACCCAGAAAATGACGTACACGGTCGCTGGTCAGCTAAAAGAGTTTCTTCCTCAACTCGACGAGAATTTTATTCAAATCTATCGATCAATTGTCATCAACCTCAATTTTTTGTCGCAACTTGAGAAAAACACCGTCGTCATGGCTGATGGCACCAGTTACCCGGTTTCTCGGCAACAAGCACCGCTTGTCAAACGGGCCTTCTTTAAACATTTTCGGGGGTTAGCTCATGACAGTGAATGAATGGTGGTGGCTAGCCACATTCGGCCTGTTGACAGTTGGCTGTTGCCTGCTTCTATGGTGGACCTTCCGCCGACAACAAAATTGGCCTGTGCGCGGTTTGAATCTGGCTGTCACATTGCTGGCCTTGGGCGGTTGGTGGCTTTGGCCGCTGCCAAGTGTGCGGTTTGTGCTTTTCTGCAGCACCGTTTTGACCGGCACCTTGGAGTTTGTCTTAATGCGTCAATTCCTCAACGATCAGGACGCCGTATTCGCCCGCAGCCTCGATAAAATGATGGCCCAATATTCGCAAGAAGTACAGGAACTTTATGCCAATATGCGCGGATGGCGCCATGATTACCATGATCATCTGCAGGCGCTCAAAGCTTACTTAGATAATCAGGATACGCAGGCAGCCCGAGCCTATCTCGACGAACTAGAAGACAAACTGGACGAAGTTGATCCGCTCGTTCACTCTGGCAATGCCATGTTGGACGCTATCGTCAATGCTAAGCTGACATTGGCCGAACGGTTGCACATCCCCGTCAATGAAAAAGTGATTGTCGGCAGCACTCCGTTAATTAAAGATGTCGATTTGGTGGTCATCTTAGGAAACCTATTAGATAACGCCATCGAAGCGATCAGTGAGCAACCGGCCGGTGAGCCGCGCCAACTGCGGCTGTATATCGGCATCGTCAAGCAACAGTTTTACATCTCCGTTACCAACACCCGGCCTGCCGATCAAGAAATCGATTATCAGTACGCCTCAACCAAAAGTGACAAACGCGGCCTCGGTATCCGGCGCGTCAACAAACTCGTGGCCAAGTATAATGGCATGATCAATCGCCAATATGAAGCTTCCGTCTTTGTCACCGAGATTGCGATTCCCATTCACGCTGTTAAATCGACCACTCACGCATAATCTGCCGCGAGTGGCCGATTTTTTGCTAGATTAAGATCAACGAGGTGATCGACATGAAAAAATACGGGTTGTTCAACAACTTAAGGTGGTACTTAACTTACTTGCGAAAAGATGAACCGTCACTTGCTTGGACCGCAACCGGTCTTGCCATTGATAAAGCGGCTGCAGCCTTGCTGGGAGTTTTCACCCCGGCATTGTTGGTCGGTGCCATCGTGCAACATGCAACATTGGGAGAATTTGCTTGGTTAGCTGGTTTAACTGGCTTGGGATTAGCCATTACCAGTGAAGTTGATTATCTTTTAATGACCCACGATAACGTTAAAAGCACCAAATTACGTACCGTCATTGAGATGGACTTTCATCAGAAACAATGGGATCTGGATTATGACCAAATCAGCAGCGGCAAAGTTCAAGGGTTGGCGCACACCGCTTTCAGTAAAGGGTTGAGTTGGACATATGCTGGGGCAGAGGCAATCTATATTTATGGTCGTGGCACTTTGATTGATATCGCGACCTTGTTAGTATTCCTTGCAACTTTGTCGACCGTCATTCCGTGGGTGTTTGCATTGGTTCTTCTCAGCGCTGCCATCAGTTATGCCGGGCTGAGCTGGTACCGCAAGTGGTATCAAACAAACAACGTCAATTGGAATAAGCTCAGCCGCCAGCAAGCTTATATCTCCCGCAATGCCTATGCACTGGAAAATGGTAAGGATATTCGGATGTTTGGGATGGCTAGTTGGTATCACACCCATCTTGATCGACTCCTTTCACTTCAAGATGCTTGGCAACGCCGCAACTCATTGCGGCATTTCTTAGGGGCACAGGTTGGCGAACTTGCCGGATTATGCCGCGATGCCTTGGTCTACGGGAGTTTGGTTATTGCCGTCATCCAAGGCAGTCTATCCATTGCTCAATTTACTTTGATGTTTGGCATGACAAATGGCTTCATCACCTTACTTGACCAATTACTGAAAGATTTCAGCGGTTTGCAAACCGCTAGTCTCGATCTGCAAGAACTTCGCGAATTCATGACGCTTAAGCCGCGAACACCAGCACGCCCGCTCACCACTTCCGAACAAACACAACTAGCACAGCGACCGGTCACCATTCATTTTGATCATGTAACCTTCCGCTATCCCGAAGCTAAAACCGCGAGTCTCAAGGATGTCAGCTTTACGTTAGAAGCCGGCCAAAAGCTTGCCATTGTCGGCGTCAATGGCGCAGGTAAATCAACTCTCGCTCGTTTGATGATGGGCTTGTTACACCCAACAAGCGGCACCATTCTGATCAACGGCTTAAACGCCGATCTATTACCACTAGCAACTCGTTTTTCATTGTTCGCCCCCGTCTTTCAGGAAACCATCGTTCTAGCATTGAGCCTCGCTGACAACGTGGCATTGACGAATCCGCCGCAACCTCAACGAGTCGAGTCAGCATTAAAAGACGCGGGTCTAGCTGATTTTGTTGCGACGTTGCCACAAAAAGCTCATACACCTATGACCCGATACACTCGCGATGATGGCATCGAACTTTCAGGCGGTCAGTCCCAGAAACTTATGTTAGCACGCGCACTGTATAAAGATGCTCCTGTCTTGGTGTTAGACGAACCAACAGCGGCTTTAGATGCCATCGCCGAAAACGAGGTTTACCAAGAGTATGCTCAATTAGCCTCGGGGAAAACTTCTCTGTTCATCTCGCATCGACTCGCCTCAACCCGTTTCTGTGACACCATTCTCTTCATGGATCACGGTCAAGTGCTTGAATCAGGGACGCATGACCAATTGATCGCAAACAATGGTCGTTATGCGCAAATGTATCATATTCAAAGTAAATACTATCAACCTGAAGCAAAGGAGGTTCCAGCCAATGACAACCTTTAAAGACGCCGAAAAAAAGAAGCTGGCAAGTAATACGGTAGTCCGAGCTTTACGTGTGGTTCGGGTCATTTATGAACTCGACTCAGCCGCTCTGCCAGTTGAATTTATGCGTGCCCTCACAACCGTGGGAATCCCTTATCTCAACATTGCCTTTCTTGGGCTCGTGTTGAATCAGCTACAGCAACGGGCATCATTACAACAAGTCATGCTATTAATCAGTATCTTTTTGGCCGTTCGTTTTTTGCTACAATTGTGCGGCGGCTGGTTTAACAAGCGCGCCGAGGATCATGAAACTGCAGTTAAACGGCGACTCGATCGCGCTGTGACCGAAAAGCTATTAACTGTTAGCTACAGCACGCTCCAAGATCCAGACATGCGCAAGGCATATGCTGGAGCTCAGGCTGGGCAATCCTTCAGTGGTGGCTTATCGACACTTATGAAAGAAGGGTTGCAGGACTTCTTTTCGCTTATAATCGCTGTTGGTTTTGGGATTGCGACACTTGTTAGCCTCATGAAACCAATGGCAGCCTCCAGTGCGTGGCTCAATGATGATCGTTATCCCTTGATGATTTTGGCTTTGTTGATCTTACCAATTGTCGTTGGCAGTTGGAGCATTAAACACAGTAATCGCATTCAACAAGGGGTTATTCAAAAAATCATTCCAAGTAATCGAAGGTTCACCTATTTTTTCAATTTCACTGAAAATATGGACAATCATCAGGTTGTCCGCCTTTACCGTGCAAGTGACCTCATTATGCATCGAGAAACAAACAGCACCATGGCATCACTTCAACAAATTTGGGATGGCGACTGGCAAATAGCCAAATACGGTCACTGGCCAAATCTCGCTATCGCCGTTGCTGTCATCGGTCTCTATATCTTAGTCGGTGCCAAAGCCCTCCTCGGTAGCCTTGCAATCGGCAGCGTCATGATCGCGGTTGGGTATTTTCAACAACTTATGACCGCGGCCTACGAATTTCTTCAGCAAGTTGGCATGTATGTGAATATGGTTGACTACCTCCAATTCTATGTCGATTTTCTGGCCCTGCCTGATCACGAAAAGTCCGGCTCGCTGCCTGTCGAGAAGCGCAACGACAACGAATTTGCCATCCAGTTTCATGATGTGAGCTTTAAATACCCAGGCAGCGATGAGTGGGCGCTGCGGCACGTCAATCTCACGCTGAATATTGGCGAACGCCTTGCCTTGGTCGGCCGAAACGGCAGTGGTAAAACGACCCTCATCAAACTGCTTGTGCGCCTGTTCAAACCAACTGAAGGCATGATCACCCTTAACGATATCGACATTCAAAAATACGATGAAGACGAATATCGCAGCCTACTGGGGGTTGTTTTTCAGGATTTTCGGCTTTTCGCTTATAGCATCGCGGAAAATGTTGCGGCAACGACCCAGCCTGATCGTGGCCGCGTTTGGCAAGCACTAACTGTTGCGGATGTGGCCGATCGGGTTAAGCGAATGCCTGAAACAATCGATACCCCAATTACGACTGCGTTAAGTGACGATGGTGTGGATGTCTCTGGCGGCGAAGCCCAAAAAATCGCCATCGCCCGCGCGTGGTACAAAAACGCGCCAATCATGATTCTGGATGAACCAACCGCCGCTCTTGATCCCATCTCCGAGTATGAAATTTATCAACGGTTTGACGAGCTCATTGAAGGGAAAACTGCCATCTATGTGTCACATCGCATGAGCTCAACCCGTTTTTCCCAACGGATTGTGGTGCTTGACCATGGTCAACTCGTCCAAGATGGTACGCATGCCAGTCTCATGGCTAAATCCGGCATTTATCGCGATTTATTTAATGCGCAAGCGCAATACTATACAGAGGACAGAATAAAAGCTGCACGTAAAAAAGTGGCCACATCCGTTGCACCTGTGGCGAATTAACAAAAACGTTTTGGGTTGACTTACCACGAATAAACTTTACCAACTGTTGCGACATTATCTCTGACCATCAAAAAACACTCGACTACAACTAGTCGAGTGTTTTTCATTGCCTTTCAATTAACCAACCAAGCTGCCATTCTCTAAGTTCTCAGAGACTTCCAGCAAAGTGATTTTCTTGCCGTCTAAACTTTCAGCCGACAACAACATGCCTTCAGACATTTCGCCTTTTAGCTTGCGCGGCTTCAAGTTGACCACGGCCATAACCTTTTTGCCTTTCAGCTTCTCATATTCTGGGTAAAATTCACGAATACCGGAAAGAATTTGCCGTGTGCCTTCATCGCCTGCATCGAGCGTGAACTTCAACAACTTATCAGCGCCTTTAACCGGTTCGACATTCAAAATTTCTGCGACCCGAATTTCGCTCTTATCGAATTGTTTGAACTCGATTTCTGACTTCCTCGTTTTTTCGTCGACAGTGGCTTTCGTGGTGCCAGGGGTCATCTTGCTCTTGATATAAGCGACTTCTTCTTCCGTATCAAGACGTGGGAAGATTGGTGTGCCTTGTTCAACCACTTTAGCACCAGCTGGCAAAGCGCCCCATTGGACAAGCTTGTGGTCGTCATTTTCATGATCCAAGCCAAGTTGGCCGAAGATTTGCAATGGTGCATGGGTCATCACTGGTTGAATCAGTAGAGCAATCAGACGCAGACTTTCGGCCAAGTGAGCCATCACAGCATCAAGCTGATCTTTTTTGGCAGGATCTTTGGCCAGATTCCACGGTTCCGTTTCGTCGATATACTTGTTCGCCCGGGAAACAATTTTCCAGACTTGATCCAAAGCATCGGAGAAACGCAACTCGTCCATCAATTTGTGATATTGCGCCAAAGCCGCCTGCGCCACATCGCCAAGATCTTGATCAAACGGCGTTACATCCGGCTTAAAGGCTGGCAAAATACCGTCTTCATACTTGTTAATCATGGCAATGGTCCGATTCAACAGATTGCCGAGGTCATTGGCCAAGTCGTAATTGATTCGGTCAATAAAGTCTTCTGGTGTGAAAATACCATCATTACCAAACGGAATGGCGCGCATCAAGTAATACCGCAAGGCATCCAAGCCATACCGTTCAACAATCATGTCCGGATAAATGGCATTGCCTTTCGACTTACTCATTTTGCCATCTTTCATGACTAGCCAGCCATGGGCATAAATTTTCTTTGGCAACGGCAAGCCGAGTGCCATTAAAATAATTGGCCAATAGATAATGTGGAAACGAACAATCTCCTTACCAATCAATTGGACGTTGGCTGGCCAGTATTTGTCAAACAAAGCGTGATCATTACTGCCATAGCCTAGGGCGGTAATATAGTTCAGCAACGCATCAACCCACACGTAAACAACGTGCTTCGGATCGGATGGAATCTGGACACCCCAATTGAAGCTCGTCCGGCTCATCGCCAGATCTTCCAGACCCGGTTTGATAAAGTTATTGATCATTTCAGTTTTGCGTGAAGCCGGTTGAACAAAATCCGGATGCTCGTCATAATACTTCAACAAGCGATCGGTGTACTTGCTCATCTTAAAGAAGTAACTTGGTTCGTGAACCAGCTGCACTTCATGACCAGACGGCGCTTTCCCGCCGGTCACGTTGCCGTCTTTATCGCGATAAACTTCTGACAGTTGAGATTCCGTGAAGTATTCCTCGTCTTCAACGGAGTACCAGCCAGTGTATTCGCCTAAATAGACGTCCCCTTGTTTGATGAGACGTTCCACAATCGTTTGAACGGCTTCGACATGTTCCTTGTCAGTGGTCCGGATAAACTTGTCATTAGTGATTTCAAGCATTTTCCAAAGTTGCTTGATTTGGGTCGCCATGCCATCAACATAAGCTTGTGGCGTCACCCCTAACTTATCAGCCTTTTGCTCGATTTTCAGGCCATGTTCGTCGGTCCCAGTTAGGAAGAAAACGTCGTAGCCCATGAGCCGCTTATACCGTGCGAGCACGTCTGCTGCAATCGTGGTGTAGGCGTTGCCGATATGTAGTTTGCCAGATGGGTAATAAATTGGTGTTGTTACGTAAAAAGTTGGTTTGCTTGCCATGCAAGGGCCTCCCGTACATTAGTTCAGAATGAGTCTAGTATAGCATAGGAAACAGCGGGGCTGTATAGTTGCCCACAGCTAATCATTTGCTGCTAACCAGTGATCCAAAACACTGATAAATTCATCATGTTGGTCAAGCAGCGCCAAATGCCGACTGTTGGCGAAGAGATGCCATTTGGCGTTAGGAATATGATCGACAACTGTTTTCGCAATAAGCGGCGTGCAGAGGTCATCAGTCCCATTGGTCACCAAAACCGGAACGTGAATGTTTTTGAGCTGATCGGTTACATCGAAGTCGCTAATCGTCCCATTTTCAGTAAATTCATTGGGGCCTTCAGCAATTAAACTGGCTCGTTTGCCGTTAGTTGGCCGGCGTAGCGGTTCAGGTGAGTTTTCGTCTGGATCATCCCAGCAGTACTTTTCCATGTAGCGATCATTGGCCGCCAGATATTTCACATTCGTAAAGTCGCCAGTTCGTTCTGCTTCTGCGATGGCTTCGCGATCTTCATAACTCAGGTATTTGATCAGGCGATGTTGTTCCTGAATCCACAACTTAATAGATGACGGCGAGCCGTCAATCATCACACTCTTGATACCTTGAGGATCGAAGCTGGTTAAATAATACATTTCCAGCATACCGCCCCATGATTGACCAAGCATGTGAAGCTCATCGAGGTGCAGGTACTTTCGTAAGGCGATCAACTCTTCTGCCCAAGTTTCTTTAACATAAACCGCCGGATCTTCTGGTAGTGACGACTTCCCGCAGCCGACTTGGTCGTACATAATCAGTTGCCGGCCGGTTTCGGCATAGTCGTCCATGAGTTCAAAATAATTATGCGACGACCCCGGTCCACCGTGAATCAGTAACAGCGGCGCCTTATCAGCACTAGGTTCGCCAACGATTCGGTAATAAGTTTTATATTCATGAAACGGCATGTAGCCTTCTTGGATTTTCATAGATGCACCAGTCTCCTTCTTAAAAATGATGATCCTTACCGCGATTGTACTACGCATTGATCATGGTGTCAGAAAGAATCGAAGCGCGATCGCCAACCCAGTTTCTGGATCGGTGGTCGCGCTTCGAAGATGATATGTTTGCTCTCAATGCTAACTTAGCGCTGTGCTGTTATCCGAGCCGGCCTCTTTGATCCCAACTTAATCAGCATCAAAACAGATCTAATTGTCGTGGGGCAAGACCCGGAAAGTCCAGACCCAACAAATCGATCAAACTTTGCGCATTGGCTGCAGCATCGTGACCACCATTATTGTTGAAGATGACGGTAACATTTTTACTTTTCAAATGCTGCGCGATGATACCAAACTGCTGCAGTTCTTCTTGGCTGTAACGATAATTGGTTCTTTCAGTCGTTTTGGCGCCGGTTCGACCCCATGCCGGATTTCGGCCATGCAAGCGCATCATGGTTAAATCGGCATTCGTTGCAATTGGCACAAGCGGCACTGAGCCGCTGGTCGTCTGCGCTTCATCAACGATCACGTGAATGTCGCCGGCTGCTTGCAACAGCGCCATCGTGTTGGCACGATAAGCCGGCAAATACCAGCTAGGATGGCGAAATTCAATGGCAACAGGTAAATCCGGCAGCAACCGATTTAGTTGCTGCAAGTAGCGTACATTTTCTGCGGTCACGCCAAAATATGGCGGAAATTGGCACAGCACCGCCTGCAACTGATGGCTTGCAACCAGCGGTGCCACCATATCATTAAATTTGGAAAAGTCAGCGACTGTGTCTGCACTTTCTTCGTGTTTCGTCATGGTTCGCGTCGCTTTAATTATGAACTGAAACCCAGATGGCACTTGGGCCTGCCAGTGGCGAACCTGTTCCACAGGCTTCAATCCATAAAACGTCGTGTCCAACTCCAGTACAGGAAAATGCTGAGCGTAATCCGAAAACGTACTCCGATTGCCGCGCGTCGCTAATTCTGGATGATCGGCTACACTCGTCAAACCAACATTAATCATCAATTTCACCATCCGCGATGCGAAAATCTTCTAACCGATCGCCGGTAAAATAAGATGCATAATCATGGCGTTCGCCATTCAGCGCATAGTGCAACAGCGGCTGTAAATCTGGTACCAAGCCGGGATTATCCGCTAACAACCAATCTTTTGAAAAAGTCGCTAAAATGCCCTCCCGGGTGGCTCGCGGCATCACCAGCTCGTCTTCCGTGTGGCCAAAGAAGGCAAAAAGTTCGGCCCGCAACTCACCATCAACATGCCAAAACACACGCCCGCCATTGATCAGATCATGCGGGGGAATAATAATGTGACTTTCTTCCTGCAATTCACGTGAGGCGCAATTAGCTGGGGTTTCATTAGGCAGGAATTTCCCGCCCAATGTATTCCACATGCCACGATATGGTGGATTCGTCCGATTAATTAGCAACCAGCCGCTTGGGGTTTCGACAGTGACTAAGGTATATTTTTTGACCATGTTTGCTCCTTTGCTTTGGGATCATCACTAGCAAAAAGGCGCCGAAATGGCGTCTCTTTTGAATCTTTGATGACAGGCCTTTTTTTGCGAGGATGCGTCAAACCGCCCAGATTAGCTGACCGTGAAAGAGCGCTCGTAAAAGGACCTACTTCATTTTTTCAAAGGTATCCTTAATGATACCGGCAGAATGAACATACTTAGCACGCTCTTCATCTGTCAACTTCAACGTTGGCGTCTTGATAACACCTTGTTTACCGATCATGGCTGGATGACCGATAGCAATACCGAATTCTGGATCGTAATTAGCGCATGGGAAGATGCGATGTGCATCGCTGATGATCGCCTGTGTCATTTCAGTCGCGATGGTGGCGATACCGTAGCTCGTATAATGCTTAGCCTGATAAATCTTCCAACCGCCTGCCCGCGCATCATCGGCAAGCTGGTCGTAATCCACCTTCGCATATTCAGCAATCGGTTCATTATTGACCCGTACTGTTGACCAAGCGGTAAATTGCGATTCGCCATGTTCGCCCATATTGTAACCACGCACGTCAGCAACATTCACATGCAAGGTATCGGCAACCGCCCGTCGCATCCGATAAGTATCCAGCGAAGTCCCAGTCCCAATAATTTGAGACTTCGGTAAATCTAGGAGATATTGCCAGTAACTCGTGACAGCATCACATGGATTGGTGATATCTAGCAAAACACCATGGAAGCCAGACGCCTTCAGTTTTGGAGCGACGTCATCTAGTGCTACTTTTGAAGTCTTGGTTTCTCCAATTCGATCACCATTTGAAATGGCGCCAATATTGCCGACCGCGGAAATAACCACATCAGCATCTTTCAAAGCATCATAATCGTTGACAACAATGTCAGTATAAGTGGGCAAGCCGCCAAGCGCATCCTTCAAGTCAAAGCTTTCGCCTTCAGCAAGTTCAGCCTTTTTATCAATCAAGACTAACTTGTCAGCAACCCCTTTGCTGACAAGATTAAAAGCCGTGGTCACACCTACGTGTCCAATACCAATAATACCAATTGTTCTTGCCATATAAAAAATCTCCTTTTCAAAATGCGTTCATTGGCGTGATTTCTTTTTTGAATCAGCCATCAAGTGACGTTCAATGCGCTGATCCGGAATCGCCCATAGCAGCAACATCAATAAGTCTAGTATGATCGTCAACGGCGGCCAAAGCAAAGCCAATAACATCGCAACAAGTGCAATCGCGACTGAGGCCGCTGCTTTCCAGTTGTGCCGCTGCCGATATAAGTCTGCTAATGCCGATGTTGGTCCATTGACGCGAATCAGGGTTTGTACTAATAGCACATAGCTGATATTGGCCATCAAGATCACAAACCCATAGGCCAATTCAGGGCCAAATGTCCCTACGTGTCCTTCGCCTACCCAGCTAGTGGCGAATGGAAACATTGACACAACCAGCATGAAGAAAGAGTTCGCCCACATCACCCGCCAATCGATTCGTTCGACCAGTTGAAACAAGTGATGATGATTATTCCAGTAAACAATGAGTGTCAAAAACGACACTAGATAAATGGCAAAAACACCGCGTAGTTGCCATAACGAAGCCAATGATCCGCTGTGCGGCGGTTGCAATTCTAACACCAGAATCGTCAGGATAATGGCGATAACCGCATCTGTAAACGCCTCAAGCCGCCCTTTATTCATGGCAATATCCCCTCACAAAGTTATTTTTGGAAGCTTCGCCTTCACTTACAGAATTTCCCAGATGATGAGCAAAAGCTAAGTTGTGATTGCTTCAGACTACCAGCTTCGCAAATACGTCCACCGCATCCCCCTGCACCATATGCGCGCCTTCCGGCAATGCGATCTTTTCACGGTTCACAGCGACAATGGTCGCCTCTGGTTGCGCATAGCCAATCAACCCCGCAAATGGATAAACCACGAAGCTTGTTCCCACCACGATCAGCAAATCTGCAGTTGAAATGGCTTCGATCGCCGCGCTGACGGTATCGGGATTGATTGGTTCACCATACAACACAATATCTGGTCGCAAAATACCACCGTCAGCTGCATGAATATCACTTTTCAGGTAGGTCTCGTAGTCAAAATGCTTGTGACAAGTTTGACAATAAATGCGATAAAGGTTGCCATGAAATTCAACAACATGCTCTGCACCGGCCTTACGATCGAGGCCGTCAACATTCTGCGTAACAATCGTACCTTTTTGATTGGTGATGGTTGCCATTTTCTCGTGAATAACGTTCGGTTTAGCCGCTGGAAAGTACATATTATTGACAACAAACTTATGAAAATCTTCATGATGTGCTTGTAAATTATCAATAGACAGTGCATATTCCGGATCGACTTGATCGGCGTATAGTCCGCCCTTGGAACGATAATCCGGAATCCCTGATGCTGTTGAGACCCCTGCCCCAGTCATGAATGTCACATGCTTCGCCTGCTGAATTGCAGTTTGCAGATCAAACATATATGGTCCCTCCTTAAACGCGATCACCGGCTCAGAAACCTGCACATAAAGACCTCAAGCCTAAAAGGCCGCTTATGCTCCGGTTTCTAAACGCGTTCGTTCACGCGCTCATCTTTTAGCAGATATTTTTCAATGATGAAAATACGCAATCAAACCGCCAATCCTTAGCATGACGCATCTTTAATATTTCAAGTTGCGTTTAAATGGTTCACATGCGCTATTAATTTAAATCAAAAAAGGTGTAACATAACAGTAGAAATACTTTCAGAAAGGAGTCTTGATCATGAAGTCATTTCGGTGGTCACACGTTATTAGTTATCTGATCATGGTCATCGTCCTTGTTTTCTTTGCCTTCGTCCTTTATCAGGTCATCATGCTCGGTGTTCATTCCGTTTCCAATAGTTTCTTCATCAACTTTGGTCGGCATTAACGAATTGTGTAGTCGAGCCGATACTGCGTCAGAATGTCATTCAGCGATTGTTGATACAACTGCTGAAAGGCTTCTGGCGTTGTTTCTTTTTCTGGCAAGGGCAGTACAAACGCATTTTGCTCATCGCTGCGTCCCATGGCAACATATGCGGGTTCCTTGGTCTCGCGATCACGGTAGCCACTGTGCTTGATCATGTAAACCTGATCCAAGGTGAGACGTAATTGCCGATGCGATAGGACAGGCGTTACCGTTGCAAATTCAGCATCGTTGGTCGGTTGATAGCCTAGCCGTTCAATCACGGTATCAAATCGCGCCAGCAGGTGAACAATGGCGCGTCGTAATCCAAATGGGGAATCAAGCTTCTGCGCATCCAGCAAGTCGTAAAGTTCGCGTGCAAGCGGCAAAGCTTGTGGATAGGCATTTGCTAATTCTGCTGGCAACTCACCATTTAAAAACCCCAACAAATCAAGCAACGATAGCACTCGATAAATAACCAACTGGTCATCGGCTTCTGCTGGCACATTTTGTTTGAAGCCGGCGAGCACTTGCGCCACCGCTGCGTCTGTCAAAAGGTTGTGATCGCGTTGCCAGGCCACAACAAGCATATGCACCGCAGCATTGTATAGCGAGGTGCTCGTGGCATAAAGTTGATCGTCTACCTGCGGATCACCGCTCAATAAATGGAATTGAAGTTGCGGATAACCTTTCATCTGGAACAACAGGTGTAGTAACTCATGACTTAAGGTGTAATCGACATTGGTCGTGTCCGTCACTGCTACCACTAGCGTACCATCTTTTTTTAATTGCTGATGGCTTTGATCGTGCGTTAAGACGCCGCTCGCCTCCCCACTAATATCAACTTCTAGGGGATGATCATAGTGTTCCTTGATTTCATTTAGTAATGTTTCAACGTCTTCCTGCATCGTATTGCACTCCTTAAACGCGATCACAGCCGCAGAAACCTGCACATAAGGACCTCAGGCGTAAATGACCCAAACCCAGCCGTTTACGCCTGAGGCCGCTTATGCTCCGATTTCTAACCGCGGCCGCTCACGCTCTGTCTTAAACACGGTTGCTGACCCAGAAACCGGGCCAGCTCACGCTCTGTGATAAATTGGCTTTAATTATTTTTATCCTCTATCATTAAGGTAGCGATAAAAGGGAGGAAATTCAAATGAAACTATCCGTACCACTTATCAATGGTCAACTTGCCGATCGCTATGGCAAGCATGCAAGCGGCAGTGACGTTAAAAATGGCTATCCCATTACGAGTTTTCCTTTTACGATTGAGGATGCCCCTGCCGAAACTGTCAGTTTTGCACTTTGGTTCCTTGACTACGATGCTGTACCGGTTGGCGGCCTACCATGGATTCATTGGAATGTAGCCAATATTCCCGCCGACAGCACAACATTCCCAGCAGGCGCCAGTCATACCAATAAGGTGCCAATGGTCGAAGGCAAGAACGCCACCGCTGGCCACCTCGTCGGCAACACCGACCCGTTCACACAGGCTGGTTATGTCGGCCCGCAACCACCAGATAAAGATCACGATTATACCTTAATCGTCTTTGCATTGGATACGAAATTGCCACTGCAAGCTGGCTTTTGGCTAAATGAAGCTCGGCACGCGATGAAGGGCCACATATTAGCACAAGCAGAAATTGATCTGCCTTCGCGCGTTTAACCGACAAAGATGAAAAACCCCTGCTGACCAGCGTCAGCAGGGATTTTTTCATTTTGACACCAGCTTCTTAAACTGTCAGCTACCATCGCCTGTGTTCAGCCATAAGGCACCAGCGCCGGCTGCAGCTAAAACGCCGACACCAATAATACCGACTAACGCAAACTTAAAAATGGCAAAGCCGCCAAGTGCAAACAGTATCAGACTGATAAAGGGATGACGGAGGATCGCACCCAGTAACTTAATCACCAAAAACAAAATGATGATCACCGCCACCACTGCACCAATCAAAATTGCGCCAGTTAAGGTATGACCATTGCCACTACCCTCTGTCGTTGTTAAAATCGCCGGAATCATCACAAACTGTCACCCCTTGCTTAAACCGCGAAAAATTATTTGATCAGGCTCTGAATCCATTGAGCGATACCATTAAAGAAACTCACGATGCCATCCCAGATTTTTTGCAGGAAATTCCGATTTTCTTCAGTGTTCAGGCTCTTATTGAGTTTATCAAACAAGCCTTTAGCAGAATTCTGAATGGAATCGGCCAGCTTCCCTGCCTGTGCTTTAAAGTCATTGTTCTTTAGTGAGCCGGCTTTTTGAACGTTCACTAGTAAGTTGATGATCAATTGCCGCTGATTGTTGTTAATAATCGTTGTTAAATTATTCTGTTTAAGCTGACTGTCTACGATGTTACCGATCTGATTTTGGGACAAAGTCTGCTGCCCGTTGTTACTTTGACTGGCCATTTGCTGTTTCGCACCCGCCACGGCATTATTGAGCTGCTTGTCAGAATAACCATCTTTGTCCTTATTCGCTTGGGTGATCGAACTCAAGGTGTTGACTTCCTGCTGAGCAGCATTGATTTGCTGGTTATTCAAATTTTCGCCATTTTGAGCAAAAGCCGCATAAACCCCTGCCAAGGCACCTGAACCATCAATTCTAACCGCGCTGGTAATGTAGAGGTTGGCATTGCTAACCCCAGCGGTTAATGCCGCATTACGATATTGATCAGCGGTGATGGTGGTGATGTTATTGGTGCCATTATAAGGGACGATTTTGACATTAATGCCCCCATTATCAGTCTTTTGAACCAACGCGCTAGACCAGACGCCTGAGCTTTCAGTAAAAGTACTACCTGAAGGATTGAGGTACTTCACCAGTGTGGCCCCATTCACGGTCAGTTGACTGGCATTGTTGACCCCGGCAGCATTTTGTAAAGTGCTCAGGGTGCCGCTTTTTTGATCAGCAGTCAGTGAGGAACCAATTGTTGCCACTGGTTGTGACCAAGTATCGGCTCGCACCACATGCGGTGCTGCGGTTAGCAAGGCCAAGCCTGCAACGGCCAGACCTAGCCATTTCATAAATTTTTTCATGAGTAAAATCCATCCTTTTAAATGCGTTCTCCAGCCCAGAAACCTCCGCATAGGGACCTCAAGCACAATGACCATGACCCAGTCATCGCACTTGAGCGCACTTATGCGCCGGCTTCTAACCGGGCTGGCTCACGCTCTCCTTTAGATTGGTACCTTCATTATCGCTGCTTCAGCGCACCCCGTCAGCATGTTTACCAGACTTTTAAGCAATGATTAACTAATGCTCACGCTGTGTCACTGCACGCGTGTTCAAATGATCGTACAGCGCGCCTTCTCGCAAGCCAAACTGTGAGAAGGTGAGACGATCCGAGTCTAGATAACGAATCATCGAGATAACCGGCATCAAACCGCCCACGATAATATCAGCGCGAAACTTTGACAGCCCCGGAATTGACTCCCGCGTGGCCAAATCTGCACCAAGAATTTCCTTAAAAATCGCATTGGCCTGCTTTGTCGGCATCCGATAGCCGTGAATTGCCTCAAAATCAGCCATTTTTTCCTTACGTCGTTCGATTTTCGCCAACGTCCGATTGCTTCCGCCAAGCGCGATAATCGGCAAATTCTGTGCCCGCCGCAGCCACCAGATGCTGTTAAAAGTCTCATGAATAAACGTACTTAAAGCAAAATACTCCGGCGCCGAAATCACATCCGGATTCAAAAACCGTTCGGACAGGTTGACCGAACCAAAAGGAATCGATACCAGATGTTGCAACTTCCGATTTTGAACCAGAATCAACTCGGTTGAGGCACCGCCTGTGTCCATAATTAAGGCGTTTTGAATCGGCAAGGTGTTGATGACGCCTAAAAAGTCATACTCGGCTTCACGCGTTCCCGGAATCACATTGATGATCAACCCCGCTTCGTTCTTCACCCGTTTGAGGAATTCTTTTTGATTCTTGGCTTGGCGGACAGCAGCTGTTGCAACCGCCTTTAAATCAATATCAGCATACTTATTCAGCTCCGTCTTAAACCCCTGCAAGGCTTTCAGGGTGCGATCCATTGCTGCGGGCTGCAAAACGCGATCTGGCCCCATGTCCTCAGACAATCGCACCATTTCTTTGAGCCGTTTGATCGGCTTGACAACCTCTTGCTCGATTTCCCAGATCGTCATCCGAGCTGAGTTACTGCCAAGATCAATTACTGCAAAATGATGCGTCATGCGTCATCGTCCTCCTTGGGTGCGGTTATCGGAATAAAAGTATGCGTTGCATGCAAGTCTTCAGGAGCATCATCAACTTCCTCACGTCGCAATGCTTCACCCATGGCTTCAGCATGTTCAATGAAGTATGCCTGTGCATTGAGTTTTGTAACCCCGCGTAATTGAGCACGAACCCACGTACTGTCCGGTTGTAAAATTCGCGTTTTAACGTTATCTGCCCACATGATACTGAAAATTTTGATGATGCGTTCGCGAATATCGTCCTGCAAAATCGGGAACAGCAGCTCAACTCGGCGGCTCAGATTGCGGTTCATCAAGTCAGCAGATGAAAGGTAAACATTTTCCTGCCCATCCGCATAAAAGTAGTAAATTCGGCTGTGTTCCAGCAACTGTCCGACAATCGAATGTACTGTGATATTGTCTGAAACTCCGGGAATACCAACCTTCAAGTTGCAGATCCCACGAATAAGGAGATGTATCTCGACACCAGCATTGGAAGCTTCATAGAGCTTCTCGATCATGGCCGTATCAGATAGCGAGTTCATCTTCATCTGGATCAAGGCCTTGCGCCCCGCCTTAGCAGCAGTAATTTCTTCATCAATTCGATCCATCAGATAGTCTCTGATGCCCAGTGGTGCAATGACCAGCTTGTGAAAATACGGTGGTTCCGAAAAGCCAGAAAGCATGTTGAAAATATTAGACGCATCTTCACCAATTTCGTTGTTGCAAGTGAACAAGCCCATGTCGGTATAAAGCCGCGCCGTCACATCGTTGTAATTTCCGGTCGCCATGTGCATATAGCGCTTGATGCCTTCCTCTTCGCGACGAACAACCAACGCCAACTTACAATGTGTCTTCAAACCGACCAAACCATAAATCACGTGGCAACCGGCATGTTCCAATTCTTGCGCCCAATGAACATTATTCTCTTCATCAAACCGCGCCTTCAACTCCACCAATACCGTGACCTGCTTGCCATTTTCTGCAGCTTTTTTCAGGTAACGGATGATCGGCGATTTGCTTGAAACCCGATACAGCGTCATTTTTACCGCAAGCACTTGTGGATCTAATGCCGCTTCGCGAATAAAGTCAACAACTGGCTGAAAGCTGTCATATGGGTGCTGCATGAAGACATCGCGATCCTTAATGACATCAAAAATCGACTCTTTCTTGAAATCCGGATCCATGTACGGTGTGAATGGCTTGAATAGCAAATCTTTATGATCGTGCACTTGTTTGACCAATTTGCTGAGAAAATTGAGATCAATCGGACCATGAATTTCATAAACGTCTTCATCCTTCACATTCATAGCCTTGATGAGACGTTTGCGCAAATGCTTGCTCATACCAGCTTCAATCTCAAGCCGCATCACTTTCCCGCGTTGACGCTTTTTCAACTGGGATTGAATCTCCTTCATCAAATCAGATGCATCCTCTTCGGCCACATCCATGTCCATGTCACGGGTAACCCGAAATGTAGCCGTTTCTTTGATGTCAGCACCAACAAACAGCTCACTGACAAACATCCGCACGACTTCTTCAAGCAAAATAAAGACATTGTCATCGCCTGGCAGCCGCAAAACCCGCGGAAAAACATCAGGCACCTGTACCATCGCAAACGACCGTGACTTATCGCCTTTATCATCAGGCCGAACCAGCCGAATGGCCAAATTCAGACTATTATTGCCAAGAAATGGGAACGGCCGCGTCGGATCAACTCCCATCGGGGTTAAAACGGGATACAGTTCATAATGGAAATAATCTGAGACAAAATCGTGCTGTTTCTCCGTCAATTCTGATGCATGTAGCAGTTGAATATCGACAGCACTCATTTTTGGCAACAGCGAACGAACCAATGTTGTGTATTGTTTCTCCACCATCGCGTGGGCGGTTTCGGAAATTGCGTCTAACTGCTCTTGCGGTTTCAATCCTGCTGCATCCGGCTGATCATAATTAACTGTGACCATTTTTTTCAGCGACGCAACGCGAATATTGAAAAACTCATCAAGATTGCTTTGCGTAATACCCAGGAAACGTACCCGTTCTAGCAACGGGTTATTCTTATCCCGGGCTTCTTCCAGTACCCGATCGTTGAATGCCAGCCAACTGAGTTCACGGTTATTAAAATAACGCGGCTTTGAAAAATCTAGTTTCTTCATAAAATGTTTCTTCCTTTCAGCTCAAGCCCTAGCCCGAATACCTCAGAGAAAAACTTTCCTTTGCGTGCTAATGTCCAGCGTTCAAGTTCAATATCATCATCGGCTCTGGCTGTTAACAGCACTTCATTTGGTTTGACAGAAACCCGTAATTGCTGAATCTTCTGTTGGCGAGATGCGTCTAGACTATCTGCAACGCGTAGCAAGGCGGATAACTTAGCCACAACTAAGCGATTTTCGGTCGACATTGTTGGAAAGTTCTTTAAGTCCGATTGCGGTGTAATGGAGCTGTGAAACCGTGTAATCGTTGCCACCATGGTTACTTCAAGATCATTGAGCCCCATAATTTCAGATGCTTTGATGATGTAATTAGAATGTGCGTAATGTTTGTGTGTTTCAATGTAACTACCAATATCACTAACCGTTGCGGCGACTTCAAGCAAAAGACGCTCGCGTTTGCCCATGCCGTGCAACTTTTTCAATCGATCAAACAGCTGTAAGGCAACCGTCCGTGTGGCTTGCATATGGGCTTCATCAACTTGGTAGCGTTCTGCCAAATTATTCGCACTGATGACAATTTCTTCATTTGGATCAAAGCCCAGCTTTTTAAAGCCGCCTTCATGTGCTGCATTGACTTCAATACCATCAATGGCTTTAAGATCTGAGATCCAAATAGATTGACTGTTGAGTGTTTCAACCAACCGATACACCAGCAAAACTGTCGGCAAAACCAGTGATGTTTGGTCAGAAGTCAAATCATAGGTATCTGCAAGGTACTGGTCAGAAGCCTTTGTCACTTCATCGTATAATAAATCAAACCCTGGCCGATCAGTTTCTACCTGATGCTTGCCTTCCGGAATGATATTTTGAAAAATCGACAGATTACTACCCATTAAAATCATATTGGTGTACTCAACACCTTGTGGCAACAGCCGCATAAAGTCGAGCAAGCGACTGTCGATATAGTCGCGCATCACTTCAACATAATTTGTCACCGAGCGTTGGACATCACTCATGATTTCATACACTCGCAAAGGGCCAAGTGACAGATTACGCGAGAAGCCAAACACGCCATTGCTGAAGGTAGTCAACTCAACTGACCCTGAACTGATATCAATCAGCACCGTGCCTTTTTGCGTAATCGATTTAAACTGCGGAAACTTCACCATGATCGCTTGGGTACGAAAAAAGGCTTCTTCTGATAGTGAGGTAGTTTTAATGAGCCAGCCAGTTCGCGTATAAAGCTGATCACGCACAAACTCGGCATTATCAGCTTCGGCCCAACTGGTACTTGCAAATACATTAACAGTCGGTACGCCATAGTCTTTAAAAATTTGATTGATGGCATCAAACGCTTGTACGATCGCATCAACAGTATCGGGCAAGATTTCATGTTCTGCATAAAAATCATCCCCAATGGCAACTGGATATCTACCGCGTTCAATTGTTTTCAGCGTCCGCAGATTTGTGATGCTAAAAACGATTGCTTGTGCACCGATCATCACAAACCCTTGTATATTATTTGCCATTCTCGTTCCACCCATTTCTTTTCGTTTGCTACCTGACTGTCATCATGCTCTAATGCCATGATAGCACGGTAAACACCGCCTGCATGGCTTTTTAGACAAGCCTTATTACTGACAATCGGTCTATCTACCTTTAGTTTACCAAAAATCGGCATCAATCTTTACTGAATGTGCTATAAGTAGCGCTTTCTTCAACATTTGGTCCGACCAATGGCAGACTCGACTGCTGGCTAGTCAGGCATTGGCCAATACCACAGACTTAATAACCATCACAAAAGCATGCGATAGCCTCAAATTAGGTCGTCCTTGAGGGTGCTTTCTCACGCAATCATCACTGCTTTTGTGATAATCTTAAAGCATCATGGAACAATTCTGAAAGGATGCTCATTATGAAAATGATTGATCTAGGCCGTTCTGGTCTGCACGCTTCTGCCATTGCGTTAGGTGTTATGCGTTTGCCGAATCTCGATCGGCCGCGAGCAACCGAACTACTTGATGCTGCTTATGACGTCGGCATTAACTTTTTTGACAATGCTGATGTTTACAGCAATGGTAAAGCTGAACAGCTTTTTGGCGATGCGTTGAAGAAGGCCAGCTTTACACGTGATCAAGTCCTGATTCAGACTAAGGTCGGTATCGTCAATGATCGAAAAGCGACCCATCGCTATGATTTCTCCAAAGAGCATATCGTGGATGCTGTCAATGGCAGTCTTAAACGCCTTGGTACCGATCATGTTGACAGCTTGCTATTGCATCGACCTGACCCGCTCATGGAACCAGAAGATGTTGCTGAAGCCTTTCTGCAATTGCAAAATGAAGGTAAAGTTCGGCAGTTCGGGGTTTCCAACTTCAATCCTGCTCAGATTGAACTGCTCCAACAGGCGGTGCCGCAACGATTGATCATCAATCAATTGCAGTTTTCCCTGATGCACACAGGCATGATTGATGCCGGCATGCATACAAACATGGCAGATGCCCGTTCCATTGATCATGATGGCGGTCTTCTCCCATACAGTCAGCAGCATCATATGGCAATTCAGGCGTGGAGTCCTTTCCAATATGGCTTCTTTGAAGGTGTCTTCATCGACAACGATAAATTCCCTGAATTAAATGCCTTACTTCAAAAGCTGGCCGATCAATATACCACCAATCCCAACGCAATTGCTGCTGCCTGGCTCTTGCGTGTACCAGCTGATGTGCAAGTCATCGCCGGAACCACCAAACCCGCTCGCATTCGCGCCATCGCCGAAGCCGGCGACATTGCTTTGACCCGGCAAGAATGGTATGACCTCTACTTCGCCGCCGGAAACGACCTGCCATAATCAGACAGAGCGTTCAATGGCGCGGTTAGAAACCGACGCATAAGCGGCCTCAAGTGCATTGACCGGGCTTTGGTCAGTCTGCTTGAGGTCCTTACACGCAGGTTTCTGCGACTGCGAACGCGTTTAGACAGGGCGTGAGGAGTCGCGCTTAGAAATCGAAGTGTAAGTGGCCTCGGGTGCGATGGTCGGCCTTTTACCATTGTGCCCGAGGTCCTCACACGCAGGTTTCTGCGACTGCAAACGCGTTTAGACAAAGCATGAACCAACACATTTTTAAAAGGAAAATCCTATGGAAAAACGACTCGACTACATTACAGATCTCATGGCACTTGGTCCAACCGCCAATGCAAGGACCATTCAGCGTCGCCAAACTGCCCATCGACTCGCAATTGCTGAGGCATGGCAGGTAAAACCCGGCGAAAAAATTCTAGAAATCGGCTGTGGGCAAGGCGACCTGAGCGCCGTTTTGGCTGATCAAGTCGGCTCAGCCGGGCATGTGACTGGCATTGACATCGCCTCGCCTGACTACGGCGCCCCGCTGACGCTTGGCCAAGCATGGAACCACTTGCTTGCGGGACCGCTTGGTGATCGCTTAACGGTTCATTTCAACACTAATCTTTCGGATGATCTTGGGCCCATCGCCAATCAGCATTTTGACCGGGTTGTCCTGGCACATAGTCTTTGGTACTTTGCTTCCGCCAACGCCCTCGCCTTATTATTCAAAAACATGGCAGCTGTCTGTGATCACGTTGATGTCGCCGAGTGGTCAATGCAGCCAACTGCGCTGGATCAAATTGGGCATCTGCAGGCGGCTATGATTCAAGGCTTGCTGTATGCCATTGCTCCAAGTGATGTCGCCAACATTCGCACGTTGATCACGCCGGACACTTTGGCACAAATCGCACATGATAACACATGGACCTACACCGCTGGCACCATCGTCGAAGACCCTACTTTAGATGATGCTCACTGGGAGATTGCAACAACCAATGCGCTTTTGACCGAACTCAAGCTCAGCACAGATTTGCGTGATCGTGTGAAACCATTGCTCGAGGCTATGAGCCATAACGGTACGGCAAGTTTAGCAACCTTTACGGGCCGCATCACATTTTAACCAAAATGGAGGTCATCAGACGTTGATTGAATTTACCCCTGCCACAGCCAGTGATTTACCAAAAATTGTCGCCATTTACAATGAAACTATCCCGACCCATCAAGCAACCGCTGACTTGCAGCCGCAAACAGTCGCTGAGAAACAAGCTTGGTTTGCGGCTCACAATAACCATTTTCCCGCTTGGATGATTCAAGTTGACCACAAAATCGTTGGCTGGCTGACACTGTCGGCTTATAGTGACCGCTCAGCTTATGACCAAACTGCCGAAATCAGTTTATACCTTGATGTGGCCGCCCGCGGTCACCACGTTGGCAGCGCGGCATTGGCCTTTGTTGACCGCGAAGCACCCAAGCACGACTTAACCACTGTTCTCGCCCGAATTTTTGGGCATAACCAAGCCAGTCGCAACTTGTTCACCAAATTCGGTTATGACCACTGGGGCCATTTGCCAGCCATCGCTATCCTGCCAGAAGGAGAAGCGGATTTAGAAGTCTATGGCAAACACTTTAAAAGCAGAGCGTGAACTGGCGCGCTTAGAAACCGGAGCATAAGCGACCACAAGTGCATTGGCCGGGTTTTGCCAGTGTGCTTGTGGTCCTTATGTGCAGGTTTCTGCGCCAGTGAACGCGTTTAAAAGAGCGTGAACTGGCGCGCTTAGAAACCGGAGCATAAGCGACCACAAGTGCATTGGCCGGGTTTTGGCCAGTGTGCTTGTGGTCCTTATGTGCAGGTTTCTGCGCCAGTGAACGCGTTTAAAAGAGCCTGAACTGGCGCGCTTAGAAACCGGAACATAAGTGGCCGCAAGTGCATTGACCGGGTTTTGCCAGTGTGCTTGTGGTCCTTATGTGCAGGTTTCTGCGCCAGTGAACGCGTTTAAAAGAGCGTGAACGCGTAAAAAGCGTTTGACTGATGCTAACGGGCTGACCCGTTGGCGATCAATCAAACGCTTTTTTAATCTTGGTGCCCAGCCAATTCATCTTCCTGCTGTCTAATGCGCCGCATCGTCCGAACATACGAGCTGACTAGTACCAGCACACTGCCGAACCACGCCAGCGGGTTGGCCGCCGATGCACCAGCAAAGCCGAATGGCACAACGAGGAAAATCGCCGCAAACGCCCGCATCCCCAATTCGAAGAATCCCGCAACCGTTGGCACCAACGTCTGGCCAAGACCTTGCAACAAATTACGAATCGTGAAAAGAATCGCCAACAACCAGTACATGCTGGCATTGAAGTGGAAATAAGTCTGGGCTAAGGCCGTCACAGCTGGTTGATTCGGCCCGAGAAACAAATTCACTAATGGTTTGCTGAAAAGAATAATAACCACACCCAGCACTGCCGATAAGCCGACGTTCACCATCAAGGTTTGATAAACTCCGCGACGGATTCGCCCATATTCCTTCGCACCCAGATTCTGCGCAGCAAACGTCGCCATTGCCACCCCAAAAGAGGCTGACGGCAAGGTCGCTAACTGGTCAATTCGTCCAGCCGCCGTATACGCAGCAACCGCATTGGTGCCTAATGTATTCAACATCACCTGCAAAATGACAGCGCCAATTGCGATAATCGACATCTGAAACCCCATCGGAAGCCCAACTTTTAAATGCTGAACAATATCGTGCCAATCAAAGCGCAAATCACGACGCCGAATCATTAGAAGCGGTATCCGCATGCGAATGTAAATCCAACAGAGCAACGCCGCGATCACTTGCGCGCTAACCGTTGCATAGCCGGCACCAGCCACCCCCGAATGAAACCCGAGAATGAACCAAAAGTCCAATACGATATTAATAATGGTCGCAATGATCAAGAAGAACAGCGGTGTTCTTGAATCGCCCAGTGCGCGCAGCATATTGCTTAACAAGTTAAAACTCATTGATGCAATAATGCCGAAATAGATAACCCGCACAAAGGCAATCGAACCATCCATGATATCCGGTGGTGTCTGCATCACGGTCAATAATGGTCGTGTCATCGTGACGGCTGCTACGGTGAGAATCAGTGAAATCCCAACCGTGATCCAAATGCTCGTACCGAAACTGCGTCGCACACGGCGATAATCATGAGCACCATAGGCCTGTGCTGTCAAAATAGAAAGTCCAGCCGTGGTCCCTTGCGCAAATCCAATAATCAAAAAAACAATGCTGGATGTTGCCCCAACTGCCGCCAACGCATCCTTACCGATCGTCCGCCCAACAATCAACGCATCCATAAAACTATAAAGCTGTTGAAAAAGATTGCCAATCAGTAATGGAATCGTGAACAGCACGATTAATTTCAATGGCTTACCGATGGTCAAATTCCGCATTAACAAATCCTCCAAAAATGATCGTGTGCTCACCCAATCAGGATCGCACTTTTCAACAACGGGATTGCACACGTAAACTACCTGTCCGTCATCGGATATCACTGATAAGCGATATGACATGCGCTCGTTCCCGTTCATAAAAGACTAATTCAACAACCATAGCACAAAAAACCAGGCAGCGACTCGCTGTCTGGTAATTGAAATATATTTGCAATCAAACATCGGCACCACCGCCGCCGGAACTGCCGCCGCCCCAGCTGGAACCGCCACCGGAGCCGCCTCCGAAACCACCGCCGAAGCCGCCTCCGCCGCCACGGCGGCCAGAAGATAGCAGCGCGTCCAGAATAACCCAGAGCCAAAAGCTACTGTCACCTCGACCACGGCGACCACCACGACCACCGCCGCCGCGACTACCAAAGATGATGGCCACAACGACGACAGCGATAAAGATGAAAACAATTTTCGTCAAAAAGTTGCCGCCGCTGTCTTGACTTGAGTTGCGATATTGATTCATCGTCTCATCAGAAACCGTGTTTTGATCTTTAGGGAACTTGTATTTCTTATCGATGACTGTCGCAACCGCATTGAAAACCTTGCGAATGGCCTGATTCAGTTCTTTAGGATCATGTGACTTGATGTCCTTCAAATTGTCATTCAAGATTCGCCCAGCCAGCGCATCAGGCAAATCACCTTCCAAACCATAACCAACTTCAATGCGCATGTTCTGCTTGCCGCCATTATTCGCATAAAGCAAAAGCACCCCGTTATCGGTACCTTTCTTGCCAATTCCCCATTTCTGGAAAAGATCCGGTGCATAGTCTGACAAGGGGTCGCCATGGGTCGACTTTAAAGCTGCTACGGCAATTTGCGGCTGTTGTTTAGTGCCTTGGTAATACTGATTCTTACTGTCGATCAGTTGCTTGGTACTTTCATCAAGCACACTGTCTTGATCTAGATAGTAATGCTCGGTGGGCCGTGCCGGCAGATCTTCGGCTGCCGCCACTGGCTGCGCGGCGCCAGTGAACAACAACAAACCCGTCAGCGCGGCAACAAACCACGCTAAGTGCCTGCGCATGATGCCACCTACTTCCCGGAACTAGAGCTGTTCGTTGAAAAGTCAACGCTTGGAACCGTTTGGGCAGCCGGTGTTGCTTTGAAGGTGTCCTTCTTCCCTAAGCCCATCATGCTAGCAAAAATATTCTTCGGGAAGGTCACAACACTCTGGTTATAATCACGAACCTGATCAATATATCGCTTACGTTCAACCGAGATTCGATTTTCACTACCTTCAAGCTGCGTCATCAAGGTGTTCACCTGATTGCTGCTTTGCAGTGTCGGGTAATTCTCTTTAATCACGTTGATCAAAGTACCCACACTCTTGTTCAACTGATCATCGGCCTTAGCTTTGTCAGTTGTCGAACTTGCATTAGCATACGACTTGCGGGCTTCAGCAATGTCACCAAAAACCTTCTGCTCTTGGCCCATGTTGCCTTTAACCGCATTAACTAAGTTAGGCACCAAGTCAGCCCGTCGCTGCATGACGTTTTCAACCTGGCCCCATTGCGCTTCAACGGCTTGATTCTGCTTAGCTAATGAGTTGTAGGTGCCGATTCCGAAGATCAGGCAGATAGCAACAATCACACCAAGGACAATACTTGTGACCGCAACTGGACTTAATCGTTTCGTTTTCATTGATATGAATTCCCCTCTAATGCGTTCACAATTACCTACCTTTTCACGGAAAAAGCCGTCAGAAAACAACGGTATTTCCGTGAAAAGGCAGGCTACAACTGCTCACGCTTATCATCAATTTCCTGCTTATACCATCATTCTACCATGACGACGGTTTTCGACATCCGGCTTAAGACGGAACTTGACTATTTAAAGTAGTTGAATCCGATCGCATCCCGAACTTCCTGAAGCGTTTGATTAGCCACCACATTGGCTTTAGCCGAACCTTGCTTGAGCATATCAGCAACCGCCCCCATATCCTTGGCATAGTGCTCCCGCCGAGTGCGGATAGGTTCAAGCACTGCCTCCATGACATCAATCAGGTAGCGCTTGATCTTCACGTCCCCTAAGCCGCCATGTTGGTACTGGGCTTTCAACTCAGCAACTTGCTGCTTATCAGGATCGAAAATATCAAGATAGGTAAAGACAACATTACCTTCCACCTTACCGGGGTCTTCAACGTGAATATGGCCCGGATCGGTATACATTGACATAATCTTCTGCTTAACGGTATCAGCGTCGTCCGCCAAATAGATCCCGTTATTTAAGCTCTTGCTCATTTTGGCATTACCATCAATCCCTGGCAACCGGCCAAGACCGTTTGGTGGAAAATAGCCTTCAGGTTCAACCAACACATCTTTGTGATAAGTCCGATTGAACGTGCGCACAATCTCACGAGTCTGCTCCAGCATTGGCTCCTGATCGTCACCCACGGGCACCGTTGTCGCCTTAAACGCCGTAATGTCAGCCGCCTGACTAACGGGATAAATGAAGAAACCTGCTGGAACGCTATCACCAAAGGCTTTTTGTTTAATTTCAGCTTTCACGGTTGGATTACGTTCCAGCCGGTTCACCGTCACCAGATCCAAGTAGTAGGCCGTTAATTCAAACAAAGCCGGAATCTGGCTTTGTACCAGAATCGTCGTCTTGTCTGGGTCAATCCCAACCGCCAAATAATCCAAGGCCACTTCCAGCAAAGAGTGGCGAATTTTTTCTGGATCGTTGGCGTTGTCCGTCAATGCCTGCGTATCGGCAATCATAACAAACGGTTCGTATTCTCCAGAGTTCTGCAGTTCCACACGATTTTTCAGTGAACCAATGTAGTGACCAATATGTAACCGTCCTGTTGGTCGATCACCTGTTAAAATGATTTTCTTTGCCATACTTGTTTCCTCCTTATATTGTGAGCGCGAGCCAGCGTGGGTGAAACCGGAGTGTAAGCGGCCTTGGGCGTGATGGTCGCACTTTGACCATTGCGACCAAGGTCCTTACACGCAGGTTGCAGCGCTGGCGAGCGCGTTATAGTGAGCGCGAGCCAGCGTGGGTGAAACCGGAGTGTAAGCGGCCTTGGGCGTGATGGTCGCACTTTGACCATTGCGACCAAGGTCCTTACACGCAGGTTGCAGCGCTGGCGAGCGCGTTATAGTGAGCGCGAACAGGAGCGCTTAGAAACCGGAACATAAGCGGCTTTGGGCGTGATGACCGGTTTTTGGTCATTGCGACCAAGGTCCTTATGCGCAGGTTTCTGCGACTGTGAACTCGTTATCGTAAAAAAAGCGCCCTATGTCATAACAACATAGGACGCAAGCGCGCGGTACCACCTAACTTGTCCGCCTTGCGGACCTCTCTTGGCTTAAGGCGCACCCACCGAACATAACGCAAACGACCCAACTTTGCCTACCATGGTCATCGACGTCACAGCATTGTCGACTCTCTGGAGACCACTTAGATAAGCTACTCATCGTTTGTGTGAATATGGGTTTAGGTTAGCTAAATTCGCTAGTGATGTCAATGCAAGGTTACATCTGTGACTTATCAATTTGCTCAGTTTTGTTCCAACTAATGACATCAATTATTCGATGCGGTAGCAATGACAAATGGCATGGTAAGCGCACCTTTGATTCAATCAAATCAGCCACGTTTTTGCCCATATGAAGCCTTTATAATGTCAATCGGGTCCTTACGGCTAATCAGCCGAATCGGCCATAAGCTAGCAAAAATGGTCACTCCGAAACTCAGAGCAAGATTTGTGATAAAAGCTGTCAAAATGATGGCTATGAAGTGAACTCCCAAACGCAGCGCCATTATCGTTGCCGCAACCACAATTAAAAGCGCAGCACCACCAAAACAATAGCATCCGTATTTCATGGCATTCCAGAAAAGAATGCGCCGAACATCTTTAGTTGTGAAACCAACCGCTTTTAAAATCCCAACTTCCCGCAATCGCTGTCGATTGTTCATACTGAAAAGTATGGTCAACGCAATCATACTTGCCATGATGAATAAAAGTGCAATCTGCCGCGTGCCGTTCTTCGCTTTCTGCACAGTAGCATTCAGTGACGCCACATTCTGTGCAACTGAGGAAACACTATAAAAACCGGAACTTGATTTGATAGTTTTAGTCATTGAAACCATATCGTTATAACTTTTAGCTTCCAATCTGAGCGCGCTATACCCAAAAGGCTGTTGCTTGAAGCCTTGAAAAATCTGATCTGACGTTGTATTTGCTCGAATCGCGCTGTGCAGCAAAGTCGTCATGCTAGCATCATCCATGAAAAAAGCGTTACCTTGCTCTGACCGATCATAAGGATAGTTTGAGGCATAGACGCCAGTGATGGTTGCTGCCAATGGCTGCTGAACATATATATTGCCATCTATCGCGACCTTCTTTTTATTATTGGTTGGCAGCTCACTTTCTGAAAGATATTGTGCATATGGAATATAGACTTCAAATGCTACTTGTTTACCCATCGCAGATTTTGTCGATATGTGATTTTTTTCAAGAAAGTCTTGGCTGACTATGAAGTTTGTTCCCACTTTAGCTGGATGTCCATTTGCATACAAATATTTTTTGGTCAAATCACTCTTATAAATTGGCTGGATTGAAAAGGTTTCATCGACATGATAACTTTTTCCGCCTAATGAAAAATTGGACCCTTTGGGAACCGGCTGTCTAACATTTTCTTTTGTCAGGCCATATGAAAGAAAGGTGTAGTAAGGCTGTACAGATGTAATCCCCGGCATTTTCTTGATTTTTTGGATCTGTTTAATCGTCAAATTTCGAAATGGATCGAGATCCTGATGACTGCCCGTACCAAGGGTGTTATTCGTGACAAAAAGTGAATTATCCGTTGCTTGATTGAGTTCACGTTGTTGCTGACTTGCCAAAATTTGTGGCACATTTAAAACTATGCTGGCAACGGCTAACATGACCGTAACAATGACAAGGAAGCCAATAGGCAGTTTTTTTGCTGATTGATAGTTGTCATAGACGAGCGCTTGCTTATTGGACAAATCTGATCGATATGTAACAGCAGATGCTGTCGGTTGGCCTGCCATGCTTTCTGGAATTGCACGATTGAAAAGTTTAGTACCCGACTGAGGCACTAATTGCCTGTTATTGATAGTCAAAATTTGATCAGCATAGTCTTCCGGCAGCGTTTCATGTGACGCAACGATCACAATCGCCTGTTGTTGGTGAGCAAAGTCCGCTAATTGTTCATAAAACATACGGGCATTTTCACTATCTAAGGAATTTGTTGGTTCATCAGCTAAAATAATCCGTGCACCGGAAATCAAAGCTCGACCAATAGCACCGCGCTGATCTTCGCCACCGGATAAATCCTCGGGCAACATGTGACGTTGGTCTTCAAGCCCCAGCTTATCCAAAATGGCTGTCACGCGAGCTGCTTTCTTTGCTTCTGGCAGGTTGCTTTTTAAAAGCGGCACTTTGAGATTCTCTTCAAGTGTCATCGTGTCGATTAAGTTATGTTGTTGAAAGACAAAGCCATAATCTTTCAGCCGCACACGCGCTTGTGTCGCATCATCCAGTGACCAAAGATTTTGACCATCATAAACCACTTCGCCTGCAATCGGCCGCTTCAATAAGCCAAGCACATTCAATAATGAAGACTTGCCAATACCTGACTGGCCTTGCAACAAATAAAAGTAGCCGCTTTTAAACTCATAAGAGACATCATGTAAAATCTCTCGATCAAACCTGATCGTCATATTCTTCAGCAATAAATTAGATTTCATTAGTGCCCCCTTCAAATACTCGGTTATCAGTTAATAAAAAAAGGACTGGCATAAAACCTACCAGTCCAACATATAATTAAAACAACATACCAATTAAGGTCATATCATCCCATATCAAAAGAGATACTGCAAATCACTCTGCGCACTTGGATAAGCATAGATCTTGTTTAAATCACTCGGCTTTTCACCAGTATCAATGGCCGCTGCGAAGGTATTGATCAAGTCCTCAGCCAAGCTGGCTAAGACGACAGCACCGGCAAGTCGGCCGGTCTTTTTGTCGACAATGGTCCAAACTTGCGCGTCAGGATCCTGGACCCGATTGTAAGTGTACCAGTGGGTCATCTCGTTGTGTTTGACGGTGTACTGATCAGGCGCTGCTTCAGCGGCCTCTAATGAAACCCCGACTTTGGCTAACTCCGTTGGGCCAAAGACGATAGTCGGAATGGCCGAATAGCTAATGGGTGCTTGGTCGCCTAAAATTTGGTTGGCAACATAACGGCCTTCGAAGCCGGCCACCGGTGTTAATTTAGGCTGTGGCTTCAAATTGACATCGCCGATTGCATAAATCGTCTCAACTGCGGTGCGAAGATGGTCGTCAACCGGAATACCACGCGTATCAGCCTTAATACCAGCATTGGCTAGCCCGAGGTCGGCAACATTGGCGATACGACCCATGGCAGTGATTGCCATGTCAACATTCAAATCGAAGTTATCAGCATGTAGATGGGTCATGGTACCTAAGGGCGTGATTTTAGTCAGTTCGACATTAGGATGAAAATGAATCCCGGTCTTGGCAAGCAATGGTTTTAAAGCTTCAGTGGCGACTTTGGGGAATGCCCGTAACAACCGATCAGAATGACCGATGATATGCACATCTGCGCCAGCCGCTGCAGCGATGTTGGCCAGTTCGACACTGACATAACCGGCTCCGATGAAGGCAATGCTGGTTGGTAACTGATCAAGGTCCAGAAAATCCCGACTCGTTTTAAGCAGATTGGCCCCAGGAATGTCCGGATAACGAGGCGTGTGCCCAGTTGCAATCACAATATGTTCACCGGTCACGTTTTGGGAGCCAACTTTGACAGCATGTTCACCTAGAAGCTGAGCATGACCATACAACGTCGTGATCCCAGCATGAGTCAGGCCATTCAATGTGCCAGCAGGTACGCCGGTTGTGTAACTGCGCTTGAAGGCCATTAAGGATGGCCAGTCAATCTTCGCCGTCCCACTGATACCAAAACCGTTCATGCGCAAGGCAGCATTTTTAACTTCGACACCACGATACAGCATTTTTTTCGGATCGCAGCCATAGTTGGGACAGGTGCCGCCCCACAAATCGTTTTCAACGACTAATACTTTTTGCTTTGCTGCTAAACCGTAAGCTGCTGCTAAGCCGCCTGGGCCGCCACCAATCACAATCGTTCCATAATCATAAGCCATCACGATCACTCCTTCGTCTCTGTGTTCTGATCGACAAATGCACTTGCGAGATAAGCGACAACACTATGGGTATTGACCACAAACGCACCATGTTCACTATTCACGCGCAACGCCTCATGCGCATCTAAAAGCGGCAACGCCTCGGCCAGCGTCAAGTTGCCGCCAACCGCATGCCGGGCCGACACATCCGCTGCAAATGGTGCTAACTGACTGAGCGTGACCTGCAGACCCTGATTGGCTTGCGCTCCCTTGAACAAATCCGCCACGAAATCGTTAGCCGGATTGGTCGCAATTTCTTCCGGCGTATCAACCTGCAAGAGTTTGCCACCGCGCATCACGCCGATCCGATCACCAAGTTTCATCGCTTCAGCCATATCGTGGGTCACAAAAATGACAGTGGTCTTCAAGGCACGATGCAAATGCAGCAGCATGTCCTGAAGCTGAGTGCGGGAAATCGGATCTAATGCTGAGAACGGTTCGTCCATCAAGACCACCTTAGGCCGTGATGCTAAGGCCCGCAAAATACCGATGCGTTGCTGCTGCCCTCCGGATAATTCGCTTGGCATGCGATTGCGATACTCGGCTGGCGGCAAATCAACTGTTGTGAGTAACTCGTCTGTTGCCGTCCGAATTTTTTGGCGCGACCAGCCCTTCATTTCGGGGATCACGGCAATGTTTTGCGCCACTGTCATGGTTGGAAACAAGGCGATCTGCTGCAGGACATACCCCAGATCCCACCGCAAGTCGCGCATTTTGTAACTGGTGAGCGGTTTGTCGGCAAATTCGATGACGCCGCTCGTTGGATCAACCAAACGATTGATCATTTTCAGCGTCGTGGTTTTGCCGCTGCCGGAGGTGCCGACTAGCACAAATAACTCCCCTTGATCGACCTTCAGGCTAAGATCGTTGACCACGGGCTTGCCGTCATATTCCTTTGTGACGTGTTCAAGACTGATCAATGCCATCAGCGCACCTCCTTCAGCAAGCCATGCTGAACCAAATAGCGGTGAGCCACAGTTGCGGCCTTTTCGTTCTTCACACTCACGGCATAATTCATGGTCTGCATCTGTTTTTCCGTAATTTGACCAGCCAACTTGTTCAATGCAGCTACAAGTTGCGGGTGTTTTTCGGCAAAGGCAGTTCGCATCAATGGTGCACCGCGATAAATCGGAAACAACCCCTTATCATCTTGCAACGCCACCAGATGATATTGCCGCAATTGCGCATCAGTCGTATACCCATCGGTCAAATTGATCTGCCCGCGGTCTAAAGCTTGGTAACGCAAGGAAGCATCCATTGAATCCACCTTAAACTGCAAGCCGTATTTTGATTGGATGCCCTTATACCCATCTTGCCGGTCAATGAACTCTAAATCAAATCCGGCGCGAATGGATGGTGCAATTTTGCCAAGATCGCTAATGGTATGCAGATCATAACGCTTGGCAAAACTTTCCTTAACGACTAAAGCATAGGTGTTGTTATACGCCATCGGTTTGAGATAACTCAGGCCTTGTTTAGCAAGCAGTTTCTTTGCAAGTGGATAATTATCTTTACCAGCCGTCACCTGTTGTTGCTGAGCGGCAGATGGTTTCGTCAAACTTGCCAGAACCGTCCCGGAAAACTCAGGGTATATGCCGATCTTATCGGTTCTCAACGCATTGTACAAGAAGCTCGTCTGTCCAAAGTTCGATTTCAACGTGACCCCGACATCAGGATCAGCTTTTTGAATGAGTTCTTTGTACATATTGATCAAAATATCCGGTTCACTGCCTAGTTTTCCCGCAATCGTGATAGTTTCCTTTGGTGCGGTCGCATAAGTGTATACTTGGCTGCCAACCATACCAAGGACGGCAACCGCCACAACCCCGACACTGACCTTCCAACTGACTTTTTGCATGACATTTAAGAGCCACGAAAAGACAATCGCCAATAGCGCTGCTGCCAAAGCACCCATTAAAGTTAACGCCGCATCATTTCGATCAATACCTAGCAAAATGAACGTGCCTAAGCCACCGGCGCCGATCAAAGCTGCCAGCGTCGCGGTACCAATGATCATGACCATTGCAGTCCGGACGCCCGACAAGATAACCGGTAAGGCGATGGGCAATTCAACTTTGAACAACTTCCGCAATCGACTCATGCCAAACGCATCGGCTGCTTCTTCATAGGAAGGATCAATATCGCGTAAACCGATATATGTATTTTGAAAAATCGGCAATAAAGCATACACCACTAAAGCAATAATCGCTGGCAGTGTCCCGATACCCACAAACGGAATCAACAACCCTAACAAGGCCAACGAAGGAATGGTTTGCAAAACACCAGTCACTTGCAGCAGCACTGCCGCAGTTTTGTGATGCGTCTGGACCCAAACGGCCAATGGAATCGCAATCACAACGGCGATCATCAAGGCAATTAAAGATATTTCGATATGTTGCCCCAAGGCACTAAGCAACTCGCCGTGCCGTTCAGAAATTGTCCGCCACAAATCAGCCATGTTATGCCTCCAATTGAATGTGATATGAGTAAGTGTAACACCTAGTTTTCACGTGCAACAAGATAAGGTGTGTTATATTCTGGCAAGTTCATCTTTCTTCTGGGAGCTGGTGAACTAACGGTAGTTCGCGTTAACTTCGCAGACGCCTGCCACTGTCTTAAACGCTTCAAGAAGCAGTGCCATGGGCAATCTAGCTCGAATACTAGGATAGAAAGCAGAGAGTTGGCGGAGCGGCGATGGGCTCAGTGGTGAGATTGGTCTTAGCAGAGTGGTTTTCTCCGCTTAGACCAAGACCGAGCTTCGAGACAGCGCGCCGGGCTTGCGCTTTGGCTCGAAGTCGTGCCCACCACTCTAGCTGCGCGGTCGCCACCCCGAATCGCCGCGGAGTCAACTCGGACAATAGGATCAAGTTTAATTAGAGTAGAACCGAGAAAAGCTTGACACATACGGGTCTGCTCACGCTCTCCCAAACGCGTTCGCAGGCCCAGAAACCTGCACATAAGGACCTCGGACATAAATGGCCAAAGCCCAGCCATTTATGTCCGAGGCCACTTATGCTCCGGTTTCTAACCGGGCCTGCTCACGCTCTTTACTTTTCCAAGTGCCCAGCGTACAATTATCGACACCATTTTAAACACCGAAAGGAGCGCCGTTTCTATGGAAAATGCAACGAAGGCAGAAGAACAGGCTCGGGTCACGGCGGTCATTGAGAAGCTCAAGGCAAGGCTAGCGGCCATTCATGACCAGATCGAAGCGGCGCACAAAGAAACCAGCCGGATTGAACGATCTTACGGTGAAAATACCAAGGTCAACGTTACCGAAGTCGATGACCAAATGGAAACCAACGCTGCGGTTCAACAGCAGAAAGTCATGGTTGCCCGCGCCGTCGAAAATGAAACCATTCTCAAACACGAAGGTAATCGTCTCACCCTGCTAGCGGACAATCCTTATTTTGGCCGTATCGATATTGACGAAGATGGCGATCCCGACACGCTTTATATCGGCACTGCCACCTTCATTGACCAAGATGGCGAATTCTTGGTTTATGATTGGCGCGCGCCGGTAAGTTCTATTTATTACAACGGTACCCTTGGCGATGTCAGCTACGATACACCAGCAGGCGAACAACACGCCACTTTGAAAAACAAGCGTCAGTTCCAAATCGAACACGGCCACATCAAAACCATGTTCGACACCAATGAAACCGTTGGCGACGAAATCCTTCAATCCGTTTTAGGCGATCAATCAGACGAATACATGAAAAATATTGTCGCGACCATTCAGCGCGAACAAAACGACATTATTCGTGATACCACCAGCGACTTGCTTGTGGTTCAAGGGGTCGCCGGCTCCGGGAAAACCAGTGCGGTCCTGCAACGCATTGCTTACTTGCTATATCACAGCCGTAGCGATCTGGATGCTGACCAAATGGTGCTTTTCTCGCCTAACCGCTTGTTTGCCAATTACATCTCACAAGTTTTGCCGAGCTTAGGCGAAAAGAATATGCGGCAGGCAACCTTGTTTGAATTCTTGGCAAACCGTTTCACCGGCTTACATGTTGAAACATTATTTGAACGTTATGAACATGATGCAGCTGGATTGCCGCCAGCTGCTGAGCATATCCGTCGCTTTAAAGAAGCGCCGCGCTATCTTGAAGCTATCTACGCCTATGCTAAGCAACCGAAGCGGACACCGCATTTTATTGACGTTGAGTTCAACGGTGAGACTTTCTTCTCAGCCGCAACCATCGCAAAAATTTATCAAGCCCAGCCAGCATTGATGCAGCCAGTTGATAAGTTTACCGCCACTAAGAATGCTTTGATCAAACGTCTGAATACCCGAATTCATATGGAAGCCAAACGAGACTGGGTGCAGTTGCGCGTTTCCGATCTGTCACAAACTGAATTGGAAACCTTGACCGCCGATCACGAATTCGAAACCGGTGAAGATGAACAGCGATTTGTCTCGGAAGCTATTGTCTCAAAAGCATTTTCACCAATCTACGATGCACTGTACAACGATCATTTTTACGATGTGTTCCAAGACTATCAGCAATTCATGGCACAGGTGAAACCACCCGTTGCTCCGGCTATCTGGCACACAATGGTCAACGCCTTTTCAGACGGAATCGAAGCGCATCAATTACGCTTAGAAGATGCCGCCCCGCTGCTTTATCTTCGTGATCTCAGCACCGGCAGCGGTCAAAATAGCCTGATTCAGTATGTTTTCGTTGATGAGATGCAAGACTTCAGTATGGCGCAGTTGTTGTACTTGAAACACGCCTTTCCTAAAGCCAAGTTGACTTTGTTGGGCGATGCCAAGCAAGACGTGTTTACCAGTAATTATCAGCCTAGTGATTTCATTCATGAAATCGAGGACGTTTTTTCCGGCTATAAAATTCGACTCATTACGTTGAACAAAAGCTACCGATCCACGCAACCGATTACTAACTTTGCCAAAGCTTTATTACCAGAACACGACCATATTCAGGCGTTTAACCGTGCTGGTGATAAACCAGAAGTCTTGACGGTAGCGCGCACGGAAGCACCCGATGCTTTGTCAAAACTGGTGACGCAACTGCTGGCAACCGATACCACCGTGGCGATTCTAACCAAAGATGCCCAAACGGCTGATCAACTTTACGCCACTCTCAAACTTGATGCACCAGTAACCTTGCTATCGGCTAATGACCATAGCCTTAAAAACGGTTGTGTCATTTTGCCAGTCTATCTCGCGAAAGGTTTAGAGTTTGACGCAGTCATCGGTTGGGATATTTCTGCAACCACGTATCAAAATGAAGCCGACCGTGATATTCTCTACACACTTTGCTCCCGAGCCTTGCACCATCTCACACTCGTTGCTTTGGACGCCCCAAGTCCATTGATCACGGCACTGCCCGCTGATCTCTACACACATGCAGGGGATGCCTCTGAGGCGCGTGTCTAATGCCACCCATGCATCATCAACAAACGCCCGTGTCTTCGCTGACACGGGCGTTTGTTTGGCTTCTAGAATCATGATAAATTATCAATGGGACGATTTAATCAATTCTGTTTATTAAAAATTTGGAGGGTTTATTTTTGTTTAATCTACTCCGTACCTTCATGGCCGTTTACGAAACACGCAGCTTCTCCTTGGCAGCCACGCACTTATTCACCAGCCAGCCAACTGTGTCACACCATATTCATCAGCTGGAACATCAACTAAAAACAACCTTATTTGAACGAAACAAACGCAGTGCGACGATTCCCACAGCAGCTGCTGATATTTTGTATGCCTTTAGTGGCAACATGCTGGCTGAGTGGGAAAAAACGCAGGAAGCGATTCAAAATAGTCAAAAGGATGCCATTGTTGACCTGCATATTGGCGTATCGCAAAGTGTCGCCGCTGTTCTATTTTCCCGAATCGCCGCGGCTTTAAAAAAGGCTTTTCCTTACTTGCAATATGATGTCGCCGTGCTCAATTCCTTGCAAGTTGTCAAACAGCTGGAAGGCCAACATTTAGATTTAGGCTTTATTGAACAACCTTTAACCTTAAAGGGCGCTGTCCGAACAACCCTTTGTACGGATCAACTGATCGCTGCAGGTTGGTCTACCGGCACTTGGATTACCCGCGAAGAAGGCTCTGGGATGCGCTATTACACCACCGCTTACCTGCAAGCAGCCGGTATTTCGCCGCAACACATGATGACCGTCAATAACAATGCCATGCTGCTGGCATTGGTACAACAAGGTGTCGGGCAGGCACTTTTGTCGGATCAAGTCGCACTCGGCAATGCTCCGGCACAAGCAATTGGGCCGCAATTTCAACGGCATTTTTACTTGCTGCAAAACCCAACCGCCAATTGGCCCCACAAACAGGCCATGCTAGATAGAATTGTTGAAGCAGCTCGCGCTTCGGAAGTAACCCGCTGATGGCCAAGCTGCTTTGGATGACTATTAATCAGACACTTCTTGAGTAGCAGCTGCTTGCTTGACTGTTTTAGCTGTAAGCCGCAAAAAGTTTAGATAATGGCCGGTCACAAATATCAGCATCAAACTCGCTACAAGCCACTCACCCCACTGCAACACGCTCAACAAGTTATGCACCAACCCCTTGCTGGCAAAGATAGCAATAAAGCGGGTCAAAGCAGTTGCGGAAATGACGAGTGGAAAGGTGAAGGCGGCAAAACTCGGATAAAACGACAGCCGCGTATACTGTCGAATGCTGAAAAGGGTCAGAAAATACAGGCACTGTGCAAAAATCAACATGCCGGTTGCAAATGCCAAATTCGGATGCGTGAAGCTGGCCAGATAACCGGTCAGGCAAAGCGAAGCCGGTGCGGCGATGATCGTCAGTAAGGGCTGTGTTGCCTCAGGCAGCGGTATTGTCCTGACACGATGCAGCACAAACGGAAAAACTGCCACGTAGATCACAAATGCAAGCCAGAAAAGGGGCTGCCCAAGTGCTGGCACGAATTTTCCACTGGTCACGGGAATGACGCCGATACCGACAAAGGTGACAAACCAGCTCGGATAAATCATTTGCCATTCTTTTTGTTGCGGGAGCAAATGCCGTGAAACGAAAAAAATCATTAAGCCAAAATGGATAATCACTGCTAATACCCAGATGACAGTAGCGATCCCCACCGGCATTCCCCAAGCAGTTAAATAAGTGCACAAGATCATCAAGGTCATCGAAAATGTCGGCGACACCGATGCGATGATCGGATCCTGTAAACTTTTAGCTGCGTGTAAGGGAGTCAGGCAAATTTTCAGTAAAATCAGTCCAAACAGCAAAGCAGCTAAGCCTCCTGTTAGGTTCCCTACTAATTGCCAACCTGCCAGTTTGTATAGATTACCCAACGATGCCAATCCCAGTGTCAGTCCCGCCATCGGTAACGGCACTCGTTTCAAAAATGATCTCATAACTGCCTCCTTATATTCTTGCTATTAAGTGTAGCAAGAATCATCGTCATCGGCTAAATTGATCTTTTGCATGATTAACATTCACTTATTGAATCAATCATGGTGACGATCATGCGACCAATCTAGGCTACAAGTTTCTTGCCATGCCAAACTCCGCAATCTCCGGCCAGATGAGGATGGAACGCGTGACGGCGCTTCGAGCCCAAAAAGCGGTCTCGAAGTCGCCTAACAACATCAGCGACAAAGCCCGGTCGCTGTGTTGTTTGCACAGCTGATCCCCATCCGGCCTACGATTGCTTCGCCTTGGCACTGGGATCTTTAAAACCCCAATAAATCATTTATGAGAAAATAAAAAATGAACAACTTCCAATTGCGAAAATTGTTCATTCTTATTTGACGCTTATGAATGATGTCCTAACCTTAGTTTGGAAAATTCTACACGAGCAAAATTGTTGCATTGTTGAGCATATGCAACCCAATCGAATAACGCATGTCTCTTGTTCGCAAGTAAGTCCAAGCAAGGACGCCGCCAAGCGCGGCATAGATGAAGAAGTTATAATCCACTTTTCCGGCCACATGCGCAAAGCCGAAGACTGCGGCACTGATTAGCACACTCGCCCATTGCCAGGATCGCCGCTTCAAAGAGCCGAAACTGTTCATCAAGAAACCCCGAAATAGATACTCCTCAACGATTGGGCCACCAACAACTGCTAATAACTTGATTGACCACGGATAGTTTTTAACTAAATCAAGCAGGTTACTTTGATTGGCAGCTTGAGGCGCGTGCATGACTTGCGTGAGCGTCACGGTGATGAGCTGAATCAAAAATAGCAATCCGATACCTTGCCAGATCACGCTAGAAGGATGAGCCACCGCCAGCGCAGGTTGTTGGCGGTAAAAATGTCGATAGCAGACCATCAATGCAGCAATCAGTGCACCGAATACAAAGACCAAGGCACCAATGGCCCCATAGGCACCCCACGTGGCCTCACTGCGGATCAACGCAAGTTCGGCAGACGAATAGGCGATAAAACCTGCAGCAACGCCAACAAGTTGGACAAATGAGCGAAGAATTTTCATGAAGTCAATCCTTTCTTGGCATGTTTGTCTTTAAGGGTAACATTTTAGAAGCCAGGGTGCATGGTGAAACATAGCCGTGAAGAGGCGTGTCATGCTTAGAAAGTGAAGCATAAGGTCCCACCATAACGCGCGAGTCATCCCAAAAACCTACGCATAAGGAGCTTAGTCGTAATGATCAAAGCCCGACCTCACGTCCAAGACCACATACTTTCCGGTTTCTAACCGGGTTGGTTCGTGCTCACAAAAAAACCTGACAGATTTAATATCTGTCAGGCGCGGTACTATCAGCCGTCTATCGGATTCGAACCGACGACCTCATCCTTACCATGGATGCGCTCTACCGACTGAGCTAAGACGGCAAATGGCTGTGTTGTTTAAAAACAACTGCCTAATTAATGTACACTAAATCCCCATAGCTCGCAAGTCCTTTTTATAAAAATGTAGCGTAGAAAGCAAAAAAATGCGCATTGCTACAGCTGTTTTAACTGGCCATGCTGTCCTTTCATAAAAGAGCCGCCTTGCCTTACCGTCTACCGTGCCACTCGGCCTTGAACTCGGTTAGAAAATCTTCCATAACCTGTTGGCGATGCATCGCCATTTTTTTGGCCGCATCGGTGTTCAATTGATCCTTGAGTTTCAACAGTTTTTCATAAAAGTGATTGATGACGGTGCCTTCTGTTGTACGATACTGAGCCGCGGTTAAGTCAGCTCGTGGTGGTAAATCTGGATCATACATCCGCCCACCATGTGCACCGCCATACATAAAAGCACGACCAATGCCAATGGCACCAATGGCATCAAGACGATCGGCATCCTGAACCAGTTGTCCTTCGACCGGCAACGATTGATGGTGTTGTAAGTTTGCTTTAAACGACATGTGATCGATAATCGTCAATACCATTTGGACTTGGTCAGCGCGCATGCCAGCGTCGACCATTGCCTGCTGGGCGGCGGCTTTGGCTATTGGCACATCCGGAACCAATTTATCGTCATAGGTATCATGCATCGTGGCCGCCGCCAACACAACAGCTGTATCAGCCTCTGGTGTTTGCGCAGCTAGTTGTTTTGCTGTCGCCACAACCCGCTGAATATGGTCAAACCCGTGGCCACTGTGATCTTGCTCAGATACCTTTTTTGCAAAGGCTGTCAGCTCTTGCCATTCGATCATGAATCGTTGCTCCTTTTCGTTGTCCACCATTCAGTCACCTGCTATGTGATTTTGTTAACAAATTGAGCTTTTTTCTGCCGTATTTATTGCGTCAATCAACCTCAATCCTTCATACTAAAAGTATACAGAGGTTATGAAAAAAAGGGGGAGCACTTTTATGAAAAAGCAATATTTGGCAGCCAGTCAGTCGGTGAATCAATTCAACCGACTCTTTTCACCGGTTTCAACATCGGAGATTCCATTGAATCAACAAAACCTGCTTTTCTGGATGGCGACCGATGCCACGCCAAGAACACCAACAAGCTTGGCCAAAGAGATGCACGTCACCAAGGCTGCGATCACCAAAGCCAGCAGCCCGCTGATTGACCGGGGTTTGCTTGAAAAACAACCCGATCCTGAAGATTGTCGCAGCTTCAAGCTCGTGCTTAGCGAAGAAGGTGAGCAAGCAATTGAGGATCTCGGGCCTGAATACTTGGGCAACTTAGAACGTCTCTATCATGAACTTGGCGAGAAAAAGTATCTGAAGTTGATCAAACTTCTCAGCCAAGCAACTGGCACCTTAGTCACCGAATAAACCGGTCATCTCGTGGCACAAACACCTCATGGAGATCACCACAATCAAGCCTGACGCTCAGTTGCGTGAGGCTTTTTCAGTTGACTGGGCGACACAATTTTGTCGCCGACTGTTGCCGTTTTTCTAGGAGCGTTACAATGACAATATCAGGACGTAGCTAGCCCGATTTTGTCAGTAGCCGGCTATGTCTATCTTTTTAAAGGAGTGGTTTGATGGCAATTCCCGATCATATCAGTGTTCGCGGCGCTTACGTTAACAACTTGAAGCATCTCAATGTTGATATTCCGCTTAACAAACTGGTGGCGATCACTGGTCGGTCTGGTTCCGGTAAAAGTTCATTAGCCATGGGCGTGTTATACGCTGAAGGTATGCGCCGCTACATGAGTGCCTTGTCCACCTACACCCGCCGGCGCCTTGGCCAAACAAGTCCTGCTGCTGCTGACTCAGTACGCCATATCCCTAGTGCCATCGCTTTGCGGCAGCGGCCAACCGTTCCAGGCATCCGCTCAACTGTCGGTACGGCCACAGAAGCGCTCAACGTCATTCGCCTCATGTTTTCCCGTCTCGGCTCGCCGGTTTGTCCTAATGGTCACCGCGTGTCGCCAACTCTCGATATTGCCAAGGCAATGGATCTGCCCAATGACGGTGAAAGTGGTATGGGCATGATCACTTGTCCGACCTGTGGCGTCCGTTTCATGGCTTTTGCTGCTGAAGATTTCGCCTTCAATTCAACTGGCGCCTGCCCGACATGCGGCGGTACTGGTCAAGCGCGCACACTGGCCGCCAACCGGCTCATCCCTGATCAAACACTGACAATCCGTCAAGGTGCCGTGGCCTCGTGGCGCTTACCCGGTCGCAATTTTATGCCTTTTGTCGCACAAGCAATCGGCATTGATATTGATACGCCTTTCCAGGACCTGCCAAAAGATCAGCAAGAACAGGTTTGGCACGGTGAACGTAAAAAATACGCCATCAATATCCCCAGCAAAACCGGCAAAATTTTTCATATGGACCATGCACAGTACGAGAATGCCTTCAATGCGGTCGAAGATTCTTTAGCGACGACCAAAAATGAACGCGCCATTCAGCGGCTGAATCGCTTCTATGAGTTTGGCATCTGCCCGACCTGCCATGGCAGCCGATTTGCCCCGAAATTATTGAGCCAGCACCTAGTGGATCAAAACATTGCTCAGGTTAGTGATATGACTTTAACGCAATTAGCCGCGTTCATTCCCGAAATTTATCACTGGTTGCCAGCAGATATGCAGTCACTGGCGCACGATATTATCCAAGAACTGACGCAATTGCTTAAGCCCATCATGGACCTTGGCCTCAGTTACCTGACCCTGAGTCGAGCCGCGGCTTCCTTATCGACTGGTGAATTGCAACGCATTCAGCTCAGTCGCACGCTTCGGACTGAAACGACCGGCGTACTTTACGTCCTTGATGAACCGTCCATCGGTCTGCATGCTGCAAACGTTTCTGGATTGCTAGAAGTCATGCACGGTTTGGTCAATCAAGGCAACTCGCTGGTCGTTGTGGATCACAACACCGCCATCATTGAGGCAGCCGATCAAGTGATTGAGATTGGTCCCGGTGCAGGCGTTGCTGGCGGCCGACTCATTGATCAAGGTAGCCCTGAAGCGATCAGCCATGATACCCATTCGTTGATTGCACCCTTTTTAACCGGAGCGGCTCCCTTGATTGTTCGCCCGCAAGCCGGTGAACAAGAAATTAAGCAAACCAAACAACTGCAATTAACCGTAACTGATCGATTTAACCTTCATGACCTGCATGTCCATTTTCCAGTTAACTGCTTCTCAGTGGTATCCGGCTTTTCTGGTGCTGGCAAGTCAACTTTGATTTTTGACGCCCTAGTACCAGCGCTGTCAGCAACTGCTGACCAACCAGCTCCAGCATTTGTTCGTGATCTTGACCGCGGCGGCCTGCGCCATGTAGTTGCGATTGATGCTACGCCGGTCGGTAAAAATGTCCGCTCAACCGTCGCCACCTACACAGACATTCTCGACCATCTGCGACACCTTTTCGCCAGTTTGCCTGATGCCAAAGCCAAGCACTATACGAGTAGCCATTTCTCTTACAACGTCAAAGCCGGCGCGTGCCCGACATGCGGCGGTACCGGCGTCATTAACTTAGATATCCAGTATCTGCCTGACATGCAGCAAACTTGCCCGACTTGTCACGGCCGTCGCTACAACCCCGAGGTTCTGAAAATCAAATGGCAGCAGCACAGCATCGCCGACTTGCTAGATCTGGACGTGGACTCCGCCTTGACCGTTCTGAAAGACGAACCGGCTATTACTCACACATTGCAAACCCTGCATGACATGGGCCTCGGTTATTTGCATTTAGGTGAAAGTACCCCGACGCTGTCTGGCGGTGAAGCGCAGCGCCTGAAGCTAGTTGCCCACATGGGACGCTCCCAAAAAGACACGCTTTTTGTCTTCGATGAACCATCGGTAGGTCTACACCCCTTGGATGTTCAAACGTTGATCGCTGTTTTTCAACGGTTGCTCAAAACCGGTGCAACGGTTATTGCCATCGAACACGATCTAGACGTCATCGCTAACGCTGATTATGTCTTGGATCTCGGACCAAAAGGCGGTGCAGAAGGTGGCCGCGTCATGGCTGCTGGCACACCGCAAGCAATCGCCAAACAAGGGAAAGGTGAAACTGCCCCTTACTTGGCGGCCCATCTGGCGGCCTTTCACGTTAAGTAGGCTTGACAAAAAGAGATGCCTCGGAAAGTGATGACCGAGACATCTCTTTTTCATACATCAACTTTAAACGTTCAAGATCGAATCAATGTGGCTGATTTCTTCTGCATTGAAGGTCAGATTTTCGGTTGCCTTCAGGTTGTCTTCCAAATGATCAACCGAGGTGGTCCCGATGATGACACTGGTGACAACTGGATCACGTAACAGCCATGCCAATGCCATTTGCGTTAACGTCTGGCCACGGTCATGTGCTACTTCGTTTAACTCGTTCAGCTTCTTCACAACCGCGTCTTTCCCATGGGCAAAAGTGGCTTGGTTGGTCGGATGAATTTTGAACGTATCCGGAATACCATTCAGATACCGATCCGACAACAAGCCTTCTGAAAGCGGCCCATAAGCAATTAGGCCGGCGCCATCGGCTTGAAGAGCCTTCGTTAGGCCAGAAGTTTCAGCCTCACGATTAAACATGTTGTAACTGAACTGATTCAGCACAAATGGCGTATGCAGATCTTTAAACATCGCAATCGCATCTTTGGTTTGCTGGGTATCAAAATTCGAGATCCCGATGTAAAGTGCCTTGCCATCACGCACCGTCTGATCAAGCGCATTGACAGTTTCTTCTAAATCAACCGTATCATCAAAGCGATGCGCATAATAAATGTCGACATAGTCAAGCTGCAGGCGTTTGAGTGAATCATTCAAGCCTTGAATGACCGCTTTGCGCGAAGTCCCAACACCATATGGGCCCGGATGAATCTCATACCCCACCTTAGTGCTGATCACCAATTCATCTCGATAAGCCTTCAAATCCGTTGCTAAAATTTGACCAAGCAAACTCTCGCTGCTGCCAAAACCAGGTTCATGATCACCATTACCATAGTGATTCGCCACGTCAAAATGAAAGACACCATGATCAAAAGCGTCTAAAATAACCGAACGGCGTGGGCCAAATGGATCAAGATTGCCATAATGCTGCCACAAGCCAAGTGAAATTGCCGGTAGCATCAAACCGGTTTTCCCGGCATGACGAACAGGCATCTTGTCATAACGATCAGTTGCTGCATAATACATGACTTTTCCCCCTCTACACGTTCACGAGTGCAGAAACCTGCATACAAGCGCCTTGAACGCTTATACGCCAGTTTCGACCGCACCAGCTCACGCTTTGACTTAAACGCGCTCACCGACCCAGGAATCATGTATACAAGCCCTGAACGCTATGGTCAAAATTCAACCATCGTATTCAAGCCAATTTGCATACGGATTTCTAACCGGGCTGTCTCACGCTCATAAAAACGTTTACCATCTTCTATGGTGGCAAACGTTGGCCCAACAAGCAACTTAAAAAGTCAATTTTTTAATATAAAACTACTTATTTTTCAAAAAAATCGTTCAAAAAGTTAGCTACACCATCATCCACATTGGCATCTGTCATATAGCGGGCAGTCTGCTTAACCTGTGGCACAGCATTTTCCATCGCCACACTAATACCAGCAGCCTTCAGCATGCCAAGATCGTTGAGACCATCGCCAAAGGCAATCGTTTGCTCCGGACCGATTCCTGTGAGCGTCTGCAACTCCTTGACAGCCGTGGCCTTATCAATATGTTTAGGAATGAGTTCAAGGTTAGTATGTTCAGAGGCTGAAACATGTAAAACATCCTGTGTTTCTAACGCTGCCTTCCCCTTAGCCAATGCTTCCGAATCATGCGGGCCAAAAATGATCCCATTCGTAATTGCAGGTGCATGTGCTAACAAATCATCAACTGATGGTAAGGCTACAACGTCAATGCTCACCGAGCTGGGGGCAAACTTGCGTGCAGCTGCTTCAATGGCAGGCGGCACTTTACCTGTGTAATAAACGGTATCATCGCTGAAATACAAGGCGTTCAGGCCCAACTGATCGGTCACAGTTTCAACCGCCGTAAGTGCCGCTTGCCCCAAAACATGATGCACCCGCTCGCCGGAAAAATCGTAGACAGCACCATTCGATGCAATAATCGAAGCTTCTGGTTCGAATTGTTTGGCCACAACCTGCGCTAAAGCGTGCATACGCCCGGTGGCAACATAAAAAGAAGCGCCGCTAGCAACGGCAGCTGCGATGGCCGCTGCCGTTTTGGGCGTAACGTCATGATGATTGGCGGTTAGTGTGCCGTCAATATCACTAATAATTAAGTATCGCGGCATAACCGTTCCTTTCTACCCTAAGGACACAAATGGCGACCGATCACCATCGGCCGCCTTATTTGTTAAAGTCCTTGCGGTAATCCGTCAATTTGATCAGCGTACCAATCGTTCCATGGTGTTTCAGGTGCGCCTTGCGCATTAAAAGTTACCTTAACTTGCTTCAAAAGGTCCAACAAGTTACCGGATCGGTTAGTCAGAAGACCGGCTGTCAATTCCTCGCGAGTCAGTGGTTGATTATCAAGCAAGTAATGATTAATATCTGCTAGATTCCCCTGCGTATCAATTTGGGAAAAAACATCGAGACCGGCGCCGAAGAAGCGATCCAAGTAGAACTTTGCAAAAGTTTCCAATGCTGTATGTTGTGCTGTTTCATTTAATTGATCAATCGTTGTGTTGCTTGCTGCCATAACTATTTTCGTCCTTTCTGCTTTATTCCATTATAACCACTTTTGGTTGCGTTTTGGAAAACATCGTCCCACAACGATCACAAGTTTCACATAAACTTACACGTTGCCGTCGACCACCATTTTATGAGTGCTCCTGGTCATATTCATTAATGAAAAGATAGTGTTTGATGACATTTTTATAGGAAATCAAAAATGCCATAAAATATTCGTCTTTTTTGAAATTTTACGACTTTGGTCTCTTGCTATTATGGAACGTTTGTTATAATATGCCAAATATGTTGGGGATCCGTGAAAGGCTGGAGATTTTATGGAAAAAGAAAAATTACATCTCGGTGACGCGGTTGTTTGTCATGTCAAAGAAGATATGGAAGCACCTTTTACCGGAAAAATAGAAAAGGTTTATGAGAACTCGGCGCTGTTGAGTATTACCGATTATGCTGATAAAGACCGGCAGAATGCCGCAGAGCTCAACTTTAAGATTGTCGCAAATTTCCACGCGATGACTCAGAACCTCGGCGGCGGCACTGTCTTGGCGTTCCCGCCAGAACCAGCCGAAGAGCCAAAAAAATAAACGTTCCAATCACATTGTCTCACAATATCACTGGCATCTCGTGCCAGTGAGTGGTTGTTATTATTTACTTAGGGATCTTCAACTCAAACAAACAAAGTCAAACCGGTCGACAGGACAGCCTGCTGATCGGCTTTTTTTAGTTAATACCCAAGACAACTTTCATGGTCATTCATGAAAATCAGCGTAAAATGAGTCGCAAACAATCTATCGCAAGAGCGCAAGCCAGTTAAGCTCGAAGTCTTATATGCGGGTTTCTGGCCTGTAAACGCGTTTAAGGGAGCGACCAACATGAACGAGAAACCCTATCCAGTCCACGAAAGTCTTTTGATCGGCACACTGCTCACAGCAGCTGCTGGCAGTTTTGATGCTTTCACCTATCTCTTACATGGTGAGGTATTCGCTGGCCTGCAAACCGGGAACGTCATCTTGTTGGGTATTCATCTCGGTCAGGCGCAATGGACTACCGCTGTCCGTTACATGGTACCGATCTTCGCTTTCATGTTCGGCACCATGGCCGCCCGCGCACTGCAACTGCAGGCTGGCAAAAAATCACGACCTTTAACCGAACAACGGTGGCTCATTCAATACGAAATCACTTTGATTCTTATCGTGACATTGTTTGGCCACTGGCTGCCTGATCTAGCCGCCAGTGCTTTGGTTTCACTCATCGCCGCCGCGCAGCTACAGGAATTTCGCCGTTTAAAAGGCGGCCCTTTTACTTCACTGATGATGACCGGCAACCTCCGCACCGCGGCGCAAAGCCTTTATGATGGCTTCATCCGCGGGCAGCAAAAAGGCCGCAAAGACGCGGCCACAATTGGGACGATTATTTTATCATTTGCTACCGGTGCTGCCGTGACAGGTATTTTAACGACCCTGATCGGAACTTATGCTTTAGTAGGCGCCGCTTTGTGCCTCGTCTGGATTGATATCATTTTTTGGCGTGATCAGGTTGAGCTTCACTAAGCCACTTAATTAGCGGCTTGACCTGCATGCAAGAAACTAAGGTCATTGAAATCCGTCACAGTAAATCGATCATTTTCCCACATCAGTTTCGTCACGCTAGCATTGTCTAGCATTTCGCGACCATCAATGTTGTAGTGAACATAATTCAACCACATGAGCGCCGCTGTCCCGTGTGAGACGACCAATACTCGCTCCCAGTCTTTGGCGACTGCCTCTACAGCAATCGCACGCAAAGTTCGATTCAAGCGTTCCTGCACCATGCGGTTCGTTTCCGCCTTGTTTGGGTGCTGATCCATATTCGCCGTAAAAGCTGCATCTGCCGTCTGGGCCAACGTTATTTCTTGATTGGCCAATGCATCGTGAAAGTTAGCAATCCCCATGGTCGCTAAGGAAAAATCATTTGCCAGTTGACCTTCGAACTTGCCGTAATTTTCTTCACGCAACCCCATCAAGGTCGTCACCGGTATCGGTTCATCCAAACCGCTCAAAACAAAATGGGCAGTATCTACCGCGCGGGTTAAATCGCTGGCAAAAGCCGCGTCAAAGTGAATGTTTTTAGTCTTAAAGCCTTGACCCAAAGCTTTAGCGTCCGCAATGCCTTTTGGCGTCAGTGCCGAATCGGCCATGCCTTGCACTCGTTTTTGTACATTGAATTCTGTTTGCCCATGACGGACAAGATAAAGCGTTGTCATGTCTAGTTGACTCCCATAATTTTCATTTTTCCTGCGACAATGGTTTAAGCCAGTTTCAAATAATCTGCCAAATAGTTTGCCACCCCATCATGCTGATTATCGTTAGGGGTCTGCGCATCGGCGATTGCAAGAATCGCAGGACGGGCATTTTTCATCGCAACACCATGACCCGCAAACTGCAACATATCAAGATCATTCATGTCATCGCCAAACGCAATGATATGCTTTTGATCGATTCCGTATTGGCCCGCCACGTAGGCAAGTGCCCGTGACTTACTGGTATTCTTACTTGTCACTTCAAGCGCAGTGTATTCACCACTCCAAGCACCCCACGTTTTGGCCGCCAAATGCGGATACAATGCGTTGACTTGTTTTGAAACTGGATCAAAAGTTTTAGCCGTCATAAACATCGTGACCGAAATAGGCGGCTGCCGCAAACCTTGCTCATCTAACAGCGCCTTAGGATGCGGACGATCTGGCAAAAACGGAATGTTCGCGTATGGTCGATCAGCCACCAGCAACTGTTTCCCTTCTGCCACCATAACTTTAAAGGAAAAGTCGCGTTTTAGCTGCCGTAACGACAGTGCCACCGGAATGGGAATGGTGACCTCTTGCTCATAACGCCAGTGTTGGTGCGGGATGTGAATCAGCGCACCGTTGAAATTGATCATCGGGCCATGAAGCTGCAAGTCGTCGTAGAAATGTTCCGAAATCGAATCCGGACGGCCAGTTGTAATGACAACGAGATGTCCCGCGGCTTGTGCCTCGCGGAGGACGGCAATCGTGCCAGCGCTTAATTGTCCATCCGCATTCAAAGTCGTGCCGTCTAGATCCAGTGCAATAAGATAGCGTTCCATGCAGCAGCCTCTTTTCAAAATTTTTTCTTAGTGATGTGTCTAGCCATCTAAAACGCGTTCCCCTACAATAGATAGCAGTTAGAAAGCGAGGAAATCATGGCTGAATCAATTGTACTTTATACAGATGGCGGTAATCGCAATACAGGAAATCAGGCGGGTGGATCGGTTCGCCCCACGGATAAAAGCGCATGGGCCGCATTGCTGATCTACGGAGATCACGAAAAAATGCTATCTGACGGCGACTATGGCCGAACGAATAATTATATGGAAATTATGGCCGTTATTCAAGGCTTAAAAGCCCTCAAACGCACAGATATTCCCGTCGATGTTTATTCCGACTCTGCTTACGTCATCAACACCATGCAGCAACGTTGGTGGGTAAAATGGCAACAAAACAATTGGCGCAACCATGGCAAACCAGTTAAAAATGCCGAGCTTTGGCAGGCCTTGTTGCACCAAGTCAATCGCTTTGAAACGATTACCTTTCACAAGGTCAAAGGCCATGCCACCAATCGCAACAACAATCGCGTCGATGCGGCCTTGAATCAAACCATGGACCAGCTTGACGATCATGTTTAACTATTTTACCCCTGATGGCCGAGAAATGCTTCACCATAAGTCTCAGCTAAGAAACTATGAATCACCTGCTGCATGCGCTGCACAGAAGGTGATTTTTTTATGGTCGGATTAATCACGAGACACAGCGTCCGCTCAAAGGGCTCAGAAAATGGGTACATGTTGACATCGCCAACTAACTTCTGCACCGCTAGTTTCGGCAAAATGCCCATCCCCAAACCTGATTCCACCATCGACAGAATGCTTTGGTCATCAATTGAATAATTAATTGCATTGCTTGACACATGGTAGCGGTCCAACGCATTTTTGGTATCTCGATCATAGTCAATCTGCTGCAAAATGAAGTTCTGCTTATCGACATCGGCCTGTGTCACTGTGCGGCCGTTTTTAGGCTTGAATTGCTTGGGCGTGATGCAGTAGATGGGATCCTTTAATAACGGCTCTACCACGACGCCAGGACCAACTGGTAAGGAGGAAAAACCAATGTCGGCAGTTCCCAGTCGGACCGCTTCAACAATCCGGTTAAAAGTGCCTTGCACCACGCTAATTTCAATGTGCGGATAGCGCTTTTTGAAGCGGCGGATAATTGTTGGCAGCCAATTCGTCGAAACCGACGAGAACGCACCAATGCGGATGCGGCCGGTATTAACCCCATTAATGTTGTCCGCAACCTGCGTCAGCTGCTCCTCGAGATTCTGGATGCTTTGAATAATCGGCAGCACCTGCGCCCCGTCTTCAGTTAGTGCCACTCCCGTTCGATTACGAATCAAGAGTGGGAAACCCAGTTCTGTTTCCAGCTGACTGACACTATGACTCACGGCACTCGGCGTTACATTCAGCTCCGCCGCCGCTTTCGCTAATGTGCCTCGCTCCACAACCTTGCTAAAAACTTCATAAGAAAAGTTAGCCATTTGCCCCTCCTTGAAGTGACACCAACTGTCACTTCGTTGTGATAAATCCTTTTAGACTAGGAATAACAGCTGTTCGTTCCTTTTAAGGTGAATAAAATTCATCATAAACTGAAATAGTTGAGCTTTACTCAATCATACAAGCCGTTTTACACTAGTGTCAATAAGAAAACGTTGGTACTTCACCAAAGCATCAACGTCATAAAGACGTCGGCACCCGTTTTAATCGCAAACGTCAAAGGGGGATTCATCATGAAATTCGCAACACGTACTCAAAAAACTGGTCATTCAGGTTTAGAAGATCTATTTGCTGCTTCTGGTCCAAATGTCATTTCATTTGCCGGTGGTTATCCAGATCGCGATTTATTCCCGACAAAACAACTTAATCAGGCATTTAGTCAAAACTTTACAAGTGGCGATAGGGAATTGCTTCAATATGCCAGCACAGAAGGTTACGAACCATTACGTGCCAAGATTGCAGCTCGTCTGCAGACAACTGGGATGCAGGTCGACGCCGATGACATCATGATGACCCAAGGCGCTCAACAAGGCATCGATCTAGTGGCGCGGTTAATGTTGGATCCAGGCGACGGTTTGGTTGTTGAAGCCCCAACTTACTTAGGTGCACTTGCTGCTTTTAACGCCTATCAACCCACCTATTACGAAGTACCGATGCAAGCTGATGGCATGGACATCAATGCCTTACAACGCATTCTAATGAGTCGCAAAGTCAAGTTCATCTACACCGTTCCTGATTTTCAAAATCCTACTGGGGTTGTGATGTCCTTGGCCAAGCGGCAGGCAATTATTCGCCTCGCCAACCAGTATGATGTCATGATTTTGGAAGATAATCCGTATCGCGACCTTCGTTATACTGGCAAAGCCTTGCCGACGATCAAGTCACTTGACACAGAAGGACGCGTCATCTATCTTGGCAGTTTTAGTAAAATTCTTTCTCCAAGTCTGCGCATGGGCTGGTTGGTCGCTGCGCCCAATCTTTTAAAAGAGTTGCTGGCCTTAAAAGGCGGCAGTGATCTGGAATCCAGCAATCTGGTAATGCACGGGATCAATACCTATATGGAAAATAACGATCTTGATGCACATATCAGGGAAATTCAGGATTGCTATCGTGAGAAAAAGAATGCCATGGTGGCGGCGATGAAGCGCTATCTGCCAGAAGAAGCGCACTTCACTAATCCTGACGGCGGCTTCTTTATCTGGCTCACCATGCCAGCCGGCTTCGATATGGGCGCGTTCATGAAAGAACACCTATTACCGGAAGCCAATATCTCCTATGTGCCATCAACCAATCTATATGCGACAGCGGCTTTGTCCAACGGTGCCCGGTTGAACTTCACTGGTCCTAGTCTGGCGCAAATTGATACCGGCATGAAAGCTTTGGGTGCAGCATTAAAGGTTGCCCTGCAACACAATCTGGTTGCCGAACAAGCCTAGGCTATAACGCGTTCAAAAAAACTCGGTTAACCTTAACAAAATGACAACGTAACGATCACATTTTCGTCACACTTTGCCGGTAGTATTAACAGCATAGAAGTGAGCCACCCACTCATTCCTAAACCCCAACCTAATTTTCATTTTTCTCCTCCAAAGAAAAATCGGTGATTGGCCCCCATCCGATCACCCAATAACAAAAACGCCCGCTGCGATGGTAGCGGGCATTTTTGTGTTTTGAAGACAAAAAATCGCCGCACACTTTCTCAAAGTGTAAACGGCGATTAATCAAACATCCATCAGTTGCTTAAACTAACCGATCAACCCCAAAGCTGGCAGGGTCATCTTTCTTGTCGGCTTTCTTTTCAGTATCAGTGGTCGTTGTCTTTTCGGTCTTTTTATCAGCAGATGCCTGATCGTCTTTCTTATCATCCTGCTTCTCATCGGTTTCTTCAGGCTTCTTTGGCGCAACTTGTTCACGAATCTTTTCTTCGATTTCCTTAGAAATTTCCGGATGTTCATCCAAGTAGTGAGATGCGTTGACAAGTCCTTGGCCCAAACGTTCCTTGCCATAGTTATACCAAGAGCCAGACTTGGTGATGACGTCAATGTCATTGTCTTTATCGGTTGCCAAGTTAATCATATCGGTATTGTGTTCAATCCCGTGACCAAATGACATCGTGGTTTCAACCGATTTAAACGGCGGTGCGACCTTATTCTTAGTGACTTTCAGTTTGCTAGCGAAGCCGACAACATCTTTGCCGTCTTTCACCTGCTGCCCACGCTTGACTTCAATCCGCACAGACGCATAGAATTTCAAGGCACGGCCGCCCGGTGTCACTTCTGGGTTGCCAAACATCACGCCAACTTTTTCACGCAATTGGTTAATGAAAATAACCAGCGTATTGGTATTGTTGATCGAACCGGCCATCTTCCGCAGTGCCTGCGACATCAGCCGGGCTTGCAAGCCCACATGGCTATCCCCGATGGCACCTTCAATTTCAGCCTTGGGAACCAAGGCTGCGACAGAGTCAATGACGACAATATCAACAGCCGCTGATTCAATCAGCATTTCAGCAATTTCAAGCCCCTGTTCCCCAGAGTTTGGCTGAGACAACAGTAAGTCGTCAATATTTACGCCAAGTTCCGCCGCATACTTCGGATCCATCGCATTTTCGGCGTCAATGTAAGCCGCCTTGCCGCCTGATTTCTGCAATTCGGCAATAGTCTGCAACGCAATCGTTGTTTTCCCGGTACTTTCAGGACCATAGACTTCAACGATTCGGCCACGCGGTAACCCGCCGACACCGAGTGCAAGATCCAAGGATAAAATGCCTGTTGAGACGACATCAACCTTCAGTTCCGGTCGATCGCCCATCTTCATGACGGCACCTTCACCAAAGGCTTTCTTGATCTTCTGAAGGGCTTTTTCTAGTTCGGTATCGCGATCTGTAGCATCGGATTTAGTATTATCATTCTTTGCGGTCGTTTTCTTAGCCATACTTGTCTCCTTAAATGCGCTCACTGGCGCAAAAGTCTGTATGTAAGCACCTTGGTCACAATAGCTCAACCAGACCACTTATATCCCAGTCTTTAACCATGCCAGTTCACGCTTTGTCTTATAAAAATGCGCCAACAGTTTCAAAAACCTGTGCACGCTATTTTAAACATATACATCCGAGTATCAATTTACGCTGTCTCCATTATCGAACATGCGTTTGTTTTTTGCAAGCTTTTACGTTAAAAAAGTCATCCCCAAAAATTGTATGCAGGTGACTGCTTTATTTTACCTGATACTGACACCTTTTTGGTAAAAATGACGCGTTATTTATGGCACACAAGCATGGTATGATGAGGCGATTGGCTTGATACTACAAAATATGTAAACGAGGAAAATGAAATGATGTTCATGGGTTCTATTGTCAATGGGTTGACGATTATCGGTGGCGGACTCTTAGGCTTGATTCTCCACAGTATTAGCGATCATGCTAAAGATACTGTCACCAAAAGTCTTGGGCTTGGTACCTTCGCATTGGGCATTCAAATGGCCTTGCAGACAAAAAGTTTTATTGTTATGGTCATCAGCCTTTGCCTTGGCGGCTTGATCGGTGAGTGGTTGCATATTGAAGATGGCATGAACCACCTCGGTTTAATGTTGGAACAGCGCTTTGCCCGCGGCAATCAGCATTTTGCGGAAGGGTTCGTGACCGCCACCCTGATTGCTGTCATCGGTGCCATGGGTATTTTAGGCGCGATTCAGGCGGGCGTTTCTGGAGACAATACCACGCTATATACTAAATCCGTCATGGACGGGTTCATGGCGATTATGCTGACCGCGTCACTCGGGGTTGGCGTGATCTTTTCCGCGTTGCCAGTGATCATTTATCAAGGCACAATCACACTCTTCGCCAGTTTTTTAGTCCAATTCGTTCCCAAGGCATTGATGACGAACGCACTCCGCGAAATTGGTGCAGTCGGCGGCTTAATGATCTTGGGGATTGGGTTAAACTTGATGGGCATTACTAAAATTCGTATTTCTAATCTGCTGCCTGGCTTGCTAGTCCTTGTTGCGATCCTAACTGGTCAGTATTTTCTATGATTAATGATTGAACCATTTAGGAGGAGGCTATTGGCAGATCATAAACTGACCGGTTTGAACGGTTGTGGTGATAAATCAGAGCAGATTTTTACCAAAAAAACGACCCCCTGCTTCACTGGCATGGGTCGTTTTTTTTGGTAAAAGTGCCGATTATGATTCAGAAATTCGGAATGAGCCGCTGCTTTTGGCGATGGAAACGATAGTAAACCAGTTTGCAATGCCAATCACGCACGACACCCAGCAAGTGCGAATTGGCATCATAATACCAGTAGCGCAGATCATCTTTTAGGTACTGCTGATTCAACCATGCATGATCGTGCCGCAAGAAAGTATAACTTTCAAGCATGTCCTGCTCTCGCCAAACATCAGGCAATAAGAATTGGCTACGGGTAAACCGTTTTAAAAACCGATCTGAATAATAAACCCGCTCAATGCGACCGACAAACAATGCCGTCTCGCCTTTACCCACATATGGCGCCATGGGCACAACAATCAAACCACCGCGTAAACGTTCAAACCAGTCTGTTTGCTGACTGACGTTAATGGCACGTGTGACATCCTTGGGTAACCGAAAATCCAATACTAAACCATCCGGGCGTCGAACCCGAGCAACGATGTGTCGTTTTTTCATATAAAGTTCCCCCAAAACAAGTGAGCGGTCTTCAGCGCGGTTAGCAGCCAGCGTGTAAGCGGCCTTGGCCGTGATGGTCGCTCTTTGACCATTGCGGCCAAGGTTCTTACACGCTGGCTGCTGCGCTGAAGAGCGCGTTATGGTGAGCGCGAGCAGGAGCGCTTAGAAACCGGAACATAAGTGGGCTTGAACCCAAATGGCCCGATCTTGGCCATTTGGGTTCAAGATCCTTATGTATAGGTTTCTGCGACTGCGAGCGCGTTATAACTTGGCCTATAGGCGACTTGTACTAATGGCAAAAGTTTAACACTAAATGACCTCATCTGCATTGAAAACGCTTGTTTCGACAAAGTTTTTTTAAACAGTTCTGTCTGTAAAGCATTGTTCTACGCTCTTTTTTAAATGTGAACAATGTCGCCACAAAACGATAACCAATTGTTGGATTTGTCTTCACATTTCGTTCACACCCTGCCGGTAGTATAGGAAACATAGAAATGAGCCACCCACTCATTCCTACAAACCCCAACCCAACTTTTTCATTTTTACTCCTCCAAAGTAGCAATCGTCGATCGTCCCCCAAACGATCGCAACAAAAGGGCCGCCCACCCAGCGGTCCTTTTTGCTGCACCCGATCACAAGCAACGTGAAAAATTCCCAATCAAAAATGGCCTCCCGACCGAACGTGTCAGAAAGCCATTTTGGTTAATTAACGATTAAATAGATCATACAATGCATCTGGTGTCTGTGCTGCTTGGAAACTCTTGACGAAGTCTTCGTGCGTCAGCAACTTTGCTGTGTTGGACAAGTACTTCAGATGACTGCCGCTGTCATGTTCCGGGATCAAGAAGGAGATCACGGCATTGACAGGCTTGCCGTCAAAGGTTTTCCACTCAACAGGTTGCGCCAAGTGCAAGATCAACATAGCCGATCGTTTGATGGTTTCATCTTGAGCATGCGGGATGGCGATCCCTTTTTCCATCCCTGTTGATCCTTCCTCTTCACGCGCTACGTACTTTTTGAAAATGGCGTCTGCGTCGGTGGCAAGTCCATCCTTGACCGCCATGTCAGCTAGATAATGCAAAACATCATCTCGCGTCTTAGCAGGTACGTTGACCTCAATAAATTCTTTGTTGAGAATTTCGCCAGGATCAAAACTTTGATCATCATCGGTGGTTGGTGCAGGTTGATTGCGAGCATCGTCGACAGCTATTGGGGCAGCAGCGACATCGTCATCGGCAGCTTCGGTTGCTAACGCCGCTTCAACAACACCGGTTTTTACACCACGTTTTCTAGCCGACCGACCAGCGATCATGGCAAGCAGAACACCTGATGCTGCGGCGCCTACCAGAATCCATGCAACCCAGAGAAATGGCTTATTGACCAACGGCAACACGATGAAGCCGCCATGTGGTGCAGGCACCTGAATGCGTGACATGTAAGTCAAAACAGCCGCAATTGCCGAACCAACCATGAATGCTGGAATATTCATTAACGGATTCTTCGCGGCGAATGGAATCGCGCCTTCTGTGATATGCGTCGAGCCAAGAAGTGCATTGACATAACCAGCACTGCGTTCATCGCGGTTATAAGCTTTCGGGTTGAGCAGAACCGAAATCGTTGTTGCCAACGGCGGGGCAATGCAGGCCGCTGATACACCAGCCATGAAGAAGTAATTGCCTTGTGCCAGTAGTGCCGTCCCGGTCAGATAAGCCGCTTTGTTAATCGGTCCGCCAAAATCAGCGGCACACATAACGCCAACGACAATACCTAGAATGATCGGGCTGGAGCTTTCAAGTCCTTTTAACCAAGCCATTAAGCCTAAGTTCATCGCCTTCATTGGCGTATTAATCAAAAACATAATTGATCCGGCAATGAAAACGCCTAATACCGGATATAGAAAAATAGCTTTTAACCCACGGAACTCTCTGTCAGGCATGAAAGCAAATGCCTTTTGCAATAATAAGATGACCAATCCGGCCATGTAGCCACCAACAATAGCGCCTAAGAAACCTGACCCGTTGCCGCCGTTATAAGCAATCATGCCGACTGCCATCCCAACGATCAAGCCGGAACGCTTGGCAACAGCTTCACCAATATAAGCAGCCAGCACTGGCACCATGAGTCCCATTGCTGCACCGCCGACTGCATTCAGCATGGCTGCAAACTGATTGTATTGAGCGTTCTTGGGATCGGCAGAATAAATGCCCCAGAAGAAGGAAATCGCAATCAGGACACCACCGGCGACCACTAGTGGCAACATGTGTGAAACACCATTCATCAAACTCGTATAAATTTTGTTCCCGATACCCGCTGAACTAGTTTCGGTCTTTTCACCGGCTTCAGCCGTGGCTTTGCCACCTTTAGGCATGAACACCGCCGTATCGCTGCTTAACGCTTCTTGAATCAGTTTAGCCGGTTCGCGAATGCCAGCAGCAACTGGGACATTGACCAGTGGCTTGCCAGCAAAGCGATCGGCGTCGACATCAATATCTGATGCGATGACAACCCCTTTAGCGCCGCTGATTTCTTCTTGTGTCAACGGATCGTCCACCCCGGTTTGTCCGTGGGTTTCGACTTTAATTGTCAATCCCATTTTCTTAGCCGCTTGTTCCAAGGCTTCCTGCGCCATGTACGTATGAGCGATACCAGTTGCACAGCCTGTCGCGGCGATTAAATCATACTTTGCCATTACTTAACCCTCCATCTTGCGAATTTTGATTTGTCCTAACAACTCATCGGTATTTGAAAAATCAGTGATCCATGCCTGTCGTGCCGTGTCACTGCCAGCCGCAATCGCCAGTTTCAGCGTCTCTGCCAGATCATGATGCTGATACAACCCGGCTAAAAAGGTCCCAAGCATCGTATCGCCTGCACCAGCCGTGTTTAGAACGGCAATTTTAGGAGCATTGCCAACCAGCGTTACATCCTGATTCATGAACAAGGCACCTGCCGCACCAAGTGACACTAAAATGTTCTGTGCCCCAGCTTCCAGTGCCCGATGACCTAGCGTAATCATGGTCGTTAAATCAGCCTCCCCGGTCTGGTGGAACCAATTCATCAACTCAACATCGTTCGGTTTCACCAACAGCGGCTTGTAAGCCAATGCCTCAACTGCTTCAGGATACGCACTGTCAATGATCAACTGGAACCCATTTTTTTGGCTCAATGCACCCAGCTTTAATAAAAAGGCTGGCGCGATGCCTTGCGCAAAACTACCAGACACGCATAACCAATCGTCTGACCCCAGCGTGGTTAATTGTTGGTATAATTGATTTAATGTGTCCGCACTAATCTGCGGCCCCGGATTGACCAACTTATACTCCGTATCGGTTGTCACAACCCGCGCAAAGACATTAATCCGGGTAAAGCCAGCGTCCTTATAAAAATGATTTGGCACACCTTGTTGCGTTAAAAAGTCGGCGATGTAATCGAGCGTAAACCCAGCACCAACGCCAAGCGCCGTATTGTCCACGCCACGCCGTTTCAAAATGCAACTGACATTCACCCCTTTACCATTGGCTTGCACATCATAACTGTCGGTTCGATTAACCGTATTTGGCGCCATCTGTTGGGTTTTAATAAATAGATCAATTGCGGGATTTAAAGTCAGGGTATAAATCAAGTTAAGCGCTCCTTTGTGTCGTTTGTTTTGCTTATCCTTATGTTAACCGCTTTCAGCCGAAAACGGTTTTCAGTTTCAGGCGAATCTGCGCCAGTACTGAAAATGCTTTTCAGGAGGTCAAATTCATGGCTACACTCAGTCCCACCGAAGCGTACCTTTGGGATTACATTGAAAATCATCAGCAAGCCGTCGTTAACGCATCCATCACCCAACTCAGTACTGCGGCCAATGTCTCTCCTGCCACCGTTGTTCGCACCATGAAGAAAAAGGGGTTTAATGGCTATACCGATTTCCGTCACGATTTGCTAAAACGCACAGGCGATGCCGCACCGTTCAGCATTCTTGACCAAGTTGACGACCAAATCAAAAAAGTCATTATGCAAAACCAAGTGGAAGTCTATAATACGCTGGAAAATTTGAAGGTTTCTGTCATTGAAGACTCGGTTCAATTGCTAGCTAAGGCCGAAATCGTCCTGATTCTTGCGCGCGGCTTATCTGAATCAATTGCGTCGGAAGTCACTTTAAAGTTGCAACTATTAGGTAAGTACGCCGAGTTTTTCAGTGATCCAAATATCATTCAAACGATTGCCGGTCAGGTCAGCCCGAAGGCAGTCGCCATTACTATCACGTTGAATGGCGAAACTCCAGAGCTTGTTGCTGCAGCAAAGACTTTGGCGGCGCGCGACATTCCGCAAATCATTTTGACAACCAACGCAGAAGCGCCAATTGTCCAATATGCCGATGAGTTATTCGTCGGGTACAAATCCAAAGCCGCTTACTTCGACAAATATGAGGTGGCATCACGCCTGCCGCTGCAAGTTATGAGCCGTATTTTGCTGGATAGTTATGTTGTGCGGAAACGTGGGCAGAAAAGTTAACGGTCACTAGCAGGCTTTGATAACTTGCTCGTAACCACATAAAAAGGCAATGATCACTTGAGAAAACAGTGATCATTGCCTTTTTCACTTTATCCAACCATCAACTACGCTTTTGGCAGTGGCCGATGTTTAAACAACTGTGTTGCAGCGACCGCTTGTTGCCAGCCAGCGTATAAATTCTCGCGCCGGGCTTCTGACATCTGCGGTTCAAACCGCTTGCCGATCTTGAAAATCTTTTTGAGTTCATCCGTATCTTGCCAGAAGCCAACCGCTAATCCGGCCAGAAAAGCGGCGCCCATTGCCGTTGTTTCCAAATTTGCCGCTCGTTCCAACGGCTTACCTAAAATATCGGCTTGGAATTGCATCAAGTAATCATTTTTAGCAGCACCACCGTCAACACGCAAGGTGGGGACAGCGATTTGGGTATCCTTGTACATAGTATCGACCACGTCGCGCGTTTGATAGGCTAGTGCCTGCAAAGTCGCCTTGATGAAATCGGTTTTCGTCGTGCCGCGTGTCAGCCCGAAAACCGCACCGCGGGCTTCAGCATCCCAATATGGCGCCCCCAAACCTGTGAAGGCGGGCACCACATAGACTTCATCATTACTGGTTGACGCATTGGCGGCCGCCTCCGTATCTGGTGACTTTGCAACCAACCCCATTTGATCACGCAGCCACTGAATCGCTGAACCGGCGACAAACACCGAGCCTTCAAGTGCGTAATTAATTTTGCCGTCAATGCCATACGCAATCGTTGTCAGCAAATTGTTCGCGGACATGGTTGGTTTTTCACCGGTGTTCATGACAATAAATGAGCCGGTGCCATAAGTATTCTTAACCATACCGGGTGCCAGCGCCAACTGACCGAAAAGTGCACTCTGCTGATCGCCGGCCATCCCTGCAATCGGCACAGCACTGCCAAAGAAGTGATAAGCCGCCCCTTCGCCGTATATTTCGGAGTTACTGTGCACTTCAGGCAGGATCGCGCGCGGAATATTCAGCAGTTGCAGGATGTCGTCATCCCAATCCAACGTATGAATGTTAAACAACATGGTTCGACTTGCGTTCGTATAATCAGTCACGTGAATAGCGCCACCAGACAACTTCCAGCTTATCCACGTATCGATCGTGCCAAACAATAACTCGCCATTTTCTGCGCGCTGCTGGGCACCGGGAACATGATCCAAAATCCAACGAATTTTAGTCGCAGAAAAATAGGCATCAATCAAGAGACCGGTTTTCTCATGAATGGCATCCCCATGCCCCGCTTTGCGCAACTGTTCAGCAATGCCATTCGTTTGCCGTGACTGCCAGACAATCGCGTGATAAATCGGCAAACCAGTCTTTTTATCCCAGACCACCGTTGTTTCACGTTGATTCGTGATCCCAAGTCCGGCAATTTGACTAGGCTGAATCCCGGTCGAAATGAAGGTGTCTGCGATCGTTGACAACACGGCTTCCCAAATTTCATTAGCATCATGCTCAACCCAACCAGGTTCAGGAAAATATTGGGTAAATTCTTTTTGCGCCTCACCTACCATGTTGCCGGCGTGATCAACGATAACTGCCCGCGTGCTGGTGGTTCCTTCGTCGATTGCCATCATATACTTGTCTGCCATTTCCGTATCCCCCTGCTAATGACTGTTGCCGCTTTCAATTCAGTATACCGGATGTAGCGGAGGAGGTTAAGGTTCAGATGGTTTAAAAATCCCACCGCCTCAAGTTTAGTCTTATTGCAACGATTAGATCCGGCATGCTATAATGAAGATACAAAGAGGGGCGCTGGCCTCAAACAGCACTCCCTAAAAAGACCGTCACCAAACCTTCGTCAAAAGGTTTGGTGACGGTCTTGTTGTTGTCTAAGATTTGAAATTGACGTCATTGCGACACCTTGATACTGCATGCTATAATGAAGACACAAAAGGGAGCACCGGCTGCTACCAGTACTCCCCTGACAAGACCGTTGAAGACGGTCGACATTCGTTTAAGCAATCAATTAAGACCGTCAAACTCGTCAAAAGTTTAGTGACGGTCTTTTTGATTGTCTAGGATTGCTACCACAATCGTGATGATGAGCGCAATCAATGATAGTATGAAACCACCAAAGACCAGCATCAGCATCAAGGCGTCAGTAACGGACAACTAGGCACCTCCCTTCGTATAGATTTTGATCATCGCGCATAGGCGACCACCTCACAATACGTTGGATTTGCCAACCGTCATTCACTTTCTTGTCTCATCCATTATGCCATACCAAATAGCAAAACGCTTAGAGTCGCAAAGATTCTAGGCGTTTTTTAATTGCTCGTGTCACCGTGGCAGCGACTGCTTTTGAAAGCATGCAACAGAGCTCTCTATAAGTAGTACCAGCGTCATTTTATAGCTTGTTCAGCAAATATAGCGTGTATAGTCAGTCCTGTAACTTCACACATTGACGGACACTTTTGTTACACAAGCAATGATGTTGGCAGTTTACCTCACTCCAAATATAATGACATCAGAAAGGGTGATGCACATGACGGTTAAGACTAGTCGACAGGGGAATTCAATTGTGATCCCTATTCCTGTCTCGTTCAACATTGGTGAAAATGTTGAATATCAACCAAGTATAGATAAAAATGGTGTCATTCGTTTAACGCCTGTTAATCAGAATATTTTTAAAGCAGATATGACATATGATCTTCGTAAGGCCATCAGGAAAGAAAATATTGGCGATAATGGCACCCCTGACGGATATGAGAACGTTTGGAATGATTAAAACAATGTTCCAAGGAGATCTACATTGAGTCGCGCGCTAGGCATGAATATGGTTGGCCATATTTCGTCAGTTGGCAATACGTTTCTGCGAGTGTTGGTAATCAAGGACTCTGCGTACAATTAAAGCACACGACTGATTGTGCTAGTGCTGATTTTTGGGATTGTGCTGGGAACGTTTGGCATTATCGGAAAATAGATCTTATTCTCACAGAAACGAATCAAACAGACTGCAATCACCAGAAGCTGATGGTTGCAGTCTGTTTTAATGGAGCCTCGACACACGATTACCGACTTTCATGATCAGCAGTCGAAGATGACCGGCGTTTTTGCCATGGTAATTGATTTCGTTGTGGTCGATTACGAATCGCGTGTAACAATTTGGCTTGGCGATCGCGGTCATCATGCGCCTCGATTTTCTCCAAGTGAGCAAATGACTCAGCGGTTAGCAACTTAACATGCTGTGGTAAATGTTGCTTTAAGAAGTCGCGGATCACCGTTTCCGGCTGATCAAAGGTCAACGAATAACTGCCACCTTTTTTGGACCAGAACGTGACCATTGTTCCTTGCTTGATTTGCTCAGTAATGACCCGATCATAGCGCGCATAATCACTGGCATGTGCGATGGAACCATAAGTGATGACCTTTTCTTCTCCAAGTCCTTGCCGATAAAGTCCGACACTAGCCACTAGAACAGCCACAAAGACCAATCGTAGGTTACTGATCGTATTGGTCGTCCAAAACAAAGCGACAATTAAAATAGCTGCAGCAATGGACAAAGCTATTTTGAATTTGGACGACTTCGTTTTGATTTTTAGCTGCCACTGCTGCTGCAATTCCAGATAGAGTAATCCACCAAGCAAAACAGCGGTTGCTGTCACGTCAATCATTTAAATGCCTCCTCCTTCAGTTAACCAACATCTACCAATTCACTTAAATGCTTACCATTCGGCGATGGTCCCGTCATAGTTCTTCCATGCCGGGTTGCTCCAAACAAGACCTTCTTGTGCAACTTCTTTGATCTTGTCTTCGTCCATATCAATGCCAAGACCTGGGCCTTTTGGCAATTGAACATAACTGTCTTTGTATTGGAAGATTTCTTTATTTTTAACAAAGTCCAACAGGTCAAAGCCTTGGTTGTAATGAATGCCTAAACTTTGTTCCTGAATGAAAACATTCGGCGTGCAGGCATCGACTTGCAAGGTAGCGGCTAAGGAAACTGGACCGTATGGCGCATGCGGGGCAACCCCCATATCGAAGGCTTCGGCCATTGCAGCAATCTTGCGGGTTTCCAAAATACCGCCGCAAAGTGCAACATCTGGTTGAACAATATCAACGGCTCCTTGGCGGAATAAATTCTTGAAGTCCCAGCGCGTGTATAACCGTTCGCCTGTCGCCAGTGGTACCGAAACTTCGTGGGCAATATCATCAAATGACTCCCAGTTTTCAGGCAAAACGACTTCTTCTAGGAACATCGGATGGTAAGGTTCCAAAGCATGCGCCAGAACTTTCGCCATTGGCCGATGAACCCGACCGTGGAAATCAATTCCAATTTCAAGTTGATCACCAACCTGATCACGAATCGACGCAACACGATCAACGACAGCTTGCACCTTGTTATAAGAGTCAATATAGTGCAACTCCGAAGTCGCGTTCATTTTAATAGCTGTGAACCCTTTGTCAACGCGTTCTTGCGCTTGTTCTGCAACATCAGATGGCCGATCGCCACCGATCCACGAATAAACTCGGATCCGATCGCGCGCGGCGCCGCCAAGTAATTCATAAACTGGCAGATTCAAGGCTTTCCCTTTGATGTCCCACAATGCCATTTCCAAACCAGAGATAATGGTGCCATTGATCGGACCGCCACGGAAAAAGGAACGATGCATCTCCTGCCACAGCCGTTCGATTTCAAATGGATTTCGGCCAAGAAGCTTTTTGCCCATTTCATAGGCACCGGCAACCACAGTTTCGGTTTTCGTGCCGGAAATCATCTCACCCCAGCCAGCGATACCTTCATCCGTCAGTACTTTGACAAAAATCCAACGCGGCTTGACCTTATAAACTTTAATATCAGAAATCTTCAATTTTATTGTTCTCCTTTCAAACTGCAGCAACAACAAGTTACGCTTGGGCACTCTTTTCATTCTGAGCATCCATGGCTGCGTTCACATGCTTAATACCATCAAAGAAGTACCAAACACCGGCAAAGATCACGAGCAATACCGGAATCGAAATCAGCGGGTGCCAAGTAAAGGCGAAGTAAACCGCAAAGCTTTGAATCATTGAAGTTGCCGCAAATGACGAAATGTAGAGTGAGTTTGCGCCGAGCTTGATGCCCACTGACTTCGCAATTTCTGTCAGAACAGGAGCCGTCGTGGTTCCGCACCAAAGCAGTGAGGCGGTCACAACTAAACCGATAATGATGTTCTTTAAAAGATTCCCATTTGTCAGTGCCACAACAAGAGCAACCCGGAAAGGTACAACCGCCAAGTCAGCAAATGGCAGCACTTGGTTACCTGGTAAAACTAAAGCCATTAAAATGGTCAGTGGGATGATGATCAAAGCGGTCGTGATAACATCGGCATTCCCGACAACGACTGCCGCATCCAACCCGATAAACAACTTCCGGCCCTTGAAACGTTTCTGTGACCATTTTTGTGCTGAGTCGGAAATCGGCATCAGACCTTCCATGAACAGCGAGGTCATTTTCGGAATCAAGACCAGCACAGCCGCCATAGAGACGCCTAATTGCATGACCTTCATCAGATCGTAACCAGCAAAGAAGCCGATTGCCATCCCAATCAAGAGTCCCATAATCATGGAATCTCCAAAGAAGCCTAAATATTTTTGTGCATCACGAATCGAAAATTTGTTCTTTCGCATGAATGGAATCCTGTCAAGCAGCCAATTCAACGGCCACGCAATGACCAATGAGGACAATGCAGAAACTGTTGGCAGCGAAACCCCGGGCATGCCGAAGAATTCTTCGGTCATTGGCTGTGACCAGTCGGCAAGTTTAAAGGTGACCAGTGCCATCACAATCGAGGCACCAACCCCCAGTGCAATATTTTTAGTAACGAAGTAGACCATGACGCCAACAATGGCCATGTGGTGATAGTTCCAGATATCAACATCAAGCGTATGCGTCCGTTTGATAATCAGTAACACGATGTTGACGGCTAAAATAGCAAAAATCAAAATCGCGATGATCGGCGATGCCCAAGTCACGGCAGCAATTGAACCCCAGCCAACGTCTAAAGCCGTCAAGTGAGCACCAGTACGTTCGACCATTGCTTTGGCTGCAGGGCCGACATTAGTGGTCATGAAATCCAAGATCAACTTGATCCCGGCAAACCCAATGCCTAACGTTAACCCCGACTTGAATGCCTTATCGATCCGCAAGCCGAAAATCATACCGATAATCGTGATAATGACCGGTAATAGCACCGTTGGCCCAGCGGCAATTAGCCAGTTAAATACATTCATTACGATATTCATAGTGTGGTTATCCCTCCAATTTGGTTGGTAGATGCCAGTTTTGTTGATGCGTGTTCTTATTTGTCCTTAACAGCGTCATAGATCTTATTGAGGGTATCATCAGCACCAATACCAGTCAGAAGTGGCAACCCGTGAATATACGGTACGCCATGAGTCTTGCCTTCAAATTGTCCGGTTGTGACGAGCAAGTCATAATTTTCAACCTTACCCGGGACTTCCATTAACTTGGTTTGGGTTGTTTCAACATCAACCCCTTTTTCAGCAAGAAATGTCTTAATCTTAGATGCAACCACTGTTGAGGTTGCGATTCCATTACCACATGCAACTAAAATATGAGCCGCCATTATAATTTCCTCCTAAATTGAAGTGCTTTTATCAATGTTTTCCTAACAACCTACGCCTCAAAAGTTTTGCTGAGCAGTCGATAAAGCGTCTCAGCATCTTTTGCATTGGCAATTTCATGACGCAAGTGATCGTCTTGAATGACCTCAACAATCTTTTGCAGCATTTCGACTTGACCATGTGGTTCACCGATGGCCATCATGATAATGACATCTACCTCCAACTCATTTTCCACATCCCCCATATCATGAAACTTCACGGGGTGCGCCAATGTCGCGACTGAAATGGTCGTTTTTTTGACTAGTTGATAATTCGCATGGGGAATGGCAACGGTTGGCCTTGGAGACGGTAAGCCTGTTGGATACTCGGCCTCCCTGTCAAGAATTGCCTGCTTATAGCCGGCCTTAACGTAGCCTTGCCTTTGTAGATTGTCAGCAATTTGACCCAATGCATCGAGATTGTCTTTTGCTTTCAAATGGGGCAGTAATAACTTCTTATCAATTACTAAATCAACAGCCACTGATCAATGCCCCTTTCAAAGTGTGTTCTTGATATCAACAAATGCTTGCAGCGATGCAGCTAACCCGGCAACATCACGGTTAATCAGGTCTTCTTGATTGAACATGTTGGATCCAATGCCTAAATAGCTTGTTCCATGCGTTAACAAATCCTTCACGTTTTTAAGCGAGACGCCGCCGACCGCCATAAGCGGCAGTTTTCCCAGTGGTGCTTGAATGGCCTTGAAAAAGCCTGATCCAACTGTTGTAGCTGGGAATATTTTGACAATATCGGCACCTTTATCGAACATGGTATGCACTTCGGTTGGCGACATGGCAGCCGGCACTGTGATGACCTTGTGTGCCTTGGCATAAGCGAAAATGTCATCCGTAAATTCGATGGGGCTGAGCATGAACTTAGCACCTTTCCCAATCGCATCTTTTGCTTCATCCAATGTGAGCACGGTCCCAGCGCCAATTTTGAGCTTGTCGCCATATTGCGCATTGCCATTTTCAATAATGTCCAATGCGTGTGGTGTGTTCATAGTCACTTCAACCCCAAACTGATCCTCGAAACCTGCCATGGCTTGCATGATTGCATCAGCTTGGTCTGGCGTATAACCGCGCATAATGACCGTAAAAGTTGGATATTCAGATAATTCCATGTTTTTCCTCCCAAATGCGTTCTCTGGTGCAGCAACTGCTGCAAAAGGACCTCGTTCACAATGGTCAAAGTGCCACCCATCGTGCCTTATCCCATTCATGTTTCAGTCACTAACCGCGCCAGTTCACGCTCTTTTATAAGCGCTTTCATATCTTCTTAAAATGTCATAAGCTTGTTGCCCGTTTTCGGCCTTGAACAAAGCTTTCAGAGTTGCTTCGTCAGCAATGATTTCGGAAAGTTCTTGAATGGCCCGCAAATGTTGATCGGTATCTTTCACCGCGATCGGCACGATCATGCGAATACGAAAACCATTTGGATAAACAACTGGCTGTTTCAAGATGTAGAAACCAAACCCATTGCGCAACACGCCATTTTCCGGCACGGTATGTGGGATTGCCACCTGCGTTCCAATAAAACTGTAGTTGTCCGCGGCTGCTGTCTCTGCCATGAGTGTCTGGCGAAAAGGGTCGGTTACATAGTCCAACCGTTCGAGTGGCCGAATTGCCTGTTGAAGCGCTTGTTCCCAGTTGCGACTGCTACCAACCTGAATCAAATCAGGCTCAGTAAAGTCGGTCAGGCGTGGTTGGTCAACCACGGGGAGCTCTTCAACCGTCTGATCCGCTAGAAAGCGGCGCAGTGCGTGATCAAGTCCAACGGCATCCGTCACTTTTGCATGCTTGCGGACAATAGCCGTCAAAGCGGAAATACCGGTTTGAATATTTTTGACCCCGATGTCGTTCAACACCCGGTAGCGCAATTGCACTTGTTCATCGCCGCTGAGCAGGGGATGAATAATATACTGTCGTGCTGACGTCTTGAGGGGCACGGTTGTAAATACAAGATCGTAATCCCCTGAAAAATGTTCAAACTCCCGCGCTGATGTTGCTGAAAGAAAACTAATTTCCGGAAATAAGCGCCGCAGATTCTGAATCATGAGTTTGGAAACAATCAAGCCATTTGTGCAAACAACAGCCGCTCGTTCCTTACTAACATGTAAATCAGCGGACTTTTCCAGTTCCCCGTCAAAGTAAAAGGCGATCAGATTGCGCTCATCTTCCGGAATCGTTTTCCCGGTCAGTTTTTCAAGTGGTTCAATGATGGCGTTGATCGTATCGACTAAGAACCGATGTCGGGAATCAGCAGCCATCACCTGACCAATGCCAATATCATGCAGATGCAAGCCATAACGAACGCGAAAAATAGCAGGACGTAGATGAGCAAGCAATCGTTTAACGAAATCGTCTTGGTCGGTAATTTTGATGAAGGTTTGCTGTTCAAATTTTGCGACCATGGTTTGAATAGCCTTGACCAAATCCGCATCAGCAACGCCAACATCCCCGCGAATCGTATTCGCCGAAAGCAGGAGAATGACCAACCACTCGGCATCCGAGTCATTTGTCAGCCATGCTTTAGGCATTAACGGCCTTAGTGCCGAAAACTCCTCGGTATCACTGATCTGATGCTCGAAGTAATGATGATCGCTTACTCGATGAGACAGGTTGCGTGTGACATTCATCAAAACCGCCAACATCAGGAAGCTGAACGATTCGTCTGAATAAGTCACATTTCGGGCATTTTCAACCTCGCGAACAAAATGAATGACCTGTTCGGTTGGTAGTTTGCCAAGTTGTTCCATCGAACTGCGACCATCGTCGTATTTCAACAACTGCGTCACGAGATAATTCAATAAATTGCGAATGGCCAACTCCGAGCCTTCGATAAAATAACCTGCTTGGCGCGTATACTTCAGTTTTAATTGCCGCGTACTCAGAAAACGCGTCGCTGCTTTCAGATCCGCTGAAGCTGTGGTTCGACTGACACCGCTAAAATCATAGATATGAACCAGCGATAACAACTCATCGCTCACAAGCAGGTACAGGCAAATGAGCAGGATGCGCTCCTCTTCTTCGCGATAAACATACGGTTGCGGTTCTTCAGTCGCTTGCAAATTGAAAAACTCAGCAATCTCACTCGATGTGACAAACTCGCCTCGCGGTGTCCGCGTGATCTTTGGGAGTTGATGATCGACCAACTCTTCATTAATCTGAGACAATGCATACGCTAACTGACGACGAGTAATGCCAAACTTCTTTTCTAAATCACCACTTTTCAAATTTGGATGACGAATAATTTCTGAAAGGATCTGTAAGTTGCGTTTCTTCAAACAACTCTCACCTCCAGGTTCAATTTCAATTGTACGAGACAAATGGCCGTTGTGACGGCGCTTTCATTCCAGCTTTTGTGCACCCTCTCTTGGTTTGCAATGTACAAGGTGTACTCCCCAGTTCACAGACGTTGGCAACAAAGGCTTCTGTCAAAACAAAAATGGGCAAAAAAAGAACCCACAAACACGAAGTTTGTGAGCCGTTGGTACTTATTCGAATCAATCGGAGACTTTTTGGTACAAATCGACAAGTTCCCCTGCCAAATCGCGAAAAGTAATCGCCGTCATCACATGGTCCTGTCCATGCACCATCAGTAACGATACCGGTTGATGTTCGCCACTTGCCTCAGCGGTTAACATGCCGGTTTGTGCTTGGTGTGCCTCCGCCAGAAATTGATCGGCTTCTTTGAGTTTGGTTTCAGCTTGAGTAAAATCACCAGCTTTGGCAGCTCTAATTGCTTCAACTGCTGCCCCTTTTGCATTGCCGCCTGCCATGATTAACTGCATGACGACAAGTTGTTGTTGTTCATCCATAAAAGCGTCCCCCCTTAATAGCCTTGAGCGCCAGCACTGTCTTTATGTCCTGCAAGCAAATTGTTGACGCCTTTTCGGCCTGTTTATGCCATCAAATCAAGCGCTGTTTGTAGAACATGATCGCCTTTCATCAGGCCGTAATCTTGCATATTAATGACCGCTACTGGAATCGTCAGCGTCTTTTTAAAGTCACTTTCTAAGTAACGCACTTGCGGCCCAAGCAGCAACACATCAGGGTGCTCGGCTGCTAATTGATCCTGAGCATCGGAAGCTGATGCGGCAAATATTTTGACATGAACATCTGTCTGCTCAGCAGCATCCAGCATTTTTCTAACCAACATACTGGTCGACATACCTGCTGCACAAACCAGCATGATCGTCTTCTCATTTTCAGCCATGATTCTTTTCCTCACTTTCAAATGGACGCAACGTTGGCGCCACCAGTCCAGTCGCCGCCACCTGACTAAACCAGTGACCTGATTTTTTGAGTGACTTTGTTTGATTGCGTAGGTCATTACGAATCAAACCGTACCGATTTTTGTAAGCATTCAGCCATGACCAGCAGTCAATGCCGGTCCACACGAAGTAGCCATGACAATTAGCCCCTTCTGCGATAGCCTGGCTTAAGAATCGCAGGTGATCGGTCATAAACTGAATGCGATAATCGTCTTCCACCGTACCGTCCTTCAAAAACCGCTCTTCATTCGCGACGCCTATCCCATTTTCGGCCACAAACCACGGTAAATTGTCGTAACGATTCTTCACAGTCATCGCGATGTCGTATAAGGCTTCAGGATAAATTTCCCAACCTTTATCAAGATTCATTTTCCGCCCTGGTAGATCATAATTGTCAAAATAAATATCAGGCAGCCAAGGTTGCAAGCTATCTGGGGCGACAGCGGGCGCTTGCACCCGGAACGGATGGTAGTAGTTAACCCCAAGTACATCAATCCGGTTGGCAGCAATCACTGCGAGTTCATCAGGAGTTGCCTCCCATAAAACGCCATCTCGTTTGAGTCGTGCTACCAGCTCTTTTGGAAAACGGCCATGAATAGCTGGCTCTAAATAAAGATCATTCGCCCACTGTTCCGCAAATCGCGCCGCAGCCAAGTCCTCAGGTGCTTGCGAGGCCGGATAAACCGGTGTCAGATTAACAATTGTGCCAATCGTTCCTTGCGGCTGCCGATTGATCTGCCGAAACGCCGCCACAGCTTGGGCACTAGCTAAGTTCAGGTTGTACGCAGCTTGCACAGCCATCCGCCCGTCGACAATATTAGGATAGTGAAACTGATATAAGTATTGGCCGTCAACGATGACTTTAGGTTCATTGAAGGTAAACCAATGCGTCACCTGATCGCTATACAGTTCAAAACAACGCGTGGCAAATTTCACATAGAGATCCACCACATGCTTTGACTGCCAGCCGCCATATTGATGTTGTAACGTCACTGGCAAGTCAAAATGATGCAGATTCACATATGGCGTGATACCAAGTTGATGCATAGTCTTAAAAACTCGGCGATAATAATCGGCCCCTACTGGATCCACCGTGCCTGCTTCAAGATCGTCAATCAGGCGCGTCCACTGAATCGAGATTCGTAATGCCTGCACGCCTGCTTGCTTCAACAAAGCAAGATCGTTTTCATAATCGTTGTAGAAGTTCGAGGCAACATCCGGACCAACGTTGTGGTAGAAGTCTTGTGGCCGAGTATGGAAATGATAATCAAAAATGTTTTCGTGCTTTTTATGAAAAGTGCCTTCTGCCTGCGGACCGCTGGTTGCCGCTCCCCAGACAAAGTCAGCATCAAATTGAATGGTCATGTCTTAGCCTAAATGCGCTTGCCAGACGAGAAGCTAGTCTGACTTGCGCTCCTTTCTATACTCGATTTCTGATGTCAGCGGCTGCGTTGATGCTGTTGAAAATTAACTGCGGCGCCGTATAAATTGGCTTCAGCCTGAAACTTGGCAATGCGAACGATTGGCCGAATGGGGGCAACTTCGACTTTTGCCATCACAACATCGAGCGCCTGATTCAAATCTGCAAGCAAGTCAGAATTTTGGGAAATGCCACCGCCAATGACAAAACAATCTGGATCAAGACTGTACTGCAAATTGAAAATGGTTGTCGCCAGCACCTTTAGCATGTCACGAACGGCTTTCTGGGCTAATGGCTGTCCGGTTTTGGCCAGTTCGTAAAGGGCTTTCCCGTCCAAATCAGTGCCATTTGCCCGGTTGTAGCGATCAGCCGCGTTCACAATGGTACCAAGATGACTGACCGTATCGTCATTGCCGTACAACATATAGCCAAACTCGCCGCCTAACAGATGCCGACCACGATGAATCCGGCCATCCAAAACGACCGCACCGCCAACCCCAGTGCCTAACACCAGAAAAATGACGTCACGAACATCTGTTGCTGCACCGGCCTGAACTTCTGCCAGTGCAGCGCAATTGGCATCATTTTCGATGGTGACAGGCAGCTGGAAACGTTTGGTCAATTCAGCCACAATTGGAAAATGGTGAATATACGGAACCGCACTGGCACCGCGGATGATGCCGGCGGTTTGATCCACTGAACCGGGACTGCTGATAGCCACACCGGTAATGGTTGCTTTACGCTGCAATTCATGAACCTGAGTTTGAAGCGCCTGGTAAAACGAGGCCAATGTCTGCGGTGTTTTCACACTGGTCTGGTGAGAAATACCAGACACTTCATCGTAACAACCGAATTTAAGGGTTGTGCCGCCAATATCAATGACTACTAAACTCACAGTGCCACTTCCTCTTTTTGATCACTTAGGTAGTCCAACGCCAATTGACAATAAGTCATGTTTGCCCACGAAAACCACGTTCGCGTGAACTGTGTAGGATCGTCTTTGTGCACGCCTTCATGACATTGGCCAGTACCGGCTGTTGTGGCAGCAATCGTGGCAAGTTTGGCTGCCTTCTCCGTTTTGCTTTCAGCCACTAAGCCTGCCATTGCCACTGCAATCGGCCAAACATATTCCGGCGGGGTGTGCTCGCTACCAATACCTGCCAAAGCTTCTCCTTGGTAGTAGTACGGATTTTGTCTACTCAAAATAAAGGTTTTGGTTGCCAAGTAAATCGGATCGTCAGCTGCAATGGCCCCCAGAAAAGGTAAACTCAACAAACTTGGAACATTCGCATCATCCATGAAACGTGTCCTGCCAAGGCCATCCACTTCATACGCCAAACCTTGATCCCCGCTCGGCAACGTTTGAATCGCATACTTAGCAATGCCTCGCTCAATTACTGTCACCAAAGTTTGTGCTCGTGCAGCCAAGGACTGGTGATTGGCCGGAATCAGCGGCAACAAGCCTTTCAAAACCGTTTTTGCAAACAAATTGGCTGGAATATGGTACCCATATTTACACCGGTTATCACTCGGCCGGAAGCCATCCCAGATGAGCCCAGTATAAGCAACAGGGGTGCCATAACCGTTATTTGGCAAAGTATCGTTAGCTGCAGTGTCACGCCGGCGGAAAAAATAGGGTGACTGTTCATGATGCTGTTCCTGTTCAAAAATATCTAAAATGACCGCGAATGTTTCCCAAAAAGTCGCATCAAGCAGCGCTGCATCGCCTGTTTCAGTATGCAACCGCAACGCCAACAGCAACGGTGCACATAGCGTATCAATTTCGAACTTGCGCTCCCAGACTTGTGGTGAAACCGAAATATTGGTTTCATCGTCATCGCGCCAATGAGCCGCATTGGTCGTCTGATTAAAGGCATTGGCATACGGATCAAGCTGCACGAACGCCAATTCTCGTCGTAGGACACCTTCAAGAATCGGCTTTAAATCAGGCACGTCTTTGATGAGCTGTACATAAGGCAACACTTGAAAGGTTGCGTCTCGTAGCCACATCGCCGGAATATCGCCGGTCGCAACAAAGTAGGTCCCATCCGCCTGCCGACTTGTGGCCTTCATCAGCGCATCCGGCAGTAAGGTGCGAAACATTTGCTGAGCTGGGGCATCTGGTAATGGATGCTCATCAGCAAAAGCAGTGAGTGCCGCTGCTAACGGTCGGCTGTCTTCAGTCATAACGACTCCTTTTTCGATGCTAAGCTGATGTGTCGCGGATAGATACCGTACGTCCGAATCTCTCCCGGCTTAAAGGCTGGCAGCTTAAATGTGGTGACATCGGTGGCAAGCGTTTGCTTCGTTTCATGATTGAGATTCAATTGACGAATACTTGCCGCAACTTCAAGGATAAAGTCTCCTGCTGTTGCCACAGTGACATCGGTCGGGTTATAAACGCGAACTAGGTAGCCGGCATGGTCAGGCGTTTCACTGACACTCGACACAACCAGATCGCGACTCACCAGTTGCACAGGTGACTGATGCACTAGGTTTGTCTGATTAGTGTTGATCGGGAAGTATTGCAAAGGCGTGGTGAAACGATCCAACGTCTGTGTTTGATAGCCAAGGCTGCCAATTGCCAACGACTGAACCCGTCGTTGCAATTCCGCCGGGACAAAATCAGCATCAAGGCAAATCCCGCCTTGCATTTGCCGGGTCCCTAAAAGTTGACTATCAGGCGTCGGCACATACTTGGTCTGCAGGCCAGAGGCATCACCAGGCCGCCGTTTTAAGTCAGGTCGGCCAAGGTACCCGACACCGCGGAACATAGTAACGGCTAACTGGTCAAATTGATCACCAATCAACTGAAATTCTTTTTCGCCTAATCCTAAGAAGGTCCAGCTCGTTTTGTCATCGTGCGTATTGGCAAAATGAATGAGCGGCCGCAATGCCGTCGGTTCTTCATGATAACCAATGGCGCGCCAATCTTTGAGATGTGGATCAATCACCGGACGAGCGGCAATTCCGAATGGCGTATCGGCAAAACTCGTCTGTGCTTGCACCGGTGTCTTCAGAATTAAACGGAGTCGATGATCACAAACGGTGTTTTCAACGGTAAATTCAAAATGAATCACCGGATCATCAGCGGCCAACTTCAAGACCAACATATACGGCATCTCGACACTGGCCTTTTTGGCTGCACGTTGAGCTAGATCACTTGGCAATTGCCATTGACCACGAAAGACAAGTTCGCTTACCAGTTTCCCTTGCTGACCCGTGACCTCGGCTTCAGCCAGCGTCAAGTCCAGCAGCCAGTCTTGAAAAGCCGGCGAGTAGTCATAGGTATCACCTTCATCACCGCCATCGTCAAAATGAATCGGGTTCACAAACGATTGCTTCGTGCGTCGATCAACCAACACCAGCTGGCCCTTGTCGAACGTCAGCGTGTAATAGGCGTTGCTAATCGTTGTGCTCGGCTGACGATCCGTTACGCACTGGCTCGCTTCCTCAAGCGTGAAGCCCACCCAATCCATCGCCTTCATTGTCAATGGCACGACAATCGTTGTCCGATAATAAACATCAGGTTTTTCCCGTGCTGGATCGCGCCGCAATACGGCGTTATCAACTTTCACCTGTTTTAAGATTTCATACGTGACGACTTCACCATTTTCATCTTTAAGTGAAAAATGCTTGCCACGCGTTGCCAGCGTGACCTCACCATTTTGATGAACGGGCCGCACCGTTGGATTCCAGAAAAAGACATTTAGCGATGCCGGTGCTCCGCTAGCCAGTTTGCGTAAAAGATAATCGCGGACTGATTCTGCCAGTTGTAGCGCCTCAACGCCGCGTTGGTAAATATCTTGATTCGTCGCATCTGAATTGCAGCCGCCTGATGAATCATGTGCTTGGCCACGGGCGATGGCACGCCAGATATGAGCCACCATCCCATCTTGCGCTTCGATGCCTTGATGAGCCGCAATCACCATCATCGGTTCAACCACATCGACCATCAAATGCTCAAGCCGATCGTACAAATGCTTTAAATCTGCTCGCGATGAATAAATGCCGCGATGAATTTTCGATGCTGACGGATCAATGAACTCGCCTTGATAGGTTGGCAAATCAGAACTTGTTGCTAAAGCTTTGAAAAAGTCCGGATAATTGTCTTCCACCAATTCAAAGTCGGATGTCTGCTGATTGGCGTACTGAAGCCGATCCTTCAAGTTAAAATCGACCGCGCGTTGATCACCACCCACCGGCAGCGCTAAGTCATGCGCTTGCGTATCTGTGGCAATACGGTGTAGCAAAGCCGCCGTATCATCGTTTTCAATTAGGTCAACGCCTGCATAGTAGCCATTCTTGATATTAGCCGCTAGAACTTTTGAGCCATCATTAGCCGTCCAGTAGAAGTAACGGCCATTCTTTTCATGCGGCATCCCGCGCCAAAAGACAGTGGCGGTAATGTCAAAACCTTGATAAATCTTTGGCATATCCTGTCCTTGACCAAATGAGTCAGGCAGATAGCCAACTTTCATGACGCCGCCCAAGTCAGCCGCTAATTTGTGGCCAAGCTGCAAATTACGAACGATGGCTTCACCACTCGTTACCATCTCGTCAATTTGAGTGTACCAAGGGCCAATGAAAAGCCTCCGTGCTTTGACAAAGCGCATCATGGCTGCTCGTTTGTCCGGGTTTGTCTGCAGATAATCGTCGACAATCGCCAATTGCCCATCTAAAAGGTAACTATCCAGCTGATTATCGGCGAGTGCCTGTAAAACTTCTGCCATGTGATAGGCAAATTGAACCCGTGCTTGCTGGCGCGTGAAATACCATTCGAAATCCCAATGTGTATGGGCAATAACATGAACTTTCTGCATCAAATAAACTTCTTTCTATTCTTTATCGCTCGTTAAGTTTGCAACTCATTAAGCTGCTGCCATTTGTCGCTCGTTGCGTTGATTCATAATGACAAACGGTGCGTAAAGGAAAACATCAAAGATCACTAATACCAAGGCGAGAATGACGGGACTCATATGCAAGCCGCCAAGAATCCAGGTACTAAAGAAGATCGGTTCATTACCCGAGTTAAGTACCACCAGCGGCACAACCCAACCGATTGACGTCACTACATAAGCCACAATGGCATTAAACAGCGGTACGACAATCCAAGGAATGAACATGATCGGATTCAAAACAATTGGCAGTCCGAAGATCACCGGTTCATTAATACCGAAGCAACCTGGCACCAGCGCCAATTTTGCAACTTCGCGCTCCTTTTCGCCTTTTTTAGCGAAAATCAACATGGCAATGATGAGGCCAAAGGTAGCACCGGACCCGCCAATCATGGCGTACACATTCGTCATGGTGTTAGGCGCGATCGAAATATCGGCAAAACTTTTGGTTTCAGCAAACTTAGCAACATTTTGTAAGAATAGCGGTAACCAGAAGGCCGATACGATCCCCCAAACAATGTTGAAGCCGTGCAAGCCAAGGAACCACAGAATTTGTTCTAGTAAGATGACAACAATGATAGCTGGTAATCCTGTACCCACGGTCAACAGCGGCTTAATCACGACCGTCGCGATCAATTGAATTAAGCTTGCATACCCCATCGCCTGCAATCCAATTCGAGCAAGCCCAAAGAGCAACAACACTTCTGCCATTGGAATTAAGGCAAAAAATGAATCAAAAACATTTTGTGGGACGCTGCCGGGCATTTTGATCGTGAATTTGGAACGGCTAAATGCCGCGAAAAGGGCAACAGCCAACATTCCGACAATCAAGCCGGTAAACATCCCTTCATAACTAAAAAGTGATGACGCGAAGCCTTCAATCACCTTCGCCTTAGGATCGGCAAAGTTCACATTATTGGGTACCATCACAAAATATGCAGAGAAGGCTAACAATGTGGCGATAATAATGTTCATACTCTTGTTTTCATCGCGCTGTTTTAATTCAACTGCGTAGGAATAGGCGCTTGAGATCACGACAATCAACCCAACGATGCCAAGTGTTGCAACGCCCAAATAACCAAATAAATTGCTAATACTTGTCAGCCATCCCCAATGAAGATTTTGAGACTTAATCAAGGCATCCAACTGCATCTTGATTAAGTTAGAAAAAGACCCAATCACTGTAAACGGAATCGTTCGAACAAAGGCGTTCTTGACCGCCTGTAAAATCGTGTTGTTTTGAACCCACATTGATGCTTTAAGCAACGGTTCTTGAAGCTTATCAACATTGAACTTCATCATTAACCACCCCTAAGTAGATTTTGTTGGGACAACGCGCTGTGATATTGTCAGTTTAAAGGCGCTTTCATTTTTTGTAAAGACTTATTTTTTATCTTGTGTATACAAATTTTGCGAAATAGAAAAATGTTAATATACAAATATTTAGATATTTAACGGGATGACTTACCAAATATCTGGCTTGTGTTACAATTAGTGAACAAATAATCCAGCTGAGGTGACATCGTTGTATCTATATTGGGAAATCTATTCCGACATCAAAAAAGACATCCTGACAAATCATTATCGCGCAGGCAAACCGCTGCCAACTCAGGAAGTTCTCGCCAGAACCTACCACACAAGTCGTTTGACCATCAAAAAAGCCCTTCGTATGTTGCAAGATGAAGGGCTAATCTATACCAAACAAGGATCAGGCAGCTTTGTGCGCGCTCAAGCACCAGACGACGACAAGGAATTGTTGCCGCTTGATGCGCCAATTGGCGTGACTTATTCGCATCGTGATCAAAAAATCACCAGCAAGCTGCTTTATTTTGACGCCCGTTTACCAAGCGCAACTGAGCAAAAAAATCTTGGCATTAAAAGTAATGAACCTGTCTACGATATCAAACGGGTTCGCCTCGTGAACGGGCATTTTTACAGTCTAGAACACACCACCATGCCGACCAACATCGCGCCGCTTGACAAGAAAATCTTGAAGGGCTCGATTTATGATTACCTTGGCAGTAAGGGCGTTCAGTTAACTGATGCCCGACGCATCTTGTATGCCACCGAAGCTGATGAAGAAACTGCCGAGGCACTCCAAATCAAACAAGGCAGTCCAGTGCTGGTTATCGAGCAGACCGCCTATGATCAAGAAGGTCACGCATTTGAATACTCGGTTTCAAGCTTCATCCGCGATCACTCGCGATTCGTTTTGAATATCCATCGCCGCTTGCCGGATTTACCGCATTAGTTTGGGGCTGTGCGAATTCATTGAAGCTGTGATTACTGACAGCCAAGATGAGGAAAACGGTCCCTCTGTACGCAAAGGGCCAGACTAACGTTTCTCTTGCCGTGCCAAACTCCGCAATCTCCGGCCAGATGGGGCTTGCGACGCGAAGCTAGAGCGGAGACGGCGCTTCGAGCCCAAAGCCCGGTCTCGAAGTCGCCTAACAACATCAGCGACAAGCCCAGTCGCTGTGTTGTTTGCACGGCTGAGCCCCATCTGGCCCACGATCGCTCCGCCTTGGCACCGAAATCCTCAATCCTCGACAGGTAATCTATGAGACAACAAAAGCCGGACAAATTTTCCTCGCATGGGAAAATTTGTCCGGCTTTCTTTACCAGTTTTAACTTGTTCTAATCTTGTCTTGCTACATTGTTTAAATTCAGTTTTTAACCACCGCTAGGCTTTCAAAGGTTCCTTCAACATGCCATCAGTTGTTTTACCGCAGGACTGATAGCTTTCTAACAATCCCAGTTTCATGAAGACCGTCTGTTGATAGGCAATCTTCGCATTCCATTCAACGGTTTCCAGAATTTCTGTGGCATGATGCAAGTCTTCGGAAGTGATCAAAACGCCATGGCTGTTTAAGAGGAAGATGTGCTCTTTTGCCGCATCTCCGACTTCCTTCAGGCCATTGTAGACCGTGTCTGCAAGTTCCTTGGAGCAGGCTGGTGCGTATGGCAGCACCCGAATCGGACCAACTTCTTCAGTAACTTCGGTGACATTTGGCATATCCAATCCGGCTGTTGCCCAGAACATGGATTCTTCAGCATGGGAATGATAGACACAACGGATCTTGTCGTTGGCCCGATAAGCTTCTTCATGCATGTTGATTTCACGGGTCAGACGACCAACGCCGTCAATCAGTTTGCCGGTTTCAAGATCAACCACCAAAATTTGGGTTGGTTGCAACTTGGCATACCAGGCTTCAGACATCATGGTTGGCGTCATAATCAGATAATCTTTGCCAGCTTTAATATGAATATCCCCGTAATCAAAATCCTTGTCAGGGGTGATCCGAACGCTAATGTTGCCACCTGCAACATTGGTATTCTTCCGCATGAACATTTCGCGGGCCACTTCAGCTAAATCTTTCCGCTCATTTTCAAAGACATATTGTTCGGTCATTTTGAAATTCCTTCCTTATTTGTCCGACGCGCCAATAACTCTTCCCGTCTTTTTTCAATCTTTTCCTTGCGTTTGCGATCATAATCGCCAAACAAAATTGGATTGACTTTGACGTAAAGGATCACGGTGGCAATTCCCATCAAGAGACATAACCATGTGTTACCGCCTAGCAAAGCAATTGATATCCCAATCGTATCTAGGAAAACCAAGAATGATGCTAAGGTTTTACTCACCTTTATCACCGCGTTTCTTATCATGACTGGTCTGACTGAAATCCAGTCCGCTAATGTCATTCAAATCAACATCATCAGCTGTATCATTTTGCTTATCTTTGGCGGCCTTCTTTGATTCGTTCGACGCTTTCGCATCGCTGAAGTCCAAACCGCTGAGATCGCTCAGATCAACATCGGTAGCATCACTGCTGGTTGAAGCCGGTGCTGTTGGCGCAGCTGCGGCCGTGACCGGCGCTAGTGCACCGTAACGTTGACTCGGTAACTTGATCTTGATTTGATCGCGGTACAACCAGATGAACCCGAGTGTCCAAAGCACCGCCAGCGCGATTGCCCACCACTGACCATTGAAAGCTTGCGCGAAGAACAAGCGGAAGTCCGGCCCTTCAAATGTGGACCATGAAAGCTGCTGACCAGCCTGAACTTTAACAGTGCCGGTTGATTTGGCCAGGTTCGTGATAACTGGTGCAAAGTAAGTGGCACCATATAAGAAGATCGGCGTAGTAATGATGCCCAATGTGATCATCCGCAACAGGTTTGCCCCAGTCAGTAACAACGCAGCGTTAACAAAGGACAAGTTGATGATGCCAGCGAATGGCAAGACGGTGTTGTGCGGCAAGATCATGGCGAAGACCAACATGATCGGCACCAGAATGATCACCGTAACCCACAATTCGTTACGTCCGGCAAGGATTGGCCAATCAAGGCCGATATAAACCTCACGACCTTTAAAGTGTTTCTGCATGAAACCGCTCATCGCATCAGCAATTGGTGATAAGGCGGTCATGAAAAGTTTGGAGATCATTGGGAATAAAGTCATCGCAGTTGCCGCTTTAATCGCTAAGTTCAAGGAGCCAGAAACGGAATACCCGGCACCAAAGCCTAATAGCACCCCAATCAAGGCACCCATGACGGTATTGTCACCCCAGACACCAATTCGCTTTTGCAACGCATCAGCGTCAAACGGCTTGTTCATAATCGGAATAAAGTCAAGCAACTTATTAAGCGGTTGCAAAATGACCGCGAATAAGGTGATAAAATGTGGTACTGTGACACCCGGCATGCCTGTCAAATCCTCAATATGCCGTTGCCACATATCACCTGCTTTCAGTTCGAAAACAATTTGAATCCCGGCAACTAAGAATCCGAAGAAGGCATTGTGCGTAAAGTACAAAACAACGACGTAAGTGAAAATCTTGTTCCAAACGTTCCACATATCAACGTTCAGGGTTTTGGTCCAGTTGAACGTCAACATCACGAAGTTAATAGCTAATAATAACGGGAAAAATAGGAACGCGGACTTGTACGACCAAGTGATGGCAGCAACCCCGGTCCAGCCGGCATCAATCGCATTCAGGCTCAAATGGAAGAGCTTGGACATGGATTTTGCCGCTGGTGAAATAGCCTCCATCATGTAGTTAACGACCAAGGTCATGCCGGAGAAAGCAACCCCCAAGGTCAAAGCGGCCACAATTGATTTTTTGAACTTCAACCCGGCAACCAGACCCAAAATCAACATGATCAATGGCACGAAGACCGGTCCACCCAAATTCAGGATATAATTAACGACGTCTTTTAAGATTGTCACGATTTTCCACCTCCTCTAGTAGAATGGGCTGTTATTTCCCAGCAGCCTGCATGTTCTTCAATGCTTGAACAATTTCTTTGTAGGATTTTTCAGGATTCATGTTCATGAAAATCGGCATCCCATTCACAACAGCGATGTTGTTTTCTTTGGCCAGATCCTCCAATTGTTGATTCGGCTTTGCAATCCATACATAGACGTCATAGTTATGCAGAATTTCCGGTAACTGTTTGAAATCCGTCGCATCAACCGAAATGCCTTTGACGTTATTAGTTTCAAAAAAATCTTTGATTCGACTGGCAGTTGCTTCACTAGAAGCCACGCCGGAACCACATGCAACAACAATTTTAGCCATAATATTTTGCTCCTTATTTTGATTGGATCAGTTATTTGTTAGCAGCTTGTGTCTTGAACGTATCGACAAAGAATTGATACATTGCTTCAGGATCAGTCGTTGCCTTGAACTTGGCGACAAACGCTTTGTCTTGCAACAGATCCATGAAAACCTGCAATAACCCGACTTGTTGACTGGCATCGGTAATCCCCAAGAAAAACATCGCCGTTGCATCCTCAGGCTCGTTGTAACCCATTTGCAGTACTCGAACTGGTTGAGCGTTTTTGACGATGGCCATAAACGGCTCATTCACGTTCTCAGGATCGGCATGCGGTAACATGACCGAGATCTCAGGAAAAACAACCCCAGTCGGGAACTCATCTTCGCGTTTGTTAAGGGCAGCTTCATAAGTGTCCCTAGCATACCCAGCCGCGCGAATCTTCTTGGCAACATCTCTAAACAGTGTTTTTCGATCGGCAGCGTTTTCGTTGAGAAAAATTAAATCTTTGTGAATCATTGTGCTATAGTCCATCTTTATATCACCTCATCTTTTCGAGTGGCCTTAGCATTTGGAACTTTTTGAACCTTTTCCTTGTTTCCAAAGCTAATGATAAAGCGCTTACATCCTTTTGTCTACGCTGTAAAGTGGAAGTCATCAAGGTTGACAATGGTTCATGAAAGCGGTTAAAATTTGTTCAGATAGATTCATAATAATTCATAAATTGGAGGTGTTAACTGTGTCACAAAAACCGGCTAAGTTTGAAAGACTAAATGACATCATCAGAATTTTGCGTGAAACACCGCAAATTAGTGTGGCTGAACTCAGTCGACAAATATTCACAAGTAAGTCCACCTTGCGTCGCGATTTGATTGAGCTTGAAAACACTAACATCATTCAACGCCAATACGGGATGATTCAGCTCCTGCAAGGTAACAACATTGAATTCACCTACGAAAAGCGCCGCAACGAAAATGCGCGGCTCAAGCGGATTATCAGTCATCAAATTGCTGACAAGATTCCTAGCAACGCCGCCTTTTTCATTGACGGCAGTTCAACTTTTTTCAGCTTACCTGAACTGTTGCACAATCAAGTCGGCCTGCATGTGATTACAAACAACGTCAACATGGGGCTACAATTCAATTCACTGAACAATATCGAAACCATTATCATTGGCGGTAAAATGGCCCCACGATCGGCTTCGACCCTTGGCTCAACGACCATCGAGGAAATCCAGAGTTTCCATCCGGACTTTGCACTGCTCTCGACCGGCTCCATCGATGCAGGCGGCATTTATGTTGCCGATCCGGAACAAGCAGCTGTCAAAGAAGCCATGATTGCCAATGCCAAGTGTGTTATCTTCGGCATTGACTCAACTAAGTTTGATCAAAGTGACTACATTCGCATTACGAACATGAATCAGATTGATGAAATCATCACAGATAAAAAGCCAAATGCCGCCTATCAAAATCTATTTGAAAAAAATCATATTCTGCTGACCTATCCGCATGAGTATCGCCAACCACCTAAAAATTGATTTGCTCATCACCATAATTAAAATCATTTTTTCCCCAGTTCAAAGCTAAGTCACTCAAGCTGACTATTCCAAATTTAAGTTGCTTAGAAACCACGATCACGTACAAAAAAGGCGATTCAAAGCGCTCCCAATCGCACCAGTACGCGTGATTGATGAGACCCACGCTCCGGGAAAATAAGTTAACTAAAAGACTCATTTAGTCGCAGTATTTAAAAAAAACCTGCCCGAGCAATTTTTACTCAGGTAGGTTCTTTGTCATATTTGTTTTCTAGCCACCAGCGAAAACGTCAACGGAATTTGTGGCAGATCAGCCGGCATCTGCCAACCGTCCTCTTCCTGATTGAACGTCAGCATCGGCAATGCCTGCCAATCGGTGATGCGCTGCTCCCCCAGTGCTTCAATCGTTAAACCAGCCTTCAGTAGCACACTCGTTATTTCTTGAAAATCATGTGCCCAGTTGTGGTTGCGGGTGTGTTGGATTAGCCCTTTTGATCCCGCCGTGTACGAACCATCTGAATCGTAAGAGATCTCGGCCCCGCTGAAATAATTTTGCGTGATGGTAAGCCCGTCATTATCCAGTGCGAACAAAAGTGGGTGATTGTCACGTATCATGAAAATCCCGCCTGGTGCAAGTAATGCCGCGATTGAATTAGCCCAATCTTGCAAATCTGGCAGCCAAGTAATGGTACCCGCACTAGTCACGATCACGTCAAACCCCTGAGCTTCATTAGCCAGCGCCTTTGCGGCATAACGCGCATCACTTTGGACATAAGTAATATCCGCGCCGGCTTGCTTGGCAATGTCACGGGCGTAATGTAATGAATTCGGCGAAAAATCAATGCCATGAACATGGACTGCGCCTAGGCGCCACCAGCTCAAAGTGTCGGTGCCAATGTGACTTTGCAGATGCAACAGTCGCTGACCCTTAACCGAATTTGCTGGCAAGTGCGGCAAGAGTACTTCTAAATCGCGTTTAACTGTGCCAGTCACACCGTTTGGATTGTTAATAAAGCCAGCAATGTCACCATAACCGCCACCGGCATGGATGTTGGCGCGGTCATCCCAATTGCTGAGATTGTCTTGAATATCGTGATTTGTTGACATAAAGTTCTCCTTTTTGAGGATGCAATTTAAAGTCCGTATGGTCCTTGTCATGATGGGAATACCTCAGTGGCTGCGGCTTGTTAGTATTAAAAATATCTCATTTGAAGATGTGATGCAAAATATCAACCATGTGCGAACTATTTTTTCAGCTGCTTGTCGCTTTAATGCCACCCTATCAGCAAAAAACCAACTAATTTTGAAGATTACGAACCAAGTCCATTTAAATATCGCGTGCCACGTAATCGTGAATTCACGCTACCGACTGACGCACAATAACTTGAAATTAATAATTGTTTATGATTACATTTTTACGTCATTTTCACTTGGGTAATGGTTATGAACCTTTATACTGAAATTGACGTCAAAAACGAGCGCGCGTGAACCGGTGCAGTTAGAAACCGGCGTATAAGCAGACTTGGGCGTGATGGCTGCTTTTTCATCATTGCGACCAAAGGCCCTTACGTGATGGTTTCTGCGCCAGTGAACGCATTTAAGGAGGCATTCATATGCATAAAAGTTGGTGGCAAGAGGCTGTTGTTTATCAAGTGTACCCACGCAGTTTTCAAGACAGTAACAATGATGGCATTGGTGATCTAACCGGGGTTGTCGAGCACCTAGATTACATCAAACAGCTTGGTGTTGATGTTATTTGGCTCAACCCAATTTATAAATCACCTAATGCCGATAACGGCTATGACATTGCTGATTACGAAAAAATTATGGCGGAGTTTGGCACGATGGCGGACTTCAAGCATTTGCTAAACGAAGCACATGCACGTGGCTTGAAAGTCATGATGGATTTAGTAGTTAATCATACTTCTGATGAGCATCCGTGGTTTCAGGCTGCCAAGCAAAGTCGCACCGATCCTCACCATGACTGGTATATTTGGCGCGATCCAGTTGACGGTCATGAACCGACCAACTGGCGGGCTGATTTCGGTGGCTCTGCGTGGACCTATGTGCCAGAAGTCGGTCAATACTACCTGCATCTTTTTGCGATCAAGCAACCAGATCTCAATTGGACGAATCCTGCAGTACGGAAAGCCGTGTTCGACATGATGACATGGTGGTGCGAGCAAGGTATCGATGGTTTCCGAATGGACGTGATCAACCTGATCTCGAAACCCGAGCAATTCACTGATGATCCTTACATCGTTGAACATCCTAATGGCAGTTCATTGGGATTCATTGCAAATGGCCCGCATGTTCATGAATACCTCCGGGAAATGAATCAAACGGTGTTGTCAAAATACGATCTCATCACGGTTGGTGAGGCACCCGGTGTCACACCTGTTTTGGCAGAGAAATATACCGGCTTTGATCGGCACGAACTAGAGATGGTTTTCCAGTTTAAGCATATGGGTCTGGACGATGATCCACAGTTTGGCAAATGGTCTTTGCATCGGCCAAAGTTGACCGATCTTAAACGCGTGCTTTCCGAATGGCAAACCGACCTGCACGGAAAAGCTTGGAATAGTTTGTATTGGGACAATCATGACCAACCACGAGCCGTCTCGCGTTTTGGTGATGATCGTCCAGCCTTCCGAGTTCGCTCAGCGAAAATGCTCGCCGCAACCTTGCACATGATGGAAGGGACGCCCTACATCTACCAAGGCGAAGAGCTGGGGATGACCAATATCGATTTTTCCTCCATTCACGATTACCGTGACCTTGATACTTTAAATGCCTGGCACGAGCTCGTTGATCAACAGCATGCACTGACCTCTGAAGACATGCTGAAACGAATCCATCGGCGCTCGCGTGACAACGCCCGCACACCAATGCAATGGGATGCCACGCAACATGCGGGTTTCACAAAGAGTACCCCTTGGATCAAGGTCAATCCAAACTATCAGACCATCAATGCAGCGGCTGCATTGGCAGATCCTGATTCAGTCTTTTTCTTCTATCAAAAGCTCAATCAGCTGCGCAAGCAATACCCAGCTCTCATTGTCTATGGTGATTATGAGTTATTGGATCCAGACGACTCAGATGTCTTTATGTATCGGCGTTTTACCGATGATCAAGAGTTGCTCGTTATCAACAACTTCACCGATCAGGAACAATCCCGCCCAATTAGCACGCGCTTGCCTAAAAACGCACGGCTAATGATCAGTAATTATGCTGACGATCGTGGTGACGTTTTGCGGCCTTATGAAACACGCAGCTATCTTGGCGAACGGCGTTAAAGAACCAATATTCAATATCTGTGACAAAAACTAAAGCGTCATTTTAACGCAAAAGTATAACGATGGTTTGGATTAGAACTCACTGCACCACCTAACCTCAAGTAACAAGGCCAATCGCTTCAGGTCACCACATTGGCCTTTATGAGCAGTCAAATTTTCACCTTGTATGAATAACACAATGAACATTTCAACGTCACAATTTCGTCACACCTAGTCTGTAGTATTAGCAATATAGAAATGAGCCACCCACTCATTCCTACAAACCCCAACCCAACTTTTTCATTTTTACTCCTCCAAAGTAGAAATCGCCAGTCGGCCTCCCACCGGCTGGCCAATACATAAGCAAACCCGCGTATGAATGCGCGGGTTTTTGTTTGGCTTTATTTAGCAATAGGCACAACTTCCCTAGGCAGTTTATATCATTAAGAACAGGTATTGTGAGTTTGGAGGGGTATTCGTTTTGAAGAAAAGAACATGGGTGATAACAATCACAGGTGTCGCTATTTTATTGGTGATTACATTTGGCGTCATACTCATTCAGAAAAACGACGCAGAACGCCGATTATCATTAGGGCGCTCAAGAGCATCAAGTATATCGACATCAAAAGTGAAAGCGTCAAAGTGGCAAGTCTCTGTTTCGGAAGCACAAAGCACCGCAAACTCAAAATTTTATGCAGATAAAACGTCAAAAGATGCTGCAGCTTCATCAGCCATCGTCGCATCTGAAGCAAAGAGTAAAGCAGAAGCCGTTAATCATGTTGATTTCGATAAGTTGAGCAAAATTGACCAAGCAAAAGCGGCTATCTATTACGGATTAGGCAACATGCAATATTTTAACGACAAAAGCGTCAGTAATTACCCTGGAGACGCTGTTTATTCGAGTAGCGGCGTTGATGTGGTCTTTGTAAAAGATATGTCCGCAGGCATTGGCAGTACACCTTATTTAGTAGCGCCTCATCTTTTTCAAGTAAGTGCTGCAGCACCAGTATTTTCATACGTCGAACTAGGTATGCAAGCAGATGGTCACCGACCTGAAGGATTGACATATGGAAAAGTTGATGATAATTCCTCCAGCTTTGTTATCGATCCAAGATTACATGCCATTGGTCTTTCCTTTTCAACAGTGAACGACTGGATTAATTCACATGGAGGTATGGCCGCTGTTCAAAAAATCAACATCAACCGTTTTATTGACTTTGACCAAGAGTAATGCCAATTTTGCTAGCAAACAACTAAATTGATTCTCGCAAATTTAGTATGCAAACCAAAATTTAAGGGTGATGCCAAGGGTGACTCAAAAATAAAGAGCAATAGCTTAGTCCTTTTTACTAGCCGCTCAAATCTGCTATTTTTCTGTATTTGAATAACACAAAGACCATCTTTGTGTCACAATTTCGTCACACCTAGCCTGTAGTATTAGCAACATAGAAATGAGCCACCCACTCATTCCTACAAACCCCAACCCAACTTTTTCATTTTTACTCCTCCAAAGTAGAAATCGCCAGCCGGCCTCCCACCGACTGGCCAATACATAAAAGTAAAGGACCCTCGCCGTTTTATGACAGCGAGGGTCCTTTATTAGCGAAAGGCGTCAATACGGTCATTATCAGTCTATGTTAGTCTTTCGAATTAGCTTTCTTTTGGGTTGTCTTGCGTTGGTTTCCCATGCTAAAATGCACATAAAGAGGCGTGCCCGCGGTAATGGACTCGTCCCTAGCAGAGCCGTTTAAGACGGCTGGCATTGAATAACAATCAGAAAAGACCGTTAGACTTCTCCCAGAAATCTAGTGACGGTCTTTTTGATTGTCAAGAATTGCGCGAACAAGGATCACCACTGATTTTCGTTTTGGTTGTCTTGTGCTGGTTTTTCGTGCTAAAATAAACACATAAAGAGGCGCGCCTGCAGGTAATAGACACGCCCCTAGCAGAGCCGTTTAAGACGGCTGGCATTGAATAACAATCAGGAAAGACCGTTAGACTTCGGCCAGAAATCTAGTGACGGTCTTTTTGATTGTCAAGAATTGCGCGAACAAGGATCACCACTGTGCCAACGAGTAACAGTACAAAACTGCCAAACGCTAACATAATGGTTATTGCATCCGCAACGGACAACCAGACACCTCCCTTCACTGGATTTTGTGCGTGACTCATAAGCACCAACTCCTGTGATTGGATTTGCCAACCGTCATTAACTTCTCTGCTGTCGCTATCATACCATACAATTCGGGTAAACGCTTAGAGCCGTAAAGGTTACAGGCGTTTTTTATTTTCCGGTTTGAGCACCTTCTCGGACACATGGACAATCAATAAACATTACAAATAATGACTATCCTTCCACATCACCAACGAACTGAGGTCATGAACCGCAACAGATACCTTGGATTGCCTTTCCGATACCGAGATAAGCAAAGAACCCCTTTGTCTTCCTCACAGCGGTGCCCTTTTTACCTTTCCGACCCATTTCTACAAGAGTCTATCATTCTGGCTGGCAAGTAGTTGTCGAGATCAATAATTTTTCCTACTTGTTCGCTACGTATTTGCGCCAGCCAATAACGCCAAAGCCACAGACAATTAACGCTACGAGCCCAATGATCGGCAAACTGTTCATCATCATCTCGCCAGTTTTTGGAAAAGCCTTTGATTGATCTGTCTCTGAATGCTGCTTCTTTTTGACGAGCGTCTCTGACTTCATCATTTTTTCAGGATCGGGCTTGTTTGGTGTACCGGGTACATCGTCCTTCCCATCAAGTGCCTCTAACGCCCTTCGCAATGCCGATACCATGTTATTAACCGTGAGTTGATCAGCAATTTGATTGGTTAATAAGCTTTGTGCCTTGGCAAGAATTTGATCAAAAGCTGCCTTGTTATCTGAACTTGCCTTAAGATATTTAGCCTTCTCTTTAACCGCCAGCGCTTGGTCAATGACTGTCTTTAACTCGCCTTTTTGCACAGGAATAGTTGGCTTGGTTGCCTCAAAAGCTCCAATTGTTGGTCTTTCGAAATTAATTGGTTTCCCTGAAAAATCTTGAGTAATCGGAAACTTTGCTTGAATAGCTGCAGGTGTTAGCTCCGCCACGCTGCGGCCAGCATTGGCAACAGGCGAACCTGCTATGGGAATAAAGCTGCCAAGCGATTCAACAGACATGCTGCCTGTATTATGATTGATCAGGCCACTAGGTTTTGCTGTTACATCTCCTAATTGCGGATCGACAAATAAGTTGTCACTCACATCAACCGCATCAGTATGACTCTGATCAAGTAATGCTTGTGGGTAGAAAAGATTGTGATCTAAGTTGCCTTCTGCAAATAGTGGCCGCTTGTTTCCAGCCTGATTAACAACAAATTTAGGGGTATTACCTGCTGGTGCATAGACCAAGTTATTCACAAAACGAATACCAGTTTGGCCATTATTTGAAACCATTAAATTTTTCACAGCTTTACCAACGATAAAGGTGTTGTTATGAAACAAGGGAAAACCAGCAATACCATCATTTTTCCCTGACACCACAAAAATCAGGTGATTGAGCGCGGGCGATGGCAAATCGCTTACATCATCGACGCTCAAATTGTACCGGAAAACATTATCTGTTTGATGATCACCCATAAACAAAGTGAACCCACCCGAATTATCATGGGAATAGTTATATTGATACACGCCTTTAGATGCAAAACCGTCAAAGTCAAAAGCCGCTCCATCAAGATAATGGTTGGGAATGCCAAACACTTCATTATATTGGGCAAGATTATATTCACCACCCATAAACCACAATCCAGCAAAGTTTTTGCTCGCACCTGATTCGTTCTTAGATTCAGGCATGTTGTTGGCTGCTTCTACCGTGTTGTATTCCGCAGTCCCATTCTCGCTTGAACTGATGACAATGCCATCACCGGCACTATTTCGAATATAATTATTCCTGAAAGCCGTATGTGCACTCGCTCTAAAGGAATATTGGTCCCAGCCTCCAGGGAGGACTGACGCATTGGCATCATTACGTAATCCTTCATTTGAAACATCCGTAATCACGTTATTCTCAGCAGTGACGTCTGTATTGCCAACGATAATAATACCGCCAGAGTTTTTGCCAGATGGCACCATTTTTCCCGTCTGATCTGGAACTGGATCACTTTGATAGGCACCGTCGACATGATGAACATTGTTGTTTCTAATATTAATACCGGTACGATGTGAGGCTTTGAAAATCGCTAGCTTCTGTTGAATAGACGCAGCATCTGTCCCACTTGGATATGGTACATTGATATCCGACGCTACCAAAATACCAATTCGCATCGCTTGACGATTGCCATCATTCGAAAAATTGGTCACCTCTATATTCGAGATCGTCCAATGATTCGCATTCCAAAGTTCAACAGCCCCCGTCATTAAATTGATATTACTTAAATTACGGTGATGGTATGGACTTTGATTCGCAGTTGTTCCCATACCATTAATGATTGCTTTTTTTCTGACATCCCCTTGGTGATAGCTGCCGATAACGATTGGCTCGGAAGCGGAACCTTCACCATTCTTAGTGCCATCAAGAATGAGTTGACCATTCCAGATACCATTAGCGTCAAATAGAATTTGATCTCCTGGTTGAAATTTCGTGGCCATCACTTTTGCTAATGATCGCCACGGATGATCAACGGACATGCCATCGTTGTTGTCATTGCCATTGTTGGCAATATAAAAGATTCGATTTTCAGCAGCGCTCAGTCGATTTACTTTGCCACTAGCCGCCACAAATAGCCCAACGGACAATGCCAACAAAACCAGCAAACCAACGCGGATTGTCTTTGATGTCTTCATCATACTCCCCCTCATAGCGTTATCTTTTTAACTCAGCTTTTGTTTTGACAAGGCTGCTTTGTTTACCTGAAGAACAGCACGAGCAGCTTTTTTGGCCAAATTAGCATTTAGCCTTCTTTCCAACAACTTGACTGCTACATCTTCCTTTACCGTTGAAAAATCATAATAACCGCCATTGGTAACAGTAATTGGTCTAACAAGGCTCATGGTTTCGTTAGATGTCCATGCAATAAAAATGATGCCTTGCTGAACGTCACCACTGTTAGATGCACGTAAGTAGTTACCGTAGTACTTATCCTTATCATGACTCGAATCGGCCATCACGAATGTTCCTGAAAAACCTTTTGACGCAAAATCATTTTGAATGGTTGATAAATCGCTACTTTTGCCACTGACTTGCTGTACCAAAGCCGTGAATCTACCCAGATCATTGATCTTTTCTCGTTCAAAGGTTAATGCCTGGTAGTTAACTAAGTTGGGCTTTCCCCAATACTTATCCTTATTTTGAGAATAGAAATTTTCCAATTGTTTTGAAGTGATTGTTTGCCGATATTTCTTTGCATACTGAGATCTGAGTCTCATCATCAGGGCGCTGTGTGTTTTTTGCGCTGCAGCCATGCCAGAAAGACTTGCTCCCGTTTGATCAGCTTTCTTCAAATCTGTGAAAGCTACCAATGGCTTTTTTATCAGACCAGCCGTCACAAGCGCCTTGTCCTCAACAATATATTGTTTAAGTGTCCTCAATGCCTTGTCTTGTGCAAACTGCTGTGGTGTCTTTGAACCATACTTCGTCAGCCAGAAGTGCTCGTTATATGTTGTGTGATACTTCGTCATATAGTGACTCACTGTGCTGGCTTTTTCGTTCTGCAAGAAATATTGATAGACCCTTTGCGAAACAGGAACACCGGCAACTTCTAAGAAAGACGGCGTGTCTTTTGCCTGGCAACCTGCAAGCATGAAGACCAACGTCAGTAATCCGATTAGCAATTTGTTAACCTTTTTCGTTGTCATCACCTCAACTAGTTGTACGAACCTCACTATCTCAGCATTTTGCTTGATCCTTTTAACAACTCGTTTTCACTACAAAAGCTGAAAGTGCTTTTCCACTCGTTGACCCTTTCGCTTAAAAAGATTGAAGCTCCCATAAGCCTCAGTCCCATCAAACCAATACAACTTGCGACCAACAATCGTATTCTCTGACTGTAGCGTCACCAAATAATTCACATCATGACCCAGATCAACCCGAAATCCTGTTGCTAACCGGTCATCAACGATCTCATCATCGTTACCAGAATGGCGCACTTGGACCGGCGTTACCGCTATGTCAGGATTAGCCGGTGAAAAAACTGCGGCTTGTGCGGTAAAATCTTTGAATAGCGTTTCAGATTCCAATCGTGTCAGATGATCAAGAGCATTGTATCGTGGTGAGAACAACTGCCGGCTTTTCCATATATTTCTCTCAGTAACAGCAAGGCTAGCTACGTTGCCTAACTGATACCCTTCCGCTTGCTTAGTCACTGTCAGGTCAGGCGCAATCTGCCAGAAACGTTTAAGTGTGTGATAGCCAGGGTCGCTAACAACGTCCAGTATCAGCCGCAATCTCTCCTCCGCAAGATTGATTAAATACCGGACAACCATCACTGGTGTTTGCTGGGCGCGATCAATATACACTGCCTTAATCAGCTGGCCGGCGCTAAAATCAATCACCTGATTCGTAACAGGTGTGGCAGCATACTGATACTTCCATGAGTCCTTTGGCAAACTGAAAGGCTTGTGATCCAGCATGACAGTGTTATGAGCTTCAACGGATTTCAGATAACGGCGTTCGGTGCCATCAACGTACGTATATCGGCCGCCATCGACAAGCACGTCATGCCCGTCCATCACCAAATCAAGGTGCCCCAAGGCCGCATGACCATGACCGCTGCCAAGATTGCCATTGAATAAGTGCCAATAATCAGCGTTTTCACCCCAGTCTGAGCGCCAAAAGTAATTGCCGCTGATCGGTGCAGCAAATTGTTGAGGAAGTTTGGCTTTTTTGGCTGCCAGTTGCCACGCTTGATGCGCCAGTTCTAATAAACCAAAGTCGAAAACTGGTTCTAATCGGTTCTGCAACTGTGCTGGCTGACTTAAGATAGCGGCGGAGCTGTTGAACAAGCTGTCAATCCGAATGGCATCGGTATCACCTTGCTGTAGCAATGTCAGATCGGGTTTGACATATTGCGCCATCATCCGCTGCATGGCACGGGTTTTTTGTAAAATATTCGGGGCCACCGTCTGCTTGGCTCGTTGCTGAGCAGCAATGACCGCCAACGAACTGCGCCAAACTTCTAACAAATATAGCGGCGATTGTTCCCACTGCATGCCTTGCGTGTCCACTTGAAGATCCAGTTCTACCTCAAATCGCTGTTGCGCCCAGGTAACCGTGTCGCGATCAACGACGTCAGGGAATCTTGCCGCATACGTTAAAATACCTGACGTGATTAAGATGCCCCAGTTACTGATATCAAACTTTTCCGTGTAGTTTTGGCGGAGATAGTCAGCCTGAACCTTCACCGCATCATGAACAGAAACTGACTCCGATGCATTTAATTGCTCACTTTCCACCAGATTGGCGACAACGGATGTCCAATTTAATAATCGAATGCCTGTGTCAATTGTTCGCCATGTTTCGGGCAACGCCAAATTTTGACCGATCCAAGAAAAAAGAAGGGCTTTCATTTTTATTTGATATTTAACTTGACCAGTCGTATAGAAAGCTTCCAAAAGATCCAAAAGGTACTCTTGACGTTTTAACATGTACAGCCATTCAGGATCGCCATTAGGCGTCTCCTGCCATTTAATTGGATCCATAGTATAGCTGATTTGGGTGGGTTCCATCGCATAAGGACTATCGAACAAAAAAGTATTATCTAATAGCCGATCTGCATTTGTCTTTGCGTCTTTAGTGAGATGTTGTTGCTGCGCTAGTTGCTGAATGTACCTTGCCCAACGCTGCTTTGCCATGCCTTGACACCTCCTTCACCACCCCAGCAATTCCCATCCGCTTAACCGTTATCACTGTCTTTTCAGCGATTTCAACCTGAACATCTTCTTGATTCAAGCTTTGTATGTTACCTAAGATGCCATCAATCAGGACAATTTGATCGCCTATTTGTAAATTAGCGTGCATCTGATCAACAGCATCAGCTTGTTTTTGCATGGCATAACGTTTTGCCAGAGGAATGGCAACCAAATAAAGCAGGCAAACAAGGACGACCATGATAGCTAAAATAATTTGCCAGAAGGTCATCAGATACCATCCCCTTCATCTTGATGTGTCATATCCGGAACCCGCGCCGTTGCTGAATTTGTATTCATCCTGTCGGGCAGAATCTCAATCAGTTGTTTCGAAAGCGTCAAGGTGTGCTGCAGCTCACCTTCAATCGTGTCATCTTCAAACCCAGTCAAGCTCTTGGCATACAAATCTAACATCAAATTGAGTGGTGCACTTGAGATCACATATTGATGTGGCCGATTGCCTTCGAGAACCAAACGCGACACAATCTGATGCGGCGCACCACCAGTCATGTCGGCAAAAACTAAAACCCGTTCATGCTCACTGAGCAACTCGGTTAATTGTTTTTCGAATTTTTCATGCGTTGTTTGTTCATCTAAGTTAAATGCCTTGATCCCTTCAGTTGTACCGATCAGTAACTGGAGGGCAGACAAGACACCATCCGGATAGCGGCCATGACCCACGATCACTATTTCATAATTCATAAATGTTGACTCCTTTTTTAGTTATTCGGTCGTCAATAAAATGTTGATATTTCTTGTTTTTACCTACTCCTGAAAACAGCCGTCTACACATTATGTGACGGCTGTTTGGTATGAGCATTTCACTTCAAGATGCCTAAAACGGAGAGCAGGACACCGGCAACAAATAGCAGAATGACAATTTTATAAATCGTCCACTTCTTCTTTGTGATCAGCCAATAAACAAAATACGTCAGAGCAATTGGCAACATAAACGGCATGATTTTGTCGAGAATCGTTTGAACGGCCACAACCTGTGTTTTCCCTTTGATAACTTGGGAGTATTGCCATGCCAAATTCACTTTTACAAAGGACACAGACAAGCCAGCAATAACGGTTAGCCCCAACATGCTCGCAACATCAGCAATGGCAGCCATCCGATCAGATAGTGTATCAATGATGCTCGTGCCGACTTTCCAGCCGAGGTAGCCCATTAGCATACGAACGCCGAAAGTAATACCAAACAGACACAAGATAAACGGAATTGGCGCCCAAGTCATGCCCTGCAATGCAAGTGACGCAAAGATTGAGCTGAATAACGGTGCCAGTCCAAACTGCGACAAGGCATCTCCAATCCCAGCTAACGGTCCCATCAACGCGAACTTGATCGCGCGGACGTCGTCTTCATCTTGACCACTGTCATACATCGCCAACATAATACTGCTCACAAATGGATAAGGTTGCGGATTGGTATTGTAAAATTCTAAGTTAGACGTTGTTACCCGTTTAAATTCAGCTTCATCATTTTTATAGATCTTTCGCAGTTGTGGCATGATGCTATTGGCCATCCCAGTTCCTTGCATCGTGCCGTAATTTTGTCCATTTTGCAGAACATAAGATCGCAAAATGGAGTTTAAGTAATCTTTTTTGGTTAAAACCGGCTTCCGACTAGATGCCATCTTCAATACCCCCTTCATCCCCGTCACTACCACGATCATTTGCGCTGGTACTGCCGCCTTTGTTCTTGTCTGCCCGCCGACCATTATAGTAATTGTTGAAAGCCAGAACGGCACCCGCGAAGGCTAAACCAATAACCGGCATCTTGAGATAAGCCACACAGACATACCCAAGAATCAAGGCCGGAATATATTCCTTCTTAGCCATTGTGCTCATAATCAGCGCAAACCCGACAGCAGGAAGCAACCCACCCGCAACCGTTAAACCGCTAATTAGCCATTGTGGAATTGCCTGAACAAAAACTTTCAAAGCACTTGTACTTAAGGTAGCCGCAAAGCCAAAACAGAAGGCAAACAAGATGAACCCTAATAATGTTGTGTTTGCCAAAAAGTGGAATTTACGATACTTTCCCTCTTCAATTGCTTTTCTTGACCACGCCAGGTTGTTGGCGTTGACCGAGAAAATAAACGTAATCACAAATGGAATCAAAATTGCAAATGGATATGATAGCGATAACGCCGCAGCTGGTTTAAGTCCGCTGATTGAGATCGCCATGATTGTACCAACCACACCTGGCCCCAATGGATTAGGTGGTGTAGAACCACCGGGCCCGACGCCGAATCCCATAAACGCCAATTCGGCAGTGGCTCCAAAAACAACGGCTGTTTGCAAGTCGCCTAGGATTAACCCGATGCCAAATGAGATAAATAATGCCCGATTAGTATAAATGCCCCATTGCTGGCCGGCAAAACAAAAAGCCGCCCACAGGCCTACCAAAAGCGCCTGAACGATAGAATATGTCATGCTCTTTCCTCCCTAAATGCGTTCGCAGGCGCAGAAACCTGCACATAAGGCCCCCCCAAAGCCCAGCCTTTTAGGCTTGGGGCCACTTAGGCTCCGGTTTCTAACCGCGCCTGCTCGCGCTCTTCAAATATCAGTGTGTCGCAACATAATCATTTAAATCGAAATCCGAGCCAACATCATTGCCAAGCGGTGTTGTGCGGGTGTTCAAATTTGCGTGATATTTTTCATGCAATGTTCTTAAAGCATTGAGATCATCCGCATCAACTGAAATAAAATTCGTTAAGCGCGTCTTACCATCTTTCATATGGATATTACCCACATTTAGGGACTTAATCGGCACACCGCCTTCAGCCAGCTTCAAAGCATCTTGCGGGGTTTTAACAATGATGAAAATTGTTTGCCGCGGCGCTGCTTTGAAAATCTTATCAATCGTTTCCGCCAGTGAGAAGAAACGAATGCCCACTGATTCTGGCATCAGTGAAGCCATCAATTGTTGTTGAATATGACTCTTCGCAACCTCGTCATTTGCAACAATGACAAGGTTCACACCAAGATTCGAAATCCATAAACGCCCTTGTCCGTGAATGAGCCGCTCGTCTAAGCGAACTGCCTTAATGTTTGGTTCTGCCATCAACATTTCCCTCCATAACGCGCTATTCAGTCTAGAAACTGACTGGCTTGCGCTCTGTCTAAACGCGTTCACCTGCCCAAAAACCGGATTGGTTCACGCTCACCAATATAATTGCCAATCTTTATAAAATCTGATCAATGCTTCCATGTAAAAATAGTCTCCCCAGAGATTGCCTTCATCAACACCATGGTTGGAATGCCAAGAGTAAACGCCGTGGCGTAATAACGGTTCAACGGCCTGACCGTCCACGGGCATCGCATATTTTTGAATCAACGACTTTAACTGAGCATGCATGGCCACTTGATAAACAGATTTATCAGGATCAGCTTCTGGCAAATACTTCAACATTTCATGCATGCCGCACACGGCAATCGCCGCCGAAGAAGAATCACGACTTTGACCGCTGCCTGCTTGAAAAATGAGATCCCAATAAGGTACATGATCAGGTGGCAATCGATTCAAGAAAAAGTGGGTGACCGCTTTGAACGTCTGAAAGGCGCCGTTGTCGTGCGTATCGTAATAATGCAACGCGGTGCCATAAATCGCCCATGCCTGTCCTCGTGCCCAAGCCGAATCATCCGAATATCCCTGACGTGTCGCACCGCGAACAGGTTCGCCTAAGTCATTGAAGAAATATGTGTGAAAAGTTGAACCGTCTGGCCGAAAAACAGTCTGTAAAGCGGTTTCATAATGTCGGTCAGCGATTTGCTGATATTGATGATTACCCGTGACTCGAGTTGCCCAATAAAGTAATGGAATATTGAGCAAGGCATCAACAATCAACCGATTTTCGTCTTTAGCGTCTTTTTTCCCCCAAGCCTGAATAAAACCGCCTTTATCATTAAATCGCGTCAATAATTGATCGGCCGCTTTGATACCCGCTTCTTTAGCTAGTTGGCTCCCTGTCAATTGATAGGCACTTACAACGGATGGCGAGTATAAGAAGCCTAGGTCATGGTGATCAACAGCGATTCGCTGGTCAATTCGGTTTGCAAAACTTTGAACATTTTTCTCGGCAAGCGCACGATATTGGTCCTTACCTGTATATTCGTAAGCTAGCCAAAGCATCCCCGTCCAAAAGCCATTCGTCCATTCCGTGTTTGGCATAGCGGCATAGCGCTCTTGGACTGTGGAAGGCTCCGGAAAGCTTTCACCTAACACCTTTATGTTCAAGTCGAGGTGCCGAACAACGTTATCTAAAGCGTTAGTGACCGCATGAATGTCAACTGCGCCGGCATTAAAGAAACGCTGTGCATTGGTTAAAGGTTCAATTTTCAATTTGCTATCTCCTCGACGAGCTCACAACCATACGCTTCTATTTCGATCAACGCCGGAAACGGTGAATCATCATCCGCTTTAATCAAATCCGACAATTGAAGCTCGCTGATCCCTTCTTTGTTAATATCGAACATTTGCCGTTGATCTGTTTTAGTAAAGTGAAGCAGCATTTGACTGCCGTCTGAGAGTCGCAAGGTGCCTTGTGTCCAATAACTATCGTGAGGAAAATCCGCGCGTAATGTGATCGCTAAACGCGTTAGCTTGATCGGACGCCCAAATGTGAGCGTGAACCTTGCCGTTGGGTCTTGATTGATCCCCCAAGACTGATACGGAAATTTTCCATGATGATCATTGAGCCGATAACCGTCAATGGCATTACGCGCGGCAAAAGTTGGGTCATGCCTTGTTTCGATATTGGCACTTGCATGTGGGTAAGCACCGGAATGTACAGCCTGATCGTGACTATTAAACGCCACATTGCGTTCTTCTGATACTTCGCTCGCATCTGGCTTCCAGATGCGAATGAGATGTGTTTTACCGGCAAAAGCTGTTTCTGGATAGATGCTTTCGTGCTCCGGATGGGTCACGGCAAGCTCGTCAGTTGGAATGACATAATGCCATGTTGACTGGGTAAAATAAAGCAAGCTGGGCACCAATGCGGCATCGACTTGGACCCAGAAGAAACCAGGCAGAAGCTGACGCTCAAACTCAACTTGCACATAATCACCTTCTGCATAGACATGATCCAAGCGCAGATAACCGTCAGACTCACCGTTTCGACTTGTATCAATCACTTGATCCGACGCCGAAAGCAACGCAATTTCCAAAATAGCCCCCTCCTTTATTTCTTTATAGGAAACCCTGTTTCTTTTTGTTTACGAGTGTATCTTAACGTGCATTATTTTCCCTGTCAACAAAAAAGTAAACGTATTCACAAGACGATTATCCATAATGTCGGATTAGTATTGATTTTTTTGCTGATTGTGACTAAAATGATCAGTGGTTTCCAAATAATAAACTCTTACAACTGGAGGGATACGCATGGGCACCACAACAAATGAGTCAAAACCTTATGGGACCGTGCTGATCAAGGCTAAAGATATTTTAGATTTCCTACTCGCCACTACTGATCCACCAACCTTATCTGACATTAGTCGCGGACTGCATGCTTCGAAACCGACCATTTTAAAGATCTTAGGAACACTTGAATCGCTTGGCTTTGTTTGGCGGGATACCACGACAAAACAATATTTTCTCGGCACGCAATTTGTGCCATATGCGCAGAAAGCAATTGCCACTTTTAATATTGTCAGAGTCGCACGTCCTTATCTCGAAGATTTGCGGGATAAGACGCAAGAAACCATTAACTTAGGGATTGTCCGCGATAATAAGATGATCCTTGTTGAAAAATTGGAAAGCCCCACCAGCATCAAGTTGCAATCAACTATTGGCGGAAGCATGAACATGTACTCGTCTGCAATGGGAAAAGCCGTTCTAGCCACGTATGATGCCAAGGAACTACAGGCTTACTTCAAGTCTCACAAACTCACGCCCATGACACCGCATACGATCACTACACCCACAAAACTTCAGCAAGATCTAAAAACGATTCAAGAGCTCGGTGTCGCGATCGATAATGAGGAAAACGAGGAAGAAGTTTATTGTCTCGGTGCTGCACTACAAAAAAACGGTGAACTTTATGGTGCCTTCAGCATTAGCACACCGAAGTATCGGCTTCCCAAGGAACGTCGAGCTGCCTTTGTCCGCTTGCTGTTGGACACACGCCACGCAATTGAAAATACCCTTTAACTTTCAAGATACTTTTTGAAATTGTTTACCTTACGCAATCAAAACAAACAGTCCCCAGAAAGACGTTGCCTCGTCTCTCTGGGGACTGTTTAGTTTGTTCAATTTCTCCTGATTTTTTGTTGAATCGATTCTTTTCGTTTTGGACACTCACATAAAAAATTTGCTTTAGTGGCTTGTGTTCTTTTTGAAAACGTTTTATATTGATGAGGTAGCAGAAAAGGAAACTATGTTTCTATATAAGAAATCACGGAGGGGATTATTTTGGCTTTCCACATGGCAACACGATATGCGCACAGTCCCGAAGACATTAAACACTTTGATACAACTAAATTGCGCCAAGAATTTTTGATGGAGAAGATTTTTAACGCGGGTGATATCCTGCTCACCTATACCTATAACGACCGAATGATCTTTGGGGGTGTGGTCCCTACTGAATCTTCACTGGAAATCAAATTATCGAAAGAGCTAGGGGTTGATTTCTTCCTGCAACGCCGTGAACTTGGGGTTATTAATATTGGTGGTCCGGGATCTATTATCGTTGATGGCGATAAAGCAGCAATGGTGAAGCAGGATGGTTATTACATTGGCATGGGAACCAAGCAGGTTGTCTTTACATCAGACAATCCTGCCAACCCAGCAAAATTCTATGTTGTATCCACGCCGGCCCACAAAACTTATCCTAACAAAAAGCTGCCATTTGCAAATGCGCTTGCCAAGCCAATGGGTGATCAACAACATCTGAATAAGCGGACGATCTACAAATATATTGACGCGTCACAAATGGCTACCTGTCAGCTGCAAATGGGCTATACCGTTCTCGAACCCGGCTCATCTTGGAATACCATGCCAGCCCATACACATGCACGACGAATGGAAACTTATATGTATTTTGACTTTGCCGAACCAGACACCCGTGTCTTGCATCTCTTAGGTGAACCAACGGAAACCCGACATATCGCATTATTCAACGAGCAAGCCGTCGTTAACCCTAGCTGGTCGATTCATTGCGGTGTTGGCACGACCAACTATGCTTTCATCTGGGCAATGTGTGGCGAAAACCAAACCTATGATGACATGGATCAAGTACCCATGAATGAATTACGTTAGCAACAGATAACCCTATCAAAAAGGAGCAATACACATGGCTGAAATTCATCAAACTGAAGAAGAAATCCGGAAACACGAGCAAGAACTGGATCATTTCAAAATGTCACAATTTAATCTCGCGGGCAAGGTTGCGATTGTCACTGGCGGTAACACTGGTTTAGGCCAAGGTTACGCTGTTGCTATGGCGGAAGCTGGCGCTGATATCTTTATCCCAACCTTTGGCAAGGCCGAGTGGGACAACACGCGGCGTTTAATTGAAAAGCGCGGGCGTAAAGTCGCGTTCATGGACGTCAATCTCACCGCGCCAGGAAGTGCAGAAGCAGTTGTTGCAGAAGCCATCAAGCAGATGGGCCATATTGATATCTTAGTGAACAATGCGGGGATGATTCGCCGCAATCCACTACTTGAATCCAAAGATAAAGATTGGGATCAAGTGATTGCGATTAATTTAAGCAGCGTCTATCACTTGTCCTTAGCAGTTTCAAAGGAATATGCCAAACAACGATCTGGCAAGATCATCAACATCGGCTCCATGCTCTCTTTCCAAGGTGGCAAATTTATTCCTTCTTATGCCGCAAGCAAACACGGCGTCGCAGGTTTAACGAAGGCTTTTGCTTCAGAAATGGGTGCGTATAATGTCCAAATCAATGCGATTGCTCCAGGCTACATTAAAACGGAAAACACCGCACCGATTCGCGCGGACAAAGCGCGTAACGATGAAATTTTGGAACGAATTCCAGCTCGTCATTGGGCAGAACCTTACGAACTAATGGGCATTGCCGTTTTCCTAGCGAGTGATGCTTCAAACTATATCAATGGCGCTATTATTCCAGTTGACGGTGGTTATTTGGTTAGCTGAATTCGTTTTGAACCATTTTTTCGGTTAAGTGTACTGACTTCGATTATGACGTATCGTCCTGCTTGAAGCTCTTTTGCGAAAAACCCATCCTCTGGAAAGAAGAATTCATCATGCAAAAATATGATTTTTTGAATCGGTTAATTGCCACTGGCTGTGTTGCCGTTGTTCGCGGTGATAACACCCAAACCGCCATTAAGACTTGTGATGCCGTTATTGCTGGCGGGATTACCGGCATTGAACTAACTTTTACGGTGCCGCATGCCAATGAAGCACTTGAGACCTTAACCGAAAAATACGCCGGTCGTCAAGATGTCGTCATCGGTGCAGGAACCGTTCTTGACCCCGCTACTGCCCGACTTGCCATCATCGCTGGTGCCAAATTTATTGTGAGTCCCAGTTTTAATCCTGACGTTGCAAAAATATGTAACCTTTACGCTATTCCATATACCCCTGGCGTTTTCACCCCAACCGAAATTCAAAGTGCCCTTGAAGTAGGCGTCGATCTTGTCAAAATTTTTCCTGGCAGTGTCGCCGGGATCAATATGGTGAAAGCTTTACACGGCCCATTCCCGAACTTAGCCATGATGCCAACCGGTGGCGTTTCATTAGCAAATATCACTGACTGGTTTGAAGCCGGCGTAATGCTGGTGGGTGCCGGTTCTAATCTCGTAGATGGCGCCAGTCAAGGCGACTACGAAAAAGTAACCGTCACCGCACAACAATATCGCGCCAAAATTGCCCAAATTAAGGATACAAGGAGATGATGGCATGCCAACAGTACTGACACTCGGAGAAATGATGCTGCGATTAAAGCCCACCAATCAACAACGAATCCTCCAAACATCAGCATTCGCGGCTGATTATGGTGGCGCAGAGGCCAATGTTGCTGCGTCGCTGGCTTTACTTGGTGATCAAGTACAATATTTAACCAAACTCCCCGAAAATTCGCTGGGACACACCGCCCGCAACACGATTCGCGGCTTGGGTGTTGATACCCAGAAAATCCTTTGGGGTGGTCCTCGACTAGGCATCTATTTCTTTGAAAAAGGTGCAAGTGTACGGAATACAAATGTTGTCTATGATCGCGCGGGCAGTTCTTTTGCCACGATGAAAGCAGACGAATTTGACTGGCCGGTTTTGCTAAACGATATCAACTATTTTTATTTTTCCGGCATTACCCCAGCCATCGGGTCAGAACAACAAGCGGCCGTTTTTGCTGCCTGCCAGTATTGTTCCGATCACAACATCACGGTTATTTGTGACATGAACTTTCGTGAAAAAATGTGGTCCCCTGAAGCAGCCCAAGCATTCTTCAAAACTGTCATGCCGTTTATTGATGTCTGCATTGCTAACGATGAGGACTTTGAAGCAACCTTGGGCATCAAGGCGTTTGATGGGAATATGGCAACCGGCATTGACCAGCTTGCGGATTTTAGAGAAGGTATGCTCGAAGTAACCCGACGATGGCCAAATGTCCACACAGTCGCCAGCGTCGTTCGCAACATTCATTCCGTCGAAGAAAGTCAATGGACCGCTCTCCTGGTTCAAAATGATAAAGTCTACCAAGGTCCTACGTTTGATATGCATATTTTTGAGGGCGTTGCGGCTGGCGATGCGTTTGGCGCCGGATTAGTCCACGCTCTCATTCATCATTTTGAACCACAACGGACCATTAACTACGCCATTTCAGCGAGTGTCCTAAAGCTGACAATTGGCGGTGATCTCAACTTGGTGACAAATGCTGAAGTTGAGGCCAGCATGAAGACTAATAGCGGAGTCAATCGATAGTGTTTTGCAGTCATTAAAGACCGGTTAGATTTCTGGCAGAAGTCTACCGGTCTTTTTTGGTGCCTAACGCACTTCTTCAAGCAGCTTACCGATCAACGAGCTCTACAAATACTTACTGCCTTCCCGCATTGCCAATGGACTGAGCGAATGGGCAGCCATAAATGCGAGCACCCAATCTGGGTCAAACTTACTATACTGCCGCAAAGACCACCCGATGGCCTTCTGAATGAAAAATTCATTCGTATCCAAATCAGCCAAGATAACCTTGCTAAGCAGCGCCGTATCCATCGTTTCTTTTTCTAGCAGTTGTAAATTAATTCCGATACGCCGCAGCCAAAAATTCGGTTGATTAAAAAACAAATTAAAGACTGCCAGTTTCTGATCAGGGTGCAGCCTCACGTAGTCCGCAAAAACCTTACGCCAAGCATCCACTGTATCCCACCAGCTTTTCTGCACAACAAGTTGTCGAAAAGCCTGCATATCCGAAAAGTGCCAGCGCTTGATGTGATAAAGCGCCAAATCAATTGCCACATATTGGTATTCCCGGGCATCGCGTTGATACAACGCATCAATCCAAACGCGAATCGTTGGTAAGTCCTCACCGCGACTGGCTTTAAGCAACGGTTTCGTCTGTGCCTTGCGTTCCGGTGTTTTGAGTCCTAAAAATGGAAATTGATGCTTCATATACTTCGCCATTTGCGGCGCTTGCGTTGGATCGCCGCTTAGTTCAAAATCTAAAGACTGCATATGTTTTCTCCAACCATCTACAAAAAGTACGATGCCCTCACCAACGAGAACATCGTACTTTTTGAATGCTATCCACGATGTGCGTCCAAAATCTCTGGACCATGTGTTGTGCCAACCACCACGGTTTTGACCAAATCTAAGAACAAGCCGTGCTCCACAATACCGACCTGCTTATTCAGCCATTCAGCCAGCAGATGCGGGTGCTCGATTTTGCCCAGATGCAAGTCAATGATATAGTTCTTGGAATCTGTCAACGCCTTGCTCCCATCTTCATTTAAGCGGTATGCCGGTTTAAGTCCTTCGTCGGCCAACCGTTGCAACAGCTTGCCGCTGCCAAAAGGGATCACTTCAAGCGGCAGTGGAAATTTGCCAAGGGTATCGACCAACTTGGTTTCATCCACGATCCAGATGTTGCGGGCCGAGTTGATAGCAACGATCTTTTCGATTAAGTGCGACCGGCCGCCACCCTTGATGCCCTGAAAGTGCTTGTCGACTTCATCGGCGCCATCAATCGTCAAATCAATCTGGCCAACCTCGTCCAGTGCTTTCATTGGGATGCCCAGCGATTCTGCTTGTTTACGCGTACGAACACTGGTGGCGACACCGGTTAGATTGAGATGCTCGTCTTTGATTCGTTGCGCAATCGCTTCGACCAAATAAACCACTGTCGAACCTGTCCCCAAACCAATTGTCATACCGTCTTCAACAAACTCAGCTGCTCTTTGCGCGGCTTCCTGCTTCAACTTATTCTGGTCCATGGCCAACCATCCTTTTCGCTTAGTTGCCTTCATTATAATATGAATCGGTCGACAGATGGCGAGTTGTGTAGAAAAAGCCAAATTAATAGATCCGCAAGTTTGGCCACGCGGCATCCTGCTTGTTGGCCGCACGCCTTTACCCAAAAGGTACAAAAGATCACGTTGGTTGATACAAACTCGTATAAACAAACGATGCCGTCGCGTTCTTGACGCCATTGACGACCAATGGATACTCGGCCAACTGATATCTCTGGGTGTTCACAACATCGACTTGCTGGCCAATGCCGGAAGTGTTTTTAGCCGTAATTCGATAATGGCCCGCAGCAATATTGGTTTCGAGTTTATAAACAGCAGCGGCTGGTTTCAGCTTGTACACTTTGCCAGTACTTAGACTTGTCAACGTTACCTTCATGCCAGCGGCTTGGTGAATTTGAACTGATAGGTAATTTGATGCACCGTTCAAGCTGATTTCTTCGGACATCACTGTATTTGGTGCAATTAGTTGCGGCTTTGCATGATATTGCGTGGAGAGTTGGGAACGTTGCGCCGCCACAACGATCGTATTCGGATAGTCCTTCGCTAACAACCCCGAAAACGTGCTCAGCCCAAGAATAGCGGCCAAGGCAAATCCAACTGCCAACCGATTGCGCGTCCGTTTAGGAATGACAACACGTTTGCGCGCCGTATTAGGCAAAGCACCTAGGGCAAAAAGAACAAGCGGCACGATCGCCTGGCCGTACCTTTCTTCAGTTTCCCATAACAAGGTATGGAAGGCGAGATATCCAAGTGCGGTGACAATCGCCAGCAGTCCTATCAAGGCAGTTTCATCACGTAAATCTGGCCGCCATGCTAGCAACCGAATGATTAACGTCAACCAAAGCACAATCGTGACAACTTGATAACTCACAGCCGTAACTGCTCTCAGAAATTGTGAATGCTGATCGTACCAAGTCGGCGCCGATTGGAATCCGCCATTGTACCAGTCTTGGATGGATCTGACATTAAGGAGAATCCCTATTTTGACAAGCCAAAGCTTCATTAATCCAAAGACGCCGAGCTTCTTAACTCGAGTTTGAATCGTTTGAATGTCGTATTGCTCAACTGCCTGTTTATCTTTTAAGGTAATCGCTTTTTCAATATCCTTGGTGCTATACATCCCGTCAGAGTTTGTATTCACGCCCATTAGCATCCAAGACGTAACTGGCAGTTCATACGCAGCATTTGGATGGAAATTAGCCGCAGTATGAATCACCTGTGTCGTTGGCACGCTCAGGCCGAAACCAGCAACAATCAAAAGAAAAGGCACAGTCAACTTAGTAGTTCTTAGAAGTTTTCGATGCCACAGGATCACAACGATGATGAAAAGTGCTGGCAAGAGAACAATCAAATTTGGTTTTAGCAATTGACCGACTAAGACAAGCATCGTCAAGCCGATGCCAGCACAAATTCGTTGCAGGTTACTCTTGATTCGCCATCGCCATAAGATCCGAAAAATCATGAGTAAAATGAGCATAGAAGGCAGATCGGAATAAAAGACCTGTAAATAGTAAGTGTACGCGAAGGGACTTAAGACTAGGAATGTAAAGCCGCCTAACACGATGCTATTGCGCTCGCTCAATTGTTTCAAAGTTACTAAGGTCATGATGATAAATGTATCTAACAAAGTGATGGTCAATATATGACTCGCAGCGTTCGTTGACATCCCCACCAAGCTCGTCAACCTGAACCAAAGCGAGAGCAAGTAGGTCAGCGAAACATTGTTGGGATAACGCCAGAAGTAAGTCGTGTTCCAAATGTTGTGGCCTGCCGCCATTTGATCAGCCTGTGACAAAATTCGGTACGGATCATGGTAAATCGTGTCTGGCAGAAAGATCAGAATCAAAACTTGCCCCACGAGCATCAGGGTTAAGCCAATTCCGATCATTATCCTCATCTGCCTAGCAGTCAATCGATTAACCAACGGACCTAAGTTGTGTGCAGCTGCGAAAGTAACGACACTGATGAGCAGAACAACGACACCCCACAAAACAGCACCAGATTTCATTAAATTGCCGCAAATGCCGATAATCAGACAAATTGCTAGGAAAACTGCCATCCATGAATGTTTAGCCATTTTTGTCATTTTTATCACTTCTAATCTAAGCGGGTTTGAATCGTATACCGTGGTCGTCCTTTGACTTCAGTCATCATTTTACCAATATACTCGCCGATGACGCCCAGACTCATCATCTGCAAACCGCCTAGAAACCATAAGGAAACCATCAATGATGACCACCCATGAACGGTCAATCCAAGGACTTTCACGATGATTGAGTAAACTGACATGCCAAAAGCCAGCATCACAGCAAGTGTCCCAAGCAGAAGAATTAACCGCACTGGCGCAATGGTGAGTGAGGTAATGCCGTCCCAAGCGAAAGCAAGCATTTTTTTAAGCGGATACTTCGACTCCCCGGCGAGCCGCGGGGTGCGTCTATAATAGACTTTTGCTGTTTGAAAGCCAAGCTTCGGGATCAATCCGCGAATGAACATGTTTCGCTCAGGATAAGTGAGTAACGTCTGCGCCGCTCGTTTGGACATTAGACGAAAGTCAGCATGATTGGGTACCATCTGAACACCTAGTAGTCTGAGCAGTTTGTAATAGCCTTGTGCTGTCGTACGTTTAAACCAGCTATCAGTTTCACGATGGGTGCGCACACCATAGACAATATCTGCACCGGCACTGTATGCCTGAACCATCTCCATGATCTTCTCAGGATCATCTTGCAAGTCAGCATCAATGGTAATGGTCATGTTTGTGGTCTTAATCACTTCCGTCAACCCAGCGATGAGTGCAGCTTGATGCCCAAAATTGCGTGAAAAACGTAATCCGCGGATTTTTGAGTGCTGCTTATGGAAACTTTCAATGATTGACCAAGTGTTGTCCGATGATCCGTCATCCACAATCAGTATATCTGAATCTTCGGAAAGGAAATTTTGGGTAACCACCTCTCGTTCAATTGACCATAATCTCGGCACAGTGTCTTTTAGCACTTCTTGTTCATTATAGGCTGGTATCACAATTGTTAACTTTTGCATGCTACTTATCCTCCCTTTGCGGACGAAATGCTGAACGTTGTGCTGTCTGTTTGACAATCAAAGCATCAATGTATCTTGCTTGCGGCAACATAACGAACCAAAGACCATTTGCGAGTAACAAGCTACCAAGAATATCAGAAGCAAAATGATCGCGCAGATAAATCCGACTGGTAGCGACCATGCCAATCCAGATCATACTGAGTAAGATTGCCACAAATTGATTTTCTTGTTCTTTAATTTTTGGCAGCATCAGCATTAACAGACTCAGCATCAGTACCATTGAGCACATGACGTGACCGCTTGGAAAACTAAAACCTGTGTCAGCAACAAGTTGATGTATCGGTCGCGGACGTTGAACCAGCAACTTAATTAGTAAGAGAAGGCCTGATCCAAGTAATTGACACGCGCCAATCCAGATGCTGTCGGATCGTCTTCCCTTGACCCATAGATAGCCGCAGATCGCGGCGGTCAAACTGATCACAACAGGCGGGCTGCCCAACAGCGCCACTACTTCAAAGATATGGGTATCCATTTGAGTGTCATATTTGATGATGCCCTGAACACTGCGATCCAGCTCACCGACCCACGCTGCCTGCATCACAACAGACCAAGTTAGCAAGGCAAACAGCAGTAATAATCCACCGCCCAAGAAATAGTCTTTTTTAATGTTCATCTGCAGTCATCCCCCGTTTTCGTATGGCCATCACGATCATCGGGAACAAGGAAATGCCGATAATTGCAAGCATGATGAGTTCAAAATGTGCTTTAATGAATGGCACATTTCCAAACAGGTACCCCGCGCCAGTGGCCAGTGTCACCCAGCTAAAGCCGCCAAGAATGTTGTAAATGGCAAAATCTCGATAATGCATTTTCCCGATCCCAGCTGTGAAAGGGACAAAGGTTCGCACGATCGGTATCAATCGGCCTAAGAAAATCGCAATATGACCGTACTTTTTGAAGAATGTTTGACTGCGTTGAAGATACGCTGGTTTCATAACTCGTTTAAACTTTTGGCTGGTGGTCAAGTAAGCGCCAAAATGTTCGCCAATTTCAAAATTCAAGGCATCGCCGAGGACTGCAGCGCCAGTCAAAAGTCCGACTAACAACCCGTAGTTAATGGCGCCATTACCTAACGCCGCTAGTGAGCCACAAAGGAAAAGTAGCGAGTCGCCGGGTAAGAATGGGAATATGACAACGCCAGTCTCGATAAAGATAACGCCAAACAAAATGACGTCAATCCAATTACCGGTGTGGGCTATTAATGACGGTATCAGCTGATTAAGATTGGGGATAAAGCTTGTGAGTAAAAGCAATGCCATTTGAAATGCCCCCTTTGGTTGGTGTTTGCTAACAGCATCTAGCTTAATCGTCTAATCGGTTCATCACTACCTAGACAAAATAAATCATTTCTAAATTTTTTTAGTTTTCTCCATGCTATTGCCGAGAATAGCGACATCTTTCCTTAATTTTTTGACGCAAATCGTTTTGCCAATCACGCAAAAACGCCATCTTTTTGCAGATGGCGTTTCAGCTTTCATTCAATTGATGCCGTTCCTTCGTTGTTGCCAGCGGCAGGATAAGTTCGGCAATCGTTCCATGAGGTTGGTTGTCTCGCAACTTGATTCTGCCATTGTTGATCGTGGCGAGCTGGTTAGCAATAGCGAGCCCAAGGCCAGTTCCGGGAACCGTGCCCCGGACGTTAGCACTACGATAAAAGCGCTCAAAGACATGGCTTTTGTCTTCTGCACTAATCCCCGCGCCTTGATCAAGTACTGCCAATACAGCATTGCCATCATCATCGCGCGTCAAATTCACCGCAATGATTGTATCAGCCGGTGAATATTTAGCAGCATTCGTGACAAAGTTATCCAAAATCTGCTCAATAGCCGACTCATTACTTTCTACAGACATATTAGGCGTCACGTGTACCTCAATGGTTTGAGAAAAAGCACTGGCCAATTTTTCAGCTAAGTGTTGAACCGTTTCACTCAGATTTAACAAATGCGTATCAAGCGTTAACCTGTCAGCGCGTGATAGCTGCAGCAATTCTTCAATCAACTGTTGCATCTGTCTGGATTCTTCAGTGATATAGTTGACTGATTTGAGCACAATTTCAGGATGCGCCCGCCCATGCCGCTCAATCAGTTGCGCGTGACTGCGAATCGTCGCAATCGGTGTCCGCAGTTCGTGGGCCGCGTTCATGATAAACAACTTTTGCTGTTCTTGCCGATCATGCAGTTGTTTCAAAAGGTCATTGAAGTCCTTTGCCAGATCAGTAACCTCCGTCGGTTTATCTGGCACAGGCAACATCACCACACCAGTCTTTGCGTGCTCCGCTGCATGCTTGGTGCTTTGCGACAGGTCACTCAATGGACCGGTCAGGCGATGTGCCAGTCGTCGAATAAAGATCGGACTGACGACTAAGGCAAGTACCAAAACGATCATCGTGACAACCAAAACTCTGATCAGGACTGCCAGATAACTGTTCATGCTCTGCCAGATCTCATAACGGATACCTTTAGCATGAACCTCTTGGTAGTAGAACAATCCTTGATTCGCTTGATATCGCAACTGCGTCAAAAACGGAAATGATTTCGCCAATTGAACTTTTTTAGTCGCAGGCGAGTAATAATTTTTCACCTTCGCATCTTGGCGCATATTATGAACATGAACATAAGTTGAGCTCGTATCTAACGTGCTGTTTTTGCGCCAATTTTCCCAGTCATCATCACCGTCAATCACAGTCTGCTTGAGGCTTGCAGCAATATGATCTGTTGACAATACCACTTGCTCATAAAGCTGATGGCCAACTGCCGCCACGATAAGCAGACCTAGCGCAAGGGTCAGCGTGGCCACCATACTGACTAACGACCGCTGCATGATCGCAGCACTTGATTGATTCTGCTTTCTCTTTTTCAATCAATCATCGCCTCACTAAATGGATGCAACATTAGCCGAGAGCATATAGCCGACGCCGCGAACAGTATGAATGAGTTTCTTGCTACCTGAATGATCATCAATTTTATGACGTAAGTTTCTGATATAGACATCCAATATATTAGGTTGACCGTCAAAGTCGGTTCCCCAGACGGCATCAAGCAAGTCATCCCTCGAACAAGCTTCGTCCTGATGGGCAACAAGTTCGACAAGCAACTCATATTCGCGCTGTGTCAATGGCATAATCACCTCACCGCGCTGAACGCGTTTGTTATCCGTATCCACCAGCAGATCATCGACTTGAAAAATAGTCGCTGGTGAGACAGCCTGCCGATTGTGACGCAAGGCGACTTCGACACGAGCAACCAGTTCCTCCATTTCAAAAGGCTTGGTGATGTAATCATCGGCCCCGCCAGTCAGTCCAGCCACCTTGTCGCCGATGTAGTCACGAGCCGTCAACATAATAATAGGCACTTGGCTGGATTGTCTGATTTTCCGCAAAACACTAAACCCGTCTAGTTTAGGCAGCATCCAATCCAAAATAATGACATTGATTTTACCTTCATTGTTCTTAAACAGCGTCAATGCCTCCGCGCCGTCTTTTGCCCAAATAACTGACATATTCTCTAACTCGAACTCTGTTGTTAATGAATCTGCCAATGCAGCTTCGTCTTCCACTAGAAGCAATGTTGATTTCAACTGATTTCCTCCTAACGCGGTCATTTGAATTATAAGCGCAAGTACAGGAGAATTGACACTGCTTTTTCTATAACCAAAAACTACCATCAATTTTGCTTTTGGTTCATAGTTTTTCTAGCAGCCTTAGAGAAGGTGCCACAGCGAAGAGAGCACGAATTTACGATAAAACGTGCACTCGCAAAAGGACCGTCAATCCCTTATCCCGAAAGAAGTTGACGGCCCTTAGTCTGCGTTAAAGTGTCGAATAATATTTTTGTAAAGAACTCCTCAAAATCACCAAGCCCTAAATTTCGCTCACTGCGCTCTCACTAATCAAGTGCACCTCATGTTCATCATGCTTCAACTCAGGCCAATATTCCCGATTGGCCTCGATGAGATCATCCAAGACTTCCTTCGCCACTTGGGCGCTTGGTAAGGTTTTGGATAAGGTCAAGGCTTGCCACAGTTCTTGATAATCATGATTGATCCATGCATCAACGACTAGTTTTTCGACCATGGCTTGGTTGAGAATCATCCCCCGTTGAAACATCGGGATTTTGCCTTGCGTCAGCGGCTCGGCACCGTCTTTGCCAACGATGCACGGTACTTCGACCATAATGTCGTCGTCGATATTGGCCACCGCACCGTTATTTTCCACGATTAGCAACATGCGTTCATGCGTGTTGAAGGCAATGGCACAGGCAAGATCGACGATGAAAGAGGCGTGGCTGTCGATCGGGAAGGAGCCAACGTCACTGGTACCGGTATCGATAATTTTCTGGGCGGCACTGAAGACGCGCTTTTCACGGCCATCTTCGACTTCATTGGCGCGCGTATAGTCAGGATCAGAGTGAGCCACCACGTAATCCGGATAGAGATAATACTTTAGATACGTGTTCGGTAGATAATGCGGATCAACTGCCAACAAATCCTGCGCCTTTTTGTGAGTTGCTTGCCAGCTGGCATCCATGTGCTGGGTGTCGACTTCGATCTGGGTCAAGTAGCCATGATGAGCCACATAATCCCGAATCTGCGGCAAATATTCATTGCCCGCTTTGTCCTTAATGCTGGTCCACCAGCCAAAATGATTCATCCCAAAGTAACGGACTTCCAGATCTTTTGGCTGCAAGCCGATGATCTGTGACATCCGCCGCTGGGTACCAACAGGCATGTCGCAAATATTGAGAATCTTGGCGTCAGGCCGCAATCGCCGACATGCCTCGGCTACGATGGACGCTGGGTTTGAGTAATTGAGCATCCAGCAATCTGGCGAATACTTTTCCATAAAATCAATCAGTTCGATAATATCGCCAATACTGCGCATCCCGTAGGCAATACCGCCAGGGCCGCAAGTTTCTTGACCGACCACGTGATGTTTAAGTGGAATCTTTTCATCTTGCTCACGCATCTTATAGCCGCCGGAACGAATGTGGGCAAAACAGAAATCAACATCAGTGAAGGCGGTCTGCGGATCAGTGGTCCAAGTGAAGTCAATCGCCGGGGCCTTTTCTTTTAGCTCAATAGCAATTGCCTCAGCAATCGTCGCCTGTCGCTCTTCGTCGAGATCATAAAGTTTCAATGCTCGCAGTGGAAAACGTTCCGCATTTTCCAGTAGCATCATCACGATCCCTGCTGTGTACGTACTGCCGCCACCTGCAATGACAATGGAAAATTGTTTATTCTGATTCATTATATTGTCCCCCTAAACGCGCTCACTGCCACTTACACTTCGATTTCTAAACGGGCTGGTTCACGCTCTTTCTACTCAACTTCTGCCGCATCAAAGCCTAATGCTTCATCCACCGCCGCGCGAACTTTCGTAACGGCAAGGCCATAAACAACATGCACATTGTTGCCTTTTTTGATGACACCACTGGCACCGGTTTCATTTTTTAAGACTGTTTCGTTTACCAATTCCGGATTCTTCAAAACAGTTCTTAAGCGTGTGTAGCAGTTCGTGACACTTTCAAAATTGTCGGCACCGCCTAGCGCCTCAATAATCGTTGCCACCGGTACTTCCGTCGCACCTTTAGGAACACTGACCGGCGGAGCTTGTTTCTTTTCTTGATACTCGGCTTTGCTGTAAAGCTTAGTCTCTTCTGCATCAGCTTCACGGCCAATCGTTTTCAAATTGAACCTGCCGATTAAGAATCTGAAGCTGAAGTAATAGATAAAGAAGAACATGATGCCGACAACGATATACATTGGCCAATGGGTTTTACCGACCCCCAGCGGCACATTGTAGAGCAGAAAATCAAGGAAGCCATTCGGACCAATCGCCCGAACGTTCAGAAGGTTCAAAACCACCATGCTTAACCCGCTTAAGGCTGCATGAACAACAAACAGCAATGGTGCGATGAACATGAAGGAAAATTCAATCGGTTCCGTGACCCCTGCTAAAAAGGAGGTCACAACGGCTGGAATCAAAATGGCTTTCACTTTGTTCTTGTTTTCAGGTTTTGCCATTTGATACATTGCCAAGCAAGCACCGATCAGACCAAACATTTTTGAGATGCCTCGCGCGTCCCAGATAACCGAACGTGACAACAGATGAATATTGGGGTTAGCCATTTCGGCGTAGTAGATGTTCCGTGCGCCTTCAAAAATGTGCCCGCCGATTTCTTCAACCCCACCAAGCGAGGTATATAGGAATGGCGTATAGATAAGGTGATGTAAACCAGTTGGAATGAGTAACCGCTCAAGCGACCCATACAGGAAAAGGCCGAAGTTGCCGGTTTGATTAATCACGTGCCCCAGACTGGAAATGCCCATTTGAATAAACGGCCAGACATACGTCAGCAAGACTGCTAACATGACAGTAACTGGAATCAAAACAATGAAGACAAACCGGCTGCCACCATAAATTTGAAAGGCACTGCGAAATTCAGTATCCACAAATTTGTTATGAATGAAGCCAACCGTTAACCCTAAAATAATACCTAGAAAGACCCCCATATCGAGAATTTGAACGCCAAGAACCGATGCTTGACCGGTACCTTGAAGATTCTCGGCCTTCGATAAAATCCCGCGCAGTTCCATAAACTTGTTCATCGCGTTAATGAAGACCAAGAATGTCAGCAGCGCCGTAAACCCAGCCTCTGCCTTCTTCTTCTTCGCTAACCCAACAGCCAAGCCCACACAGAAAATCACCCCAAGGTTGGTTAAAATTGACACCAACGATCCGGACAAAATCAAGCCGAAGCCTTTTGTCACCGGATTATTCATGAACGGCACCACTTCAAGCAGCTTCTGATTGGTAAAGATGTTCCCAATCGCAATCAGAATCCCCGCAATCGGCAGGATCAGCACGGGCACGAACATGGCCTTGGAAAAGCGCTGCAAACCGTCCATAACCTTCTGTTTCATCTTTGTCACCTCTTCTAGTAATAGCAAAATATTTTCTTGTTGATCTAAACATAACAGACAAGTTTTATCGTGAAAACCCTTTCAAGACAACAAGAAACGTGTTCCGCTGATTCGGAACACGTTTCTTGTTGGGTGGTTGTTTTGGTTTGTCTTTAGCTGCTAGCACAAAAGTGGTGCTACTAAGCATAGAAACTATTCATCTTCGTTTGGCAGTTATAAATTTTAGTTCTAACCGCTTGTGTTGTAACCCGTCTGACTATTGCTCACGCCGTTTACGCCAAATCATCAAGCCGCCAATCAGCAAAAGCATGCCCACGCCTGCCAAACTTAGCCATTGAATGACCTTATCGCCAGTTTGTGGCATATCTGCTTGCATTTTCTGATGCCGGCCGTTTTTATCAGCTGGTAACGGTTTGGTCGGTGAGGTTTTGCTGCTTGGATCTGTCTGTGATCGTTTGACGAGCGCTTTTTGTGCAGTAAGTACGGCCTTCGTGGCGTGATCCACCATAACTTGGGTCGGCTCGTCAAGCGTCAGAACGTCTTTTGCAGCATCAATCGCTGCTTGCAAGTCCCGCCATGAAGCATCGGTATAAGTTTTCGCATCAAGTTTCGCCGCAGCAGTCAAAGCAGCCTGAAGTGCTTTCGTATCAGCAGTTTTTACCAGCCCATCAATGGCTGCCACCAACGCTGTATTAGCATCATCCACTGTCTGCTGGTCAGTCGCTAAATCGGCGATGACTGCTTTTGCTTCCGTCAGTGCTTGCGTTAAGGTCGCGAAACTTGCTTTCGTGTAATCCTTCGCCTTCAAATTTCCTGCAGTTTTGATAGTCGCAGCTAAGGTAGTACGGTCAACTGGTACATCGAGCTTAAAGGTGACCGCTCGACTGGCGCCTGCCAAATCAGCCGGATTAAAGGTCAAAACATGGCCGTTCGTTGAAAAGAGCGCCTCCGTCTTTCCTTGAAGATGAACTGGGTAGTTAAAGCTGAAGTTGATTAGGTTACCGGTTTGACTTGGTTCGGCAGCCGTCAGCTGATAAACACTGTTGCCAAGTGCTTTGATGATGACCGCGGCCGGCTGATCAATTGAAACAAGGCCATCCAGTTGATCGGCCTTGGTCCAAACATTGGCCATCACCTGATCTTTTGTCTTGATTGCTTGCAACTCGCCAGTATTTGCGAGAACCGTATAGTCTGGTGACTTCGCTAGCTGGGCGACTTTTGTATCCGTCGCATTTGGCACAGTGACATATTCATAAGATCCATTTTTAACGGTTGCGCCATGCATGGCTGCCAACGTTGCATAAGTATGCTTATAAACCGTGTCGGATGGGAAGTACCCATTAATATCTTTGTAAGTGCCTGTCCGCGTCGCCTGATTGATCGTAACGGGCGCATTGCCTTTTGCGATAATATAGCCAACATTATTTTCAGGATCGGCGGTGTTGATATTTGCCCACCGGCTGACTGTCTTTTGGTTCGTATATACCTGACCATCCACCGTCATCTGGGTCGTTGCCGGATTGATTTGTCGCTGGTCAATAATGGTTTCGATATCAGCGGCAGTTGTCCCGTTAATATTGGCACCGAGATTGATGATCTGGTCATCCAGCAAAAACCACGATTTCATCGCCTGCAGGTTCTGACCTTCATTGACTTTATTCAATGCCATGCCAACGCTGGCGGTGGTCCCATCAGTCGCGCCACCAACCCAAGCTTGTGGACTTTTTGAAGACGACTTCGCACCATCCGGCAGTGACACCGTGTCAACTGTCGTTCCGGGAAGGCGGTACGGATCAACCGTTGCCCAGTAGCCTTCACCGAATTGATTCAAATCATTGTTATACAGATAAACCATCCCGTCAGCCGTATGCCAAGCATGGCTATTTTCGGTATTACCGTATTCAAAATTGGCAATTCGATTGGAGTACATCGCGATGCCAACCGCGTGCGTCGGCGTTTTTTGCATGACCCGATCCATCGCCCCATAAATATTCAGCGAACTGACGTCATCTTTCTGAGCTGTTGCCTGATGCAAAGCCGTTTTTAGACCATTTAATGCCGCGTAATCTCGTGGCTTGTCATAGAAATTGTAGCGCTCACCCACCTGTGCAACCCAAGTGGCAACGGCCTGATAAATTTTCTGCTTCAATGTTGCTGGCGTTGCCTTGGCAATTAAGGTCAGATTGGCTAACGTCTCTTTGCCAGTCTCCAACTCCGTGGTTTCCGCATTCGTCCCTGGTGCGCGCGAAATACTACGACCCGAAACCATCGACGGCATGCGTCCATTCACCATCAATTGCAAAAAGCCTTTGTCAATTAAGTTAAAAACGTTCGCGAACTGAACTTCACTAATAGCCCAAGGCGTACCAACGAGGGTCGATGAAACGCGCGCGATGCCTTTAATCATTTCGTTGCCATAACTGCCATTGTATGGAAAAAAGGTGTGTTGAACGAAGGAACCATCTGCATAGATACCATCCTTGGCGGTCACAAGCCCCATCGCTTTAGGTAAATTCTGTTGAACAAGGGCAACCCGCTTGTCATCTTCTAACAACAACCCGCTAGCCAAAACCGAAATCGAAATGTCCGTCAAGTTGGCCCCTGTTGCTGTGTAAGCTGGCCATTGAATATTAGGATCCTTGGCATAACCCAACAATGGTTGCACAAACTTGACCAACTTTTCTGGATCCTGTCGGTGCAAGTCATTGTATAACAGGATCAAAGTATCATCGAGCTGTTGTGCCGAACCGATTTGCCAATCCCACCAATTGCCGGTGGAATAGCTCCCGTTATATTTTTTGGCCGTCTCCATAAAATCAATCGCATCAATGATTGCCTGATACACCTCAGGATTTTGGTACTGTTGGCTCACAGGATTATAGTAACCCAATGTTAACATTTTAATATTGGTAAACATCGAGGTGTAATCCGCCGAGGTCGTGTCCGAACTTTTCTTCGGCCAAAGCCGACTACGATTAGCCCCTCGATCCATCGTCGCCCATAGCGTTTGACTCTGTGCTGCCAAGTCTGTCAAATAAGCCTTAGCATTGGGATCACTCATATCTGGCTTGGTCGCAATCAGGCGGTCACGCCATCTTGCGCGCATCGTCGCATACTCAGCACGATCTGAGGAAGTACTTGTTGCTGTTGCTGCCTTCTCGATAGGCTTAGCCCCTTGCGCAGGAACTTCCGTGGCAACCGGTTCGTCACTAACAGCCTTCAGTATTTCTGAACTCGACGTGGCCGACGATGGTGTTGCGACCGCGCTGGCACTATCATCAGCCGCGTACCCAGTATCCGTCCCGGTCGAAAGCACCATCATTCCCAATAGGCCTACACTTACCAAAAACTTTTTCATGCTCTTCCCCCTGTTAAAATGATTTTCGATGATAGGTGATCATCAATCAAGACGTTGCTCCGTTCAGCTACAGCCGCTAAATCGTTCAACTGCCTAAAATAGCCAACATATAATCTCAGAGAGCTTATCATCGCATAATTGGAAGCGCAATCATCGTGAACTTTTGGTATACACCAGCAATCGTTTTAATATTGACGCGGTGCTTGTAAAAATAAAATAAATTATTTTCCCGACAGAATTTATTAATCCACTTTTTGAATTTCACCAAACGAATCAAAAAAGCTGCACGAAAATCTTCATGCAGCCAGCCTGCCACGTAAAAGTAGGCAGTATATTTAACGATCAGGATGCAAATCCTTGAAAAGGTCGGCTAAATTGGCAAAGTCTTCATAGCGTTCATTCTTTAAATCCTAGAGTGAATGATTTCGTTCCGCCTCGCTGATTAATGTAATACCTCAAACTTAAAGGTTAAATCCATGGCCAGATTTTGCCGACTCGAATAATCACCGAAATATTGGCCCGACAACGACACACTGGTCTTAGCCTGATCATCTAACGTTCCTAGCTCTTGATTCGCTGTTGAATCATCAAGCGGGATTTTATTTGCGGCAAATTTTTCGTTGCCTTTCAAAAATAATCTGGCACTTTCTGAGGCGTTTACTGGATCAGGATCATTAACATGCACTAACTTAATCGATGATTTGGTTGTGGTCTTAACTTGTTGCAAAACCACTTTGACTTTTGTCTTTGAACGATTCTTGATCTCATAGTTGGGTGAGACAATCTGACCTTGATCAACATCAGTCGAACCAAAGGCGAGACTTTTCGGAATCGTCAAATCGATCATATTGTTTGATGCTAAGACATTGATTGAAATCTCTTTTCGAAGCTTACCAATCGCTAATGTTGCCTGATAAGTACCAAATTCAGGCTTTAGGTCCGTTGTGATCACCTTGATTTTCTCGGAGGGGGTCTGCTTATTCTTTTCCCAAGCCTGAGCTTGACTTTGCTTCAAAATAAACGCCGCCAACTGATCGGACGTTTTATTAGCTAGTTGATTAGAATAAGCGGTTATGTTTTTTGCCGTGAGAATAAATTGATCATCCGATTGATCGTCTGTATCTTTAACGACAACTGGAATTGTGTATGTGAAGAACACCTTATTCCCTGAAGTAAGCTTTTCAGAAACTTGCACCTTTACATCTTGAAACCCATCGTGAGCGGTGTCTGGATAGTCAGTTATCCTCTCGAATGTCACCGTTGCTTGCTTGTTTTTATCAATAGCATTTTTGACTTCTTTTTCAATCGCTTCTTTTTTAACAGCTGGTGGGACGACCAACCCTTTAAAAGTCAGTTGGTTAACTTGCAAAGGCCGGTAGCCATTTTTCGTGACTTCAAAAAAGATTTCTTTAGGTTGTTGATAGCGGTTTAAGGAAGTATATGTTGAATCTTGTGTATAGCCAATTTTTCCTTCTGCTTCTTTGGCTTTAAAAATATCGCCGTAATTAACGGACAGCGTACGAGAAGTGCCCCAACGGTTCAAAAAGTCTTGCTTCTTATCGTCGCCGTTCGCTTTAATGACCATCGTTTGCGTACTTTTATCAAGCACTAACTCGGTATGCTGATTCATGCTATACAAAGCAGTCTCAACATAAAACTTTCCGGGAAACGAGGAATGAATGGCTTCGTTATCGGTTGACTTCCCCGAAGTCGCGATAATTTTCGGGTTACCATTTTCCTCAATCAAAGCGAACACACCAGCTGAATCACGAGGGCCATATTCATATCCTCGTAAGACAATGGCGTTCCCATACTTTGCTTCAACTGGACTAATAGAAGTGACTGTTCCGCCCATGGACGCAAAGACGAGTTCAACGGATGCTTTAAAGAGCTTATCTATTCGGTCATCTTTGAGCGCTTTTTTAACTTCATCAGGATTGCTCGACCCGACTCTGCCGTCACTGTATGGCACATCACTGCCATCAGTGTCTGTCGCCGACACCATCATCCTTGAACGATTTTCTGTGTTCCACTTTTCACCAAGTTTATAAAAAGCTTCCTGTGTTTTAAGTTTGCCCGGCTTGGCGATCACGGTTACTGGCACTTCATAAGGATAACTGACTTTTTTGCCACTCGATAAGGTTTGTGACACAAGCACTTTAGCCGTCTTTTCACCTGCAGTATCCACATCAGGATACTCCGAAAATTTTTCAATGGTGATGTTTGAATTACCTTTAGTGTCAATAGTATTTTGCAGTTGTTGCGCAATTGTACTTTGCGAATCTTTTTGAGTGACTGAGATCTTTTTAGAACTTAATTGATTGATGGCTAATGGCTTGTACCCATTTTTTGTCACGACGAATTGTCAACTCAAGTGCAACTTTTTACCCATGAAGACTTCTGATGGCGTCTTCCAGCCTAAGACCTTGCGTGGTCGATTATTCAGTTGTTCAATGTAAGTCTCAATTTCCTGGTCGCTCTGAAGGTCTAGGTCTGTGTTCTTGGGAAAGTATTCTCTAATCAGTCCGTTGGTGTTTTCGTTAGTTCCTCGTTGTTGAGGCGCGTGTGGGTCAGGAAAGAAGACCTTTGTATTCAGACGTTCTGCCAGCTCCCTGTACCGGGCAAACTCCCTTCCACGGTCAGGAGTCACTGTTCTTACTCGGTTAGCTGGTAAGGCACCAAGCAGCTCAATCATGACGTCTCTAACAGTGTCAGCTTTTGCGTTGGCCGTTCGCTTCGAAAGCAGATAGCGTGATTTACGGTCAACTAATGTTACTAATGCAGAGTGTCCTGTTTTACCGCGTACTGTATCGCCTTCCCAGTGACCAAACCAGCTGCGATTTTCTGCCGACCGGGGTCGGTCGTGAATTGATGGCACGTCATTGAAGCGCCCCCGGCGTTCATTTATGGTGCCTTTGATTTTGCGCGTCTTGCCTCGGTGTCGAAGCAGCCTTGGTAGCCCGCGAGCACCATGGCTCTTCAATGGAACACCGAGATTATCTAGGTAGATACCTCTGTAGATAGTCGAATAGCTGATGCGAATAGGACTGCCTTCTAGTGACAAGCGACCGGCAATCTGCTCAGGCGACCAATGTAGCACCGTGATATATCGAATGACAGCGTCACGAGTCCCCGGTCGATCGAGGATCCGAGGACGCCTGCTAGCCAAGCGAACCCGCCGGTAGCGGTCCTGAGCGGTGGCTGCCGAATAGTTCCGCCAGCCGCCGTTACGTGCAATTTCACGGCTGACTGTACTCTTGGAACGACCTATCTCTTTGGCGATGGTATCAAGAGTGGGTCTGTACTAGAATTTCGGACAGAAACATAAGAGAATTGATTTATCCGAAAGGAGTCCTCAAAATGACCTATTCACGCAATCGCTACGACCAAGATTTTAAGAAAAATGCGGTACATTTGAGTTTTAACTCTTCCAAACCAGTTAAAATCATTGCCTCCGAACTTGGTGTTCCTGAAAGTGCCCTGTATCGTTGGCGGAAGCTATATACCGAAGATGGAAAGCAAACACCGTTTGCTTCTTTAGAAGCTGAGAACCGTGCCTTAAAACGTGAAAATGCCGAATTAGCATTGGAGCGTGATATGTTAAAAAAAGCCGCCGCCTACTTTGCCAGTCTCCAGAAGTAACCCCCAGCGATAAGTATGCTTTTATGTTGAGGGAAACCTCTGTTTCTGTGGTAAGGTGGGCGCGTTTGTTAGACGTATCAACGAGTGGTTATTATGCTTGGCGGAGAGCTTTGCCAAAGCGAAACGCCAAAGAAAGGCAATATCGTCAACGAATCAAACACTTTTTTGATCAAGGACAGGGCACTTACGGGCCCAAACGCATCTGCGGTTTATTGCGTAAAAATGGTAATAAAGCTTCCTATCACCGAGTTGCCCGTCTGATGGCTGATGCCGGTCTGTATTCAACGCTACGTTGTCGTCATCCGAAGAGTTTGACCGATAGCCGCCTTGCTCGTCAAGGTGATTATCCCAATCTAGTGAAACACCAATCTTTTAAGCCGTTTGAAGCCTTATCAAGTGACATTACACAGACGACAACATCAGAAGGAAAAGCTTACATTTGCCAAATAAGGGATTTGAACAGCAACCTAGTGTTAGCTCATCAAATATCCAATCATATGGACACGGATTTAGTCTTAGCGACACTTAAACAAGCCCACCAAAGGTGGGCTTTGCCAGAAACGTGTATTTTTCATAGTGACCGTGGTAGCCAATACACGGCCAAAGCAGTGACAAAGTTGGTCAACCAATATCATTGGCAACGTAGCTTCTCAGCATTGGGAAAACCGGGTGATAACGCTTGGAGCGAAAGCTTCTTTGCCATCATGAAGAAAGAGCTCATTTATCAGATACAATTTAAAGATATCAATGAACTGAGAGCGCAAGTCTTCGCTTACATCGAGACCTTTTACAACCGCGTAAGGGTACAAGCACGCTTAGACTATCTTGCACCAGTAGCATGGCTTTCCTTGTATGACCAAGCTTCACAAAAAGTCGCTTAGCAAACTGTCCGAAAAAGTGTTGACTTCCCAGTTTTGCCTGTAGAGATACCAAGCAGTATCGATTCACGGTCTTTTAAGGTAAGATGGGTGTACGGACTCATAGTCGAGTTCTCCTTGTAGTTGGTCTTGTGGTGATTCCATTTTACAAGGACTCAGGCTATGAGTCTTTTCTATTTGACTAATTTGTTGCACTTGAATTGTAAATCCGTCACCTCAAAAAAGATTTCTTTAGGCTGTTGATAGGTGTCTAAAGAAGTGTAGTTTGAAGCTTGCGTATAGCCAATTTTCCCCTCCGCTTCTTTTGCCTTGAAAACATCCCCATAATTGACCGACATCGCACGGGCACTCCCCCACCGATCCAAAAAATCCTGTTTCTTTTCATCGCCGTTGGCAGTGATCACCTTTGTCGGGTTTTGATCCGCAAGGGATAAGTCGTTAACATTATTCATGCTAAACAAAGCAGTTTCAACATAAAACTTTCCAGGAAATTCTTGATGAATTTTGTCATTGTCGTTAACTGCACCGGAAGTGGCAATGATTTTAGGACTGCCATCCTCTTCAATTAGGGCAAACGCTCCTGCGGCATCTCTTATTGACTCAACCCCATTTTGAGCTTCAAACCCCCGTAGAACAACGGTATTCCCATAGCTTGAGGTGGCTTTACCAGGCGAATCTATGCGCCCGCCCGATGACTTAAAAAACAGGCCAACTGGCGAATCAATATTGGCATCTATTCTGCCATTTTTAATTCTCTTTGAAAGCTCATCTGGGATGGTCGCCCCAATCCTGCTGTCACTGTAATTAACAGGGCTACCATCGGCATCTGTCGCCGACACCATCATCCTTGAACGACTTGCTGTATTCCACTTTTCACCTAAAACATATTTAGCGTTGCGCGCTAGAAGAAAGCCAAGTGGTATTTTCATTTCCATAGATTCGCTGAATTCAGTTTCAATTGCCGGATATCCATTTGAATTCTCAGTATAATATTGAAAACTGGATATGCTTCCCATTCTCAAATCAAATTTCCAAGCTAATTTATATTTAACGGAAATACTAACTTTAGAATTAGTGCCGAAGCCTCTTTTGAGTCGTATAGTCGATTTATTCACTACCTTAGCTGATAATGTCTCCGGATCACTAGATTTTACTTCGACAATCTCTCTCGCAACCTGGCCGACTTCAATAACAAGATTGCCGCTTACTCTCTCTTCTTTAAAAGTTGGCGATGGTTTTAATGACACTTCTACTTCTTCCCCCGCTTTACTCCCAACCTTTGTCGCTTTAAGTCGCTTGATAAAATCTTTCCATTGCGCCTCGGTTTTACTTCTCACGAGATTTGGATAAGATCGGGCCGCCTCTACTGGACGCGGGAATGCCACAGAAGTTATAACAAGGGCAATGACTAGCAATAGATTCAAAATTTTCTTCATTTGCTTTACTCCTTAAAAAATCAGCGTTATACCAAATTTTTTCGATGACTGGTATGACGCTGATTCTCATATTGCTAAGGTTCGACTTTTTTGGTGGCATTGCTGGCAGTTCCCTGATTGCCATCTTCTCCTTGATATTTCCTTGTCCAGTACACAAAAATTGCACCGGAAAGGCACAGTAACCCCAACATCAAGAATACCTGCGCTTGCGCGGCATCTGCCCCCAGTTCGGGCATCTCCTGCCTTATTTTGTCATTAGGTTCCTTGCGCTGAACAATCGGACTTTTGCCGGCATCGTTTTTGTCAGTCACATCAACTGGCTGGTTGCCAATGATACCCTCCACCTCAATACTTGCATTGGTTTCCGCAAGGCCTATATGCGGTGGCATATTCATAAAGAAAAACAAGGCCATCAAGAAGAAACTAAGCTGTCCTTTCTTCATCATGATCTTTACTGTACTTCGAATTTAAGGACTAATTTATAATTTGCTTTAACTGTCTCTTTGGTGAAGTCAAAACCCTTTTTGACACTTCCAGCCAAAGTAAACTGGATTTTCCCGTTTTGGCTTGTGATCGTACCAATCTCAGTAGGAAAAGAAGGTACTTTTTGTTTGTCAGTTGAACGCAAAGCAACCTTTTTGCCGTCTGAGTTTAAATTTAGATCCAAGCGACCCTCTAATTTATTAGCATTATCGCCATCAGTAAAATCATTAATGGAAACTTTGACGCCTTTGGCTGATAGATTCTGGATTTCATAATTCGGTGAAATAATACCTTCACTGACGTCGGTTTGACTAAACAAAACTTTTGAGGGAATTTTGACATCGACCCATGCTTTATGATCTTTTTTAGGCGTTGGTTTAGCCGGATCAGGTAGTTTGGTAGGATCAAATGGTTCAAACGTTCCTTCAGCCGAAATCGTTGCACTATCTGTTTTCTTCACTTCTAGCGTGTTAGTAGCAGCATGAGGATCATTTTGGCCATTTTCGTAAGCGTACACTTGGGTTGATCCAAGCAGTGATGCCCCTATAGCTAATACACCGCATAGTGTCAGAAGTTTTGTCTTTTTCATTTTTGTTCCTCCATTAGTTTGCTTTTATTGATAACTAGCAGACTAGTTATTCACTGATAATTGACCGACAACTGCGGTTTCACCGATTTTTGTTGAAGAATCGGCAAGTTCATAATAGGTAACGGTGCTTTGTGTCTTATAAACGCCTCTTTTAAGGTTGGCTTTCAATTCACCAGCCTCAACATATTGTTTGGGCTTAATTAAACCGGAATCGTAAATGACTTTGTTCTGTCCTTCTAATCGTGTTTGCACCCGAATACCGTACTGGTTGCTCGCAGGATTCAAGATATTGACCGTCCCGACTTCATTTGCGGCATTGAAAACCATATTCGTATCAAGCTTTAAATGAAATTTGCTTTTGTCGGCTTTTTCTTGCAGATATTCTTTGAGTTCTTCATCCGTCATATTCTTCACGAAGGAAGTGTCTTCAGCACCACCTCCATTTGCAACAACATTGGGAACGCTTCTATGCAAGTACACGTAGCTTCCAATGCTGACAATGCCAACTAATAAAAGTAGTAAGCATACCAGTTTCAATTTTTTGTTTTTTCGCATGCAAATTTTCAACCTTCCCAATTGAATTCCAAATCGAAACGGTGTTATAATGCACCCAATATTAGCGATTTCTAACAATGAAAGTTAGTATAATCTAATTTACCGCCTAGTTGAAGTTCACTTTTTGCCTAACGTTAGGCAAAGAAGGAGAGTTTATGGAAGAACTTTTAGAAAGCAATTTGCTTAGACACTTTCGGATTGTTCGCTTTTTACTTGGCCGAGAATGGGTGACAATTGGCGAACTCGCTCATACATTGCGTATTCCATCCAGAACGATTCGCCAAAGCATCGGGGAAATTAATCAATACATTAATCCCGCTAAAATTGAAAGTAGTCAGAAATTTGGTATCCGATTGACCTATGACGCTCAACTTAATTCTTTTTATATCTACGCATCGATCTATAAACAATCGGCGCACTTTTTAATTATCGAAAATATTTGTATCCATCGATATGCAACGCTGGCTGTTTTAGCCGAAAAACTTTTCATTAGTCAGTCAACCTTAAAAAGGAAGATAGCGGTCATCAATCAAACTTTGGAAAAATACGGTTTTTGGATTGATACCAAGTCAGTGGACATGGTCGGCGATGAGAGAAAGATTCGCTTTTTTTATTATTGCTATTTGCTTGAAAAATATGATGTCCTTGATCTTGTCGCGCCTGAGCAGGAACTTCGGGTCATAGATGAGCTTATTTCGGAGTTTTTCGCCCAGTTCCCGTCTTTACAGAGCCCCGATCGGCAGGTCTTTTCCTACTTGAATAAACTTCGGACGATGCTGTTCATCAGTTTTAAAAGGCTTAAAAAAGGGCGCCGCTTAGCTGGTCACAATCAAATCGACGAACAGTATTCCCTTTTACTTTCAGAAAAGTTAAGTAAAAAAATAGCGGTCTGCTATCACATTGACTGCACCAAAGACGTTCTTCATCAGTTATTCTTTTTATTCTTCAACCGAAGATATGCTTGGTCCGCTAATGATCTTCAAAAAAAAGCTGAACACGATGAAGCCATCGCAAAAGTCCGTCGTACTTTGCTGGCGTTTTTCGCGAAGATCGAAAAAAGTGAACAACTGGTTCTAATTAACAAAGATGAGCTTTTGTTGCTGCTTTACAACGCAACGAGCTACACCTGGACTTCAGCTAAAATCTTGCATAACCCTAGCGAAGACTTCTTTGTCAATCTAAATCATTACCATGAAGGATTTGCCCGCCGCATCAAAAAAGAATTGGTCGCTTGTTTAAACAGAGAACAGCTCGACATCTACCTGGATGATTCGGTGATCAATCAATTACTGTTTATGCTCGTTACCGCTTGGAAAGGCTTGATGGATCAGCTAGAAGCGAGCGCCCCACGAGTAAAGGCGGGGATTTTCTTTAACACTAGTTTTGAACACAGTCAGTTTTTGCTGAACGACATTTCATATCATCTAAAATCTCGGCTTGATATGACACTGATCACTGCCAAAACGATCAGCGAGTTGCGCCAACAATGTCAACATGTTGATATGCTGATTACTAATCTATCTATGCTGCCATCACCTGACTGCCATATTGTTTCGATCCAAGCAAACCTCACGCCAAAAGATTTCGAAAACATTCTCTCCGTCTATAGCGAGATTGTGAACGCCAACGTCACAGCCTCTTGACACAGTAAGGAAAGTGACTACGATTTATCAACGTAAAAAAGTCAGAGCACGGTCCGGATTTCGGAGCGCGCTCTGGCTTTTAACATGTCTTAACCTTCTCGTCATTATATCTGCTAATAAAACCAGACATCAACAACGCCTAGCTCAATCCAGCTTCTCAACTTCTCCAATCACCAATTCAAACGCCGCCAACATCCGTGGATAAAACAGCGAAGCACGTTGGTTGAGATCGTCTAAGGGAAACTCATCCGGGACGGTCAGCGTCCAGTCGGCTATTTTAGCCAATGTGCTTTCTGGGTTGCCAGTAAACGCTACAATTGGGATCGGCAAACTGCTGACCAATCTCGCCTTATCTAAGACACTCTGCGTTTCGCCAGACTTAGAAACGACTAGGAACAAGCCGAGATCTTCCAAATAGTTTTCCAAAAGCGCTGCCGAGTCTCCTGGCGTCGAGAAAAAGCAACGCTTACCAAGAATTTGAAACTTTTTAAACATATAATTTCCAATCACACCGGAAAACCCTGCCGCATAAACGTACAGGTAACGATCTTCAACGGCGGCGATACGCTGGGCAACGGTCTTGATGGTGCTTAGATCGTTGTGACTGGTCATCGCCGTCAACAACTGATCCTGCTGGTCGCTCGCCGCTGTTCCCATGCTATCGTGCCGCAACATCGTCATAAGCTTATATTGTAACTCGACAAAGCCGCGATACCCCATTTTGTGCGCCAACCGCATGACTGTTGTCGCCGATGTATAGTTTGCTTTCGCCACACCGCGAACGCCCATGTCCAATACACGATCAATATTGGCCACCATGTAGTGCAACACTTCCTGCTCGGTCTCAGAAAGGTTTTTCCCTGAAACTAACTTATCGAATTTCATTACACTCAAAAATCCCTTCTGAAAACGACACAGCCCTTATAAAAAAGCCGCCACCTTGATTACCAGTGGTCGACCTTCTACGTTAGCCAGCATAGGTTAATGTCGTCACGGCATCGCCATGCGTCACCGGCCCTGCTTTGATGGGTGAAAAGTCCTTCACCTTGTCCATGTTGGTAAAAATCACCACAATCGCAGCATCGCGATCCGATGCCTGAATAGCAGCAACATCAACCGTCGACAGCAAATCCCCCGCCTTTACCTGATCTCCGGCGGCAACCTTAGTCTCAAACGGCGTCCCATTCATCTCTACCGTATCAAGTCCCATGTGAACTAACACTTCAAGTCCCCCATCGGATGTAATCCCAATCGCATGTTTTGTCGGGAAAACCGAACTGATCGTCCCCGCAATCGGAGCATAAACTGCTTGTTCTTCTGGCGCAATCGCGTAACCCTCGCCCATCATCTTCTCTGAAAAGACGCCATCGTTAAGCGTATCAAGCGGCATTAATTGGCCTGTCACTGGCGCTGTAAAAACATCACTTTTTTCTTTTTTAAATAGCCCGAACATTCATTGCCATCCCCTTCTGGTTACCAGTCACCATGATCAATTTTTACAGATAACCGCGGTTATTGCAAACGTTTACTTTTAATTGAGGGGTAATTGCTTATTTTGGTGGCTTGGCACGATTTTCTAGTGACAACTATAGTTAACTTGGCACACACTTTAGAATCAACGTTATTGCGATGCTTAGATTCAGCATGCTATATTAGAAACACGGAAGGGAGCTCCGGCCTGTAACGGTACCCCTGACAAAACCGTTGAAGACGGTCGACATTCAGTTGAACAATCGATTAAGACCGTTAAACTCTGTCAAAAGTTTTAGTGACGGTCTTTTTGCTGCCTCAGATTTAAAATCGATATCATTGCGACGCCTTGATCCTGCATGCTATAATGAAGACACAAAAGGGAGCACCGGCCATAACCAGTACTCCCTTGACAAGGCCGCTTAAGACGGCTGGCATTCATTTACAGCCAAAAAGACCGTTAGACTTCAGCCAGAAATCTAGAGACGGTCTTTTTTGCTGTCTAGGATTGCTACCACAATCGTGACGATGAGCGCAATCAATGATAGTATGAAACCACCAAAGACCAGCATCAGCATCAAGGCGTCAGCAACGGACAACTAGGCACCTCCCTTCGTATAGATTTTGATCATCGCGCATAGGCGATCACCTCACAATACGTTGGATTTGCCAACCGTCATTCACTTTCTTGTCTCATCCATTATGCCATACCAAATAGCAAAACGCCTAGAGTCGCAAAGATTCTAGGCGTTTTTTAATTCGTTAAAATGGTGTTTATCTAAAACTACCTGCCATCAAGCTTCACCCTGTACCAGCACATTGCAATGTCTTGTGCGGACACGATTTTGATCCCAGTCAACAAAGTAAATAGACCCAACTGATCCGGTTTGAATCTCACCATTACGAATCACAAAAGTTTCGCTTGCGCCGAACATTGAAGCTCGAATGTGGGCATCCCCATTCAAAACAGTGCCATCGTCACCTTTATAGGCCGGGTTGTCCTGAATGCTATGCAGGAAATCAATATGCTTAGGACCAGGATACTTATAATTCGTATTTTCAGTGAGTTCTCGTGGTACCAACTTATCTAGCTGGCGGCTCATGTCGACTAATAGATACTCGTCGCCATTAAAGTCCCGATCATGCGTAAACTCTTCAAAGATCACCGAACAAGTTGTATGTGGCGATTGAACGACACAAATGCCATTTTGAACACCACTGGCCTTCACAAATTGTTTCACTTGATCAGTCACATTATGAAATGTCACCCGATGGCCATTTGAAGTTAGATCCAACACTTCACTTTTAACTGTCATGCTAACTGTGCCTCCTTGTATGCTGCCATTGCACCCATCATTTCCATCAATTTTGCCCGCCAATCAGGGGCATTAATAATACCGCTTGTGCCGCCAGTTCCATCAGCGCCCAATGCCAATACCTTCTTGACATCTGCGCCAGTGCTGACACCAGCTGCTTGCATGATCAAAATATCAGGATCGACACTGCGAACGGCATCATTGGTCGCTTTAATATAGTCATCATTGCTGATACTTCCGGTCCCAATTAAACTGGTTGGTTCGCAAATCATCATGGTTGGGTGCAGACTCGCAATCGCGCGACTTTCAGAAGGCGTATCGGAACAGACAACTGTCATTAAACCGACCGCTTTAGCACGGGTAATCGTCTTATCCAAAACACCGATTTCCAGCGGATTTTCAGCATGATTCAGCACAACCGCTTCAACATCCGCAGCTTTCAGGGCTTCAGGTAAAACATGGCCCATGCCACGGCCGGGAAGCAGCGGGTCCATGTGCTGTGCCGTGATGATCAAGTGGCTCGTTGCCGCCTTGATCCGTGGCAGATCAATCAGTTGCCCCGTAAATAAACAGTCAAGATGCTTTTCGGCAGCAATCTCATCCGCAATTTTTGCCAGCTTCACGGCATCATCACCATAAAGATACGACTTAGGATTCACAATGAAAAAAGGTTTCTTAACACTTGCCATTCCAACATCACCCTTTCTTGAAAAGATTGAAACTCACAGCGCACCGAGTACCGTTTTCTCTTCAATTTGATGCAACTTAGCCGTATTGAAAACATCAACATAGTGCTCATCCAATGCTTCAACTGCTTTCTGCTCGGCTTCGATCATCTTGAGAACACTTTCATAAGGCTCTGCTTGGGCTGCATGCAAGGCAGTATTAGCCAAGTCAGTGTAGATATTGACCTTAGTGATACCCAATGCCGCGGCCTTGCTTAAATTCTCATCACCAGATGACGACCCACCGTGGAGAACCAATGGCACCGCAACTGCTTGTCGCAATTCACTGAGCCGCTCAAAATTCAGATGTGGTGTTTTGGCACTTTTATATACCCCGTGGGAGGTGCCGATTGATACGGCTAAAGAATCAACATTGGTACGCTTAACAAACTCGACTGCCGCCTCAACCTCGGTATACTGATTGGCGTCATCCGCACTCAAACCAGTGCCGACATGGCCGATTTCTGCTTCAACAACGACCCCACGTTGATGTGCATAATCAACGACATCCTTCGTCACGGCAACGTTTTTATCGAACTTTTCAGCAGAGGCGTCAATCATCACCGACGTAAAGCCATGATCAATGCCATATTTGACCAAGTCTGGTGAGAACCCATGATCTAGATGCAGGACAATCGGAACTTTGGCATGAGCGCCATAGAATTTTCCTAGGATCAAAGCTTCATCAATATCAATATCGGCTTCATGCTTCTGTGCCCATGCCAACAATATCGGCACATTTTTCTTCTCAGCAGCTGCTACATGGGCGCGAGCTGACATTTCATCCCAAAAGTTGAAGTGTGGAATCGCAAAACCACCTTCGCGCGCCGTTAACAACAAGTTTTTTGAAGAAATGAGCATTATTTTTTCTCCTTTCCTGTTTCAATATCCTGCTTGATCTTGTCGTAAACTTTGTCGGCATTAATGCCAGTCAGCAATGGTACCCCATCAATGACTTTCTCTTTAATCGAATCTGGCACCAATGTTGTGGAAACCACGATGTCATAATCATCAATATGATTGACTTCCTCAGCCACTTTGCTTTGGTACAACGTCACGTCTTTTGTAAGTCCTTGATTGTCCAACCAAGTCTTAAGCTTGCCCATGACGACAGTTGAAGTTGCAACACCGGTACCGCAGATAACTAATAACTTTTGTGTCATGATTTTTCTCCTTTTTTGTAAGCACGAGCCGGCCTAACAATCAGGCTGCCTATCACGTTTTCTAGCTACAATGAACTTAGGCTGTAACTTTTTCTTGCTTTTCCCGGACTTTGTTAAGCCAGAATAGTAAACCCAAAGCAACGATGAACAACACGCCGACGCCGAGCCACTGGAACTTTTCACCCATCATGAGATAGATAAAGTTGGTCCACAATCCGCCATCACTCAAGGCTGAGATAGAGTTGTTGCCACCCATATTGAAACTGGCAGCCTTGGCTAGTTTGGTGATCAACGGCGCCGCCCAACTCGCAACATAGAGGCTAATCGCAATATCAACGGTCCCCGCCACCACGGTTCTGAAAATATCGCCTTTAAAAACGGCGGCAAACAATGCGATGAAGAATGGAATCGTTGCTAAATCACCAAACGGTAAGACCTTGTTTCCTGGCAAAACAATGGCCAGTAGTAACGTGATCGGCACTAACAGCAGTGCTGATGACAAAACGGAACCTTGCCCAATGGCCAAAGCACTATCCATCCCGATGTATAACTTGCGACCTGGGAAATGCTTTTTGATCATGTCATTGGCGCCTTCAGAGATGGGCGTTAAGCCTTCCATCAGCAGTGAAACCATGCGCGGCATCAACATCATGACCGCCGCCATGCTGACAGCCAGATTCAGAACCTTATTCAGTGGTTGTTGGGCAAGAAAGCCGATGATTAAACCGATAATGGCGCCGATGACTGTCGTATCACCAAACACACCTAAGCGTTTTTGAATTGTTTCAGCGTCCAGATGGATCTTATTGATGCCAGGAATCCGATCAAACAACCAGTTGAATGGCAACGCGAAGACGTAACCCGGGGCTGACAAACCATGAGGGAAGGAAATGCCTTCCAAGCCGTAATACTTACCGACAGTTGGCGCACTCAGATCAGCGAAGAAGTAAGTGAACATTGTCACCACAACCATCGTGGCAAGCCCCAGCCACATGTTGCCTGTCAGTGTGTACAAAATGGAACCGGCAAACGCGACGTGCCAATAATTCCAAATATCGACATCCAGCGTTTTGGTTAGGCCAAGAATCAACAAAATAATATTCGTACCAACGCCAACAGGAATGGCCATCGCGCCTAATGCTGTGCCATATGCGATCGCTGAAGCTGCTGGCCACCCAACATCAATGCTGCTGAGATGCAAACCATAATTACTGATCATTGACTTTGTTGCTGGTCCTAAACTGGTTGTCAGTAAATTAATCACCAAGTTCAGACCAATAAACCCAATCCCAATTGTCAGTGCGGATTTAAACGCTTTGCCTGGTTTGATTCGCAATGCGAGTCCAAAAAGAAACAATAGTATTGGCAAGAAGACACTCGCCCCTAAATTGACGATCCATTGAAGTACTTGCATTGAAGTTCTCCTCCTTTAAACGCGTTTACAGTCGCAGAAATTTCCAGATAAGCGCGCTTGTTCACGCTCTCTTTAAACAACTGCCTTGCTGCAAAATTTCCCACACGTGCCGTTACAAAACACCCTGTTCCGTCATGAAATGAATGAAGTCATCTGCTGTCTTAATTTTCCTAAAAGCTGTCATTTCTGCATCATCAGCAAACAATCCCATTAATTTCTGCAACATATCCAACTGTTGATGCGCCGTTTTGAGCGCCAGAACAAATAAATAATTAACAGACACAACGTCTGTGGCACTCGCCATTTGCCGAAATTCAACTGGGGTTTTTAAAGAAACAAAACCAATCTGATCATGGATAACCTGATCGGCATCCGTATGCGGAATCGCCACGCCAATACCATCATTTAATTGCAAGCCAGTGGGATAGGTTTGTTCCCGCGCAATAATGGCCTTTTCAAAAGTCGGCACGACAGCTCCCGCCTTTAATAATTGATCCGCAACCGATTTCAATGCTGTGTTGCGATCAGAAAACGTTTGATCAAAAATAATCACGCGATCCGAGAAGAAATGATTCACGCTTGTCTTCTCCATAACATTCACTCCATTTCGAACAATTGATTAGTTGATGCTTCGTCCGCCAACTGTTGCATGATCGGCCGAAGCTTAGCGCCATCGTCGCCGTGAGCAGCAATGGCTAGTACCACGAATTTATCGACAAGATGATCCTCACCTGAGTAAGCAGATCGCCAACGCATGGGTATCGCGGATTTGATCAGCAGCACCCCTGCCTCCGAGACCGCATCAGAGATCAGGTGCAATAAGACAACACCATAGCCGATATACGTTTCTCCTTCGTGCTCCCGTTCCATGATGCGTTGGCGAACCTCTGCTGCCGTCAACTCAGGGACATCTCGCTGAATGTTGGTCGCGATGACTTGAAAAAGATGAGTCTGATCAAATGGCGCGCTCATTTTGATCAACTGCACATTACTCGATTGCTTTAATGGCATGGCGAATCTTCTCCTTATCTAAATTTGACAACACAGCGCTCACTAATACCTTTGGGATTGCTAGTTTGTCATACTGCGAACCTTTTAGATCAATAGTTGAGACGATCAAATCCGTATTTTTAAGTGAGTTCAGATCAATATCGGTGAATAACCCTGTCGCAGTTTGGTCAATCTTTAATTCTCTAAATGTTTTTTCTAGTTTGACTCGGAGCAGTTCCGATGTGCCAATACCGCTGGCGCAAATGACCAACGTTTGAATCTTATGATCCTGCTGTTCCAAAAACCGGGCAAAATACATGACGATAAAACCAATCTCGTTTTCAGAAATTTCAGGTAAGGCAAATTTTTTAGTTGCTTGCTGTGTACCCTCAGCTAAAACCTCGAACAAACTGGCATATTCACGTTTAATATCAGTTAACAACCCATTTGTGACGGCAATATTGTTTTCCAATCGATTAATGAGCGGTGCCACATGACCGGCTAACTCCCGCCAAGTCGTTTGTTGAATATGCGCAGTTGGTAAGTGCTTATTGACATAGTTAATGAGAAAAGCCGAAACCTCATGAACTTTGGGACTGTATGAAAGCATTTTGACGTTAGGCGTTTCATTGTCAATTCTTGAAGAAATTAAATATTGAAAGAGATAATCCGTTTCTTCTGGTGGCAACTGTTTAGCCAAGTAATTTTCAGTGTTGCCAATAATAATTTCAGCCAATCGATAAAGATGCATATTCTGCAGCATCAACTTGCGAACTTCCACGCTATTCACAATCTTGAGCCGCTCAACTTTTCCTTGACGACGAACGCGTTGAATTAAGATATACAAGTGCGACAAAATATTCACATTATACGGATAAGCCAGTTTGCCGCCGGTCGCTTGTTCAATCACTTGTACCTGTCTTGTGATGAATTGCTGGTCGTAATCTGTAATGCCTTCAATCGCGCCGCCAGTGGTAATCGTGGACATGTTTTGCAAAACCGCACTGAGTTGTTCACGAATTCGTGTTTCTTCGCCTTCGATATGAACGGTATTACTGGTCCGTATAAGCACCAACTTTTTCTTGGCCAATCGTCGCTTGAGATACAGCAAATCATTATCAATCGTCGCATCGCTCACATATTGTTCCGTATACAAATCATCCAATGACATTTTTACTGGTGCTCGAAATAGCAGCTGTTCCAACACCTGATTTCTTCGTTCAAGACTACTTTGACTAGCACTGTCCATCTGCTCATTGGAGGAACTAAGATCAGGCAATGCACTCGGCAACAGCCTCGCACCTTTTCCACGAATCGTTTGAATCACAGGTTCATCCGATTGCTCATTGATTTGATCAATGTGGCGATAAATCGTTTTTGTTGACGTGCCTAGTGCTGCCGCAACCTCTGCTGCATTGACAAAACCGGCACTTCGAGACAAATAGTCCAACAAGGCTCGATCGAGATCCCCAACATGATTCACTATTGCAACACCTCCTCACACGTGCAACCGCTTACAAATATAGTATAGTGAAGCCCATTGCCAATCGACATAATCTGGTGTCCATAGGTTCGGACATTGGGTTTGTGGACATCTACCTGAAACTCGCGTCAAAAAGATTCGGTAGCCTCCGAAGCACTACAAGTATTAACTTCTATAGATAAAAAGGGTATCGTTTCGCCTTACGTTATTAGGTTAACCTCTGACATTCAAATAATGTGAATGCCACGCAAAAATAGCCGTCCCATTAATTGAAGAACGACTATATCAATTTGATGCTATTTGGATCTTCTTTTCAAAAACGATGCTTCACCATTCAGTTCAATTACCGCTGCAATCCTGGCAACTGCCAAACGCCATTAAGTCGTAACACATCGTCCGTAATGGCATTTTTCTCTGGCGTACCATAGTTATTAAGGATCTTTTTATCGTCCACGTACGCAACCTGTGTGAGAACAGGTGCCTTATCGTTCTTAGATGTATTGCTTGCAAGAACAATGTCCCCCGCCATTCGATACAGTAAAAATGCTCGGCGCATGTGGGTGGCACTCGTAATGAGTGTCGCACTTGTTGCCCCTCTATCGACTAGTTCGCGCACTGAAAACAGGGCATTTTCAACGGTATTCGTTGACAAATCCTCTAATTCGACTCGCTTTTTGGCGATGCCATGCGCGACCAGCCATTTCTGCATAACCGTTGCTTCAGTCAACTTATTCTCCGGAACGCCGCCAGCAACTAAAATCTTTGACTTGGGATACTTCTTAGCTGCTTTCAAAGCAATTTCAAGGCGCTTTTTCATCGTTGGTTGCATCTTACCATTTGGACTTAAAGCATAACCGAGAACAACAAAGTAGTGATGGCTATCTTTAGGCAAGTCATTTGGTATCTTGGTCTGAATGTCCAACTTGCCAATCTCATCAATTTGGCTAAACGCCTTCGTGAAAGTCGCGGTCTTCTCTGCGTTCTGTGCCTGAAGTTTGGCAATGTTATCGTCATACGTAGCCGTGTCACCTGTAACGCTACTAAAAGCAGCAAGTTTAAGCCGTGCGTCAAAGTTCGTAGGGTCCTTCTTCAAAATGTTCTGCCACATCTTTGCCGCAGCCGCATTATTATTTTGCATCCGATAAGTAGAGGCTAGATCCATTTGTAAATTCAAATTCTGCGGATCAATTTTGATTGCTTCTTTAAATAACTGCTCAATGACATCGAAATTACTCTTGATGGTGATACCCTTAAAAACCTTTTTCTCGTTCTTCTTGAGTTGGCCACCATTCCAATAGTAGTAAATAGCCGCATCCTCTAAATCGCTGACACGCTGTTCTGTTGGCATTGTCTTTTGAACCGTTTCAGTAACCTCTTGGGCCTGCTTCTTAGTCATCGTGATTGCTTGACTATTGACTGGGTTCACTAACGCCACCGACAGTAATATTGAAACTACACCTATCCAAATTTTTCTCACTCTAAGTCCCCCTTGTATGATATGGATTCATTTATAATTGTAACCGATTACATAAGTTTTGAGAACCCCGTTAACTATTATTAATTCTAAAACAAAATATTCTATTAACGATATCAACTGAATAGATACTTTTGTACATAATAGTTTTTTACAAAAAAAGCGCCTGCCCGAAAGCAAGCGCACCTTAAAATTCAACTGATTTTAACAACTCAAATACGCTCATAAACGAGTAACCATCAAGAAATCTCTTTCCAAACATCAACACGGTACAACTATTAATTACGCATTGTGACCGAACTTTATCGCAAGCGCAATTGAAGCTAACATCGACGATTCATTAGCAATGCCCTTTCCAGCAATATCAAAAGCCGTCCCATGATCAACTGATGTTCGAATAATTGGCAGTCCGAGCGTAACATTAACACCTTCATCAAAAGCCAATAGTTTCATTGGAATGTGTCCTTGATCATGATACATTGCAACAACAATATCAAACTTGCCCTGTGAAGCCTTCAAGAAAACGGTATCTGGCGGCAGAGCGCCCTGCACGTCAATCCCTTGTGACTGCTTCTCCTTTACGGCAGGATTGATTTCCTTAATTTCCTCATCGCCGAATAAGCCATCTTCACCAGCATGCGGATTTAAACCTGCAACAGCAATTCTAGGCTTGCTTATACCAAGACGCTTTATCGCACTGTTAGCTAAATCAATACATTCTTCAACTCGAGCCTTTGTCACAAGGTCACATGCCTTACGCAACGGCACATGTGTCGAAACGTGTACAACCGCGAGTTTTTTGCTCCATAGCATCATCGTGTATTTTTTAGTGCCAGTGAACTCAGCAAAGATTTCAGTATGACCATCAAAATTATGCCCGCCTTTGTGAAGCGCATCTTTATTTAATGGCGCTGTCACAACAGGACCAATTTTCTTCTTCATTGCTAAATCAATTGCCACTTTTAAGAACTGAAATGCTGCGTCGCCTGAAATAGGGCTTACTTCGCCAATTGGAATCTTATCTAACGGAATATCCATGACATTATAGATATTAATTTTTCCGGCTTCAAACTGATCGACATCTTTGATGAAATTCAAAGGCGTCTTAATCTTTAAGAGATCGGCATAGTACGTCATGATTTCCTTAGATCCAAAAATAATACTTTCATTCAAATATTGCTCGTTTTTCATTAAGGCCTTGAGTGAAATCTCCGGTCCAATTCCAGACGGGTCTCCAATTGTAATCCCAATAAAATGTGTCATTTTTATCCTTCCTCGTTAAGTATTTTCAGGCTTTGGAAAAGTGTGTCCTCGCTGCCAAATGCACCTGCTTTAGTCACGATTCTTAGACCGCTTGCAACCCCGCCGACTAATTTACTTAGCACAACGCCTGGCATTATCTCTGATTGAATTTCAGAGCCGCTCGCATTCAATGATCGAATCATTTCGATCGCTGTATCACCACCTGTTAAGAATAGCCCGCTAATACTTTCGTTCTTGACGATTCCAGAAGCAATTGCGGCAAGATTCTCTCGGACAATCCGACTAATTTCTGATCTATCAACTGTGCCCATTTTTTTAAAAGCGTCAATTGTTTTTTGATAGTCTTCTTTTCGTCGAGTTACAGTAAGAACAGTATTTTTACCTTCTTTCAGTTTTGATCGAACCATCGCCTGGTATTTTGTAATTAGTGCTTTCCTATCAGGTTTCAACATATCGTTTATCTGAACCGTTATGATTGCTGTACCAGCATCTACAGCATATGCCATCTGTTTTAAACTGGTTTCGCTAATAGATCCAACGACTGCTAAACTCGGTTTTGCAATCCTGCTTTTTTGGAATAGTGCACCAGCTAATCCAGCTGAGCCCACATACAATATGCGCTTCTTCAAAGATTGCGCAAATTTTGCAATCACTGTTAAATCTTCATCAGTAATAGCATCAAAAACCAGAACCTTTGACGACCTTGGCGATAAATCGTTAGTATCGGTTTTTGCAAGGGCAACCTCTGATCCAAATTCCTTTTTCAGCATCTTAACAATATCGTCAGTCCATAAGGGGTTTAACGGATCGTTCGCAATGTCCGTCTGCATTAACGGCTTTCCATTCAACATCTGAACACCATTAACAGTCGTCCTACCCGCCGTCGGTAATGCTGGGGCAACAACGATCAAATCCGGCTGATACTTATCCGCTACAGCATGGATTTCCTCTGCAATATTGCCTCGAATTGTGGAGTCAACTTTCTTATAGACTAGATCAAACTGATTTTGTTCCATGATTTTGCTTGTTAGTGTCGCAACCTTTTCAAATGCTGCTGTTGCCGGAATAGTCCGCGACTCTGTATCCAGAACAATGGCATGATCGATGGTATCACCAGTGGGAAATAGCATCACTTCAGTCTGGAAACCATTTTTCTTAAGTTGTACGCCAGTGTCGTTAGCACCGGTAAAATCATCGGCGATAATAAGATGCTTACCCTTGTTCATTTTCGATCACCTCCATTTCCTTTTCTGCAACTGACTCGCTATGCCTTTCTGGATGGATTTTCTTCTCATGCCGATCCAGCAAGCTCACAAGCAAAGGACATAGAAGCGCGGTGACAATAATTGCTGCTGCAACTTGGGCTGTCGCCTGAGCAGCGACTTGTCTAAATGCGGGATCAATTGCAGCAACAGCTGCAGGTGTCCCAATCGCGTTACCAGCAGTGGCTCCCACGGCCGCTCCAACTTGAGGAAATTTCATTTTCAGCAATTTATAAACATAATACCCTGCTAATCCAGTAACAACTGTACAGAAGATTCCTAAAATAATACCACTAATGCCAGCGTCAACAAGTTGGCTAAGGTTCAAAGCAGCACCTAACGGAAATGCAAAGAATGGTATGAGTAAGGTTGTCCCAGGTGCCAAGAACTTACGAATTTCGGAGTCGGCATTACCAAGAATAAACCCAATTAGGATTGGCATGATAGCTGCAATTAATGCCGTTATCGGAATCTTTGCCAAGCCGGTTGCTCCGAAGGCAATCATGGTAAAGAAGGGACCATCACTTAAAGCAATAATCGATGTCGCCCCAACATCTGTTGCATCCCCATACTCACCAGCAAGTGCGGCATACAGGCCGCCATTCTTGTTGGTCATCGAAGACACAATTGCTAACGGGCTCAACCCCAAGACACCCGCAAGTCCGAAGAAATGATTAACCAGAACACCCAAGACGGCACCAATGCCAACTTTGGTTATGAGCAAAACAACACCCTTATAGACTGAAACACCTGCCTCTTTAATACTGATCTGTGCACCGCTACAAAATAAGAACGCTGCCAGCAATGCCATGGCTCCGGTTTTAAAGAGTGCCTCTGTAAAGCCGCCAAGTTCAAAAAACTGAGGGAAAAATGTATTTGTTAATGCTCCTAAGAGCAGCGGAACGACCATCATTCCGCCCGGCAGTTTCTTAACCGTTTTTAAAATGTGCATCTTGCTACCTCCTTCTTGCATTAAATACAATGTAAAGCGCTTGCAAAAAATGCTCAAACGGAATATGTTCAAAATGTGCTCTCTTTTGAAACGCTCGATAAATTCCCTAAGTAATTTTTAAAAAGCGTTTCAATCTAAAACGCTCAGGAGGCTTAAGATGCTTAAAATACTTGCAATTGCACCGTATCAAAACCTGAAAACAAAAATTGATGAAATAGCTGAGGATTTTAAAACACTTTACGTTGAGTCTTACGTTGGTGATCTGAGTGTGGGATTGGCTATCGCTCAAAAAAAAGCATCTAAATTTGATGTTGTTATCTCTCGCGGTGGTACAGCAAAACTACTTGCGAAATATATAGACAGACCGCTAGTTGAAATTGATCTGTCACTCCTGGATATCTTAAGAGTCATTCGCCTTGTAGAAGTATATAAATATAACTATGCGTTTATCGGTTTCTCAAATGTCACTGAGAAAATCAAACTTCTAGGTCAGATTCTTAGCAAAGAATTGCAAGTTATCACGATCTCATCTTCTGCAGAATTACCGGAAATCATTGCAGGCCTTAAGAAACAAGGGTACAGCATGATTATTGGTGATAATATCACTTTTAATGAAGCTCGAAAGAACAATTTGAACTCTATTTTGATTGAATCAGGTGATGAAAGTATTCAGAACGCATTAGTGGCGGCACGTTACCTGGGAACAGAACTTCAGAAAAGGACTGAACAATATCGTCTAATTGACAAGACTCTGATGGCATTTGATGAAACCATTATGGTTATAAGTAAACAAGGCAGTCTAATTTATCAACACAACAAAAATTTCTCCAAAAAAAGAAGCCAAGCCATTCTCCGCGAACTAAAAGGAAAGCTCGCCAACTCGCCAACAGATACGCTGACACTATTTTCACGATCAGAAGGCCAACTATATAGAATCAATGCAAAACTACGAAATGCACTCTGGTTTGTATTAGTCAGTCCGCTTCAAATATCTTCTTCCCAAACGGCGTCAATAAGTAATTTTCTCCCCGCACCAAAACAGGATGTCAGCTCAGTCAATATTGGCAACTTATCTAAGGACATACAAAAAGCCGCGAAAGCCAAAAGTAATGTGCTCCTGATCGGTGAAAAGGGGACGGCGAAACTCGCTGCGGCTGAACACATGGCATCACTGATCAAGCTTAGACACTATTGGAAAATCGACTTTACCAGAATGACCTCAAAATCTGATTACTGGCGATTGTTCAATGACGATACTTCACCTCTACTGGATCATCATTCATTGTTTATTATTGACGGTGTTGAAACATTGAATGATGATCAACTTAAGGCGCTGCATAGCTTTTACGCGATGTCGGAGACGACTGGTAATATCTATATATTGATTTGTGAATCAAATGACAAAGAAATTCAAATAATCGACCTTTTTCACTCTGCTTTTCAAATTACCACCGTTGCGCTGCGCCAGAGAAAGTCAGATTTAGGATCACTGATAAGTCTGTACCTCTATCAATTCTCTAAGCAACATCGAAAAAGTGTGGTCGGTATTAATCAAGACGGCATGCACATTCTTGATTCATATTCATGGCCTGGGAACTTATCACAACTAAAACGCGTTCTAGAACAATTTGTTATCAACGCGAATGGTCCCTTTATTTCTAGTGAATCCGTCAAGCAAATGATCTTTAGCGAAGAAAATCGCTATATTGAAAAGCAACGTGACAAGGGTACCTTCAATCCACTCTCGTTATTTGAAGGTAAAACATTAGACGAAATACAACAGCAAATTATAACTATTCTGTTAAAACACAATGGCGGAAACAAGACTCAAACTGCTAAGCAACTTGGTATCAGCAGAAGTACGCTATGGCGACTCTTAAAATAGTGTGACAGCTTTGTTAATGTAATTTTGCTTTTAACACTGGTATGAACATGCCAACCATGAATCTCATTTACGTTAACAAACAAATAGTGTCAACAATTTCCACTCTGGAAATCATTGACACTATTTTTCGTTTTCTCAGTTTGAGAGCTATAGCGTAGTAAAGATTATCACTTCACCTTTGAGGAACTTTGTGAATACGATATCCACATACTTAAACAGCTTTTTCTCCAAGCAACTTACGCCCAAGCGCACCTGCTGGATGGAAAACAGCAAAATCCTTTGGCCCAAAGTTTCTAATCGATGAAAGTGCGCAAGCAATCGCATCACCAACCATCAAAACAGCAGTTGAACTATTTGTTGGTGCTAAGTTCATATCGTCTGCTTCTGATTCAACAGGAATCAAAAGCACCTGATCACACGCTTCTGCCAATGATGAGTTTGAGTTGCCAGTAAAAGCAATCGTGTGAACATTCATAATTTTTAGTGATCGAATAGGCGCAAGAATTTCTTTAGTCTCGCCACTATTCGAAATTAAGATGACAACATCGTTAGAAGAAATCATTCCAAGGTCACCATGTACACTCTCTGTCGCATGAACAAAAAATGCTGGCGTTCCTGTACTTGCAAATGTGGCTGCTAGCTTTTTACCGATATGCCCTGACTTCCCCACACCCATAAACACGACTTTTCCATGGAGATCAAGCAAGGTTTGGAGAATCTCAGTATAAGAATTGTCAATATTCTGTTCTATTTCAGACATGGCATGAATTTCTCTTCGCATGTATTTGTGAATTAATTCTGTATATTTTTTCGTCATTCTAGAGCATCTCCCTTCACTATTCGATTTTTAGATCGTTGTATCATCAAAGGCAACAAACTTTCCTTTCACTTTTTGTTTTTCGACTGACAAGTCTCTAAAAATTTAATTGTGAATTTATACACAACTCCGTATCCTCATTTGTTTTCATTAATTTTCAATGTAACGAAGTTGCAGAAATTGTGGGCTCAAAAACAATGAAGACAACCATCGACTCTTGTAGAGCCGTTATACAAGCGCTTACATTATAGTCGTACCAAGGAACAGGTGGTGTTGTAAATGATCGAAAAAGTGATAAATCCAAAGTTGATTCAATTAGCGATCAAAGCGGTCGATTGGAAGGATGCTATCCATCAAGCCGCACAGCCGCTAATTGATAACAATGATGTCACTGAACATTATGTCGAAGGAATCATCCGCTCAGTCAAGGAATATGGTCCTTACTTTGTTATCGCACCGCATGTTGCTCTAGCTCATGCACCTAGCAAAGACGGTGCGAAAAAGCTTGCAATGGGCATAACGACACTTGTACCAGGCGTTAATTTCAGTAATCCGGATAATGATCCGGTTAAATACATTTTCACTTTAAGTGCAACGGACAGTACATCCCATCTTAAGGCTATGCAGGAATTGGTTCAGTTACTGTCTGATGACGCCTTTTATCAAGTGCTTGATGGCGCTAAGGTTCCGCAAGACATCATGAATTATGTTAATAAAGCAGTTACAACTATTTAATTAAGGAGTGGTCAAAATGATTCAGGCTTTAGTTGCTTGCCGTGCAGGCGTTGGTTCCAGTTTAATGTTGAAAATCAAGTTGAATGAGGTTATTGCAGAACACGATTTACCAGTTGAAGTTCAACATGCTTCACTTGATGGTCTTTCAAGTTTTGATGGCCCGATTGTTGTCACCTTGAGTGATGTAGCAGATGACTTAAAAGAAGAAGGCATTCAGAAGGAAATCGTAGGGATCCGCAACATTTTAGACAAGAAAGAAATATTTGAAAAGATTACCAAGGCTCTGGCTGATTTAAACGCTAAACAAAAGTGAGAAAACGCGTGACGTAATGGGGGGATTAAAAGATGCATTTTCTAGTTAGCTTACTATCAACGCCAGCAATCTTGCTGGCAGTCGTATCATTCATCGGACTTTGTGCCCAACACAAACACCCAACTGAGATCTTTACAGGAACAGCAAAAACCGCAATTGGGTTTCTGATCTTCGGTGTTGGTGCAGCAACAATGACCGGTGCGTTGCAGAACTTCAACACAATGTTCACGAAGGGCTTTCATCTTGTTGGCGTTATAGCCTCACCTGAAGCTGCAACTGCACTGGCGCAAAACAAATACGGTTTTATCGTTTCGATGACGCTCATCTCCGGATTTGTCATGAACCTAGTGTTTGCCAGAATTACACCTTTTAAAAATGTGTTCTTTACAGGTGGTCACAGCCTGTTCTTCGCATGTGTTTTAGCATTAGTGCTCAAAGCAAACGGGATCGGCAATACTTGGGCCATTATTATTGGCGGTACACTTCTCGGCTTTATGTCGGCTTTCTTACCGCAACTCTGCCAGCCCTTTATGCGGAAGATCACTGGTGGCGACTTCCAAGCTATTGGCCACTTTAACATGATCGGCTATGCATTATCCGGTTTACTTGGCGGTATTTTCAAAAAACATGCCGACGAAACAACCGAAAACATTAAGTTCCCTAAGTGGCTTTCTTTCTTTAAGGACTTTTTGATGGGTGTTGCGTTTGTCATGTTAATTCTCTTCTATGTTGCTGCGATTGCGGCCGGTAAAACAGAAGTCCAAAAAATCGCAGGCACCGTAGATTGGTTAGTCTTCCCTCTGATCCAAGCATTGACCTTTACTGCCGGCATTTCCGTCCTGATGACTGGTGTTCGGATGTTCTTAGCTGAAATCACAGCTGCATTCGTTGCTATCTCCGATAAGTTTATTCCAGGATCCCGTCCAGCACTGGATGTGCCAACAATTTTCCCGTTCGCACCAACAGCTGTTTTAGTCGGCTTCCTTAGTTCATATGCTGCTGGATTAATCGCAATTGTCATTATGGTCATATTCCACTTCCCCATGGTCATTATTCCTGCAGCCCATATTTGCTTCTTCTCAGGCGGCACTGCTGGCATCTTTGGAAATTCAACAGGCGGCTGGCGTGGCGCAATTCTCGGATCATTTGTTGTCGGGCTACTGTTAGCCTTCCTGCCTGTCCTACTGTATCCAACACTTTCCGGTTTGGGCATTACCACTTCAACTTTCCCAAATGTCGACTATAACGTTGTTGGATCATTGTTGAACGGTTTCCTGCATCTTTTCCATTAAGCAAATGCTTGTCGTCTTAAGAAAGGAAGTTTCATTTATGCCACTTATGTCCGGTATCTTTGTCGCAATGGTGACACCGTTCACAGATGATCAAGAAATTGATTACAAACGTACCGCCAAACTACTTGATCATCTCATGGCATCAGATATTGCGGGTGTTTTCATCTTAGGTACAAATGGCGAAGCTTATCTACTCTCCGCAGAGGAAAAAATTGTCTTTAGTTCCTTTGTCATTAATTATGTCGATCATCATATCAAAGTGCTGGTTGGTACTGGTTTAAATGGTACGGCTGAAACGATTGATCTCAGTAAGCGCGTTGCTGCATTGGAGCCAGATGCCTTGTCACTTGTTAGTCCGTACTTTGTGGCGCCTTCACAAGATGAATTGATCAAACACTACGAAGCAGTCGCTAATGCTGTTAAAGTGCCCATCATGCTTTATAACATGCCTGGAAAAACCGGTATCAATATCGAACCAGAATCGATTGCTGAATTATCTGCACACCCAAATATCATTGGCGTTAAGGATAGTTCAGGCAAGCTTCAAAATCTCCAAGGTTATTTAGACAAACGGCGTAACAAAGACTTCTCCGTTCTAGTTGGTTCGGATTCAAAGATTCTCCCATTTCTAAAAATGGGTGGTGATGGGGCCATCGCAGCAACCGCGAACCTACTCACGAAGAATGATGTCAACATTTACACGGCATATCAAAATGGTGATTTGGAAACGGCTGAGAAATGTCAGCAAAATATTGAACCTCTTCGAAGTGTTTTGCACGGCGCGACAACTCCTGTTGCTCTAAAAGCCGCCGTCACTGCGTCTGGCATTAATGTCGGTCCAGCTCGGCTCCCTGCTAGAATGCCAGCACCGAGTGACAAACTCAGTCAAGATATTGCCAATATGGTTGAGAACTACAAGGCACAGGCAATTATCTAGAGGAGATAGAGCGTGAGCTGATATGGAGCATAAGCAGCGTTGAGCGTGATGACCGTACTTTGTTTGGTTATTGTGGCCAATGCCCTTATGTGCAGGTCTCTACACCAGTAAACACGTTTATAGGAGGATAACCTTGAAAAAATTTGATTTAACAAAACGGATATTAGACAGCGGTGCTTTAGCAGTCGTCCGTGCTACCCCTAGTCGCGTCGTCGAGATTGCTGAAAGCATCGTCAAGGGCGGCATTGACGTCATGGAAGTGAGTTACACCAATGCAGATGCTCCCGAGGCAATTGATGCCGTTCATAAAACTTTAGGTGACCAGATTCTTGTCGGCGCGGGGACTGTTTTGAACGCGCCAACAGCAAAAGACGCTATCGCTCATGGTGTTGGTTTTATTTATTCGCCGATGTTTGATACTGATGTAGCGAGTCTTTGTAATGAATATCAAATTCCATACGCTCCGGGCTGCACAACTGTAACAGAAGCAGTAACCGCAATGCGCGCTGGTGCAACATTCATTAAGTTTTTCCCGTATGGCGGATTACTTGGTTCGGAAGTCATCAAGACGATTAAAACGCCTATTCCGTATATGCCGCTCCTTGAATCAGGCGGTGTCACCGTTGAAAACGTTGTTGACTGGTTCAAGGCTGGTGTTGAAGTTGTCGGCGTTGGCGGGGCTCTAACAAAGGGCAGTACAAACCAAATCACCGCGAATGCTTCCGAACTCATAAAAAAGATCGATTCGTTTCGTCATCACGGGTGAATAGGGTGTCTCAAAAAGCCAGGTCAACAGGACCCGGCTTTTTGCCCAATATCTTTTCTCGTATTTAACGAATCGTTCCTATCTTTCAAATGGGACCGAAGATTGAAGGGAGCAATCATGCTAGACATTAAACAACTACAGATTATCGATACAATTATTCAACATCCGATCTTAACTAAAAGTAGATTGAGATCTCAACTAAAGCTTACCAGTAGACAAATTGACTATGCCATTGAAAAGCTAAATCAAAACCTCTCAGATCATGAACAGTCGCTGATTGACACAGATGGTGCCTATATCATGGTTCCCAATGATGCCTACAATTACTTGCTTACGCTCCGTGCTTCAAAAAACTTGACCTCTCTTAATCGGTACGCCCTAAGTACTGAGGAACGTCAGCTTTTTCTGGAATTATTATTGGCCTGCCGCGATGACTATTTATCTCTAGTTCATCTTCAGCAATACTTGCAGGTAAGCCAATCAACGATTTCAAAAGACTTGAAGTCACTTGAAAAAGCGTTGCTGAAATCACAACTTCACATCCACTATGATCGACAATCTGGCTACAAATTGGAGGGTCAGGAAAATCGAATTCGTTCTTTTATGATCAAAACCATTTCTGGCGAGCTTTTCAAGAATGAATCCGATCTTTTAAACACCTGTGCAAATTTAATCCAGCAAGTTGATGTCCCATCATTTTTAAAAAAAGTGGCTCAAACTGCACAGTTTCATCACATTAACTTCGTGGAAAATCGAATGCTGGAATTTGGTTACATTTTTATCTTTATGGTCAGTCGGCTCCGAATGAAACCAGATTACTTGCCGGCGAAGGCTCGTAAGATGAATATTGAATCAACTAACGAATACGCGTTTTCTCAAGATTTGCTAGTCCAAAATGGCATCAATCAAAGAACGGCAATTGATTATCTAACGACCATTACTTTGAGTCTCAGCATTGGCGGACTTGACGATCTTAAACTGGATCAAGAGATCTTTACCATCACCAATCAGCTGGTTCAAAGATTCTCGGATGTTTCTGGCATAGCTTTTAATGATGTGCATCAAGTCACGCAGCAGATATTCACTCACTTCAGATCCATGTATTACCGACTGCAATTCGATTATCCCATTATTAATCCGCTCACAGATCAAGTGATCGAAGAGTACGGTGAAATCTTTAGGCTGGTAGCTCAAGCATTGCGCTCCTTTGAGAACCGTCTTGGGAAAGTGCCTGATGCTGAAATCGCCTTTTTGACCATTCATCTTATTAGCTTTATTTACTCAGCTGACAGTAGGAAAACCGACTTGGTCACTGCTGCCATTGTGTGTCCGAACGGGATCGGTAGTTCAGCCTTGGCCTATCTGCAACTCACGAATCTTTTTCCAAACATTAAATTCTTGAAACCATTTCGGTATGTTGACCTGGACCAACATCTAGATGAAATTGATATGATCTTTTCAACTTTTTATCGAAGCGAATTGTTCACAAAGAAAAAACCTTGCTTCATTATCAACCCGATTATGACAAGTGAAGAGAAATATAATCTGATCCAAAGAGTTAACAGCGAGATGTCTTCGACTTTCTATGCCATTCCAACGCTGGGTTCCATCATGACTGTTATTGGCCGTGACATTGATAATCCGGAACTGCTTGCAAAGATTCGCCGCAGTCTAAATGATAAGTTGTTCCGAGCAAAGACCACCAATCGTGAAAAGGAATTGTCGTTGGTAGATGTCTTAAAACCTGATTATATTCAACTTAATATTAAGGCCAGGACACCGGAACAGGCGATTAGCATTGCAGCCTCGCCCCTTGTTACTGACAAAGCAGTGACTCAAGGTTATGTAGACGCCATCATCCAAAAACATGGTCGAAATTCGTTTGACTCTTATATCATTGCACCCCAAGTCGCGTTGCCCCATGCTAATCCAAACCAAGGTGCAAAGAGGGTTGCCATCAGTTTCGGTGTGCTCAATCAGCCGATTGCTTTCGATGAATCAAATAGCCGCTTTGTCAAATATATTTTTGTACTCAGTGCGGTGAATACAACTGATCATTTGTCTGTTTTACAGGATCTAATGAATTTATTGGAGAAACCTAGTTTTCTGAGAATACTTGCTGAACCAGCTCAAAAACCAGAGAATATTCTTCGCTTTTTAAGAGAGCACGCGCACAATGAATCATAAAGTTGTTCTACCTCTTTTCAGTTTACAAAGTAGTTCACCGCGTTCGCACCCTTGTCCAACAAAAGATCCGCAGTTCAATCGTCTGAAGTGACCAGACGATTGAACTGCGGATCTTCATTATTTTGTGAAAGTTTTTGGGACTAATCAGAATGCGATCAATTCATCACTCAGCCGTCACCAAATCCGTCGCATCCACCAATCGCTTGGTAATCGCCCACAATTTAGCCACATCCTCTGGCCGAGTCAAGCCGGTTGCTTTGTCGATAATGGAGCTGTAGATGTGCGGAATGATTTGCTTCACGCCGGCGTCTAACGCGATCTGGAGAATAGCTTCAAAGTTGTCCAGATCAATGCCGCCGGTTGGTTCCAAGTTGAAGCCTTCAGCTGCGCAAGCCTTGGCAACTGCACGGAACTCTTCTTCGTGCTTCAGGCCGCCCATTGGGAAGAACTTGAAGCTGGTGCCGCCCATGTCTTGCAACAGTGCGATAGCGGTGGCTACGGGCACTTCAGCGGCAGCTTTTTGGCTGCTCTTAGGACCAGTGGCAACGTTGACAATGCCGACTTTGCCGGTTGGGGAAACTAAGCCATTGATCACGGTGTCGTTTTGGCCTAACAAAGCACGGCTGGTGCCAACGCCAGTGAAGACTTGGTTGACATGTTGCGGCTGCAATACCTTAGACACGCGGCTGACCATCGCACTCTGGTTGGGATCACCAGCGCCAAGGCCGACGGAGAGTCCGTTTTGGGTTACAGCTTGATACTTTTTCATATCTTCAATCGCAGCTTCATCAGTATCGTAGTTTTTGGTCAAAACGCCCACCACGACATGGCCTTCAGCGGCTTGGTAGATATCTTCGGCGTTTTGGATGGAACCAGCCAAAACGTTCAGAGCAACACGGTTTTTGTAATAGTTTGGTGTTAAGTTCATGATAGTGATCCTTTCTATGCGAGAATTTCTTTGAGACGAGTGACAATCAAATCCATTTCGGCCTGATCTACCGCACGGATATCGAATTCAATGATGCCTTCATTGGCGCGATATTCACGGGTATAGATCGCCGGGTCGCCGGCTTTGAGTGCTGCCGTCACCTGCTTGGCATTCTTTGGGCTGGTGGCTTCGACAGTCACCGCCGCGCGGAAAATTGGGCGACCAGCGCCATCTTGGACTTCTTTCACATTCAAATGCGGCACCTCATTCAAGGCGGCGACAAACGGATGCAGCCGAGCTTTCATGGCGTCACCGGATTCTGGTCCATTGTCGAGATAATGAATCAAAGCAGTGGTGAAGCCAAGAATGTTTTCTTTGCCGATCTTCATAGCGCGACCGATGCCGAGGCTTTGCAGTTTGGTCCAGCCGATATACGGTTCTTTGCCGAAGACCAAACCGGATGCCGGGCCTTCAATGGCTTTGGCCCCAGAGAAAAGCACGACATCAACGCCCAAGTCGACATATTTTTTCAGGTCCTCTTCAGCTGCCGCATCCAGAATTAAAGGCAGATCATGTTTGTGAGCGACTTCGAGGGCTTCTGGAATCGTCAGCATGCTCTTTTGCACGGCGTGGTGACTCTTCACATAGAAGATCGCCGCCGTCTGCTCGGTGATCATCATCTCAATGTGTTCCGGGGTGCACATGTTGGCATACCCAGCTTCGACCACCTGACCGCCGCCAAGCTCAATCATGACTTCTTCAGGCGTCCCATAGTCAACATTCTGACCTTTTGGCAGAATGATCTCGCGCTTGGTAAAGCGTGGCGAAAACGGATGGTAAGCATGGTACTTGCTGCCTTGACCGATGATGCCGGCAACAGCTTCGGCAATCCCGGCGGAAGCCGAATTGACCACAACAGCGCCTTCTGTGCCTAACTTTTTGGCAATATAGGCGCCAGTTTTATCAACCAGATCCTTGATTTCAAAGAAATGGGTGTCACCGAACTGTTGCGCCGCAATGGCAACCTCGGGCACTTTGGAAACGCCGAGAATCGTCATTTTACCGCTCGCATTAATCACATGTTTTAAATCGTAAGTCTTGTAGTAGTCACTCATACGTGTTGTTCCTCCAAATCATAAACTGTCCCGCCGACAATCGTGCGAATTGGTGTAATCAGCTGGTGACCGGTTTCAGTGTTGCCGTTGGAATCTGTCAGTGTCTTTTCACCATCCGTCACATTATAGATCGTGATGTCAGCGTCTTTACCCGGACGCAGCCGGCCTTTGTTCAGCAAGTGGAAATTATCTGCTGGAGCAAAGGTGACCATGCGAATCACTTCAGGCAATGTGTAGCCAACTTGCAGCATTTTCTCCATCGTGGTTGCCATATCGTATACTGGACCATTTTCGCGGTTGCGGTGGTAGATGTCCGTGCTGAGTGACTTAGGATCAAGCCCATGGTCACGGGCAATGCGCATGGTTTTGAAATTAAAGGAATCTGTGCCGTGGCCGACATCGAAAATCACACCGCGATCATAGGCGTCGTAAATGAACTCTTTGATTTCGCCATGTTCATCAACCATGCCATTTGGCTTGCCATTGTAAGCATGCGTCAACACGTCACCTTTACCCATGGCCTGCATAATGTCTTTAAGTTCCGGCGGATTAGCGCCCACATGAACCATGACTGGTAAGTTGCCCAGCAAAGCAGCGTAAGATTTAGCTGCCAATAATGGTTTGATGCCATTATCAATCACAACGGAATGGCTTTCGCGCGCCTTAATCCCGACAATGAAATCAGGCAAGTCGTGCACAGCATCAAACAGTGCCTCTTTATTGACCTTGCTGATGTCCCCCAATTCATCCTGCGCCAAAATACCGGTTCGACCAATATTGATCAGCGCGTAGACATTGGTTTTCTTATCGCGGGTAATGTTGTAAAAATCGCGAATGTTATCGGCCCCGGTTGATCCGGCATCAATCACCGTTGTCACACCCGTCTTATAGCCATCTTCATCGGGATCATCATAATATAGCGTCAACTTTTCATAACAATGGGCATGATCATCAATCCAACCTGCACTCACATAAGCTTCATGATGCAGGTCGATTTCTTGTTTGCCGCTTGCCCCTTCAAGTTTGGGGGCAAGTGCCGCAATCTGGCTGCCATTGATTCCAATTTCAATCGGTTGTTCGCGTTCGGTTTTGCCATTCTTGATTAAGACATCAAACACTGCTGATTACCTGCCTTTCAAATCTGTGTAGAAAATGATTTTTCGAAACGTGTTCACTGGCGCAGCTCGGCTATGCGAAGGACAGTCAAGGCAACTGGTCCAAAGCCCAGACCAGTTGTCTTGACTGCCGCTTCGCTACGCCGAGCTAACCGCGCCTGTTCACACTCTTTTTGAAACGTGTTCGCCAGCCCAGAAACCTTCGTGTAAGGACCTCTAACCTAAATGGCTAAAGCCCAGCCATTTAGGTTAGAGGCCACTTACACTCCGGTTTCTAACCGGGCTGATTCACACTCTATAATTTTACTGGGAAGAAGAAGCCCATAACCATGGCGCCGATGATGGCACCGCCGGGGATTGGCTTTTTCCATGCGTAGAAGAGGGCTGCGCCGACTGTACTGCCGATCCCGATTGGAATGCTGGCGGTGACCGCACTCAGAATGATCAGCGGACCAAGGAAACGCCCGGTTTGGTTCCCGGCACCCATCATGACATCCGCACCGAATGTGGCATTACTTTGATTAATCGTAAATTTCCGCACGAGGTAAATGATGACCCCGATAATGAGTCCTAATACCCCGCCGGTCAAAAGGGCAAGTCCAAAGTTGGAAACTAAGGATTTGGCACCAACCGAGAGTAAAATCGCTGGAATCCCAATGCCGACACCAGTTAAAATCGAACCGCCAAGATCGAGAATTCCGACCAGTGAGCCTTCCAAAATACGGGCGAACAGGAAACTGGCACCAAAGGCCGCAGCTGCACCGTATGAGCCGCCAGTCATCCCCGCCTTCAACATCGCAACAATCGCGACTTCGTTGAAAGCACCGACACCATAATTGTAATACATTGACGTGCCGGCAAAGACGCCAGCCGACATCAAGGCGACGATGACAACGAAGCCCCAGTCTGCGTGCCAAAAGTCATGATCATTTGCAACTGCCTTCAATTCTTCATCCGCAGACACATCATTTGCTGTGGTTTGTTTATCAGCCATTCGTTAACACCCCTACTTTCCGCCTAACATTTGATGAACGTTCGACAACCAACCTGGTGCATTCAGGTTAAAGGACTTCAACAAGTTAAGATCAAACCCACGGAAGAAACCGGATAGAACAAACAACAGAATCGCTGCTGCCAAAATAGATTTCGTAATCCGAGTCCAACCGAGTTCGTCGACCCCTTTACCAATCAAAATGCCCAACACAACACCTGGCACCGCGTTACCCATGATCATCGCCGAAAGCCCGCCGAAGACGGTTCCGAATAACCCAGAACGACGACCAGCATCAATGGCAGCCAGCCAGAACAGAATCGGCATCACCAGATTGATCAGCTGATTGGCAGCTGGGACTAACACTTTAACTGCAGTCACCTGTAAAGATTCAGGGATGGAACTGGAGGTGACATTCAAGAAAGCAACAACGACAACCCCGATAATGGCACCGGCAATCCCCATTTTCTTAGGATTGTGCACAGTCTGCTCAACATTGCGATTCTTCACCAACAAGCCTGCTGCTGCCCAGTTAGGAATCACACGGTGAGTGATATCCTGCGTGAAGGCACCGGCTCCCACCGTTGATGCCCATGCATTGAAGAAGAAACCAAGGCCGAAGCTAAAATGCGAAGCCGGATCACCTTCTGCTGCATTCATTTCGCCTAATGTTCGGAAAGCCCCCAAGGCTTGGGTTTTCGGCGCGGTAAACATCCGGGCGGCCCCAACCCCAGCCGCAAAGCCGACCAATCCACCAATGATGATTGACTGGAATAAAATCGTTAGTATTGGCAACTCATTTCACATCCTTTAACATATTTTTCAAGTTCGGTAATGAGAGTGCGTCTGGTGACGGTGCTGTGACATCTTCGAAGGTCAAAGCACCAAGATCAATCGCGGTAATAGCAACCGTCACCGCCAAAGTAACTGCATAAGTGGTCCTAGTCCGTTTGAAAAAGAAGAAAAGAAACTTTTCTGTGTAACTGGATTTGATCAACTTCAGCGGCTCAACCTTTTCTGGGACGATCCGTAAAATAGCTTCATCGCCATTGTCGATCAGCTGCTTTTGAATGTCGCTGAAGGCAGCAGCGAAAGCTTGTTGCTTGGTCTCGCCTTTACCAGACACTGTGAGAACCTGACGTTTGGTTTCATTCACGACCGTCATCTGAATCACTCCTTAAGCTTCTGGATACTTTTTGTTCCATGCCTCGACAAGGGCTTTGCCTAAAGCTTCTTGATCCATGAAACCGAAACCAAGCACTTTATTGCCATCTTCAATCGCGGTGATCCCTTCTTGAACCGAACGCATACCATGACGTTCTGGCCAGCCAAACTGGGTGTGAGCCGTGATCGCACCGGCACCGCCTGAACCGCAGAAGCTAATCCCCATATCGGCTTTTTCTTTATCCATCACTTGGCCCAAGCGCATATCCGCGCCCATGCCCGGCACAACAACCGCTGTACCGCCAGCTGCTTCAACACCTTTAGCAACGTTCTGACCTTTACCCATCCGATCTGCAATAACAACTTTAACCATGGTGAAATCCTCCTATTATGAGAGCGCGAGCAGGAACGCTTAGCTCGGCGTAGCGAAGTGGCAGTCACGTCAAATGGTCCGATCTTTGGGCTATCTGACGTAACTGTCCTTCACATAGCTGGGTTGCGACTGCGAGCGCGTTTTTTTATTCAAAGTAAGTGACCTTCTACAACAATTTTTTAAATCTTATTCTGCGCTGCTTCAAAATGAATCGATAAAACGTACTTCTCTGCGACTTCCAAATGCCCGATATGCTGCACAACTTGATCTGCCAAATCCAACGACTTTTGCGAAACTTCGGCGAACATTGTCGGATCGACCGCTGGCAATTGCTCGCCTGACTTCGATCGGCCTAGCATTTCAATAAGATGATTCGTGAGAACTTGCAGCTGAAGATCAGTAAAATGAATCTCCGCTGCAGCGGCTAGCTTAATCACATAATTGACAAGTGCTGTTGCTGCTTGGGCATCACTGCTTTGTTCGATCATCGCTTTGACTTCTGTGGGTAATTCAACGTTCGCGTCCAGTGGTGTCATCCCCTTCCTGTGATACTTCATGACTTAAGCTCAAATACTCTAGGATCGCATGCACTTCTGCACGATTGATGGCAAGGCCGTGATCCGAAAAGACATGCTCAACTGTCCCCACCAGCTTAGGATCATCCTGATTTGGTTTTCCCTGATACTGCTTATCAAACATAATGCGTTGGACCGCGAGGAAAACGTGCATCATGAACGCATCGCCGTAATATGGATCAATTGTTGTTGGCAATTGCTGCTTGAGTTCCGAATAGATACTGAACATAGTCAAAATCGTCTGCTGCGTCTGTTGTTCAAGATTGGGCTTCGGTCTAATCGGCACTACTGGTTGCTGTGACTTAATCTGGGCAAGCGGTACTTGTAATTTTTTAGCAACCGCTCCTCGAATCGCAGCGATGTCAGCGGCATTCGGCAACGGTCGCACTTCAATCACCTGAACCTCCGAATTCTTGAGCGGAAACACACTGATGACCAATTCAGGATGTTCGCGGGCAATCAACGCCCGCGCATCATCAATGGAAGCAAAGCCGACCAGTTCAATATTCGGAATCGCTGAAGCAATGCGCTGCTGAATCAGATTGGTGATTCCAATGCCAGTTGCACAAACATACGCGACTCGAACCGTGCGCATCTGGCTATCGCGATTGAGCGACACCATGAAATGCAACGCAATGAAGGAAACAAACGCCTCACTTAAAACTTCCTGATCACCTGCCAACTCTTTATTGACGGTTTTTTCAATGGCTTCAAACAAGGCCGGATACTCTTGCTTAATATCTTGCGTAAACGGGCTGTACTCAAGCAGCTGACTTTTCTTACCCAAGGACTGACTAAGATGCAAGTACAGATTTTCCTGCAGCTGACTGTCGTGACTAAAATCATGATCAACCAACGCCCCAACCGCCAAGATGATGCGATGTGTCATCGCGACCAAGTTATGATCTTGCGGGGCCACTTTTTCGTTAACGCTTTGACCGAGATAATAGTCGTAATCGTCCGTGAGCGCTGGCAAGTTGTAAAAATCCAACGTCCTCATGATCAGTTTGTCCGAATACTGCTGATCCGTTTGGGACTGTTCAACCCGATGATAGCTGTTGACTAGTTGATTAAACCCTTGGCGAATCACGCCGATGGTCAACCGAATGATCGTGGCAATCAGTGTACTAGGATCAGGCATGTCGCCTTCCTGTTTACCTAAACGAATGGCCTCTTTCAAGATGGTATTGAACGCGTGATCAAAAGTTGCTTCACCGGTCAAAACTAAAGCTCTTTTCGGTTCGGTTTTAGTGTTCAAGCTGTCAACCAGCTCGGCCATGAGCGTTTTACGATTCAACTGCTGGGTGATGAGCTGTTCCAGCAAACGGCGGATAGCCAACTCGGTACCATTCAGCTTGTAGCCATAATAGTTTTTGCTGATCAGCTTGACGTTGAATTGCTCCAAGTAAACCGCGAGTTTCTTCAGATCATTGTTCACCGTTGTCTGACTCACATTCACCCGCGCCTGCAACTGCTGTTGGGTGGTGTAATCGCCGGTTTGTGAAAGAATCAAGATCATGCGGAGAATTCGTTCATTCGGGGCTAAATAGTTATCAGCTAACTGATCATCGATTTTCTCCCGCAAAGCCGTTCGTGCAGCTTCACTAGCCTCGATCCAGATTCCTTTGCGCGGTGCACTTTTCAAAACTGAATCTTTCGCCGCCAGCCAATCTCGAATATCTGTTAAGTCGTACTTCACTGTCCGAACACTGACTGCAACTGACTCAGCCAACTGCTTAGCTGTCACCGCCCCTTCAGCACTAATCAGCTGCAAAACAATCTGCCGCTGTCGGTTACTTAATGACATCTCACATCACCCCCCACACTTAATTTCTAATTCTACTGTAAAGCGCTTTCTAAGACGAAACAACAGGCAATGTTTGCACGATTAATCGTGCAACGATATGTGATATTGTAAACAAAAAGACAATTGGTCTGTTCCGATTGTCAACAATATTGTGTTAAGCTATTCAGGAAGCCAATGATTGAAGTGCTTATATGGCGCGTTTATTTATGTACATAACAGCATTTATAAGTTGTATCATTCCTTAAATTTCAAAAAAACGTCAATTTAGACATTTCACACTTTGCATCAGTCATTCGTGCAAAAAACCGTTTCTTATTTTTAAAAATAACGCCTATTTTTTGGCTGGTAATCTGCTGCAAAAATAGACTGTTTTGAATGAAAGTTCGTTTGCTGCCTCCGATAGATCAAGTCGTGCGAAACACAAAAAGCCATGAAACCCCGAGTCAAGCTCGGCACTTCATGGCTTTTTTGAAATTAAATTCGCACCTATCCCATCACGATTTTGTTCATCCGATCAGTGATCAAATTCCAGCTGTTTTATCCAGCTGATGGCCTTCTTCATTGAAGACGCGAATCGCATCATTGGCTGCTGCATTGGTCATGAGCTGTTGGAAAATATCGTAACTGATGGTGACATTTTCTGCCCCAGCTTTGATGGCAGCCATCACTTGTGAAGCCGTCTTGAAGCTGGCGCCCATGATCTTAATGTGCGTGTCAGTACTCTTGTAGAATGAATGTGTCTCGGCGATCACGCTGTATGGGTCAATGTCCAACTGCTCCATACGATTGACGTATGGGGCAATGTAATCACAGTCAACGACGCAGGCCATGAAGCCCTGGCGAACAGAATAAACGGCCGTGCCTAGCAGACACTCATCGGGCTTTTCAGCGCGAATCGCTGATACTGCCCGATAGCCTGGTTCAAATAATGGAATCTTAAAGGCCATGCGCGTGTCATCATTATCCGGAAAGCGCTTGCGTAATTCGTGATAGTCAGCTAACAATTCTTCCTCAGTATCGCCAACCAATTGCACGAACAAAACGCCTGGCTTCAAGTCGCGAATCTTACCTAATTGTTCGAAGCGTGGATGGCCTTCCTTCAGCAACAGCTTGGGATTGGTGGTAACCCCTTCGAACTGATTAAAACTCAACATTTCTTTGACTTGATCGAGGTTCGCTGTATCAATAAACATGGATTATTCCCCCTAATTAAAAGCGTTCAATGGCGATGAAACCTGCACATAAGAACCTTGGTCGCAATGATCAAAGGGCGGTCATCGCGGCCAAGGCCACTTATGCTCCGGTTTCTTACCGCGCCGGTTCACGCTCTTATTATTTTAATTGTAGTCCCGACATCTAATTCTGGATACGTCTTTTCTTCCAAATAAAGCGATCCTGCGAGCTCAGGTGTTGTCGAACCATCGAAAACAATCGCTGTATGACCAAGGTTGCCCAGATTGGTGTTCACCTCATTGCCAACCGCCGTGATCTTATAAGATTGATCGTCGAACGTCATCACATCTCCGACTTCGATTGGTTCCAAAATTTTATTGACATTAATAATGAAGCAAGACGATCGTAATGCATCAGGGGCTTCATCTCCAAAAAGAATGGCCATATTGATATCCTTGAACCCCCGTGCTTCCGAACCAACTTCAAGAATTTTTGTCTCGTATTTTACTGTTTCTGCTAATGACGACACCTTACTCACCTCTCCAATAAACTAACTTATTTCGCGTACAAGCCAAAACTTGCTAACCAAGCAACAACAACACGTGGTACCCCGTTTAGAAAACGGGAATACAAGACAGAGACAACGCCGACTTCAACAGTCTTGGAATCAGCTTCTTCAAGTCCTAAACCAACTGGAATGAAGTCAGCCGCGTTTTGCGTGTTAATCGCAAACAATGCAGGCAGCGCATATTGTGGCTGGATGTTACCACGACCGATTTCAACCCCGATCAACGTCCCAATAACCTGAGCAATAACAGCCCCGGGGCCAAGGATTGGTGAAAGGAACGGTAGGGAACAGATAAAGCCGATGACGATAAGTCCAAAGACATTACCAGCAAGTGGCGTCATGAGTTTAGCAAACCAACTGCCCAAGCCAGATCCCTGAATAATACCAATCAGTAAAGCTACAAAGGCCATAAATGGAATAACGGTATTCAGCATTGTCTGAACAGAATCTTTAGCTGCCTGATTAAAGGTAGCAATCACTTTCCCAGCGCCAATCCCGATGCGCGCAATAAAGTTGGGCTTTTTCATCTGCGCCGTGATCGTTTTGTTCGTATCAAACTTGGCTTCGCGAGCTTCAGCTGCTTCTTGATCTTTAGCTGCTGTCGTTTTTGCTTCTGTTGCCGTAGCTTGAGAAGCTGCCGATTCTGCCAATGCAGCATGCTGTTTGCCAGCTTCGCCACGTTGGTCAAAAGGTACACCGTTTAATGATTGATCCGGCACCGCATCATCAGGCAATGCCGTGATTTGATTCACATCAACGTTTGAAACGTACAACTTAGGCACAATATATTTCGCCAGTGGACCGGATTTCCCGGTTGGTAAAACGTTGATCGTTAAAATATTTTTCTTTGGATAGATCCCGCAACGCAATGTGCCGCCACAGTCAATGATTGCAACAGCTGTCTCATCTTCAGGGATCGATGTCTTGAAACCATCGACTGCTTCCATCCCAGTTAACTCAACAATCTTGTCAACGATGGCAGGTCGATTGCCGCCAGTCACGTAGATAAACTTATGCTTTTGTTCTGTAGGTGTAATGGTCAAGGGGCCGCCATAGCCGCCTGAACCTTTCACAACTTGAATACTATGCCATTTTTGATCAGCCATGATAGTAAATGCCTCCTTTATTCAGACAATTAGGCTTCTTGACCATTACGCGCCGACAGATCAACTGTCTTGCTGAGCGTAATGCCAGTTTGTTTAGAAACATATGCGGTTGTGAAGTCGGTGACCCAACCGCCGATAAAGTTCATCACAATCCCGACTAACATGTAGCGAATTGCGAGATCCATTTGATTTAACCCAAGTTTTTGGACACCTTGGGCAATGCCCAACCAGACGAACAATTCACCTGGATTAATATGCGGGAACACGCCATTGCTGGTATGGCAGAACTGTGCTTGTGCAGCATAGTAACTTGGCTTGTAGTATTCCGGCAAGAAGCGGGCAAGCGTGAAGCACATTGGATTACCTAACATGAATGCTGCTAAGAATGGCAATACCAGATAACGCATCAACACATTTCGGCTCGCTTTCTGGGCAAACCGTTCGATTCGTTCTTCCCCAATAAAAGCAATAATCGTGTTCATCAATACCAACAATAGCAAGACAACTGGTACAATGCTGGTCATCCAGCTAATGAATGTCTTGCCACCTGTTTGGAACAGCTTCATGAAGCCGGCTGCAAAATCAGAAACATATTGCATGGTCTCATCTCCTAAATTTAAATTGTATTCTTCTTAAAGACATTGGTTAGCATATGCGGAATCGCTTTCATTTTTATGCCGATCTCATTAAAGATCGGCAGTGAAAACATGCTGACACGACTCGTATCAAAGTCTTCAAAACTGAGATTATTCGTTTTATAGTTCACATAATTGCGATACGCATTCAGAAAACATTCGCGTTCTGTTCGACTCAGCTTCTGCAGTGCCGTGTAATCAGCGCCAACTTCAGCGACCAGTTCACCGTCAAATTGATTCACGTCTCGGAATCGGCTGAAAACCGTGAGGCCCTTCATCACCCGAATTTCTTGAATACGATCATCATGGTCTAAACCGATCAGCATCAAACTGCCTTGGCGAAAACGCCGAGGATTTTTCCCGATCAGCACCCGACCATCTTGCCGTACCTCGTGATAATTGTGAGCAAAATTACGAATCTGAAAATAGCCCATTAGTGCCTGCAGTAAAAACGCCGCTGCAATAAAGATACCAAGTATCAAAACGTTCATTTAAAGTCCCTCCGTGACAACGGTTAAGGGATCTTGACTGCCTGAAATCTTGCGCAGATTATTCATCGCCGCTTCATTCACTGCTAGTAAAAACAGCAGATCATAGAGCATCGATAAATCCTCCAAGGCTTTTTTCCCTAAAACACGTGGAATCCCAATAACAAAAATATAACTAACTGCTTTGCCACCAACTGGAATGGCATGTTTCAGTACACTTAGATGCAGGAACAAGCGATTCTCGTCAATATCCGCAATGGCATGGGGGATCGCGACACCGTTATCGAGCACAAACTTGGTGGTCGATTCGTGCTTAATCAATCGGTCAATAAATCCCGGGTCAACCAAACCTGCATCACTATCTGGCTTGAGTGCTGCTCGTAAGACAGCTTCATACGACATACTTGCTCGATTCTCGAAAACCTGTGGGCGCCAGATGATTCTGCCAGCATCAATTTCGTGTTGAACCGCTGAAACTCGCACTTTGGTTTCAAGCACGCGATCCCGGAAGATATCACCAATCATGACGACCGGAATTCGCAATTTATGAGCCAACGGCCGATCTGTGAAAACCATGATCAACTCATCTTGATGTTTTAGAATATCTTCCTCATCCTGATAAGCAGTGATTGTCACCTGCGACTCGAACATCGTGTTAAGCTGATTTTGCAAATACTGCAGCACGCTTTGCCCCATGTTTGAATAAAAACCAACTCGTGGTTGATCTGGTACATTGACATCGGCATGCTGCAACGCCATTTCGAAGTAAACCGTCAGATAATTGATCTCAACATCCGCAATATGAATCCCCATTTTTTCTTCCAACTTGTCAATCATCAAGATCGCCATATCGGCAGCTAATTGAAATCGTTGTAACATTTTGTCCGTCAAATAATCAGACGGAGAAATGTGGAAAATACCGCGATTAATCAAGAAAATTAAATGATACTTAGTCGTCTCATAAAATTGGTCATAGTCAATCTTGGCATCAACCAAAGCTCGAACTTCACTGGCAATTTGGTCGAACATTGCTTTGTTTTCGTGAACCTTTACCTTCAACTTAGCTGGTGACAATAACTTGTTCGCATACAAGTTGAAGGGAAAGGCAAGGAAATCATATTCTTCTTGGCTAAATGACACATGGCAGCGATCTTCAATATCACCAACAATGTTAATGAAAAGTGGTGAATCGTCCATCAAGTTCGTATAATACGGACTAATACCACTGAATACATAATGATGCTTTTTCAGGAAGACGATGATTTGCATGATCTTCTCAAAAATTTGTGTTGTGCTCGTCTTTATCTTTGCTGAATTCAGCCGACTGACGACTGATGCAACCAAAGTTTTATCCGTAAAAATTCGCGACTGCACATAATCAAAGAGGTGATTGTAAATCAACATGGTTAAGTCAACAGTTGACCCCACTTGTAACTTAACCCCGCGACTTGTCGCCCCTTCAATTTGGAGATCATAATTTTTCAACCAAGCGCGACAAGCTTCTAAATCTTTTAATAAAGTGCCGCGACTGACCGTCAATTGATCAGCGATTTCATCCATAGGAATGAATTGCCGTTCTTTGATAAGACGAAAAAGAATTTCCGCCTGCCGCTTCTGCTTGTCGTTATTATCAATATTTTGTTTGAAGACACCTGATTGAATTAAAGAAAATTGGCGATAATCCAAGATGTGCAAGAAGTACCCATTTTTATTAATGCGAATTTCTGCAGCATCCCCAAGTGATTCTCCTAGCTCATGAATGTACTTCTGCATCGTACGCGTTGAAACGTTTTCGCTTTCGGCCAACTCGTCTAAATCAGATGTGCCATTTGCTAGGAGATAGCGTAGAAGTCGATAATCCAAACTATTCAATCAGGTTACCTCCCCAAGCTTATGAATTAACCTCTGGACTTACCCCCCGCAACATTGGTTGTCACACCTGTAATATAACTAGCACGATTGGACAAGAAGTAGTTGACCAAATCACCCACTTCACTCAATTTGCCACTACGGCCTAATGGTGTAGTAGACGTTGAACTGTAGCCGGCACGGATTGCATCAACGGTGGTATCACGCGTATAAGCCAAAGCTTCTTCATAACTCGGTGTCCGTAAGCCTGTTGCTTCCATGATGCCAGGTGCAACCCCCACAACCCGGATATTGTACTTGCCTAACTCTTTAGCCCAAGAACGGGTGAAACCGTTGATGGCGCCTTTACTTGCTGAATAAACACTCTGACCAACAGAACCTTCAAGGCCAGCCTCAGAAGACATATTGACGACAACCCCATGTCCCTGTTTGACCATCCGACGAACGACTGCTTGTGAAACCAAGAAGACACTTTTAACGTTAACACTGAAGATTTGTTCAAATGTCTTAACGTCCAATTCATATTTACCATGTGGATCTTTAGGATCAACCAATACCCGCGGCTTGTTGATACCTGCATTATTCACGACGCCCCAGATTTCTCCATTGATCTTCTCGGCGGTGGCGGCAAGATTTTCAACTTCGTCAGGATCAGTCACATCAGTATGCACATACTTCAAGTTAGGGTCCTTAAAGTCGCCTTCCTTGAGATCGCCGTTAACAACGGTAGCGCCATTATTAATCAATTCCTTGACGATCGCAGCGCCAATTCCTGATGAACCTCCAGTTACAACAATTGTCTTGCCATCTAAACCTAACCAATCAGACATATTCAATCTCTCCCTTTCATCTTTCTGCTCTATGGTAGCGTTTACGAGAGAAAGACTTAAGACAGTCATTTTCCGACGTCGGGGAAAAAACGTGCACGATGGTTAACGAAAACAACTGGATATCGTTAAATAGTCAACTATCACTTGAAAGTGAAACTAGTGAAGGATCATGTAAAAAGAGCCGGTTAGCGGTGCTTGACCACTTAACCAGCTCTTATTTTTGAAAACAGGGATCTCGCTTGCTTTTAATATCACGCCTTAGCCGCATGCCCCACCGACTTAGCATTATCCTGCCCATAATAAGCATCCTTACCATGTTTTCGATAATAATGCTTGTCCAACAAATACTGTGGCAAGTGCACGTCTTGATGTGTCAGCGTTAATGCGTGATAATCCATTTCTGCGACAACTTCCAAGACTTTGGCGTTATAAACTGCCTTAGCTGGGGTCGCTCCCCAGCTGAATGGACCATGTTGGCTGACCAGAACTGCAGGAACTGCGTTATGATCAATACCGCGATCCTTAAAGGTTTTGACGATGACTTTACCTGTGTTTTCCTCGTAAGCATCTTCAATTTCTTGTTGCGTCAACGCTTCGGAGATGGGCACATCCCCATAAAACGTGTCAGCGGCGGTTGTATTCAGGTTGGGGATATCCATGTGTGCCGAAGCGAACGCAACTGCCCATGGTGAATGGGTATGGACAATCCCACCGATGTCAGGGAACTCATTATAGAGGACGGTGTGTGTCGGCGTGTCGCTTGAAGGGTTCAGTTGCCCTTCTACAACTTCGCCTTGCAGGTTGACGACAACCATGTCATCCGGCGTTAAGTCTTCGTAATCAACGCCAGATGGTTTAATGACGAACAATCCCTTTTCCCGATCAATGCCGGAAACATTGCCCCAAGTAAAAGTAACCAGATCTAATTTTGGCAACTGCATATTTGCTTCGTAGACTTCTTGTTTTAATTGTTCAAGCATGAAAGTTCACTCCTGTTCATTTATTGAATATCGTTATTTGTCAATCACTGACTGACTGCGTTGTTTTCCCAATAAATGGTCTATATCAATAAACCCAAATTTAAAACTTAATGTACACAATGACCTGAAAACGCTTTTAACGCCGCCAACTCTGATATAATGGGTTGTAACCATGTGAAGTTAGAAAGGAAGTTTACCCATGCTTAAAGCTATTGCCCTTGATATGGATAACACGTTACTTAATAGTCAAAAAGAAATTAGTGTCACGAATCAAGATGTGCTCCGCTATCTTAGCCGCAAAGGTATACGTGTCATTCTCTGTTCTGGTCGGCCATTTGCCACTTTGAAGCCATTTTTGGATCAGCTTCATTTAACTAAAAATGATGATGTCTGCATTTGTTTCAACGGCGGCTTAGTCCGATTAGTACGGGATCACACCGTCATCAAATCTTCAACGCTGACTAAATCACAAATCCAGCCAGTTTATGATCTCGTTAAGGAAAAAGGTTTCCACTTAGATGTGGTTGCTGAAGATCAGGTGTATTCGTTAACTGAATTTGGTAAATCCAGCTATGAGTCCATGATTCCTAAACAAATGCCATTTACCGATACGACATTTGCTAAGGTGCCAGCCAAATTATCGATTTTTAAAGTGGTCATCGCTGGCGATCCAGAAATGGTTGATGCGGCTTCAGAAGCTGCGCAATCACTTGAGGGCGTCACCGTGACAAGATCACGACGTACCTTACTGGAAATCATGCCGCCTAATGTGAATAAGAAGAACGGTTTGAAAGCAGCCCTCAACTTTTATCGCATTCCGCGCGAGCAATTAGCCGCATTTGGCGATGAAGAAAACGATCAAGATATGCTTGACTACGCTGGTATTGGCATCGCCATGGGTAACGCGATTCCTGAAATCAAGAAAATCGCTGATATTACGACGCAATCCAATGATGAAGATGGCGTTGCAAAATTCTTGATTGATTACTTCCAGATCAGTCCAACTGCAATCCACCCATAACTCGTCTAAAGCCACCTTCCATGAGGCGGCTTTTTTCGTGGGCGGCGTTTGTTCATCCGTTCGCCTGTTGTGATCAATAGCTTTACACGACTACTAAACTACCGGTTCCTGCTCCAACCCAACCCGTTCAAAAAGATCATCAAAAAACTGTTTCGCCTTTTTCACTTCTGCCAGCGGATCATCGGCCTTTTCCGTCCACATCTCAATGGTGAAGGCCCCGCCATAATTCAGGCGTTTCAACGTACGCAGACAGCCTTCGAAATCAACGGTGCCATCGCCAAACGGTACATCTCGGAACTGACCTTTACTTTCGGCGGTGACTGGCAAGGTGTCTTTTAAATGAACCGAAACAATATTATCAATGCCTCGTTCTAACTCTTGACCGACATTGTTTTCCGGCCAAGCAGTTAGATTGCCGACGTCAGGATAAGCTTGCAGCCATGGACTGCGAATTTGCGTTTTGATGTCCTTAATTTTGGTCAAGGCGTTTAGAAAAGGATCATCCATTGTTTCAATATCAAGCATGACTTCTTTAGCCGCAGCATAAGCGACGCCGCGTTTTAAGTTCTCAATGAAGTATTCTCGCGAGGTCACCGTCTTTGGTTCGTAATAAACATCATAGCCAGCAAGCTGAATGTTACGAATGCCGAGATCACCGGCTAAATCGATTGCCTTATAAAGCATTTCAAGGCTTTTTTCTCGAATTGCCGGATCAGCCGAGCCAAGTGGGTAGCGACGATGGCCACTGAGCATTAAGGTGTGCAGTCTCACACCGGTTTGCCAACTTGCATCCCGTACTTCTGCTCGCTGTGCTTTCGTCCAATCAAGTCGGGCTAAGCGTTCATTGCTTTCATCAATCGACAATTCCAAAAAGTTGAACCCTAAATCGTGAGCCTGTTGCAACCTCTGCTGCCATGAATCAGTTTTTGGGAGTACCTTTTCGTAGATTCCTAGTGAATTCAATGTTGTGCCTCCTTAAACGCGTTTGCTGCCCAAGAAACCTGCACACACGTTTTGTATTCGCTTTCATAAATACATAATTGCTATTAAAAAGACGGTGGCCTTAGCAAGCCCGCGCTCCAACCTTTTTTCAGGCTGGACACCGGCTAAGCTAATGGTCACCGCCAGCTTGCTTACTGTCCTATATCACGTTTAATTCGATACCTGAATCACATCAATGCCTTGCCGGCGCAAGTCGCGGACGACCTTTTCATTCGCAAAGTTATCTGTGATCAAAATATCAACGCCGGTTAAATCTGCAACATGGTAATTGCTTGTGACGCCAACTTTTCGATAATCGGCCACGCAGATCACTTTTTGCTTGGTTCTGGAGATCATCGTGCTGTTGATCTGCGCTTCGTAAATATTTTGGGTTGTCACGCCACCTGCGACGCTAATGCCGTCACAGCCAATCAACGTATAATCTGACTGCATCGTTTCCAGAATCTGCATCGCAACTGTGCCGACCAACGACTCTTTTGGATAGCGAATTTCGCCGCCGGTCAGAATGATGGAGGTTTCTGGATGACGCACGCACTCAGTTGCCTTGATATTGTTTGTGATAATCGTCAGCGGCATGATCGCTAACTGATTGATTGCCCGCCAACACAATGAGCTGGAGTTGACGAAAAGCGTACTATTTTTAACAATATAAGCTGGAACCGCCGCCGCAATCGTATCTTTGATTAATTCGATGCCTGAACGCGATCCGTGATTACTGGCGGTCACCACATTGGTTCTTTCAACCAAACCATGATGCCACTTCACCTGTCCCATGTCTGACAAAGCTTTCAAGTCACGGCGAAGCGTCGTGATCGAAACATTGAATCGTTGGGCCAAGCCCTCAACAGCAACTGGCTCAGACTGGTCCACCGCTGACAAGATCTTTTCCCGGCGTGCCTGCACATTGGCCATTGAATTTTTCACTGTCATCACCTCTCAGCAACGAATTGCCTGCTTGCTTACTTGCCCCAGATGCGGATGATTTCGTTTTGGAAATCCGTTGCTGCTTTTGCAGGATCTGGTGCCTGCGTGATTGCCCGACCAGCGATGAAGGTATAAACGTTCACGCCTTCAAACAGTTTCAAGGTATCCACACTCAAACCGCCAGTCACGGAAACTCGGAAGCCCATATCAACCAGCATCTTAACCTTAGCTAAATCCTTCTCGCCCCATGAGCCGCCGGAAAGCAAAGCATCACGACTCTGATGATAAATCGCCTGCGTCACACCAATATCCAGCCACGACTGGGCATCTTCTTTGGTCCAATTACCATACAATTCAATTTGGATCTCTTTAACTTCTTTTTGAGCTGCTTGAATGGTCGGAATCGTTGCCGCACAGATACAAGTCATCCAGTCTGCACCAGCATCGCCCATGTTACGAGCAACGGTTGTCCCTGCATCAGCACATTTCGTATCCGCAATCACGATTTTATCAGGAAAAAGGGCTCGCAATGCGCGAACGGCAATCGTGCCTTCCTGCAAAATCAAGATCGTCCCGGCTTCAACAATATCCACAATGTTCCCAACTGCGCGAACATCTGCCAAAGCACTTTCCAACGTATTATTATCCAATGCCACTTGCAAATTTGGTTTAGCCAAAATGTTTCCCTCCTATTATGCGGCAATCACACGATCTGGTCATGTGGCGCACGCCTTTCCTTAACGTCAAAAGCAGACCGGCCCGTGCCGGCGTCCGATCTGCTTAATGACTCGCTTTATTTCACAAGATCCGTATCTTCACGAACATGCTGTTCTACTTCTTTATCACTCATAACGTTCTTGACGCCAATCACTTGCACGCCTTTACTCTGAGCGTCCTTGAACATGTCGACAAAGTTGGTTGTTGTGAACACCATGTCGTATTGTTTAGCCGTACTCTTGCCTTCTGCCAAGTTGGTATGCTCAATTTGCGTAATCGGAATATTCAACCGTTTAAATGCTTTTTGAACACTGCGCATCATCATTAAACTGGTACCTGAACCATTTGCACACGATACTAAGATCTTCATGGGAAATTTCCTCCTTGTAAGTCAAAGCCTTATTTAGTAGCCTTTTTCTTTGCCATATTTTCTTTATATTGCTCGTAATCCGTTACCATCAAGAAGTAGTTCTTCGGATCGTGACGATATTCGAGTTGTGGGATCAAGACAAGGATCAGAACAACAACCACGATGCCAGCGATGCCGAGAATCTTCATCAAGACTGTGAAGAATGGCCATACAGTGTCCCAGTCGAACATCCCCAGATAGCCGCCAAACTTCGACAAACCAATCCAAGTTGAAATCAATGCTGCGCCGAACACTTGAATCAAACCACTGAAGAACGGTAAGATCATGGCCGCTTTGGCACCAGCTCGCCGGTTTGCGAAGACCCCGAATGCGGCATTATCAAAGAACAATGGGATAAACCCAGCGATAATGATAGTTGGTGAATGGAAAATCAGTAAAGCACCAATGGCTAGGAACTGACCTAATGCACCAAACAGGAAGCCGATGGTAACTGCGTTTGGTTCGCCAAATGCGAAGGTTGCGGCCACATCGATACCAGGTACGGAACCTGGCAGTAGACGATCGGAAATCCCAGTGAAACTTTCAGTCAGTTCCCCAACGAAGGTTCGTACCCCAAGTTGCAGGATGGTCAAGTTAACCGCGAACCCAAGGGAAGTGGTCATAATATAGAACAGGAAACTAGCATTTGGTGCTAAACCTGAGGCGCCTTTTGTTGCTGCGAAAACCCCAACGAAGTATGGCTTGCCAAGAATTAACATGATGATGCCGAAGAAGAACAGCATCAGAATGCCGGTCGCAACCATGTTTTCGTTAAAGATCTTGAGGAAACCAGGCAATTCAATATCCTCAAGACGACGTGCCTTTTTCTTCGCTTTTACTTCACGGGCCTTAAACTTGTCAGCCAGCCAAGAAACAAAGGCAATCCCAAACATTTGTTGATGGGCAACGGCAAACCCGCCGCCATCGGTCAAATCCTGCGTGTAACGAACGGTCATGTTTGAACCGACTGCCCAGTACAGGCCTAAAACAACACCCATGACCAGCAGCACTTCAATCCGACCCATCTTCGGGAAACAGAACAGTAGAATCCAGAAAGCCGTTGCAGCTTGTTGCACTTGGACATTACCAGTTGTGAAGACTGCCCGCAACTTCGTCCATTTCTGGAACCGAACTAGCAAAATGTTGAAGACGAACGCGAACAGCAGCAACAGCATGACATCGCCGAATGTTCGACCAAACGTCTTTTCCAAACCTTCAGTAACCGCGTTTTGCCCAAAATACGGATCAATAACGGTAGCGGTTAAATTAAAGCGATCTTTCAAGCCGGTCAGGATCGGTCGGAAGCTGTTAACCAAGCCGCCAGACCCAACCATCAAGATCATGTAGCCAATAACCGCCTTTAGAAACCCAGCGATTGATTCATATAATGGCTTGCGTTCCAAAATATATCCGAGTAAAACGATAAACCCAATCATGTAGGCTGGTTGCGTCAGAATATTCGACGCAAAGTAGTCCCATATTTTAACTAGAAAATCTAGAATTTGCTGCATGATTTCTTACCTTTCCCCTTCAACTCCCCGCATCGATGAGTGCTTTAAAATCATCAACACTATTGACGGCCAACAGTTTATCGATCAGACCTTCCGTCATTAACATGTCGGAAAGGTCGCCAATGTTTTGCAAGTGTTGCTTCGGATCTTTTGCAGCTAAGGTAAAGAACAGCTGTGCCTGCTTATCAGGGTCGTCTGAATCGAAAATGACAGGCTCAGGGAATTTCGCAAACCCGATCGCCGTCCCCAAAACATTCTCACTTTCAGCCATCGCATGCGGCATGGCCACGCCAGGCACGATCACGATGTATGGCCCGTTCTTCTCAACGTTAGCAATAATTTCGTTAATATACCCCGGCAGGATATACTTGTGTTCGATCAGCTTTCCCGCGGCTTGTTGCAAGGCGTCACGCCAATCCTTAGCAGGTTCTGGTCGAATATCAACGAGATCTTTCTCCAAAAAGTCTTTCAGTAACATAGTTGATTCACCTCTCTTAAACGCGTTCGCAGTCGCAGAAACCTCCACATAAGGACCTCAGTCGCAATGGCCAAAGCCCGGCCATCACGCCTAAGGCCGCTTATGCTCCGGTTTCTAAGCGCTCCTGCTCACGCTCTCTATAGGAATGCAGGGAACGGTGTGTCGTTTGGAATTGAGAAAGCATCGTGGAAACCGCGATCATACATGAATTCCATCCGGTCTTTGTCATCTGGGAAGGTGAATTCACCGCCAACTTGCCAAATGAAAGGCTTAAACTTGTATTGCAAACGATCCTTGCGCATTTGCCAGAGCGCTTCAATTTCCTTAGGGTCAGCCATAAAGTTGGTCCAGATATCATAATGAACAGGAATAATGACTTTGGTGTTCAAAGATTCAGCCATGCGCAAAATATCGATGGAAGTTACCTTGTCCGTGATACCGCGTGGATTTTCACCATAAGCACCCAATGCAACGTCAATCTTATTTTCATTACCATGCTTAGCAAATAGATTGGAGTAATGAGAGTCAGCAGCATGATAAAGATTGCCGCCGGTGGTTTCAAACAGATAGTTAACCGCAATCTTGTTCATATCTTGCGGCATCTTGCCTGCCAACTTCACATTAGGATCGTCTTCGGTGATTAAAGCTGTCCGATCAAATCCTTCAAGTACTTTGACCTTTGTCTTGCCGATAGTAACCACATCGCCAGGTTTAACAACAACCGTCTTTTCTGCCGGAACACCCCAGCCTTGCCAAATCTCACAAACCTTTTCTGGGCCATAGAACTTCGCATCCGGACAATTCTTATTAACAGCAGCAGCCGTATTCACATCCAAATGATCACTATGAATATGACTCACAAACAAAGCATCAACATCTTTAATGGCAAATGGATCAATCACAAACGGTTGATTGCGCAGATTCGGTTGCATCTTTTGAACGCCGCTCATCCGCATCATCTGATGACCCTTGCGCATCATGCCATTACCATGTGATTGTTTACCAGTGCCACACCACATATCAACCAAAATGTTGGTATCTTCAGCCGTCTTCAACCAAATACCGGTACAGCCCAGCCACCACATTGAAAATGTACCAGGCTTCACCTTTTTGTCAGCGATCTCCTCGTTCAACCAAGTCCCCCACTCTGGGAATGTGCTAAGAATCCATTTTTCCCGAGTGATGTTATTGATATTTTTGTCTGCCATGATATTTCCTCCTTAGGCTTTGTTTCTGCTTTCAATTAACATGGTAGACGATTCTGGATACGCTTACAATACCTGTATACGCTTCATTTAGGTAATATACGCCATTTTATGAACTTTATACGGACTTTTGCGAATCTTTAGCTTATACCTTTACGATTTAAATCATTTCTACGCGATGCAAAAATTCATAAAAAGCATTGTTATTCTCATTTCATGAAAATGGCATCGGATATTGTCGTCCCTTGTAAAGAAATCAAATAATTGAATTTCGTCTGTTCACTGTCGAACATTTAAACCTTATTTTAGACAACCTGTGATTTCTTAGCAGAACATAACAATAGACCAACGTCTTTCGGTTGGTCTAAATACGCGATGCGCGCCTTGAAGGCGAATAGTATTGAAGAAATTTTCCGAGCGATCATGTGAAGAACAATGTCACTGCGAAATTTACATTTCGATTGAGATGTCTAGATCATGAACCTTCTCCTCTTTTTCCTCTTCTTTTCGTTTTGGTTTCAGGATTGAAAGAATGACACCTGTTGTGGCTGCAGCTATTAGCAGTGCAGCTAGATAGAGAAATGGATTGCTGGCGACTGGAAGGGTGAAAATTCCTCCTGATAGAAGCGGCACCGTGACACCCCATGAAAGAATTAATCCATGCCCCAACCCAGAACCAATCATTGCCGCCGGTACAACGCGCAGTGGATCATCAAAAGCAAATGGTAGCGCCCCCTCGGTTACCTGACACATTGACATGATGATAGCAGCTTTTGCGTTTTCACGATCCGCTTTCGAATATTTCTTAGGGCTAAAGATTAGAACAGACATAGCAATGCCGAGAGGTGGTGCCATGGCAGCAACATTTTTACCTGCTGCTGGGCCCCATACCCCTGCACTGGCAAATGCGGTCACAATAGCAAATGCCATTTTGTTAACTGGGCCGCCCATATCAAATCCCGTCATACAACCGAGCATAAACCCTAATACGAATCTTGATGCATGGTTCATGCCCATAAAGAATCCAACGGCAGCTTGCGTAAGTGCCGCTAGCGGCGGTCCAACAACATACATAATCAAACCAACTTCAACCAACCCGCCTACTAAGGGAATCACTACCAAGGGCACCATTGATTTAATACTCTTTGGCAGGTTCAAATTATTAAAGAAGATCGTAATCATCCCAGCAACAAGCCCCGCTAAAATCCCTCCAAGGAAGCTAGCATTCACCACGGTTGACAAGAAACCGCCCATCAGTCCCGGCGCAATTGCTGCTTTTCCCGCGATTGAATACCCGATGCCAGCAGCCAGAACGGCAACCATAATCGAGAAACCACCGTTACCAGCTTGAAGCAGATAATAACCTATGGAACCTTTCACTTCAGTCTGACCAATAATTCTGGCAATGGCCGTACAGAACCCAGACATAATGATGACAGGGATCATAAAGGACAGGCCACTCAGAAAATGACGTTTTAAAGATTGTCCTTTGAAAAGGTCCTTAAATTCTTTCTTCATCATGTTCCTCCTCATATTACTAGCACCACACCTGTTTAAGCAGCTATTTCCCTATAAATTGATAGAGCTACTTAGCTGCCGCCGCAAGTTTCTTTTGGATTGTCTGAAGCAAACTTTCTGGTGTTTGAATCGCCATATTTGTTGGGATTGTTACCGTTGGCATGCCCTTAAATCTTTCCTTTCCAGTAACAGCAACATCTGCGGCAATAATTGCTACGTCAGCATCTTGAATGTCTGCATCTGTTAACCCATTCTCAACCCCAGCGCTCCCTTGCGTTTCAACATGTCCTTCCATACCGAGTTTCTTTGCAGCACTAATCAGCTTTTCACGTGCCATATAGGTATGAGCAATACCCACTGTACAAGCAGTTATTCCGACAAATTTCATGATTAAAATCCTCCTGATTTTTCTAATATTTTTTTGAACTGGTCTGCATCATTTTCGTGTAACAATTTTTCTTGTACTTCTCTATGCGTTAATGCCGCGGATAAATGTGAAAGCAGCTTCAAGTGCAAAACGTCCCTACCCGTTGTTGGTACCACTAATAAAAACACAAGACGAATTGGTTGATCATCTAGGCTTTCCCAAGCCAGTGCATGTCTTGTTTTTAATACAGCAATAGCAACTTTATTTGCGGCATCTGACTCACCGTGAGGAATCGCAATGCCATTTTCCATGCCTGTAGCACCAATTTTTTCCCGTTTTAACACATCTTGATAAAACAAACGTTCATCAGACACAGTGCCATTTTGTTTTAACATATGACATAACTCTTGCAGGGCTTCATCCTTCGTTTGTGCTTTGGACGCAAGATTAATATTATTTCCGATGACGTCCGTCACCTGTACAGCTGGCTTTTCCATTTCCTCACCTCAACTATAAAGCGCTTTCATTTGTCGACAATCAAACTGCTTAAACTACCCTTGATACTGATTTTTAAAGGGTGTCGAAACGAATACCGATTGCCGACAATTTTTTCAACCTGATCTTTTTGCTGAATGATCAACAAAATCTGATGATTCTTCATCAAGTAACTAAAATAGAAAACCAAGTACACGATAAGATCGATTACAGCTAAAACCACATGATTACTTACGCATAACGCCAATGCCGAAACCATGATCAAAACACGGGTGTAACTAACCCAAGTATTCCAAGTGAACCTGATGTGACGGCCTTGACTTTCAACCTTATACCAGTAGAAGAAACTACGCTTGCGGTTGATAGCCACCCACCTCTTTTCTCAAAGAATTAATAACCTGTGCCGTGAATGTAGCTTGGTTTTGGGTACGCTGCCGCATCAATAATGCAACATTAAATGTTGGAACTGGAATGTTATAAGCCATCGCCGAGTTGATAGCAGCAACACACGCAGAACTAGAATGAATCACAGTATCGACGTCATCTAACTTGGCATTCTTGGAGAACGCATCATACATTAGATCCATCAGCCAGCCACGAATAACTGCAGATTTACTCCAATTATAAGCAACATCCTTTAAGTTATATTCAAATGGACTGGCATGAAGTAGGTCAAAGCCTTCACCTAAAACTTCCAATTCAGCATGAAGAATCGCATTATGAATGACTTTGAGGTAATGGCCGCTCCCAGATTTTCCGGTGTAGAGCAAGCCATCTTGAGCCGAGATATCCCTAAGCATCGGCTCAATGAGCCTAAATGCTTTCAGATCGCCACCAACCATGAAACTAGCACCGTGACGTGCTCCATATGTGCCACCTGATGTACCGATATCCATCAAGAATATGCCTTGTTCAGCGAAGATGGCGGCGTTTTTAATCGAGTCTGTATAATTTGAATTCCCACCGTCAATCACGATATCTCCCGTGGATAAAACCGGTACCAAACTTCTAAGAACCGAATTTGTTATCCTTCCAGCAGGGAGCATAACCCACACAACCTTTTGAGCGTGATCAGTTTCTAATGCCCTAAAGTTTGAGATAGTTGTAATACCTTCTTGTTCGGCTTTTTGAACCACGTCATCATTGACATCATAGCCAATAACCTGATGTCCAGCATCTTTCATGTTAAGTGCTAGATTAAGTCCCATTTTGCCAAGTCCTATTAAATATAACTTCATGACAATCCTCCACTTTTTAACTTGTACCTAATCAGATACTGTCCGCTTCTGAAAAAAGTCGATCAGCTGATGCCAAATGGCCTTTGGATTATTGGCCTTTGCTAGTAAACTCAAGGCATCATCTGAGGAAACTAACTGATTAAACCGATGATATACCGCATCCAGATTAGTATTCTTAATAGCATGTTGATTTAAACCAATGAAAAAAACGAACTTTGCTTCTCCGTCACCCCAAGTTACCCCATGTGTTGCTACTAACAAGGTAATACCCGATTTCTTGATATATTCACTTTGCGCATGCGGCATAGCAACCTGATCCTGACGAATGAGCGTTGATGCAACTTCTTCTCGTGCAATAGCAGATTCAGCCACTCCGATTTTTGCAAGGTCACGATCAACTAATAATTGGCCTATCATCTTAATCGCATCATCACGTTCAAGATGCTTTGAACTAACAAGAATACGGGTAGGTGACATTAGACTGAGAAAACTATTTTGATTTCTCGTTCGTCTATCTTCTATATTCGTAATCTCTTTAGCGACCAGTCGTTCTTCTTTGGGCTCAAAAAGCGGTTTGATAACCACTACTTTTTGCCCTGGCAACTCAAGTGGAATCGTACTGATGATCATATCCTCGACAAATTTTGCCTTGAATGCATTAGGAACAGACAGTACTCGAGTAATGTTGATCTTATCAGCAAAGGACGCCTTGAGTCTCTGTGTCAGTAAACGAGCTGTGCCAAGTCCAGTACTGCAAATAACCGCCACATTGATCTTGTTATTGCTTACCGTTGCCTTCGTCGTTCGTTCCATAAATGACTGAAAGTGTAGCGCCAGATAGGCGATTTCATTTTTATCAACAGTAACAAGATAGCGATCATCTAGCTTACGGCTAAGATCAAATGCTAATTCAAAAGCTTGGGGATACAAACGCATTATCTCTGATGTATACGGATTACTTGCCTGTAAACCAACCTGAAAGCGATGCATCGCAGGCCCCAAATGAATAGTCAGATCATTAATTAACTGATCATCGTAGATTTGAATATTTGTCTTTAGGAAATCTGCAATGTTCAACAGCCTACGATTTACAACCTGTCCCTTAAAATCGTCCGGTGTCAGCTTTGATTGCTTGGCAGCAAGAATATGGATATTCAGATATTCTTGTTCGCTTTTTGGGACTTGAATATTGAAGGCTTCTTCCAGCAAACGAGTGAGTATGCTTGTCTCAGGACTTAGGGCTTGTGAAGCGCTAGACCATGTTGGCAAATATTCTGCATTTTGAATGCGCACAGTTGAAATACAGATGTGAATCAAAAGTGATTGATATTGATACTCCGTGAACTCAATTTTGGTCACTCGCTGTAATTCACTTAATACTGCTTGCGCTGTACGCAGCGTCTCCGATCCGATCAGATTATCAAAATCTTGAGGCAGGTGAACAACTAGACGATTGGCTTTAATCGACTCACGCCAGTAATTGCTAATAATACGACTTGCGTAGTTTCGCTTATCCTGCTCATTACCGACAATTGCAATGCCATTGACAGTTGATGATACTGATAAGCCAAATTTTGAAACTTCTCGTTTAATTGCCCTCAGATCACGTTCTAGCGTACTACGGCTGACAAAATAATCATCAGCCAGATTATCCATTTTGACGAAACTGTTTTGCATAATGAGATTTAAGGTGATGATGCTACGTCGCCCATGAACATCTAAACCGTCATAGTTACTAGGAATATGAAATATTTCTGCAATCTGTTCTGTATCACCTTCAAAATAGATGCCCTGGTTTCTCTTCCTTACAAGTTGTACTTTCGACCCCAGTAGCCGCCGATCAATTTCATCAAGATAAGCGGCTATTTTTTTGCGAGAAACTTTCAGATTAGCAACTAGATCTGAATAATGTGTCATCTGGTGCGTATAAATAAAAGCAATTGTCTTTCGGATATCCTCCTCATAATCATCTTGATGACTCACTTAGGATCCCTCCCAACTACAAACAGAGTATAGAATGCGCTTACATTTTTGGGTAGTTCATTATTGGAACTATTAATAGTTTCCCCCATTGCGGCGACTTGAAAGCTCGTTTAGCCAACTCTACCACGATTGTCACCTTTAGAATTTAAAGTACTTAATATTATGACAACCAAGACAACGTTTTTATGGTGTCCTGACTTATAGCGACATCCTTCCAACCCAAAAACCATTCTCAGGCATATTGATCTTCTTTGAAACTTGACTAAAAAATCGTTCCAAATTTCTGGCAACACAGCGTGTACTTTCGCGTGTGTCAGAAATTAGAACGATTTTAGACTCATTGATTACCTGCAAGTTTGCCACTAAGTTTTCTCTACCCGCGCACCACCAACGGCGCCACCGCCCCAATCAAGTTCGCCGCATTCCGATACTTCGCCGGTTCCACCACTGGTAGACGAATTGTGCGTGCCGAAAGTGAAGTTACCTGCTGATATGCTTCGATGCCATCACGGATTTCCTTAATCACCCGTGGTTGGGCGCTGATGCCGCCGCCAATGATGACCTTTTCGAGATCAAGAACGGTTTGCATGTTGTAGATCATGGCGGCCACACCGCGCGTGAAAGTGCCGAGAATGACGGCGGCTTCGCTGGTGTTGTCAGTTAGTGCTTGAAAAACGCGCTGGCCAATCGGTTCTTCGTGCACACCTAAGGCATCGGCCATCGCATTGATCGTCGCCACTGCTGACAAACCTGCCGCGGTTTGCTCGCGCGTGATCGGGGTTAGGCCATTGGTCACCATGAAACTGGGTTCGCCAGCAACATAATGGCTGCCGTGATAGAGATGGCCGTTAAGAAAAAGGGATGCGCCAACGCCGGTTCCTAAGACGACCATGGCGCTGTTCATTGTTCCTGCTAAATTGCCGCGCCAATGCTCTGCCAATGCCGCCGCATTACCGTCATTTTCGATTAGGATCGGCACCGTAAGATCGGCGGCTGTAGTCAGTTGTGTGCCCAACACCAATCCTTCTAAAAAAGGCAATGTGGCACTAGCTTTAACGAGACCTTGCTGCGAATCAATGACCCCCGGCAAAGCCAACCCGATACCCGTGACGTGTGCTTTATGCAGTCGAATCAAACCGGTCAAACTGGCCATGAAATCAGCGAGACTAGCGCGCATGGTCGGCAGCTCGCCTTGTTGCGATAGTTCGCCTGCTGCTGACACTAAACCATATTTTGTCGTTGTGCCGCCAACATCAATCGCTAAATACTGCATCGCTAACTCCTTTTCACCGAATTATCTGTTGTAAAAAAGTCCAGAGCGAAGGCGCGCATCATTCAATCGGTGCTTTGATGCGTTTCTCATAAGCATCGAGCCAATTCTGTGTGATCGGTTCAATCGTTGTGGTCTGATCCGGTCCGGGATGCGCCATGAGGATGACTGGTGCCTGATTGGCCGTTGCCACGCTGAAAGTAAACTCGACATTCGTTGCGACGCCCCAGTGGCCTGCATGATCCATGGCGATTAGGGAAAATTCGCCTGCTTGACCATAACGACGTTGCAATTTTTCGATAAATGGATAAACGGCTTCGTCGCAGGCTTGTTGCGGTGTGCGATCGGTACCCATCAGACGGACAATTTCATATGAAAGACACCCCTTCATAATGTCCTCGCCCAATCCGGTTGCTGCGGCACCGCCGATTTCACTGTCGACATAAAACCCTGATCCTGATAACGGTGAATCGCCAACTCGGCCAGGCCGCTTCATGAAAAGACCTGACGTTGACGTGGCCGCCGCCATGGAACCGGTTGGGGTTAACGTGATGGCGCCGACTGTATCGTGGCCGTCATAAGGTTTGACCTTGGCATCAGCGATTTCCGCTCGTCGTTTTTCCCAGCGTTTTTTTGCCCGTTCCGTCAACATGTTCCGCATTTCAAAACCGTTGAGTTGGGCGTATTGCGTGGCGCCTTCGCCGACACGAAAGCTGTTGTAATGCTCGTGGCTGAGTGCTCGAGCCACAGATACCGCATGAAACACATTGTGAATGCCAGCGACCGCGCCTTGTGCCAGCGTGTCCCCATCCATGAAAGCTGCATCCATCTCGACGACGCCATTTTCATTCGGCAACCCGCCATACCCAACGGATTTGTAATATGGATAAGCCTCCACCATTTTGATCAGTTCTTCGACAGCATCGCCTGCGCTGCCTTTGCTTTGTAAAATTTGACTGGCTTTCTTCACGCCGTCGTGGGCCATTCGCCAAGTTGCGATGGCGCCCCATGTTTCGTTGCTCATTTGCTCATCCCTCCTAAACGTGTTCGCAGGCGCAGAAACCTGCACATAAGGACCTTGGGCACAATAGTCAAAAATCGACCATCGCAACCGAGCCCGCTTATGCCCCGGTTTCTAACCGGGTTGGATCACGCTCTGTCAAGCCGATCATCGCATCCATAAAAATCATCATATTTAACTTGAGATCAGCTTCATCCATCCACTCATCTTCTTTATGCGCGATTCCTTTTTGTCCTGGGAAAGATGGGCCAAATGCTATGATGTTTGGCATTTCTCGGGCATAGGTTGCGCCAGTAGTGGTAACCGGTGTGCCATCATTCCCGGTCATTTTTTCATACGCCTGCGTGAGTTGCGCAATTCGCGGGTCATGTCTGTCATGCAAAACGCTTGGCATACTGCGCACAATCGTGATTTGGCTGCCAGCTGGCACGGCAGCCGCCAATCCCTTGCTGACATTGGCTTCGTGATAGGTCACTGGATAGCGCATTGCTAAGCCTAAAGTCATCGCATCATCTGTTTTTTGCAGGCTATAGGGGGTCACGATCAGCCGGCCACTGTCGGCATCTTCAAACGCCATGCCTAGCCCTTCGCCAAAATGTTTTTCAGCCAGTGAATCAATGAGCCACTGGCAATAGCTTGCTAGTTCGCCGGTGGTCCGTTGTTCCGTCACGAGCTTTTTAGCTAGTTCCGTGATCGCATTGACGCCTTTTTCCGGGGCATTAGTCGGCACGCGGATGCCGTTAGCGGTGATTGGTTGGCCATCAACCGCCACCGTGAGTTTATCAGGCACATGATCGCGCGTCTGGTCGCCTGCAATGGTGCCGATCTGCTTGATTGATGTGGTCGCAATTGGGGTAGTGATGCGGTAATTCACAATGCCGCGTTCACCATAAACGACGGGGAACTTACAATCGGGCGTAAAGCCAAACTCAGGCGGCGCTTCACTGGCAAGATACCGTGGGACATCGTTTGACCCGCTTTCTTCGTCAGATCCAAAAATCAATCGAATGGTCTTTTGCGGTTGAAAACCGGCATCCTTCAGCAATTTCATGCCGATTAAGCAGGCCATGCTGGGTCCTTTATTGTCCAACACGCCGCGACCGTATAGACGTCCGTCTTTTTCCGATAGTGCATACGGCGGAAAGTGCCAGTCTGCATCCCCTGCAGGAACAACATCTAAGTGCCCAACAATTCCGATATAGTGTTGATCGTCCTCACCCCATTGCACGTATGCCATGGCATCATTGACGACCGCCGTTTTGAAGCCATAGGCCGCGCCGAGCTGCGCGACCGCCGTTAAAACTGCTCGCGGGCCTGAACCAAACGGCGCGTGCTCCGCTTGTTGACCGCGGACACTTTTGACGGCCATCACTTGGCGTAAAGCCGCGAGGAACTCGTCGCGGTGCGTATCATACATGGCTGCTAAGGTTGCTTTTTCCATCACTCTGCCTCCCAAACGCGTTCCCTGATGCAGAAACGGCCACATAAACATCTCAAGTCTAAATGACCACTTAGATTCCGCTTTCTAACCGCACCAGCGCAAGCGCTTTGCGATTAGTGCGTGTCGCGAGTTAACGTCGACTTAAACGAGTATTTATCGGCTCGATAATACGACGTGTCGAATAGAATTGGCTTGGCATCTGCCGTATAGGTGACCGAATGAACGCGCAACAACGGATCGCCTTTTTTGCCATGCAACAGTTTGGCCATTTTTTTATCCATCAACATGGCTTCGACTTCTTGATGCGAATACGCAATTGCCACGCGTTTTTCCAGAAGTGCAAATAGCGATCCTTCAAAATCGTGGGGCTTTAATCCGGCTACGTATTCATGGCAGATCGCCACATGTTCGACGGTCATTGGTTCCTCATCCCAGAAGCGGCGCCGCACTAACATGTCGATTTCTTTGTTAACACGGGTATCTAGTGCTAAAACGCGGCTGATTTCTTCAGGAACGGGATCAAGCGGTCCGAAGCTGATGACTTCGGTGCGACTTTTTTTACCGTATGCTTTGGCCGCTTCTGTAAAGCCTTGCAATCCTAGTCGACCGCTTTCCACCTTGTCAGAGTATGTCATGACATACGTGCCTTTACCCGGCGATTTCACCAGCAATTGCTGCCGTATCAATAAGTCAATGGCTTTGCGAACCGTTAACCGGCTAACGTCAAACTCTTTTGCCAGATCGTACTCAGATGGCAAGCGCTGGCTCGTTGTATAAACGCCATCACGAACGCGGCGGCTTAACGCGTTTGCGACATCTTCAAATTTTGCCATTCATTTGGCCTCCGTTTCACATGCCATTTGCAAGTGATCAAATAGTGCAATGATCCGCTTACCAACTTCAGCGTAATCATGCGTTGGTAGATTGGCCAGCGACACGCGGACTGACCAAGTGTCACTGCCAAACGGACTCGTTTTTAATAACATCAGGTGTTGCTGCTGCGCTAAGGCGACTAGCAAGCGAGTCGTTGTCCAGTGTTGCTTTAAGTAGCGGGCAAAAACAGCACCATATCGCTGTGTGCCCCACGCCAGCAAGTCAATATCACAATAATACGCTGTATCACGCGCCGGTGCTGGCCGAGTGAGCCCAAGCGTCGAAAAAAGCTGCTGTTCTCTAGCGCGACAAGTCGCAACTACCTCGTCTTTATAAGCCTGCCCTTCGTCCATCAAACCATAAAGGCTGAATAGAGCAATCATTACTTGTTGAACCGTTGACAATCCCGCGGCATGGTTCAAGGCAATGTCGCGAGAGTCGGCCACGATGCGGTCAATAAACGAAACTGTCGTACTTTCGCTTGCAATCGACTGATAGCGGGCGGAAACCTTTGCTTTAACTGCTTTGGGCAGCTGATCAATCAATTCATCGAAAACGTTGTCCTTCGCTAACGCAATCGCGCCGACCCGCCAACCGGTTGCACCAAAATATTTTGAAAATGAATAAAGGCAGGCTGTGTTATGCGGTAGAGCGGCAAACAAGGATAAGAAGTGCGGTACAAATGTTCCATAAACGTCATCGGTAAGAATCATCAGGTCTGGCCGATCTGTATTAACGATCGCTTCGATCTGCGAAATATTTTCCAATCCCATTGCATTGGCAGTCGGATTACTTGGATTAACCACGAATGCTGCTTTCACTTTTGGATCGCGCAGTTTTTCAATCTCGGCTTGTGGGTAAACATAACTGGCGCGGTCGCCAGTCGTCACGCGTTGTGCCTTAATCCGAACCACATCAAATGCATAGTGAGGTAACTTTGGAATCTCAAGGTATGGCGCGAATGTTGGCAGCAGCAAGGCAATACGATCCCCCGCTGCTAATAAGCCGGTATGCATCAAGGTATCGAACAGGTAGCAAATGCCTGCCGTTCCGCCTTCCACTGGAAAAACATCCAGCGGCACTTGCCGATCATCGAACAACTCTCGAATCATGTAAGCTTTTAGCGGCTGTTCGCAAACAGAAAGGCACCGGACTGGGGCAGGATAATTGTCACCAATCACCGCATCGCACGCGGCACTCACCCAAGCAGCTGGCGTCATACCTAGTAGCTGTTGATCTGCCTGACATATCCAGTTCAAGAAATCGGCTCCGGGGCCGGGGTGCGTCGTCAAGAAAGTTTGTAGTCGACCCATTCGTTCTGGCGCGGCCTTGATCTGTTTGCCAACTAAAGCCGAGGACGACTTCCGAGTTTCCTGAACGGCGAACTGTCCTAATAGAAAGAATGCCTCCCGCGGCACTGGGGCGGTCCAGTTTGGATTGCCGCGACCAGCATTGAGGATCGGGGCATCAGGTGCTGACTGAATTTGCTTTTCCAAGTACAAACTAAGCTCAAATGGGCTGAGTGCATCGATCGAGATGGTCAAGGCTAATACGCTCCCTTTTGTGATCTATACTTTTTAGTATATACTATTCGATCTGCTTTCAAATTGCAACCGATTTCTGCAATTTCTTTTTGAGCCAAATGCCGTGATGCGTCAGGCTTCAAGCAAGACGTTTGGAAAAATGTATGCCCTTTCAAATTTTGCTTGTTTTTCCAACGACGACCGTTTATGATGTGTATGTCCCAAGTAGTATATACTAAATTCTTTGTTGTTGATACCAGTGTCTTTTCGTTTTCGTTGGCAGAAAAAGGGCAGTTGTCAGCTTGATGACAGGCTGCTTTTCCCTGCCAAAATATGTGGCAATAAGCAAAATTAAATAAAGGAAGTGTGTCATCATGTCACCATCTACCCCTGTCCACGAAGACAAGCGTTCGCCAATGTTAGCACTTGGCATCTTGTCGATTTCGTTCCTGATGTCTGTCAGCAACGCCGTCTCTGGTACGATCCCGTTGATGGAGAAATATTTCTCTGATGTCTCGCGAGCCAACGTCGAATTGCTGATCGTGATTCCGACTGGCGGTGTGTTGTTGGGTACGGTTATCAGTGGTCTGGTCTCCAATCTACTCGGAAAAAAGTACACGGTTATTGCTGGGCTATCCATTTCACTCGTTTTTGGGATCATTCCTGCCTTCATCTTTAATTATCCAGCGATTTTGATTTCGCGGGCAATGTTCGGGGTTGGCATGGGGATTTTCACGCCACTAAGCGTTTCCTATATCACGGATCTTTTCCCTGAAGAGACACGTAATCGCCTGTTAGGCTGGCGTAATTCAGTTGGGGCGATCGGCGATTCCATCATGCTTTTCATCGCTGGCTTTCTGATCAACATCAGTTGGCACACAACCTACTTGGTTTTCCTGTTCCTATTAGTCCCAATCCTCTTGGTGATGTTCTTCGTACCAAAGCATTACGACAACATTGTTTCTGAAGATGGCAAGGAAGTTGAAGAAGACGTTAAGGTAAAGCCGACGACCAATTTCGGTGTTATCCAGCTCGCGTTTATTTTCCTCCTTGTCTGCTTATTCTATTCCGCGATCTCACTAAAACTGGCGAGCTACGTTGTCAACAATCACATTGGCAGTGCGGCAGCCGCCACGCGGATCTTCGGTTTCCTCGTCCTTTGCTCAATCTTCTCAGGGCTGATTTTTGAAAAAATCGCTAAATGGTTCAGCAAGTATACGGTCACCATTTTCTATATCATCACTGCGATTTCGATGATTGTCATGTCCTTCACCACTTCCATTCCGGTACTGTTGGTACTGGTGCTGGCGGCAGGCTTCTGCAATGGCATCATCAACCCGGCACTAACCGCGCGAATGGTGCACTATTCGCCAAAAGGTTCTATGAATTTCACGACATCCATCATCATTATTGGCATCAACATCGGCTTTCTGATCGCGCCTTATTTCTTCCAATTCTTCGGTGAAATGATTGGCAATGCAGGCCCAGCCAATATGATTCTGTGGAGCGGCATCTTCTATGTTCTGTTAGCTGTCTATGACCTCGTTGTTGTTAAAAAAGACAAATTGACAATCTGATCAGCGCGTGAGTCAAATCGGTCAGAAACCTGCGAGCACTTTTAATAGAGCGTGACCCATCATAACGCGCTCCCCAGCGCAGCAACCGCGCTGGCTCGCGTTCACTTTTCAAAGGAGAAGAATTCATGAATGACAATGTAGCATGGTTTAAACAAGCGAAGTACGGCATGATGATCCATTGGGGCCTCTATTCACTGCTAGCTGGTGAATATCGTGGCGAATCTTCCAGCGCTTATGCAGAATGGATTCAGTCAAAATTTCAGATTCCTAATGCTGAGTATGGCAACTTGGCAACCGTCTTCAATCCGCTGTACTTCGATGCCAAAAAAATCGTCGCACTCGCTAAGCAATGCGGCATGCAGTATCTGGTGGTAACAACTAAACACCACGATGGCTTTGCCATGTATCACTCCAAGGTCGATGCTTATAACGTTTATGCCGCCACGCCATTTCACCGTGATATCATCGGTGAGCTGGCAGAAGCCTGTCAAAAAGCCGGGCTCAAGTTTGGCCTGTATTACTCACAAGACCTCGACTGGCACGATCCGAACGGCGGCGGCTACAAGTCGAACGATGTCGAAACTGCTGGCACGACTTGGGATAATAGTTGGGACTTCCCTAACGAAGATCAGAAAAACTTTGATCTTTGTTTCGAAAATAAGATCCTGCCGCAAATCAAGGAAATCATGTCAAATTACGGTGCCATTGCAACAGCGTGGTTTGACGTGCCGATGACCTTGTCTGAAGCGCAAAGTCAGACCATTTACGACACCGTCCGCGAGCTGCAGCCAAACTGCTTAATCAACTCACGTCTAGGCAATGGTAAATACGACTTCGTTTCTCTTGGCGACAACGAGATCCCGAAAAACAAAGAAGACATGAACAAGACAGACGTTGACTACAACGAAATTACTGGCTTCAAGCCTTCGCCACTAGGTCTCTACGAAACTGCCGGCACCATTAATGATTCTTGGGGCTTCTCGTACCACGACCAGAATTGGAAAACACCACGTACCCTTTATCGCTATAAGCAACACCTCAACGATTTTGGCATCAATTATCTGCTGAACGTTGGTCTCGATCCACTGGGTCGTGTACCAATGATGGCAGAGGAGAATCTGCTGGCGGCTAAGGCTTTGGAAGATGAAGCGAACCGGTAGAAAATAAAAAAGACTGATTCAGCGGAATGGCTAACCTGAATCAGTCTTTTTTGCATACTATAGTTTATTATTGTATTTTTTTAACCAAAAACTGATCCATCAAACTATGCTGCGCCGTGACCAGTGGCCCAGGCAACTCATTGAACCCAAACTCCTGATACACATGCACTGCTGTCGTCAGAGTATGATAAGTTTCGAGATAAACTGAGCGATATCCGACTTGTTGAGCATACGCCAGTGCATGGCGTAACAAGCGTTTGCCTAGCCCATGGCCTTGAAGCTTGCCATGGACATAAAATTTCTGGAGTTCAGCCACCTTGTGTGCGGGATCATATTCCGCAATGCCAACGCCGCCAAGAATTTGGCCCTCGCGTTCTGCGACAAAATATTGGCGATTGGGCTTGGCGGCGTAGAACTCGCTTAGATGATCAAGCCCTGTATCAAAATAGACAGTGCCAGGCTTATCTAGGTCGGCCGCCTTCAAGCATTCGCGAATCAACGCAGCCACCTGTGCATCATCGGCAGGCGTGATTGGTCGAATTTCTTCATTGTTCGTTGTTGTCATGGACATACCGCCTTCAGAGGTTTAGTTGAAAGCATAGTATTTTGACTAAAAAATGCAAGTGTTAGTTTTGAGGACTCTGATTGACTCTGAAAAGAGATGCCACATGCACCTTTACAATATGCGATCTACACACAGTTTGTCACATTGTCGTTAGTTGCCTGACGCGTCTTTTCTTGTCTGCCATTCTGTGACCTCCGCCATTCATTACAAACAAGCATGTTGTCAGTAGCCATTGTCGAAGTTTTTAATTTCGTGCTCCATAACTGATTCGGAAGCTAGCAAAAACGGTAATATTTTTAATTGCAAAATATGTCGTTACGACCTATACTCCTATGTGTCGTTTCGACATATGGAGGTCATGATGTACGAGTTATCAATTTTAGGAGCACTCATGTCGCGTGACATGTCTGGCTATAAACTGCGTCAAGTTCTTGGCAGTAATCTCGTTCCCCGCCGCGAGATTTCCAATGGGGTGATGTATCCAGTGTTGCAACAGTTACAGCACAAGGGGTACATCACCATGTCGTTGGCTGAAAACAGTCCTCGTCATGAGAAAGTCGCTCACATTACAGACATTGGTCAGAAGCATTTCTATGCACTAATGGCTACTCCAGTACCAGTGGATGCAAAACGAGAATCAGTTTACCTATTCAAATTTCGGTCGTTGGCCGCTGTCGACTTTGCGGAACAGTTGCAGATTCTAACTGAGTATGAAAACGTCAATGACCAAGACTTGAATGTGTACACGACCCTAAAAAAACATTTGCAGCAACACACCAAACCGGGGAAAAGCGATCCCGCGTTGCTCAAGAGTACGATCAACACCCTTGAGCTAAACATTGCACTTTGCCAGACGAAAAAACAGTGGGTAGCACAAACACGCACTCGCATTTTGCAACAGCAAACCACTGAAGGAGGCATGCATCATGCCTAATGCAACTATGACCACGACACCGAAGAGACATCAGTGGCTGGCATTGACCGCGATGAGCATGGGTGTCTTTATGGGATTACTTGACGTCACTGTTGTCAATGTGGCGTTACCCACGATGGTCAACGACTTCAACACGAACTTCACGAATCTCCAGTGGGTGCTCAACGCCTACACGCTCGTTTATGCCGTGTCATTGTTAATCATGTCTAAACTCGGTGACATGTACGGGCGCAAAAAAGCATTCCTTGGTTCATTGATTTTGTTCGTGCTGGCTTCGGCGGTTAATGGTATGGCCAGTAGCCTAATCGTCTTGGATATTGGCCGAGGCATTCAGGCTATTGGCGGCGCCGGGATGAATTCACTCTCCATGGCGCTCGTCGCCTCGAACTTTTCAGGCAATAGACGAGGTGTTGCACTTGGTATCCTTGGCTCCGTTATTGGTATGTCCACCGCATCAGGTCCACTAATTGGCGGTTTCCTAGTCGAAAATTTCGGGTGGCCGTCTATCTTTTATGTCAATGTGCCTGTCGGTATCGTCGCTGTCATCATGACGCTGACATTTGTTAATGAAACACCGAGTTATGGTCAACACGAACGCATTGATTTTGCTGGCATGCTTTTTTCCGGTCTCGGTCTTTTTTCTTTAATTTACGGTTTGATTATCAAGGAGGGACATCCCCACTGGTCATGGATGGACATCCGGATCGGTGGTTGGATCATTGCGGGTTTCATTTTGATAGCACTTTTCATCTGGACCGAAAGCAGAGTCCAACAGCCCATGATGAGTCTTAACTTCTTCAAACAGCGTCACTTTGTCGGCACCATATTTGTGGCTTTTGCACTCGGCGCAAGTCTTTACTCTTTCAATACCTTTTTGACAGCGTTGATGCAAAACTACATTGGCTACTCCGCACTCCAGACTGGTGTTCGGCAACTAACGATCAGTGGCTGGTCATTAGTCCTTGGCCCGATAAGTGGTTATCTTGGTACGCGATTCTCAAAAAAACGTATGATCAGCGCATCATTATTAGTTGGCGCATGCGGTTTTTTGGTCATGTTGAATGCGATGGGACCACGGGTCAGTTTTATGGATCTGATGCCCGGCATGCTCATGATTGGATTCACTAACGGGATCGTTAGCCCATTGATCAACACGGTTGGAATGGAAGGCGTCGCCCCGCAACAAATGGGGATGGCTTCGGGCTTATTGAATATTTTCCGTCAACTCGGGATCGTGATTGGCGTCGTTGGGTTTGGTTTGATGCAGGCAACCCAATACGAAAACTATCTGAATACGCATATTCACACCGTGGGGATGCCAAGTCAAATGACAACCGGTATTCACGCTGCCCTCATTAAGGCAGGTCCATTCTCAGGGCACACAATCGCATGGTCAAAACGTCTAACAGAAACACCATTCGCCCAGAAATTACAAAGCGTTGTGGTGCACGCCTACGACAACGGCATGGCTGCAGTATTGATTGCAGCGCTTGTCGTGATATTAATTGGCAGTTTGGCGGCCGCAGTGTTGATGCGAAAAGAATCACATGCTGACGTGCACGCATAGGCATCACTGACCACCCCCGCACCAGACAAAAAAATAAGAAAAACAAAATGGGATGCCGGCGAATACTTGCCAGCATCCCATTTTGTCGCAACTAACGGCTTGGGCAATGCTTTTTGGTTATCCGGCACACATCGTCTGCCCCAGTCTATACTTCAGACATGGGGCTTCACAAGGGCCAATGTTTCCCGTGAAACATTGGCCCTTGTAAATTGACGGACTGGGCATGCTTGCGCCAGTTGATTATCCATCCGCTCTCATGTCCTCACCCCTAGCCAATAAATTTTTCAACAATCGTAGTTCATCGCGAATCGGAATCCCATTATCAGCAACCGCAGGAATTTGTGGTTTTACTTTTCGAGATTGATCGACCGCTTCGGGGAAAAGCTGCGTCAGCCGATACCCGCGCCGTTGATAAAATCCTAATGCATGCAGATTATCGTTTGTTGTGATTAACTCAACACCTGTTTTGTGGCTAAGCACCGCAGTCGTTTCAACTTTTTGAAGTAAAGCGGATCCAATACCTTGATTCGCACGCAAACTGTCTAGAGAAATGACCTCAAGCGTGTTTCCTCGATCGAGATAGGTGATCATACCTAAGATGTTTTGCTCATCAATCGCCACAAATCCAGGAAGTTCATTCAGATGATACACGACCCCACTCAGAACCATATCATCGCTGCCCCAGAGCTCTTTAAATAATTTAGTTGTCGCCGATCGCCATCGATCAATCGGTTCTAGTTTCATGAAATCCTCCTATCATGAACGATCAAGAAATTTTTAATTGTGTCATTGATCTAACTAGATCACAGCGTATAATTAGCGCATCAATAAAGTCCCGATGAAATGAGGAAATTGCTATGTTAAAAGATGGACTTGTCGTGATTGATGTTCAGTATGGGTTAAGCGCCGCCCACCATTACAAGCAACTGTTAGCAAATATCAATCAGCGTATAGACGCTTATCACGCTGCTGATCATCCAATTATTTTTATGCAACATACTGATGAGAGCATGCCATATAACGGCCATGATTGGCAACTCGATACACAGCTACATCGAGCACCATCTGATCGGGTCATTCTAAAGTATCATTCTGATTCCTTTTTCCAGACCGGTTTGGCTGCCACCTTACACGGCCTGCACGTGCAAACCATTGAAGTCGCCGGTCTGCAAACGGAGTACTGTATCGATACCGCCATCCGCGTCGGCCATGATCTCGGCTTCAAGGCGGCGACGATCCATGGCTTGAATTCGACCTTCGATACGCCCGATCTTTCAGCACAGCAAATCATCGCGCATCACGAAGGTATTTGGGATGGTTCGTTTGCTGAAGTTGTTCGGGATGAAGGAGTAAAGCTTTAAATCATCAATATTCTCAAAACTGGTTGCTTTTAACGTAATTGTCATTGGAGAGGAAACTGCTGGTCTAAAATAACCCTTATCTTCTTGATGAAATCAAGCTTAGATAAGGGCTGTTTTAATTATGCTTTTTGCTTTGACGGACTTCAGAGTATATACCCGCTTAGATTATTAAGTTCTTTCTACCTGCTTAATAGACTCACTTAACTGTTCGACTATTCGCTGATAGTTGACCTGTTGAAAATCACTTACATCGACTTTCAGAAGATCGCCGATGTAAAACTTGTCATATTTTCGTTTGCGAAGACGTTTCTGAAATTGCTCAAATGTAGGCATGCCATCAAGCTTAGCTGTGCCTTTTGCTTGATCTTCAAGATGATAGGCATTCTGCAGGTGTCCCGGATGTCGGTGATCAAACAAATCACGGTGGCGTTGGCGCTCATACAAGACTTGATCCGGTGCTTCTAATCGAACTGTTACGATATGATAACCATAGTCGTCAGCGCTTTTTTCAATATCATCACGTTGCTTATCGCTGAACGGATAATCAGAAATAATCGGTTTTTCCCAAATCATTAGGCGTCTCATAGCACGAATAAAGCGTAATTGTGCTTCCTTATTTAGAGATTTCTTTTGTTCTATATCATCGAATCCGATCTCATCCCAAATATCTTCCTTAAACCTATCCAGTGTTAAGGTTCTTAAAGCAGGAAATGCTTGCCTAATGATGTTCACACTATACGTCTTGCCGGTTCCCGGGGCTCCTGCGACTAAAATTAATATTTTATCCTTCACAGTCGTATCAACCTCCAAATTCCCGATACAGTTTAGTTTTGTCTTAGGAAACCACAGACTGGTTTTCAACGTTCATAAATAGTTCACTCTTATGCCGCACAATATTATAAACTGCCGTATTACAAGGCAGAATATTGTTGCGTAAAGAACTATTCACTTCAGTTTTGCCAAACATTTCTTTTGCAACGCGTGTCCAATTCACCAAAAGCTCGGTGCCAACATTAAACTTACGAAAGCCGTTGTTGGTTAATCGATGATAGTCGTCCTCATCAACGCCTGTTCCGCCGTGGATGACCATCGGTGTTGAAATTTTGGCATGTAACATCTCAATCAGCGGCCAGTTAAGTTTCGTCTTTGATTTAAACTGTCCATGGTGTGTCCCAATGCCAACCGCCAGTGCATCCACGTCAACATTTTCTAAAAATGTCAGAGCTTGAGCTGGATCTGTGTATTTCCCTTCAGCTATTGTGACGCCTTCTTCAGTTCCGCCGATTGTTCCAATTTCACATTCCACAGACACCTGCCGAGCATGGGCATAGTCCACAACGCGTTGTGCCCGCTCCATATTTTCTCGCAGCGACAACGCCGAGCCATCAAACATCACTGAACTGTATCCAGCATCGATAGCTGACTTAATGGCATCAAAGGATTTAGCATGATCAAGATGCAGTCCTACATCAACTAAAAGGTCATCGGCCATCGATCGACAAATTGCGACAAAGTTCTTCATGCCAACATACTCAGCGGTGCCAACACTTGTTTGAATAATAATAGGTGCGCCAGCGTCCTTTGCGGCAGTGATCATCGCAGGTACCATCTCTAAATTATGCGCATTGAAGGCACCAACTGTATAATTCAGCGCTTGTGCACCACGTAACATTTCCCCTAAATTTTTATACATATATTCAGATCCTCCTGACCTGCTAATCCATCCATTCCCCACCGACAAGATTGATTGATTGACCAGTCAAATAGCTTGAGTTATCAGTCAAAAGGAACACAGCGGCATTGATGACATCTTCAATATTCACAAGCCGATGCATCGGAATATTCTTCTTAAAGTAATCCATTACTTGATCTGGCTGCAAACTTCTCTTTTTGGCGTACTGGTACTTCAAATCTTCCCACATTTCTGTAGGAACAATCCCTGGACAAATCGAATTGACGCGAATACGTTGGTCAGCGAATTCCTTTGCAATTGATTGGGTTAGTCCCTGTACGCCAAACTTGCTGGCACAATAGACAGTCTGCCAAGAGCTCGGCTTTTTCCCTGAAAGTGATGACATATTTAAAATTTCTCCACCACCGTTTACTAACATATGGGTAATGGCTACTTGGCAACAAAGAAAAGTAGCTTTGAGATTGACAGCTATCGTCTTGTCCCACAAAGCCTCACTGCTTTCAAGAAATGGAACCATCTTTGAAACACCGGCTGAATTAACCCAAGAGGTCAGCTTGCCAAACTGCTGTTCAACTTTTTGCGTAGCAGTCTCAATGGCTGCTTTATTTGTTACATCTATTTGATAATAAGCAAACGACTGGCTTCCAATAGATTGTTCCAATAAAGCTGCTTTTTTGCTATCAAGATCAAAAACTGCAACTTTTGCTCCCCGCTGTATGAAATCGGTAGCCATAGCGGCACCCATACCGCTTGCACCACCAGTAATCACAACGACTTTGTTATCCATTCGATCCTTCACTTCTTCGCCACCCTGTCTTTATAGATATTTTGTAATGTCAGTCGGCTTATCCTTAGGCATCACTTGAACAAAAACCTTTACACCTTTATTAACTAATTCTTGAAAGGTCATTCTTTCCTCAGGACTCGCTGAAATGTTTTTATATAGCACGCTGCGGTTTTTACGACTCCCCATACCGCCCACATCAATTTCTTCGATATGAATGCCAGCATCAACCAAGTAGTTCAATGCCTCTGGCCCCTTAACAAGTAAAATCGTAGGCTCAGAAAGCGGTCTTGAAAAGAAGCGCACGCCATCCTCTTTAGTAAAAATTCCAATGGCAATCTCTTCTGGAATTGCCATCTCCAGAACCTCAATCATATAGTCATCATTAGCCGTTCCGTCGTCTACAATCACGACTTGTGTTGCTTTTCGTTCTTTAATCCAAGCCGTCATTACCTGACCATGAATTAGACGATCGTCAATTCTCGTTAACACTAAGTTTTGCATGTCTATCCCGCCTTTTCGTTTCAAAAGTCTCAATTTTAAAACCAAGTGTTTCTGGATTCTGTGCCTTTTTAACCAAGTCGCTTAATGAAGCGCCACAACTTTGTTCAAGCGCCAAGGTCAGAACCACTGGCAAGTTCATTCCTGCTATCACTTTCATCTTAAAATCACGTGCAAGATATAATGCACTTTGGTATGGCGTTCCACCTGCGATATCGGTCAAAACCAAGACCTCATCATCCTTCTTTGTCACAGACAATAATATTTGATGCAGACTTTCACGATAGTTTTCAGGCGTAACACCGGGCAGTAAAGGCAACGTTTGGATACCAAAATCATCACCGCCAACCATTTTAAGCGTATCAAGGAGTCCCTCACACATTTGGCCATGACTAATCAAAATCATTGTTACCATATCGACACCTCACATTTTGGCTGAAAAGCCCAAGATTCCCAGATAATAGCCAACTATTCCGATAATAAATATCAAAACAATAATTAACGTTGTGTTTACCTTCTTCCGCAGCAAGAACAGGATCCCCAACGTAATGCTCAGCGGAATCAATCCAGGCGCTAGTGAATCAAGCACTTTTTGGAGCTTGGTCGCCCCATCGCCAATTTTAAAGGCTAATGGCGTATCAACTGTCACTCGAGTTGCCGCCATAGCTCCAACAACCATCAGACCAACGATACTAAAGGAGTTGATAATCTTATCAATCGTGCCATTTTTTAAAATTCGTAAAAGTGATGTTTTTCCTTGCTTATATCCGGTCATAAACATGAAGTATCCACAACCAAAGATCAGTAATTCAAAGACCACCGTTGCTAAAATTGGTCCCAGATAGCTTCGATCTAGTGCCATGGAACAACCAATACCAAAGAGGATCGGGTATAAAATACCTTGCATGATGGTGTCGCCAATCCCGGCAACTGGCCCCATTAGTCCAGTTCGAACAGCATTAATATCTTCTGCGCTGACATCCGCATCATTTGCCCGTGCTTCTTCCATAGAGCAGGCAATCCCGTTTACAATAGGCCCAATCGTAAAAACTTCAGAGTTATAGAAAACCATGTATTTCTTTAACTCCCGAACCTGATCTTCTTTGCTACTATACAGTTTACGAATAGGTGTAATCATTAAATTAGCGATACCTAGGGCCTGCAAACGTTCGTAGTTATAGGCTGCTTCGGTACTAGTTGTCCAAAGCCAGGTTTGAATTAAAGTCCGTTTTGATAATTTCTTAGCATATTTAGGTTCTACACTTGCTATCGGTGTCACTGATGGTGTCATTGATGCTGATCCATCTGTTGTCGACATCTCAACTGATTGGTCAACTGACAACCGGCGAACACCTTTACGCTTATTAGCAGTCTTTTTATTTTGATTATTTGAGTTCCGATCACGAATATAGAGCAGGATTGCAATAATCGCAGAGAAAATCGAAATTGCCATCAAACTAACTCCTGAATAAACAGTTAAAAAGAAGCCGGCAAAGAACCAAGGAATTAAACTACGCTTCCCTAAATAATTCAGTAACATGGCGATTCCTAACGCTGGCATGATGCCACCCACAACCTCAAGTGCACTAACCACACTCTTTGGAACAGCATTAATTAGATCCTTTGCCCACCCTTGACCAGAAATAACTAATAAAAAGGCAGGAACACCATATAGAATGGCAGCAATGACAAAGGATGGGACAAAGTTCATCAATCTCACGCCACGAATATTGCCTTTATCTAGCAAGCGATCAGCCTGATGAATCCAAGCAGCATTCACAGTCATATAAATATTGTTCAATAAAAGACCAAACATGCTAAATGGAATAGCAAAAGTAACGGCCATTGTCGGGTTAGCTCCCGATAGAATCGTCATGGCTGTGCCAAAAATACCGGCAACAATTGTATTACTTGGCATTGTCCCACCAGCGGAAATGTAGCCTAGATATATAAGCTGGATATTTGCGCCCGCTAGCATTCCTGTCATAGGATCGCCCATGAAGAGTCCAACTAAAACACCGGTGGTTAACGGATAAACTAAACATTTAGTGATAGGTCCAAAAAACCACCATTGACCCATAGTGGCTAATAGAGCTACTAAAATCGCTGATATTACCATTTTGCTCCTCCTAAGTTTTTAGAAATCAATGTTCACCACTAAGACGAATCATCACCTTACCGTTGCGCAAGTTTTCTTGAGTTGCGAGTTCTTTTCCTGCGTCAGCAAGCTCGATTTCGGCACTAATAATTTGGCGAGTATCAATTTTCCCTCTTTCCAATAAACTCACTGCTCGTGCAGATGTATGTGGATTCAAGAATGAAGTATAAATGCTCAGTTCTTTTGTATAGGCTTCAAATTGATTAAATTTAATAGGCTGGTCTGGATCACCTAATCCAAATAACATGACTTTCGCGTTTTTACCGGCAATCTGAATAGCTTGTTCCATGGTTGAGCGTAAACCAATACATTCATACACATAATCAATATTTTTATTTTTTGCGACTGCTTCAATTTCCTGATCTGTAATTGCCTCCGTCGCTCCCAACCGTAGCGCTAATGCCCGTTTTTTCGCCTCTCTTTCCACAACAATGACATTGCTTTGCCCAGTTTCCCTAACGAGCTGCAGAATTAGTGATCCAACAGCTCCTAGTCCATACAAGACCGTTGTCATCCCCGAAGCCATCTGCATCAAATCAACGCCATGAATAGCACAGGACAAGGGTTCCGTAAAAGCAGCATCTTCTAAATCAAGTGAATCAGAGATATGATAAACATTTTGCTCTGGTGGGAACACATAATCAGCCAGCCCTTTGGCAACCCCATGCCGCACTAAGCAAAAATTGGGGAACCCCCTTTGACACCAAATGCACTTTCCACAACCGTAGCTTGGATCACATGCAACTCGATCACCTGGTTTAAAATAGGCAACTTCAGGTCCAACCGACTCAACGATGCCAGAACATTCATGGCCTAAAATAATGGGTGGTATGACGACACTGGCACCATTTTTCCCCTGAAATTTATGCACGTCCGTTCCACAGATGCCGCACCATGCAACCCGAATCTTCACTTCATCTTTTTGAGGCTCCCGATCAGGAACCTCGCGAACTTCATAAGTGTAGTCACCGACATAAAACCCAGCTTTCAATACAAAGCACCTCCCAATTCACTTAGGTAACATTGTGATTCTGATTCAACTATGATAGACACTAAGGTAACGACCCTTGATGATTACTAGGTTAACCTATAAAGCGCTTTCAAAGCTGACTCACAAGCGAAAATGCTTTCACAAAAGAGACTGGATTAGCAAATATCTGAAAATGTTTACAAATAAAACAAAAATTCAAAATAATGGTCTAGGAGCGTAATGATGATCATACAATTAAATCAGGAAATCTTTAATTCACTTTCGGCTTCAGAACACAAGGTCATTGACTTCATCAACAACAACGCTGATGCTGTTCAAACTATGTCCATTACAAATATTGCCCGAAAAACTTTCACTTCTGTTGCAACGGTGTCACGAGCGATTCAAAAGGCCGGACTTAACGGTATAGCCGAACTAAGATATCAAATTAGTCATCAAATTAAACATGCCAACGAATCTGAATCCCCGTATAAAGTCAATACGATTCTTCTAAAGTCATTCCGGGAAGCTAAAAAAACGATTGATAGCATTTCAATAAGTGGGATTCTTCAGACTGTCGATTATATAAATAAGGCAGATCGTATTTTAATTTATGCTCGTGGTTTCACAGCATTAATTGCTGAAGAGTTTCAACAAGATTTACAATTACTGGGATACAACGCAATCATTATGAAAGATGTCATGTGGATTAAACAAACAAGAAGATTTATTTCCAAACGGGATGTAGCCGTGATTTTTACAGTGCGAAATAGCACGCCTGAAATTTTGGAATCAGCAGAAACCATTCATGCGATTGGCGCAAAGTTAGTTACCTGTTGTTGCATCGCACCAACCAAATTGGCAGACTACTCAGATGTGCTAATATCAGGACACTCCGAATTAATCATGCGAACACACGGTTTAGAAGTTTACTCAAAAGTTCCTTTGTTCATCATTGCACGTACTTTGATCGAATACATTGCAAACACGCAATCCAAGTAATAGTCATGACCTCAACCCCGCTACTTACATTCAAAAGATTTAAAATACAGTATTATGATGAAGCTGTGCCTTAGATGAGTTCATTCTCCATACAACTAGCCCGTTGATCAGTACACGAAATACTGTACTGGGGTTCAAAATTTAGAGTCAAAGCTACTGTGCCTCTTTTGATCCATACTCATTCGCGTCCTAATCAGGAAATATCATTGTGAATCGTTGCTCGTTTGTTTGACCACGACTACCATCCGGATTTACAATTCGGTCGAGTTTGAAATGTATCCGTTTTCTTAACTGCAGTTCGTCACTTTCAATGTTTGAGTTGGAAGAAGGTATGACCATGAAAGCCTTATACAAAGGCAATCCAGCTGACGTTTGGGAGATCAACAAAACTGGTGCGCGTCCTGACTGGGTCAAAGAGGCTTTTGACGAAAATTATCTATATTGGCTTGACGATCATCTTCGGATTTTAATGAGTGGCTTGAATCCTTCATTGGCGACAAATTTGAAAATAGGCGCTGTGGGAACAATTGGCGGCGGATTTGCTGGCTATGGTATGTATGCAATAGGTTATCCAGGCGACTTCTTAGATGTGACCAACCACCGTGTCGTTTCTAAGAAAAAGTTTCTGAAACATTATCAAGTTCAGGAACCCTAAAAATTGAGCAGCGCCACATTCAACGTCAAAACGATCGCATCACCAGTCTTATGCTAGTATGATGCGATCGTTTTCTATTCTTGTGTTTTGGTTTGTTGGTAACAAATGAAGCAGGTTGCTGTCTCCATAAAAAACGCCTTGTCCCTAGTAGGCTTTAAGTTTCAAACCCGGAGAAGATACAAGACTTTTTCAGTATGCAAACCACTTATTAATTTTCATCAGCCTTTTTTTACAGCATGTGCCATCAGCAGATAAATTAGTTCGCACAGTATGACGATTAAAACGGCTGCACCAAGGACAGCGAGTGCTGCTAATCGCGAACGACCGGTTTCAACGTACCCACTGCCATCAACGCGGCGAATGAGAATCATGACCGCTATTGGCACTGCAAATAAGGCAAGTAAACCATTGATGAGCCAGATGCCTTTATGTTTCATATGAACAGCCCCCTTGCATAGATTAAGTTGGGCGACTGCGAATCTTTTTGATCAGTGCAGTGCCCGCTATGGGAATCAGCAATGTGACGGCGGCAGCCAAATAAATTAACTGCAGACCAAAGTCCATTTTGAACAAATTCAACCCTGCAGCAACGATAAAGGTAACTGCCAATAAACTGCATGCCCACCTTATCGTTCGTAGGTGCATGTATCGCTGCCACCAGCTAACGAGTAACCACGCCAGCGCGATGACCACAACGTCGGAAAGCACCAGCATCTCAGGTAGCGCGACAAATCCAAGCCGCCCCATCAATATGATGGCTAATGCTGGGCCGAGCCAAGTGATCGGTCGTTGATCATCAGCGCATGGGACTGATTGCTGATGAAGGAGGTCATCTACCGTTAGCTGATAATAACTGGCCAATCGACAAATCGTCTGCAAGTCTGGCTGGTTACGCCCAGTTTCCCAGCTAGATACTGTTTTACGTGAAACAAACAAATCGTCAGCTAACTGTGATTGCGTCATGCCACGCGCTTTCCGAAGTTGCTTAAGTCGGCTGCCTAAGCTTAAATCGCTCATTGCTGTTTCCTCCTTTAACGTAAGCCATCAGTTAAAAAAAGCCTAGCTATTATCTCTAGCATCCTTGATATAGCGGGGTCCTTCACAAAAATACCTCAGCCCTGCTCTCAGACTTGAACCGGCGATCATGGTCTGGCAGACGATCCTTTAATTGGTGGTGTTGGAAGGATCCCGCTTAATCTGTTCAACCTTGGTTCTCAATACTTGTCGTGCTTGATACTTCTGCTCGTTAGTTTATTTTTTTGTCATATGGAAATACCGTTGTTTTGAGATGCTAACGCTTGTAATGCCCTGATTTGTTGTTTAGTCTCTGCATGATGTGGATATATTTTGTTAAGTTCATTGATTTTTTCAGTAATCATGATTGCGTTGTCTCAATAGGCCTATTCAGCATGATATTCAGCCGCTATTGTTTTTGACTGGATCTTAGTTACAATCATCGCTCGTTTCACAGCCTTTTCCACTGCAGCTTCAATAACGTAATACATGATAAATGCAAAGATAATCAAAAGAAAAAATTGACTGACATGGCTTTATTTCCTCAATTTGTTTGCACAACGGTATAGTCACTTCTAATGCTTAGATAACTTCATTTTCCATGATTGTCAATTCATGTGCAACGCTTTGTGGCAAATCCTTGCTAGTGATCTAACTCATATGCCCAATTCACGGTATACAAATAGCCGCCACGCAATGACAATCTCATTTGCGTGGCGGCTATTCTTCAATTAAAAATCCAACTATCGTCTAACTTCACACTGTCGCGCCGCTGCCTTGTTCTACCAATGCTCGCATATCCATAGCTTCCTCAAACCGGTTAGTAATCAAGCCGGTGACGTAAGGTGCAGCAAGCAGTTTCTTCATTTTCAGAGGATCGTCAATGGTCCAAACACGCTGGGCCTTGTTGAGGCGCGAATTGTAATGTTCGATGTGTACGGCTTCTAAGTATGCTGGCAGTGATGCCCCCCTGAGGACACGACTAGTGAGCCAAGCTGTTTTCATTTTTGGCGCCAAGGTGTGGATCACATTAATGCTGTCATGATTGAAGGAGGAATAAATGACGCGATCCTGCATGTTGAATTGTTCAACATAGTCTTGTGTCAACGCTTCGATACCCGGATAGCGGATTTTGCCGGTTTTGAACTCAATATTGACCATGACGTCATAGTGGCTAAGCACGGTGAGCGCCTCGCGCAGTGACGGAATGTGTTCACCATTGGCGAGTCGCATCCCCTTGAGTTGTGTGCGGGTCAAATCTGCGATCCAGCCACTGCCGTCAGTCGTGCGGTCGACGCGTTCATCATGCATTATCACAAGATGCCCATCAGCGCTCATCTGAACGTCGGTCTCAATCCCATCGATGCCATGTTCACAGGCGTATTCAAAGCCTTGTAGACTATTTTCCGGAAAACGGGCAGGATACCCGCGATGCCCAAAAATTGCTACTGTCATGTTAACCCTCCAATTTGTTCATTCATTGACTCAAAATAGGTTGCGATTTGTTAAAAGGTTGATGTCTCTAAATGGCGCACCTCTGCTTCAATCTTATCGCGGACCTCACGAAACGCTTGCACGACCTCTACTTCTGAGCCTGTTGCATTAGCAGGATCAGGCAACGGCCAGTGTAGGTGCTGAACGTTTGGCGGCGTGACCGGGCAACGATCGCGTGCATCTCCGCAGAGAGTGACCACTAAATCGGCGTGCATTAGATAATCCGGATCAATCACTTTTGATCGTTGTTGCGAGATATCAATCCCTTTTTCCGCCATGACTTGCACAGCGAGCGGATTCAAGCCGTGTGCTTCAATGCCGGCGCTGGCGATTTGCCAATCAGAACCGAGTAGTTTCTTGGCGAACCCTTCTGCCATTTGGCTTCGGCAGGCATTACCCGTGCATAAGAAGTAAACTTGCGGCATTTGTTGTGCCTCCCTTAGTCTGAAAAGACGAGCTAACCACCGTTCTTTAAACTGTCTTGATCATACGCGGGTGAGGTTGAAACGGCAATGAAATGGTTTAAGTAGTTGGTTGCATCTGGGCCGCCAAAACATGTTAGTAGTCGCAGAAACCGCGGTGACTCACACGCTACCGCTTATAATTCAGGAGGTTTCCACTAACTTCATTTGTCTTCTGAATCGCTGTATTCGTGTCAGTTTCGGCTTCGTTCAGCGCTTTTTTAACATCGGCACCGCTGTAGATTTGTTGCATAGCGAGTTCAACATTTTGGCGTTCCTCTTGGATGTTGCTGAAGAAGGCGCCGGCCGTTGCGGCATTGATATTTCCTTGGTTAAGTTGTTTGATTGGCACGGCCAAAGCTGGATTCTTTTTGATCGCGGCAGCCAAGGTTTGGATTTGATTAGCTTTCTGATTGACTGCGAAATAGCCAGTGCCGAGTTGCCAAGTTGCTTGAGACTGCGGTGTCATTAGAAATTTCATGAATTGCCAAGCGCCTTCTTGAACAGCGGCAGGCTTATTTTTAGTGATCCACAAGCTAGCACCACCAATGGCCACGCCGTTTGCCTTGGTGCCATCTGGATGTGGTGTGAAAGTTACACCATACTTGAACTTCGCATTCTTTTGCAGCTGACCTAACATTGCTGAGCTTTGCATGAAAATGCCGACCTTTTGCGCTAAAAATGCTGCACTTTGGTTGTTCGCAGCGGCAGAACCAGTGCCAAAGTTTTCAAACGCATTTTGCTTAATAACGTCTTGCAACCAGGTCATGCTCTTTTGCATTTCAGGCGAATTGAGGGTTGCTGCAGTGGCCATGGCTTTGCGGCCGTTGTCATGATTAACAACCAATGAGTTCTGATTAGCCACCATTTCTTCTGGCAGCCAGCCGTAAATTTGCATCGTCATGCCTTTGACGGCACCTTTACTCTTTTTGGTCAAAGCGACGGCTGCCTTAGTAACGTCACTGTATGTTGGTGACAACGGTAAATCTGCAACGCCGTATTTCTTAAACAAGCTTTCGTTGTAGTACATCACCGAACTTGAAGAGTTGAATGGCATGGAGGCAAGCTTCCCGTTAATTTTATAAGCGGCAGTTACGCCAGGATACAGCTGACTCAAGTCGTAATGATCACGGTCGACAAACTTTTGAACCGGCACGGTTGCGTTTAGACCAATCATCATGGATTGGTTTGCTTGATCGCTTTGAACTAAATCAGGCGAGACATTGCTGCCAACCGTATTCGCGTATTTCATAATTGACAGTTCATAACTACCAACGTAAATTGGTTTAATCGTATATTTCGTCTGGCTTTTATTAAATTGATTAACCAAATTCTCCAATACCTGTTCATTTGGGCCATTCATTGAATGCCAGAACGTAATAGTCGTGCGACCAGTGCCATTGTCAGCAGCCTCAGTATGTTGTTGGTGCGTGAAGAAGAAGCCAAGGCCTAAAATGACGATCAATGCAGCAACAATTGCGATCATTTTTTTGTATGTGGTTTTCACCCCTTAGTCCCCCGTGCATTCAAATTCCGCTTGAAGAATTTCTGACCAATCAGTAGCAATGCCAGCGTTGGCAGCAACACAATGATGGCTGTTGCCATAACCATGCCCCAGTTGGCAAATGTATCTTCAGATTGCAACTGCTTCAAGCCAACCTGCACGGGGCGGAAATCATCGGAGAAGGTCGTAATCAACGGCCACAGATACTGATTCCAATGAGTCAGAAATGTGTACAAGGCAAAGGTGATTAACATGCTGCGACTATAAGGCACCGCAATTTTCCACAGAAACTGCAAGCGACCAAGCCCGAGATAGTTGCCAAAATCGACTAGATCAGCCGGAATCTGAAGAAAAGCCTGGCGTAGCATGAAAACCCCGAACGCGGAAGTGAAGAATGGAATGGTTAGGCCAGCATAATTGTCCAACCAGCCAAATGCCTTAACCGTTTGAAAGTTTGGAATAATTTGCGCTTCAAAAGGCAACATCATTGTGACCAAAAAGGCGAAGAACAATTGCTTTTTATAGCGGAAGTTTATGAACGCAAATGCATAAGCTGCTAATGTACACAACACCAGTTGGCCAATGGTAATCAGACCAGCAGTGACAAAGGAGTTGATCATGTAGCGGATAATCGGCGTGGTCACAAATGCTTGCCAGTAATTGTTGAGTGAAATGTTGGTCGACAGGAAGTTGCCTGCCGCAATGTCTTTAGTTGGCAACAAGGAAGCCCATATACCTAATAAAATCGGGAACAACAATGCCACTGCAACCACGGTTAATAAAAGATACCGCGAACCATTTTTGATGTGGGTCATGCGTAATACACCTTCCGTTCCGTGTAATGAAATTGAATCCAAGTTGCTAAGGCAATGATCACCGTCAGCACAATTGATTCAGCACTTGCGGTCCCAAAGTTGTGGAAGGTAAACGCGTCTTGATAGATCTTATAAGCCAAGAAATTGGTAGCATTGTTTGGCCCGCCGCCAGTAATCAAATCTATCTGCGCGAACATTTTGAACCCGTCAATAATTTCAACAACAAACAGGAAGAATAAAGTCGGTGAAATCATCGGCACCGTGATTTTCAAGGTCTGTTTGTATTGCGACCAACCAGCAATGTCAGCTACTTCATAATATTCCGGTGGCACGCTTTGAAAGGCGCTAAGCAAAATCAGGAAGGCAAACCCCAACGCCATCCAAACGCTGGCCAGCACGATGACAATCATGGCGCCAGTTGGGTCAACCAATAAGTTGGCATTCGTCATGCCCATTGCTTTCAAAGCAAAGCTAGCAAGACCAACAGACGGGTTAAAAAGAAACAGCCAGAGAATGGAAGCTGCCGCAGCACTCGTTCCCATCGTGCCGGCAAAAGCTGTTTGGAACCAACTGATTCGCCGTAGCTTCATGGTTGCCAACCGTGCCAAGACAACGCCAGCAACAATCGTAATGGCAGCAAAGGCAACAACATAGACTAAGGTGCCCGCGAGACTCTTCAGGAATAAGGGATCTTGAAAAATCGAGAAGTAATTCCCCAACCCAACGAATTTCGCCGCTTCCCCGCGAATATTGGTCGCAAAGAAACTGTTGTAAACGGTCATGATCATCGGATAGAACGTGAATAAGGTTAAAATCAATAAAGACGGCATTAAAAACCAAAAGGCCGGTTTATTGTTTTCTTTGATCGTCGCTGCAAGTTTACTTTTGGATTCAGTTGCGGTTTTGTTGAGTTCTTTGTTAAGCTCCATATTCAACCGCCTCCCGTGCTGGCGCAGCAGCGGTGATTCGCACCCCATTGTTGCTGTCAAAAAGATGCCATTCATCAGCATTTGCCGGCAACAGTAGATTCAGGTCGGCGCCAACAGCGATAGTAAATTGCTCGGGTACTCGACTGACTAATGTCTGTCCATCAAAGTCACAGAAAATCAAGGTGTCATTGCCAAGCTGTTGCAGGCTTTTCACCTTTGCCGTAATTGTATCTGGATTAGCGATGGACACTGGCACCAATTTTTCTGGCCGAATACCAAGGTGGTAAGAACCAGCTGGCAAATCAAATGGTAGGACAAACGCATTATCAGTCCAGAAGGTGTCGCCGATACTGAAGCGATCGCCATCGTCATTAATGGTAATTGGCATGAGATTCATCTCAGGTGAGCCAATAAACTTCGCGACAAACTCGTTAGCCGGATGATTGTAGAGATCTAGGGGTGTGCCAAGTTGTTGAATCTTTTCATCGTCCAATACGAGAATCCGATCACCCATCGTCATGGCTTCCACCTGATCATGAGTCACGTAGATCAGTGTCATCCCAATCTCGCGATGAAGTCGCGCAATCTCTTCACGCATTTCCGTACGCAACTGCGCATCCAAGTTGGACAGTGGTTCATCCATCAGCACGACCGGCGCCTTGGTTGCTAACGCGCGCGCCAAGCTGACCCGCTGTTGCTGGCCGCCTGACAACTCTTTTGGCTTACGATCCCGTAAGTCGCTGAGGTGCACCAGATCCAATGCCCAATCGACTCGCTTGCTTTTTTCATCATCATTCAGGTCCTGATTTTCAAGCCCGAACCTGATATTTTGCGCTACATTCATAAATGGCAACAAAGCATAATTCTGAAAGACCATTGCCAACTTACGATCTTTTGGCGGCAAGTCCGTGACATCGCGATCATTAAAATAAATACGTCCGTTTGTTACGCTGGTCAAACCAGCGATCATTCGTAAAAGCGTACTTTTGCCGGAACCAGAAGGCCCGACCATGACGAAAAACTCACCGGGTTCGATCTCTACGGAAACATCGGATAGCACCTTAGTATTGCCAAAATCTTTGGACACATTCGCTAATCGAATACTCACTTCTCCTCAACTCCTTACCTTAATGCTAAGGTTAACGGTCGTTTGTAAAAAACCGCGGCAAGAGGCTGTATTGTTTCTGTAAGTTTTCTGTAAAGCTAGCTATTTATGCCGGAAAACAGAGATTTTTTTCAGAAATTGTTTAATTTTTGCGATAAAAAAAGAGCACACCTGCTTCACAACCACCAGTTATCAGCAAGAATGGTGGTTTTGGAGCAGGTGTGCTTTTTAACGTTCGTTCATTAACTATCAAGCCACATTAATTTCCATGATGAACCGCAATCAGTTGCTGTTGCATCTCAGCCAACTTCGGCGTGAGATAAACCGGGTAAAAATCAGGATTAACAAGCCGCTGGGTGGCTTCTGGCAAGGCCGCTAAAGTTTCGCGGGTATATTTTTGGATCGCGAAAACATTAGTTGGTACATCAGCAGTGTGGCCGGGTGCGAACACCGGTTGCAACAATGGCTTGGCCGTGAAATCAGCAAGCGTGACCCGTGTCTGGGTTGCCAAAGGATTAGCATTAACGGCGGCGATTGTTTCCGGTAAAATTTCGTCTGCCAAAGCAATGACATCAGCAAAAGCACGATGACTGTCACGGTGGTATAAGCGATAAACTTGTTTATGGCCTGGCAATGTCGTCTTTTCGCGACTAGCGCTGACTTTGATCTTCGGCTGCCATTGACCATCCGTTTGCAGAGCCGCCATTTTGTAGACCCCACTCAAAACAGGCGACGAGGCACTAGTGATCAGCTTTTCGCCAATACCGAAGTTGTCAATCGGTGCTCCTTCTTTTAGCAACGATTGGATCACAGTTTCATCTAGGGCATTTGAAGCGGTGATTTTGGCATCCTGAAAACCTGCCGCATCCAGCATCACTCGCGCTTGTTTAGCTAACTGGGTGATATCGCCCGAATCAATTCGGATACCCACAGGCTGATGCCCTGTTGCACGCAGCTCCTTGAAGATCGTGATCGCATTTGGCACCCCGGACTTCAAAACATCATAAGTATCGACCAGCAAGGCACTATTATCTGGATACACCTTAGCCCATGCGCGAAAAGCCGTCAGCTCGTCACTAAACGATTCAACCCAACTGTGTGCCATTGTGCCCGCAGCCGGAATATGGAATAGCTGGGCTGCCAAAACATTCGACGTGCTGGCACAGCCGCCAATGACAGCTGCCCGCGCGCCATATACTGAAGCATCTGGGCCTTGTGCCCGGCGCGCACCAAACTCCATCACAGGACGACCTTCTGCCGCCGCGGTAATCCGCCGCGCCTTCGTGGCAATCAGTGACTGATGATTCACCAAATTTAGCAAAAGCGTCTCCAGCAATTGCACCTGCATCAGGGGCCCTTCTACAGTAAGCAGCGGTTCCCGTGGAAAAACTGGCGTGCCTTCTGGTAAAGCAGTCACCCTGCAAGCAAGTTTCATCGTCGCAAGCTCATTTAGAAAAGTCTCTGAGTAAAGATTCAAGGAACGCAAGTAGTCGATATCAGCATCGTCAAAATGAAACGCCTGCAAAGCTTCCACTACCTGTTGCAACCCAGCGGCGATGACAAAACTACCGTGATCTGGAACCGTGCGATAAAAAATATCAAAAACAGCCTGATCTGTATGCGGCAAGGTCGCACAATAACCGTTGGCCATTGAAAACTCGTATAAATCAGTTAACATGGCATGATTCATATTCATTTTAATAAAACCTTCTTTTATGACGTCTCAACACTAATCGATAACGGTTGCTCCCAGCACATGGGCAAAATGATCAAGTGCCCAATCTTGCCCGGCTGGTGTCAATGCAGCGACTGCCTTCTGATGAACAACTATCTGGTAATTCAGGTTGTAGGCATCCACTGCAGTATGCAACACACAAATATCCGTGCACACGCCAACTAAATGAACAGTCGCAATTTTCCGTTCGCGCAGGCGCAAATCTAGGGGCGTCCCGGCAAAAGCAGAATATCGGGTCTTATCAAACATATTGACATGATCTTCGGCTTGATGCGCGTCGTACCAAGGCGCAAGCGAACCATAAAAAGCACGTCCCCACGTACCGCGAACATTATGCGGCGGAAACAGTTTGCTTTCTGGATGATAGGGATCATGCGGCCTGTGAACATCCGTTGGCAAATACACCCAGCCATCTTGCTGTAGAAATTCATCAGCCAAAGCAATAATTTGTGGTGCTAGCACTTGACCAGCCTTGCCACAGGTCAAGGCCCCTTCGTCAGCCACAAAATCATTGGTGTAATCAATGATCAGCAGCGCTTCATTTGTGTGTGCCATAATTTGTATCCTTTCTTAATAAAAGTATTTTTTACTTAAACTTGCATTCGATAAAAGTAGATCCGACTTTTATTTGCTCTCTACGATACGCGGTCACATCGGATTTTTCAACTCTGCCAGCTTGAAAAGCTTCGGTGGCCGGCCACTACGCGTGCGATCATGAGCAGTGCCGACTTCGATAAACAGCTGTTGATGGGTTTTCTTAAAATTAGAATTATCAATCGCATTTGCAGTCGTCATTAAAAATGGTGCATACACTTCGCGCGCCTCTTTCAACGTAAACGTCGTCCCCAAAACTTGAAGAATCGTAGGCTGATAGTCTAGTCGGTTACGAATACGGCGAATGGCCACCGTCAAAATCCGGGCATGATCAAACGCTAGCTCAGATGTCGATGTGCCTAGCGGAAAAATCGTTCGCCCATTTTGCAGTTGATACCCTGCTTCATCAGCAGCACTAAAAGCAAACCAGCGTGCATCGGTAGCACCGTAACCCGGTTGCAACTTCGGCATCGTTGGCAAGTAAGTCATGTAAGTCAACGCCAGTGCACGCTCCCCGGGGGTCCGCGTCGGATCGGTAAATGTCGCAAGTTGCTCTGTCGATCCACGATTAACGTGAATTCCGATCTTATCGCGAATCAATCGAATCGCTGCTGTGTCTGCACTTTCCCGTTCACGCAAAGTGGTTTCCGGCAATGCCCAGAAACCGGCAAACGGTGCCCCGGCACGATGAATCAAAAGTACCTGCAACTGGTGGGTTGTCCGCGAAAAACTCCAAATAACGTTCGTAATCGTGATCAAAGGATGCGCAAGAAATTCGTCAGCCATGAAATCATACTCTCTTTATAACAATTGTGTTCAGTTGTGATTATAGCAAAAGCGCCTAACGATAGAATTGTTAAATTCTAATCCTTAGGCGTTTTTATCTCGAAAAATATTATTCTGATAAAACAACCAACAGCTCTATAGATCGCCAAAACTCACAAAAACCGATCCCGTTTTTCCTGAAAAGCTTGCACAATAAGGTGCCCAACCTGTTGGCTAAATGCCATGGCTGTTTGCCGATCGTAATCAAATTGTGTCAGCACCACCGCATACAAGCGCTCACCTTCAGCGGCAAAACAGGCCGCATCATGTTCGCAATGAGGCAACTCGCCAGTTTTGCCGGCTAGCCAACCGATGAAGTTTTCCATGGTCGGCGCTAACAGCAGCTTGGTGCGGTTTTGCTGATGCCGCAGGGCTTGGGCACAGATATCCGCTGCCGGTTCGTTGCCGTCCGACATTAACAAAGCGCGCAATAGTTGCCAGGCAGCGCTTGCGGTGATCATATTATCGCCATCAAAGGTTGATTGCATCAAGGGTCGCCGTAGTTGGACGCCAGGATAATGCCGAGTTAGCCACGCTGCAATGGTCGGCAGCCCATACGTGGTTAATAGCGCATTGGTAGCCAGATTATCCGATACCGTGAGCATCAACGTCAGCAAATCACGCACGCGCCAAGCTTGTGGTGACATGAAACGTAAAATACCTGCCCCGCCGACCGATTCCGGAAGCGTCACTTGCCGCTCAAGTTGGCTGGGATCATCTGCCGCTTTTTCCTTTACAAAGGCGGCAATGCCCAGTTTGATCAAACTAGCAGCGGGAAATGGTTGATCAACCTGCGCGCCAAACAGCACATGCCGGGTATCAGCAACCAACAAGGCGTGTTTTTCGTCAAAGTTCTGATTCACTTGATCAAGCCGTGTCACGAGTTTATCAGGCGTCATGCATAGGATCTCCAATTGTAAGCTGTGGTCCGTGCGTTTGAATGCCTGCTTGCTGCTTTTTGACCATGTAGACCGCGTCCAAATCTGTGAACGTAACATTATCATGAACCGCGGCAAACGCGATCGCCGGCACCAGACTCAGGTTACTTTCGATCATACACCCAACCATGGTCGTCACGCCAAAAGACGCGCAAGCTGCATCGATCTTCGCAGCCTCCGCCAAACCGCCTGTTTTCATTAGTTTGATATTGATGTGATTGACTGCGTGGCGACTGAGTAATGCCAGCGCATCTTGAAACCCAAAGACACTCTCATCCGCCATGATTGGTAACTGTCGCATAGCAGTCAACGTTGCCAAGCCTTCGTGATTGCGCGCAGCAACTGGCTGTTCAATAAAATCTATCGGTAACTGCAAAGCCGCCAGTTCGGTCACCGCAACCTTGGCTTGATCAGTTGTCCATGCTTGATTGGCATCGAGACGCAGGCGAATATCAGGGCCTGCAGCTTTGGCAATCGTTTTGACGCGCTCCAAATCATCTGCCAATCGACCACCACCGACTTTGATTTTTAAAGCCTTAAAGCCTCGGGAAACAAATGCCTTCGCTTCGCTCACCATATCGGGCAGCGCTTGAATCCCAATCGTCATGTCAGTCGTGACCGTTCGCTGTTGACCACCGAGCAACGCTGTCAGCGGGATGCTAACCTGCTTTGCCCGCAAATCATAAAGTGCCAATTCAACCGCTGCAATGGCGGGTTGCTCCGATGTGCTGGCATGAAGCAGCGTCAGCAAACTATTCCAGTCTCGAATGTCACGTCCAATGAGTGCCGGTATCACCTGTGTCTGCAAGTTTTCCTGCAAGGTCGACATCGTATCACCTGTCACCACCGCGTTGGGGGTGCCGGCGCCATGACCAACTGTGCCATTGGTCAGCAAAACGTCAACTTGAACAGCATCCGCTGCCGTCACGGTATGCATCGCTGTTGTGAAAGGCCGCACCAGCGGTAAACTGATCGGCCGTAACTGTATTTTTTGAATAATTGGTTCTAATCCGGCCATGAAGTCGCCACCTCGAAAAATTGGGTTAATAACTGGCGCCTAACCGCCAACCATGCACGATTGGCGCGGCTAGGATAGATTCGATTGGTCAAACAGACAAATCCGCGCTGGGTATCACGATCAAATGCTATTGATGTCCCTGTAAACCCAGTGTGCCAGTATTGATGACGTCCTTGCGCCCAACAGCGCCAGCCGAGTGTCCGACCGCCTTTACAAAAGCGGTCAAGCAGCACAAACGCCGCTGGTGGCAGAACTTGATCGCCATTTGTCACGGGCAGACCAGCCAACAACCGTGTGAAAATAGTCAGATCCGCAAGCGTGGCGAACAACCCTGCATGACCACTAACCCCATCTAGTAAAAAGGCTTTGTGGTCGTGAACTGTCCCACGAATGATGCCACCGCGAGCAGGCACGTTTTCGGTTGGCACAAAATCCGCCGCAGCCACATGTTGCGGTCGATAACCGGTCGCATACATGCCCAGTGGTGCAAAAATATATTGCGTCAGGCTTGTTGCCAAATCACCATCGAGTGCAGCAATCGCCCAACCGAGTATGATGTAGTTCAAATCCGAATAAATCGTCTCAGTGTCTGGTGCAGCGACAGCAGCCATTGTTTTGACGGCATGAATCAACCCCGCTTGATCGAGCGCATGGGCATCAGGGACATCTGCTGGCAAGCCACTGCGATGCAGCATGAGTTGTTCAATCGTCAGTTGTGGGTATCGCAAACCGCTGACCAACGAGCCAATGGGTTGGGTTAATTCTAACTTGCCAGCTATAAGCAACTGCAGCAGTCGGGTGGTCGTGCCGACAACTTTCGTCAACGACGCCAGATCATACCGCGCTTGCGGCAACAACGGCAGCCGGTCATCCCCGGCACCTTGGTAGCCGATCACATGCAAGGCATTTTCTTGCGGGCTAAGCAGACTATACGACACGCCGAAAACCGCGCCATCAGTTATCGCCTGGTTAACCGTTGGCAGCAAAGCTGTCTGCTTATTTGTGCCCATGCTCGGCCTCCCAAGCCGCCAAAACTGCACTGATAACACCATCATGATCCGCCAAGACCTGCGTTGCATCGGCGGCATCCAGCTCGGTTTTAGCCATCACAATTGCGACTGGGACCTTATGTCCCGCTGCTTTCAGCAAGGTTGCAGCTTGGATTTGATCAACGCCGGTTGTGGCCGCAATAATGCGTTCTGCGCGATCTACCAACTTGGCATTGGTTGGCAAAACATCGACCATTAAGTTTTCAAAAACCTTCCCGGCGCGAATCATGACCCCTGTCGACAACATATTCAGAACCATCTTTTGCGCAGTCCCAGCTTTCATGCGTGTTGATCCGGTAATCACTTCCGGGCCAACAACTGGGGCAATGGCGATATCCGCATGTTGTGCCAAGACACTGTCAGGGACACAGGCCACCGAAATCGCAAGCGCTTTGGTTTGTTGCGCAAATGCTAAAGCTCCGATCGCATACGGCGTCCGGCCAGATGCGGCAATCCCGATAACCGTGTCATTGGCGTTCAAATTCAGTCTTTTGAGATCATGCTCGGCTAGCTCCGCAGAATCTTCCGCGCCTTCAACCGACTTGAACATGGCCGACATGCCACCAGCAATTAGCCCGACTGCCCGCTCTGGCGGAATACCATAAGTTGGTACGAGTTCAGCTGCATCCAAAACTCCCAAACGACCAGAGGTGCCCGCCCCGGCATAAATCAACCGGCCGCCACGATTATATCGTTGCCCGGCAGCATCGATTGCCGCGGCAATGTGGCTATTTTCTTTGGCGATTGCTGGTGCAATTTTTGCATCTTCAGCATTAATCAACGCCACCAAATCAGGCGTTGTCATTGTGTCGATGTGTGTGCTGGCCGGATTTCTTTGCTCGGTCATTAAGTCTGCGATTGACATATTTTTCCCCTCGAATCTTTAACTCACTTGTCAATTGTGACGTTGCGCGATAATTCTGCTCAGTTTTTTTTATCTCACCTTGAACGACCCCAAGAAAAAGAATGTTCGCGACATAAGTCTCCGTGAACATTGAGGTCACCGCACCGATTCGCAACAACGGTTCTGTCGGCGGCAAGGCAATCACGCAACTTGCCGCTTCACGCAACGGACTCGGCTCGTGTCGTGTCACTGCAATTACAGGCGTTTGGTTTCGCCGCGCTTGCTGAGCCGCCAATACGACCTCTTTAGTCAAACCGCTGTATGAAAAAACGACCATGGCATCGGCCGGTGTCGTATAATAAGCGCGCTCCACCGCCGTGTGGGTGTCGTGGTCAAAAATGGCTACGTACCCAGCGCGAATCAATTTCAAATAAAGATCCTGAGCAACTAGGGCGGAAGCACTGACTCCCACCAGATAAATATGACGTGCCTGTCGCAGCGTCGTAATGGCTGACTGCACGGCAGATTGATCCAACTCATCAGGCAAATCACGCACTGCGGCAATCGCAGTCTGGCTTAATTTATGCATCATGGTCGACAAGTCGTCGTCATCCTGAACCAGCGGATCAAGTGGCATCACCTCTGCAGGTAACGTCTTTTCCCGTGCGAGAGCTAGTTTAAACGACTGTAGGTCGGCAAACTCAAATTGACGAACAAACCGAATGACAGATGCGGCCGATACCCCGCTTGCGTGGGCAATCTGCGCTGTTGTCTGTGCGATAAAAGTCTCAGGATCGGTTATAACATGACGAGCCAAAGCTTGATTCACCGGACTTAATTGCGACAGACGCGACTGCAACGTCTCTAAGATTGTCTTCATTCGGCCTTATCAATAAAAGTTGCGATGGACGTTGCACTTTCGTTGGGAACCATTTGCGCAGTGATGGTGACTCCCTGTTTCAATAAGCGCCGAATAATCGCAATATCGTCTGGTGATACGGCAACGGAAGGCTTGATTTTCTTAGTGCCTGGTTTTTCCGACAAGTTGCCAACATTAAAGGCCTTGATTGGTACGCCGCCATCAATCAACTTCGCCATATCGGGAATATTTCGAGTAATGACAAAGACTTGATCATCTGCAAATTTGCCATTCTGCAAATTCTCGATGGCTTTGGCAACGGAGCTAATTGCTAGTTTTTTCCCTGCTGGTCGGGCGATTTTCAAACCTTGAATCGCCATCTCATCGCGTACCACCTCATCGTTAACCACCATTAAGCGGTTAGCGCCGACTGTGTTCGTCCAGACCATCGCTACTTGGCCGTGAATCATCCGTTCGTCAACACGTGCTGCCACAATTGTCATTAGAATCTTCCTTTCAAACAACACGGGCCGATATCATCGCGCCCGTGTTTTTCGCCTATCATGATTTTAAACTAAACTACCGATCCAGCCGAAGATGGCGCCCAGATTGCCCAACACCATCCCGATCAGAATCAGGACAAAAATTAGTCGCGTTGAGTTCATATGCTTGCGACCCAGAATCCAGTATGAGAACAAGGCAATTGCTAGTGGAATCAGTGCTGGCATGATTTTATCAAGCATGTCTTGCACATTCATCGTGACCTTGCCGACTTTGTAGGTCAGGTCAAGCTTGTAGTTGATAACCGCCGGAATCATCGCGCCAACAACCGTTAACCCAAGGATAGAAGCACCTTCCGTGAAAGTCGCCATGCTATCCGCAAAGGTTGTTGCCAGCCGGGTCCCTTGTGACAAGCCAACTTGGAACAATTTCCAGCGAACCCATAAAATGACCAAGCAACCAATGACCGGAATGAGTAACCCGATTGGTTGATTCGACAAAGCCAGATATGCGGTGATCGAATAGATAATCGCATTGTAAATTGCCACGAAGATCGTATCACCGACACCAGCGAACGGACCCATCAAGCCAGTTTTCAGACCAGTGATCGCTTTTTCATTCTCATCGTTCATTCCCAACTGATCCTGCAAAGCAACATCCGCGCCGACAATTAAGTGTGCCATTTGCGGCGTGGTGTTGAAGAAGCCCATTTCCATGTTCAGGGCTTGTTTCATTTTCTTAGGATCGTCTTTATACAACCGTTTCAAAGCTGGCATGACAGAGTAGGCATAGCCAAGACCTTGCATTTTTTCGTAGTTCCATCCCAATTGCAGACCCAACACGTTTTGAATGAAAATCTGCTTGAGATCTTTTTTAGTTATCTTATTTAATTTCAGTTCAGACATCGATCTCGACCTCCTCATCGGAATCATCGCCGCCGTTGCTGCCGCCATTGTTATGGTTGCTTGGGCCGTGGTTATTCGATTCGTTGCGCTTGCGGTCGTTGGCATCTAAAACATGTAGTGCCGCGAAGACGAAGCCAACCAGTGCTGTGCCCAGCAAGGAGAATGTTTTCGTGAAATAAGCCATTAAGACAAATCCAAGAATGAAATATGGAAAATAGCGTTTGAGTGGCAGATACCGCATCAGGATCGCGATCCCCATCGCTGGTAAGATAATCCCGGCTGTTTTCAAACCAACCATCAACCATGCTGGGATCCAAGCGTTGATCGCTTTAACAACCGCGGAACCGAAGAACAAACCAACGAAAACCGGTAGCATTCGTGAAACTGTCCACGGAATAATCCCGTAAAGGTTATTGCGCTCAACCCCTTTATAGTCGCCTTTTTCAGCTAAGCGGTCAGCGTGATGTTGGAAAATCGTGTTCGTCATCCGCGCCAAAATATCCATTTGTGTCAGCAGTAAGCCGATTGGAATCGCCAAGCCAATTCCATAAGCCGCGCCCCGACCTGACATGATCGCAAAGGCACTGCCCATGATGGATCCAGAAAGAAAGTCAGGAACGGTTGCACCGCCATACGTTGCAACCCCCAATGTGGCTAATTGCAGCGTTGCGCCGACAATCAAGCCGGTTTTGAGATCACCCATAACTAGACCAGTTACCGCCCCGCCAAACACTGGCGAGAATAATCCGATCTTAACAGACAATGCATCAAGTTGTGCAATGCCCACATAGATCGTCAAGAAAATAAGTGCAAAAGCAGATATTGACATGATCTTTCCCCTCCCTAATAGGATGTCATGAATCAAGTCAATTATGCCGCCATGTGAAACTGTATTTCAAGTATTTGCGTAAGAATAATTGACATTGAAATTCAGTTTCTTAAAAAACAGCGTCAATACAGGTGTACCATTTTTGACGCAAAAGCTGGCGTCACATGAGAAACACCAGTTATTCTCTGTGCTACAACAGACGCTTCAATAAGCTTGTTCCTTCAAAATTATTTTTTGAATTTAATTCTTATAATGATGCCGATTAGTCCACTTTGCGCAGTTTGGCGACAAGAGTCCGAGACATAATTCTCAGTCGGCAAAATAAAAGCGAACAATTTTCCACTTAAAGGAAATTTGTTCGCTTTTGCCTGCTCATGGATTATTTATTGCGATTTTAAAGATCGTAGTGCCAAGGCGGAGCAATCGTAGGTCAGATGGGGCTCAGCCGTGCAAACAACACAGCGACCGGGCTTGGCGCTGATGTTGTTAGGCGACTTCGAGACCGCGGGCTTTGCGGGCTCGAAGCGCCGTCACAGCGTTCCAGCCCCAGCTGGCCGGAGATTGCGGAGTTTGGCACGGCAAGAAAGTTTTAGCCTAGCATCTTCCTGCGATTATTCGTAATTTAGTGAATCACAAGTCCGATGTGAGAATTATGGTTCACCCTCAGTGAAGTCTGTTATTGCAGTTGGAACTTTAACACTACCGGATTATGATCGGAATATTGAAAACCTGTAGAAACGACATGCACACTTTCAGCTTTAATATTAGGCGAAAGAATATAGCCGTCGATTAACGTCACAAAACTTTTACCCGGTTGATACGGTTGATCCAAGGCTCGAACTGACGGCACGGCAGCCTTGGCCAAGCCCATGGTCGGGATATGAAAACCTGCAGGGAGTTTGGACTTCGGGAAAAGATGGGTCCACGTTTCATCAAGATCTTTTGTGTGGAAGATTTCGGCGGTATTTTTTAACAAGCGATGATTGTAGTCGCCAGCAACCATCACATAATTACCTTGCTGATACGCTTGTTCGATATATTTAAACAACTTGGTGAACTGTGCCTGCTGAATCTTGACGTTCGGTGTGAATGCTGACATATGAATGTTGACCATGACGAATTGTTTACCATTCGCCACCGTGGTTTTGGTTGCCGTAAAAGCTCGGTCCAGATCAATGATTTTGTTAAAATCAGTGTCCACTGGCAAACTGTAGCGCCGGGAGCTATCGACCTTGGCTTTACTTAACGTTAGAATACCGGACTTCGCTTTGCCGATCGGTTGGGTGAACGGGTAGAACAAGTAAGCCGAATCATAATTCTGACCGTATATATTGGCGTATTGTTGCTGCGCCCCAGTGACCATCTTCACTTCATTCACATGTTGTGATCGATCACCATCCGGATCAATTTCCTGATAGAAAGCAACATCAGGATTTTGCGCCTGCGTGGTTTTGATCACACCATTAATGCTGGTACGCACGGACTTTTTACTGTAGGCTCGCGAATATTTGCCGCCATCCATGAAAAAACTATAACTTGGCGGGTAGGAACCATACCCGATATTGTAAGTCATCGCCGTATAAGTCTGGCCCGGTTTAAACTGCGTACTTTGTTGGTTCTTCACTTTTAGCGCCTGATCATCAGGCACGCGATAATAAGTGGTGAATAAATAAATCAAATATCCGCCGGCGGCCAACAACAAGACACCGAGAATGCCGCCAACCCATTTCAAAATTCGTTTCACCGTCGTTCCTCCCAAAATAGTTGTTTTGCTTATTATAGCAGTTGTCTTTTCCTCTGAGACCAGTACTATGAGGATAGACTTTTTTATAAAAAGGGGATCGCCATGTCGACTGAAACTGACAGCATTTTAGCTGCTTTCGAAAAATTCAACACCATTATTATCCATCGTCATATTAATCCTGACCCTGATGCGATTGGCTCACAAACCGGATTGGCCTTGCTGCTGCGTGCCGCTTATCCTGCCAAAACCATCTACACAGCGGGACCGGCCGCCCCCGATTTAGCTTGGATCGGACCACAACAACAAGTGTCCGCTGAAGCTTACACTGGTGCGCTCGTCGTTGTGATTGATACTTCTAATCGCGAACGCATTGCCGGTGATTATTTTGATCAAGGAGCGATGCTGATCAAAATTGACCATCATCTGGATGAAGATCAGCTTGGCACCATCAACTGGGTTGACACCCATGCTTCCAGTGCATCAGAGATGGTGTGGGACTTAGTACGTCACAGCCCACAGCTGCAACTCACCAAAGCAGCCGCCACAGCACTCTACGCAGGCATTATTGGTGACACCGGCCGTTTTCTGTATGATTTAACAACCGCCCGCACCCACCAAGCTGCTGCTGACCTACTTGCAACCGGCATCGATGCCGCCGCAATTGGCCGTCAAGAAGACCAGTTCCCGGAAAATGTTGGCCGCTTGATTGGTTGGGCCTTAGAAAATGTCAAAATCACTGACACTGGCGCCGGATCACTCCTCATCACAAAGGCCGTGCTCGCCCAATTTGGCCTTGCGTATGGCGAAGAACAGCGCGCAGTCGGCAATATCGGCAAGCTAGCCAGCATTGATCGCTGGGTGGTCTTCACCGAACGAACTGATGGCAGCTATCGGGTTGAACTCCGCGGCAAAACCAAAGAAATCAATACGCTGGCCGTTCAACATGGTGGTGGCGGCCATCCGCTGGCAAGCGGCGCCGTGGCAGATAATGCTGCTGAACTTCATGCTATTGAAGAGGAACTTGCATCGTTATAAGGTGTCATGAAGAATGGTAATGGCCCGGACGAATGATCTAAACCCAAAAGCCAGAGCGATGCCTCATTTCTAATGAATAGCTGTTGTGATAACGACTGGTAGACTTGGTTTTCAAAAATACGGTAAAATATTAGAATCGAGGAAAAGTTGACACGTACTAGTGTGTTTTCTACCTTGTCAGTCAACAAATCCATGATATAATGACTTTGGTTTAGAAAAACTTTTACGGTCACATCACAATAGCCGTTTCCCCTGTACGGGAAACGGCTATTTTTTTCACCCGCTGCGATAAATCGTGGACGACGGGCGTGTGGGTTGAAGGCAACTGCAAAGACTATCGCCGATCATTCAACCTATGTTCGAGCAGCAGGAGTACCACTCCCACAATGAGCGGGGCGATAATCTGATTTAGAAAATCAATCACGGTCACACCCCCTCCCAGGGCAGTTGCCATGTTTGATTATATCAAAGGTTGTGGGGCAGACATAGATAAAGAGAAACTATAACGAATGTTTTTATCCATTTCGTTTAAAAGCGTTGCTAATATGTTCCTATTCCTATCTAATTTTATCCCTATTAATTCTTTTTTGCTAAAACAATAAATCGGTCTTCAAACGTTGTCACGCTACCTTGGCTATCGATGATCTTCTGAAGTTGATGCAGCTGCGGCATTACTTTTTTTACATCAAAATCCGGAAACTCCCATGGAATAACCGTGGCATAATAAACAATTGCGCCAACATCAGTGAAATTCATTTTCACAAAGGCCGCGTCTGATTTCAAAATCTTGAAGCCCGCTTCCCGCAACTCGGTCATAACTTGCGGTAAATTATTATCTGGAAAAGCTGGTACATAGTTGGCATTCAAAAACCGTGACAGACTGTAATTATTAGTTGCACCGATTTGTTGCGAGACAAAGAGACCGTGCGGCCGCAACACACGGGCAATGTCGCGTATCGGCAAACCACCGTGACTGTTGGTGACAATGTCAAAATGCTCATCCGGAAGCTGCGCCAATCGTTCTTCTGGATCCGGATATAGCGTAACGCCTTGCGGTACCAACGTGCGTTTTAACTGGTCAATATTTGGCTGCCAACCTTCCGTGACGGTTGTTTTCTCGACAGGATGCCGAAAAGTCTGCATTAATTCACCACCGCCGTCTTAGCCTTAATCGCCGCTCGTCACTTTAATCCCAATGATCCCAATCACAAGCAGTGCAATGAAGAACCAAGTCGCTGGTTGCAGTTGATCTTTAAACAAGACCACACCAACAATAATCGATCCGACAGCGCCGATCCCGGTCCAAACCGGGTACGCCAAACTTAATGGCAGATGTTTAACGGCAAGGGCCAAGAACCAAAAACTTAAAACCATCCCGGCCAAAGTTGCTAACGTAAATCCCAAACGACTAAAGCCGTGCGACATTTTCATAAAGGTTGCCCAAACGACTTCAAATCCACCTGCTAAAACTAAATAGAACCACTGCATGAATGTGTCCTCCTCGTATCATTTTGCAGCCTCAAAACAAAAAGGCGACAGTATACGCAACCGCTGCATTGACCTAATGCGGTTGCGATACTGTCACCCGGTAGTGACTGCTATTTAAATAAATGTTGATGTTATTTTTTCACATATTGACAACGGCGTCAAGGAAATTGCTAAAAGTTCCGCGCAATGACCCACAAAATGATGAGTTGCGCAAATGCGAACGACCAAGTAAAAGCCAGCGCCCATTTGCTATGTTCAACAACCATGAGATGCCCGGCAAGATTGCCAATCACCACCAATGCCATTACAAGCCACAACAACGCTCTTGTACGATGGTCGATTGGTCCCTTTGAAGTGCGCATGATCCAGAAAATAATCATTGATGTGATTGAAACACCCAAAAGAACTCCGATGATGTGTACCATAACGCTACCCCATTTCGAGCGCATACCTTAGTTATTTTGCAAAACATTCTATCCGTATTTTTTAACCATATTATGTCTTCACTTGATCCAAGGCACCATTTTAAACAGCTTTGCCAATCACCAGCTCTGTCCATCCCAGCACAAAACCCGCTCTAATCGCAACATTCATTGATTGCACATGGGAGAATTGGGTCCCATAAAGTGGCAAGACATCTTGGTTTTGATGCTGGATTTCAGCGGTTAGTTGCTGTACTAACCGGCTAGCAATGCCTTGGTGACGGAAGGCAGGGTCAAGCAGCTCAACGCCGATCTCCCAACAGTACCTGCCATTTTGACTGGCGCCTGCTACGGCCACGAGGTCTCCGTCTAGTTCGTAGCCAATCCCAAGGCGATCCGGTGCCGCCGGATCATAACCAAACGCCATTTTGATCGCATGATTGGCTTGGTATTTCGGAATCGCATCCGCTTCAATCAAATGCATGCCCGCGGTTAATTGGCGACTTAGCTGGTTACTCGGCACGAAGAAAGGTGCCATATTGGTCACTTTTAACCCAAAATTCCGAAGCAATTCGGTGAGTTGCTCTACGGTTTTCATTTCAAGGAACCACGCCCCGTCTGCCTGTCCAAAAGCATCTGCTAAGGCAGCTGTGACCTCTGGCTTCGTTGTGCGCACCCATAGTCGTCCTTTGCGAATGACAATGTCACCAACATCACGCGCCCAACTGCGGGCAGTCGGCACAGGCGGTCTAGTCACGAAAAGATTTCCTGTATTTTGCAGCCGCGATGCTGGCACTTGCAAATCCAGTGCTAATTGTTTCGTGATAAGTGACATCTCATCCTCCAGATTTAAAATGTTGGGCGTTACTTTTCAAGGGTCTTGCTTAACCATGACACGTTCGCGAATCGTCCCAAACTTGGTCGTATCTTCCATAATCTGATCTGTCATGCTAAAGCCAAAATGCTGATAGAATTTCTGCGCAGATACATTATTATCCAAAACACGAATATAAAACTGGTCAAATTTCTCATGCAGGCGCTGTAATGCCCGCGTCATCATGACAGCACCGACACCTGTATGTTGAAACTGCGGCAGCACATAAATTGAATAAAGCTCACCCCAGCCGTTAAAATCCGGCAACCGCGCTGGACCAAAGCTGCAAACACCAACAATTTTATCTTTGTCATCAACTGCTAACAGCGTGTCTTGCCAGCGCCGTTCCGGATGCCAACTGGCCGGTGAGAGTTGCGCCAAAAAGTCATCTGATATGAGTCCGTGGTATGCGTCCTGCCACGTCACGTAGTAAACCTGCCGAATAGCATCAAAATCAGAGTTAGCTGTGGCTTCAATAACCTTCACTTTAGCAGTCATTCTCTTCGCCTCATTTACCGTTACCTTGCTGAGCCAATATCCATGTTGCAGCATCCGCCAAACTGGCACATTCAACAAACGAACCCGCCACCTCTTGATAACCTGCATCTCCACGCCCTGTTGCGACATGAATCCCCAAGATGCCAGCATTAATGGCACATTGCATATCAGCCAGATAACTATCACCAACGATCACAGCATCACGATTCGCAAAACGATAGCGAAGATGTGCTTGTGCAATCAGACCGGTCTTAGGTTTTCGACACGGACATCCAGCGTTCTCAGCATGTGGACAAATAAAGGCATCAGAACATCCCATTTCAAGTAACGAGATGCGCAGCGCGGCTTCGTCCAACTGCCCAGAAGTAATTTTTGTCTGATTCGTCAGCGCAAAAACTTGCAACCCAGCCATTCGCAAAGATCGGATGGCCGCCACACTGCCGGGATAAGGTTCGAATTGATGAATCGCCGTAAAATGACCGTTCCCGCCTATGGTGCCATCGCGATCAATGAAAACTGTCTTGATGACCAAGTGTGAGGCTCCTTTCAGTCGTATCAAACAACTAATCCCATTGAATTGCTTTCATTATATGTCAGTGATGCGTTTCCAACCATCCGAACATTTCCGTAGATCAATATCATCCCCACATGGTTCATGGCGTGTTTTTTAAGCGACACCTTGATAATTGACTTTAAAATGCAAGTGCTCTATATTCCTTGTTATTGGTTCAAAAAAATAAACCATTAGTCGAGGAATATATCATGACCAAAACCATGCAGGCCGCGCTTATCACGCATTATAAACAGGCTGTACCTGAAATTCAAAATGTCCCTTTACCCACTGTGCGACCAAATGATGTTTTGGTGCGCATTGTGGCAGCAAGCATTAATCCAATTGATCTCAAAACGAAAGACGGCAAGCTGCGACTATTATTAAAATACCAGATGCCATTGATTCTTGGCAGCGATTTTTCAGGTATCGTCACAAAAGTCGGAACCAACGTGACTCGTTTTAAAGTCGGCGATGCCGTTTTTGGCCGACCACAAAAAGACCGGATCGGAACATTTGCAGATTTTCTTGCGATTGATCAACACGATATTGCTTTGAAACCCAGTCGGCTGACATTTGAAGAAGCTGCCGCCTTACCACTTGTCAGTCTCACCAGTTATCAAGCGCTACACGACTTGATGCACTTGACACCAGGTCAAAAAATTCTGATTCAAGCCGGGGCCGGTGGTGTCGGTACCGTCGCGATTCAAATTGCCAAAGCCCTTGGTGCAGAGGTCGCCACCACCACAAGTAGTCAGAATATCGCTTTTGTTAAATCACTAGGCGCCGATCACGTCATTGATTATCACCGGGTGCCATTTCAGAATGTTCTGTCGGACTATGACGGCGTTTTTGACACACTCGGCGGCACCAGTCTTGCGAATGCGTTCCAAATCGTCAAACCCGGCGGCATGATTGTCAGCGTCTCCGGCATCCCTGATGAAAAGTTTAGCGATGCTTATAACGTCCCTATTTGGAAAAAAGTAGCCTTTCGCTTAGCAAATCACCATATCAGCAAGCTCGCTCGGAAAACCGGCGTCACCTATCGTTTCCTCTTCATGCATCCCAGCGGTTCAGAACTGGAAAAAATAGGCGAACTCGTCGAAAATGACAAACTTCGCCCTATTGTTGATCGCGTTCTCCCATTTGCTCAGCTTCCTGAGGCATTTGCCTATTCACAGGCTGGTCACGCCAAAGGAAAAATCATTTTAAAGCTGGTCGATAACCCTAGCTCACTTTTGCAGGTATAAATCGCGAAATTGTGCAATCTCACCTGCTGATAGCTTGAGTCCTTCGCGCAAGTATTGCTGAAATGACCCAAATTGCTGATCAATCACTTGAAAATAACGCCTCAGATAATCCGCATCAACTTTCAAGGCTTCGCCGATTGATTTTAACTGTTGATCAGTAAAACCCCGTTCTTTGAGCCCGGCAAGTATCTCTTCATTGGCGACTGTGCGCTCAGCATTGGTCTGAAGATAATCGGCCATGATGTCTTGCTCGCTCACGTCCAGTATTTTCAAAATCAATGCGGCGCCAACGCCAGTGCGGTCTTTGCCTGCAAAACAATGGAAAATGGTGGGTTCGTTTGGGCGCAACAAACCTTGAATAAACTGGCGATACCCAGTCTTGGCCGAATCACTCAGCGCTAACTGCTCATAAGTCGCCAGCATATTTTCGTGAACATTGCCCTTCTCGGTAATCATGCGCCCAAGGCTAGCATTATTGGCGGTCGCATCCTTGAGAATGTCCAACACGGCATAGTCCGCCCCTTCCCACACTGTGTCCGGAAATTCCGTCCGCTCGTCGTCACTGCGCATATCCACAATGTGCTTAATTCCTAGCGTCTGACCAAGGTAGTGACTTTGATCATCCTCTAATTCAAAAAGTTGTCCTGAACGGAAAATCAACCCATCCTTCACCATTTGACCGTGGGCGTTCTGATACCCGCCTAGTGACCGGAAATTTGTAATCTTTTTCAACGTCACGATGCCCCTTCCTGTTGATGCGACGAAGACGATGATGCCGTTTGCTGATGTGGAAATTTTTCTAGCCGATAAAGCTGTTCTTCGTCCACCGTTTCGTGACCTTTTTTAAAGGTATAACCCATGTGTCGGTAAAAATTTACAGCAGTGATTGACGCCGGAATCTCAACACGCTCCGCCTGTCGAAAATAGACATCATGCTCCAACGTGTGAATGATAAGCTCTCCTATTCCGCGTTTTTGATACGTTGGCAACACAAAAATATCAAAAAGACTATATTCAGTTGTACTGCCCCAGTACGACCCAATCGCACCAGTACCAACGATGCGATTACCGTCATGAACAATATAAAAATGAGTCTGCTCGGCTTTGTCTAAGAAAAATTGCGGCGACATTCGCTTAATCGTAGCTTCAAGATAAGCTGATGAATAATCTTGGCTATTGGAAATGTTTAATGTGGTGGCAACAACTTGCGCGACTTCTGCTGCATCCGCTGGTCGAAATCGGCGAATTTGAATCATAACTGATCACCTCACGAAACAATTTTGGCTTTATCAAGTTGTGACTAATTTATCACACTTATTCATCCATTAGGGAAATATCGTTATGTTTCACCGTGGTTGTTGCCAGACCAGCACGTCTTCTAATTGTCCAGTTGTCTCATCCCGATCTTGCTTTAAAAGCGTAAAGCCATGTCGACGGTAGAAACGCGCTGCGCCTATGTTCTGCTGGTAAACCGCTAACGTCAGCTTTGGATAGGTCTGTTGCAGTTTGACCATCAACGCTGCCCCCACGCCTCGTCCGCGAGCCTGCTCATCAACAAAGAAACCAGCAATGTAGTTATCTTGCAGGCCACAAAAAGCAATGATGTCATGATCACGCTGATCCTGAACAAGCCAAAGTGTTGCCTTGCTAATCTGATCACGCACCAGCGACACATTTCCAGTCCAATAGTCCGCTGGGATGAAATCATGGGCCTGCAAATTACCTTGTAGCCAGATCGCCATAATTCGATCAAGTTGCGGGGGTGTTGGCTGGGTTACTAGTTGAATCGTATAAGTTGTCATCTTAACCTCTGAATTCATTGTTTTCATGTGAAACTTTAGTTGCGTTGTAACTTCAAGCCATCAGTGCCGCTCTTAACCAGTCGCTTTCACATTCGCACCTTTTTCCCATTAAATAGTTACGAAAAGATGTCGTGCCGATGAAAGCGCGGTGTTCTCGAATCGTGCTGTAACCCACTGTCTTAAAAAACGGCTGGGCGGTGATCGAAACATAAGCTTTATACTGCGGTGACGCGACTCGTTGCTCAAGTGCCGCCACTAGTCGTTTACCGACCCCTTCACGCTGATGCGCCGCACTGACGTAAAGCCGATCCAAGTAGCCATCAGACGCCATGTCAGCAAATCCAATGATTATCTCGGCTTCATCCACTGCAACCAACGCCACGGGTTTCATGAAGCTGGCATGCCACGCCGCAAGCGATCGCTCATGGCCAGCCCAAACGGCAATCTGATCAGCGGTATAGTCTTTCGCGTTGATTTTTTGAACGGTGTCTCTAAAAAGCGCCAAAGTAGGTGCCGCGTCACTTGGCTGGTAGGATCTGATTATCAACAAACGACTCCTTTTCTGGTGAGTATTAACGACCGTCTAACTTGAAATAGCTTCAACTTTAAGAGATACAGGCACCTTTCAGAAAATAACTGCTAAAAATAGCCATTATTCGAAGCTATCTGATGAAATCGGATAAACCTTGTGAAAGGATTCCAAAACAACCAGTGCCTTTTTCGGATTAAAGGTTTGATTGGCCTCAGCATATTCATTTTTAAAAAAATCAGCATGTACCTGCCGCCAGTATGCTAAGCTGCGATCGCCTTCACCTTCACGATAAGCATGATCATCACTGACATCTAGAAATGGTTGAACATCTACTGCATCAGTATATGTGACACAAACCGGCTCATTTGCCGCATTCAAAACAACATCGTAGCCACCAACTTGGGGTAGTGGTTCATCAGGTTCGTATAGATCACGTGCACTGGCGGTGGCAGTTTTCTGGCCAGCGAGAACCAACGCAGCCAATTCGTCCGCGCTGGCACCAAATTGATAGGCACTTTGGAGCGGTGTGGCGGCTGGCAAGCCAATTGCCTGCTTAGCTTGGGCGAAAAATGTTTCTGGTGTCATGCTCAAAACCCCGTTTCTTCTTGTCAATATCAAATCCAGCTGATTGGCTTACTCGGCTGTCAACTAAAAGTCAGTCAATGATCCTCATTGTTGTCCCTATTTATGGTATGGACTGCCAATATTAATCATAAAGGCTCGATAAATCTGTTCCATCAAGACTAAGCGCATCAATTGGTGCGGCATGGTCAACTTGCCAAAACTCAAAGTATCATTGGCGCGTTTCATGACTGCAGGCGACAAGCCCAGCGACCCACCGATCACGAAAGTAATGTCGGAATGCCCATAGGTTCCAAGATCGGCGATTTCTTTCGCGAAAACTTCGGATGGCCGCTGCTTGCCTTCAATCGCCAAAGTAATAACCCATTCCTTATCCTTAATTTTGCCTAAGATGCGGTCGCCTTCTTTAGCTTTCACATCAGCCATCTCAGCCTCGGAGAGATTCTCTGGGGCTTTTTCATCGGCAACTTCAACGATCTTAACCTTAGCGAATTTATCCATGCGCTTTAAGTATTCAGCAATGCCGTCGCGAAAATACTTTTCCTTTAATTTACCTACGCCAATGATCTTAATGTTCATGTTGGTATGATCTCCCATAGTCTCGTTGTTTGACCGATTTTTTTCTGTTTCAAGTATACCAGACGTTCTGGGTCGACCAGCAATGCATCCAACAACAAACTGGTTGGGATCGTTGAGAGCTGATGTAGGGACGCCCAACAAAAATAAAACGGCTAAGCCGCTCGCGTATAGTTGCTTCAAAACGCGTTCGCAGGCCCAGAAACCGGGTCTGTTCACGCTCTGCCTGTTTGCCTATTGTCAACGTTCGGATTATGGCGCAAAATAGTCTGGTTGAGGTTTTTTTAATGAGGTAAATTGATGATTGTTATTCAGCGTCTGATCAAAGATCGGGTCCTGCAGATCACCGCCTTGTTGGTCGTCATAAGTCTGTTCATTGGCCGGCCAAAAGCAAGCGACATAAGTTTTGCCACATTATGGTCAATTCTCGCCATGATGACGGTGATTCAAATCTTCGAGCACCTACATATTCTTGATTACTGGGCCTATCGACTGACTTCCCGGGCGAAAAACACGCGACAGTTAACGTGGTGGTTTCTTTTTCTTGCGATTTTTGCCAGCATGTTTCTTTCAAATGACGTGACCGTCTTGACCTTGGTGCCGCTCTATCTGCGGGTTGCCAAGAAGTATCAGTTACCCGAGATTCTCCCGGTAACCTTGATTGGCATGGCCGCCAACTTTGGAAGCGCCTTCACGCCATTTGGCAATACCCACAATATCTTTCTGATGCACCAATTTCAAATTGACTTGCGCCAGTTCTTCGGCTGGTCAATTCCGTTACTTGCCGTTAGCTTTTTAGTGTTAGTATTGCTAAGCCTTTTCTTGCGTAATGTGCCTGTCCCGAATGTCCCAGCTGAACACATCCATATACAAATGCGGCCGACCATGTTTGCCATTGCCGTTGCGTGTGTCGTCTTCGCTGGGGTCATTGGTCTTGTTCCTGCTTGGTTAGGGGCTGTTTTGGCGATTGCCTTATCCTTAGCACTGGACCCTAAAGATATGCGAGACGTTGATTACGCGGTGGTCTTAACGTTTGCTGGCTTTTTCATTATTGTCAGCGTCGTTGGCCAGATTCCATGGGTAATACACTTCCTTGCTGGTTTAGAAAACTCAGAGGAATCTGTTTATCTTAGTGGTGTTTTCACCAGTCAGGTTATTTCCAACGTCCCGTCTACAGTGCTGCTGGCACGCTTTACAGGTTATGTCGAGGCTTTATTTTATGGATCGAACATCGGCGGTGTTGGGACACTCGTTGGTTCAATGGCTAACTTACTTGTCTTCAAACAATACATGATTTATGGTAACCGGCCCCATACTCTTTTTTTTGTCGGCTTTACGATTTTTAACTTAATTGGTTTGATTTTGTTAGGTTGTGCCGGTTACTGGTTGACGGTTCGTTAAGAAGCAATAACCTACCTCGAAAAAGTCGGCCAATTCGACATGCTTCGTTAAAAATTCAGGTCATGACAGTAGTCGAATATTACATAACACCGGTAATGTATGCGTTTTCATTGCTTTTCTCCGGCAACGTGCTAGAATTAGGATTTGCTAAAAGGAACAGCGACATTCGAAGCGAACCACCGCGACAGGCTATTTATGGACCTGTCGCACTTTGTTTGTACATCAGTTGAGCTGTTCTATAATGCGTCTGCCAATGAAGCAAGCTCTATCTGCCTCCTGATGTGATGATCAATTTTAATCATCACATCAGGAGGTGTTGGCACCTTGTCTACTAAAGATATTGGTTGACGCTCGCTCTTAGGAGGAAGTATTTATGAAGCGCAGGACGTTGTTTTCGATCATCGTCATCACGCTGACCGCAGGATTTTTTACCTTGTTTTACGGTATGCATAGTACTTGGACAGATACCCGGTCAGCGCAGGCCGTTCAAGCCGCTACCGACCAAGTCAATGATTTGTTCAAGGATCAATCGCATCAATTACCTTCAGACCAGCTAAATAAGCAGGCTATAGCAGCTGCCGAGACCAAATTACAACAGGCTCGTCAGAAGGCCAATGATGCAGACCACGTTGCCGCACTTGCCAGCGCACAAGCCGATGTTGATGCCGCTAAACATATGCTGATTGTTAAAGATGCTGTCGCTCAAAATGCAACAAAACTGGACGAGCTAAAAACGTTGTCAGATGAGTCGCAGCAAGCATTAACCGAGCTTGCCAAGCAGAAGCCAACCTTCGTCCAGACCTATCAAAAACGTGTGGCACAGTTGTCTGATCAAGAAGCGGCTGTGGCAAAAATTGCCAGTCTTTTTAGTGACACTGATTTCAAGACTCCTAAGCCAAATCTGAGCTCGGCACAAGTACAGGCTGCATTGGCTGCCGTTGAAAAATTGGACAATAAACAATTCGCCGACCAAGTTATGCCGCTAATCAGTACCGCTCAAGATGCCACTGCCGGAGAAGACAGTCGTGACACCGAACCGTCAGCATCGTCAGTACTGCCTAGCTCCGCCGATAGTAGTCAGCCATCTGTTGCAGACAGCAGTAGTCAGGCTAGCTCATCTACCGCTAGCAGCAGTGAATCGGAGCAAAGTCAGGCATCCGGCTCAACCTCGACAGCAACTTCTTCATCTAGCCAGAATCCGTAATTTTTTGGATCACTAACCGATACTCAGGCACGCGTTGCCTGTCAAAAAAATGACGATACCGCACACATGCAAACTTGTGCGGATCGTCATTTTTTATTGGCCACTGCTAGAAGTCAGTGCCAATTAATTTGCTGTTTTCGTCTTGGCCAATTGCGGCACTAACTGGGTCAAATAGTCGATAAAGCTCAAGTAATCAGCAATGACCACATTTTCGTTGGGACCATGGGCGGCAGAATGGGCATTGCCAATCCCGCATGAAATAATCGGTGCGTGATTGATATCATAAAAGTACTTCATCGGTCCGCTGCCTGGAGAGTTCAGCTCGACTTGAACATCATCATCCCCATAAGTCGCACGGGCTAGTTGCAAAGCCGTCTGAACACGTGGGTCGTCAGGATCGGTTCTAAATGGCGGCTCGCCTAGAAAGTCAGACACCATCACATCGTCATAACCGCCAGCCGTCAACGCTTCTTTGACTAGCCGGACGGTCTCTGCCGGTGTCTGATCTGGCACCAAGCGCAGATCAAGCTTCGCCAGCGCGGTGTGCGGCAAAATGGTCTTGCCAATGCCGGGACCCTCATAGCCGCTGGATAACCCGTTGATGGTCATACTTGGCCGATTATAAAGGGCCGCCTTAATGTCATCAGCTGGCACCGTTGCCGGGCGGGTAATGCCGTAGTTCTTAGCAAACGCTGCATAGTCAAAGGCGGCGTCTTGAATTAACAGCTTTTGAGTAGCTGTCAGCGGCTTGACGACATCAAGAAAATGCGGAATCGTAATCTCATCCTTTGCATTTTTCAATGTTGCTAGAGCCTGAACCAACCGCCATGCCGGATTTTCTGTGATCGCCCCTAAACTGGAATGAAGATCAAAATCTGCCGTTTTAACGCTCAGCTGAAACGCGACGCCGCCTTTCACGCCAAGCGAGATTTGAAACTTGCCTTGCTCATTTCGACCACCAGATTCCCATAGGCAGAAGTCAGCAGCTAACAGATCAGCATATTGCGCTAACAGGTAGTCTAGATTCGGACTGCCTTGTTCTTCTGCCCCTTCAACCAAGAACTTAATGGTACAAGGAAGACTGCCTTGCGCTTGCAGGCGCTGAAGTGCTGCCAAGCGTGCCGCCAGTTCACCTTTATCGTCATTTATCCCCCGAGCGTACAGATGGGTGTCGGTCATTTTCAACTGAAAGGGATCACTTTGCCATAAGGCTAGCGGTTCAGCTGGTTGAACATCGTAATGATTGTAGAACAAGATTGTGGGGGCATCTGCTGTCTGCGCCGGAAAAACCGCGTACACAGCTGGGTTGGTGCGGTCTGTGTGCAAGATGCGGCTTGTTGTTGCGCCCAGCTTGGTAAACTGGGTTCGTAGAAATTCGGCGGTTTCTGGAATTTCATTTTCCTCTGCTAAAGAGACGGAATGAAACTGTAAATACTTCGTTAGAAAATCCTGCATGGGTATTGTCATTTTTCGACCTGCTTTCTTTTGTCACTATTTGAAGTAAGCGTGCCGGTATTCCGCCGGTTGTAACATGCTGTAGTGAAGCCCGCCAACCTTAGTATTGATCAGCCGACTATTAGCACTTTGGAAAACGGGAATGTATCCCGCAACATCAATAACCCGCGCATTAGCGGCCAATTCTTCCTGATAACGTGCCTTCGCGCTTTGGCCATTGGTGTTATTTACTTTAGCCATCAAGGCAGTGAACTGGCTATCACTGAACTTAGAAAAGTTTGAAATGTTAGTGGCTGTGGCGGTATTGAGATAGTCGGATGGGTCTTGAATCGTTGAGTTCCAGCTCATCAGTACGGCATCAAACTTACCATCAAGTGAGCGTTGAATTCGGGTCATTTTTGGCAAGCTGCTGACGGTAACTTTTAACTGCGGTAGAACCTTGGTGAGCTGACTTTGGATGTACTCGCCGACTTGTTTATCGGTGTCAACATCTGAGGTCAGAATCGCAAAATTGATGCTGTCGGTATGCAATTCTTTCAAGGCTACTTTGAGATAAGCCTTGGCTTTGGTTGGTGAATAAGTCAGTGGTGTGTCAGCATCTGCGGTGAAATCTTTGCCAGTTGATGGATTCGTGGCTAAGCCTTGCGGAACAAAGGCCTTAGCAGGTTTGGAGCCATCCTGCAACACTTTAGTTGTCATGGCTTGACGATCTAACGCCGCAGAGACAGCTCGCCGCAAATTAACATTGTTGAGCTGTGGGTTCTTGGTATTGAATTGCAGATAATTCATGTTGGCCGCCACTGTTTTGGTCAACGCAGGATTTTTGGCTTCTTTTTGGATTAAGTTGCCCGACAACGGTGCATCATCGAGCTTGCCCGTTGCAAAAAGGTTATCGATCGTGCTGGAATCCTTCAAAACCGTCACATGAACTTTAGCGATTTTGACAGCCTTTTTGGCAAAATATTCGGGATCTTTCACATAGTCCCAGCTATCACTCGTGGTATTGAAGTTTTTAATTTTATATGCGCCATTGGTCACGATTTTATCCGCGCTCGTTCCGAATTGCTTGCCATACCGTTTCACAGCGGCTTCATTAGTCGGATAATAGCCAGTCATCTGACTAGCAAAATAGGGGGTTGGCTGGCTGAGCTGAATTTTGAGTACATATTTGCTTGGTGCCGAAACACCTAATGTATCAGGGGATTTCTTGCCAGCAACAATGTCCTGATAGTTAGCAATCGCATCGTATTGATATGCAAATTCGGTTTTCGTCTTAGGATCAACGATGCGCTTCAAGGAGTAAACAAAATCTTTGGCTGTTACCGGGGTACCATCACTCCACTTCACATCTTTGCGCAGTGTCAATGTATATGTTTTTCCGCCATCAGTTGGTTTGACAACCTTTGTCGCCATCGCCGGAATGATCTTTCCGTCCTTATCATGGTCGTAAAGCGGCGTCATAATTTGTTCCAAAATACCGCCGCTGGTTGCATCAACGGCATGCGCCGGATCAAGTGAACTGGCCTCTGTGCTGACAGCAACGTTTAGCGTACGCTGGGTCGTTGCAGCCTTGGTTTGCTGTCCGCATGCAGCAAGTAGTGCGGTGATCCCGAATAAGCCTAAACCCAAGAAAACATGCTTTTTCATTTTTGTGCACCTCGTTTGGTTGATTTGTGTCGCGTGCTGCCATCAAGCATGTTTTGCTTGATGGACTAGCTTCCATAACGCGCTTGCCAGCCCAGAAACCGGGCTGACTCGCGCTCACAAAAAAAGCCGTCCATAACAAACATCTTGTTAAGGACGGTTTCCCGCGGTGCCACCTTAGTTTGATCAAAGAGACTGCGCCTGTGTGATGGTAGCATCTGGCAGTGTTTGATCACGCTTAGCCCGGGGCCAACACCCCGGCGACAACTGACGTATGTCAACACGTTTCCCCGTACTCGTAAAACTTTCGGGGGAACCCTCAGTGGTCCATTTACTGACCTGCGTTCGGCCGGACTCGCAGCATCGCCGGCTCTCTGTGCGTGCACAATCAGCTTGATCTCCACTTCAAAGGTTTGCATGAACGGTTATTTGATTGACTCAAACACTAACCGAATACCTGCATGGTTGTCAAGCATCCCACGATTAAATAACAGGAAACGCTTCGCGAGACTTATAAAATAACGGATTTCCATTTCCTCAAAAAGTGTAGTCATGCTGATCCAGCAAATTTTGGCATCAAGAGCATTCAGTTCGGATTATCAGGAAAAAAACTAAACAGCATGAAAAAAGGTGCAAGTTCATTCTCATTTTTGAATGAACTTGCACCTTTTTAGTAAACCCCTTATATTACAAATACATTAATGTGTAACAAAAAGAAGTTGTTTCGTGACCTGTTTGCAATGGTCTTGTTAAGTCCGGCCCGTACCATTAGGATATTGGAGGTGCCATCAATGAAGCGAAAACATATTTTCCAAATCTTGATCGTAACCCTGCTTGCAGGTTACTTAACCGTTTTTTACGGGATGCGGAATACGATCGATACCTCATTTGAACAACACGCCGTCCAAGCGGCAACGCAACAAATCAGCCAACTATACTCGTCATCCAAGCGAACTTTCCCTGCGAAACACTTATCACGATCCATGGTGACCGCAGCTCAGGCCAAGGTCAACCAATTAGTTCATAACGTGGAAAATCGCGATCAAAAGAAAATTGTCGCCAAGGACAAACGGGATGCTGACGCTGCCAGTAACATGCTAACGATTCAAGAGGCAACTAACGCCCAGAGTAGTAATCTGGCGCAGATCGAATCGGAAGGTACCCGAGCCAGTGCAGCCTATAAGGCCATTGTCGCAATCAAACCGGCATTTGCAGCTGACTATCAGCAAGCTGTCACACAACTTTACAAGAAATCTTTAGCGATTGCGCAGATCAAAAAACTTTATAACGACCAGAATTTACAGCACCCAAAGGCTGATCTGAGCAGCAGTAACATTGACCTAGCCATCAACGCCATTGAAAATGTCGAAAATCAGGACTTTGCCAAAAACGTGTTGCCATTGGTCCAAGTAGCGAAGAAATCACAAGCTAACAATGATACGACCGTGGCAATGGAATCGACAGACACATCTTCAACCAAGCAAACCGCAACTACTGGTCGGCAAAATCAGCAAGACACTGGTGAACCAGCTAGCGGCGTGTCTGGGAATCACGCGACAACTGCAGGTCAAGCTTCTGATCAAACAAGTCAACCGAGCCAGAAAGCTCCGAGTCAACCGACTACTTCACCGAGTGGGACAAGTTCAAGCACCGACAATAATGCTGGTGCAAGTGCTTCCTCGTCAATATCAGCATCAGCCAACAAAGCAGAGCCCATGACGGCCGTTTTGAGCGGCGGTTTGTATAAAACCTATGACGATGCAGTTGCATCCATCAAAATCCAAGGCAAAGCCGTTGATGACATGACGATCAGGTCTGTCACAATGAGCGACGGTTCCTTTCAGTGGACTTGGGGACCAAACGGCGACAGTGGTAGCAGTAGTTCAAAACCAAGTTCCTCTGCGCCATCTTCTTCCAATCCCACAGGGCAAGATGCAAACAAAAACAGTCAACCGCAGCATTAGACCTTTGCTACTTTCGAAAATCGCTGATAATGGCCTCTTCTCCCACCATCATCAGCGTTTCGCTACGTTATCATATCATTCAAACAACTTTTAAGTCTCACAAAAGACCCGCATCAGTTCGACAGCTACGTCGAATTGATGCGGGTCTTTGGGTTTTCTACTAGTTGATCTGCTGAATCTGTTCACGTTCAGCAGTTGCCCGGACAGGATCCACAAGTGCCTGCCGATGCAAGCCATTGCGCGCTCGCAGAGCATAGAGAATCGTCACGGTATCGACAACTTCTTGCAGCATTGCGCCAATAATTGTTGGAATGACACCGAAGCTGGCGATTAACATCAAACCTGTACAAATCGCAATGCCGATGAGGACCGCTTGCTTGGCAATGACCATGGTTTCCTTAGCAATTAAAGTGGCCGCAGCAACTTTCGCCAAATCGTCGCGCAGAACCACGGCATCAGCCGATTCGCTTGCCGCGGTTGCCCCATGTGCACCCATTGCAATGCCGACATCAGCAATCGCCAATGAAGGTGCATCATTGACACCATCACCAACCATCACAACTGGCCGGCCATCCTTAGGGACGTTATCCAAAACTTCAATCTTCTGTTGTGGCAATTGTTCCGCATAGACTTGGTCAATGCCGACCTGTGCCGCCACTTTATCAGCGATTGACTGCTGATCGCCAGAAATCATAATCAGCTTAGCATCATTTAATTCATGCAGTTTCGTCATCGTTTCTTTTGCTTCTGGACGAATCTGATCGGAAAATGTGATCGCACCTGCGTACTGGCCATCAACATTCACATACACGGCAGTCGTATCAACCGTAGCCTTCGTCCCAGCAAACTCGGCTTTACCGACCTTGACTTTGCGGCCATCCACCGTGGCATTAACGCCAAAGCTAGTTGTTTCCGACACATCTGTCGCTGGCAGCCGATCAGCTGTCGGCACAGCATCTGTCAGTGAACGCGCCAAAATATGAGTCGATTGACCTTCCGCACTTGCGGCTAGCTTCAAAAGCTGATCCTGTGAGAAACCGGCTTGTGGCAAAATCGTCGCAACTTTTAAAATACCGCGTGTCACGGTGCCGGTTTTATCAAAGGCAAAGGTTTTAGCATCACTTAACTTTTCTAGCGTAGTCCCTGACTTGACAATGATCCCGTTGCGGCTATTACGACTCATGCCGGAGACCATCGCAATTGGCGCGGCCAGAATCAGCGGACAAGGCGAGGCCACAACTAATACCTGTGCAAAGCGAACTGGGTCGCCAGAGAAGAACCAGCCAAGACCCGCAATCACATAAGCAATCAACGTAAATGGTACCGCATAACGATCAGCCATCCGAACAAAATGTGCTGGCCGCGCTTCAGATTCCTTAACCAGTTTAATAATCCCTTGATACTGACTATCTTCAGCCCGTTGCGTGACCTTAACAGTTAGGGCAGCGTCACCATTGACGGTCCCAGACATAATATCACTACCTGCGTTTTTGGCAACCGGTTTAGATTCACCCGTCAAACTGGCTTCATCCACCAAACTCTCACCTGCCAAAACCGTACCATCAACTGGCACGACTTCCTGCGGCTTAACCAAAATCGTTTCGCCAACTTGGACGGCCTCAACTTCAACATCTTTAACGTGTCCATCAACCATACGATGCGCGGTTGTCGGTGCATTTTCGAGTAATTGCTTTAATTCACTGCTTGCTTTTGTTGCTGCGTAGCTTTCAAGCGCATCGCCACCAGTCAGCATCAATAACACGATCATCGCAGCCCAATACTGGCCAACCGCCAAGGTGGCAACAACCGCCGTAATGGCAAGCAAGTCAACGCCGAAGTTACCAGAACGAATTGTCTTCACCATGCCCCAGAACATAATTAAAGCAATGATTGACCCCATCACCGTGATCAGCCCTTGCGCGATCAATGGTTGCTTTAAACCGAAAGCAAAGACTAGCGCAATGGCACTTACAGCAAGCACCATCATTAATTGCCAGTTCTTTTTCATCACTGCCACTCCCTTTTTCTAAGTACCCCAATTATAACCATTACAATCTGAAAGCACAACCTTTTTTAGAACGAATATAATCTGTCCCACTTAGATGCTCGACATTCATGGTTTCTATTAATTGAGCCATGACTAAACTCTTCTACCGAAAATCAACTCTATTGTCCATCATCCCCAACCAGTACGCTTAAACCGGCAATGATTGACCCCGTTAATTTTATGGCTTCCCTAATATTCACTTCACATTATACGCTTCTCATATGATAAGGCTCACATAACTTGCTTTTTTAACAAAATAAAAGACCGCACCATTAAAATCGGTACGGTCTCTCGTATATAGATGAAGCTAGGCAAATAATTCGTAGATCAATCAATGTTGATCTGATGATTGCCCTTTTGGTCGCTTGTCATTTTTGGCAGATCGATCGTCAGGACACCATCATTGACCTTGGCGCTAATCTGACCTTCATTGACATTTGGCAGCCGATAACTACGACTCATGCGGCCATAGCTACGTTCTGACATTAACATGTTACCGTCGTTATCAGCATGATCAGCCTGCTCCTCATGTTTAACGGCAATGCTGAGCACATCACGATCGTAACTCAGACTGATATTTTGCTTCTCAATGCCAGGCACATCAACTTTCACAACATACGCCTGATCGTTTTCCTGAATATCAGTCTTTAGAACCCGACTGCGATCAACATTTGCTGGTGTCAAGCTGTCAAAAAGATGACGACCCAAATCGTTAAAGAAAGGATCGCTCAGCCAATCATTACGACGCATCAAATCATTAGCCATATTCGAATACTTCCTTTCATATCGAAGGCATTTCATGTCTTCCCTACAACACCTTTAGTATACCACAAAAATTAGCACTCGCAAACGTCGAGTGCTAATTTTGTGGTCCTATTCAATGACTGGTTGATGCAAAAAGTGACTTAATAGCCCAGAGCTACCTTAGCAAATTTTGCCGCCCAGTTTTGTCATGTCATCCCGACGTTGTGCATCATTTTGTGGTAAGGCGGCGTCCTTATTCAAGGTCACAGCCCCATCAAGAATGCCGCTGTCATCACGCAGAGCCAACGATGCGTTTTTGAAATCAAGTGTCAGACCACTGCCGAAATAATCCGTTTCTGGGTCACCCGTTGTCAGTTTGAAACCAGCTTCGTTGTCCAGTGGCAGCGCATAATCTTGATCATCCTCATCGGCAACCACTAACTGATATTTATTTCCAATGGCACAAGAACCGCCAAGTTTGGAATATTTGCTTGAGCCGTCATCCAGTGCCAAGAATAACCGTTGATCCTGATTGACATGATCCTTCAAGTAAGTGACTGCTGCTGGTTTGATTGAGATTTGCATCCGAACCATCCTCTCTATTGAGTTGTGCACAACCTTTTTACCTTCTTTATCGTACTCACATTTCCAAATGAAGTCAAATTCGGAGTTTTTCGCAACGACCAACAGGTTATCCACACGTCTTATCCACATGTTTATAACTTCATACGCCAAATATAGTATTAAGTATTCGAATTGACACCAAATAGGCGATTTAAAAAATTCAAGCAAAAAATTTTTAAAAAGAAGTCATCCACAGTTTTTGATCGTTCGATTTCACAAACTTCAGCTCACGCATCCCGTTCCAGCCGCTGGGAACAAACGTTTTGTCACAAGTTAAAAAAGTTTATCCACAGGTTATCCCCAAGTCAGTGAATAACTTAGTCACACCCCAGAATCTTAGTTATGAACAGTATCCACAGAGTTATCCACAGGCAAAGCATCAATTTTAGGTAAAAGTTACCCACTCTTGACAAATCTTTTTCTTGAACTTTTCCACAGGTTGGCCCCTTGAATTTTCGGATAAAAGCTCAAAACTGCAGAGAAACCGCTTGCCACTAACTTCGCAAGTGCATCAAAAAATCCTCGATCCAGAAACGAACATTTTCTGACTCGAGGATTATCTATTTGTGTGATTTAGTTCTTAAGGTCGCTTGTCGTTTGCGACAGCTTCACAGAGACTGTCTGCTGTTCTCCGGCACGATACAAAGTCAATTTAATCGTGTCGCCCACCTTGTGTTTGTATAGCTGTGTATGCAAGGCTGCGGTGTTTGAGGTGCTTACCCCATCAAGGGCCGTGATCACATCATACTGCTTCAAACCAGCAGATTTAGCACTGCTGCCGCTGGTAAAGCCAGCAACCACAACACCATCCGTCACACTAGCAGGCAACTTCAGAACCGATTTCTGCTGTGTTGCAGAAACAGTGGATAAGTCACGAACTTCGATGCCAAGCGCTGGTCGAACCACTTTCCCGTTAGCAACGAGTTGATTGATGATTGAAACGACTTCATCACTTGGAATTGCGAAGCCCATGCCTTCAATGGTGGCATTACTGCCAGAGTTGCCGGATAATTTCATAGAGTTAATACCGACGACTTGCCCTGAAAGATTAATCAGCGGACCACCGGAATTCCCAGAATTAATCGCTGCATCCGTTTGAATAACCGTTGCCTGACCTGTTGTGTTACCACTGTCATCAGTGACATCCACTGTCCGACTCTTTGCGCTGACAATCCCTTGCGTCACACTTGTCGCGTATTGGGAACCGAGCGGAGAACCAATCGCTAAGACAGTTTGACCGGTAGCAATCTTGCTAGAATCTCCGAAGCTGGCTACTGTATTGACCTTGCTACCATCGATGGTCAGCACTGCCAAGTCAGACGTCGAGTCCGTTCCAACAAGACTGGCCGTTAGTTTCGTACCATCGCTCAAAATGACTTCCAACTTATCTGAACCACTAACAACATGGTTATTCGTCACGATATAAGCTTTGCCATCTTTCTTTTGATAAATGACACCCGATCCTTCACTGGCCTCTTGAAGACTGGACGAACTGCTCTGCGAACTACTACTGCTTTGACTGTCTTGTCCAAAAATACCTTCGAGACCGCCAAATGTGTCTAGACCATCACTGTTGCTCTCGGCTTTTTGCATATTCACAACGGAAACGACAGCGCCTTTAACCTTCGCAAAGGCTTGTTCCGATGCACTGCTTTCATTAACAGAAACGTTGGAAATCTTCGTCGTACCGGCTTTCCCTGACGTATCGGTTACACCGAGACTTTGACTGTGGTTGATTGCCAAATAGGCAGTCCCGCCGCCAACACCGCCACCTATCAAGGCTGCCACAACAGCAACAATCGCAATCTGCTTCCAGCCGCTATTCTTAGGCTTTTTTGGTGCCCGCTGTGGCTGTTGCTCGTTTTGTGGTGTCTCTTGAAAGTTATGACTTCCATTATCCATAACGGAATTCCTCCTTTAAACGCGCTCGTTTGCCCAGAAACTGACTCATAAGACCTAGCCGTTTGGCTGAGGCCGCTGATACATTGGTTTTTACCTGGACTAGTTCGCGCTCTATGGGCAGTTCTAACTCGCCCTGATTACATTTATAATTGTAAGGGGCGATTTTGACGAAATTATGAACAACCTCGGGATTTTTTAATACAGTCTCAGACCCGCGGTATCGCGATATTAGTTCGTGGGGTTGCTTATTTTTTTGCACCATCAATAAAAAATGAAAGGCAGTGAATATGCGACCGGATTTTTGGGTCGGGATATTCACTGCCTTGGGTAGCGTGTGGTAGCGTTGGATGACGGAAAATGCTTAAGACGCCACCGCTGTTGCTGCGGAAACGCGCTCGCAGTCGCAGAAACCTCCATGTAAGGACCTCAGGCGCAATGGCCAAAGCCCAGCCATCACGCCTGAGGCCACTTACATTCCGGTTTCTAAGCGCTCCTGCTCGCGCTTTGCTTTATACCACAAACAGCGGATCTGCAACTGCAGGATCGGTGTCGTAGATACGAAAGTCGTGATCGACGGCTAGGCCTTGTTGAGCTAATAGTGAAGCGACGGTTAGGTGTGCGAGTGGTTTATTATTGTTGTGCGGAGAAAGGTGTCCTAAATAAATGCGCTTGGTTCGCAGCCCGATAACATCCATCAAGGCATCAGCGCCGTCCTCATTGGAAAGATGGCCTTGGTCGCCTAAAATACGCTGTTTTAGTGGCCATGGATAAGGCCCCGTTCGTAACATCTCAAGATCATGGTTACATTCCATGACATAGGCATCTGCATCACGAATGGTACCTGCAACACGGTCAGAAACATACCCTGTGTCCGTTAGAATCGTGAAGGTTTTCCCGTCATGATGGAACTGATAGAACTGCGGCGCCGCAGCATCGTGTGAAACGCCGAAACTCTCAACATCCAAATCACCTAATGTCAACGTTGCGCCCATGTCAAAAAGCCGCAATTGGTCTTCTGGAATTTTGCCAACACTTTTGGGCAGTGCCGCAAAGGTTTTTGCATTCGCATACACACTCAGTTTCGGATAACGTCGTGCTAAAACACCGACACCACGGACATGATCACTGTGTTCATGGGTGATGAAGACACTATCGACATCTGTCAGGTCGCGCCCGATGCTTTGCATCAGCGTCTCGATCTTTTTGCCGGACAAGCCGGCGTCGACCAGCACCTTATGACCCGGCGTTTCAATATAGGTTGCGTTGCCTGAACTGCTGCTAGCAAGGACACTGACACGCATCCCAAAATCTTCGCCCACGATCAACATCTCCCATCTTCTACCATTTAACTGATGAACAAATTGATCATCCAGTTGTTATTTCATTACATTCTAACACTAATTGTCATTACGATTCTTCATAACGGTTCGGGTAATGGCATTCACGCGTTTAACCGTCACATTGCCGGTTGCACGGTTTTTAACACCGATATACCACGCTGGCACGTACACCGTGCTCCCCTTTGCATCTAACAAGTAACTATAGGCCAATTTAGTAGATACAATCGCGGAATTGTTCGGAATATCGTTATCTCGATACAACGTAATCACCGCATCCTGTTCACTCATTAAATTTAAGCGGTCGCGCAAAACACTTAACTTTGCAAGGTAAGTTTGGCTATAACTGACCAACCGATCGTCAACTACATGCAAGGTCACTGCAGCCCGCCGATCATAGATCAAGCCAGCCTTGGGGTGCTGAGCAAAGACAACACGTTCATCACTGGAAAGCGCCGGCGCATATTCGTATTCGCTGCCATGGTAAATACTGTCTTTCACAAATGTCGTCAGTTGGCGTATTTGCTGACTCTTTTTCAAAGTGATCGGCGTGTCTAAGCTTGCCTGCAACTCTTGGTAATCACCTTCACTGATGCTGACCTGTTGCTTCACCAACTTGCTGTGCGCAGCACTTAACGCTGTGTTCGCCTGACTTGCAAGATAATCGCCTTCTGGTGTTTGCTTGCTCAAATGCGGCAGCTTAATCTGGTCACGCGTAATGTCGGTGATCGTGGCGGCATCTCCACTTTTGGTTGTTGCCAAATCGACCTGCTGCGCCTGAAAAAAGCTAATGCCTAAGAAAATATTCAGACCGACAAACACGACTAGAAAAATCCATTCAATGCGTCGAAAATCCACAAGATCGCCTCCCTCAGCGTGCCCGAAGCTGCGTTGTTACGCTGTTAACATGACTTATTGCGACTGACTTGAACCTGATGTGCTGACACTCGCGCTTGCTGCATCATTACTCGGTGTAGCCGTGCTGGCAGCTGTTTGTTCACTAGCAGCATTAGCCTGCTGATCTGTTTGGTGATTGATCCAACTCTGATAATCGCGGTATTCGCCTTTCATCTCAATATAATACGTCGGCTGCAAATCGACCACTTGTTGATCATTGCTGCTGCCCGTCCATTGATAGCCAATCAAAATATCCGTAATTTGATTGGCGCGATAGCCAGCGGCTTCTAATTGACTCAGGATCGTCGCAGTTGCTGGCAAGGTCTGGGCAGCTTGATCGGTTGGGATCGGGACGGTCAAATTGGTGTTTGAGAAATTAATCTCTTCAGATGTCTGGGTATAGCGCACCGTAACATCCCCTTTTTGATAGCCATTAAAAATCGGAAAGCCCTGAACAAAGGTCTTATAAATAACAGCACTGCGACTTGCGTCATATTGAAAATAACGCATGCTGGCCAGATTGGTCATCTGCAAATCACTAAGCCCTTCAAACGTCGCATGGAAGAAATTAGCTAACCCAGTACTAGGAAAATTGGCCGCATAATTTTCAAACTCGATTGCCCCAGTGGATGAATCAGCTGTCATCCGCCGAGTTGATCCGGCGGTGTATAACGTACTATCGCCAATTTCTCGTGAATCCACGTTGCTGGCGGTTTTCGATGGCATTAACAGCGAAACATAGTAATTAGCACTCTGTTGATCCATCAGATAGGCATATGGCTGCAACTTAATTGGACGGGTGAAGAAAGCGACTTCGCTATTGCCCAAGCGTCTCTCCTCGACCGGAAAGGCCCCTGTAGCTTGTTTAGCCACCGCATCGCGTAACTTGTTGGTTGTAACGTTAGCCATTTTGGCCTCGTAAACCGTTCTTGTCGCGTCATTGATAAAAATCAGTTTATTGCCTGATCCATCTAAATCAAACAGGATCCGGTTAAAATGAAAATCAGCTGATTTTAGATTAGGCTGCTTGTTAAAGAACCATCGCTCAAAATGATTAAAACTCATCACGTCTTGGTAAACTAATTGTAGACTGCCATTTTGAGTCAAAAAGTTCTCATAGTTATTCTGCGAAACTTTTCCAATGGTTTTGATCTGTTGCATATGCCAACTTGCCATCTCTTGATGGACACGTGATCCCATACTGGCATTTGCCTGAAAGAGCATTTGCTTCTGGTCGCCATGCGTGTAGTACACGCGACTAGGAAGATAAACCGTTGCTTCCATCTTTTTAACATTGGGATCATTTTCAGTTGTGACCTGCATGCTTGAAGTGCTGCGCCGTTCCTGACGCGATGGATTACGCCAAATTAAGGATGTGAAAATAAAACTCAAGATCACCATGGCGATCAGGCTGATTCTTAAGATCCAATTACTAAGCTTCATCCCAATCATCACCTCCGTCTGTGATCGGTTCATACGGCAGTGAGATATAGAAGGTGCTGCCGCGGCCTTCTTGCGAATCGACCCAAATTCGGCCATGCAAGGCTTCAACAACTTCCTTCGAGATTGCCAATCCTAAACCGGTACCGCCTTGCTTGCGTGATCGTGCCTTGTCGACCCGATAGAAGCGATCGAAGATTTTGCCCAGATCTTGACGTGGAATGCCAAGTCCTTGATCACTAATCGATAGGATCACGTGGTCATGCGTCTGGAACAGCCTCGCCGTGATGGTCCCGCCATCCGGACTGTATTTAATCGCGTTGTTCATAATATTATCAATCACTTGCATAAATTTATCGGTATCAATTTCGACCCATAAGTCCTGATCAGTAATCTCGCGCTTAATCGAGTACCGTTTCTTTTGACCATCTGGCTGTGGCAGCGGTTGGGCCGTTTTGGCTTCACCCGTGTGTTCATTATCGGTTTTTAACATCATGTCAAAACGATCAAGCACATAATTGAAGAATTCGTTGAGATTAACGGTTTCCAAATTGAACTTGCTGGTGCCGGAATCAAGCCGTGACAAGCTCAAGAGATCATTAATCATCCGAATCATCCGATCCGTTTCTTCTTGGGTCACGTTGAGAAAACGTGGCGCCAGCTTTGGATCTTTCCACGCACCATCACTCAAAGCTTCAATGTAACTGCGAACTGATGTGAGGGGCGTCCGCAATTCATGTGACACATTGGAAACAAATTCCTTGCGATCACGATCAATCTTTTGTTGTTCGGTAACATCGTGCAAAACAGCGACCAAACCGGAAATAAACCCGGTTTCCCGCTGGATCAGACTAAAATCGACACGTAGAATCAATTCATGATCCAGTTGCTCCGAAAAGTCCAACAACAGTTCTGTTTGATGTTCCAGCAGATCGCGCAACGTGTAATCCTTAGCGATGTTCAACAGCTTTAGAATTGAAACACCGATGACATCTTCATTCTTGGTGTTCAGGAAATTCAGTGCCGTCTGGTTGATGATGATAACATTCCCACGCCGATCAGTCGCGATAACACCGTCCGTCATGTGAGCCAGCACACTATCCAACCGCCGACGTTCCGCTTCAGACGCCTCTTGTGCTTCTTCAACGCGAACACTGAGGTTGTTAACGGCAACTGCCAACTGACCCAGCTCGTCTTGTCCATAAATCCGAACCTGTCCAGAATAATCGCCGCGCGCCATGCGAATCGCTTGCTTCTTCATTTCATCAATTGGACGAGTAATAGCCCGGCTGATGACAATCGATAGTAAAGTGCCCAGTAAGCCAGCTACTAAACTTGAGATTAGGAAAATGCCCACGATTTTATTGATGCTATCGTAGGCCTGTTCCATAGATGCCGAAATGGCAATGGCGCCGATCACTGAATTGTTGTCGCCTGTCGCATTCGGATTTTTGATCGGGATCACTTTATAATAAGTTGATCCCGTTCGATCACGGTATTCATAACCTTCGTATTGCTGGCCAGAATACAATGTGTTTTTAATGCTGGAGTTAGCTGACTTTTGCCCCACATTGGTTTGCGCATTAATATCACTGTCGCCGCGAATAGTGCCCTTCGCATCAACCACTTGTAAATCCGCCGAGTTGGCAATATCTGCCTGGCTCAACGTGCTTTTAATATCATCATTGGCGCCTTCTGTATCAGTCCGCAACAAATCCGCGGCCAGCTTATCTTGAATATAGCTGTCCACGTTCACACTGGTCTTAAACTGCTCAATGTTTTGCTGCTCAAGGGTCTTAACAAAGTAAGCCCCAATTAACTCCAACGTCACGACTAGCAAGAGAATAAAGACGATCGCAATTTTGAAGTGGATTGACTGAAAGAAGCGAATCTTTTTATTCAACAGTGGTGCTCCTAATTATTCAGCATCGGGATTCCGCAGATAGTAACCGACACCGCGTCGAGTCACCAGCCATTCAGGGTGAGACGGGTTGTCTTCGATTTTTTCACGCAGACGGCGGACGGTCACATCGACGGTGCGGACATCACCAAAGTAATCGTAGCCCCAAACGGTTTGCAGCAGATGCTCACGGGTCATGACCTGCCCAAGGTGTCGAGCAAGGTAGTGCAGCAGCTCAAATTCACGGTGGGTTAATTCGATGTTTTCACCGCGTTTAGAGACTGTATAGGCATCGGGGTGAATCGTTAGATCTCCGACTTCTAATTCCTTGTTTGCTTCGTCTTCTTCATTGCTGGCTGCGTTGGATGATGCGGTTCGGCGCAAGTTAGCTTTGACACGTGCCACCAGTTCACGATTGGAAAATGGTTTGGTGACGTAATCGTCAGCACCGAGTTCCAACCCGAGCACTTTATCAATTTCTGAGTCCTTAGCTGTCAGCATAATAATTGGGGTGTCATGTTCTTTACGAATTTGTCGGGCGACTTCAAGCCCATCAATTTTTGGTAACATCAGATCAAGTAAAATTAAGTCGGGTGACTCTGCTTCGACTTTTTTCAAGGCTTCTTCGCCATCATAAGCGGTTACGACATCGTAACCTTCTTTATCCAAATTAAACTTGACGATATCAGAGATAGGCTTCTCATCGTCAACGACCAGGATTTTTTTCGCCATCATTGGCCCTCCTTGGTTTAAGATACACTACTATAGTATAACGGTTTTAGGGAAAGAGCGCGAGGGGCCCAGTTTGAAACCGAAGCATAAGCGGCCTTAAGCCTAAATGGCAGGACTTAGTTCATTTAAGCTTGAGGTTCTTATATGCAGGTTTCTGGGACCGCGAGCGCATTTTCTACAAGCACGTTAGGTCGCACTTCGATAGATTCCGGCTTGCATTAAATGCTGCTGCAAGCTGGCTCCGCGGCGATTGGGCTGGAACGCACTGGGCACGACTTTTAGCCAACGCGCAAGCCCGGCGCGCTGTCTAAAAGCTCGGCCTTTTCCTAAAGCGGGAAAACCACCCGCTTAAGGAAAATTTCAGTGCTGAGCCCATCGCCGCTCCGCCAGCTTGCCTTTCTATCCAATGTCTCAATATCACATCATTTCAAATCAGTGCTGTTAATTCATAAGCAAGCTTGAAAGGGTCAGTTAATAAACACTTCGCTATTGACCTCGTCTTCACACTAAACGCGCATCGCTATTCCGGTGCTTGCCGACATTTAATCACCCAATTATGAATTTTGGAGGTTGCTAATATGTTCTTTTATCATGATCAGCTCAGGCTTTACTATCAACGGCGCGGTTCGGGACCAGTGATCGTGTTGTTGCATGGGAATGGTGAGGACCATACGATTTTTGCTAACCTGATTGAGCAATTGGCACCGCTGTATACGGTGATTGCAGTGGATAGTCGCGATCATGGTCAGAGTTCGCGGACGAATCGCTTGAGTTATGATGCGATGACGGCAGATTTAGCGGCCCTGATCACTGGCTTGGAGCTTGAGCAGCCGATTTTACTTGGCTTTTCTGATGGCGCGATTGTGGCATTGCAGTTGGCGATTCGTCAACCCCAGTTAGCCGGCGCTTTAATTCTTGCTGGGGCGAATCTGACCCCGCAAGGCTTACGCTGGTATTCGCGAGTTGCTTTTCGGGTTGCTGCCGATTACCATCCGTCACCTAAAATGGCAATGATGCTCCATGAACCGCAAATCACACCGGCCATGTTGCATCGGGTGGCCATACCAACATTGGTCCTTGCAGGCAGTCGTGACTTGATTGCACGAAAAGAAACGCTCACCATTGCGACTAATATTCAAAACGCCGAGCTGCATATTCTTCCCGGTGAAAATCACAATTCTTACATCAAAGACAACGCGAAACTCTGGCAATTGATTCGGCCTTTTCTTGCTGGTTTAAACAGAACAGACTAAAGTTTAGCCTGTATTTTTTTTGCATATTTAACATTTTCCTTGCATATTCATATAAATGAGTATATATTCAATCCATAATCACAAATGAGGAGTGAAACATATGCGGGGAATCAAACATTGGGCCATGGCCTTCATTGCGCTGGTGGCTATGCTCGTCGGCTTCGCTGCAAATCAGCCGGTACCAACGGCGGCAGCAAGCGAGGATCTGGCGGCAATTCAAAAACGTGGTTACTTGGTTGTTGGTCTGTCAGCCGATTACGCACCACTTGAGTTCCATGCCACCCTCAATGGGGCCGATACCATTGTTGGTGCAGATATCTCCATGTCAAAACAGATCGCCAAAGACATGGGCGTGAAACTGCAGATCAAGGAAATGAACTTCACCGCCTTAATTGGTGCCTTGAAAACCGGCAAAATTGATTTGATCGTCTCCGGTATGTCAAAAACCCCTGAACGTGAAAAAGAAGTCAATTTTTCAACGCCTTACCTATATGAGACACAGGTTATGGTGATTCGGAAGGCTGATAAAGCCAAGTATAAATCGATCGCTGATTTTTCCGGCAAAAAGGTCGGGGCTCAAAAGCAAACGACGCAGGAGCAGCTTGCTAAAACGCAACTCCCAGGTGCCAAAATTTCAAGTCTCGACAAGGCCAATGATGTCATTGCTCAAGTCTCCTATAACAAGCTGGATGGTGCCGTTTTAGCCAGCACCATCGCTGATTCTTATGTGGCGCGGACACCAAGCTTAATGGTACTCAATCCGCATTTTGCTACCCCCAAAGCACCAACGGCCATTGCCGTCAGCAAACAAAATTCAGCCCTGCTCGCTCAGGTCAACAAGACAATCAGTAAGGTCAAAGGCGCCAAATACAAGACCTATCTGCAAGCCGCTTATAAACTACAGGATCAAAACCAAAGTTTCTGGGCTAAATATGGCAACTACTTCCTTCGTGGCGCACTCTACACTCTGATCTTTGCGGTTCTAACTGTTTTCTTCGGGACTGTGATTGGCACGCTGCTCGCCTTGATGAAACTAAGCCACAGTTGGTTTGCCAAGGCAATCGCGAACGTCTACATCGAATTCATTCGCGGTACCCCATTACTGGTGCAGGCTTTCATCGTCTTCTTCGGAACGCAAATTCTCGGTCTCGATCTTAGCGCATTCGTTGCCGGTGCCATCGCCATGGCCATCAACTCAGGTGCCTATGTTGCCGAAATCATTCGTGGTGGGATCAACTCCGTCCCGATCGGTCAAACCGAGGCCGCCCGTTCACTCGGACTCCATCAAGGTCAGGCCATGCGTTATGTCATCCTGCCGCAAGCCACCAAGAATATCTGGCCAGCGTTGGGTAATGAATTCGTCACCGATATCAAGGAAAGTTCCGTCTTGTCCGTGATCGGTGCCACTGAATTGATGTTTGAAGGAACCGTCGTTCAAGGTGCTTCATTCAAACCATTCTTACCGCTAGTTGTTGTGGCAATTCTCTACTTCATCATGACCTTCACCCTTTCACGCCTGCTGCGACTGATTGAAAAACGCTTTAATTAAGATCAAAGTAACGCTCAAATAGCACCTCAAAACTAAGGAGGATTTTTAACTCATGACAGAAAAAATCGTACTGGCATATTCAGGCGGCTTGGACACTTCGGTTGCCATCCCGTGGTTAAAAGACAAAGGCTATGAAGTGATTGCGGTGGTATTAAATGTCGGCCAGCCAAACGCCGACTTTGACGCCATTCAGCAAAAAGCACTGAACGTCGGTGCACTCGATTCGATTGTGGTTGACGCCCAAGATGAATTTGCCGATCACTATGTTGCCCCGGTCATTAAAGCTAATGCCTTATACGAAGGCGACTATCCGCTGGTTTCCGCCTTATCTCGGCCATTGATCATTGAACATCTGGTGAAAATTGCCCACGCGCAAAATGCCACAGCGATTGCCCATGGTTCAACCGGTAAAGGCAATGACCAAGTTCGCTTTGAAGCCGCGATCCACGCCTTGGACCCGGAAATGAAAATCGAAGCCCCGATCCGTGATTTTCACTGGTCCCGTGAGGAAGAAATTGATTACGCCAAGGAGCATAACGTCCCGGTACCAATTGGTAAAAAATCTCCTTATTCCATTGATGCCAACCTCTGGGGCCGTGCAAATGAAGCCGGCATTCTTGAAAATCCTTGGAATCAGGCACCAGATGATGCTTGGGGTATGACAGTTTCCCCGGAGGCCGCTCCTGATGACCCAACTTTTATTGATCTCACCTTCAAGCAAGGCGTTCCGGTGGCGTTAAATGATGAACCCATGGCACTGGCAACGATGATCAAGGAGCTAAACAAGCTGGCTGGCGACAATGGCATTGGCCGGATTGATAAAATCGAAAATCGGCTAGTTGGCATCAAGTCGCGTGAAGTCTATGAAGCACCAGCCGCTGCTGTCATTATGGCGGCCCACCACGATCTAGAAAACCTGACGCTTGAACGTGACGTTCAGCATTTTAAACCAACGATCGAAGATAAAATCACCAACATGATCTATGAAGCGCAGTGGATCTCACCGTTGTTTGATGCCTTGATGGCGTTCATCGACAAGACCCAGGCTGTTGTTAATGGCACAGTGAAAATGAAGCTTTACAAAGGCAACGCTACAGCCGTTGCTCGCAAATCCGCCCACAACTCGCTTTACGATGAAGATCTCGCGACTTACACAAGCGCTGATTCCTTCGATCAAGAAGCAGCAGCTGGCTTTATCAAACTCTGGACCTTGCCGACAACCGTTTTCGAGCAAGTCAACCATGTGCACTCCGAGGAAAAACAACATGACTGATAAGTTATGGGGCGGTCGGTTTACTGAAAAAGCGGCACACTGGGTTGATGCTTTTGGAGCCTCCATCGGTTTTGATCAGCAAATGGCCCAAGAAGATTTGGAGGGGTCGCTTGCACATGTCAAGATGCTGGGCAAAACCGGCATCATCCCCCAAGCCGATGCCGACACGATCACGGCGGGTTTGCAGCATCTGCAGAAGGAATTGGCTGCTGGCAAACTGCACTTCACGGTTGAAAATGAGGATATCCATCTTAATATGGAAGCCCTGTTGACCGCTGAAATCGGCCCCGTTGCTGGCAAACTGCACACTGCCCGCTCGCGCAATGATCAAGTCGCAACCGATCTGCACCTCTGGCTGAAACATCGCCTACCAACAATCAAAGAAGCTTTGACCAACCTGCAAACCGTGTTGGTTGGTCAAGCCAAGGTCCACGCAGCAACAATCATGCCCGGTTATACCCATATGCAACACGCCCAGCCGATCACTTATGGTCATTATTTGTTGGCGTATTTCGAAATGTTCCAGCGCGATTGGGAACGTTTCGACTTTACCCAAAAGCACACCGACATTTTGCCATTAGGGGCAGCCGCCCTCGCTGGTACGACCTTCCCGATTGACCGGACGCTGGTTGCTCAAGAGCTGGGATTTGACCAAATTTATCACAACAGCCTCGATGCTGTTTCAGACCGCGACTTTGCGCTTGAGTTTCTCAGCAATAGTGCCATTTTGATGCAGCACTTGAGTCGCATGGCAGAAGAGCTCATTCTTTGGTCCACTTACGAGTTTAATTACATTGAACTCGGCGATGATTTTTCAACCGGTAGCTCAATTATGCCGCAAAAAAAGAATCCTGATTTTGCGGAACTTATTCGTGGCAAAACTGGCCGTGTTTATGGCGCCTTAATGGGCTTGTTGACAACGATGAAGGCAATCCCGTTGGCTTACAACAAAGATATGCAAGAAGATAAAGAACCCATTTTCGATGCTTATAACACTATTCTTGGCTCTTTGCACATTTTCACTGGCATGTTAAGCGACCTGACCGTTCACGAAAAACGGATGGCAGAGGCAACCACGCATGACTTCAGCAATGCAACGGAGTTAGCGGATTACCTCGCGACAAAGGGTGTGCCATTCCGGCAGGCACATGCCATTGTTGGTGAGTTGGTACTCAAGGGGATCAAAACCAACACTGCCTTGCAGGAAATGCCGTTAAGCGAGTTGCAAGCAGCCGCACCGCAAATTCAGCAGGATGTTTACGCTGAATTAACGTCAAAGGCCGCCGTAGATCGCCGGACTTCGTTAGGTGGTACTGCGGTTAGCAATGTGTTGAAAGAAGTTGCTCGCGATGAGGAAATGATTGCTTCTCACTAGCGGTACGTGATCAACCTTGGCATTCACGAAATAATTGAGGTTGGAATATCGTTTTACAGGCACTAAAAGACGACTGGTTTCCCTACTACGTGGAGAAATCAGTCGTCTTTAGTTTTTTGATAAATAGCTCGTAGGAAGTCAAAGATCCCAGTGCCAAGGCGGCGCAATCGTAGGCCAGATGGGGCTCAGTTGCGCAAACAACACAGCGACCGGGCTTTGTCGCTGATGTTGTTAGGCGACTTCGAGACCGGTCTTTGGGCTCGAAGTGCCATCACCGCTCTAGCTATGCGTCGCCACCCCATCTGGCCGGAGATTGCGGAGTTTGGCACGGCAAAGAATCTTTAGCCTACCCTATTAAGCATTCGTTTTTTCAAGAACAAATGTTGACCACGGGCGAATAAGATCCAGAAAGCCTAGATCATCAGCACTGACTTGGCCAATTTTATTGCGCTGACCGTCATCGGCAAATGGCGTTAGCACAATTTGAAGCTCGCCTTTGTAACGGCCATAAGCATCATTCACAACAAGGATATCGCCGCGTTCAAAGGACTGGTGATTGTCATGCGGCGCAATGCTTTCTTTGCCATACTTCACCCGCGGTTGTGTATCGCGCAGTAAGTAGGCTGAGGCATCGCCACGGTAGAGATGCGGCGCTTCAAAGGCAATCTTCGCCTCAATTGGCAACATCCCCGGCAGCATATCAGCATGCAAAATCGGATATGCTGCCACGAAGTTAGCAGCCACCTGTTGCAACTCAGCTTCACTAGCAAAGGCATTGCCGATGATGACATCATCAATCAAACCGGTCATGACTAAGTGGCTGGTTTGGCTGGCGATGCTTCGATGGCGATCGCTTTCCATTGTTGGCAGACCATCATTAACCGCCCATGGACCGATCTTGCCGGTTGGCGAAGAGACAAACGCCGCTGTGTGCAGCCCATAATCACGATATTGCTGAGAGTACTCAGCAAAAATCTGATCACTTAATCCCGTAAAGGCTTGTGGATAAAAGTTATGACAGCCGAGCAGGTTGTCACGGTCCGGTTCATAGGCCATGATACTAGCCAAATAATTGGTTCCGTGACTCATATTCAGCTCAATCTTCAGCCCGTATGGATTACGCGTCATGCGCGCTTCTTCAGCACCGGTGAAACCTTCATCTAGTCGCAGTCCCCAAACATTGAGCTTTTTGAAAAAGCTCAGATCGTCATAGCTGATCTTTAGCTCTTTGAACAAGGCCGGATTGATGTCGACAATCGTTTGGAAGCCCAGTCGATTAGCATAATCAATGGTTTGGCTGAAAACAGCGAACAGATCCTCTCCGTCATCCCCATACATCTGCAATAACGAGGTGAAGATGCGGGTATAACCATATTTATGCGCCATTTCGAGATAGGCCTTGTTCTGATCAAAACTGCTTTGATCCGGATAGAGCGATATTCCTAGTCGTTTCATTGAAAATCCTTTCTAAGCCGTGTATTGTGCCGCCATCTGGCGAGACATCTTTTTGAACCGGTGCTTACGCTGCCAGTTGAGTAAAAAGCCGGCCGTACGATTGTTAGCTTTGCCTTTCGCGGTTTTGCCTTCAATCGTTTCCGTGTAATGTAAAGCCGTTTTGTTGTCACCAGCGTCGCTTAGCTGATAGTCAACCGTATAGTGATCACGATCAGTATCCAGTTCGTAAGCATAACGTTGGTTGGCAATGGCATGGGTTATCGTGAGTGTCCCAGTCATGCCATTAGCCCATTTCTTCTTGTAAGAGAAACCATTGAGACTGCCAGTTAACACCTCGCGGCCGGTATGGGCCTTGATGTCTTCCTGCGCGGATCGAATGAGTTGGCCATACATAAATGCTGCAGGCACCTTAAATGTCATTTGGATTTCCAAGTGAAAGCCACCTTTCTAAAAACGTTGTTCAGCCCAAAACCAGCGTGATGGGATGTTAGTCGAGTTCAGTCGGTTTGATCTTATTGGCTGCCTTAACAAATGGCACATAGATCAGGAAACCGATCACCATGTTGATTAATTGTAGCACGGCAGCACGCCAGTCCATCGTTGCAACCAAGGCGTTCAAGAACGGTGGCATTGACCAAACAATCTGGTTTTTAACTGGCCCAACAAGACCGTTCACAACGGCACCATAAGCAATGGAAACCATGACAACCGGTGCCAAAACAAACGGGATGAAGTAAATCGGATCAAGCACAATTGGCATCCCAAACATGACTGGTTCGTTAACGTTGAAGAAGCCCGGTGCAATCGATAATTTAGCAACCGCTCGCTGATCATCACGTTTTGAGAAGATCAGAATTGCAATCAACAAAAGCAAGGTTGAGCCCGCGCCACCGATCCAAGCGTACAGATCAAAAGAGTTACGCGTCCAAAGGTATGGCAGTGCCTGGCCTTTTTGGAAAGCATTGATGTTCGCTAACTGCGCAGTCAACCAGATGCCGTCCAAAATCGGTGCCAAAACATTGGTGCCATGAATTCCGAAGAACCAGAAAACCTGTACCAAAATCGTCATCAGCAGAACGGCACCATAACCCTGACTCAGATTCAACAATGGATCTTGTAAGACTCTGGCAATAAATTCAATAACCGTCGTGCCATATTGGGTGAATAGGTAGTTAATGATACCGACTGCGTATAGCGCAACAGCAGCAGGGACAATCCCAGTAAACGCATTAGCAACTGCTGGCGGTACGGAATCAGGCATTTTGATGGTGATGTGTTTCTTCATCAGCCAGATATAGATGGTAGCAGCAATGGCCCCCATCAGCATCACCGTGAAGAAACCATATGCGCCAAAGAACTTACCAAAATTGAAGAAGCCCCACATGCTGACATCCTTGCCGGTAACTGCTGCCCCAGCATCGGTCAGTGACTTGATCGCTGCTTTACCCAAGCCGGTTTTAACCGTCATGGTGAAGTTTTGCGGCAAGCTCATGATGAAGGTACCAAGCGTCACGATCCCCGCCGTGACTGGTTCGACCTTATACTGAACTGCCAGTTGGTACCCAAAAGTGAACGAGAAGATCAGGCCTAAAATTGCCAATGTCCCTGTCCAGACAACGGCGTTAATACCGATCAGCCATTGCATGGAATTAACAAAGCCCGTCCAGCCAAACTGGTTCGGGATATCACGAATCAAAGCGTTCAGCACCGTCGAGACAGCACCAGCCATCATGGCCGGCATGATGGCAATAAAAGCATCACGCAACGCAACCAGCCAACGAATTGAGCCAATTCTGGCAGCGATTGGGACAACATGTTTATTGAGCCAATTAATAAGTCCGTTCATTTTTATAACACTCCTTTTTAAGTGGGCGCGAGCAGGCACGGCGTGAAATCAAGACGTAGCTAGCTTTGACGGTCATGATCTGCTTTTGATCATTGTTTTTAAGCTGACAGCGTCAGATTCCGGCAACTGCAAACGCGCGAGCTATTAATTTGAACTGAGGTCCCCGCCTCATTGGTCCAAATCAATGTTGGTCGTGTGGTAATACAGTGTGAGACCTGGATAAACAAAATAAGTTCGAGAAAAGTTGAAGACTTTGCCGCTGGCTAGATAGTTAATCCCATCCAGACATAAAAGATCGCCTTTTCCGGATGTGGTCATCAGGTCAGCATATTCAGCCGGCAGCGGCCGAGACTGAATATAATTTTCGGTTGTGCTTCCAACCATGTCATAGGTGTTGCGCAAATAGGTAAAGATTGACCCCGCAGCAATTTCTGCCGAGAGATGCGGCACAATGATTTGTGGAAAGTATGATTCTTCCAAGTCGTACAACTGCCCTTTTAAATAGCGCAGACGCACAACCTGATAAACCGGATCGCCAACTGCTACGTTGCCGCGGCGGGCCAATGCCGCAGTTGCTGGTATCAAAGCAAATTTGACGACTTTCGATTTAAGCGGACCGCCTTTGACCATCGCGGTTTGATCAAACCCGATTGACATATTCAAGACGGCGCTTGATTGCTCCGAATGATCAATGACGTAGTAGCCACTGCCCTGCACTCTGCGCACGAGTCCATGGGCAAAAATGACATCCAGCGCCTTACGAATAGTGTTGCGGCTGGCTTGATAGCGATTCATCAGCACTTGCTCGGTCGGCAACTTCACTGGATACTTACCAGCCAGAATATCTTGAATCAATTGCTCTGCAATATCGTGATACATTTATGACCCCCTCCAAAGGTGTGGTTTTGAAAACGCTTGTAAAATTTGTACCTACGAATTATAATAGCACAAGAAACAGAAAACGATTACATTTTTTTAAAAAGGAGCCGAAAAAAATGGCAGAGAAAAAGATTATGTTGGTCTGCGCCGCTGGTATGTCAACAAGTATGCTGGTTGCACGCATGCAAAAAGCCGCCGAAAAAGATGGCGTTGAGGTCAATATTTTTGCAACCGCCGCTTCCGATGCAGACAACAAATTAGCTGAGGAAAAACCAGATGTTCTGATGTTAGGACCTCAAGTCCGCTATCTTGAAGGTCAATTCAAAAAGGATCTCGATATTCCGGTTGATGTGATTAACATGCAGGATTACGGCTTGATGAACGGCGAAAAAGTCCTCAAGGCGTCCTTGAAGGCAATTGCAGATGGTAAACAAGGAGAAGAAGCATAATGAGTGAAGAAGATCAGAACCTCGAAACTGTCATGGGCTTGATCATGAATGGTGGCAACGCCAAGAGTTCTGCCTTTGAAGCTATTCACGCAGCCAAAGCAGGCGATTTTGAAAAGGCCGACGAAAAGCTTAAAGAGTCCGACCACTTTCTGACTGAAGCCCACAACGTTCAAACAGGCATGTTAACTGCTGAAGCCCAAGGCGATCATGCTAATGTGACCTTGTTAATGGTTCATAGTCAGGATCATCTGATGAATGCCATCACCTTCCGCGATTTAGCTGGTGAAATGGTTGATTTGTACAAACGATTAAGCGAGAAAGAAGCCTAGGCAAACAAATAAGCCTTCGCCACGCGATGACGCATGAAGGCTTATTTGCAGTGGCCATTGTGAATAAACGGCTGTTATGAAATCCCAAATACTCGCACCAAAAAGGCGACTCAGCAAATGAGCCGCCTTTTTAATACTATATGTTATTTTTGCTGGCGACCTGCCTGCCATTCTTCCCGCAGAATGCCATACTTAACAGAGTCCCAGTAGCGATCCTGATAATAACGAACTTGTCGGACACGCGCTTCCTCCTGCATGCCAACTGCTTTAGCCAAACCGATCATCCGATCATTGCCTGACCAGGTGGTGATACCTAAATGCGGCAAGTTGACGAGTCCGAAGATGCGATCAATCCACTGATCCAGCGCATCTTGCCCATAACCTTTTCCCCAATCAGCCGAGTCATAGATAACGATGCCAAGATCCAGCCACCGCTGCAGATCGCCATCTTCATAATGGGCAGAGACGAGCCCAATCAAAACGCCGTTTGACCAAATGCCGTTGACAAACGGATTGGCAACCCATTGAAAGCCAGTTTGATTAGCCTGATTTTCCTGCAGTTCTTGTAGTGTCGGTACTTCTTGGTTAAAATACGGTCCGTCCCACTGATGCCATTCAGCCTTTGGATCAGAAAAAGCCACCTTCCACAGTGTTTCTAGATCTTCAGATTGAAAATGTTTTAGCGTCACTGTCATGCGTTCACCGCTCCTTTGATGTTTGTTAACAACATACCACAATTATTGCCCAGGAAATAATGCAATCGTCAACTATGTTAATGTCAGTTTAGCGGTAAACGATTCGAGTTAATCTTAGATAAGGAGTGAATCTCATAGTGGCAGATTATATTAAAGATATCCGGACAAAGGTTGGTCATGCGCCCTTGATTATGGCTGGCGTGATTGGCATCCTGACCGATCAGGCTGGGCGCGTTCTACTCCAACAACGCAGCGATTTTACCGGTGAATGGGGCTTGATTAGCGGGACGATCGAATACGGCGAAACCCCTGCCCAGACGATGGTGCGTGAATTCAAAGAAGAAACCAATCTGGAGGTTGAAGTTGTCCGGTTGCTTGGCGTTAATGGCAATCTCACCCTCACCTATCCAAATGGCGATGTTGCCCAATGGTTGTGCCCGGTGTTTCTTGTGAAACAATTAAGCGGTGTGTTAAATAGTGACAACAGTGAGACTGAAGCCTTAAAATTTTGGGATCCAGCAGCCGCTCCTGACCTGTTTAATCAACAACATCGGGAAGTCTTGGCGCACTTTATCGCAAATGAAACGGGGTATTTTGATTGAATCGATTGATCATTCTGCGTGGCAATTCAGGCAGTGGTAAAACCACCACTGCAACCGCCTTGCGTACCCAACTGGCCAATACGCTGCTAGTATCTCAAGACGTCGTGCGCCGTGACATGCTCGCCGAAAAAGACAAACCTGGCAATCCCACAATTGAACTAATTGAGACGATTGCTCGCTTTGGATTGCAGCATCAGCGAACTGTCATCCTTGAGGGGATTCTGTCGGCAGCACGCTATGGCGACATGTTGAAAACACTCATTGCAGAAGCTGATCAAAGTCTGGTTTACTACTATGACCTCTCGTTTGATGAGACTTTGCGCCGCCATGCCCATCGCGCAAAAGCCAAGGAATTCGGAGCCGACGTCATGCGTGACTGGTATTTGCCCCATGATCGTTTAAATGTGCCGACTGAGCAGCTCATTTCTGCCGATTGGTCGCAAACCATGGTCGTCAACCACATCTTGACCGATCTGGCTGGATTGAACAATACAGAATCTGTTAAACCCATTCACTGACAAAAGACAGCAACTCGCGGGCTCTTTTCCAAACTGATTTGATAGCGTCTTCTTGTCCTTAATGGCGGGCAAAATCAGCATTGGCATAATCGGGCAAAATATTATTGTTTTCATGGGTTTCGGACTAGAATGGGTTCGTAAAGGTTAGTTCATTATTAGTAATGGCTATAACGCGCTCGCAGTCGCAGAAGCCTGCACATACGGACCTTGAACCAGAATGGCCAAGTTCGAGCCATTCTGGTTCAAGCCCACTTATGCTCCGGCTTTTAAGCGCTCCTGCTCACGCTCGGTTCATAACGCGCTCGTCAGCACAGCAGCTTGCATGTAAGGACCCTGCTCGCAATGGTCAAAGTACGACCATCACGAACAGGCCCACTTACACTCCGGTTGCTAACCGTGCTGACTCACGCTCACTAAAAGGAGTGATTTTTGATGACAAGTTATCCACGCCGTGACCCGGTTACTGACCGGCTGCTCACCCCGGAAAATTCTGCTTTGATTCTGATTGACTACCAACCGACACAAATTGAATCCATCGGTTCCATGAACCATCACGCTTTGATCCAAAATGTTGTGATGACGGCCAAGTTGGCTAAAACGTACAATGTGCCAATTATTCTCTCTACTGTTAACGTTAAAAGCGGACGCAATAAAGACACCATCCCCGATTTAAAAAAAGCCCTCGGCGATATACCAAGTATTGATCGCTCTTCGATTAATGCTTGGCAAGATAAAGAGTTTGTCGAAGCAGTCAAGGCAACTGGCCGTAAGAACTTGGTTATCGCGGCCTTATGGACAGAAGCCTGCCTAACCTTCCCAACAATTGATGCTTTGGCTGAAGGCTATCATGTTTATCCTGTCGTGGATGCTGTTGGCGGCACCTCACAAATTGCTCATGAAACTGCTTTACGCCGCGTTGAACAAGCAGGTGCACAATTGACCACAAATGCCCAACTGGCTTGCGAATGGCAGCGCGACTGGAACCGAACCGACACTGTACCGGATTTTGTTAAACTGCTGCTAGGTGCAGGCGACTTTATCAATTTAGGCGACTAGCTTTTTAACAATATGACATGAACGGGGCTGATTAAAGCAGCCCCGTTTCGTTTCTTATCGCTTATGATGTGTACCTGCCGATGACATCGCATGATGCCATGAACAGGTACCTTATTTTATTGGTGAGCGTGAGCCAGAGCGGTTAGTCACCGGAGCGTAAGCGGCCTCTGGCGTAATGGCCGGTCTTTGGCCATTGCGACTGAGGTCCTTACACGCAGGTGACTGCTCTGGCAAACGCGTTATGGTTAGGGGGATTCAACATGCAACGTTCTGAAACGGCACCAAAACGTTGGTGGCTACTGGTCGCGCTGGGCTTTTTTGCCTTCATGACCAATCTCGACGGTTCAATTGTGAATATTGCCGTGCCAATTATGGCCAAGGATCTCAAAGTCCCCGCCAGTCAGATGGAATGGACCGTCTCGCTGTATTTAATCGTTTTAAGTGCGCTGCTATTGCCCTTTGGTAAACTTGGCGACCGCATCGGTAAGCAGCGGATTTTTAAATGGGGCACCGGTACATTTGTCTTAGGCTCCTTGATGGCTGGGATTAATCTCGGCTTTAATTTTTTGATGTTAGCCCGGATGATCCAGGCACTTGGCGGGGCGATGACTTTGGCGAATACGTACGGGATCGTCACCTCGACTTTCGCACTTGCTGAACGTGGCCGGGCAATGGGGGTTGTGAGTACCTTCGTCGCATTGGGTGGTGTCGCTGGTCCAAGTCTAGGCGGTTTGATTTTGGCCCATTTCAGTTGGCCAATGATTTTTCTCATCAACGTTCCTATTGGTTTAATCGCACTGGGTGTCTCCTTGTGGTCCATGAACAATGGCATCCCACAACGCGGTACGTACGATGGTTGGGGGATGATTTTGCAGGCAACAGCGATTGCAAGCGGTTTTTGGGGACTGAATCTTGCTCAGCAAAGCGGTTTTGACGATCCAGTTGTCCTCAGCACCCTTGCATTGGCAGTCGTTGCTCTCATCGCTTTTATCGTCTTTGAGCAACGGCAACAAACACCATTGCTTCCTTTGCGTATTTTCCGTGTCCGTATTTTCACACTCGGTGTGGTCACTGTCTTCTTCATCTTTATGGTGCAGTTTTTCAGCACAGTGCTGATGCCGTTCTACCTTGAAGATGCTCGTGGCCTGACACCAGGTACGGCTGGCACGCTATTATCACTTTATCCACTGATGATGGTCTTCTTCGCCCCGTTTGGCGGTTGGCTGGCCGATAAATGGAACGTCCCAGCAGTTGCTTTGCTCGGCAGCATTTTTATCGCTGTCGGCAGTCTTATCGGTGCCACGTTGAAATTAAACGCACCGTTGACCATTTACATCATCAGTACACTCCTTGTCGGCATCGGCAGCGGTCTTTTTCAATCCCCAATTGGCGATGTTGTCATGTCAGTTGTTCCGAAAAATCAGCTTGGCATCGCTGGCAGTTTCAATGCGCTCGCACGCAATCTTGGTATGGTCAGCGGCACGGCGGTTGCGACAACAGTGCTCTTTGGCACGATGAGTCAACTTGCTGGCAGCCGCGTAACGAACTATCCAACAGCACATCCCGAATTCTTTATCAGCGGTTTACAAGTTGCCATGATTGTCGCGGCTGTGCTCGCTATCCTCGGAGCCATCGCCATCGGCCTGACAATCAAACCGTGGCAGGCACACGAAAAAAACTAGTGTCAGTTTTCATGACAGTTCATCCGTCAGAACACCTCATCTTCCAATGAAAGCAGACGATTGTTTCGCCGGTAAATCAACGTTCGTGTAACAAGCCCACTTTCCCCTTCGGCTCAAAAAGTGCTAGCATAAAAGTATTGTGTCCGCTTGCACAGCGTCAGCAGACGTGCTTAGGAAGCATAACCTGAATGGCCGAGTTTTGACTATTTATGACTGGCATGCTTACATGTAGGTTGCTGCGACTGTGGGCGTATTCTAATGACGGAGGAAAACAGCCATGAAAAAGAACCACACCTCGACAGCCTGGTTGACTTGGGGCATCATGCTGGTCGGTGCCAATCTGCGGCTGCCCATCACGATGATCCCACCGTTGCTGCCGACAATTAAGCAAACACTCGGCCTGCCTGCATCCATGGCAGGTATGCTGACAACCATTCCATTGCTCATGTTCGCGCTGGCCTCACCGTTAATCGCCAAAATGGGTAATCGTCGTGGTAATGAGTGGAGCTTGCTGGTAGCGCTGGTTATCTTGTTGGCTGGTAGCCTGCTGCGAATCATTCCCAGCTTGACAGCTTTAATTGCTGGTACTTTGCTCATCGGATTTGGTATTTCTGGCGGTAATGTCCTTTTACCGGCAATCATCAAGGACCAATTTCCCCACGCTATCGGTGCTAAAACCAGTCTTTATACCGTGACGATGGGACTTATTGCGTCCCTCGGTACTGGACTCGCAGGATTGCTAAATCAGCAATTCAACATGCAGATCACGCTGGCAGCTTTTTCGTTAGTCGGCGTCTTTGGATTACTCGTCTGGGCGTTGGCCTTCCGCACACTACCAAAGAAAGCAGCCCGGCAAGGCGTCCAACGCAAAAATATCGCCGTTTCGCGATCCATGCTAGCGTGGTGGATCGCTTTATTCTTCGGCCTGCAAAGTTTTCTCTACTATTCTTTGCTGACTTGGCTGCCAAGTCTTTGGCAAGCGGCCGGTTTCTCCCAAATCGCGGCGGGTAATCTGGCTACCATTTTTCAGCTGAGCGGGATGCCGGCAACATTATCCATCCCATTCATTGCTGAGAAGCGCCATGGCCTCTTATATAGTGTCTGGGGCATCATGCTAGGCTTTGTACTAGGTGCTTTGGGTATTCTTATCCCTGGGGCGAACTTTGGCTTAAACGTTGTCTACGCGCTGCTCATGGGCGTTGCTTCTGGGGCCGCTTTTGCCATCTGCATTGTCTTTTTCCAGAAGAAAACCGCCGATGCTTATGAAACAGCTAGTCTCTCTGGCTTTGCTCAAAGTGTCGGCTACTTATTTGCGGCGGTTGGTCCAGTATTATACGGCTTCATCCAAACGGCTACAGGTTCGTGGGATTTATTGTTGTGGCTGACAGTCGGGCTAACGCTGCTGATGTTTGTGGCAGGGCTGATCATCAATGCGAACCATCGGATTTTTCCATCAAAGGTGAATAGATAGCGCTTGCAAGTTTCTATTACTTTTTTTACACTAAGCATGAATGGCTAAGGAGGTCACAAAATGGCAATGACAACGACAATTGGTAAAAGTACGGTCACAACCGGGAAACTAGGTTTAGGCACCAATAAAGTCGGCGGCCACAACTTGTTCCCTAATCTGCATGACGAAGATGGCATCGCCGTCGTGAAAGCCGCGCTTGACCACGGCATTGACATGCTCGATACCGCTTATATGTATGGTTTAGGACAGTCGGAAAAATTAATCGGTGAAGCCACACAAGGCTATGATCGCAGCAAAATTATTCTGGCAACCAAGGCAGCACAGGATCCGCACAATGATCTCAAACCAAATAACGATCCCAAATTTTTAACGCAGGCAATTGATGATGCTTTGTTACGCCTTAAAACCGATTACCTTGATATTTTCTATATTCATTTTCCTGATGACAAAACTGACAAAGCGGAGGCGGTCAATGCCATTGCCAATGCGCGCAAGGCCGGCAAGGTTCGGGCGATCGGCGTTTCTAACTTCTCATTAGACCAAATCAAAGAGGCCAACCAAGACAATCAGGTTGATGTCGTTGAAGACAATTACAGTTTGGTACATCGCGATGCTGAGCAAAACCTGTTCCCGTATTTGAATGAACACCAGATCAGTTTCGTCCCATACTTTCCACTCGCATCCGGCTTGTTAACTGGTAAGTATGGCCTTGATGATGCTGACAAGTTTAGTCGACGTTTCTCGGCAGATCAGTTCAAGACCATTCTTGCCGCTTTGCGAGAAGTCGATGGCATCGCTGATGCCCATCAGGCAACCTTGGCTCAGGTTTTCTTGGCTTGGTACATGAAGAATCCGGCCATTGCGGTTGTGATTCCCGGTGCCCGCCTACCTGAACAAGCTACAAGCAATGCTAAAGCTTTAGACGTCAATTTACGCGATGCTGAATATGCATCTATTGACGAGTTGTTCAAAAAATTCCGTACTGAATAATCGCGCATTGTTCTAGGCTACAGACTTCGCACAATCCAAAAAGCAGCCCGCTTCCAGCATGTCACACATGCGGAAACGAGCTGCTTCTTTTTATTATCGAAAAACGGATGGTGAGCAGGCATCACTCACTTTTTGCGTCTAAATGCCCGTTTGATAACCTGCCAAAACGTCAGTGATTGTACAATTTTATCTGCCGGGAAATGATTTCTGATGGCGCGCAAAACGCGTTTCGGATCTCTTGCCGCGAACGTATATGTCCCATTTTTCTTCGTTTTGATTGCAAACCGTGGGATCCATTTGCCTTTGAAGATCACCGACGCAATGACCAAATCAATCTCATTCCACGGGATCTGATAGAAATCGCGCACGTTTTTTTCGTTGAAAAATTCAAACCCCTTATCGCCGATCATGATCTTGCCATATGTCGGCATCCCCATGAAGGCCGTGCCTTCGACCACTAATTCGGACTTCGTGTTGATCGATTGAACCATTTTCCGCCATCCTTTTAAACTCATCTTGAACGTTTTTTTACTGATGGAGACGACTCGGTCTGTTCTCCAAACGCGCTCACAGGCCCAGAAACCTGCGTGTAAGGACCTCAGACATAAATGGCCAAAACCCCAGCCATTTATGTCTGAGGCCACTTACACTACGATTTCTAACCGCTCCTGTTCACGCTCTCCATTATAAAACAAAAGCCCAGACTTTGCGCCTGAGCTTCCGTGATTCTTTGTTCGTTTTAACGGTTGATATTACATCAAGCCGATAACGTGGAAGACAACCCCGACAACGAACAGGCCAAGGATAATCACAATTGGAGAAACCTTCTTCTTCAGTAACCACATGCAGAACAAGGTCAGCAGTAAGCCCATCAAACCAGGAATCAAGCTATCCAAGTTATCTTGCAACGTTAAGACCTTATTCTTGGTCAGTGACAGACCTTGAGATTGTAATTCCAAAGCCTTCTGAATACCCTTGGATCCACTTGGTAGTGAACTCCAGTCGATGTAAGCACCCTTTTGGTTAGGTACGTCTGATACGACTGGTGTGAATTTGACAGAAACCCAACGGTTAACCAGCGACCCTAAGATAAACATCCCAAGAATCGTGGCACCCTTCGTAACTTCTTGCAACAGACCACCGGAAAGGTCTTCGGTAATCTTGCTCCCAGCTTTGTAGCCAAATTCCTGCGTGTACCACAGGAAAGCCATACGAATTGCATTCCAAAGCACGAAGTACAAGATTGGTCCCATGATGTTACCAGCCATTGCCAATGATGCAGCTAAAGCACCAATAATTGGCTTAACCGTGAACCAGAACACTGGATCGCCGACACCAGCCAGCGGACCCATCATCCCAACTTTGACACCCTGAATCGCCTTGTCATCAATTGGCGCCCCATTGGCACGTTCTTCTTCCAGTGCCATAGTAACACCAATAATTGGTGATGCCAGATATGGATGCGTGTTAAAGAATTCTAGATGCCGTTTCAAAGCAGCGGAACGGTCTTCCTTGGTATGATACAAACGTTTCAGTGCCGGAATCAGGGTGTAAGCCCAGCCACCGTTCTGCATACGTTCGTAGTTCCAAGAACCTTGAATGAAGGTTGACCGCCACCAAACCTTGATTCGGTCGCTTTTAGTTAAATGAACTTCTTCAGCCATGTTTGTCAACCTCCTTCTTAGTAGTTGTCAATGATGTCGCCGACAGGATCACCAGCACCACTATTCGAGCTGCCGCCTTTGCTTGAGCCGCCGCCCATTTTGGACAGAGCCAAGTAAATCAACGCCAGAGAGATCCCGATGGCACCAAGGCCGATCAGGGTAATCTCTTTAACTGTTGCCAAAACAAAACCAAGCGCAAAGAATGGCCATACTTCACGGGTCGCCATCATGTTAATAACCATGGCATACCCAACGGCAACAACCATGCCCCCGCCAATGCCAAGGCCAGCGGTCAACCAGTCAGGCATTCTTTCAAGCAATGCCCGAACAGGACCAGCACCAACGGCTAGAATCAAGCCAGCTGGAATGGCAATACGCAGGCCTTGCATGCAGATCGCAATCCATTGCCACATATCAATCTTCCGGAAACTGCCTTCTTCAGCAGCTGCATCCATAAAGTGAACAATCGCGGTTGCCAAGGTACGTACCAAAGTGGTCAGCAACAAACCGGCAACAGCCAGTGGAACCGCAATCGCGATCGCTGAACTGATACCTTTTGTGCCCTGACCGCCAAGAACCAGAATAATAGCAGATGCAACAGATGCCAAAGCGGCATCAGGTGCGACAGCAGCGCCAATGTTGGCCCAACCTAAGGCAATCATTTCCAATTGGCCGCCTAGAATCAAGCAAGGTGCCAAATTGCCGGTCACAAGTCCGATCAACGTGCACGCGATAACTGGCTGATGGAAATGAAATTCATCCAAAATACCTTCCATACCAGCAAGGAATGACACGATGAGGACCAGAATGACTTGAATAAAGTTTAAAGTCATAAGTCTTCTTCCTCCGTTTCAAAAAAATTACTTCTGTGCATTCAGTTCGTCTTGGGCTTTCTTCAAAATTGCATCCATGTTCTCGGCATGGTCTGCAGGCACCTTGCGAACATCAAATTTGACACCGTCTTTTTCCAATTGATGGAAAGTGTCGATATCTTTTTGATCAAAGGCCAACACCTTGTTCGGCTGAACCTTACCAACTGAATGGGACATGGAACCAATGTTAAGTTCCTTGAGTGGAACGCCGCCTTCGATTGCTCGAAGTGCATCCTCAGGTGTTTCAAATAATAGCAATGCACGTTGCCCGCCGAAATGCTTATCGTCTTTAGCGATCTTAATCATCTGATCGATAGGAATAACATGCGCCTTAACGCCCGCTGGTGCAGCTTCCTTAATCAGATTCTTTCGCAAGTCGTCTTTAGCAACTGAATCAGAGACAACAATGATGCGTGTCGGGTTGGTTGTCTTGGTCCAGGTTGTGGCAACCTGACCATGTAGCAACCGAGAATCAACCCGCGCCAGAACATACTCAAGTGAGCCTGGCTGACCAGCATTCGAAGTAGTTGGTGCTGCTTGGGCAGCTGGCTTCGTCACTTTGTCCAGTGATTCTGGCTTGATCTTGATACCTTCACGTCCAGCATCGAGCAGATGTGCTGCAATATCCTGTGCAGAATCCATCGAAAGTCGTGAACCATACGCTTCAATCAGCATCGGTAAATTCAGTCCGGTCACGATTGCCCATTTATCCTTATGCGCCTCATAAATCGAGTTCGCTTGGTTAAATGGTGAGCCGCCCCATAAGTCGATCAAGAAAAGCACTTCATCGTCTGGGTCGAACTTAGCGATCGCATCTTCGAGGTGCTTGTGTAAGTCATCTGGACCTTCATCGGGCATGAAGGTCACAGCTTCGACTTTTTCTTGCTCACCGAAGATCATTTGACCGGATTGCTTGATGCCAGCAGCGAATTGGCCGTGACTAGCAAGAATAATTCCGACCATTTTTACGCCTCCTAAAAATTTGTGGTTGCCTTGAAAATAATATCTGCAATAAACGAAAATAATCTAAAAAACAAGGCTTCCCAATAGAATAGTATGACGTCCTTCGCACAGCTATGCAAGCATTTTCACTTGAAAAGGGTGCATAAAAAGAAGCGCATACATTCTCTATGCACTTCTGAAAAGCGATTTCGCTGAATTGGTCTATTGGTAAGTACCAATTTTGCCTATGTTGGATTAAGCCTTTTGCGAATATTGATCGGAATCGGTAAAGACTGGGTCCAAAATTTTAGTGCTCATCCAAATCAAAACCAAAAATAATCCTGTCGCCAACCCTGCCATAACGATCCAACTAACATGAGCACTAGCAAGGTTCGCAATCGTGAAGAAAATCACTTGTCCTACTGGCATGCCGATCAATGCTGCCAAGTTGACCACCCCTGCTGTCGTACCCATCTGCTGTTCAGGCACTTGCCGCATCATCACGGTGGCTAAACGTGGATTGATTTTGCCCATCAGATATGCTGTCATAAAGCTGAACCCCAGTGCCGCCACGATCGAATGGAGCAGGAAAAAGCTGCTGCTTAAACCCACTATGGCCGCCATCAGCAGACTTAGCAATTTGAACGTGCTCAAACGCTGCAAACCATCCTTGGCAAATAAAGCTCCAAAGATAAGGCCGACAGAAAACACAACATTGATGATTGCAACGGTGGTTCCAAAGTCGCGCAGCCATAGGTCTGGCTCCTGCACAAGCGTGATATTCATCAACCCGTCAACGGATGAGCCAAGCGTATTGACTAACATCGCGAAGAGAATAACCGCGAATAGGAATTGATTGCCAGTAAGAAACTTAAGAACTGCCCGGATGTTACCGATAACTGGCTGTGACTTGCCCGTTGTCACTGGCGGTTCTGCTTGCTTCAATTGCTTTTTTCGGAAGACAAGCGTCACAGCGGCTAGTAAGAAGGTCAACGCATTGAGCAAGCCAAAAAGTGCGTAATTGTGATTCAATAACACGATCAAGCTGGCTCCAAGCCCTTGAAAAACCAGTTGCACGGTTGAACTCGTTGCACTTTGGAAACTTAAGGCAGTGTTAAGCTCTTTTGCGGGAATCAAGCGATGCAGGAGCGGCAGCGTCAAACCATTGCCGTACTGACCTAACGAATCGGAAACAATATTGATTAAAAGTAATGATAGAAATAGCGGAAAACTGGCCGGTAGTAAAATCATGACCGCTAAACTTAGGAACAACAACATTTGTCCCAAACGGGTTGCCACCATGTGCCGAGTTTTAGCATGTGTCCGATCTGCCAGACTCCCAGTTAAAAGCGACAGCATGGTCGGCACGCTGGTTGCCATGGCGGCTAACGTCACCGCCAGACTTTTGAATGGCATAGTTGCGGCATAAATGATGAACACAATATTATAGAGGCTATCACCAATCCCACTTAACAAACTGGCATTTAAAATCGCACGATACCCGCGATTGGTAAGATATTCATGCATCTCAATCTTCCTCCTCAAGGTGCTTACTGGTTTCTAAACACGCCTATGAGTTTTCAAAACGCGTTCACTGCCGCAGAAACCTGCTCATAAGGACCGCAACCTTAAAAATGGCCAAAACCCTGCCATTTAAGGTTGCGCCCGCTTATGCTCCGGTTTCTAAACACGCCTATGAGTTTTCAAAACGCGTTTACTGCCGCAGAAACCTGCTCATAAGGACCGCAACCTTAAATGGCCAAACCCCCGCCATTTAAGGTTGCGCCCGCTTATGCTCCGGTTTCTAAACGCGCCAGTTCACGCTCTGCTTATTTGTATCTAGAGTGTACGCAGGGTAAAATCGGATTGAGGTGAAATTCCACTATGGTAGAAAAAATAAAGGCCACAAATGGTGCGGTTTTTCGGCAGTTGCGACATAATCATCAGCTAACCTTAGCGCAAGTGGCAGACGACCATAATTCGATTGCTTTTATCAGTAAATTTGAGCAAGGCAAGTCTAATATCAGCTTTTCGCGTTTAACCCATTTGCTGTCTCGCATTAATATCTCTGTCGAAGAATTTGTTTTTATCCGTGATCTTCAATCCGGCGTTGTGCCGACATCGAATGATCCTAATTTTGTGTACAACACCTTAACGCATCGCGCCTTTGTCGAAGTGCTTGACTATCAGAATCGCTTTTCAACTCAGGAACCGACACCAGCAGACTATGCTTATTTCCTCAAAAAGGAGCAGGAATGGCAAGCTCGTTATGCCCAAGACCACAACCGCCAAACCCGCTTCGAGCTGATCAGCATTCAACTTTTTCGGCTAACCATGATTGATCGGGTTAACCAATTAAACCAACCATCTCCATTCAAAAGTGTCGCTGACGCTATGGCCCAACTTCAGGCTTTGGCAAAGCCAGTCGTGAGTTATCTTTATTCGGTCGAAACATGGAACTACTTTGAACTCTATTGGTTTCGCCATCTTATGGTCGCCCTACCGACAGCCACGATTCAAAACCTACTGCCACTTGCCATCAAACGCTCGGAAAAGTATCGTGCTTTTAACCAAATTCGCAATATCCGAATCAGGACACTTTTTGCGGCCTTCTCCGTTTTTATTAATGATCGGCAGCTCACCGATGCGAAAAAAACGCTCGATACTGCCAAGACTTTATTGCATGACAGTGACGATTTGACCAACGCCGCTATGTTACTTTTTTTACGCGGTTGGTATCACGTCATTGCCGATCAGCCTGAAATTGGCTGGGAGTTGTGCCATCAGGCTATTAGCTTGGCACACATCCTTGACCAGCCTAAACAAGAACAACAGTTGCGTTATTCATTAGAATTTATTCATCAAAATGTCAACAATCCGGAAAAAAGTGCTTTCTTCCTTTAAACTTAATTATCGGCAGTTGAAGTTTCACGTGGAACTTTTGAGCATTTGCAAGACACGCTTCTGGCAATCTTCTCACTAATGGCGTCCTAATGGCGTCAAAAATCGGTACTGGAAAGTGTCTTTTCTCAGTACCGATTTTTGACTGCATGATTGCTGGCGCGGATCTTTAAGCTTCTTGGCTACACCCTTTTGCTGCTGCAAGCCGTTCAATTGCAGGAAGCCACGTCGCCGTCCATGCTGGTGCCCCCAATTGCGCCAGCATTTTTTTTAATTGCAAAAACTCTTGCCGTCCTTGTAACGCCACCACTTTGTCGGATGAATAAATCATAAGTAATCGTTTCACACAAGCAATCTGAAACTCAATGCCTAGATCACCAACAGTTGCTTGCCCGATAAGATTCAGAGCATTTCGTGCCTCAGTCAATTTACCCGCTGCCACATAGCGAAGCACAGCCGCTAGAAACGTGCGGTTAGCAAGATTAAAATGATCCTGCGGCGTGTTAGGACGTTGTATCTGATTTGAAAAAGCAGCTATCAGTTGACTCAGCTCATCCAGGCCAATAATTTTAGCCAATTGGACGGCAATCAGTCGTAATAGTAACGACCAGTCAGCCGTCGTCATCAGCAATGACTGCGCTTGTGATTGCTCATGCGGCAAAATTGAAAAGCGTTCCGGCGCGTCATTATGTAAGGTCAAATGTAACAACAGGCGTTGATTAACATTGGCGAGTGGCAATTGACGTAAAATGCTGGCCAATTCCTGAACGTCAGCGTGACGCGCAGCCGCCAAATAACGTTGTAAAAAAGGTTGCTTATCCCTAGAACGAGGTTTTGCAAACACATCCCAATCTAAATTCAACTGATCCAACAACAAAAAGAAACGATCAGCAGCTAACTGCGAGGTACCATTTTCAAACTTTGACAAACTTGACACCGATAAAATGCCATGCGCTGCCATTTTTAAAGTCAGTCCTCGTTCCCTACGTAATAACTTAAATTGTCTACCAATCGTCATCTCGCAGCCCCCTCCTCCTTAAGAAACCGCTGCCAACTAGTTGTTAACAATTGAGCAAAAAATGGTGACTCTAATAACCGCAAACTGGCTAACAGTTGCTCAACCGCTGCCGTTGCTGCTCGATGCTTACCGCGATGGTACACCAATAATTGCTGCTGATACCGAAGCATCAATCGGGAATAGAGATCATCCGGCGGCACTGGCATACTGGTCGCAATGGTTAGCAAGCGAACTGCTTCACTAAACTCACGCCGATGGATCAGTAACGCAATGCTATTCGTGAGAATCGCCCACAAATATTGATCGCGCGTCCGGTGACTCTCGGTTTTTGGCATATCCAGTAACATCCCTGCCACTAAACTAACCAACTGTTTACTGTCGAAAAGCACCAACGTCGCCGCAAAAAGATCCAGCTCATAAAGTCCCCAGTGCTTAATTCGTTTTAAGTAACGCATAACGTCAGTCTTCATGGCTGGTGTTGTTTGAAAACTCGGGTCACTGAACCCGTTGTGCGCCATGATGTTAATCTGATTAAGTCGGTAAAAAATAAGCCCCGTTTCCCGCCATAACCGATACTGTCGCTTAGCCAATGCCAGTAGCGCCGGTTTCCCAGCAACAGTCGCCCGGTTCACCTGCTGGAAAAAGTTATCCTGATTCAAGGCGCGGTATCCTTGTTGGATGGATTCAACGTCTTGATCAAACCGTGTTAATAATTTTAAAACAACTGCCGCACTCAGTTGCGTCTCCCCACGTTCAAACCGCGACAAAGTTGCAGCTGTCGTAATCCCAGCTGCAATTTCTTCTAATGAATCATTTTCCTCGAGACGTAAAGCCCGCAAATATGCCCCGATTTTGACATGTTCTTCTGGCATCAGCACCCGACCCTTTTATGAGAACTTTATTAGACAAACTTAACACGTTTTGCCATTTTTTCAAAATATCTTACTACTTATTGCACCTCAAATTTGAATATTTTTGTTTTTAAACGCTGCCTAAACATGGGTGCTAGTCCCAAGAATTTTTTACGCATTTTTCTGATAGACATCAGGCAGTAGCGAAAATTCAATGGACGCGGCCATGCCAGCGCCTTAGCCTTGGCGGTCGCTACTCCGAATTTTCACAAAACCAGCTCAGACTATCGAAGCGTGCCCAACAAGCATCAGAAGAGCGAATCCTTCTACTGTGCCATCTAAAACGTGTGAGCAGACGTAGAAACTGCACTTGCTCACGCTCTGCCATTATAAATTGACATCCATCCCTGACTCCGCTAAACTCAATTTTGACATTTAAATACACCACCAAGAAATAGAGGTTGCGGTGGGCAACGAAAACTGGGGAGTGCCGTATCATGTTGAACCAGTTGTAAGTGCCACCGCCGAAATGTTGCACGATATTCGGATCGTGCGCATTGGGCCATGGGTGCATAACCCATGGACTGTCGAAGCACTCGCTTCGGGGCGCTATGATTCTGGTTTATGACTAAAATCGATGGAATCGACCTTTATTGCGGTATCACAACACAATAAGGTCGATTTTTTGTTTCCAGCTCTATTTCCCACTACAAGAAGGGAGAAATGTCAGTTATGAAAAAGCATTGGGTTGCACGTTTAGGCGTGCTGGGGTTCGCCTTGAGCCTCTTACTAGGCAGTTTTGCTGCCACCCCGGTCAATGCTGCTAGTGATAGCGGCACGTTTAAAGTCGGCATGGAGGCTGGCTATGCGCCATTCAACTGGACGCAAACCACCAGCGCTAACAACGCCGTCAAGATTCAAGGTAGTCAGGAATACGCTAACGGCTACGATGTGCAGATTGCACGGAAGGTTGCCAAAGCCTTACACAAAAAGGTAGTCGTCGTCAAAACATCTTGGGACGGATTGCCACCAGCTCTGACTTCAGGCAAAATCGATGCCATCATCGCCGGCATGTCACCGACACCTGATCGTCGCAAGACCATCGATTTCAGTAATCCCTACTACATCTCCAACTTGACGATGGTTGTTCGCAAAGACAGCAAGTATGCCAAAGCCAAGAGCATTGCGGATTTTAAGGGTGCTAAAATCACCGCCCAGCTCAGCACCTATCATTATCAGGCGATCAATCAAATCAAGGGTGTCGTCAAGGAACCGGCTATGAACGATTTTCCAGCTATGCGTGTGGCCTTGGAATCCGGAACCATTGATGGTTACGTTTCCGAAGTGCCTGAAGGGATCACGGCAGAACGTGCTAATCCTAACTTGATGTATATCCATTTTGCAAAAGGTCAGGGTTTTAAAACCGATGCCAGTGACACGAATCTGGCGATTGGCTTGCGCAAGAATGATCCGAATAAAGCAAAGATCAATGAACTACTTGCCACAATTTCAAGTAAAGAACGAGCACAGCTGATGAATGAAGCTGTCGATAACCAGCCATCAACTGAGAGCAATGGCAACTGGTTCATCGCGATTATGAAGCAATATGGTCCAATGCTGTTACGCGGGACAGGCATGACCTTACTGATTTCCCTTGTTGGGACAATCGTCGGCTTTATCATCGGGTTGTTAGTCGGGATTATCCGGACAACTCCTAAGCCGAAAAAACTCGGTCAGCGCGGCTTACGCGCCGTGATCAACTGGCTGCTGTCGTTGTACATCGAAGTTTTCCGTGGCACGCCAATGATTGTTCAGGCCGCGGTCCTATATTATGGTGCCGCACAAGCTTGGCATTTGAACATGGACCGGACCACCGCTGCCTTATTGATTGTTTCGATCAACACTGGGGCCTATATTTCCGAAATTATCCGTGGTGGGATTATCTCGGTTGACGAAGGTCAATTCGAGGCTGCCAACGCTCTGGGAATGACCCATCTGCAAACCATGATGAAGGTTATTTTGCCTCAAGCCGTACGCAACTCACTGCCAGCTGTGACCAACGAATTTATTGTCAACATCAAGGATACGTCCGTTCTGTCCGTTATCTCTGTCTCCGAATTGTTCTTCAGTGGTGAGACAATTGCCGGACAAAGCTTCCAATTCTTCCACACCTATCTGATTGTCAGCGCCATCTATCTCATCATGACCTTCACAATCAGTCGCCTATTCCGATTAATTGAAAAGCATCTCGACGGGCCAAAAGATTACAACGTCATGACCAACCAGATGCAGGTCGAAACCCCGAAAACTCGTACGGCAAAGGAGGGCTAATCCATGGCAAACGAACCTTTAATCCAAGTCAAAAATTTAAAAAAGGCCTTTGGCAATCACGAAGTTTTGACCAACATCAATCTGGACGTGAATGCCGGTGAAGTCGTTTCGATCATTGGCCGTAGCGGCTCTGGGAAATCAACACTTTTGCGAAATATCAACCTTTTGGAAACCCCAACTGGCGGGGATATCCTTTTCCACGGAAAAAGTATTTTAAGCGATGAAGAGAAACTAAGCACTTATCGCGCCAAAGTTGGGATGGTCTTCCAGAGTTTCAATCTGTTCAACAACATGACGGTGTTGCAAAATGTGATGGTTCCGCAACAAACGGTTTTAAAGCGCGACGCTGCCACAGCTAAAGCGCACGCCCTCGACTTGTTGAAGCAGGTCGGGATGGATCCATTCATCGCTGCAAAACCGGACCAATTATCTGGCGGTCAAGAACAACGTGTCGCCATCGCGCGGGCTGAGGCGATGGATCCAGAAGTGTTGCTCTTCGACGAACCAACCAGTGCACTTGATCCGGAAATGGTCGATGATGTCTTAAACACGATGACTGCTTTGGCACATACTGGTTTAACCATGATCATTGTGACCCACGAAATGGCCTTCGCGCGCGAAGTGTCCGATCGGGTCTTCTTCATGAACAATGGCGTTATTGCCGAAGCAGGCACACCGGATCAGATCTTCGGCGATCCACAGCAACCTGAAACAAAAGAGTTCTTGAAACGGTACTTGAACCGAATCTAAACCTATGGCCCGATTCTTGGGCAACAAGAGCTTGAGACATAATTCTCAGTCAAACGAATAAAAAGGAACAATTTTCCGATTGTTGTGGGAAAAATTGTTCCTTTTTAGTTTCTCGTGGATTATTTTACTGCGATTTTAAAGACCGTAGTGCCAAGGCGAAGCAATCGTAGGCCAGATGGGGCTCAGCCGTGCAAACAACACAGCCACTGGGCTTTGTCGCTGATGTTGTTAGGCGACTTCGAGACCGCGGGCTTTGCGGGCTCGAAGCGCCGTCTCCGCTCTAGCTCCGCGTCGCCACCCCAGCTGGCCGGAGATTGCGGAGTTTGGCACGGCAAAGAACTTTTAACCAAGTCCCTTTTACAACGATTTTACTTTTTTGACTGCTGCTCACGCTTCTGCTTACGGTGTTCACTCCACGTATCCAAGCTCACCACAATAAGAAACAGGAAAAAGCCGCCAACGACCGATTCTAGTGTCAAAATCAAATAACGCATGGCCAAGTAGCCCTTACCGCCTGTGACATCCCGATAGCCGACGTAGCCAAATGTCATGAGAATAGCCAGTCCTAAAACCAGCAACGTGTACATCAGCGTTCGTTTTAAAATGCGTTTGAATGTCGTCATGCGGTGACCTGCTTTCTAATGAGTCTTACTTATTATCTTTCAAAATCGTATCAGCTTGCTTCTGCAAATTCGTCAGTACTGTTTTGGGCTCAGCATTTTTTGAAACGGTTTGGTCCACAGCATCAAGCAAGTTATTGCGGTACGTATTGTAACCAATAAATGGCGTTGAGGAGAACGCATCGTCATAAGCATCCACTGCTGCCTGATAGGTCGGATTCTCTTTCAAGTAGGCTTGATACGCGCTGGACTGGGTTGCGGTCTTCACAACCGGCACATAACCGCTAGCCTTAGCCCATTGCGTTTGAATCTTGGTGCTCATCAGGAATTTCATGAAGGTAACCGCACCTTTGATCTGATCAGCTGAAGCGCCTTTGAAAACGGAAATCCCATTGTTGCCCAGTACAGAACTGGCCTTGCCAGCAAAGCTTGGCATCACAGCGGTTCCCCAGTGCATGGACTTCGGCGCTGTTGCTGCAATTTGCTGAATTGTCGCACTAGAGCCAAACCCGGCAAAAATTTTACCTTGAACAAATGGCACGTTAAAATAATTGTCCAAGCCGGCAGTGACCGCCGTCTTATCTTTTAACATGGTCGTGATGGCGGTCATAGCCTTGATGCTGGCCGGTGTGTCAATTTTTGCCTGATACTTCGGCGTGATCAGGCGATTACCAGCATCATAGGCCAAGGTTTCAAATTCAAAATCATAACTTTTGTTGAATGCGACCCCAGTAATGCCGTCGTCTTTGAGCTGCTGACTCATTTTAGTCAGTTCTTCCCAAGTCTTGGGCACGCTGAGATGGTACTTATCCAAAATATCCTTGTTATAGAACATCAATCGTGTCCCAGTGGCAAATGGAATTTGGTAATATTTACCTTCATACTTCAAGTTTGTCGCAATGCCCGGATAAATGGCTTTGAGCTCATTTGCGGAAAATTGTGACTTCACCTGACTGTCAATGTTAACTAACATCCCGTCATGCACGTATTCAGGAATAATCGTATCAGTTACCTGCCCAATGGTTGGCAACGTGCGAGACTTCGCTGAAGCCAGATACTTTTTTTGTAGGTTATCATAAGACCCTTGCGAAGTAGCAACAACTTTGTACTGCTTTTGACTGCTGTTGAACGTCTTGATATAACCTTCAAGCGCCTTGTTATAATTTCCTGTCATGCGGTGCCAGAATGTAATCGTCACTGGCCCCTTCGTACTCTTTTGCGCTGAACTGCCGCTACCGCAAGCAACCAGCAGGACTGCCATCAACACTGTCGCAAACCCAAGCAACCAACGTCTCTTCATCATTTTCCCTCCATCATCGCGGTTTGTCGTGAACAGAGACAACTTGACCTATCCCTATTCGGATATAAGTGCGTTGTCGTCAACCACGAATAGTATACCAATACTTACCGGATCAAGGGGAACTAAAGTCAAAAAAAAAGAAAGCGTATGCCTTCTTTTTTAGCATGAAGCTATGGGATGATGTCAGGCTTGTTCTTCGGTCAATTTTAGATAGAAATTAGCCAGTGTCATCGTGCGATATGGTATGACCCAAATTGACGCTAAGCCAAACGTGATCATTTCCAACAACCACCAACCTAGGAAACTGAGGAGCAAAACGAAGAACTCCCACTTATGGCCGTACATCAATTGACGGCTGCGCGTGACAGCCTCGGTATAGCCAATTGGCTGGCCAGCATCAATGGCATCACGATAAATCAACTGGGCTTGTGAATAAGCCAATCCTTTGACAATCCCGGGAATAACCAATAACAACATCCACAGGCTGACCCAAACGACTTGCAGCAAACCGATCAGCAAGCTGCCGAGAAAATATTCGCCGCGTTCAAAAATTTTGAACATCTGCGTCCAGCTAAACCGGTGATCAGATCGACCGCGCAACCCGTCAATCATGGCGAAGCTGACACCGATCATGAGCAGCGCTGTCAGCAAACCGATAAATGTCACTGCTGTCTGCCACATTGCGATGTTGTTCCAATAACCATTTGTCATCATCCGCCGGCTGCCATGAGCCACGACACGGATACCAGCTCGATGCATATTTTCATTAAGCGGGAATGGCACCAGCGCCACAAAGGCTGTCAATAATAATGCCGGTAAACTAATCCGTAAATAATAGCTAAAGTTGGGATTCAGCTCAGCCTTGGCCTGATCTTTTAAAGAAGTACGATCCATAGATATTCCCCCTCTAACTGTGACAAGTCATCACAATCCTTGGGGTTATCATAACAGAAAAAGACGGTTGAGTTATACAAACTTCAACCGGACATTGGGATCAAGTTGCGGTTCACCGGGAACAATAGCAAAGTGATCACCGCTGACTGTTAATTCTGTTTCTGCTTTAAAAAACCCACTCGTATAACTTTTGATCAATACCGGCCCCACCGGCGAATCAAGGTGTGCATCATACACATCGGGCACATTGGTACGCGGTAGAATCAATAAATTGAATTTCGCCTGTCCTGATGTTTTTGATGGCCGTGAATAAGGACCAATACCGTCATTAATATCAAGGATTAGCGCCTTATCAGCATGTAACATCGGCGCCAATCGTGAGGCGGCCACAGCAGATACATTAAGCTCCATATTTTGCCCCCAAAAGTAAAATAATCCTTGTCACCAATATTATGGCGCCCGACCGATCAAGATACAACTCTCTTGTAAAAATTTCACCAAATGCCTAAAATTGGGTTAAACTGAATTTAACCCGATGTGATTTTATTCAGCTAGGACGAGGTGTGCCATGAATATTTATTCGGCTTTAAAGTTTATCCAAATCGATCATGAGCCAGTCAATCACCTGCAAGTTGTCATCACTGATCAAAGCGGCAAGCCTGATGCCGGCATGACCGACTTATTGGCTGACTGCTTGAACAAAATTGACATTTTCGTTGACCTTAGCACAACCGATCGGGTCAGCGATGTGATTGATGACCTCAATCTGCTCACCCCGCTGCCCTATGATGTCCTTGAAGAATATCAAAAAATTCTTGAGCAGCCGATCACCGGCGTCAATATTGCGATGAAAAAGCAGTTGATCGAGTTGATTTACGCACCAATGGTTTAGGTTTGTTTATTTTATCATAATAGCGCGGCCATTTTTACCGGTGTCTTATCCCGGCGAAGATGACGCGCTTTTTATGTGCCTGCGGAATCCCTTCTTTAGTGAAAAATCTTGCCTGATTCTTGTTGTAACAGTTTCACTTAGGTCTATTTTCTGCTATTCTGACGAAAACGGAGGCGAGGAAATGGAACAAACGGGACAAGCGCTACCAGCAACCATTCAACGAATTTGGCGGGCAAGTGCGGCGTTGTGGGCGCTAGTGCTCATGATCATCGGTTTGGGACTCATTGCCGCTTGGTTTTTCTGGCATTGGTCCTTTTGGCTTGGGTTGGGTCTTATTGGCATTGCGATTATTCAACTGCTGTTCCGATTAGCACTTGTGCCGTATCGCTATCGTTTTTGGCGCTACAACATCACGCCAACCGCGGTTTTCTTGCAAAAAGGCTTTTTCTTCCAAAAAAATGAAGCCATTCCGATTTCGCGGATTCAAAATGTCACGTTAGAAGCCGGTCCTTTACTTCAGTGGCAGACACTGCAACAAGTCAACATCGAAACCGCCAGCACCGCTCACGTGATTGATGGTGTGACGCGACCAGTGGCCGACCAATTGCGCAATCAAATCCTCCAATTGGCTCAGGAGGCGCGCGATGAAGACTGACCAACCGCAACGACTCGCGCCTGTCGCGCTACTAATTATTTGGATCAGAGGCTTTATTTCGTGGTGGCCGTTATTTGTTGGCGGAGGGCTTTCAATACTGCGCGCAGACATGAGCTTCAATCAATTTCTATTGTGGGGCGGCCTAATTGTTGGCGTTTTGGTACTCACCCTCATCTGGTCAATCCTGCATTATTTGCGATTTACCTATCTTGTTGCCCCGAACGGTCTGACCATCAACAGTGGTGTGTTGGTTCGTAAAGTCAATCACATCCCTTATGACCGTATTCAGACGGTACAACGGCAACAATGGTTTTTTCTAAAGCCACTCGGTCTCGAACAGGTTGCCATCGAAACAGCTGGCAAAGAATCAAAAAAAGCCGAAGGAATGCTCTCGGCCGTGCCAGTAGCCGTAGCTGATACCATCAACCGCTACCGTCAAGGAAACGTTCAGCCAGTGACACCTGATGCGACTGATAATCAGGCTATCCCTGCTGCACCCGATCAAACAAGCACCACCGCCGCACCAGCCGCGCCTGTGGCAGATGCGGCCTATAAAATCAACGGCCATGATCTTAATCAATACGCGCTCACTTCACTAGGCTTCATCCCCATCATTTCCGGGATTCTTTGGTTAACACAAAAAGCTCAAGAATACCTGCCAGATAGCTGGTACAAGAATGCTGAGCATGCCATCACTGGCTTAGCGGTTTACCTTATTATCGGTCTGACACTTATTATTCTCATTCTAGGTTTCCTGATCTCCTATTTGAATATTATTCAAAAATACTACCACTTCACTTTGGACCGAACCGGTGACGAACTACGAACCAGCCGCGGCTTTTTTCAAACCAATACGGTCAGTGCCCGACTGTCACGCTTGCAGGCGGTTCGCTTTAAGCAGAGCATTTTGCGGCAATGGCTGCATCTTAGCACCGTTCAGGCGTTATTAGCCTCAAGCGCCGCTGATGACCAGCAAAATAATGATCTGGTCCTGATGCCGGTTATCCCAGAACGGCAAGCACTCAGCAGCATGCGGGCATTCGTCAGCTGGTTGCCGGAAACATCACCGAAACTGCAACCAATCCCAGTTAGCAACCGCTGGTACTACATGCGCAACATGGTCCTAGGTCATCTGACACTACTGGTGTTGCCGGCTGTGCTCGCAAGTGTGTTTTGGTTGCACGTCAGTTGGTGGCTGTGGCTGGTACTGGCTGGCTTGATTTGGTTAGTCGTCATGGCGTTGCAAGGTCAATATGCGGCAACCACAGCCGCCATTGCTATTGCGCCACCTAAGCAACTTATCATTCAAGTCGGTGAAATGTGGACAAGGCAACGTTATTTTGTCCGTAAAAAAGACATTCAAGCCATGACGATCAAACAATCTATCTGGATGAAGGCGCGTGGCGTTGCCCATTTAGAGGTGCATATTCGCAAAGGCAACAGCGATCAGACAGTCAACTCCCGCTATATGGCCGTTGATTTGGCCAAGCAGATTATGACTTGGTATCAGCCATTACCATCAGTGCCGCAAGAAGGAGACAATCATGCTGCTTAATCGTATCCAGTACACCCCGCCAAAATCAAAAACCGCGTATCCATTCAACTTGCCTTGGCAAGCTTCCTTTCGTGACCTGACATTGTCGCAACCCGTCACGATTTTGACAGGCGACAATGGTAGTGGCAAGTCTACTTTGCTGAATGCTATTGCTGCTAATTACAATGCAATCCTCATGAGTGGGGCTTCCCTTGATGAGGACCCGGAATATCAAAATAGCCGTGCCTTAGCCCGTTGTCTCAAGTTGACTTGGCAATATCGGACGAAGGCAGGCTTTTTCTTTCGGGCAGACGATTTTATCTCATTCATTCGCGCAACCCGTGGCCGGATCAAATACGCGCAGACACAGCTTGAGCAACTGGCACCCGATAGTTTGGAACGCTTGCCTTATCTCAATACACTCAGTGCCATTCACCATCTTTATCAAGTTGATCTCGACAAGCTTTCCCATGGTCAGGCGTTCCTTGCTTTATTTCGTGCTCGACTGCGCCCAAATGCACTTTACCTGCTAGATGAACCAGAATCACCGCTCACGCCGGAAAATCAGCTCAGTCTATTAGCCTTACTACATGATGCGGTAGAAAATGGCTCGCAGTTTATCATTAGTACACATTCGCCGATTCTCATGGCCTATCCGAATGCGCAACTACTGGCGTTGGGTGACACACTAACACCCACTCAATATGATCAAATCGAACATGTCGCTTTTCTACGTCACTTTTTAGATGATCCGCAACGATTTATTTATCACCTGTTAAACGACTGACCCGTTGCAATCACACACCTGGCTGTTCTAAGGTGGGGGCGAGCGATCTCCAGCGCGGGTAACTACGCTGGAGATCGCGTTAATGAGGAGGAATAATATGCTGACTTCATCTTGGATCAAACAATTACCGCTGACCGCCATCACGCAAGTCACCCCGGTTGGTGGCGGTGACGTCAATCAGGCATACCGGATCGATACGGCGACAAAGCCTTACTTTTTGCTGGTTCAACCGGGTTATCCTGCTGATTTTTATGCTGGCGAAATAGCTGGCTTAAAAGCATTTGACGAGGCACAAATCTTAGCACCGCGTGTCATTGCTAATGGTCAAATTGAAGGCGATGGTTTTCTGCTACTCAGTTTCCTTACCAGCGGCAATGGGTCGCAGCGCGATTTAGGGCGATTAGTCGCGCATTTGCATCAACATCATGAACCAAACGGCCGATTCGGCTTTGACTACCCTTATGCGGGCACCAGCGTCTCATTTACCAACACCTGGACCGATTCATGGGCAGATCTATTCATTCACCAACGCTTGGACAGACTCGCCGCACACCTGCTTAAAAAGGAGCTGTGGCAAGCCGACGATGAAGCAACCTTCCAACAGGTGCGCACCATCATCAGCAAAACACTGGCCCATCATCACAGCGATGCTTCCCTGCTGCACGGTGACTTATGGGGTGGCAACTACATGTTTACTGCCGATGGTCAGCCAGCTCTGATTGATCCTGCAGCAGTATATGGTGATCGCGAACTCGATATCGGGGTAACGACAGTTTTTGGCGGATTCACCCAAGACTTTTACACTGGCTATCAAGAAGTCTACCCACTTGATGCTGGTTATCACTTCCGCCTTGACTTTTACCGGCTGTATTATCTGATGGTTCATCTTGATAAGTTCGGCATGGGTTACGCTGGCAGTGTGGCCGCAGTGATGAATCAAATTCTCGATCATGGCTTAGCTGAATAAATCGCTTCGCTATGTATTTTCGAAACGAAAACTATTTCCCAGGAAATTAAAACAGCAAAACGGCCAACCCACTAGTTGATGGATTGGCCGTTTTGCTATCTTCTAAAAATCAATATTTAAGCGTTCAGCACCTTGTTCAGGAAGCTCTTGGTCCGTTCTTCCTTTGGATGCTCGAAAATGTCTTCAGGCGTGCCTTGTTCAAGGATAGTGCCATTGTCAAAGAAGACAACCCGATCAGCCACTTCTTTGGCGAAGCCCATTTCATGAGTCACGATGACCATCGTCATGCCTTGCTTGGCCAGCCGCCGCATAACACCTAGCACATCGCCGACCATTTCTGGATCCAACGCACTGGTCGGTTCATCAAACAGCATGATATCAGGATGCATCGCCAACGCCCGCGCAATCGCCACACGTTGCTGTTGCCCACCAGAAAGCTGAGCTGGCATCGCATCTGCCTTGTCCGTCAAACCAACAACTTCCAACATGGCTTTTGCCTGCTTGATGGCTTCCTCCTTGCTGGCGATTCCCAGCTCGGTTGGCGCCAAGGTCACATTACCCATCACTGACATGTTCGGGAACAGATTAAAATGCTGGAACACCATCCCGATTTTTTCACGAACTTTGTTGATGTTGGTGCCTTTATGGGCAATATCTTCACCATCAATCAAGATCTCACCGCTTGTGACGGTTTCAAGACCGTTGATCATGCGCAAGACGGTACTTTTCCCCGCACCGGATGCTCCGATCATAACGACCACTTCATTGTTCGCCACATTCAGATTGACACCCTTGACCACATCATTGTCACCGTAACTCTTGTGCACATTTTTCATTTCAACGCGATAATCGCTCATGCCTTCACCTTCTTCTGAACCCAGTTACTCAGCCAGGTCAATAACGTAATAATAATCAAGTAAATCAAGGCGACCATCGTCCAGATCTTGAACCCTTCCATGTTGCGGGCAATGATGATCTTCCCGGTTTGGGTCAGTTCCAGCAAGCCGATGATCGACAGGATTGAGGTATCCTTCAATGTAATAATAAATTGGTTGATGAAACTTGGAATCATGATTTTGATTCCTTGCGGCAAAATAACCTTCCGCATCGCTTTACCAAATGGTAGGCCTAGACTTCGCGCCGCTTCCATCTGGCCCGGATCAACCGCCTGAATACCGCCCTTGACGAAGGCCGCTGTGTACGCCCCTTCGTTCAAGGTCAAAGTTACGATCCCAGCAATGAATGCTGGTACTTTTGATCCAATCAGGCTTGGCACCCCGGTATAGATAAACAGAGCCAAAACCATCAGTGGAAGACCGCGGAAAATGTAAATGAAGGTCGTCGCGACCCCTTGTGCAAATTTATTTGGCAAAACGCCTAACAATCCAACAAGAATCCCAACCAAGGTAGCGAAGAAAATGGCGACAACCGTGAGAACCATTGTCTCTTCCAGGCCGCTCATTAAGGTGCCCCAGTTAGCCTTCAACAAACCGAAGAAAGAACGATCAGTTGTTTGCGCATTGCCAGCGGCAGTTTTTTGGGACTTTGCACTGCCGTTGCCAAGATAACGTTCAATGATCTTATCGTATTGGCCGTTTGCCCGAAGTTTCTTCAAGCCAGCGTTAAACTTCGTGATGAGCGCCCGATTATTCTTCGAAGCTGCAAAGCCGTATGAACCTTCACGGGCTGGCTTACCGATAATTTTCAAGGCCATGCCATTGTTGATCCCGTACTGCATCACCGGTTGATCTTCAAAACAAGCAGCTGAATTACCTGTGATGACGTCCTGATACATATTGTTCGAATCATCAAATGTCACCGTTGAAAAACCGTATTTGTCTTTAATACTGTTGGCATAATCCGCAGAATCAGTCCCGGTCTTAACCGCAACTCGCTTACCGCGCAAATCTTTTAGCGACTTGATAGTCCCTTTTTTTGCCACCGCCATGACCACGCCTGATTTGTAGTAAGGATCACTCATCAAAAACTTTTGTTGCCGCTCAGGTGTAATCGACATGCCAGCAATGACACCATCGATTTGCTTAGCTTCAAGTGCTTGAACCGCCGCATTGAATCCCAGCGGCTTGATCTCAACTTTAAAACCTTCCGTTTTGGCAATTGCCTTAATGAGATCAAGGTCAATACCGACGTACTTGTTATCCTGGTTCGCAAACTCAAACGGTGCAAAGGTCACATCCGTCCCGATTGTATATGTTTTTTGTGCCGCTGCCACTGACTTGCCGGGTAATAAAGCTCCCAGCATTAAAGGCAGGGCGATTAGCAGCCCTAGCAGCCATTTTCGTTTCAACCCTAACACCACGCTTTCTATGATATCCGATTGCAAACTCGTTTAGCTTGCAACAAATGCGCTTTCTGCCCACGATCAGGCTGACTTAAGCGACCTTAATTAAAAAAACTACTTTTTATGCTAGCGGAAAGCAACAGTCGCTGTCCAGTCCTGATGTTAGATTAATTGACATTTGTCACATTATTTTACGCCAACGGTCTAGGCCTCCATACGCCGTTGAACCCAATTACTGAGCCAAGTTAATAGCGTAATAATGATCAAGTAAATCAAAGCAACCATGGTCCAAATCTTAAAGCCTTCCATGTTGCGCGCAATGATAATTTTCCCAGTTTGGGTCAATTCAAGAATACCAATGATTGAGAGAATGGACGTATCTTTAAGGGTAATAATGAATTGGTTGATGAAGCTCGGAATCATAATTTTGATCCCTTGTGGCAAAATCACGCGCCGCATCGCTTTTCCAAAAGGCAATCCCAGACTGCGTGCGGCTTCCATTTGACCATCATCAACCGCCTGAATCCCACCTTTGACGAAGGCCGCGGTGTACGCACCTTCGTTTAAGGTCAAGGTGATGATCCCAGCCACGAATGCCGGAATTTTTGAACCGATTAGACTTGGCACGCCTGTGTAAATGAATAAGGCCAATACCAGCAGCGGTAATCCGCGGAAAATGTAGATAAATGTCGTGGCTACACCGCGAGCAAACTGATTTGGCAAAACGCCAAGCAAGCCCACAAGAATCCCGACAACGGTTGCGAAGAAGATCGCGACAATCGTCACAATCATGGTTTCTTTCAAGCCACCCATCAAGGTTCCCCAGTTTTCGCGCAATAATCCGAGAAAACTGCGATCACTATCTTGAGTCTTGGCACTGGTTTGTTTTTGGGCGGCTTGTGTGCCATTGCCTAAATACTTGGCAACGATTTTGGCATATGTACCGTCAGCTTTGACCTTTTTGAGTCCGGCATTGAATCGTTGATCAAGATGATCGCTACGATCCTTTTGTGTTGCAAAACCGTAATAACTGGCCTTACTTTCTGGACCAGCCAGCTTGAGCTTCAACCCTGTGGCGATGGCATATTGCAGAACCGGTTTATCATCAAAACAAGCGACCGAATTGCCAGTGATGACATCCTGATACATATTGTTGGAATCATCGAAGGTCACCGTGGTAAAACCATACTTTGCCTTCAAACTTAAAGCATAGTCTGCAGCTGCCGTCCCAGTTTTCAAGGCCACACGTTTGCCGCGTAAATCCTTCAAACTTTTGACTTCGCTATTTTGCCCCACGGCCATGGCAACCGCCGTTTTGTAATAAGGATCACTCATGGCAAACTTTTGCTGCCGCTCAGGAGTAATCTGCATACCAGCAATGACACCATCAATCTGATTAGCTTCCAAGGCCTGCACAGCTGCATTGAACCCCAAAGGTTTGATATCAACCTTGAAACCCTCGGCCTTTGCAATTGCCTGCATCAGGTCAATATCGATCCCGACATACTGATTATTTTTATCCGCAAACTCAAACGGGGCATACGTGACATCTGTGCCGATCACATAAGTTTTCTCGGCCGCCTGCGTTGACACCGGTGAGCCTAGCACGACCGCCAGCATCAACGCCATGACCCCAGCAACGCACCACTTCCAAACTCGTCTCATGAAAACACCATCTTTCTCATTTAGTTCCTGTTTCTTTCAAAAATTGCTAATGACGCATGCTACTTCAATTCATGTGTTTTGAGACCTGTAAACCCAGCTCCCATTCACAGCTTACAAGTGTACCGATTTTTCTAAAGGTTGTCTACGCGCAAGAAAAGCAAGATTGCTTTATACTAAGAGAAACTTAAAGAAAAATGTGGTGACCTTATGTTTAGCTACCTAATCGACTATGATTTGAAACTTTCCCTACCGCGACCGGAAATCGACGGTCCCCTTTTATTCGAACAAATTGAGACTAGCCGCGATTCGTTGGCTGCCTACTTGCCTTGGGTCGTAACGACACTGACTGCCGACGACGAAATCAACTTTTTAAATACAACACTCAAGCTTTTTGGTGCAAGGACTGCCTTGCATCTGACCATTTATCAAGCCGATGCTCCAGTTGGCATGATCAGTTTGAACACGATCGACACCTTGGTTCGCCATAAAGCCGACATTGGTTACTGGCTAACCATTCCCGAACGCGGCAAAGGCATTATGCACAAATCCATTGAAGCATTGGCCGATATTGCCTTCCACGATTACGACCTAAATAAGCTAACCATCAATGCCGCTGTGGCAAACCGCGCGAGCAATGCCGTTGCCGAAAAAGCCGGCTTTCATCTCGATGGCACTTTGCGTCAAGACGATCAACGAGCTGACGGCACCTTCTTAGATGTGAATACTTATTCGCTGTTGCGTTCGGAGTGGGCTTAATTGTTTCATGCGAAACAATTGTCACCTCCAGCTCACCACGCCATATGAAAACCCCGCTTGCAAAATCAGCATGCGGGGTTTATTTTTGCGCCCTATTTCTAATTAGGTCAATGTACAAGCAGTCGCAGCAACGCTGGCGTCACAAAGCCTTCGATTAAGGCAGCAACGGCAATCATCGGAATGATGATGCAAACATACTGTAGTGCAATAGCCTTCACATCTAACGACGACTTTCGATAATATGGATCGGCAAAAAAACGCTTGATTGACTGGCGAAGGGCCTTGTTGACTTGAGCAGCGAGCGCGACGCCGATAATCAAAGCACTCATCTCCAGAATACCATGTGGCAAAATGCCTAAGACAAACGCTGCCAAAGCACCACCGATACCCAGCTTAGCGGCATAAATGCCTAGCACCAAGCCGACAGAAGCACAGGTGAGATAATACGAAATCCAGTATAGAAAAGGAATCGGAATCATACCAATGATCATGAGGCCAAAGGCAACGCGTTCGTTATTCACTAAAATGGCCCAAAATGCACTGAGACTGTCGTGAGTATTAGCAAACTTGCCAGAGAGGCCAGTAAAAATACCACGAACAAAGTTGGGGTTCGCGCCCATGACCAGATATGTCACCAGACCAACAAAAATGGTGACACCAAAGAAAATGAGCCAACCGATCAATAGATAATGGCCAATAACATTCAAATTGTATCCGAGCCGTTTCTTCATAGGTTGCCCCTCTTTCCTAATAACAGATGCTAGGGTAAGTATACTCCAGGGTGGAAAGGGTGGCTATTTTGAGGGTTTGGCGGTATGTATCATTTTTCTCCTAATCAGGCCTTCTCCTATTATCCAAGCTTAGTTTCCATCAGTTCTCACTAGCCGTTACTTATCCAACATCGTGCCACGAACTGGGACGTTTGGCGTCGCCTATTTTCTTGTTCTGCCTTAGCACTAAAATTAAGATGACGCTCTGAATAAATGCCTTTATAAACTATAAACAGCGTTTCACATCTTTCGCCATGCCAGCCGTCAGTTCGCATGCTTGCTGTTTAGCTTTTTTTCGTGAATAATGACGGCATGGAGGTGTCATGATGGAAGTCAATGAAGCACAAGCCATTTTTGATGCAGCGCGGGATCAAGTAGCGACGATTGTGGTGGGCAAATCTATGCCGATCACATTGACTTTCACCGCCTTACTTGCAGGTGGTCATGTGTTGTTCGAGGATATTCCCGGTGTTGGGAAAACCACCCTCGTTCAAGCGATGGCAAAAACCTTAGCGGTGCCATTTTCCCGCATTCAATTCACACCTGATATGCTGCCAAGTGATGTTCTTGGCACATCAATCTTTAATCGGGCCACTAATCAATTCGAATTTCAAAAAGGACCTATTTTTACCAGTATTTTATTAGCAGATGAAATCAATCGCGCCACGCCACGAACACAGGCCGCCTTGTTAGAAGCCATGGGTGAAGGACGGGTTACAACGGATGGTCATACCTATCAGCTAGCCCCTGACTTTTTTGTCATGGCAACTGAGAACCCGACTGATTATGCAGGGACTTACCCGCTCCCTGAAGCACAGTTGGACCGGTTCATGCTTCGCCTCTCACTTGGCTACCCAGATGCTGACGCGGAAAAAAGTTTGCTGCTAACGCCTGATCGTAAAACGATGATTGCTCAATTAACACCTAGACTAGACGCATCGTTACTAGCTGAAACCAAAAAACTCGTGGCTAACGTGACGGTCAGCGATGCAATCGCCAGTTACGTTCTCGCGCTAGTACAGGCAACCCGACACGACAACCGTGTTCGGCTAGGTATCAGCCCGCGTGGTGGCATTGCCTTGGTCACTGCCGCCAAAGCCTTCGCTACGCTTAACGGACGTACTTACGTTGATCCAAGCGATATTCAAACGCTACTTGATCCTGTTTTTGGTCATCGGCTCATTGCCAAGGATCCGACACTTTCGACGGCAACGATCTTAGCAGATATTCTGCAAAACACCGCCGTTCCGATTCGGGGGTGAGCACATGAACTGGCGCAACTTTTTTATCAATGCTGGCATTTTGCTTGTGCTCAGCCTGCTGATCGTTTTTGGCGTGGCATTTAACTCATCTACCAGCTGGTTTGCCAGTGACTTTGCTATCCTGATACTACTACTTGCGATACCGCTATTGTGGCCATTGAAAAACACACTGCGTTTCACAGCAGATAATCCTGACATGATCGCCGATAGACCGGTAACGCGCCTTTTCACGCTGACTCATGGCAGATGGCTACCTAATCTTTTTCTGCTTGACAGTGCCAAAACACATACATGGCATTTGCCAATCGGACAACGGACAGCCAAAATCAGTTTAACCTTACAGCGCGGCATTTATGAGCAGTTACCGATGACCGTCACCGTGACTGATTTATTCGGCTGGTTTCGTAAAACACTACCCTTGCGTTTAGCCACACCGATCACTGTTGGCCCCGCACGCAGACCAGAAGCTGCCGCACGAATTGCAGATGACTTTTCGCAAAAAATGTCCGCTGCTGACGCTGGCTTGCCCAGTGACCGCATTAAAAATTTCCGCGATTATTTCCCGGGTGATAATATTCAACAAATCGCTTGGAAAGTCAGTGCACATGCCGATACGCTGATTGTTCATGACGATGAGCATGAAGGTCAAGCCAGCTGGACATTACTGCTATTGGTCACACCAACGCTGTCACTCGAACCTGCCTTGAGCTTATTCGCAAGTCTCATGGACACAGGCATCTTCAGCGGGAACGGCTATCTGCTAGACAGTCGGTTAACCTCCGTCATACAAGGACGGCAAAACACATCGCTAGCCAACTTTGAGCCTGACGGTACCGCCACGCCTGATTCTTTAGCTGCTTTGACCACCCCACAACATCAGCATCGCGCCTATCTTATTTTAACTGCTGATACACAGGCCGCAGTGCCTTTCACACATGCACTGGCTCCGGCTGCTACAACACTAGTCGACTTGTCTGGAGGTGATGACCATGCCTAAATGGCTACAACGTCTCCTTACCATTTTGCTGACATGGTGGTTATTGGCACTTTTTGTACAGCCTTTCTCGGTGATTAATCCGATAGCACATCCTCGTGAACTCGCAGGCTATGTTGTCATCATCAGCTTAATTAGTTATCTTGCCGCATTATGGCCACGGGCTTGGCCAATTTGGCTAACCACTGCTTTCTTGAGCATGATCGTTGGCCTTTGGGCAATACTGCCGCTTAAACAGCATTTTGGTATTACCTGGTTTAACACTTATGTCCAAACCTTCAATACCGCGACTAGGCGGTTTTTGCAAGTTGGTGGCGTGGATGTCCCTGCGACCCTCAGCATGACATTGATTGTAGCTCTTGTCGCCTTTCTACTATTAATAACCGTTGTTCTCCAACTTTATCCTGGCGCAGTGGCCATTGTGCTCAGTTATTTACTTGCTGTACATGTTTTCAATGGCAGCGACCTGACGACACAATTTTTCCAGCTCGCTGTTGTTACCGGGTTGTTGGCTGTTTTGCACCTTTATCACACCCGCTGGCGAGCGTTTTTAATTGGCAGTCTTAGTATTGTTGGCTTAACCCTTGGACTCATGTGGCTCAGCACCAGCACTCCGTTGAATGACTGGTTAACTAATATCTCTGTTCCTGCGCGCGAACGACTCAATCAGCGAGGCTTCTATGCCAGCCTTGAAGCTTACGCTAACGGCTCAGGCCGCACAGGATTCACCGAAAACAGTCGTGTTTTAGGCGGTCCGGTATATGATGATCCCACACCAGTATTCACCGCCACCAGTCGTGAAGCTCATTATTATCGCGTCGAGGTTGACTCATTTTATACAGGAACGGGTTGGCGACCATCTACATTTCAGACGCAAGCTGCTCCTTTAGACGGTGCTATTATGCGTGATCCATCGGCTCGAGTCGATTATGGTCAAGCAACGTCAGTGAAACTAGTTTTTAACGGCGGTAAAACCTTTTTGCCATTACCATATGGGCAATTAACTTTTACTGGCGGTAAACCAGACCCCACGACCGATTTTTTGCTTAACTCAGCCACACAAAGGATAACTGCGAGCGATGATCAACGCTTCGAACGCCTCGATATCCAGGTGCAGCAAAAACAGTTTACCGATACGCAACTCGAAACTGCTACGAGTTCAACTCAGTTAATTTCATCTAGTTATTTACGGCTTCCTAGTTCACTACCGCAACGAGTTAGAACACTGGCAAAAAGAATCACAGCTGATGCCAAAACACCTTATGAAAAAGTCATCGCCATTCAAACTTACTTGCGCTCAGATCCGCGCTTCACCTATTCAAAAACAGATGCACAGCAAACACCGGCAAATCGTGACTATGTTGATTACTTTCTGTTCGATTCACCTATTGGTTACTGTGATAATTTTTCCAGTGCTATGGTTGTCCTATGCCGCAGCATTAACCTGCCAGCACGATGGGCCAAAGGATTTAATACTGGCACTTTTGAAGGTGGAAGTGGCGCGAACAAACAATACATCATTCGCAATAGCAATGCACACTCTTGGCCGGAAATTTATTTCAACAATTTAGGCTGGGTTCCCTTCGAACCAACACCAGGATTCAGCAATCCGGCCACCCCTGATGATCCTGTAATGCCTTCCGCGGCAAGCAATACAGCCTCACAATCAGCCAGCAGTTCAGCAGTCAGCTCAGCAGTATCTTCGTCAGAATCGCGTTCCATTGTGAGCGCCTCATCTACTCAACCGAAACCGTCTTCTCGATCGTCTCTCGGCAGCTTTCATTGGACAGCTATCATCGTTTTGACTGTCGTCTTGACTTTATGCATTGTCTTAATCTGGCAACTACCAGCGCTGGTGGCGTTCACCATTAGTTTCAATTTGACACAGAGAAACTTTCCCCGCCGTTATCGTTTGTTACTTTGGTCATTACGGCGCGTGACACGACGCCAGTCAAGTCAACCATTGACAGTCTATGCACACCGTATTGATACACGATTAGGCGATCAACGACACTTCACCACGCTCACGCATGCTTACGAAGCTTGGGCTTTTGGACATGTCGCAATTCATCCTGACCCGCTCACAACATCCCTAAAATCCTTGAGCACGCAGCTTGCCCAATACGCACGACGCAAATTCCACGTGAAACAAAATTAACTTTACGCAATAATCGTTCCACATGAAACACAGCAGCATCTCTGCTGTGTTTTTTGAGTGTTTAACAAAAATACTCGGTTTTTACATACCACTAATGCCGGTACTATTTCCAAAAAAGTTTCCCTTACTTTCCTAGAAATTCTCGTTAAATTATTCATCCCTATTCATTGTCATAAGCACCATCTGAAGGTTTCACATGAAACATAACACCTATTATTCATGGAAATATCACAATTCATTCTTTTACGGCTCGTCTACCCCGTGAGAACCTTGCTATACCAACATTTAACAGAAAATCCTTGCACTTACTAATAAAAAGCGAGTATGATAATACAAACAGTTTCTGAGTAGACCTTAGAAATTGTTTGGCCCCTGCTGCTATTCTTTTAGCAGCCGTGCCTTTTCGACTGGACTCTGCAGTTAGATCGTGACGTACTCAGAAGAAAGGGGGGAGCCGCTGACTTTAGCGGCGAACACTTATGAAAGTTATGATCGTACTTGAAAACATCGTCATGGACGGTGTTAAACGCGCATCAACTGTTTTAGGAAATGATCTCGTTAAACACTATGATGTCAGTTTCTATAGTTTAGCAGATGCCCCTGCATATTTTGAATTGGACGCCCCGCTGCTTATTGCTCCGCGTCCGACAGATCCCAAGCTGCTTAACTTCTTTGGGAGCGACCCATATACACATTATCGTGATCAAATTAATGACTTGATTATGACGATTCGTGACCAGCATTTTCAGGCTGTGATTTTGCCTGCTGGTTTGACGACCAGCTTCGCACCGCTCATCAAGCAGGCATTACCAGATGTCAATCTGATTGGCTGGATGCACAATAACTACGCAACGTACATGGAAGATTACTACGTTCAAATGCAAGCTGAGTTTGAAGGCGGCTTGCAAGCTGTTGATACCTTGGTCACCCTCACTGAAAGTGACCTAAATTCTTACAAGCGTTTCAATCCGAACACGGTTAAAATTTATAATCCCCTCACCCTCGTCCCAACTGGTGAGGCAAATCTTGACGCACACCGGATCGCCTTCACTGGGCGCATTGCGATTGCCCACAAAGGTATCGACTTCTTACTCGAAGCCGCCGCATCTTTACCAAATGACTGGCAAATTGCGATTGCCGGCTCAGGCACTGATGAAGATATGAAAAATTTCTACGATTTGATTGACTATTTCCATGTGGCCGACAAGTTAATCTACCAAGGCCCACTGAAAGACCAAGCCTTACGCGATCATTATCGTAATGCTTCAATCTTCGTATCGACCTCTCGTTGGGAAGGTATGCCGTTAGTTATCGGTGAAGCCATGGCTTCTGGCTTACCTATCGTAGCAATGGAAAATACTGGCTCACGCGAATATCTTGGCAACAATGACTACGGTTTACTCACAAAGGCACAAGACGTCCCTGATTTCGTTGATAATCTCAAAAAGATGATGTCACAGCCAGCATTACGGCATCATTATGCCCATCAAAGTCTCGAACGTGCCAGTCACTTTAGCCCCGAAACCATTGTGAGTCAATGGATGCCGATTATCGAACATCAACCAACCCGTGTTTCAGTTACTGGTTAACCAAGCCCCGATGCAAGCGCCTGTTGCATCGGCTTTTTTGTGAGCGCGTTATGATGATGCACGCACAATCCCAATTAAAAATCGTCCCATAACGACTCTAGTTTGGTCATGACAGCCAAGATTCGGTACAATGAGCTTATCTTAAGTATGGAGGCTCTAACCAATATGGAATCAATGAAGCAAAGAATGCTTGGTGGCAAACTGTATAAAGCAAACGATCCAGAGATCAGCGTTGAGAGTCAGCGAGGCAGTGATCTCGTCTGGCAGTTTAATCATTTAGCCCCTGATAAAAAAGCAGAACGAGCTGCGGTTTTAAAACAATTATTTCATGCATTTGGAGACAATAACTACATTGAGCCTCCTTTCTACGTTGACTACGGTGCTCACACGTCAATCGGTGATCATTTTTATGCCAACACAGATTGTGTTTTCTTGGATACCGCGCCAATTACCATTGGCAACCGGGTTTATTTAGCGCCTAAAGTGAGTTTATTTACAGCCGGCCACCCAATTGATGCCGCTATCCGCGGTGAAGATTTAGAATATGGTAAGCCTATCAAAATTGGCGATGATGTCTGGATTGGCGGCGGCGTCATTATTAATCCAGGTGTGACCATCGGCAGCGATGTTGTTATCGGTTCTGGATCGGTGGTCACAAAAGACGTTCCTGATCATGTCATCGTTGCTGGCAATCCTGCTCGCATGATTCGGCGGATTACTGATAAAGATCATGCCCAGTGGCAACAACAAAAAGATGAGTTCTTAACCTGGCAGCAACAGGCTGATGAAAGCCAACAATCAAAGCAGTCTTAACTGACCATTAACGGAGAGAACAATGTTCAAATTAATAGCAACAGACATGGATGGCACCTTTTTGAGAGACGACATGACCTATGATCGCGATTTTTTTGCGACGTTACATGAAAAAATGCAAGCGCAAGGCATTCAGTGGGTGGTGGCCAGTGGTAATCAATACTTTCAGCTGACTTCCTTTTTTGAAGCTTTCCCTGATACGATTTATGTTGCTGAAAACGGCGCCTACATTCGCGATGCTAACAAAGTGTATGCTTTAAGTTCTTTTGAAAACGGTACCATTCAACCAATTCTGACTAAACTAACTAGCATACCTGATCTCAAAATTCTTGTCTGTGGTCAATCAAGCGCCTATGCCCTGAAAACTACTGATGCTGTCCATATCGCAACGGCACGACAATACTACAAGCAATTACGTCTAGTTGATACTTTCGACAATCTCGATGATCGCATTTTAAAATTTGCCATTAGTTGTCCTCCAGAAAAAACCGCGGCTATTGTTGCCGAAATGCGCCAACTGTTGGTTGGCTTGGGAGAACCGACAAGCAGCGGCCACGGCGACATTGATATCATTCAACCCGGGATGAACAAAGCTGCCGGATTGGCAACACTTGGTCGGCATCTAAACATTCAACTTGCTGACATGTGCGCTTTTGGCGATGGCGGCAACGATTTAGAAATGCTACGGGAAGTTGGTCTTGGTGTGGCGATGGCAAATGCAACACCAACAGTACTGGCAGTCGCCGACACAACCACTAAGAGCAATCAGGAACAAGGTGTCTTGCAGTTTATGCATCATCTGTTATCTGAACCCTGAAGCCCTTGTTGGAAGCAGCCACTAAAAAGGAGGCCGCATGCATCTCGATTTTGCGATGCATGCGGCCCCTTTTTTGTGTTCCACGTGAAACTCACTCGAATACGCGGACGTTTCACGTGGAACTAGGCTTAACAAATCCCTACTTTTCAGCAATTGATAAGTCTGGCACTGTTTCCTGATTCGTCATGACCATTGGCGAAAACAATCGCGCGATCATCGCAGCCGACAGCTTATGTTCCGAGCGCAACAAGTCAGGAATAGCAACGTGCTGCTTCATGCTGTGCTGAATCAATCTAGCCGTCGCCTCATAACCAAGATACGGGCTTAAAACTGTGGCACTGATAGCCGAATGGTGAACCGCGGTTTCACACTGCTCACGATTAACCGTCAGCCCAGCCACACAGTTTGACGTTAAGGTTGCAATGCCGCGAGCCAAGTACCGCTCCCCTTGCAACAAATCACGGAAAATAATCGGCTCAAAAGCATTCAGTTCAAGCTGTCCGGCTTCGGCTGCCATACTGATCGTGACATCTTGGCCAATCACCTGAAAGGCAATTTGATTAACGACTTCTGGAATGACAGGATTGACCTTTCCTGGCATAATCGATGAACCAGCCTGTTTTGCTGGTAAATGTAACTCATTAAGTCCCGCCTGTGGACCACTGCTTAACAAGCGAAGATCATTGGCTACTTTTGACAAGTCAGTGGCAAGTCCCTTCATAGCACCAGAGAAGGCCACCAAAACGTCGCAGTTCTGCGTTGCATCAATAAAATCCTCAGCTGACTTCAATTGCAGATCAATCAATTGATTAACCTGACGAATAATATGACTACGGTAATAAGGCGACGCATTCAACCCAGTTCCAATCGCCGTACCGCCTAAGTTAACCGCCTGTAAATCGGCCGCAGCCCGTGTCAACCGGGCTAAGTCTCGACGGAACAAGCTGGCATACGCGTGAAAACTGTGTCCATATGTTGTAGGAACAGCGTCTTGCAGTTGCGTGCGACCCACTTTAACAACATCCGCAAACTCATGTGCTTTAGCGTCCAAGGTTTTGATCAAAAACGTTAATGCTTGTTTCAGCGGTGGCAATGCCTGTAATGCTGCCATCTTTCCGGCTGTTGGATAAGTATCATTGGTCGACTGGCTCTGATTAACATCATCATTTGGATGAACGCGAATCGTTTTGAGCTCAGCGCTGGCCAAATTGGCGACGACTTCATTGACGTTCATATTCACGGAAGTCCCAGCGCTGCCTTGAATCGCAGGCGCGACCAACGCATCTTGATGTTCCCCCATCAGCAAGCTGTTGCACGCAGCAACAATCGCCCGCGACTTTCGAACATCTAACGTACCTGCAGCTGCATTCACTTGTGCAGCTGCTTTTTTAATGATGATCAGACTTTTGAAAAGTAGCGGATCAGTCCGCTCTGTACTGATCGGGAAATTCGTTAGCGCACGGGTCGTGTGAATTCCATATAAGACATCCTCATCAATTGCCAACTTACCAATACAATCTTCCTCGATACGCATTGTGAACTTCCTTTCATATACCAATATTTACTTTATCAGTATAATCGGGTAAAAACGTGCGTCAACGTTTGTTGTTAGGTAGTCTGACAACACCTATAAAAAGTATACCAATTTAAAAAATCACTGTGATGAAGCTTAAATGCGTTAAACGTATTCATTTAACAGGTAACCGTCCGCCGTCACGCCATTGCCCGATCATTTGCTGTGCTTGACAGGCGTTAGCAAACTTTGTCAGCCGTTGACGAAATAATTTAGGCTGGTGACTTTTGATTTGAATCGTGTCACAACGGACTCGTTGATACAAAGGCGGACACGACTGAAAATACTGCCACGCACCCGGACGACGTTTAAGTGCTCGAATAATTCTGGGATCAAACTTGAAATGACGCGGGTTCATATCAGGCAAAACAGCATACCCAGCTGCCGTCATCTTCCCTAAGTGAATCATGCGGCGAAATCGTTCTTTATTCAATTCCGACCACGCGCTCCCCACTTTTCTTGGTACAAAGCGCTGCGATGCTGGTTGATCAGGTGCCAACTTTTTGTAGGTACTGTCGATCCAGCCAAAACACATGGCTTCTTCCACGGCGTCAACATACCAAAACGTGTCATCCTGTTTTGGTACACCACGTTTAACGTCTACCCAACATTCCGAGGCGTCTTGATAGTGAGCTGTTAACCAACTACGAAATTGGTGGCGATTTGCTACCGTTAGATGATTGACGATTTTTCTAGTCAATAAATCTGCCTCCTCACATAACAACTTTCAATGGTCATTTTACAAAAAAATCTACGCGACGTATTTATCCGCGTAGATTTTTCACCTAATTTATTGATGCTGAATTGCCCATCAATGTCCCTGATGTTTTTCTAAACGTTTCGCCTGCTTCTTCAAGCGAACCTCACAAGCGTGCTGGTCTTTCAGTTGCTTGCGTCGTTGCTTTTTCACCTGTAAATTTCGCTTGTGTGCTAGCTTCAAAAAAGTTGTTGCTTGGGTCCTTTTAGCGTTACGGACTTCTTTTCGAGCCTGACGACTACGCCTTTTTGGACTTATTGTCATCTTTAACTTGGGGAGAATAACATCCTGTGCGGCTACCCAATGTAGGTCTTCCCATCGTTGTTGAATTAAATGTAACAACTCACTTGCTGTCGGGGCTTGTGTCCCAAATGTGACTTTAGCAACACGATACGTGTCTCCCATTGTTTGTTCGAACAATCCGCGATAAAAAGGTCGTTCAAAATAAACTGTTAGCTTGCCTTGAATTGTCAAACTAACACCTCCTTTAAGATTTTCACGCAATCTGGACATCCAAGGAGGAAGGATACTGACAGCCTAAGCCGCGTCTGGACTACCAACCAGACTGTGTTTTTGATAGCGCAATGTTATTGTCTGACTTTGATAAAGGTCCTGTCAAGCCAAGCTAGTGTATGACAATATCAATGTCTCTTACCAAGTGCATATAAGTCCGTTTAGCCTCACTACTACATAGGTACTTAGTCAGCTGTGGACTGCCTTGTTAGCCATCGATAAGTCACTACTTCCGTAAAAATAAGCAGTAGTATCCCAATAACCAGAATGAATCCTTTCATAGATACCAATTCATGTCCAGCATGTAGCCTCGTCATGGTGACAAGGCCGCCCAACAAAAGCAAATGCACGGGAAATAATTTCCGATATTTTTTTGAAAGCTTCATTTTTATGCAACAACTCGTCAGCTTTTAAAATTTTTGCTGTCACCCTATAGGACCGACATGCCAAGATTTCGAGTCATTTCTTCACCTCCTGCAGCATCTAGTGTAACGGACGACACGCATGATAACGTCAGAAAAAAATAAACGTTCTGCTTTCTATGATTAACGTCAATATTCAAAAAACCTCCCCACTAAGTTGACCCTTGCCAGGAGGTTTCAATATTGCTTTTAAGCTTCTGCTGTTGCTTCTGCCGCGTGCCGGACACTTTCCGCCACGACTTCCGCAACATCCCCGTCAAAAGCATTAGGAATGATGTTGGTGGTCGATAGCTCTGCATCCGGAATCAAACTTGCGATGCCCTTCGCCGCAGCGATTTGCATGTCAATGGTGATCTTGCGTGCGCGTGCATCCAAAGCGCCACGGAAAATGCCTGGGAAAGCAAGCACATTATTGATCTGATTGGCAAAGTCGCTACGCCCAGTGCCGACAATATAAGCACCTGCGGCCAATGCTTCATCCGGGAAAATTTCTGGTTCCGGATTTGCCATCGCGAAGATAATCGGCTTGTCCGCCATTGTCTTGATCCATTCTGGCTTCAAAACATGCGGCGCGGATACCCCTACGAAAACATCTGCACCTTGCAGCGCATCTTCCAAGGTGCCAGTCCGATTTTCATGATTCGTGATTTTCGCAATGGCGGCATGGTGTGGCGGTAGTTGATCGGCATTCTTTTCAGCTAAGATACCAACCTTGTCGACCACCATGATATGCTTAACGCCAGCGGCCAAGAAGCGCCGGGCAACAGATAGTCCAGCAGAACCGCCACCGTTGACAACGACCCTGATATCGCCAATATCCTTTCCAGCGACTTTCAGTGCATTGTATAGCGCGGCAAGAACCACAATGGCAGTTCCATGCTGATCGTCATGGAATACCGGAATATCTAGCTCCTCGATCAATCGCGCCTCAATTTCAAAGCAACGCGGCGCACTGATGTCCTCAAGGTTAATTCCGCCAAACGTTGGGGCCACTGCCTTAACTGCCGCAATAATCTCTTCAGTATCCTGCGTATCAAGCACAATCGGAATTGAATCAACTTTTGCAAACCGCTTGAACAACGCGGCTTTACCTTCCATAACTGGCATAGCAGCTTCAGCACCGATGTTTCCCAAGCCTAGTACCGCTGAACCGTCACTGATGACTGCAACCGTGTTTTTCTTGGTCGTCAGGTCATAAACTAAAGTCTTGTCTTTTGCAATTGCCGAGGAAACCGCACCAACTCCCGGTGTATAAGCAATACTGAGATCATCCCGCGTCTCAATCGGGACCTTTGAGACAACACTGAGTTTGCCGCCAAATTCTTTTGCCTGATCCAGTGCCAGTTGATTAAAATCTTTCTTTGCCATGAGTCTTTTCCCCCTTGTTTAAAGTGCGCTCCCAAGTCCTGAAACTGGACTGGTCCACGCTCCACCTAAACGCGATCGCTGGCCCAGAAACCTGCGTGTAAGGACCTTGGTCGCAATGGTCAAAGCCCGACCATAACGCCCTAGGCCACTTACTCTCCGGTTTCTAACCGGGCCGACTCACGCTCTATCTAATTATGAAAGCATCCGTAGAATCGCAGTCATTGAGATAACAGTGATGGCACCACCCAAGCGTGTTGCGACCTGCGCAAATGGCATGAGGTTCATGCGGTTCGCCGTACTCAGAATCGCCACGTCGCCGGTTCCGCCCATGCCGCTTTGACAGGCTGTCACGATGGCCGTTTCAATCGGATTCATATTCAAGAACCGAGCCACGAAGAAGCCGGTTGAAACAACCGTCAACACAACACTGATCACGACGATAAAATATTGCCAACTTAGCATACCAACCACATCTTTTAGCGGAATGTATAAGAGACCAAGTCCCGCCATCAATGGGAAAGTGAAATTACTGGAAATAAATTTATACAATTGCTTAGCGCCACGTTGCGTTTCCCCTGGGATAACGTTGAGATATTTCAAAATTGCGGCAGCAACAATCATCAGCACTGGTCCTGGGAAGCCTGTGATGGACTGAAGCAACATGCCCAAGATGAATAAAGTACAGGCGGTCAAGACGCCAGCGCCCATCATTTTCAAATCAATTTCGCCGGTATCGTCTTTCATCGCATCGGCGAGGTCATCTTCGGCCCCGTTTAATCGAACCAGCTGCCCTTGGCCTGACAACTCTGGCCGCTTTTCCCCTAATCGATTCAATAAACCTGAACACATAATCGCGAAAAAGTTTCCAATAATCGTCGCCGGAATAAGCTGAGCGACAAGCGCGCCGCTGGTCGTGCCTGTGATCGTGCTGTATCCTAGAGATAGCGGTAAAATACCTTCACCAATACCGCCTGCCAATACTGGCGTGACGATGAAGAACATCGTGTGTTTCCATTCCAAACCTAGTAATACGCCAACCAGTGTCCCGACACCCATTGCAAGAATCATGCCGAGCATCATTGGAATAATCATCCGCATCAATCCTTGAATCAGAATTTTACGGTTCATTCCCAAAATACTGCCGCAGACAAGACAGGCAATATAGAAATAAAGAAAGTTTGCTTGTTTCATGAGCATGTCTGCAGCTTTTAACACATTCGGATTCATCGCATTGTAGAAAACGAGAATCGAAGGTACCAACAGCGATAAAATCGCCGGACCGCCAAAGTTCTTCACAATCGGAATATTGGCTCCGATCGTACCTAATAACCAACCCAACGTCAGAATGACCGCAAACCCGCCGAGCATGTTAACTGGCAGTTGCTGCATCACACCGGCAAGGACGATGATCGCTGCCATCACGATATAAACTGGCAATGGTACCGACCCTACCTTGAAGTCCATCCACTTTTTCTGCGGACTCGTTGATTTGTTGGGTGTAACCGTCTTGTTCTCCATGTTTCCTTACCCCCAATCTTTTGTTACTTACAGCATATTGTAAGCGCTTCATTAGGGGAAGATTATTTAACTTATTAAACCATAAACCCATTTATTTAAGCGATTGTTTTACTATTCACAAGATGGTTTCTCTACTGAACAGGAGTATGATCATGAAAATAAAAGGATGGCGGCTATGGGGCTGGCTCTCATTAATTTTTACTTCCACCTTGTTATTAGGCTCTGCGTCAACTGGTGTTGAAGAATAAATTTATCATTTGAGGCGGTTCTCCATTTGGGGAGCCGTCTTTGTCATGTTATGCCGTGATTTGGTAGATTCGTTTGAAGAAGTTCAGCTGATTCTTGAAGCCAAAACAGGATCGTTTGAGTGACTTGATGAGGCGGTTAACGCCTTCGATCGGACCGTTGGAATAAGGGCTGGTGACAGCGGCGAGAACAGCGACTTTGTGTCGCTTAAGCGTCGCGATCGTCATGTCCATTGCCGTACCGTTTGGCTCGTAAGTAGCTAACAGGTTTGCCAGTTCCGCGGGATGTTTCTTCACCATCAAAGCATCATGAAGTGCTAAGTAGGTCTCGTAGGTTTGCTTGAGCTTGGGCTCAGTATCAAGTGCGATATCGATGGCCTCCTGTTGCGTGACGTATTCATTCAAACCAAACAGGAACTGTTTGTGTTTAGCGTCAGGCGCGGTTTGATGAAAAAGCCGCCAGTTTGTCTTCATGATCTTATAAGGACGGCTGTGTTTGTCATCAAGCTGTTTGAGCGCTTGGACGCGTACCTGATCAAGGGCACGAGCCGCAAGTTGAATGATATGGAACCGATCAATGACGACTTGGGCCTTGGGGAAAACCTCATGAATAATCGTTTGATAAGCTGCATTCATGTCCATGGTGACCGTCTGGACCCGAGTGCGGTCAGCGAGTGAATAATGAGCGATGAAAAAATTTTTAATCGTGCGGTTGAATCGATCACCAAGCAAGGCAATCAGACGATGTGAATCGGCATCAAGACAGATAAACGACATCATGCCATGAGTGGAACGGAACTCATCAAAGCAGAGTCGCGTGGGTAGCCGGCGAGCCGGTCGGAGTTTGAGATTTTGGTCAATGATCCGTTGAACCGAGGAGGCTGAGATTCCGATAATACGGGCGATGGTTTTGACTGGCAACCGTTCATGCGCTAACTTCATGATTCGCTCTGTCATGTGAGCGGCGATCGTGTGGTTGGGTTGCACGAGTGGCGTCTTGGCACTGACTGTGTGGTAACAGTTATGACAGCGCCATCGTTGCTTGTGCAAGTCAATGACTGTCGGCATTTCAACCCCGTTGAGGACGCGCACGTGGGCCGTGTAAAACCCGTTAGGGTGCAAGGCCTCAAAGCCACACAGTGGGCACCGGGTTAACCGGTAAGTCAGCTCGGCATCAATCACATGATACTGGCGGCGACGTACCCCGTTGCCGCGATATTCATGACGAACAAAGGCAACTTTGATATTATGGTCTGGTATTCCAAGGACGGACAGTGTAGGATCGTATTGGGACATTTACTCATAACCTCGCTTGCTTTTGGTTTCGACGCTAACAAGCATAGCATGGACACTGAGTAGGTGTCTTTTTGCGTTATCCAAAAAGGGCCTACACGTTCAGTGTTGATTATTTCTCAACACCAGAAAGTGTAGACCCTGTTATTAACGGTTCTAACTGTTTATGGTTTGACCATGCTGGAAAACCGTCAGCAATTTGAAAGCCGTGAAGGTCAATTGTTGATCTCAATTGGCCGTCAGTTAGCAAAGGATCCCCGTGTAACCGCCGCACTTGAAGCAAACAAGGCTGATTCAGCCACGCGCACCTACGCAGGGACTGTCGAGAAAAATTTTGATTTAGATTTTGTTGTCATCATGAATATGCAAGGCATTCGCCTGACGCATCCCGATCCCAAACAAATCAATCGACATTTTCAAGGTGGTGATGAAGTGACTGCCTTGCGCGGTCATGAGCATGTTTCGGTTCGGCGCGGAACCTTGGGCCGCTCACTGCGCGGATTCGTCCCAGTGTATCGCCAAGGCAAAGAGATCGGTGTTGTGGCACTAGGCATTAAGGTCACCTCACTGCAAACACTCATCAAGACCTCGCAAGATGGCTTCCGGCTGGCGCTATTCGCCGGTACGATCATGGGCCTGCTGACAGCGTTTTTAGTCGCCTACTATATTAAGCATCAGCTTCATGACCTTGAGCCCAAAGAAATTGCTAGGCTGCTTGAAGAACGCAATGCAATGCTTGAAGAAACCAAGGATCCTGTCATTGTGATTGATTTGCACCAAGTCATCATGCTCATCAACAAAGCCGCTGCCAAGCTGCAAAATCACCTTATAACCGAAAGCGCCTTTATTGGCCAGCCATTGACGACCTTGATTGCCAACCCTGAACGTGTCAATCTGAATGTTAAAACCGAGCAGTTTTATCAACAGGATGGCCAGGATTATCTTTTCTCTGCCGCACCTATTATGGTGAAAAAACAAAAAATAGGTTACGTTATCTTTCTACGAAACGCTACCGAAGCGATCTTTGTCGCCGATCAGTTGGCCAACACCACCGCCTATGCCAACGCACTGCAAAGCCAGTCACATGGATTCATGAATAAGCTGCACGTGATTTACGGCTTGGTGGCAATAAAACAATATGACGAATTGGCCATCTACTTGCAAGATTTGTTAAAACCAGAGCAAGAATTTGCAAATCGCTTGGCCTTGCTGGTCAAAAATCCACTCGTTGCCGGCTTCATGATTGGTGAACGCGAAAAGTTTGCCGAGCGCAAAACGACCCTCGACTTTGAAATTTCCCCCGAACTACCACCTAATCCTAATACCCAAGAAACCAAAACGCTGTTAACATTAAGCCGCTATCTACATTTCGGGCTACTGCAGCACGATTTGCCGGACACCATTTTGATCCAGCTAGAGTACGCACAGAATCGTCTCACGATCGCCTATCATTTAGACGAACCAGCCAAACGAACGGACTTTATCTCGCTTATTCATCAAGACTACTTCCAACAACTGCTGACGGAGTTGAACGGCTCAGTCACCGTTAGCTCAACCGATCCGCTGACACTAACATTAACCGTGGACTACCACGAGGAGGCTCAAAATGACGAACATCCTAATCGTTGAAGATGATCCAATGGTGCAATTTATCCACCGCAATTATTTAGAAAAAATCGGTACTTTTGACACCATCTACTCTTCAGAAACCATCGCTGAAGCAAAAAAACTCTTAGCCAGCCGATCCATCCAACTCGTTTTACTCGACATTCGCCTCAAAGACGGCAACGGCATTGATTTTTTAACCGACCTGCGCCGCACCAAACAAACCGTTGATGTGATCCTCATCACCGCGGCAAACGAGGTCAACATTGTCAATGATGCCTTGCACTTAGGCGTGATTGACTACCTCATCAAACCATTCACGTTGGAACGCTTCGAAAAAAGTATTCAACGTTACAGAACCAAGCATCAAGCATTGGTAACTGATCAGCTTAATCAAAGTCAACTCGACACGTATTTCGAACCACAAACAACCATCCCTCCGACAGTCGATCTAGACAAAGGCCTGAGCAAAGCCACGTTGCAACTCATTCAAGGCGCCATTAAACAACTCCCGCAACCATTTACCGTCGCACAATTAACGACAGAAACCGGTCTCTCGCATGTTTCTGTCCGGAAATATTTAAGTTTTCTAGAGGATCATCATTTTCTGAAAGGCGATACGATTTATCGCAAGACAGGCCGACCTTATAAAACTTATCAGATGGTCACGGCACCCCATGCGCTGTCGTAAACATCATTCAAATCTTTAAAAAGGCAGTGATCTTAAATACTAAGATCACTGCCTTTTTGTTGTTAATGATTAAGGTTGCTTACATACAATGAACGCTGATACTGTATTTCCTAAAATAGATAAGTTTCACGTGGAACTCCTCAGAAAATTAAGGCCTACATTTGGTTCCACGTGAAACTCGCTGCCACTTTCCACAAAGACCGGTTCACACACCCGTTAAAGATGTCTGAAACGGTCCATTGGCACCGTTTCTCCTATTTTTTCGACGCTTCAGGCAAAGCCGTATTTTTGTTCGTAATATCAATAAACTGTGCTTCACCTGCTACTGAATCAACGGCTTTTTGTAGACGACGCATGGCGGCGCTTGCAATTGGCAAATCTACAAAGTCCTTGGTCGCATTGTCTAGTTCGACTTCATCGGCTACGGAATCTTTTAGCGGCCGCGGATTGCTTTCATCTAAAGCGCGGATCACAACTGGCTTCAATGGGCCCATCTGGAGCAAGTCGAGTGTTGTTTGGTAGTCAATATCATAGGCATCGGCTAAGTCAAGTGTCTCACGAATGCCGGCCTCTGCTGCCATGATGGCAACATTCGTGATCAATTTCAGTTTTGCACCATTTCCCTGCTCACCGACATATTTTACAGTGCCAAACGTTTTCAAGATAGGTGTAACATCAGCAACCGCCTGTTTGTCGCCAGCGGCAATCAGAACCAAGCCAGCTTCACGTGCATACTTCACGCCGCCAATCATTGGCACATCTAGTAGATGGGTCTTGGTCGGCATGACGGCTTGAATCGCAGTAATCTTACGCGGGTCCAAAGTTGAGGTCACAATCAGCGTACTCCCCGGCTGCAAATAATGCACAATACCCGGAGTTTCAGTGGTCCCAATATGAAGTGCTGGCACATCGTCTGACATGACCGATGTGATAATGACCTTGGACGCTGTCACAGCATCTTCCAATGAAGTTGCAGTGCGAACGTGATCTCCCGCTACTGCCGCCATCTTGGCGGGCACTTTATCCCAAACTGTGACGTCATAGCCAGCCTTGGCCAAATGTGGCACCATATGACTGCCCATATCGCCAACACCAATAAATGTTATTTTCATGTTCTTCTTCCTTCCCGATCGAAAATATTCACCTAGGCAATAGATACTTAAAAAACAAGTCTTTTTCTTGAAGAAGCATTTGATCAAGAAATTCATTGCCAGCTAAATTCGATTAAAACAGGATCAATAACACCTGTACCCATTAACTTAGCATGATTGAAAAGCGATTTCAATAACACAGCTCGGTACGAGTCATTGTCGTCTTTTTTCCCTCCACCTTACCTGTTTGATGCCAACAAAAAGTGTTCCTAATAGGTTTACAGTGCTAATTTTTTCCATTTACGAATTTTCGGTCGAAAATTTGTAAACGGCGCAACACTATTGATGTGAATCCACTTCCACAACGGCCATTGCGTCTTGGTCGTAGCCCACCTCCGAACGCCTGCATCGAAAAGCTCCGATTGTGATAACGTCTCGATCCAAGTACACAACTCCTTGACCAGCAGATCAAGCGCAGCAAGTTGGTCTTGAAGGCTTTGTTGACCATAGTGCTCATAAAAAGATTGATACAAACCACCTAGGTTATTCCATTTATAGCCCGGTGCGGGCGTTTCAACCTCAATACCAGCAACCTCATCGCGATCCCAGCTCAGCAACAAGTTGAGCCAACCCAATTGGTATGACAGCATTTCTGACGGTGTCTTATCAACCCCTTCAACCAGCAACTCGCGCTTTTCTTCGGGGATATCGGTAAATTCCGCCCTAAATTTCGCATAGCGCTCTTCGATCGTGTCCAGCAAGGCTTGTTTATCGGCGTATGTTTTCAACTTGATCAGCTCCTTTAGCTAAAGCGTACCAAGTCACGTCGAAGGTTGCTACTCTTTTAGGATAATAAGAAGCCTTTCATTCTCTTTATCAAAGAGCAACAGGCACTGATTCAAGAACCTTATTCTAGTGCCTTTCCAGAAACTCGTGTCAAACTCACCGTCAACACATTATCGGCCGTTGTATTGTAATCAGCCAACATGCCCTTCACGATCCCTCGCGATGGGCCATGCGTGCTGGTCGTTTCCTCGTAATTTTGAATCCATGTGCTGACTGCATTAAATCCGAATTCGAATCCTTCAAAAACCTGCATGTAAACCGAGGAGCGTGGATTTGTTGCCACAATTGTGATTTTCAAAACCCGGCCATCAGCGATCTGCATGGTTAGCTTGATCAACCCATCATCGATGAAAATGACGTCGCCATCTGCGGCAGTCTGCGGAAGTTTATACGCCGTCAGTCGCATGTTTTCGTTATAAACCCGTTGTACGTAATCGTAACTGCCCAAGTCTCTTTGCATTCTTATTCAAAACCTTTCTGTTAGAATATGGCTTATCATTTGGTGTTTGCGAATACACATCAACCTTTCAAATTGACGTGTGGTAGCTTCCACAGTGTACCGTTTAGTGCCAGAAATAAGAATTAATTAGCTCACCCGTTCCTTGCCTAACGACTAAAACACTCACTAAAGCAATGAAGGAATGACTACGATGCGAAAACCATCCGGGCGTCACCGCGGTACGAACAAAACCTTATCCTTTGCAAGTGTCATTCTGCTTGGGATCAATGGCATCATTGGATCCGGTATCTTTTTGTTGCCAGGCACACTTTATCAAGAAGCTGGCTTGGGTAGTGTCAGCGCGATTGTTTTGGCTGGACTCAGTACAACGTTAATTGCACTGAGTTACGTTATGCTCGCCTCTAAAATAGACGATGATGGCGGTGCGTGGGTCTATTCAAATCGCGCTTTTGGCGCTTTTGTCGGCTTTCAAACAGGTTGGTTTGGATGGTTTCTGGGCGTGATTACCATTGCGGCTGAATTGGCCGCTTTTCTCACTGCATTGGGCGGATTAATACCCGTTGTCAAGCAACGAAGCGTCTATATTAGCGTGGCCTTAGTGATCATTGCTGCTTTAATCGCCATTAATTTAATCGGACCAAATATCCTCACGTTCATCGATAATATCTCCAGTGCCTTGAAGATCATCATTCTCATCGCGGTGATTGCTGCCGGTGGCTATTTCATCAGTACACACGGCCTGCACGTATGCCAGGCGCAAGCAGTTTCATCAGATTTTCGCACAGCTTTCTCGACAGCATTCTATATGTTTACCGGCTTTTCATTCCTGCCAGTTGCCGCGAACAAAATGAAAAATCCAAAAAAAACACTCCCACGCGCCCTCATGGTGGTCATGTTGATCGTTATTGCCATCTATGGCATGGCTCAAATGACGACGATCGTTATTCTCAGCACCAATCTGACTGCTGAAACCTTACCAGTCGCGGCAGCGTTCGCCGCAGTTGTTGGTACCATCGGAAAAACGGTGGTGATATTAGGTATGCTCATCTCCATTCTGGGTGTTGCTGTCGCCGTTTCTTTCGATACGCCAATCGAAATGGCTTCATTAGCAACCGAAAAAACTTTGCTACCAGCAGTATTCGGGCGAACCAACAAAAGTGGTGCCCCATTTGTCGCTATCTGGTTGACAATCGGTATTGCCGCATTGCTAGTGGTATCTGGCAGCTACCTATTTTTAGTCAACCTGATCGTATTTAGTGCCTTTCTTCAATACATCACGACCATCCTAGCATGGTTCAAATTACGGCATGATCCAACCCTACCCGCTGGTATTCACCTACCAATGGCGCCACTTTTAATGGGATTTGCCTTATTGCTGATCGGCTATCTAATGACCAGTGCGACATGGCTGACTTGGCTGATTGCCGTGATCGTTGCATTGATCGGCAGCGTCATCTACGCCACCGACACCCGCAGACGAGGTGAATGACGCAGCTTGCTGGTTTGTAAAAGTCACAAAAATAACCGGCTGAAAGCTCTGCCGGTTATTTTAACAACATGTTGTTATCGTTACCGATTAATGGACCTCGCCATTCTCTGTATGGTGTGCCGCTCGCCACGGATCGCCTTGCTGACTGCGTATAAGTTATCGACAGGTGATTCGAATCCCCATGCAGAATCGCCCACATGCTGCATATCAACGCCACAGATTTTATTTCGAATCGCCATCTCCTGCAACACATGACTGCCGCTGCCTTCTTGACTCGTGCCAATCGCACTCATCACCAAACCACCCAAGCGATGAACAACTTTCACAACCGCCTTCAAGTCAGCTTCATCAAATCCCGGAATTGATCCAACCGCCGGCGCCAAAATCACATCTGCACCTGCTTCAATAAACTTTTTCGCCGTCTCTTCCGTCATGAGCGGTTCGTCAACACCAGAAGCATGCATTTTCCCTGCAATAATTAGGCCGGTAAAATACTTCTTGGCTAACGCAATACTGCGAATGGTCGCTTCATTTGTAACGCCAGTACCCGGATTACCGGTCAGCACCATGAACTGAAAACCCATTTCTTCGGCTTTTTTGATGACCGCCTCACTGGCAGTGCATCCTGGCAAAATGGCAATTTGATTTTCCATCATTTTGGGATTGTCGCCAATCGGTTCAATATTAATTCCAATTGGTCGGCCAACCAGTTTTCGCAGTCTCGTGATGCTCTCTTTGCCGTCATGCTTAGGCGCGCTGTATAAATCTCTTTCACCAGGATATAGGCCAAAAATTTTGGGATCATCAACATCAAGGCGATTGCAAAGAATCATATCAGCGCCAAATGCTGCAGCAATTTCGGCTGTGGTAATACTGTCCAAATTCTCTTGCGTCACGATATTTTCGCTAACGATAATCCGCCCTTCGCTAGCCTTGATGCTTTCCTTAAGCTGCTGCCCATCAAACGTCATGACCTCGCTTGTACTGGCACTTAGTAGTCGTTTCACCATTTTGTTCATTGCCTCCTATTGGTTGTCTTTTAATTAATAGTAGCACCTTGCAGTCTAAAGTATGTTACTTCAAATATGGACATCTAGCCGATTCCTTCTCAATATATTTGAAGCAACACCAAATAAAGATAACCACGATTTGCAAGCATTCTATTGGCTCATAAGCAGTGGCTATCTTTTTATTATTTCTTAGCACCTTTATCAAATCTAGCAACATATGTTTGAGGGCTAATATCCAACTGTTGAGAGAGATCACCTTTGATCTCATAGAACTTTCCTGGGACATGGCCATTTCTAGGGAGATCATAGACTCGAACCAATACATATTGGTTCTTATTTTCTTTTGAAAATTTCATTTCGTTTTGGGACAAGAAAAATGGTAAATTACCGTGCCCCCAAGTTGTTTTGACTTCAATATATTTTAAACTACCATTCGGATAAAAAGATTTAATGTCATAACCCAATCCATCCCCTTGCGTTTGAGATACATGCTCAACTTGATTAGCTAGCTCTACCTTGCCCGCATCAATCAAAGATTTCTTTTCTTTTTTTAATACCAGTATTTCTCCCAAAAACCCAACTCTTGTGTTGTCTCGCTGTAGTTCCGCGTAATCTCTGCTTCTTGCCAAGAAACCTGGATTAGAATCCTGTAAAATTCCGCTCGGTTGTGGGGCTTTTTCCAAATCCATATTAGTAAGGGAAGAATAATCTATCTTTTTCTCGGATTTAGTATTTAGTTGAGAATCAACAGGCAATTGACATTTTTTAGTTGATCTTAAAATGTAGGCGATTGAAATTTCTAAATCATCAGGTGAAAATAATTGGCGCTTTAGTTCTTCGAGAACGGTTCTCATTGCAAGCAAGTCACTTATTAGCGTAACATTATCCGGTAAGTTGTCTCTCCGGTATTCGATATTCAAAATAGAACCTTGTTCGTATCCCCTTGGCAACTTTGTATTTTTAAACTGTGATGCATGTAAATCAATACTGTCACCAGTCATCGAATCCGTTGTCCTAGTCAGTCTGGATCGCCAATATTCCGATACTTTCGTTATATTTTCAAGTGCTGATTTTCCACTATATTTATTTTGATAGAAATTCCATCCCTGATTGAGTGATAAATATACAGTTTTTAAATCAGCCGAGAATAAATAAACAAGATCAAATCCTTTTTTTGCACTCATTGAAATTTCATGATCGAACAAGCCAATCCATGGTATGGTTGCCCATTCACCCATGCCTGCAGACCCCTTAGAAGAGTATCTTTCCCCCAAAACAAGTTCACTATTTTCAATTTGTGTTAGACCCTTTTTTATAATGCTAACTAGCGGATCCCCTTTTCCCTGTCTTTCATTAAAACCAGTAGGCTTCCGTATTGGATAATGTTCAAACACATATTTTATTAACTCTTTTAAATTCACGTCAATTCCTCCTTATTTTCGAGATAATTTTGTAAAAGGCTCACGCTAACACTGAACCGAAACCAATTGTACTATTATTTTAATCCTTCCAAAAAATAACAACAAAGCGGTTCATGCATTGCGAAGAATGTGGTATACACTTTCTGGTGTTGAGAAATAATCAACGCTGACAAGGTACGACTTTTTTCGATAACACGATGGACACCTGCTCAGAGTTCATACCCTTCTCGTTAGCGTCGAAACCAAAAGCAAGCGAGGTCATGAGTAAATGTCCGAAAACGATCTTACACTGCATGTCCTCGGAAAAACAGATACTAGTATCAAAGTCGCCTCTATTCGCCGTGAATATCGAGACAACAGGACGCACTGACGCCAGTATCATATTATTGAGCTTACCGGCTAATCTGATGGCTTTGAGGCGTGGTCATAACTGCCGCAAAACACATGGCGAAACTGGCTTATAAACGATTAATCGTCACCGTAATCGCGCATATTGTTAGGATCTCATCTTCTTTAGGCCAACAAATCCATAAATTAGAGTCTCAAACTGTTTCCCATTCGCCACCTGTCCCCAGTCTCTGCTTTGACGAGTTTGTTCGACTGTCGTTTATCTGTCTTGAAACGGTGTCGCATCAACCGGTGCCTCTATTGGACAACTGGTTAATCGTAGAATTAAGGTCTTCTTCATCGCTTACTATTCACTCACAGAACGCCTTCAGGTACAGATCATCAACATGGAAATGAACTTCCCTAACAAGACCATTGTCCACGAAGTTTCCCTAAATGCGCAGGTTATCATTAATCGGGTCTATATCGTCCAGTTTACGACCCAGCCTTGACCCAATGCACGTTCAGGAGATCAAACAGCCCAATGACAAACCCAGTCGACCCTGTAAGGCACGGCGGCTTTTCCATCGAACCGCTCCTGATGCCAAATAAAAAAGTTTCCTGCTGTGCTTAAACGAATATGTAATGCAATAGAAGACATATCGATATCGCATTCGATACTGAGCTAAGCTCAAGCAAGTCTACATGACGCCGACTGCCTTGTCATACTTATTAGCACCTACGAACCAAAGGGCACACCAATGGGCATGACGATATCAACACTAAGGCGCTGTTCGCCTCGCCGTAACCACCCCATGCTCTCTTCCTCTCTCCAACGAGCCATCGAAGGGGTACCATCCCGCTCAAACGCTCCTGTTTCCGCTTCAAGAACCTGCTGAACTTCTTCAAGAAGGTTCACCAAACCGCAGCAGAACATGACAAAGATGGCTCCCCAAAAAGAGAGCCATTCATATGACATATTTATCTTCAACACAAGTTGACGCAGAACCTTTTAATGCTTCGATAACAGTTTTTATAGCTTTAAAAGTAACGAAAAACCGCGACCCACAAGCATTTCTATCTGCCTGTGGGTCGCGGTTACGTTTATATTCTGGGTGGTCAGGGGATCGAACCCTGGACCCACGGATTAAGAGTCCGTTGCTCTGCCAGCTGAGCTAACCACCCATGCTGCTTATGTCTGTCGCGCTTCACGACTTAAATATAATATCATGTACCCCTTACTGGCGCAAGTGTTTTGCAAATCTTTTTTCAAAGAATGTGACAAAAAGCTGCCTGCTGCATTGTGTCATCAAGCGGTTAGGCAGCGATTTCGTCGGTTACTGGCAATTTGCTGATGGTCATTTGACGAGTGGTTGTTCACGCTCTTATTTCGTGATAATGTGCTCGCATTCGCCTTGCATGTAAAGACCTTGAAGTCGCATGACCAAAACTTGGCCATTTGGCTTCAAGGCCACTTACGCTCCGGTTTAAATGCGCTCCTGCTCGCGCTCACAAAAAAAGACGGCCATCGCCGCCTTATTTCACTAACTTATTCTAGAACAAAACATGAATGGATTGATTGCTGTTGATCAGTTTGATCGCCTTGCCAAGCATTGGACCGACCGAGATCTGATCTAAGCCTTCGAATTTGTGCTTAGGATCGAGCTTAATGGTATCAGTGATGACGACCCGCTTGAGTCCCAGATGCTTGATGCGATCAACAGCGCCACGGGAGAATACGCCGTGGGTGGCTGCCGCGTAGACATCAAGTGCACCTGCTTCACTCAGGGCTTTGTAAGAGTCCACGATGCGATCGCCGGTATCGATTAGGTCATCAATCACGATGGCGTGCATGCCAGCAACGTCCCCGATAACCCCGATGTGCTCTTGATCGCGCTTATCAACAATAGCAATTGGCGTATGTAATTCTTCAGCCAATGCCCGCGCTTGTTTGGTACCACTGTGATCAGGCGCGATGACAACGACATTATCGCCAAGATCTAGCTTCTTGAAGTAATCGCCGATCAAGTGGTGGGCCTTGAGATGGTCAACTGGGATATCGAAAAAGCCTTGAATCTGATCCGCATGAAGTTCAACAGCAATGATCCGATTAACGCCATCCATCTCCAGCATGTTAGCAACAAGTTTGGCTGTGATTGGCTCACGGGAGCGCGCCTTGCGATCAGCCCGTGCGTAGCCATAATAAGGAATCACGACATTAATATGGTGAGCACTCGCCCGCCGCAACGCATCAACCATGATCATAAGTTCCATGAAGTTCTCATTAACCGGATCAGAGACCGACTGGATCACATATACATCAGCGCCACGAACACTTTCCGGTAGTTCAATTTGAACTTCCCCATCAGCAAAATGATTCACTCGAGCTGGCGACAGCGGTAGCCCGACCTCTTCCGCAATCTTTTCAGCTAATGGCCGGTTCCCATTAAGACTGAATAATTTTAATTCGTGCATCGATTTCTCCCTTTTTCGTATTTAACGGTCTGCACCGTCATTATACGAGAAAAGGCAAGAAATTGCGACTGATTATCCAATGCGGTAAAGTAATATCATAACATTTGCAGATTCATAAGCAGCGCTCCAGCAGGCGGCACCCCGGTCTCCGCCGTGCTTTGCCCTGACTGCAAGACTTGGAAATGGGAGGCACTGAGTCATGAAACAAAGCCATTTGATCGGCCTTGCAACCCCACTGTTATTATCGGCTGGCACGTTAGCGACCGCCGAAAGCTTTTATCAATATGCATTTCGCCGCATTAACTATATTCCAGACGCGCGGCGTTCGATGCAAAAGTATGCGGCTTCATATTATCGCCATGTCCACTGGGTCGAAAGTCAGGCCAATATTGAGGCATGGCATATGACAGCCCCGGATAATCAACGACTTGAAGCTCTTTGGTTGCCACATCCCGGCAGTAAAAAAGCGGTGATTGTGGGCCACGGTTACAAAGGTACTGGGATTACGATGAGCAACTTTGCCCACATGTTTTACGATCTAGGCTTCAATGTCCTGCTACCGGATGATCGCGGGCATGGTGAATCGGATGGCCAATACATTAGTTTCGGCTGGCTGGATCGGCTGGATTATTTGGGTTGGCTGCAACGTATCATTGATCGAATCGGTGCAGACAGTCAACTGCTGTTGTTTGGTACCAGCATGGGTGGTGCCACAGTTTCGTTGGTGGCAGGCGAACCCAGTTTGCCAAAACAAGTGAAGGCTGTCATTGAAGACTGCGGCTACACCGATGTTGAAACCGAGCTGGCCTACTTACTGAAAAAGCAGTTTCACCTGCCACCAATGCCGTTGGTGCCACTGGCAAGTTTTCTTAACTATCGCCGGTTAGGTTATCCTCTACGCGTTGTCAACGTCCGCCAAGCACTCACCCGTAACCACTTGCCACTATTGGTTATTCACGGTGCGGAAGATGTCTATGTACCAACGAAAATGGGTCGGCAAAATTATGCGGCTTCTGCGGGTCCTAAAGCCCTCTGGATCGTTCCGGGCGCTGCGCACGCGGAAAGCTACTGGATCAACCCGGAAGCTTATCAGGCACACGTCAAACGTTTTCTAGATATCTTTTTCTAACTGCCGCTTTGTAACCATCACAAAAATGGATCGTCTGAATGATCACCACCATTCAAACGATCCATTTTAATGTCTAATCAAAAAGCGCAGCACAGTCTAGAGGTCGCCCTCATCATCTGCTTCAGCCTCATCGCGTTGGTTACTGAGCACATCGAATTGACGCAACATGGCCAAATTTGTCTCGATACTTTCCGGCCATTCCCAATGTTGAACATTAAAAACGTGCTTAAGGTGCGGACCGGCGCTGGCTGGCCACAATTTGGTCGTATAGGTCACCTTATCGGCAGCAAACACTTCTAGCAAAGCCTGACTTTGCAAATAGAAGCTGTCATTTTGGCCGCCAATCAGCATGAATGGCGGTAACTTGAGGTCTTTGGCAACTTGAGAAAAGTTAAGGTGGTCAGCCAATGCAGCATCGCCACCGCTCAGCTTATCAAGATAAAAAGCGGCCATATCGCTCATATCACCAGCAGCTTCTGGCAGTTTGCCAGGTTCAGCGACTGGGCACACCAAGGCCACCAAAGTGAAATTGAAATTAACCCGATCAACGCCAAAAAGTTCTTGCAGCTCTTCGCTTTGCTGAATGCAGGCCACTAGTGACGCTAGATGGCCGCCTGCCGAGTCACCGGTCAATAGAACATGATCGAGATCAAAGCCGCGCTGCGGGCCAAAATGTGACAACCAACGTAAGCTAGCAAAGATGTCTTGAATCTGCCCGCGCACATCGACATCTGGCAGCAAGCGATACCCCATGCCCATCACGGCATAACCTTGACTCGCCAAATAGCGGCAATAATTTCGGTTGAGATTGCGATCGCCATAAAACCAGCCGCCGCCATGAACATCAATCACAGTTGGCAACGTCGCATTGCGGCGTTTTGCCGGATAATATAAGTTCAAGGTCTGCTGCGGGTCAGCAGAGTTTTCATACCGGTATTCCGTTTCCCAGTGGACATCCTCTGGCACCCGTTCATCCGCATACCGCGCCTTATCGCGCGCTGCCGTCTGCGCCCAGCCTGCCTGAATTTTTGCTAAAATGTCATCATCTGCCATTACCAAGGCCTCCATTTCACCATGTTCAAATCGCATTAAAAGATTAATCCCATCTTAACGCAAAAAGACTGCCAGTGAGTCAACTGACAGTCTAATCGTATGAATTAACCTTATCTATTAACGATCTTTGGACTTAACGCTAGCTTCGACTTCATCAATCAAGCCAGCATCTTTCAAACCGGTCACTTCTTTGATAACATCCACCAGCGGCTGATCCTTCAGCATCGCTTGCAACTTCACAGCTTCGGCATCATTAGGTTCAACATAATGGAACATCATGCCAACGGTGTCCATCAAAACGCTGTAATTCAAACCGCGTTCCTTCAATTCGCGAATTGGGCGAATAAAGCGTTCGTCGTAACCTAGTTTGCGGATTGGTGTCCGGGCAACTCGAGAAATATCATCTGAGATGTACGGATTCTGGAAACGTTGCAACACCCGATTTTGATAGTTTTCGAGGTCTTTTTCGTCAAAATTCTTGAACTCTGACAACAACAACGAACGGGTTTCGGCCAGCGCACCCTTTGCCTGATTGAAGACTTTAGGATCCTTGATGGCATCGCCAATTGTCGTGTAGCCAAGGTACTTGCCGGTGTAAGCCGTGGTAGCGTGACCAGTGTTGACGGAGAAGAGTTTCCGTTCGATATAAGGTTCCAGGTCGGGCACATAGTCTACAGTCTTGAGTTTCAGATCCTTGTTCTTCATCTGACTCTCGTCAACAACCCATTCCTTGAAATCTTCAACACTAACGGCCAAGGGATCATCGTGCTTTTGTTGCGGCACGATTCGATCAACCGCGGCGTTAGGGAAGCCAACGTACGTATCAACAAAGGTCTTGCCGGCGTCATCGAGATGCTCGTAGACACTCTTCTTAAGTGACTGGGAGCCACCGATCATATTTTCACATGCAATCACATCTAATGCCTGATGATTGTTGGCTGCATCACGTGCCTGCAAGCCTTGGGCAATTAGCGGTGCAATGATTGGCAGAATCTTCGGACCAATGGCGGTGGTCACCAGATCAGCCTGCGCAATTGCCTTCACAACTGCCTCGGGATCCTTGGCATTGTTCAACCCGTCAACATTGTCCACATGAATCTTCTTCTCACCGGGCGCTGCTAAGGTGATCGTATATTCGCCGCGTTGGTTTAACGCATTGATGATCGTCTCGTTAACATCGACAAAATTGATTTTGAAACCGTTAGCGGCAAGTGTTTCACCGATAAATCCGCGACCAATATTACCTGCACCAAAATGTACTGCTTCCATCATAATTTATTCAACTTCCTTTAGTAAATTGACGATTTCCTCCGGCGTTTGGGCGTCGGCAAGTTTCTGAACATTTTCAACATCACTGCAATAAAGCGCAATTTGCGACAACAATTTGAGATGTTCGCCATTTAAGCCAGCAATCCCAAAAACAACCGTGACCAAGTTCTCATCAGCCGGATCATCCGACCAGTCAACACCCCATGGATATTGCACAATCGAAATAGCCGTCGACTTAATATATTTCATCCCGGCCTCAGTGCCGTGAGGAATAGCAATGAAGTTACCCATATACACAGAAACATCGCGATTCCGATCAAGCATCGAATCAATATAAGCTGGTTCGACATTACCATTGTCGACCAAGAGTTGGCCGGCCTGACGAATGGCTTCTTCCTTGGTCTTTGCTTCCTGACCAAGTTTGATCGTTTTAACGTCTAGTCCTTTCATCATGTCACCTTCGATCAATTTTTTTGATTTCATTCATAAATACTTCTGTGATGATTTGATACAACTGGCTATAATGCCCTTTTTCAAAAAGTTGTAAATTCGTTGTTGACGCAATCAGCTTTGCGCTGACAGCGCTCAATAGCGTTAGTGTTTCCTGAGCAACTGGGTTCGGTGTCAAAAGTAGCAATACCCGATGCAACATGATCGTGCCCATATCCATGGCTGGAAGCGACAGCGGCGTTTTTAAATCGAATGCGCCGATGTAAGGCACTGTCACACCCTGACTACTGGTATGGATCATAGCGAGTCCGGTATCGGGAATCCCAACTGGCGCTAATTCTAGTCGCTTTAGCAAGGCGTCTTTGACGACCGGCGCTTCTGCCACCACGTCTGGTAAATGTGCTAGCATGGCATCGATTGTCGCTTCTGAGGTTGTCACCGCTTCGGTGATCTCTGTCACAGCGAAGTGCTGTAACATGTCATCAGCTGCTAATACCATGGTTTTGAGACTTTCAAACGCCGTCACAGTCTGATCTAATGACGGTTGTCTTTGCTGGATCGCTTCTTTCGGCTTGACCTGTTGCAATAACCGTCTGATTTCAGTAATCTCATCACGCGCCAAGATTGGCGTGATGACAAGATACTGATGCTTGAATCCCGGCAATGGCATCGTCGCAAGAATCAAACCGTAATGTGCCAGATTCTGGTTCGGCAGATCACTAACCTGAATGATTTTGATCTCTCGAATTTCCGGCACCTGTACACGTAGCTTCCCAGCAATCAGACTGCCGGTCCCCGGGCCATCGCTCGTAATCAGCAAGACAGCTGCTGGCACTTCGGTGTGGGTATGGTCCAAGACTGAAGCAAAGTACAACACCAGATACCCGAGCGCATTTCCAGTAAAGGCACCGCGACCAAAAACATCGTCAGCCGCTTGTTGAACTGCGTGGTAAAGTTCAGGATAATCGTCGCGCAGATGAGCCAGCACTGGATTCGTCATCGTGACGCCTGGCAGCCAATCACCGCCAGCGGTTCGTTGGACATGAGCCAACAGCGATGAGTAAAGCTGCGTATTCCCGAAAAATTTCCCGGGAAATGATCTGGCAACTTCACGAATCAATTCCTGCACTTCAAGGTTAACCGTTAAATCAAACGGATCAACTGGTTCTCCAGCCAAGCCACCGCGAATGGTACTGAGCTCCACGGCAAGAAACTGATAATCGCCAACGCGGACTTTCTGGCGAATCGCGGAGTCCATCTCCGCCAGAAACTCGAGAGCCAATTGTTGGTCCTGGAAAAGCCGTTCCTGGTCGAAATGGCGTTGCGCTTCAACATGCTGATCTTCTCGCAATCGGCGGGTATTAACTGCTACTGTCAGTAACACCGCTTTGCGCTGGTTGTCGCTGAGATCCGCCAACGCCTTGATGCGCAACAAAGCCGCGTTTGCTGCCAGTAACTCTTCCTGCGGTAATCGTTCAACAAAATAATGTGTGACTGGATCGAATGTCTGCTGAGGATCACGGAGAAAGCGGAAGAAAACGTACGGATTAATCTCAGCATTCAACACGCCTACCAATACTCGGCGAATATCGCCTTCCGCACCATCAATCCAGATACCGGCAGCTTTTTGGCGATTTAATTGCAGATGATATTCATTCAAAGCGGGTTCAAGAATATCCAGATCTTGCTTAATGGTGGTGACACTCACGTCAACCGCTGCCGCTAACGCCGTCATTGTTTCCGGACCGTTGGCATTCAGCAACCGTAATGTTAAAGCACTTTGTCGTTGGCTAGGATCAAATGTCACCACCTGATCCTGTTTTGCCAAAGTCGCGGTTAAGGTAGCCAAATCATTGGTATCCCCGACCAACCGATACGTGCTGCCAGTGCCTTTATCGAGTTTTAAACCGATTGTGGCGATGTCACTTTCCAATTGCGAAAGCTCACGGTAAATGGTCCGACGGCTGACACCCAGCTGCCGTTCCAGCTCATCTCGGCTAACACCGGCGGGCTGACTCATCATGAGTCTGATCATTTCCTGTTCACGATTCGTTAGTAACATATTTTTCGCCTCAAGCGGCCGCAACACCGACCGAACTTATTTCATCTTCTCAATAAGCTTATCATAGTTCGTTGCGTTCAAGAGGCCATCAACGGTGTAGACCTGAACATTGGCAAACTGCAATTTAACGCGACGTGCTGTTTCTTTCGAAGCAATAATCAGCACATTGTCCTTGTCATCAATCTCGCCGATTGCGACATTACGAACTTTCACGTCTTTATTCAGTTTCCGTAATTCAGCACGGAATGTCGCCTGTGCCATGGTTGCGGAACCAATGTTTTGATCATGATGCAGGAAGTCAACTTCGGTAATCTTATCGAGATCAAGTTCCTTTAATTCGTCTTCCGGTGTTTCTTGTTTAGCTTTAGACGTCTCAGTTGCTGGCATTGCCTCGTCAGTACCGCCAACTGCTTCAGCCTTCAAGCTTGCGATGATTTCATCATACTTCGGACTGTTCAGGAAATTATCAACCGCAATATGAGCGGCATCAGGTGTCTTGTCCTTAGCCCGATCAGCTAATTCTTCTTGTGTCACAACCAGCAGTCCTGGCTTGTCTTGCAGGTTACTGATTGCTGTGTTGGTAACCGAAAGATCCAGGCCTGCCTTCTTTACCTTGTCGCGCAAGATGGAAGCACCCATGGCACTGGAACCCATGCCGGCATCGCAAGCAAAGATAATCTGCTTAATGCCCTTGGCGGCTGACATCACATCTTTAGCTGCCGCAACATTTTGCTGACCCTTAGCTTCAGCCTTCATGGACTTCATTTTGGCTTCGCTTTCGGCTAATTCGTCACCGCTTGCGCTCTTATCGCGGCGTAAAATGACAGCCGAGATCAGGAAAGAAACAAGTGTAGCACCTGTGACACCAACAATTAAACCAATATAATTCCCAATGTTAACCGGTGACATTGCGAATAATGCGAAGATAGAACCTGGAGATGGTGAGCTCTTCAAACCAACATTGAAGATGGAGAAAAGTGTCGTCCCAGTAACACCACCAGCCATAACAGACAGGAACAGTGCTGGCTTCATCAAAACATATGGGAAATAGATTTCGTGAATCCCGCCAAGGAAGTGAATGATGATGGCGGAAGGTGCGGAACCTTTAGCAGATCCCTTACCAAACAGCGCAAATGCTAACAAAACACCAAGGCCTGGACCTGGATCAGGTTCCAGTAAGAACAGGATTGACTTACCATGTTCGGCTGCCGCCTGAATCCCAAGCGGTGTCAAAATCCCCTGATTGATCGCATTATTTAGGAACAAAATCTTTGCGGGTTCAATAAAGACGTTTGCTACCCACAACAACCCGTGATTGATAATCCAATCAACCCCAGTTGCCATGCCGTTAGTCAACGTAGAAATAATTGGACCCATTAGGAAGAAGCCAACGATTGCTAGCAACATCCCAATAATGCCGGCACTAAAGTTGTTGACCAACATTTCAAAGCCTTGTTTGATCTTATCTTGAAAACGGTCGTCCCACTTCTTAATACACCAGCCACCAAGTGGACCCATCACCATTGCGCCAATAAACATTGGCACATCAGTACCGACGATGACCCCCATGGCAGCAATCGCACCAACAACGCCGCCACGATGACCTGCCACCATCGAACCGCCTGAAAAAGCGATCAGTAATGGTAACAGATAAGTTACCATTGGCGAAATCATTTTTGCGAGCTGAGCGTTTGGATACCAACCACCTTTAAGAAAGATGGCTGTAATAAGACCCCAAGCAATAAAGGCACCGATGTTTGGCAACACCATGCCAGAAAGCTTGGTTCCGAATGATTGCATACCGGCTTTCAGATTAAATTTCTTTTTTTCTGCTGCCGGCGTGTTTGCTGTTTTTGCACCCAAGGCAAACACACTCCTTTCCCTTATTTACAAGTATTATTGTAACCGCTTCATGTAATCGCTGACAAAAGCTTCTTTGGCACAGTTGTCTGTGCCAAACATTCAGGTTGAATCCCCAGCTAACAGTTTACTAAGGAAAGCATCTGGTTTAAAACCATAACAGTGTACGTTAACTGTTTCACAAGTTATGGAAAACGCTACCGCTGTCTACTTTTTTGCTCGCATCATACTGAGGACGCTGTTATCTGATGTTGTTATCTACTATATGTCAGTTGTGCCTGACGCCCTATCGACTCAGCATAAACACAGAAAATCAAAATTTTCGGCATTACGGTATAGACCACTATTGACATGGAGGTTTTTTGATGCTACATTGGACTAGACCAGATAGGGGGATATCAATGATGGATGTAAAAATTTTTGATAACGATACAGAAGCAGGCAAGTACGCATTTGATTTGATCAAGCAAGGTATGGATAACGGTGCCAAAGTGCTCGGCTTGGCTACCGGCAGCACACCAGTCACCATGTACAAAGCAATGGTTAATAGTGATGTTGATTTCAGCAACATGACTTCCATTAACTTGGATGAATATGTTGGGTTGGCTCCAGACAATGACCAGAGCTACCGTTACTTCATGCAGAGTAACCTCTTCGACAAAAAGCCATTCAAGGAAACCTTTGTTCCAAACGGCTTGGCTAAGGATCCTGAAGAAGAAACCACGCGTTACAACAAAGTAATCGCAGACCATCCGATCGACATCCAAGTACTTGGCATTGGCCGTAACGGTCACATTGGCTTCAACGAACCCGGTTCACCATTTGACGCAGAAACCCGCAAAGTACCGCTGACCCAAAGCACCATTGACGCTAACGCCCGGTTCTTTGCAAGTGAAGATGACGTACCTCGCTACGCCTACTCCATGGGGATCGGCTCAATCTTGAAGAGCAAGAAGATTTTGCTGTTAGCCTTTGGCGAAAACAAGGCAGATGCTGTCAAAAAAATGATTGAAGGCCCTGTCACTAACGATGTGCCAGCGTCCGCACTGCAAAAGCATTCAGATGTTGTTGTCATCTTGGACAAAGCAGCTGCAAGCAAGCTGAGCAAGAAATAAGCTATTTCTTTCAATCAGCTGAGATGAAACAGGCCGATGCTCATCGGCCTGTTTTTTTATGGAAGTGTGGCTAACCCATTTAGAAAACGGCGTGTAAGCAGCCTTGGCTGTGATGACCGGGTTTTGGTCATGACCCCCTTGCAAGCAGGTTTCCGGGCTGACAAGCGTGTGAATCCCTTTCACCCCAGTAGTATCCGTCTTTTCCTGTAAGCGTTTCGATTTCTTGCCCTCTGCCGTGCGTATTCCATGGTAGAATGAGGCCATCACAACATTTAGTAACGGAGGAAATTATGTACAAAGCTGTCGTTTTTTTTGATTTAGATCAAACGCTGCTCAATGATGACAAACAGGTGCCACCCGAAAATGTTGCTGCGCTCAAAGCCCTTGAAGCCAACCAGATTCTGCCGGTCATTGCGACTGGCAGAAATTACTACGAACTGGCTGACATTATGGCAGCAACTGGGGTCCGCAGTGCAATTGCTGCTAATGGTGGTGACATTTTTCTTGACGGCGATCACATTTTTCAAAGTGTGATTGGCGAGCCGCAACTCACCCGTTTTCTCAATACGAGTGCAGCACAAGACATTCAAGTTGCCATGTACAACAGTGAAGCATCGGCGCTGACCGGCCATAATCAGCTCACAACCGATAACTATGCGCAGGTGCGGCAAACACCGCCGCCGGTCAAGCCATCTTTCTACGAGCATGAAGCAATCTGTATGATGTTAATGTTTGTACCATGGACCGATGCAGGTGACCAGATTGGGAAACAATTCATCCAAGATTTCCCAGAAATGACGTTCTACCGCAACTCGCATTATACGTTTGATGTTGTCAATCATGGCATTTCCAAAGGCAGTGGCATGGCCATCCTGTTAAATCAGCCATCCTTACGTGGTCTGCCAACTTACGCATTTGGCGACGGTTATAATGACATTCCGTTGTTGCAAGCAGCTGACACCGGAATTGCGATGGGGAACGCTTATCCAAAAGTTGCGGCTGTTGCGGATTATCAAACGGACGATTATCGCGAAAACGGTATTCCAAATGCACTTGCACATTTTAACTTGATTTAATTTTTAATGCGTAAAAACACATCAATATTAGCCTATTGGTGTGCTTTTTTTATGGCGCTTATCCAGCAGCATTTTCCGCTAAATTTCGGTTGACTTTGCAAACGTATGTTCCCATAATAATAAGTGTGAACTGTGAACTTAAAAATTTAATTTTAGGTGCAAAAACACTGTCATATTAAGGTTTGTAACACTTGCTATACCGTGTTGGCCAATTAAAGTCAAGACCGCGGCAGCGCAAATTTTCTGCTATACTCAAAGCATGCTGTGCGTTATTTGGGCGTGGTCGAAACACCGATCAATAATCGTACAACAGCGCAAAATCTGCTGATGGAGGGGTCTCTCATGTTAGAACAATCGACAATGCATCCGGTGGTTTGGATCAATCAACATACTTATATCAGTATCGTCAAAAATGCGGATTATAATTTAGAAGTCTGGGAGATTACCGACGAAAATCGGCAGCATCGGATGGCCCGGATGAATTACAAATATCACCGTGATAACTTTGCCGGATTCATCTATCGACTCTTCCCACAGATCGACTTGATTCAAATTCACAACATTCAAAAGAAGATCAACCCGTATTTCGACTTAGAGGTTTAGAGGTGTACACATGGATAGTCTGGTTATTCAGCTTCTGATCATGGTCGTTGTTGCTTTGCTGGTAACACTGCTCGTCATTTTTTCAGAATGGCGCGCTAAAAATTTTAAAGCTTGGCAACTCGGTGTTCAATCGGTTGTCGCCGTGGTCTTACTGGGCGTTGGTATTAGCCTGCTAACAGTTAGATGAGGCAACTTGGTAAAACAGCCAAGTCTGTTCTGAGGCTGGCACACTTGAGCTTTCAACATGTTGCAGGATTTAAAAAAATTATTATTCACTATATAGTTGGTCGCTTTGCGTTATAAAGCGGCCTTTTCGTTTGGTTACACGTGGAACAAAAGGCCTTCTTCTCGTCTAATATGACCCAAGAACCGCAATATAATGGATTTTATTTTTGGCATCGGATGATTGGCCTTCGCAGTTGATGCCATTGATCACTACTTTTCTTCAAAATTAAATGACTTGGCTGATGCCCTCCCTCTTTATGCAACACCCTTTAGCAAATAAAACGCGCAAAATACAGCATTCGAATTCCTTGAAGACGACCCAAGATGTTAAAATTCGACATCGCATTTGTCGCAAAATTGACCATTTTGATGTATTAAAATCCGAATACCCGCGAATTGAAGCAATTTTAAGCCTGTCAAAATAAGGACACTTTTCCGCCAAATAGCGTTTTTATTAATGGACGTCATCCAATTCTATCCGTATACTTGCACCAACAAAGCGATTAGGGAAGCACTTTCAGGAGGGGCAAGTATGAATAAAGGACGATCAAAGGGTAAAGGTATTTCGCAACGCATGGTGATCATTGGCATTGGTGCATTAGCCATGATTGGCGTCACCGTTTTTTTCCTAGTCACATCCAAAAAACCGACATCATCACCCGCACCGACAACGATAGCCACCTTCCAAGTGAAGAAGCATGAGTTACGAGTTCCGGGACAGGTACAGGCCGTACGTACGCAAAAAATCGACATTCCTGAAGGCACCGTCCAAAACATGACGGTTAAAAATGGCGATAGTGTGACGCTTGATCAACAACTTTTGACGGTTTACAAGCCTGACGTACAAGCAAAAATTGATGAAGCTTCACGTGCGCTTGAAAAACAACAACGCAGTCAAGCCACACTTGATCAGCAAATCAGCCAAATCAAAGCTACTTTAAGTAAGACCGCCGCCGATGATCCACAGAAGTCCGTCTTGCAGACACAACTTGATGAGGCGCAGAATAATCGCCAAGATTCGGCTGATGCCATCACCCAATCGAATCAGAATATCGCTAAATTAAAGCAAAGTCTGAATACGGTGGTTAAGGCTCCCTTTGCAGGTCGGCTGTACATTGACTATCAAGCAAATGGCAGTCAGACCATCACGGAAACCTCGGCTGAAGTTGAAGCCGTTGGTGAGGTCTCCGAATTTGATTATTCAAGTGTTAAAATCGGTCAATCTGCAACCGTACAGGCGCTGGCAAGCAAAACAAAGCAAGCGACAGACATCAATTTTATTAGCAGTGATCCGGCTAAATCCAGCAAGCCGAATCTCGCCAAGTATGAACTCACGACGAAATTACGTGACGGCTTTTTAAACGGCCAATCCATCACCATCACGATTCCCCTAAGCGGTTTGTTAATTCCCAAAGAAGCGGTTAAGGACGGGGCCGTTTTCAAAATCGTCAATAAACGCGCCATCCGAACTAAAGTAACCTATGTGGCAAAAGACGATATGTATGAAGTCTCAGATGGCCTCAGCAGCGGCGACCGCATTCTTCAAAAACCCGACAAAACAATCAAAGACGGGGCGAAGGTGAACGTTGATGATTGATTTACGGCATGTCAACAAAAGCTATCTGCAAGGCGACACAGCCTTCCCGGTGCTTAAAGATATCAACTTACACATTGATGAAGGCGAGTTCGTCGCAATTATGGGCCCGTCTGGCTCTGGCAAAACCACATTAATCAATATTATTGGCTTCCTTGATACAGCTTTTGAGGGCGACTACCTTTTTCAAAACGAAAATGTCGCCGCCTTTAATCGCGCCACTGCGTCAAAAATGCGAAATCAGCATGTCGGCTTTGTCTTTCAAAATTTCAGCCTGATCAATAACTTGAACATTTTTGAAAATGTCCTTATTCCTCTGAGTTATGGTGGCAATCGACGAAGTGATGTTAAAGACAAAATCACTGAGTTGCTGCATTCTGTTGGCCTAGTCGATGTTGAAACGAAATTACCGCGCAATTTATCTGGCGGCCAGCAGCAGCGGGTGGCAATCGCTCGTGCCCTTGCAAATTCGCCGCAATTCTTAATTGCCGATGAACCGACCGGCGCCTTAGACAGCCATACTTCGGCAGAGATCATGCGACTCTTTAAAACACTCCATCAACAAGGCGTGACCATCATTATGGTGACGCATGATGAACACGTGGCGCTACAAAGTGATCGCATGATTAAAGTATTAGACGGGCAGATCATCAGTGACACGGAGGTTAGCCATGCGAATAACTGAATTAATTCGAATTTCTTTCCGTGCGCTAACCGCTAACAAACGCCGCAGCCTCCTAACCATGCTTGGCATTGTCATCGGTATCACTTCTGTTGTAACCATCATGGCACTCGGTAACGGTATCAAAGCTGCCACACTCAAAAATTTGCAAACTGATCAATCTGGCCAACAAACGGCTGAAATCACCTTCCTTCCTGAAAGTAGCACTGCCTCCACGGCTGGTTTTAAGGAAGATGATGTGGATCTCGCCTATCAAACCGCTCCAGACAAAATCAAAAAAGTGACTATCAAACATGAAAAAGAGCGCCTACAACTGAATGGTCAGTTAGCCAATCAAGATACGATGCTATCTGCCACACTTGTTACATCCATGCCTAAAGTGCAACTTGCAGCTGGAAACAAATTAACTACCGATTCCTTACAAACAGATGGACATGATGTGCTTTTGTCGAAAAAGTTAGCTAAAAAGGTCTTTCATGGCAATGCGGCCGCGTTGACGTCATCTGTTTTTATCGGGAAGCGAAGTTACAACATTGTTGGTATTTTCAACACGCCTAAAGAGTCCTATTCAGCTTTAGATGTTGACGTTTTAATTCCTGAAAAGGCTTATACCGCTGGCCAGTTAAACCCAGGAGGGCAAAAATTGGCCATCACCTTCCAACGTGGCAGTGACATTTCCCAGTTGGCAAACGCCATCGTTCGTCAGTTGAAGAAATCTGGTACTGAACGCCGCAATGGCTCGTACCAATATTTTGATTATGGTGAATTACTAAAAGGCATCGGTAATGTGATCAGCGGGTTAACGTTGTTCGTCGGGGCCATTGCGGGTATTTCGCTACTGATCGCAGGTGTCGGTGTCATGAACATGATGTACATTTCCGCCTCCGAACGTTCACAGGAAATTGGCATCAGAATGGCCGTTGGCGCTACCCCGGCAGAAATTATGAAACAGTTTCTGTTAGAGTCAGTCATGCTGACATTAACCGGCGGCGTTGTGGGTCTTGTTCTCGGTGGCTTGATTGCCTGGATGATCACAGCATTCTTGCCATTTAAGCCCGTCATAACGCTTGGTTCCATCATCGGCACCTTTGCAATTTCCAGCATTGTCGGCATTGTTTTTGGCATCCTGCCAGCTAAAAGTGCTGCCAATAAGAACTTGATCGATATTCTGAAATCATAAAAATGCTCCCATCTAAGTGGTAGTATGAAGCTTTCTATTTCTACATTGAAAGTTCTTGAACCAACGAAAAAAACGGTTAGATCTGCGAGATCTAACCGTTTTTTATACGCTATTACTGCTACTGCTTTTAGCCAAAAGACGTCATTGCTGAAGACATCATTCCGAGCGCTTCTTATTGCGAGCCCCTGCTAACCCAAACAAGCTCGCTATGCTAGTCAAGATCAGCCCAACAATAGACAAATCATTCGCCGATGTATCACCTGTTTGCGGTAGCTGATGAGTCGTTTTCACAGGTGTTTGCTGATTAATTGACAGACTAGGTCGACCAGTAACACTCGGCACTTTGCCTGTCTCATGACCAGTACTCGTACCGGTATTTGTGCCAGTGCCGGTATCTGTACCAGTACCTGTATCAGGAAGCGGCCCTGATTTCGCAACGATTTCAAAGACCGCTTGCTGGGTATCGACATTTTCAAGCAGATAATTTGGCAGCAACGCTTGGATACGCTTGAGGCCGCCTGCGCTAAGTGTCACGGCGTAACGACCAACAACAATTGGGGCAATACCATCAGCAAAAGCCAAGTCACTGTCTTCAAGTATGATGTGACTACCATCCGTAAAAATCAATTCGAAATGTTGAGCATTCAGTTCTCCAGGTTGGCCATCATAGATTTTTTGCTGCATGCCGCTGAGCTGTCCTGACAAAACCGCGGGTGTGATCGTAATGGTACCATTCATTGTTGTGTCGTTAATTTGATAATTAGGACCAAGTGCAACCAGCACTTTAGCAATGCCACTAGCACTTAATCGATACGTGTAGGTGCCAACATTAACGCTATCATTGGCAACATCTATATCTGCATTCGTTAAGGCGACTGTTTGTGCACCAGTTGGTCGTTGAACTGTTACCAGTAATCCACTAGCTTGGCTTGCTCGGGTAACCCCGTCATACTGGAAATGACCATTATTAACGGTGGCCACGACTGTCAGTGGCGTGATGGTGATCGTGCCGGTCAATGCGTTCAAATCGGTTTCATTAAGTGCATAGTTGGTGCCGGCTGCTGCTTTCAACTTCGCTATTCCTGAATGACTAAGATGATAATGATACGTGCCAGTTGTCGTGTTATCGCCGTCAACAACAATGTCCTGCGTCGTCAATGCAACAGTTAGCCTAGCAGTCCCGCGCGAGAGGTAAACGACGCCATTGAGACCTGACGCTTCACTTGCCCTTGTACGACCATCATAAACAAATGTCGTATCATTTACCGTTGCAGTTCCTTCAGCCGGGGTGATCGTAATAATACCCATTAATGCTGCTAGATCATCTGCTTTCAATTGATAATTTGGTCCAGCTACTTGTTGAAGTTTCATGATGGCGTCAGTACTTAGCCGGTAGTGGTAACTGCCAACATTGACACCATCATCAGCAACCACGATATCTGAAGCGTCTAACTTAATTGATGTTGTATCGTCGCCAAGCTTAACCACTGCTGTTAACCCTTGAGCCTGACTCGCCTTTGTTTGGCCATCATACATAAATGAACCATCATTCAAATCAGCGGTTGTTGTTGCCGGTGTAATGTTAATGTTGCCCGTCAATTTTGCTAATTCTGAAACTGTTAACTGATAGTTGCTGCCGACTGCCTGTTGTAGTTTTGCTATACCGGTGGCGGTCAGCGTGTACCGGTAACTCTCAACATTCACACCGTCATTGCCAACAACAAAGTCGGCTGGCGCCAAGATTACTGGCACCGTTGCACTGCCAACTGTGACGTTTGCAGTCAAGCCTTGTGCCTGACTTGCCTTCGTCTTCCCATCATAAACAAACGATGTGTCACTGAGATTTACGGCACCTTCAGCTGGCGTAATCGTGATCGTACCAGTCAGTTTTGCCAGTTCAGAAGCGTCTAACTGATAGTTGCTGCCGACTGCCTGTTGTAGTTTTGCCATACCGGTGTTTGTAAGGCTGTACTGGTAACTCCCAACATTCACACCATCATTGCTAACAACAAAATCCGTTGACGTCAAGGTTACTGGCACCGTTGCACTGCCAACTGTGACCTTTGCGGTCAAGCCTTGTGCCTGACCGGCTTTCGTCTTCCCATCATAAACAAACGAAGTATTGGTCAGAGTTGCGGTGCTTGCTGCAGGCGTAATCGTGATTGTACCAATCAATTTTGCCAGCTCAGAAGCATTTAGCTGATAATTGCTGCCGGCTGCCTGTTGTAGTTTTGCTATACCGGTGGCGGTCAGCGTGTACTGGTAACTCCCAACATTCACACCATCATTGGCAACAACAATGTCGGCGGACGTCAAGATCACCGGCACCGTGACATTGCCAATTGTGACATCGCCGGTCAAACCTTGTGCCTGACTTGCCTCCGTCTGCCCGTCATAAATAAATGAGTCATCACGCAACTCCGCAGTGCCTTGTGCTGGTGCAATCGTAATCGTGCCTGTTAAGCTGCTCAGCAAGTCACTTGGCAACTGATAATTGGTATTCAACGCCTGCTTGACTTTCGCTACACCACTCTGACTCAGTTGATATTGATAATCACCGACATTGACGCTGTCCGATCCCACCACAATATCAGTCGAGCTAAGATCAACAACTGTCGTGCCAGAACCGGCCGTTAATGTTAACTGCAATCCTGAAGCCTGACTAGCAGTCGTTTTGCCATCATATACAAATTGTGTCCCATTAACAGTTGCAGTTGCAGTGGCAGGTGTGATCGTGATAACCCCTGGGTGAGTATTGATATCTGTCTGATCAATCGTGACTTCATCACCCAAAATCGCTTGAATACGTGTCAATCCACTACCATTAAGAAGATATCGATACGTACCTACATCTGGTGAGTCTGCTTCAACAAGTGAAATATCTGTCGAAGTCAAATCAATGGCTTGCTGTGAGCCATCACTCAAAGTCACATTAAGAACCAGTTTTGGCGCCTGACTGGCCAATGTCATGCCATCATAAGTGAACCCACTATTATTCAACTGACCTGTAGCTGTGAGACCGATGATAAGTTGTGCCGTACTCGTACCGGTAAAATTATAGTTAGCCGCTGACTCACCAGCACCATTTGTCAATTCAGCAATCCGCGCCCATGCCGCCTTTGAAAGTTCAACACGGTAGACACCCGTTTTCGCCAATGCATCAGCAGCAATCTGGTTGCCAGATGCATCAAAAAAATTAAGGTCACTCAGTTGTAAAGCACCAGCATTGAAGCCATTCCCAAGACTCAGAGAAAAGGCCGTCAGATCCACCGTAATCGGTTGACCCGTCGCAGTTGCCGTTTGAGTACCAGTCAACGAATATGACGCCGCCAGCCGTTGATTATAAAAAATTTTAGCTGAGCCACTTTCAGCCCCATACGCGTAAGTGACTGTATACCAAGTCACCTGATCACTAGGCACACTGCCTGTGACAACACCGTCTCTATCTTTAGAGGCGATCACAGCCCCGTTCTGGTCCGTTACAGTCCAAGTCAAATCGCTAAGTGGTATCTCAATGATCTCAGTGCCATTCTTTTTCACTGCGCCGCCAAAGTTCAGTTCTGGTTTCCAAACCTGACCCGTGAAAAGGTTAATGTCATGGGCATGGATAACGGGGTCATTCAGATGAACCTTGTAAAGACCAGTGTACGTTGTGCCATCTGCCGCCTTTAATGACCAATTAAAACTGAATTGTTCAGTTCCCGCAGGCATCGTAAAGGATTTTGTCGCGGTATTAAAGGCCACGCCGGTTCCCTGAATATTCGAAACCACAATTTGATCCTGACTGACACCTGAAATCGCCACACTAAATAGATCACGCAAACTAACATGAGCAGAATCTGTATAGGCGTCGGCATTTTGATTTAGAGCATCCGGGGTCGTCGGCACAGCCGTCGCGGCATGCAAAACTGTGATCCGGTTATTGGAAAACGCCTCTTGGTCAATTGTCGGTGTCCCAGCAATCGCCACTTCAGGAATCAGATTAGCATTAAAAGCTTTAGCACCAATGGCAGTCACACTCGCTGGGATATTGAGCGCATTTAAGATGATGTTTGCTTCAAACGCCTCTTGGCCTATTGTCTGCAGACCTGTCCCCAAGGTTAAGTTGCTAATTGAGTTATAGACAAACGCATATTTGCCAATCGCGGTGACACTATCCGGCACAGCCAAACCATTTTGAATCTTATTGTAGCCAAAAGCACTGTCGCCAATTGTCTGTAACCCGTCATTTAAAGTTAGTGCCGGGATTTTGTTGCCGACAAACGCCGCATTTTTAATTATCTTCAAATTTGGTGGCAACACAATTGCATTGTTAATCGTATTATAGGCAAAAGTACTGTCACCAATTGACTCAAGTGCTGTTGCCCGACTGAAGTCAACATTTTGCAACGGTCCAAACTCAGTAAAAGCTAGATCACCAATTGTCTGTAGATTAGGACCAAATGCTACTTGGATGAGGTGTCCACCGTAAAAAGCTTGATCCCCAATTTGTTCAAGTGAGTCTGGTAAATTAATCGCCGTCGCACTGGAAAATGTGAATGCCTGAAAGCCCAATGTTGTCAGCCGACTATTGTCTGCGATTGCAACCGTCCCTAGTTTTGACCCATAAAAAGCCGATCCATCAATGACGCTGATGTTCGCCGGTATTGTCAGCGTCGGAATTTGATTGCCAGGATTATCCTGCCCATTAATGTCAGGCAGGTCCTTCATGTTTTGGATAAATTGAAAAGCGCCGCCTGTAATCGTCTGAACATCAGGACCAAACATCAGATTATCCGTGAAGAGATGGAAGAAGGCTTGGTTGCTAATCGTTGCTGCATCGACGGTCACATTCGTAATGCGTGCATAGCCAAAAGCAGTTTCAGCAAGCGTTGTTGCCTTGCCGCCCAGCGTCAGCGATGTAGCCTTAGTACCGTAAAAGGCATTCTTACCGATCGTCGCTGATCCTGCCACATTAATCGTCTCATTAATGGTTTCGTAGGCAAACGCCGCTTCGCCAATATTAGCAACTTCATCATCCAACGTCAGCGACTCGGCCTTAAGCCCATAAAAAGCATTTTGACCGATTGTTGCCGGACCTGCGACACTGACCGCACCAGTAATCGTGGCATAGGCAAAAGACGACTCACCAATGTTCCCTGCACCGTTCAATGTAATCGCACTCGCATTGACACCGGCAAAAGCCTCTTTACCAATAACAGCCGCATTATCGACGGTGATCCCACCAGTGAATTTACTATAGGCAAAGGCTGAAGCACCAATTGTCGTGACCGTAGAGGCAACATGTAAGCTAGTCAAATTACTTAAGTTAAAGAATGCAACATCCTGAATCGCAGTCACCGTATAAGCTTGACCATTATACGAGACAGTTGGCCCAATATTAATGTCGGTAAGCGTTGCACCAGAGTCATGACCCGTAACGGTTGCCGTTTTGGTTGTCTCATCAAAACTGTAAGTTAAACCGTCAACCGTTGCGTCAGTTGTCGTGGTATTGGCTGTTACTGTAGGTTGAGCAGCAGCTGTCGCAACCGGTTGGGCTTGGCTACTGGCCGACTGCTGTGCACTGGAAGCTTGGCTGTTCGCGGCTGAAGACGCTGCTGTTTCACTAGCAGTAGCAGCCTGTGTAGCAGCTTGGTCTGCAGCCGCGGTTGATTGAGCCGCCCCAGACCCCGAGGCCACCTGTGCCGAGGTTGCTGAGGCTACCTGTGACGCATCAGTTGTCTGTTCAGGGACAGCCGGCTGACTCGTAAGTGTTTGCGCTGCTGATGAACTGGATGTTTGACTGCTAGCCGCGCTCGCCGCAGATGAAGCCTTGACAGCCTCGCCGGAGTTAGTAGCATTCACAGCATTGCTTGATGTTGTCGCTTGATCACTAGTCACCGCACTTTGAGATGTCGCTGGCTCCGCTGCCTGTGACGTTGCCGTTACTTGTGTCTGTGGCGAGCTTGTATCCGCCTTAACTTCATGACCTGGTTGAAAAAAGGCTGGTATAAACAGTAAAGCAGCTCCGGCAATAAGCCACCGCTTTTTTGCTTTATACATCCGAAAACGGACATGAACCGTCTGTTCCGCCTGTCGAGCCAATTGAATCCGTTTAGAATCTAGTTTCAAGATCATGATCCTCCTACAGCCATGTTAATAGCGATTCCCGTCACGACGCTTAACGAACCATCTTAGAAACGATGATTCACTTGGAAACAGTAAGCGTGTAGAATCTGTTTTTCATTATATAACTGATTTTATTAAAAAAACGGAAAATTCCGTAGCCAATTTTCAGAAAATAATTTTATAAATATTGCGATAGAATCAGTCTGAAACCGGCATTAACTTAAGTGTTTGTTTTTTAATGTATCGCCGATCCTCTGTTGTTTCTGCAAATCAGCTGCATCTTCGCTCACAATAAAAAAACACGATGTTGGTCAACGATCCATCGTGTCTTTTGACAAGTATCTTTTTAGAGCAGACCCTACTTACCAATTTTGGCGCAGCTGCTTCTTTTAATCGTGCCGGACTCATCAGCAACTCGTTTCGCTCGTAACCTTAAACCCCTGCCTGGGACCTTGGCCACATTCACCACACCAACAATAGATCAATGAATTGTTAACTCGCTTAAGTTGAGCTTCTGACCACACTTATCTTCAAAGCTTTTCATCATTCTATCAGTATATTTTTAATTAAGATTCGTTTGTTTGCATTCTAAACAAATGGCAAGCATTTTGTTGTAATCGTAACAACAAGGCTTTGCAGATTGTTTTCATTTTCTAGTTGACTTCATACAGAACATCGCGTATGTTAAAAATTATCACATAAGATGAGATTTACATGAGAGGAGTTTTGTCGATGAAGTTAGATTTGGAACTACGCCCTGGGGCAAATCGTTTTGTGAGTGAGTCAGGTGCCTTGGCATACTTAGATACGATCTTAGCGGATTTTAATCAACCAGTTGTGATTACCGGCGAAAAAAGTTTTGCTGCTTTCGCCAAGGTTTATCCCGGCGAACTGAGCCTGCCAGTCTACCATTACGACGGCTCCGCCAGTGATGAAAATGGCCACGAACTTGCACAGGAAATCGGTCATGCTGATGCCGTGGTAGGAATCGGTGCTGGTCGCTTGATCGATACCGCCAAAGTTGCGGCCGAAGCCTTGGGTGCTGAGCTCATCAGCATCCCCACCTTGGCCTCTAACTGTGCGCCATTCACACCGCTTGCTGCGATTTATCATCCGCAAGGTCATACCTTTAGTTACGTTGAATATTTTAAAAAATCTGCCTATATTACTTTGGTAGACTATAACCTCTTATTGTCCACCCCACATGATTTCTTTGTTGCTGGAATTGGCGATACCTTGGCCAAATGGTATGAGATGGACGGCATTACCCGTGATAAAGTGGATCAGTTAAAGGCATACGGCCAGTTGAGTCGTGCCGCGGCCAAAACGATTCAAAAGATTCTCTTTAAAGATGCTGAACAGGCCTTGGCCGATTTGGATGCCGGCCGCGACACCCCGGCTTTTGAGGCGGTTGCCGATACCATTATCGGCTTGGCTGGTGAAGTCGGTGGCTTCGGCGGCATTGATGGTCGCGCTGCCGGTGCTCACGCCACTCACAATGGCCTCTCCTACTTACCAGAAACTCATGCCATCTTGCACGGTTCAAAAGTGGCTTACGGCATTCTGGTGCAACTGGCTGAAACCGGCGATGATACCGAAATTCGCAACTTGATTCCATTCTATGAAAAAATCGGTTTGCCATTGAACCTTGAAGATTTGCATGTCACCGATCAAGTCGATGAAAAGATTAAGCAAGTGGCCGAATTCGCCGCTAAACCAGATGAAACCTTCATCTTGGTTGATCCAACTTTAACCCCTGCCAAAGTAGCAGATGCGATGACAAAAGTGGAACAAGTCACCAGTGAGCCAGCAGCTTAAAGTCCGAAATCGGACAATCTAATGAATACTGTTTCACAAAAATTTTAAAAAACCTTGCAGCCCTCTTAAAATGGTTGCAAGGTTTTTTCGTTTTTGTATGAAAGCATCCCTATCAAACAATGACCGCGCAAAGTCCTACCTGTTCATCGCGTTGTCGATTCATTTTGCAAATACCCTAACGCCGCCGCGCCAACAGCCTTGGCAGCAATCAGAATCGCATCTTCGTCCATCATAAAGTCGGGACTGTGGTGAGGATGATTAGAGCCGTCTGGCAGCTGACAGCCAATGTAGAAGAAACTGCTTGGTACCTTTTGGGCAAAATACGCAAAATCTTCGGATGGGTCTTGAACGCCAGTGTCCTTAATGGCCTTAATCTCCGGAATATTTGCTGCTTTGATCGCGGCCATCGCATTTTCGGTTAAGGTCGCATCATTCATCAAAACCGGATAATTGTCATCATAGTCCAGCTTTGTTTTAACCCCAAACATGGTTTCTAGTCCTTGGTTCATGGTGACGATCTGTTGTCGAATCGTTTTGCGCGTTGTTTCCTTCATCATCCGGACATCGCCTTTCAATACAACGTCTTGCTTAATCGCATTGAAAGAACCAGCGCCGTCAAATGAGCCGATGGTGACGCTTGCCGTGTCAAAAGGATCAACTCGCCGCGACACAATCGTTTGCAGTGCCGTCACCAAATAGCTGCCAGCCACGATAGCATCGTTGCTCAGGTGCGGCATAGAAGCGTGTCCGCCTTTGCCGATAATCGTATCGGTAAAGTTGGCCCGCCCGGTTTGGGTTGCGCCTGTATGGTAGCTAATCAACCCTGTCGGCATCGATGACATGACATGAACGCCTAACACATTATCAACGCCTTCGAGAACCCCTGCTGCTATCATCCCCTTGGCACCACCTGGAGAGACTTCCTCAGCGGGCTGGTGAATGATTCGAATGGTACCGGCCAATTTGGCTTTGATCTTGATCAATTCTTTAGCCAACACCAGCAAATAAGCCGTATGCGCATCATGGCCACACGCATGCATCACCCCAGGATTCTGAGACTTGAACGACAGGTCGTTATCCTCTTGAATCGCCAAGGCATCAAAATCCGCCCGCAACGCTAACGTCGGTCCCGGTTGACCGCCTTGAATATCAACGTACATGCCATAGCCCTCCCCACACGGCGTCACGGGGACGTTCAAGGCTGCATAATATTGTTTGATATAAGCAGCCGTTTGTTTCTCATGAAACGAAATTTCCGGATGGGCATGGAGATGCCGCCGAATCGCAAGCATTTCTGATTCATCGGCAGCCAGTGTCTGCATCAATTGTTCTGTTAAAGTCATGGTCTTTTTCCTCTCTGTGATTTTGTCTGAACTTTCGGCAACTTTGCAATTAGGCGAACAAGTTGCGGTCGAACGGCCTTAAAAATAACCTCCGCGACCACAAAACCGACTGCCAGTGCCATCGCAATCAAAATGACGTTATAGATTTGCCGCGCAGCACTCGCGGCTTTTCCCATGGTGAAACTGCGCGCACCTAGGTAAGCAATGCCGCCTGGCACCAGTGATACAAGACTTGGTATGTAAATCGTATTAACCGGCACCCGGTGACGAATAGCAAAATAATTCCCCAGCAATCCGATGATCACCGTGGCCGTGAAGTTCGGCAATATGAGGCTGTGATCCTGCAGGCTGATGAGCCAGTATGCACACCACGAAACGCCGCCTGTGATCCCAGCTGGCAGCAAGGCGCGTTTGGGGATGTTGGTGATGACGCCAAACCCGATGCTCGACAAGACGCTAATCAGAAATTCAATTAATAAGCGCATGCTAGCGCCCTCCCCAAACATTATTCAGTACAATCGCAATAACGACCCCAGAACCAATCGCGCCAGCTACAAAAATGGCGTCTACAGTGCGAACAATGCCGCTGATGATTTGCCGCGAAAGAATTTCCCGAATCGCATTGGTGATGGCCACCCCAGGAACCAACGGCATGAGGGCACTAATAATAATATTGCCGGAACTATCGCCCCACCCGATGCTCACCAGTAATTCCGCTAAAATGGCCACCACAAAGGCACCAGTCGCTTCTTTGAAATAAGGCGTCGTCGTGCGGCGACCGACATACTCAGCCGCAAGATAACCAAAAATACCAACAAAAAAGGCTAAAGCCAAATCACCATTTGTCGCTTTGAAAAGCAGCATTGGCGCGACCGAAACCCAACCGGCGCCCAGAATCCGCGCCCACCATGGGAAATTAATGACTTGGTGATCAATTCGCGCAACTTCTTGCTTAAGGGCTTCAAATGTTATCCGATGAGCGACGAATTCACGTGACAGTTGATTCAACTCATCGACCTTTTGCAAGTTGAATCCGCCTAATGTTGATTTGATTAAGCGCGTACGACTTTCGTTCTCCAAACTGACAAAAACTGCCGTAATCGTGGCATAACACGCAACGCTTGCCCCTGCCGCATGCCCGATATATTCCACGGTTGTCTCAATCCGTGATGTCTCGGCGCCGGCATTCAGTAAAATCTCTCCCACCTTGCCGCAGACTTCTAAAATTTCCTCTGTTCCTGGTTGACTCATCGCGTTTGCTCCTCAAGATCGCGTTTCCGCATTTTGCATTTTATTAATTGTCGGCTTTTTTGATAGCGGTGGCAAGTGATGACATTAGGCAATAGCCAGCAAATTTTTCTGAAAAGGTTTTTCATTTATTAACCCCTTAAACAAATGAAAACACAAGCGCGTTATGGCGTGTTAAAACCAATGAAAGAAATAAATAACAAAACATAACCAATGCCTAAAAATGCGATTATCAGCAGTAGCGCCAAAGCCAGTTTCACTGCTAATGAAAAATCTTTTCTGCGCAAAATGACGACTATCCCAAGTCCTAATAAGATGAGCACCAGAAATAAAAAGAAAAAAAGTAGTGCTCTAGATGTCCAAAAGCCTAACATGGTTACCACTCCTCTAATTTCATCTTGCTACTTAGCCGTTCCCCACTTTTTAAATCGATAATTCGCCGACAGTGACAAGGCAAAAAAACGTCATGTCCAGTAGACTTTTTCAGCTTATCAAAGGTTGCTTCAAAGCACAAAACTGTTGCTTCTCATGATCACGCGCCCCCGTCCAAGGCTACTTACACGTCGGTCTCTCCCCGGGCTGGCTTGGCATCAAAAAAACCGAATCGCCAGCTAGTTTGGCAATTCGGTTTCCAATTTATTGGGCCACTTTACTAATGCGTCCCTGCTCAATGTACACTGACAAAATCGCCACATCGGCAGGATTGACGCCGCTGATACGACTCGCCTGCGCAATGGTTTCTGGCTGGATTTTAACCAACTTCTGACGTGCTTCAGTTGCCAAACCATTGATGGCCGCGTAGTTAATACGTAGCGGAATCTTTTTGCCTTCTAGGCGCTTCAGTTTGGCGACACTGGCTTCTTCCTTTGCAATATAGCCAGCATACTTAATTTGAATCTCAACCTGCTCAATGACACGATGATCCAAAGTCGGATTATCTGGCAAGAATTGCGCCATCGTCTGATAGTCGATTTCCGGCCGCTTCAGGAAGTCGCTAGCCAAGACGCCATCCTTAAGTGGCGCATAATGATGGGCCTCTAGCCATGGATTCACGTCTTTAGGCTTCAACCGGGTCGTATTCAGCCGGTTAAGTTCAGTTTCAATGGCCTGACGCTTTGCCAAAAATTCAGCATAGCGCTCATCGCTAATTAAACCAAGCTCATGGCCCATTGGTGTCAGCCGCAGATCGGCATTGTCATGGCGCAACAAAAGTCGATATTCAGCACGGCTGGTCAACAGGCGATAAGGTTCATTCGTGCCCTTAGTCACCAAATCATCAATCATCACACCAATATAGGCATCGGAACGCTTGAGCGTGAACGGCCCTTTGCCTTGGGCACGCAACGCCGCATTGATGCCAGCCATAATGCCTTGGCCAGCTGCTTCTTCATAGCCGCTGGTACCATTCATCTGGCCGGCAGTGAAAAGATTATCAACGACTTTGGTTTCTAACGTGGCCTTCAGTTGCCATGGCTCGATCACATCGTACTCAATTGCATACCCGGCACGCATGAGTTCGGCATGTTCCAACCCAGCCACACTATGCAGCATTTTCAGTTGAATTTCTTCTGGCATAGAAGTCGAAAAATCACCGACATAGTATTCGGAGGTATCGCGACCTTCTGGCTCTAAAAACAGTTGATGCCGCGGCTTGTCAGCAAAACGAACGATCTTATCCTCAATTGATGGGCAATAGCGCGGGCCAACCCCTTTGATCACACCGGAAAACATTGGCGCCCGATCCAAATTATCGCGAATAATTTGATGGGTCGTTGCATTAGTGTAAGTCATCCAGCAACTAAGCTGATCCTTCAAATAAACTGAATCCGGCGTCGTGAAGCTAAAATGATTCGGAGTCTTATCGCCAGGCTGTTCCTCGGTTTTATCAAATTCGATGGTGTTGCCATTGACTCGCGGCGGAGTCCCGGTTTTAAATCGCCGCAATTTGAAGCCGAGCTGTTCAAGATTTTCTGACAGCTTGATACTTGGCAGGCTGTTATTAGGGCCAGAACTGTACATCAACTCACCGATGATAATCTTGCCGCGAGAACTGGTGCCTGCGGTCAAAACAACACTCTTGGCCCGATACATTGCGCCAGTTGCCGCCACGATACCGACAGCTTGGCCATTTTCGACGAGCACCTCAGTAGCGAGGCCTTGACGCAGATCCAGATTTGGCGTGTTTTCAATCACGTGTTTCATGCTGCGGTGATAGGCTGCCTTATCAGCCTGGGCCCGTAATGCACGAACGGCTGGGCCCTTGCCGGTGTTAAGCATCCGCATCTGAATATATGTTCGATCAATATTCTTGCCCATTTCACCACCGAGTGCATCAATTTCACGCACTACGATTCCCTTGGCTGGGCCGCCCAGACTTGGATTACACGGCATAAACGCCAGCATTTCCAAGCTGATCGTCAATAGTAACGTCTTTTGGCCCATCCGCGCGGCTGCCAAAGCGGCCTCACAACCAGCGTGACCAGCACCAACAACGATGACATCATAGGTACCGGCTTCAAATTTTTTGACATCAGGCATTCGATTTCCTCCATGAATAAGTTTCTAATTGGCACTGAGCTTTACTTGCCCAAGCAGAATTGACTAAACAATTGGGTGATTAGTTCATCTGGCGCACTTTCACCAGTAATTTCACCAAGTTTATCCCACGCCGCAGTCATGTCGATTTGCACGAGATCAATTGGCATACCAGCATGGATTCCGGCGATCACAGCGTCCAAGCTCTTGTTGGCTTGGCGTAATAGCCCGATCTGCCGAGCGTTGGAAACCATCACTGTTGTTTGGCTATTTTCGATGCCGCCGAAGAACAACTTCGCAATCCGTTCGTCTAAGGCATCCATGCCTGCGCTAGTCGGGATAGCGGTCTTGATGATTTCATCCGGCGAAACCAACTTCAACAAGGCGGTGGTATCTAGCTGTGCAGGTAAGTCCTGTTTATTCAAAACGATAATCCGTTTTTTATTAGCTGTTGCTTGAATGAGCTGTTCGTCTTCATCCGTCAATGGTTCACTTTGATCCAACACTAGCAAAATCAAATCGGCTTGTGTGATGGCTTGACGTGAGCGTTCAACACCGATTTTCTCGACTTTGTCAGTCGTGTCATGAATACCGGCTGTGTCGACCAGTTTTAGCGGGACACCACGCACGTTGACATACTCCTCTAGCACATCACGAGTCGTACCAGCTACATCGGTCACAATCGCTTTATCCTCATGCAACATGTGATTTAACAGCGAACTTTTTCCAACGTTGGGACGGCCAACAATTGCGGTGGCTAAACCTTCGCGCAAGACCTTGCCTTGACTGGCGGTACTCAGCAAATTGCTGATAGCTTTTTGAACGGTTTGCGCCTTTTCAAGCAGCATTTTGGTGGTCATTTCATCAGTATCATACTCAGGATAGTCAATGTTGACTTCCACCTGTGCCAACACTTCGAGGATTTCCTGACGAAGGCGCTTGATCAATGTATGCAGATTACCGTCTAGCTGATTGACTGCCACCTGCATCGCCCGATCGGTTTTGGCTCGAATCAGATCCATGACCGACTCAGCTTCTGTGAGATCAATGCGGCCGTTCAGGAATGCCCGCTTGGTGAACTCACCTGGCTCAGCCATCCGTGCGCCTTCGCCTAAGAGCAACTGCAAAATGCGGTTAGTGGCAACAATACCGCCATGACAATTAATCTCGACAACATCTTCACGGGTAAAGGTCTTAGGTGCCAACATGACACTAACCATGACCTCATCAATCAACTCGCCGCTTTCAGGGTCGACAATATGGCCATAATGAATCGTATGGCTTTTAACCTGCGAGAGGTCTTTTCCCTTGAAAACTTGATTAGCTGTCGCTACGGCTGTCTCACCGCTGAGCCGAACGATGCTGATAGCACCTTCGCCAGGCGGGGTGGAGATGGCAGCGATGGTGTCGTACGCAGTGATAGATGCAGACATTTGAAAGACTCCTTTTTGAGATGATTCGGTAAGAAAAATGAGTTGATGGGATTGGACATGGCAGGCGACTGAGGCGGACGAGTGATGTGGCGACCTCTGAAACACGCAATGGAATTGTAGAGCCTGCATGTAGGGATTTGTGTGATAAAGGCCAATCCCTTCATGGCCTCTGAAACGCGCAATCAGGCGCATCTCGGCTATGCGAAGGACAGTCCAACCAGATGGCCCAAAGCCCAGACTTTCTGGTTAGGGGGCTAGGCGGTTCCGAAACGCGCAATCAGGCGCAGAAACCTGCACATAAGGACATCAGACCTAAATGGCAAAACCAGCCATTTAGGTCTGATGCCACTTATGCTCCGGTTTCTAACCGCGTCTGATTGCGCTCTACAAAAAAAGCGCAAAATCCAGTCTTTCCCCCTATCAGGGAAAGACTGGATAAAGCACTTTGACTACTTCATCGTTATTAAACTGTGACTATCATACTTAAGCAACGGTCACTTGTCAAAAGTTAGTTACGGTCTTTTGGGTGTGACTACGACATATCGCCGAGGATCGACGCCTTCTGAATGGGTCTCAACGTACGTATTGTCCACAAGTGTCGTATGAATCGTTTTGCGTTCAAATGATGGCATCGGGTCGAGATAGACGGCTTTGCCAGTTGCTAAAACCTCGCGAGCGGTGCGTTCTGCTAAACGTGTGACGGTCGCCTGCCGTCGTTCGCGATAATCGCCGACATCAAGCATGATTGTCCATTTACTTTTGGCATAATGATTGAACTCAGTTTGGGCTAAGTATTGAATTGCATTGATGATTTTGCCATGCTTACCGATCAACAGGCCTTCTTCATCTGTTTTCAACTGAAATGTGACCGTGTTACCTTGCCGTTCACTTGTGACTTGAGTGTCGATCCCCATACCAGTGGTGATGTCTTCCAGATAACTCTGCACCATGGCCAATGCGGTTTGATTATCTCGCTTTTTGGTGGTGATATCGTTGAAAGCACTGGCAATTTTCTTGCCTGCACCATCAGTTAAAGCCGTTGCAAGTTTTTTCCCTGCCCGCGGTTTGGCAGGCGGATCGTCGCTTGGCGTCGGATCAGCGTCTATCGGCGGCTCCAAGGGTTTTAAATTAACAATCGCTGGCTTACGCATCAAGCCCAGAAATCCGTTCTTATTTTCTTGAACGACTTCAACGCTAACGGCATCACGCGGCAAGCCAAGCTGCTTGAGACCAGTTTCGATGGCTTTTTGAATCGTACTGCCTTGAAAGGTTGGCATCTTGCTTCCTCCCGTTGTTATTTACGCCGTTTGGTTGCTTTTTTGTACGCTCGCTTGAGTGCCCGTTCTTTTTCTTTTTCAGCCTGCGCTTTTGCTTCACGTTCGCGGCGAATCTTGAATGGGTTCTGGATCAGCAACTGCTGAATCATTGAAAAGGCATTGGTAACTACCCAGTAAATGGCCAGCGCACTTGGCAAGGTAATTGAGAAAACGAAAATCATGACAGGCGAGACGATCATCATGAGCCAGCTGCTAGAATTACGCGTTGGTTGTGCCATCATGGATAAGACACTAGTACCCAACGTGAATAAAGTTGCCAGAATCTGCATAATCCACAACGGATCTGGTTGTGACAGGTTCATCCAAAGGAAAGTACCCGTTTGCAGTGATGATGTGCGCAAAATTGCTTGATACAGCGCAATCAGGAATGGCATCTGGATCACAATCGGCAGACAGCCCATCACTGGGTTAACCCCAGCTGAAGCATAAAGTTTCTGTGTTTCATCACGCAGTCGTGTCTGGGTTTCCGTATCCTTTGAACTGTACTTCTTTTGTAGTTCTTTTAGCTGCGGCGCAATTTCCTGCTGTTTGGACATGCTCTTGATTGACATGTAACTCAGCGGGAAAATCAAAATTCGGATGATCAAGGTGAAGGCAATAATCCCGACACCAGGGTTGCCACCGAACAAATTCGCCAGCCAGATAACAAATTGACCGGCTGTGTAGACAACATAGCGATCCCAGAACCCCGTACTATTTTGCGTAACGGGTCCGGTTCCGCAGGCCGTCAAAATGAAGACCAGACTTAGCATGCTCAAAATGACGAGCACACGTTTGATTTGACGATTTTTCACAAATGATCCCTCTCTTTTTTAAACGCGGTCGCTAGGCGCAGAAATCTGCACAGAAGGACCTCAAATTTAAATGGCTAAAGCCCAGCCATTTAGATTTGAGTCCGCTTATGCTCCGGTTTCTAAACGCGCCTGCTCACGCTCTGGTCAGATGACCTCGATGTCTTCGTTCAGGATGCCAGCCAATCGCATGACATGAATCAAATTTTTCTTGGTGCCAGCCATGTCGAGCTGGTTAGCAGATTTACGTGCAATAACCAAAAAATCGGTTTGCGCGTCAATATTAGGTTTTAACTCCTGTAAACTTTGCCGAATATAGCGCTTAATCTGGTTACGCATGACCGCAGTGTGGCCAACTTTCTTCCCCACTGAGATACCAACACGAAAATGCGGTTGGTCGCGTTTCATGTGATAGATCACAAAATTGCGGTTGGCAACCGAATCGCCATGGTCAAACACATTCTGAAATTCAGCTTCTTTTTTGATCCGATATGACTTGCGCAATGATGCTCCCTCACAATCTGGTTCTAAGTATACAAGATGACTCGGTGTTTTCCTATATGTATCAGCGGTTTGTTGCTGGTTTCTAATCTGCACATTGAAATTAAGCTGTTGAGCAGAAAATGAACGGCAACGACCAACGATTGGGCCATTGCCGTTCATTGGGGTCATGCTGCTGCCGCCGAAACGCGCAAACAAGCGCAGAAACCTGCACGTAAGGACCTAAGTCGCAATGACCAAAGACCGGTCATCACGACTTAGGCCGCTTACGCTCCGGTTCCTAACTGCGTTTGTTTGCGCTCTAAAAAAAACCACTGACGCGGTCAGTGGCTTAGGCAGATAATACTTTACGTCCTTTAGCGCGACGGCGTGCTAAAACTTTGCGGCCGTTCTTTGTGCTCATCCGCTTCATGAAACCATGAACACGTTCACGGTGACGTTTCTTTGGTTGGAAAGTCCGTTTGGTTGTCATTGACGACACCTCCTATGAAAAACGATTTATCTTATTAAGATGACTTGCATTATCAGACATCATCCGAGTTTACACGAGGAAGCAACTATCGTCAAGGTTTTTTCCATTGAAAGCAGGATCTCATGATGATGACACGACATCCACAGATAGTTATGAACCTGTGGATAACTTGTGTCTCAAATTTTTAGGTTTCGGTCATTTCCACAAACCAATCACAGGAAATTCGCAGATAAACAGGGGTGTGAAGAAAGTTATCCACAAGCTGTCAAAGCCCTGTTCATATCTTGTGAAACACTTACTGCTACAAGGTTTTTGTTCCACAGTGTCAATGTGCATAACTGCGAATTTATTGTCATCACGCTTTCGTTGTCCCCGACCCTGGGGATAGTCTGTTCGCACCCTGTTCATTTCTCAATTTTTTGTTTGTGGAAAACTGTGCTTTCTGTGGAAAACTTACGCCAGCAATGCTAAACTTATTTTTACAGAGCGTGAATTGGCGCGTTCAGTAACCGAAGTGTAAGCGGCCTTGACTGTGATGACCGGGCTTTGGTCATTGCAGTCAAGGTTCTTACACGCAGGTTGCTGCGCCAATGAACGCGTTTTGGCAGAGCGCTCGCATGCCCGGTTAGAAACCGGAACATAAGTGGCCTCGAGTCTAAATGGCTGCTCTTTGGCCATTTAGACTCGAGGTCCTTATGTGGAGATTTCTGGACATGCGAGCGCGTTTCAGCAGAGCGTGAATTGGCGCGTTGAATAATCGGCGTGTATTGGCCTTGCCTGTGATGACCGGGCTTTGGTCATTGCAGTCAAGGTTCTTACACGCAGGTTTCGGTGCCAATGAGCGCGTTTTTATATAGGAATGTCCGTCAGCATAGCTATAAGCTGGTTTGCTACCGGACATAATTGGAGGAGGGGCATGA